>NZ_FNBD01000059.1 GCF_900102165.1 Cellulophaga baltica
ATGTACGGTGGTGTGAGAGGCGCACTCCGTTCCTAATTAGGGGCGGAGCCGTCTACTCGATTGTACACCGTTATTTTTCGAGTCTTCTTTTTCTTATCAACTTTTCTTTGCCGTCGATGGTTTTAAATTTCTTTGTCCAAACTCCATTTTTATTGTAAACATATCTATAATTTTCAATTGGATGTAATGATGGTCCGCCTAACATATAAATTGGAAATTCTCGTCTAGGGCTGTATTCCCTTCTAATCTCTATTTCATTGCCTCGATTGTCATACAAATAGCTTAAAATTTCAATCTGCTTTTCAATAGTTTTGTCATCTTTTTTAGTTTCTGAGTAAGTGGTGATTTTAGAGATATTACCATGTTTGTCATATTCATAAAGCTCCTTTTCGGTATGAAAGTCGAATATTACATCTGTCCTTTCTAAAATTTTCGGTTTACCTTGCACATCGAAATCCGAATATTTTTCTAGCATTCCAAGTTGTTTCCTTTCAGTAAGCAGGCTGTCTTTAACATAAGTCAGGTCAATCCGTACGGTGTCTCTTATAAATCCTTCGTTAATGTCGAAAGTCCTGATTTCCATGATTTTATTGCCGTATTTATCATATTCGAATTCATAACTACTTCGTTTTTCTCCTTCAAAATAGCTTTCACGGGATGATATGAGTCCGTCAGTAAGGGTAAATTTTGATACCCAATGGTTTGATTCTAAATTTTTCTCGGTGTAGGCACGATATTTTTTAAGTCCATCTATTTCATTTTTTTGACAAAATATTAGACTTGTCCAAACTAAAAATGTGTAAATGAAAAATGTTCGTTTCATAATGGTGTACAACGTTTATATATATGCTTTGTAGCGTATGCAAGCAGAAAGATAGCAAATAAAAACTGACGTAGAAAATTCGGTAGAATTTTCGGAAGTAAAAGTAACTAGCTATAAAGTATATATGGTGTGTGTGCCCAGCATGGGCATCTTTTGTTTACCGAAAGGTAAATAATTAATCTAGAGGGTGCAAGTCCCTTATGGGCAGGTGTAACGCCTTGA
>NZ_FNBD01000054.1 GCF_900102165.1 Cellulophaga baltica
AATAAAAAAGTAAAAACAAAACATAAAAATTCGGCTCTGTGTTTATCCGAAAAGTTAGTGTCTTTTTACATGCTACGTTTCATACACAAACCGTTGTGCTTCATTATAAAAAACATATGATTTTAAGTGACATTTACGATGAATTTTCAAATATTTTGCACCGCAATTATGGGAAAATAGAATTAAAAGATATTCAAAGAATAATGTATTCCTACCAAATAGCTTCCGGAGAAGGATTTTTCATGTCTTCACTCAAAGCGATTACAGATTATTTAAAGCTTTCGCCCATTACAGTAATAGAGGGAAATTATTCTGCTCATATCAACAACTTCTCGGACTTATCTCATTATTTAAAAAATATAGATAATGTATTTGACTTAACTGAATATCGAGAAAAGTTATCTTTTAATTTTCATGAAAATGAAGTAAAAACGCCAGCGAACGCAGTAAATAGTGATTTATATAAAGAGTTTATTGACATTACAATTCCTCATTCGGACTACAATTCTTACCTCAAAAAAGAAATAGATTTAGTTAATGAATTACCAGAGCACTTTTTTGAAAATGGTAATTACAAGTATGAAAACAGACCTAACCTTTTAAAGCAAGATAGAATCAACTTAGCAAAATCAGTTTTGTTTGATTTAATGGCATCTAACCAATATATAGTCTCATCCAAAGAAATAAAGGATAAAGAATTTCTTTGGCATTGGTTAAGTGTGTTTGTTGGAAATAATGATATTCCTAATATTCGCCAATATTTGACCAACGAGTTATACGATAACCCTAATTATATCTTTGAAATTGACAAGGCAAGCAATCTATTTAAAGAATCGGATTTTCTGATTTATGGTATATTTTATAATGAAGATAAATATATTGGGACTGTTAGAAAATCTGATTTCCAAAGATTGATGATGATTAGTCAAGAACTAGGAATTCAACTTAGAGAACTAAAATAACGAAGCACAACAACACCTATAAACAATACGGGCTTCGGGCTTATTCGCAGGGTTTGTGTATTTTTATAAGGCACGCAAAATCTTTGGGATTTTGCTTTGACAGAAAAAAAAGAAAAAACAAAACACAAAGATTTCGCTATGTGCGTGGCGTAAAGCAAACGCTGGTTTGCTCCCGTACTGTTCATAGCTCAAACGTTATGCCCAATTAGAAAAAAGCCAGCCGCACAAACAGCACATTTGGTTTTTTGCCGACACGAAAGCCAACGCAGAAAAAACCAAAAGAGCTGT
>NZ_FNBD01000050.1 GCF_900102165.1 Cellulophaga baltica
TTCGCTTAAGCGAAAACTATTAAAAAGCTTTTCTTGATATGTTTTTTTGCCTTGCATCCTTAAAGTTAAGAAATCAATCAATAATTTACTTTAACCCTATGTCAATTAATTGCTAACTTGTGCAACAGGCACAACGTATAAAATTAATTGCTTGGTTTTTGCCTATTTACGAAAGTCCTTCCGGACTTTCTATCTGTGATTTATTTGCTAAATTTAGTGCTTAAATTACGCAACTAATCTTATACAATCACGTTAGGTGGCATTTGAGACAAAAATCCTGCTAATCATTTGCGTTTTGTTGTCGTGAATATTATATTTGCGACATCAAAAACAAGTATTATGAATTTAACTGAAAAGCAAACGAAAATTATTCTTGGAATTTTAATGGCATTCTTTATGGCTTTGGCTATGTCATTTATAATGGTACTTATTAACGTAGGAATGGTCAAAGCATTTTTGCCGATTTGGATGAAAAGTTTTGCAATTGGATTTTTGGTTGCAGTTCCAACCTCTATGGTTGCAGCGCCTATTTCTCAAAAATTTATAAGTAAAATTTCAAAAAATGGAAAATAGAGAAACAAAATATTGGATCATAACAGCCTCGAAAGAGCACGTTAAAAATGGAGTTCAAGGAAATTTTGCACAGGCTTGTCACGGAAAAGCTACACCATTGAAAAAAATGAAAAAAGGAGATTTTGTTATTTACTATTCAAGTAAGGAATATTTCGACAAAAAAGATAAGTGTCAAGAATTTACTGCCATTGGTCAAGTAAAATCTAATGATATTTACCAATTTGAAATGACACCTGAATTTTGTCCTTTCCGAATTGATATTGATTTTTTGGAATCTAAAGACATTTCAATTATTCCGTTGATTAACGAATTAGACTTTATTCCCAACAAACAAAAATGGGGTTATCCTTTTCGTTGGGGAACTTTGCAGATAGACCAAAACGATTTCCAATTAATTTCCAAATTAATGCTATATGAACAAGAAAATTAGTTTTCACTTTCAAAGACCAGAAGAAAATTTAGGCTATTTACTTTGGCAAACCACTATGTTATGGCAAAAACAAATGAACAGAGCCTTGGACAAAATAAACTTGACCCATACACAGTTTGTGATAATGGCTGCTTTGGGTTGGCTTTTGAAAAATTCGGAAGATGTAACCCAAAAAGAAATTGCCGACCATAGCAATACCGACAGAATGATGGTTTCAAAAATACTTCGGACTTTGCAAAAAAATGAATTGATTGAACGAAAAGAACACGAAACGGACACAAGAGCGAAATGTGTTTTCTTGACCGACAAAGGAGTTGATACTTTACAGAAAGCTATTGAGATAAAGACACAAGCGAATAATTTATTTTTTGGTAAATTGTCGGACAAACAAAAATTTGGAAATGAATTAAGAAACATTACGGAATGAAAACGCCACCTAATCGAGTAGACGGCTCCGCCCCTAATTAGGGACGGAGTGCGCCTCTCACACCACCGTACATACGGGTCTCGTATACGGCGGTTCAATAATTATACATCTCGTTTGTAGTACTC
>NZ_FNBD01000048.1 GCF_900102165.1 Cellulophaga baltica
AATTAGCTGCAGATGCAGTGACTAATGATAAGTTAGCAGATAATGCTGTTCAAACAGAAAACATAGTAAACGGTACAATTTTAACGGAAGATATTTCTTCTGGAGGAAATGACCGTGTATTGGTTACAAATGCAGTAGGAGATGTAGAGTGGATAGATAAAGCTACTTTAGTTCCTGCCACAACGGTTTCAAATACTAGTACCGTAAATACGTTATCTACGACTGTAGATGGGGTTACTGGTGTGGGCGTAGCTATTATAAATAGTAATGAGTTATCCTTAGATAGTAATAACGAATTAGTAAGTACCATAAATGGTGAAGCTTCTACAGCGTTAGATTTAGAACCAACAATAGTCGCAAATCAAAAAACGACTTCAGTTGTAGAAGGAACAGGTGTAAATATTACGAATACTACAACAGGCAATAATACGGAATATACCGTAACAGTAGATCCTACAGATATAATAGGTGATGGAACAATTTCTTCTACGGATATTGTAGTTTCTGGTGGAGCCAATTCAACATTAAATGATGTTACTTTAGAGATAGCAGATAATGCTATTACGAATGCAAAAATGGCAGATAATGCTATTACAACTACAGAGATTGTAGATGGTACTATTGCAAGTGCAGATATTGCAAATACAGCAGTTACTTTAGAAAAATTAGCCGATGGTACATTAGATGGGCAAGTAATGCAATGGGATGGAGCAACATCTACTTGGACATTAGTTGATCTTGGATCAGTTACTGTAACAGAGAATGATGGTATCGTAGGTAACGAGGTTGTTGGGGCTACAAACACAACTTTAACTCGTTCTGGAGATGGTTCTCAAGCAGTACCTTATACATTAGGCGTTTCTGATGGAGGAATTACTGCTACTCAATTAGCAGATAATGCAGTTACTCTCTCAAAATTAGCCGATGGTACTACTGATGGACAATTAATGCAGTGGAATGCTACTTCAGGATCCTGGGAATTAATTGATGCTTCCAGTTTATCGGATGATGATATTAGTGTGACTAATACGGTAACAGGACATATTATAGCAACGATTTCAGAGCCAGGAATTACGGATGTAAATATTAATGAAACAGTAACTACATTAAGTGATGCAAATTCAGATGGCATATTTGATTATGTATCCGAAGATAATACGACCACAAGTTTTGATGGTACAGATGATCAAAATGCATCAGAAGTTACTTATAATGATGCTGCATCTTCTTTAGGAGCTGCCAATGTACAAGAAGCGATAGAAGCTTTAGCAACAAATAGTAGTGATAATCAAGGTATCAGTAGTACAGTTGTTACTACGAATGAAACAGTAAATATTGCTTTAGAAAGAGGAAGTGATACCACTATTGACATTCGTGATGCAGATTCAAGCATAACTAATGAAATTCAAGATTTAAGTTTATCTGGTGATAACCTTACTTTGAGTAATGATCCAACGGCAGCAGCAATTGACTTATCTGATTACAGAGAAACTGTAATTGGAACAGGTAATATTTTTGTTGCAGATGACGGAAGTGGAAATTACACAGTTAGCTCTACTGATCCAGATGAGAGTATTACAAATGAAGTAAACACTCGTTTTTCGGTTGTAGGTTCAAATTTGGAAATTGAAGATGATAATAGTGTCTTATTTGTTCCATTATCGGAATTAGCAGCTGGCGGAGCAGTTGGTCCACAAGGACCAGTTGGAGACAAAGGGGCAACAGGTGATACTGGAGACAAAGGAGAAGTTGGAGATAAAGGCTTAGTTGGAGACAAAGGAGCAACAGGTGATACCGGAGATAAAGGTGCAACTGGCGACAAAGGAG
>NZ_FNBD01000047.1 GCF_900102165.1 Cellulophaga baltica
CTTTCGGTAAACAAAAGATGCCCATGCTGGGCACACACACTATATATAGCAAATAGGGCGGTAAGCACCGAATCCATTAGCTTTGTTGTGTTTACGAAGTCCGCCAAATCTTTTGATTTGGCAATTAAAAAGGAAAAGAAAATCACAAAATGCAAAAGCTTCGGCTACGGGCTTTGGGGAATGTTCGGTGCCTATCCTCTGCCCTACTTGCCATAGCCTAGCCGTTGTATGCCATTGTGCGCAACCATTTATAAAATAAGTATCTAACGATTAAAAGTTATCCCAATGAAAAAAATCATCACTTTGACCGTATTCTTCATACTTGTTCTATCCTGCTCTGACTCAAAAGATGGAGATTGGGACGATAATATAAAACTATCCCAAAAAGAAGTACAGTTTTCTTCAGCGCAAAACAATGTCGAAATATCAACGGAAGGAACTGGATGGTGGATTGATGAAGTTTCCATGGACGGTGAATTGTTCGACTTAAATGGAATTGATACAACAAAGGAAAATTTCACTATTGAAGAAACTGAATTCTCTATTGAAAGAAAAAACTCGACGGAGATTTTTATTTCAATGCAACAAAACCCAACTGAATCGTCAAGGGTTTTGATAATTGGCCTTCAAGCTGGTAATTATTTTGATGGAATAAAGATTACGCAATCAGGGAATTAAAAAACAACGGCATACAACACAACCTATAAACAATACGGGCTTAGGTCTTAAACGCTAGGGTTTGCGTATTTTTATGAAGTCCGCAAAATCTTTGGGATTTCGCTTTGGACTAGAAAAAGATAAAACAAAACCAAAAGATTTCGCTATGTGCATGGCGGAAAGCAAACGCTAGTTTGCTCCCGTACTGTTCATAGCTCAAACGTTGGCAATAATTATGAAAAAAATCATCTTTTTAATACTAATCTTGTTTTCAACAACTAACTGCTCGTCTCAAATTGAACAGAATGTAGACGGAAAATGGTATATGATTAACAAAAGTGGCTTTGTTGAATGGACTATCACAAAAGACAGCCTAATTAATCGGAAGTTATATCCTAATTTTATTCGAAAAGGGAAAGGAAAATTTGATTACGGTATTACAGAAAAAATAAAGTTAGCGGATAGAGTTTTATTGATTGGAGAAAATCCTAAAAATCACTCTGAATTTTATACTATAATGACCTTAGTTCCTTCTGAAAACCACAAGTCTCTTAAATACGTCTGGAACGGAATTGATTCAATTTCTAATATTAAAACGATAACAAGACTTAATCAAAATGATAAGAGACAGCTTTTTGGTTATGATTTATACTCAAAAGAGTATTTGGAAACCTTCAAAGAAAAAAAATCGATTGACGAAATGCCTTTGAGTGACTTCAAAGAATATTTGAAAATTTACTATCGGAATTCAAAAATTTCGACAGAAGAATATATGAAAAACATTAAAGGTTATTATGGCGAAGCTTCCTCTTTTAATTATCAAATAATTGTTTCGTCTTTATTAGAATTGAACTATAATCCAATTCAAACATCTGATTCAATAAACTTATTATTTCAAAAGTTTATGGAAAATGATGAGATTAAAGAGTATTTGAAGGAGCTGAAAGAAGAATAACTATTGCCAACACAACCTATAAACAATACGGGCTTCGGGCTTAGTCGCTAGGTTTGTGTATTTTTATGAAGTCCGCAAAATCTTTTGGATTTTGCTTTAAACAAGGAAAAGAAAAAACAAAACAAAAAGATTTTGCTATGTGTGTGGCGGAAAGCAAACGCTAGTTTGCTCCCGTACTGTGTAGACTTCCCCTTCTTAGGACACCTCTAATTTCGATAAATAATTATTATTTAGGTCAGATTTGATGAAGAATTTAAATTCTTCATCAAATC
>NZ_FNBD01000020.1 GCF_900102165.1 Cellulophaga baltica
AAGAAATTTACTTTCAAGTACCATACACACTTACATATAAATAGTAAAGGCAAAACGTATTATTATGTTTATGATCTTGCTTGGATGGAATTTTCAAATGACGAAATTCTAATCATTAGAAAATAAAAATAGAATGTTTAAATTCAATCATAATTATATATCTTTAGAAAGATAAAGACAAATATTATTTGTTTTTAAATGGTTTGATATGACTTTAGTGTGCAATTAGGTGAATCATACAAAATTAAAAGTGTTTAAAATATTGTTAATCAGGAGTTTGTGATTTTTTATCAAATCCTGCCACCCCGACAAAAAAGCCTCTGTGAAAACAGAGGCTTTTTGTCTTTTTAGAAATAGCCAAACATTACCACTGAAGGCGAAATTGTTAAACATAGAAAAACGAGTAGCTATAGAAAGCAAGTAGTTTAGTATTCCAGATTGCAGCTTATCAATAACTTTTTTGTTTTTAACTGTTATACGAGACTCTGCTATGGAGATGTGATGAATTTGACCAAAGATAATTTGAGTTGGGGAATAGATAGAAGACAATGGATCTATTCTCAAAAGGAAAAGACGCGTGTTCTCATTAAAATTCCTTTAATTTCAAAAGTATTACAGGTTATTGAGAAATACGAATCATAACGTATCCCAAATATAAAAGGGAGGTTATTTCAGACGATTTCTAATCAAAAGCTCAATTCCTATTTAAAGGAAATAGCGGATGTCGCAGGAATAAATAAACACCTAATCTCTCATAAAGCGCGACATACTTTTTCGGCTACAAGTAGCTTAAGTACTGGTGTGCCAATAGAAACGGTTAGGGCATTTAAAAATTACCACCACTTAGATTTATGCCAAGTGGTAGAAAGAAAATTGAGCGAAGAAATGCAGAAATTAAAGGAGCGCTTTTTAGCTCAAAAAAAAATTGTTAAATCATTTAAGTTTTAATTCGTTTTTGGTAGTCAAGACAGTGGAAAGCTCTGGTGTTTTATGAAATTTTCAAATATTTACTGAAATTAATAGCGTTAATTATTCTTTTAAAAAGGGGCATGTTTGTTTGATTTTAGTTATTAATTTGAAATAGTGTAAACCTAAAAGGAATGAATTAAAAAGCGCTTCTAGACCAAAATCAAACACAACTGGTAAGAAGTATAGATTGATTTTAGAACTTATTCTTATACGATAAAATTTTAAGTACAAGTTCTGTTGCAGCAGCTAGCGGTAGCGAGCATTTAGTTGATTATCCTGATATTTGAAGCAGTCAATTCTTTCGGATGATCTTCCTAATCACGAAAAATTTCCTCATAACGCAAACTGCAAGTAAAAAATTGAATAGTTGTTTTTAGCATTTGCAAATGCTAAGCATATTGTCCGTTCAAGCAACGCATTAATCATCATAAATTAAGTTTTTATTGATAATTTAAATTTAAATGAACATGAATATATTTTCTTACATATTGGCTTTATTTACTTCCGTAGGGGCTATGACTATGTTTAGCTTAATAATGAGTGTTATTTCAAACTGTGAATTTAGAGAGAATATTTTGCTTTCTAAATTAATGAGTGGCCATTCTCTGAATGAAAAAGAAAGTCTAAAGTATGTAATTTTAGGCTGGTTAGCACATTTTTTTTTGGGAGGATTCTTTTTAGTGATTTATACTTATTTGTGGTATAATACAGCGTTATTGCAACATGCATTAGGTTCTATTTTATTTGGCATTATTATCGGTATACTAGGAATATTAGGTTGGACTATGCTTTTTAAAATGGCATCTAATCCTCCACAAATCAATTATAAAATATATTATATGCAACTCATTGTGGCTCACATACATTTTAGTTTAGGTAATTTTCTAATTTTTTCTCTGTTGGGTTAATAGACGTCCATGTTATTTTAAAGTAAAAAAGTAAAAAAATTTAAAAAAAAATTAAAGTTATATTCTAACGTAATGCATTACACGGTCACTGTAAGTCCAATTGGATTATATATTTTAGATCATTTACTTTTTTTAGAGTCCTTTGCATTACCTTTTTTTAGTCGACTTTCTTTCTGGATTTGAAGATAGAAAAGGGTTATAAATAGGAATGCAGGACAATCCGTTTTATGTGCCCGCTATGTTCAAATTCTGTTCTTTTCAAATCAAAAAGCTAAGGCGATTCAAAATGATGTTGAGTTAAGGTAATGAAATGAGAGGGGTCAAATTCAACTAAAAAGTAGACCTAGCTAAGACAAGTTAAAAATTAAATTCTTTTTGTCTTTTATACGGTCTCAGAATATTAGAAATGAGAAACATACGACTAGTTTGATAGTTGTACTACGTGTTTAGTATCACAAAACCTCCTAAGGAATACGATCGGTTGAAGTTGTGAACTAGCGTTAAGTTGAATTTTAAATATTCTACCTTCCCTATAATAGGGTAAACAAAAAAAGGGTTTTGATTGCGATCAAAACCCTTTTTTTATAAGCTGAATAGCTTTCTATTCTTCTTTTATCGTAGGTGCAACCCATTTTGTGCTACCTACTTTATTTAAATTAGCTTTATTAATGGCAGCATTAGAGCGTCTTTTATCATAAATCATAGCGAAGGTCATTATTAAACTCGTAGCTATAATTACGAACAATAAAATTCCAGAATCAAAACCTTCAACTTTAGCTTCTTCAGGAATGGCATAAAACAAAAGCACTGTAATAAGTCCTCTTGGTGCAATGAATAATTGTGGCAACATATCCTTTCCAACAAAAATGAGCATCAAGACGGCTCTAATTGCATAGATAGATACAATAATCAAGGAGCTTATGATGGCTACGTTAATATTGAAAATTGATGTAATGGCTATGGTCAGTCCAAAAATAACAAAGAAAAAGGTTCGGACAACAAAAGCAGTTTCTGCGGTGATGGTATGCAATTCATGATAAATATGATGCGCTTTTTTATAGTCTAAGAGTTTAGACAGCTTTCCTTTGAAGAATAACTTCATGTTGGCGATAACCAAGCCAAATATTAAAATGATGATTAGGGACGACAAGTGCATCTTTTTACCAACGGCATATAGCAAAAGCAGTACAGCAATTAATAAAAATAATTTAACCTGACTTTTTATATTCTGAAAAATAAGAATTATTGCATAACTAGCTATTAATGATATAACGATGGTTAGTAGTAGGTTGCTTGTGAAACCTACAATGCCGGTGTCTTCTGCTGGATTAAGTTTTCCTGCTAGAAAATAAAACATCATAATACCTATAATATCAGAAAAGGTGCTCTCGTAAATATGAAACTCTTTTTTGTGTGATTTTAACTCATTTACGCTCGGAATAATAATAGCACTAGATAGAATCGAGAGTGGTGTAGCGTATAACCAAGCAGAGTGCATGTTCATATCAGGAATAAATTGATATAGAATTAATGCCGCAATCCAAGCAGACAGAAATAAGCCCAAAAGTGCCACCACGAAAGACTTTAAAATAGGCATCAATTTTTCACGCTTCAACTCTAATTCAAGCGCAGCTTCTAACACAATCATAATAAGTCCCACAATTCCTAAGATTTCTAGAATTGGAAAAAAATCAATCGCGTCACTATTTACGTATTGTAAACCGAATTGTAGACCAACACCTAAAACGATAAGCATTAGTACTGCAGGAATATTAGTTTTTTTAGCTATAGAATTAAATAAAAAAGATAAAATTATGATTACAGAAACTTCAATTATAAGATTATAAGAAGATAATATTTCCATTAGGCAATTAGGTTGTTAGTTAAACTTGTTTCTATTTGGTGGGCAGATAAAAAAGCAATCAAGCTCTCTGCTTGTATTCCTTTTTCTAAGGTATATTGTAATTTTAAAGCCCCAGATTCCTCTAGTTCTTTTAAAACAGGGGCCTCTTTATAATTTAATAAGGGATTGTCAAAAAGTAAATCCAATAGTTCAGATTTAGACAAGGGTGTTTTTACAAATAAGGTTTGTCTTAATACGGTATCATTTTTTGAATTTACCGTATAGCCAGAAGTATCTATGGTAGTGTAATTAATAAAACAATCTCCTTTTTCAGTATTCACCACAATTCCAAAAGGAAGGAACTTTTTTATTTCACCCGTCGTATCGTTTATGGTTACAGACACGCCTTTTGCCAAAATAGAATTTATTTTATAAATAACGCCGCCCACGTAATTGCGAATATAGGGGTATCCTATAGCGCTAACAAGCAATAAGAAAAGCCCATGAACTATATAGTTTATCGTAATAAATCCTAAAAGAATAAGCAAGATGCTTATAGGATTATACAGTAAGAAAATTTTATTTAAAACGGCTAATACTTTTTTGTTCACCCTTTTCGTAAGGGTAATTCTTTGAATTAAGAATTCTATTAATTTTAAGGCCCAATACCCAAAAAATAAGAACAGAATTAGATTTCTTAAGCCTATCCAGGAATATAATATAAAGGTGTTTTCCATTTAGTTGATGATGTCTTTGTATTTTAATATTTGGTATATATCATGGTTCAGAACAGGGTTTATCTTCAATAAGCCCGTTTCATCTCTTAAAATAACTTTGGTATTAATAAGTCTTTTTAAGCTAGATTTTAAATTGCTTTCGTAAAAATCTCCGGTAAATTCCTTCAGTATTTTTTCACTGATATATTTATATAATAAGGTGTACTTAATAATCAGGTTCTCTTCTTTTGTAAAAAAATCAGGAAAGCTTAAATAAGAATCTTTGTATAAGATAGAACCTTCTTCTGTAACGGTGGTACCATAAGTCCACGCTTGTAATACTTCGCCAATATTATAATCTAGTTTTTTACTTAGTTTGGTAACGTTGGCATTAATTTGAGACTCTGTTAGAGGTTCATTACTACTGTTAATTACAGCCCTATGGGTAGCGCTATGGCGTATAATGATTGCTTTATAAATTTCTTCTTGAGTACACTTATTTACCGAAATATGTGTGCTAAATACATTAGAGAAATTACATCTAGTATCTAAATGTACACTCATGGGAGGGTTTGTGGTTACAATAACCAATACATTATCAGACTCAGATTCGATAAAATCTATAAGCGCTCTAGTATTGTTTAATAAGGTATTTTTCTCATCGCGCCAGAGTTCTAAATCGTCTATTAATAAGATTCTTCTCTTAGAAAAAGAACTTCTCTTTACTTCATCAAGCGCTTCTTTTAAGTTTTTTGTGGTTTTAAATTTTCTACCTTCAATAGTGACACTATCATTAGGGGTTAACTTTATAGTCTTCTGATCTATTAATATCTCGGTTGTATGATTTATAAAGGTGGTCTTCCCAGAAAGACTAGTACCTAGGACTAAAACAGATTTATTAAATCCTTCATTCCATTGCGCAATGGCCTCTTTAAGTTTGGCCTCTTGATTAGTTCTAGACACCAAAAATAGATCGCCAATAAATTTTTTATTTAAAAATAGCGTATCATAATCTGCATTTACCTCTTTATACATTCTCTGAGAAATACAGTTGGAAGCTCTATCTATTTTGGATAGAGGATCTTCTGATACTACTTTATCATAACTTTGATTAAACTTATCTACAACTGTATTTAGCGCATTTTTAAGACGGGCAACCACATTGGTAGTTTCAGAAGTATACTGGTTTATAGAATTTTGAATGGTGATTTCAAGAAATTCATGATTGTCATAACAGTTGCTGACTAAAAATTCTTTAGTCAACATTTCCCGGAGTTGAGAGACAATAGTTTTTTGATTTTCTATATTCTCTAACAAGGATTTTCTTATTTTTCGGTAAGATTGTAATTGAATATCAAACACAATCAAATTATCATTCTCTTTGCCTAGCTTTAAGCTAGATTTCAGGTTTAATAGAGATATTTTAATAAAATTATTTAAATTACTATTTCCATCCCAAAGGTCCATTAACAAGGGAAGTAAATTATAATCCATCCATTTTTTAACACTTTTATTAAAGTTTATTTTTTTCTCTAATAGATATCCTTGATGGGTACCTGTGGGTATGGTGTAGGCTTCTAAGTTATTTATTTTAGTTTCTACACGACTAGAAAACTCTTCTTTGCTATTTAAATTAGTAGCATCAATAAGCGTTAAACTACTTTCAATCCAAGAAAGCAATTCTTTACTATCTTCTTTTGCTTCAATTTTAGAAACTGCTGCATTTGATATGTCTAATAAAACTTCAGACTCCTTAATAATTTGATCAATAACACTATTCGTATGTTTATTTATTTCATAGAACGCGGTTATCGTTTCTTGGGTTTTGATACCAGTGGAAATGATGTGTGAAAATTGCCCGAGCAACGTTGTATACTGCTCAGCGTATACGTCCCAAGGGGAGAGGTGATGTCTTGTTTTATCTTCTAATTTTTTAGAAGAAGCAAGAAACTTAAGTAGCCTTTTCTCTTCTATTTCTATTTTAGACACAAAGTAAGATATGGCCTGTGATAATTGTTCTTTAGAGGCATCTAGAAGATGTTGTAAAGCGCCGTCACTTGCCTGCTGTTCTAAGTTTTTATGCTTTCCTATATGCACTTGTACGAGAACATCACGGTGCAAAATAATAAGATCCTTTAATGGTTCAGAAAGGACATATTGTAATAAATAGGTATCGTTAGAATAAATAAGCGTATCGGGCTCTTCCGTATGTGCATAGCTGATATACTGGTGACATAACTTAGAAAAATTAAAAGACATTAAATTGGTCAATGCCTCTATAGCGGTACAATTTAATACTGAATTTTTGTAAGCCTCAAACTTCTCACTTAATGGCTTTAGAACAGATTTTACTAAAGGTTCATCAAGTTTGGGTTGGTTGTTCTGCATATAAAATTATTTCGGGAAATATTTTTATGGTTATTTTTTTAGACAATTAATATAAGAATATTTTTAAAGTATCGCTTATTTATTCAATTAATAAACGCTAGCTCATTTTGTTATGGTGCCCACTAAATTTGTTAGTACACTTAAAACGATTGTGTTAGAATTGAAAATGGAATAAGGTAATTGCTATTTCATCCCTACAATATACCCATAAATTAAAGAAGTAGAGGTCCATTTATAAAGAACTCTCATCGTTGTGTATGGTTAATTTAGTTTTTGATCCGTTGTCAGCCATTTGTTTTACGGGGCAATAACAAATTTAGATTTTAATCTAAGTGTTAGGATTGAAATTTAAAAAACGTATCATTTGTCTAAAAAAGCAAAAATTTAATTTCACATTTGGGTCAAAATAAAATCGGAATAAATAGAAGTAAATTCTAATTTTACCTCATCTTTAATTTTTATATAAAGCCTTAAATAACAGTGAATATTAAGCTCGATAAATTTGTTATAGCCATACTTTGTACCATAGGGTTAGCCTATGTTTTTCCGCAATGGGGAACAGCGTCAAGTCCTGTTCCTATCAATACTATCAGTAGTATAGGAATATCATTAATTTTCTTTTTCTACGGATTAAAATTGAGCCCTACTAAAATTAAAGAGGGACTCAAAAATTGGAAATTACATGTGTTAATTCAGTCCACCACATTTTTGTTTTTTCCATTGATAGTACTTTTGTTTCGGCCCTTTTTACAGACGGAAGAACAAGAATTGCTGTGGTTGGCTATCTTTTTTTTAGCAGCATTGCCCTCTACAGTTTCTTCTTCTGTAGTGATGGTTTCTGTAGCCAAAGGAAATATTCCTGCAGCAATCTTTAATGCTAGTATCTCTGGAATTATAGGCATCTTAGTGACCCCGCTTTGGATGGGATTATTTGTCCAAACATCAGATGCTGGGTTTGATTTTACAGCCATTTATTTACAATTAATAGGTCAAATTGTATTACCAGTGGTAGTAGGATTGTTGTTACAACGATTTTTGGGCAGGTATGCTCAGAAATATAGCAAACAACTTACGCTATTTGACAAAACAATAATTTTACTAATTATATATAAAAGCTTTGTTTCATCGTTCGAAGAACAGATCTTTAGTAGTGTTTCTCTAGTAGATTTATTTGTATTGTTAGCTATAATTTTACTGCTGTTTGCGCTTGTTTTTTATGGAATAAAATTTATTTCTAAGCGGTTAGGATTTACGGAAAAAGATCAGATCACCGCCACTTTTTGTGGGACTAAAAAATCATTGGTGCATGGCACTGTTTTTTCCAAAATTGTATTTGGAAACATGGCTACTCTAGGTATTATTTTGCTGCCTTTAATGATTTTTCATGCTACCCAGATTTTGATCATCAGTATTATTGCGGGTAAATTGGGAAGAAAGGAAACGTAAATAACACACTTAATTTATTCTATAGGGCAAGGTGACTTACAGATTTATCAGCTTTGCATTTCATCGGTTATTAGGTGCTTTTAAAGGCTATTCACGATATTTTTTTTAGGAATTTACTGTAGGATATTTACATATTTGATTCTGTAAATGTTGTTCATTCTTGCTTTCACACCCATTTTTAACAAGCTTCACAACATTTGTTTCCACCATTGATGATATTCTTCTTTTTTTACGTTTGATTTATTGCATTTTAGGACTTGATAGCCAATTGTTTACTGCTATCAAAATCTAATGAAAACAATGCAATTCTAAAACTTATAAGATTGAAAGCCCAAAAATCTATAGTTAGAAAATTTGTTTTTCTATGTTTTGTTTTGATATGTACACAGGTAGTAACTGCGCAAACTACGGGTACGTGGACTAATGTGGGTTCTGGAGTTTGGGAAGCTACAAGTTCTGATGGCCTGGTTCGAGTTAGAGCAGAACGTACAGGAGGAGCGACAATTACAGGGAATGCAACCATGGGTTGTGATTCTGAAGCTTTCAGTGATCCTACTATTTTAGGGAATCCATCTTTGGCTTTAAATATTGATAATTCTACAGGTACTTTAACTTTTAGCTTTACTGAAATTGCAACAGGTTTATCCGTAGAAATACTAGAACCTATGCTTCATATAGATAAGCTAGGGGCATTGGCGCTTTTAGGAGATTCATCGGCCACTTTTGAGTTATTAAGTGGATCTTGGACAGAATTGAATTCTGATACTAACGCATTTGAATCAACCCCAACTACGGTACAGGCTAATTTAGGATTTTTAATAACAGGTGCCGGCGATGAATGTTCTGCTGTAACTGGTGGAAGTTTACAATTAGATGGCTTGGTTAATTCATTTACGCTAGAGACAGATGTTGATGGGAATATTCTGGCAATTAGTGAGGATAATATAGAAATAGTTTTATCAAACCTAGTCATTAACCCATGCACCTACGGAGCTATTGTTGGTACTCCAACGGCCGAGGATCCTGACGGAGACGGCATTAATAATAGTTGTGATTTAGATGATGATAATGATGGTATTTTAGATACAGATGAAGGGAAGTGTACACCAACTACGACAGGAAGCTGGACGGCAACAGGTAATACAGCTTCGTATGATTATGGAAACGGAGTAAAAATTAATATAAGTACTACAAACTCAAATGCTTTTTCTAGTGGTAATTTTACGTCTCCCGCAACTAATTTTTGGTCAGAAAATTTAGCAGGAACACTATCCTTAGCAAGTACTTACGTATGGAATAGTACTATGACTGTTAGTTTCGTCGATGCCTTTGATATTCCTATAGAGGTTGACCAACCAATACTTCATTTAGATCGTATCGGAGGTCAATTTGGCGGTATTCAAAATTCGGCTACAATTACATTATTGAACGGGAATACATGGTCTAAGCTATCAGGAACGTTTGATTTTGCGACTACATCAAATACGGTATATGATGGAGGAACGGGACTTGCTTCCTCAGGATATTCTGCAGAAAGCACACAGAATGACGAAAACGGAACAGCAGCAGGGACACTTAGAATTAACGAAAAAGTGAGCTCGTTTACCTTGCAATTTGTGCAAAGAGGAACTGGCGGTGTTGGAGATGAAATAGAATTAATTATTGCAGCTTGTAAAGACATAGATTCTGATGCGGATGGGGTTCCAGACCCAATGGATCTCGATACGGATAATGACGGAATTTATGATGTTGTAGAAGCCGGACATAGACAGGCATATACTTTAGGAAGATTAACGGGTACCGTCGGAACGGATGGTATTGCAGATTCCGTTCAGGCAAGTGGGAATGAAGACAGTGAAACCGTAAATTATACCTTAGCAGATTCAGAAGCCTCCCCAGACGGAATTCCAGATTTTATGGAGTTAGATTCAGATGGCGATGTTTGTAATGATACGCAAGAAGCAGGATATACAGACCTAAATGGAGACGGAATTCTAGGAGAATTACCAACTATTGTAGATGCTAATGGTTTAGTTACTGGTAGCACTGTTATAGATGGGTATGCAATTCCTTCAAATGCAGATAGTAGTTCAGGAAATACTCAATTTGATTTTCAACAGGAAGGACAAGCAATTTTAATCCCTAACCCATTAGATCAACCTAAGAATGCGACTACCAACGGAACCAGTCCAGTTACATTTAGTGTAACTGCAACAGGAAATTCATTACAATATCAATGGCAAGTAGATGATCAATCTGGAGGAGGTTTTGTAACGATAGATCCTACAAACGCCACAGATATGTATACCGGTAGTGATACGTCTACCTTAACAGTTACTGGAGTTACCGCGGCAAATAATGGAGATCAATTTAAAGTTTTAATCACTGACGATTCTTTTGTGTGTACTTCATTACTTTCAAACGAAGCTATTTTAACGTTTAATGACACTGCACCAGAAGCCCCAATAGTTACCATTACAGAAGATATTAATAATGATGGGATTATAAACAGCACCGAACTTATAGGGGATATTGATGTTACTATTACCTTGCCATTAGTGGCTGTTGAAAATGATATCCTGACTATTAATGGAGTTTCACAAACGCTTACAGCTACAGCTATTCTAAATGGAGAAGTAACAACAAGTTTTACAAGTCCTGGAGAGGGTAATACGTTAACCGTTGTCGCATTTATAACAGATAGTGTTACAAATATTGGAATTGAGGGTAACGATTCAGCCTTAATAGATACAACTGCACCAAATGTACCGGTAGTGACCAGTATTAGCGATGATACAGGAACGAGTAATACAGACGGAATTACAACAGATCAAACCTTAATAATTAGAGGAACTGCAGATGCTAATAGTTTGGTAGACGTATTTTTAGACGGAACTGTTATCGGTACCACAAACACTAATGCTTTAGGAGTTTGGACCTTAGATTACACAGGCACAACAGTTTCAAATGGAGCACATACTATAACAGCACAAGCCACAGATAATAGTGGTAATGTTAGCGGAATTTCTGTTGACTTTCCAATTCTTATTGATAATACAAAACCGAATACACCTGTTCTTTTTGATATCACGGATGATACAGGTAACCCTTTAGATCAAATTACATCGGACAATACTTTGATATTTATTGGGGCTTCTCAGCCAGATAAAATTATTGAAGTATTCTTAGATGGCATTAGTATTGGGTTTACCATGTCAACTACAACTGGATATTTAACTTTTGATTATACTGGGACTATTATTCCTGATAGATCTTATGTAGCAACCGCTCAAGCAATTTCTATTTCTGGGGTTAAGAGTACCATTTCTCTAGATTTTCCATTTACGATTGACACTACAGCGCCAGATGCCCCTGCGGTAACTACAATCTCAGATGATAATGGAAGTAGTGCTTCAGATGCCATAACGTCTGACAATACCTTAGTATTTTCAGGAACAGCAGAAGCAAATAGTAGTATTGAAGTATTTTTAGACGGCACAAGTTTAGGAGTAATCGTCACCAACGGTACAGGAGTTTGGAGTTATGATTATACAGGAACTGCACTAGCAGATGGGCCTTATATCATAACAGCTCAAGCAACAGATTTAGCAGGAAATAGTAGCCCTGTTTCATCAGATTTTCCATTTACGATAGATACAAGTGCTCCAACGGCACCCGTAGTTACTGCTATTAGTGATGATACAGGAAGTAACAGTGCAGACGGTATCACCTCAGATAATACTTTACAAATAACCGGGACGGCAGAAGCGAATAATACTGTAGAAGTGTTTATAGATGGTGTTAGTATCGGAACAGTGCTAGCCAACGGATCAGGAGATTGGAATTTTGATTATTCGGGTACTACAATAGCAGATGGCGATTATATAGTAACCGCCCAAACAATTGATTTAGCTGGAAATTCTGGGCCATTATCGGCAACATTTCCAATAACTATAGATGCAACGGCTCCCGTTACAGTTTTATTTATAGCTGATATTACTTCAGATAATACCATAAATGCTACGGAAGCTGGTGGAACTATTAACATTACAGGTAAAGTTTCTGGAGAATTTAGTACAGGTGATTTAGTAACTTTGCTTATTAATGGCGTCTCTACAAGTGGAGCGATAGATGCTTCAGGAGATTTTGATATTACCGTTTCTGGAAATAATTTGGCACTAGATGCAGATACCACCGTAGCAGGTAGCGTATCTTCAACAGATCTATCAGGCAATACAGGAACAGCAAGTAATAGTAAGTTGTATAACGTAGATACTACGTTACCAGTACCAGTACTTACCATAGATAATATTACAGCAGACAATATTATAAATAGTGCAGAAGTAGCTGCTCCTATCACCATTACAGGGACAGTCACAGGAGATTTTACAACGGGTGATCTTGTTAGTTTAGTCATCAATGGGATTAATACTTCAGGACCTGTAGACGCAACAGGTGTTTTTAGTATTTCTGTAGATGAGAATGATCTTCTAAATGATGCTGATACTACGGTTGACGGATCTATATCCACCACTGATAGTGCCGGAAATTTAGGGACTACCGTTGCAGATAAAGCGTATAACATAGATGTGACATCCCCTATAGCTAGCTTAGTTATAGACGATATAACAGCAGATAATATAGTAAATGCTTCAGAAGCTTCTGGAACTATAACCCTTACAGGAACCGTTTCTGGAGAATTTTCGACAGGGGATACCGTAAGTTTAGTAATTAATGGAGTTACCATTACAGGAACCATAGATGCAGCAGGTATATTTTCTATTACAGTATCTGGAAATGATTTAGCCTTAGATGCTGATACTACGGTAGCAGGAAGTGTTAGCGCTACAGATGCTGCTGGCAATATTGGCGTAGCAACGGCAAATAAAATATATAGTGTCGATACAGTTTTACCTATTCCAACATTAATTATCAATGATATTACTGCAGATAATATAATCAATACAACCGAAGCTGCAGGAGCTGTTAGTATTACAGGCGCAGTAACAGGAGATTATTCTGATGGTGATACAGTAAGTCTTGTTATAAACGGAATTACCACTACCGGTACTATAAATTCAGCGGGCGCTTTTACTATTTCGGTATCAGGCTTAGATTTACAGTCAGATTCAGATACAACGGTAGTAGGTACGATTACTACAACAGATACTGCTGGGAACGTTGGGACTGGATCATCAAATAAAATATATTCTGTAGATACTACTGCTCCTGTAAGTACAATCGTTATCACGATAAGTACAGATACGGGAAGTAATACTTCAGACGGTATCACATCAGATAATACCTTATTAATTAGCGGAACTTCAGAAGTAGATAGTAGCGTTGAAGTTTTTATCGATGGAACAAGCATAGGGACTACGACAACAGATGTTTTAGGTAATTGGACCTTTGATTATACTGCCACACCTTTGGCAGATGGAGATTACACCATTACGGCGCAAGCAACAGATACGGCAGGTAATACAGGTGTTTTATCAACAGATTTCGCTTTGACCATAGATACTGCACAGCCTATAGTTACTTTGACTATCAATGATATTACCGCAGATAATGTTGTTAATGCTATGGAAGCTTTAGGACCTATTACAATTACAGGCACTGTAGGTGGAGATTTTAATGCTGGAGATACTGTAACGCTTGTAATTAATGGCGTGACAAGCACTGGAACAGTAGATAACTTAGGAAACTTTACGATCATAGTTGCGGGTTCAGATTTAGCCCTAGATGCAGATACTACGGTTTCAGGAAGTGTATCTAGTGTAGATATAGCAGGTAATC
This sequence comes from Cellulophaga baltica, assembly GCF_900102165.1. Lineage (GTDB taxonomy): Bacteria > Bacteroidota > Bacteroidia > Flavobacteriales > Flavobacteriaceae > Cellulophaga > Cellulophaga baltica. Next base: position 14,070 of record NZ_FNBD01000020.1, read on the forward strand.
TAGGAACCATCACAGCAGATAAAATTTACACTATAGATATCGTCATTCCGGGAGTAACGTTAGTTCTAAATGATATTACTGCAGACAACACTATAAATGCTAATGAGGCCTCAGGGTCAATAACCATTACAGGAACTGTTACAGGCGATTACAATACAGGTGATACTGTTAGTTTAACCATAAACGGAAATACGTATCCTAGTACGCTAAACGCGGCAGGAGAATTTACAACTATAGTGTCGGGTTCAGATTTAGCTTTAGATCCAGATACCACTGTCGCAGGTAGTATAACCAGTTCAGATGCGGCTGGTAATGAAGGAACAGCCATACATGATAAAGTATATAGTATCGCTACGAGTTTGCCTAATCCTGTATTTACCATCAATGATATTACCGTAGATAACCTTGTGAATGCTAGTGAAGCTGCGGGCAATATAACAATTAATGGAACGGTTTCTGGAGATTTTAATTCTGGCGATACAGTTAGCTTAGCGATTAACGGAATAACAACCACAGGAACTATAAATAGTTCAGGTATATTCAGCATTGTTGTGGTAGGAACAGATCTTTCAAATGATGCAGATACTACAGTAAACGGAAGTGTAAGTACAACAGATACTGCTGGAAATGCAGGAACAGCAACTACCACCAAAAGCTATGCCGTAGATGTTATTTTGCCAGTGGCTACAATAATCATAGATGATATTACCGCAGATAATGTGGTAAATACCTTGGAAGCAGCGGGGAACGTAACGATTACCGGAACTGTTTCTGGAGATTTTAATTCTGGAGACGTTGTAGAATTGGTTATTAATGGAGTTACAGTATCGGGCACAGTAAATGCTTCAGGTGAGTTTAGTATTGTTGTGTTGGGATCAGATCTTTCCAATGATAGTAATACTACGGTAGTCTCTACATTTTCTACGACAGACCTTGCGGGGAATACAGATAGTTTTTCGGCTACTAAAGTATATGATGTTCAGGTAGGAACGATAACTCCGCCTTCTATTACAGGAATAAGTACGGATACAAATATTCCTACGGACGGTATCACCTCTGATAATACTTTAGATATTATAGGAACTGCAATACCTAATACGCAAGTAGAATTATTTTTAGATGGAGTAGGTATCGGAACAGCAACGACGACTGCCTCTGGAGATTGGATTTTTGATTATAAAACGACCACACTTTTAGATGGTAGTTATACGGTTACGGCAATAGCTTCTGATGCTTTTGGAAACTTTAGTAATCCATCTTTAGATTTTACTGTAGTGATTGATACACAAGCACCCATGCTTAATGAAGACATTACGGATGATCTTACTCCTATAATTACAGGACAAGGTTCTCCGAATGAAACTATTAGCGTAGCAATAGATATAGATGAAGATGGTGTTCCTGAAGTAACCTATACGGTTACTACAGATAGTTTAGGGAACTGGTCTTTAGATACAGAAACTGCGACACCAACAAGCGGACTGTTACCTGCTCTTAACTATCCAACAGTTCTGACTATAACCGTGACGGATAATGCAGGAAACTTCACCATAGGAAATTCGATTATTACGGACGATTTTGATGATGACGGATTAACCAATACCGAAGAAGCAAATTTGGGCACGGACCCTAACAATCCGGATACAGACGGCGATGGAGTTGAAGATGGTGAAGAGGTTATGGATGATACCAATCCATTAGATGATTGTGATTCATTAAACGGTACACCGCTACCAACGACTGATTGTGATTCTGACGGATTGACCAATGCGGAAGAAGAGAATTTAGGGACGGATCCTTTTGATCCTGATAGTGATAGCGATGGTATTACAGATGGTCAAGAAGTACTAGATACCACTGATCCTTTAGATGCGTGTGATTCTGTTGGTGGTACTCCTCCTGTAGATGTGGCATGTGATATTAGCATTGCTAGTGATTTAATTACACCTGACTCCAACGACGGTGTTTTCCGAATCATTAATATAGAAGCATTCCCAGAAAATACGGTTGAGGTATTTAACCGTTGGGGAAATAAAGTATATGGGACAAGTGCTTACAACAATAGTTCAAATTCATTTTCTGGCTTGTCTAATGGGCAAGCTGTAATTAAAGCCAACGATTATTTACCAGCTGGTACTTATTTCTATGTAATAAAATACATAAAAAGAGGAGAGGCTAAACAGAAATCGGGCTACTTATATATAAATAGATAATACAACGAACGTCATGAAACTTCGTAACTACATAAAGTTAACAATGCTCATAGTGCTTATGGTGCTTCCTTTTTTTGGAAGTCTTAAAGCACAACAAGATGCTCAGTACACGCAATACATGTACAATACTTTAGCGGTAAACCCTGCTTATGCGGGTTCTCGTGGGGCATTGAGTATAGCTGCACTGCATAGATCGCAATGGGTAGGTCTAGATGGTGCTCCTACCACACAAACCTTTAATATTCATAGCCCAATTTCTACTAAAGTAGGAGCGGGGCTATCTATTATAAATGATGAAATTGGAAATGGAACCAATCAAGATACGTATTTTGACGCTACTTTTTCATATACAATACTAACCTCAGAAACCAATAAGCTTAGCTTCGGTTTAAAAGCAGGGGGGCATTTTTTAAACATCGATTTTAACAAATTAAGAAACTATAATCCCTCTACAGCTCCTGCGGGAGTGGAGTCTATTGATAAAAAGTTTTCTCCTAATTTCGGCGCAGGAGTGTATTTTCATAATGATCGTTTCTATGCCGGACTCTCTATTCCTAACTTTTTAGAAACAGAGCATTTTGATACTGCTTCTGGTGCTTCCTCTACCGTAGGTACAGAGCGTATGAATTGGTATCTAATTTCTGGTTATGTATTTGATTTGAGTTATAATCTAAAATTAAAGCCTGCCGTACTTTTAAAAGCAATAAATGGTGCTCCGCTACAGACCGATATTTCTGCTACGTTTCTCTATAATGATAAATTTTCTATAGGAGCAGGATACCGCCTAAATGCGGCGTTAAGTGCACTAGTAGGTTTTCAGATTTCAGAACGATTAATGGCAGGATTGGCGTATGATAAAGAAACTACAGCTTTAGGAGATACGCGATTTAACGATGGTTCTTTTGAGGTGTTTCTCCGATATGAATTCACGGCTAAGAATAGAAATGCACTAACCCCAAGATTCTTCTAACTATGAAAAAGTATATCTACAGTTATCTTTTTTGCTTTTTTGGAATACTAACTTTTGGTTATGCACAGCAGTCAAAGTTAAAGAAAGCAGAAGAAAATTTTAACAACCATTCCTATGCACTTGCAATTACGACCTATGAGGCATTAGTGGCTAAAGGGTATGAATCTGATGTGATTTATAAGAATCTAGGGGACGCTAACTTTAATAATGGCGATTATAATAAAGCGGCAGAATGGTATGGGAAACTTTTTGCTTTAAAAACAGATGCTATTGGATCCGAGTATTATTTTAGGTATGCACAGTCTTTAAAATCTACTGAAGATTATAAGAAATCTGATGTGTACATGAAGAAATTTCAGAAAATAAAAGGTACAGATTCTAGAGCACAGAAGTTTGAAGCCAATACGGAATATTTAGAACTAATAAAGGCTAAAACAAAACGATTTACCCTTAAAAAAGTAAGTGTAAATTCAAAGAATTCAGAATTTGCACCTTCCTTATACCAAGGAAATTTGGTTTTTGCGAGTGCCAGAGATACGGGTTTGTTGGTGAATAATATTCATAAATGGACTAATAAAGCGTATTTAAACTTATACCAAGCAGATTCTACAAGTGAGGACGGAGTTTTTAGAACACCGGAGGTTTTTTCCAAGCAGTTAAATTCTAAAACACACGAGTCATCTACAGCATTTACTAAAGATGGTACTACGGTTTATTTTACGAGAAATAACAGTAAAGACGGTAATTTTGTGGAGGACGAAGCGGGCTTAAGTCGCTTAAAAATATACAGGGCTAGTTTAGAAAATGGAGTTTGGGGTAATGTTATAGAATTACCTTTTAATACCAATGAATATTCTACCGCGCATCCTAGTTTAAGTGCCGATGAAAAAACCTTGTACTTTGCATCAGACATGCCTCCAAGTTTAGGAGCTTCAGATATTTTTAAAGTAGCCATTCATGAAGATGGCACCTTTGGTACGCCTGAAAATTTAGGGAATACCATCAATACAGAGGCGCGAGAAACGTTTCCGTTCATAGCAGAAAGCGGAGATCTATATTTTTCTTCTGATGGTCATCCAGGATTAGGTGGTTTAGATGTCTATACGGTATCTGCTAGAACAGGTGCTGTTTCTAATGTAGGTGAGCCTATAAACAGTAAAGAAGATGATTTCTCTATCATTTTGGATGAAGAGAAATTAAAAGGATTTTTTGCTTCAAATAGAACGGGAGGAATGGGTGATGACGATATTTATGCCTTCACTTTTGAAAAAATAGATGAAGAACCAGAGGCCTTCGTTTCACAAATAAATGGTTCTATCATTGATAAGCTTACCGGAGAACTGATACCGTTAGGAAAGGTTTCGGTGTATGATTATGCTAACAATAATCTGTTTGAGATTACTGCTGACGATCAAGGTAAATTTTCTTCTCCCATAGAATTTCCTAGTAAAAAATATCGTTTTGTTGCTGAGGTTGAGGGGTATAATGATGAGACGGTATATTTAATAACCCCATTGGGTACGGTCGATGAAACCCTAGAGGATTTAAACTTTATCATTGCCATGGAAAAAGGGGACAAATCGTCTGTAATTGGAGCTGACTTAGTAGAAATTTTAAAACTCAAAACTATATTTTTCAATACCAATAGTTCCTATTTAAATCCGGATGCTTTTCCTGAGTTAGATAAAGTGGTTGCATATATGAAAGAATTTCCAAGCGCTCGTGTTGAGGTTGGTTCGCATTCCGATAGTAGAGATAGTGATCGTTACAATTTATGGCTGTCAGACCGCAGAGCTAAATCTACAGTCTCCTATATTGTTTCTATGGGAATATCAGAAAACCGGATTACGGGAACGGGCTACGGGGAAACCTTATTGGTAAACAAGTGTGTTAATGATGCGCCATGCTCAGAAGCAGAACATGCCTTGAACCGTAGGTCAGAATTTATTGTTTTTCAGAACTAAACGAACTTGTGTTTCTGTGGGCTTTCGTCTATAATTGTTTTTTGTATTGCTTAGGGGTAACTCCTACCTTCTTTTTAAAGGCAGCCGTAAAATGGGTAGAATTTTTGTACCCAACTTCTTCTGCAATTTGGTATACCATTTTTTCAGAATTTTCTAATAGAAGCTTGGCGTGTTGCATTTTTTCTGAAATTGTAAAATCATGAATAGAACACCCAAAAACTCTAATGAATTCTTTGTTTAAAGCAGGTCCGGTTATACCCATATCTTCTCCTAGTTCCGTTAAGGTTATATTCTTATGAATAGTTACTTTAATACGTTGTTTTACTTCATATAAGGTGTTTAAAATCTTATTTTGATCTGTTTTCAAGGGGCGGTCTTCATTCTTTTTATACAACTCTATTTGTAAGGCAATAAGCTCAAACACTTTTGCTCTTAAATACAATCTGTTTGCTTTTTCTAGAGGGTTTTTTTGTTCTAGACTCAAAAGAATATTCAGGAGTTCTTCTGTGATAGGGAGAATTAATTTTTCATCGGTCAGATTCTTAAAATCAAAATCATTAATTAACCCGTGATTAATTAAAAAAGCTTTAGGTAAAACCACTTTTAGTTCTTTAAAAGGTTTTTCGGCTAAAATTCTGCTATAGCCATTAAAATGGTCAATGTTGGCCATGTAAGATTCTCTATTTTCATAAAAAACTTGCTGGGTATCATTGAGGTATATAATTTTCTCACCTGTGATAAGAAAACAAATTTGTAAGATCTCGTGATGTATGATGGGTTTGTAGACGAGGTCTTTACAGAGTTGATACCTACTTATGGTAATCTCAATATCTTCAGAACTATAATTATTTATCGTACCGTTTCCATATTTAGGTAAGAGATGGTATTGGTTCACGGTAACGGCATCGCTTGTAAACGAATTAGTGTTTACGGCTATTTCTTCTAGAATGCATTTTGGAAAAGACCTCAAATCACATAATTCTTCGGTATTAAAATCGCGTCTTTTTTTTATCATAACTAGTCGTTTGAAATTGCAGTCCCTTTTTTAAGTTTGCAGCCACAAACTTATTTAGACTAATTAAAAATAACAAGAAATAATGCTTAAAAATTTATTTGTGTTTGTTGCAATTTTAGGAATAATATCTTTTTCCAGCGCGCAGACGAGTACCATAAAGGGTAATGTAGTAAATGCTCAAAATAATCCTATTGCAGATGCAACGGTTCTTCTGAAAAATACCGCTCACGGGGTAATGACAAATGATCAAGGTCAGTTTATCATAAAAACAGTTCCTGCTGGGGAATATATTTTAGAAGTTTCTTCAATTGGATATTCAACGATAACCAAAACTATCAATGTTATGGCCAACAAAACCACAACAGTTGGTTCCGTAACGCTAGTAGAACATGAGGAGGCTTTGAAAGAAGTTATTGTCAATGGGAGACAAAATAAATATAGTATAAAAACTCCTTCTACATCTTTACGTCTTCAAACAGAAATTGTAAATCTACCGCAAAACATACAGGTGGTAAGTAGTGATTTGCTTAAAGATCAGCAAGTAACCAATATCATGGATGGTCTTATACGTAACGTTAGTGGTGTTACAATGTTAGAGCATTGGGGTAATTTTGCCCGAGTGAATATGCGCGGATTTCGATTACCAGCTTTTAGAAACGGAGTGAATATTCAAGATACTTGGGGTCCTTTGTCTGAAGATATGAGTAGTGTAGAGCGTATAGAATTTGTGAAAGGGCCAGCAGGATTTATGATGTCTGCAGGAGAACCAGGCGGATTTTATAATGTAGTAACTAAAATGCCTACCATAAATCGCGTAGCAGAAGTTTCTGTTGCAGCAGGTAGTTTTGATAGTTATAGAGCTACGGCAGATTTTGGAGGGAAACTTACAGAAAACGGGAAGTTGCTTTACCGATTAAATGGAATGTACCAAACAGCAGATTCTCATAGAGGAGGAGAAGACGCAGAACGTTTCGGAATCTCCCCGTCTATAACCTACAATGTTTCAGATAAAACATCCTTAACAACTCAGTTAAGTATACAAGACGCAGAAAGTTATTTAGGTTCTGCTTATGTTTTTGCTCCTGTAGATGGTGGTTATGGTAGTTTAGATCGTGATTTTAAGTTTACAGATTCAAATTATCCAGCAACCGATATTCAAGAAACCTCTTTATTTACAAATTTTAACCACGACTTCTCTAAGAACTGGAGTATAGCATCACAATTTGCTTATATGCGCTATGATCAGGTGGGAAATTCTATATGGCTTTGGAGTTTAGATTCCGATACTGGAGACGCTGCTCGTTACATGAGTATTTGGGATGCTTTATCTGTTGGGAAATATTTTCAAACCTATGTAAACGGAAAATTTGATACCGGTAATGTGAGTCATAAAATTTTAGGAGGATATGATTTTAGTCAGAAAGAATATTGGGCAGATTTTAGCCAGTTCGCTGTTATTGATATAGATGAGCCCTTTAATATTTATAATCCGAGGTATGGCAATTCTGTCTTACCAAATTTTGATAGATCAGTAGATTTAAAATTTAGAGAAGGTGTTTACAATTATGGTACTACCGTTAGCGCATTCTACTTTCAGGACGAAATAGGCTTGTTTCAGGATAAGCTTAGACTTACATTGGCAGGGAGATATACTAATTTAAAAACAATTGGTAAAGACGAGAGCGATGAAAAATTTACCCCTAGAGTAGGATTAAGTGTAGATGTATTACCAACATTAAAAGCCTATGCTTTATATGATCAATCTTTTCAAGGACAAACGGGAATTAGTGCCGCAGGAGATTATTTTGATCCTGAGGAGGCTAATGATATTGAAGCAGGTATTAAGAAAACCTTCTTTGATGGGCGTTTAAAAACATCTTTAGGAGTATATCAAATTACAAAAGAGAATGTATTGGTAACGGATCCTGATAACGTGAATTTTTCTATTCAGCTAGGGGAGATACAATCAAAGGGTGTTGAGTTTGATTTGCAAGGGGAAATTACTCCAGAATTAAATATCATTTTAAATTATGCCAATACCAATGTTGAAATCACAGAAGATACAGATCCAGATAATGTGGGAACAAGAGTAGCAGGGCATGCAAAACATATGACCAACGGGTGGTTAAATTATAGTTTTCCAGAAACTTCAAAATTAAAAGGTTTTGGAGCATCACTAGGATACCAGTATCAAATAGACCGCTCTACTTGGGCTTGGGGTGCAGATAACCAAAGTGATTTACCTGATTACTTCAGACTAGACGGTGGACTTTCATGGCAAAATAGCAAACTTAGAATACAAGCAAATGTGAATAACATCTTGAATGAATATTTGTATTCAGGCTCTAACTATGGAACCTATTTATACTGGCAATCAGAACCAGGAATTAACGGAAGACTTACAGTAACCTATTCATTTTAAATGCAACCAATTATGAAAAAATCAATTTTAACTTTTGCAATACTACTTTTTGTTACCACACAAAGTTTCGCCCATTATTTGTGGATCGAAGCAAATCCGCAAGGTGAAAAAGGAAAAAAACAAGAAGTAAGAGTCTACTTCGGAGAATATACCTACGGTATGGTAGAAAAAGTAAATGGAGAAGCTTTCCCTAGCGTAAAAGATTTTACACTTTGGGTGGTAGACGGTCAAGGAATAAAAAACGAATTGTCTGTACGCGCTAAAGAAGACTATTATGTAGGCTATTTTACACCAAAGCAAGAGGGAGTGTATACTGTAGTTTTAAATAATGATGCTATTAATGTAATTGATTATACCGAGTATGATTTCGGAATTTTTAAAACACATTACAATTCTATCGCAAAAATAGCCATAGGAAAAGCGAAAGGAGAAACAGCAATCTTAAATGACTCAGGAATAACAGTTAAAGATGTTTCAGAGAATAAAGAAGAAGTAAAATTACAAGTCTTATTCAAAAATGAGCCTTTAGCAAAAAATGAATTTAAAATATATGTGGCCGATTTGTGGACTAAAACTTTAGAAACCGATGAAAATGGATATGTACAATTTAAAAAACCATGGGATACCAAATACATCATCGAAACCACTTTTGAAGAACGCGTGCCAGGTACCTATAAAGGAGATGCCTATGAGTTTATTTGGCATTGTGCAACATATTGTATTCAATAGCATTATTTGAGTGAGTTAGTTTATTTTTTTCTCAAACAACTCTGGATGAGCTCATGCGTCCAGGGTTGTTTTAATGGTTTAATTTATGATTTCAATTGCAATATTTCTTGTTTTCATTTCTTTCTATATGATTTATAATACTTCAAATAGAGCCGTAAAACATGTTGGTTTCGGTTTTGAAAACTGGATAGAAACTCACCGTAGTTTCGGTAAAATAATTGCTAGTATTTTAATAGCTACTTCTATTTGTATACATAGTTATCTATTTGGCTTGGGCAGTGGACTTCTTGTTTTTCTAATTACATTAATGCTCCTTGCTAGCTTTATAGTTTTATTAGCCCCTTTACATTTAATCACGTACAAAATTACACTTCTAATTTTCATTCCGTGTTTTTGTTTTGAAACCTTTCTATTATAAGTACTATGCCTGCAAATAAAAAATACTTATCCTCTAATTGGCAACGTTTTGCTAAGATTACAGCCGGAATAGTCGGAGGGTACTTCGTGACCATTTCTTCTCATATAGCACTTGCCTACCTTGTAGACCATACCGCAATACTCATTACGGCCACTTTTACGGGGTTCATACTCTGGGTGGTGCTTATGATTGTTGCTTTTTTAGCTAAAAATGGATGGAGAATATGGGCAATTTATCTCTTCATCACCTTAGTATTTTCCTTTTTAATTTACCTAGGTAAACTTTATAATCCAATTATATCCTAATGAAAAACCGCACCTATAATATTCTTTTTCATACACATACTGTTAGCGGTATTGTTATTAGTGTTGCTCTTTATGTGATTTTTTTTGCAGGTTCTTTTTCTTTTTTTAGAGATGAAATTGTGAACTGGGAACGAAATGATATCGTGGAGACTACAGATCATATGCAATTTAATGTTGATGCTGTTTTAGATACGATAGCTAAAACACACTATTTGTATGGTAGAGACATTGAGTTAAAAAAATATTACAGGGAACAACAGGTAGCTGTGTCTATTGCTGCATCAAAAGATTCATTAGCACCAGAGGAGGCAAAAGCGCCGCAGTTCTTTTATATAAATACTGAAAATTTCGAAGAGCATTCTTATTTAGATGCGTATTCTCTTGGAGAGTTTTTATATCGATTACATTTTTTTGCTCAAATACCCCATCCCATTGGATATTATTTATCAGGATTTGTGGCCTTATTTTTTCTGTTTGCCATTATCACAGGAGTGCTAGTGCATTGGAAAAAAATCATCGCTAATTTTTATGTTTTTAGGCCTTTAGAAAAACTAAAAACCATGTGGACAGATGCGCATACTACTTTGGGGATGTTAGGACTCCCATTTCAATTTGTCTATGCGGTTACAGGGGCTTTTTTCATGATTAAACTACTATTAGTAGCCCCTAATGTTTTAATAATGTATGATGGTGATCAAGCAAAGTTCTATGAAGATCTAGGCTATGCACACCCTAGTTTTGAACCAGCACACAAAAAATTACAGTCTGATGGTTCTGTAGTTGCTTATATGAAAGAAACCCAAAATAAATGGAGTGATTTTGAAATTTTTGAAAGCCATATTTTTAATTATGGAGATGACAATATGCATGTGCTACTCAGTGGGCATTTGCCGTATGCAGATAGCTTTAATGGAGTTGGAGAAGTAATTTATAAGGCCAAGACGGGGAAAATAGTTTCAGAGAAGAACCCAATTTCGGAGCAAAGTTATGTAGAAGCCGTTAAAAATATTTTGTATAGAATTCATTATGGCGATTACGGAGGTTTAGCATTAAAACTATTGAGTTTGTTGTTGGGTTTTGTAACGTGCTTTGTCATCATTTCTGGAGTAATGATTTGGTTGGTGGCACGTGATAAAAAAAATATACCAGAAAAAAAGAGACGTTTTAATGAGCGGGTCGTTCAAATATACCTGGCAATTTGTTTAAGTATGTTTCCAATTACAGCCTTGAGTTTTATAGCGGTTAAGGTATTGGCTCCTACGAGTCAGTCTTTTGTCTATACATTTTACTTTGTGGGCTGGTTACTATTAACACTGCTGTTTATATTTAAAAAAGACAACGCATTTACTAATAAAATTTCATTGTTATTAGGAAGCTTTTTTGGCTTGTTGGTTCCAGTTTGTAATGGAGTAGTTACAGGAAATTGGTTGTTTATGAGTATTAAAAATGGAGATTCTTCCTCTTATGCTGTAGATTTAATGTGGCTGTTAATTGCTGTTTTCGGGTTTTTAGTTGTGTATAAAATAGATAAGAATCCAGAAAAAGAAAAAAGTAACTGATTAGAGTTTTTAAACTCTTACTAAATAGCGTAATTTTAGAGAAATTTACGCTTTATGATACTTCATAATTTTGAAACTAAAAATTCAATTTTAAATAAATTTATTGCTGAACTGCGCGATGTAACCATACAAAAAGACAGTATGCGTTTTCGTAAAAACATTGAACGCGTAGGAGAGGTGCTTAGTTATGAATTAAGTAAAACATTAAACTATACTCCCCAAACAACTGTAACCCCCTTAGGAGAAAAAGTAATACCCTTGGCAGCTTCAGATATTGTTATTTGTTCTATTCTCAGAGCTGGTTTACCTTTTCATCAAGGAATTTTAAACTATTTTGATGATGCTGAAAATGGCTTCATCTCGGCGTATAGACATCATGAAGGAAATTCTGATGATTTTGAAGTTATTGTAAATTATTTTGCTGCGCCAGATTTAGAGGGTAAAACATTATTGCTTGTAGATCCAATGTTAGCTACCGGAAGAACATTAGAAAATGTTTTAAAAGGCTTAGTAGGATATGGTACTCCTAAAGAAATTCATATTGTTTCGGTGATCGGATCAGAGGAAGGTATCTCGTATGTAAATTCCGTCTTTCCTGAAACTACGCAACTATGGATTGCAGCGGTAGATGAAAAACTAAATTCTAAGGGATATATTATTCCTGGTTTAGGTGATGCAGGAGATTTAGCGTACGGTACAAAACGTTAGGCTTTTTTCCAAGCTTCAAATTCCGCCCGAATGGTTTCATTCGTAAGCGGATATAATCCAATTATTTGTTGACCTGCTTGAACTTTTGCTAAAACGAAATTTTCAAATAGTGTCATTTGAATAGCTTCTTCGGCCACAGCATTCACTATAGCTTCGGGAATTACCATGACGCCATCATCATCTCCTAATAGAATATCACCAGGAAAAACAGCTACATCTCCACAGCCAATAGGATCATTAATGGCAATAGCTTGATGTAAGGTTAAATTAGTAGGCGCAGAGGGCGTGCGGTGGTAAGATGGCATTGCTAAAGCGGCAATTTCAGCAGAATCACGAAATCCACCATCGGTAACAATACCTGCCACCCCTCGAACCATTAAGCGTGTCGCTAAAATAGAACCTGCAGAGGCCGCACGCGCATCTTTACGGCTATCAATAACCAAGATACTTCCCGGAGGACATTCTTCTACAGCAACACGTTGTGGATGCTTTGGGTCTTGAAATATGGTAATCGGATTTAAGTCTTCTCTAGCAGGAATGTAGCGCAAAGTACAGGCTGCTCCAACCATATTGGGTTTGCCTTTCTGTAAAGGAACCACGCCCTGAATGTATTGATTTTTTAACCCTCTTTTAAATAATATTGTGGCCACAGTTGCTGTGCTCACAGTGGTTAATTTTTCTCTTGTTTTGTCAGATAGTTTTGCCATAATAAAAGTTTTTAGGAGCGTTGCCAAGCATTTTTAAGAAATTCAAGATCTTTTTTGATGCGTTTAAATACCGCTTCTTTAGAAATTGATATTTCTTTATCACCATGTTCTGCACCCCCTAAATCATATTCACAATGTAATGACATTGGGATGTTATTAAGATGGTACTTTTTGAGTAATTTAAAATAGGCACTAAAGTCCACCATGCCTTCTCCTAGGGGTACATTTATAGGTTTCCAAACTCCCTCTTCTTGTCCCCATTTAAAATCTTTAATGACAATACATTTTATGTGAGATTGTATAAGTCGCAAACCTAGAGCCCAGCTAGTTCCTCCTTCTACTAGGGCATGTCTAATATCATATTGTGTAGCGATATAATTAGGATCCCTATCTTTTATAATTTGATAAATATCCCATATGGGCGCTCCTACATGTAGCCCTGCGTGGTTTTGATAGGTTCCCGTGAGCTTCAGTTTTTTATTTAGAAGTTCTAAAGCCGCGAATTGGACTTTAAATTTTTCAATACTTTCTGGTATAGAATGGGCTTCTGAGTATTCTAACCAGCCCATTCTATAATTTTTAAACCCTAGTTGGCTAGCCGTTTGCAAAATATTTTCAGTCTCTGGAGCTAACGCATTCGTGATATTTGTGGTTATCAATTCAGGCGTAAGTCCATAAGATTGCATCGCTTGGACTACTTTGGGAAGATCTCTATCCACATTTTCAGAGGCTACATGCCCACCTTTTCGTACGGTCACATCAAGACCATTAAAACCTAATTCGGCAGCAGCTTTAGACATCTTATCATAATCTAAAAACTGCAAATGTTTGGAGAACAAATGAACCTTCGGCTCTTGATTAAGCGCGGCCACATTTGCATCTTCTAATGCTTTCATTCCTAATAAGGGTATTGCAGCAAGTCCCATTGCAGATAGTTTTAAAAATTCTTCACGAGATAAATTATTCATATAATTTTAGGTATAATTTTAAGATTATAATGGTAATTCATGATCAAAAACTTGAAAGTGTCAATAATATTTCTATTTTTGGTGAACCAATCTGGGTAACCAATTTAGGTATTTTTTTAGTAATTCAACCGTATTTATTTAATAAAATCTCCGTTAAAAACTATTCTCTATGGACCAATTGACGAACAAACCATCACTTTTAAAAAAGATTCTAGCCTTAGTTTTGGCTTTTGGCCCAGGAATATTTGCCATTGGATATACTATTGGTACCGGGAGTGTTACCTCTATGATCGTAGCGGGGAGTACCTATGGTATGCAATTACTTTGGGTGTTACTTTTAAGTTGTGTGTTTTCAGGAATATTAATGTATGCCTATGGTAATTTTGCTTTAGTAACAGGCGAAACCGCATTGTTTGCTTTCAAGAAACATTTAAAATATGGAAAACTCATTGCAATACTAATTATAGTAGGAATTTCATTAGGACAATGGAATTCTTTGATGGGTATTTTAGGCATTTCTTCCAATATAATTTATGAAATTATTGTCATCTATTTTCCTAACTTATCAGGAAGTAGGTATGAAGTAGTACTGATAGTAGCATTGGTAGTAATTGCTATTATGTATAGCCTTCTCTTGGTCGGAAAGTATACATTTTTTGAAAAAATCTTAGTTATTTTCGTAACCATCATGGGGCTATCTTTTATTATTTCCTTGTTTATGGTATACCCTTTACCCGTAGAAGTGGCACAAGGATTAATTCCGAGTATTCCTCAGGTAGAAGGTGGTAAAATGATGGTAGCTGCGTTTGTAGGAACCACTATGGCGGCTGCAACATTCTTATCAAGACCTTTATTTGTTAAAGGTAAAGGTTGGAATATGAGCAATAGATCACAACAAAAGAAAGATGCTATTATTGCAGCTATTTTAGTGTTTGTGATAAGTGCATCGGTTATGGCAGTAGCTTGCGGAGCCTTGTTTCATCAAGGGAAGCCTGTAACAGAAGTTTTAGATATGGTAAATACCCTAGAACCGGTGGCCGGTAAATTTGCACTGACGCTATTCTTTTTTGGAACTTTAAGTGCGGGTCTTTCATCAATATTCCCATGTTTATTGATTGCACCAATATTACTTGCGGATTATCAATCTGGGGAATTAGATACTAGCTCAAAACAATTTAAAATAGTGACAGGAATTGCTTCATGTTTTGCCTTGATTGTTCCCATTTTTGGTGCAAATCCGATACAAATGCAAATTTTGTCGCAGGTATTCAATGTTTTTGTACTTCCTTTAGTAATACTTGGAATTATATTGTTAGTGAATAATAAGGGCTTAATGAAAACGTATAAAGCAGGGCTAGGCTTAAATGTAGGACTATTTGCGGCCTTATTCTTTGCCTGCGTTATTTCGTATAATGGGGTAGTGGCTTTATTTGATTTCTTCTGAAAATGCATATGAGTTAATTTCTAGTTTTTTTAAGTTACTTTAATACCAACGCACAGCCTATTTTTAAACTTTGAAAATAGGCTGTTTTATTATGGGATAGCCGCAACGTTATAACAATCTATGAGAGTTTATTTAGCCGATGATGATCAAGACGATCGCCTGTTTTTTTCAGATGCTTTAAAGGAATTACCAATTAAAATTGATTTGACAACATTTCAAAATGGTGTTGATTTAATGGCAGACCTATTTTCTGAAGAACCCTTACCGAAAGCAATTTTTTTAGATTTAAAAATGCCAATGATGGATGGTTTTGAATGTCTTGCAGATATTAAAGCAGAAGAAAAATTTAACGGCATTGATGTTATAATTTATTCTACGTCCTTCAATGATTGGGAAGTAGAGAAGTTACAAGAAATGGGAGCTAATAGCTATTTGCAAAAACCTAGTTCTTTTAACCAGTTAAAAACGGTACTCTATCAATGTTTAGAGACCATTAAAACAAACGTAGGAAAATCTGAAGAAGAGCGACTTCAATTTTCTGTTCTGAAATAAATAGAAGGTTATGAATAAGATTCTTTGGGGATTGATAGGTTTACTTTTAATAGGTTGGGTACTTGGATTTTTAGTATTTAAAATTCTAGGAGGCATAATTCATATTCTTTTAATCATCGCAATAGGGCTAATTATTTACAATTGGTTTAGTGGAATAAAGGAAAAAGGTTAATTTGCAACCTAAATTTTATACACAAGAACTATGGCGTCAGGATTTTTTGCACTTTTAGACGACATCGCTGCCTTAATGGACGATGTTGCTGTAATGAGTAAAATCGCAACAAAAAAAACAGCTGGTATTTTAGGAGATGATTTGGCTGTGAATGCAGAAAAAGCATCTGGATTCATGTCCGATAGAGAAATACCTGTATTATGGGCAATTACTAAAGGCTCATTTTTAAATAAATTGATTATCCTGCCTTTCGCGTTTCTACTAAGTGCATTTCTATCAGCAGCAATTACCATAATTTTAGTTCTGGGGGGTATTTATCTGGCCTATGAAGGGGCAGAAAAAATACTAGAATTTTTAGGGGTATTAAAGCATCATGAAAAGAAAGATTTAGATTTTGACATGACCAATGAAGAGATTCTTGCCTTGGAGAAAGATCGTGTAAAAGCGGCGATTGTAACCGATTTTATTCTTTCCGTAGAAATTGTAATCATTGCATTGGGAACAGTGACCGAAAAGGAAATTTCTGTCCAAATCATGGTCGTAACCTTCATTGCTATCTTAGCAACAGTAGGGGTTTATGGGATTGTGGCTTTGATTGTTAGAATGGATGAATTTGGATTAAAATTAATTAACTTAAATGAGCAAGAGGATAGTTTTTCAGATAAAGTAGGTCACCTTTTAGTAAACGCTTTACCATGGGTGATTAAAACACTAGCGGTAGTAGGTACAATTGCACTTTTGTTAGTAGCAGGCGGAATTTTTGTTCACAACATACACTGGCTTCATGATCATTTCAATATGGTTCCGGGTATGGTAAAAGAATTTATCGTAGGTCTTGTGTTTGGAGCCATAACCGTACTCTTAGTTCAAATTTTCAAAAAACTGTTTAAAAAGAAAAAGTAAAACATACACTATGGAGAACCCTAAAGCCTTTACAACGTCTAAAAAAGCAATGGTGTTTCTTCATTATTTTGGTGGTGATGCCGGGAGTTGGCAATGGGTATGTAAACACTTAGAGGAAGAAGTCCTATGCTACCCTTTGAATCTTCCAGGTTTCGGTGGCACTTCTGTTTCTGAAACTCCATCAATCTCAAGCTTTTCAAAATATATTAATGATGAAATTGCGGCACTAGATCTCAAAGATTACATTCTAGTAGGACATTCTATGGGCGGTAAATTATCTTTAAATGCGGCCTTGCAAAATGTAGCTAATCCTCCTAGTAAAATTGTATTAATTGCACCTTCGCCCCCAACAACAGAAGATATGTCTGCCGATGAAAAAGAGCGCATGCTAAAGCACCCAGATAAGGAAGAAGCAATACAAACGGTAAAAAAAGGGACTGTCAAATCTTTGAATAAAGAACGATTTGAGTATGCGGTAAATTCGCAATTGAGAATAGCTGAAATTTCCTGGCAATGGTGGTTAAATACTGGAATGAATAATTCTATAGCTACACAAGTCAAAAAATTAACAACCCCCGTAAGCGTTATCTTTTCTGAAGATGATCCTGTGATTACAGAAGAAGCAATACAAAAAGAGGTGTTGCCTTATCTTCATAAAGCAACACCTATTTCTATGAAGGGTATCGGTCATTTGATGCCCCTAGAAGCTCCAAAGAAATTAGCACTTCTTTTAAAACAACTTTTAGCTTAGAAAGCAGATTCTACTGCTCCGCCATCCACGCGTATATTAGCTCCGTTGATGTAGGTAGCATGGTCAGAACACAAGAATGCAATAGTAGAGCCTACTTCTTCAGGTTTTCCTCTGCGCTCCATAGCAATGTGCGGTCTTTTGTTTTTTACGAACCATTCTACCGCTTCTTCTATAGAACAATTACGTTCTTCTGCCAAATCCTCCATCATAGCGTCTGTCATTGGCGTTTTTACATATGCGGGAGATACACAATTAAATAAAATATTTTCTTTTGAATAAGAACGCGATAAGCACTTAGATAAATTTATGATCCCTGCTTTACATGCATTGTACGGACTCTCTTCTTCATAGGGTTGGTATGCATTTTCTGATGATATCATAATCATTCTACCCCAGTTAAGCGCTTGCATTTGCGGAATGAAGGCTCTAGCAATACGCACAGCGCCCATTAAATCAACCTCTATGGTTTGCATCCAGTCATCATCAGAGAGACTTAAGAAATCTCCTGCAGCACCTCTTGCCCCTGCGGCATTGACTACGATATGCGCTCCTCCAAAATCATCTTTAATTTTTTTGGCTAAGGCTTTAACTTCTTCATTTTTAGTGATGTCTGCGGTAATTCCGAAAATTTTAGCATCCTTTCGAGTTTCTTTTAATTCCTTGATGGTATCATCTAACGCCTCTTGATCTCTATCAGACAGTATGATGGTAACTCCTTCATCGACTAAAAAGCCAGCGGTAGATTTTCCTATTCCTGAATCTGCACCTGTTATCAATGCTGTTTTTCCCTCTATATTAAATTTCATAAGCTTTTTTTTTATTAATACTCTAATTTAGAGCCTAATAAAAAAGTAGACTAGCTTAAAAACTGGAGATGTTAACACAATAGGTTTTGCGTTAATTTCTCTAGGGATTGGGTTATTTGCTGAGCTGAGAAAGTTCTTTTTCAGTAAGTTTTCTAAATGCGTACTTGTAACCCTCAAAAGTAGCTATGGCATAAAATAATATATCCATAGGGCTAAAAGTTTCAGACATAATAGGAATAGCTTGCGCATAGTCAAAGAGTACTAACGTTTCCAGATACCCTAATTCTTCATAGGTTGCTATGGCACCTATGATACTAAAGAAATTCCCTAGGACACAACTTAGTAAAGCTATTACTCCACCTAATAATCCAAATGTCAGGTCAATTCCTTTGCCAAAATATCCTGTGGCAAGCCCTACCATAGCACCAATACCTATAGCCATAAATCCAATTTGATATCCAGTAGCAGTAGTGATCACAGCCCATAATAAAGCACCTATTATTCCCGCACAAATTCCGCCAAAAATAGCTGCAGGTAAATTTTGCTCGGCTTTTATTTTCGCTAAATTTTCATCAGAAACTAATGTTATCATGTCTTCACGCTGTAAATGCTTGTCGTCATTTAAGCGCTCTTCAATACTAGTATCTAGGGTGTAATTTGAACATGTGGGAGCAAAATCGGCCTTTAAACCCGTAAGGTTACAAAGCATCCCTTGTTGCATATCTAGGGTACGGTTAGTACATTTTTTACAAAATACTAATTGCTCTTCTCTAGTCATTGTTAGGTTTTATTGAATTAGACGTGGGGTTAATACCGATAAATCTTTATGGTGTAGGTTTCCAAAGAAAACTAGGGTTTTCTTTTTGTAGATTAACTTAATCTTTTTGATATTATTTTTTTTGATATTTTTAAGTTGCTCTTTATTCAAGACATAATTTATTTTGGTAATCCAACATTTTGAAATGTTAGAAAAGTCGGAGCGTATCTCTTCAGTATCAGAGGTGATAATAAAATAGGTCTTACCATCGCAAAATACCAGTTGAGATCCTTTTGCTGTTTTGATATTAGAGTGGGATACTATGGTGGTATTCAAAAAATAGTATCCCGCTAAATTTTGAAAGCTAGCCCATACTTGTCCTTCGGTAGATTCTGCAATCTTATGACCGGGTATGTTTTGTATTTTATTTTCTGTGAAAGTATCTACATGATTACGTTCTAAAGCACGCACATTACCAAATGCGGCCAGAACTTTATCCATTTTTTTAAAAAAATTCATTAAGTGAGGTGGGTTGAAGGGTGGTTGATCTTTTGTCTTATGTGGTACTCAATTTTTTTACATAAATAGATGTGTTAGTTTTAGGTTAATCAGTATTTAAAAGTGTAATTAGTCGAATTTAAGGTGCTAGTTGTAATTCTTAATTGTGTTACAAGGGGTACTTTTTAAATAAAAAAAAGGATGAGTAACTTTAAGAGGTAAGCAATAATTTGTGCCATATTACTTATCTTTTTAGTGAGTACTTAGTTCTAATACTACAAACACATAGGTCTTGTAGGGTAGTAGAACAATTACAATTAGCAATTTTTGTCATTGAAATAGTGGTTTGGCAATATTTTAAGTAATTTCTTACGAATTTTATATGGAAAGTAAAATTGTGTGAGAAATTAAACAATTGCAATACTCGTGAGTATTTTCTGTATATTTCTTATTTAATCGATGAAGCGCTATTTTTATCGATTAAATGATGTTGAATATGAATGACTTAGTATTTATGTCTCTATAATTATAGAAAATAGAAAATATACTAATTGTGAGGGGTGTTTGACAGTGTAAATACGCTGATGTTTTGTAAGAAAATTTATAATAGGTTAAAGTATAGGATAATTTCCTATATACTTAGAATAAACTGGAATGTGTAATGTTTATGTTCGTATTTTGTTGAGGCTAAGTTATTTCACTTATAACCCAATGTGGCCATGATAAGATGGGTAGGTTCTACTTTAATTTGTCCTTTTGTAGGAATCATATGTTGCCATACCCAATTGTAATGTTCAATAATTTGCGCTGCTTTTAAATGTGGACGTTCTCCTGTTGTGTGTGCATCACCTACAATGGTAATATTATAATCTTTGGTTAAAGCAGATTGTACGGTAGCTTCTACACAAAAATCTGTAGCGCAACCTGTAATAAATAATTCCGTCACTTCTAATTCTTTTAGCTGGGTTTGAAGTGTAGAAGCATAGAAAACATCATAGGCATATTTATCAATTTTAAGGTCAGCCTTATTTATTTCCAATTCATCAAGATTCTCCCATGGAGTACTATTTTTTTCGAATTCTCCAGTTCCTGAGCCATCATGTTGTATACATATTTCAGGACGGGTCAAAATTAATGGCAACGTTGCAGCTATGGGCAGTGCAGAATCAAGTAAGCTATTACTTTTGTTAAGCACTAAGCCAAAGCAGTTATTTTACGTTTATTTTTTTACGTCTTAAATGTCAAATCCTAAAGATTTTGCGGACACTTTAAATATACACAGAACTTTGGATTTAAAACCAAACTCCGCATTACTTATAGGTATTGTTGTCATTAGTTTTTTCCGTATAAGTAAGAAAGTTTTATTTATTTGATACAATTTATAAAGTAATCCATTACGTTGGTTTATACTTACTAAAAAAATTGCGTTAGAGTGAAATCCCTCTACGCAATCTAGCTCGAGTATTCATTTTTTAATCAACCCGAGTTAAAATCAGTCCTGTTTATAGATTACGAGAGTTTGTCAATTCCCACTAGCTGATTTAATTTAATTAAGTTTTAGTTTTTTTTGATGAACTAGTAAATAATTTAATTATATACAGAAATGCAACGAATAGAAATATTCCACAAGACCAATAACTATTTTTTGTGTAGTAATAAACCCCACCAGCAATTCCAATAATCAACCAAAGAATATCGGTATAAATATTTCCTTTTAGAAATTTGTTCATGATATTTTTTATAAAATTAATGACAACGATTTGGCTATGAACAGTACGGGAGCAAACTAGCGTTTACTTTCCGCCACTCACATAGCAAAATCTTATTGTTTTGTTCTATTTTTTCCTGTTCTGAGCAAAATCCATAAGATTTTGCGGACATTATAAAAATACGCAAACCCCGCAACTTAGCCCAAACCCCGTATTGTTTATAGGTTTTGTTGTAAAACGTTTTTTCCGTCTAGTGAGTTTCTTCGCTATACCTTTCATTTTTCGATAAAGTCCAGATATTTAAAGCTTTATTTTTAAGTCCATTTGCCTTATCCGGCTCAATTATTTCAATTTCAGTTATTCCAGTTAAAGCTATTCGATAATTTTTATTTTCCAATAAGTAGCCGTCTATATAAATTTTGTTGTGTTCGCCAAATCCGAAAAACTTTTTCAATTCTGATTGAGTTTTACTTGCGATACTTACTTTCAAATCCACTAGCAAGATTCCATGTTCGGTTAGATTTTAATATCTATTACTTTCTCTATCACCTTTGTTTATTAGAACATAAATTTCATCAATTTTTTCTTTTAACTCCTCTTCGGAATTAGCCAAACTTTTAATCAAGTATTCATTTCCAATAACATTTTTATTGATAATGTAGCATGGATTCTGAGTTTTAGCTTGCAGTAGTTTTACATAGTCATCTTGCGAAAAAAGATTAGGAGACACAAATAAAATGAGAAGAAGTATTATGAATTTGCGCATTTTCAAAATGTTTTACAACGTTAAATATATGGCAAGTTGGGCAGAAAATAAGCGATTACTTTCAGATTAGCCACAAGCCAAATTTTTTGTATTTTGTTTTACTTTTTATCTTTAATACCAAATCAAAAGATTTGGCGACTTTGCAAATAGACAAGAACCTTTGGATTAAATGCTAATCGCCCTATTTACTATATATAGTGTGTGCCCAGCATGGGCATCTTTTGTTTACCGAAAGTTAAATAATTAATCTAGAGGGTGCAAGTCCCTTATGGGCAGGTGTAACGCCTTGAACCATTAGTAAGCTGCAAGGTTGCTAGTTGTGAGACTAGGACTGAAGGAAGCAGGACTACAAAACTCGGTACTGACGAACAGAAACCGTATATGAGGCATAATTATCTGGGTAAGCAACCACATCATTGTAACGCCCTAAAGAGTACAAAAATGGTAGTTATGTAGATACGGCGGTGATCGAGAGAAAGAAGATGTTCTTACCTGGGGAGGTCTCTACAACCACGAGTTTGGTTATGTAGAGAAGTCAGCAGAAGTCAT
>NZ_FNBD01000056.1 GCF_900102165.1 Cellulophaga baltica
TGAAAGTTAAGTTAGAAGAGCCGTATGATGGGAGACTATCACGTACGGTTCTGTGAGAGGCTCGGGGTGAAATTCCCCTTGTCTACTCGACACAACAACGTTGTAGCCAATTAAAGAAAAACTATGCAGAAAAGAGTAAAATTTGATTTTGAAATATACTTTACGAATGGAGGAAATATTAAAGGGGAAGATTTTCGCCTTGATATTAAAGGAAATAATATTTCAGATAAAGAACTTGCAGACTATATCGTTGCGGATTTGAGGCTTCTTATGGTCGGACAGACAAAGATTTTGAATAAAATAATCTTTGAAGAAACACATAAAAGAAAACCAATTGACGAAAAAATTAAGTCGAACCTACTAATTGATTTAAGTCATACTATCGAAGACGGTCTTGTAACATATAAAGGACTTCCTGCACCTATCATTTGTGATTATTTAAGTAGAGAAGATTCAAAACAATTTTATGAAAAAGGAACTGAATTTCAAATTGGTAAAATTGAAATGGTTACAAATACAGGAACCTATATTGATTGCCCATTTCATAGATTTGAAGAGGGAAAAGACCTTTCTCAAGTTGGTTTAGAATGTTTTGCAGACCTTGATGCTATTGTCATTCGAATTCCACACACGAAAACAATAGAAATAACTGAGGAACATTTAAAAAATTATGAAATTAGAAATCGTGCAGTTTTAATTCAAACAGGATGGGACGAACATTGGAATACAGAACAGTATTACGAAAACAATCCTTATTTGACTGAAAAGGCAGCAGAATATTTAAGGGATTGCTCTGTGAAATTAGTCGGAATCGATTCCCATAATATAGATGACACAAAAGGAAAAAACAGACCTGTCCACACAACTCTTTTAAGTGCGGAAATTTTAATTGTAGAACATCTTTGCAATTTATATCTTTTACCAGAGGATGGTTTTACTTTTAGCGCAATTCCACCTAAATTTAAAGGTGTAGGAACATTTCCTGTAAGAGCATTTGCTAAACTGAAAAATAAATAAATAAATAACTGGCTACAACAATCTGTATAATTAATGGCTACAAAGTGCTAAATTTGAAGTTCAGTTCTTTTAATAAAGTTCTGTGTTAAACTGAAAGTTTAGGCTCTTTAAAACGCCACTAACCATACGTGTGCCGAGAAAGCAATGAACGGCTGATATATTTCATTGCGAACTGTTTATAAGATGGTGGAACCGACCCACCGATGTTGTCCTGCAG
>NZ_FNBD01000035.1 GCF_900102165.1 Cellulophaga baltica
CTATGACTTCTGCTGACTTCTCTACATAACCAAACTCGTGGTTGTAGAGACCTCCCCAGGTAAGAACATCTTCTTTCTCTCGATCACCGCCGTATCTACATAACTACCATTTTTGTACTCTTTAGGGCGTTACAATGATGTGGTTGCTTACACAGATAATTATGCCTCATATACGGTTTCTGTTCGTCAGTACCGAGTTTTGTAGTCCTGCTTCCTTCAGTCCTAGTCTCACAACTAGCAACCTTGCAGCTTACTAATGGTTCAAGGCGTTACACCTGCCCATAAGGGACTTGCACCCTCTAGATTAATTATTTACCTTTCGGTAAACAAAAGATGCCCATGCTGGGCACACACAATGCATATAAAAAATAGGCGAAATAGTTGTGAAATCAAGGCTTTTGGCTCGTATCAAAGTTTGTACTTAACCGAAAGGTTAGTGCTTCGAAATCGCCTACTTTTCATATACTAAACGTTGTACACAAGCAAAAAAAATGAAAGTCTCTATATTTTTGACCATTCTAAGCTTCCTAATTATATCTTGTAATCAAAATATAAGACAAAAAGCTCCCACTGTTACTGATATTAAAATAGATACTACAAAGACTAATAAAATTATGAATTCTGTTAATCGACAAATTACTTGTGACAATAATTTAGATTCAGACTTTACCTCACAAATACTTTGTAAAATTGAAAACCTAGAAAGGTTAAAAAGTAATTATGTCTTAATAAAACAAGGTGTTATATTAGTTAATGATTCTAAAATATATAAGGGAATAAAAAAGCTAAAAAAAATAACTGAAAAAAGTAAAATAAAAGATAAAATAGACAATCTTTATTATCTAAGTGAAATGATATTTGAGATTCAATTTTGTTTTCTAAAAGGTACAACTGATATGGGAGGAAAAACATATCCTAGAGCAAGAATTGAAGAAGTAATATTTAAATCTGAAAACTGCGCATCTCAATTTATCCAAAATTTAAACGAAAGCTTAGAAAATAATAATTCTCTAAAAGATTTATTTGATAAATCTCCTAATTCCATTTTTCGAGAAAATAATAGAGTTTATTATATATCTAGTGGTGGATTTTATATGATGGAAATTTATAAAAATTTAGAGTCCGCGATAAAAAATAAAGCCTGTGTACAACACGGTTTATAAAACATAGCTAAGTAAGTGCTAAATCGAAAGGTTTGTGTTTTATTTGCTAAGACCGCCAAGTTTTTAATTTGGCTTTAAAACTGAGAAGTTAAATCAAAATATAAAAAATTGGCTTTGTGCTAAATCCAAAATGTAGTGTCTTTTTACACGCTACGTTTCATACACTGAGCCGTTGGCAACAAGCAGAAATAAATAATAATAATAATAAAATATGGAATTATCAATTTTCACAGAATCTACAGAGTTTTTAGCAATTATAAGTATATCCATTTTTATGGCTATTAGTCCTGGACCTGATTTTTTTATGGTATCTAGAAGCAGTATTATGTATAATAGGACAGCTGGAATTTATTCTGCTATTGGAGTAAGCCTTGCTATATGGCTTCACGTAGCATATTCAATTGCAGGATTAGCTATTTTAATATCAAAATCTATTTTTCTTTTTTCCATTATTAAATATATTGGAGCAGCATACTTGATATTTATTGGCTTCAAAACAATATTTTCTAAATCAAATGTTAAACAAGAAACTATTGAAAAAGAAGACATTAATGGTGTTAGTAAATTCAAATCATTCAAAACAGGATTTATTACTAATGCATTAAACCCTAAAACAACAATTTTTTTCTTAAGTATATTTACACAAATTGTAAATGTTGACACATCTATAATTATCCAGATTATTTATGGAGCAATTATTTCTATTGTACATTTCATTTGGTTCTACAGTGTTGCATATTTCTTCTCTCATCCAATAATTTTAAATAAGTTTCAACGATATCAAAAAAGAATTGAAATATTTGTAGGTGCAGCACTAATAATCTTCGGAATAAAAGTAGCTTTCACAAAAGCAAGTTAAAATAATGTGAACAAGCCAGTTGCCAACACCGTATAAAAATAATTGCGGTTTACTGCTTAATCAAAGGTCGTTGTGTGTTTGTAACGTCTGATTTTCCTTCGGAAAATCCTCGCACACAAACACGCAACTATTCTTATACATAAACGTTAGGGAGAATTTAAAAATAACATTTCATAAATCATTGACTTTCTCAAAAAAAAACACTACCTTCGCCATTACTAAGTTCTTTACTTAAAGTGTAATAAATACTTATTTACAGATGTAAAAACTTTAAGTAAAGAACTTAGTAATGGTAAAAAGTACAGAAGAGGGAAGAAAGCGACTTAAGTCGCTTTCTTCCCTCTTCTGTTGTTCACACCTATAATATCTTCACAAAGAGCTAATTATTACCTAAAAGACTAATGTGATTCTGTCACAATTATTTACTATATTTGTGACATAATTTATTTAAAAAAATGGCTGTATCTATTGAAAACAAAGTAAAAAAGGCAATTTCAAATTATAAGACGGGAAAAATTTTTTTCCCGTCAGATTTTTCAAAAATAGGAACTTCTACTGCTATAAGACAAGCGTTAAATAGATTAGAGGATATTAAATTCCTTTTGCGTTTAGCTCACGGAATTTATTTATATCCAAAAAAGCATCCGGTATTTGGTATTTTATATCCAAGTATTGAAGAAATCGCTATTGCAATTGCCAAAAGAGATAAAGCTAGAATAATACCCACAGGTATTCATGCTCTGAATAAATTAGGGTTATCTACACAAGTTCCAATGAACATTATATATCTAACTGATGGTTCTTCAAGGTCAATAAAAGTAAATAATGGAAGTATTAAATTTAAAAAAGCTTCACCAAAATTACTTTCGGTAAAAAGCGACAGGATCATATTAATTATTCAAGCTCTAAAGGAATTAGGGCAAGAAAATATAACCTTAAGAGTAAAAGAGCGGATAAAACAAATATTACTTACTGTTGACAAGGATTTAATAATACACGATGCGAAATTAGCTCCACAATGGATTACCAAAATAATAAAAGAATTAATTGAACTATAAATTATGGAAGAATGGTTTAAATTATCAGAAGAAGATAGAAAAATAGTAATAAATCAAGCAAGTTCAAAAACTGGATTACTTCCTGTAGCGGTAGAAAAAGATTTATGGGTAATGATAGCGCTAAATGCGATATTTTCTACTGAATTAGCAAAACACTTAGTCTTTAAAGGTGGAACTTCCTTAAGTAAAGCTTGGGGAATAATAGAGCGATTCTCCGAAGACATTGATTTAGCTATAGATAGGTCTTTCTTCGGTTTCAATGGTAATTTAAATCCGTCACAAGTTAAAAGCCTCAGAAAAGCATCTTGCAAATATATAGACGAAAAATTCCCTAAACTTCTAGAAAAAGCTCTTTTGAATAATGGAGTAAAAGAATTTGAGTTAAACGTCACAGAATTCGAAGAGTCAGATACAGACCCACTAGCCATAGAGTTAAAATATAATTCCTTAGTTGAAAAACAAGAATATCTTCAACCACGCATTCTTATTGAAATTAGCTCAAGGTCACTTATAGAACCATTTGAAAACAAAGAATTGTCTTCAATAATTAGCACCATTTATCCAGAACAAAAGTTTATTGATAAATCTATAATAGTCCCTACTGTTACACCAACTAGAACTTTGCTTGAAAAAATGTTTTTGCTACACGAGGAATTTCAAAAACCAAAAGATAAAAAAATTAGAAGTGAACGAATGACAAGGCATTTGTATGATATTTCAAGACTTATTGACACCGAATATTTGGAAAGAGCAATTGGCAATAAAGAATTATACGACACAATCGTAAATCATAGAAGTAGATTGACAAAAATATCATGGGTAGATTATAGTACCCATAATTACAAAACTTTGAATTTTATACCGCCAAAAGAAGTTATAGAGGAATATGAAAAAGACTATTCGGCTATGAAAGAGAGTATGTTTTATGGAGAAACAGAATCATTTGCAAATTTAATCAAAAAGTTAAAAAAATTAAATGCACGCATTAATGAACTCAATTAAAACTCTCCCTAACACAACCTATAAACAATACGGGCTTCGGACTTATTCGCTGGGTTTGTGTGCTTTTATAAAGTCCGCAAAATCTTTTGGATTTTGATTTTAGTGGGAAAAAGAAATAAAGAAAACCAAAAGATTTCGCTATGTGCGTGGCGGAAAGCAAACACCAGATTGCTCCCGTACTGTTCATAGCTCAAACGTTAGCGGTCATTGAAAAAACATCCGTAAATAAATGAAAATTATAGAACAAAATATAAAGGTTTGCGGACTTATTACCGAATTGACAAAGTCTCAATCTGAAAATTTTGGAATAATACAAAATCAATGGTCTGAATTTAATGCGGAGTTGAAAAGAAAAAAAATAAATCAAAATGGAGGGAATTGGACAAAATATGGAATAACGTTCAAAAAGGACAAAAAATATTTCTATTTGACTGCAATTCCTGTAAGCAATTTAACTATTCCAGATAATTTTAAACATTTAGAAATTCCAAAAGGAAAATACGAG
>NZ_FNBD01000057.1 GCF_900102165.1 Cellulophaga baltica
AGAAAAGATAAAAGCAAAATATTTATATTTAGCTAAGTAATAAACCGAAACGTAAGTGCTTATCACCTGCCCTACGTTTCTTATACTTAACGTTGGGCACAATACACGACAAGAGAAATAACTCGCAGTCTTGATAAAAACAAAATATGGAATTTGAAGAAATATTTAACAGTTCAAAAATAATTCTGACAGAAGGGGCACTCGTTGAAAGATTGAAATCTGAATTTAATGCAGAAATGGATGATTGGGTTAATCACGCAGGCTTAATTTATACTCATCCAGATTCGCTAGAATCAATTTATAGACAATATATTGAAATTGGACAAAAATTCGATTTGCCAATAATGATTATGACTCCGACACGAAAGGTAAATTATGAGTCTTTAAAGAAATCTCAGTTCAATGATAAAAACCTTTTTCTTGATTCCTGTGCTTTTCTCAATCAAATAAAAAATAGCTATAACAAATATTCGGAGAAAATCCTTATTGGCGGATTGTTAGGTTGCAAAGGAGATGCGTACAGTGGAGAACAAAATTTTGGGATAAAAGAGGCTTTTCTATTTCACAGACAACAAACAACACAATTTTCAAAAAAAAACGTTGACTTCTTATTTGCGGGAATAATGCCCGAAATAAATGAAACGGTAGGTATGGCAAAGGCTATGGCAGAAACTAATATTCCTTATATTATAAGTTTCATGCTTAGAAAAGACGGTTGTTTGATGGATGGAACAGCTTTGTCTAAGGCAATTGAAATAATTGACAACCAAGTATTCTCAAGCCCTGTTTGTTATATGACAAATTGCATTCATCCGACAAACTTAATCCATGGATTAATTCAAGAAAAAAATAAGAATAGTCAGTTCTTAGAGCGTTTTAAAGGTATTCAATCTAATGCTTCAATTTTGACTCCAGAAGAACTAAACAATTGTAATATACTTCAGCAAGATGATTTTGAAAAAATAATAAGCGAAATGTGCTTTTTGAAGAGTGAGTTTAATTTCAAAATTTTCGGCGGTTGTTGTGGTACAAACGACAAATTTATTGAATCACTGACTGATGAAATAACAAGTACTGTGCCCAATCGAGTAGACGGCTCCGCCCCTAATTAGGAACGGAGTGCGCCTCTCACACCACCGTACAT
>NZ_FNBD01000052.1 GCF_900102165.1 Cellulophaga baltica
AAGTGTTCTGAAAACTATCGAGTTTAACTTGTCGGTAGTTTCAAAATCATAGTTTACTTTCTTAGAAATGCTTTCAAGAAGTTGTTGGATATTCATACCTGAATTATGCTGCTTCAAAAAAATGGATGCAATTAAAACTTGAGTATCAGAAGGTGGGTTCAATTGTTCAGCTGAAAAAATATGTTTTCTCTCAAAGTTGGAACTACTTTTAACTTCAATTCTTTCTAAACCTGCATTAAAGTCAAATTTCTCTTCTGGTAGATTGTGCCAATAATTTATTACTGATTTTGGATTACTCGAATTTTCAATCAAAAAAAGTTCAGCCCAAAGCCCATTAATTGTATTGGTTGGAGAATCTGTTAATGTCTTAAATACTTCTACGAACTTTTTGAGGGAATCAATTACTTGCTGTTGGGTTGGTTTCTGACCAATCGTACTTACAAGAGTTTCTGAAATTCTTAAAAAATATTCTTGGAGGTTTCTGTCGCTGCAACGGAATGTAACCACAGTAAATGTTTGAAGTATAAAAGAATCATTTTCATAAATTCTACATTCTAAATTTTGCTCTAATTGTAAATATTTAAGGCGAAAGTTTTTCAAACTCAAATCCTTAATTCTTTTAGATACCGAGAGTAATAAAACCGCATTTCCTTCAAAATCAATTGCTATTCTAAAATTTGGAAATTCTGGAATGGGAATAGCATTGAAAACTTTGTTGTCATTTTCAGGCAAACTTAGCGTATCGTAAAGTTCAATTAAATTCATACTTGCCTAATTAAATCAGCACCCATACGTTCAGGTGTCCATATTGCTAATGTAGGAACTCTTACAAATTCTGTGTCTCTTAAATTTAGAAGGTGAATTTGAATTGATAAAATGTTCTCGTCCTTTATTTCCGAATCTCCCGGATATACAACTTCTCCTGTTCTTGGGTTACGACCCTGAAATAATTGTTGGATTTCATCATTGCGGTTTAATCTACGAGTT
Organism: Cellulophaga baltica; assembly: GCF_900102165.1. Classification (GTDB taxonomy): domain Bacteria; phylum Bacteroidota; class Bacteroidia; order Flavobacteriales; family Flavobacteriaceae; genus Cellulophaga; species Cellulophaga baltica. Next base: position 988 of record NZ_FNBD01000052.1, read on the forward strand.
CGTGGTGTCCAATTGTCAATTGAATCTGCACTCATTAAGTAAACTAAACATTCTTCGTTAGGATGTTCTTCAATAAATCCTTTCAAAATCCCTCTTAGGCTTGAGTATGTTGCTGAATCACTTTCTCTTGTGAAACGGAGATTGTTAAGTAAATTCTCCAAACAATCTTGAATAGTGATTCTTGCAACCAAGTGTTTTTGTTCCTCTGTTCGGTTTGGATGACCTTCGTCTAGGTTGAAAATCTCCGCTTTTGCTTGTAAGAATGTTAAAAGTGAATTTCTATTGGTTTCAATTAATTCATCTGTATCGTGTGGTGCATTTATTCTAAACCAATCATTTCCAAAAGTATCCCTATCTAAATCGTCATAAATTATATTACGTCTCGTTAGATTTAACATTTGGTTTAATACGGCAACTCTATCAAAATCGTTTAAATGTCTATC
>NZ_FNBD01000018.1 GCF_900102165.1 Cellulophaga baltica
AAATAATAATTATTTATCGAAATTAGAGGTGTCCTAAGAAGGGGAAGTCTACACTTTAGAACACATAACTTTACTAAACTAAAATTAATATTTGTTGGCTTCCCAAAAAAATAGAACAGTTTATAGTTACTTTTTAAAAGTCAAGCAACAAAGTAATTTTAAGCAATCGGTTAATTAAAGCTAAGTTTCATCCTATGACTTCCTGATATAATAACATTAGACTGTTTTAAATTCGGTAATTAATAAATCACAATTCCTATAAATTAAAAGATATAAATTAAAAAATGCAAAAACTCCACTCCTAGCACTTTTCACCTTAATTTCCGCTTCGCTTCATGCTCAAAACTTTGAATTAGGAGCAAGAGCCGGTTTAAATAGTACCAAATTGAAATATGCCGAGTCTAGTACCGAAAAACTACTAAGACCTATTATCAGTTTTACCACAGAATATAGGTTATCTGAGCGGTGGTCTCTAGAGGGCTCACTAGGCTACATTGGAAAAGGTGGTGGTAATTTTGAGGAATAAGAAAAACTTAGCTCCGGCATAGATGGTCTTAGAACAAAGCTTGAATATATCAGCCTCACCTTAATACTGCGGTATTATCTAATGAAAGAAAATAAACTGAGACCTTTCATTGCAATAGGTCCAGGCATCAGCTATACTATATCTGCTACACAAATGGGTAATGACATTAAAGATGACTTGCGCAGCACGTCTGACTTGAGTTCTAATTTTGGCCTTGGCGTGAAGTATAATGTAAAAAATAAGCTATTTCTAGAAGTAGTGGGTGGTATAGATAGAGGCTGGAGCAAAATCATCAGAGCAGAAGGTGAGAGTTTATTTAATCATTCTTTTGGAGTTGCCGTTGGAGTAAAGAAAGTGCTGTAATGCCTTTACTATTGTGTATCAGAGGAACTCTGTGAAACGTAAAGACCCTAGCATCAATCTTAATACACTATTTATAACATAATAAACGTTAGCTACTGTATACAATCAGACTATGAAAAGAATTTTTATCATCGTATTAGTTGTAATTGTTGTCCTCATTATTTCGAAATTATTCAATTCCAAACCAAAGAAGAAATCGAAAAATATTATGGAAGAAATTGAGGAAAATCCGCTATTTAAAATGATGACTGAAATGTCAACATCTGAAGAAGAAACTACCACAGCTGATTATGGAGAATTTGGGTGCCAAGCATCGAGCCCTATTCCCGTAAAATCTGAATTAGAAATTGCTACGTATTTAAAAAGATTAAGAACTATAGAGGGTAAAAAAATTGCTTATAAAAAAGTAGGTATCACCAATACGCCTCTTATAGAAACCCCTATTGCTATTTATAAAATAACACTACATGGTACCTTACTTGCTACGTTATATATAAGTGCTAATCAGTTTATAAACTCTGAGCGCGCACCAAAAAACTTTGAATTAGCAGAACTACTTCACTAAAAAAACTCCTTCTAAAGCAGCTCTCCCACGTGTTTCTCAATATTCTCCGCTATTTTTTTAATCGGTAAATCATTGGCATCAAACCCAAACGGATCTTCAATTTCTTCTGCAATTAACTCTAAACTTGCTAATACATAAAACACAAAAATAACTACTGGAATAGCGTAATACCCTAAACTAAACACATAACCAAAAGGTAAGGTCATCACATAGAAAAAAATAAACTTTTTAATAAAGGCACTGTACGAATATGGGATAGGGGTATTTTTAATCCGTTCGCAAGCGCCACATATGTCCGTAAAGGATTGCACTTCGCTGTTTAAAACAATAAGCTGGTCGCCCGTAATTACTTTCTGCTCGTACAAATCATACACGCGCTGGTAAATCATTTTCGCCACTTGGTTAGGGCGGTGTTTGTGATGATCTATTTCTAGGTCTAAATCATCATAAAGCTGTAAGCCCGTTTCTTTATTGGTTAAATGTTTTACTAAGATAGCGGCATAACTAGGTATGGTACGTTTAAAATAAAACCGGTCTTGGTCATTCTTTAAAATAACACTTAATTTAAGCGCTAAATTTCTACTATTATTCACTAAGGCTCCCCATAATTTTCTGCCTTCCCACCAACGGTCATATGCCGTATTGGTTCTAAAAACCAATAATAAAGATATCACGAACCCCAACATACTATGCATCACGGTTATATTGGATAAATGGTTTTTACTGGACAATTTCCAGTATTCTAATTCTAAATACCCAACTCCATACGTATAAAAGCCAATAAAAATCATCATAGGAATGAGTTTTCTAAAGGTATCTGATTTGTGAAATCTAAAAATAAATGTTATCCAATCTTTGGGGTTGTACTGTATCATGAAGCCTTAAATATGTTGAGCGGTAAAATTAGAGAATGTTAAAACGATATGGTATATAAATTAAATAAAATAACAGGCTTCAAATTACCAAAGCTGAGTTCTAAATGCTAAACATCTGATTAAGCTGTAACTTTGGAAGCGCTAAAAGGCATCATATACTATTTTTTTCTACATTACGTTTACATTAGGAGATCCTTGTGGCCCAGAACCACATAACTCTAATAGCCCCCCCAAAATGATAAAAAAAATAAGTATTGCTTTATTCGTTGTCGTCCTACTCTCTTGTCAGTCTAAAGCAACTAAAGACGAAATAGCTAAACTAAAACAAGAAACCAAAGACCAACAAATATTAATAGATTCCTTAAAGAATTTTAATCAAGGTTTGATTGGATTTCAAGATTATTTCAAGAATGAACGAGAGACCTATTATCTGGATAAGGATAAGCTTTTATTTCTTTTGGAAGGCACTTCCTGGTTTTTTTTAAACAATAGAAAGCTAGTTCAATATTTTTTTGATGACTTTAATCTAAAAGAGTATGACGTCTATAGAGGTATTGAAAATAGTAGCGTACTCTACCCTGCCTCTCATGATGTCCTAGATATCTTTGATTCTGAATCAAGTTTTGTAGTTCATATGGTTTCTAAAATTGATAGAAGTCCTGAATCTTTAGAAAAGTTGTGTACTCCAGAACTAAAAGAAATGGCATATTCTTTATTAAGAAAAAATAACTTGTATAAAGCTTCTGGCGCTTATGCTGCAGTTAAAGGCCTCTTATTATCGTATGAAGATATAAAAGATGATAAAGATTTTTTAGCTACTATATATAAAATAGCCGAAAAGGCTAATGATGTATATTATTATGAAGAAAGTAATGGAGACTTTCTAAATGCGATTTCAGAAAAAACTACTGATGAAATTAGAGCGGTTTTAAGTGACGAAAACTACACTACCTATTATGAAAACACTAGGTCTACTGTAGACAGTAGACTTATTAATACCTACTGTTTTTGGGCAAGACGCAGCAAAGAAAATAATATGGCTTTTACGTATTCGTTATTAAAGGAATTACACGAAAACGTAGCGCATGAAATGGTACTTGATGACGAAAATTTGGCTCTAGATGAATCTAATTCCTAAACTGTAATCTGCTTTTGATTTTTAGTTTGTAATGCTGAAAGTAATTGAAAAGTCAGCTTTACCTCCTTTAATTATACTTAAAAACGTTCTCAATTCATACAAACCCTACGATGTCAGATTTTATAGCATTAAACGATTTACATCACTTTAATCTTAAATTGGTGTATGGCAATTTCTTTCTTAGAAATTTGAAACGAATTGAAATCACTAATGAATTTAATAATGAAATAGCTTCTCTGAACATTTCAAAGCAGAACATAAAAGAAAAGCTATTTGTGCTAGACTTTCACCATAAAGAAATCACCCTACAAGGAAATAATTATTTAGATTTTGATATTATCGATACTGAAAAAGAGGAGCATTGGAGATTTATCAATCCCATAAAATGTAAAGCTACCTCCGATAAACCATACTATGAAGACAAGAATCTTAAAGTACGTTTAACCCCCAATGGTTTTGGATTAATGCTATCTTGCAATTCTAAATTTATCGGAAGGATTAGAACAACCGAAATTGATATTAAAAACGATACTTTTGCTGATCTTATATTTGCAATATGCTGTGTAAACAGCATTACAAATTATGTCTATAAAGTAAATGAATCTAACGGTTAATTAAATTATCAAACCAACAGAAACCCATACCGTCCCACCACTCGCTACTCCTATTCGGTTTCAAGAATACGGCGTGGGTATATTCAGTGCTGCCATAACCAAATCTGCTTTAAAAAAAGCGATTAAAAAAAAGCACCTTACTATTAATGGTACCCTAGCAACTACCGCTACCTTTATTCATGGCGGCGAGCGAATAGCATTATACATCCCTGAAGAAACTACTGCTAGCAAAACATTAATTTTTCCATTAAAGGTCCTGTTTGAAGATGATTATTTGGCCATTATTTACAAACCAGCAGGTATTTTAGTAAGCGGTAATAGCTTTAAAACCATTGCGAATGCACTGGTGCAAAACCTTAAACCTAGCACCCTCTCTGATGCAACAAAACCACAACCAGTGCACCGCTTAGATTATGCCACCACCGGTATTTTATTAGCCGGAAAAACAAGCAGTAGCATCCGTGCTTTAAACAAAATGTTTGAAGATAAAGAAGTAGCTAAAACCTATTATGCCGTAACCATAGGCACTATGAATGCGGAAGGAGAAATAAGCACTACAATAGATGACAAACCATCTTGCTCTACATACTCCGTACTAGCATCAGCACCTTCTGAACGCTTTGGTATGCTTAATTTAGTACAGTTAGATCCTAAAACCGGACGAAGGCATCAATTGCGCAAACACCTTGCTAGCATAGGAAACCCTATCTTAGGAGATAAAGACTATGGCACAGCATCTTTAATCTTAAAAGGCAAAGGCATGTACCTACACGCCTATTCCTTGCAGTTCCTTCATCCGTTTACGGAAAAAGAAATGAGCTTAACAGCTAATTTCCCAGAGCGATTTAGAAAATTATTCCCAATAGATATCCTTATAAAATAACCTCTTGCTTAGAATTTTATCCGAAGTTTTGCGTTAAAATTATAGTGCATCCATTAGGACCATCCTAGTTGTTAAACCGACTAGTGTCATACTTTGATGCCATGGTCTTAGAATTATAATTTATGGAACCCAAAACCGTCATACTACTTCTCGCCATAATTGCACTACTAGCTGGTGGCTATACCATCTATGCTTCTATTAAAAATAAGCATAAAGACTATTCGCATCGAAAACTAAAACATAGAATTATTCAAAATGTCTTAGGCGTAGATGGTGCTAGAATTTTTTATGGCTTTTTAGGAATAGGACTTATTATTTTCGGAGGCTTCATTTTGTTTCAATTCTATGTAAAACCCAACCTAGGAAACGAATACAATAACAAAACAGACCTATTTACTTTAGTTTCTAAAACGCTTAGTACAGGAGACTACACCATGACCTCTAGCACAACGAGTACTCTAAAACAATTAGAAACAAGTCTAAAGATTACTGGAGAAGAAAAATTACAAGACTATGTTTCGGCAGATTTTAGTAATAATTACCTCAACCAGATTCCTGAAATTGTTTGGAAGATGAAAAATCTAAAGCGGATAGACTTTACCTACAATAATATTACGGAGATAGACCTCACTCAACTCTCAAAAATGGACAGTTTAACCACAATTATTCTTAGCAACAACCCTATTTCTATTGCTAAAATTAAAACCTTAAAAGAATCCACAAACCTAGAAATCATACACTAAGAACCACACCCCAAATTAATGAACCAATGATTAAAAAAACCCTACTACTATCATGCCTTGCATTAGCATTCTCATGTAATGAGCAAGCACCAAAACAAAACATACCATTAAAATCTGTACAGGAAGAACTAAATAAAAGAGATAAAGCACTAGAAAAACTAGCCGCTCTTGAAGCTCTCGGGCCCCAAAACAATTTTTCTTATAAGAATGAAGTTTCTCCGGAAATTAAAGCCATTATTGATATCTACGAACAAATAGATTATGCCTTCTGGCAAGAGCATCCAGGTTTTAAACTTAATGTAGTAAATGGTAATGAGCACTTAACCGTTTATAATTCTGCAGAAAGTATCCCTATATTAATTGCTGTAAAAAATGAGGATGAAACCACAAAAAACGACTTTGAAATTTACATGAGTGAGACTATGGAGACCATTCTGGTTATAGAAAAAGAATCTCCTAAGGATGAAGCCTTAGCTAAAATAGAAAATCACTTTTATTTCAAAAATAATACGCTGATTAAAAAAATCTCTAATCAAAATTATAGCACTGAAATTTCTGCGAGTACTTTAGAAAAAGAAGAAAAGAGAATTAAAATTGCTTGTACGCATCATGTAGATAAAGCTTTAATAGAACTCATGAAAAGCTAAATTAAAAAGGCTGATAAGTAACAAGAGTATAGGGAAATTTGGAAGAAACTCGTTTACCAGTAGTTGATCATATCTCCCGAATTTTTCTATTTTTATAGCAACTACAGCTTTAAAAGGATAGTTTTATCATTAATAAAGCGTGGTTGCACACTTAAAACATTGAAAGTATACTATGAAATTTGATGCTGAAAAATTTGATTGGTTGATTAATGAGTCCATCCTCACCTTTAATCTAGGTGCAGATCTTCTGATGCATTACCACAACCCAGACGCGTTAGAAGACAAACATGATCCTTCATGGCAGAACCAAGCAGTTTATTTTTGGTACGAAAAGGAACCTTTTGAGCGAAAATCCCTTCCTGATGAATTTGATAGTTTTGAAAAACAGGTATTTACTATCAATCAAATTCCCGAGGGCATAAAAATAAAATCAGGAGAAGCAATGCCTTGGTTTGGCAAGCCTGGTGGTGGTACAAAATTGTTCTTTTCTTATTTAGACAATCCAATTACCTTAGAAGAAGCTTATAAACTAAATGCCATTAGTTATGTTGAAAAAGTAGCTTTAACGATAGATAATCTGGGGATTCTGCAAGACCGTGATAATTATAGATTTATTACCGAAAAAGGAATCACCTTTGATGGTTCTTTACCTGTCTTTGAAGGAAAAAAAGTTTCCTTATCAGAATTGTATGCCGCAGGAAAAATTAGCATCCTTAAATTAAAATAACCGTTCTATAGTGCCTCTACAGCGCTATACTGCTAGTGCCACTATGCTAAAGAGGGAAAGTACTCCCTGGCTAATCTTAATTTGCAGAGACCAAATGAGACAAAACCGTTACCTTTAAAGCATGATGAATAACGGACTCTTTATACTATCTCTCTTTATAACCTCAGCACTTTTTGCGCAGACAGAAGCTGCTATCACTCCATTTGATGCGGTATTGAATGAATTTACGAACGTGCGTGATTTTTGCCTTTCAAAAGACGGACAAGAGGCTTTTTTTACAGTACAGAGCCCTGGTCAAGAACTCTCACAACTCGCCTATATTAAAAAAGAAAAAAAAGGATGGTCTGCACCAGAATTACTACCTTTTAATGCTGCTTACAAATACCTAGAACCTTTTCTTTCCTATGATAATAACAGGTTATTTTTCGTTTCAGACCGGCCTTTAGAAAACACTACTAACGAAAAAAAAGATTTTGATATTTGGTATGTAGATCGAAAAAATAACACCGCAGAATGGTCTAGTCCTAAAAATCTAGGAGCTCCTGTAAATTCTGCCTTAGATGAATTTTACCCTTCTGTAAGTAAGAACAATAATTTATATTTTACCATGGTAGCCCCCGAAGGTTTAGGTGAAGACGATCTGTACCTGTGCACTTGGGAAAATGGCAAGTATTCTAAACCCGTTTTATTGAATGAAAACATTAATAGCGCTGGCTATGAATTTAATGCCTTCATTGCTGAGGAGGAAGATTTTATAATCTTTTCTAGATACAACGAAGCTGACGGGCAAGGAAGTGGCGATCTTTATCTTGCAAAAAAAGACCGTAATGGCGTCTGGCAAAAAGCAAAGAATCTAGGAATTCCTATCAATACTAAATACATGGACTATTGCCCTTTTTATGATGCACAACAGCAGCAATTATATTTTACCAGCAAACGAAATACACTTATGCCTAGAGAATTTGAATCAATGGCTGCATTTAAAACCTATCTAGAAGATAGTAAAAATGGCCTGAGCAAAATCTACCAAGTACATTTAATTATAGAATAAGAATTGACGGATTACTGTCTGCCCTCTAAACTTGCACCGCCAAAATGAAAAAACGTTTACTACTACTTCTCGGAATGCTACCGGTATTAACCTTAGCACAACGCACCTATACGATAAGTGATTTTTCGAGCACCTATAATGCTACTATAGCAATTGAACAAGGGTTTGAAAATGATACATTTAAAAAAGGAAGCTTTTCTATTGTGAATACCTCAACGGATAAACAAGTACTATTTATAGAAAGTGATGAACTGATTATTGAAACCGACAATAATATTTCATTGCCTTATGACCGCCAAAACTTTCTGATTTTTCAAGATTTTAATTTTGACGGGCTAGAAGACGTTGCCTTTATGGATGGGCGTAATAGTTGCTACGGCGGCCCCTCTTATCAAATTTACCTGCAAGAGCATCAGACTTTTGTTCACAGTCCTGAATTTACAAGACTATCTTATGAATATTGTGGCATGTTTCAAATAGCGGAAAAAACTAAAACTATACATACCATGACCAAAAGTGGTTGTTGCTGGCATCAATTCTCTGAATTTAAAGTCCTAGATAATAAACCCATTGCTATTAAAATAAGTGAAGAATCTATGAATCCTAATGGTATGTTGATAGATTATGTAGAAAAAGAACGGGTAAATAATCAAATGGTAGAAACCAAGTATAGCGTTTTACCCGATAGTGGATTTGACATACAAACCATTTTTTCCTTTCAATTTAAAAATGGCAAAAAAATGAGTTTGATTCATGCTTTTTCAAATCGTCTATACTATGCCTTCACGGAAAAAGAGGAAACAGTAGAACTTTTCTACGAGGATAACTTTGTTTACGATAAAAGTAAAAACACCCTATCATTTACGAATAAGAACACCAGCTATCAAATTAGTACTACGGGCATCACAATACGAACTCCACGCAAAAATATCTCCATGAATGCTGTTGCTGAAACTGTAGAAGGAGAATTAACTAGCGTCTTGCGTTTAACGCTTGAGAATATGCGTGTAGAATAACTGGTAGATTTGCGGAGCATTAACAAAAATCCAACTAAAAAATAAACCTACTACGCGAGATGGTAGGACTGTTCCCTTCCTCTTTAGTAAAAAAATCAGTATCTTATAAAAGAATAACCAAAAAACCATTTGTATGAATCCGACGTTAAGAAATATTCTAGCCGTAGCTGCTGGAATACTCATCGGTAGTATGGTAAATATGGGAATTATTATGAGTAGCGGTTTTATTATTCCCCCACCAACCGATGTAGATGTGACTACTATGGAAGGCTTAAAAGCTTCCATGCATTTGTTTACCCCCAAACATTTTTTAATGCCTTTCTTAGCTCATGCGCTAGGAACTTTAGCAGGTGCATTTATTACCGCCAAAATAGCGATCACCTACCACATAGAAGCAGCATTGATCATAGGTGTTTTTTTCTTGATAGGCGGAGTCGTAAATACGTATATGCTCCCATCCCCTACATGGTTTACCATTTTAGATATTTTGGTGGCTTACATTCCAATGGCATGGCTAGGCGGTAGAATGGGGATTAAAACGTAAGGAAACTTTTAGAAAATGTTAAATTAATGTTACTTTTGCGACAACCACTTTGAGAAGTGGACTAAGCAAGCGTGTTTCCGTTATTGGTTTTTCTTCTCAAGTGCGACTCTTTAAATGTCAAAATTACCTCAGAAGAATCAGTTTTTAGACTTGTCTGATTATGGAAGACCATGTGCTAGAATCATTGCTCAATCCTTACAAAAGACATCTTTTACGCCCATTCATGTAACCATTGCTTTTGTCTTTTCTGGACTCATAGCTATTGTATGTATTTTTCATCACTATTATTGGGCTACCGCATTTTTCTTAATACTTAAATCTATTCTAGATGCAGCAGATGGTGAACTGGCGCGTATAAAAGAAACACCTTCCTATACCGGCCGTTATCTTGATTCTGTTTCTGACATACTATTAAATCTCTTATTAATTGGTACCATCTGGTACATAACAGAGGGGTCACTTGGGTATGCCTTTTTAGCATTTATAGGAATTCAACTGCAAGGAACCTTATACAATTACTATTATGTAATCTTGAGAAACAAACACAACGGAGATACCACAAGTCGTATTTTTGAAGACAGCACTCCCATAGCCTTAGCGGGCGAAAAACAGCAAAATGTAAACATCTTATTTTTTATGTATAAGGCACTCTATGGTGCTTTTGATAAGATTATTTACATCCTAGATAAAGATGCCGTTAAAAGTAATAAACTCCCTAATTGGCTAATGACGGCCGTCTCTACTTTTGGTCTCGGTTTTCAATTGCTATTAATAGCCTTAATGCTAGTGATTGGCCTAAAACATTATATAGTTCCCTTCTTTATAGGCTTCTCTGTTTTTATTCTTATTTTTATAGGCATTAGAAGGTATATAAATAGGTAAGTACTATGCGCCATCAAGAAGAATCATACTGGACTACACGTTATAAAGAAAAACAAACAGGTTGGGATATTGGTTTTGCCGCTACACCTATTAAAACCTATATTGACCAGCTTGAAGATAAAAATATTAAGCTATTGATTCCTGGTGCAGGGAATGGATATGAAGCAGAATACCTGATTGAAAAAGGCTTTACAAATGTTCATATTCTAGACATATCTGAAATTCCATTACAAGACTTCAAAAAAAGAAATCCGACTTTTCCAGATACCCATTTGCACCACGCTAATTTTTTTGAATTTGAGGGGCAATTTGATATCATTATCGAACAAACCTTCTTCTGCTCCTTTGTACCTACCGCTGAAAACCGCTCTGCCTATGCACAGCAAATGGCTTCACTCTTAAAAGAAAAAGGAAAACTTGTGGGACTCTGGTTTGCTATTCCACTAACGGACGATTTAGAAAAGAGACCTTTTGGTGGCGATAAAAAGTTGTACCTATCGTACCTGGCTCCTTTCTTTACGGAAAAAACTTTTCAACCGTCTTATAATTCCATCCCACCAAGACAAGACCGTGAATTGTTTGGCATTTTCATTAAGAAATAGCCTTATTTCCTATAGTTTACACAACTCTCCTTAACATCTTTTTAAGAATTCTTCCTTTTGGTTTTGGTATATTTAAACCGACTAATTAAACCTAAACTACGACAGATGAAAAAACTGCTTTTTCTAATGATGCTTCTTGCTTCATTTTCAACCTTTGCACAAGATTTTACCATGGATCTGATTCAAGATCTAAAACCAAGAAATATAGGTCCAGGAGGTATGAGCGGACGTGTTACTTCTATTGATGCTGTACACTCAAATCCTGAGATTATGTATGTAGGTACCGCTTCTGGCGGACTCTGGAAATCTACTTCTGGAGGCATTAAATGGGAACCTATTTTTGATAAAGAAGTGACTGCTTCTGTTGGTGCCGTTGCCATTCAACAGAGTAACCCATCGGTTTTATGGGCGGGTACCGGAGAAGGTAACCCAAGAAATAGCTTAAATGGTGGCTATGGTATTTTCAAATCTCTAGATGGCGGAAAAAGCTGGAAATCTATGGGCTTGGAAAAAACAAGACATATTCACAGAATTGTAATTGACCCTACCAACCCAGATATTGTTTATGTGGGTGCTATTGGTTCACCTTGGGGAGAACACCCAGAACGTGGTGTTTTTAAAACTACCGATGGCGGAATTACGTGGTCTAAAATACTATTTACCAATAACAAATCAGGTATTGCAGATTTGGTGATGGACCCTACCAATCCAAATAAATTAATTGCTGCCATGTGGGAGCACAAAAGAGATCCTTGGTTTTTTAAATCTGGTGGTGAAGGCAGTGGTTTGTATATGACCCATGATGGTGGTAAAAACTGGAAGAAATTAGCAGAAGAAGATGGTTTGCCTGCTGGCGAACTTGGAAGAATTGGAGTGGCGATAGCTCCTGGCAAGCCAAATATTGTCTATGCCCTTATAGAATCTAAAAAGAATGCCCTTTATAAATCTGAAGATGGTGGTTTCAAATGGAAAAAAATAAACGATAAAGAAGATATTGGGAACCGCCCGTTTTATTATTCTGAAATCTATGTAGATCCTCAAAATGAAAACAGAATTTATTCTGTGTTCACCTATATCAATGTATCTGAAGATGGAGGTAAAAACTTTACCCAGTTAATGCCGGCTTACGGCGTGGATAATGGAGTTCATCCAGATCACCATGCGTGGTGGATTCATCCTAAAAACGGCCAATTTATGATGGATGGTAATGACGGCGGAATGAACATTACCAAAGATGGTGGAAAATCATGGCGTTTTGTGGGGAATATACCTGTGGCGCAATTTTACCACATCAATACAGATAATGAATACCCATACAATGTTTATGGAGGAATGCAAGACAACGGCTCTTGGAGAGGTCCTGCTTACGTATGGAAGGCACAAGGTATCCGCAACAGCTACTGGCAAGAGATTGCTTTTGGAGATGGTTTTGATGTAGTACCAGATCTAGAAGATTCTCGCTTTGGGTATGCTATGAGTCAGCAGGGTTATGTATCGCGCTATGATCATGAAACAGGCAACAATTACATAGTGCGCCCTACCCCTCCTGATGCTAAAACTGAATTACGTTTTAACTGGAACTCTGCTATTGGGCAAGATCCTTTTGATACAAGTACGGTCTATTTTGGAAGTCAGTTTGTACATAAAAGTACCGACAAATGTTTAACGTGGAGTGTTATTTCAACAGATTTAACGACCAACGATCCTGAAAAACAAAAACAAGATGAGAGCGGCGGATTAACCATGGATGCCACAGGGGCGGAAAACCACTGTACCATACTTGTTATTGAGCCTTCTCCGCTTGAAAAGGACATGTTATGGATTGGTACTGATGACGGGCGTGTGCATATTACTCAAAATGGAGGAATTGCTTGGACCGATGTTACAGCGAATATAAAAGGCTTACCAAAAGGAAGTTGGATTCCGCAAATAAAAGCATCGAACAAAAATAAAGGAGAAGCACTTTTAATAGCGAATGATTACCGCAGGTTTAATTACACTCCTTATGCTTATCGTACTAAAAACTACGGAAAAACATGGGAACGTATTGTAGATGCTACTGATGTTAAAAGCTATACCCTTTCTATTGTTGAAGATTTAGAAAATCCAAATCTATTGTTTTTAGGAACCGATGACGGTTTGTATATTTCCTTAAATGCGGGTAATAAATGGCAAAAATGGACGGAAGGTTTTCCTACTGTTTCTACAAAAGATTTAGTGATACAACCAAGAGAACATGATTTGGTGATCGGTACCTTTGGTCGTGCTGCTTGGGTTTTAGATGATATTCGCCCTTTAAGAGCCTTAGCTGCAGACGCGACTATTCTTCAAAAAGACGCCCAATTATTTACACCGCCTACAGCATACCAAGCAGCGTACCAACAAGCTAGTGGTAGTAGATTTGGAGCTGATGCTATGTTCAATGGTGAAAACAAAAAATCTGGCGCCATGATTACTTATTATCTAAAAGAAGGCAAGAAAAAATCCGTTGGAAAAAAAGAGGATAAAGACGAAGATGATAAGGCAGATAAAGAGGACGATGATGATACTGCAGATGAGGCAACGGAAAAGAAAGAAGAACTCACTGGCGTACAAAAGAAAGATTCCGTGCAGTTTGATATTTATGACGGTACCCGATTAATTAGAACTTTAAAGTACAAAACCCCGGAAAAAGCAGGATTCCACCGTATCTATTGGAGAATGGATGAAAAAGGTCCAGACAGACCTTCTAGAAAAATCAGCAAGCGTAAAAACGAAGCTGGTGGTACGGATGTTAAGCCTGGCACCTATACTATTAAAATGTCTTTTGGTGCGATAACTAATGAAACTACCATAGATGTAAAATCTGATCCTAGAATAGAAACCTCTACCGCATCTATCAATGAAGTATATACGCACTCCAAAACTATAGAAACGTATATGCAAACGGCTGCAGATGCTGTTAAACAATTAGTAGAAAGTAAGAATACGGCTCGTAAATATCAGAAAGAATTAAAAGAACTGGACAAAGAGACATACGAAGCAGAACTTAAAGCCTCTAAAGAAATTATCAAGAAAATAGAGGATGTAATAGCGTTATATATCGGAAAAGAAGACAAGCGACAAGGTATTACCCGAAATCCTGAAATGACAGTTATGCAACGTATCGGTAATGCAAAAGGCTATGTTGGGAGTAGAAAAACGGGGATGACCATTACAGAAACTAATTTGATGGCTTTTGCGAAAGAAGAATTAGTATCGGCCTTAGAAAAGACGAATGCATTTTTTAATGACGATTGGAAAAGCTACAAAACAAGTATGGAGCAAGTAAATAACTCTCCTTTTAAAGCTATTAAAGAAATTACTATTAATTAATATTTTCCTTGAGTAGTGTCGAGAGGATTTAAAACAGACCGGTCAGGTTTCTACCAAACTCAACCTGACCATTTTTGCTATGAAAAAAATTCTATGTATTATTTCGATTTTAATTACCACAACAGCTATCAATGCCCAA
This sequence comes from Cellulophaga baltica, assembly GCF_900102165.1. Classification (GTDB taxonomy): domain Bacteria; phylum Bacteroidota; class Bacteroidia; order Flavobacteriales; family Flavobacteriaceae; genus Cellulophaga; species Cellulophaga baltica. The sequence continues at coordinate 14,670 of NZ_FNBD01000018.1, forward strand.
GAAACAGGCGAAGATAATTGGGGGGCATGGTATATGTATTTTGGAACCAATAAGGTAAGCGATAAGCTAAGTATCCATACCGAAGCACAGTTTAGATATTATGAAACGACAAGCAACTTTAATCAACTACTGTTGCGTACTGGGTTAAATTATCATATAAATCCTGAAGCTATAGCAACGCTTGGTTATGGTTATATTACAACAGATGGCTCTTTTGATGAACTTCCTAATGAAGAAAACAGCAAAGAGCATCGAATTTTTGAGCAATTTATTTTAAGGAATAAAGTGGGTGAATTTCATTTTGAACACCGCTATAGATTAGAACAACGCTTTTTGGAATCTATGGGTGAAACAGCTACGCAGCACAGGGCCCGGTACCGTTTGCAAGTAACCTTACCCCTAACAGATATTTTCTTTTTGAATGTGTACGATGAAGTCTTTATTAATTTACAAGATGATGCCTTTGGTCAAAATAGACTATATGGTGCCCTAGGCGTTAACGTTACCGAAAATTTAGCGGTACAGGGTGGATATCTAAAGAATCATTTTTCTGGTGCTAATTATGACCGCATACAAGTTGGTATATTTTACAGTCCTGATTTAAGAAAGAAAAAATAACAAATCATTCAGAAATCTGTGGGGTTTGAATTAGAATACGCCCTAAAATAAGCGTAATTTTATCCTATCAAATAAAAAATTTACAGTAATGAAAAAAACACTTTTAATTTTATCGTTCGCAATAGGTATGTTCTCTTACAGCTGTAAAGAGGCTAAAAAAGAAACTACTTCAGAAGAAAAAGAAACGGTTACTGCAACAGAAATGTATACTATAGTTTCTGACTCTACAAAAGTGAGCTTTACAGCTTACAAAACAACAGACAAACTTCCTGTTGGCGGGACTTTTAAAGCTATCAATATTAAAAATGCTACTCCTGCCGCTACTGCTTTAGAAGCTTTAAATGGTTTAGAATTTGGAATTCCTGTAAGCAGCTTATTTACAAATGATCCTACTGGCACAAGAGATCCAAAAATTACAGAATTCTTTTTTGGTGCTATGAAGAATACAGAACTAATTTCTGGCACTTTTAAGGTGGATGGAGAAGCATGTTCATTGGAAATTGAAATGAACGGAGCAACTAGCTCAATTCCATTAGAAACGACCATGAATTCTGACACAAGCTATACCTTTAATGGGGTAATGGATTTAAAGAATTGGAACGCTACGGATGCTGTTGCATCTTTAAACAAAGTATGCGAAGCATTACATACAGGTAAAGATGGGGTTAGCAAAACTTGGGACGAGGTAGCTATTAAAGGTGATGTCTTATTCGTTAAGAAATAATAGTAAGGTAATTCATTTGCGTTACTAATAATCGCTATTAGAGCACTTCTTTTCTTTTACTAGGTTTAGTTTTGTGTACTAAGTAAAACACTACATTAAAACTACAACACATGAAAAAAATAATAGGTACCCTAGCACTTGTTGCCATAAGTTTATCTTATAGCTGCAAGGACACAAAAAAGGAAGTTAAAGATACTTCTGAGGAAATAGAAAACAGCGTGGACAACAAGTCTAATGAGATGGATCATACCATGGAAGAAAAAACCATGACCATTTCTTTAGAACCTAAAAGTGATTCTGAAGTTAAAGGCGAAGTTACTTTTACCGAAAAAGAGGGCGAAGTCATGATGGTGGCTACATTAGCTGGATTATCTGAGGGAGAACATGCTATTCATATTCACGAAACGGCAGATTGTTCTTCTGCTGATGGAAAATCTGCAGGTGGCCATTGGAACCCAACATTCCAACAACATGGAAAATGGGGTGATGAAGCGGGATATCACAGAGGTGATATTGGAAACTTTATGGCAGATACAGATGGAAATGCCAAGGTAGAATTTAGTACAGATGAATGGTGTATTGATTGTGATGATGATACCAAGAACATTATTGGTAAAGGAGTAATTGTTCACCAAGGAGTAGATGATTTTACGTCTCAACCTAGTGGAGACGCAGGTGCTCGTGTTAGTTGTGCCGGTATAATTCAATAAGAAACTACCACTATAATAAAATTAAAAGCTGCTCTTTGGCAGCTTTTTTTTATATCTTTAATTTGTAAACCTAGTCCATGGAATTAGAAGAATTAGTAGAAAAGTTCCGAATGAAAGATGCTAAGGCTTTTGAAAAGCTGTATAGCATGTATGCTGATAATATATGTGGTGTTATCTTTAACATTGTTAAGAATACAGATATAGCTCAGGAAATTTGCCAAGATGTTTTTGTAAAGGCATGGAATAACTCTGAGAGTTACAATATCTCTAAGGGGCGATTTTTCACTTGGATGTTGAATATTGCACGTAATGCGGCAATCGATGAAGTGCGTTCTAAATCCCACAAAAACAGCAAACAAAACCTATCTTCAGATTTTTTCGTAAATATCCTAGAAGACAAAAATGACCTTAACGCTCAAGTAGATACCATTGGTATAAAAAGCTTATTAACGAACCTTAAAGAAAAATGTGTTCAAATCATAGACTTGTTGTACTTTAAAGGATATACGCAAAAGGAAGCTGCTGAAGAATTGGAGATACCCATAGGAACGGTAAAAACAAGAAACAGAAGTTGCATTGCACAAATTAGGGGAAATATAGCAATATAACATGGATACAGAAAAATATATAGCATCAGGAATTCTAGAACTCTACGTTGCTGGTATCTTATCGGAGGTAGAAAACTTAGATATCGCCAGATACGCAGCAGAATATCCTGAAATACAAAACGAAATTAAAGCCATTGAAGCTGCGGTTTTAGCATTGACTAAAGCAGCTGCGCCTAAAGAAGGTGCACAGATTCATTTGGCCAAAGTAAAAGCTAAAATAGCTGCAGCAGAAGCTCCAAAAGTAATTACACTGCAACCAGAGAAAACAAATTGGAGTGCTTACATCGGGTGGGCAGCATCAATTTTATTAGCCGTAGGCCTATTTTGGATGTATACCCAAAATGATACGCTAAAATCAAATTTAGATAACTCTACGCAAGTCAATAGCGCTTTAGAGGAAAAAATTGAAGAAGCAAAAACATCATTAGAGAAAACAGAAGAATTACTAAGCACCATTCGGGATAAAAACATCCAGGTTGTTGCCTTAGGTGGCCAAGCCGTAGACCCTAATTCCTATGCAAAAGCCTATTGGAATAAGAGCGAACAAAAAGTATTTATTGATGCCCAAGGACTACCAGAACCGCCAGACGGAATGGTATATCAAGTATGGTCTTTAAAACTAAACCCCTTAACTCCTACGAGTATGGGACTGTTAGAAGATTTCATTACGGATGATACGAAAGTATTTGCCTTAAACAACCCTAATGAGTCTGAGGCCTTTGGAATTACTTTAGAGCCTGCAGGAGGTAGTGAAACGCCTAACTTAGAACAATTATATACCTTAGGAGTAGTGAGTTCTTAGTCTATTGAGACTTATAGATTCCGCTTAACTCGATGTACCTGCATAGCTTTTACTAGCCATTTAGGTAACGGATTAAGCGGATTCCTTTTTTTTAAGTTGATAAAAATTCCAAGCTTTTTTAGGATGGGCACCTTGTGCGTTTCTACAAATTCTATTAAGGTACCGTCTGGGTCTTCTATATAGCTAAAATGACCCGCTGCATCTCCCATATCAAAACTATCAGCACTATCTACTGTAAACGGAAATCCAAGATCTTTTGCTTCATCACGTAGCATTTTCATACCATTAATATCAAAACAAAGGTGAATGTAGCCCAAATCTCCCCACAATCTATCTTTATAGATTTTAATAGGTTTCCGATCTATTACTTGTATTAATTCTATTTCCGTAGGACCTAATAGTTCTCCAAATCCACCTACCGCACTCTTCTGATGTTTTAAAAGAACTCTTCTAAAGGCATGCGTACCACCTGGAAGCTCTTTAAAGTCTTCAAAAGAACCCGAACGGTCAGAAGCCTGAACATCGTACCCTAAAATCATTTGATAAAAAGGCAATGCGCTGTCCATATCAGAAACACCAATTATGGTTCCTATTACCCCTCCAGAAATGCTTTTGGTTTCTGAGAACAGGTAATCATCTTGAACAACTTCCACCAAATTACTCCAAGGATCTTGGAAGAAAAAATGAGGTTTCCCGTCTTGGGTAGCACTCAAAGCGCCTAAAGTATCTAAATTAAGTGCCTTCAAGTTAGAATGCGCATCTAGCACATTTGCTGCTCTAATTTTCATGCAATTAATACCTAAATCTCCCATTAAAAAAGGTGTTTTTGAAGCTGTAGGAATCCGGCCTGTAAACTGCCAAATCTCTAATCCGCCGCCACCTTTCATATTCAAGGATAATAAGGCATGCCTACGTTCTACTTTATGATTGGTATACTGCGTCATTAAATCAGCCGTAGCAATATCTTCAAAGACCAGAATATCAAACCCTAAATATTTACGATACCAATTAAACACACTTTTAGCATCTGCTACGCCAATACCTATTTGTTGAATTCCGTTGATTATTTTTGCCATAAATTTTATTCAGGTTTAGTGTGGTAAGGCATTTGTAGCAATCTATTATGAAGGGATTGTAATTTGGCTGAAGGATATCCCATTTTAAATAATACCACCAATAGTAAATTAGACATGTTTACTCTTAAATAGGAATTGGACTCATACTTTCTTGCAGAAACTAGTAAGTCGTTATTAATAATTTTATACTTGACTTTTCTATTTTTCATACGCTTGAAAAACTCAAAATCTTCCATGATTAATTGTTTTGCATCGAAACCACCAAGTTGGTTAAAAACCGTTTTCTCGATAAATAAACATTGATCTCCCCCACCCGTGAAAATGCCATCTTTGGCTGTAAATTTAGAGTTTACATTTAATAGCTTGCTCGCACTATCAAATCGGTAAGAAAAGAAACCTGCTTGATAGGTATCTCTTAAAGTATGTTCAATATCCTTTAGAAAATTTTTAGGCGGCAGTACATCAGCATGAAGGAAAGCAAACATAGTTCCTTTTGCACGTGTCACACCAAAATTCATTTGAACAGCCCTACCATTTTCATTGCATTGCACTACCTTAATTTTATCACTAGAAAAACGAATTTCCTCTGTATTTGCTGCAGAAAGCACAACCAATACTTCTGCTGGTGTTTCTTGACAAAGCGCATCTAAAAAGGGAATAAGTTTTAATAGGTTTTTTTGTTCGTTATGTGCAGGTATTATAATAGATATCATAAAAAACGTCTTTCAATTCAAAAAGCGTTACAACTTATTTATTTGAGGTACTGTAACATTTCTATTTACGTAATTTTATACGAAAGGGTTTTATTTATTTACGACAAAACATATAACGCTATTATCTCGTAAATAAAGCAAGATACAACACAAATATCAGTTCAAATGAAACGCAAAACAAAAAATATCAGATTTTTCACTACATTATTTACTATTATTCTTACTGTGGTATCCATGACCGCACAGCAAGGGAAAGATTACAATACCCTTTCTGAAGATTTTCTTTTAAAGATAAAAAACGGAGAAGACGTAAGTGCTATTCAGGAACAACTTGCGAACAGCTCTTTAGAAGATTTAGAAAGTGCATTACCTACAGATCAGGAGAAACTAGCGTTTTGGGTGAATATTTACAACGGATACATTCAACTTATTTTAAGTGATACGCCTGAGTTATACAATGACCGTAGAGATTTTTTTAGCCGCGAGCAGATTACAATTGCAGGGGAAACGGTGTCTTTTGCAAAGATTGAACACGGTATTATTAGAAAGTCTCAATGGCCTTTAGGCTTAGGATTAATTCGCAAATGGTTCCCTAATAAATTTGAAAGAAAATTAAGAGTAGATACTCGTGATTATCGAGTGCATTTTGCACTTAATTGTGGCGCTAAAGATTGCCCTCCTGTAGCTATTTATTCTCCAGAGCACATAAACGAACAGTTTAATAAAGGAACCCAAGAGTATTTAGTAAAAACAACGACATATACTGCTGAAAACAAATCTGTAGCTGTAACTTCTTTATTTAGTTGGTTTAGAGGCGATTTTGGATCTAAAAAAGGCGTGAAAAAAATTTTAAAAGAAAATCAAATCATTCCAACCACAAAGGATATCGAAATCACTTATAAAAGCTATGATTGGACCTTAGATTTAGATAACTGGACTAACTTATAATTCATTAATTTTGAATGCCCAGTACCGTGTTTCATTTTGGGCATTATGAATTCATTATATGCTTAAAATTCTTTCGTTTAAAAAAATCATCTTAGGTGTTTTTATACTCCTATCTATTGGGTCTGGCTTTTTGCTTCCTAATTTAAAGTTCTCTTTTGATTTTAGTCAGTTTTTCCCAACAGGTGATGATGATTTGTTGTTTTACGAAGAATTCATAAAAGATTTTTCTACCGATGATAATTTCTTATTGGTGGCCGTAGAAAATGAAGGAGGTATTTTTGACAAAGAGTTTCTAGAAAATTTTGATAAGTTTACCCTTGCTGCAAAAGCATTGCCTCATGTCACGGAAGCTAATTCCTTAACTAATTTATCCTATCCGCTAAAAACTTCTTTTGGCTATACAAAACTCCCTGTATTGCATATTGATGACGAAACACAATATACCGCTGATTGGGAAAAAATACAAGAAGACAATTTTTTCATTGGCTCCTTTATCGATGAAAATGCACACTCCTTAGTGGTTTTTCTAGAGACCAAAGACAATTTAGATTATCAGCAATCTGTAGCTTTATTAGATGCCACAAGAACCTTATTAAGTGAACATAACTTTAGTTCCAACCACTTAATGGGGAGAACCTCATTCTATGAAGCCTTAGTGCAAATGCAAAAAAGAGAACTAACGGTTACTTCCATTGTTTCTTTAATATTGGTCCTTATTGTACTCTACATCATTTATAAACGTACCGCAATTGTTTTTATCACCCTAATATCCATATTTGTAGCCTTGTTAATTTTCCTTGGCACCCTGTCCTTATTAGGCAAAGAGCTCAGTGCTTTGGCGGCCTTCTACCCTATTCTAATGCTTATTGTGGGTACTTCGGATGTTATTCATATCCTTGATAATTTTCTGGAAAAAATTAAAGTAGGAGTTGCACGACAAACTGCAATTGTACAGTCTCTAAAAGAAGTTGGTTTATCTACTTTATTAACTTCAGTAACTACGGCAATAGGATTTTTATCGTTGCTATTTTCAAAATTGGTGGGTATTAGAGACTTTGGCGTAAACTCTGCCATCGGTGTACTTATCGCTTATATTACCGTAGTTTTCTTTACCAGCTCTCTAGTCCTGATATTTAAAAATTCAACCCTCCTCCCTAAAAAAAGCAAGTCGACTTTCTGGCAAAAGCATCTGCTGAAAATGAATGCTTTTACGATAGCGCAACCAAAGAGCATCGTAAGCGTCAGTATTATTTTTACGGTAGTTTGTGTATATGGCCTAAGCCTAGTAAACACCAACTATACTTTTAAAACTAGCCTTCCTAACAACAGTAAGATTGCAGAAGATTTTGCTTTTTTTCAAAATGAATATTCTGGTTTTAGAACCATAGAACTGGCCGTACAAACAAAACAAGGCTATAAGATTACAGATTTTGCTGTAGCCCAAGAAATTGAAAAAGTAAATCAATTGCTTCAAGAAACAGAAAATGTAGATAACATACGCTCCGTAAATTCGATTTTTAAAGCACTAAACAAAGCAAACCATTTAAATAAGACCGCTTATTTTGTCTTACCCGATACGCAAGACGAATTTGACATCTATAAAAAAGATGCTTCTAGATATGCGCGACAACAACTAGATAAATTCACCGATAGCAGCAAAACCAAAGCTAGAATTATTGCTAATGTTCTTGATATTGGCACTGATAGTCTGGTAAAAACTTATGATAAGATTGATGCTTTTGTTGCTACACATATCGATACGAGTATCGTAAACTTTAGAGTTACGGGTAAGGGTATGCTCATGGATAAAAATGCCTCTTATATTCAAGCTAGTTTATTTCAAGGTTTGCTAATGGGCTTGCTATTGGTGGGGATTATTATGGCATTCTTATTTAAAAACATAAAACTCGTCATCATCTCTTTGATCCCTAATATGGTTCCGCTGCTATTTGCTGGTGCTTTACTTGGCTTTCTAAACATTCCGTTAGATGCCCCTGTATCTATTGTATTTGCTATTGTATTTGGTATTGCTGTAGATGATACCATACATTTTTTAGGCAAGTATAAAATTGCAATCTCTAAGGGGTTGACCAAAGAACGTGCTTTAGAAACTACCTTCTTAGAAACAGGTAGAGCGTTGATTATCACAACGCTACTCCTCTTTTTTGGATTTATGACTTTATTATTTTCTATTCACAACCCTAGTTTAATTATAGGATTGCTTATAAGCGCAACATTATTTACAGCATTACTTTTAGATTTGCTGCTGCTTCCGGTATTGATTCGAAAATTTATGTAATTAAAAAGCTTCTTTGATGGTGAAGGTAAAAATACCGCCTTCGCTAGAGATTCCGTAATCGGCACGAATACGAACGCCATCTCTTTTATTGATGATATAGCGAAGTCCTACACCTCCTGAATTTTTATAAGGTGATGAAAAGACATCATCTAAATTAGGAGCAACCGTACCTGTAGAACCAAAAACGACACCACCAAACCTACTGATGATAGGAAAGCGATATTCTAAAGCAAAACTAGCTTCCGAATTATCTTGATAACGTCTGCTATTGATGCCTCGTGTTCTTTTACCTCCTAAGGTAAATTGATCTAAAAAAGGCATCCCGTCTGAGGCTGTACCTAAAAATAAATTCGCAGCCAACACTTGATTTTTACCTACTTTTTGATAAAATCTATTGTCTAGAATAAACTTGTTATAATTAAAACTAGAACCTAATAAACTCGAAGAAACAAAATAACTGGCTTGGATAAAGAACCCTTTGGTAGGATAAAAAATATGATCTCGAGAATCATAATGTATCACGGCACCTATATTAGAAACTGCGCCACCTTCTTTACCTATAACCTCCGAAGTTTCTAAAACACCACCTTCTGCTGCTTTTAAATTTTTAAAATCATCTAATTCATAACTAAGGCCTGCAGATATATTAGGAAGTACTTGTCTTAAAACGGAAAGCCGAACTCTTGGAAAACTCACCTCATAAGTTTCCAAATTACTTTCTTTACTATCTATTCCTTGTCCAAAATAATTATAGACATATCTATAATACCCCACTTCTCCTACATACCGCCATTTTTCTTCATGCGTATATAGCTCAAAAGGAACATATATTAATATTTGATTTTTGGTGGTATAACTAGCTCCTAATTGTAAAGAGGAAGCTCTTGTGGTTCTAGGTTGATTTTTCATCCAGAAAGACGCGACTCCTAAAGCTCCAAAGCCAAAATCTGTTTCTGCTGTATAGAAAGCCACAGGGAAGATGGTTACATTCAGATTTTTTGTAGAATCCTGCGCAACTTCTTGACTGTATCCTTTAAAAAAGAATAGTAATACTAAAACAATTGCAATCTCATTTCCTCGCATCCTCCAACAAATATTGACCCGCCAAAGCTATGAATTATATCGCTATAGAAACTGAAATTAATTCTTACGCTGATGGGTTTCCTTTAGTACTACTTTTTGGTTTTAGTCGTATAAAAATTAGCCAACTTAATTTCTTCATTAAGTTTTTTTTGCGCTAGGTACACTACTAGACTTAAATGCAGTACAATGTATAATTCTAAGAGGAGTATAAAATAAATCATAGTTTCATAGGTTAAAAATTAATAGTAGGTATCTCAATTAAAACTACTTACGAGAAATTTCTAAACTAGGTTTTACCGTTTATCCTAGAAATAATACACTTCAACAAAAAAGCCTCGTAATTTTTCAATTACGAGGCTTCAACCTAAAAACAAAAGCAACCACTGCCTTTTGCGTTTTATTTAAAATGTATAGGTTAAACTTCCTTTTAGAAAAAATGGCGTTCCAGGAATAAAATGAATTTCTTCTACGGGTGTTATTTCATTCTGAAGCCTTGATGTTGTTGCAAATTGCGTTTCATTCCATTCTGTATCCAATAGATTCTCTACCGCAATACCAATTCCTAAATTTTTAGAAACTTGATAATCAAGCTTTACATCACTTACAAAATATCCTTCTGCCACAATTGAATTATCTTCATTTGCTGGTCGGTCATCTATAAAACGATAGTTGATACCTCCTGAGAACCGTCCTAAATTAAGCACACTGAACCCTCCTGCCATCGTGAAATCTGGCGCAAGCGGAATATAATCTTCTCCAGATGCTTCTTCGATGCTTCGTGCTTTTGTAAGCGTAAGATCTGTATTAAAAAACAACCAATCGGTTAATTGATAACGCACGCCTACATCGACCCCAAAACGTTCGGTTTTACCACTAGGCTCTACGATACCAGCATCCCCCACATAAACAAACTCTTGCTCTAAATACAAATACCAGGCAGTTGCATTTAAAAATACTTTAGGCGTAGGACGCCAAAGTGCTCCGAAATCTACCCCATAAGCAGCAGGAAGTGTTTCTTCTTCGGTTGCAGCAACTACCACCCGCGTGTCATTGGAATGATACCCTATTCCTGATTTTAGGAATACTTGTAGTTCTTGGCTGCTAGAATACAGCACATTTAGTTTTGGTGCTAGAAAAGCTTTGTTCTCTGATGTATTAGAATACGTTTCTTGTAAATCATCTGTATACTGGAAATTGAAATAATCCAATCGCAATCCCGGAATTATAGTCCAATTGCCTAAGGTATAATCAAGACTTGCATACCCAAAACTATTGGTTTCTTTGATGCTCCCTAATTGAATGTTTTCTATTGTTGTTTTTCTATTTAAGGTGTGTGATAATTCTACATCATTATTATAATCTGCCCTTAGCCCTACTCCTGCTTTTAGCAATACCTCAGATGTGCTCCAAGTCATGTTCTTTTGCAATTCAGAATTAAATCCAAATATATCACGATCTTCAAACTGTTTTATCTGATCACCATTTTCTGGATCCTCTAGAAAGAAGGTGAAATTAGAATACAATTCAAATGCATAGTTAGCATAGAACACATTTGATTTTATAAAAGTCTCCTCACCTAAAACCTTCAGCAATGAAGCGTTAAGATTAGTTCTACTAGTGGTACCACCTTCCGTATCATCTATAGCTCCGAATCTTGAAATTAATCCGCTGGCTACAGCACGTTCAGGTATTTGGCCCGAAGCATCCCAGGTACTGGTAAAATGTGACGCAGATATAGCTAGTGTGCTAGCGTCTGCAAATTGGGTACTATACCTCCCAAAAAGATTGAGTCTTGAAAAATTCTGAGGCGAATCAAAAGCGCCATCAAATTGCGTTAATTCGGTAGCTACATAGGCATGGTCTGTATCGGAACTCACCAAATTAAACATTCCTAAGGCCCTGTTCCATCCAAAATCTCCTACTTCATACCGAAGCATACTCTTATCTAAATGCTTTTTAGTCGTAAAGTCTACGTAAGCAGCCGTTGCAAAATTACCTTTACCAGCATAATAAGGACCCTTACCAAAATCTATTTGATCTAAGGTTTCTGGAATTACAAAATGTAAGTCGGCATACCCTTGGCCATGCGCATGGGATACCATATTTACGGGCATTCCATCTACAGAAATAGCGATATCTGTTCCATGATCAATATCAAAACCTCTTAAAAATAACTGCTCTGCTTTTCCGCCCCCTGCATGCTGACCAATAATTAAACCGGGTACTTTCTGCAATAATTCCTGTGATGATTTTACGGGAGTTGTTTTTAAATCGATTGCAGAAACTACATTTAACCCATTTAGTGTAGGTCTAATAACAATCTCATCTAACTCAAAAGATTCTTCTATCAATTGAATACCGATGCGCTGGTTGTCCGAAAGGTTTTGAATAACAAAATTTAATTTTTTATAGCCTAATGCTCCAATACGAAGCGTATCTCCTACTTCATTATCTTCTAATTTAAAATACCCTAACTCATTACTATGGGTGTGCTTTTCGGAATGTATATTTAAAATATACGCCCCTTCAATAGGATTGCTTTTTGCATCCATCAGTTTTCCCTTCACTGTTTGTGCATAGCTACTTTGAACCATTTGAAAACAACATAATAGGGCGAAAATTTTATACATAAGGTATTTTTAAAGTGATTCTATTTTTTCTTTTGAGCTTGGTCCTAATTCATACACCGCACCTAACAACTCCGTCTTAAGCGCATTCGCCTTATTAGTTAATCCGTTGGCTTTGTAAATTTCAGCACAGGTAAAAAGTAATGCCGGCTCATAAGACTTTCCTTCTATATGCTCTGTGACAATAGCTAAAGCTTTTTTCTTTTGCCCTAGTTTTAAGTAACTAGACGCGAAAAAATGATAGGATTCTGGTGTAGGTCTATTAATTACTTCTCTTTTCGCTAATTCTAAAGCCTTATCCCATTGCTTGGTTTCCTCTAAATGGAGATTGATGGTATACCCATTGTACATTTCACCATAAGACGTATTTTTTACGCTCTTAATGTATTCATCTATATTGAGGAGTTTCATTTCCGTATTATCCATATACGCTGCTATTTCTGCCTTTAGTAAGTAATAATCTGGCGCATGGTAGTTTTTTGTCACGGAATCTAAAATTCGTAAGGCTTCCTTCGGATTTTTTTCATGAGAAAAAACAATCCAAGCAATTCCTTTTTTTGCATAGGCATTCTCTGCATCTAATGCTAAAGATTTTAAATAGTATTTGTAGGAATCAGAAAGTCTGCCTGCATGTCCGTAGTAGTCCGCAAGGTTGGTGTAAGACCATAAGATTAAAGCCTTTGTATAGGTTTTTTCGGCTTTATCTTTCGCCTGTTCCATGTAATTAATAGTCGTTGCCAAATCTCCTTTATAATCGTTCCATTTTGCGGCACGAATTAAAAAATCAAAATTCGTAATATCGGTAATGCTATCCAAGTAGTTTTTTGCTAATGTGTAGTTCCCTAGTTCCATATGCACATCAAATAAAAGATTCTGGGTTTCTCGTAATCCCGAACCAATTGCCCTTGCTTCCTTCGCTTGGACCAAAGCTTCTTTAAATCGATGTTGTGCTATATAATTACGTGCCAATGCTCTACGGTAGCCCGCTCTTCCTGTGGCGGCTATAGCTACAGCTTTTTCTAAGGCTTGTTCAGATTTTTTCAAATAAGAGATATCTCCTGTTGCTTTAAAATAGGCTTCATATTGCCCTGCAACGATACCAAAACTGGTAATTTGAATACTGTCTGGTTTAATCTTAGCATTCCAAAGTTCAAAATATTTTGATGTTGTTTTGGGTGCTATAGAAGGTAAGTAAGCGTTATAATCTTCCGCTTTAGTAATGGTGCTATTCTCTTTTGAATTGCAAGAAAGCACTACGAGAAAAATTAAGGTTAGGATGCTAAATTTCATAGGGTGGTTTATTTGTAATTAGGCTTAATTCTTAAAATATAAGAGGGTTTTCACACCCTCTTATAGTTCCTCTTCATAGTACCTTATTCAGGATTTCCTAAATAAGGAAAGGTAGTTGTAGGGTTAGCCGTAATACTAACACCATCAGAAGTTAGTCTTGGCAAATCTGCCATACCATCACCATCTGTGTCTTGTCCACTAAAACGATCCCCTTCCATTCCTCCGAATAAAAGAATCAAGGATACATCAATAACATCATCTTGAATGGTTCTCCCGGTTAAAGCCACTTCGTCTCCGTCTGGCACAAGGATTCTCCCATCCATATCTGCATCTGTACCTGGATTAAAATACGTAGTAGGTAAATTAGGAGCCACTTCTAAAACATCTGCAGCCAAATAACCTGTTAAGCTGGCTATATCTAAACCTAAAATATTGTTTTCATAATTTACGGCTGCAGGGTCTGCGCCTAATATAGTAGCGTATACATCATGGTAGGCTTCTAATCTAGCTTCAAAACTAGCCTGAAAAGCTACTGCCATATCTGCTGGCAAAGTTCTATTCTGACTATCTTTTGTAGCATCATCTGCACTTAAAACAGTATTTATACCGGGTCTTCCCATATGATCTACCTGAGAATAGGTTCCTGAAAAATCTGCATTTGCATTGGGTAACATGGTACTTTGGTTGTCATCGTCATTATTACAAGAAGTGAAAAAAGACAACGCTAAGGCATAAGAACACGCGTATAGTATATTTGAAAATTTCATAAGTTTATATTTTAAAATGATAGATTATTATTGTTTTTTATTTGAAGTAACCCAAGTCTTATATACTTCAAGACCCAAAGCATTTTTAGCGGTAGTAGTCCCTAACATGGTATTAGGAATTTCTATTACTATAGACATGGTGTTGGCCCCTTCAAAGGTGTCTTCTGCTTCAGAAGCCTCTTTAAAGCCTAAAGGAGCATTGCCCCCTATCACGGCGTTAAATTGAAAAAAGTCAAAAAAGAAAGCATCCTGTCTAGGACCGGCAAATAACTTTACACCTGAGGCTGTTGTCGTAGTTTTTGCAGAAACCTCAGAAATTTCTACACTTCCTAAAGGCGCATCTATTGCTACTTGACTGTCTAATCCTTTTTGTGATGGAGCAACAGGACCAAAGAAATACATGAAACCATCTCTAGGTATTGCTTGGATTACTTTATCTTCTACTAGGTCACCATCCAAGTCTATATTAATCTCAGTAAGCACATTTTCATCAAATGTTCCATAGGCCAAATCTGGTAATACGCTTGTTTGTAGGTCTACAATAAATACAGTATTGTCTGAACCTGTAGTTGGCTCAAAGGCATAGAAATCGGCAATATCTGCCGATGTTCCTTTAGAAGAAGGTGCATCAATATGATCTGCTGCAACTAAAATGGTACCCGCAACGGCAAGAAGTGCTAGACCAAAATACATTTTTGTGTTTTTCATGATTTTAATTTTTAGATTATTTATTCCCCAACACTTACGAGAAAATGAAACTAGGGTTTGGTTTTAAATGTTAAAAATATGTTAACATGATTTTTAAAGGAACTAAGATTCTCTACTTCAGTAGGATATACTAATTAGTTTTGTAGTAATTTTGCAGCTTGAAAATGATTGATCAATGAACCCTTCAGCATCAGGTTGGATAGATAAATTTGGACACCTTGTAAAAGATTATCATGAGCTCTATGATAACTTTGATGAACTATATGCACACTTAAAAAATATTGGATTCATTTACGGAATTAACGTAA
Source organism: Cellulophaga baltica (assembly GCF_900102165.1). Taxonomy (GTDB): domain Bacteria; phylum Bacteroidota; class Bacteroidia; order Flavobacteriales; family Flavobacteriaceae; genus Cellulophaga; species Cellulophaga baltica. The sequence continues at coordinate 29,951 of NZ_FNBD01000018.1, forward strand.
GTATTCCAGAATTTATACATCCAGAACATCCCCTTTCTGAAGATGAAAAAGCAAAAATTAATTTACTTACCGCCTTATATTTTACCTATAGACAGAAAAGTAAAACGGTAACTTTCTCCAGTTTTTTAGAAGAAATATTTGAGTTTTATAACCAACTTGGCATCAATAAAATTTCATTTTTGAACAAAATTTTAACCGGAAAAAAGACCTCATCGCAGCTCGAAAAACTCATTGAATCTAGAATTTATTTAGACGATAATGTCATCAGTAAAAATTTTAATAGCATTATTACAAACTCATTATTATACATTGATGTCTTAACTTTTAAGAACTATTTAGAACTAAAATCAGACCCAAAAAAGCATGCAGAAAAGTTAGAGTACATTACCATAAATATAATTTACCATACCTTAAGTTCTAAGCAAAAAAATAAAACCGACGCAAAATTAGCGCAGCTTTTTGAATCGTCCTTAACATTTATTGACAGCACTCAAGATAGTTTTGACGGCACCTATAGGCGTAAATTAATTAACAATTTTACACCGCGAGAAAACACCTATTTTTTAGATGTTGCTTGCTTAACAGTGTGGGAAGATCAGTCGCTAGAATACAAAGAATCTGAGTTCATTTTTGGCATTGGAAAAGACCTTGGAATACCGTCTGAAGCCATCCTAAAATCTATAGAAGAAGTAGCTGTTTTTTTTGAACAAAATACACGTCAAATTCCACATTTAAAAAACAATAATTTAGCGGTTCAATTTTACGATAGCATGTCTAAAATTGTAAATAAATTGATTTTAAGAAATAGTAAAAGATTGCAAAAAGAGCTTTCTGAAAGCAAAGAATTGGTCGCCCTTTTATCAAAATCTACCGTCAAAGATCTTACGGAAGAGGAGAAGAAAAAAGTCCAAAATCAGCTCCTAGATATCTTTAAAAGCATTCCATCCTTAGCCATTTTTATCTTACCAGGCGGTGCTGTTTTGCTTCCTATTTTCATTAAACTAATCCCGAAACTTCTGCCATCTGCTTTTGATGACAATCGGGTAGATGAATAAGCAAAAGGCATCAAAAAAGCCACTATAAGAAAAACCTATAGTGACTTTTTTGAATATTTAAGCTATTTAAATCCAGTTTATTAACACACACTACTCCAACCAAAGCTTAAAATCGCGAACACGCTCTCTACTTACGATGATTTCTTGCTCATTAAACTTCATTAATTTGATTTGCAGCCTAGAATTTGTGTAAGATACAATATCTTTTATACAATTGACATTGACGTAAAATTTGCGACTTACTCTAAAAAATATTTTTGGATCTAGGTCTTCTTCTAAATTCTCTAAGGTAGTTTCTAAAAGGTAATTTCTGCCTTCGGTAGTTGATGCATAGGTACCTTTATTCTCACTGTAAAAACATTCTACCTCATCTGCATTTATGATTTTTAGATGCTGCCCTACTTTGGTTGTAAAACGTTTTTTAAACTCGCGTTCAATAGGGTTAACAAGTAGCTTTTTTATGTCTTCAAAATCAAGGGTTAATTTCTCCTTTTTTGGCGCTAAAGATTTGTACTTTTTAACGGCAATTTCTAGGTCCTCATCATCAATTGGTTTTAACAAATAATCAATGCTATTTAACTTAAAAGCTTGGAGTGCATATTCATCAAAAGCAGTAGTAAAAATGATAGCACTTTTAACTTCAACCGCTTCAAAAATTTCAAACGAAAGTCCGTCTGAAAGTTGAATATCTAAGAATATTAAATCGGGGTGTTCATTATTATGAAACCAATTTATAGCCTCTTCAACAGAATGCAAAAGCACAGATACCTCAACACCTAAATCTTCAAGTAATCGATTTAATCTTCTCGCTGATGGCTTTTCATCTTCAATAATAATTGTTTTCATTTGGTCTTTTTTTGGTCTTTATTTTAAAGGCTATTGGTGGGTTTCAAAAAACTACAATCCCTATTTTTTTTAATTATAAGCTACTAGAAGATTCTTGTTCTTCGTTCATGTATTTTTTAATTTTCTTCTCTTCCCAGTGGGTCAAAAAACTTGGTCTGATTTTAAAAACGATGACGCCATGAATCAATACTCCTATTCCCCAAATAATTGGTATTCCATACACATTCCAATCAATCCAATTTAAGATTTGAGGATTCCCCAAGGCTTCTTTAATCAACAGGGTAATGATAAATTTTCCTTTAAAAATAAACACTAAAATATTTATAATTACATAAATCGTAAGATGATCATAAAAACCTTTTATTGTTGCAACTCGTTTTTGAGCTCGCTCTAATTTTGTTCTCTTATCAAGATCCATATTAGTTGTATTTACCAATTTCATTCGTATCTTCTTCTAAATACTGCTTGATTTTTCTTTCCTCCCACTCTTTACTAAAGAACGGATTAAATTCAAATACTTTTGCTCCGTGAAAAAAGACCCCTATACCCCAAAATATCGCAGTAGAAAAGGTGCCAAAAGTGGTAAATGCTTCTATAAAACTATCTCCTGAGCTCATGTTTCCTACAACGCTAACGGTACTAATCATAATATTAACAAGGATATATACTGTTAAGTGAATATAAAATCCTTTCAAAGCTTTGATACGTTGTTCTGCTCTTTTTCTCTTATCTTCTTGTGTCGTGAATGTTTTCATCTGTAGTTTTTTTAGTTTAGTATTATTACTCCCATCTTTTCTTGGTTTCCTCTTCTTTCATGAACTCATCTATCTTACGCTGCTCCCAATTTCTTCCCATAAGCACGTCGTATCCAAAGAGTTTTATGGCTTTTACAGCTGTGGCTATAGAGACTCCTAAGACCACCCATAAGAACCAAGGGTTACTCCATTCATTAAGGTAATAGTTAATACTTCCGGTAATTACAATAGCTACTATGTATTTAAAAACTTTGTTATAAAAAGCCTTTATCGCTTCTACACGTTCTTTGGCTCTAAAATATTTAGTATCGGTATCTGAATTGTTCATTGTTGATTATTTAGTTGTTTTTAATACTTCAAAGATGTTCTAATCTTGTCTTTTTTCTAAATACAAAATACTGAGTTGTATCTTTTTAATGCTGAATTGTTATTTACGCTTAAAATTGATCATCATCCATATATTCTCGCATCTTACGCTCTTCCCAGTTACGTCCAAATAACGGATTGTAGCCATAAGCCTCCATTCCATGTGCAACAAGACCAGAACCCCAACCTAAGGCCGGAAATATTACCCAAGGGAAGCTGGTAGTGTTGTAATTCACGAATATCAAAATAGGAATAACAATGCAATAAGACATCAGGTTTCCATAGAACCCTTTTATTTTCTCTACTCGTTCTTTTGCTTTTTGATATCTTTTATCTTCAAGATAATCTTCTTGAGTTTCCTTCATAGAAACCTGTTTTGTTAACATCGGAAGTTCTACTCTAAAATCTGAAGCTGTTTTAAGAATAGCCACCTTCCTATTGGATAATATGTTATAGCGCTCTTGGATGTTTTTTAGCCCCACACCGCTACTCTTTTTAACCACTTGTTTCTCTTGCAAATTATTACTCACCACTAATTGTCCGTTTTCTTCAAATACACGGAGGTGTAAGGGCCGTTCTGAAGTAACCACATTATGCTTTACTGCATTTTCTAGCAATAATTGTAAGGACAAAGGAACAATCTTTGCCTCTGGATTACTAGCTTGGTCTGGAGTTTCAAAGATAATACTGTCTTCAAAGCGCATTTTTAATAGGCGTATATAGGTTTTTGCAAACTGCAATTCCTCATCTACAGAGATTAAATCCTTATTTTTTTGCTCTAACACATACCGATATACTTTTGATAAGGAGGTGGTGAATTTTTGTGCCTGATGCGGGTCTTCATCAATTAAACTTGTCAATACATTTAAACTATTGAAAAGAAAGTGAGGATCTAACTGATTTTTTAAAGCATCAAACTTGGCCGATGCCGTACTGGCTATAATCTTTTGTTCTTTTACTTTTTTATTTTGACTGAGTCTATAGAAATAAACTGCATGAAAAATGATAGTGACCAACAAGGTAATCAACAAGCAAAAAATATAGAATCTAGGGTTTTCACTCCAAATAAAAGTACTCCAACTTTCGCCTCCAATAAGTACCTCTATAAAAAATCGAATTAGAAAAACAGCCAACATAGTTAACAAGACACCTCCTAAAGCTCCAATAATTAGTCTAAATCTTTTAAACCTCACCCAAACCACTTTATCATTTAAATACCTAAAAAAAAGCGTATTTAAGACCGTTAAGCTCACCGAGTACAGGAAGTAGTACTGTAGGTTATTTACAAACTGTGCATCAAAACTCACAGCGCTCCCTAATAAAATATTCATTACGACATCTATAATTACAATACAGATGCCTATTAGCATACCTCTTAGTACAATTTTTAATACTTGTTTCATTTCAAAATTTATTAAATCATTAAAAAAACGATTTACAATACAGCACTCCCTGACTTAGAAAATAAGAGTACTGCTTCAAAAATAGCAAAAGCTAAGCAGCGAACCTCCAATCACTTCAAATCATAAAGTTATCTATTTTAAATAGTTCCTATACAAATTTGAAATTATAGCTCGAATATTAAAACAAAAGACTACCGAAATGTAGGTTTCCAAGGATAGAATGCAGCTTGCAAAATAATTCTGATTTATTCTCGATATAAAGAAAATTTAAAAGACCACAAAAACCGAAAGGGATATTCTAATTTTTGTAGTCTTTTTTTTGTTAATATAATATTTTTATAGTATTATTAAGACTCCCCAATTTAAAAAAATTATATGCTGTTTATCCTGTAAAAGGTTTATGAGTAAGAAATTAATTGCTATATCCATTGCATTATTTGCCATTCTAAGTGTGGCTATTTGGGTAATTACCGTTATTAGAATTAATAAATTCGAGAAAAATTTATTAGCTATAGAATTAGCCGATTCAGAAGCAGAGCTTAAATCTGCCCATGAGCAATTGTTGAATTTATACGAAACCAGTAAGAAGAAAGTACTTTTTTTCAAAGACCTGGTTGAAGCGAATTATAATCAAACCAAATCTTTCAAGGAAGTTGGTCCTATATTCTATTATTTTTTAAAAAATGAAGATGACTATTTTCAAGCCCGCATAATTGATCCCGACGGAAAAGAATTACTCAAGGTAGAGAACATGTATAATAATGTTTCTATTTACGAGAATAAACACTTAGAGGACAAGTCTAACCGCTACTATGTTCAAAAAACTTTAAAATTAAAAAAAGGGCAAACATTTGTTTCTAATATAGACCTTAACATAGAAAACAATATTATAGAAACGCCTTACAGGCCGACCGTTCGGTTTTTTACAAAAATTTTTGATCCAGACGACAATTTATTAGGCATAGTTGGTTTAAATTTAAATGCTGCTACTTGGTTAAATGGCATTGGCACTCAAAATATTAGCATCCTTAATAATACCAATGAAATATTTTATGACGAACACAATAAAAATGAATTATATACAAAATCTACCGTAGATCTAACCGAAAAAGATAGAAACGATAACCCCATTTACAATGTAAAAAAAATCACTATCGGTGGCATGTCTGATTGGACTTTGTATACCTCAATGCATTCACCAGAAGTACAACACAAAATAAAGGTCAACAAAAAGAATACCATCTACTTTTCTATCTTTTTAAATCTAGGACTCTTGTTTTTCATGTTTACCATTCATAATTTATACTATAAAAATAAGCACATTTCTTCCTTAAATAATGCTGTAAATCTTCGATTAGAAGAAAGAAACACCTTGCTAAAAGAAATACACCACAGAGTTAAAAATAACCTTCAGGTGATTACCAGCTTACTAAACCTACAATCGCGCTACATTCAAGACGAAGACGTGAAAAGTATGCTCAAATACAGCCAGTACCGTATAAAATCTATAGCGTTACTACATGAAAGCCTCTATAGAAGTGATGATTTGAGTAAAATTAATTATGCTGATTACCTAAAGCAGTTGGTGAATGGTTTGATTATTTCCATGAAAGGAAGTACGAATAAAATAACGCTAGACCTAGAGGTCGATGAAATTTATTTTAATATTGACACCTCTATTCCGCTAGGCCTAATCATCAATGAGCTGGTTACCAACTCTTTAAAATACGCTTTCAATGATAACATAGGCATCATCACCATATCGTTGAAAAAACAAGCGAACAATTCTTTCCTACTTCACATAGGTGATAATGGAAAAGGATTTCCAAAAAAAGTGAAATTTAGAGATACAGACACTTTAGGACTTAAACTGGTTCATAAATTGGTGTTGCAACTAAACGGTAACATAGAAAAAGACAACTTACAAACCGGAACCACTTTTATTATCACGTTCCAAGAAATTCAAGAACTCTCATAACTATGAAATGTAGCATTCTCATCGTCGAAGATAATTTTATTATCCAAATGTTTCTAGAGGAAATTCTTCTAGGCTGCGGAGAACACACGGTTAAAACCGCTAATAACGCAGATAAAGCCTTGCAGGTATTAGAAGACTTTAAACCCCATGTTATCCTCATGGATATTGGTATTGGCCCTGGACTAGATGGCATAGAGGTCGCAGAAATTATTAAAGAGAAATACAACATTCCTATTGTATTTCTAACCGGTAATTCTGACCAAGCCACTATCGTAAGAGCACACAAAGCAGATCCTATTCACTTTATCTTTAAACCTATAGATGAATGTAAACTGCTCACGGAATTTGCGGTCATTGAAGAAAAACTCGTAGAATTATCTTTTATGTAAGCTAATTACAAGGGCACGCTATTGGTATGTTTTATGGTGCCTATGACGAAAGTACTATGGGCACTACCTATATTTTCTACAGAACCTAAGCTATTAATAACAAAATCTTGATAATCTTTCATGTTCTTCACCAATACTTTAAGCATAAAATCATAATCTCCAGAAATATTATAACATTCCGTTACCTCTTGCAATGCAATAATATCTGTTACAAACTTATTACCAATTGCTTTGGTATGTTGCTTCAGGGTAATATTACAAAACACGATCAATTCTCTTCCCAACTTCTCAGCATCTAGCAGGGCCACATATTTTTTAATATAGCCTTCTTTTTCTAATTTTCTCAAGCGCTCATATACCGGTGTTGCAGATAAATTTACACGTGCAGCAACCTCTTTTGTGGTGTAGTTGGAGTTTTCTTGCAACAATTTAAGCAGTGCTAAATCTGTTAGATCTAAATTTTCCATAGACAAATATTCTAGTGAGGTACGTTTCCCCAACAAAAATATTTATTTTTATCTAAATAATAGCACTAAAACAGCTAAATAAACTTATCCAAGAACATTATGCAGATATAAATATGATAAAAAGTAATTTTGTGAAGACATAATATCTAATACGCAAAACAGGTAGTAATGAAAACAACAAATTTAGGTTACCCAAGAATTGGTAGCAACAGAGCGCTTAAAAAGGCATTAGAAAACTATTGGTCTGGCAAAGCAACATTGACCGAGTTAGAAGAAACTGCAAAAAACATCCGAACTGAAAATTGGCTGCTTCAACAAGAAAAAGGCATTGACATTATCCCTTCCAATGACTTTTCTTTATACGATCAAGTATTAGATATGTGTATGACCGTAAACGCTATTCCTAAGCGTTATGAACAGTTACAAAAAAACAATGCTACCCCTCAAGATTTATATTTTGCGATGGCTAGAGGTATCCAAAAAGATGGGATAGACCTTACCGCCATGGAAATGACAAAATGGTTTGACACCAATTACCATTACATTGTTCCTGAATTTTATGACCACCAAACATTCTCTTATGCAAATTCTAAAATTGTAAAAGAATATAAAGAAGCATTGGCTTTAGGGATCACCACAAAACCGGTACTTATTGGCCCGGTATCATTCTTATTATTAGGTAAAGAAAAAGAAAGCACTTTTGATCGTATTGATCTTTTAGCGAATCTGCTTCCTACCTATTTAAAAATCATAGAAGAATTAACGGCCTTACATGTTGAATATATTCAGTTTGACGAGCCTTTTCTTGCGACAGATTTAACGAATAGAGACCGTGAAGCTATACGGTACACGTACCAAACTATCGCCGATAAATTTCCTGACCTAAAAATTGTTCTGGCTAATTACTTTGATTGTTTTGGGGAAAATCTAGATATGGTATTAGAACTTCCTGTACACACCTTGCATTTAGATTTAGTACGATGTTCTTTGCAGTTAGATGATATTTTAGCTTCAAAAAAATTACGTAAGAACACACATTTATCCTTAGGAGTCATTGACGGTAGAAATATTTGGAAGAACAATTTTGAAGACTCGTTAGCTTTAATCCAAAAAGCAATTGCACATGTAGGTGAAGAAAGACTCTATATTGCGCCTTCTTGTTCTTTACTGCATTCGCCTTGCGATTTAGACTTAGAAACCAATGAAGTGAACTTAAGTGCCAATGTAAAACAATGGCTTGCCTTTGCTAAACAGAAATTAGAGGAAATAAATACTATAAGAAATTTTATTACGAAAGTAAACTTAACAGAAACCTTACAGAAGGTTTCTGAAAACAGTGCTGCCAATGCAGAACGTAAAGTTTCAAAAAGTATTCATAACCCAGCCGTTAAAGAGCGCGTAAAGGGATTAACGAAAACAGATGATCAACGATTAATTGGTTTTACACAGCGTAAAGTCATTCAGCAAAAAGCACTGAATTTACCTCTATATCCTACCACCACTATTGGTTCTTTTCCTCAAACAAAAGAAGTACGTAGTCAACGTGCTAATTTCAAAAAAGGAAATACCACTCCAGAAGCCTACCATAGCTTTATAGAGAAAGAAACCAGAGAGACTATAGAATTTCAAGAAAAAATAGGCTTAGATGTTTTAGTTCATGGTGAGTTTGAACGTAATGACATGGTAGAATATTTTGGAGAACAGTTAGACGGTTTTGCCTTTACTAGTTTTGGATGGGTACAGAGTTATGGTAGTAGATGTGTAAAACCACCAATTATCTATGGCGATGTTTCTAGAGAACATCCAATGACCGTATATTGGTCTTCTTTTGCACAATCTATCACTAAAAAACCTGTAAAAGGAATGCTTACAGGGCCGGTTACCATATTACAATGGTCTTTTGTTCGCAATGACCAACCAAGAGCAGAAACTTGCACGCAAATAGCCTTAGCCATCCGTGATGAAGTAGTAGACTTGGAAAAAGCAGGACTCTCTATTATTCAGATAGATGAACCTGCCATACGCGAAGGCTTACCTTTACGTAAGGCTGATTGGAAGGCGTACTTAGATTGGGCTGTAAAAGCATTTAGAATTGCGGCTAGAGGCGTGAAAAATGACACACAGATACATACACATATGTGTTATTCTGAATTTAATGATATCATAGCGCATATTGCAGCGATGGATGCAGATGTAATTACGATTGAATGTTCCAGATCACAGATGGAGCTTTTAGATGTCTTCAGAGAGTTTAAATACCCTAATGATATTGGACCTGGAGTTTATGACATTCACTCACCAAGGGTTCCAGACCGCTCAGAAATGGTAGCATTGATTGCAAAAGCTAAAGAATATATTGCTCCAGAGCACTTATGGATTAATCCGGATTGTGGCTTAAAAACAAGACACTGGGAGGAAACCAAAAAAGCATTAATAGAAATGGTAGCGGCTGCACAAGAATGCAGAGAAAACGTAGCTGTTTCCTATTAGATTAGATCGAGTATAGTTTAGTTTTTAGTCGCTTCTTAAGAAATTAAGAAGCGACTTTTTTGTTTCCTGATTATCTAAACCGACTTATATAATGCCCTTAAAAAAATTTGTTTTAAATTGTAAACAGGCCTTTAAAAATCAATACAATAACAGCCTAGCTCATATTTGTGCTCTTTTTAATAGAAATTGAACTAATTTTGTGGCATGGTTAGAACATTTCAGCTTCGCGTTTCTTTAAAAGAAGAAACTATAGAAGGTATCCTTACTAAAAAAGCAGCAAAACATGTTGGTGCAGACGAAAAAGATATCGTCGTAAAAGTGTTACGTAAATCTATTGATGCCCGTAAGCCTAGAATTTATATTAATTACAAGCTTCAAGTATATATCAATGAAAAGCCTTCTGAAATTCCAGAATACGTTTTTGATTATAAAGATGTCTCTAAAGCTAAAGAAGTACATATTATAGGTTTTGGTCCTGCAGGAATGTGGGCAGCCCTTCGTTGTTTAGAATTAGGGTTTAAACCAATTGTTCTAGAACGTGGAAAAAATGTAAAAGACAGGCGTCGTGATTTAAAAGCCATTAACCAAGAGCATATTGTTGGCGAAGATTCTAACTACTGCTTTGGAGAAGGTGGTGCAGGCACGTATTCCGACGGAAAGCTGTATACCCGTAGTATTAAACGAGGCGATGTTCGTAGAATTTTTGAAAGTTTAGTACACCATGGTGCTACGGAGCAGATTTTAATAGATGCGCATCCACATATCGGCACCAATAAGCTTCCTAAGATTGTTCAAAATATTCGAGAAGCTATTCTTAGCCACGGTGGCGAAATTCATTTTGATACCCGCGTGGTAGATTTTACCCTTCAGAATAACAAAATAAAAGCCATTCAGCTTCAAAACGGAATAGAAATGGCGGTAAACCGTGTCATTCTTGCTACAGGCCATTCCGCTAGAGATATTTATTACCTGTTACATAAAAAAGAAATTGCACTAGAAGCAAAATCATTTGCTATGGGGGTTCGGGTAGAGCATCCGCAGCATATTATAGATAGCATTCAATACCATTGCTCCGGCAGCAGAAATGAATTGCTACCTGCAGCATCTTATAGTTTAGTAGCGCAAGTAAAAAATAGAGGCGTCTACTCTTTCTGTATGTGTCCTGGTGGATTTATTGTTCCGGCAGCTACCGCACCGGGAGAAGTTGTGGTCAATGGGATGTCTCCTTCAAAACGAAACAACCTCTATGCCAACTCGGGTATTGTGGTAGAAATTAATGCCGATGAAGATTTGCGCAAGTATGAAAAACATGGCGTTCTAAAAGGCTTAGAATTTCAGAAAGATTTAGAGCGTTTGGCATTTACCGCTGGCGGTAGAACACAAGCCGCCCCTGCACAACGTATGACGGATTTCGTGGAAGGAAAACTATCGGCAGATTTAAATGCTACATCCTATCAACCAGGATTAAAATCGGTTCCTATGCACTCCCTCTTACCAAAACTAATTGGTAGTAGATTACGTGGTGGTTTCGCTGCTTTTGGTGAAAAAATGAAAGGATACTATACCGCAGAAGCCAATATTGTTGGGGTAGAATCTAGAACATCTTCTCCGGTAAACATCCCAAGAAAAGAAAATTTAGAGCACCCAGAAATCCAAGGTCTTTTTCCTTGTGGTGAAGGTGGTGGTTATGCTGGCGGAATTGTTTCTGCCGCTATGGATGGCGAGCGTTGCGCAGAAGCCGCTATTGCCGGACTTTAAGTATAACCAGTATATTCCTTTTAAAAAATATAGCATTTATGAACTTATCGTATTAAAATATTTGTGCCCTCTAAATCATTTATCCACGACTTATTCAATAAAATAATTAAGGTGTGTTTAAAATTGAAAACATACTTTGGAGAGTTTGTAATAAGCTTGACAAGTGATCATTTGAAAATGGTTGTAATTGTATAGGTATTAATTACCAACCTCTAACACCTATGTTATTATGTACGAAAAAGCATTAACTATGAAGAATACTATTTTATTACTTTTCTTTGCACTTTATAATTCATTTTCTTTTTACGGTCAAGAACAGAGATATGATTTTTCTAAAGTGAACTCTCGTACGGAATTACACGAACTATTTACTAGAGTTATTCTTGAAAATAGAGATAAATACAATGAGGATTTCGTAAAAACTATCGAAAAAGAAGCTAGTGATGATTTAGATTTTGAATCAGGTGATTTACACAAAGATCATAATGGTATAATCAGAGAAGAAGGTATGCATTACGGTGGTGTACCTCTTTATTCTGTAGTACTTTCAGGAAATACAGTAAAGATAATCTCCGATACTTTGAATTATGCCGCAAAAGAATTTTTAGCGGTTGCAGAAAAAAAGTATGGTCTAGCAAAATTGACTAGAAATTTTGGTGACGGAATTCGTTTTAAATGGGACATAGAAAACCAAGAGGCAGAACTAGATATTGTGCTAGTAAATGGAGTTAGTGCTTCAGATTTGGGAAGCGATGACATGGCGTATATCACGGTATCCTACGCCCCAATATATGATGTACCACTTGCAAACATCCAAAAAGATATAACCAAATTTGAAAATCAAACAAATTACATCTTGAGAGTCTTTGCATACGGTTGCGTTACCGATGTCTCTATTGATGATATTTACATGGGTAAATCAGTTGGATATGGTACTTTTTCTTTAAATTATTGGATTACTAAAAAACTTTCAATGCTCAAAATAGTAGCAAGGCCTGCTCCTCTAAAAAACGGTAAAGCAGGAAAGAAGTTTCAGGAAGACGCAAAAATTATAATAGAAATAGAAGATTCTAATACACGAGAAACTTTAAAAAAAATAAAATTTACAGAAATTTCAGGAATAGAACCTCTCGAGTTTAAATTAGATTTTGACTCTACTCTTCCCTATTACCCAAAGGCTTGGAGTAAGGGTAAAGATTTAAGAAATGAATCTGATTTAAAAGAAAAAATAATTGCATTATATGATAAATTAGGCAAAGCCATCTTATCCAACGATCAAAAAGTAATCAATGAAATACTTTACCAACAGCATTTCGAGGTGCAACAAATAGAAAACGACAATAGTAACCAAACTGCTCGAGATAATTGGGAAAACATACTTACTATCCAAAAAAAAAGCACTAGGTATGAAGTCAACAAAGATTTCGAAATTGAATTTGGAGCGAACGGTAAAGTAGTTATAACCAAAATAAAAGACTATACTGATATGCTTCAGTTTAGTGGTGATAATTTTGAGAGGAATTTAAATTATGGTAGAATATCTCTTAATATGTATTATCAACCTGAAAGTTCTGACGATCTTCTAATAGTAAGATAATAATAAAAATTTTAAAAGAATTTGTAATTTCAAAGATGAAATTATCAAATCATTTTCACTTTGACTTTATTCTCGTAATTTCGCATCAGACAAAAAAATAATGGCAGAGACTACTCCCACCCGAATAAATAAATATTTAAGCGAAGTTGGCTATTGCTCTAGACGAGCAGCCGATAAGCTTATTGATCAAGGCAGAGTCACCATCAATGGTAAAGTTCCTGAAATGGGAACCAAAATAACTATTGCTGATGAAATTAGAGTAGATGGAGAACTGATAGGAAAGCCTAAAGGTAAACACACCTACCTTGCTTTTAATAAACCTGTAGGTATTGTGTGTACTACAGATACAGGTGTAGAAAAAGATAATATTATCGATTTTATAAACTACCCAAAACGTATTTTCCCAATAGGACGTTTGGATAAACCTTCGGAAGGATTAATTTTCCTAACGGATGATGGCGATATTGTCAATAAGATTCTCCGTGCCCGTAACAATCACGAGAAAGAATATATTGTATCGGTCAATAAACCTATAAATTCTGATTTCTTACGCCAAATGAGTAGCGGAGTACCTATACTAGACACGGTTACCAGACCTTGTAAAGTAGAGCGCATAGATAAATATACCTTTAGTATTATTTTGACACAAGGACTAAACCGACAGATTAGAAGAATGTGTGATCATTTAGACTATCGCGTTAAGCGTTTGCAGCGTGTGCGGATTATGAATGTAGAGTTAGATCTGGAAGTTGGGAAATACCGCGACCTTACAGAAGCTGAGCTCTCTGAAATTAACCGCTTGGTAGCAGAATCTGCCAAAACGCACGATTAGTTTAGCACCTATAGCCTCACAACTATGCGGTGTTACCCCTAATACTATGGAATTTATACCTAATTTTATAAAATAGTAATCCTATTATTACGTTAATACCCTTGTTGACAAGCATATAAAAACCGATTACAAACAAAAAACCAAACTAAAATGAGAAACCTAAAACTTACTGCTATTACAGCATGCCTGACCTTACTACTAGCCTCTTGCTTGAGTACTGAAGAGAAAAAAATAAAAGCAGAAGAGGAAGGTAATGCCCTTGTTTCTATAAAATCTAAATTACTAAAAGGCGCAGGAGATGCCCTGAAGACTGATGGTAAGGAAGCTTTAGAATCTGCAAGTGAAGGTCTTGGAGAAGCTTTTAAAGGTTTAACTTCTGGGTATGATAAAAGTATCAATCAAGCCAAAGTACTATCGGACACAACATTTTTGAAAACATTTGAAATTGGAAGAACAGAAAAGTTCTATAATGATACTACCCATATAAAAAAGGTTACCGTATATCTTATCGCGGACAAAGCTTTTGATAAAAAGCTTAAGCTAAAAGCTTTTGATGCTACCGATAGAGAAATTGGAAGAAGTACTGTAAAAACAAAACTTGAGGAAGACGACGCTCAATTTATAGATTTTGAATTTGACAATAGAACGCCATTATTACAAGCTGATTATTTTATCATTAGCCACAATTAAAGTATAGCAGCAATTTCGGCTGCATCATAATATTAATAGTATTCCAGTGCGGTACGGGTACAAGCTCATGTGTGCTTAGTTCACGATGATACGAGTACCGCACTGAGTTGCTTCTAAGCAACCCTACTCCTACTCCTTTTCACTGCCTGCAAATACGTATCGGCACACGTCTATATTCCGCTTTGCACCATATACTACGTGCTTCCTACAGCTCATGGTAGACGAATACTATAGATCAAACTCTTAAAAACTTATAAATCCGAACTATTCCCCTACCTTTGTGGCTTATTATAAAATACATGACATTTAAAGAATTAGGGATTGCAGAACCTATTTTGAAAGCTTTAGCTTCAGAAGGTTACGAAAATCCTACTCCAATACAAGAAAAATCAATTCCAATATTACTTAAAGGTAAAGACCTTTTAGGCGTTGCACAAACAGGAACTGGAAAAACAGCAGCCTTCGGTATTCCCATTTTACATCACTTATACACGAACAATAGCGGCGTAGGTAAACGAAAGATAAAAGCCTTAGTTGTTACTCCAACACGAGAGTTAGCCATCCAAATTGGTGAAAGTTTTACAGCATATGCCCGTTTTACAGGTATTAAAAACACCGTAATTTTTGGCGGTGTAAAGCAAGGAAAGCAAACAGATGCCTTACGGAAAGGTGTAGAAGTATTAATTGCGACTCCAGGTCGATTGTTAGATTTAATGAACCAAGGGTTTATTTCCTTACGAGATTTGGAACACGTAGTTTTAGATGAAGCAGATCAAATGCTTGATATGGGATTTATACACGATGTAAAAAAAATCATCGCCAAATTACCCGCAAAGCGTCAGTCGCTTTTCTTTTCGGCTACCATGCCTAAAACCATTGTAGAATTGTCTCAAAAAATATTGGGAGAATTTGAGCAGGTAACCATTAAACCAGAACAAGCTACTGCTGAAAAAGTAGAGCAAGCTATTTATTTTGTTCCTAAAGGCGATAAGGCTAAACTTTTAATTCATTTAATTGAAGAAAAAGATGCCAAAGCAGTTTTAGTTTTTTCTAGAACAAAACATGGTGCAAATAAAATTGTTAAACTACTAGACAAGGCAGACATCCATGCTGCGGCTATACACGGTAATAAATCACAAACGGCAAGACAAAATGCCTTAAAAGATTTTAAAGACGGTAAATTAACGGTTCTAGTAGCTACCGATATTGCTGCCCGTGGTATTGATATTGATGATTTATCATTAGTGGTAAATTATGATTTACCAAATGTACCTGAAACTTATGTACACCGTATTGGTAGAACGGGTAGAGCAAATGCTAGTGGGGTAGCTTTATCTTTCTGTGATAGAGAAGAAAGAGCGTATTTAAAAGACATCCAAAAGCTTATTAAACAAACTATTCCTACCATTACAGATCATCCTTTTAAAGATGATGGTAGCAGACCTGTTGAAGCAGATACCGATGATAGACCAAAGAGACAAGGACAGCAGAGCCGTTCTAGAAACAGTGGTCAGAAACCAAGTAATTCTAACAACAGAAATAAAAATAGGAACCGCAATAGAAATCGTACTAGCGACGGACCTAAATAACAAAAAAAGCCTTGCATTACGCAAGGCTTTTTACTTTTACACTATTGGGCAATTACTTCCCCAACATTAATAGTTCATTACATCTAATCTCTGTGAAGTAGCGCTTCTCCCCTTCTTTGGTTTCGTAAGACCGGTGCATTAATTTACCTTCTACCGCTACTTGTTTTCCTTTGACCAAAAAGTTTTCGGCAATTTCTGCTGTTTTCCCCCACGCAACAATGTTGTGCCACTGGGTATCTTCTACTTTTTCGCCTTGAGCATTCTTATAAGAATCGCTGGTAGCAATGGTAAACTTAGCGAGCTTGGTGCCGCTCTCTAAATTTACGATTTCTGGATCATTTCCTAAATTACCAATCAACTGTACTGAATTTCTAAGTGCGTTCATAATTTTAATTTTTAGCTCCTGATACAAGCTCAGGAATGGTTAACAGTTAAGACTATCGGAACCCTATTGTTCTGACACTGCAAACTTAAAAAGCTCGTAGGATTTGATTCGGTTTGGAAATAGTTACTTTCGTTTACAAACGTTTGTAAACGTTTGTGGTTGCTTTTAGATTAGAGCAATTTTTCATTTACACATAGCATTTACAGTCTATACCCCAATAATTTATATCTAATTAATAGAAAATTTAACGCCTTAGTATTATCTTAGGCACACAGGGCCGATATATGCAATAATGTATATCCAATTATTGACAACAATTATAATAATTAAAAAACCCTCTTGATTCTTAGAAAAATATAAAAGATATATAAAACATATGTTCATTATATCTTAAATTGGCGGTATAATGAACATATGTTCATTATACAATTGTTGGCATTCATTTAAAAAACAAACAGTAATGAAAAAAATATTTTTTATAGTATTAATTATTTCAAGTTCAATAATAACTGCTCAAAATGACGGCTGGCATATAAGTACAAATGAAAATTCAGACTATACAGGTATTGCCATTGCAAATGGTAGAATAGGAATGCTTAGCTCCTCTAAGCCTCTTCAAATACAGCACGTTGTACTAAACAATGTCTATGATGTTGACCCAAACTTAAAAGTTAGCCAGATTCTTCATGGAATGAATTTTGGCAATCTTGACATGTACATTGATGGCGAAAAAATCGCAGAAGATAATATCTCCAATTGGCAACAAACAATGGATATGAAAAGTGCTGCCTTAACTACAAATTTCAACTTTAAAGATAAAGCAAAAATTTCTTGTACGGTGTATGCCCTTCGCAATTTACAGTATACTGGTTATATAGATATTAGTGTTCAGGCTACTAAAAAAATTGACGTAAAGGTTACTGGAAAAATAATAACACCTAAAGAGTATCAAAGTCCAAAAAACACATTCCAAATATTAAAAGATGTTGAAACCACCATGCCAATTTTGCAATCTGTTGCTAAAAGTCCATTTGAAAAACATCTCGTCAGTACATCAGGCACATTCATATGGCACAACATAAATTTTTCTAGAGAACATGAACGACCAGAATTAACTCACAACGTTATATCAGACTATGAAAACTCGTTATCATTTCATTATAGTATTAAGAAAAATGAAAGTTTAGATTTCGCATGGACTGGTGCTCAATGCACTACCAAAGATTTTTCTGACCCAAAATCAGAATCGGAAAGAATGGTCATCTTCAATTTATTGAATTCAAAAGAAGTATTACTTGCTCAGCATAAAGCACAATGGAATGAATTATGGGATGGAGATATTATTATTGAGGGAGATTTGCAATCGCAACAAGACGTGCGTTTAGCATTATATCATTTGTATGCTTTTGGTCGTGGAGATTCAGATTTAAGCATCGCACCAATGGGTCTCTCGTTACAAACACCTTATAATGGTCATATTTTTTGGGACACCGAGCTTTGGATGTTTCCGCCGTTATTAATGTTTAATCAAGATATTGCCCGCTCTTTAGTTAATTATCGTTCTGACCGACTTGAGCCTGCAAAAAAGAGAGCATTAAATTATGGTTACCAAGGGGCAATGTTTCCTTGGGAGAGTGATGATACTGGTGAAGAGGCAACGCCACCTTTTGCACTTACCGGTCCATTTGAACATCATATTACTGCAGACATAGCAATTGCATTTTGGAACTATTATCGGGTTACTCAAAATAAAAAGTGGCTTACCCAAAAAGGATATCCTTTAATGAAAGAAGTAGCAGATTTTTGGGTAAGTAGAGTTACTGAAAACAATGACGGCAGTTACTCTATTAATAATGTTGTTGGAGCCAATGAATTCGCACCCAATGTTAACGACAATGCTTTCACAAATGGGGCGGCAATTACTGCTTTAGAATTTGCAATAAAAGCCGCTATAGAAATTGAAGAAATACCAAACCCAGAGTGGCAATTGGTTTCAGAAAAAATTAAAATTCTGAAACTTAAAGACGGTACTACTAAAGAACATGAAAATTATAATGGGGATATCATTAAACAGGCAGATGTAAACTTGCTTTCTTTTCCTCTAAATATAATTAATGATAAAGCATCTATACTAAAAGACTTGAAATATTACGAGCCAAAATTATCAAAAGAAGGTCCTGCAATGGGTAAGTCAATTTTTTCAGTATTATATGCAAGACAAGGTGATGTAACGAATGCCTACCGCCTATTTAAGGAAAGTTACGTGCCTAATCAACAAGCTCCTTTTGGTGCCTTATCTGAGGTAGCAACTTCTAATTTTTCATATTTTGCAACGGGTGCAGGTGGAATGTTACAAAGTGTTCTCTTTGGATTTGCTGGTTTAGATATCACCGATGATGGAATTATTCAAAAAAATCCTATTCTTCCAAAAGAATGGAAATCATTAACCATAAAAGGTGTTGGCGCTGATAAAAAAACTTACCGAATTGATAGATGAATTAATAGTGAAAAGTAGAAAAACGAAATGCCAACAATGCCTATAGCAAATAGAGCATAAAGCGTTATATTTTAAAGGCTTGGGAGTGTTTGCGAAGTCCGCCAAATCTTTTGATTTGGCTTTTAGAGTAGATAAAATAAAAACAAAATGCAAAAGCTTTGGCTACGGGCTTGGCGGAAAGATAAGTGCTTATCACCTGCCCTACTTGCCATAGCCGTATCGCTAGCACCAAGCAGAAAAAAAATGGAAATAGCAACTAAAGACAAATGGAAAACTATTCCAATGGATAATCCAAAAAGGCTGGATGTATCTATGTTTTTAAATTTTGAGCAATTAAATAAACTAAAATTAGGGTTAGTTCCAAACCAAATGGAAGATAAATGGTTTGTTTATTTCAATAATGATACTATCTATTTTAACCGTTCTTGGACAGGTTACGAAATTTTTAAAGCAAAACTGAATCTTAATGAAAGTGGTTGTGAAATAAATGAATTTAGCGTTGAACAAAATCTTGAGAAGTACAAAGAAGCAGATGATGAAAGAAATATTTACAGCTTCAAAAATCACATTGAATATCTCTCAAACAGAGAAATAAATAACCCTGTAAAGAATGGACTTTGGGGTTTAGTTATTGGAGATGCACTTGGCGTTCCTGTAGAATTCAAAAGCAGAGATTATCTAAAACAAAATCCATTAACCGATATGATTGGGTTTGGAACTTACAATCAACCAGAAGGGACTTGGTCTGATGATAGCTCTTTGGCATTTTGCCTTGCAGATGAATTAACAAAAGAACTAAACCTTCAAGAAATCGGGAATAGTTTTGTTAGATGGTTTTATGAAAATCATTGGACACCTCACGGAAAAGTATTCGATATTGGTATTTCAACAAGAGAAGCCATAATTAGGTTAAAAAAAGGAGAAAAAGCTGAATTAGCGGGAAGTTGGGAAGAAAATTCAAATGGGAATGGCTCATTAATGAGAATTCTACCGTTACTTTTTGAAGTGCAGAAAATTAAAGGCCGAAAAGAAAAATATGAATTAATTAAAAAGGTTTCAAGTATTACCCACGGACATATTAGGTCTTGCTTAGCTTGTTTTTATTACCTTGAAATTGCCTCTTTTCTGAGTTCTCAGATTAAATACCCAATAACAGATGCTTACAAAGTTGCAAACCATTCTCTACTAAAACTAACAGAAGAAATGGATATAAATCCTAAAGAAATAGAATTATTTGATAGAATAACGGGAGGTAATTTAGCAGAATTGCAAGAAAACTCTATTCAATCTTCGGGTTATGTAATTCATACACTTGAGGCTTCAATTTGGTGTTTATTGACAACAAAATCATATAAAGAAGCTGTTTTGAAAGCAATAAACCTAGGAGAAGATACAGATACAACTGGAGCCGTAGTTGGTGGATTAGCTGGACTTTTTTATGGCATTAACTCAATACCTAAAGAATGGATTGGTAAAATTGCAAGAAAAAAAGATATTGAGGAATTAACTAATAAATTAAGTGACAAGTACAAAATAGCCAGGTGCTAATCGAGTAGACGGCTCCGCCCCTAATTAGGAACGGAGTGCGCCTCTCACACCACCGTACATACGGGTCTCGTATACGGCGGTTCAATAATTATACATCTCGTTTGTAGTACTCGATTAAACTAACATACCCTCTCATTCTCAACCTTTTAATGGTAATTGTAGTCCCTAAAATAGGGCTTTGAGCTACTGCCCATCCTCCCATTCTTGTGCGACTCCAAGCATAGGCGGTGTTATGGTTTACACCTAAACGGATTAGGTTTTTCCGCTTCCGTTCTGGTTTCTTCCAATGGTGCCATATACAGTACCGCAATCGGTTTCTTAGCCA
>NZ_FNBD01000017.1 GCF_900102165.1 Cellulophaga baltica
TAATTATTGAACCGCCGTATACGAGACCCGTATGTACGGTGGTGTGAGAGGCGCACTCCGTTCCTAATTAGGGGCGGAGCCGTCTACTCGATTATAGGCAGGCTTTATTTTAATTTCATGGTTCTTCAATCATTAATAGATGTTTGCTTCACTGTGGTGTAGATTGAGCAAACGAGAACCCAAGTCTTTCATCTTTCCAATCGCATTGTGAAAGTTCTTCAATAAAAGGACAGCCACCCATACAAGTCTTTTGAAAGGCACATGAAGTGCAACCGTTGTTTAGAATATTATTTCTATACTTTTTGAAATAGGTGTTTTTCTGCCAAATATCAATCATCTTTTCCGTTCTTAAATCTCCATACCAATCGGTGTTGGTCATAAAAGAACAAGGCATCATCCTTAAATTTTCATCAACAAAAGCAGAAAACCTTCCTGCATCGCAACCCTCGTAAAATTCTGAATTCACATTCACATATTTTACTACTCCTGAAATACTGCAACTATCAAAGCCAATTTTCAAAGCACCTTTACTTTGATTTACTAAACCATAGAATTCTTTTAATTTTACCTTGTCTTTAAGTAACAATGTCATGTCGGGTTTTCTTCCGATTGGTTTATAGTTCAGGAATATCAGAGAATTTATTCCTTCCAAAAATGCTGGTGGATTTCTTAACCATTCAATTGCTGTATTGATAGTTTGACTATCTGTTACAAAGTGAACATTTGCTTTTATTCCATATTCAAATAGTTTTTCAAGATGTTTTCTGAACTCGGTGTATGGCTCGTAAGCACTAATAGCAACAGAGCCGCATAATTCTTTTGTTGCTTTCAAAATGTCAGGCGTAAGCCCTCTGCCATTTGTGGTGTAACATGGAACAATTCCATGTTCAACAGTAGTCTCAAGTATCTCTATAAAGTCGGGATGTTGATTTGGATTTCCACCGCCTAATGCAACTTGGAAAACATCCATTTCCTTTGCTTGCTCCATGATTAATTTGTAATCGCTAAGCGACATGTGATTTCCTTTTGGTGTTGATTTTCTATAACAAAAAGAACAACCTTGATCACACCAGTTAGTAATACTTATATCGAGTAATTCTGGGCCATGCATAGCCCAAAGAGGTTCGGGATAACCTTTTTCCTCTGCACGCACAAAATATCCAGTCTTTTTATTAAATAAAACTGAATAATGCTGATCTGCATATTTTCTATGAACTATATTTTTATTTTTACCAACCATCTTCTTGAGCATCGATATATAAATTACTACTTTCTATAATGAAATCATCGGTGCAAAAAAAGCATTCAGTTTCATCAGTATCACTACTCAGTTGACCTATATAAACGTTTTTGCCATTTTTTTCTGCTTCAAGAATTTTTGGCAATACTTCCTTGCCACTTTTCCAAAGTCTTTTTTCTATAAATTCTTCAAATGTTGAGTAGGCACCACCATAATGTTTTTCATAATACTCACGGGCTGGCTCCATGTCATCCTTGAAAGCATTAAACAAAGATTGGTAAATGTCAACAAACGTTGAATCATCTTTTACTCCAACTGCTTCAACGAAATCTTTGAAGTTAAATTCGCCATCGCTGATTATCACGAATGAAGTGGATGAACTGTTTGTTACAAAGTCATATCTTATTTTCATTTGCTTGAATTTTTAAGAGTTAATATTTCCATTACTCTGTCATACATTGTATCTGAAAATGTGAATTGGGCAATTCCATAATCACCGTATGAATTATCATCTTTTCTGTATAGTAGGCAGTCAGGATTGTTCTTTCGTTCTTCCATCAATTCAACAATGTGTTTTTCTTTAAGATTGTATTTTCTGTAAAGAAAACTTTCTATTGAGCTATACTCAAACGAATAGTATTTTTTATACTCTTTATCTACATCAATCAACTCAGATGTTACACTGTCATACATTCTTGAAAACATTCTCAATGAATAACCATCTTGAACGCCAGCTTTTTCAATAAAAATTTCCTTTGTCAAATTTTTATTAATCAATAGGAGAGATTTATAAAAGTCATAACTTAATTTCATACGAACTTATAAATTGTTTAATTGCGTTAGTCAATGTTTCATTTTTGCTTTCCAATGCTTTACTAAGGTGTATTTTCCCTTGTTCAGAATGTCGGAAAAAATATTTCTCATAGATAGATTGAATATTCCAACGATCTTTATTGGTGAACATGTAAATCAAGAGTTCAAAGAGTTTTTCATAATAAAATACATCGTCTGCTTCTCTCTTTTCCAAAATGTCATCAAATTGATTAACCAATTGTTCTTGATTTATCAATCTTGAATGTCCCCACCTGTCTGTTCCAAATTTGCTTACGAAACATTCAACATATTGCTTTGTGTCAAACTCACGCAACAACTCAAACAAAAATTCAATGCTTAGATTATTATAGTAGGTAATATCATATCGGATTATGAGATTCCAAATAATGGAATCACTATACCTTTCATTGCCTAACAGTTTTCCTTTAAGAACATTTTTATCCTCATTGGTTACTTGAGAATCTTTAAGAGAGAAAATGCATTTTGAAAATACTGCTTCAAACCAAGGTTGTTTGACAAGGATTTCGTGTAGTTGTTTATCTAAACCTTTCCTTGATACATAAAATAGAAAAGTGCTGCATCCTTCAAGTAATGGAGATTTTTCGTTGACCTGATTTTCAATAAACGAAGTAAATTCTTCTACTGATTTTTTGTAAAGAACTTCAACTAAGTATTGGGAGATTAAAAAATCTCGAAACTCATCAAATGTAAAATTAACAACTTCGGAAGAAGTGAAAATTCCCTTTTCATCAGTTTGAATATCTCTTTTAACAAGAATGTTTTCATCCAAAAATCGGACATACATTTCTCTATCACTAGAGTTGGCAATAATTCTATCCAGAGGAACATTAACATAGGTCTTTTCATGAATCATAAACTCTACAACACTTTGAATAAAATTCCTGATGTCAAAATTACCTGACACTTTAAATTCATCATTGGTTTTTAGCCGCTTGTTTATTTCATCACTTTTAGTTTCATAGTATTTTTCAAAGAGTTCTTGCTTGTAAATGTTTTCAATTCTTTCAAGTTTTTGGTTTTGATATGCCTCACAAAAAATCCTTAACAGAAGAAAATTTTCTACAAGTTGCTCATGTGCTTTGTTGGAAATCCCATTATGCTCAATTTTGAAATGATTGAAATAAATGCGGAGCAGTTTTTTCTTTAAATCATCATCTGGACGCTGACTTAGTAACGAAGTTATTTTTTTCGTCTCCTTTGCAAATGAAGATGCTTCAAGATTAGAAAAGTTTTGTTCGTAATATTCAGTTCGACAACTAAGAACAATTTTCACAAAATCATGTTCAAGCAATTCAGAAACGAAAGTTTCTAAATTCTGACTTAACAATTTTGAGTTATAGTTTTCATTAATGCCGTCAATAACTAAAACGAAAAATTTCCCCTGTTTATAGCAAAGTGTTTTAAGGTTATTTAGGAATTCTTCAAAAGTATAGTTTGGTGAATCGGGAAAAATTCTTTGCAGTAATGACTGTCTTAAATCATTTGGTTTGACTTCTGTTCCAGTAAGAAATGCAGTTGGTATTTCTCTTTTGACTAAAAAGTTTTCAGAAAAATCACAAAGAAAATTTGTCTTTCCCTGACCTGCTGTTTCTGTTATCAATGCAACTCTTGCTCTTAGGAATTCTAAATCATCAATCCTGTCCCTGAATTTGGATTCAAATTTATACTTCTCATTTGATCCAATTTTTATGTCTGTTATTTCTTGACGTTTGTTAACTAAGTAATTGTGCCACTTTGAAATTATTGCTGTGCAGTTGCTTACAGTCATTTCTCCATTCGCTGGCTTTAACTTTTCAAAATCATAATTGAATAGTGAGTGCCTTTTCTTTGCAAGGAAATTGTTGAAGTAGCGGAAATCAAGTATACTACTTTCATGAAAGCATTTTTCTGAATAGAATACTGAATCACATAAGTATCTCAAATTATCTTTTTGATCCCCCGTCTCAATGAAAGTATTTTGAAGGTATTTTCCAGAGTTGATCTGCTTTTTAATTTGTCTGTTTACCTGTGATTTTAATGCTTGTGAAATTTTATCAGGTGTAAGTTTCTTGCTCTCATTATCTGCAACCAAAGATTCAACAGAAGTTTTGATTGAGGCAGTATCCGTTTTTACAGATACAACAAGACCAATAACTTCTTCTATAGCTTGGCTAATATCAAAGATTTGGCTTTTGTAGTTCTCATCAATAAATAGTTTTTTTAAAACCTTGTCAGCATTTACCTTTTCTGTGAATAGCGAATAAAAATCTTCTAGGTCTTTTGGAGTAGGTTGAATGATTTTAGGGAATTTTTTGAAGTCGCCTTTGATTTCGTCTAGAGTCCCTTTTTTGAATAACACGTATAATGTTAAGTGTTCAAAGAATATTTGAGAATGGTAAAAAGGGAACATACCATTGGAACTATCGTATTTATGGTTTTGCTCAAAATCTTCAATGGTTTCGTAGATGATTTTTACTAGCTGTTTTTTGTACTTCTTTTCAGGGAATAGTAATTTTTTGAACCTGCCATAACCTTCCTCCTTAATAAATTGGTCAACACATTTAAGAGAGACATAAGTAATTATTGTAAGTGTTACTGGTTCCATTTAAGTGCGCTAGTTTTATAATTCATTGCTCTAGTGTCGTTTTTTTTGCTTGCCTATAACAATTGTATAATGAACATATGTTCATTATACCGCCAATTTAAGATATAATGAACATATGTTCATTATATCTTTTATATTATTTCGATAATTAAACCAGCTTCATTACAATACCAGAAGGTACCTTTTAAGGCTTTTGTGAGTTTTTCTTATGATGTGTTAAAATTCATTTGTGAAGCAAACATTATTTAAAGTTATCTTCAGTGTAATTTTTTACCGAACCGCAGTCTTAACTAATTATTATTTAATAGCTCTATAGATTTATAGGGAATCTTAACTTCTTTATGGATATTTCTTAGATTAATTGAGATAATACTTATATGTTCTAAATATATAAGATTTATTATCTAAGGAATATCTCGCCTTTGTAATGATTAGAGAAAACCGGCCGAGAAGTGTTGGTTGTTGACAAATGTCTTTAAAACTAATGGAGATAGGTGGTACTAATAAAACTCTTTAGCAACTTTTGATCAACTTCTTTGAAGAAATTCTAGTTGCTTTAATGTTGACACAATGTTTTTTGCTGATTACCTGACTTTGTTAGTTTTTTTTTAGGCAATCAACAAATCAACAATTTTAATCACTTTTAAAATACTCTTTACTAAATGTATAATGCCTTCCCTTATGTGATGTTTCTTCTACTATTGGTTTATTCAATGTAGAGTTAGAAATATGATACTTTATATAAGTGCTATTTTTAGTTTCTAAATTATACTTATTTTTTAGAAGATCAGAAATTTTGAAGGAGGAAACTCTAATATTGTTTTTAAGCAATTTATCCACTAAATCTCCTGCGGAATATTTTAGTTCTTCTTTTTCAAACATGTAAAATTCATCACTAATAATTTGCTCTAACTCTTTATGGAGGTAGGTCTTATTTCCATTCTTTAAAACTCTCAAAGCATCTGTGTAAATTTGATCTTTAGTAAACCACATTCTAGTTTTTTTAGGAGAAATAATTGATCTATTATTTATGAAATCTAAAAAGTAAGGTATTTCGGTATTTAAGTCATCCAATAAATTCGGGTTATCCTCTTCCAAATTAAATGGAATAATTTTTCTGACCCAGTACCTCGTTTCTTCAGCATCTATATATACAAAGTTCTCTTCATTATTAGAACATAATACAAATTTTCCAAAAAAACTGCCTTCTACTTTGTCTTTTCCTTTTGCTTCACTTTTATAAGTTTTAGCAGTTGCTAGATTCTTCAGGCGTTCACTATCTTCTCTTTTGTCGAGTAAGACTTCATCCACAGCAATTATTAATTTGGAAGCCCAATCAGAGTTAAACCTAGATCTAAAATCTTCATTATTATTAATAGTCATGTTATTTTGAAAAATAAGTTTCAACCAATTGATGAATGTTGTTTTACCAGTATTTCGTTCATTACTAACAAGACATAAGATTGGAAGTACCTGGGAGGGGTACTTCCAAAGTATACTTAAATAATCAAGAGCTAAATTGTATTGCTCCTCAAAAATATGTTTTAGAAATTTTTCGGTCTCTCTGAAATCTCCACTATTGGTTTTATGGTTTAATTCTTCGTATTTATTATAAAACCCATCAATTTCAGATTTATAATTAGTGTGAGATGGAATTAAGCAAAAGCCATCATATTTGTTGATACCCTTTATATATTCTTTACCGTGATCTGTACTTATTTCATTTTTAGACCAAGCAACTAAAGTTTTTATATGGTCTCCACTATGTAATGGTATTGTAACATCCTTATAATATGTTGTTCCTATTCTTAAATATTTTTGTTTCATAACTAAAGGTTTATTTTAAGGTGGCCCATTTTACTGTAATCAATAATTGGATTTTTATTTTCAAACAATAAGGCTATATTAACACCATGCATAGAGTGGTCTTCCTTGCACATTTTTATTATTTCTTGCTCTATATCATAAAGTGGGAGTCGAGGTAGATATTCAACTATTTCTATCATGATATTGACTTTTGTAATTAAAGCATTTATCATATTTCTATTAATCTGCTGGTATGTAGTAATGCTAATTAGATCCCGATATAATTCTCTCAGGTGGGTTTCTATTTTATATGTTATAAGTTTTTTATTATTTGACATGTATATTTTTTTTATAAATTATTATTTGGTTGGTGATATCAAAATATGCTCGGGCACCATCAGTTCTTGGCGGCATATTTTTTATAAGCGTCAATTTGCTAATACCAATATTTAATATTTTTTGAATATCGCCTTTAGTAGCAGGTTTGTTTTCTTCCTTAGTTAGTAGATTAGTTGCAATATTGGTAGCTAGGCTTCCTACCGCAGCATTCCCGATTCCAGACCAACTCATTTTGTCCTTTACGGATACTTCTTTTGGTTTTTTAAAGTCTGGTAAGTTTTCCTTTGCTTTTTTTCTTTTTGTAAAAGAGTTTACACGACAACTACTGGAACAGTATTTTTGCTTAAATCTTCTTTTTGGAGTGTATGCTTTTCCACAATATTCACAATTGTATGTATATCTATCCATTTCTCGTTATTTTAACGTTAGACTAACGCTTATTGAAATAGATTTTTTGCTAAATACTCATCTGCTTTTTCGTGAAGGGAAGATTTTGTTTCACGTTTCCCACTTTTTATCCAATCATTAATTTCGGATTTAAGGAAATAGAGTTTTCCTTTTTTGTGGTAGGGTATGGCGTTTTTATGGACAAGACCGTAAATACTTCCTTTAGTCATATTCAATAGTTTTGCCACTTCATCAATAGTTAAAAAAGGATCTTCATGGGTGCTCAACGGAGCTTGAAAATTGCTTCTTAAATTCTTGGAAATCTCATCAGCTAGTACTTTTATTTCCTCAGCTGTTAATCGATAATTTAAAATCATTATAATTTTTTTGTGATTAATAATATGATTCGAAATTAACGAGAGATGCTATCTTTTTAAATATGTGGTGGGTATTCTGGTGGGAAGTAGAATTCTTACTGCTTATGATTTAATATATTGATTATTAAGTTGTTATTGATTTTTTTTAATAGTAAATTCGCCTTTTTTAGCTTAAATTACTTATGTTTTTTAATTTAATTTCCTTAATTCCATTCTTAATTTAGTACTTGTTTGTGCTAATTTATATGGTTTTATTTTTTCTAATAAACTTTTAATCCATTCTCTTTGTATTTCCTTTTTTGCTCTAAACTTGTAGCCGTATAATAGAATTCTATACCCATCATGATTTTTATATTTATCGGTTAAAAGAATTTCATCATCAACGTTTGCGAGAGTAATTATTTTAGCAATTTCAACCATAGTTGGTTTTTTGCTTTCTTCAAAAAATGAAAAGAGTATATGAAGTAATAAGTATTTTTCATTCTTACTGAGTATATCAGTATCTATACTTTCGCTAGCCCTCTTTTCATTCGGAAATAAACTTTCATATGCAGATGTGTAGCCATCAATTTTGTTTTCGTAATCAAATTCGGTACTGAAATTAAAAGAGTCAAGCCTGTCTATAGTATACAGAGTATTTATTACTTTTTTAGAAGTTTCAAGCAATTCAATTACATTCTCTATTGCGACTTTTTTAGCTGTTTTCTGTAGGTAATCTGAATAATCAACAAACATTTTTTTACGCTTAATCTCCAAGTTTTCAAAACGTTCTTTTAAATCATTTTCCAGTACCTTTTTGGTATTATCTAGCTCGTATCTTCTATCTTTTCCTAATAACTCATAAGATGAATTAGAATCAAAAAATTCCCATGAAGAATCATCATGCCATTTTTGACTAGCTCTAAAAATTGATAATTTAAATGCATCCTTAAAAATCCTTGTCATTTCCTTAGAAGATTCTAAACTTTCAAAAGCTAATTTTTTAAATAGCTCATAATCCTTATGATATGCGTCATTATATGTTTGTAGGTAATCCATCTAAATCTAAATTAATACGGTTAGCAGCTTTTATTTTGTTTTTATCCATCACCTTGGTGTAGATCTGAGTTGTTGATAGGTTTTTATGTCCCAATAATTTTGATACGGTATAGATA
Organism: Cellulophaga baltica; assembly: GCF_900102165.1. Lineage (GTDB taxonomy): Bacteria > Bacteroidota > Bacteroidia > Flavobacteriales > Flavobacteriaceae > Cellulophaga > Cellulophaga baltica. The sequence goes on from NZ_FNBD01000017.1 coordinate 8,743, forward strand.
TCTGTGCCATTCGCTAGTTGCAGACTAGCATAGCTATGACGAAAATTATGAAAACTGATATTCTTATTTATTCCAGAAAGCTTTATCCACTCTTTTAAAGGTCTTGTTACCTGACTGTATTTGATATTAGTGAAAACTTGTCCATTGGTTGTATCTTGCTTTTTTAAAATTTCATAAGCATTTTTGGAAATTGGATGATTAGTCAGATTACCAGTTTTTTGTTCTTTTAACCTTATATAATGTCCTTGATGCTTATCATTATATACTGTTTCCCATTTAAGATTTATGATGTCACTAAAACGTAAACCAGTTAAAGCAGCAAAAATGGCCATGTGTTTTATTTTTTCTATTTTGATATTAGTTTTCCATAATAGGACTAGTTCTTCTTCTGTTAGATATTCCCTATGCGTTTGCTCTTCTTTTATATAAATAGCATCTTCTGCTAAGTTTGTAATTAATAAATTGTTTTTATAAGCCTTTTTTAGAACGGTTATAAAATGTTTAAAATAAGTCGAAGCCGTATTTCTTGCCAATTTCCTCGTGTCCTTCACTCGAAGATTATTCGTGTTTAGTAGAAATTCTCTGTAGTTGTCTACATGCTTTTGATTTAAATTGTGTGATTGAATTTTGGTTCCGAAAAATTCTAAAAAATATTTTAAAGACGATTTCCAAGCTAAGTAATTTGAGTGACCAACGGTGTTATGTTTTTCTTCCACTACAGTCTCATAGAAAGCTACAAAATTAATACTTAGGTTTACGTTGTCTTTAAGGCCGTATTCCTTATTTCTAATTTGAACGAGGCGCTTAGCCCTAACAATTTCTGCAAATTCAATGGTTTGTTTATTATGGGTTTTTTCTATTTGATCTTTAGGAGTTGCATGTATTTGTAATTTTAAAAATTCCCTTCTAGATTCTTTACCAGTTTTTGGATTTATAATTGGAGGGAAGTAGTCCAAATATAAGCTGTATTTATTATTAGCTAATTTCTTTTTGCGTACTGTGACATTTGCCATCGTTTAAAAATTTATGAAAGTAATTCGTTAATATCTGACTTTTTAACACGTGTTAATCTTTCAGAAAGATTAGAGGCCTTTAGCTTTCCTGTTTGAATTAATCTGTAAACAGACCTCTTTGAGATGCTTAATAATTTAGCGGTTTCATTTACGGTAAGATAGTCCTTAATCTGTATTATAGATATGGGCTGAGTTTCAATTTTTAAAGTCTTTGTATTTGATTGTTTAATCTTATTGCTACGCATCCTTTTTTTATATGCTCTTTTAGCACAATTATCACCACAAAATCTTGTAACAGTAGTTTTAGCAATGAAGGATGTATTGCAGTTTTCGCAAATTCTCTTTACTCTTATATTTGAGCTCATAATCTTTAAATGCTTACCTTATTATTGTATCGATAGTTATCATTATTGTAATATAAGATAATTTAGGTGCCATAATTTCTCCTAAAAAATCAAATATAATAATATGTGAGATAATGAGGTACAAAAAAGGTACAAAATATACTAAATTTTAAAAAAGTATATTGTATTTTTTAAAATTTATTTTGAGTTAAAGTGCTGATGTCTTGTATATTAGTTTATTTTGCTTTATTATGTTTTATTGCATTACTTTCCAATACAAAAGTTCGCGAAAATATTACCTAAAAGATCATCACTTGATATTTCTCCTGTGATTTCTCCGAAATGAAATAAGGCTTGACGAATATCTATAGCTAATAAATCTCCAGAAAAACCAGCATCCATTCCATATTGTACCTTTTGAATCTCTTCTAAAGCTTTTAAAAGGGAATTGTAATGTCTGGAGTTGGTCACTATCGTTTCGTTGTTTCTCAGCGCTCCTGTATTGATAAGCCCTAATAGTTCTCCTTTTAGATCTTCTACGCCTTCACCTGTTTTTGCAGCAATAAATATAGTTTTTAGCTGTGCAGATAATGTCTCCATTTCTGAAGAAATAAGCGTGGTGGTGTCAGGAGCTATTTTATCCGCTTTATTGATTAATAACAGAATAGATTTTTGAGGAAACTGATTCTTAATTTTTTCAATTTCTATCTTTAAGAGCGCAATTTCTTTGGTGCCTGTCATCAGAGAGCCATCAACCAAATATAAAACTACTTGTGCTTGCTTTATTTTCTCGAATGTCTTTTTTATCCCGATACCTTCAACGATATCTTGGGTTTCACGAATTCCGGCTGTATCAATAAATCGAAATCCGATACCTTCAATAGAAATTTCATCTTCAATGGTATCTCTAGTTGTTCCGGCAATATCAGATACGATAGCGCGATCTTCATTTAATAAGGAGTTTAATAAAGTCGATTTTCCAACATTAGGTTCTCCAACAATAGCTACTGGAATACCATTTTTAATCACATTTCCAACAGCAAAAGAATCAATCAACCGTTTTAAGACTAAGGTAATTCTATTGATAAGATCTTGAAATTGATCTCTATTGGCAAATTCTACATCTTCTTCCGAAAAATCTAATTCTAATTCAATTAAAGAAGCAAAATTCATTAATTCTGCTCGTAGTTCTTTTATTTCATTACTAAAGCCACCACGCATTTGCTGAATAGCAATTTGATGGCTAGCCGCATTATCGGAAGCGATAACATCGGCTACAGCTTCTGCCTGACTTAAATCTATTTTCCCATTTAAAAAGGCACGTAAAGTAAACTCTCCTGCGTCTGCAGTTCTACATCCATTTCTAAGAAATAATTGGATGATTTCCTGTTGTATATACGTAGATCCATGACAAGATATTTCTACGATGTTTTCTCCTGTATATGAATTGGGACCTTTAAATATAGAAACCAATACTTCATCTAAAACACGATTGCCATCTACAATATGTCCTAATACGATGGTATGCGTTTTCTGGTGTACTAATTTTTTACCTTTTCTAGACACAAAATGGTTTGAGGCAATGGTAATAGCATCTATACCAGAAAGGCGAATGATGGCAATGGCACCTGCACCAGAAGGTGTGGCAAGTGCTACTATAGTATCCTGTTGTATCATAATGCAAAAATATAAAATAGTATTTGGTAATCTACTACCAGACGCTAATAACTAGACAAACATTTACCATAGGGGAATATGACTGCAACATATGATTAATTACTCATATGTTGCAGTCAAAAGGTCATTTATGGTTACCAATTGAAATACCTGTAGCTAATTTTGAGAAAATAACTTAAAATTATACTATTATGAAAAAAATGAGTCCCCAAATTCCTTTTTTTGCAATCCTATTAGCGCTGGTAAGTTGTAGCACTAATGATAGCGATATAAATGTAGAAAAAGAAGATGCGATTGAAGCTGTTGTTACAGAAGAACAGCAATCCGAAGAAACTCAAGGAGATGTACGGAAAGGTGGTCCGTTTTTCAACGCAAATCAAAACCCATTACCCAATGGCAAGAAATGGGTAAAGGTAGAGGCTATGTCTGATGAATTTAATGACAGCTCTTTTAATGCCAACAAATGGAAAAATACCGATCCTAACCGATGGATAGGTAGACCTCCAGGACTTTTTATAGAAAGTACTGTATCTGAAAAAAATGGTAACCTTAGATTAACTTGCAAGAAGTTGCCTAGTCCTAGAGTAGTCAATGGAAAAACGTTTACACATGAAGGTTCTAACATAACTTCTCATACAGCAGGGCAAGTAGGCTATTATTTTGAAGCAAGAATGAAAGCAAATAAGACGTTTATGTCGTCTACATTTTGGTTAATTAACAATGCAAACGATACTAATGGCTGTGATAAAAGAACCATAGAATTAGACATTCAGGAATGTGTCGGTCAAATTGTTGGTACTGCAAATTTTGCACAAAACTTCAATAGAACCATACATTCTAATACGCATAGTAGAAATACAACCTGTGCAACAACACCAACAGGTTCTGTAGGAGGCAATAAAGAATTATATAATAAAGTGTATGAGTCTTACCATGTTTACGCAGCCTGGTGGAAAAGTAAAACAGAAATTGTGTTTTATCTAGACGGGAATGAAGTGTATAGTATTACTCCTAAAGCCGATTTTGACTTGCCATTGTACTTAAAATTGGTTACAGAAACCTATGATTGGAATCCTGTTCCATCAGATGGCGGTATGACAGGTACTTGGGGAGATCGCACGACGTTTTATGATTGGGTACGTACTTATAAGTTAGAAAACTTATAAAATTGAAATCTAAAATTACAAGTTTTGAATGCCACTTTATAAAAGTGGCATTTTTTTTTGTTATACCCATTTGTAGCTCGTTAAAAGAAGCGATGTATGGCAACATGCGCATTAAAAAATATTTATGATGGTGATTCATACTATTTTGTACATTCGCCGTCCATTAACAATTAAATTATATATGAATAAATTAGTAGTAGTAGCAGTAATTGCATTATTTTCTTTAGGAAAATCTTATGCACAAGAAACAGAACAAGTTAAAGATTCTATCGTAGTCGTAAAAGATATGATAAAGGAACAAGAAGAGTTAAAGCAGATAGAACAAGCCAAAGTAAAAGCTGCTGCAGTAAAAGCGGAGCAGAAAGCTGCTGCGAAAGAGCAGAAGCAATTAGCAAAAGAACAGAAAAAAGTAGAGAAAGAGCAAAAGAAGATTGAAAAGGAAGCTAAAACCAAAGCAAAAGAGGCTCAAAAGCAGGAAAAGTTAAAAAGTGCAATAGCAAGTAAGAATCAAGATATTCAGAAATGTGAAGACAAGATTGCTAAATATGAAATGAAGTTAGCCGAAGGTCAACGTAAAGGAAAACTTTCTCCTGTTGCTATTGATAAATTGAATGATAAAATTGCAAAAGAACAGATCAATATTTTAAAGGAGTCTGAAAAATTGAGAAAATTAGAGCGTAAACAATAATTCTTTTTTTTTGTAACATTTTGGTTTTTGAAGCGTCATATTAGTACATCAATCAAAAATCAAAATATCGTGCAAAAAGAAAACAAACAGTTATTAGTCATTACCCATTTGAGTCAGTTATTAGATGTTGTTACAGGTTTTGGAGGCTTTATCGTACCTTTAATTATATGGTTAACCCAAAAAGATACAGTAGTTAATATGGATGAAAATGGAAAGGCAATTATGAATTTTAGAATAAGTATGTTTCTCTATTTTATAATTTGTATTCCTATGATTTTATTATTTGGCTTAGGGCTATTAGGGTTTTTAGTATTAGGTATTCTAACGTTTGTATTTCCTATTGTAAATGCAGTAAGAGTTAGTAATGATGAACAGCCTTATTACCCTATGAGTATCAAATTTTTATAATCAAAAATAACGTAAAAGTAAAAAACCCCAATTACAATTGTAATTGGGGTTTTTCTATAAAAAAATCTGGTTGGTATTAATTATTAAGCATTACCGGCATAACAAGCATTGTTACCAATTCTCCTTCATCCAAACCATCTACAGGAGTTAAAATACCAGCTCTATTAGGTAAACTCATTTCTAATGATACATCATCAGAAGTTAAGTTCGCTAGCATTTCAACTAAAAATCTTGAGTTAAAACCAATTTGCATATCATCACCTTGGTAGGAGCATGTTAAACGCTCTTCTGCTTTATTACTGTAATCAATATCTTCAGCAGAAATATTAAGTTCTGCACCAGCAATCTTTAAACGGATTTGGTGCGTAGTTTTATTTGAGAATATAGAAACTCTACGAACAGAGCTCAATAATTGATTTCTAGAGATAGACAATACATTAGGGTTTTCCTTAGGAATCACCGCCTCGTAATTTGGATACTTACCATCAATTAAACGACAGATAAGTTCTGTATTTTCAAAGCTAAATTTAGCATTGCTTTCATTGTACTCTATAGTAACGTCAGACTCACTACCTCCCAAAATCCCTTTTAAAAGATTTAAAGGTTTTTTAGGCATGATAAATTCAGCAACCTGAGATGCTACAATATCTGTTCTTTGGTATTTTACTAATTTATGGGCATCTGTAGCTACAAACGTTAAGCTTTCTGGAGAAAACTGAAAAAAGATACCACTCATTACAGGTCTTAAATCATCATTTCCGGCAGCAAATATTGTTTTGTTAATAGCGGTTGCTAAAATATCTCCTATGATTGTCGTAGAACTAGGGTTAGCCAATTCTACCGCTTTAGGAAACTCAGCACCATCTGCATAGGCTAAAGCATATTTACCATGATTAGAACTGATCTCGACCGTATTGTTGTCTTCCACAACAAAAGTTAAAGGTTGCTCTGGAAAAGTTTTTAATATATCTAATAATAATTTTGCAGGCACGGCAATTAAACCTTCATTGTCAGAATCTACGTTTAATACAGAACTCATGGTAGTTTCTAAATCTGAAGCAGAAACAATTAATTCGTTTTGTTTTAAATCAAATAGAAAATTATCTAGAATTGGTAGGGTATTGCTGTTGTTAATTACGCCACCTAAAACTTGTAATTGTTTAAGTAAATACGTGCTAGATACTATAAATTTCATTCCTTATGTGTTTTATTTTCTCTTTATATCTCTCGTTGTACTAATAACTAAAAAACTGAATTCTGTTAATTACTAAGACTGTCGCAAGAAAAACAAAGATATTTTAATTGTTGTTTTTAATGAAACAAACTTATTAACAGTTATTGGCCTGCAAATCCCTACAAATATAGCACAATTATTATCTACTTTAAGGGTCTAAACCTACTGTTAATCAATGTAAATCTTTAAATATAAAATTTGCATTTTTCCAGTTTCTAGTTTTCTATTTTTTTTCAATGTTTATAAGTACCGTAAAATGCAGCACAATTTACTTAAAATCTATGGTGATAGTGTCTCTATAATCTAAACCTAGTAGGGTAGAAGCTCCTCCAACCGTATTTAAATCACTCTTATAAATTGCTAATTCTATATAATTAGAGGAATTAAAAAGTGCTAGAAGGTCACCAGGACCATTGCGTCTATCTTTCTCTAAATCAAAATTTATTATATCACTATACTTATTATAAATCTTAGTTATTTTTTTATTTCGAGCGTTTAAGACAAAATCTCTTCCTTTTCTATAGGCTTCAAAAGTATGCTTTTCAATATTCGTAATGACATTGCCAAAATTGTCAATATAAATTACACTACCCACAATACCGTTACCGTTTTCTGTAATTCTAGGGGCAAATTCGCGAATATCTTTTAATTTATTAAATAATTTACCAACAACTTCTAAGGTGCCGCCACGAGCAATATGGCAGGCCACTTTTACAAAGACATCTAATACAGGAAATGATCCGTGTTCTGGATTAGGAATGTTAATCTCTACGACCTTTTCTGGAGTTATTTCTGAAGTTATTAAACCTATAACGCCATTGTTAGCAGTGATAAAATAATGGCCATCAACTAATATGGCAATGTGTTGATTTTCAGGGGTTGGCTCAGAATCTACCCCCACAATATGTATGGTTCCTTTAGGGAAACTCTTGTAAGAATTTTTTAATATATAAGCACATTCGGGAATGTTAAACGGACTTATTTCATTAGAGATGTCAACAATTTTAGCATCGGCTAATTCTGAATATACAGCGCCTTTGATAACGCCAACAAAATGGTCTTTATATCCGAAATCAGTAGTTAATGTAATTATTGCCATGTAAGACTGTTAATATGTTTTTTACTTTATGAAACTGATTTTTACTTAAGTTTGTTTAACAAAATTACGCAAATTTTAAGGCAACTAAAATTAATATTCAATAGGCAAGTAATTAAATCCGATATTCTTTGAAAGAACTACTAATTGAACTCACAGAAATTAGTCCTAGAGATTTTTTTGGACAGCAAAATGAAAATATAGACGCGATAAAAAAGTATTTTCCAAAGCTAAAAATTGTAGCACGAGGAAGTAAAATACGAGTCTATGGCGATGATGAACTATTAGAAGAGTTCGACAGGCGCTTTAAGATGCTTACAGAGCACTACGTTAAGTATAATAAACTTGATGAGAACAGTATTGAACGTTTACTAATGAGTACTCCTAAAGATGATCTATCCTCATCTGAAAGTAGTGGCGAAGTAATTGTTCATGGTGTAAGTGGGCGTCTGATAAAAGCACAAACCGTTAACCAACGTAAATTGGTAGATGCAGTTCGTAAAACAGATATGGTTTTTGCTATAGGACCTGCAGGTACCGGAAAAACGTATACTGGAGTAGCACTCGCCGTAAAAGCGTTGAAAGATAAAAAGGTGAAACGGATTATTTTAACACGTCCGGCGGTAGAAGCAGGGGAAAATCTTGGTTTCTTACCAGGAGATTTAAAAGAAAAATTAGATCCGTATATGCAACCGCTTTATGATGCGTTACGAGATATGATTACTCCAGAAAAACTAGCTTTGTATATAGAGAATGGTACCATACAAATTGCTCCATTGGCTTTTATGCGTGGTAGAACTTTAGATCATGCTTTTGTTATTTTAGACGAAGGCCAAAATACAACGCATGCCCAGATGAAAATGTTCTTAACAAGAATGGGTAAAAATGCACAGTTTTTAATTACAGGAGATCCCGGTCAGATAGATTTGCCGAGAAGAACCGTTTCGGGGCTTAAAGAAGCATTGTTAGTCTTACAAAATGTCGAAGGAATTTCTATTATACATTTAGATGATAAAGATGTTATTCGCCATAAATTGGTTAAAAAAGTTATCGAAGCATATAAAGGATTAGAACACCAAAATTAAGTTCAATCTAAAAACATACTAATAGTCAACGCATTTAATCACAGCATGAACAATACAATTACAGATACAAATTTTAACTTTCCAGGGCAGCTTAGTATTTATAAAGGAAAAGTAAGAGAGGTATATACCTTAGAGAATGATATTATGGTGATGATTGCCACCGATAGACTTTCTGCTTTTGATGTGGTGATGCCTAAAGGAATTCCTTACAAAGGTCAAATTCTAAACCAGATTGCTACTAAAATGATGGCAGACACGGCTGATATTGTTCCTAATTGGTTATTAGCAACGCCAGATCCCAATGTGGCCATTGGTCACGCTTGTGAGCCTTTTAAAGTAGAAATGGTGATTCGTGGATATATGTCCGGACATGCAGCGCGGGAATATAAAGCAGGGAAAAGAATGATTTGCGGCGTAGCTTTACCAGAAGGCTTAATTGAGAACGATAAATTTCCAGAACCGATCATTACTCCTGCCACTAAAGCAGAAATGGGCGATCATGATGAAGATATCTCTAGAGAAGATATTTTGAAAAAAGGAATTGTATCTGCAGAAGATTATAACATCCTAGAGCAATATACCAAAGCACTTTTTCAACGTGGAACAGAAATAGCCGAAAAAAGAGGCTTAATTTTAGTAGATACTAAATATGAGTTTGGAAAAACAAAAGACGGTAAAATTGTATTGATAGATGAAATACATACACCAGATTCTTCGCGCTACTTTTATTTAGAAGGCTATAAAGAACGCCAACAAAAAGGGGAATCACAGAAACAACTTTCTAAAGAATTTGTGCGTCAGTGGTTAATCTCTAATGACTTTCAAGGATTAGAAGGGCAAAAAGTACCTGTAATGAGTGATGATTATATCACCACAGTTTCGGATCGCTATATAGAGCTCTACGAAAATATTGTAGGAGAACAATTTCATAAAGCAGACATCACCGCAATTCAAGAACGAATTGAAGCCAATATTTTAGCCTATTTAGACAAATAAGTAAGGTACTTGTTTAGTTTTTAGAATAAACAGCTGTAATGAGCTTATCTTTTTTTAAGGTAAGCTCTTTTTTATTGCTCTGATATTCGGTGTTTTTTATAGTAGGGTCTGACTCATTTTTTTGAGAGGCATTGTAATATAATGCAGTACCTATAAATGCGACTAAGAAGATTAGACTCTTAATTTTATGTGTATTTTTCATTTGGTCGGAGGTTTGTTTGATGAAAATAGTAAAATTTTCTTAAAACCATGTGTTTAATCTATATTTTTTACACATTATCGATATTTGTGATATTTCTAATCTTCTTTTAGCGGATTCTGAATTTTAGCTCCGCCTATTTTAAAAGATCCTTAAGCGTTACTTTTTTTCCGCTTTCCTGAAGTTTGTTTAAAATTTTCAGGAACAAGATAGCCGTGATATAAGCATCTCCCATAGCAGTATGCCTATCTTTTTTAGAAATGGTGAATTTGTCTGCCAATTCATCTAAAGTATAGTGCTCTTTTTTCGTAATGAGATTTGATTTTATAATCGTTTTTTTATACAGATGAGACGTATCTAGATAGGTGTTCTTAAGTTCCGGCAATCCATTTCTTAGTAGCGCATTGTTTATCATGTTTAAGTCAAAAATAGCATGGTGCGCAATAATGATGCTATTTCCGACATAATTCACAAACTGTTCTAAGGCTTCTAGTTCTGATAGTCTAGGGATAAGGCTATTTTTAAGAATCCCGTGAATAGGCGCTGCATCTTTGCCATATACCTGCTGAACTATAAATACTTCATACCCATCTTTGATCTCAATGCGGCGTTGTCTTAGATTGATGGCACCAATACATAAGATCCTATCTTTAGAATAATCAAAACCGGTGGTTTCAGTATCTAAGACACAAAAGGTTTTATCCTCTAAGTCGTCAGACATTTTATCCTTAAATTTTAATTCGTAGTCTTTCCAGAATTGAGGAAGCTCAGCCTTATTTTTTTTAAAAAATTGAAACATTACATGGATTTTAATTGAAATCTTAAGGTTACAAGTTCTTGAATTTCCTTGATAGTTTTAAAAGTACGCTTCAGTTTTATCTTTTCTTCTTTACTCAAGTTGTTTAATGCGATATAACGCCCAGAATCATTATTTGCCAATCCTTGCTTGGTTCTAAATTTTAATAAAGCTTTAGAGGCATAAGAACAGGCCATGTAAATTTCTTTATTATTAGGTTCTAATTCTGCGAGCTTTTCAAACCGTTCTGCGGTATTGTTTATAGATTTTATAGAATGAGATAATATCAGAACACGTGCTGCATCTGTTAATGGCCGCAAAGCTCTACTTTTAACATCAAAAGTATCTTTATGCGCCCCATCTTGTTCTACAAGAAATTTTCTAAAGAATCCTGTAGGAGAAGGGTTTTGTAGTGCTCCTTTTGCTAAGTGAACAAAGAATATAGGATACTTTTTAACCGTATAAAAGATATGTTCAGAGAGTCCGGCAACCAAACTAACATCACCATACACTAGGTTATAATCAAAAAAGATAGAAGAAAGTAGCACTTCATCAACACCAGGGTTTATAATCCAATGGGAGGTTGTTTTCTTCCATTCACTAAAACTTAAACACCATTGCGGATTTGAAGCCATCATTTCTGCAGGGCAGTATTCATAGCCTATTTCATTTAATCCTTGGGTAACCAAAGTAGAAAAAGCTAGAAAATACGTGGTAGTTTTTGGTAGCATTTCTTCAGAGACATCTTCAAAAATCAAAGCATTGTCTTGATCTGTATGTAGCATCTGCTCACTACGTCCTTGACTGCCTAAGGTTAACCAAGCAAATTTAACTGGAGGCTTGGTTTCCATTTTTTCTAAAGATATTTTAATCACTTGCTTCAGGCAAGCATCATTTAATTCAGATATAATTTTAGTGATTAAAGTCATGGGAATATTAGAAGCTAAATAGCCCTGCAAGAGCCCCATGATACTTTTTCGTACCGGTTTAAGATGTTTTACTTTTTTAGCTCTTTTAATAGCCTTAATTAATACGGCAGGATTGTTGCCTAAGGCCACCATTATATCATGCTTAGAAAGGATACCCACTAACTTCGTGTCTACCGTACCATCTTTCGTTAGGCATAAATGACTAATGTTACTTTTCATCATGGCCATTTGAGCCTGGGTAATAGTTAGGTTTTTAGGATATGTAATCACAGGAGTAGTCATAATTTTACTCACAGCCGTTGTAATAGGGTAGTCTCCCGTAACAATTTTATTCCGTAAATCTTTATCGGTAATAATTCCGATAGGTAAAAGGTCTTTAACAATAACAATAGCTCCAACGCGCTTGGTGGTCATAATTTCGGCAGCCTTTTTTACCGTAGTACGTGGTCCGCAAGAAATAATTTTTTTAGAGTAATGCACCGGTTGTAAATCTACAAGCGGTAATTCAGACGTGTTTTTATCAGATTCAGTACTATCACTGTATAGTTTTCCACGGTGGTTTTTAGAATAGGGATTTCTAGTATTCGATGCAAAACTTTCAATTAGAAAATTACCTACCGCGGTGTTGTGTAAGGCCAAAGGTTTAAAAATAGCGATGGGAATCGCATAAAGAATACTTTCTTCATGCGCTTTAGCTTCTAACTCATAATTTTCATTGGCCATCAAAGGCCGTAGACCAAAGATATCGCCCTCATCACACATGTCTACAATAGTGTTGTTTGTTTTTCTAGATAAGGAAACAGCACCTTTGTGTATTACATAGAAGTGATCATGACCTAGCTCTTTCTCCGTAAAAATGATACTGTCTTTCTCCTGGTATATGATCGTTATCTGCTCTGATAAGTGCTGTAAATCGTCATCTTTAAGTCCGTTAAAAGGAGGAAAGTTTTTTAAGAAATCCGCAACTCGTTGTGATATGGTATTTTTCATACATTGGTATTGTACAGTAAAAATAATGTATCTACATCAGAAGTAGATTTAAGAAGCTAGTTTTTTAGCTCTAATTATTGTGAATATGATTTAGTGGCGATTCTTTTTTTAATCAAATCAAAGGAATAGATCAGAAGTCAACTTTACATGAAACAGCATAGAGACTAGGCCTATATTTTAAGTTCAGGAGCATCGTTTTTTTAAAGTTGCACAGCTATTTCTACATACTTTGCTATTCTATCCTGAATAGAGATTCAATAGGGTATATTTGCAGTGTATTATTTATCCTTTCGCTTCACTTGAGCGAATTGCTGTGGCTTTTTTTATGAGCCCTTATTTTGATTTATGAAACGCTAGTGGCCAACTTAATGCCTGATTGCTAGTAAGTAACTATTTAATAGTTTTTAATCTTACGCATTGCTAATGTCATTGGTCTGCAATTCGTTTCAATTCAAAAAAAAAGCATGGTTTATATCAAAGCATTTTTACTATAGACAAGACGGTCCTTACATAAGACCTAATTCTTAGATGATATCATCAAAAGAAAAGATATCCCTATCCTAATAGAAAGCAAAAGGGCATTTTGTTGTTTTTGTCTTTTCTGGCTCGGGCGTGACCTTACTGCTGAAAAAAGATCAGCAGTAAGGTCGGGCTTTTCGTTTCAATTCCTCGCACCGCTCCCGAAACATCGGAATCGGGCTGCGGGATTTACACTGCAATCCCTCACGCATTCCTTTCTTATTACAGGCATAATTGAGTAAACATTAGTCCGTACACACTTTAAATTTTAACTATGAACACAGCTATAAAGATTAGCAAGCCAGAGCCTATTGTAATACAAACATCATTAGAATTATTTCATAGAGCAACGGATATAAAGCGCACAATTAAAACGCTAGAATCAGGTAATCCTGTGCTTATAACAGCTTTTTATAGTAATGGACTCGTTCTTCTAAAAGAATTAAAACATTATCTTCAAAAAAAGTTTCCAAATGATTCTTTTCAAGAACAACGCGAATTTCGTGCTGCGTACCAAAAACTATCCAATCTAATTCTAGTAGAAATTGTCGCTCATAAATTGACGGTAAAAAAAGCACCGTCTATTGGTTGGTTAGAAAAGTTGTATCTAGAAATAAGTGATTTTCTATTACCTTTGCCTCAAGTACAAGGATTAAATAGTGCTTGGCAATGGTATAAAAACGGAATTTCGGTTCCCGTATTGAGAAATAAAATGCATCCGTATTACGGCGTTTATTTTCCAACGCGTTTTGATCATTTATTACTTTTTGATCAGTGGTTAAAACGCTATGATGGCGCTAAAAAATCTGCGATAGATATTGGAATAGGCAGTGGTATATTATCGCTTCAAATGATTAAGTATGGTTTTCAAAATGTTTTCGGAACGGATACCAATCCTAATGCAATTGTTGGGTTAACAGAGTTTATGGGCACTACAAAATTGTCTAGAAAAATAACCTTAGACCAGGGTTCATTATTTGGGAAATTTGAAAAACAGACAGAACTTATTGTTTTTAATCCGCCTTGGTTGCCGCAAGCAGATAATTTAGACCGCATTGATGAAGCTATTTATTATCCTAAAAATCTGTTCTCAGACTTTTTTACAGCAGCAAAAAAACAGCTATTACCCCAAGGTAAGCTAGTGGTCTTATTTTCAAACTTAGGACAAATAACAGCAGCAACAAAAGAGCATCCTGTAGAAATGGAACTAGCAAATGGTGGAAGGTTTCAATTGGAGAAGTGCTATAAAAAATCAGTAAAAGTAGCCTCAGATAAAACAAAGAGAACGCAACATTGGCGCACGTTAGAGGAAGTAGAATTATGGGTGTTAACCCATATATATACTGAAATTACCCGTTCATCAGAAAGATAGACAGAAATACATAAATTATCAAGTAATAATTAGCATGTCATTACCAAATTTAGAAGTAATAGAAGAGAACAACGATTATATTGTTGTGAATAAAGCGGCAGGGTACATCAGTGAAAAAAACCAGTATGAAAATAATACGATGGAAGATCAGGTTTTTGCGCACTTAGTGAAGCGTAAATCAAAACAGTATATAGGTGTCATTCATCGCTTAGATAGAGTTACCAGCGGGGTATTAATCTTCTCAAAGAAAAAAAAGGTCTTAGTGGCCTTTAATGAATTGTTTAGTAGCCGAAAAGTTCAGAAAACATATTTGGCAATTGTAAAAGATAAACCCGCAAAAGATACCGGTGTTTTGATCAATTTTTTAGTAAAAAACAACCTAGAAAAAAGGGCTGATATTGTCGCTGTAAAATCAAAACAGTCGCTAGATTGTAACCTTAGTTATAAACTTATGGCTAAAAACGACTTTGGTTATCTGTTAGAAGTAAAACCTAAAACAGGAAGGTTTCATCAAATTAGAGCACAATTAGCCCATCTTGGAATACCGATTATCGGCGATGAAAAATATGGATCAGATCAAACCTATTTTCCGCTATCGGTAGGACTTCATGCTTGGAAATTAACTTATCAAATAGAGGGCTCTAAGGAAACTAAAACCTTCGTAGCCTCTTTGCCAAATAATAAATTTTGGAATTTTGACATCTAAAATGTTCGTAGGTAGGTAGCGCTGTTGGTGCTCTTTTCTATTTTATAAGGACATTATACCTATAGATTTCATCTCAGTATGGTTACTTTTGCGGCTTAATTTGTAATAAGTTTTAATGGGTAATACTAAGTTAGATTATGTTGTAATAGGAGGAGCACAAGCAGGCTTGGCCATGGGGTACCATTTACAGCAAATAAACAAAAACTTTTTAGTGGTAGATGGTGAAGAAGAAATTGGAGCTTCTTGGCTAAATAGATGGGATTCTTTAAAACTATTTACATCTACAGAATACAATCACCTACCTGGGTTAAAATTTGATGCGCCCAAAGGCCATTACCCTACGAAATTTGAAGTGGCCAATTATTTTAAAACCTACGTAAAGAAATTCAATATTCCCGTACAATTAAACACCTTAATAACGGCGGTACGTAAGACCGATAAAGGTTTTTCTGTAGCACATAAAGATGGGGTTATTCAGGCCAATAATGTGATTATAGCCACAGGACCTTTTCATATTCCTTATACGCCCCCTTGTCATACCAAGGTTTCAGATCGAATTCTGCAAATGCACAGTAATTACTACAAAGAAGTGAGTCAATTACAAGAAGGAGATGCTTTAGTAGTGGGTGGTGGCGATTCTGGATATCAAATTTTAAACGAACTCTCTAAAGATAAAAGTAGAACGGTTTATTTTTCCGGAGATACTACCGTAAAATCAATTCCGCAGCAATTTCTAGGAAAAACAATATGGTGGTGGTTTACCTTCATTGGGTTCTTGAGTTATACTAAGTATAGTTGGATTGGAAAAAAAATTAATGCTTCTAAACAACCGGTTATCGGTACAGATGTAAAAGAAATTCTTTCAAGGGAAAATGTTATCCCAGTAGGGAGAACAAAAGATGCATTAAAAGAAGAAATTATTTTTGAATCTAAGAAAATTTCAAGTATTAAAAATATAATCTGGTCTACAGGGTACAGGCCCAATTTTAAATGGATAGAAGGCTTAGAATTAGATGCAAATAATTATCCTAAGAATTACAGGGGTGTAAGTAATATAGAGGGACTTTACTTTATTGGTCTGCCATGGATGTATACGCGTGGTTCTGCAACCTTAGGAGGTGTATCAAAAGATGCAATCTATCTAGCGAAGACTATAAGTGAACAATCTTAATGGTTTTTAGTTGCGAGTTATTTTCTTATTCCAATACATTAATGCAGCTAGTATTGCAGTAGGTATAATTACACAAATAACAACAGAGGCCTGTACATAATTTAGGCCCACTTGAGAAAAAGAATTTAGAAAATTAACAGACCCTTCAAATAACGTCGTAGCAAACTTCTCAAAATCAGGAATTACGAAAACAACAAATAATTGAAAGATGATAAACCCAATAAGCAATTATTTTGATTTAAGGATCTTACTGATAAGAAAGATGAAGAGCGTAGGGACTACCATATAATATACAATTATGTTTACCTCATGATAGGTAAGACCCGAGATTTCAGAAATCATTTTAAGATTTTATAGACGACTTGAAATATACGATCCATGGAATTTTGTATATGCTAGTAGTTTCTAAATAGTGATTTGTTAATAGGCACTAGGTTCTGTTATATTGCAAGTATTCGTAAGGCTATATACTTTTTACGAATTTTAAAAACACTTCTTTGTGACGTTGTAAATCTAAATCAGGAGAAAGAGACGCCCTAACAATGTAGTCTTTGTCCCCCTCTTTAGTAGTCCCTTGGGTAGAAGTAGCAGGTACAGTCCAATAACAACCTTTTAATTGTCCGTAGCTGACACAAAACTTACTTTCGTCAGGGATTTCGGTAATCATCAAATTGATTAATTTCAAATTTAACGCTCTCTTATAATCTTCCTTTTCTTTATCCGTAGTTCCTTTGGTAGGTAAGTCTAATGAAAAAACAGAAGGCGTAAACCCTTGGGCAGCTAATGCTTCTGAGACAAAATTTATTTTAGCGGCTGGTAAAGTCGTTTGTATAAAATTTACAAATTCGCGTGTATTTTTATAGGCAGCACTAATTCTTTGATTCATAGAAGGCAGCTGAGTAGCCAATAGTTTATATTGAAGTCGCGTGGCTTCATTATCACACAACATGAGATGTCTTTCTATTTTTTCAAGCAGCGCATCAGATTTGACGTTAGCTACGCAATAACCCGCCGTACATTGACCACCACTAGGAAATTTTGAGCCGCTAACATACGAAATGGTTCTAACAGAAGATAGAATTTTACCTTCTCCTAAGAAGAGCACATTCGGACAAAAAGTTTGATCTAAAATAAAAACGGGATCTATAGCAATGCCTCCAGTTGCGGTTTTGCGCTCCTTTGTTAAAACAGCCTTTAATTGTTGAAGATCAGGAACTTCTACTCTGGGGTTTGTAGGGATTTCTGCTATGATATAAGGTACTGCATCTTTTTTTGCAAGATCATCTAAAATAGCATCAATACTATGTATCATATTATGACCACCATCTACAGGTAAATCTACTACTTCAACATTGTCAAGACAAGCAGCAACACGCCTAGCTTGGTCATTTGTTCCGCCATAACAATTAGGTGGCACGATAAATTTGATCAGTTTTCCCGGGTGTTTGGCTTGGGCATCATCAACCAGCCCCATCATAATAGCATATTGAATGGAAAGCCCACTAGAGGCAACCAAGGCTTTAGAGGTAGTACCTGTAACGCTCGCAATTAATTGGAGAACTTCTGCTTTATTTTTAGCAACGATACTTGTACTATTTTCTAAGGGAGCTTTAGCGACCAGCGCCTTTAATGCTTTAAGAGAATTTGATGGCGTCATCGCAATAGTTTCTCTTCTTCTTACATGCTGTATGTCTGAAATATAAGCTTCATTTTTTTTGTCGTGTACTACGAGTATACTCCCCAGTTCTGCATGAAGACTAACAATGAAATCGATATTTGGATGGCTAATTGTTGTGCCTAATTCCTGCTCTGCCAGCAAGATTGTACTGCCTTCAAAAGCAGTTATTTCTGCTACAGTTTTAATGTTGGTGAACTCAAAAGTATATCCGTAAACATTTTTTATAAGCTCCGCATCAAAACAAGAGGGGAGTGCTCCTAAGAATACAATCCTAGTTTTTTTGTGTGCTAGTAGATTTTTTCTCAGAATGGCAAGTATTGGCATAGTCTTCGACGAAAAACTGATGACATTTTCTGATTTTAAATTGTGTAATTTGGCAATAGTCCATTCTAAAACACAAGATAATGGGTGTCCTAAACGGATGTAATCATAGGCCGTAGGTAATGCCTCTAAAGCAGAAGGACTTGCCATATTAGCTTGAAATAAGGCTTCAAATTGTATTAAAAATTCAGTTTTAGCCAATTTTTCGTCGTAGATATCTAATCGGTGCGTGGTTGTGGTCAACCATGCTTTTGGCATCTGTTCTAAAACCGCTTTTATAAATGTAACTACTTTCATGTCCTTCATAATGTATTCCTTCAGATGGCGCTCTAATTTACGTCAATTAGATGTATTATGGGGCCATTCTAAGAAGTTTTATGAGATGAGCTTCAGGACAAATACGGATAGCAAAGTGCAGAAAATTTCGTTTGATTCTTCGTATAAAGATTACTCCAATCCTTTTTTATCGGGATTCCAAAAAGGTTTTGTTTTTATCTGTTTTGGATTCCATCCTAGTTCATTTTTGAAGAAAGAATGTGCCGCAATGCAAACCCTACTATCACCAGCAATGTATACCATTTGATAGCCTTTTAGTGTAGGTGCTATGTCCTTAATTTTGGCAATAATTTCTTCAGTTGATACTTGCAGTAACTCTTGTACTTCAAAAGGATAGTTTCCGTCAATATCAGGAAAAAATTCATTTTTTGGGATGTTATATAGTATGCTAGCTATCTGTTTGTCTGCTCCAACAGCTCTATTAATCACATAGAGGTGAGAAAGTGCAGAAAGGTCTCCTATCAGAAGGTAACTATCGGCAGTAGCATCCGCTATAAAATTTCCTTTTTTTAACTTGTAATACACAGCATCTCCTTCTTGGCACTCTATAGCCCATTTACTTCCGATACCTCCACTATGGGTGGCAATTGCTAGGTCTAGATAGCCACTGGAGCTATTAATATTCCATATGCTATAGCTTCTAATTTTATCGTTCATGGACAATTCTTCTTTGCCAATGCCTATTCCTAACCGCAGGAAAGCGCCAGGGATAAAACTTATATTTTTAATGCTATCACTTTGAAGTCTAATTTTAAAAGCAGTCTTAGAAAGTGCAACTTTTTCTGTGATAATAGCTTCGTCTAATACTACGGTTTTTAAAATACGTTCTAAAATGCTCACGAGGATCTATTTTATTTTTGAGGGTGATTTTGCGAGTAGTTTTCTATCATTTTTAAGAGCGATTTATGGGATCTTCCAGCTGCTCTAACATAATCTGAAGGAACATCATTGGCGCCATTTCTTATGCCTTCATAAATACCTGCAATGACAGTTCCCATAAAATCTCCTAAAGCTTTTTTTCTTTCTTGTGCATACGCAGCAACAGATACAGCCGTGTAGGTTAGATGGGTGTGGTAAATGGTATTAATGGCTTCGGCAAGTTGTGTTTGTGTTACTGCTTCTCCAATAAGATTGTAAATCTGGCCATTGTGCTTTTCTTCCGTTAACATTTGGGCATATCCATACCCTAATTCTTCTCTACTTGTATAAGCACACTTGCCGTCTGCCGCGCAATTGCTTATTTCACCTTCTTTTAGGTAGGTTGGTAGATACTCTAAGTCGGGTTCAATGTATATTCCGTTTCTTCCAATCACCCAATGAAGTCCAGAGTTTTTAACGTCTTCTTCAGTCTGTCGATTACTTTGAACGACGGGACTGAAAGCATTTTTGTCTTCACTACCAATGATACTCGTATATACAATTTTTTGAACACCTTGAGTTTTTGCAGCTTCAATGACATTTTGATGTTGCGCTATTCTTTTCTGAGGCTCGTCCATTCCAGAAACTAGTAGTACGGTAGATACGCCTTGAAGGGCCTTATTAAAATCTTCTCTATTATTATAATCCCCTTTTCTAATTTCTACCCCTAAATGCTTCGCTTTTTCTGGGGTTCTTGCTATACCAATAACCTGATCTTTTCCTACTAATGCAATGAGATGATTTACTATGGAAGCACCTAATTGTCCGCTTGCTGAGGTAACTGCTATTTTCATATGATGTAATTTTATGTTTAAGTTACGCTATTCTAACCTTCTTTTTCTAAATGCTATAATTGATGCTTTGATAAGAGGTATTCGGAGTATAAAACCTAAGCCTACAATGATGGCGTAGATAATCCATGTTTTATCTAAAATAGCGACGTGTAAAATGCTTAATAGTACAATGATATATGCCAAACTCTGAAGCTTTTTCCATTTGCTTTTTAGCCGTCTCATAGCTTTTCTGTTTGAGGTAACTAAAAGAGGTACTAATAACAACACGGCTAGAAACCCCGCCATATAATTTACTTGTGTGAACGTTTCAAGAAACCCTTCCGCAGCACAAAAAATTATAAAATGAATAATACTCCAAATGGCCGTTGCAATACCCATGGCTTGTCGTACATAAAGATTGGTAACCCCAAATAGAATAAAAAATGGGGTGCAACTAAGTACGGCCGTCATCCATCGTATAGCAAATTCTCCAGAAATGTGATACAATAGTTCTATAGTGCTTTGGTCACTGTTTTCAGCGCTTTCTTTTAAGCTGACGGCAAAACCTGATGCGTATTCAACTTCTAAGAAATTTGCTAAAATAAATAAAGGGAGAATGGCTAAAACAGTTACGATAAACCAGCCATAGTTCTTTTTTATAAACCTCATTTTAATTTAAGGCCTTCAATTCTTGAACTTCTTTTTCTAAGGCTTCAGCTTTCTGTTTAAATTTTTCCATAGCTTTTTTAAGCTGACCAATTTTTTTTAAAGCCTCTTCATCCTGAACTGCAGAATACGTAATGTGACCGTCTTTTTCCTTTATTTTAGAAATGCTACCGCAAGTGGGGCATTTTGCTACATCGCTCATAAGTTATTTTTTAAACAAAGATCGCGATAGGTGCAAAGTTCTAAAAGGTAAAAGCTTGACTAAAAATGGTAAATATGACACCGCTATAATAAAGAAATGTTAACATTGATAAATCTTGTTTTTGCAGAAAAAAAAGATAAAACTTCAGCTGCACGGCATAAATTTTTGGCTATGCGCTTTATGTAACACATAGCCAAAAATATACTGGTATTTACTTGTTAATAGTTTTTTAAAAATTGTTCTTTAAACCACGTTGTCAATAATTTCTTGAACCACTTCTGGGTTTAGTAAGGTACTCGTGTCTCCTAAATTAGAAACATCATTGCTTGCAATCTTACGTAGAATACGACGCATAATTTTTCCGCTTCGAGTTTTTGGTAAACCGGAAACAAACTGAATCTTATCTAACTTAGCAATAGGACCAATATGTTCTGTGATTTGCTGGTTAATCTCGTTTCTTAAATTATCGCGATCTCTAGTTTCCCCAGTTTCTTTTAGAATAACATAACCGTAAAGGGCATTCCCTTTTACATCATGTGGGAAACCTACAATAGCAGATTCTGCTACCGCTGGATGCTCGTTTATAGCATCTTCAATTGGTGCTGTTCCTAGATTGTGTCCAGAAACAATAATAACATCATCTACACGCCCTGTAATTCGGTAATAACCTACAGCATCGCGTAGCGCACCATCGCCGGTAAAGTAATTATTTTTATAAGCCGTAAAATAAGTATCTCTATAGCGGTCGTGATCTCCCCAAATAGTTCTTGCCATTGAAGGCCAAGGGAATTTAATACACAACCTGCCCTCTACTTGGTTGCCCATGATCTCATGGCCTTCTTCATCCATTAATGCCGGTTGTATACCTATAAAAGGCAAGGTAGCATATGTAGGTGTAGTAGGGGTTACGTAGGGAATAGGAGTAATCATAATTCCCCCTGTTTCTGTTTGCCACCAAGTATCTACAATGGGACTTTTCTTTTTCCCTACGTTGTTATTATACCAATGCCAAGCTTCTTCATTTATAGGTTCTCCTACAGAGCCCAATACTTTTAAACTAGATAAATCATGATTTTCTACAAACTCTAGATTTTGTTTTGCTAAAGCGCGAATAGCAGTAGGAGCCGTGTAAAACTGATTAACTTTATGTTTTTCTATGACCTCCCAAAAACGACCAAAATCTGGATAGGAGGGTACCCCTTCAAACATGACCGTAGTGGCGCCATTGGCTAATGGGCCGTACACGATATAAGAGTGTCCCGTAATCCAACCGATATCTGCTGTACACCAATACACATCATTTTCGCGGTATTGAAAGACATTTTTAAAAGTGTAAGCGGTATAGACCATGTAGCCTCCCGTAGTATGTACCATCCCTTTAGGTCTCCCAGTAGAGCCAGAGGTGTATAATATAAATAATGGATCTTCAGCATCCATAATTTCGGGCACACAGTCGCCATAAGCGGCATCTAAAAGAGGTTGTAGCCATTCATCACGACCATTCTTCATTTCAATAGTACTCTTGGTGCGTTTTGCTACTAATACATGGGCTACACCAGGACATTCTTCTAAAGCTTTGTCTACGATTCCTTTTAAATCTATTGATTTATTCCCGCGATAAGAACCGTCTGAAGTAATTACTATTTTACAATCAGAATCATTTATTCTGGTAGCTAAAGCATTGGAAGAAAAGCCGGCAAACACGACAGAATGTATGGCGCCAATTCTTGCACATGCAAGAATAGTAACCGCTAATTCTGGAATCATAGGCAAGTACACACATACCCGATCTCCTTTTTGTATACCCTTTTCTTTCAATACATTGGCCATACGGCAAACCTTATCGTGTAATTGATAATAGCTAATATGCTGCGCTTCTTCCTCCGGGTTATTGGGTTCAAAAATAATGGCTGTTTTCTCTCCTCTTGTCGCCAAATGTCGGTCAATGCAATTCTCTGTAATGTTTAGTTGTGCCCCTTCAAACCATGTTACTTCTGGTTTAGAAAAATCCCAACTTAATACTTTGTCCCATTTTTTACGCCATAAAAAATGCTCTTCGGCTATTTCCTCCCAAAAAGCTTCAGGATTGCGGACAGATTTTCTATAGACTTGAAAATATTCTTCTAAATGTTTGATGTGATAATTACTCATTGCACTGCCTATTTTAATTTTTTATTACACTTTTGGGGTTTTCAGTCTTTGCGTATTTGTATGTTTTATGGTTAGGTCTGAACTATATGTTACAATGCCCGATAGTTTATGAACAGCTATTCAGCAAAAAAGTACCACTATAACCTTGGGGAGTTTTTTAAGTTATAAATTTAATTAATAAATGTATTTTAATGAAATTGAGCTTTAATTATTTATAAATATCTTAAGATATTAGTTTATATACATGATAATAGGCAAAATTTTAACTTGGTAGGTACATTACGCCACTACAAGAATCTTTTTTGGCTCCCGTCACAGAACACAATACATTCGTTTGTTTTTGGATACGAAGCACGCCCATTAAGGCAAAAATTAAGGCCTCTTTATAGGCTATAATTGTTTGTGAAGGGATAACGATTTCTACGGTATCACCTAGCTTTTCTTGTAGCTTTTCAATTAAAAAAGTGTTTAAAGCCCCCCCTCCAGTAACTAATAAAGTACTTTTTGGTTTCGTAGTATTTTGAAGGATATCTGCCGCAACTTTTTCGCAAACGTGTAGTACCGAGGTGTGCAGAATATTTTCAATTGTATCGTCTGTAGCATCTATAATAGGCTTTACTTTTTCAACAAACCATTCATACCCAATAGATTTTGGAAAAGGTAAATCATAAAATTCTAAACTATTAAGCGCTTTAAGCATTGGCTGGTTAACCTTGCCTTTTCTGGCTAATTTACCCCCGTCATCATATGCAAAACCAGCCTTTCTAGTGCGGTAGTTGAGTCCCATGTTGGCAAGGCCTATATCGTAGGCTACTCTTTTTTGATCAAGGTTAAAAGAAACATTACTAATGCCGCCAAGGTTTAAGCAAAAGTCATAAGCATGAAATAGTAATTGATCTCCAATAGGTACTAATGGTGCTCCTTGACCACCTAGCGCGACGTCATTTGTTCTAAAATCACATATAACTTCAATTCCACTTTCATTGGCAATATGCTGTCCAGATCCAATTTGATAGGTAAGTCCCCTTTGTGGTTGATGATGCGTCGTATGGCCATGGCTAGCAATATAATCTACCGCTAAATTACGTTCTTCAATAAAGGCTTTTGCTTGTTGGCCTAGCCAAGTACCGTAAGTGTTATGAAATTCTAATAGTTCTGTCGCAGGCAAGAAAATGGCATCTTTAAGTTTTAACTCCATTTCCGGAGTATACGGAACATTTTTAGTGGCCTGTATAACAAACTGCCAGGTATTATTTGCTTCCCAGATATGGCAATAGGCTAAGTCTAAACCGTCTAAAGAAGTGCCAGACATTACCCCTATAATTTTAAATATTTTCATCTTAAAGTTTGTTTTTAATGGCAACAGGTATTTTTCCTTCTGCGGTATGTTTTCCTAGAAAATGCTGCGCAGCATTTTCTTGAAACACCTCAAAATTTTGATAAGCAATTATTACAGCTTTTGCCTTTTCTATAGATATATGATTTAATACGTATGGATTTCCAAAAAGATAGAGTATTACATTTTTTGTTGCCATAAGTGTCTGTATAAGTGCAATATCTTCTTCAGTAAGATCAAATAAATTGGCAGGTTTCGCCTTTGGCGGATATAAGGCAATCAAAACATGATCATATGCAGATACTTGTGATGCATCTTGAATGCTTTCAATGGTATCAAAATTTAGTTCTTTAGCAATACTATTAAAGAAAGTATGTTTTGTTGCGCCCAATGCTATTCCGATGAATTTTTGTGATTTGAAATCAGCCAATCCGCCTTTGTAAAGCGTTAGGCTTTCTTTTGCAATTAACGCATTTAAAGGAGCAGCATCGGATAACTCGATCTTTTCACTGTTCTTCTTGATTGCTTTTTCTTTTAATGCCCAAATCCGCTTGAAACTTTCTTCAATTTGTACTGCGGTAGCATTTTGTAAAATGGTTTGTACCCCTGCGGTTACATTCTCTGAAAAACATAATACATCATTACCGGCATCAAAAGCTACCCATTCTAATGCTCCTTTGGTTGGGTAATTCATAGCTACAGCATGCATATTTAAGGCATCAGAAATAACAACCCCTTTAAATTTCATTTCACCCCGCAATAGATCTTTCAACATTTTTTTAGATAAACTAGAGGGGATCGTATCTCCATCTGCTAAAGCAGGAATAGATAAGTGCCCCGCCATAATACTATCTACCCCTTCATGAATCAATTGTTGAAAAGGAAACAATTCATTCTTTATGAGTTCTTCCTTAGATTTATCTATTAATGGCAACCCTAAGTGTGAATCTACAGCGGTATCACCATGGCCAGGAAAATGTTTGATGCAGGTAAGTACGCCCTCTATTTCTGTGCCTTTGATAAAAGCTGCTGCTTTTAAGGTTGCCAAAAATTTGTTCTCACCAAAAGAACGGTAACCAATAACAGGATTGTTGGCATTGTTATTAATATCTACTACGGGAGCTAAATTCCAATGGATTCCTGCGGCTTTGCAATCGTTAGCTATTTGTTTACCTAGTGTAAAAATTAAATCTTCATTATGTTGTAATGCACCTAAGGTAATGGCATAAGGATACTGCGGTGTATTTTCAATACGCATTGCCAAGCCCCACTCTGCATCTATGCTAATTAAAAGTGGATATTTTGCTATGTTTTGATAGCGTTGGATTAGTTTTTTTAAGGTTTGAAAGCTATTCTCATTGTAGACAATTTTTTTCTGTCCCTCAAAATTTGTTGCGGCACTAGCGCGACTATGAAAAAAGCATAAGCCTCCGATACCATCCTCTAAAATGCTTTTTTCTATTCGTTTAATTTCTTCTTCCGTGTCATTGATGAATGCAGCAGGCATAAAAAACTGCCCTACTTTTTCTGATATAGAAAGTGCTGTTGTAGCGTTGTGATAACTGATCATGTTATTCATGTTCTAAGGCATCTTTTTTTCCGAAATCTGCCGGATATTTTAAATATTTCAATAAAAATAAAGAGGGAAGCGCCGCTATGACTACCCAAATAAAGAATCCGCCGTAGCCAAGCCAACTTTGCATAAATCCGCTAATCATTCCAGGGAGCATCATTCCTAATGCCATAAATCCTGTTGCAATAGCATAGTGAGAGGTTTTAGATTTTCCGCTAGCGATATAAATTAAGTACATAAGAAAGGCTGCGAAACCAAATCCGTATCCAAATTTTTCCAATACAATGGTAGCAGATACGGCGACAATATTAGTGGTTTTTGTTACCGCAAGAATAGCGTAGAAAAAGTTAGGCACGTTTAAGGATAATACCATGGGGAGCATCCATTTTTTTAGCCCATCTTTAGAAATAAGTATTCCGCCTAAGATACCGCCCACCGTAAGGGCTACAACTCCAATGGTTCCTAAGACAATTCCTAGTTCTTTTGTAGTAAAGCCTAAGCCTCCTTTTTCAACAGTATCGAGTAGAAAAGGAGAAGACATTTTTACCAACTGTGATTCCCCCAATCGATAGGTAAGAATAAATGCCAAAGCAATACCTATTTGTGGTTTTTTAAAAAAGCTTTTGAAAATCTCTAGGAAACCTTCCGGTTTTTCAAGGTGCTCTTCTGTGGCCGATTCGTATTTGGGACTTGCAAAAAAGTTAGCAACTGTTAATGCAAGCATTAATACCGCTGTAGCGGTCATGGTTATACTCCAAGCTTTGGCAGAATCGCCATATTTTTCTTCTAAAAATCCTGCTCCAAAAACAATTAGTCCTTCTCCGGTAACCATCGCAAGGCGGTAAAAAGTACTTCTTAGACCAACAAAAAAGGATTGTTTTTTTTCGGTTAATCCCAACATATAGTACCCATCTGATGCTATATCATTAGTTGCTGATGCAAAAGCAGCCATCCAAAAACAGGCTAGGGTAGTGGTGAAAAACATATTGGTAGGAATACTTAGGCCTACACCGAAAAGTGCCAAGGCAATAAGCAATTGCATGCCTAGAAACCAATTTCGCTTAGTGCTTTTTAAATCGACTAACGGACTCCAGAATGGTTTTAAAACCCATGGAAGGTATAGTAAACTGGTATATAAACCAATATCTTCATTACTGACGCCTAACTTTTTGTACATGATGACAGAAACCGTTACCACTAAAACATAAGGTAACCCTTGTGTAAAATATAAAATAGGTACCCAAGCCCATGCTCCTTTGTCTTTTTTAATCATGCTGTATTGTTTGGTCTAAATTTAAAATAATAGGTAGTGATTCTTGTCCGAATTTATTGATAAAAACTAAAGCCGTTTTCTTTTTTATCAGGTTTTTAGGAAGCACTAAAGAATTTAAGGAAAGCGGAATTTTAGCACTGACTAACTTTGTTAATTTGATTATTGGATCTTTGGTTTTTTTAACGTCATACACCAAAGCATATCTATAGTCCTCTAAGTTACTGCAGTAAACGTTTGCAACAGCATTTTCAAGAACTATACGCTCTATTTTTGGAGTATTGATGGTACGGGTAATTTGGTTAGTTGTACTGGGATTTAAAGCGATCTGTTGGTAATATTTCTTTTTTAATATTTTCACAATATCCTCATGATCATTCATAAGGCTTTTTGCGCTGAAAAAGGCATTTCCTTGTATGTTTGTAGTTGCTCTACCTAGTTTAATTTGATTTGGGAGTTCTTTTTTATGATCCCATGCCTTATCACTGTTATTTCTTATTTTATAAGGACCGTTGCCCATGTATAGATTAGTATTTAGAGTGTTTTCTGCCCACCATTCCATAATTGTTTTGTGTGATGCTACAGGTAGACTTATGCTCCAATAAGCCTGTGGAATAATATAATCTGTCCAACCTTTTTGCATCCATAGTAATGGATCAGCGTAAAGGTCATCATATGTGGTTTGTCCTGCTTGAGTTTCAGATCCTCTGGGGTCTGTAGTGCTATTTTTCCATACACCAAATGGACTAACACCAAATTGTACCCAAGGTTTTTCTTTTTTTATAGCCAGATGAGCTTTTTGAATTAGAGAATCTATAGAGCTTCGTCTCCAATCCTCTAAAGTTTGTTGGGGCAGTTTGTAAGTGTTGAAAGTCTCTGTATCATCAAAAATTTCGTCGGCTATTTTATAAGGATAAAAATAATCATCAAAATGAATAGCATCTATAGTATAGTTTGTAACAATTTCTTGGATGATGGCAGTCATATGGTCTTGTACCTCAGGTATTCCTGGGTTGTAATAGTACTTCTTACCATATTTTAACATCCAATCCGGATGCAAAAAAAAGTCATGCTGTTTATCTAAAAGGTTGGTTTTCAAATCAAATGTTGCTCTGTATGGATTTAGCCAAGCGTGAAATTCCATACCTCTTTCATGTGTTTCAGCAATCATCCATGCTAAAATGTTTTCGTCGGTATTTGGTGCGAGACCTTGTTTTCCTGTTAAGTATGCAGACCAAGGAGCAAAATCAGAAGGATAAAAAGCATCTCCAGCAGTTCGTATTTGAACGATGGCCGCATTAAAATTAAGCTCATCGTAAAAGTCTAATATTTTTAGAAAATCTTCTTTTTTCTTCTCTATGGCATCAGTTCCATTTTTTGGCCAATCGATATTGACAACCGTAGCCACCCAAAAACCTCTAAATTCTTTCTCTGGTAATTTAGACTTGCGAGAAGCGCAGGAGGTAAGTAGTAAGAATAGTATTAATAATGCTATTTTATTCATTCCATGATTTATAAGCTAAGCTAAGGTATTCTAATTTTTTAAAAAACCCAGCACAACTAGGTTGTGACTGGGCATCTTTAAAAATCAACTCACAAAACACTAATTATTATTATGAAGTAGGATTATCTGGAGTGTTGGTATTATTATCTCTCTCAGAATTAGGATAAGGGTAATAGTCCCTATTGCGTTCTGCATCCGCAGCTGTAGCCCCAGGTCTATTAAACCTTCTCGAATCCTCTAAAGAAAGTCCAGTTAAATATAATTCTACTCTTCTATTTCTGTATATTTCGTCTAGTATGGCTTCTTTGGTCAATGCGCCTGCATATGCGGGTAGATTAGCTCCTAAGCCAAAAGCATCAGTAGCGGCAGTTTTTGTTAAAACTTTATTTAGCTCTATTACTGCATTGGTCAAATCATCTTCTCTAGCATAGGCTTCTGCTTTAATTAAGAGGATCTCTCCAGGAAGGTATACAGGAATTTCATCCAGGTTATTCAGAAAAAAGCCAACAGCTTGGTAATCTGGATTAGCCGCATTTAAGTCTTCGGCCGTAACATAAAAAGAGACACGTTCGTCATCATTATCCGGTAATAAATCGGAGGGTAAACCAAAGGTCAAATCTTTAGCCTGAGTAACATTTTGTGAGCCAAACCAAAATGCTAAGGGGTTGGGTACTGAAGCATCATACTCCCAAGTAGAGGATACTGTTAAATCTATTTCATTTGCAGCATCTATAGCAGCTAAATAAGCACCATTCATCAAATTAAAACGTGCTAACAATGCATTAACAGAATTCTCTAAATCTACAGAATCAAACACTCCTGCGGTAACCGAAGTTGATAAACCAGAATTTATGTAACTTTTTGCTTCAGTTAAATCTGCAATGGCGTTATCTAAAACAATAGTTTTAGTAGAAAAAGTACCATTTTCTATTATTTCCAAAGGAAACTGCTCAAAGTACTGTATTAAGGTTCCGTGAGATAATGCTCTGTAAAACAATCCATATGCTTTTAATGAGTTGGCAATTTGAGTATCATCAGTAGCTACGTCAGCCGCTTCAATTACGGTTGTAGCTTCTTTTCTGCAGAGCATGATATTGGTCCAAATGTTTATGAGTAGTTCATTACCTCCGTTTACATTATTCCCTCCTAAATCAATCTCAGCTTCTCCTAGGTTTCCTGGATTTAGTAATCGTAATTCCCCAGTGTTAAGCCCCGATATACTTGTGTAAGTATACACAGCTCCACTACGGTCAGAACTCCATCTTTTTTGAACACCATTCAGTAATTCGATTAAATTATCGGTATTATTTACCACATCAGGTTCTAGTGTAGAATTAGGATCTAAATACTCTGTATTACATGCCGATACACTAACTAGCAGTAGTATAAAAGTGATATGTTTTATTAAATTTTTCATGACTTATTGGTTTAAAAGTTAGTGCTAAGAGACAAAGAAAAAGTACTAGGAATTGGAACATTCCCGAAGTTTACAGATCTTAATAAATTAGATTGACCACCAGCATTAGTTTCAGGATCATAACTAAAGAAGTTATCAATAGAAATTAAGTTTCTACCAATAAGAGATACTTTTACATTTTTTAAGCTATCATTAAGAATAGATCCTAAATCGTAACTAATAGACACTTCTCTTAATTTTACAAAAGAACCATCTTCTATTCTAAATTCTTCAATAGGATAAATACCTGCGATATAGCCTCTAGGTAATTCTCCAGATAGCTCTTGTTGTGCTAAGCTTCCTAAGCCCACACCTTGTCTAGTTCTTTTATCAGCATCAAAAACATCAGAACCTTGAACAGATTCCCATAACATTGAGAATGAAAATTGCTTGTACGTTAAATCGGTTCCAATGCCTAAAATATAATCAGGATTAGGATCTCCAATAACTTTTCTAAGTACTTCACCTGTAGGTTGGCCGTTGGCGTCTCGTTGCGCTACTCCAGTAGCTAAATCACCACGTTCTACTTGTGGTACACCTTCTGGAGCTCCTGTTTTAGACGTCCCTGATAAAATTAAATTGCCACTTTCATCTTTTGCATAATAAGTGCCATAGAAAACACCAAGTGCTTCACCTTCTCTAACAATAGGCGTCGCTCCAGTAACACTTGCAACCGTAATATCTCCTCCAATCGTAGAAAGTACTTTGTTCTTGTTACTGCTGAAATTGAAATTTAAATCCCATTGTAAATGATCTGTTTTGATAGGAGTAATACTCGTGTAAAATTCAATACCGTTATTGCGCATAGTTCCTACATTCTCAGTTCTAGTTGAACCACCAATAGAAGGAGATAAGATTCTACTTACAATCAAATCTTCTATATTTTGTCTATAAAAGGTAAATAATACAGAGGCTCTATTATTAAAAAAACTAAGGTCTGTTCCTACTTCAAATTCTTTAGTTCTTTCTGGCTTTAAATTTTCATTTCCTAATCTGCTATTTTGCGCTAAAGTAGTTTCTCCAAGAAAGTCATTTGAACTATAACTTCCGAATCTTTCATAAGGTGATATAGCCGTTAGGTTACCAGCTTCACCGTATGATAGTCTTAATCTAGCTGAATTTACAGCACCCTCTGTATTCCAAAAAGGTTCTCTTGAAAGCACATAAGACCCCGATACTTTCGGGTAAAAATTGAAGCGGTTATCTTTATCAAAATTAGTAGCACCATCTACTCGTCCTGCTACGGTAAGGAATAATTTGTCATCATACGATACTGTTTCTTGTAAGTAGAAACCAAAGATGTCTAAATTGGTATCTATTGGTTGGGTTTGAAGATCAACAGTAGGAATGTTGTTTGCATCTAAATCGCGACCTTGAGTGGCATCAAACTCTAATTTACTTGCTTGAAAACTATAACCTGCAGTAGTATTTGAATTTAATTTTTCATTAAAATCAAAATCGTAGGTAGCATTAATATCGTAATTCCAGTTAAAGACTTTAGCTTCAGCAGTACTGATAAATCCTTGGTCAAAATAGGCAGGGTTCACATCGGCATATGGGTAGCTAGGAATATAGATATCTCCTTTTTGATTGTAGGTATCTATGCCTATAATTTGATCAATTGTAAAATTTTCAAAGGGCGTAATTTTTACGTGTGCATTTGGAATAAAGTGATTTACATTCTGCGTGATGTCAAAAGTTTCTATAATAGAAAGCGGATTAACTCTTGTAGGTTCTACGGCTAATAAGTTACCATTGCTATCTCTTTGTGTAATATCATAAATGTTATTTGTAATGTTCATAGCATTTATAGGACTCCAAAAAACGTTTCCATCTGGTTTTTCATCAGATCTACTATTAGCATAATACAAACCAACACCATAAGATAACCAATCTGTAACAGCATGATTAAAATTTACACGTGCAGAGAATCTGTTAAATTCTGTATTTTTAATGATTCCTTCATTACTTAAATAACCAACAGAAGCACTATAATTCATGGTGTCATTTCCGTCTCTCATGGAGAAATAATTATCCGTTCCTATCCCGGTCTGAAAAATTTCATCTTGGTAATCATAACGAGTTACATCAAATTTATTCGTGGATAAATTACTGTATGTCGTTAATTCTCCTGTGCCGGGGTCAAATCCAAAAATAGGCCATAAACGCCCTGATAAGGCGCTATTTGCTACTGTTTCAAACTGTTCTCCTTGTAAATTTAGATCTAATTTTTTTCTAAGGGTATTGACGCTAAAGGTAGATTTGTAAAATAGGTCTGGACCATCTTCAAAATTACCACCCTTCTTGGTGGTTATAACGACCACTCCGTTAGAGGCTCTTGAACCGTAAATAGCGGCGGCGGCAGCACCATTTAAAATATTGATATTTTCAATATCGTTTGGATTGATATCTACCATTCTATTTTGTCCAGGCTGAGCATCACCAGCACTAACATTTAGATTGGTAACATTAGTGGTTAAATTGCTCGTAATAACACCATCTATAACATATAAAGGTTCAGAAGATCCCTTAATAGTGCTAGGACCTCTTAATCGAATAGAAAAACCACCTGAAGGATCACCAGAATTTTGAGTGATTTGAGCTCCAGGAACTTTACCTTGTAGAGAAGATGTAATATTAACAGGAGCCGCTTTAACAAGTGCAACAGATTTTACGGTAGTAATAGCATTACCTAATTTTTTTCTTGATTGAGAAACGGAAGAACCAACAATAACTACTTCATCTAATGAGTTGGCATCTTCGGTCAAGACAATAATTAAGTTCTGGTTTAATCCCTTTAATGCTATTTCTTTGGATTTATAGCCAATGTAGCTCACGACTAAGGTTGTAGCAGTAGCATTTGGTATAGACAAGCTGAAATTACCATCAAAATCTGATACACCACCGATAGCGGTACCTTTAACTATAATACTTGCTCCCGGCAGCGGAACCCCATCGGAAGCATTTACTGTACCTGATACTACGGTAGTTTGCGCAAGCAGGCCTTGAGCAAATAAGAGCATCAGAAAAAATGAGAATACGAGTTGCATTTTTTTCATCATAAAAGTGAGTTAGTTAGTTAATATTAAAATTTATAGCGAACAAAGCTTTCCATGGCTTCATATTCTGCAAGGCCTAAGGCATTATATTTTCTTGCGGTTTCTTTATTTCTTTGTTCGGCACGTTGCCAGAATTCGCGTTCATCATTTCCAGGGAACATGGCTGCATCTTTTTGAGATTGATGTTTGAAAATGGCATTCTTTTTACGCTGCATGTCTTTGGGACCAATAGGAATAGTCATCTCCATATCAGCAATATCCCATTCTTGCCACGCTCCACGATATAACCACAGGAAACAATCGTTAATCCATTCTACTTTATCTTTCTTAAGTTGAGAAAGGGCTTCAAAAACAACCTTTAGACATACTCTATGTGTACCATGGGGATCAGATAAATCTCCAGCGGCAAAAACTTGAGTAGGCTTTATTTTATTTAGTAAATCGTAAGTTAGTTGAATGTCTTCTTGAGAATGTGGTTTTTTCTTTACGGTTCCTGTTTCGTAAAAGGGAAGATTTTGAAAATGTGCATTTTCTTCAAGAACACCACAGTATCTGCAAGCAGATAGTGCCTCACCTTTTCTAATGAGTCCTTTTATACGTTGTATTTCTGGGCTGTCAATTTCTCCTGGCTTTTTATTTTTTAGAAAGCCTCTTATTTTATCAAACTGTACTTGTAGTTCTTTGTTCTCTGGCTGTACTTCTAGGGCAAAATCAAGAAAACGAATTACTTCATCATCAAAAACAGCTATGTTTCCCGACGTTTGGTAGGCTACATGTACATGATGACCTTGATCGACCAAACGTAATAATGTTCCTCCCATAGAGATAACATCATCATCTGGGTGTGGACTGAAGATTAACGAAGTTTTTGGGTAAGGATCTTTACGTTCTGGTCTATTACTATCGTCAGCATTTGGTTTGCCACCAGGCCAACCGGTTATGGTGCTTTGTAAAGTGTTGAATACTTTTAGGTTAATATTTTCTGCGGAGCCTATATCAGCCACCAAACTTCCCATGCCGTGTTCACTATAATCTTCGTTGGTGAGTTTCAGGATAGCTTTGTCTAATTTCTCAGAAAGCCAGATGGTTGCTTTCTTAATTAAATCATCGGTCCATGTACACTCACTCACCAACCATGGATTGTGCATTCTGGTAAGTGCAGATGCTGCAGCGCTGTCTAAAATAAAATCACAATTACCGTGTTGCTGTAAGAATGTTGCAGGAATAGATTCTCTAATTTCTCCTTCCACAGCTTGCTTTATAATCTGTGCTTTTCCTTCTCCCCAGGCCATTAATATAATTCTTCTT
This sequence comes from Cellulophaga baltica, assembly GCF_900102165.1. GTDB lineage: Bacteria > Bacteroidota > Bacteroidia > Flavobacteriales > Flavobacteriaceae > Cellulophaga > Cellulophaga baltica. Next base: position 43,683 of record NZ_FNBD01000017.1, read on the forward strand.
GCGGCCATAATGGTACCCACACCCATAGTTATGGCTTTAGAAGGTACATTTTCTAACCCAAAAAAATCACTTGCAGCATCTAATAGAGTAACTCTATCTAATCTAACTACACGTGTTTTACTAGAGAGAGAGGAGCCCGGTTCATTAAATCCTATGTGTCCTGTTCTCCCAATTCCTAATATTTGAATATCTATTCCGCCAGATTTTTCGATTTTTTCTTCATAAGCTTCACAAAACGCTTTTACATTTTCTAAAGTTTTGGTTCCGTCTGGTATATGAACATTTTCTTTTTTAATATCAATATGATCAAATAAATGCTCATTCATGAAACGCACATAGCTGTGAATAGAATCTGCATGCATCGGGAAATACTCATCTAAATTAAACGTAATTACATTACTAAAACTCAGACCGTCTTCTTTGTGAGCTTGTACTAAGTAGTCATAAACTTTGGTAGGCGTAGAACCAGTAGCTAGTCCTAGTACAACAGTTTTGCCTTCTTTTTGCCTTTCTTTGATAAGATTGATAATCTCTTTGGAAACATATAAAGAGGCATCTTCAGAGCTGTCATGGATTATTGTATTGATTTTTTCAAATTTGATAAGGTCAGTATCTTTTTCGGGTGTTGCAGGCATAATTTGTCGGGCTTTAATTGTCTTTGTTAAAATATATTTTATTAGCGTGTCACCCAAAATTAAACAAAAAAATTGAATTTGCTGTTTTTTGCTGTTTTTTATTTTAAATTAATTTTAATTGCATAAAACAGCAAAATTGTATTTATATTTGTCGTATCTTTTCACAGATTAAAACCATTAATTAACATGTTAAAAGAAGAACGTCACAAGTTTATTCTTAATGAAGTAGCGCTGCACAATCGTGTGCTGCTTACAGATATTGCAGAACAATTAGGAGTCTCTATTGATACCATTCGAAGAGATGTAAAAGAACTAGATGCAGAGGAGCAGTTAAAAAAAGTTCATGGGGGCGCTATCGCATTGGGGTTTACTAATTATGCCACCACTAACAAAAATATTTATGCTCAAGAGGATAAAATAATAATAGCAAAAAAGGCCTTGTCCTTGATAAGTTCAGGAAGTACTATTCTTATTCATGGAGGAACTACTTGTTTGGAACTCGCTAAGGCTATCCCTAATAAATTAGAGCTTACGTGTTTTACTACAAGCCTCGCTGTAGCCATGGAACTGTTAACTAAGAAGGGGGTAGATGTATTATTTATCGGTGGAAGGTTATCAAAAGAATCTCAATTAGCTATTGGAGCGAGTGCTATTCATCAGTTATCGGAAATTACCTTAGATTATAGTTTTATTGGTACCGGTTATGTAGCTGTAGATTATGGTTTAACAGAATTTGACCTAGAAAGCGTGCAAGTAAAAAAAGCAATCATAAAAGCTTCAAAGAAAACTGTACTTTTGCTGATATCAGAAAAACTAAATTCTAAACATCGGTATAAAACGTGTGAGATTAATGCGATTAACACAATGATTACAGAGATTGACCCCAAACATACTTTATTAGACAATTTTAGAAAACAAGACATTCGTTTGTTATAAACCTATGAATTATAAAAAAATTACAGAAACAGCTTCAAATTATGATAATTTGGAGCAAATGGATACTCAATCATTATTAGAGAATATTAACCGAGAAGATCAAAAAGTAGCTGCTGCTGTTCATTTAGTTATTCCTGCAATAATCAAATTAGTAGATGAACTTGCCTTGCGTTTTGAAAAAGGTGGGCGCTTATTTTATATAGGAGCAGGTACCAGCGGAAGATTAGGGATATTGGATGCCTCAGAAATACCCCCAACATTTGGTATGCCCCATGAAAGGGTTGTGGGTATTATTGCGGGTGGTGATATTGCTATTCGTAAAGCCGTAGAAAATGCGGAAGATAATGCAGAGCAAGCATGGTTAGACCTTAAAGAACATGAAATTACGAAAGACGATGTTTTAGTAGGTATTGCAGCCTCAGGAACTACACCCTATGTTATAGGTGGTATTTATGAAGCCAGAGCTAATGGTATCTTGACCGCTTGTATAACAAACAATCCAGGTTCTCCCTTAGTGGAAGCGGCAGAAATTCCTATAGCGGTTAATGTTGGGCCAGAGTTTGTAACGGGAAGTACCCGAATGAAAAGTGGTACCTCTCAGAAATTAGTGCTAAATATGATTTCTACAGCATTGATGATTAAAATTGGTCGAGTGCGTGGAAATAAAATGGTAAACATGCAACTAAGTAATGACAAGCTAGTAGATAGAGGTACAAGATACCTAGTGGAAGCATTAGCTATTTCATATGAGGAAGCAGAAAAACTACTTAAAATACATGGCTCTGTTCATGATGCTACAGAGGCTTATAAAGTAAAATAATTTACGTGAATTGCTGTATTTCAGGTGCAGAGATTAAAATCCTTAAGTTATTTCATAGACGTTCATAAAGTTGTTTTATTATATTTGATAAAACATGTTTATGAACGTTTTTTGTTTGTAACTCTTCTTCCAATATCCTAATTATCTATTCAAAGCTTCTTACCCTACAAGTAGCTGTCTTTCGTGTCTATTAGCACAGTCATTTTCATAATCAGGACATCTAGTTATCCTAATGGACCAAGCTAAATAGTGTAGAAAATTTCATTTTTTAAGATTTTGAACTTAAAAAGTCCTTTTGAACGTACTAAACGGTTTATCTACCGCTAGCGAGTGCTAGTCTACCCAATGAAATAAGTGTTTCATCGATAAACGACCTTAGCTGCTGCATAGGTTTTTTTCGATTTTAGGCCTTGTTTACTGGCTTTGTAGCATACTGATACGTAGCGTTACATCGATAAAATAGCATTGAATAATACTATTTTTCATACCTTGGCGTTTAAGCTATATATAAGGAATTAAAGTTCATTTTAAAGAAAAACAGAAATATTAAGTATAAACTATTACACATACGATTATTGTTGATCCCAAGTCTTACAATTTTCACAAATAACCTACGTAACTATGCTATCCAAAAAATCAAGAAAATCTTGGTACTTTTTAGTACTACTTGTTTTCTTTTTCGTTTTCTCTTCAATATTGGCTGAGACCAAAATTTTTAACTATATCGGTGAATTCTCTGCGGATATAGTTTCTTCTATTGAAGAAAGTTTTACTAAAAAGGAAGCTCAAGACCAGAATCAATCACAACTTAATTCTGAACAAACAGGAAATGCTCTCGCAGCAGCACCTTTCTTTGCAACCGTCGTAGCAAATGCAGATGAAACCGTAACCTGTTCAAATGACGGAGCTACTTTAGCACGTTTTAATTTATGCGGTAATTTTGATACGCGTGTAATTGTATTAGACCAGCCGTATGGTTCATATTCTTGGGAACGCTTAACGGTAGGGTCTTGTTCTAGTTTTAATGCAGATGTGCAATGTCCTACTTATACCTGTTCAGGATCATGGGCGTCAGCAGGATCGGGAGCTACATTAACGATAGATCCAAATTCAATCCCAGCAGGTACAGGAGCAGAATTTAGAGTAAGTGTTAATGGAGGTACTCCATACTATATTAAGGTAAAGAAAAGTACCATTAGTCAAACATATGTAAAGCGCGATTATATTTGTGGCGTTGCAGGTAGAATACAAGTAACTAATTTATCTAGTGCCTATGAGTATGCCATTAATGATGGTGGTGGTTTTGGCGCATGGCAAGGGGCAATCTTTGATGATTTAACACCAGGTATTTATACCGTTAAGGCTAGATTAAAAAATACGCCAAATACCTGTGAGTATCCATACGAGCCAATAGAAATAGAATCTAGAGAAATAGATATTGATGTTACGGTGGGTGATGCTCAATGTTTTGGAGAAAATGGTAGTATTTCGGTTCAGGTAAACGATGTTCCTGGTCCTTATAAATATACCTTATTAGATAGTAGTGGAATTCCACAAGAATTTACGTCGTTTATTGCGAGTGATACTTATAATTTCGCTGCGGTAGGTTTTGGTACTTATAGTGTGCAAGTAGAAACACAACAATGTAAAGCAGATATCGCCAATGGTATTTCTGCTCCTAGACAAGATTTGGACACTAGCGGAAATCCTATTGTTATTGGAGATGGTTTGGTTGCTTTGTCAGCCTCTACTGAAGTAAATAGTAGCTTTGGTTGTGCAGATATTACGAGTGTAGATGTAATTGTGCGTACTTCAGGTGGTGCATCACCTTACACATTTACTGTAAATGGTGGCGCCACAGTGAGTCCGTCATATACAGGACAGACCACCTATACGGTTACGGCTTCGGGTGATTACAATTTTTTAATTACAGATAGCAATGGCTGTACCATAACGGCTTCAGCAAACGTAAAAGAATTAACCCCACCTGTGGTTTCGGCTTCAGGTGTAGATGGTACTTGTACCAATGGCGGGGCTAAAATAAATTTCAATGTCACCGATGCTAAAGGATATAATTTGTCTTTTAGAACGCAAACAACAGATCCTTGGGTAGCTTCTACTCAAATTTCAGTAGTAGATGGTACTTATAATAACTTAGAAGTTAGGTATGAGCAGGGAAGCTTTTCTTGTACTATGACTTTACCCTCAGTATCCGTAACAAGTGATGCTAGTATTACGGGAACAGCAACAAAATTAGGAGATGAAACGTGTGATGGAATAGGAGGCACCGACGGCGGTAGCATTCAATTTGGAGCAGCAGGTGGCGGTTCTGGTAGCGGATATGAATATAGTGTAGATGGTGTTAATTTTACCACAACACAACTCTATTCTGACTTAGCAGCAGGAACGTATACACCTATCATAAGAGATAACAGTGGTTGTAGATTAGAACTGACGCCAATTGTAATAGATCAAGTAGATCCACCAACAAATTTAGATTTTCTTCAAAGTAATATTAATTGTGCTTCTGGAACAACAGATCTTCAATTAACACCTACGAGTGGTGTAGCTATAACCAATTATAGTATTATAAGTCCTAGTACTGTAAATAATGGAGGTAGTAATACGTTCACAGGGTTAAGTACGTCTACAACGTATACGTTTAGAATTACAGATGCTAACGGGTGTATTTATACAGAAAGTTTTACTCCAGTAGTTATCAGCTCAATTAGAGCACGTGCAAAAGCAGGAGGAGATCTAAAAGTGTGTAATGGTGCTAGTGATGGTAGTGGCGCATTTATTATTGATGGATTTAGTACTAATTATACTTACCAAATAAATGCAGAACCTGTTAGTGCTCTACAAAGTGATGCGCAAGTAGATATTTCATCTAGAGGCGCAGGTACGTATACGATTACCGTTACAGATGGTGATACAGGTTGTACAGATACCGCTTCAGTAACTGTAGAAGAATCTGCAGCAATTACCTTAACACCAACAGTAACAGCCATGAGTTGTGCTAATGGTAATATAGGCCGTGTAGTAGCAAATACTACAGGGGGGTGGGGTAGCTATAGATATACTTTAGAAAGTCCGAATGGCGCAATAACAGGACCAACGTCTAATAGAACCTTTGGTAATTTAACGCAGGCATCAACGCCAACTACACCTTATATTTTATCTGTAGAAGATGCAGAAGGTTGTACTACTACATTTGAATTTCAATTAACACCACTTACTTCTCCAACTATTTCTATAGCATCTTCAAGTTTATGTTATGAGCCTGTTGCCGGAGCTTCTGCTACCGTAGCAGCTACTGGAGGAGGAGGTAGTTATGAATATAGAATTAATAATGGCACCTATCAAGCGAGTCCAAGTTTTGCAAACTTAACTCCAGGTACGCATACTTTTGAAGTAAGAGATGCCAATAACTGTACAGGTACCGTACAGCTTACCATCAATGCACAATTAAGAGTGAGCATTGCTGTAGAAACGGAGATTCCTTGTGGAGGAGCGCCAGGAGAAATCCGCGTGAATATTTCTAATGGCTATTTATCTAATGCATCGCCAAAGCAATACCAAGTGAGTGCTGATAATGGAGCTACTTTTGGAGCCTTCCAACCATTTACTTCAAATTCATTCTTATATCCTGTAACAGCAGGAGGAGATTATATCTTTAGAGTATCAGATAATGAAGGTTGTATTGCGGTTTCTGAGCCTTTAGAGGTAGAAGATCCTGCAAATATTATAGCAACTGATTCGGTAATACCAGCAAGTTGTGGGGATCCAAATAGTGGAGGAGTACAAATTATTCCTGATGCCACAAGTGGAATACCTCCTTTTGAAATTGATTTTGGAAACACAGGAACATATACATCTCAAACTGTATATACAGGATTAACTGCAGGAAGTACGTATGATTATACCGTACGTGATGCAAGAGGTTGTGTTACTTTAGGAAACTCAGTAACCATTCCAACAGCAATTAGTGCTGCTCCAGAAGCAACGGTAACGGCAACCAATACTACTTGTAGCCCGGCGGGAGTTAGTTCAGGAACTATTGAAATTACCGGTGTAACTAATGGTACTCCAGAGTTTACCTATATTGTTTATAATAGTTTTGGAGTAGAAATTTTAAGAGTAGGACCAACAACAAGTACGGTGGAAACAATTTCAGATCCATTATTAGTTGCCGGAGATTACACGGTTAGAACCGTAGATGCTTTAGGCTGTAGTGATGTAGATGCGGTAACCATAGAACAATTAGATGTTTCTGTGGTGCCCGATCCTGTTCCTACTCCTGTATGTAATGTAGCAGGTTTTTCTAATACGGTAACAATTATTGGAGGAACAGGACCATTCTTAATCCGATTGGCTAGTGATACCGCTGCACCAGTTGCTCCAAATGTGCCTCCAAGGAGACATACATTTAACGGAATGCAATTTGGAGTTACCTATATTGTAGAAATTACAGATACAGCTACGGGATGTATTTATTTTGAAGAAATTCCTCCTATTGCAGGACCAACACCTTTAGATATTGTAGCAACATCGCCTACGGCATTTTGTGATGATGCAGGGAATGGTAGAACAGAATTTACAGTAACCGAATTTACAGGACCTAATATTACGATAGATTTAATAGATCCATTGACAGATACTGTTTTACAAACAGATGCTCAAACAGGATTAACTGGTGGAGTAGGATCTTCATATTCCGGAGCTTTTGATATTGCGCCAGGCAGATATACCATACGGGTAACCGATGCTGATACGTGTACAGATGCCACGATTATAGATGTTATATTAAACATGCCTAATCTTGATATTGTTTCCAATATACCAGCAAACTGTAACGCCTTAGGTCAATTGACTGTGCGTGGTAGTGGCGGTGCAGGCGGACCTTATAGTTACGCATTTGTACCTGCAGGAACTACTCCAGATAAAGATGGAACATTAACTCCAGGTGATACTTCAGATGACTTTACGACCGCCAATACGGCAGTATTACCAGGTAGTTTAGCCGGTATTGCTTATGATATTTGGGTGATTGATTCTAGAGGATGTACGTTTAACGTATCCGAAGATATCATCTTATTACAACCACCATTACCAGCACCAATAGCAATTGTAAATAATCAGTGTGCAGCAACAGCTTCATCATTTGATATTACAGTGACTATGCCGGCAGCTACAGATGCACCAAACTTTACCTTAAATGGAGAAAGTCAGTTTGGCGTATTCAATGCTACAGATAATGTATGGGAAGCACATTATACGGTAAATACGCCAGGTTCTTATCCTATTAGTGTTGTAGATGCTAATGGATGTACGGGTGTAGGTACTGCAGATGTTTATGAGTTCTTATCAGGAACAGGTGAGTTTACTGCTATACCATTATGTAATAATAACGATGGTACGATTGAAATAACAACCAATGGAGGTAGTGGTAATTTTACTTTTGAATTACAAGATGATCTTGGAAATCCTATTGGTGGCGTTCCAGTAAACGCAACAGGAATTTTTGTAAATCAAAGTCCAGGAGAATATCGAGTGTTAATTACAGATGATATTGTTGGAGATGGTACCCGTTTGTGTACCACTTTAGTGCCTGTAAATTTAGATATCGCTGTTCCTCCATTAATTGATAGTCAGTTTTCAGATGATATTAGTTGTAGTGGCGCTAATGATGGTAGCATTACCATTATTTTACAATCAGGAACAGATGTAGACGGGCCTATTGATTATATTTTAAGAAATACAGCTACAGCTGCGGAAGTTACTAGAAATAATTCTGGAGTATTCAATGGTCTTAGCGAAGGTACGTACCAAGTTGAGGTATTGACAGAGCGAAACTGTAGTGTACTTTCTAGCGTATTTACGATAACAAATCCAGATGTATTTGAAATAACAGCATCCAACACAGATTTTACCTGTGAAATTGGTGCCAACCGTTTTAGTTCTTCTGTAATTACAGTAAATATTGTAAGTGTAGGTACAGTAGGGAGTGGATATCAATACAGTATTTCGGGGTATGAAAATTACCAAGATTCAAATACTTTTGAAATTATTGATAATGGATCTCCACAAGTAATTACCGTGTATGCCATAGACGGTAACGGGTGTAGAGATGAATTTACGCTACCAGCGATAGCACCACCGTCTGAAGTGCAAAGTGTTTTAACTGTACAGTCTCCTTTAAATTGTGAGGATCCTGAAACGGTAAGAATTACCATAACAGGTACTACGGACTTTACGATAGAAACAACTTCGGCAGTAGCTGTAGCAGATGTTACAAACTCAGGAGGAAATCAATTTGTAGATATTAATTTACCTGCAGCTGGTGAGTACTTATTTGTAGTACGTGATAATGTTACCGGATGTTTATATCCAATGCCAAGACATGATGTGGTGGATCCAATAAATCCACTTGCAACAATTTCTGAAGCAAAACCAGTACAATGTTTCGGAGATTCTAATGGAGAACTATTCATAAGTGTCATAAACTATACAGGAGTATATGAGTATACAGTATATAGAAGTGACGATTTAACACAGTCGACTCCAATAACAACAGGTACTTTTGATACGGCTAATTTCCCAGATGCTGTAACAGGCGAGGATGCGCGTATTACTGGTTTACCAGGTGGAAATTTCTATGTAAGGGTTAGAGCATTAGATGTTCCTAAATGTATTGATGATAGTAATGTTACTAATATTCGTACACCAAACGGAGCTTTACAAGTGCCATCTGTAGAAATAGACAATGTAAGTTGCGAGAATAACACGGGTAAAATTGTATCTACAGGCCAAGGTGGATGGGATTCATCACCTTATAACTATAGATTATTGAGAGAAGATGCTGCGGGAACTGTAGTTGTTGGGGGCGTTAATTATACAGAAGTTGTCCCTTATGGTTTGGCTAATGAATTTGAAAATTTATCTAGCGGCGATTATCGCGTAGAAATACAAGATGTAGAGTTATGTTCTAATTTCTTTGATACCACTTTAAACCCAATTGATCCTATTGTTGTAGGAATTAGAGAGCCGCAAGGTTTAGTTTGTCCTGATGGTAATGATGCTGTTTTAGAGGCTTATGATACCACTACAGGAGATAGTGTAACCGCTACGGCTGGTGCTAGTGGTGGTGTTCCTGGAGCAGGCTATAAATATCAATTGTTGTACTTAAATAGTGATGATAATACAGATATAAGTTCTAGAAGTGGTTTACAAGATACTCCAACATTTGACGGTGTTGCTGGCGGATTTATAAGTGAAGGATGGTACGCTATAGAAGTTTCTTCTAGCTATGCATGTGTGGGTGTATCTATCCCTTATTATGTAGTGGCACCACCACCATTGGATCCTAAATTAGTTCAAGTGACCGCACCTGGTTGTGGTGGCGATGGTCAAATGAGGTTAAGTGTAGAAAACCCTCAAGCAGGATTTACGTATGAATATCGCTCTATTGATGCCTTAGCAACAGATCCTTTTATTCCAATGTCAGGAACGTCTGTTCTAATTGATGGCGGTCAAGGTTTCTATCAATATGATGTGCGTAAAGTTGGTGGAGCAGGAGCTTGTACAAGTTTACGATCTGAAGGAATTACTTTGGTAGATGCTCAGGCAATTGATTTAGTAGCAAACTTACCAGATGATATTTCTTGTGCGACAGAAAATGATGGTAGAATAGAATCATTCTCTTCTGGAGGTGTGGGTAATGAAATGTATACTTTATACTTAGGAGACCCAACGCCATTAGGATCACCATACACAGGGTTTAATCCTGATCCAGCGGCAACCGTAGTTAGAGCGGCACAAACCGATGGTACTTTTGAAGGCTTAGCAGATGGTACGTACTACATTGCTGTGGTAAGCGGACTTACCTGTTATGATGTTGAAGGACCATTAGTAATTAGAAGACCGGAAGCTATCGTCTATACTATTACGACGACCAATGTATTGTGTAATGGGGATGATAACGGAACCATAACTGTTGAGGTACTTAGTGGTGGTGAAGGCTTATTACAATTTGCTATCAATCCTAACTTTAATGAGTTCTTTAGTGATCCAGCAAACCCTGGAGTATATACTTTTGAGAATTTAGCAGCAGGATCTGATTATGAAATCTTAATTCAAGATACGCAAGGATGTGGTGAGTTAGTATTAGTGTCACCAATTACGGAACCTGAGCAGTTAGCTATTTCAGATGTGGTAACACAACCAGAAATATGTTTAAATGCCTATGATGGAGAAGCTAGATTAACTATCACAGGAGGTACGCCTTTTACAGATGCACTTACTTTTGCTCAGTATTATGAAACAAGAATAGAAGGTATAAATATTCCTTTACCAGACCCTGCAGATCCAACAGAAGGATTTGTGAGAAATGACGACTTGATATTCCCTAATTTACAAGGGGGAGAATCATACACTATATATGTTCGTGATTTCAATAACTGTACAACAGAGAGAGTCGTAAATGTTGGGCTGGGTGTTAATTTAGAATCAGAAGCTATCCCACAATACGGTTGTGAAGGTATTTTCCCGAACAGTACCGTCACTGTAGAAATGACAGATACCTCTATTATATCAGAATTGTTATTTAGTTTAGATGTAGATGATATGACCCTAGCTACAAGTACAAGAACCTTTGGAGATTTACCAGCAGGAGATCATACGGTATACATTTATCATAGTAATGGTTGTATGGATCAAGTAAGTTTCACTATTGATGCGTACATGCCATTAACCTTATCGGTTACGAAGACAGGACCAGATGAAATTACAGCTGTTGCCACTGGTGGATATGGAAACTATGAGTATTCTTTCCAAGGGCAATCTCAGGGTGCAGACAATACATTTAACCTTATTGTAGATGCTACTGTAGATGTTCGTGTAGAAGATGAAAGAGGTTGTGTTGCCTTAGTGAAAATACCATTCAACTTTGATTCAATGGTAGATATCCCTAATTTCTTTACTCCAAATGGTGACGGTGAAGGAGATACATGGGCACCTACTAATCGTGAATACTTCCCATATATTGATGTGAAAATTTATGATCGATATGGTAGAGTAGTGGCCGTTCTTGATCAAGTTAAATCTTGGGACGGAATGTATGAAGGCAATGAGTTACCAACTGGAGATTACTGGTATGTAGTCAATGCAAATGATGCTGATAAACAACAGTATGTAGGTCATTTTACCTTATACAGATAAGCCTTAATTTATAGGAATAAAAAAGACATCTAGAAATAGATGTCTTTTTTTTGTTTTTATAGCTTGTTATGTTAAGTATTGTTGTATATTTGCAGTCCGAAAATAAGGATGTTTAAGACATCATTTTCGGGGTGTAGCGTAGCCCGGTTATCGCGCCGCGTTTGGGACGCGGAGGTCGCAGGTTCGAATCCTGCCACCCCGACGAACCTAGAGATAGGTTGTATTAAAACACTGTTAATCGTATGATTAACAGTGTTTTTCGTTTTTAAGGGTATCAGATGATATCAAAGAATAACAGATAAAAGGTGTGCAATTAGGTGTGCACACTTTAAGCCTAATTGTCGTAAATTTAAGGAGCATTTAAAAGCAATTTGACTTTCGTTTTTTCAAAATAATGTCAAACTAAAACCTTTAAAAATGCAGACAAACAGCACTTTTTCCGTTATTTTCTTCACAAGAAAATCAAGAAGTACATCGAATAAGTTATCGATCTATGTTCGTATTACCGTAAGTGGAGGACGTTCAGAAATT
>NZ_FNBD01000023.1 GCF_900102165.1 Cellulophaga baltica
AATTATATATCTTTAGAAAGATAAAGACAAATATTATTTGTTTTTAAATGGTTTGATATGACTTTAGTGTGCAATTAGGTGAATCATACAAAATTAAAAGTGTTTAAAATATTGTTAATCAGGAGTTTGTGATTTTTTATCAAATCCTGCCACCCCGACTTATTAGTAAATCAAATAGTAATAAAAACTTGGTAATCGTATGATTATCAAGTTTTTGTCGTTTTAGGGCAGTCATTTAATTTAGTTTGATTTGATTAAAAATGTGACCTATTCGGTTACCTAGTTCTAAAATGCATAAAAAAGGTAACCGAATACTATGATTTGACTTTTGTTTTAATGTTCAATTTTTAAAACAAAAACGTATGAAAACTTTAAACACTTTTAGTATTCTGTTTTGGCTAAAACTTGCCAGTGCCAAAAACGGAAAAGCACCTCTTTATGCTCGAATTACTGTAAACGGAAAAAGAGCAGAGCTCTCTTTAAAGCAAAAAATCGTAATATCTGATTGGGATGTAAAGAAGAATCGATTAAAAGGATTGAGTGACGACACCAAAAAAGTTAATACTTATCTTAAACAAGTTAGTTCTCAACTGTTCGAAGCATACCAAAATCTTAAAAGAGAGAATAGGTTTGTAACCTCAGATCTTCTCAAAGCAAATTTTTTAAGAGCTGATGAAAGTCAATATGCACTTACTGATATTATTAACTATCATAACGAGCATATGAAATCTACCTTGCGTTGGGGAACTCAGAAGAACTATTTTACCACACATAAATATATTTTTCTTTTTCTCAAGCAAAAACATAAAACTACTGACATATTCTTAAGTGAGTTAAACTATAAATTCATTATCGATTTTGAACGCTTTCTAAGAGGTCAAAAGTCCATGGGAAACAATACGGTTATGAAACACATTGAACGTCTAAGAAAGATGATTAATCTAGCTTATAAAATGGAATGGCTAGACAAAGATCCGTTTATAAAATTTGAAGCTAAATACGAGAAGAAAGAGAGAACTTATCTCACTTTACAGGAATTACAAGCGATAGAAAATAAACAGTTCACCATAGACAGATTGCAACTGATAAAGGATTTGTTTGTATTTAGTTGCTATACAGGTTTATCCTATGGAGATGTAATGAGTTTATCAACTAATAATTTATGCGCTGGCATAGACAACAAACAATGGATTTATGCCAAAAGAGAAAAGACGAGTACACCAATGAAAATTCCTATACTATCAAAAGCGATGTACATCATCAAAAAATATGATGCACACCCAGAAGCAGTAGTTAAGAATAAACTTTTTCCAACGATATCCAATCAAAAATTAAATTCCTATTTAAAAGAGATAGCCGATGTATGTGGAATAGCTAAAAATCTAACTTTCCATATTGCCAGGCATACTTTTGCTACGACGGTCACTTTGAGTAATGGAGTTCCTATAGAAACCGTATCCAAATTATTAGGTCATTCTAAAATTACTACCACCCAGATTTATGCTAAAGTTATTGAAAGAAAGGTAAGTGAAGATATGCAGAAGTTAGAGGAGTGCTTTTTATCTTGAAAATAGCGAATTGCTTCATTCACTATGGTTGCAAAGAAAAAAGAGATTACAGCAAATAGTAGTTACGCCCAGTTGGATTTCTTTCTAACGTTTATCAATCCGAACACTAAAGAAATCCAACTGGATCCGTGCGTATATAAGTTATGGTAAGATTTGGGGTTTTACTTTTTTTAACCAAGAGCATTTTCCTTTTTTAAAGTCTCAAAAGAACTCAAAAAAAGATCAAATGAAATAAGATTTGAGCTGTATTTCATTTACTTCTTTCAGAGCCAATCGCATTCCCTTTTTGATATAGATTATCTATAAAGGATTTAAAATTAGGAAAGGGCTATAAATAGGAGGGCCGTGCCATCCGTTTTATGCGCCCGCTAATTTTATATGCTGTTCTTTTACTATCAAAAAGGGAAGGGACTCAAAGAAGCCTAAGCGACAAGTTGTTGAAATGCAAATCGGACAAAATTCACTAAAAAGTTGATTGAGCGAACGTAAGTCAAAAAGGAATTTTCCAAAAAAAAAGACTGTTGAAATTAATTACTTTTTGGCTTGTGTTCAAGACTTTTAGACGAACCTTTTTTTCTGAAATAGAATGAAAGGAAATAGGGTAAGGACACTATAGTTTAACCGATTAAAAAAGATTCAATAGATAATTATTTTTAGCTAAAGTGAGGGGGTAACTCTGCGATTTGTCGCAAATAAATACCATTTTACTGAGGTTTTAAGTGTATTTGTCGCAAATCTGGAAAAATTATGGATGATAAATAATCGTAATATACTGATTAATAAGTAATTAAAAACTTGTAACATCGCGTAGCGTGTTACCCTCTTGCTTTTCCTTTTTTTTGTTTTAAAAGTTAAGATTTAAGTAGTTGCCAACCTATTTATTTATTCATATTTCATTTCTTAAAAAGGAATACTTAATAATAAAATGTATTTCAAAATGTTAGTTATAGATTGTTACTATCATAAAAAAAAGACATTTTACTTTCTACTATTTTTTCTAATTCATTTTGCTTGAATTCAAACCAATTTTGTCCAAAATCAGAATGATCAATTACCTTTTTAAAATTCTGGAAAGGTTTTTTCTTCTTTAAGATAATATCCAATTCCGATTGAAAATTATTATCGGATATTTGAGCTACAAATCGTTCCATAATTTTAAATGACTCAAAGCTCTTTAAAACCTCAAATTTGTTATAATCTGCTTCATTTTCTTGTATTTTTTGAAATTCTAATTGAAAAGCTTCCTTAAAATTTTCCTCATCCGTAAACTGCAAAGAGTTTGGAATTGTTAAAATTTCATCTGTCTTAAAATTATAATAACAGTCAAACCCACAATCCAATTCTTGTGCTATCTCTCTAATGATGTTAGGTTTTTTCAGAACCATTTTTTTCGTATTATTAAGATTATAGTCAATAATTCTAGAATGAGACTGGTCAATTAAATATACTATTATTAAATTAAATAAGGAAATCGATGTTTCGTTGGAAGCAAACAAAAGAATAATATTTATTTAATTTGAATTATGTAGCCTTATTTCAGGACGGGTCATAATGTAGCATAACGGTTTTGGCTAGGCTTAGTGCGGGAAGAAAATCGATAAGAGTTTCGGACAGGTACTAAGCCGAAGCTTTTTGTTTGGTTTCTTTTGATTTCACAAAGCCAAATCAACAAGATTTGGCGACTTAGTAAATATACATAAAACTTTGAGAAAGCACATAGCCGGCATTACGTTTAGGCATTGTGCTTGTTGCACAAGTTAGTTAATGGTTGAAATAAAGTTAAAGTAAATTATTGATTTGGTTTCTTGACTTTAAGAATGCAAGGATAAAAGGCTTGCTCAAAAAAAACTTTTTACTAATTTTCTATAGCATACTATTATAGGCTTCAATATACTCGAGTTAAAATCAAATTGCCTGAAAAAAGATTATTGAAGCCAAATTTGTTAGCTATTATGTGTATAGTAGTAACTTTTAATGTCAAATTTTATTTGGTAAATTCCACAAGATTTACTCAAGCAAAATAAAGAGGCATCAAAACCATTTAGAAATTATTATATATAAAAATATAAATTTTTAAATTTGACTAATGTTTAAACTTCCTTATTCAATGTTAAAGTCTTGCCTAAAATTTTATTTGTTTTTATTTGTTTTTGTATCTGTTCAATCTCAAGAAAAAGTAGATTCACTAAACGATACTAATGTACAAGAACTAGAAAGACTCACACAACTACAGGGAGAGTTTTACAATAAAGGACTTTACGATAAATTTAAAATATATACAGATTCTATCTTAACTATTGCTAAGATAAATCATTTTAAAGAGTATGAAATTGACGCTATTATTAGGTTAGGTGTTTATTATGAAAAAATTGGCGAGTATGATAAATCCCTAGGTTATTATTTACAAGCTTTAGATTTATTAAATGACTTACCGAAAAGTTATAAAAAACGATCCGTTATTTTAATCAATCTTGGAAATTTGTACAATTTGATTGGTTATCATGATAAAGCCGAAAACTCTTTTAATGAATCGTTACAATACATAAATCAATTTGGCGGACCTGACATTTACAGAATGGCCAGCTATACAGGCTTGTCAGAATCGTACTCTGCAAATAAAAATTATGAAACTTCATTAAAATATCTTGAAAAAGCAAAAATAATAGGTGATAAACTAAAACGCAATGATATTCTTATTTCCGTTTTTACAAATATGAGTGATAACTATTTGCAATTATATAAATATGATAAATCACTTGCTTACAGTGAAAAAGCGGAAGCACTTTACAGCAGTGAGCTGTCGTTAGAACTCAGGGCTTTATGTTTGTATGTTAAAGGTGCATCCTTGGTTGGCTTAAAAAAGTACGACGATGCAATTATTCAGTTACAAATGGCTCTAGGAATAGCCATTTCAAACGAATATTTAAAAATTCAGATGGACACCCACAAAGAATTGTCTAAAGCATTTGAAAAACAAGGCAAGTTAGAAAAAGCCAACATGCACCAAAAAGGCTACACCAATACATTAGAAAAGTATTTAATGTCATTATCTAAAGCAAAACGATTAGAAGTTGAAAAAAATTTGGCAGAAACAGAAGAGCTACTTAAAAAAGAAAATAAATCGAAAAGGGCACTTTTTTTTCTGGGTTTTGGTATTATAATAATGCTATCAGTAATTTTATTTATCTACATAATAAAGAAAAAGAAAAGCCAATTAGAAACTCTCCAATTGAAAGAAGACCAGACTATACTAAAGGATGAAAATGAAAGCCTGAAAACAAAAATATATAAACTTACGCAACAAAAAAAAGCGCCCTCTACTGGTAGTAAAAATATAAATTCAGATAACAAAAAGTCATCGTTAACAAAAAATGAGCAAGATCAATATATTCAGCACATATTAGAGTATATGGAAAAGGAAAAGCCTTATCTAGATCATGAAATTAACCAAACCGTCTTAGCTAAAAAACTAGATATGAGTGTGCATCTTTTTTCTGAAATTTTAAATATTTGTTTAGAGAAGAATTTTAATAATTTTATTAATCTATATAGAGTGGACAGAGCTAAACTATTAATGAAAGATAATAAGTACGCACATTATAAATTACTTGCAATTGGTTATGAGTCTGGTTTCCCTAGTAAAACTTCGTTCAATAGGGTATTTAAACAATTGGTA
The DNA here is from genome assembly GCF_900102165.1 of Cellulophaga baltica. Classification (GTDB taxonomy): domain Bacteria; phylum Bacteroidota; class Bacteroidia; order Flavobacteriales; family Flavobacteriaceae; genus Cellulophaga; species Cellulophaga baltica. Next base: position 5,245 of record NZ_FNBD01000023.1, read on the forward strand.
GAACAAACTCCATCTGAGTATCGCCAACAACAAGCGCTGAATGAAGTTGCTAAGGGATAGTAGGTAAAACAGGTAGGAATGTGTTGAGTTTTAAAACAGGATAGACTATGTTGGATTTATAAAGCAACAGGTGCCATCTTATAAATTGCCCCTTGTATTAGTTTTCTAAAAGATATATTTGTCATAAATTATTAACCTACCCAAACGTTATGAGACACCTACTCCTTTTAATGTGTTTTTTCTTTACTTGTTGTTCGTTCCTATGCGTTTTTTTTATTCAAAAAGATAGTTTTATTTTATTAGTTTTCTTAGGGATACTTAACTTACCCTCCATTTTTAACAATGAAAGTTACTCTACTATCATTCATACTACTAAGTTGCACTATATACACAATAAATAATAAACCTATGGCAATATTTAACAGACTTTTTGGAAAGAAAGAATCTGCCAAAAAAGTAACATCAAAAACAGACAATCTATACATTGAGAAAACTAGTGAAATGATAGACGAAGTACTCTTTTGGAATATAGTGGACGCTTCTGTAAAGTATACTAAAAATCAAGAGGAACAAGAGCAGTTTTTAATAAAAGAAATTGAAAAATTGACACCCCAACAAATGATTGGTTTTCGATTAAGAACAGACAAACTTCTTTATGATACTTACAGTTCTGAAATGTGGTGTGCGGGATATATAATGAATAGGGGTTGCTCAGACGATGGATTTGAATATTTTAGAAATTGGATAATATCGAGAGGAAAAGACACCTATTATAAAGCCAAACAAAATCCAGATAGTTTGGTTTTAGAATTTGTAGAAGGAGAAGCATATTATGACTTTGAAAGTTTTTGGTACGTGGCATTAACAGCGTTTAAAAATAAAACAGGAAAAGAATTATATGATTATATATCTGACGATTTTACATGGAATGAAGGGAATTATCCAAATTTTGAGTTCAATTGGAAAGAAGAAAAACCAGAAACTATGCAAAGGATTTGCTCGAAATTATTTGAGAAATTGTGGAATTAAAAAAGGACTAGCACTAGGCAAAGAAATAACTGAAAAACTAAACTTTTTAGCCGTTAGAACTTCAGGTGTTACCATTGTACTTAGATTACACATATTAAAAACTATATACAAGAATGGCAGAACCAACGGGTGTTTTTATAGAAATTGAAATAGATGAAAAAGGTTTAAAAAAAATGTTGAATCATGCCTTTGATAAAGCTTATAATAATAAGTTGGGTTATTATTTTAGCGAATTATTATACAACTGTAATGCAAACCCTGGCAATGTATTTATATTGAATTATAATTTAAAATCAAAGAAATGTTTTATTGCCTATCTATTAAATCATTACGAAAAAACACTAGTAGAACCGCTTATAGATGCTTTACCACTTATTAGTTCGATAAAAAAATCTGATACAACAGATTATGCTATTGTTGCTACTATTTTCCCAGAAGTGCTTGAATCTTATAAAATAACAAATAAAAAAACAGAAAAAATAACTCACGATTTACCAGCAGACATTGTAAATCGTTTAATTAATAAATTGTGGTCTTTTTCAGAAAATAATTCCTTTCCAGAACCAAAGAAAGCAATCAATAAAAGAAATTATTTTTATAAAGGTTTTAAAACTTATTATAAAAAATACTTGCTACACATAGCGGAAACAGAAAGACCAAGCAAAATCGCTCAAGCAACAGAGGAGGCACCCTATCATCTTTTTGATAATTTTTATACTTATAATAACAAAGTATATGATCTAAATAGGTACACCAATCAAATTATAGAATTACCGCAAGCAGATCCAGCTTCATTTAGAAATGTAGCTGGAATTAAAGCCGATAAAAATTTTGTTTTTAATAAAAAATTAGCATCTAATTCACCTCCAAAGACTATTAAAGAAGGGAATTATTCAAAAAACAATCCTCTAGCTGTCTGGGAATGGTGCATAGCAGAAGGAATTGATGGTCTTAACTTTAAGTATATTAAAGACAAATGGGATACTATTTATTGGAAAGACAAAAATGCTGTTTTTATTTATAATAATAATGAACTGATAAAATTAGAGCATGCTGATAGTAGAACATTTATACATTTAGATTTTTGTTATGGAAAAGATAAAAATCAAGTATTTTATTTAGATAGAGTCATTCCTATTAACGTCAATAATTTTGAATTAAATAAAAACGGGTTCATTTTTGATAATTATACTATTTTTCATTACGAGAATGAAATACCCTTGGATGCTAAAACTTTTAAAATATTAGAATATGAATCATCTACCAATCCGTTTGTAGGCACATTTCTTTTAGAAGATAAAAATGGTCACTATAAATACAATAAAGATTGGAAACCAGAAGTCCTATTACCTATAGCACCTAATACTAAATATTAAAGTTGAAAAATAATTACAAAGTCACTAAAATTTGATAATTAAATAAGTTCGGAATGTACAAATATATAGAAACTGAAAGATTAATAATCAGACCAATAAATTTAACAGACTCAAAATTTATTATTGAATTAGTAAATTCGAAAGGATGGTTGAAGTATATTGGCAATAGGAATATTTCCAACGAAAAGGAGGCTAAAAATTATATTCAAAAAATACTTGATAGTCCAAATATTTATTACAACGTTTTCGAATTAAAAACAACTAATCAACCTGTAGGAATAGTTACCTTTTTAAAACGTACGGAACAAAAATTTCCAGACATTGGATTTGCAATATTGCCTAGCTATGAGAAAAATGGATATACACTGGAAGCAAGTAGAAGATACTTACAAGAAATCATTAAATCTACAAAATATAATAATGTTATAGGAATTACAATGCCAGACAATCAAAAATCTATAAAATTACTATTGAAACTCGGACTTCAATATCAATCTATTTATGTTGTGGATCACGCCACATTATCTGTATTTAGTTTAAATGCTTAATAAACACAAGTTAATTGGTTCATAATTCAATGCTAATTTCAGGTATTTCATGAAAAATTTAGCTAGTTTAAGAAGACTATTTATTTATTTGATAAGATTTTTAAAATGAAAATATATAATAAAAAAACACTCATGTTTAAAACACTATTTTTTTTAGTAATTGCGTCTATTTCTTCACCAGCTATATTAATAGGTCAACAAAAGAATATATATATTAAAGCTGGTTTTTTATATGATAGTAAACAAAATAAGCTACTTAAAAATAAGCTTATTAAAGTTCAAGGAACAAAAATTATTTCTATTGATGATTTTGAATCTTTACCTATTAATAATGAAGTCATAGATTTAACCGATTATACGGTTCTTCCTGGACTTATAGATGCACATACACATGTGCTTTTTTCTCAAGATGCCAACGAAGATTTTGCAGAACACAGTATACAATCATTAACAATGGAAAGTGATGCTTTAAGAGTGCTTCGAGGTTCCAAAAGAGCAAAAAGTTATTTAGATCATGGCATAACAAGTATTAAAGACCTTGGCAATTCAGGCTCCTATCTCGATGTAGCACTCAGAGATGCGATTAATGAAGGAACCATTGAAGGCCCGCGTATTTTTGCTTCTGGACCTATTTTGGCGGCAAATGGTGGGCAAGTTTATGGTGTGCTACCAGAACATCAAAATTTAATAGATTTAGAATACCGAATAATAAAAAGTCCAGATGATGCTAAAAATGCAGTTCGTGAGCATGTGAACCAAAATGTGGATGTAATTAAAATTTGCGCAGATAATATTCCCAATAAAACCTATTTAACCGTAGAAGAGATAAACTCTATCGTTAAAACAGCACATACATATCATTTAAAAGTAACTGCGCATTGTGTCACAAGCCAGTCCGCTTGGAACGCTGTAGAAGCGGGAGTTGATGGAATAGAACATGGTTTTAATTTAGCAGATAGTACTTTAACTAAAATGGCAGAAAAACAAATTTTTTTAGTGCCTACTGAAAACAGTAAATCTTACATGAATACGTATGCAAAACTTGCTGGTTATAATGATGACGAACTAGACTGGATTGATAACTATATTAATAAAATGGAAGTTAGATTGAATAGAGCGATAAATAAAGGAGTCCCAATCGTAGCAGGTTCTGATAATTATACCGACGTGAAAATATCTCGTGGTAAATCATCCATAGATATGTTCAACTATTATTTTGAAGCTGGAATGAAGCCACTTGATATCCTACAGTCTAGTACCTACATTTCAGCATTTCATTTAAATAAAGAAAATGAAATTGGTTATATAAATCCGCAGGCAATAGCAGATATTATAGCTGTAAAAGGGGATATTGTTAATGATTTTATTTCTACCATAGAAAATGTTGTTTTTATAATGAAAGATGGAAAAATTTATAATGATAAAAGGGGCTTTTATTAGTACAGCTTAGAGTTACCCTTATCACACTACTATTTTATTGGTGTGTTTGTTATTTTACGTATTTTATTATTATTCGAATCGGCAACATATATGTTCCCCGCAGTATCAATAGTAATACCGTGTGGGTAATAAAAACTTGCTTCAGTTCCAGTAGCATCTGTACTACCTGAAGTTGTAGCGCCTGCCCAAGTGGTAACAATACCTGTAGTCGTAATTTTGCGTATTAAATGATTATAATGATCTGCGACATATACATTTCCATCAGCATCAACGGCTAGATCAGATGGATACTGAAATGTTGCCGTAGTTGCAGTACCATCTGCTCTACCAAAACTTCCCGAGCCTGCTAGAGTAGTAACTTCACCTGTTATTGCAATTTTTCGTATTTTATAGTTATTGGTATCAGCAACATATACATTTCCATCAGCATCAACGGCAATACCCCTTGGATGTGAAAAAGTAGATTCAAGTGCCATTGCGTCTGTACTACCAGTGGATCCAGAGCCTGCTAAGGTGGTAACTGCGCCAGCTGGTGTAATTTTCCTTATTTTTTGATTAAAGGAGTCTGCTACATATATATTTCCAGTCACATCAACTGCAAGTCCTACTGGACGATTAAAACTTGCTGCAATTCCATTAGCATCTGTGCCACTCCTTGTACCAGACCCTGCGAAAGTGGTAACTGCACCTGATGTTGTAATTTTTCGTATTTTATGATTTCCCGTATCTGCAACATATACATTTCCAGTAGCATCAACCGCAATTCCATTTGGTGAATTAAAACTTGCTGCAGTTCCAGTGCCATCTTCACTACCCTCAGTCTCAGAACCAGCTAAGGTTGTAACGATACCTGCGGCAGTAATTTTTCGTATTATGTCATTTCCAGTATCAGCAACATACACATTTCCAGCAGCATCAACCGCAACTCCAAGTGAATTATAGAAACTTGCTGTAGCGCTTGTACCATCTGTTCTCCCAACAGCTCCAGAACCTGCTAGGGTTGTAACTTCTTGTGTGAAAGTAGTCGTTCCATCTTCCTCATTACCTGAAGAGGAATCTTTACTACAACCACAAATAAATATTATAGACAATAGAAGTATGCATAACTTCCAAATTTTCATTTTTTTCATTTTTAAATTTATTATATAATTAAAATCATTGCGATAAAATGCGAAGGTTATTAGTTATGGTTTTTTAATTAAAGCACCCCAAAGTAGGAAGATCATCGGTACCTAAAGCTGAATCTTTATTAAAATCAAAACAATTTGTAACATTAATGGTGTTCCAACCAGAGAGGTCTTGATCAAAAGAGGACGCAGAATTGAACATATTGAACATAGTAGTTACACTACTTACATTCCATGCTGACAAATCTTGATTAAAGGAAGATGCAGAATTGAACATAGTGGACATAGCAGTTGCACTACTTACATTCCATGCGGACAAATCTTGATTAAAGGAAGATGCAGAGTTAAACATTCTATTCATATTAGTTACACTACTCACATCCCATCCAGAAATATCTCCATTAAATGCCGTGGCTCGATCAAACAAACTAGCCATATTTGTAGCATTACTCACATCCCAACCAGAAATATCACCATTAAAAGCAATAGCTCTAGAAAATACTTCATACATAATTGTAACGTTACTCACATCCCAGGTTGAAATATCACCATTAAAAGAGAGTGCGTAAGAAAACATTGTAGATATATTTGTTACACTGCTTACATCCCAATCAGAAAGATTTTGATTAAAAGATGTAGCAGCCGCAAACATTTCAGACATATTTGTTACATTGCTAACGTCCCAATTTGAAATATCGTTGTTTACTAAATATGCTGCGTAAAACATACTAGACAGGTCTGTTACTTTCGATAAATTAGGTGCATCTTTAGCACTAAGTGCTACGTTTACGCAAAAATAAAATGCACTATTCATAGATTGCCATTCTATTGTGCCCCAGTTTTCAATAGATTGCATTTTTTTTGCGTTATCAGTATCATTTGCATTGTATATTGCAGGAAAGTTTCCTGTTATTTGCACAGTATGTATGCCCGCATTTTTGTATTCATGCGCAGCCGCTGTGGTATAAACAGTATTTGTTGCGGTGCCATCTCCCCAATTTACAGAATAGCTGTATTCTGAAGCATAGTTAGTATTAATATCGATTGTAATACTTTCATTAGCTTGGGTTGTTCTCCAAGTAGTTACAAATGCGTCATTATTTATTTGTATCTCATCATTTTCTGTAGTATCATCACTACACGAACAAACCAATATTAGTGACAAAAGAAGTGTCGTTATCTTCCAGATTTTCATTTTTTTCATTTTAAATTATTTTACAGTTTTAACAAATAGTTTTAGGCTTTTTGTTATCAATCATTTTATTTAATTAAAGCACCCTAGAGTAGGAAGGTTGTCCGTTTCCAATGCCGACCCATAATTGAAACTATAACATTTAGTAGTATTTAAGGTATTCCAGCCAGAAAGATCTTGATTAAAGGACTCTGCAGAATGAAACATATAACTTAAATCTGTTACATTACTTACATTCCAATTTGAAATATCACTATTAAAAGAGGTTGCATTTCTAAACATACTATTCATTGTTGTAACATTTTGCACATCCCAATTCGATAAATCTTGATTAAAAGAAGTAGCATAATTAAACATATCCTGCATTGTTGTAACGTTTCCCGTATCCCACTTTGAAATATCTTGATTAAAAGAGGTGGCTTTACGAAACATTTCATACATGTTTGTTACATTGCTAACATCCCAATTTGAAATGTCTTGATTAAAAGAAGAAGCAGAATTAAACATACCTAACATGTTTGTTACATTGCTAACATCCCAATTTGAAATATCTTGATTAAAAGAAGAAGCTCCAAACGTATATAACATAGTTGTAACCTTTCCCGTATCCCAATTTGAAATATCTTGATTAAAAGAAGAAGCTTTGTAAAATGTATATAACATAGTTGTAACCTTTCCCGTATCCCAATTTGAAATATCTTGATTAAAAGAAGAAGCAGAATTAAACATATTCGACATATCTGTTACATTGCTAACATTCCAATTTGAAATATTGCCATTAAAAGCCTTAGCTTCATAAAACATTCTCGACATATTTGTTATACTGCTTACGTCCCAACCTGAGAGGTCTTGGTTTACTAATTCTGCTTTATAAAACATATAAGACATATCGCTCACAATTGATAAATCGGGTGAGTCTTTAGCTATCATTACAAGATTTGAGCTATCATAAAATGCTTGATACATAGATTGCCATTTTATTGCTCCCCAATTGTCTATAGATTGAATTTTTTGTGAGTTTGTGCTATCATTTCCATTAAATATAGCAGGGAAGTTTCCGGTTATTTGCACAGTATGTCTGCCTGCCTCGGCATATTGATGTATTGCTGCTTCGGTATAAACCATATTTGTGGTGGTGCCATCTCCCCAATCTACAGAATAACTGTAATCTGAAGCATAATCAGTATTAATATCGATTGTAATACTTTCATTAGGTTGGGTTGTTCGCCAAGTAGTTACAAATGCGTCTTTATTTATATCTATTCCATCACTCTCTATAGTATCTTTACTACACGAACAAACAAATACTATTGACAAAAGAAGTGTCGTTATCTTCCAGATTTTCATTTTTTTCATTATTAAGGTTAACTCATTTTAACAAAGACACTAAATTTTTTTAGATGCCAGTTTACCCGATGGAAAATAAAAAAATGTAGGTGTTTCATAAGACATGGGGTTGTTAATATGAAAGATAAATATATATTTAAGGAATTTCTAAATAGGTCCATGTTATAATTTGACACCTGTTAACTTACCATTAAAACTCAATAAATAGGAATATTGACTGAGACATTTACTAAATAATGATAAAATCATTAAGTTAGTGGTAACAAATAGCAAAATTATGGAGCAAAGATTCAAAAGGCTCTCTCTTTTCGATTTTCAGAAAAATTTTCCTGATAAGGATAGCTGCCTTTCACATTTTCCTGAACTTTTATATAAATTTTTTTTTATTTTAAAATGAGGTTTAGATGAATAATAATAAAGCAGAATTTAGTAAAAAAGAAATCAGTACGGCGGTTAAGAATGCCTATCACTACAATAATTTTACTCAACTAGAACAACTCATTAAAGCAGGTTTAGACATAAACCATAAGACAGTTTATAGTACTTTAGAATATACAGAATTTAAAGTTGAACCCATGGAAAAGTTCGCATCACTTGGTTTTGATGTTAATACTAGCAGTGGAGTATTTGGTTTACCAAAGTTTTTTGACTTTATTGAGGATTTTGAGGGAGATGTGGCAATGCTTAAAAGAGCTCTTGACATAAAGGGAATTGATTTTAATACGACATCAGAAATAGGAAGTAGTTTACTTATTGCCTTCGATATATCTTTAAAATCATTATCATTTGAGCAAGCAGATGACTACACCCTAGTATTCATTAAAAAAATTATAGAAAAGGGGTTTAATTATTCTTTCATAAATAAAAAGGGCAACACCGCGTTGCACTATATTGAAAAATCTCCAAAAACAGTAGCGTACTTAGTAGAAAAAGGTTTAGATATTTATGCCGTTAACAATAATGGAGAAACACCATTAATGATATTTTGTCTTGAAGCGTCAAACAATGAAGCCTATGTTGAAGCCCTTAAAAAATATATAGAACTAGGTGCGGATATCCATATCGCGACAAATGATGAAGCATCATCAAGGCATGGTTGGACCGCACTTCACTATGCCATATATGGAAAAGCACCACGTATTGTGGAATATCTTCTATACATTGGAGCAAAAACCGATCAGCTTTTTAAAGATGATGTAACAACTCTTGATTTGGCTATTAGAACAAATAATCAAGACATTATGGATCTCTTTATGGGTGATGTTGAAGCCAATAAAACGCCATCAGTTGTTAAATCCATGATCGGTTTTTTTATGCTGAAAATGAATTACAATGAGATTGTTAATTGGTTTGAAGAATTGCCTCTTGAAGAAGCCGATTGGGAAACCTTACATAGGGCATCAGTTGCCTATCGTAAAATGGGTGATATTGAAACCGCCACTAAATATGGTTTATTTGCTATTGAAAAATTTGGTATTAATAATTTTCTACTTGATAACATGGTATTCATCTATGTAGTGCGTGGAAAATTCCAAAATGCGTTCGATATATGGGACCAATATAGAAATGAGTTTGATCCAACCACCGATCCAGCAGCAAATACTATTGCACATGTTGTAGTGGCTTATGATCAATTAGGCAAACACAAAGAGGGGTTTGAAGATGTTATTGATTTTGTTGACAAGGCTAAAAACACAGGAGAATCTAAAGGCGGATTGATGTTTTTTAATGTGGCATGTTTAGCTGCCATTAATAATGATATTGATAGTGCCATTGATCTATCTGCTCTTGCTATTAGTAAGGACTATGAATCTGTAGATTTTATTGATAGCTGTTTTGATTCGATTAGGGATACAACCATATTTAAAACCCTCATGGATTTTGCTGATAATGAAGTGTTATATCTCACCTTTAAAAAAGATGATGAAACAGTAACGTTCTATTCTCGATGCGATAATGAGTATGATTTCATTACAGAAAATGGTGAAGTGTGTTCGGGTGAAACACGAAGCTTTAACGATTTAGGCCACATGCTACGAATGGTCTATTCTGAGATTGGATATTTAAAACAGGATGGCTATAAAGCCTATGATGTAGATTTTCTGAAAATATGGATTCCTGTATATGATGATATTTTTAAGAGGATTGCAGCATCAACGAAAAAACCATTGGGAAGGCTTAATGTGGAATGGGATTTTGATCATAATGAAGATACACTTACCCGACCATACTACGTTTATGGCGATAATGGATATGATTTAGATCACTATGATGATGTCTACTACATTCCAACCCAAAAAATATTTGAAAGTGTTATAAAGGAAGTGGTTAAACTCGATTCGTTTAAAGCCCTAAATAAAAAAGATACCGTAGAAATTATACAATCGGAACATGATGGAGGGAATGAGTTTTTCTATACATATAAGTAAATTTAACTTTTAGATTGTTATTTTTTAATTATAGTTATGCTTAACACAAGATTAAACCTAAATATGCGGTAATTTTTTAGATCTTAAATTCTGTCTTACGTTTCAAGCTTAAAAAAAATAGTGGATAAAAGCCTAAGTTCAATAAGAATATTCAAATTAAATTTCAATAATTGTATGGCTAAAATAGAATATGAATATTTGTAATGAGAGGGAGAAGTTTATTTATGTAAAACCTTAAATACGCTTAAACGTTCATAATTCTGCTAAAATAATGAGTATTAGAATAACAAATTGAACGTGATGCATTTTAGTAAAATATGCGTTTATGAAGTTTTTATTAATAATTAAAAGAAAGAGAAATTAAGTTTGTTTGGATTTTCTCCTTTTGTTTTGGGTAGTAGAACTGTTTGATATTTAATGTTTTCTTCGTTTAAATAATCGTGCTACACTTATAACTTAAACCTAGATAATAACAATTACTTTAATTAAGTTGAAGTATTACATCGAAAAGTTGCAAAAATAGAGGTGTCAAATAATTAATTGACACCTTTTTTGGTCATTTTTTAAATATGTTTGATTATTTATCAAATACAACCAAGATAATTTTATTTTCATTCTAAATTTAACAACTATGATAATTATTAATGTAAAAACAATTTTTGAACCCCTTCATAAAACTATCGTAAAAGATATAAAATGTCCAAATTGTCAAGCTAAGGACCATGTCGAAATTGTAGTTTACCAAAAACATACAGATACCGGATGGATTTATAAAGTAACAAAGATTTTAACAGGAACTGCATACTGTTTAAATTGTAATACAGATATACCAAATGTAAAATGGACACCAGAAATTGAATCAGCCTTCGAGAAATTAAAAACAGAAAGTCCTGTTCAAAAATCATATATCAAGCTTAGCTTTTTGTTTAAACTTTTATTATGCTTTTTAGCAATTATGGCTGTTGTTATTGCATATTTTATATACTCACTTTCTAATGAAGGTAAAATCAAACAAAAGATTTTACAAACTCCAACTGTAAATAATAAATTACTTATTTCTCATGCTGTTAGAGAAGATTATACTAAAACAAATGACTTAGGAAATAGTTGGGCAGTTATTAAAAAAATAGATGGCGATACCATTATAATTCAATTTAGCACTCAAAAAGTTCCATTAGAGCAATTAAACGATTCAGAACCTCCAAAAACTAGTTACGATGGTAAAATTTATAAAATAAAAAAAGAGGCATTCCAAAATGAAGAAAAAATTACAGAATATCATCAAGAAAAAGGTATGGGATTAAACTATGCTTACATCTGGAAATATAAAGAAGAATAGGTCATCATGAGTTTGAAAGAAAAACGCAAAGAAAATATTCACATACAAAATAACATGTATGAAGGTAAAAGCTCTACAAGTGTGTATAAGGGTTTAAAAACCTGTCTATTTATGATAGTATGTTTATTGATTATTGGTTGGATTAACTACCCTAAATTAGTAGAGTTCGAAGCTGGTTATACCTCCAGTGGCATTTTATATATTCTTTATAAGTACTTAGGTATAAATACGCTAATTGTAATCTTTATAATATTATGCATATCCATTATTGTATTGGGTATTTGGGACGTAAAACGACTAAAAGCAATTAAGAATGACAGTAAACGATAAACCAACATAAAAATATAATGTAATCGCTTTTTTATGAAAAAAACAATCATAGCCATAGTAGTATTCTGCGCGTTTATAATTTTAAGATATTATTACAATGAGTCTCAGAAAAAAGAAGAATTTAAATTAGCATTAATACAAGAGTTGCAATCTGGCATATCTAGTATGGATTATGTGTTAGAAGATCCACTTAAAAACGCTATAAAAAAACTAGAAAAATTAACAAATGAAACTAGAACGGTATCAGAAATAAACGAAAAGATGCTTTCAAATATAGAGATAGACTTAAATGTAAATTATTTCTCTATCGATAATTTTGTTAAGGATGATGTGTGGAAATCAATACAGCAGAGCGGTTTGTTGAAAGTTTATAATATAGATGAATTAACGAGTATAAATAGTGCATATAACAATAGAGAAAAACTTTCAGAAGCGAAAAAAAACATAACTGAATTTAAAAATCTCATTCCCTTGTACCTAAATGATATTCTTTATGAAGAACTAAAAGATAAAAATTTTAAACTTTCCACAATTTGTAGTTCGTATAGAAGCAAACTTAGAAAAACTGAATATCAATGTATTCAAACCATTGAGGCATATCAAATAGCAATAAAAATTCTTGATCCTGAAAATAAATTCATAAAAAAAAGAGATTCATTACAGTCCATTAAAAATAAACAGTTATAAAAACTGATGTATTGGTAAATGGATATTACTTATGATGTTAAGTGGCCAGAAGAAATCGCACAACTAAGAAAAGAGTATTGAGTGGTTAAAAGTAAACCAGAAATATACATTTGGGAGGAACTCCAAACAGCTTTATTGTTAGAATTGAGCAGAAGGTAGTTTGTCTAAGTTGTATAAGATTAATACTAATTTTTGTATGTAACTCTGAATATGTATTTATGAATACAAAATGAAATACAAAATCACAAAATCGGATTTAGAAAAAAGAAGTCATGGGGTTACCTTTGACTTTTTCTGTAATGGGTTTCTAATATTTCTAGATAAGGAATTTAAAGCAGGAAATCCTTTCTTGAGTAATTCGAGTATTAATAAATTGGAAAAAGGTGTTTTTAAGGATATAAAACAAAATATTAATACGTTACTAATTCTGGGCATTATTTGTTTGGCTATTGGTTTATTTCAATTTTTTTATACACCTCCCGTGTTAGCGGTAAATCTTTATACACAAATTCATTATATAGAAAATGGCTCTGTTTGTATTACAGGAAGTTTTGCGCTATTGACAGGGTGTTTTTATAGTTATAAAAGGCGTTATTCTGTTTTAGAAACTTTAGTAAAATCAAAAATCATTGAGCACATGAGGGAAGAGTATAGTATATACATGAAAAAGCCAAAAAAAGTAAAACGGTTTAATGAAAAAAAGAAAGTTAGAAAAAAGAGGCGATGAAGAAATTACTTTAGACTTATAGGGTATGACAAAAAACGTAAAATCAAATAATTTTTTTAATATTACCAATGACATTATTTAGCGACACTATCCTAAAAAGTGTGTAATTTTTAATTTTTATCAAGAGATAGCTCACTATTGGCTTCAAAATAAATGGAGCTATGAGTACAAATCCTGTAGCTTAAGACAATCTTTGCGTAGCGGCACTTTCATTTAGAGTTCAAAACTTTCCATTATGACTTAGTATAAAACCATGTTTATTATAAGTACAACCAAAAAAGGTTTTTTTCCAAAGGATACATCGTCAATTGGGCTTAAATCGTTACGAGCCTTTATAGGCAATGGTGCACAAATTGTGAAAGGTCATTGGACAACGAGATGATATATATACTTTAGAGGGTATGATAGAAATGGATGATGGCTATTTTACCATAGAAGCTTTTGAGCAAGCTCATAAAACCCAAAAACAGGGTCGAGGCAGCAAAACCAAATCTAATGTTGTGATAATGGCGGAAAGCACTATACTTGAAGATGTCTCTACAGTGAATACAGAAAGGCAGTGCAGATATTTTAAGGCCAAGGTATTGCCCGACAACAAATCGCACGGTACCGATGATGCTTTTCAACACGCTATAGACGATGAGTAAACCATTGTTTTTACTACTAAAGCACTTCTAATGTTAATATTGCCGACTATGTGGAAATTCATATGAGTGAAATATCAAATGGACAAACCACTGAGGAAAGTCTCAAATGGGTGCATATTGCCATAAGTAATGCCAAAAGAAACTTTGCTGGAACTAATCATAAAATAAAGAAGAAATGTCTGCAATTATACTGGAATGAATTTATATAAACTCAATCGCAGATATTTTGGAGAAAGAATCTTTGATAGATTAGTAATAGCTACTATTACCGCTAGTGGACATTAAAAGGATATGTAAATAAATTACCTTAGCTTTCGATATTAATAGAAAAGAATTACAATGCGGATTTATAATACAGCACCAAGCTTAAAATTATTATCTTAGTATCAAAATTAAACAAAAGGCATTATCAAATAGGTTACCTATTCGGTTACCAAAATTAGTTTTTAATTTTCAACTTTTTGATTTATAATAGTATAGGGTGGTTTAAGAACATTCTGCCACCCCGACAAAATAGAGTGTCAATCTATATCAAAAGCCTGTTAATCGTATGATTAACAGGCTTTTGTATTTTTTATGGTATTAAATTAAAACATATGATCCTATTAAAAAAGGCAACAAATCGGATAACAACATAAGTTTTTTAAAAGTGTTGACCGAATTGTTAAAACTGGGGTAATCTTAGACAGAATAAATGTATCTTTAAAGTGATTTGACTTTCGTCTGGTAATACATAATTAGTAACAAAAAGACGAAATAATGAAAACAACAGCAACCTTTAGTATTTTGTTCTGGGCAGATTTTTCCAGAGTCAAGGACAATCAGGCATCACTTTATGCTAGAATCACGGTAAACGGCAAACGGGCGGTCATCAGTTTAAAACGAAAAGTTTTGATCTCGGATTGGGACGTACATAAAAACCGAGCTAAAGGGACTAGCCAAAAATCGAGAATACTTAACAGCTATTTGGACGAAACCTATAACCATCTTTTTAATTCTTATCGAGATTTGATGGCCGGTAATTTGAATTGTGAGCCCACTTCAAATTCTAGTGGTTTTTCCAAATCTAAAATCCCGTGTGTATATGTTAGTAAATGATGTATGGTTACTTAATAAAACCAAGTTTTAATATCTTCGAGATATTTATTGATACTATCTTCTAAATCTAAATTACCTTTTTCATATTCACGCAATATTAAAACTGCTGTAATTTGTTTGCTTATAGAACCTATAACGAATTGGTCATCAAATTTAATTTGCCTTTTATTTTCTAAATCTGAATAGCCAATTGCTCTAGAATAAATATTAATTGAATCAGTAGAAACTACAATGACTCCATTAAAGTTATTTTGATTAATAATCGAATTAATTTTTGAAGTTAATTGAGCATAATTTTTCTGTTTATCTTGCCCACTTACATGACAAGATAAGAGTACTCCTGTAGACTTCCCCTTCTTAGGACACCTCTAATTTCGATAAATAATTATTATTTGGGTCAGATTTGATGAAGAATTTAAATTCTTCATCAAATCTGGGCATGAATTCTTTAGGTGATATATTACCTAAAGATTTATGCGGGTGATTAAAATTATAGTCTTCTCTCCAGTTGTCGCTTATTTTTTGAAGTTGATAAATGTCATTGAAATAATAGGCATCTAATATATCCTCCCTAAAGAAACGGTTAAATCGTTCTATATATCCATTTTGCATTGGCTTTCCCGGTTG
>NZ_FNBD01000021.1 GCF_900102165.1 Cellulophaga baltica
AATTATATATCTTTAGAAAGATAAAGACAAATATTATTTGTTTTTAAATGGTTTGATATGACTTTAGTGTGCAATTAGGTGAATCATACAAAATTAAAAGTGTTTAAAATATTGTTAATCAGGAGTTTGTGATTTTTTATCAAATCCTGCCACCCCGACTTATTAGTAAATCAAATAGTAATAAAAACTTGGTAATCGTATGATTATCAAGTTTTTGTCGTTTTAGGGCAGTCATTTAATTTAGTTTGATTTGATTAAAAATGTGACCTATTCGGTTACCTAGTTCTAAAATGCATAAAAAAGGTAACCGAATACTATGATTTGACTTTTGTTTTAATGTTCAATTTTTAAAACAAAAACGTATGAAAACTTTAAACACTTTTAGTATTCTGTTTTGGCTAAAACTTGCCAGTGCCAAAAACGGAAAAGCACCTCTTTATGCTCGAATTACTGTAAACGGAAAAAGAGCAGAGCTCTCTTTAAAGCAAAAAATCGTAATATCTGATTGGGATGTAAAGAAGAATCGATTAAAAGGATTGAGTGACGACACCAAAAAAGTTAATACTTATCTTAAACAAGTTAGTTCTCAACTGTTCGAAGCATACCAAAATCTTAAAAGAGAGAATAGGTTTGTAACCTCAGATCTTCTCAAAGCAAATTTTTTAAGAGCTGATGAAAGTCAATATGCACTTACTGATATTATTAACTATCATAACGAGCATATGAAATCTACCTTGCGTTGGGGAACTCAGAAGAACTATTTTACCACACATAAATATATTTTTCTTTTTCTCAAGCAAAAACATAAAACTACTGACATATTCTTAAGTGAGTTAAACTATAAATTCATTATCGATTTTGAACGCTTTCTAAGAGGTCAAAAGTCCATGGGAAACAATACGGTTATGAAACACATTGAACGTCTAAGAAAGATGATTAATCTAGCTTATAAAATGGAATGGCTAGACAAAGATCCGTTTATAAAATTTGAAGCTAAATACGAGAAGAAAGAGAGAACTTATCTCACTTTACAGGAATTACAAGCGATAGAAAATAAACAGTTCACCATAGACAGATTGCAACTGATAAAGGATTTGTTTGTATTTAGTTGCTATACAGGTTTATCCTATGGAGATGTAATGAGTTTATCAACTAATAATTTATGCGCTGGCATAGACAACAAACAATGGATTTATGCCAAAAGAGAAAAGACGAGTACACCAATGAAAATTCCTATACTATCAAAAGCGATGTACATCATCAAAAAATATGATGCACACCCAGAAGCAGTAGTTAAGAATAAACTTTTTCCAACGATATCCAATCAAAAATTAAATTCCTATTTAAAAGAGATAGCCGATGTATGTGGAATAGCTAAAAATCTAACTTTCCATATTGCCAGGCATACTTTTGCTACGACGGTCACTTTGAGTAATGGAGTTCCTATAGAAACCGTATCCAAATTATTAGGTCATTCTAAAATTACTACCACCCAGATTTATGCTAAAGTTATTGAAAGAAAGGTAAGTGAAGATATGCAGAAGTTAGAGGAGTGCTTTTTATCTTGAAAATAGCGAATTGCTTCATTCACTATGGTTGCAAAGAAAAAAGAGATTACAGCAAATAGTAGTTACGCCCAGTTGGATTTCTTTCTAACGTTTATCAATCCGAACACTAAAGAAATCCAACTGGATCCGTGCGTATATAAGTTATGGTAAGATTTGGGGTTTTACTTTTTTTAACCAAGAGCATTTTCCTTTTTTAAAGTCTCAAAAGAACTCAAAAAAAGATCAAATGAAATAAGATTTGAGCTGTATTTCATTTACTTCTTTCAGAGCCAATCGCATTCCCTTTTTGATATAGATTATCTATAAAGGATTTAAAATTAGGAAAGGGCTATAAATAGGAGGGCCGTGCCATCCGTTTTATGCGCCCGCTAATTTTATATGCTGTTCTTTTACTATCAAAAAGGGAAGGGACTCAAAGAAGCCTAAGCGACAAGTTGTTGAAATGCAAATCGGACAAAATTCACTAAAAAGTTGATTGAGCGAACGTAAGTCAAAAAGGAATTTTCCAAAAAAAAAGACTGTTGAAATTAATTACTTTTTGGCTTGTGTTCAAGACTTTTAGACGAACCTTTTTTTCTGAAATAGAATGAAAGGAAATAGGGTAAGGACACTATAGTTTAACCGATTAAAAAAGATTCAATAGATAATTATTTTTAGCTAAAGTGAGGGGGTAACTCTGCGATTTGTCGCAAATAAATACCATTTTACTGAGGTTTTAAGTGTATTTGTCGCAAATCTGGAAAAATTATGGATGATAAATAATCGTAATATACTGATTAATAAGTAATTAAAAACTTGTAACATCGCGTAGCGTGTTACCCTCTTGCTTTTCCCCCTTTGCTCTAGTTCCTTAATTTTTTAAGGGCATCTATAGAGTTTAGTTTTCCATTTTCCATGGATTTCATAAGTTATGATAGAGGAATACGCACTAAATGTACTTAAACTGATAGTAGCTGCCAACAAACTACTTAAAGAGTCCTTTACCTTAGCAAAATCTGGAAGACCATATAATGAAACTTACCTTTCAATGTTGCCTAGATAAATAGACGACAAATCGAATAAAAAAATCTCAAGGATTCAGTTTATAAATCTATAAACCTAGAATAGTATTGTCTTAAATTAATGAAGATTTTTATTGTTTTTTACCTCAGTGCTTTGTTGTGCGTTGCTTTTCCTTTCCGCACGTTATTTTTTTCACTTCAGACTTGATTCAAACGTTTTTCACTCCTTAAATATGTCATCCAGTTTCTTATGATTTTCCTTTTTGGTAACCACTTTTAATTCTTCAATCAAGTTCATAGTTGTGGCTGGTTGTAAGGGAAATGTATATTTCTTTAACAACCTTTTTAAAGCCACATTGATGTTCTCTTCGCCAATCAATACATACAATTCATACATTTTCACCAGACCTTTGTTGTATATGACATTAGCATTATCTGGTTTAGAAGTGTACAAAGGTTCTTCACCACTAAAGGCTTTCTCGCTATCGTACATATCTTTATAAAGCTTGACCATTTCCAGCATTTTTTCTTTGCCGTATTCATTTTTGTACAACATCAATTGCGTGTATTGTGCCAATGTCTCTGTAAGCACACCACTTCCTTCTCTATAATCGGGTTGTAATTGTGCATTTCCCCACCATTGATGCGACAATTCGTGCGCTGCCAATTCATTGATAATATCGTTACCTTCCCCTTTCGATAAGTTTAAATGGAATTGTGCTTCATTGATATAAATAGTTGCTGGATAAGCAGTTGCTGAAAAACCTCTGGTAAAAGAACTGATTTCAGCGAATCGAATTGTTTTGTATGGATATTTTCCAAAATTTGTTTCACAATACTGCAATGTTTTTTTAATGCTATTGATTAAATGCAGGATGTTTTGATGGTGCTTGGGTTCGTAAAAAATTTCGATGGCAATATAATTATAGCTCGATTTTTGAATCGCATATTTTGCTGAAGACACTGCAAATCGGAATGGAATAGTAGTGGCTTTATACTGAATATAATTTCGATTGTTCCTTGAATAATCTTTTACTAATTCGCCAACCGAAATTGCCGTTTGATCAGCCGAAGTAGAAATCACGGCATCAAAATTTATAAATTCATAATTGTACGGATTTGCCAACGGTGCATCCACTTTTGTAAGTGCATCCTGCAATGGCATTTCCCGTTTTTTTCTTTCGTCTTTATCTTCAATTTCATTATCGAAATTATAACCAATGGATGGAAAATAATTGCTAATTCGCATAAAGGCTCCATTTTCCACAATGGCATTAAATGATTGATGCCCTTTTAAAGGTTCTATTTTATATTCAAAATTAAAGCAGATGGAAATACTGTCATTCGGCAACAATTTTTGTTTTGTTTTAAACAGATACTGTCCAAATTTTTCATCTTTTTTAGCTAAAGTCAATTGCGATGAAGTAATAGAATTCCAAGTGATTTCATTTGATGTATTGATTAAAACTTCTGAAATTTCAGATTGGGTTTTGTTGACCAAAATATAGGTGCCTTGTACTTTATAACTATTCTCTTCTGGATATAAATCGATGCTGGTTTTTACATCGGTAATACTGGGTTGCGGTTTGTTTTTGTAGAATTTGTACTTTTCTTCATAATCCTGTTGCCAATTCAACTGAAGGTCTTCGGAAACCACACCACTTTTAGTGAAAATGTAAATTCCAGATAGTAGCATTATTAAAAAGGGTAAAATTAATATGGCGAATGTTTTCCATTTTGTTTTCAAAACCGATTTGTTAAAAAAAAGAATAGCCAAAAGGGAAAGTAAAACTGCAAAAGACAAGCTGTACAACATCGTAACCGAAAAGACTTTTGGGAAGTATCCGAAACCATTGATATCACTAAAAGCATCATGTAGAAAATTAGCAAATCGAGATAGTGGATTTGTAAATCCAAACAGTTTTCCGAAAGATGTATTCGTCAGAACCAAAAAGACGGCAGAAATAGCAAGTGCAATGTATTTGTTTCTAATGAGATATTGAAAAGCAATAATAACAAGGCCACAAAATGACGCAGGCAGGCCAATGAAATAAAACAAAGAAAAATAAGTACTCCAATCTATGATTGGATACTGATATGAAATCTGAAATAGTATACCTACAACAATACATACAACTATCAAAATCAAAGAAATGACAAATAATACACCAAATTTTGAAAGGAACAAAGCCGAATTTGAAAATGGTGTTGAATGCTCGATTGCTGAAAAGTTGACACTTTTACTTTTCCAAACCAATTCACTTCCGTAAAAAAGCATTGCCAATAATAATAGGAAAGGAATTGTTGCCAAAATCGTATTTATCATTAAAGCTGTGGTTGCGAAATACTGTGGTAATCGAATACCACCTTCTATTGCGCCGTACATTTCCATACCTACTATAAATAGGGTGATGGCAATCAGTAAAACGAATGGTATGCTTTTAAGGGTTGATTTTAAATCTATTTTTAAAAAAGAGAAAATTGTTGAGATGAAATATTTTTTTCCGTTCGATTTTGTTGCCGTTCTGGTGTAAACATATTTTCTATCAGTTAATTCATTTACGGCTTCAACTTTCTTTTTTTGCTTGTTTGAAGTTTTGAATCGGAAGCGTTTATAGGCAATATATAAAAGGGCAAGAGCCACTAAAATAATTGCAATCCTATTGTATAACAAATTTCCCGAAAGTTCCAGAACCATTGTGTTTTTTTGCAATGCAGTCCAATATCGGGTTTGTTCAAAAAAAGCAGCCATACCAAATGGGTCTAACCTAGCTGAAAGGTTCATCGCACTATCAGAAACAGGTGAAGCATTAGCCAATAAAGGCGAATTTGAAAAAATGGAACTTACCATATACAACACATAAATGCCCAATCCACTTAAATAAATAAGCATTTTATGTTTGCTTAACCAAGCTGTGCAACAAACAATTACCGTGCATAAAAAGATGTTGGGAAGTACAATTAACAAGAAAGAATTTAGATAATAATTCAAATTAAAAATTCCCCAATTTTCGCTGTTTTCCATTTCCATTAAATGCCCAAACCCATAACCCATAAGAAACAGTAGAAACGTCAATACAGCAACTCCAAAAACCAATAAAAATCGGCTTAAAAAATAGTTTCTGATTGTAATCGGTGTTGCATACAATACCTGTTCAAAGTGATTGTCTTTTTCCCGTAATAAACTTTGAGAAGCTATTATTACGATTGGGAAAAGGCTTGCCAATGAAAACAACCCCAATATGAAATTGATGGCATAAGGGGAATTGTAGGTGATATTTGGAAATGCAATTCCCGCGGTAGTTCCAACCAAGATGCCAAAACCAAGAAATGATAATAGCATTACATAAAATGAAATTTTACGACCATAAAATTTCCATTCGAATAAAATTAAGTGATGTAACATTTTATTGAAGTTTCTGTAATGTGGTGAAATAAACATCTTCTAAATCGGCTTCGGTTTGCATAAATCCGTTTAGCGGATTTTCATTAGTAAAAACTTTAATGCTCAATTTGCCAGCTTGTAATTGGGTAGAAATAATCTTGTATTGATTTTGATATTCGTGTAGTTCATTTTTATCAATATGTTTCTTCCAAACTTTGCCTTTAATTTCAGCAATAAACTGTTCAGGGTTACCAGTCAATAGCAATTGTCCTTTATTGATAATTGCCATTTTTATACAAAGATTTCTTACATCTTCTACCAAATGTGTTGATAGGATTACAATGATATTTTCCCCAATTTCACTTAATAAATTATTAAAGCGGTTTCGTTCTTCGGGGTCCAGTCCTGCTGTTGGTTCATCTACAATGATAATCTTTGGATTGCCCAAAAGTGCTTGTGCAACTCCAAAACGCTGACGCATACCTCCACTATACGTACTTACGGATTTGTTTTTTTGATCCAATAAATTGGTCTTTTCCAGCAGTGCCAATATTTGCTCTTTTCGAGTACCTTTATCATTTAATCCTTTTAAAATTGCCAAATGATTGAGCAGGTCATATGCCGATATGTTTTGATAAACACCGAAATCTTGGGGTAAATAGCCTAATTGCTTTTTGATGAATGTCGGATGTTCAATTAGGTCTTTATCATTGAATAAAATCGAACCACTATCAGGTTGTTGCAAACCGACTATGGTTTTCATTAAAGTAGATTTTCCTGCGCCATTTGGTCCTAACAAGCCAAACATTCCGTTTACGATTTCAAGCGAAATATTGTTCAATGCCTTAACGTCATTGGCATAAGTTTTTGTAAGATTTTTGATTTTTAAACTATTCATTTTTTGATTGATTTGATGAATGATTTATGCTAACATTTAGACAAAGTTATGCCTGTCAACAAAATAAAAACTGTTGATAATTGTAATTTAAAATTGATTGAATTTTATTCTTCTACGTACTCCATAATATCGCCTGGTTGACATTCCAATGCTTTGCAAATAGCTTCTAAAGTATCGAACCGAAATCCTTTGGCCTTACCCGTTTTTAGTATGGATAAATTAGCTGGTGTGATATTCAGGATTTCTGCCAATTCTTTGCTCTGCATCTTTCGTTTGGCAAGCATAACATCTATGTTTACTACTATTGCCATAACTATATATATAAATCTTGTTCGTTCTGTAGATTGAAGCCTTGTTTAAAAATGGAATAAAGGAAATAAGCGAAGACACCAAGGAAAAAGTGAATTACCCCAGCCCATTCCAATCCATCTTCTATGTTACCAGTGAAAATCAAGGCAAATAAAATGATGATTAAAGGCACAAAAATATTTGCCAAACAAAACCATTTTAGTTGTTTTACACCATACTCCGTAAACAGTTTGGGTTGTTTAAAAGCATTGAACACATTACTGACCAACAAAAAGAAAATACCATAAGCGCCAATCGGAATAAGAAATTCGAAAATTTTATAGTTCCAATTGTTCTCCCCAAGTAGAAATCGGGTCTCGGTAAAGGGATAACAGACCGCAAAGTTTTCTCCGTCATCTCTGGTAATGTAGCTCCATCCGGTTACTAATGAAACAAGCGCATAAATTGTGACCAAAATATACAAGATGGCTACTATTCTTGTGATATAAAACAAAATTGTAGAAATGATTTTGACATTCTTCATCTGAATGAAATTTAATTTATTACCGCAAATAAACAATTAATTATTGTAATACAATAATTAATTGTCAAAAAAATTATTTAGCAGAGGTATCAATTATTTTGAGGAAGTTTTTTTGGGAGTGTCGCAGATAATGTTTTTAAATGAATTGTAACCCTTACCAGTTGGCATAAAAGTTTTTCGGAACGAACATTTCAGATAAAAACTAGTTTTGAGTAATCCGTAGGAATTTCAAATTAGGCACGTAACAGCAATTTTTCGCGTAAAAGGTTAGCAACCTTTTTTTATTCCCCTGTATTAAGATAGTCTGCCCATTTTCTAATTCCGACAGATGCGGATATTTCTGCATTATTTTGATGGTCGGCATTTTTGGTAAAGTCCGAATACCAAACCAATTGGTCGTTTTCTTTTTTACTCAAGGTTTTTGTCATTTCCGTAAATCCGTTTTTCATTTTTTCGTTTTCATCTTCTCCCATACTCAAATATAGAAAAGAACTTAAATCCTCATTTTTTGCAAGAAAATCAGAAACCTTATTAACAATCAAATTATCATCTCGCCAAAAAGCTGGACTGAAGCAAAACCTACCTTTAAATAAATCGGGTTTGTAAAGTAAGGAGTACATTACTAAAAGTCCGCCTCTTGAATTGCCTGCAAGTGAACGATTTTTAGAAACTGAATAATTTTGCTCGACAAATGGAATAAGCTCTTTTTCCATAAAAGATAAAAATTGGTCTCCTGCTCCTAATAGACTATCTTTTTCATCAATGTCCATTTTCATATAAGGTGGTGTATAATCCCGTTGCCTTCCTTTTCCGCTTACGTTAGGAATTCCAACTACAATTGTTTCTGGAACGTAACCAGCAGTGGATAAAATATCAAATTTATGGGCTAAATGTTTGTCTTGTGAACTACCGTCAAGGACGTACATAACTGGATACTTTTTTTTCTTGTCGTAGTTAATTGGAAGATGAATTATTACTTCTCTCTCTTCGTTCAATATTTTTGAATGTATTGTAGTTTGAACGACAGATTCAGGATAGGTTGGATTGCCCGTTAAATAGGAAAATAGAACAATAGAGATTATGGAAGTAGTCAAAATTGTAATGACAAATATCAATATTTTTTTCATTGTTAAGGATTTAGTTTTGGGCAAAATTACCTGTTATAAACCCTTTTGGTTACGACATTATTGCGTCATTGTTGGGACATTTAAAATAGATTAGGGAAAAAAGAATAGATTTCGGTGTTTTCGGTTTTTAACCTAATTGAGTTTTTAATGATGAAAAATACATTTATCAAAAGAAGTAAAATGTAGGCAATAATCACAATAGGAACGCGACCAGATATAAATTCTCCGGTTATTTTATAATTTAGAAAATGGGTTGTGAGTAAAATCAACAAAGAAAATAGAAACCATAAAATTTGAAAACTGATAACTTTTCTACCCTTTTCATTGACCAACGGATTTTGTCTGTTTAATCTCCATAAGAAGACTGGAGCAATTATATTTAAGAGAGGTATTAAAACACCTAATAATGCCGAAGTATTTATCAAGTTAATTTTAGCTATAGCCTTATCCTTTGCTAATTCGGAATTGAAACTTTCTTCCAACTGCTCTATTTTCATATTCAAAGCCTCTGCAATTACTTTTAATGTATAAGGTCTTGGTTTAGATTTATTATTTTCAATTCTTTGTATTGTTCGTAATGAAATGCCACAATTTTCGGCAAGTAATTCTTGTGATAAGCCCTTGTTTTTTCTCTGTAAGCTTATTTTTTCTCCAAGGTTCATTTTTTAGTTCGGATTTTTTTTCAAATGGTTGCCAACGATTGTATAAACACAATATTTTTATTTTAGTTATAACTTCACATTTGTTATATCTGTAACAAATATAATTTTTTATTCACAAAAAAAGAGGTAAATAATACCTCTTAAGTTCTAGCCTCCAAAACCATCTTTCCACTTCCTTAAGCCCCCGTATCAACTTGTCATGATCCCCTATAATAATTCGTTGAAGACACTAAATTTTCATCAGAAATTGAATTTTTTGCTGCAAAAAGACAAAATATATATCGAACAGTAAAATAGGAACCAAATTGGTTTTAAAACGGAAAGGAAAGATTAATATGGCTTGGTGTTTCGTAGTTTTTCCGCGTGTTCAATTTTAAATGCTTTGTCCAAAAGTTAGCAAATTAGTATCAGGGTCAAATAAAGAAAATTCCTTTTTTCCCCAAGTTTGGGTTTTTAATGCTAAGTTTAGATGAATTTCTTTTTTGTGGGAAAGCAAATATTATTCTGTTCTAATTTTGATTGTCAATTCCACCTCTTTGTCCACTAGGGTTTTGTCTGCCAAACTTCCTTCATAAGCAATGTTCCAATCAAGTCGGTTAAAGGTAAATATGGTTTTAAAATTGTCACCTTTCTGATGTGCAAAAAAATCAATGTTCTTTGTAACCTCTCGAATGGTTAAGTTTCCTGAAATTTTAAGGCTGTCGTTTTTTATTCGGTGCACGCTGGTCAATTCCAATGTTGATAAAGGATAATGTTTAGTATTAAAAAAATCATCGCTTTTCAGATGATTAAGAAGATTTCTTCGTGCAATATTTTCGTGCAATGGAACATCGGTTACGTCCATTGTTTCCATATCAACAATAAATGTTCCGCCAACTATTTCGCCATTTCGGATAAGGAAAAAGCCATCTTTAAATGATATGATTCCCGTTCGTATTTTTATTCCACGCATTTCAGTTGCTACCCAATTGATTTTTGATTTTTCAAGATTAAGTACTAGCGTGTCGGCTTCTATTT
Organism: Cellulophaga baltica; assembly: GCF_900102165.1. Lineage (GTDB taxonomy): Bacteria > Bacteroidota > Bacteroidia > Flavobacteriales > Flavobacteriaceae > Cellulophaga > Cellulophaga baltica. Next base: position 10,491 of record NZ_FNBD01000021.1, read on the forward strand.
CAAGATTATGTTCAACCGTTGGTTTTACAGTTACTTTTGGGGCGTCCGATTTATGTTTGCCGACACAAGAGAGCACCAACAAAGCAAGAAGAAAATAACGCCACCTATTCATAATTAGGAATGTTTTTGCCTAAAATGATGTTCCGCTCGATAGTTAGCATTCCGTTTTCCCATATTGGTTTCATAATTCCAGAACCACCTCGGTTATTTAACTTATCCCTTTTGATTTGGGTGAGTATTGGGTCATCGTCAAAAAGATAGTCATCAAGATAGTATTCGTTTTTGTCAGGTTCTTTCACCGTTAAATGGATATGTACAGGTTCACTTCTGTCCGGATAGGATGCTGGTCTGAAGGTGTAAAATGTATATTTCCCGTCTTTGCCTGTTTTTGCCCAACCTCGTATAAACCCGTGTCTTTTTGCCCAACCTGTTTCATTGCCTTTGGTTTCATAAATGCCTTGTCTGTTAGTATGGTAGATGTAAATAATGACATTTTCTGCTGGTGTCTTGCCGTCCTTTTTGAAAACAGTTCCCTTGATTCTCAATTTGGGTTCATTGTTTTGAAATTCGGGAAGAGTGTCAATTGTGGTTAATTTTTTATCACCATACTCATATATTGCTTCACAACCTTCGCAACCACCACCAATAAATTTGGTTGTCGAATGCTTCGTTTGGGCATTGCAGGATGTACAAACCCATAATACTAATAAAAGGGTTTGTCTAATTTTTTCAATCTTAACGCTCATAATTTATCTTATTTGAAATTAGTGTTCCAACAAAATTATGTATGAAGAAAGAGATGGAAAAACAGAACGTTTTAAGTCGATGAGTTTATAGATTGACCGGATGACCTGCACCGAAGCGATTTTTGAAATCGGTTGCGTATGTTCTACTTAACCTTACTAAATCTCCGTTTGCCAATTGTAAATCGTAGTCGCCATTAAGCCTTGATTTGAAAGAGCTGACTTTTGAGATGTTAACCACGCTGGATTTATGTACCCGAACAAAGACATTGCTATCCAACTGGCCACACATAGATTTTAGTGTTTCGGAATGCAGATGCCTCTTGTTTTCTAGATGGATGCAGATATAGGGTGTGGCGGAAGTGATTTGTATAATGTCTTTAATATTGACCACCACATTTTCCCTACCGTTGTTGATGATAATAGTACTTAATTTAGGTTTTATTTCCTCAATATATGTGTTCCGTTTAAGGGTTATGAAATACTTATAACCCAATACAAAGCTTGTGTAAACAATAACCAATTTATACAAGTCGCGTGCCAATGTATATGAAAAGAATTTGTACAGGTCATACCTGCCTTCGTAGAAAAGTACAGAGAAAACTACAGCAACGAAAGGTAAGATGAAAACATGCACTATGATGGGTGTTACAATGAATATCAGTGTTTTACGAAAGCTATCGAATGTTTCATTTTCCAGTTTTTTGTGCAGTACTGCTAATATTGGAATGAATAGAAACCAAATGGTTTTGAAAAGTATGGATTCGTTGAAATAGAAGGGATACCCATTTCTTTTCGATTCCAAGAAATCCTGAAATATGGTTAAACCTACAATGCAGAGAAAAACTCCTGAAAGCACCATAAGTAACTTTCTAATGTTCTCTGAAGAATTATGTTTATTTCTGCCCGTTATAATTAAGTTTACCATTCTTACTTATTTGTTTATTTCCTCTATTTGGGTGGTTTAATATTGACCCTGATTCGTTAGATCTTGAATAAATATACTTTTATCTCATTTATTTTCATAAGATAAAAGAAGTTTATTTTTTTAAAGGAATTGTAGGGTCAGATTCTACTTTTTAATTGGTTTTAACCCAAGTGGTGTCAAGGGTTTTGCAGATAATTAATACTATATAAATAACGCTGCAAGCAGCGGAAAATAAAACCCTAATAGCCTCAAGAGTTTGATTTACTTCATACAAATATAGATTGCTGGTAAATTTGAATTTCGTCACTTTCGATTGTCATCTGTAACCTCGCCTACGACTGAGTTGATTTTGATTTTATAATTGACTAAAAAATAAAAATTAATGAAACAGCATAATTTTTTTTTGTAACATTTTAAAATTCCTTGTATCTAAATGAAAACAAAAAGGAATCAAAATGAAAAATACTTTACTATTATTTGCACTTTTATTAGCTACATTCTCTGCTAATTCTCAAACAATTTATTCAAAAGCATACGGAAATTCAAAGGACAAACCATTAATCTACCTTCATGGCGGACCTGGATTTAATGCTTCTGGCTTTGAAGTAACAACTGCCCAAAAACTTGCTGAAAATGGTTTTTATGTTATTGTTTACGACAGAAGGGGCGAAGGAAGATCAACAGATAATAATGCAGCGTTTACTTTTAATGAAACGTTTGACGACCTAAATTTTATTTATGATAAATTTAATTTAACATCAGTAACCTTAGTTGGTCATAGTTTCGGGGGTATCATAGCCACCTTATACGCCGAAAAATATCCAAATAAAGTTAAAGCTTTAGTACTTGTATCTGCACCTTTGTCGACGCAAGAGACATTTTCTACGGTATTAAATTCGTCAAAAGCACTTTATTTTAGTAAAAAAGATACTGTAAATCTTAACTATATAAATATACTAGAGAACATGGATAAGAGTACTCTTGAGTATAGTTCATATTGCTTTGGTCATGCTATGCAAAACGGATTTTATTATCCTAAAGCACCTACAAAAGAAGCTGTAGACATCTATTCAAGATTTAAAACAGATACTTTGCTGGTGCAGTATGGTTCACAAATGACATACGAAGCTCCACAAGGGTTTTGGAGAAACGAAAAATATACAACTCTAGATATCAAAGAAAACCAAAGAACAGTATTAAAGAATAGTACGCCTATTTTCGGATTATATGGTAAAGATGACGGACTGTTTTCAGAAGTTCAAATACGTGAAATTGAAAACTTAATTAATCAAAATAATCTAGCGTATTTAGAGAATTGCTCTCATAACCTCTTTATAGACCAACAAACTAAATTTATCAAAGCATTAAAGAACTGGATTAAATGATGAATTTTGAAACTATTTATGCCACTTATTGGCAAAAAATTTTTAGGCTCTGCATGGGTTATGTAAATGATGCCGATGCAGCCAAAGATTTAACTCAAGAAACATTTATTAAAGTATGGAAACAATTACCCAATTTTAGAAATGAATCCTCCTTGGGAACTTGGATATTTAGAATTGCCTCTAACACTTGTTTACGTCAAATTCAAAAAGAAAAAAAGATGCCCAAGGCTGAGTTACCTGTACATATTCAAGAAGATTTTGTAGCGGAAAGTATCGAGACCGATGTGCAATTTTTATACCAATACATTTCTGAACTACAAGAAGTAGAACGCATCATCATATCATTAGAACTGGAGGATATTGATCAAAAGGAAATCGCAAAAATTGTTGGACTCTCAGAGAGTAATGTTCGCGTTAAAATTCACAGAATAAAAGAAAAATTAAAACAAAAATTTAAAAAAAATGGATGCTAATATAGACTTAAAAAAAATTTGGAATAAACAAGAAACAAACGTTCCTAAAGTTGAAGAGCTTTTTAGTAAACTTGATCAATTCAAAAGAAATAGCCTACTTAAACTAATTTTAGTCAATCTTACCCTTTTGTTAACTATCTTATGTATTGGCTTTATTTGGTATTATTACAAACCTGAATTAATTACAACTAAGATCGGTATTATCTTGTGTATTCTGGCCATGATTATTTTTTTAGTGCCTTATAACAGCCAATGGTCTTTATTATCTACTCAACGCACTGAGCCTAATAGCAAGGATTACCTTCAAAATCTTATACAATTAAAAGAGAAACAACTATTTCAACAAACAACAATGTTGAGCAACTATTTTATAATGTTGTCTTTAGGGATAGGGCTTTATCTTTTTGAGTATGTTTCCAAAATGACCATCTCTTTAGGAGTGGTTGTCTATGCGGCAACGATACTTTGGATAGGGGCTAATTGGTTTTACATACGGCCTAAAATTATTAAAAGACAACAAGAAAAAACAAACAATCTAATAAGCATATTTAAAAAGTTAAGCAAACAACTAGAGAATTAAAACATAAAATAGTAACATTTTAAACTGTAAGTCGTCTCAATAAAAATTCGCGAATTATTCCATACATTCTTCATGAATTGTTAATATATGAAGAATAGTCTGGATAGATATCAAAAAAAATAAAGCGTAATCTCCCAATCATGAAAAAAGTATATATCATAGTTCTTTTAGTTTTAAATTTAATCTTTACTGGAGCTTTGGCAATTAATCAATATTTAAATCGCAATATAGAGCTAGACTTTTCTGACAAAATTATTAAGGTAAGTGGCCTTGTAGTGACCGACTCAAATGGTGTGGAGCGTGTTATTATTGGTGCTAATCTTCCCCATCCACAAGGGCACGGTACTAGATTTGATAGAGGTGGAGAAGTTAGCGGTATAATGCTTTACGACTCTGAAGGGCAAGAAAGAGGAGGTTATGTTACAGATAATGATTATGGTAATATTTTTATGACACTAGATTCTAAAACTTCGCAAAGGGCCCTATTTATTGCAGAGCCTCAAGGTGCAGCAACTCTTCAAGTTTGGGGCAATAATGGGAATAAAATTGTTATTGGAGCCTCAGATGAGGGTACGCAATTTGATATTAGCGAAAATGGTAAAGAAAAATAAATTTAAATATATGGGAAAGCGCATAATTTTTCTCGTTGTGTTGCAGGCAATTTTAAGTAGCTGTGAACAGAAAATCACCATTAAGGAAGCAGCATTTACAACTATTAATCCTTTGTCTTACACCGATGTTACTTATACCTCTAGTAGAGATACAGTACTAGTTTCAACCTTTAATGGAAGAATTGCAGAAAGAATTAATGGACAAGAAAAAGAGAAGTTGTGGCTAAACCTTGCCGATGAAATATACAGTATAACTTATGATTCCAATAGTCATATATTGTACGCCTCAACACTTAATTCAGGTGTAGCAGTGATTGATGTCAAGAAAAAGAGGGTAATACATTATCTGAATTTGGAAGGAAGTTGGATACCTAATCTTAAACTATCATTAGATGGAAAATTATTGGTTGGACGTTCATCCGATCGTAAAAATCATATATGGGATTTAAAAAACCATTACAAGCCAATAGCGCTCCCTGATAGTTTGTCTAATTATAGCGTTACTGAAATTTCAAAATCAGGAAGTATTCTTCTAAAAGGTAATGGGTCTTATATTTTTTGGAATCCTTTGAAGCTTGCAATTGAAAGAGAAGTAAAGGTCAAAGGTAATTTAGCAGCAATGGATGCTTCAAATAATATGTTATTGTTTAATGATACTCATTTCCAATATTACAATGCTATAACAGATTCTCTTTCACCAAAAAAGCAACATCAAGATTGGCCCTACTATATAAAGGAACAAAATGAAATTATAAGAATTCCTTTGCAACTCGGATTAACCGTTGGTCAACTTTCAGAACATTATATATTTACGGCAGGAATTGACAGGTCTATCCGAAAGTGGCATAAATTAAATGGTGAACATATAGAAGACATACTTAAACACAAAGCTACAGTAAGTGCTATGGCTATTTCTCCCAATGCTTCTCAACTCGTTTCGGTTGATTTGAAAGGGGGTATTGTGTTTTATGAAATGCCTTTGAGCAAAAAATAGTAGTTTATGGATTGTTTTAGTGCTTTGTTGTTTTCCTTATTTTTTGTTGTGAACTGAAACACAGCCTTTATATGACTATCAGGTTTTAAAAAACAAATTAACTGAGTTCACAAAAGAAAATGAAAAGAAGTTTGAGTTATTATATTATGCTAATTGTTCTTAAAATAAAGGGGATAAAAAAAGACTTTAGTAAGGACCCTATTGATTTTAAAAAAATAAGAAAAGCCGATGTTCATAAACCGAGTGGACAATTTTTTAAGCATAATATATTAAATCACTTTGAAATTGCTAATTCCCTAATATCTGAAATTAGTACTCATGAAAAGTCTAACCAACTATTACTATTTATTCATGGTGGCGCTTTTATTTCTGGTCCTTCACGACATCATTGGAACGCAATTAAGGAAATAGCTAAACAAACGAATTATACCATTTGGATGTGTTCTTATCCTAAAGCACCAGAACATAAGATTTCTGAAATTTCAAATAATATGGATTCCATATATCATGCTGCTTCAGAGAAATATCCATCACATCAAATTTCAATGATGGGCGATTCGGTAGGGGGCACTTTAGTTATTGCTTTAATTCAACGTCTTATAAAAGAAAATAGAGATTTGCCCTGTAAAATAATTCTTTTATCACCTGTTATGGATGCGAGCATGTCCAATCCTGAAATCGAAAAAATTGATGCTTTTGACCCTATGTTGTCTAAAAAAGGAGTGTCAAGTGCTAAAAAAATGTGTGTAGAGAAGATTGATTTAAAAAATACAATGATTTCCCCATTGTATGGAAGTTTTGTAGGATTCCCTTATACTATTCTATTTCTGGCAGAAAATGATATTACTTATCCGGATCAAAGACTAGTAGTCGAAAAATTAATTGCAGCTAAAGTTGATATTCACGTAATTGAAGGAAAGCAGATGCTACATATCTGGCCATTATTACCCATAATGAAAGAGGCGAAAGTTACTTTAAGTGAGATTATTGGGATAATGAATAATAATCATGTGCTCTTAAAAACTATTTTGACTACACTTATTTTGTATTTTGCATTGCATTTTAATTATGAATTTTAACCTTAAAATAAACATCACTAAATAAACATTTTAAAGAAAATATCATGAAGAAACAATTTTTATTTTTAGCCTTAGGTATAGTTTTCCTTAGCAGTTGCAACTTTAAAAAAGACAAAAAAGAGGATAATGCCGACAGTTTATCAACAGTTGAATCTCACGAAAGCTTAGAAGAGAATGCAAACAACTCAAACCAAAAATTATCCTTTACTTTTAACGGAGAAAATTTTGAAAATGACCTTACCCGACCTTTTGAATTAGAGGCGACTTATGTAAAAGGGGATACTTGGATAATTTCTTTTACAGGCTTAGAAACAGATGTTGACCCTGAATCAGGTGATTATAAAGAAGTTACTATGAGTTTTAATTTAGTGGATTATAAGTTTACTACCGATAGATTTGACATCTTGAATTGCACGATTAATTTAATGGGTTTTGAGGATATTGATGCCAGTGATGAGATTCTTACTTCGAACGACCATCAATTTTTATTGGAAATTACTGGTGTAGAAAAAGTTAAAACAGAAACGGTTTATGGGATTACTACAGATTTTTATAGTATAAACGGTATATTTTCTGGTGAGTTTAGAAATATGACTGGCACCAAGACATTTAAAGTAGAAAACGGCAGTTTTGAAAACTACATGTTACCGTATACTCCATAAAATTAGAAGTTGTTTTATAATTTTCACTATTTCAAAAAACTATTTAAACTTTTTAAAACAAAATCAAAGGATATAATATAATTATTGTAAAGATGTTTTAATTTTACAATTAATAAAGAACAAAAGTCCATAAAAAATAAGTTACTTATTCGGTTACCAAAATTAGTTTTTAATTTTCAACTTATTGATTTATAAAAGTATAGGGTGGTTTAAGAACATTCTGCCACCCCGACGAACCTAGAGATAGGTTGTATTAAAACACTGTTAATCGTATGATTATCAGTGTTTTTTGTTTTTAAGGGTATCAGATGATATCAAATAATAACAAATAAAAGGTGTACAATCAGGTGTGCACATTTTTAACTTAATTGTCGTAAATTCATAGCGCATTTAAAAGCAATTTGACTTTCGTTTTTAAAAAAAATGTCAAACTAAAGCTATAAACATGCAGACAAGCAGCACCTTTTCCGTTATTTTCTTCACAAGAAAATCAAGAAGTACATCGAACAAGTTATCCATCTATGTGCGTATTACCGTTACAGGACAACGTTCAGAAATTAGTCTAAAGAGAACTATTTTATTTAAAGACTGGGATAGTTCAAAGAATCGAGGTCGAGGAAGCTCTTATAAAATAAGAGTTTTAAACACCTATTTAGACCAAGTATATAGCGAGTTGCTAGATTGCCATAAACAGCTCTTGGAAGAGTCAAAAATTATTACAGCGAATGCTATAAAGGTTCGTTACTTAGGAGAGGATGATACTCAAAAGACCTTGCGAGATGTTATTAGCTATCATAATGACCATATGCTAACAGTTTTAAAATATGGTACAATGAAAAACTACTATACCACCGAAAAATATTTGTATAAATTCTTAAGCGAAGAGCTAAAAGCTAGTGATATTTATCTAAAGCAACTGAACTATCGTTTTATATGTGACTTTGAGCACTACTTGAGAAAGTTCAAAAATGCAAAGAAACAGTTGATGATGACTAACAACGGCGTCATGAAGCATTTAGAACGCTTCAAGAAAATAATCAACCGGGCGCTAAAATTGGAATGGATACTAAAGAATCCATTTCAGCAATTTCAGTTAAAATTTGATAAATATGATAGACAATATCTAACAGAGCGAGAATTGCATGTTTTAGAAAATATGCACTACAGCAATGATCGTTTAGAAAAGGTAAAAGATTGCTTTGTATTTTCTTGTTATACAGGATTATCGTTTATAGATGTAAAAGGTCTCACTAAAAAACAGCTAACACTAGGCATTGATAATACTTATTGGATATTTACCAAACGAGAGAAAACAGATGAAATAGTAAAAGTTCCTATTTTACCTAAAGCGATGGAAATACTTAAAAAGTATAAAACGAGGCTTAAAATTAATGACAATGAAGCCTTACTTCCCTTAAGTTCCAATCAAAAGACGAATAGTTACTTAAAAGAAATAGCCAAAGATTGTGGTATTCAAAAGAATCTAACTTTCCATGTTGCCAGACACACTTTTGCAACCTCCGTGATGCTCTCCAATGGCGTGCCCATAGAAACGGTATCGAAGCTCTTAGGACATACCAAACTATCAACAACACAAATCTATGCTAGGGTAGTGGAGACTAAAATTAGTGAGGATATTGGTAATCTTTTATTACGATTTAAACAGAAAGAAGCTATTAAAATGAATGTAAAATATGGAGTTCAATGAAATAGTATAACCTGAAGAAGGCAAGATAATTATAAGTGAGAGAACTTATAAAAAAAGAATGTTTATACTATTATAATCAGATTTAACAAATTTTTTGGTAGTGCAAAAAAAGGAGTTGGTCAGTATGCGTAATATCTATTTTTGTTACCATAATAACAAACTAACTTTACGCCCGATGGTTGCAAATAAGGTTAAAAAAATAGAAAAGTGATAAAACTGAAATGGACAGTCTACTTAATTTCGTAAATTGCACATAAGCTATTCACAAAAAAATAATGATATACAAACTATATCTTTTTCTTCTACTACAATTGCCTATAGGCACACGAAACCCAGATGACAATAATCCTATCGATCTTGGAAACGCTTTTGATGTCGTTGTATATATTATTCTGCCTGTACTAATGATTATCTTTTATATCCTTTGGAGGAGGAAGAAAAAGAAGGATAAGAATTAAAATGTCCTGTAGATAACTTATTTATATAAAATTAAAGTTCATCACATAAAGCGCCCTGATTCGATTTTAATGAACGCTTATCTACCTGAACACTATAAAATCGAAACAGGATCCAGGGAAAGGTTAGCTATGTTAAAATTTGGGGTTTTACTTTTTTTAACCAAGAGCATCTTCCTTTTTTAAAGTCTCAATAGAGCGCAAAAAAAGATCAAATAAAATAGGATTTGTGCTGTAGTTCATTTATTTCTTTCAGAGCCAATTGTAAAAGTGTTTTAACTAAGTGAATAATGCTTTTGATAAATACGAATTGCAAAATTCTTACTTAAGCCGGAATGTAAATATGAAAAACAGCACCTTCATTTACGGTACTTTTTGCCATAATATGACCTTTATGATTTTCAATTATTTTTTTGACGATTGCAAGTCCAATACCTGTACCTGTGTATTCATCGTTACTATGTAATCGTTGAAACACCTCAAATATTTTTTCACTGAATTCTTGCTCGAATCCGATACCATTGTCGGCAAAGCGAATGTGGCAATACTTCTTAGTGTCATCTAAGGTTTCGATGTCCAGATCTTTACCTTTTACATGCTCACAATCAATTTCTATTACTAACGGTTGCTCTTCGCGAGCGAACTTAATGGAGTTACTAATTAAATTATGTATAATTTGTTTAAACTGTATGGGGATAATTCTAACCTTGCATTGAATATTCAAATTGAAAGTAACCTCGTTATTTTTTAAATCTTCACTTAATGTTTCTTGTACATCTTCAATTACTTCGTTAAGATTTAAAATTTCGTAGGTGATATCTTCAACTTTTGTTCTCGAATACGCAAGTAGGTCTTGAATTAAGGTTTGCATTCTAAATGCAGCTTTCTGCATTCTTGTAAAATCATGCTTTGCCCTATCTGATAAACTTTCGAATTCTGTTTCTAGAATACGAGAGGCGAATATTTGAATTTTGCGCAGCGGTTCTTGCAGATCATGACTAGAGATATATACAAACGACTGTAGCTCTTTATTCATTTTTTCGAGGTCTACATTTTTATGTTGTAGTTCGTTGGTTCGTGTTTGAACCATTTTCTCTAATTCGTTAGTGAACATTTTTTGTTCTTGAATATCGGTGCTGGTACCGACCCACATTTTTATATTGCCATCATTATCCTTTTGAGGGATAGCGCGACTTAATTGCCATCGGTATTCTCCAATTGCATTTCTAAAGCGATGTTCGAGTAAGAAGTCGGTTCCTGTACTTATGGCTTCTGTCCAGAGTCTAATATTTTCTTCCCGATCATCAGAATGTACAATTTGAATCCATCCTTCCTTATAAACTTGTTCAGGCGTTAATCCTGAGAAGTCAAAAACCGATTTATTGAAATAATTCAAGTTTCCTTCGGCATCAGATGTCCAAACAAATTGGGGCATAGAGTCTGCCAATAATCTAAACTTTTCTTCTCGCTCTAATAGCTGTTGTTGAAAATTTCGCTCTTCTGTAATATCGCGTACAGTGCCCAATAATCTTATTGGGTTCTTATCTTCATCGAAGAAAATTTTTCCTTTTACATCGATCCAATGTATCGATTGGTCTTTCCATATTACCCGAGATTGGTATCGTAAGGTTCCTTCTTTGAATGCATTTTCAAAGGCTTCTTTTCGTAGGTTAAGATCATCTGGGTGAATATTATTCACCATAACCTCATGCGTTAAACTTGTTTCGTTATCAAAGCCTAAAATTTCATAACACCTCTTAGAAGCTATAATATCGTCAGTTTTTAAATCGACATCAAAGACCCCTAGCTCACTAGCTTCAATAATTAGGCCCAGTTTTTCTTCACTTTCTTCAATAACATGTTTAGCCTTTACCATTGCGGTTACTTCGGTGGCAATGGCCATGATACCCGTAATTTTATTATCCTCTTTTAACGGATGATAAACAAAATTAAAATATTTTGTTTCAGGAGTGCCTTGGGTGTTTAATACCACCGGAAATTCATAACCATAAAAAGCTTCGCCTGATTTGTATACATCATCGATTATAGGTTCAATAAGAGTTTTAAGCTCTGGCAAGCTATCAAAAACTGGTTTTCCTATAAATTCTTTATCTGTTTTATCTATAATTTCTAGATAACTTTTGTTAGCTATTTCCACTATATGGTCAGGTCCTCTAAAAATAGTAATGCCTAATGGCGCTTGCATAACCGTATTTCTAAATCTCTTTTCGCTTTCTTCGACCTTAATTTTAGCTTCGTGTAATTCAGTAACTTCTGCAGCAGTGTTCATTACCGCATACACTTTGCCAGATTCATCGAATAAAGGAGTAAAACTATAATTGAAAAAGAACGTTTTTAAAATACCATCTATTCTTAATTCAACTCTTTGGTTTTTAGTGTGAAATGGAATTCCTGTATGGAATACCCCACGAACTTGTTTGAATATTTGTTGATTTTCTAATTCTGGTAAGATATCTGAAAATAACTTACCAATTACGTCATTTCCTTTCCCCCAGGCATCCATAACAGACTGGTTTGCCAATGAGATCATCATTTCATCTCCAACATATACGGCAATAGGGAATGGGGCACTTTCGACCAAGGCTCGTATATTTTGTTCACTTTCCTTAATCTTATTGTTTAAAAGTGCTTGCGTGGTTACCTCTGTCGCAATGATACCAAGACCATTAATATTCTTTTCTAAATCTCTCTGCGGATAAACAATGAAGTTGTAATATTTCGTCTTAGCTACACCGTCTTGTACTAAATATAGAGGAGTTTCTAATGCGGTAAAAGGATTGCCGGTTTCATAAACCTCTTTAAATATTTTATCATAACCCTGATCGATCAGTTCTGGCAATAATTCGAAATATGGTTTGCCAATTACATCTTCACCTTTTCCCCAATACTCAATAATGGTATTGTTGGCAATGGTGATCACTAAATCTTCACCAGATAAAATAGCAATTGAGGATGGTGATGATTGTATAAGATTGTGATAACGGGTTTCACTTTCTTCAACCTTCTTTCTTGCTAATACGCGCGTAGTTACATCTTCTAATGTACCGTTTAGGCGATAGGCAATAGAGTCGTCATTAAACCATGCTCTACCTTTAGCATGTAAAATAATCTCTTTTTTGTTGATCAGGTTGTTAATTCTGAATTCAATATCATAACTGCCGCCCGAAGAATAATCTAATGCTATTTGAATTTCAGAGGCAACCCGATCCCTATCTTGTTCATTAATGGCATTAAGCGCATCTGTTAATTCAAGCTCGTTCTTATGAGGTAGCCCAAACCAATCTTTTAGTCTATCGTTAGCGGTAAAAATATTGGTTTGCGGGTTATAGTCCCACGTGCCCAGCTCAGCTGCTGCAATGGCAAATTGTAATTGATTTTTACTTTCTTGTAATTCTGATTCAAACGATTTTTGATCGGTAAAACCTTTTTCTTGCACTATAATTAAGACACCCCCAATTTCACCTGTCTCTAATCGAATTGGGCTATAGGTGAATTCGAATTGATAATTGTATGTTTTATTATTTCTATTAAGAGGTAACGAAACTAATTGACGAGTGGTAGCATTACCGTTCATTATACTTTTTAGGGCAGAATCTATACTTTGCCAATCTTTGGCAAATTTCAATTTCATTCCATTCGCTAAAGTATTATGGTGTCGGCTTAAGCCTAAGGTCGAGTAAAAGCTATCGTTACATATTTCGATAGATTCATTACCCCACACTATACACATACTATATGGGGTATTGAGCATCGTGCTAACATTTGCTTTCAATGTTTGCGACCAATTTTTTAATTCACCTAATGGGGTTTCGTTCCAATTGTACGATTCTATGAGTTTCCCCATTTCTCCGCCTCCTTGTAAAAAAATAAATGAAGAGTCGTCAGTGTGCATAAGTTAGTTTAAGGTTTGATGACAAAATTAGCCCTAGAAATTGAAGTGTTGTTTTCTTCGCTTAATAAAAGTATAGCTTGTTCAATAACTTTTTTTAAACATTTGTATGAGCTTGGTTTTTGAATGTAATAATGAGCACCCAAATCATAAAGTTCATCAACAACATTAGTGTTATAAGATGTAGAATAAATTACAGTTGAAATGCTGGGTAATGAAGTGGATGATTTTATTTCTTTAATACATTCTAATCCAGTTTTTCTTGGCATATTCAAATCAAGAAATAATATATCTGGATTGCTACCTTCTTCAGAAGATAAAAATTCTAGAAGTTCAATTCCATTATGCAGAATTGTAAGAGCAGAAGATACATCTAACTCCTCTAATGCCTCTTTAAATATATCACAATCGTCTTTATCATCATCAACTAATAGTATGTGTAACTTATTCTTGTACCCCATATTCGAAAGTATTACCTATATTTTTACTGCTAATTTCTGACAATATGGTTTTAAAAATAACTTATTTTTTCTTTTTCGACCCTATAAAAACAACTTATTATACAGGCCGCTATAAAAAGCCGGACTCCTGTTATTTACAGTTAACGTCTAAGCTTGAACAATTAATTAAGTGTAGCATCTAATTTATTTAAGGTCGAAGCTATATCAAAATCTGACGTAGATACACCATTAAATAAATCGCCTATTTCTTCTAATCTTTTGATGTATCCCTTCATAAGAAATTTTCGTGGATCAAGGTCGCCATCTAATTCATCCCAATGTACGGGTGCTGAAACAGGTGCTTTCATAATAGGTCTAGCCGAGTGAACCGATGCAATAGTATGCCCTCTGCGATTCTGTAAATAGTCCAGGTAAATTTTACCTTTTCTTTTGCTAATGGTGCGTTCTAAGGTAGTAAGCTCAGGCAAACGTTCTTCTACCAAATGACATAGCAGTTTAATAAAATTTCTAACTTCTTCATAGGTGTATCTATGCCCCATAGGTAGATAAATATGAATACCCTTAGAACCAGATACTTTGCAGAAGCTCTCGATGTTTAGGTCGATCAAAATTTGATGGAATGCCTTCGCTACCAGAATTACCTTTTTAAAATTCATGTTCTTCGGAGGGTCTAGATCAATAATTCCGTAATCGGGATAATCTAAATTTAACTTTCTTGAGCTCCACGGATTGATTTCGATACAACCCAAATTTGCCATATAGATTAATGAAGCAGCATTTTGACACAGTAAATAGTTTATTTCCCGTTCAGAAGATTTTGAGTAAATAGAGATAGTTTCAAACCAATCGGGCAAATATTCATTATCCTTTTGGTAAAAACTTTCTTGATCAATACCGTTAGGGTGTCGATGTAAATTTTGTGGTCTATCTATTAAATGTGGTAATATGTATTCAGAAACGTTTAGGTAATAATCAATTAAATCATACTTGGTAAGGTTTGATTCTGGCCAATAAATTTTATCTAAATTACTAATGGGTACTTTTAAGCCGTCAATAGTAATAATATCTTTCGAAGAAGATATCTTTTTCTTTTGAACCGCCAGGGTATTCGGCTCAGAATTTAATTTAGGGATTTCACTTTTTATCCGTTTCAAAACAGGATTTCTAAGTAAATCGTTCTTTGTACGTTCTGAAAAGGTGACTTCACATTCTAATATAGGTTGTGTCCAATGCGCTTTTCTTCCCTTTAACGGTATTTTTTTATCCAATACATTGCTATTGACCTCATAATTAGAGAGAAGCATTTGCAGTTCTCTGCGACTTTTATCTGTAAAGCCCGAGCCGCAATTGCCAATATATGTCAATGTATGGTTTTCGTACTGACCAAGAATTAACGAACCAACTAATTCAGGACTATTTGTAGATTCGGTATAACCGCAAATAATGGCATCGGTACTTTGAATAGCCTTTACTTTTAGCCATTTTTCTGTTCTTGATCCTACAACATAATTAGAACTTTTTTCTTTGACCATAACACCCTCCATACCTACTTCTATTGCTTTTTCATATAAAGAAGTTCCCATACCTTCAATATGATCACAGTATTGAACAATATTTAAACCACCAATGAGATCTTGAATAAGACTTTTTCTTTCGATTAACTTTAGGTCAAGCATACTATGACCGTTTAGAAATAACATGTCAAAAACATAATAGCGTAATTCACCCTCGCTATTGGGGTAGTTTTGTAGTTCTGCAAATTTTGAAACACCGTTCTTGTCTACAAGAACCACTTCGCCATCTAAGATGACATCATGTTCTATAGTAGAGAGTTCATCATATAATTTTGAAAACTTTGAATTGTAATTAATACCGTTTCTTGATTGTAATAAAACTTTAGTATTGGTTATGTGCGAGATAACTCTGTAACCGTCCCATTTAAGCTCATATATATAGTTAGGGTCATTAAATATCTCTTTAAAGGTAGACGCCAACATAGGCTGTATTATCGAACCTGGCTTTAACTCGGTTGTAAATTTTTTTGTTTTAGTTTCAGATAATGGTACCAATGTTTCTGCATCGTAAAAAGTAGAAATAGCGAAGTCATCTTTCTTTTTAAGTAACAGCCATTGCTCTGTATCGTTTTTAGCTGAGGTACGAACGAGTGCAAAACGACCGCCAATTTTTTTACCGTAAAACTTCAATTTAATATTACCGATTGCTAGTTGTTCCGAAAGCGGTTTATCGGTTTCTGTGATGTCTATTTCAAAAGTACCCGTATCCCAAATAATCATGTTCCCTGCACCATAATTACCCTTAGGTATAGTGCCGTAAAAAGTTAAATATTCTAACGGGTGATCTTCGGTTCTAACTGCCAAACGTTTGTCGTTTGGGTTCATAGAAGGTCCTTTTGGTATTGCCCAACTTTTTAGCGTGCCATTTATTTCTAACCGCAGATCATAATGCAATCTACTTGCGGCATGGCGTTGTATAACGAAACGTTGATTTTGAGAAATAGGCTGTAGCACCCCCTTAGGCTCTGGGGTGTTCTCAAAATCTCTTTTCTCGTAATACTTTTTTAAACTCACGGTTTAAGATGCTTTTTTCTCTCTTTTTTCTAGACTTGCTTTTAGTTGCGCCATTAAGTCTTTTGCAGGTGTAGGTTTAGATTCAAATTTTTCTGGCTTTGAAACTTTGCCAGTAGCCTTAGATTCTATGATTTTTAAAAGTTGTTGGTTATAGACATCCTTGAATTTGGCGAAATCGAACTTCTCGGTATATTGGTCTATTAAAGAAATCGCCATATCCATTTCCTTTTTTAAAATTTTTCTTTTTGGTAGTTCAAGTTCTTTGGTACTTCTAATTTCATCATTAAATCGTATAACATGTAATACCAGCGCATCTTGATAAATACCAATGAGAGATAAATGTTCTTTTTGTCGCATAACAAATGTAGCTACCCCTAGCTTTTTAGTTTTCTTTAAAGCGTCGCGTAGTAAAGAATATGACTTTTCTCCACCATTTTGAGGTTTAATGAAATAAGGTTTTTTAAAAAGAACATCAGATACTTCATCTTCGGCTATAAATTGCTCAATGTCGATGGTTTTACTTTTCTTCATATTGGCATTTTCAAAATCTTCATTTTCCAATACAATGTATTCATCGTCTTTTTTATAGCCCTTTACAATATCTTTCCATTCTACTTCCTTTCCAGTTTCTTCATTCACCCGTTTGTAGCGTATGCGTGCACCATCATGGCTGTCTAACATATCCAAATCAAGTTTTCTATCCTCAGAACCTGAAAATAGTTTTATGGGTATAGATACTAATCCGAAGCTAATAGAGCCATTCCAAATTGATCTCATAGATTTTAAGTTAAGGTTACTTATATATTGCATCTTCTTAGTCTTTATGTAAGAAGAGATTTAATATGGGTCAATTTATGAAAGCGATTTTAAGCTTGATAACTCTAACTGGTTAATAATTAACCTGATTGAATAACCGCGTTCACATTCTCAAAACCGCTAAAAATTCACTCCTTATTATTGTTCATGATATATATTTTGCATCAATTAAGTTTTTGAAGTTCTTCAATACCTTTCAAAGTCTGTTAATTAGATTAGGTTGACCATCTCGCCTTGAGGTGGTTTTTATTTTTTTGCTTCATTGTTAATAATATTTTCGAAAATGATTTACTTTATTTGGAATATATCCTGAAATTTGGACAATGTCCAAAACGGTATTTAGAAATTATGATATCACTTCCATAAAAGCTCTTTTGAAGAAGATAGGGAAGGAGCGTTATGAATGCGCCTTAAAGGATAATGGGCTGTTCGAAAATAAACCAATATCAATGGATGGTTTTATTGTCGAGTATGAGACCGATTTCCACGATGTTAATCTATATTATAAATACCCGTCTCGAGTAGTATGTTATATAATGCCAGTAATGGGCTTTTGGAATGTTCCGAATGATTTTTGGGTTAGGGAACGAAAATAAATTATGTTTTAAGTTATGATGGTAGAAGATAAGAACTTGATTAAAAAATCTGATAATAATCATAGGGTCAAAAGTCCGACGCAGACGGGTTTTTCGAGTCCGGCAACGCATTATAGTGAACCTCGAATCGATTTGAACGAAGTGTTGGTATCCAATTCATCTTCGACATTTTTTATTAGGGTAGCAGATGATGAATTTAAGGAGTTCGGTGCGTTTACGAACGATGTTTTAATTGTCGATAAATCGCTGACTCCGAAATTAAATCAACTCGTATTGGCTGCCGTAGACGAAAGTTTTAAAATTGTTAGAATAGATAAGATTAATGACGTTGAATTGAATATATGGGGAGTACTCACCTATATAATAAAGTCGGTTTTATGATAGCATTGGTAGATTGCAATAGTTTTTATGCTTCATGCGAACAAGTATTTAGACCAGATTTGATCAATAGACCAGTAGTTGTTTTAAGTAATAACGACGGATGTATCATTGCGGCTAATAAGGAAGCAAAGGCGTTGACCGACATCCCCATGTTTCAGCCCATATTTAAGATAAAAAAATTGCTGGACGATAACGATGTTACCTATTTCTCATCGAATTATACCCTGTACAGTGATATGTCTAGAAGGGTGATGGATACTTTAATGACATTTTCGCCAAGAGTAGAAGAATATAGTATTGACGAAAGTTGGGTAGATTTAGGATGCACTAAGGTTGATGACTACACTACAATTGCCCATACCATCAAAGATACGGTCCATAAAAATACAGGAATACCCGTGGGCGTAGGTGTTGCTAAGACAAAATCGTTATCGAAATTAGCTAATAAGTTCGCTAAGAAAATCCCGAAAAACAACAATGTCTATGTGGTAAATAGTGAGGAAAAAAGGCGGAATTTATTACGTAACCTGCAAGTGAAGGATATTTGGGGAATAGGGAAGAAGCATGCCATGCGACTACAAAACAATAACATACACACGGCTTTGGATTTTGCCAATATGCCCGTTGCATGGGTAAGAAAAGAAATGACCGTTATCGGTGAGCGTTTATGGCGAGAATTGAATAATGTGCCTTGCTTAGAACTAGAGACCGAAGCAAATGCAAAAAAAGGTATCGGAACTGCGAAATCATTCGGATTCAAGCTCTCCGATTATTCACTTATTGAGGAAGCCTGTAGCTATTATGTAGCCGAAGTGGCAGATTTATTGCGGCAGCAACATAGTCTAGCCGCTCAACTAGAAATTTCATTACAGACCAATCAACATAGTGAGATAGATAAGCAGTATAGAAATAGTATTAGTATCAATTTAGATACACCGACCGATAGCACTATCAAGCTAACAAAAGAAGCATTGAAAGGTTTGCAGCATATATTTAAACCAGGCTACCGGTATAAAAAAGTGGGTGTAAACTTAACTCAGTTAATGCACCGAAACGAGGTACAGACCAACATGTTCGATGATCCGCATAAGAGTGAGAGCGATGTAATTACCAATCTTATCGATACTTTAAACGGTAAGTATGGCAAAAACAAAATTAAGGTCGCTACGGTAGGTAATCGCAGTAAAGAGTGGGCGCTAATTAAAGAGCATCGCAGCCCAAGATTTACCACGCAATGGGGGGAGTTGATGACTATTGGGAGAGTAACCATTCAAAAAAAGGACTTGGTCAGGTAGGGTAAGATGTGTTTTTATTGCTACAAAAACAAACTTGCTTTGCGCCCGATGGTTGCAAAGAAAAAAGTAATTTAAAACAATTAGTAGTTACGCCCAATTGGATTTCTTTTTAACATTTATCAATACGAACACTAAAGAAATCCAACTGGATCCGTGCGTATATAAGTTATGGTAAGATTTGGGGTTTTACTTTTTTTAACCAAGAGCATTTACCTTTGTTAAAGTCTCAATAGAGCGCAAAAAAAGATCAAATGAAATAGGATTTGAGGTGTATTTCATTTACTTCTTTCAGAGCCAATCGCATTCCCTTTTTGATATAGATTATTTAAAGGATTTAAAATTAGAAAAGGGCTATAAATAGGAGGGCAGCGCCATCCGTTTTATGCGCCCGCTAATTTTGAATGCTGTTCTTTTACTATCAAAAAGGGAAAGGGAAGGTGTTCAAAGAAGACTAAGCGACAAGTTATATTGAAATGCAAAACGGATAAAGTTCACTAAAAGGTTGACCAAGCGAATGTAAGTCAAAAATAAACTTTTTAAAATAATACAATCAAAATAAACTACTTTTTGGCTTGTGTTCAAGACTTTTAGACGAACCTTTTTTCCTGTAATGTAATGATAGGAAATAGGGTTAGGACACTATAGTTTAACCGATTTGAAAAGATTCAGTAGGTAGCTATTTTTAGCTAAATTGATGGGGTAATTCGGTGATTTGTCGCAAATAATAGCCATTTTATTGAGGTTTTAAGTGTATTTGTCGCAAATGAAGAGGAATAAATGGCGTTAAAAATGTATAAAGTACTGTTTACTAGGGAATTAAAAACTTGTAACATCGCGCAGCGTGTTACCCTCTTGCTATTCCTCTTTACTTTATTTTTCTAATTTATAAAAGTATTTATAAAGTTTAGTTTTCCATGGATTTCATGAATTATTACAGAGGAATACAAACTAACTAAACTTAATTTAGAAGATCAAATTCAGCTCAGTTCTTTGTTATGTGTAGGGCTTTCCCGTTATAATGTTATGTCCATTTAACTATTTATTTTCTTAATCTATAGAGAGATTTTTTTTATTGAATTATTTGCTTTCTACATCTCTCAAAATTATATCTTCCACATCATTAATCTCAGAGCTATGTAATACAGAAACATCGCCAGTACTTTCAAAAACTACTGCTTGAACCTCTGATAACTTATGTACGTTAGCTTCTCTTAATTTAGCCATCAAGTCGCTCACTCCAACGTTACATCTTTTCAAATTATCATAAAGGATTTCACCATTTTTCATTAGGAACTGTGGTTTGTTAGTAAATAGTTTTTTAAATAAATAATTTTTTCTGACTAAAAAAGAGAATAATGTTTGAAATCCTATTACACAAAAAAGCGCTAAAATACCTTTTAAAATTCCTTGATCTTTATTTATTACAATTGAGGCTAATATAGAACCTACAGCAATAGTTGATGCAAAATCAAAACTTGATATTTTTGCAAATGTTCTTAACCCAAAAATTCTAGTTATAACCATAATGGCTGAAAAAATACCGAGGACTGAAATAACCACTAAAATGGCAGTTTCTAGATTCATAATTTTTATATTAAGTTTAAGTAAAGTTATGTATTTTAAAAATTTTTACGTCTCTTATATGAAAAGTAGGCGATTTGGAAACACTAATTTTTCGGTTATGCACAAACTTAAATACGAGCCAAAAACCTTGAATTTATTACTATTTCGCCTATTTTTTATATACCTTGTTAGCGGTATTTTTTTATTTAAGTTTTGTTAATGCATTGGAATTTCTCAATAAAAATACATATTGAAAATAATTCGATGTAAACGTTCCGTTTTCGGGAGTGATATTCTCTCCGAAAACTCTGGATTTTACATTGATTAGATGTTGCGATTTAGAATAGGGGGAATTCTGCGAATTTATTTTAAAAAGCGTAATTGAGTTGGGTTTACTTAAATCTTTCAAATCATTAATTCCTTTCACAAGTTGTAACGGACCATCTGCATTAATCCAATCCATTTTTTCATCATCTGGTGTTGGGAATTGTGGGTTTTTGGGAAGGTACATTTCGCTGTCTAAAGTATAACTAACAAAACTGGTTGTTTTTACACCTGATTTTTTTAATCCCGATGCAAATGTTTCTCTTCCGTTTTCAGTTATATTTTGCAATACGTGGAAATAACCAAATAGACCATAGAATTTTTCATCTTCAAGTTTCATTTCTTTGATAGAATTCATGAAATTAAGTACCATTGCTGAATCTCTTGCCACTTTTGAATTATCATCAAAATTCTTGTCGATTCCAATTACTTTAATTTTTAATGAATCCGTTAGTTTTTGATTGTAATCATAAATATCATTCCACTTGTCAAATAGTTCTTGACTTGCTTGTTGCGGAATTCTCTTGCTAATAGCCAAAACAACGTCTTTTAAAATTTCTTGATTTTTCAAACTATCTGTCAAGAAGTTATTAAGTTTTTTAGATGTTAAACTATCCATTTCTGCAATATAATATTTAACACCCAATTTTTTATTTAGGAAGAACAGTAACTCCTTGTCTAATTTTTGATTGTCTGCGAATCCGTGGATTTCTCCCAAAAGGAAAACTTTTGATTTGTAAAAATCATCATCAAATAATTTGTCATTAATTGAATTTGTGATTTCAGTTTTGTTTTTTGTCAAATAGCTTATATTGTTTTCATTTTTAGATTCTAAAAATAATTTATTACTGATAAAAAAGTATAGAAAAAATAGTACGCAAATACTTAAAATAGCTATAAACGTGAGCTTAATGATTTTTAAAAATTTTTTCATTGTTTTTTTGTTGAATATTTTAATTTAAAAGTATTACGAATGAACCGAATAATCAAAAATCAATTACTGAATTGTTGTCTTTATATTTTTAACTGTCTTTAATTTAAAGATTATTTGCCAAATCACCGCTAACGTTTAGGCTATGAACAGTGCGGGAGCAAACTAGCGTTTGCTTTCCGTCAAGCACATAGCGAAATCTTTTGGTTTTGTTTTATTTTTTTCTTGTCCAAAGCGAAATCCCAAAGATTTCGCGACATTCTAAATATACACAGAACTTGGCGTCTAAAACCAAAGCCCGTATTGTTTATAGGTTGTGTTGTAAAACGTTTTTTATTCAGACGCGGTAATATTCACTTTTGTTCCGTCTGGCAAATCCTTAATCTTCTTGTGAATTTGACCAGCTAATTCAAAATGAACTTCAATGTCTGTTAATTCAAAATTTTCAGGCTCGTATTCTCCACCCAAAACAGGCAGTTTTTTAAATCCATAAAGATTTTTATCGGATAGTTCAAGTCCACTTTCCTTTAGTTTTTCCACTAGTCCGATTAAAAACCAATCGTCGACTTGTTCGTTGTCCTTTAATTTTGCTTTAAATTCATCAACATTATCGGCAACTTTTTCAATAATTCCTTCTCCGACATTTAACCAGTAACAGATTCCATTTTTGTCTCTTAAAAACAAATCTCCAATACTTGAAATTAAAACCGGCGTTTTGTCCATTCCAATTAACCAACTCCAACTTTCAGTAAGTCGATTTTGGTCAATGTGACTAAAGTCTACTTTTAAATCATTCCAAGTAATTTTCATTCTGCTTGTGGTTTTGTCAAAATGTTTTACAACGCCTCTTGTATGTTGCGTTTGCTTCCCGAAGGGAGCAAATGAAATATACAAATTGTTATAGACTTTTTATTTTTCTAATAGTTTTATAATTTCCTCATTTTTCATTGCGATGGCTAATGAAAGAGGCGTGTGATTTTCAGCTTCTACATTTTTATTAGCTCCATTTTCCAATAAGATACGAACCATTTCTTTTCGTCCCATTTCTGATGCTCTGTGCAAAGCTGTAAACCCTCTATCATCTTTAGCATTTAAATCAGCTTGGTTTTTAATCAAAATATTAAGGTGTTCGATTTTATCCGATTGGACAGCGTTCATTATTGGTGTTGCTCCTTCAGTCGATCTAGTATTCGGATTAGCTCCTTTATCAAGTAATAAGCTTAAGACATTGGAATCAGCAGTCATTGCCCATTGCAAGGTTGAAAGACCATCACCAGCTAAACAATTTACATTTGTACTTTTATCTAATTGCTCATTAATTTTATTCAAATCACCTCTTGCAATTGCAATATGTAATAAAGAATGTGTTCTTAGTTTTAGATCTGTTTGATAGTTAAAATCTTCTCCAAAATATCCTAGATGAGCCATGTTTCCATAAGTTGAAAAAGCCCACATTCCTGCCTTATCAGTATTGTCCTCCAAATCTTTTGGAATAGGAGCAGGTACTGTTTCATTTAAAGAATGACTAAATAATAAGAACATCAAAATGGATTGAGTCATTTCAGGTGATTCATTATTTGTAAATTCTCCTTTTATTTCAGTTACCTTTAATTGGTTATTCTCTTGAACGGTTTTTGCAACTACAAACGCTTCCCTTAACCAACTTCTTATAAATATCAGGCGATTATTCATAAAATAAATTGCCCATTTGTTTTCCATTGTTGACGGGTTAAACAAAACCCCTTCTTCAAGTTTTTCGTCTATAGAAATAACCAAATTACTAAAGATTGTCTTTTCAGATTGTGGTTGATAGTCTTTAAAAGTCGTTCCGTCTTCTTGACTGTATGAAACAGCATTAGTAGCCATTTTAGGGTCTTTCGAAGTTGAAAGCATGGTTTGTGAAATTGGTCTCAAATCCAAAATTTTCAAATTCCAAGGATTTTGATCCGCACTAATCCATTTTAGATCATATTCACTTGTCTTGTTTTCTTCTTCTTTAGGGCTCTTTTTTGAGTTCCCTCCGAATAACTTCTTAAAAATCCCCATAATTTTTCTTTGATTGTCTATAACGGTTAGCTATGCGGCGTGGCTGGCGGAGCGTTGGCTTTGCGGGCAAGCTTTACTGCCAGCCATGATCGTCATAGGTTTTGTTACAGCCAGCCTTCTTTTTTATTTAAATTCCTCTTTGTATTTATTTTCATCCCATTGGTTTCCATACATTCCATTTTTTGAAATTGATTTACAAAATCCTTTTTCTTCATCCGTAGAAAACAATAAAAAGGGGTTTCCATTTATTCTTATAACTGCATTTCCATTTATTCCCCAATTTACAGAAATATCTTCTTCTCTTAAATTTGGCTGATAACTTTCGTCCGTTGAAAATTCTTTCGTCATTTGTAGGATTCCCTAAAAATAGGACAGTTTATAATTCGAATTTACTAACTTTAAATTCAAACTGTCACAATGAAAAACAGCAAATTTAGCGAGAGTCAGATTATTAAAGCTCTTAAGGAAAATGAACAAGGAAGATCCGTAGGTGATTTATCTAGAGAATTAGGAATTGACAAAAGCACTTTCTACTATTGGAGAAAGAAGTACGGCGGTATGGAACAACAGCAGCTTAAACGTTTAAAAGAACTTGAAGAAGAGAACAATAAACTTAAACAGATGTATGCTGATGTGAGTCTTGATAATAAGATGCTTAAAGACGTATTGT
>NZ_FNBD01000009.1 GCF_900102165.1 Cellulophaga baltica
GGAGTTATTGGTGATCAAGGTCCACAAGGATTAGACGGTGATAAAGGTTTAACTGGAGACAAAGGCGCAACAGGTGATACTGGAGATAAAGGTGCAACTGGCGACAAAGGAGCGACTGGAGATAAAGGTTTAGTTGGTGACAAAGGAGTTATTGGTGATCAAGGACCTGTTGGTCCACAGGGAGCACCAGGAGACCCAACAACTGATGATCAAACCTTAACTGCTGGTACAAACCCAGGAACCATAAGTATTTCAGGAGGTAATAGTGCTACCATTAACGTCAATGATGCCGATTCAGATCCTTCAAACGAATACAACACAGCTTTTGCTGTCGTAGGTACTAATTTAAGAATTACCGATGGTGGTGGAGCAAGAAACGTTGCGTTATCAGCATTAGGAACAGATGATCAATATGATGACGAAGTTTTATTAAGAACTCCAATTGATGTAGATCAAGGAGGTGAAGCTTCCCCAACAAATGAAACTACAGTGCAAGAAGTGATTCAGGCTATCGCGCCAATTACCTCTAAGGCGGCTAGAATTTTCTATCCACCTTCAATTGCCGTTGATGTTTCAACAAATGGAACATTTACGATTGATTTGTATGATGAGTATATCCAACAATATGGTTCTCCAACAGTAGGTAGTGCAGGTGCACCTAGTGCATTGCCAACCTATACGAGAACAGAATTGTATTACTATGTTACATATGCAGATCCAGCAGTTTTTGGTAATGGTACAGCAGTATCAGGAATGTCTATCGATGCTAATGGAAACTTAACATATCAGGTTCAAAACCAACCAACAGATTACAATTCATTAATTAATGTAGTTTTTGTAGTAAAATAATTAAAGCGAATAAACAGAAGACCATAGTTTGAGATCAATCAACACATATAAGCTTGTATTCGCTATCCTTTTCGGATTGCTATGTTCTAATTGGGCAAGTGCCCAATTTTTACTACAAGCACCGAATAGTACAGATGAAAATAATTACAAATGGTACAATGCCTCAGATACCAATACGGTTCTAGGTACAGATTTCTTCTATGAAGTAAATCAGCCAGGTGTATATTTTGCAACCTATGATGGAACTACTTGCGGTAAGAATGCCACAAGTTATTTTATCCTAACAGATTGCGAATCGCCTAATAACGAGGTAACATTAGATATTACAGCAAATGTCCCAGTGGGTGCAAATATAAGCTGGTCTCCCGCATTAACAGGAGATCAAATAGCTCCTCAGATTACAGCTACTAAGGATGTTATCAGATATTTAGCGACCTTAGTAAAAGCAGGAAATGCTAAAAACCTTCCTTCTTTTACGGTAGTTTGTATGAGTCAGGCAGCTAATTTAGTAGATGATGTAGCCACCGTAGATGAAGACGACTCAGTGGTAATTCCTATCCTTGATAATGATACAGAATTGCCAGTTGCAGGAACTTTAACAACATCCGATCCTGCAAATGGAACTATTGTTATAGATGATAATGGTACGCCTAATAATCCTTCAGATGATATACTAACTTATATTCCTACGCCAGATTTTAATGGTCAGGATACTTTTACGTATACCATTTGTAATACGTTTGGCGATTGTAGTACCGCTACGGTTACAGTAGAGGTACTGCCTATTGTAGACACCTTTGATGACGTGGTGACTACAGAAGAGAATATGCCTATTACCATAGATAATTGGAATGCGAACGATAATGACGTACCAACAGCAGGTACGCTTACCGTAACTACACCTACCAATGGTTCTTTGGTTGTAGACGATAATGGTACGCCAAATGATCCTTCTGATGATGTGATCACTTATACACCAAATACCGATTTCTCAGGAACAGATACTTTTGAGTATACGGTTTGTGATACATTAGGGAATTGTAGTACCGCCACCATTACTGTAATTACCACAGATCAAGTGGATTTAGACAGTGATGATGACGGAATTTTAGATGCTTGGGAAGACTTGAACACCGACAATGATAATGATCCGGCAACAAACCCAACAGATTCTGATAGTGATGGCATTGCAGATTATTTAGATATTGATAGTGATGATGATGGTATCCCAGATAATGTAGAAGCACAAACTACATCAGATTATATAGCTCCTAGTGGAGAAGATACTAATAACAATGGCTTAGATGATGCCTATGAGCAAGATGGTAACTTAGGAATAATTCCAGTAAACACGGATTTTGAAGATTTACCAGATTATTTAGATGATGATAGTGATAATGACAATGTGCCAGATTATATAGAAGCACACGATCATGATCATGATGGTATTCCAGATGTGGTATTTATCGGTTCTGATAAAGATAATGATGGTCTAGATGATGGTTTTGAAGGCAATACAACCATAGATATTGACGTTAATGATGAAGTAGATGATCCATTTACAGATTTACCAAATACGGATGAAGATGATGAGTCTGATTATAGAGATACCGATGATGACGATGATGGTATTTTTACAGCAGATGAAGATTTAAATCTTGATGGAGATTATGCAAATGATGATACGGATGGTAACGGAATACCTAATTACTTAGATCTAGATTTAGAAGAATTCTCAACAGATGAAGAAGTAGAAGTATTCAATGTGGTGACGCCAAACGGAGATGGAGTACATGATTACTTGACCATCTCTGGCTTAGAAAATTTCCCAAACAATACCATCAAAATTTACAACAGATGGGGTGTGTTAGTGTTTGTTACAAAAGCGTATAACACCCAAGGGAACATTTTTACAGGAAGTTCTAATGGCCGTGTTACAGTACAAAAAGACAATATGTTGCCTGTAGGTACGTATTTCTATATTTTAGATTATGGAGATGCATCGGGCACTATGAAATCAAAATCAGGATATATTTATATAAACAGATAGTATGAAAACCTTACATCTTAATACCTCTTATTACAAATGGGTTTTTGGCATACTATGCTTAGTAGGCTTCTTACATACCACAAGTGTTACTGCGCAACAAGATGCCCAGTACACGCAATACATGTATAATACAGTGAGCGTAAACCCTGGTTATGCGGGCTCAAGAGGGCACATGACCGTTGGTTTATTGCACAGGTCTCAATGGTTAGGGTTAGATGGGGCGCCCACAACGCAAACATTCAATGTGCATTCTCCAATAGGGTATAGAGGAGTAGGTTTAGGTCTGTCTATCGTCAATGATAAAATTGGGCCAACTTCTGAAACTAATTTTGATGTAGATTTCTCGTATACCATTCCCGTTTCTACAGAGGCAAAAATAAGTTTTGGATTAAAAGGAAGTATCAATTTATTAGATATTAGATATTCTGAACTCAACCAGTATGCAGCTGATCAAACATTACAACAGGATATTAGTAACCGATTGTCTCCTAACATAGGCGCAGGGGTTTATTATCATACGGAAAAGTTTTATGCAGGATTGTCTGTGCCTCGTTTTTTAGAAACTTCGCATTTTGACGAATCTTCGCTATCCACTGCTAAGGAACAAATGAACTTTTATTTTATTACCGGTTACGTTTGGGAATTAAATCCTAGTTTAAAATTTAAACCAGCTTTATTAACCAAATTAGTACAAGGTGCGCCACTACAAGTAGATGCTTCTGCAAACTTTATGATTAATGATAAATTAATTTTAGGAGCTGCTTACCGTTGGAGTGCTGCCGTAAGTGGTATGGTTGGTTTTAACGTTTCAGAAGGGTTCTTAATTGGGATTGCTTATGATCGTGAGACTACAGATTTAGGAAACACAAGTTTCAATGATGGTTCTTTTGAAATTGTATTGCGATACGACTTCATTAAAACTAAGGGGAATTTAAAATCACCTCGTTTCTTCTAAATTTTTTTAAGGCGCATTAATGTCATTCTTTTAGTTACAATCTTCTTATTTATTTTTTCTTAAACTTTTTATATCCTATAAAGATGTTATTTTTGTAAGGATGGCGTACGTCATTATTGCTAAGATTAAAAAAAAAGAAAATTGAAAGAAGAACACGTAATCCTTGTAAATCAATCTGATGAACAAATAGGAACCATGCCCAAAATGGAGGCACATGAAAAAGCGGTGTTACACCGTGCCTTTTCTGTGTTTATCATGAATAAGAAGGGCGAAACTATGTTGCAGCAACGTGCAGCACATAAGTACCATTCACCGCTACTCTGGACAAATACCTGTTGTAGTCATCAGCGCGTTGGAGAAACTAATATTCAAGCAGGAAAAAGAAGACTGCAAGAAGAAATGGGTTTTCAAGCAGAACTAAAAGAACTATTCTCATTCATATACAAAGCTCCCTTTGATAATGGGTTAACAGAACATGAACTTGATCATGTAATGGTGGGGTATTCTGATCATCCCCCAGAAATTAATCCAGAAGAAGTAGCAGACTGGAAATGGATGCTGCCGGAAGATGTCAAGAATGATATTGCTGCAAATCCGGACCACTACACCGCTTGGTTTAAGATTATATTTGAAAAATTCTACAGTTTCATCACGCAACATAAATTTGAATCATGAAAGTAAAAGTAAGTAGAAAGGCACATTTTAACGCTGCTCACCGTTTGTACAATCCTGATTGGAGTTTTGAAAAAAATGATGCCATCTTTGGACTTTGTAATAATCCCAATTTTCACGGTCATAATTATGAGCTTATTGTGAGTATTACGGGTAAAATAGATCCTGAAACGGGGTTTGTTATTGATGTGAAGATTTTAAAAGATTTGATTAAAAGCGAAATCGAGAATGCTTTTGATCATAAAAACCTTAATGTAGAGGTTCCTGAATTTAAAAATTTAAACCCTACCGCAGAAAATATAGCGGTGGTAATTTATGATAAATTAAGACCGCACTTTGAAAGTGACAAAGATTTGGAGGTAATTTTGTATGAGACTCCAAGAAATTTTGTTACTTACACTGGTAATAATGAATAACTAAAACAGAACAAGTTAAATTTGAAATCATGAATTTATATCCTTTAAAATTTAATCCAATCTTAAAAGAACGTCTGTGGGGCGGAACCAAATTAGGTGACATTTTTGGTAAACCTATTGAAAATGATATTACCGGTGAAAGCTGGGAATTATCTACTGTTAAAGGAGATATATCTGTGGTTGCAAATGGAGATTTGTCAGGAACGTCACTCCAAGATTTAATAGATACTAACGCAGAGGAAGTTTTAGGCGCGAGTGTAGTGTCGCGCTTTGGAAAAGAATTTCCGATATTAATTAAGTTCATTGACGCTAAACAAGATTTGTCTATTCAATTGCACCCTAATGATGAGCTTGCTAAAAAGCGTCATAATTCTTTCGGAAAGACAGAAATGTGGTATATCATGGATGCTGATGAAGGAGCAGATTTAATTGTTGGCTTCAATAAAGATGTGACTAAAGAAGAATATCAGAAAAGCATAGAAGATGATAAACTTCTAGATTTATTAAACTACGAGAAAGTAAAAGAAGGCGATACATTTTTTATCAATACGGGAAAAATACATGCAATAGGCGCAGGAGTAGTGCTTGCTGAAATTCAGCAAACATCTGATGTTACCTACCGTGTATTTGATTTTAATAGAAAAGATAAAGAGGGTAATTTACGTGAATTACATACAGAAATGGCACTCGATGCTATGGATTATACAAAGAAAGACGATTTTAAAGTAGCGTATGATACTACTACAGATACCGTAAATGAGATGGTAGACTGTCCGTATTTCAAGACAAATTACATTAAACTTACGAAAGATTTAACACAAGATATTTCTAAAAGAGATTCTTTTACAATTTTTATGTGTGTGTCTGGTGCCGCAACGGTAGTGAATGAATTTGGAGAAGCTAGCATTAAAAAAGGGGAAACTGTTTTGGTTTCTGCTAATTCCAAATCAATCGAATTAAAATCTAATGGGGCTACTCTTTTAGAGGTTACGATATAAAAGTGCTTTAATGTGCTGATATACTTGTAAAAAGATTACTTTTGCAAAAAATAAAATTTAGTAAAATGGCAAGTATACAAGATTTAAAGAAAGATATTAATTACGTTCTAGGAGATATTATAGAAGCAGTATATTTCTGGGAAGCTTCAAACGGCAAAAAAAGTTCTAAAGAAGGTTCTGAACTTATTGATGAAGCAATTAATGTTTTTGATGAATTAATCGCTAAAGTAAATAATAAAAACGTAGAAAGCAGAAGCAAGCACTTGAATGGTGTTAAATCTGAATTAGAAGAAAAAGCTACTGTTTTAGTTGAAAAACTTAATAAATTAGGTTAAGAATTACTTAGCTTCAATAAAAAAACCATCCAAGTAATTGGATGGTTTTTTGTTTTATAGCGGGATAAGAATTTATTCTTCTTTCTTCTTATCCTCTAAATATTTTTTAAGTTGTTTTCCGTATTTAGAAGCAGCAACCTCAGGGGTAAGCATTTTATGAATAGAATCTAAATACTTCATATTAGCGTCTGCCACCTCATTAATTGCAATGTAAGGGGCAATGTAAGAATCTTTGTTATTCAGTGCAAAATTCAACGCGTAGGCATAGCTGCGGTAAATATTTTTATCAGATAATTTAATCAGAGAATCTAAAGCTAAAGAATCTTTATTTACTTTGGGATCAAAACGCATCTGTAAAATTTCTAGATTCTTAGCGTTATATCTTGACATTCCTTTTTTATACTCTTCTAATTTCTCATTAGTCTTAGAACCTGTAATTTTTGCAGAGGTATCAAAAGTATCCCAAGCAGTATCTACGGTAATGATACCTGGTTCTCCAAAGAAGGTAATTCTATCATTTATATCATTATGATCATTTTTCACTAAATACAGATAATAAATATCTGGATTTTCAATAGGCGATTCAAAACTGAAATCTCCATTTCCTTTTATTTCTAAGGAATCAAGGTTTACTAAAACCGTATCCTGTAATTGTTGAAGGTAAAGTGTTCCTTTTTTTAAACCTTTAATAGATCCGTTTACGGTCATTGAATTTTTAGAATCTCCTGAACAGGAAATCAAGAAAAGTCCAACTAAGGACAGTAAGAAAATGTTCTTCATGGTATTAATTTTGGTGGGCAAATATCACTATTTTTTTATTTCAATTCGATATAAATACACGTGTACATGAATTATTTATACACAATATTACATTTTGGAAGCTATTTCCATAAGATAAGCACAAAGTAACGCTCCTCCTGTACCGACTACATAGCCAAATACGGCCAACAAAACACCTACAGAGGTCAATGAGGAATGAAATTCTGCAGCAACAACAGGGGCAGATGCTGCGCCACCCACATTTGCTTGGCTTCCTACCGCCAAGAAAAAGTAAGGGGCTTTGATGAGTTTGGCTACTAAAATAAGTAACAAGGCATGTATAGAAATCCATATAAAACCAACAACTAACAATCCTGGATTTTCTAATATTTTAGTGAGATCCATTTTCATACCAATAGTTGCCACTAGAATATAAATAAAAATACTACCTATTTTACTAGCGCCTGCGCCTTCATAATTTTTTGCTTTCGTAAAAGATAATATGATACCACATGCAGTGGCAATCACCACCATCCAAAAGAAATTAGAGCCTAAGAATGATAAGAAATTACTAGGGTCTGCTACAGCACTACTATTCTTCGTAAGGTATTCACTGATGGCATCACCAAAAAAGTGTGATATTCCTACGGCTGTAAAGGCAAAGCACAGCATCAGCATATAATCTTGCAATGTTGGCACTCGTGTTATTTTTGCAGAAAAAGCACTTACTTTTAGTTTTAAAGTTTCTATCGCAGTGGTATCTGCTTGTAACCATTTATCTATAGCTTTTGTTTTTCCTACTCCAAATAGTATAACAGCCATCCAAACGTTAGCCACAACAATATCTACCAATACCATTTTGCCATATTCATCAGGATTGTATTTGAAAATCTCTAACATGGCTGCTTGGTTTGCACCGCCACCTATCCAACTACCGGCAATGGTAGAAAGGCCTCTCCAAATAGCATCAAAATCATTGCCGCCTACTGTTTCTGGAGAAAATATAGAAACCAACAATATGGCTATAGGTCCGCCTATAATAATTCCTACTGACCCTGTTAAAAACATTATCAATGCTTTTGATCCTAAATTAGAAATTGCTTTAAGGTCTATGCTTAAAGTCATTAATACTAAAGCAGCTGGCAGGAGATACCTGCTAGCCATAAAATAAAGCTGAGATAGGTCATCTGAAATAATACGACAACTTGCTAAAACAGCAGGTAGTAAGTAACACATGAGTACAGCAGGGACAATACTATAAAATTTACGCCAAAAACCTGTAGTGATGGAGGAGGTGTAAAAAATAAACCCTAGACAAAGTGCTAATAATCCAAAAACAACCGCATCATTTGTAATTAAAACTTCATTCATACATATAAAATATCAAGGATGATTTTTTTCAAATATAATTAATCTCTAAGATGTTCTTGGATAAATTTGGCCACGCCATGTGCTGTATTTTCTTCGGCAATATAATTAGCAATTGCTTTTACTTCTGTTCTAGCATTGCCTACCGCAACACCACACCCAACATGTTCTAGCATTTCTATATCATTGTAGTTATCACCAAAAGCTATGACATCTGCTAGCGCTTCTTCTGTTTGTAATAATTTCTGTATGGCCGAAAGCTTAGTGACACTTTTTGGTGCTATTTCAATTAATGTATCGTTAGAACGGTAAATAGCAATAGCATCATGGTTTTTTTGTAACTCTGGGAAAATAGCATCGCATGATGCCTTTGTTCCCATAAGCATCACTTTATGCGCTCCTTCTATTTTTCTAGAGCGCCAATCTTGAAATGTAGCTGGTGTTGGCCTAAAATCTGGTGTTGCCTTGGTGTACTTAATCTCTTTTTCAACACGCTCAGACGTTTCCTCAACATACCACTCATCGGCATAATACAGTCCTAATTTAATTCCGTGATCTTCGGTAAGGCTATAAATAGATTTTAAAACTCGAAGGGGGATAGCAACAGAATCTAAAATTGCATTTCCATGAAGGATCAATGCACCATTGTAGCAAACAATAGGTTCATTTTCTATCCCTAGGTCTTTTTGTAAATAGGTCATAGCCTTAGGCATTCTAGCTGATACTAAATACACCTTTACGGAATTGTTGATTCTTTTAATTTCTGATATGGTGAGTTCGGAAACATCACTCTTTGTAGAAAGCAGGGTTCCATCTAAATCGGAACAAAGTATTTTATACCTCAATATTATTTTTTTAAATGTTTAGCCAATAGGTGAATTTCAGATTTATCGACCTATTTCTAGGTTTAAAATCGTTTACAATATAATTATCATTATACACAATGAATAAATCTGATAAGGGAGCAAAACGCCATTGTACCCGAGAATTGAAACCTAGATTATTCCGCTGATTACTATATTGCACTAAGGTAGACCAAAAGATTGATTTACTAAATGTAAATTCAAAACTAGGACTTACTAACCAGAAATCTGCGCTAGAGTAGGGTGCTGGCAGTGTTATCTTATCATAACTCACTAACAATGAGATTGCCGCTTTTGGTTGTAAGCGTAAAGTCATTTCTGCGGCAGAAGAAGCTCTTGTTCCATTAAAAAATGCCCCATAAGATTGTTCTAAAGAATAGGAAAAAGCTTTCCGAGAATCAGAACTAAAATTCATTGCGGCAGTAGAATACGTGTATTCAGAATTTGCGGGTAATGCAACAGCTTCTGCACTTCTACTAGGGTCAAATTCATTAACAAGATAGGTATAGTTGGTATCTACACTAAAATTAAATTCGGTTTGGTTTACAAACTCAGCTCCCCAAGAGGCACGTACCGTGTAATCTGTTGTTTTAAAATCTAGCTCCGGATTCAAGGTGAAAATAGGAAATACTTCAAAGCTATGACTATTAATTTTACTTGCGGTAGGCCAGAATACACGTTCAAACCCTGTAACAAACTTAAAAATATTTGTTCTACGTATAAAACCAAGATCAGACCTAAAGTCATCTCCGATATATACCCAATCGGAAAAAACATTGAACTTTCTACTATTGTAAGACATATAGGCCCCTGTAGAAATATCCTTACTATCGGAATCATGCTGAAAAGATTTATGCATATAAAATTTACCGTTCCACGTATTGTCAGCAGAAGCAAGATTATAATCTACTCCCAAAACTCTATTGTACCGATCTTCTGGTGCTACAAAATCATACGATTTAAAAGCTTGTCTATTTATGAAAAATAGCCCAATATTGGATCTGGAGAACAATTTGCGCTGTAGCGCAAACATGGAGTTATTGTTAGAGGGAATTTCATTTTCTAAATCTTCGGCCGTTTGAAGATTTAAAAAGCCTAAGCGCCAATCATTACTAAGCTTACCGCTTAAACGAAAACCACCAATAATTTTGTTTTCTATAGAGTTGTTATCCTTATCCCTAGCAATACCTATACGTCTGGAAAAAAACGGATTCGCATCTTGGCTACCACCAAAACTAGAAAAGAGATCGCTATTATCTACAAAAAATTGCCGTTTTTCAGGTAAGGATACTTCAAAGCGGGTAAGGTTAGTAAATACATTATCTACTTCTACATTAGAAAAGTCTGGATTTAAGGTGATGTCTAAATTCATCCCATTACCAATAGCTACTTTAGCATCACCACCAAACTTAAGATTGGTTTTACTGGTATTAGTTTCAAAGTCTTTTTGCGCAAGCGTATTTACATAAGGTATAATGGCAATTGGTGTTCTGTATTTTCCTAAGGGTTTTTCAAAAGTCATTTCTCCCATAAAAGCCAAACTATAGATAGATTGGTTTTGTGGAATTTTAGCCCAAGTACTGGTTTCATTATTTTGGGTATCAAATCTGTAGCTGTTAAATCGCCATTTTGTTTCTCCTTCTTTAAATTTGAAGGAGGTTAAGGGTATGGCAAGCTCAGCTGTATAATAGTTGTCAAAGCTTCTAGCTTCTCCTTTCCATTTTACATCCCAAGAGGTGTTAAAACCACCATCGCTGCCACCTCCATTAGAAATTAAGGCTTCGCGAATGACTCCAAACGGATTTATACCAAATAGGAAAGCATTGGTGCCATCATTAAAGGTATCAAATAGTAAACTTATATTGTCAT
Organism: Cellulophaga baltica; assembly: GCF_900102165.1. Classification (GTDB taxonomy): domain Bacteria; phylum Bacteroidota; class Bacteroidia; order Flavobacteriales; family Flavobacteriaceae; genus Cellulophaga; species Cellulophaga baltica. The sequence goes on from NZ_FNBD01000009.1 coordinate 11,135, forward strand.
TTCCGCCAGCTCTAAAATCTCTTTTTAAAGATGGAGTTACGTAGTTGCTTCCTGAAGTTTCCAAGCGAATGCCAATATATAAATGAGTGCCATCATAAAACATTCTGATGTCTGTATCTTTCTGAGCAAGTATGGTATCTGATGGGAAATATTGTTGAAATTTTGTGGCACTTTCTGCTTTTTCCCATACACCTTCGTCTAAAATACCGTCTATCTGAGGAATTTCAGGAATGTATTTAATAGCAATGTGTTTGTCCTCATTTTGAGCTAAAACAGATAGTGAAGCAAGGAAAAAGAGGGAACATATAGAGAACTTGAACATTAGGGTTGGTTTCGTTGGTTCTCAAATTTAAGGGTTTATTTTGTTATAAAACATGAAAGAAGTATCCTATAGTTGTAAATTAACCCTTAGCTATTGCTTATTGTGAAATAAATTGAAGTACTGCTGCTATCATTTTAGGTGAAATAGGATATTTAGGATTAAGGTATCCTTCATACCCTTGAACTTCAGCATCTTCTTCTTTCATGATATGATTCATGTTAGGGATAATCATTAAAGTAGCTTCTGGCTGAGCCACTTTTAAGTTTTGAGCGTTAGTAATAGCGACCTGAATATCTTTATCACCATTAAGGATGAGTATAGGAATCTGTAGTTTTTTAATTTCTTCCTGAGGATCAATTGAAGCCCAAGTTTTATAGAAATTTTGACTTTGTGGTGGAAACATGGTGACTAAACTAGGATCTACTGTGGTAATACTACCTTTTGTCATTAGCTCTTGAAAATGCTCTTCAACTAATTTCGCAAATTCTGGATTTTGCGCATAAATTTGTTGCACCATTATTTTATCAATAGTTTGTCCCACGCCTGCCATAGATATTAATGAAGTTATATCTTCGTTTACGGCCAACATAGCAATCAATGATCCTTGGCTATGTCCTATGAGATGAATGCCACTAAAACGTTGGTCGTTTTTAAAATGGGCTATTGTTACTTTAGCATCTGCTACAAAATCTAAAACCGTTACATCTTTTAACAGTTCCAAATTTTCAGATCTAGCGGAGCGTTTATCATACCTGTAAAAAGCAATTTTATGATTATTTAAGCTATCTGCTAAAGCTTTAATATAGCTGTTTTGCATAGGGGTGCCTTTTTGGTTTCCATTTCGGTCTGGATTACCTGAACCGTGGATGAAAATAACCAAAGGCATCTTGTCCTTTGTTTCAGGATAGCTTAATGTACCAGGTATCTCAATTGTTGCATTGGTAAGCTTAATTTCTTCTTCAATAACTTGAGAAAATGAAAAAATACTGTAGGAGAGTAAAATCGGAATAAGGAGATTTTTCATGAGTTAATTAGATTAGTGATGAGTAGTTTAGAAAGAATTTCAGCAATGATGATTGAGGTGAAAAATAAAATAATATGTACTGTGCTTTTTGCATTTGTAGCAATTTTAAAGCCGTTAAATAATAGTGAGATACTCCAAATGATAAAAAGGAGACTGATAAGCGCAAATATTCCTAAAGTAAGCACTGAATTTAATGGAAGAGTAGAAAAATCAGGAATTTGTTCGGATAGTAATGTATTTAAAAACTCTGAATTGATACGCTCCATAGTACCTCCTACATTAAAAAAGGGAATTAAATAGAAGGGGATTCTTGAAATTAAAGTGATGTTCAGAATATCAATAAACCGTGTCTTTCTGTTCATATACATTCCTAAAGCAAGTAATAAAATAGTTAGCACGGCGATGTTACTCAAATTATCCAGGGCTGGTTGCCAAGAGGTTGTATTATTTGCGAAATGCACATCTAGAACTCCATCATAACGTACATTAAAAAAGTATCCCAGATAAGATCCTAAAAGAGTTGCAGCAAGTCCAAGTATAAACAAATAATTTTCTTGATACTTTTTGAAAGGATTGAATAAAACTGTTTTCATGCTTAAGAATTTGAATTAGCTTGTAAGGATGTAATGATATCATCGAGCTTATTCCGCATGGTAGGATAGCTGATGTTCATTTGAATGGCCATCTTTTTTAGACTTCCACTATTTAAAACAAACTGCAATACAAATTCTTGATCCTCAGCAGATAGTTGAAGTATTTGAGGAAGGTCAAATTTTCCAGAAATAACAGTATCACAACTAGAGCACGAAAGTTCACTAACTAATAAGTTGCTTTCACAACTAGGACAGAACACAGGCAACTTTTTCATATACTAAACAGGTTTGTTTAGTAACAAAAGTATATATTATTTTAATAAAATTAAAATAAAACTAAATAAAGTTTAATAAATATTTATTTATATTTAATTGGATTTAAACTTTTTGGTCTTTTTCTTGTCAGGATTTTTAAATAAACGCTTTAAGAAACCGTCTTTTTTTATAGGATCGCAGTTAAGGTTTTGCAATACTTCGTCAGAGGTTGTTTCAAACGGTGCTTTAGTAATTACATCAAATTCTTTATCCTTATTCAGCTTTTGCAATAATAAGGCAAACATAGGTAGTGCGGCATTTGCTCCTTGCCCTAAACTAGTACTTTTAAAACCTAATTCATGATTGTCTAATCCTACCCAAGTAATATGTACAAGTTTTGGCGTGATTCCTACAAACCAGGCATCTTTATTATTTTGTGTAGTTCCCGTTTTACCAGCAATAGCATTCGGTAAATTATAAGCGTCTCTTAATCTAGAAGCGGTACCAGAATTAATAGTTTCTTTCATCATTTCTATCATGGTTTGTCTGGTCTCAGAAGAAAATGCTTCGGTGTCGGCAATTTTAGGTTTAAAAGTTTCCAAAATAGAATCTTTACTATTACTAATGGTCTGAATTAAAAATGGGGTTACCGGTTTGCTGTTATTTACAAAAGAAGCATATGCTCCTGCCAATTCTGTAATTTTTATTTCTCCGGTTCCTAAGGCTAAAGAAGGTTCACTAGGTAATTTTTCTAAAATGCCCATTTTATTAGCTTGTCGTATAACTTTTAAGATACCAACTTCTTCTAATACTTTTACGGCTACGGTGTTAACACTATTACTCAATGCTTGCTCCATAGAATAGTTTAAGTAGGCTTCGTCTTTACTGCCAGAATTACTAGGAGACCATCCTTTTAAATTTTCATAAGCTACCTCCTGTGCAGAAAAATACGTACAGGGAGCTATTCCATTTTCTAACGCGGCTGTATACACAATGGGTTTGAATGTAGAACCTACCTGGCGTTTACTCTGGGAAATATGGTCGTATTTGAAGTATTTGAAATTTACGCCGCCGATCCAGGTTTTTACAGCTCCCGTAGTTGGGTCTATTCCTAAAGATCCTGTATTTAAATATTTTAAATAATGCTGTAGGCTGTCTATCGTATTAGCTTCAACTGTCTTTTCGCCTTCCCAACCTGCGAGCGTCATTTTTCTTTTGATGCTTAAAGAGTCTATTATTTTATCTTCTGAGAGGCCTTCCTTTTTAAGCTTTTTATAAGCGTTTGTTCTTTTGAGTAGCTTATCTAAGAGTTTCTTATTGGTAAGCCAAGGAGCATTTTTACCATAACTTTTTTCAAAATCTTTTTGCAAAGTAGACAAATGTGCAACCATAGCTTCTTCGGCTAATTGTTGCATTTTAAAATCTAAGGTCGTATAAATTTTTAAGCCAGAGATATAAATATTGTATTCATTCCCATGCTCTTTTTGTGTAGTACTCCAAGCTAACAATTGCTTGCGGACTTCCTCTCTGAAATAAGGTGCAAGTCCATCATTGTAATTAAATTCTTTATAATCTAGTTTTAATGGTAAAGCAATAAGGCTATCTTTTTCTGTAGCTGAAATAAAATTGTTTTTTTGCATAGCCTGCAAGACCAAGTTTCTTCTTTTTAAGCTGTTTTCAGGGAATACTCTAGGATTATATCCATAAGTAGCCTTTAACATCCCCACTAAAACGGCTGCTTCTTCCGTGTTTAAATCTCTAGCTTTTTTATTGAAAAACTTTAAAGAGGCACTCTCAATACCAAATGTATTATCGCCAAAGCTCACCGTATTTAAATAATGATAAAGCAACTCTTCTTTACTGTAAATATCTTCTAGACGAGCGGCTATAAACATCTCTTTAATTTTATCAACGGCAATATTGGTGTTTTTGCGTTCTTCTCTGGGATATAAGTTTTTTGCGAGTTGCTGGGTGATAGTACTACCACCACCAGAACTTTTATCTTGCATTAAAATAGATTTGAAAGCTACCCGCATTAAACTAGGATAGTCTACACCGGAATGAGAATAGAAACGTTCATCTTCAATAGAAATTAATGCTTCTAAAAGATTTTCAGGGAACTCTTCAAACGCAATGGGTTGCCTATCAAAAAGATAATATTTGCCAATAAGCGTACTATCTGCAGCATAGACTTCGCTTGCTTTTTGATACTCCAAATTTCCTAACTCTTTTTTACTAGGTATTTCTCCCCATAATCCTATACGAATACTAAGAATGAATAGGATAAATAAGAGGAGTAATCCTATTACTGCTAGAAGTAAATACCGTAGAATTGGAGACTTAATTTTTTTGAAAATCACGCGTGTGCACTTTTAGTTAAAATATTAAAAACTATATACGACTTAATCATGCATTAAGGTTGTATTGTTTATTTTTGAGCTTTAAAAATGTAAAGATTGAGTAAATTTTAAATTGATGAAGAAAATTACCATTTTATTATTAACCCTATCCATTCAATTTGTATTTTCTACGGATGGAGAGTGGTCTAAAACAGGACATAGAACAACAGGTGAAGTTGCACAACGCCACTTAAGTAGAAAAGCAAAGAAGGCAATTGCCAAATTGTTAGAGGGGCAAAGCTTAGCTTTAGTTTCTACCTATGCAGACGATATAAAATCTGATAAAAAGTATAGAGAGTTTAGTGCTTGGCATTATGTAAATTACCCTGCAGATAAAAAATATACGGAAGTAGCACCTAGCCCATACGGTGATATCGTTATGGGAATTCAAAAATGTGCTGCGATCGTAAAAGATAAAAATAGTTCACAAGAAGATAAAGTATTCTACCTCAAATTTCTAGTACATTTATTAGGAGACTTGCATCAACCCATGCATGTGGGAAGACAAGAGGATAAAGGCGGTAATGATATTCAAATACAGTGGTTTGGAAAAGGATCTAATCTACACCGACTTTGGGATAGTAACATGATTGATGACTACGGGATGAGTTTTACTGAGATTGCAGATAATTTACCAGAGCTAACCAAAGATGAGGAGAAACAAATTCAAGAAGGTACTGTTTTTGACTGGGTAGAAGAATCTAAAGGCTTAGCAACAGAGTTATATGCTTCTGTTGAGGTTGGAGAGAAACTAGGGTATGCCTATAGTTATAAATATTGGGGACTTGTAGAAACACAATTGCAAAAAGGCGGATTGCGTTTAGCAAAAGTTCTAAATGAAGTTTTTGAGTAACATTTAATACACCACCCTAAAGGTTAGGTTTATTCGCTCTTGAATAGGTTTAGCCGTTTTAGGTATTTGGTGCAACCAATGGTGTTGTGTTGCTCCTTTCATAAGTAAGAGACTACCATGTTCCAACAAAAGTTTATGTTTTAAATTTTTGTTGGTTCTGTGTTTTAAATGGAAAAAACGTTCTTCTCCAAGGGTAATGGAAGCAATTATAGGGTTTTGGCCTAATTCTTTTTCATTGTCTGCATGCCAGCCATTACTGTCTTTGCCATCTCTGTATAAGTTTAACAAACAGGTCGTAAAGGTTGTTTGTGCAAATGTATCTACTTCATCTTTAATCTGTAACAGTTCTTTCGTAAATACATGTGGGCGCATTGAAATGCTAGAATAAGAGTATGCCTTATCATTATTAGCATATAATGCGGTTAGCCTTGGCTGAGCATATTTCTTTCCAAACACGGTAATATCATCTTGTTGCCAAGGTGTTTGTTCTCTAAGTAAGGCAAAATAGCTATCTGCTGAAACGGTATCAAAGAAATTAGGATAGTATATAAGGTCACTATCTGGTAGATTTAAATGAAGCGCTTCAGAAAAAAGGTTTGCCATTATTGTATAATCGACTTTAATTGGTTTCTGTACTCAGAAGGATTTTGTCCTGTAAACTGTTTGAATGATTTATTAAAGTGCGAAAAATTATTGAATCCGCTTTCAAAAGCTACATCTGCAATGCTCATAGGCTTTTCTGCTAAAAGCTTTGAAGCATGTACCAAACGATACTCATTTACAAACTGTACAAATGTTTTTTTAGTAATCTTTTTAAAGTACCTGCAAAATGAAGGTACCGTCATACTTGTTAAATCTGCAATGGTTTCTAAAGAAATTTCCTCTTTGAAGTTATTCTTTACAAAATTAAAAACCATATTAATACGGTCATTGTCTTTCATGGAAGACTCCATAGAGAACCCTTCTGCGTTTAATAGTTTAAACTCTTCAGAGTTTCCTAGTTCATTTAATATATTAAGGATAGAAAGTAGTTTTTGAAAATCTGTTTGATATTCTAAAATTTCTATTTTCTCACCAATCTTCTTTTTTGTCTTACCGTAAAAAGCTATTCCGCCTTTACACGCTTCAAAAATGGTTTGAATTTTTTTCATCTCAGGAATGTTGAAAAAATCAAAACCAAGAAAATCTTGCTTCATTTGTACCACAGTTTCAGATTTGTTTCCTGTAGTGCCATCGGTAAAACCGCAATGCGGTAGGTTAGATCCTATTAATATAAGGTCACCATCATTATAATAGGATACGTGACTCCCAATTTGTCTTTTTCCAGAACCACCATTAATGTATACCAGTTCTAGTTCAGGGTGGTAATGCCACACCGTATTCATATTGGGTTTATCCTCATCAAATTTCTGATACGTGAAAGAATGTCCAAAATCTGGAGCAATAACTTCAAACGTAGGTTTTTGTAGTATCATGCTTTTAAGTTTATATACAATTAGAAATACGCTTCATTTAGCTTCGCTGGTGCAAAGTTACCTAAAATATGTGTTATATTAACGTTAAGGTCATGTAAGGATTGTAATGATGTTAATATAGCATAGAAATTGGAAAAACGTGCATCACTTTTAACTGAATATGCGACATATCTTTGCCATGTAAATAATTAGTAATCCTCCTAAAACAAACAGTTATGAAAAAAGTTCTAAAATTTACCGCAATGGCAGCTTTAGTGTTCGGCACTTTTACAGCTTCGGCCAATGAACTAAAATTAAATGTTGCAGCCGATAAGGAAGCAAAAAGTTTAATTTTTGAATTAGACATCGTATCTAAAGACACAAAAATACAATTCCTAGATAGTAACAATAACGTAATTTATTCTAATAGCAATGTTCAAGGCAGTTCTCTTCGTAAGAAATTTGACCTTAGCAAATTAGAAACAGGAGTATATACCTTTAAGGTAGATGATACTACACAAGTTACTACTTATTCTATTTTGATTGACGGTGAATCTATCAGTATCCTTAATAAGGATGAAGTGATTAAGCCAGTATTTAGAATGAAAGATAACATGGTTTATATTAACTTTTTAAACATTGAGAAGAAAGATGTTGAGATAAAAGTTTATGATTCTAGTGATAGAGTATTATACACTCAAAAAATATCTGATACTTTAATTGTTGAAAAAGCAGTAAACTTCAAGACAGCTCACAAAGGTGACTACACTATCGCTGTAAAAAATTCAAAAGGAGTTTACACAGAAAATGTAAGTATATAATATTGAAAATTTGGTTTTAAGTTAAGTTGAGTTAATTTTTTTAAACCTAAAAGGGGAGCGTAAGCTCCCCTTTTTCTTTTGTAATTTATTCTAATGTCTTTATTTAGAATTTGAAATCCAACTATTAATTTTGTTTTCCAATAAAGCTAAAGGCACACAACCTGTTTCTAATACTTGATTGTGAAATTCTTTAATATCAAATTTGTCTCCTAACTCTTTTTCTGCTTTAGCGCGTAATTCTATAATTTTAAGTTGCCCTATTTTGTAGGATAGGGCTTGCCCAGGATTAGCCATATAACGCTCAATTTCAGAAGTAATACCTGCCTCAGATTCTGCTTCGTTAGCTAGAGAGTATTCAATAGCTTCCTCTCTGGTCCATCCTTTAGAATGCAAACCTGTATCTACCACCAAACGTATTGCTCTATGCATTTCTGCTCCTAACATTCCAAAATATTGGTAAGGATCTGTGTATAACCCAAGTTCTTTACCTAAAGACTCGGTATATAATGCCCAACCTTCTCCGTAAGCGCTATACCATAACGTTTTTCTAAACTTAGGAAGTTCCTTATTTTCCTGTGTCAAAGAAATTTGAAAATGATGCCCAGGAATAGCTTCATGTAAAAATAAATCTTCATCAGAATACATGTTGTATTTGGTAACGTCTGGTATAGGAGTATAAAAAATACCGGGTCTAGTACCGTCAATAGATCCAGGGTTATATTCTGCACTGGCAGACGCCTCTCTAAATGCTTCCGTTCTTCTAACCTCAAAAGGTGTTTTGGGCTGTTTGCCAAAAAGCTTGTCTACTTGAGGTTTCATTTTCTCATGTATGACCTTAAAGTTTTCAATAACTTGTTCAGGAGAAGTAAAAGGCATCAGTTCTTTTTTTGATCTAACAAAATCAAAGAAGGCCTTTAAGTCTCCTTCAAAACCAACATCTTTTTTAATTTTCTCCATTTCAGAAGAAATACGTGCTACTTCACTTAGACCTAATTGGTGAATTTCATCAGCGGTCATGTCTGTGGTCGTATATAGTTTTATAGAATAGTCGTAGTATTCCTTTCCATTAGGAATACCTTCTATGCCACTAGTTGTTCTAGCTGCGGCCATATATTCCGTATTCATAAAGTCATATAGATTTTGGTATGCAGGAATAATCTTTTCTGAAATCATAGCAGAATAGGCTTCTGTCAGGCGGTCTGTGTCAACATCAGAAAAGCTTTCTGGAATATTTTTTATTGGAGAGAAGAACAAATGTTTGTCCAAATCGCGCTCTGTCATGTCTTTTAGTTGCGGTGTAACTTTCAGTACTAATGATTTTGGCAGAACATGACCTGTTTTCATACCTTCTTCCATTCTTGTTTTAGCACTGGCTAACCACGTGGTATAGGCATCTAACCTTTTTAACCAATTGTCATAATCTGCAACTGTTTTAAAGGGCTGCGAGCTTGCACCACTAGCTAATTGTCCCATCATTAATTGCATGGTCCACATTTGATTGATAGGAAGTAATTCTTCTCTAAAACCTAAACGTTCTAAATTACGATCGCATTCCCAAAGTAAAATGTCTTTACTCATTTGTTGGCTAGACGTAAGCGATTCCTCATTAACTTCCGCTAGTTTTTGTTTATAATCCGAATAAAATTTATTTTCAGAGGTAATGAATTCGTCACTTAAAAAATTAGGTAAAATATCATTGTAACGCACATCTCCTTGTGAGGTTGCATTTAAAGGATATAGTTTTAGGCTCTCCTCAAAATAGTTTTCGAGTAAGCTGTCAAACTCTGTATTGTGCATAGCAATAGCAGGTTCTTTTTTAGCCTCTTCTTTACAAGAGTATAGGCCGATTAGGCAGAAGCTGATTAGTAGAATTTTTTTCATAACATTATTGAGTTTTTAGTGAGTTTCGTAATCGTTCTTTTTTGTATTCAGGTAAGGCATCATTGCTCAAAATTAATTGAATCACTTCAGGGTCTTTAGTTTTAGCAAATAAAAATTGATTGTATTGATTAATGGTTAAGCTATTTTCTGATTGGGAGATAAGTATCATCTCATCACCGGTGGTAACTGTTCCTGTTTCTAAAACTTTAATGTAGGTTCCAGGATAGTTATGAGCTACAAATTTTTTGATGATTTTAGAATCATTAAAGCGTATGCCTAATTTATAGCAAGGCTCTCTAGGTTGCGTAATTTGTACTAAGGCAGACCCTAATTTGTAGGTGCTTCCTATGCGTAATTTAGATTCGTCCAGGCCTTCTATGGTTAAGTTTTCGCCGAACATGCCCCAATTCCATTCTAAATCTGGATAGTGGTTTTTCCAATACGGATATTGATCTGCGGAATAAAGGTAGCATGCCTTATGAACGCCGCCATGATGTTTCCTGTCAATTACCGTATCATTGGCAACATCCTCATTTAAGAGCTGTATAGCCTCGGAAGTAGGGTATTTGTAGATCCCCGTTTGTTCTTCTTTACCATTCCACAGTATGGTGGTTGATTTTCCTAAGTTGGTTGAAATTACCTTCATGTTATAAAGGTAGAAACTATCTAGGTATTTTGTGATAAAAAATTTTATCTTAGTATGGCAGGTAATAGTATGCCCAATACATTAATCCGAATTGTAACGGGATTCTTAAGATAAGAATCCATCTAGGGATACCTGCACCTTCTTTTTTGCCCGAAAGCATATAGAAGTGAACCAATAAAAAAACAGCGAGCATGGCTATAATGCCGTAAATAGATAGATTTTTTGTGGACGGGAAACAGAGTCCAATACCCAATGCTATTTCTGCTATGCCACTTAGAGATACTAGAAGCTTAGGGTTGGGAAGGTATCTGGGCATAATGCGCAAATAGGTTTTTGGCTTAATAAAATGCATAACACCTGCAAATACATAAATTGCGGCTAAGAGGTATAAGTGAAATGGGTAATTCATAATTAGTACTTAAAATGCCAAAACGGAATAGTGACTAAGGTGTCATTTGCTACTTGAGTACTATCTGCTGGCGGTGCTAAGATACGGAGGATATGTTTGCCTTCCTTTAAATCTCTTATGTTGAGGTAGGTTTCAAAACCTAGTCTTTTATGTTTGTCTGTAGTAATTATGTAATCGGAGGAAAATCTTAAGGAATCTATTTGAATATAATATAATTCTTTGAATGTGCTTAAATAATCAAGTTCGTTAAGATGGTTTTTTGTTTGAATTTTGATATTACTAAAACTAATTCCTCTTTGATCAAATTTAGGTTTTAATGCTTCGTTTTTTTCAAATATTTGATCTTCAATATTCTTTTTAAATAAAATAAAAACCTTTAAATAATTTTCTTTAATTATTTTAGAAGGTATAGAGGCTGTTTTTATAAAATCTTTATTGTCTAACATTAAATCTTCATAATTGTAACTGCTAGCATAGTTTTCCAATGAAGTTGGCTTATTGGATAAATAGTTTGAATGTTTAAAATCTATATTAAATAAAAAGGAAGTAATGATATATAGGGGTAATAATAAAAAGACAATGCGTTTACCAAATTTATTATCTAAGAAATTATAAATTATTGGTCTGTACAAAAATGAAAGCGTCAAATAACTAAACAGCCAGTAAATAGGGAAGTAGATTTTAGCAATCCATTTATTTTTTTTAAAAATTCCTTGACCAATAAAATCAATAAAAACGATAATTGATAATAAAATAAATATAGTTAAACCTACACTAAAACCCATCTCAACCCACATGATTCCTGACAAGTATGGGTTTTCAAATATTAAATAGGCTACTGCTGCTAGGATTAATATAAAGATGAATAAGGATAGCGTGTAGAAAATTGATAAAAAAGAAATAGCAAATAATACACTACAATACTTTTCTAATTGCCCAATATATTTATCAAAAGAGCCAACATTTTTTTTTAGATAAGTGGTAAATTGTTTTGAGTATTTTAAAGCGTTATAATCGATATCTCCAGAAACATAGCGCAAACCTACTGCGCCAATCCATAAGCCTCTTATAATAACATGTAATATTAGATTGAATATTAAGATACCCCATATAATAGTCACTGCTTCCCACATAGTGTGGAAAAAGTCAAGATTCATTTCTTTTGCTGTTAACGAAGCAACTTTTAAAGGCTCATAGGCCAAAATCAAAGCATAAATGGCAAAACCTGAAATAATTAATTCTAGTTGCCAACTTTCTTGCTGTAATTTGTCTAACCACCTTTTAAAGGAAGGGCTGCGGTAATCGTTATTCATTGGTGTGGTTGTTTGCTGAAAGATACTAACTTTTCTAAAAATAAAAAGCCGCTTCAAATACATGAAGCGGCTTTTTTAAATTAAAACGAATAAGGATCAAAAGTCGGCCCTAATCGTGCGTTTATTTTACCATCTCGTAACTACGTTTAATGAAGTTTGTAAGCTCCTCACCTTTTAATAGTCCTTTAGATAAACGTGCTAAATCTAAAGATTGATTTATTAATCGTTCTTTCTTCTTAGCTGTTTTGGTAGTTAAAATTTCAGAAACTAATGGGCTATTGGTGTTTACAATAAGGTTATACATTTCTGGCATATTACCCATTCCAAACATTCCGCCACCACCGGTTTGTTGCATCTCTTTCATACGACGCATAAACTCAGGCTCCGTAATAATAAAAGGAGACGCAGCGCTATCCATAGCTTCTAACTGAATCGTGTATGATTTGTTAGCGATTGTTTCTTCTAATTCCTTTTTAAGAGTTTCTTTTTCTTCATCAGAAAGTTTAGAAATCTGCTCCTCGTCTTTCTTAATTAAGTTTTCAATATGATCTGCATCAACACGTGTAAAAGAAATATTCTCTTTAGATGTTTCTAATTTCTGCATCAAATGCGAAATAATAGGAGAATCTAAAAGTAATACTTGGTAGTCTTTTGCTTTTGCAGCTTCTATATAACTGTGTTGCGCTTCTTTGTCTGATGCATAAAGAATAACTAGCTTACCATCTTTATCTGTTTGGTTAGCCTTTAGTTTTTCTTGTAATTCTTCAAACGTATAGAACTTACCATCTACTGTTGGGTAAAGTGCAAATTTGTCTGCTTTTTCAAAGAATTTATCTTCAGAAAGCATTCCGTATTCAATAACTATTTTAATATCATTCCATTTAGCTTCAAAATCTTCTCTATTGTTTTTGAATAAAGAAGAAAGCTTATCGGCTACTTTTCTAGTTATGTAAGATGAAATTTTCTTAACAGCACCGTCTGCTTGTAAATAAGAACGAGATACGTTTAATGGTATGTCTGGAGAATCTACAACCCCGCGAAGCATCATTAAAAACTCAGGAACAATACCTTCGACGTTGTCTGTTACATAAACTTGGTTTTGGTATAATTGAATTTTATCTTTCTGAGTGTTTAAATCATTAGATAACCTTGGGAAATATAAAATACCAGTTAAATGAAACGGATAATCAACATTTAAATGAATATGAAATAAAGGCTCTTCAAATTGCATAGGATACAATTCTCTGTAGAACTCTTGATAATCTTTAGTTTCTAAATCTGCAGGTTGTTTTGTCCAAGCAGGAGTAGGGTTATTAATAATATTATCTACCTCTTCTGTAGGGGCTGCGTCTTCTTCTTTAGCACCCTCTGGTTTTGGTAAGGTTTCAGTTCTTGTTCCAAATTTAATAGGAACTGGCATAAACTTATTATACTTAGATAAAAGTTCATTAATTCTATGGTCTTCTAAAAATTCTGTAGAATCATCAGCAACATGAAGTACAATCTCTGTTCCTCTTTCTGTTTTATCAGAAGGCTCTAAGTCAAAATTAGGAGAACCATCACAAGACCAATGTACTGCAGGTTCATCTTTAAAACTTTTAGTAATAATTTCAACCTTACTAGCTACCATAAAAGCAGAGTAGAAACCTAAACCAAAGTGACCTATAATTCCAGAATCTTTTGCGCTGTCTTTATATTTATCTAAAAATTCTTCAGCACCAGAAAAAGCTACTTCATTGATATACTTCTTTACTTCATCTTCGGTCATACCTAGACCTTGATCAATAATATGGATTTTCTTTCCTTCTTTATCAACTTTTATCTCGATAATAGGATTGCCATACTCAACAGAAGCTTCACCAATAGAAGTTAAATGCTTCAATTTTAAAGTTGCATCTGTCGCATTAGAAATCAACTCTCTTAAAAATATTTCGTGATCGCTGTAAAGAAATTTCTTTATTAAAGGAAATATATTATCAACGGACACATTAATCTTACCTGTCGCCATATGTAATTTAAAATTTATAATTATTAATATGATACTACCACAGTCAAAAAAAATACCAATCTGACATAAAGTGACAAACTGACATTCTTTTTATTTTTTTCAAGACTATTGTTAGCTTTTAAGACCTAATACGTCTAATTAAAAGTAAGATTCATGTATTTCTAAAAGAACATCAAAAAAGATTAACAAAAATTTTGTTTAATTTATTTTTAAAATAGTTAAACATTTTTGTATCTTTGAATCGTAATCGCGGAAGATTAATTGCTATGAAGAAGAATTTAGTTTTTTAAACGATTACACTATTATTATTTATTGGTTAGGTTGTTTAAAAACGTATTTCCGTCTTCTAGGAAATACGTTTTTTTATACCAATAGTAAATTGCTTTGTCACTCTTAAACTATAAAAGTCATGGCTAAAAAATCAGGAACAAAAAAAATCACGGAAGATCAGATTATAGGAATGTACATGGATTATGTTTTAGAACATGAGATTGTACCAAAATCTATTTACAAGTTTTGTAAAGCGCACACGATACCAGAAGAAGAGTTTTACAACTTTTTTGGTTCAGTAGAAGGATTACAAGCTGTCATATGGGAAAAGTTTTATACCAATACTATGGCGGTAATGACTAAAAACGAAGATTATGAATCGTTTTCAAATCAAGATAAAATGCTCACCTTCTTTTTCTCTATGTTTGAGTTGCTTACGATGAATAGGAGTTATGTGCTTTTTGCCTTGAAAGAGCATGAAAATATGTTGAAGAATTTAAACCAGTTGAAAGGACTGAGATCTCACATAAAAACGTTTGCTTCTTCTTTAGTCGCAGATGCTAACGCAGATAAATCATTTAAAATTTCAAAGAAAAGCCCACAGCTTTACAGTGAAGGTACGTGGGTTCAATTTTTATTCTTGCTTAAATTTTGGATGGTAGATACCAGTGCTGGATTTGAAAAAACAGATATGGCGATAGAGAAATCTGTTAAAACCATTTTTGACATTTTTGAAAATACACCTTTAGAAAGTATTATTGACTTCGGTAAATTTCTATACAAAGAGAAATTCGCATAATATTTAGCGACGACCAAGAACCACTACATATTGTTTTAACCACTTTTAATAAAAAGTATCTTATGAAAACATTAGACAAAATTCCTACTGGTAAAATAGAAAGAGCAGGAAAGCTCGTGAAAACAGGGGTTAAAATAGGTGGTAATTACGTAAAATATTACAGTAAGAAGTTGGTAAACCCGGAGTTATCAAAAGATGAGCTCAATGAAGATAATGCGGGTGATATTTATGACGGACTCAAAAGCTTAAAAGGTAGTGCGCTTAAAGTAGCACAAATGCTAAGCATGGAGAAAAACATTTTGCCTTCTGCTTATGTAGAAAAGTTTTCATTATCTCAGTTTTCAGTTCCTCCGCTATCTGCCCCGTTGGTGCGCAAAACGTTCAAAAAGTATTTAGGGAAATACCCTGAGGAAGTATATGATACTTTTGATAAAGATTCTATAAATGCAGCGAGTATAGGTCAGGTGCATAAGGCTACCAAAGATGGGAAAACCTTGGCAGTAAAAATTCAGTATCCAGGGGTGTCAGAAAGTATATCTAGTGATTTGGCTATTGTTAAACCTATAGCCATACGCATGTTTAACTTAAAAGGTAAAGATTCAGATAAATATTTTAAAGAAGTAGAGAATAAACTGGTTGAAGAAACCAACTATATTCATGAAATGAAGCAAAGTCAGGAAATAACAAAAGCATGTACGGTAATTCCGAATATGGAATTCCCAGAATATTATCCAAAATTGTCTAGTGAACGGATTATTACTATGGACTGGATGAATGGGATTCATTTAAGTGAGTTTGCTAAAACAGATTTTAGCGCAGCGGAAGGAAATACATTGGGGCAGGCTTTATGGGATTTCTATATGTTCCAAATTCACGGCCTAAGAAAAGTACACGCAGACCCGCATCCAGGAAATTTCTTAGTGAGCAAAGACAACACACTTATTGCTATAGATTTTGGTTGCATTAAAGAAGTGCCAGATGAATTCTACATACCTTACTTCGAACTTGCGAAGAAAGAGGTTATTGAAAACGATTCGCACTTTATGGAAAAATTGTACGAGTTAGAAATTCTTACTCCTACAGATTCAGAACAAGAAATTATATTTTTCAAAGCCTTGTTTAAAGAGATGTTATTGTTATTCACATCGCCTTTTAATGGAGATACGTTTGATTTTGGTTCAGATGATTTTTGGCATCAAATTGCCGATTTAAGTCAGCGGTATTCTAAAGATGATCAGATTAGAAAAATGAATGGTAATAGAGGTTCTAAGCATTTCTTATATATGAATAGAACGTTCTTCGGACTCTTTAATTTACTGCACGATTTAAAAGCTAAGGTTGAGGTTAATAACTTTAGAAAGTATTTGGATTAAAATATCGTTTTAAAATTTAAATATAAAGTCAGTGGTATGTGCAACATATTTCTGACTTTTAATTTGTTACGATACCAACTAAATGTATAATTCTGTAATGATTTTACAACATTGTAGAATAATCCTTAAATTGCGTTCTTGTTTATTTAATTCGTAACTTAAATAAATGTATAATAAACAGATCAGATAACTAAACTGTATGTATAATTCGAAAATTATAGGCTTAGGACATTACGTTCCTGAAAACGTTGTGACTAATGATGATTTATCAAAGGTCATGGATACTAACGATGCGTGGATTCAAGAAAGAACAGGCATTAAAGAAAGACGTCATGTTATAAAAGGCGATGGCGATACCACCACCACTATGGGGGTTAAAGCTGCTAAAATCGCTATAGAAAGAGCCGGTATTGATAAAGATGATATTGATTTTATTGTATTTGCTACGCTAAGTCCGGATTACTACTTTCCTGGGCCAGGTGTTTTGGTGCAACGAGATTTAGGCATTAAAACAGTAGGAGCATTAGACGTAAGAAATCAATGTTCTGGTTTTGTTTATGCCATTTCTGTTGCAGATCAGTACATTAAAACAGGGATGTATAAGAATGTTCTAGTAATTGGTTCAGAATTACATTCTCATGGTTTAGACATGTCTACGCGCGGTAGAGGTGTCTCTGTAATTTTTGGTGATGGGGCAGGAGCTGCTATATTATCAAGAGAAGAAGATAATACAAAAGGTATTTTATCTACACATTTACATTCTGAAGGACAGCATGCGGAGGAGTTATCTCTAATAGCTCCAGGAATGGGAAAAAGATGGGTGACCGATATTATAGAAGACAATGATCCTAATGATGAATCGTATTTTCCATATATGAACGGGCAGTTTGTATTTAAAAATGCTGTAGTTCGTTTTAGTGAAGTAATCATGGAAGGTCTAGGAGCTAATAAACTAGCGCCAACAGATATTGATATGTTAGTACCGCATCAAGCAAACTTAAGAATTTCTCAATTCATTCAGAAGAAATTCCAATTGTCAGATAATCAGGTTTTTAATAATATTATGAACTACGGGAATACAACTGCGGCATCTATTCCAATAGCTTTAACGGAAGCTTGGGAACAAGGCAAAGTAAAAGAAGGAGACTTGGTAGTGCTAGCTGCGTTTGGTAGTGGCTTTACGTGGGGTAGTGTTATTATCCGCTGGTAAAATAGTTCTGAAACTATATATAAATAAACCCCCAACAGCAATGTTGGGGGTTTTGTTTTGATACGCTATTCTTAGAAAATTGTACGCCCTAAAGAATTAGGGGGGTTATTTTATAAAATTCCGCCACCACTATCTTTGGTGTTATTATCTCTATTTTTACGTTTGCTAGCCTTATTTTTTCCACTTCCAAACATGTAGGATAAGCCAGCGTATACGGTTCTACTTTCCCAATTAAATTCTCCCGTAGAGGCATACGGTCTCGTGCTATCAAAAGCAAAGCGCATGGTGTTAAACACATCATTAAAGTTTAAGCTAAACGTTCCTTTTCCTTCAGCAAAACTGTAGCGAGCTCCTGTATTTACAAAATACATAGACTTTACGTCAAACTGTATATTTTTGTTAGCACCACGATAGAAACCAAAGATTTGAAAACTTAAGTTTTTAGTAGCTTTTAGACTGTTATTCATTCTAAAATTCCATGCTGTATTCTCTACCTGAACTTCTTCTATTACAATATCATCAACAGTTGCATTAGGGTTTTCTGTTGGTAAGGTCTCTGTAATTCCTCGCTGTGTTTGAGAGAATAGATCAAAACTCCCATTAATACTCCACCAGGTTAAGGGTTTGTAGTTCAAAGATACTTCCATTCCGTAGGCGGTGGTGTTATCAAAATTATCATAGGTTAAGATAAGTTTGTTTAGATCTAAGCGGTCTACATACACAGCTCTATTAATTTCATCTTTAATTTGACGGTAGAAAACACCTGTGGTAATACTTCCTTTTTCTAAACGTTTGGTGTAGTTAACTTCGTAAGAATTGGTAAACTGTGGTACTAAACGTTGGTTTCCAAAAGAAGATATTAAGGGGGTAGACCATTCTCTAATAGGGTTTACTTGTTGTAATCCAGGTCTATCTACACGACGACTTAAACTAAATTGAAGTTGGTTTTTCTCATTAGGGGCATACGTAACATAGGCAGAAGGGTATACTTGTGTGTATTTATCCGAGAAAGAGCGTATGTTGTTAGTGTCGGCTTTTACTTCCACATTTTCTACACGTAAGCCTGCTTGATAGGACCATTTTTTATAATTCTGACCAAAAGTAGCATAAGCAGAATAGATATCCATTCCGTATACAAAATCGGTATCTGGTGTAGGTATTAAGTTCCCCGTTTCATTAAAAGATAATCCCGTAGAGGTATAATCTACATTGGTTTCAAAATTTCTAGATTCAAGGCCTAATTCTAGTTTAGATATAGAGTCTATAGGGTTTACATAATCTAAATTAGCGATACTCTGCTTGCGTTTGGTATCTACCATGTCTACGTAGTTAGGAAAAACGGTGGCACCAGATGACTCAAAAAAGGCATCTTCATTTTGATTAAATTCATTGTAATCAACCTCCAATTCTATAGAATGACCTTCTTTTTTAAATTTTACTTTATAATCAAAATTGTATTGCTCGCTCAGGTTGTCTTGAAAATTATCAAAGATTTGATTTGAATTTCTGCTGGCATCGTCATAGTACAAAATATCCGTGTCTCCTTTTCCTTTTCCGTCAAATGAATTCTGGTTGGTGAAAAATGAAATAGTATGGTAATCATTTAAATAAAAATCGACCCCTATTTTATATAAGTGCGATTTGTTGTTGTTAAGGAAACTAAACTGCTGTTCAGAATTATCATCCAGTCTGTAAAGATTTCCGTTGTTAACGTATTTACCGATATTATTACCGTAGTTGCCATAAACATTAAATTTCCCTGAACGATAATTTAGATCAATAGCACTATTAAATTTAGCTTCTTCACCAACGGTTAGCCCGGTGCTTATGGTTCCATTAAATCCGTTATTCGCATTTTTATGAAGTATGATGTTGATAATACCGCTCATGCCTTCAGGATTATATTTCGCGGAAGGATTGGTAATTAGTTCAATAGATTTTATAGCGCTAGACGGAATCTGTTTTAGTAATTGAGCTACGGGAACATTAGATAACTTACCGTCTACCATCACTCTTACATTAGAATTTCCTCGCATAGAGAGCTCACCGGTCTGTTGGTCTATATTTACAGAAGGAATATTGTTCATGATGTCTGATGCAGATGCGCCTGTGGTGGTCAGATCTTTTCCAACATTAATTACTTTTCTGTCTATTTTCTGTTCAATAGTAGTGCGTTCAGCGACTACTTCTACACCGGATAATTCTTGAGTTTGATCTTCAAGGTAAATGGTTCCTAATGCTATTTTTCTGTGGTTTTTGTCAATAGTAACTAACTTCGAGTAGGTTTTATACCCTATAAATTGAACTAAAAAAGTAAAAGTACCTTCGGGAATATTTTTGATTTCAAAAGTTCCGTTTTCCTCGGTTATGCCCCCAGTAATAATAGTAGAACTGTCTTCAGACTTTATAACAATAGCAGCGAATGCTATAGGCTCTTGCAAAGATTGGTCTAAGATTGTTCCTGTAATTGTGCCTAATACTGCATCGGTAGTAGAGGGTTCAGTGTTTGCGAATAATGCACTGTTGATGAGCAGTGCAATATATAGGATTGCTTTTTTCATGAATGTTCGTTTTGTAATTTGATTGATTGATGAATTTCTATATACAGGACGACACTATGTTGTGTTTGTTACAAAGCTTTTTTGTTTTAACACTTTTTAACATATCAAAATTCGATAGAAGAATAGTTCTCTATTTTGAGGTTAAAATCTAAATTATAATAGTGGTAATCTTGTGCTATGAATTTGGGCTAAGAATTGGTTAGAAGAGCACTTTGAGGTATATAAAAAACAAAACCCTCATTTGCATGAGGGTTTCTATTATCGATAATGTGCACTAAACACTAACCATTAACTATAAAAATACAGCATTAACGACAAATTCATAATATCTTTAGAGTACTAATAGACGTAAAAATCATATAAAAGTTACATTAATTAACAATTTTTAACATCATTTTCGGTAAAATGCAAAAAACACTCGTAATTGGCGCTTCGTTAAAACCTAGCAGATATAGTAATATAGCTATAAAAAAGTTAACAGAAAAATCTATTGAAACAGAAGCTTTTGGTTTTAAGGAGGGCCTTCTTTACGGAGTGCAAATTAAGACTAATTTTGCCGACTTTCAAAATATACACACGGTTACTTTATATTTAAATCCAAAAAATCAAGAAGCGTATTATCAAAAAATTATAGATTTAGAGCCAAAGCGGATAATTTTTAATCCAGGTACAGAAAACCCTAACTTCTATAGCTTACTTCGGGAAAATGGCATAGAGGTTGAAGTGGCTTGTACCCTTGTTTTATTAGCAACAGATCAATATTAAATTCTCTTCTTTAATAGAGAAATAAAACTGATAATGTTGTAATTTTGCACCTATGGAATTCTCTTCTAAATTATTGGAAAATGCGGTTTATGAAATTTCGCAACTGCCTGGTATCGGAAAGCGTACGGCATTGCGGCTAGCATTGCATTTGCTAAAACAACCAGAAGAGCAAACATCTCATTTAACAAGTGCCTTAGAGAAGTTAAGGAGTCAAATAAAATTTTGTTCTAATTGCCATAATATATCAGATGTCGCGCTTTGCGAAATTTGTGCAAATCCTAAAAGAGATGCCTCTACTATTTGTGTAGTAGAAGATATTAGAGATGTAATGGCTATCGAGAACACGGGACAATTTAGAGGTATGTACCATGTTTTAGGGGGTAAAATTTCTCCTATGGAATGTGTAGGACCGCAAGATCTAACTATAGGATCTTTAGTGGGGAAAGTGAAACAGGGTGGAGTCACCGAATTAATTTTTGCACTGAGTTCTACCATGGAAGGCGATACTACTAATTTTTATATCTTTAAACAGCTAGAGGGCACAGCGGTAAAAACATCTACTATTGCCAGAGGAATTGCGGTGGGGGATGAATTGGAATATGCAGATGAAATTACCTTAGGACGGAGTATTTTAAACCGTATTCCATTCGAAAACTCTATGAAGGCATAAGTAAAATAGTTGTAAAAAATTTAAGTAAAACACGATATTTTTATTATTTTCGCAAAAAATTATTCTGAATAAGTATATTAATTGATGATATGTCAAAGTTTGAATTAAAATTACCACAGATGGGTGAGAGTGTTGCAGAGGCAACACTAACTACTTGGTTAAAAGAAGTAGGAGATACTATTGAGATGGATGAGGCGGTTTTTGAAATTGCTACAGATAAGGTAGATTCTGAGGTGCCTAGTGAGGTAGAAGGTGTTTTAGTTGAAAAGCTTTTCAATGTTGATGATATTATATCGGTAGGGCAAACAGTTGCAATAATCGAAATTCAAGGTGGTGCGTCAGAACCTGGTACTGCTCCAGCGAGTCAGCCAGCACAAGAGGATGTTGTTGCGGCAAGTTCTATTGAACAAGAAATAGAAAGTGTACAAGAAATAGTAGATACTCCAACTGCAGATTATAGTAGTACAGATCGTTTCTATTCTCCTTTGGTGAAGAATATAGCTAAAGAAGAAGGGGTTTCTGTCGCAGATTTAGATGCTATTGTGGGTACAGGAAAAGAGGGTAGAGTTACAAAAAACGATATTCTGGCGTATGTAGAGAATCGTAAAACAGGAAATGTGATGGCTTCTAGCGCAGCTGTACCAGCTGCAACCACTAATGTTTCTGCGCAAGCGTCTAGTGCTCCAGCGGCAGTAAGCCAAGCTCCTTCAGAGATGAAAGTTGGTAGTGGAGATGAGGTAATCCCGATGAGTAGAATGGGGAAACTTATCGCGCAATATATGCGTGAAAGTATTTCAACTTCTGCACATGTTCAAAGTTTTATAGAAGTTGATGTAACCAATGTAGTTAATTGGAGAAATAAAAATAAAATTAGCTTTGAGAAAAGAGAAGGAGAAAAACTTACGTTTACTCCTATCTTTATGGAGGCCGTTGCCGTAGCGTTAAAGAAATATCCTATGATGAATATTTCTTTAAATGGTGATACCGTGGTTAAAAAGAAAAACATCAATATAGGTATGGCGGCAGCTTTACCGGATGGTAATTTAATTGTTCCCGT
This sequence comes from Cellulophaga baltica, assembly GCF_900102165.1. GTDB lineage: Bacteria > Bacteroidota > Bacteroidia > Flavobacteriales > Flavobacteriaceae > Cellulophaga > Cellulophaga baltica. The sequence goes on from NZ_FNBD01000009.1 coordinate 33,818, forward strand.
AATTAAAAATGCAGACCAATTAAATTTGGTAGGTATGGCTAAGGCGGTTAATGATTTGGCAACTAGAAGTCGAAATAATAAATTGAAGCCAGACGAAATAAAAGATGGCACCTATACAGTAACCAATGTGGGAACTTTTGGAAGTGTTTTTGGTACGCCAATCATCAATCAACCACAAGTGGGTATTCTTGCATTAGGAGCCATACGTAAAGTGCCTTCTGTAATAGAAACTCCAGAAGGAGATTTTATAGGGATTAGAAGTAAGATGTTCTTGTCTCATAGTTATGACCATAGAGTGGTAAACGGGGCATTAGGAGGTATGTTTGTGAAAGCAGTAGCAGATTTCTTAGAAGCTTGGGACGTAAATAGAGAAATCTAATTTGAACAAATTAATATAAAAAAGCTTCCTTTTTGGAAGCTTTTTTGTTTTTGTAACATTTAAATAGCGCTAGTTTTTTCTTAAATTTTGAATAAACTATCTTTGAATAAATTCTTTAAAAATGCAATTAAAATTAACACGTCCTATTTGTTTTTTCGATTTAGAAACAACGGGTGTCAATGTAGCAAAAGATCGAGTTGTAGAAATAGCAATTCTTAAAATACATCCTAACGGGAATAAAGAGAGTAAAACTTGGTTGGTAAATCCGGAAATGGTCATTCCTGATGAAGTAATTGCTGTACATGGTATTTCTAATGAAAAGGTGGCTAATGAACCTACGTTCAAAGAGCTTTCGAAAGAAATTTACAACATGATTAAGGACAGTGATTTAGGAGGTTTTAATTCTGATCGTTTTGATATTCCATTGTTGGCAGAAGAAATGCTGCGGGCAGAAATAGATTTTGACATGAAAAATAGAGTTGCAGTAGATGTGCAAACTATCTTTCATAAAATGGAAAAGAGAACTCTTGGCGCTGCTTATAAGTTTTATTGTGATAAAGATTTGATAGATGCGCATAGTGCAGCAGCAGATACCAATGCAACATATGAAGTGTTATTGGCGCAATTAGACCGGTACCCGGAGTTGGAAAATAACATGAAAATGTTAGCAGAATTTTCATCGCATAAAAGAACCGTAGATTTTGCTGGCTTTATAATATTGGATGATGAAGAGGAAGAGGTTTTCTCTTTTGGAAAGCATAAAGGTAAAAAGGTTCATGATGTACTTGCAAAAGAACCAGGATATTTCAGTTGGATCTTAAATGCCGACTTTCCTTTGTATACTAAGAAAATATTGACACAAATTAAGTTGAGTAAATTGAATAACAAACTAGGATAATGTTGCGTTTTTTTTTAGTTTTTATTTTCGGATTTCATTTGGTTGCAGCGCAAGAAATATATTTTGAAGGTGTTGTATATGACAGTAAGACTAAGGAGACCATCCCTTTTGTTAACCTTAGTTTTTTAAATACATTAAAAGGAACTTCTTCCGATGAGGAAGGACACTTTTTTATGGATTTGCCATCGTCCTTTTTAGAGAAACAACTGCATATCTCATCTTTAGGTTATAAAGATACAATTGTGGCTGCTTCTCAAGTTTTTAAAGCAAAGCAATTTAATTTGGTGCCAGAATCTTTTGAACTTAATGAAGTGGTGGTTTCAGAAACTTTAGGAAATTCAGATGTGTTAAATCCAATTAGTAGCTATAGTGTAAAGAGTGGTTTTTCGTCCTCATCAACACCTTGGGTTTTGGCCTTGTATTATCCTAATATCGGACAGCAGAAAAAATATGTAGATAAGGTTACTATTTTCTTTCAAGACAATGCCGCATTTAAAGGAGAGGCTTCAAAATTTAGAGTTCGTGTATATGATGTGGATAAGGTAACCAAAAAGCCGACAAAAGATTTGCTGCGAAAAAGTTTTGTACTAGAGACAGAGTCTGGTAAAGATTATGTATCCTTAGACTTGTCAGCACTTCGGATACAGATGCCTAGAGCAGGGGTTTATATAGGTTTAGAGTGGTTGTTTGTGCCTAGTAATTGGTATAAGAATACGGGGAAACATAATATTACCAATGCCTTATTGATCGAGGATAGATTTGCGCCAACTTTTGGAGGTGTTTACAATAAAAATCAGAACTTTAAAGTTATGGTGTATGGTATGGGGGAGTGGACAGATTTTGTAGTAAAGTCTAAAAATAGCACTGGAAACCTAATCCCTGCAGTGAGTTTGAAGTTGTCTAAGAAATAAATTATAATAAAAATCTCGTATGAAAATTATTTGTATTGGAAGAAATTATACGGCACATATTGCTGAGTTGCAAAATGAAAAGCCTAAAGATCCTGTGGTCTTTATAAAACCAGATTCTTCTGTTTTGCCTAAGGAACAAGATTTTTATATTCCGGAATTCTCTAATGATATTCATTACGAAGTTGAGGTTCTGGTTAAAATTAAAAAAGTTGGAAAGCACATTTCCGAAAAATTTGCACCCAACTATTATGATGAAGTAGGTTTGGGAATAGATTTTACGGCCAGAGATGTGCAGCAAGCTTTAAAAGAAAAAGGATTGCCGTGGGAGAAAGCCAAAGGTTTTGACGGGGCAACGGTTATTGGAAATTGGGTACCTAAAGAAAAATTTGAATCTATTGATAATTTAGGTTTTCAGTTGCTAAAGAATGATGAAGTGGTACAAGACGGAAATACCAACTTGATGCTCTGGAAGATAGATGAATTGATTGCGTATGTAAGTACTTTCTTTACCTTGAAAAAGGGAGATGTAATATTTACAGGCACCCCAGCAGGTGTTGGTAGTGTTAAAACTAATGACTACCTTTCAGGTAGGTTAGAAGGCATAGAGATGTTTAATGTAACTATTAAATAACAAGATGATTTACAGTTTGGATAAAATTAATGAGTTGGCAGACGGGGATGAAGATTTTATTCAGTCCGTAGTTTCTGCTTTCCTCGATGAGGTTCCAGAGGATTTGGAACAACTAGAAGTTGCTATAGGTCAAAAAAACTATTCCAATATATACCAATTAGCACACAAAATTAAACCTAATGTAGATTTATTAGGTATGGAGCAAACGCGTGCAGCAGCTTTAGATATAGAGAATATCGGTAAAGTTGGGGATGAGAACCCTAGTCTAGACCAGATATTTCCTATTCTTAAAAAAGATATTCATCAAGTGATTTCTGAACTTAAAAAAGATTTTGGTCTTTAGATGAATGCAGAGATAATTACTATTGGTGATGAAATTCTTATTGGTCAAATTGTAGATACAAATTCTGCTTTTATTGGTAAAGAACTTAATAAAATAGGAGTTTCTGTGTATCAGATTACTTCTATTCAAGATGAAAAAAGTCATATTCTTCAGGCTTTAAAAGATGCAGAATCACGGGTAGATATCGTTATTATTACAGGTGGGCTCGGGCCTACTAAAGATGATGTTACCAAGCATACTTTATGCGAGTATTTTGATGATAGTTTGGTGCAAAATGAGATGGTTTTGGATCATGTCAAAGAATTGTTTAAAAAATATATTTCAACCTCTCCGCTCTTACAAGTAAATATAGATCAGGCCTTAGTGCCGTCAAAAGCTACTATTTTGCATAATGCAAATGGAACCGCTCCAGGCATGTGGATGACAAAGAATAATACCGTCTTTGTTTCGCTTCCGGGGGTGCCTTTTGAGATGAAATACCTAATAACAAATGAAGTGGTTCCTAAAATTCAAAAAGAATTTAATAGGCCATTTATTCTACATAAAACAATCATCACTTACGGTATAGGAGAAAGTGCGTTAGCAGATCGTATTTCAGAATGGGAAGAGGGTTTGCCTTCCTCCATAAAGTTGGCATATTTGCCTAGCTTAGGAATGGTTAGATTGCGTTTAAGTGCTAAGGGAGCTGTACAGGAGGGGGTAGAAGCGGTTATGGCTTCGGAAACTAAAAAGTTGTACCTACTCATTGATGATGTTATTTATGGCGAGGAAGATGATGAAACCATTGAAGCGGTTATCGCTAAATTGTTAACCTCGAAAAAGATGACCTTGTCTTTGGCAGAGAGTTTTACGGGAGGAACAATTTCGGAGCATTTGACGGCGATCCCAGGGGTATCTGCCTATTTTAAGGGGTGTCTTGTGAGTTATGCTACTGAAGTAAAGATAAACGTTCTGAATGTTCCAAAAGAGGTGGTCAAAATGCATTCTGTAGTGAGTGCGCAAGTAGCAGAAGCTATGGCGATTAATGTTCGAAAACTCTTAAAATCAGATTTTTCAATTGCCACTACAGGGAACGCTGGTCCGACAAAAGGTGACTCTAATGAGGAGCTTGGAAGTGTTTTTATTGCCATTGCAACACCTAAAGGAGTGTATTCTGAGAAGTTTATGATGGGGAGTCAGCGCGAAAGGGTTGTGCAAAAGTCTGTAAATAAGGCACTTGAGATGCTTCAAAAAGAAATTTCAAAATTTTAAAAAAGAATTTTGTACGTCCGATAAAAAAGATATAAATTTGCATCCTGTTTAAAAATAACACAAACCCTAGCGATATGTCAAAAGTTTGCGAAATTACCGGAAAGAGAGCTATGTTTGGAAACAACGTATCGTTTTCCATCAATAAGACAAGAAGAAGATTCAATGTAAATCTTTCCAAAAAGCGTTTCTATATTGAAGAAGAAAACCGTTGGGTTACTTTGAAAGTATCTGCGCGTGCATTAAAATCTATCAATAAGAAAGGTATTAGTGCAGTATTGAAAGAAGCTAAAGCAAATGGATTAACTAAGTAATCCGAAAAAATAATCTAGTAAAATGGCTAAGAAAGGTAATAGAATCCAAGTGATTTTGGAATGTACAGAGCATAAAGAATCAGGACAACCTGGTACTTCAAGATACATTACAACAAAAAATAAGAAGAACACTCCTGATAGAATTGAGCTTAAGAAATTCAACCCAATTCTAAAGAAAATGACTGTTCATAAAGAAATTAAGTAATTTTCCGTTCCTACGGAAATGATAAAAATTATTAAACATGGCAAAGAAGACGGTAGCAAGTTTACAAACCAGTTCTAAAAGATTGACTAAAGCTATAAAAATGGTTAAGTCACCAAAATCTGGTGCTTATACATTTACAGAAGCAGTTATGGCTCCTGAAGAGGTTAGCGGTTGGTTGACTAAGAAATAAGACATTTCAATTTTATATTGATAAAGCTACTTTCGTAAAGAGAGTGGCTTTTTTGTTTTTATAACTGAACGATTTCTTCTGAAAGATAGGTGGTAATTAGAGTTGAAGATTCTAACAATCATTCAGTTATATTGTTTAAGTATTAATCAAGTATGTTTCATATATTTGATACAACGAATTTTTTTAACACTATGAGTTTATTCAAAAAGCTGTTTTCTTCTAAAAAGAAAGAAACACTTGATAAGGGTCTGGAGAAAACCAAAACTTCATTTTTTGGAAAATTAAACAAAGCTGTAGCCGGTAAGTCTAAAGTAGATGATGACGTTCTTGATAATTTAGAGGAGGTTTTAGTAGCTTCTGATGTTGGAGTAGATACCACCTTGAAAATCATTAAGGGCATTGAAGCACGCGTAGCAAAAGATAAATATGTTGGAACAGAAGAGTTAAATGAAATCCTTCGCGAAGAGATAGCGCGTTTACTTTCAGAAACAAATTCTGGAGAAGATGTAGAGTTTACGATTCCTAAAGACAAAAAGCCTTATGTGATTATGGTGGTAGGTGTCAATGGGGTAGGTAAAACAACCACCATAGGAAAATTAGCATATCAATTTAAGAAGCAAGGGTATAAGGTGGTTTTAGGTGCTGGAGATACGTTTAGAGCGGCAGCAATAGATCAATTACAAATTTGGGCAGATAGAGTAGGTATTCCTATTATTAAGCAGCAAATGGGTAGTGATCCTGCATCCGTAGCTTTTGATACTTTGAGTTCTGCAGTGAAAAATGATGCTGATGTCGTGATTATTGATACGGCAGGAAGACTTCATAATAAGATAAATTTAATGAACGAGCTTTCTAAAGTAAGTAGAGTGATGCAGAAAGTAGTTCCAGATACACCTAATGATGTACTTTTGGTTTTAGATGGTTCTACAGGGCAGAATGCCTTTGAACAGGCAAAGCAATTTACGAAAGCAACGAATGTAACTTCATTGGCAGTTACTAAATTAGATGGTACAGCTAAAGGTGGTGTTGTGATAGGAATTTCAGATCAATTTAAAATTCCAGTCAAATATATCGGAGTAGGAGAAGGGATAGAAGATCTTCAAGTTTTTAATAAATATGAGTTTGTAGATTCATTCTTCAGTAATAAGTAAATAAAAGTATCTTTTAAAAAGTCTCTAAATAATCAATTTCTTTGATGTTTAGAGACTTTTTTTGTTTAGGCAGGTTGTGATAATTTTGTAATAGTTTATTCTTATTTTTGAGACTGTAATCAGAAAATTATGAAATATATATTACCATTAGTCGTCTTATTGTTGGTGTTTTCTTGCAAGGATATGAACATCAGTAAGAACACTAAACCATTATGGGTGGGCTATAATGATTCATTAGAAGTTGCCGCTAATAAGACGCATGAAAATCCCAGAATGCAATACAAATTAATTCAGTCTAAGGTGTTGGATAAGAATGATGTATTTCTTCCCTTTCAGGATGTGGCTGCTGAAATTTCCGTTTCAGATTATGAAAAATGGAAGCCTTATATCTTGGAGCAAAATATCCCTACAATACAAGCTAATATAAAAGCAGGAAAGATAAGTTATGAAGCACTAGTGTTGTTTTATTTATATCGTATTTATAAGTATGAATTGAATAATGAGACGACGTTGAATACAATTTTAGCTCTAAATAAAGAGGTGCTACGTCAAGCTAGAGCATGTGATAAGGAATTGGTTAGTAGCCCGGATAAAGCTAGACACCCTATTTTTGGAATGCCTATTTTGTTAAAAGATAATATAGACACCCGTGGGATGAATACCACTGCAGGGGCTATTGCTTTGATGGAAAATGAAACCGATGATGCCTTTATAGTAGGGCGCCTGCAGGAACGTGGTGCTTTAATCCTGGGGAAAGTGAATTTAAGCGAATGGGCTTATTTTCTGTGTTCTGGATGTCCAGTTGGGTATAGTGCTGTCGGTGGGCAAACCTTAAATCCTTATGGTCGGAAGATTTTTGAAACCGGGGGTTCTAGCGCAGGTAGTGGTACTTCTGTTGCCGCTAATTATGCGGTAGCTGCTGTTGGTACAGAAACTTCTGGATCTATATTATCACCTTCTAGTCAGAACTCTATTGTGGGGCTAAAACCTACGGTAGGTTTACTAAGTAGAAGTGGTATTGTTCCAATTTCAAGTACCTTAGATACACCTGGTCCTATGACTAGAAATGTGGTGGATAATGCTATTTTGTTATCGGCGATGACAGGCAAAGACCTATCGGATATAAAATCTGTTGATACCTTTAAAAATTATACAGAAGCAGTGACTTCCGCTAGTTCATTGGAAGGCAAGCGCTTTGGTGCTTTTTCAGATTTAATTGCTACAGACACAATTTATGCGGCTACCGTTGAGCAGTTGAAAGCTTCTGGTGCTACGGTGGTTGTTTTTACACCTAAAGAACTTGGGTTGCCTGGTTTTTTAAGTATTTTGAATATTGATATGAAGAACGATTTGCCGAGCTACATTCAGCAGAATGTCAAAAATAAAAATGAGGTAAATGTAACTTCTATTGAAGATGTTATTCGTTTTAATCAGCAAGATTCCTTAGTAAGAATTCCTTATGGGCAAGCTTTGTTTGAGGGTATTGTGGCGGATACAACTTCATCGGCAGAACTGACATTAATTATCGCAGATTTGGAGCAAAAAAGTAGGGCTTATTTTGATGAAATTTTGGAGCAAGATCATTTGGATGCTGTTTTGAGTATTAATAATTACCATGCCGGCTATGCTGCGGCTGCAAAATATCCTGCATTAACGGTTCCTATGGGGTATAAATCCACGGGAGAGCCTATTAGTTTAACCTTTATCGCGAAACAGTTTGAGGAAGATAAGTTATTAGAACTTGGGGCTGCGTTTGAGAAAGTAACAAATATTAGAAAGATGCCTAAGGGCTATAATTAAGGCAGTAAGTCATTAATTTTATCCCAAAGGTTGGTGTCATAAGAAGATAACGCAAAGTTTTCCTCTTCAGCAGAATCACCCATTCTGATAATTACGAGATCTTTGCTTGGAATGATATATAGTTTTTGATCGTTTTTGCCTAAGGCAGCATACATGTCTGTTGGTGCATTAGGTATAAGTGAACCGTCAAAGGTGTCTTGAGATTGCGGTAAATGATAGCTAGATTTACCATTTAGCCACCATAAGTAACCATAAGCTTCATTAATATTTTGTGAAGTATTTGTAGCGGCATTTAAAAAGGTACTTGGAATAATTTGTGTGTTTTCCCATCTCCCATTTTCAGAGATAAGTAAACCAAAGCGTGCCATGCTTCTGGTGTCACTCCAATATACGTTAAGGTCGCTTACATCTATCCAAGTGCCGCTCATTCCAATTTTGTCTCTCAATTTCGTATTGAAATATTCTTTATAGGTCGTGTTGCTTGTTGTGGCAATGACATCTTGCAATTTTACGTATACATTGTGATAGGCCCATCTGGTACCTGCATCTGCCATATATTCTAAATTATCGGGACTAACGTTATCGCCATTCGTGTCGCTTAAGCCAGAATCCATTTGTAATAAATTTTCAATAGTAATAAGGTTTTCTTTCGCTAAGGGGCTGCTGGTCCAGCCTGTGCCTAAATAGTCGGAAACTTTATCGCTTATAGCTAGTAATCCTTCTTTTTGAGCAATTCCTGTAGTTGCGGTGGTCAGTGTTTTACCGGCGCTTGCCCAATACCATACTTTTGATGAATCATGTGCATTCATATACTGCTCAACAACTATCTTTCCTTGATTTAAAATGATAAATCCTTTGGTGTTTGTTTCCTCAAGATAGGATAATAATTGGGGTAATTTATCCGTGTTCCAATGTAATTCTTCGGGACTTTTTGTTTCCCAAATCGTAGATTGGAGAGGAGGAAAGTATACATCTTCATCTGTTATTTGTTCTTCTTCTTTAGAAATTGAATCTGTAGAGCAGGAAAAATTACCTAGAATTAGAAGTGTAAAAACAAAAAGCGATAGCTGTTTCATGATGTTATTTTTAAGTAAGACGCTTTAAAGGCTAAAGGGTTTAACTTTAGTATAACGGAGTATTAATAAAAATCAATATAAATAAGTCTGATCTTTTTGCTTGTTGTATTTTTGCACTTTATTTAAAGCTATGCGCACAAAGACACTTAAGAAGAATAAAATTAATGTCGTAACATTAGGTTGCTCTAAAAATGTTTACGATTCTGAAATTTTAATGGGACAACTTAAAGCCAATAAAAAGGAAGTTGTACATGAGGGAGAAGGGAATATTGTAGTTATTAATACTTGTGGATTTATAAATAATGCCAAGGAAGAAAGTGTAAACACTATCTTGCAATTTGTGCAAAAGAAAGAAGCGGGTGTTGTAGATAAGGTATTTGTTACGGGGTGTTTAAGTGAGCGTTATAAGCCAGATTTACAGAAGGAAATTCCAAATGTTGACGAGTATTTTGGTACTACAGAATTGCCAGGCTTATTAAAAGCATTAGGAGCAGATTATAAGCATGAGTTAATAGGAGAGCGTTTAACGACTACTCCTAAAAATTATGCCTACTTAAAAATTGCAGAAGGTTGTGATAGACCTTGTTCTTTCTGTGCTATTCCTATTATGCGTGGTAAGCATAAAAGCACGCCTATAGAAAATTTGGTAGTTGAATCAGAGAAATTAGCGGCAAAAGGAGTAAAGGAATTAATTTTAATAGCCCAAGATTTAACGTACTACGGCTTAGATATTTATAAAAAACGAAACCTTGCAGAGCTTCTTGAAGCTTTGGTAAAGGTTGATGGTATTGAGTGGATTCGTTTACATTATGCATTCCCTACAGGTTTTCCAATGGATGTATTGGAATTAATGAAGAAGGAACCAAAAATTTGTAATTATTTAGATATCCCTTTACAGCATATTTCAGATAACATACTGAAAAGTATGCGTAGAGGTACTACAAAAGAAAAAACAACCAAGTTATTACAAGACTTTAGAGCCTTGGTGCCAGAAATGACGATTAGAACTACTTTAATTGTTGGATATCCTGGAGAAACTGAGGAGGATTTCCAAACCTTAAAAAGTTGGGTTGAAGAAATGCGTTTTGAACGTTTAGGTTGTTTTACGTATAGTCATGAGGAAAATACGCATGCGTATACTTTGGAAGATAATGTTCCGGAAGAAGTAAAACAAGAGCGTGCATCTCAAATAATGGAAATACAATCTCAAATTTCATGGGAGTTAAACCAAGAAAAAATAGGACAATCTCTTCGTTGTATCATTGATAGAAAAGAAGGTCCTCATTTTATTGGTAGAACAGAGTTTGATTCTCCAGATGTAGACAATGAAGTGCTTATTGACGCTTCAAAATACTATTTGAAAGTAGGTGATTTTGTTACTTTAAAAATAACAGAAGCGGCCGATTTTGATTTGTACGGAGAGCCAGTTTAAGACTTTTTTATCATTTTAATGGTGTAGTATCCTAGAAGTGCAATTATTAAAAGCATAATTGCCCAAAGCCATTTTTTATTTTCGAATAAAGCTTGAACTTCTGGTGCTGCTATAATTATTTCGCTACCTAATTCTTTTCCTAGTACTACTGCTTTTGCGGTAGCAGGAACTACATTATCCATTAGGTTAATGTCATAGATAGGTTCTGATACTTCTGGGTTTCCGTAACTTAGAAAGTATTGCCCGGGTTCTGTAAAGCGTCCAATCAACTCATGTTGGTATCCCTGTAATTCGATAGCGCCAATTTTTAAAGGTTGGTTGTCTTGATTACTAATAGTGATTTTTAGTTTTTTAACCCTAGTGCTTATAAAATCAAATTCGTTTTTATTAATAGAGCTCAGAATACTTGAAGATAAATTTCTGTATTGATAATGCCATCCAGTGGTTGTTTTAGTACTATCTGTAAGGTAGCTTATTTGAATAGGTCTTAAATAATTAAGGCCGTCTAGAACAGCGACTTTAATATGGCTTAAAGGCACTGCGTGGTTTAGTTCTAGGGCAATTATAGTTTCTTTTGTTTTTTGATTGTTTGTTACTTCCTCTTTAATTGGGGAATAGGTGTTGTAAGTTGCTGGGATCGTATTATTTTCAAAAATCATAGCGCTTTTAAACTCGGGATCTTCCGAAGTCTTAGCGGTAATTCTATAATAGCTGTAGGTAGAAGTGGGGATTTTAGCGGTAGTGAATTTAAAGCTAGTTGCTTTATTTTCAATAGACAGTATTCGGTAGTCGTCGGCAATGGTAAACCATTCCTTCTCATTATGTCCTCCTTCAATTTTTATATTGAAATCAAAATTTAGTTTGTCAAAATTCAAATAGATTTCGTTAATCTTCGAAGCATTCTCGACTTTAAACGTGTAGAAATAACTGTCGTTCGTATGGCTTTCATTTAAAACTTCAAAAGTAACGTCGTTAATTTTTTCAATACTCCTTTTTGCTTTTAAAGCATACGGTGCTTCTATAGTATCGTTTTTTATAATACCATATATGCGAATATCAGCTAGGTTTATCTTAGTTTTTTCGTAAAGCGATTCAGGTAATTCAATGCTGTGCCATTGCTCAGAGATATCTTTTATTTCTCGTTTGTATTGATAGGTTTTCATTTGAGCAAACATACCTGTGCTCACTAAAAATAAAAGAATTAAAAGCTTAAAGGTCTTTTGGGTCATTTTCAATTTGTTTGGTGTACTTGTTATATAAAAATGAAATAAGGAGTAAAAGTAATCCTAAGGATACAAATACAATAGTTTTAGAGATGGTATCTAAATCGGCAATATCATAAAAGAATAGTTTTACTAGTGTAGCACCAAAAAGTGCAATTCCGCTCACACGGATATGTTTTTTTCTTTTCCAAATACCAATCACGACCATGAATAAGGAATAGGCGCCCCAGAGGATACTTAAATTCATTTTGTATGATCCAGAAGAACCAGCAAGATCCATCCAATGCAATAGTTCACTACTTAGGATCCATAGGATAATGAGGTGTAAGAATATTTGAAATACATTCTTAATTTTTAAATTCAAATAGTCTTGCTTGGTGTACCAGTATATCGTGTATACTAGAAATGCCAAAACGGCTAATGAAATATATCTTATATAGAGGTAGTAACTACCTATGCTGTAATGCTCGCCCAGATATTGCGCAATATAATTTTCTCTGAGCGTGCTAATAATTAATAATCCTCCAATTAGGAATGTAAATGTAAGGATGTTATTAATAACAAAGTTCACGATGGCTAATGTGCTATTTTTTATAAGCTTGATGTTAGCTACGGCCAAAATAGAAAAGAACAGCAAGGAGTAATTTATAAGCCAAATACTTTTAAAATCTATTAAATTGTAATTGCGTGTGCTGCCTAAATTACCCGCTTCATTGGTGTAGTTTATAAATGAATCTAGGAATTGTTGCTCCCAGTAATTATCTATTTCAAGGGAGAAGGCTAAATAGCAAATAATAAGCAATCCTATAGGAATTAAGAATCCCATGATTTTATCCATTGCTTTTTTTGGCGCTTCTAAATCTTGGAATTTCTCAGCTTTATTCAGCCAAGTAATAAAGCCAAACGCAATAATAACCAGTAGGGAGCTTAAGAAATTGCTATTGAAAATAGGGCTTATTCTTTCCTTAGAAGGGTTTAAATCATACAGGTGAGACCAATCTTCTAGAAGGCTTATAAATGCTATGACTATTAAGATGTAGGAGAGGTTTTTGTATACGGTGATTTTTTTGGTGGTAGCAAACCAATACAGGGTGGCAGCTTCAATAGCCCATAGAATGGTAACCCAGCTTCCGTCTAGTTGTACTGGAATGGTTATAGTAATAAAAGTTAACACTAAGGCTGCTATTAAATAGAATAGTTTTTTGTCTACCAATTTCTTTTTGTAAACAATCACCGTTGGTATAAAATGTATCATGGCATTGCCTAGGGTAAATAGTCCTAATAATTCTTTTCCAAACGTTGCATGCGAGTCTAGTAGGTAGTAGCCAATACCGTAGAAGAAAAATGAATTAAGGAAAAGTAAAATGACATCTGTAGCTTGGAATTTTTCATTTTTCAAGGTCTTATAGGCTAAAAACATGCAATAGAAAAGGATGAAAAAGATGCTCAAGAATGTAAATGCAAATCTGAAATCTTCAACGTAATAATAGTCTTTTACAATCCATCCTAAGTAGATTAACCAGGTAAACCCAAACGAAACATAGTACAGTGATTTCCAGTATTTCTTAAATGAAATGATTAGAATCCCAATATTGATAATAGTCATGTAGCTAAAAAGTGCAGTTACATTACCAGAGTTATTACTTAGTAAAAAAGGGATAGAATAGGCGCCTACTAACCCTAAATGGGCAATGATTTGCTTGTCGTAATTTATGGCAGCGACGACTGTAAAAACAGTGAGGAGTGTCATTACTCCAAAAGCAACCAGCTGCGGGAATAGTCCGTAAAAATCATACCCCATGAATGTGATGAAATACATCATGGTGATCGCTCCACTAACCAACACAGCACTAAAATTTAAGTATTTGACTTTTAGTTTTAGTCCAGCGGCCAGTAATCCAAATGAAAATAAATAGCCTAGAATAATACGAGTTAATGGGCTGATAAGATTATTTTCAATACTATATTTTACGCCAATGATAACGCCAATGATAGTGATTAGAATACCAACTTTGTTTATTAAGTTCTCTCCGATGAATTTTTCTAAGCTCGATTTTTTTGGAGGGAGTTGGTTGGTGTTTTTGTTGTTTGAAGTCTGTAATGGTACTTCTGTTTTTACATAAGACTCTGTAACTACTGGAGCACTTGCTTCTAAAATAGGTTCTGGACTTTTTTCTTTTTCGTTGGCTCCTGTTTTTATTTCTGGCGTTACTTTTTCTACTGTAAATTCCTTTTCGTCAATTTTTGGAGCGTCAATTACTTTGTCAACCACAGGAGTTTCGGGAGTTTCTAAAGGGGTAACTTTTATAAATTGCCCTTTTTTAAGGTCTTCAATCTCCTTATAAGCAGCCATTAAGTTTTTAGCAAAACTCTCTTGTTTGCTTAAAAGTTCTTCAAGCTTTTGTTCAAGTAACTTTATTTGGTCTTGTTGGTTGTTCATATGGTTGTATGTAAAGCGAGAGTATATCTTTAGGATAACTCACCTTTGCTAGTAATTATTGCTTTTTTAGTTGTAGTTCTTGCTGATAGAGTTGTCTGCCTAGTTCTGCTAAAAAAGGAATACCAATGGTGTCATACTCATAAGTATCATCATTATATATCTTATTACCGTTTACTAAAATAGTAGCAGTTAATAAAAATTCTATTTTATTGATGCTGTCTTTGATATAAGCGCAGTCTGTAAGTGTGCCATACGCATAGCCTACCTTATTGTAAATCTGAATAGTATTGGGTATTGGGTCTGGGTTGTCGCCAAACATAAAGAACTTTACATAACTATCATAATACATTGTAGCGTCGTATCCATTTTCTCGTGGTAGGGAACGCATTGTTCGAAGTATAAAATCTCTTTGTGCTGCACTAATCTTAAATTGCTCTTCCTGTTTAAATTTTTCAGGAAAAATTATTCGCTTTAATACTTGGTGCTGTGCTTCAATGGGATAATAGTTTTTTTGTTCAAAATTAAAAGGCTCTTTAACGAGTAAATCATCCTCGTCAAGGTAACCTACTCCTTTTTTAGTGCTAAGTATTTTGAGGGGTTTAATCACACTATTAATACCCTTGTTTCGTATTCTGGTGGTGCTATCATTCATATAAATGATAATTGGCTTTGTGGTAATATCGTCTGCATTATCTACTCCTAAGCGGTGTGCTATGCGAACATTTTTTATTCCTTTACTGCGTAATGCCTGATTAATGGTGTCTTGACCTACAAACTCAAATAATCTATTATAAGCGTTGTTATCACTAACGGCAAAAATTTTAGTTATTTCTTTTGCTATGGTGGTTTCTATAGTGTCGCCTTCTATATAAAATTTAGTAGTTAGATTTACATCAGGAATTTTATTAATCTCTTCTAAAGCAAGAATAGCAATGGGTAATTTTACGCTGCTTGCAGGGTAGAAATAATGGGTGGCATCGGTTTGAAAGTCATGATCTGTAAATAAAACCTCCCCGTTTTTTCGTTGTATTTGGGTGAATTTTATTTGTACTTCATATTTATTGATGCTGTCTACAACATTTTTAATTTTAGGGGATGTGGCTTTTAAAGCGGATTCAATAGGGTGTGAGAATTCTATTTTAGATTTCTCTTTGCAACTTGTGATAAGCAGTAGAAAGAAAATAATGCTAATTGGTTTAGAAAGCATTGGTGTTGGGTTTATGGGTTGTATAATTCTCCTCGGTGCGGTTTTAAAGCGTCTCTAACCTTAAGCATTTCTGATTCTTCTACCACCAAAAACGCTAAGCTATACATGTCATTTACATGTTGTACATCCGTAATATTTAGTTGTAATTTTTCTGCAGCAATAAATTCTTTTAAATGAATGACGTGGTGTTCTGCGGTCTTAGCAGCTGCAGGACCTCGAAAATCCCATATCAATTTAATTTTTTTAGTACTCATAGTGTAAAATTAATCAAGTGTTGTATTCTTTTTATCCCTTAATACAGGGATAATTCTAAAGGGAAAGTTAAAAGTACTTGAAATTTGTTAGAAATTAGGAACTTGCACAACATCCGTTATTTGTTATTTTTGCAAGATGCAGTTACAAAACATTATTTTATTTAAAAAGGTACGCGTTGTATCTGTGTTTGTGCTTTTGGCTACAGGTATTTCATGTGGTTCAATTTTTAAGAAAGAAGAAGATAGAGAGCCGCTAGCACGTGTCGGGAAATCTTATCTATATAAGGATGATGTTGAAGCCTTGCTAAAGGATAATGTGTCTAAAGAAGATAGTGCTTCTTTTGTAACTAATTATATCAATAATTGGGCAACGAAACAATTACTACTTTCCAAATCTAAAATCAATTTACCCGAAGAGCAGCTAAAAGAATTCAATCAACTTATAGAAAATTATAAGACAGATTTGTATACCCGCGCCTATAAAGAAGCATTGGTGAGTCAAACAGAGGATACTATTGTTACTGATGCACAGCTTAGTAGTTTTTACGAGAGAGAAAAAGAAAACTTCATGCTGAAAGAAAAGTTGGTGAAACTTAGGTTTATTGAGCTCTCTGCGCAGTTTTTAGATAAGGATCAAGTGGCGTCGCGTTTAGATCGTTTTAATGCGAAAGATCAGAAGTTCTTAGATTCTATTGGAATACAATTTAAAAATCTAAATTTCAATGATTCTATTTGGGTGAAAGCCTCTAGAATTGTGAATGAAATTCCGCCCTTAACCTTTGAAAATGAGGATAGATACTTAAAAAAATCACAATTTTTTGAATTACAGGATTCAATAGGGGTATATTTGGCGAAGGTTACTGATGTGTTGAATACGAACGATACGGCTCCATTGTTGTTTGTTAAACCCTCAATAAAACAAATTTTATTAAACAGGAGACGGTTAGAATTAATTAGAAAATTGGAAACCGAAATTATTGATGATGCAATTAAGGATAAAGAATTTGAAGTTTATGTTAAAGATTAAGAACACGATTACCCTTTTAGTAGTACTTTTTGTTGGAATACTAAATGCACAAGAAGAAGTTATTGAAACTCCTGTAGAAGAAGTAAGTGATGTTGCTGTTGTAGCGGTGGCTGCAGATTCTCTAAAACCTTTCAAAAAAATAAAATTAGATGGTGTTGCTGCAGTAGTGGGTGATTATTTAATTTTAGAATCGGATATTGATAAGACATTAATTGATTTGCGTAACCAAGGTGTTTCGGCAGATGATGTTTCTCGTTGCGGATTATTAGGGAAGTTAATGGAAGATCGGTTGTATGCGCATCAAGCAGTTCAAGATAGTATTTTGGTGGCAGATGATGAGGTGAACGCTACGAGTGATGCTCAAATACAGCAATTGGTATCTAGAGTAGGTTCTATGGAAAAAGTATTGTCTTTTTATAAAAAAACAGATGAGGAAAGCTTTAGAGAAGAATTATATAAGATTAATAAACTTCGTATGCTTTCGGAGCGTATGCAACGTAGTATTGTTGAAGAGATAGAAATTACACCAGAAGAAGTACGTCAATTCTATAATAAAATACCAGAAGATCAACGTCCGGTTTTTGGATCAGAATTAGAAATAGCTCAAATTGTTAAAAAGCCTGTTGCGCCAGAAGAAGAGAAGCAAAAGGTAATAGATCGTTTGAACAGAATTCGTGAAGATATTTTAGAAAAAGGATCTAGTTTCTCTATTAAAGCGATATTAAATAGCGAGGATCCTGGTTCGAAGCAAAACGGTGGGTTTTATAAAATAGATAAGCAAACAGGATTTGTAAAAGAATTTAAAGATGTTGCCTTTAGTTTAAACGTAGGTGAAGTTTCTGAGCCTTTTGAAACCACTTTTGGATATCATATTATTACGGTAGAAAAGATCTTGGGGCAAGAGCGCGAAATTCGTCATATTCTTATGATTCCTAAGGTGCCACAAAGCGCTTTAGATGAAGCTAAGCAGGAATTAGATACTATTCGTAATCAGATTATATCAGGGAAATATACGTTTGCACAGGCAGCGTTAAATTTCTCAGATCAGAAAGAGACAAAATTTGATGGAGGCCAATTGCGTAACCCTGCAGATTATAGTGCGCGTTTTGAGCTTACCAATATGGATCCTACTTTTTACAACCAGATTCGTAATTTAAAGGACAACGAGATTTCTCAGCCTATTTTAGAAGAAGATCCTCGTGAAGGTGCAAGTTTTAAGATTATGAAGATTACCAATCGTCATGATGAGCATGTAGCAGATTTTTCTAAGGATTATATTAAGATTCAGGAATTAGCAAAAACACAAAAGCAAGCAGATGCTATTGCAAAATGGATGGCTGAACATATTGAAGAAACTTACATTAGTGTAAATGAAACCAATAAAGGTTGTGAATTTGCAAATAACTGGATAAAAGAATAAGTTCATGTCTGATGTTACTGCCATACATAATCTTGTTGAAAAACACCTTGCTTTAAAAGGAGAAATCGCCAAAGTTATTGTTGGCCAAACAGAAGTAGTAGAACAGATTTTATTATCTGTATATACTGGTGGGCACTCTCTTTTGATAGGGGTACCTGGTTTGGCAAAAACATTAATGGTAAATACGATTGCACAAACATTAGGTTTAGATTTTAAAAGAATTCAGTTTACACCAGATTTAATGCCTAGTGATATTCTAGGGAGTGAAATTCTAGATCAAAATAGAACGTTTAAATTTATCAAAGGTCCAATATTTTCTAATATTATTTTGGCAGATGAGATAAATAGAACACCACCTAAAACGCAAGCAGCTTTATTAGAAGCAATGCAAGAGCGCTCTGTAACTATAGCCGGTGAAAATTATAAGTTACCTGCGCCGTATTTTGTATTGGCAACTCAAAACCCTATTGAGCAAGAAGGTACTTACCCTTTGCCGGAAGCGCAATTAGACCGTTTTATGTTTGCTATTGAACTCAAGTACCCTTCTATTAGTGAAGAAGTAGCCATTGTTAAGGCAACTACTTCAGATCTTAGAAACCAAATAAATGCCCTTTTCAATGCAGAAGAAATTATAGCAGTACAACAATTAGTACGAAGAATTCCAGTTCCAGATAATGTGGTAGATTATGCGGTGAGACTGGTAAATAGTACACGTGCTAATTTAGATACAGCTTCGGAGTATGTAAAACAGTATATTGATTGGGGTGCAGGTCCTAGAGCTTCACAAAATCTAATTTTAGGTGCAAAAGCACACGCAGCTATCAAAGGTAAATTCTCTCCAGATATTGAAGATGTTAAAGCCGTTGCTTTAGGGATCTTGAGACATCGAATAATAAAAAATTACAAAGCGGAAGCAGAAGGCATATCAGAGGATGATATAATTCGCCAATTATTGTAGAAATCTCATCTGTATCAAACGTTTTCGTAAGAGATATTTTATAAAAAAGTACAATTAAATGTGGTATTCGTTTTTTTGAATACACTTTTCAAAATTTTTCTCAAATTACATTCAATCAATTCGTAAATCTTTTATTTAGGCTCAATATTTTAGTAATTTTGCAAGATTGCAATAACCTAAAAGTAGATTTTCTAAATATATGAGCATTTATAAAGATTACCTGAAGCAGATAGAAGAACGAAAAGAAAAAGGACTTCATCCGCAGCCAATTGATGGTGCTGAATTGCTAAGTAAAATCATTGAGCAAATTAAAGACTTAGATCATGAGTACAGAGAAGATTCTCTTAACTTTTTTATCTATAACGTTTTACCTGGTACTACAAGTGCTGCTGGTGTTAAAGCAAAATTTTTAAAGGAAATTATTCTTGGTGAATCAGTAGTGAAAGAAATCACACCTGCTTTTGCTTTTGAACAATTATCTCACATGAAGGGTGGGCCTTCGGTAGCCGTTTTATTAGATGTAGCTTTAGGTTCTGATGTGGCATTGGCAAAACAAGCCGCTGAGGTGTTAAAAACACAGGTTTTCCTTTATGAGGCTGATACTGCTCGCTTAGAAGAAGCTTTAAATAACGGTAGTGCAATTGCGAAAGATATTATAGAAAGCTATGCCAGAGCAGAGTTTTTTACAAAGCTTCCTGAAATTGAAGAAGAAATACAAGTAGTTACTTATATAGCTGGTGTTGGTGATATTTCAACAGATTTATTATCTCCAGGGGGTGATGCACACTCAAGATCAGATCGTGAGTTGCATGGTCAATGTATGTTTGAGCATAACAAAGACATGCAAAATGAATTATTGGCTTTGAAGGAACAACATCCAGATAAGCGTGTAATGCTAATTGCAGAAAAAGGAACAATGGGAGTTGGTTCTTCGAGAATGTCTGGTGTGAATAACGTAGCGCTATGGACAGGTGTTCCTTTTAGTAAATATGTGCCATTTATCAATTTTGCGCCAGTAATTGCAGGTACCAATGGTATTGCTCCAATTTTCTTGACGACAGTTGGTGTAACTGGTGGTATTGGTTTAGATCTTAAAAACTGGGTAAAGCAAAAAGATGCTGATGGCAATACAATTGTTGATGCAGATGGTGAACCAATTTTAAAGCAAATGTATTCTGTTGCAACTGGTACGGTGCTTACGATTAATACTAAAGAGAAAAAATTATACCACGATAAAGTAGAATTGAAAGATATCTCAGCAGCATTTACTCCACAAAAAATGGAGTTCATGAAGGCAGGTGGATCTTACGCAGTTGTTTTCGGTAAAAAATTACAAACTTTTGCTTCTAAAGTACTCGGTGTAGATGTTGTGCCTGTATATGCACCATCAAAAGAAATCACTATTGAAGGTCAGGGTTTAACAGCGGTAGAAAAAATATTTAATAGAAATGCAGTAGGTACATCAGGTGCAACGTTGCACGCTGGTTCTTATGTACGTGCAGAAGTAAATATAGTAGGTTCTCAAGATACTACAGGTTTAATGACTTCTCAAGAATTAGAGATGATGGCCGCAACGGTTATTTCTCCAATTGTTGATGGGGCGTATCAATCTGGCTGTCATACAGCATCGGTTTGGGATGATAAGTCTAAGGCTAACATTCCAAGATTAATGAGCTTTATGAATGACTTTGGTTTAATTACTGGTCGTGATCCGAAAGGAAAGTACTTTCCTATGACGGATGTTATTCATAAAGTATTAAACGATATTACTGTTGGAGACTGGGACATCATTATTGGTGGAGATTCGCATACACGTATGTCTAAAGGTGTTGCTTTTGGAGCAGATTCAGGAACTGTTGCATTAGCACTTGCTACAGGTGAGGCTTCAATGCCAATACCTGAGTCAGTAAAAGTAACTTTTAAAGGGCAAATGAAATCTTATATGGATTTCCGTGATGTGGTACACGCAACACAGTCTCAAATGTTAAAGCAATTTGGTGGTGAAAATGTATTCCAAGGTCGCGTTATCGAAGTACACATTGGAACACTTACTGCAGATGAAGCTTTTACATTTACAGATTGGACAGCAGAGATGAAAGCAAAAGCTTCTATCTGTATTTCAGAAGACGAAACATTAATTGAGTCTTTAGAGATTGCAAAAGGTCGTATCCAAATCATGATTGATAAAGGAATGGACAATGCTAAGGGAGTACTTAAAGGTTTAGTTAATAAAGCAGAAACTAGAATTACAGAACTTAAAACTGGTATAAAGCCTTCTTTAAGACCAGATGCAAATGCTAAATATCATGCAGAAGTTGTTATTGATTTAGATGAGATAGCAGAACCAATGATTGCAGATCCAGACGTAAATAACGATGATGTTTCTAAACGTTATACACATGATAACATTAGACCATTATCTTACTATGGAGGTGTTAAGAAAGTTGATTTAGGTTTCGTAGGTTCTTGTATGGTTCACAAAGGTGATATGAAAATATTAGCTCAAATGTTGAAAAATGTTGAAGCTCAAAAAGGTAAAGTTGAATTTAAAGCTCCGTTAGTAGTAGCTCCACCAACTTATAATATTGTTGATGAGTTAAAAGCAGAAGGAGATTGGGATGTTCTAGTAAAATATTCAGGTTTCGAGTTTGACGATAACGCACCAAAAGGATTGGCACGTACTAAATATGAAAACATGTTGTATTTAGAGCGTCCTGGATGTAACCTATGTATGGGGAATCAGGAGAAGGCAGAGCCCGGAGATACGGTTATGGCAACATCAACACGTTTATTCCAAGGTAGAGTTGTAAAAGATACTGGCGAGAAGAAAGGGGAGTCTTTATTGTCTTCTACACCAGTAGTTGTTTTATCTACAATTTTAGGTAGAACGCCAACTATGGCAGAATATGAAGCAGCTGTAGATGGTATTGTATTGACGAAGTTTAAACCTTCAACAAAACAATTGGTTAAATAGTAGTTACATAACTATAAATTATAGAAAAGCCTGAGTCGTAGACTCAGGCTTTTTTGTGTGTCATTCATTTATGCTATTGAGTCTTTTTAAAAAGTATTGTTTCTTTAGTATTGGACTTGTTTTATAAGGAAGTGAATCCTTTTTTATAATCATTCTATATTTAAATTACTTTTCTGTAGTCTTTCTATATTTTGTATCTTAGTAAGACTAAAATTAGTACTAAAAAAATATATATAAATCTTATGGCATTTGATATAGATATGATAAAAGATGTGTATTCTAATATGTCTGATCGTGTGAATAAAGCACGTGAAGTTGTTGGAAAACCATTGACACTTTCTGAGAAAATTTTATACTCCCACCTTTGGGATGGTACTCCTTCTAAGGCTTTTGTTAGAGGAAAAGATTATGTTGATTTTGCACCTGATCGTATAGCTTGTCAAGATGCAACAGCACAAATGGCGCTATTGCAATTCATGCAAGCTGGTAAGCCGAAAGTTGCAGTACCCACTACAGTACATTGTGATCACTTAATTCAAGCAAAAAGTGGAGCAGCGGCAGATTTAAAATCGGCAAATAATACAAGTGCAGAAGTTTTTAATTTCTTAGAATCTGTTTCTAATAAATATGGTATTGGTTTCTGGAAACCAGGAGCTGGTATTATTCACCAAGTAGTTTTAGAAAATTATGCTTTTCCAGGAGGTATGATGATTGGTACCGATTCTCACACCGTAAATGCTGGTGGTTTGGGTATGGTGGCTATTGGAGTAGGTGGTGCTGATGCTGTAGATGTTATGGCAGGAATGGCATGGGAGCTTAAATTTCCAAAATTAATAGGAGTTAAGTTAACTGGAACAATTTCTGGTTGGACTGCGCCTAAAGATGTAATCCTTAAAGTTGCTGAAATTCTTACCGTAAAAGGAGGAACAGGAGCAATTGTAGAGTATTTTGGTTCTGGTGCTACGTCTTTATCTTGTACAGGTAAAGGAACAATTTGTAATATGGGTGCAGAGATAGGAGCAACTACCTCTACATTTGGTTATGATGATTCTATGGAGCGCTATTTAAGAGCTACAGATAGAGCAGATATTGCAGATGCTGCAAATGAAGTTAGAGAACATTTAACAGCAGATGCTGATGTATATGCAAACCCAGAACAATACTTTGATGAGGTTATTGAAATAAACTTATCAGAATTAACGCCATTATTAAACGGACCTTTTACGCCAGATTTATCTACTAAAGTAGGTAGTGACATGACTGAGAAAGCTACAGAAAATGAATGGCCTTTAGCTGTAGAGTGGGGATTAATTGGTTCTTGTACCAACTCTTCTTATGAAGATTTATCTAGAGCTTCTTCTATTGCGCAACAAGCCATTGATAAAGGATTAAAAATGAAATCAGAATTAGGGATTAATCCAGGTTCTGAGCAAGTTCGTTTTACTGCAGCAAGGGATGGCATTTTACAAGTATTTGAGAACTTAAATGCAAAAATATTTACCAATGCTTGTGGTCCTTGTATAGGGCAATGGGCTAGATATAGTGATCCTAAAAACGCTCCAAAAAATAGTATTGTGCACTCTTTCAATAGAAACTTTGCAAAACGTGCAGATGGAAACCCTAATACACATGCTTTTGTAGCTTCTCCAGAAATAACAGCTGCAATTGCTATTGCGGGTAGATTAGATTTTAATCCAATGACGGATAAATTAATCAACGAGAATGGCGAAGAAGTGATGTTTGATGAGCCAACAGGATGGGAATTACCTCCTAAAGGTTTTGAAGTAGAAGATGCTGGGTATTTAGCTCCAGATGAAGACGGTTCTGGTGTTGTTGTAAAAGTAGCAACAGATTCTGAAAGACTACAATTATTAGAGCCTTTTACTCCTATCAAAGATAAAAACTTAATGGGTGTTAAATTATTAATCAAAGCTTTTGGTAAATGTACTACGGATCATATTTCTATGGCTGGTCCTTGGTTACGCTTCCGTGGGCATTTAGATAATATTTCAAACAACTGTTTAATAGGTGCGGTCAATGCGTTTGGTCACAAAACTAATTTTGTTAAGAACCAATTAACGGGTGAGTTTGGTGGTGTTCCAGATACAGCACGTGCTTATAAAGCTGCTGGCGTTAGAAGTATTGTGGTAGGTGATCATAACTATGGAGAAGGTTCTTCTCGTGAGCATGCTGCCATGGAGCCTAGACATTTAGGTGTAGCTGCTGTCTTAGTAAAATCTTTTGCGCGTATTCATGAAACAAACCTTAAAAAGCAAGGGATGTTAGGTCTTACTTTCGCAACCGAAAGTGATTATGACTTAATACAAGAAGACGATACATTCAATTTTATTGATATTGCGGAGTTTGCTCCAGACAAACAATTAACAATTGAAGTGGTTCACGCAGATGGAAG
Organism: Cellulophaga baltica; assembly: GCF_900102165.1. GTDB lineage: Bacteria > Bacteroidota > Bacteroidia > Flavobacteriales > Flavobacteriaceae > Cellulophaga > Cellulophaga baltica. Next base: position 58,312 of record NZ_FNBD01000009.1, read on the forward strand.
TAAGGATGTAATTAAAGCTAATCATACTTATAATCAGCCTCAAATAGACTGGTATAGAGAGGGTTCTGCTTTAAATGTGATCAAAAAAGAGAACGCTGCTTAGTCAAAAGAACCTATTAAATTTAAGTTAAAAATTAATTAATATTAATTGAACAAAACTCCTGATATTTATCAGGAGTTTTTTAGTTTTGAGGAAACGTAAATTCGAATGAAAATTACTAAGAAAACTGTATTAAATATTTTATTATTTGCTTTTATTCTTTCATTTTTTGTGACTCCACTAGGAGATTATAGTAAAGTATTATTAAATAAAGTTTTCTCGTTTAGCCCTTCTGTTACCGAGGAATCCGATAGAAATAAGATTACAGATTACGATTGGAGACTTAAGGATGAAAACTGGAATTTTTTCAATTTTAAGCGATCAAAAGGTAAAGTCGTATTTGTAAATTTCTTTGCATCATGGGTGCTTCCTTGTGAAGCGGAACTGCAAAGTATTCAAGCTTTATACGATAAATACCAGGACAAAGTAGATTTCTATATTATTTCTGATGAAGAAAGAGAACCTGTAGAAACCTTTATGGCAGAACATAATCTTACTTTTCCTGTGACTTATTTATTTATAGGAGAGAAAATGCCTTTAAAAGATATTAAAGCTCCAACATCTTATTTAATTGATAAGGAAGGTAATATTGTAATTCATAAAGAAGGAATTGCCGATTGGGATAATTCTAAGATTTATGATTTAATAGATCGACTTCTAACCAAATAATGAAATTTAATAGAGAGAAAATTGTCAACCTTGTTTTGCTTATTGCAGCAGGGATTGTATTGTTTACTCCTTTGGGTTTCCCCGTGAAAGTTTTTGTAAATAAACTTATTTCTTTTGCTCCTTCTGAGGTAGCTGAGGAAAAACGGTTCATCTTAAAAGATTACCACTGGAACTTAATTGCTCCGGAAAATAAATCTGTAAATTTCCAAGAGTTTCAGAATCAAGTTGTGGTGGTGAACTTCTGGGCTACTTGGTGTCCGCCGTGTGTTGCCGAAATTCCCGATTTTCAAGCTTTATATGATGATTACGGAACTGAGGTAGTATTTCTCTTTGTTACCAATGAAGATGCAACTGTAGTAAATACTTTTATGCATAAGAAAGGCTATACTTTGCCTGTTTATTATTCTCAAAATGCGCCTCCGTCCTTATTGCAATCTTCGGCCATACCTGCAACATTTGTAATCGGTAAATCAGGAGAGATTGTCATTGATAAAACGGGTGCTGCAGATTGGAATAGTGAAAGCACAAGAGCACTACTAGACCGTTTGTTATTAAATAAAGTATAAAGCTTACTTTTTAAAATATTTAAACGGAACAAATAACATTCCGAAACATTCCCCGTCTTCTTTTCCAGTATGTTTATGGTGCATTTTATGCGCTCTACGTACGCCTTTTGCATACCTATTATTAGCGTTCCTAAACAACTTAAAACGTTGGTGGATGAAGATGTCGTGAACCAAGAAATATGCTGCCCCATATACCATAATTCCAAAGCCAATAGGTAGGCCATACCAAAACCAAGTTTTTACTCCGGCTAAAATAAAAGACATGCTTACAACCGCATAAATGATGAAAAATGCATCGTTGCGTTCAAACCAAGAATCATGGTCTTTATGGTGATGGTCACTATGTAATACCCATAAGAAACCATGCATGATGTACTTATGGCTAAACCAAGCCATGAATTCCATAAATGCAAATGTGCTGATAAATATAAGTATCCAGATAAGCGTATTCATTGTTAAACTAAATTAAGTTTGTAATTTACATATGATTTTGCAAGAAGTCCAAATTTTTCATAATTAGGAACCCTAATTCTTGCATTTTGTATTTCTAATGGGGGCGTTTTTTGTAGTTTACTAAGCAATCTAGAGTAATATTTGTAAGCAGTATACACACCAAATTTTGCCGTATGTGGTAATCGTTCAATTCCTTCATATCCTAATTGAAAATCGGCCTTTATTTCATCTACAATTCTTTTTTTAGAAACTTCATCTAGTTGTTTTAGATTTGTATTAGGGAAATACGTTCTGTTTAAATCTTCAAAGTCATCCTTTAAATCACGCAAAAAATTTACTTTTTGAAAAGCAGATCCCAATGCCATTGCAGACGTTTTTAAAGAATCATAACTTTCTTGATCTCCTTGAACAAAAACCTTTAAACACATTAGACCTACTACATCTGCAGAGCCATAGATATATTCCTTGTATTCCGCATCTGTTTTATAAACTGTTTTATAAAGATCCATACGCATGCTTTTTATGAAAGAGTCTACCAAGTGATAGGGAATTTTATACGCATGGTAGGTGTGCTGAAAAGAATTTAAAATGGGGTTGAGGCTTATTTTGTGCTCTAGGGCGTCTTTTAGATCATTCTCAAACTTATCAAAAAGCAGCTCTTTATCATAGTCGTGAAACGTATCTACAATTTCATCTGCAAAACGAACAAAACCATAAATGTTATAGATATCTCCCCGAATGGAAGAGTGTAGCATTTTTGTTGCTAAAGAGAAGGATGTACTGTATGATTCTGTAACCGTTTTGCTGCAGCTATAAGAAACTTGGTCGAAAATACTTTTCATAGTTTTAGTTATTTGATTTGGTAATCAATTCAGCCACTAATTTCCCTGAGATTAATGCTGGCGGAACTCCTGGTCCTGGAACCGTAAGCTGTCCAGTGAAAAATAAATTTTTCACTTTTTTGCTTTTAAGATTGGGTCTTAAAAATGCGGTTTGAGTTAATGTATTTGCTAAACCGTACGCATTCCCCTTGTAAGAGTTGTATTCTTCAATAAAATCATTCACACAAAAGGACTCTTTAAATATAATATTGTTTTTTATCTTTTGATTTGTTTTTTCCTCAAATCTGTTAAGAATTAGATTAAAATACTCTTCTCTAATTTCTTCAGTATCTTTTAAATTTGGTGCAATAGGGACCAAGAAAAAACCAGTTTCATTTCCTTCTGGCGCCATGCTTTTATCTGTTACGGAAGGGAAATTTGCATAGAATAATGGGTTTTTAGGCCATTTAGGTTCATCATAAATTTCTTCAGCATGCAATTCAAAATCAGTATCAAAAAATAAATTATGGTGTTCTATATTTTTAATACGTTTATCAAAGCCAACATAAAATAATAATGATGATGGGGCAAATGTTTTTTTGCTCCAGTAGGCTTCTGTATATTGTCTGTGCTTTTCCGTTAATAAAGTTTCAGAATGATGATAATCTGCACCGCTCAAAACAAAATCTGCTAAATGTGTTTCTCCGTTTACAATGATACCCGTAGTTTTTTTATTTTCTACCAGGATTTTAGTAGCGGAACTATTAGTTTCAATCTTGACGCCTAATTCTTTGATCAAGCTTTCCATGGCCAAAATAATTTCATACATGCCTCCCTTTGGATGCCATGTTCCTAAGCCAAAATCGGCAAAATTCATAAAACTATAGAATGAGGGGGTCTTGCTTGGCTTCGCTCCTAAGAACAATACAGGGAATTCTAAAGTAGAGATAAGTTTTTTGTTCTTAAATCTTTTGCGGACCTCGGAACTAATCGTTTTAAAAAATTGATCTACTCTGGTTATGGTTTCAGGAGTAACCAACTCTAAAGGCGAAAGTCCTGGTCGCAAAACTACTTTGTTGATAGCGATATCATAGTTTTCTTGCGCAACCTTTATAAATTTTCTCAAGTGAATAGCGCTACCAGGCTCAATACGCTCAAACTCTTCACCTATTTTATCCATGCAATCTCCAATGGTAATCACATCATCAGAGAAAAATATTTTATAGGCAGGGCTTAATTTATCTAATTGGTAATAGTCAGAAGTTTTTTTGCCGAAATCGTTAAAGAATTTATCGAAAATGTCTGGCATCCAGTACCAGCTAGGTCCCATATCAAAGGTAAAACCTTCCTTCTTTAGTTGACGTGCGCGGCCTCCAACGGTATTATTTTTTTCATAAATAGTTACGTCAAAACCCTCTTTTGCTAAATAGGCAGCAGCAGATAAAGAAGAAAACCCAGAGCCAATAATTATTACCTTTTTTTTCATGCAGTTTTTAAAATATTACAACGCGCTAACTAGTTTTTCAATCGATTTAAATTTGTTCATATTTTCAGGAAGCATATCGGCTTGTATGTGTTGTACTTGATGTCCTAAAATCCAAAACTTGTAATTATTCTCTATCCCTAGTTCTTGATTAAAATTTTCTAAATACTTACGCAGTTTCCCTTTGTTAGGTTCAACAGTAAAATATGAGAGGAAATAAATATTGTCACAATAGCTCAATAAATCTTTTAAACATTCGATAGGTACCGTCTGGCCTAGGTAGATTGTTTTGTAGCCTCTCAAAGTTATTTCATAGTTTAGATACAGTAAGCCAATATCGTGTATTTCATTGTCTGGTAGGAAAAGCACAAAAGTTTTATCTGTTTTAGTGGGTTTATCTACAAGAAGCTTTTCAGTATTTAAAATAATTTTTTGCTTAATTAAGTTGGTTATGAAATGCTCATGAGACGGACTCACGGCATTATTCTGCCATAGTAATCCAAGTTCATTTAAAAGCGGAATAAAAGCCTCATAGAAAACATCTTTAAAGCTATTCTCTTTCAATAGACTGTTATAAGTGTTGTAAAATAAATTGGAGTCAAAATTTACCATGGCTATTTTAAATGAATTTATAGCATGGTTTTTTACTGTTTTTTTCTCAATAACTTCTTGGACAACAGTTGGGATGTCTGCTTCTGGTATTTGTGCAATTTTAGAAATCTTATGTCCATTATTATAGAGCAGTGTAATGTTTAAAAGCTTTTGCAAGCTCTTTAAACTATAGTTTCTGATATTGGTTGTGGTGCGTTCTGGTTCTAGTAAATTATATCTCTTTTCCCAAATACGAATGGTATGGGCTTTTATTCCAGATAAATTTTCCAAATCTCTTATACTGAAGTATTTTTTTACGTTGTTCATTTATTTTGAAAAAAGATTAAACAAATTTAATCTTTTTAATGATTGCATTTATTATTTCTGTGATTTTTTTACGGAAATAAATGTTCTGTTGAAGAATGAGGAGTAGAATAGTAGTGTAAAACAAAAAAAAGTCATTTAAGAAATAATTTCTTAAATGACTTATGTGCCCACGACTAGATTCGAACTAGCACGTCCTTACGAACACCACCCCCTCAAGGTGGCATGTCTACCAATTTCACCACGTGGGCATTTTAAGTCTGCAAATTTAGTAAACTTTTTCTAACCACATTTATTTATGAAGTAAAACTCTACATCTGCAAAAATGAATATTTTTTGCAAATTCAAAATAAAATTATATATTTGATCCATACCAGAACAGACCAGTACGGTTGATGATTATGCAAAATAGTTTTAGTTTTATTATTGATCACGAGAGTGATGTGCCAAAATATCAGCAAATTGTTGATGTAATTAACCAATCTATCGCTAAAGATGTTTTAGCAATTGGTGATTCATTGCCTTCTGTGAATGCTTTTTGTCAAGAACATCATCTATCAAGAGATACCGTTTTTAAGGCGTATACTATACTAAAGGAGAATGGAGTTGTCAAATCCGTTCCCAACAAAGGCTATTATATTGCTAGTAAAAACAGAAAAGTTTTATTAGTCTTGGATACTTTTAAGGCCTATAAAGAAGTGTTGTATCATTCTTTTATTAATGAAATGGAAGATGATATTATTACCGATGTTCAATTTCATCATTATAATATTGACAATTTTAAAACGATACTTAACAATAGTTTAGGTAAATATTACAAATATGTGGTCATGGGGTTTGATCATAAGCAGGTTTCAAAAACCTTAGCTAAAATTCCGAATAATGATTTGCTTTTAATAGATTGGAATATAAATTCTAATCCAGAAAACAATTATGTTTTTCAAGATTTTGGAGTTGCTTTTTATAAAGGATTGGAGTCTATTACCGAAAACTTTAAGAAATATAAGGCGCTTCATTTTCTATATCCTACGTATACTAATCATGCCAAAGAGACGGTAGCTTATTTTGAAAAGTATTGTCAAGATAACAACTTCGATTACCAGATTAAAACAAATCCACAGGAATATAAAATAGAAAAAGGGATAGCTTACCTCAGTGTGAGTGACCGCGTCTTAGGTGTTTTTTTAGAACAGTGTCGTAAACAAAATTTGGAACCAGGTGTAGATGTAGGTTTCTTATCTTATAACGATACACCTATGAAAAAGTTTATTTATAAAGGGATAACGGTAGTGACTACTGATTTTGAGCAGCTGGGTATTAGTGCTGCAAAGTTTATTAATTCAGATAAACCACTTCAAGTGTATGTACCCACAAAAATTATTGTAAGAGATTCATTATAACAATATGTATTACATAGGATTCGATTTAGGAAGCTCGTCTATAAAAGCGGCTTTAGTAGAGATTAAAACAGGAAAAAGTCTAGGGGTTGTTCAAGAACCTGAGACCGAAATGAGCATGCTTGCCTTGAAAAATGGTTGGGCAGAACAAAACCCTGAGGAGTGGTGGAAACACATTTGTAAAGCTATTGAGCGCTTAAAAAGAAAATATGCTGTTTCTAAAACCGATATTAAAGGGATTGGTATTTCTTATCAAATGCATGGACTTGTCATTGTAGACAAAGATGGCAAACCTTTGAGAAAAAGTATTATTTGGTGTGATAGTAGAGCTGTAGAAATAGGTAATACCGCTTTTGAAGCTTTAGGAGAAGAAAAGTGTGCTGCACATTTATTAAACTCTCCCGCTAATTTTACCGCCTCTAAATTAAGATGGGTAAAGGAAAATGAACCAGAGGTATATGCTAATATTTACAAGTTTATGCTGCCTGGAGATTATATCGCTTATAAATTTTCTAATAAAATAAATACCACTATCTCTGGTTTGTCTGAGGGTATTTTTTGGGATTTTAAAACTGATGGTATTGCTCAATTTCTTTTAGACTACTACGGAATAGAGGAGACTCTGGTGCCTACGATTGTAGACACTTTTGGTTTGCAATCTAAGGTAGATGAAAAAGGCGCAGAAGAGAGTGGCTTGGCTATCGGAACTCCCATCTTCTATAGAGCAGGAGACCAGCCTAACAATGCATTGTCTTTAAATGTGTTTAATCCAGGAGAAGTAGCTGCAACGGGCGGAACTTCTGGCGTGGTTTACGCGGTAACAGATAGTTTGTCTGGTAAAGAAAGCACACGCGTAAATAATTTTGCACACGTGAATTATAAAAAATCAGACCCGCGTATTGGTAAGTTATTAAATATCAATGGCGCAGGAATACAATACCGTTGGTTATTAAATAACCTAGCAGTTAACTCGTATGAAGAGATGAATACGCTTGCTTCAGAAATAGGTATAGGAGCAGATGGTGTTTGCATGCTTCCTTTTGGAAATGGTGCTGAGCGTATGCTTAATAATAAAGATATAGGCACAAGGTTAGTTAATGTAAATCTTAACAACCACCATAAAGGTCATTTATGCAGAGCAGCCTTAGAAGGTATCGCCTTTTCTTTTGTATACGGAATGGAAATTTTAAAATCTGATGGCATAAATGTGAATGTAATTCGGGCAGGAAATGACAATTTATTTCGATCAGACATTTTTGCAAATACAGTGGCCACTTTGATAGGGTATGAAATAGAAATATACAATACTACTGGCGCTATTGGAGCGGCACGAGCTGCAGGTTTGCATGAGGGTGATTTTGAAACGTATGGTAAATTAATCATGGATAATGATCATGTGATGACTTTTATGCCCTTTAAGGATAAAAAGCCGTATCAGGAAGCGTATCAGAATTGGAAAAAAGAATTAGAACTCGTTTTAAATAATAAATAGAATAACAACTTAAAATTAAATAACATGGCAATCTTAGGATATAAAGAATATTTTAAAGGTATTGGGGAGATTAAATTTGAAGGTAAGGATTCTGATAATCCATTAGCATTTAAATATTATAATCCAGAGCAAGTAGTTGCAGGAAAAACAATGCGCGAGCATTTTAAATTTTCTATAGCTTATTGGCATACATTCTGTGGTCAAGGAGGAGATCCTTTTGGTCCTGGAACTCAAAGTTTTGAATGGGACAAAGCCTCAGATCCTATTCAAGCGGCAAAAGATAAAGCAGATGCTGCGTTTGAATTTATTGGTAAAATGGGCTTTGATTATTTCTGTTTTCATGATTATGATTTAATTCAAGAGGCATCCACTTTTGCCGAGTCAGAGAAAAGATTGGTAACAATTACAGAATATATTAAAGAAAAGAAAGCAGCTTCAGGAGTAAAATTACTTTGGGGTACTGCTAATTGTTTTTCTAACCCGCGCTACATGAATGGTGCTGCTACAAATCCCGATTTTGACGTGCTTTCTAGAGCTGGTGGTCAAGTGAAATTGGCTTTAGATGCTACCATGGCATTAGATGGTGAAAACTATGTTTTTTGGGGTGGTAGAGAAGGATACATGTCTTTATTGAATACTGATATGGGCCGTGAGTTAGATCATATGGGACAGTTTCTTGTAATGGCTAGAGATTACGCTAGGGCTCAAGGGTTTAAAGGTAATTTCTTTATTGAGCCAAAACCTATGGAGCCTATGAAGCACCAATATGATTTTGATTCTGCTACAGCAATTGGCTTTTTAAAAGAGTACGGTTTAGAGAAGGATTTTAAAATTAATATAGAAGTAAATCATGCTACTTTAGCACAACACACTTTTCAGCATGAAATTGCTACAGCGGCTAAAGCAGGTATGTTAGGTAGTTTAGATGCTAACCGTGGAGATTATCAAAACGGATGGGATACAGATCAATTTCCTAACAACATTCAAGAAACTACAGAAGCTATGTTGGTCTTCTTGAAAGCAGGCGGTTTACAAGGTGGTGGTGTTAATTTCGATGCTAAGATTAGAAGAAACTCTACGGATATGGAAGATGTATTCTTAGCGCATATTGGTGGTGCAGATACGTTTGCGAGAGCATTGTTAACAGCAGATAAGATTATTACTTCTTCAGCTTATGATGATTTGAGAACAAAACGATACAGTTCATTTGATGCCGGAAAAGGTAAAGATTTTGAAGCAGGAAAGTTAACGTTGGAAGACTTGTATAAAGTAGCTCAAGAAAATGGCGAACTAGAATTAAAAAGCGGTAAGCAAGAGTTATTTGAAAACATCATCAACCAATACATATAAACCTGATCTATGGAAACTCCTAGAAATTCTAAATACTTAATGCAACTAACGCTGGTTGCTACATTAGGCGGATTACTTTTTGGCTATGATACAGCGGTAATTTCAGGTACTGTAAGTGCATTAGATAGTTTTTTTGTATTGCCTTTTGGTTTAGATGAAATGTCTGCTAATTCGCGATTAGGCTTTTTAGTGTCTAGCGCATTAATCGGTTGTATTATCGGAGGTATTTCTGGAGGATATATCAGTAAAAAAATAGGAAGAAAAAAAGGATTGTTGCTCGCAGCAATCCTTTTTCTTTGTTCTGCATTGGGTTCTGCAATGCCAGAGCTATTTATGAAACCTATTGGTGAAGGAGATCATACCTTTATCTATTTCTTCATTGTTTATAGAGTAATTGGAGGTATAGGCGTAGGGTTAGCATCGATGTTATCGCCATTATATATCGCAGAAATAGCACCTGCAAAAATTAGAGGTAAACTAGTTTCGCTGAATCAGTTTGCCATTATTTTTGGGATGTTAATTGTCTATTTCGTAAACTATTATATCGCAGGTCAAGGAGATGATACTTGGCTAAATACTATTGGTTGGCGTTGGATGTTTGCTTCAGAAGTAATTCCAGCATCATTATTTCTAGGTTTTTTATTGTTTGTGCCAGATACTCCACGTTCTTTGGTGCTCAAAAATAAACCAGATAAGGCATTAGAAGTTCTTGAAAAGGTAAACGGAAAATTGGAGGCTCAAAAAATTCTACATGATATTCAGAATACCGTGTCTCATAAGTCAGGCAAGCTATTTTCTTTTGGAATAGCAGTAGTGGTAATTGGCGTTTTAATATCTGTATTTCAGCAATTTGTAGGTATTAATGTAGTCTTGTATTACGCTCCTGAGATTTTTAAAAATATGGGATCTGGTACAGATACAGCTTTACTACAGACTATTATTGTGGGGGGTGTAAATTTAGTATTTACGGTTTTAGCAATTCTTACCGTAGATAAATATGGTAGAAAACCGTTAATGATCATTGGAGCTTTAGGGATGGCTGTTGCTATGTTTGCGTTAGGCGCAACCTTCTACTCGCAAACCGTAGGTATTCTAGCCCTAATTTGTATGTTGGTATATGTTGCAGGTTTTGCTATGAGCTGGGGACCCGTAACTTGGGTTTTGTTATCTGAAATGTTTCCAAATAAAATTAGAGATAAAGCTCTAGCAGTGGCGGTAGCTGCGCAGTGGATTAGTAACTATGTAGTGTCTTGGACTTTTCCAATGATGGATAAAAACATTTACCTCTTAGAAAAATTTAATCATGGTTTTGCGTATTGGATTTATGGTATAATGGGATTAATAGCCATGTTTGTGGTGTGGAAATTTGTACCTGAAACTAAGGGTAAAACCTTGGAGGAAATGGATGACGTTTGGGAAAAAAGTTAAGATTTTTTTTTAGTTGTACATACCCTATAAATTATGGAATCCTTGACAGTTGCTACTGTTCAAGGATTTTTTTTGTGTTGACAGCGACGGATAAAAATCATATATAGTATCTTTTTACTCATATATGATCCATCATCCTTTTGTGAAGTTATAGTTTTATCAGAGTGACAACCAAATGAGTATATATAATATCAACCTATAAAAAAGAAGCAGCAAAAAATGAAAGACCAAAAAATAAAAAATGAAAAGATAGTAGATCAAAAACTATCGCGAAGAGGGTTTATTACCAAAACAGCATTAGCAGCAGGTGCCATTAGTATTTTGCCTAGACATGTATTTGGAAGAGGTTTTATAGCTCCAAGTGATAAAATGAATTTAGGATTTATTGGCTTGGGAAAACAAAGTCAAGGTCTTGCTAAAAATTTTATAGGGAATACTAGCGCACAAATAGTAGCAGCTAGTGATGTTTGGAGTACCAAAAATATATGGTTCAAAGGACATGTAGAAAAAATATATGCTGAAAAAAGAAATGTGTCTAATTATAATGCGATCAGCACGTATCTGAATTACAAAGAACTTTTAGAGCGAAGTGATATTGACGGTGTAGTGATTGCCACGCCAGATCATTGGCATGCTATTCAGGCTATTGATGCCATGAAATCTGGTAAAGATGTCTATTGTGAGAAGCCTTTAACGCATAATATAGAAGAAGGTATTGCTTTAGTAAAGACCACAAAAAAAACAGGTCAGATTTTGCAAACAGGAAGTATGCAACGCTCTTGGGATTCTTTCAGAAAAGCCTGTGAGTTAATAAGAAACGGACATCTTGGTGATATTCAAAAAGTTCTAGTTAATGTGGGTGATCCTGCCGTTCCCTATAATTTAAAGGCAGAAGCAATGCCATCTGAGGTTAATTGGAATAATTGGTGTGGCCCCGCACCAATGCTTCCGTACAATCACCGGTTAGCACCATCTCGTAATGATGTAGATTTCTGGCCAGATTGGAGACTTTATGAAGAAGTGGGGGGTGGTATTCTCTGTGATTGGGGTGCTCATATGTTTGATATTGTACAGTGGGCATTAGATATGGATAACTCTGGCCCCGTTAAATATATACCGCCTACAGATAGAAATGCAGTACGTGGATTAAAAATGTATTATGAAAACGGTATAGAGATGATTCATGAAGATTTTGGTAGAGGTTGGGGCGTTCGCTTTATTGGTTCTAAAGGCACTATGGATGTTAGCCGTAGTTATTTGGAAACGACTCCAGAGAATTTACTTACGACAGCTTTATCTAATGCTAAAGTAAAGTTGTACAATAGCAATGGAAACCATTTGCAAGATTGGGTAGATGCCACAAAAACTAGAACACAGCCTATTTGTGATGTAGAAACGGGGCACCGTTCTGCAACCGTATGTAATATTGCCAATATAGCCTACAATTTAGGAAGACCTTTGCAATGGGATCCTAAGAAAGAGAAATTTATGGGAGACTCAGAGGCTAATAAAATGCGTGGTAGAAAAGACCGTAAGTTTTAGTAAATTATAAGCATTAGATATGCACCTGCTCTTTTCTGAAAAAAGCAGGTGTTTTTCCTGTATGTTTTTTAAATAGCCTAGAAAAGTAGGAGATGTTATCTAGTCCCACTTTTTCAGCAATCTCTTTCAAAGAGTCATTGGTAGTCAATAATAAGAGTTGTGAGCGCTCTATCCTTTTCTCCTGAATAAATTTATTAGGACCAATGTTATAGATCTGTTTGAACTGTTTAGAAAAATAATCGGGACTATAATTACAGAAGGTAGCAAGTTCTTCTACAGTTATAGGTAAATGTAAATTATGGTTGATGTAATTTAGTGTTTTTTGCATTCCAAAATTATTCACCTTTTGTTCATTTTGCAACTTGTAATTAGTAATAAATTTTGAAAATAGCACGGTAAGTAGCCCTTGCGTTTCTAGAAAATCTTTGGTATTCAAACTTTCATTTTGCTTTATAAAATCTAATAGTGTGGGTTTGTTGTCATACGTTTTTGGATCACTATTTTTTATTTCACGCTTATTATTTAACTCCGTGAGCCGTTCAAAGTAAGTTAGCATATGAGGTGTTGCTTCTATTTCATAAATAAAATCTTTTAGACTATAGATAGATACGCCATTGTTTACTTCTTCTAGAAAGCTAATATAATATTGTTCATGGTACTCTTCGCAAGAATATCTAGCATAAGCATAGCTAGGAACAATGTACATAAAACCCGGTTTTAAGATGAAAGTTTGATTATTGTGATACACTTTAGCGCTCCCTTTAGTGATATAATACATGCGTGTAAAAGGACTAATGACATTGTCAAAATTCCAGGAGCTATCAAGTTTAGCATAGCCAATATTTAATAAGGTTAAACGTAGGGATTGTAGAATTTCGATCATTTTAAATCTGTTTTTTGCGCTATTAGAACTGAATATGTCATCTTTTCTAATTACATGCAACTGCGTTAGCCATGCTAAATTAAGGAAATATGAGCTGAAAAGCACTAGACAAAAAATGAACATGTCGGAAATGTGCATTTTATGAACTGATTTGTCCAATAGTATGATTCTTTTAAATTCTATTTTTGGTGAGTTACTTATTTTATAAATTTTTATGATGAAAATTAGCAATTATATAATTTTTGGAATCTTTATAGCTTTCTTGGTATCATGTGGTGGTCCTGAGCTTCCTGAGATGGTCTCGTTAGAATATGAAAAGCTGCCTGAGAAAGTAGATTTTAACCAACATGTGAAACCTATATTGTCGGATAAGTGCTATTTGTGTCACGGACCGGACAAAGGAAACATAAAAGGAGGTTTGCAGTTGCATGAGGCGGAGTTCGCTTACGGAGAATTAAGTGAAAGTCCAGGTAAATTTGCAATAACACCTGGCAATTTAAAGAAAAGTGAATTTTTTCATCGGATCATGTCTAATGATCCAGATTTAATTATGCCAGCGCCTGGTTCTCATTTAACGCTTACAGATTATGAGAAAGCAGTATTGATAAAATGGATAGAGAGTGGAGCTGAATATAAAGAGCATTGGGCTTTCTTAAAGCCAGAGAAATATGAAATTCCTAAAGTTGATAATAAAGAATTAGTAGGTAATGAGATAGATAATTTTGTTTTGGCTAAATTAAAGGAAGTAAACTTGGTGCCTTCCAAAAAAGCAGACAAAGAAGTTTTATTGCGTAGAGCTTCATTTGATTTAACAGGATTGCCACCTACTACCGAAGAAATAAACAATTTTTTAAACGATACCTCCTCTAATGCTTTTGAAAAACAATTAGACAGGCTTTTAGTTTCAAAACATTTTGGAGAGCAAATGACCTTAGATTGGATGGATGTTTCAAGGTATGCAGATACGCATGGATATAGTAATGATAAATATAGAGATACCTCTCCTTGGAGAGATTGGGTGATTAATTCTTTTAATGAGAATATGCCTTATGACGATTTTCTTACTTGGCAATTGGCAGGAGATTTGTTTGAAAATGCCACTCGAGAGCAAAAATTGGCCACTACGTTCAATCGTCTGCATCCTCAAAATTTAGAAGGAGGTATTATCGATGAGGAATTTAGATCTGAATATGTAGCCGATAGAACGGCTACGGTGAGTCAAGGTATGCTAGGCTTGCCTTATGCTTGTGCAAAATGTCATGACCATAAGTATGATCCTATATCTCAGAAAAATTATTATGAGATGTATAGTTTCTTTAATAACGTAGATGAAACAGGGTTAATACCTTGGGATTTGGCTACTCCGGTACCAGCTATGATGTTACCTACTAAGGAGCAAGAAGGCGTCCTCGCGTATTTAGATGAAATTGTAAAAACTAGTGAGAAAAAACTAACAAAAACAATTACAACAGAAAGCCAAAAAGCCGCGCAATGGCTGGCAAATGAATCTTACAAAAATATTGCTACAAATGTGAAGCCAGATGGTTTAGTAGCAGCATTTAATTTTGATGACCAAAGACTAGTAAATGCTATTGGTGGTAATGGCAAGAACAAGGTTCAAATGCGTCAAGAGTTTGTAGAAAATGAAAAGGCTGTTTACAAACAAGGTGTCTCAGGAAAAGGACTGGCTATGGATGGCGATACTTGGCTGGACTTAGATAAAATTGGAATTTTTAAAAGAAACCAACCTTTTAGTATTTCTATACAAGTTTTTATTCCGGAAGAAATTACGGATGGGGTAATTTTTCATAAGATGAATAGTTCTGAGCTGCATAGTTTTAGAGGGTATCATCTAAAAATAAAAGAAAACAAGATTGAAGCTTTATTGGCGCATGTATATCCAGATAATGCTATTGTTATTGAGTCTTTAAATGATGTGCCTAAAGAAAAGTGGGTGCAGTTAACCATGACGTATGATGGCTCTAGTAAAGCGAATGGAATACATATTTATCAAGACGGAGAGCAATTAAAAACAAAGATGAAGTTTGATAATCTTTATAAAGACATCATCTTTAATGGATTGCAACTTTATGGAAAAGAGAGTCCAAAACTTGAGCCAGGCTTACGAGTTGGGGCTATCTGGAGAGATAAGGGTATCGGCGGTGCTGTAGTAGATAATTTATTGGTTTTTGATAAAGAAATTTCTCCAATTGAGGTCTTACAAATTAGCACCTCAGATAAATTAAAGAATCTTCAGAAAAAACCATACGCTAATTTAAGTGCGCTAGAAAAGCAACAATTAACCCAGTATTTTTTAAGTACAAAATCTCAGGAATACGTATCAGTCTTAAAAGACGTAGAGCATAAAAGAGAGGCTTTAGTAGATAGTACGGAAAAGGTAAAACAAATTATGATCATGAAAGAAAGCAAGTCTCCAAGACAAGCTTATATTTTAGATAGGGGTAATTATGATTCTCCTACCGATTCTGTTTTTCCAAATGTGCCTCAAGATATTTTCCCTTGGAAAGAGGCATGGCCTAAAAACAGACTTGGTTTGGCTAAATGGATTACAGATAAAGATAATCCATTAACGGCGAGAGTTACTGTAAATAGGTATTGGCAGAATCTCTTTGGAAGAGGATTGGTATTAAGTTCAGAAGATTTTGGAAATCAAGGCGATTTACCAACACATCCTAAATTATTAGACTGGTTGGCGATTCGTTTTGTGTCTTCAGGTTGGGATATTAAAGATTTATTAAAAACTATGATGATGTCTAACACGTATCAGCAAAGTTCTGTTATTAGTAAAGAGCTTTTAGCAGTAGACGGAGAAAATAGATGGTTGTCTCGTGGTCCATCAACAAGACTATCTGGAGAAATGCTTCGGGATAATGCTTTATATGCTTCTGGATTATTAAATGAAAAAATAGGAGGAGAAAGTGTTAAACCATACCAGCCAGAAGGCTTATGGGAAGTGAATGGTGATACGTATGAGCAAGATGGTGTAGAAGGCTTGTATAGAAGGAGTATGTATACCATTTGGAAAAGAACAATTCCGAATCCTACTATAGCCACTTTTGATGCTCCAACAAGAGAATTGTGTTCTTCTAGAAGACAGAAAACCAACACACCATTACAAGCCTTAGTGATTCTTAATGATCCTACGTATATAGAAGCATCAAGAGTTTTAGGAAAGCGTATGGCAGAAGAGAAAACTATTGATGCGGGAATTAAGTTGGCCTTCATAAAATTAACGGGTAGAACAGCAACTGAAAAAGAATTAAGCGTATTGAGGAAATTACAAAAATCTGAATACGATAAATTTAATAGCAACCTGAATAAGGCCTTAGGGTGGTTAAATACAGGAGCGTATGAATTAAGTGAAAGTGATAATAAGGCATTAATAGCTGCAAATGCTGTAGTAGCAAGTACCATCATGAATGCAGATGCTACAATTACAAAAAGATAAATTGGTAACCTTATAAGAATAAAACAATGTGTAACGATCATCAACAATTAAGGTCTAATAATAAAGATTTACAAGACGTAGAAAGACAAGCAGACCGACGACAGTTTTTAAAGAAAACATCATTAGGACTTGGTGCTTTGGCTTTAGGCAGTCTTTTAGGGGCAGATAGAATGTTCGCGGGTATCGGGAAAGATAGCTCACCTGAAGATATTTTAAAATCCTACAATAAAAATAGACTAGGCTTACCACATCATTTGCCAAAAGCAAAGAGGATTATTTATTTATTTCAAAGTGGTGGCCCTTCACAGATGGATTTGTTTGATTACAAACCAAAATTGACGGACATGTTTGGAAAAGAATTACCAGATTCGGTGATGAGTGGTCAAAGACTAACAGGGATGAGTGGTAACCAAAGTACCTTGCCCATAGCGCCATCTACATTTAATTTTAAGCAATATGGAGAATCTAGGGCTTGGGTGAGTGATGCTATGCCTTACTTATCGGAAGTGGTAGATGATTTGTGTTTTATAAAAGGTATGCAAACAGATCAAATAAACCATACTCCTGCTATTACCTTTATGCAAACGGGGAATCAGTTGCCAGGAAGACCTTCTATTGGTTCTTGGTTGAGTTATGGCTTGGGTTCAGACAATGAAAACTTACCTACATTTATTACGCTAGTTTCTAAAAATGGAAAAGGGCAACCTTTAAAAGCTAGTTTATGGGGTAATGGATTTTTGCCTACAGAACATCAAGGGGTGCAATTTAGATCAGGAAAAGATCCAGTATTGTATCTAAGTGATCCTGAAAATTATGATGGTCAGGACCGTAGACATATGTTAGATTATTTGGGTGATTTAAATGATTTACAAAAAGATGCTTACGGAGATCCAGAAATTCAGGCTAGAATGTCGCAATATGAAATGGCCTTTAAAATGCAAACTTCGGTGCCTGAAGTTTCAGATTTATCAGATGAGTCAGACAGTACTTTTGAGATGTACGGTAAAGATAGTAGGGATCCAGGAACTTATGCAGCTAATTGTTTAATGGCACGAAAGCTATTGGAAAAGGGAGTGAAATTTGTGCAATTATATCACCAAGGATGGGATCAACATAACTATTGTCCTGGAGGAGTTAAGAGCCAATCGCAAAAAACAGATCAACCTACAGCGGCTTTGATAAAAGACCTAAAACAACGAGGTATGTTAGATGATACTTTGGTTGTTTGGGGTGGTGAGTTTGGTAGAACAGTATACTCACAAGGGCAACTTACTAAAGAAAATTACGGAAGAGATCATCATCCAAAAGCATTTACTATGTGGATGGCAGGAGCAGGTGTTAAGCCTGGGTTTAGCTACGGCGAGACAGATGATTTTAGTTATAATGTGGTGAAAGATCCTGTGCATGTCCATGATTTTCATGCAACACTATTACACCTCTTTGGGGTAGATCATGAAAGATTAACATTTAAACATCAAGGGAGACGTTATCGATTAACCGATGTTCATGGAAATGTGGTTAAAAGTTTACTTACCTAATATAAAATCAACACAATGCCAACCAGAAGAAATTTTATAAAAAAGACCACTGCAGCGACGGCAGCATTAGCGGCTGTACCGTCATTCGGCTTTACCATATTAAAAAATAATAAGCCAGAAGAAACCATTTTAGGTCATGGTGATTACCAATACAAAGTTCATAATGACTGGGCACAAATAAGTTCGGTAAGAACCCCTTTATTAAATTGCCATGAAATGCAAATGGATAGTAAAGGACGGTTGATTATGATAGGAGATCATCCTAAAAATAATGTTCTAATTTTTGATAAATCGGGAAAGCTCCTAGATTATTGGGGTACCGCTTATCCAGGAGGTCACGGATTAACTATTTCTAATGAAGGTGGGGAAGACTTTTTATTTCTTGCAGATTCAGGATGGTATTTAAATAAAACAGGACAATGGGTTAAGCATAATGGTAGAATAAGCAAGACAACTACAGATGGGAAAGTTCTGTTTGATATTGGACACCCGCAGACCATTGGAGTTTATGAATCAGGATTAAATTTTTGTCCTACAGAAGTCGCTATTGGCCCTAATGGAGATATTTATGTGGCAGATGGTTATGGTCAAGATTTTATTTTACAATATTCTTATAAAGGCGAGTTTATACGTAAATGGGGAGGTCATGATAATGAAGATGCTAATTATAATTTGCAGAATGCGCATGGTGTAGCTATAGATCATAGAGATAAAAATAATCCAATGGTTGTTTGTACTTCAAGAAACCAACAATCTTTTAAATGGTTTACTTTAGATGGTACGTATGTCAAGACCTTATTCTTGCCAAATATGCAAGTGTGTAGACCTGTTTTTGATGATATTAATTTATATGCAGGTGTCTGTTGGTCGCAACCAAAAGAAGGAAAAACAAACTGGAAAGATCATACTGGTTTTGTGACTATTTTAGAAGGGGATACTGTTGTTTCCAATCCAGGAGGAACCGCGCCAGACTATAAAAAAGGAACACTGCAGAAATCATATCAACTAGAAAATAAACCTATTTTACATGGTCATGATGTATGCGTAGATGAAGATAAAAATTTATACATCTGCCAGTGGAATGCCAATAAAACAGCACCAATCAAATTAGAACGCGTTTAAAAAGGATTAAGAAGTTATTGTTATGGAGAATAGTGTTCCAGATATTGTATTGTTTTTAGGCAGGTTTCACCCTCTTGTCGTGCATTTGCCTATTGGCTTTTTGTTTTTTGCCTTTGTTTTGGAAGTATTTAGTCGGTGGAAAAAGAACCCTGTACTTACTTCAGGAATTCCGTTAGCCTTGTTCTTAGGAGCACTTAGTGGTACCGTGGCCTGTATTTTAGGATACATGTTGTCCTTAAGTGGTGATTATGAAGAGAGTGCTCTAGATACCCACTTTTGGTTTGGTATTGCCACTACAGCTATTGCATTTTTAGCGTGGCTTATCAGAATTGAAAAAATTAATATAGCAAGCTTAAACAAGCTTCAACCGAACATAGCGGCACTTACATTACTAGTTATTTTATTAAGCGTAACCGGGCATTATGGCGGTAACCTTACCCACGGTAGTGACTATTTGGTAAAATACTTGCCTTTTGGTGGTGTAGACAAAAAGGAGCTTGTTGCGGTTACTAAGGTCCAGGATGCTGAGGTATTTGGTTATCTTGTGGCCCCTATTTTGCAAAATAAGTGTGGAAGCTGTCATAATTCTAGTAAGAAAAAAGGAGGACTCTCTATTGCAGACAGTGTGTCTATTTTAGTGGGTGGTAAAAATGGGGAGATACTAATTCCTGGGGATGCCAACAATTCTGAAATACTTAAAAGAGTAGTATTAGATCCGCATGATGATAATTTTATGCCTCCCGAAGGTAAAACTCCTTTGACCGAAGAAGAAATAGCCATTTTAACGTATTGGATAGAAAATGCTAAAGCGGGTTTCAGCACAAAAGTCGCCGCCGTAGAAACCAATGAAACTATTACAGGAATAGCTAGTACAATGTTGGGACTATCTGGCACTTCTACTTCTCAAGGTGCTGAAATAGAAACACCTAAAGTAGCATTGGTTCCGGATGACGCCATAATTGCGTTACAAGCAGAAGGGTTTAGGCTTAGAGAACTCGCATTTGAATCGGGTTTATATGAAGTGGTTTTAGCGCCAAATTCTAATGTAAATGGCACGCCAAAAAGCATGTCTGAAAAATTAGAAAAATTGCTTTCGATAAAAGAAAATATCCTTTGGTTATCGTTAGAAGATAATCAGATAGCGGATGAACATATAGCGTTGATTGCTCAATTTCCAAACGTTCAAAAACTAAAATTGAATGATAACCCATTGTCTGATGCTGCGGTAACCCCGCTAATAAAATTAGAGAATTTAACAAGTGTCAATTTATTAGGGACTAAAATAACGTCAAAAAGTATCCCTGCTTTTTCGGAAATGAAGCGCCTTAAATATGCCTATGTCTGGAAAACAAATATTAAAAAAGAGGACGTAGAGAAACAATCAATAGAGGATTTTCCTAAGATTATAATTGAGTAAATTTATATAGATAGCATCAAAGCCCATGAAGAAAGGTATTGTATTCAGTAGTATTATCGCATTAATTACAATCAGTTGTACCTCGCAAAAGATGATGGCTGATACAGAAATTGGTACGCAGAAATATACCGCTGATTGGGAATCTTTACAACAGTATGAAGTTCCAGCATGGTACAAAGATTTAAAATTCGGAATTTATTTTCACTGGGGACCTTATTCCGTTCCTGCCTATGAAAATGAGTGGTATTCTCGTTGGATGTATGTGGATGGGCATCTTATCAATAAACATCATAAAGAAACCTACGGAACTTTAGATACTTTTGGGTATAAAGATTTTATTCCCATGTTTAAAGCAGAAAAATTTGATGCTGAGGTTTGGGCAGATTTGTTTGTAAAAGCAGGGGCTCAATTTGCTGGTCCTATCGCAGAACATGCGGATGGTTTTGCTATGTGGGATAGCCAACTTACCAAATGGGATGCTAAAGATATGGGACCGAAAATAGACGTGGTAGGAGCTATGGAAAAGGCCATAAAATCTCGTGGACTTAAATTTATAACTACCTACCATCGGCACTGGTTGTATGCATGGTATCCAACATGGGATGAAAGTACAGATGCCTCAAATCCGCTTTATGAGGGCCTCTATGGCCCAAAAGTTCCAGAAGGTACTTTTGTGATGGCGAATAAACCTACACATCCTTTGCCAAGTGCTGCATTTAATCAAGAATGGTTAGATAGGCTTACCGAATTGACGACTAAATATGATCCAGATATTGTATGGTTTGATAATAAAATGGATATCATAGGAGAAAAATATAGAAAGCAGTTTTTAGCTGATTTTTACAATCGCGGTCTTAAGAAAGGGAAAGAGGTTGTTGTTACTTACAAGTTTGAAGATTTAGCGGTAGGTTCTGCAGTTTTAGATCTTGAGCGCTCTAGAATGAGTGAAAAAAAAGAGTTTACTTGGCTTACAGATGATTCTATTGATTGGAAAGCGTGGAGCAATATTCAGAACCCAGAATACAAATCTACTAACAGACTTATAGATTTTTTGGTGGATGTGGTTAGTAAAAATGGTGCAGTACTATTAAATATTACACCTACAGCGGCGGGAGAAATACCTTCTCAGGTACAAGAGCGACTGCTGCAAATGGGAGATTGGTTAGCTGTAAATGGCGAAGCTATTTACGGAACCAGGCCCTGGAAAATTTATGGTGAAGGACCAGCAGAGGTTGTAGAAGGCCATTTAAGTGAACATAAAAATCCAGATAATACAGCAGAAGATATTCGGTTTACTACTAATGATGACATTCTCTACGCAACGGTTTTAGATTGGCCAGAAAAAGAAGTGCTTATAAAATCGTTGGGGAGCCAAGAGCAAAAAATTAAAAGCATTCATTTATTAGGCAGTCAAGAAGTAATCAAGTGGAAACAAAGTGAAACCACTTTGATTATTCAACCTAGTAAGAGCAAGATTGGCGACTTCGCTTTTGTGTATAAAATTGAATTTTCTAAATAAAAAAATACCTCCTTTCCTTTTCTGTTGTGCACTTTTAGAACAAATGACTTTCTGTTTCAAAAGTGTTTGCCTAACATTTAAATTACTTTTCAAATTCTAAATATTTTAACATTTTTTTTCTTATTTCGCAGAATTGATATAGGCTAAATGTAAATACTTCACTTTGTATGTGTTTTTTAGGCTTTTATAAGGGTTTGGTTAACATTTTTTTAAGATTTTATACATATGTTCCGTTTAAAAAAACATTTGTTACGCCCCTTGATCTAAATAAAATCAAAATTTGTCTAACTAAACTTAAAAAGAACAGAATATGAAATTTAATTTATTTGTCAAGTCTAGACTCAAGGTTTTTCTGACAGCAATATTATGTATTGTTGGCTTTGGTTTGGTACAGGCGCAATCAAAAAGCGTAAAGGGGATTATCACTGGAGAAGGTGAGCCTCTTCCGGGCGTAAGCATCGTGGTAAAAGGTACCGCAGTCGGAGCGGTATCAGATTTTGATGGAAATTATGAAATACAAGCTCCGCCAAATAGTACATTAATCTTTAGTTATATCGGTTATCAACTTCAGGAAATACCTGTAAATTCAAAGAGTACTATTAATGTGGTCTTGACAGAAGATGTTGCTGCATTGGAAGAAGTGGTTGTTATTGGTTACGGTTCTCAAAAAAGAAGAGAAGTTACTGGTGCTGTAGCGCAAGTACAAGCAGAAGATATTGAAAAAATATCAACATCAGATATTGGTAGCGCACTTCAAGGACAAATTGCTGGTGTGAATGTGACATCGAGTAGTGGTCAACCAGGCGCTGATGCAGTCGTTTTAATTCGTGGTATTAATTCTGTTTTTGGAAGTAATAGTCCGCTATATGTGGTAGATGGAATACCTCAAGATGGAAACCCACAATTAAGTGTTGCGGAAATTGAAACTATAGACGTTCTTAAAGATGCTGCTTCTGCTGCAATCTATGGTACAAGAGGATCTGCTGGGGTTATTTTGATCACAACAAAAACCGGTAAGGTTGGAAAAATGAATATTGGAGTGACCAGCTATATGGGAGTCCAAGATATTACCTCTAGCGTGCCTTTGATGAATTTTGAAGATTCTATGTACTCTCAGTTTTTGAGACTGAATAATTTGAATGGGACGTTCCCTAATAATTCTTTTACGACACTAGAGCAAAATCCTAATGATTTTACAAACAATACCTATCTGATGGATCTTTTACAGAACGATATGGCATTAATACAAAATCATAATGTAAATATCTCTGGAGGCAAAGAAGGACTTACCTATAATGTTTCTATGAACTATTTTGATCAAGAAGGATCATTAATAAACTCTGGATTAGACCGTTTGAATGTAAGAGCAAATACTACATATAAAAAAGATAAATGGACCTTTACAACGGGTGTTGGTTTAAGAACAGATGAACAAAACTATACACCTTGGCAGATTTTGTTAGATGGGTATAGATACAAACCTTATCAAAAAGCGATAGATCCAAATTCTCCAACTCAGGATGATAGTGCAGGATCTAATACCAGTAATGATGCCGTAAACTTAAGTTATTTGACCAGTAAGTTAAAGCAGACCGATGTTAGGAATGGCGATAATTTTGATGTGAGAATGCAAGTAGATTATCAAGTACTTAAAAACTTGAAATTTACAACACGTGGTTCTTTGAGTCGCACAAATAATACGAGAGTTAGAATTAATCCATTGTTTACCGCCTATAGTGTAGATGGTGATTTGATACCGCAACAAGTAAGATCTGGTGTATATAATCAAAGTGATAGAGCTACCAGTGCTACTTTAGATGGGATTGTCTCTTATGATAAGAATTTTGGTGATCATCATGTTACTCTTGTTGGTGCCTATACTACAGAGAAATACACCTACAATTCGTTTTTTGCTCAAAAATTTGATCTTTTTAATAATGAAATTGTAACTCTAAATGGTGCAACATTAGATGCCAATGTGGGGACAGGTAATGGATATGGTCAAGATAGAATAAATACCTTAATAGGTATGTTGGGAAGAGCTCAGTATGATTATAAGGGGAAGTATTTATTAAGTGCCAGTCTTCGTCGTGATGGTACAAGTCGTTTTTCAGAAGAGAATAGATGGATCTATGCACCTTCAGTATCTGCAGCGTGGATTGTTTCTGATGAAAAGGGTTGGGATAAAGTGTTTGGAAATACGTTTAACTTCTTTAAAATTAGAATGAGTTCTGGTACTACGGGGAACCAAAGTATTTTAGATTATAGTACAGAACCTACCATAGGATTAGGTAACGATTATGTTTTTGGAACTGGCGCTAATGAGTCTTTAGTTTTAGGAGCGGTCCAAGAAGCTTATAAAAATCCAGATGCTAAATGGGAGAAAAAAATAGAAAAGAACTTTGGGGTAGAATTTGGATTTTTTAATAATAAACTAACAATTACGAGTGAAGTGTATGATGGTTCTAGAACAAATATGCTATTCCCTGTTGTTTTACCACCTACCGTTGGTGGAGGTAATAACTCTAGTGTAATACTTAATGTGGGTGATATGCGTAACTACGGAACAGAGCTGAGCGCTAATTATAAGCACCGAGGAAAATTCAGCTGGAATGTATCTGCAAATTATTCTAAGAATGAAAACACGATTACTAGAATGAGCGATTCTAATAAGTTTTCTTTTTTAAGTGGTAGTAGTGTTGCTCCAGGATTACCGGGAGAAGATTTAGTAACGGCATTAAGAGAAGGGTATGAAGCGGGAGCTTTTTTCCTTATCGAAACAGATGGCCTTGTTAGAACACCAGAAGAATTGGTAGAATATCAAAAAATAGATGAAACAGCTAGTTTGGGTTCACTGCGTTATGTAGATCAATTAACTGTAGATACTAATAATGATGGTATTCCTGATGAAGGCGATGGTTTAATAGATCTAGAAGATAGAGTATACAAAGGTAGTGGAGCTCCTGAATTTGAATTAGGATTAAACTTAAATGCAGATTACAAAGGGATAGATTTCTCTATGAATTGGTACGCAGCAATTGGTGGCGAAATTATTAATGGTAGTAAAGCTTATGCTTATAAGCAAGGTACCCATCAAGACTTAGTATATCAATGGACTCCAACAAATCCTACATCAGATATCCCAGCAGATAGAGGTCGTGATAATTTCAACTATCGTGGTTATACAGATTACTGGCTTCAGGATGGAAGTTTCGCAAGATTAAGAAACTTAACATTGGGGTATTCTTTACCTAAAAAATGGAATGATAAACTTAAAATTAGTAAGCTAAGGTTTTACCTCGCAGCAGATAACCTTATTACCATAACAAATTATGATGGTTTTGACCCAGAGATTGGTAATGATGGTTTAAATACCCGTGGAATAGATGCAGGGGTGTACCCAATTAGCACACAATATAGAGCTGGTATTGAATTTAAATTTTAAAAAAACATAGCAATGAGAAAAATAATTTTTAATAAAATAGTAGTTGCTTTACTGTGTATAATATGCGGTACGGCGTGCTCTGATGATTTCTTAGCAGAAACAAATCCTAATGAGCTTTCAACGGGTAGTTTCTGGAAAAATAATGTAGATCTTAATACGGGTTTAACCTCTGTTTATAATGGGTTTAAGAATACCAGTATTTTTAATGTAGTCTCAGAAAACCATCGGGCAGATATGACTTGGCCGGGATTTGGTAGACCAAATACACAAAATGCGTTTTATCTTCAAACGTTTAATGATGCTGAAAATGACATCAGAAATAAATGGGCTGCATTGTATGTAGTAATTTTCAGAGCTAATCAAGTAATTGAAAATGGGAATAGACTTAAAGAGACGTATACAGATCAAGATAAAATAGATTTTGCTACAGAAATAATAGCGCAAGCAAGATTTTTCAGAGGTATTTCATATACTTACTTGTACAATATGTTTAACCAAGGTAGTGTACCTATTTTTGATTTTGTTCCAGAATCTGAAGATGAATTTTACCAACCTGTAAGCTCAGCAAGTGATGTGAAAGCTTTTTATATTGCCGACCTTGAGTTTGCTTATGAAAATTTACCACCAGCTTGGGATGGGAATGTAAACTTAGGAAGAGTAACATCTGCAGCGGCAGCGGCAGAGTTAGGAAGAAGTTATTTGTATGAAGAAGAATATACGCAAGCGGCAGTATATTTTAATGATATCATCACGAACTCAGAATATGGGAGAAGTTTAGTAGATAACATCGATGATAATTTTTCTGAAGCGGGAGAGTTTAATTCAGAATCTATTTTGGAGGTTAGTTACTCTGTAAATTTCAAAGCAGAATTAAATCCTTTTGATAGTCAGAATGTATCAAATACTTTAGGTAGATCTTTTTCTCCTGGAAATTTAGGAGGTTACAGAAGTGGTGTTCCTAGTTGTTGGCTGCAAATGGCGTATAAAAATGAAGCGATGGATTTAAGCGATCCTCGTAATTTTGTACCCTGTGAAGATGGTTCTGAAGGTTGTGATCCGGTAACCTTAACTAGACCTAGATCATACTCTCTTCGTACCTCTTATTCGTTAGCACTTGTAGATGATGTAGATACCCCTTTTTATGGAGGCTTTTTACCGGGACAGGTAACTCCGTTTAATAATAAAGAATGTGCTTATTTCAGAAAATATTCTAATTGGGCTACGGTAAACTCAGAAAATGACATTGTTCCTAATACTCGTTCAGGAATTAACATTCGTCTCGTACGTTTAGCAGATGTATATTTAATGCTAGCAGAATGTCTTATAAAAGGCGGTACAGATGAAGGTGGTTTAAATGATGCTTTGGCATTGGTTAATGAAGTGAGACACCGTTCTGCGTTGCAATTAATTGGTTTAAATGGCACAGGATCTTATCCAGGTGCAGATCATGATAATGTAGCGTATTCAGCGCAAGAGCTAATGGAGCATTTAATGTATGTGGAAAGACCGTTGGAATTGGCAGAAGAAGGCCACGCCATTCGTTTTCTTGACCTTAGAAGATGGGGTGTTTTAAAGCAACGTTTTCAAGACTTAAGTACTAAAAAATATTGGGGCGATAATTATGTAACTACAGATACAGATGGTAAAGTAGTAACCAGATGGGGAGCTTTGTTGATAGAAGGCGAAAATCCTATAGCTGGTGGTTTTACTTATGTAGATTATGCGCAAGCAGCAGTAAACTATAGTGAAAATTTACACGGGTATTACCCAATACCAAATAGTGAGGTTACGGCTAATCCTAATTTGAACAACTAAAAAAAACAAAATGAAAAATAAATTAATAATAATAGCCCTAGTTATTGGCCTCTTTACCGCCTGTAACAGGGATGAGTATGATGCTCCAAATTCTTTATCAGATGTTTCATGGTATACAAGTGGTTTTAGAGATACCATTATACAAGTAAATGTAAATAATTTTGCTTCTTTTTCAGATTTGTCTCAAGGAGCGCTGTCTCATAAATGGACCATAGAGGAAGGGAGCTTTTATTTAAAAGGGCCAATCACTAGAAGTGATACCATATTTGATGATTTTAAGATTCAACCAGAATCCTTAGAAAGTGAAGATGAGACCATTCATGTGTTGTTTACACAAGGTGGACTAAAAAAAGTAAATTTATACAATGAATTTAGCGAGTATGTTGAATTTAAGGGGGCAGACGGATTTATATTTCCTTCAAAAGAAGTTGCTGGTAAATGGGTTATTGATACTACATTTATTGTAGATGTATACGATACTATCGTGCCAAAAATTCTAATTCGTCAAAATGGTATTGTGGTTCCTCACGAGTCTGAAACGGATGAAATTATTGTAGAGGCAGGTTCTACTCTAGAATTTGTAGATGTATCTACCATAGGGCGCCCTAATACAAGATCATGGTCTATAGCAGGAGTAACAAAAACAGATTCTCTTTCCGTAATTCAATTTAATAAATTAGGAAGTTATAAAGGAAACTTAAATATAAGTAGACAAGGGGAGAGTATTCCTGGAGATTTTGATAACTATAAGATACCTGCAACAATAACCGTTATACCTTCTTCCTTACCTTTTGAAGTAGCTGGCGAAGTTGTAGAGTTAGAGAATCAAACAATTCAAATACCGTATAATGGAGAATTTGCTCCTTTTTCAGATCAAAGTTCTCATTTTACGGTTACCGTAAATGGTACTCCTTTTGCAATAGCATCCATAGGGCTTAATGCTTCAAATGCAACACTTTTAGAAATTAAATTACAAGAACAAATTTATCGATCAGATGTAATCACAGTTTCTTATGATGGAAGCGGAGATTTTGAATCTACGGACACACGAATTCCGGGTGCATTTACAGACGTTCCCGTAGCCATGTTTCAGCATGAAATTGTAAAGTTTGATTTTGAATCTAATGGCGGTAATTGGACGGCAAATGTAGAAAATTTGCCAACCACTACCATTGATATTTCAACAGAACAAGCAGCTAGTGGTGTTAGTAGTTTAAAGGTGGATGCAGGTGCATCTGGTAATTGGTCTTCTTTTGAGAATCTTGTAGATCTATTTCATTTAGATGCAGGAGTATTGGTTCAATATGAATACAAAGTTTATAAAGCTACTGGTGCTAATTTAAATTTTATGGCTCCTTGGATTAATAATACAGGAGGAACAGTTACGCAGTTCTGGCATAATGATATTGCAACGGCTCCAGAGAATACTTGGGTAACTATAAGACCAGGTAAGCAATGGGCTACAGGAACAACGGCAGATGATTTTAATTTGTATTTAAGACATAGTGGTTCGGGAACACTTTATTTTGATGATATCCGAATTATAATAGTAGATGATAGACCATAAGATGGGTTAGTAAATTTTTAGACAAAGGGCTTCATATTATCTATGAAGCCCTTTTTTGCGATAAAAAATAGCATTGTCTATATTTTATCTAGTTTCATTTTAAGGATTCTTTAAATTCAATAATGAAATTTGAGAACACAATAAACAGATATAGAATTATGATAAAACTTAAATTGGTAGCCTTTGTTTTAATCTTTCAAGTACTTTCTTGTAGTAAAAGTAATGGGGAAGAAAAGCAGACGGTAGAAGAAGAAAGTCAAGAAGAAACGGTTACTCCTGAAGAGGAAGTAGAAGCGGAAGTAGAAGAGGAGACTACCGCAGATTGGAAAACTATTCCCGTGCCAGCAGATGCGGGTGCCGGTAAGGTATGGGAATTTCAAGAGCTTTCGGATGATTTTGATTATGATGCTCCTGCCGATGCTAAGGGAACTGAATTTGATAAGAAATGGACAGATTTTTACCACAACCAATGGAAAGGGCCAGGATTAACGGAGTGGAGAAGAGAAAATTCTTTAGTGGCCGATGGTAATTTGCAAATGATTGCAAATAGAGCAGAAGGTTCTAATAAAATAAATTTAGGCTGCATCACTTCTAAAGAACAGGTAGTATACCCTGTTTATATTGAGGCAAATGTTAAAATAGCCAATACAACTCTGGCTTCAGATGTTTGGTTATTGAGTTCTGATGATACACAAGAAATAGATATTGTAGAAGCTTATGGTGCTAGTTATTCAGAATTAGCCGATAGTGATCAAACCTGGTATGCAGAACGTATTCATATAAGTCATCATATGTTTATTAGAGATCCTTTTCAAGACTACCAACCAACAGACCCTGGTAGTTGGTATCGTGATGGTACCTTATGGAGAGAAGACTATCATATTGTAGGAGTGTATTGGAAAGATCCGTTTCATTTAGAATACTATATAGATGGTAAATTGGTACGAACAACTTCTGGTTCAGAAATGATTGATCCTAATAATTTTGCAGAAGGTAAGGGCTTATACAAGCCTATGGATATTATTATCAATGCAGAAGATCAAACCTGGCGCTCTGATAAAAATATTACACCTTCTGACAAGGAATTAGAAAATAAAGAAAATAACACTTTTAAAGTAGACTGGATCCGTATTTTTAAACCGGTTCCAGCTAATTAAAGGAATTAAAATAACAAGTGCTATAAAACGTATGAGTAGGATTCTAACTCATACGTTTTATTCATAAAATCATATGTTATCTTATATTCTTAAAAAATAGCTAACTTTTGTAAAGCGCTTCTAGCGCTTTTTCCTTTTTATATAAAGACAAAAAAATATTGAAAAATGCTTAAAAAAATCTTTGTACTTTCCGTTCTATCCATCTCCTTTTTTTCTTGCAAGGAAGCTGCTCAAGAAGAAGTAATCCCCACTAAAAAGCCAAATATTATTTACATCATGGCAGATGATCATACCACACAAGCATTTGGTATTTATGGCAGTAGGTTGGCAAGTTTAAATCCTACTCCAACCTTAGATCAATTGGCGCATGAAGGAATGGTCTTTGACAATTGCTTCGTAACCAACGCTATTTGTACACCAAGTAGAGCAACCATCCTTACAGGACAGTATAGTCAAGCAAATGGAGTATTAGATTTAGAGGGACATTTAGAGACAGCGAATCAATATTTACCGGAAGAACTTAGAAAATTAGGCTATCAAACTTCTCTAATTGGAAAATGGCATTTGGGTGAAAAGCCGAATTTTGATTATTACAACATTTTTACAGAGCATGGAGGGCAAGGATCTTATTTTGATCCTAATTTGACGGAAAGTGGAATGAATTTCGCGGAATACGGAACACCAGAATATGAGGGAAAAAAATATTCAGGTCACAGTTCAGATATTGTGGCAGACATCTCTATAGATTGGCTTAAAAATAAAAGAGACAAAAACAAACCATTTATGTTGATGGTTCAATTTAAAGCGCCCCATGATGATTTTGAATATGCGCCACGCTATAATGATTATTTAGCAGATACCTATATTCCTGAGCCTGCAAGTTTGTACGAAAATGGGAATAATGGTTCTATAGCAACACGCGGAAAAAATGACTCCTTACTTAGTGTAATTGGCTCATCAGTTTCTAAAAGAAATACCATAAGAAGTATGGGAATGCGTTTGTGGAGTGATGCTTTTACTAAAATATCAAACCCAGATTTTGATGCCTCAGTAGGGACAAATTTAGATTTAAGTGATAAGGCTTATACGCATGCTACTTATCAAGAATATCTAAAAAGATACCTGCGTTGCGTAAAAGGGGTAGATGATAATGTGGCACGCTTAATTAAATATCTAAAAGAAGAAGGGTTGTATGATAGCAATACCATCATTGTATATACGGGAGATCAGGGCTTTATGCTTGGGGAGCATGATTATATAGACAAACGTTGGATGTATGAAGAATCTATGCGTATGCCATTTATTGTGCATTATCCAGAAAAAATTAAGCCCAATACCAGAACAAATGCAATTATTAATAATACCGATTTTGCTCCAACCTTAATTGATTTAGCAGGGGGCACAGCACCAAAGCAAATGCAGGGGCATAGCTTCAAAACTATTTTAGAAACAGGCGAAGAGCCAGAAGATTGGCAACAGTCTACCTATTATAGGTATTGGATGCATATGGCTCATGCACATGCCAATCCAGCGCATTTCGGAATTCGAACAAAGCAATACAAGCTTATCTTTTTCTATGGTAAGTATTGGGTAGACACCAAAGATCCAGAAGCTACATGGAATAAAAAGAGTTGGGGTAACCGGTTTGAAATGGATACTCCCGTGGCTTGGGAATTTTATGATCTCAGTAAAGATCCTAAAGAGATGAATAATGCTTATAACAATCCAGAATACAAGGCTGTTATTGCCGATTTAAAAAATCAGTTGATAGCAAAACGTAAAAGCTTAAATGAAGAAGACGGGGAAAAATATCCACATATTCAGAAGGTGATTGACGCCCATTGGAACGATTAAATATAACCTTGTAGAACCAACTTTTTATGAAAATCAGCATTCAAATATTGGTAGTTATGGTGTTGCTAGTTTCTGTTGCAGGAAACAGCCAAATGAAAAAAGAGCGGTATACTTCTAGAGTTATTTCCATTCCAAAATGGGAAGTTGTGGATATTAGTTTTAAAAGTAATGAAGAAGCAGTAGCACCCTACACTACAGATTTTTCAGCAATTTTTACGAATGAAAAGGGTAAGCAACAAAAAGTACTTGGTTTTTATAACGGCAAAAATGAGTGGATCATTCGTTTTTCTAGTAATGAGGAAGGGCAATATACCTATGAAACCGCATCCGTTCTAAAAGCACTGAATCCGAAGAAAGGTAAAGTTAAGGTAGTGGCTTCGAGTAATACGAATCATGGAGGTATTGTAATTAAAGAAGAAGATCCTCAACACTTTTATTATGAAGATGGTACGCCTTATTTTTTATTAGCTTTTGAATGTGATTGGCTGTATGCCTTAGATTATCATACGGAAAAAAGCTTGCCTAAGACAGATCATTTACTGGATTTAATAAAGGAAAACGGATTCAATCAAATTGTGATGAACGTATTTTCTTATGATGTGAGTTGGCAGAAAGATGCGAAACTAGCACAGCATCCAGAGCACGAATTTGGAGGGCCAAAGGATATATTTCCTTTTCTAGGAACAAATGATACTCCTGATTATAGTGCCTTGAATCCAGAATTTTTTCAAAAGCTAGACCGGACCATCAGCTCAATGCACGATAAGCGCATAGCATCACATTTGATGATTTATGTCTGGAACAAATTAGTCGCCTGGCCCGATATGAATAGCGAGGCAGATAATATGTATTTTGATTATGTGGTAAAACGTTATCAGGCCTTCCCAAATATGGTTTGGGATATTTCTAAAGAAGCTTTGTATTATGGTAGAGCAGATGAAGCCTATATTCATGGAAGAATTGAAAGACTGCGTAAAGCAGATCAATTTAATAGATTGGTGTCGGTACATGATTTTAAATACTGTTCTAATTTCCCTGAAAAGGTGGACTTTATATCTACCCAAAACTGGTCGCACAATCTATATGACAAGATGTTAGCTGCTCAGACAAAATTTAAGGACAAGCCTGTATTTAATATAGAGCATGGCGGTTATGAAGAAGCTCCGTATACGGTTTTTACAGGAGATTATACGAACGCAGAAACGTGCCTAAGAAGAAATTATATGTGTTTGTTTGCAGGAGTATACACTACGTATTATTGGCAAGGAGCTTCTTGGAATGCTATTATTTACAATCCTTTTGAACAGCCAGAAGATTTTAAAAAACCAAAATTTGAATATTTTCAACACATGATGAAATTATTCACTGCATTTGATTTTAGCAAAATGAAACCCACACCTTGGCAAAATGGCAGCGCTTACAATCTAACGAATGATGAGAAGACTGTTTTACTCTACATTCATAAAGAAAATTACGGTATAGACGCTGCATTTTTGAAAAAAGAAAGTAGTAAAAGAACTGTGCAATGGTTTAATTCAGTAACCGGTGAATTTACTAGTGTAGCAGCTATGCAAGATTCAGGTAAGTTTATATCTCCTTGGTCTGGAAAAGCAGACGCTATTTTGATTTCTGAGCTCAGACAGCCCTAAAAACAGGTGTTTTAATCATTTGCTCTATTATTAAAGACATACGTTTTAATGCTTTTCGCGGGATAATTCGAATTTCGCTACAGAAACTAAAGGAAACCATTTAAGAATTATTTACCATGAATTTAAAAAGATATATGTTGTTTGCCATTCTGGTTTGTTCGTTGGCAATTTCTTCCTGTGCTGATAAAAAGGAGAAAAAAGAAACTGTAGAGCAAGAGAAGCCTGTATATGAAGCAAACTGGGAATCTATAAAAGCAAATTATAAAGACCCAACATGGTTTAATGAAAAAAAGTTTGGAATTTTTATCCACTGGGGAGCATACAGTGTTCCTGCTTATAGTTCAGAATGGTATCCTCGAAAAATGTATATGGATACAGCTACATTTTCTGCGCAATTAAAATTAGGAGAAAAGGGTCCCTCAGATGTTTTTTTACATCACAAAGAAAATTGGGGAGATCCAAAAACGTTTGGATATAAAGATTTTATTCCAATGTTTAAAGGTGAAAAATTTGACGCCAATGAGTGGATCAACATCTTTGAGAAAGCTGGTGCAAAGTACGTGATTCCTGTGGCAGAACATCACGATGGTTTTGCCATGTACAAATCAAATGTGACCCGTTGGAACTCGGTAGATATGGGGCCTAAAAAAGATATTTTGGGCGAATTATTTAAAGCTGGTAGAGATAAAGGTATGATCATGGGAGCTTCTTCTCACTTTGCCTTCAACTGGTCTTTCTATAATAAAAAAGATAAATTTGATACGACAGACCCAGAATATTCAGATTTGTATTCTACCAAGGGTAAAGATTTAACGCAACCTGTATCTGAAGAATTTAAGGAGCTTTGGTGGGCAAGAACAAAAGATATTATAGATAACTATCAACCAGATATTTTATGGTTCGATTTTTATTTAGATATCCCTGATTTTGCAGATCAACGCCCTAAATTAGCCGCCTATTATTACAATAAAGGTATTGAGTGGGGAAAAGAAGTAGTGTTGCAGGATAAAAACTTCTCTCATGAAGCATTTCCAGAAGGAACAGTTATCTATGATTTAGAACGAGGTAAACTACCTGGAATTAGAAAATTGCCATGGCAAACGGATACCTCAATAGGTAAAAACTCTTGGAGTCATGTAACCAATTGGGAATCTAAGACCGCCAATGAAATTGTAGATGATTTAATTGATATTGTTAGTAAGAATGGAAATCTATTACTGAATGTAGGTCCAAAAGCTGATGGTACTATTCCAGAAGATCAGCAAGCTATATTATTTCAAATTGGCGATTGGTTAAAAATTAATGGCGATGCAATATATGATACTACCTACTGGAAAACTTTTGGTGAAGGTCCTACAGAAGTAAAAAAAGGACACCACTCAGAAGGTGATAATGAAGGTTTGTCTTCCAAAGACATCAGATTTACAACAAAAGATAATAAGTTATTTGCTATCGTTCTTGATTGGCCAGAAGATGGGATTGTAACAATTGAGTCGCTTGCCAAAAATTCAGAATATGTAAAAGATTTAAAGATTACCAATGCGAAAGTTTTAGGTAGTCCAGACAAAATAAAATGGAGTCAAGAGGCTGATGGTTTAAAAGTAACAATGCCAACAGAAAAACCAGGAGACTTTGCTTATGTTATTCAATTCGATTTTTAGTAGTACTGTAGTTTAATTTTTAGTATGTGCCAAGGCTTTGTTTTCTGACGAGTCTTGGCATTTTTTTTTAATCCTAATCTATACATGATGAAATTTAGAAATTCACACTATTCCAACATACCCGTTTACACGCTAAGCGCTCTATTACTTTTTATGGTAGGGTGTAAAAGTTCTGCAGAGGTCACAACCATAACAGAGAAGAATACCCTAACAACAAATATGTTTGAGAAAAATCTATCTAATTGGGAAGTCTGGATAGGGGCGGTTCATACTTCTGTAGATTTAGACGTAGATAAGTTTGATAATGTTCAAACAGGCAAGCCTTTAGGATTGCATAAGGATGTAAAAAATGTCTTTTCGGTACAAGAGGAAAACGGAGAAGCTATACTAAAAATAACAGGAGAAATTTACGGAGGGTTAACGACGAAAAAAGAATATGGTAACTATCATCTATCAGTTCAATTTAAATGGGGAGATAAGAAATGGGAACCAAGATTAACTACAAAAAGAGATAGTGGCATACTCTATCATGCTAAAGGCCCCCATGGTGCTTTCTGGAATGTGTGGATGGCTAGTGCTGAGTTTCAAGTTCAAGAAGGAGATTGTGGAGATTTCATTGCTTTAGGTGATGTCTACGGGGATGTCCCTTCGGATAAAAAAATGAGAAGCGACGGTAAACCTTATTTTGTTTATAATCCTAAAGGGTCTTTAACGCCTTTAAAATGGGGAGCAGATTTTGAATCGGGACAAGCTAGTAAAGCTACTTTACATGAAAAGCCACATGGAGAATGGAACACTTTAGAGATTTATTGCTTAGGAAGTGAAAGTCTTCATGTCGTAAATGGTTTTGTAGTGAACAACGTAAAGAATATTCGCTATGATTTGGATGGAAAAACATACACGGTTACTAAAGGTAAGATTCAATTACAATCAGAAGCAGCAGAAGTATACTACAAAGATTTAACACTAACACCTATTACTGCGTTTCCAGAAAAATTTAAAGGCTTATAAGCCTTTCAGGTGTAATTAATCATCCGTTCTATATTCTAGAACATACGTAGTCTGCAATCCTAGTCTCTTAAATTAATTTTGAGAGTAATACTCCGGTAATCATAAAACTCAAATTTAGGACAATGAGAATTTTCACAGGTATCGCTTTTCTTTTGGTAAGTAGTGTTTTTTATGGCCAGACTCCCGAGGTCTCGAAAAATAAAAAATGGGTGCTAGTACCAGAATTATCG
The DNA here is from genome assembly GCF_900102165.1 of Cellulophaga baltica. Classification (GTDB taxonomy): domain Bacteria; phylum Bacteroidota; class Bacteroidia; order Flavobacteriales; family Flavobacteriaceae; genus Cellulophaga; species Cellulophaga baltica. The sequence goes on from NZ_FNBD01000009.1 coordinate 94,865, forward strand.
GATGAATTTGATCAAGATATTCTAGATACAACCAAATGGCAAAAAGAACCTATTGGCAATGATTGGGTATGGGATGGTAGGCCACCTGCACTATTTAAAGCTAGTAATGTTGCTGTAAAAGATGGGAAGTTAAATGTTACGGTAGGCAAATTAGATCAACCAGTCACTACTAAAGGTAAAGTATTCACCTATCAAGGAGGTATCGTTAGATCTTTAAACCCTGGAAAAGTTGGGTATTATTATGAGGCTAAGATGAAAGCTAATAAAACAGTTATGTCTTCTACTTTTTGGCTGATGAGTAAGTATGATTGTGAGCAAAAATTAGAATTAGACATTCAAGAATGTGTGGGCAGAACTACTGATAAAACAGAAGTTTGGGCACAAAAATGGGATCAAATTTTTCATGCAGATGCCATACACCGTAAAACTACTTGCAACCCTGAAGCTAAAAGGGTACAGCAGCAATTTACACCAGAAACAAAAAACCATGAACGCTTCTATGTCTATGGTGCTTGGTGGAAATCTGATACAGAAATTTTGTTTTATCTAGATGGTACATATACCTACACTTTAAACCCTACGGTAGCATGGAATGTGCCTGCATATATTCATACGGCTATAGAAACATATGATTGGAATCCTATTCCTGATGATGGAGGTTTAGTAACGCATGGTACTTTGGAAGAACGTACGACCCAATATGAATGGGTTAGAACATGGGAGTTAAAATAGATAAGAACAGATTATGAATTTTAATAACAGACGATGAAAAAGCTTTTAGTTACCGCTTGCTTTATAGGTGTTTCAGCAGTATTAACTGCGCAACAAAAACCAAATGTGATTGTGGTTTTGGCAGATGATATAGGTATAGGAGATGTTTCTTATTACCGAAAGATGCATTCTGATGCCATAATAGTAGAAACACCCGCTTTAGATCAATTGGCAAAAGAAGGTATGGTTTTTACGGATGCTCATTCACCTGCAGCGCTTTGCGCTCCTTCAAGATATGCAATCATGACGGGCAATAATTGCTACCGTAGTTATGCCCCATGGGGGGTTTGGGGAGCGTACCAACCATCGCCAATTGGCCCAGATCAATTAACCCTTGGAAAGCTCATGAAGAGTGCCGGATACCGCACAGCGTTTTTTGGAAAATGGGGATTCGGAATGGATTTTTTTAGAAAAGATGATCCCACGAAAATTTATGTAGCTCCTAGAAAACATATAGAACTTGATGTAGACATTCGTCAGATTGCAGGAAAAGGACCTATTCAAAACGGATTTGATTATAGTCTAACATTTCCTGCCGGAATTCAGAATGTACCGTATGCCGTATATGAGAATGAAAAATGGATGCCATTAACACCAAACTCAGAAATAGGATATATCTCTCAAGAAAATATGACCAAGCTTGGGGTTAAATTAGATAAGGATGAGGGTTTGGGAGACACCGCTTGGGATCCGCACAATATGGGACCTTTACTAGTGAATAAAGCTTTAGATTTTATCGAGAACAGTACAGAAGATCAACCCTTCTTTATGTACTACTGCTCTCTTGCAGTGCATTTACCGCATACGCCTTCGCGTGAACTTAATGCGGTTAAAATAGCCGAAACAACGCCTTCTCATCACCTAGATCTTGTAAAAGAATTGGATGTGCAAATGGCTATGTTAATTGAAACGCTTAAGAAAAAAGGAATTTATGAGAATACGATTATTCTATTTACTTCTGATAATGGCGGCCTTCTCCGTAAAGAAACCATTAGTTCAGGGCACCAATCTAATGATATTTATAGAGGAGGAAAAAATCAAGCTTATGAAGGCGGACAAAGAGTACCCTTTATTGCATCATGGCCTGGGAAAATTAAAGCAGGAACTATGTCTAAAGTACCCGTACTAGGATTAGATGTTTTAGGAACGCTTGCGGCAATTACAAACCAAGAAATTGCAGAAAACCAAGCGTATGATTCCGCTAATTTATTACCTATTCTACTAGGTGAAAATTCAAAGGAAGTACACCCATATTTAATGAATCAATCTGGTACAGGTAGAGAGGTTATGATTGTAGAAGATGGGTATAAATTAATTATAGCTTTTGATAAAAAGGATAAAACAGATACTACTCGAAAACCAATAGCGCTATTCAATTTGAAAGAGAATAGTGAGGAGAACGAGCGTCAAAATTTGATTCATAATCCTAACTATAAATCAAAAGTTAAGCATTTGTTTTCTACATATAATGAAACAAGAGCAGCGGGAACAAAGACAAAAATATAGCAACATTCTTCTAGTGAATAATGCTAGTTTTTTAGAATGCAACAATAGCCATACTGCAAATAAACCAATTATTGAAAATGATAAAATTTAATTTAACACTTTGCCTATCACTGGCCCTTTCGCTTAGTTATGGTCAAAAAGAAAACGCTTCAGCTACTAAAGACGTTAAACATTTTGAAGAAACCTGGGAATCTCTTGAAAAGGTAAATGCATCACCTAACTGGTTCCAAGATGCTAAATTCGGAATTTATGCACACTGGGGTCCTGTATCTTCTGCTTTTGAAGGATCAGACCCTGAGAAATTTTATGCAGGTTGGCATGGAATGAAAATGTATGAAGATGGTAAAAAAGTTCCTACCAAGAATGGGAAGCCTACAACGAACTTTCTACATCGCTCTAAGAAATATGGTGACCCTGCAAAGCATGGCTACAAACAAATCATAGAACAATTCAAACCTACGGCATTTGATGCAAAGGAATGGGCAGATTTATTCTTTAAATCGGGAGCTAAATTTGCAGGACCGGTTGCTATGCATCATGATAACTTTGCCATGTGGGATAGTAAGAGCACTAGATGGAATTCAAAAAATTACGGTGGTATTGATCCTTCGGCAGCATTAAAGAAAGAGATTGAAGCTACAGGTCTAAAATTTATGGCCTCTTTTCACCACGCTTTTACCTGGCAGTATTTTGCTCCAGCACATCAATATGGAGGTGTAGATCCTAAAGATTATGATTTGTATACCAATCCTCATGACTTAGATTCTAAAACTCCAGATGAGCAATTCTATGCAGACTGGTGGGCAAAGATCAAAGAATATATGGATGTGTATCAACCAGATTTAATTTGGTTTGATTGGTGGCTAGAAAATATGACGGAAGAGTCTAGACTACAATTTTTAGCCTATTATTATAATAAGGGAATAGAATGGAACAAGGAGGTTGTAGTTTCTTATAAAGAGTCTACGTTTCCTGAAAGTGTAGCGGTTAAAGATTACGAACGTGGCAGGCCCAACCAACCAAAATCATCAACATGGCTAACAGACACTTCTCCGGGTGCTTGGTTTTACAGACCAAATGCAAAATTTAAAACTCCAAATGAACTTGTAGATATTCTAGTAGACATCGTTTCAAAAAACGGATTAATGCTTTTAAATGTACCACCTAATCCAGATGGTTCTATTCCGCAGGAAATGAAAAATCTATTAATTGAAATGGGCGGATGGTTAGCTATTAACGGAGAGGCTATCTATGGAACAAGACCTTGGACAATATTTGGAGAAGGACCAACAAGGTTACCTGAAGGAGGACATAAAGTAGAGAAATTTAAGATTGAGTATAAGAATACCGATATCAGATTTACTAAAAAATCTGACAAAGAGTTTTATGTAATTGTATTGGATACCCCAAAAGAGGAACTCATCGTAACATCATTATCTACACAAATAGGAGTTCTAAATTCCAAAATAGAACATATTTCTCTTTTAGGAAGTGACGAGAAAATAAAGTGGACAAGAGATGAGCGTGGTTTAGTGCTACAAGCGCCTAAAAAGGTACCTACGAAATATGCGCACGCTTATAAAATTCAATTAGAAGGGTATGTTGAGAACAACATTGGAGGTGATGTAGATGCTCATGTAGAATAAATGAAACTAAAAACTGAATCATGAAAAAACATTCCATTTTAGTACTAGTGCTTATCGGTATACTAGGGACAACGAATTTTAGCCAAGCTCAAGAAAATTGGGCTATAGCACCAGGACCCTTTAAGGCAACCGATGCTTCCTTAGAAACGTATCAATTTCCAGATTGGTTTCGGGATGCAAAATTTGGCATATGGTCACATTGGGGGCCTCAAGCGGTGCCAAGGCAAGGAGATTGGTATGCGAAGAAAATGTACCAAGAAGGTAGTGATGTTTATAAATATCACCTAGAGCACTACGGGCACCCATCAGAATTTGGGTATAAAGATATTATTCCTTTATGGAAAGCAGAAAGGTTCAATCCAGAGGCTTTAATGGCATTATATAAGAAAGCAGGGGCCAAGTACTTTGTGAGTATGGGGACACATCACGATAATTTCTTCTTGTGGGATTCGAAAATACACGATTGGAATTCTTTAAAAATGGGGCCTAAGAAAGATATTGTTGGCCTTTGGCAAGAAGCAGCAAAAAAGGAAGGTTTAAAATTTGGTATTTCCGAGCATTTAGGGGCGAGCTATACTTGGTTTCAGCCTAGTCACGGAGCAGATAAAAATGGAGCGTATAAAGGAGTCTCTTATGATGGCGCAAATCCTGATAATAAAGAGCTATACCACCAAAACACGGCTGAAGGGGATACGGAATGGATGACAACGAACAAAGAGATGCAGAAAGAGTGGTTAGCGAGTATTAATGAAGTAGTTAATACATACAAGCCAGATTTACTCTATTCAGACAGTAAGATGCCATTTGGTGATACTGGACGCGCAATGATCGCTAATTTTTACAATACAAACTTAGCTGCTAATAATGGTGTTTTAGAGGCGATTTACAACTGTAAAGAGCCTTCAGGTGGTAAGTGGGTGCAAGATATGGAACGTGGGGTAATGGATGAGATCAATCCGCATCCATGGCAAACAGATACTTCTATTGGCGATTGGTATTACAGAACTGGCCAAGAATACAAAACAGCGACTTATACCATTCAGATGTTATGTGATATTGTAAGTAAAAATGGAAACTTACTAATCAATATTGTTCAAACTCCAGAAGGCGATGTAGAGCCAGATTTATTAAAAACTTTAGAAGAAATAGGGAATTGGATTGCCATTAATGGTGAAGGTATTTACGGTACACGCCCTTGGAAAGTTTTTGGAGAACGACCAGCGCAATCAGTAACGGTAAAGACAGCTAAATTTAATGAAAAGAACATTACCTATGATGAAGATGATATCCGATTTACCAAAAAGGGAAATCATTTAATGTATGCATTTTGCTTAGAACAGCCCACGAGAGATATCGCTATAAAATCGCTTGGAAAATCGGCTAAGCTGAATACACAAAAGATACATTCTATTACACTGCTAGGAAGTGATGAAGTCTTAGAATGGAAGGTAAAGAAAGAAGCTTTGATTATTAAGAAGCCAAAAAAGCTACCTGACTTCCATGTAATCGGACTAAAAATTGAATTTGAGTAATTATTGTTTTTATAGAAAATAACGAGCAAAGGCTTTCAAACTGAAAGCCTTTGCTCGTTAAAACACTGAAATGCGCAGTAATTAGTGAACTATTTGGTCTTATGTAATAGATACGTATGTGTTTTTGACTGACTTTTATCTTGAATATGATTTCTTATGGTCGTCAATTGTTTCCAAAGTGCTTTCTCGTTAGGCTTTTCTTCAAAATAGGCATTACACATTTTCACTAAATAGGAATGCCAGCTTTTTTCGCGTTGTTTCTCTAGCTCTTGATCTAAGTATATTCGCTTACCTTCAGTAGTATCAGGACCGGTATAATCTTTTAAGTTTTTGTATTCAATAAGTGCAATGATTCGTAATCTGCCATATATCTTATGGTAGGCTTCACACAGTTTAAAGACCTCTAGTGCTTGTAGGTATTGAGGAGTATTTTTATATACCGATAAATCTATTCCTGATGCTAGAGAGGTCGCAGAGAATTCGCCTATCATGAAAGAGTCTATATGCAATTGATAGTTGCCTTGTTTTAAGCCTTTAACCGTCAAAGTTTCTTCATTAATAGCTAATGGAGCTAAAATAGTTTCTTGCTCTTTAAACCTATCAGCAATAGGGAAGGGGAGTGCCTCTTGTATAACATCAAATTTAATGTTCTTTCTTTTACTTACGAGTTTGCTGATGCTACAATTTGTTGCTAATTCTATTTTATTTGACGCAGCATTAATTTGTATAGCAGACAATTTTCCGGAATCTAATACCGAAGTAATTATTTTAGTGGCCATAGCAAAATGCCCTAAATCTCCAGGATGAATTCTATCAGGACCAACAATAGTATAAGTGCTATCCTTTTGTTGTGCTGTATGATTTATTTCGTTTAAATAATCATAGAAATTAACTAGTGGGGCCTTGTTTTCAAGGGCTAACATTCTAATATGGGCAGCACATTTGGCCAAAGCTTCATTACAACCAACATCATTAACTTGATCTATTTTTGCCGTTTGATCATAAATGGTAGGTGTGAGAAAAATGGGTTTTATATCATGCTCTTTTAATAAAGCTACGATATGTGTTGTCTGTTGATAGTAGTGTGCTAATGCTTCTTCTCGTTTATTTAGTGTCTCTTGGGTAACGTCAATCCCTTCTGCATACAGCTGTCTTTGTATATCATTCATACCTAACATCAAGAAGGCGTAATCTGGCTTTAATGCAAGAATATCTTTTTCAAACCTGTAAAGAACCCCATCAGCAACATCACCTGAAATACCATTATTATAAACTTCTAAGGCTAAATCTGGATATCGGGTGGTTAAATAAGATTGCAGGATCATATGATATCTGCCGTCTTGTGTAATACCACTGCCAATAAAACTAATTTTATCTTTTGCGTGAAGCGTAATGTTTTTTTGTCCTTGTAACGCAAATGCCAAACCAATAAATAGGACTAGAAATAAGCTACTATCACGTTTTATTACTCGTTTAGAGTTTCTCATTTTTTAATTTAATAGGTTGGTTTGTAGTTAATAAAAATCCCAAAAATCATATTTTTCGCCTTCAATATTTTCTTTTTTATCACCTAACTCCGTAGCCTTGGATTTCATCTCGTTACGCATTAGAGTAAGCAGAGCTCTGTGTTCAGGAAAGAAAGATAAGTTTTGTGTTTCCCATGGGTCTGTTTTAATATGAAATAACTGTGTAACTTTTGAGCCTGCTTCTGTCTCGCCATCCTTTTTAGAAAAATCTTTAGCACGAACATACTCTATCAGTTTGTAATCACCTTTTCTGTAGGCTCTTTGAAATTGTCGGTAAGCATGGTAGGTGTAATCTCTAATAGCTGTAACTTCATTATTTATAATAGGTAATAGACTTTTGCCTGAAACAGTATTTGGTGCTTTTACATTGGTGAAATCGCAGATAGTTGGGAAAATATCATGGATATAGGCAAAACCATCATAACGCGCTCCTTTATTCTTGATGAGGTTACCGGAAAATATTAGCGGCACATGAACACCATCTTCATCATAAATGTTTTGTTTGCCCATCAACCCATGGTTGCCGACTGCCAAGCCACTGTCTCCAGATAAAACTATAAGAGTATTTTCATACTGTCCACTTTCTTTTAATGCCGTAATAACTTTGCCTATTTGTGCATCTAAATGGGTAATGATGGCGTAATAATCTGCTAGCTGTTTTTTGGCGACCAGTGGAGTTCTTGGCCAAGGAGCCAATTGTTCATCCCGTAAAAACATATGGCCGTTATCAAACGGATGTTGTACCATATAAGAGGGTGGTAATTGAATGTTATCAATATCATAAAGGTCTTTAAAAGCTTGTGGTGCTTGGCGCGGATCATGTGGGGCATGAAAAGCCAAATACATTAGGAATGGTTTTTTGCTTTTATAGGATTTAAAATATGAAGCGGCTTCATTAGCAAAAACCTCAGAAGTATGTGGGCCATTTTTTTCTGTTCCTGTAGGTCCTCTTTGAGCATCATTGGGAATTGGTGCTTTGACTATTTTTCCTTGCTCATCATACACTAATAAATAAGCATCTTCTTTTTTAAATTCACCGGCTTTATCCCAATCGTAGAAAGGCATTCTAAAATGATCTACGAGGTAAACTCCCTTACCCATTATCTTATCACCAGAGGTAAAACTTCGCTTTAAAGAAGCACCGTCTTGATGCCATTTTCCAATAATATGGGTATTGTATCCTACATTTTTGAAAGTTTCGCCAATGGTCGTATTTTTTTCTGGAATGGTATGACCGGCCCCTTGTAATTGAAATACATTGGTTCCTGTTAAAAGCATAGCTCTACTAGCTACGCAGGTAGCTCCTGTAAAAGCACCCATTAAGTACGTATTAGTGAATACCACTCCGTTTTTAGCTAAAGCATCCATATTTGGAGTTTGAACCTCCATGCCTCCTAATGCATGAATGCCTGAATATCGATGGTCATCCGTATAAATGACCAAGACATTGGGTATACTTTTTTTTCTTTGTCCAAAACAAGAGGTAGATACATTAAGGATAAAAAATAACCCTATGAATTTAAAAAATAGACCTGATATTTTCATTAGTGTTTCTGTTGTAATGCTTCATTTTGCAAACGAATACGTTCTTGTTGCTCTTTATTTAATCCCTGCTTATAATAAAATTCAGGCTTGTGGTATACATGGTGCTTTTTCATCTGAGGATCCTCTAAGTCTTGACTCAAATCACAGTCGAACCGCACTAAAATAGCATGATTTTTATCCCACGTAGTGGCATTGGTAAAATGGGACAAGCCCCAAGTAATACCTCTTCCATCTTTTGTATTGGTAAAAGCATCAGGAATAAAAGGCCCAGCGGCTGCTGGCATTAATTCTACCAGTGCTGCTATTTCAAAGTTTACCCCATCTTTAGCAAACTGTATGGTATTATGTTCGTTGCCATCTCGTATGGTAAGTGCGGCTATTCCTTCTTTGAATGGAAACAAGGTAGTTTCATGCCCAGAGGTTAAGACAGGATTCAAAGGGTTTTTTGTAAAGGGCCCATAGGGGTTATCGGCTGTTGCCAAACCTTGCATTCTTACCAAGTTTGGCTTACCATCAAAATCAGATTTATAATACAAGTATATTTTATCATTATACACCAAAGGGTAAGGATCATGAATAGAATATTGATCCCAAGTATCTTTAGGTCCATTGGGAATAACAATTGTATTGGTTGCAGTCCAAGGTCCATCAGGAGAATTAGCATAAGACATCAATACTGGGCAATCATCTCCTCGTAAGCCACTGGCTTCACTAAAGCCTTGGTAATACATATAATACTTGTTTTTCCATTTAAGAATATCTGCAGTAGCTACAGACCGATGTCCTAAATTTGGTTTTGGTGGTCTTGGAATGGCGACACCTTGCTCTTCCCATGTAAAACCATCAATGCTCGTGGCATACCATATTTCTGCTAAATCCCAATCAGCAGAGGGGATAGTTTCAGTAGCCGATTTGGCACCTTTTGGTGGTGTAGGAGTTTCTCTATGGGTATACCATACATAATATTTTCCGTTTTCAAAGATTACTTTAGACGGGTCTCTACGCGTAATGGTACCATCATGATTGCTGTAATCTAAGCCTTTGATTTCAGTATACTTAAATTGTGTGTATAACTCATTGTCTTCTGGTCGTGGTGCTGTGTAATTCTCGTAGTTGCGATTCATTGCGGCACTAAGAGGTTGGTTGGGTTTTTCTTTGGGTAATTTGAAAGGAAAACTCTGAGAAGTAGCTGTATGGGATACTAAAAGGAGTAGCCCTACAAGAGGCAAAATAAGCTGTTGTTTTTTCATAATTTGAATTATTCTATAACTACTATTTCAGATCGTTGGTCTGCTGTAGTGGTTTTGAACTTTAGGTCGTTAATTTTTAATTCTTTTATATGCCTTGCATATAAACCATAGGCTGGTAACACTTTAAAAAAGCTGAATTCCGGATACCGCGTTTCGTCTTCTGGAACTTGAATAATGTCGGCAGCTTTTCCTCCACCAGGCAAATCAATAGAAATATGATCTAGTGTTAACGACCCTATTTTGTATTTGGGAGTTCCTGTAATCAAAATTCCAGAGGGAGGTGAAACCCTGGAGCTATCTAAACCTCTAGTAGTTGCTTTTATATTTCTGATAACAACATCTTTAATAGATCCTACTGCTTGTTTGCTGGTGGTCCTATAGGTTCTTAAACGCTCTCCTAAACGCACAAAAATGGGCATGTCTACCTGATTCATTTCTATATTTTCTATGAGTACGTCATGAATATTAGCGCCATCTACACTTAATATTTTTATGCCCCCTCCTTTGGTATCTTCAATTGTACAATCGCGGATATCAATATTATAGAAATCGCCCATAGATTCCGTTCCAAACTTAATAGCTCCCCAATCACTCCTTAAGGTGCAATTAGAAACTTTTACATTGTAGGTAGGTAGTGGACTCGTAGATTTTATACAAATAGCATCATCGCCAGAATTGATAGTACAATTTTTAATTACAATATCATGACTAGAATCTAAATCTATACCATCATTATTTCTATTTGCATGATTATAGATGGATACATTGTCTATAAGAATATTACTGGATTGAAAAAAATGACAGGCCCAAGCTGCGGCTTCTCGTATATGAATATTTTTTAGGGTAATCTGAGTGGTTTTTACAAAACGTAATAAAAAAGGACGATTACCTCCAAATGTGTCTTCTCCCGAGATACCTAAAGCTTTCTTTTTTATAGCAAGATTTTTTGCAAGAAAGGCTGCGCCATTTCCGTCAATACTTCCGGTACCAGAAATACCAATATTTTTGGCACCCATTGCACCAATTAGACAGGTGCCACGTTCTTGGCCCGTAGCATCTATAAAAGTATCTATACTTTGATAATCTTGTGGGTTGGCACTGCCCATAAGTTTAGCATTTTCATCAATTTGAAGGGTGACATTATCTTTTAAAAGAATCGTACCACTGCTAAAAATGCCCTCTCTGAGGAGCACAATTCCACCACCATTTTTTGAGCATTTATCAATAGCTTTCTGAATAGCTTTTGTATTGATGGTTATACCATCGCCCTTGGCGCCAAAGTTTTTTATGTCGTAAATCTTTGGCTTCGGACTAAAAGAAACCATTGCTCCTAAAAAAAACAGCGCTATAACCAATGAGGTTATACTATAAACAATTATATTTTTCATACTAATTTTTACGATCAACTAATTCCCAAGATCGTACCCAATTGTAAGAGGTAGTTCTATCTTCTTCAGAGAGGTTCATGCCTCCATTTTCGGGTACAGGGTTCCAGTCATATGTTTCTACAACCATTCTTAAATACATTTCTATGTCATAATCTGCAGGTGGTGTAACCTTTGATTGAAACTCGCCATCTAAAAAGAATAGAACTTCATCTTTAGATTTCCACCAAACACCATACACGTGAAAATCATCGTATACTTTTCCTCCAGTATCTCCTTTACTTTTATTTGAGCCTTTTTCATAATCACAACCTTCAGGAATATTTCTACTGTGGGTATTTGAATTCATAGATTGATCAAAATATTTCATCCACGCTGCATCATTGGTAATTTGGCCCACACACTCTTGTATGTCTAATTCTACCGTTCTTTTATCACAACCTTCTAATTCTCTAGATTCATTAATCATCCAGAATGTAGAAGACATAAAGGTTTTATTAGCTTTCATTTTACATTCATAATAACCATAGGTCATGGCGTTTTTTGAACCGACATAACCTCCACCATGTGTAAATTCTTTACCCTGTTTCATTATGGGTTGTGGGAGTAGTTTGGTGGTGATTTTTAAGCTACCCTTATCTACTTTTATATTTTCTGCTTGGAATAGTCCTGGAGCTCGACCAATCCAACCTTGTCCAGAAATCTGCCATTTATGTTCATCCACTTTCTTCCCATCAAATTCGTCTGACATGTTTTTTATTAGTTTCCACTGCTTTGAAGAAGGTTTTGGATCTTCACCTTTGTTAAAATGTGGTGCTTTTTGTGCGAAGACCGTACCGGCTGCGAATAGGCAACTAGTAAGTAGCGTAATTTTTAGTTTGTTTAGAATTGATTTCATAGGTATTGATTTTATGGTTTTAATACGGTAATTCATGATTAAGATATTTGAGCCTTTCTTGAATTAGTTTGTTTTTAAGAACAGCCTTGTTTATCAATGTACTTTGAACAGAAAATTGATAGTTTTTATAATAATCTTGTTGCAGTACAATAGTATTGAGGAGCAATAGCGCTTCTTTTTCATTGTTAGATTGATACAAAAGGTTTGTTAAGGCATCAGAACTATCTTTTAAACCGGTAATACCTAAAAATTCTGCTGCTCGCATACGGTTAATTAATAAAGTATCAGAAGTCATAAGCGCTTCAATTTTATCAGATAATTCGCTAGCCTTTAGTCCAAAACTAGAACAGCTTATCAATGCCCAGTAGCGTTCTAGTTCATCAGAAGAATCTAAATATTTCAATAATTTTGGTTTCGCCTCATCAAAAGGGAGAAGTTGTAAATTGGCGATTTTTAAATATTTCGAAATGTCTTTCTTGTGGGCTGTTCCAAAGGCAATAGGGTTAGTAAATGCTTTTTCTATGATGAGGTGCTCTGGAAAAAATGAAAGGTCGGGCATTGATTTTATCCAAGAATTTAAGCTTTTCCTTAATTTTAGTAACTCTTTATGATACGCAGCATCATGCGCTAAATTATTAGTTTCAAAAGGATCTTTTTCAACATCATAAACTTCTTCAGGAGCTTTCGGTTTAAAAAAGCTAGCTTGTATTTCGTTTAGTTGCCCCTTATCAAACAATAGTTTCCATTCGCTATAGGCTAGTTGTTTATACCGGTAATTATTCATTAAACCATCTACATTAAAAGGCTGAAAATTCCGGATGTACTTTAAGTTGCCTATACGTACACTTCTAACCATATCATACTTTTCATCAAACCGATCGGCATAGCCAAAAGTTTCTTTATTTTGAAGCGTATGTTTAGAAACGTTTCTGCCTAGAAAAGGAACGCCGTCTATAGTTTTAGGTACTTTTACTCCTGCTACATTTAAAACGGTAGCACTGAAATCTACAAAGCTAACAAAGGTATTTGTGGAGGTGCCGGCTTTAAAAGAAGATAGATTTTTAAACTTTTCTGGAATATAGACCACTAGCGGAACATGTAAACCAGTTTCTTTTAAATAGCCTTTGCTATTAGGTAAAACCCCACCATGATCTCCGTAATAGAAAATAATGGTGTTCTCTAACAGATGGTCATCTTTTAATTGCTTGATGACTTCCCCAACTTGCTGGTCCATTTTACTGATTAAATCGAGATATCGGGCATTCGTATATTTAAATATTTTTGTTTGAGGATGATTAGGTTGTACGAAGACGGTCTCAATATTTGTTTTCGTTCTTATAGAATCAACATCCTTTTCAGAAAAATGTAGTTGCCCTTCATGAGTAGTTCCAATATTAAACACATGAAAAAAGGGTTGTCCTTTTTTTCTGTTTCTCCAACTTGCCTTATTGGAAGAATCGTCCCAAACCATATCATATTTAATAATATTATAATCTTCCTTAGCATTATTGGTGGTATAGTAACCGACTTCACGTAGATATTCGGGAAACATTTTTATATTTTCTGGGAGTGTTACTTTTTGTTCAGATCTATGATAATGTGTTGCTACTTTAGGACCGTAAACTCCGGTGATAATACTAGACCTAGCTGCACTGCAGACCGCGGCATTTGAAAAAGCGCGGTTAAATTGGATTCCGTTTTGGGCTAGTTTTTCAATATTAGGGGTGCTCACCCCATGTGCATTAAAAAGCTTCATGTAATGTTTGGAGTTGTCCTCAGAAACAATCCAAACAATGTTGGGTGTATCCTGAGCTGTCAGACAACTAGAAATAAATAATATAACTATGAGAACAATCGATTTAAAGTTCATTTCTAATGCTGTTTTATTTCTTTTGATATTATTTTTTTCCTATTTAAAAAAATAGATTTCAGATCAAAGTTTAGAACATCATCTAAAACTATTGGTTTGCGTTTATCATCAGAAATGGTAGTAAGTTGAAAATTGTTGATGTATAAACCGTCAATATGTCTGGCATAAACGCCAGAAGCTGGTAATGTGCCTACTTTACTAAATTCTGGCCACCAACCATCAAGCGTTTCTAACGTAAATTCTTTAATATCTTTTTTATCGGAATCTACTTGTGTTCCACCACCTGCTACTGTCATTTGTATGTTGTTTAACTGAATGTCTGTGATGTAATTTTTAGGCATTCCTGTTAAAAAAATGACCGAATTTTTATCCAGTTCTCTGTTGTCAATAATCATATGGTTGAATGAAAAGCTATGCATGGCCATCATCGGGAACATAGTTTCTGGAGTATCTACTCCTGCTCGTTGCTGGCAAAAGGTCAAAAAAATTGGTCTGGGTACATTCTTCATTACAATATTGGAGAAAATCATGTTTTTCATTTCGCCACCTTCGTTCATTTGTATTTTTAAACCCGAATCTTGAATGTCATGAAAGGTGCAATTGCTAACGGTTATCGATTCAAAATTTCCTCTAGATGCCAAGCTAATACGCATAGCAGCCCATTTGCTGGTAAAAACACAATTGGTAATTACAATGTTTTTACAGGGTTTATCGGGTCTAGAGGTTTGTAAACAAATTGAATCGTCACTAGTGTCAAAAGAAGAATTGGCCACACGTACATTTGTACAACCGTCAAAATCTAGTCCGTCTCCATTATTGTTAACCCGGCTGATAATTTTTATACCATCTACCACAATTTGATCACAATACAACCATGCTGAGGTCCATGCGGCAGGATTTAAAAGGGTTACTTCTTTTAATTGAATATTGGAGCAATTAAGAAAGCGCATCATCATAGGGCGGCCACCTTTTTCTTTCGTGAAATATTTTGGATGTCCATTGGCATCTATGGTTCCTAAACCTTTAATCGCAAAGGATTTTGCTTCCCGCGCAAAAATCAAGCAACGATCCATATGCGGCTCGTTCTTATACGTATTTTTATGCGTGTCTGTGGTATAATCTTCTATGTCCGGACTACCTAATAAGACAGCTCCATTTTCTATATAAAGGGTTACAAAGTCTTTTAGGTAAATAGTGCCTATGACAACGGTTTTACCGGCAGGGATAATCACGTTTCCCCCTCCGTTTTTAGTACAAGCATCAATAGCAGCCTGCACGGCTTTGGTATCTTTAGTAATTCCGTCTGCTTTTGCACCATAGTTCAATACATTATAGTCACTAGCGTTTGAAATAAGAGTAAAACCAAGAAGTAGTAAAAGCAGAAACTGTTTCATGTTATTGTTCATATTTTGAATAGATTTCGGCTAAATCTGTTTCATCTTCGGTTTGTAATTGCCACTCTTTCAGTTGGCTCAAAAGACTAATGATAGTAGATTTTGATTTCTTTTTAGTAATAAGATTTTTTGTTTCCCAAGGGTCTTTTTTTAAATCATACAATTCTAAGATTCCTGTTTTAGGGTAAACTATTAGTTTGTTGTCTTCAGAAATGATACCTCGTTGATCGTCAAACATGGCTAAATAAATAGAGGTTCTGGCTTTTCCTGTTTGGGTTAAGAGCGGTACTAAACTTTCAAAATCTGTTGGCTCGTTTACTTCAAGGTCTAACAAATCAAATAGGGTAGGAACCACATCTTGCAGATAAACGCGAGATGAAATTTTACTGTTTGGAGTAATACTTGGAGCTTTTATAATTAGAGGAGCGGTAACACTTGGTTCATAGAGGCAAACCTTACCCGCTACACCATTTTCACCAAAATTAATTCCGTGATCAGAAGTAAAGACAATCAATGTACGGTCATAGAGCTTTTGTTCTTTTAAAGTATTAATAATAGCTCCTATACGATCATCCATATGAGTAACCATAGCATTGTTTTGTTGCACGCGTTGTTGCATGGTTTTAGATCGTAGCGGATTATTGGTATACTGATATTTTACGTTTGTATTTAGTGGAGTGCTATCCACAACACTCGGTGGTAGCAAGACTTCACCCGCAGGATACATGTCATAATATTTTTGCTCCGTTTGTCTGGGAACATGGGGAGCATTAAAAGCTACGTAGGCAAAAAAGGGCTTGTCGTTTTTATACCCTTTGAGGAAGTCAATAGCCTCGTTAGCCGTAATATCTGTAATATGGCCTCCTTCCGAATTATAGGTTTTCAATTGTCCAGGTTGTATGCTTCCCGTTTCATTAAAAATCTCTTTTACATTTTTTCCCATGGCGTGCCATTTCCCTGTCATATAGGTATAATACCCATGGTCTTGTAATTTCTCTGGTAAAGATTTTGGGGCATTTTTTTTATTTATTTCTTGAGATTTCCATAAGTATTTTCCATAAATAAGCATGGTTCTACTTGGTATGCACACGGCGGGAGACCAACAACCCATATTGTAGGCAGCCGAAAATGAAGTGCCTTCTTTTGCTAGAGCATCAATATTTGGGGTACTTATAGCCTTATTTCCATAGGCACCAACTGTTTGATTACTTTGATCATCAGATTCTATGAATAAAATATTTAATTGCGCAAAGCTGGTTAATGTATATCCAAAACTTAGGAAGAACATTAGAAATCTTAATTTCATTTTTCATTGTATTAAGGCTATCTATACATTCAGTTTAGTGCTCAAAAATCTAAATAAAAAATAACCGTTTTATGAAAAATAAAAGTAGAAATAGATCTATAGGAGAAGGGTAAGTGATAGCTATTATACTACCATAAATGATTTATTTGTATAGTAAATAGGGAGAGAATTCCCTATAAAAGAGTGAAATTGAAAGAATCTGCTTTTATAGTAACCGTTACTTAATTTTTACAGATGAATCTCTAATGTTTAATCTTCCGTTTAATATGATTGTCTGGGGAACAAATAAGCCTTTATTATTAATCTGATCAAGAAGTAATTTGGCAGTAGTTTGACCTATGTCGTTTGTGGGTTGCTCAACCGAAGTTAAGGAGGGATGGGTGGTACCATTACCGAAAGTGGTATTCACCATCATGTTAATTATTTAGATTATCAGGTTTGGCAGTACATGAACAAATTAAAGGATATGGGAGTAGAGAATAATACCATCTTTATTTTTTGTGCGGATAATGGTACAAGCGGCTATGGAAAAGGAAGTCCTGTTTCTCAAAAAGGTACCCATGTTCCTTTAATCATCTATGCTCCAGGTATGAACATGACTAAAAAGGGATTGCAAGATACATTGGTAAATATGTCAGATATGCTCCCAACCATAGCTGATATTGCGAAGGTAAAGATTCCAGATAGTTATGAGGTTAATGGAGAGAGTTTACTGCCTTTTTTAACTACGGATAAACCAAAACATCGGGAGTGGATCTATGGCTATCATAAAGAAATGCAGATTATTCGAGGTGATTTTGTTTTAAAAGATGGTAGAAATGATTGGTGGGATGTTAGTGAGAATCCTGACGATTTAATCAGTTTTAAGAAAATAAAGGATTGGAGTGAAGTTTCTGAAGCACATAGAAAAGAAAGGGATGAACTAAATAAAGTACTTCCTAGATTTAATCTGCATGCTACAGCACATGATGCATCAATCAATAGAACAGAAACCCCAGAGCCATTAAACGTAATTGCAAGAAAAGAGTAAAGGCTTAATATAAATCTGAGTAATGAGCTCTCTGGTAGTTAAATTTTAAGGCCTCATATTTCAATATAATAAACTCCGCTTAGCATCCAAATCTAAGCGGAGTTTATTATTATCCGTATTATGTAGGCTAAGAAGCCCTATTTACTTTACAATTACCGTAGTGTTTGTACCTTCAAAATCTTCAGAATTCGTTTTTAATACGATGGTTCCTTTAGCAATAGATTGAACATAGATCACGGCTTGACCGTTGAAAAAGGCTCTAGTGGGTTTTGACAGGTTTTGTACATTAGTAGGATCTCCATTTCCCGAAGCTAAAAATTGAGCAGCTCCGCTGACTTCAATCTTCATGTTTTTATTATAGTGCGGATATAAATTTCCATCTTTATCCACTACGGAAACAACGTATACAGCTACTTCGCCCTCTTGAATTATTTGCGTTTCATTTTTTATGCTGATATGATGAGGTTTCCCAGCAGTAACACGCCTGGTTTCTGCTACTTTTTTACCTTTCTTGTTATACGCAATAATTTTGGCTTCCCCCGGTTCATAAATTACCTGTTCCCAAACTAAAGCATACGCTTCTACCTGAGCCATAGTTGTACCTCCGGAGGCTTCTTTCTTTATATCTGTTGCTAGAAATTCTGGTATTGCTGGTTTATTTTTGGTTTTTATACCATAGCTCTTACCGTTTACAAACAATTCTGCTTTATCATATGTCGTATAACATACCACAGGGATTTTTTTACCTTTCATTTCCGGTAAAGACCAATGCGGAAAGAAATGTAACACCTCTGTATCTTCATTCCATTCGCTTTTGTATAAGTAAAATTTATCTTTTTCCAATCCTACCATATCCACAGGGGCAAAATAAGAACTTCTTGATTTTGCCGTATGGTATGGAGAAGGTTCTCCTAAATAATCATAGCCCGTCCATACAAATTCGCCATAAACAAAATCATTATACTCTTGTGATGCAAACTCTTTATATGGGGCATAACCCCATGGAACGTTCGTGTTCTCATAATTTCCTGGTTGCCCGTCTGCATATAGCTCTGTATGCACAGATGTTCCTCTTTTATTTTGCAACGTATCAAAAACAACAGGGAATTTATAAGAATTTCGGGTGCTCAAAGAGCCTCCTGTTTCACTAGCGTAGAATTTTATAGTCGGATAGTGTTCTCTTATTTTATGGTAAATTCCTGGTTTATAGTTAAACCCTGCCACATCTACGGTGGAAGCCATACCACTTTCTAAGGCATTGTTAGCTGAATTAAAGCCTGCGGTGGTTGCTCGAGTAGTATCTAAAGATTTTACAATTGTATTTAGGTAGGAAGTAATTTTGTTAGGATCATGTTGATACTGTTCCATAATTTCATTTCCAATACTCCACATAATAATACTAGGGTGGTTTCTGTCTCTTAAAATCATATCACTAAGGTCTTCCTTAGCCCACAAATCAAAATGTTTAGAATACCCGTTTAAAACTTTTCCTAATTGCCATTCATCAAAGGCTTCATCAATAGCTAAAATGCCCATTTCGTCGCAAATATCTAGCGCTTCTGGCGCGGGTGGATTATGAGAAAACCGAATTGCATTAACGCCCATCTCCTTCATTTTTTTCATTTGTCGGATAAATAGTTCTTTATGAAAAGCAGCACCTACAGGGCCAAAATCATGGTGCATGTTTACGCCTTTAAACCGTATTTTTTCATCGTTTAAATAAAACCCATCCAGTTCAAATCGAATACTTCTAACTCCAAAGGTGGTCGTGTAGGTATCTACGACCGTTCCATTTTTTAAAATGGAAGTTTTTAAAGTATAAAGTTGAGGTGTTTTAATATCCCAAAGCTGAGGTTTTAGAATTTTAAAGTTTTCAGATAGTTTTGCTTCTCCATTTAAAGAAATATCTTTTGAATTTTGAGCTATTTTTTTTCCATCATGCGCTATTATCTCGTTGAGTATCGTACACTTTCCTTCACCTACGACTTCTAAATCTAAATGAACTAAGGCTTTCTTTTTTGTAATTTGATGAGTAGAAACAAAAGTTCCCCAAGTTTTAACATGGGTTTTATTTCTCTTTTGTACAGAGACTTTTCTATATAAACCAGCTCCAGGATACCAGCGTGATTGACTATTAAAGTTCTCTAGTCGTACAGCGATAGTGTTCTCTCCAGCTTTTAAGAATTTGGTAATATCAAAATGAAAAGAAATGTAACCAAAGGGTCTTGCTCCAACATAAGCACCGTTTACGTAAACTTTAGCATTACTCATAGCACCATCAAAGAGTAGTTCTATATTTTCTTCTAATTCTGTAGCAGAAACCGTATAATTTGTTCGATACCAGCCAATACCAACATAAGGCAAAGCTCCTGTACGTCCGGTTCTGTACTTTGGAGTTGTTTCACCATCTTGAATTACCATGGTTAACTGAATGTCATGAGTGAAGTTGAAATCTTCTTTAACCGCCCAATCATGAGGTACAGTGACATGCTCCCAATCGGCATCATTAAAATTTTCTTGAAAGGCAGCTCCGTGATCATAATTACTAAACTTCCAATCTCTTAAAATGTCTACGCTGCTATGTTGTGCCGCTAAAAAGTGCAGGGAACAAATTAGGAGTATTACTGATGTGTATTTTTTCATAGTTTATAAAATAGTGTTGAGACCTTATTTTGAATTAGTCTTTTTTGGTTACTAATTTGTAGGTTCTTATATAATCAATAAATGCAGTTCTATCCTCTTTGCTAGCACTTAGAACCTTACCGCCATTTTCAGGTATTGGATTCCAATCATAACTTTCAATAGAGAAGTGAATGAACAGTTGCTGATCAAAGGCTACAGGTGGCTTTATGGTGTATACATGTTTTCCATCAAGGTAAAACAAGAGTTCAGTTGGACTTTTCCACCAACACCCATACGTGTAAAATTTTTCTGAATTATTAACTTCTGGAAGCATCATATTTTGACTTCTAGTGGCTTCATTACAATCGGTTTTTCGGAATATAGTATTAGAGTGCATGATTTTATCCCAAACTTTGCCCCACTCTTGGGCTAAAGGTGATACACTTCCTACAGATTCTGTTATGTCTATTTCATGTTTTTTTCCACAAGTGTTTCTAGACATTAACCAAAAACCACCTCCCATTTCAGTTTTGCTCATTTTAAATCTAGATTCGAAATAATGGCCGTAAGATATGGGCTGAAGAGCTCTAACAATACCACCGTAATAGTTGTATATAGATGGTGTATTGTATTTTAAACTAGTGAAGGTTTTTTCTAATTTACCCACCTCAATTTCCATAAAACCATCATTGAGTGTAATAGCATTTTCTTTGAAAAGGGCAGGAGGGCGTCCTATCCATCCAAAATCAGGATGACCCTCAGGATCAGCTTCCCATTTTTTGGTGTTCAATTTTTCTCCTTCAAAATCATCTGAAAGCTGATCGATTTTTATCCATTTTTTACCTGTGGGAGCATCTATTTGTGCAGCTAAAGGGATGTTGAAAACAACGCAAAAGAATAAGGCAACATAAATTTTTTTCATTTTGAAATAGTTTGTTTGATAAGTCAATTTACGGAGAGAATTACTAGTTTTATTCTCACTAGAATAATTGCAAAGCAAAAGCATAACATCTTAAAATTATAATATGAGCTAGGCTTTGTATACTTCTATTGTATAACTATGCGTCATGGTTTAGAGGCTGATTGTTATGTTATGATTTAATGACATCAACAACTGGCTATATACATTAAGTTCAGGCATTTTAATGCTTGCCATCTGGGTAAAGGTCATTTGTATACCTGTAAACCTCAGCCTTTCCAGTGCCTCTAGCATTTGTAATTTCTACTTTCCATTGTTTTTTTAAGTTAGCGAGCACCTCTGATTGTTGTGGATTGTTTGCTAAATTAGAAAGCTCATTGGGGTCGTTTTTTAAATTATATAATTCTTCATATACAGGTTTTTCCCCATGTAAAGGCGCTTCAATATAATCTCGGTAAATGGCAACCTGAGGATCGTGCATGCTATATAGCATTTCATTGATTGGAATACCTATTTCTTTCGCATACTTAATTTCTTTTGAGGCAGAGAAGTTGTTGTTTTTGTAATACCGAATATATTTCCATTCTTTATTTTGTATCGCCTCACATCTAGGATTTCCAAAATGCGTAGACCAGAGATTTTCTGTGTAGACATAATTACGTACTTCTGTTGTAGAACCTGTGATTAACGATGAGATATTTTTACCTTGAAAAGTGCTTGGAGGAGTAACTCCAGCCATAGCAAGCATAGTAGGCGCAATATCTATGGTTTGCACTAAGGCATCACTCTTCAAGCCTTTTTGCTTTTTAGGTGCTTTAGGGTTAAATACAATAATTGGCACATGGGTAGTTTGTTCATAACAAAGAGCTTTACCTCCTAAACCTTGTTGCCCCCCAAATAAGCCGTGATCAGAGGTGAAAACAATAATCGTATTTTTATCTAGTTTTAGATCTTTCAGTTTTTTTCTTAGATTTCCCACCAGTCGGTCAATACCTGTCATTGCCTCTAATTCTCGTATGTAGCGTTCTTTTAATCCTTCTGCAGTATCAACATAATTATATCCTTCTTGTCTATCTTCAGTTTTAAGCAGGTCAGCAGGTAATTTTGGTGTCTTTATATCTGCTTTAGCGATATAATTTTCAGGTAATGAAAGGTCCAAATTACGATACATGGTTTTATAAATAGCATCGTCATCTTCTTTTAATTTAATAGAACGGGTACCCGCACCATGTGGTAAATTAAAATTGATAGATAGCATAAAAGGCTTGTCTGCAGGTCTGTTTTCTAAAAAATGTAGTGCTCCTTTTAGTTTTCTAGCATTAGGATCTAAGAATTCATCTACTCCTTCATTAATAATTTCTGGCTGCGTAAAGGCAATAGCATCGTTAAAAATTCGGTGATTGTCTTTCGGGTAAAATCCTAAATGTCCGTGGCCTGCATACCAATAATCAAAACTTTGTTCCATGTCCGCTATCGTATCCTCCTTCGCCAATGGGAGCATGGTTCTTTCCTACCCAGCCCGTATAGTAACCACTATTTCGTAGTATTACAGGATATGAATTTTCCCATGCAGTATCGGAAACACTTGTGCCAGAATTAAAATTTACGCCGTGTTTGCGTTCGTATTGGCTTAATAAGATAGATATTCTACTAGGTGTACAAATGGCACTCGTGACATGGGCATTGGTAAATAAAATACCTTCTTGAGCTATTTTATCAATATTAGGGGTTTGAACTACAGCATTGCCTGTGCACCCTAATAAATCATAGGATTGATCATCCGTTAGAATAAAAACAATATTGGGACGTTCTTGTGCTTTTAGTAGCGTAACAAAGAGAAAAAGAATTACAAATATATATTTCATGGTTTATATTTTTTTTATGTAAACGTAATAGGCAATATTTGATCGATTTTGAGTGTCAACAAAATTTCCAAAAAATTTAGTTTTACCCGCTTTTAAGTTTACCACGAAATCTGCTGAGCTAGCATCTTTTTGAACTTCAGTTTCTAATTTTAATTGATGTTCAAATTCTATAACAGCTTTGGTATACTGCATATTTTTTCCTTCTGGTATGTTTTTTTCTAATCCAGGAATTTCTGTGGTTGTTATTTTTGGGGTGGTGGTATTGATGCTTAGGTCAGCTTCTATCGGGTATCTTCTAAGTGCTACTTCGTGCGTGCCTTCTTCCAGAATATCAACACTCCAATACCCACTACCCATCTTACCTTCTCTTATTTGAATTTGATTCCAAGGTTGCATCGTTTCTTTGCCATGAGTGTCATGAGCAGTAAGGGTAGTAGGATTTTCACTTTTTGACCCTATTTTAAAGTAAATTTTTTCATTAAAATCTTTCGAAACTTGAGTCCACCATTGCTCATAAAACGCTTTCATTTCATTAACCTTCTCGGGGTTATCAGCAGCAATATTGGTAACCTGACCTATATCTTCGGAAACATCATACAGGTCTTTTCCATTAATTAAGCGCCAATTAGCTTGCATTACTGCAGAATTCTTCCATTTTCTAGGATTTTGTACCCGTTGAGAATCCGTAATTAGCATTCTATCGTTTAGGGTATCTTTTCCTTTTAATAGTGGGGCAATACTTTGGCCGTCCAGTGCCAAATGATCTTTAGGCAATGCGATACCACAGAGGTCTGCAAGTGTAGGTAGTATATCAATTTGAGCCGTAAGCGTATTAATATCTTTCGGCGTATTAATTTTGCCGTCTTTCCAGTGAATAAAGAAAGGAACTCTATGACCGCCTTCATATTCACTTCCTTTATGACCACGCATGCCCGCATTATAACCGGTAACTTTTCCTTTTTTATTGTAATATCCTGCTGCAGTACCATTATCACTCATAAAAATTAAGATGGTATTATCAGCAATATTGAGTTCTTTTAATTTGGTTCGTAGTGTTCCAAAATTATCATCAATATTGGTAATCATCCCATAAAAACGCTTTTGTGTATCTGCTAAAACAGCCTCATCTAAATCTTTATACAAGCCATAATATTCTGTAGGTACATTGTAAGGACCATGTGGAGCATTGGGAGCTAGATAACAGAAAAATGGCTCATCCTTATTCGTTTCAATAAATTTAATAGCTTCGTCAAAAAACACATCGGTACAATATCCTTCGTATTTTTCTGGTTTTCCATTATGAAAATAGGTGTCATTAAAGTAGGTGTTATCCCAATAATCAGGGGTTTGTTGTACGCCACCACCGCCATGCATTACCGTTTCTTGGAAACCACGATCTTCTGGTCTAAACGGATAATTATCACCCAAATGCCATTTTCCAAATCCACCCGTATTATAACCAGCCTCAGCAAACATATTGGCCAACGTTTTTTCATTTTCGCGTAATAAAGACCATCCGCCAACCGTATGCCAAACCCCAGTACTATTGGCGTATCTCCCAGTCATTAGCCCTGCACGTGTAGGTGCGCATGTAGGTCCTACATGGAAATTAGTTAAATGTGAGCTCTCTGTATAAAAAGAATCTATGTTGGGAGTTTTGATGATGTTGTTGCCATGAACACCTAGATCTCCATATCCTTGATCATCGGTAATTACAATAATTACATTGGGTTTTGATTTTTCTTCTTTATCTTTTTTGAGCTGTTTTTTATTGGAACAACCTGTCATAAAAATAAAGCTTAAAATTACAAAGAGAGTTGATTTTACTTTAGAATACCTCATTTTTGAAGTTTAGTTGATTTATTTTATTTGTTTTAAAACGAAACCATTTAGCCAAAGGCTTCCTTTTTCGATTTTATTTTTAAATTTTAAAATAACAGGATTGGAACCATCTGACACCAAGGTTGAGTTAATAGAAATCGGTTGACGCTCACCGCTACTATTATTATCGTAGTAATTTACAATATGATCGTCTGATGTTCTCGTGAAACTACCATCTGCATCATTTACAGTAACTTCTATTTCATTGGTTGATTTAATATCCAATTTTCTAGCATGATGAAATGTTTCTAGAACATATGAGCCGGCTTTTAAATTGCTTAATTTAAAATGAATTTCTCCTTTCTCAACAAATAGGCCGTCTGTACCTACGAAACTTAAATCCCCGAGCATACTTGTCCCATTCCCTAACCAATTTATTTTTTCGTTGGCGCTTATTTCTACTTGGGTATTTGTTTCTTTAATGGTATAGTTTAAATCATTATTGGTAATTCCTGTCCATTCTTCCCATTCAAATTGTACCAATTGTTTTTCTCCACCAATATCTACCCTGGTAATGGGAAAATCGTATATCGTTTTTGCAGTATTGGCAATTTCATCGGTATTAAATTTCGCGGTACTAATTGTTGCTTTACCAGACTTTATACCTGTTGCTTTTGCAGTAACCGTGATAGTGCCAGAGTTGTTGGTTCCTTTCACATAGATAGCTGCAACACCATTATATGCTGGTGCAGGATTTGCATAAATTTTACCATTGTCTATTAATTCTCCAGCTCCAGAAACCGAAAACCTAACTTCGTTTTCTGAACTGGTTACAACTTCTCCATTTTCATCTAAAATAGAAGCGTAGACCAATCTTACATCTGATCCACCTGCATAGAAAGGTTGGTCAGTAATGTTATACGTCACTTTTAGATGGTGTGGTTTACCTTCTTTCTGTCGTGTAAATTCCGTTACTTTTTCTCCATTGGTATAACCAACGGCTTTTAAAGTCCCTTCCTTCCAATGGTACTTGAAAGTAAAAGACGGATGATTTAGATTGATTTTGGTTATGTCATTATCCGGTACCTGTCTCGCCACTAAATTACCGTTGTGGTATAAGGCTACTTCTTGACAATTGCTGAATACACGAATTTTTCCATCTTTAGAAGCCGTTTCATCAGCAATGTGAACAATAGGCTTTGCCACCAGTTCTGATTGATACCAATAATACACAGGTTTAGGTACTCTGTAAGGTGATAGAACACCGTACGTGGTCATAAAATCTCGCGACCATTGATCATCTACAATATCAGGTTGCAAGTGATTGTAATCTGCTCCTAACCATGTGATTGCGGCAAAATTGTTTTTATTGCCCTTGTAACGAGATATGTGAAATTGATTTACTTCTGAATTAGGAGAACTACCGTGTTCCATAACCATGGTAAAGGCACTCTCGGGAAACTCCGTCCTACGATAATCCATAGTGGCATGTACATCTGTAATGCCTTCATTTTTTGGTCCGTCCCATGGGGCAGAGGCAGAGGCGGTCAATCTAAAAGGATCTTCTTCTTTTGCCACGGTTTGCATTCTAGGCACAGGACCTCTATGATTAATACCAGCTCCCCAAACAATTATAGAAGGGTGATTTCTATGGTTACGAATCATAGTTCTTGTTGCTTTTTCTAAATTTTCAAACCAAGTATCGCCGCCCCATTCTATCCAGGTAGATGGTTCTTCATAAATAAAGATTCCTAATTCATCACAAGCTTTTATAAAAGCATCATCTTGTGTGTAATGAGAAAGCCTTATGATATTCATACCGGCTTTTTTGTATTGTAGAGCTTCGTTGTAATGAAACGAGTTTGGAACGGCATCACCAATATTAGGATAACTTTGATGACGGTTTGCTCCAACTAGAAATAAGGGTTCTCCGTTTAATACAAATCCTTTTCCTTTTTCTAAGGCAAACTTTCTGAAACCAAAAGTGTTTTCAACAAAATCTAATGGTGTTTCATTATCATAGATGACGGAATTTACGCGATATAAATAAGGACTGTCTGGAGACCATAAATGGTAATCATCTTCAACAGTAACCGATTGTCTAAATGTGTGGGTACTGTGTGCTTTTATAGTAGATTCAGAAATCACTTTTCTAAGGACTAAACCTTCTTTCGTAATAATATTCGTGACAATCTTTGTTTTCTTATCTGCTGCATGATCATTCTTTACCGTAGTTTTAATAGTTACAGTACCATTATGCTTATTTACCGTAGGCGTCGTAATATGAACACCTGCATCATAATCTTCCCAATTGAAAGTTACATGTACTGGGTTTGTAGTTACCAAATACACATCTCTATACAACCCTCCAAATTTTACATAATCTGTTCTATGCGGATCAGGAGCAATAGTCTGGCTATAACTATTATCTGCTTTTATCGCTATCGTATTTTCTTTCCCTAAGGTAACAAAGTCGGTTATATCAAAATGAAATGGTACATATCCATTCACCGCGTATTTCCCTACTTTTTTTCCATTAATCCATAATTCTGTGGCATTATGAATTGCTTCAAATTCTAAATAAATCTTGTTAGATGGTTTTGCATCAATTTTTATTTTTTTACGATACCAGCTAATATCCCGTAAGAATTTTTCTTGTACCCAGGTTTCTTTAATAATATCCATTTCATAGGATACTAGTTGAGAAGTGTGCGGAACAGAAACCTCTTTCCAAGAACGATCATCAAAATCTGTAGCCGTAGGAGTCTGCTCTAGATCTCCCAAATGAAATTTCCATCCAATGTTTAAGTTTGTTTTTGTTCGGTCACCTGCTTCAAAACCTTGTGGTAATTTTGTGTTTTGACCAAATGTTAATGTGCTAATGAATAGGCTGAATAATAAATAGTTTAGTTTCATTTTAAGTGAGTGAGTTTTGTGGTAATAAAATTATTTATTCTTAAAATGGTACGCCAGTAGAAATGTTTGTAAACTTACCACATATGGTTTATTGTGGTTAGATACCTCGTAATCTTGAATATTTTAGTTTGTTTTGGCTTGGAAAATTCAGAATCTAGTGTAAAAACAAAGAAGACTTTGAAATACATTCCAAAGTCTTCTTCTCTTATTTAAATTAGCATTACTTATTTTAGTTCTAATTCTTTTATTTCTATAGTGGTTTCTCCTCTTAATTCTTCATAGGTCGCAATCATCTCTTTAAGTTTTTCTGCATGCGTAACGGCTAAATTAGTTTCCTGCTTGATATCTGTTTTGAGATTGTAGAGTTGGTATGTATCTGCTATCCCTAATTCTATATCTACCTGGGTGTTTATTGGATTGCCTGTATAAGGCGGAATTAATATCCAGTCGCCACTTCTTAGGGCTGTTTTTTGACCGGCTTCTAGTACTAGGTTAGTTCTTCCTATTTTAGATTTTCCTAATAGTACATCCATTAGCTCTTCACTATCGCTTGTTGTGATGTCACTGCCCGCAAGTTTCGCTAAAGAGTTCAATAAATCAACTTGGCAAACAAGAGCGTCAGAAACACTTGGTGTAATGGTGCCTTTCCAATACGTAATAAAGGGTACATGCGTTCCTGCATCAAACAAGCTATATTTTCCTCCTCTTAAACCGCCAGCAGGAGTATGGTTGCCTAATTTTTCTACAGCATCATCAAAATAACCATCATTTAAGACAGGGCCATTATCACTCGTAAAAACAATTAAAGTGTTTTCCAATATTTTTTCGTCTTCTAATGTTTTTATAAATTCTCCGATAACCCAGTCAGCTTCAAGAATTACATCGCCACGTGGTCCCATACCAGATGCGCCTAGAAAGCGTGGGTGAGGAGTACGCGGTACATGTGGTTGTTGTAAGGCATAGTATAAAAAGAAAGGTTCTTTTTTATGATTCTTGACATAGTCTTTTGCTTTTTCTAGAAAGTGATCGGCCATATCAACATCTTTCCATTTAGCGGTTTCACCACCTTTCATAAATCCAATTCTAGGGATACCATTTACAATACTATTATTATGACCATGATGCCACTTCATTTTTAATAACTCAGGATTATCTTTTCCTGTAGGTTGCCCTTCATAATTTTGCGCATAATCTACTTCGATAGGATCATTAGGATCTAAACCATCTACATGACCATCTTTAATGTATACGGTAGGAACTCGATCTTGTGTTGCTGCCATGATGTAAGAATAGTCAAAACCAACTTCGTTAGGACCAGGAGAAACCCGCTCATTCCAATTCACGTGACCTGTTCCTAAACCAAGATGCCATTTACCTACAATGCCGGTAGTATAGCCTTGTTGTTTTAGCATTTTAGGAACGGTAGTTTGTTCTGTACTTATAATTAATGGGGCGGTACCAGGTAATATTTGAGCATCTTTGTTTCTCCAAGGATACACTCCTGTTAAAATACCGTATCGGCTAGGAGTACAGGTTGACGAGGTAGCATAGCCATTGGTGAAACGCACTCCGCCATGTGCAAGTTTATCTATATTAGGAGTACTAATTTCTGTTGCGCCATTAGCACTGATATCACCATAACCTAAGTCATCTAAGTAAATTACCACAATATTAGGTTTTGAAGAAGCCTCTTTTACTTCGGTAGTAGCTGTTTCCTTTTTTTTATTCTCTTGTTTGCAGCTAAAGGTACAGACGATTAAAAGCAATAAACCAAGTTTTAAAAAAATGTTTTTAGAGATTGAATGTGATGTCATTGGTCTGTTATTTTATTTTTTTGTTTAGTGATTTGTTTCTGTTTCCTTGCCATTTTCTGTCTTCTTTAAGGACATTTTCTGCATGTGGATCTAACCAACCTGGAGCTATGTTTTTGGCATCCCATTTTTTGTAGGCTTTTTCTAAGGCGACTATAATTTCAGGGTTTTCATTTGAAATATCATAGCGTTCCAGATGATCTTTTTCAAGATCAAAAAGTAAGGTTTTGTTCTTATAAGCACTCTTGTAGAGCTTGTAATTGCCTTTTCTAACGGCATATTCAAAGTTTCCTGATGATCTCCAAAACAAGGTTTCATGAGGAATTTCTTGTGTTTTCTGTAGAATGAAAGGAAGTAAGTCTACTCCGTCTAACTGGCTTTCTTTTTTTGCTTTACCGCCAGCTGCATTTAAAAATGTAGGGAATAAATCTAAGGAAGATATTGGTTTATTATAGGTGTATTTTTCTTTTATTTTTTTAGGCCAAGTGATAAAGAATGGCACTTTAATTCCGCCTTCAAATAGCATGCCTTTGTGGCCTCTATAAGGTTTATTATCGGCATGTTCTATTCTCCCTCCATTATCACTTAAAAATACCAGAATGGTGTTTTCTTTTAAACCGTTAGCACTTAATGTAGAATCTATTTTACCAACATTAGCATCTACAGCATTAACCATAGCAGCATATATACTTCTACCAGCATATTCTATATGTTTGGTTTTTTCAAGGTATTCTTTTGTTGCTTGATCTGGGGCATGAGGTGCATTATAGGCAAGGTACATGAAAAAAGGTTTCTTATCTTTTTTGGTAATAAAACTAATGGCTTCAGTTGTGAAGTCATCAGTCAAATAGGTTAATTCCTCTTCGGGTACCACCTTTCTATTTCTATAAATTGTCTGAATTTCATTTTTAGATTCGCCCCAATAATTCATACCGCCTCCAGGAAAACCAAACCAGTGATCAAAACCTTGTGCTGGTGGATACAAATCTGGATGGTCTCCCAAGTGCCATTTTCCAATTGCACTGGTTCTATATCCTTGTTCTTTCAAGGCTTCGGAAATCATTTTTTCTGATAATGGTGTGCCTACAGTAGCATCATTTTTTCCATCATAGGGCATATTACAATCATGGCCAAAACGTGCTTGGCAGCGGCCAGTTAATAACCCTGCTCTCGAAGGACTACAATACGGATGTGATACATATCCGTTAGAAAAAATAGCACCTTCAGAAGCTAGTCTGTCTAAATTTGGTGTAGGTATATCTGTTGCTCCGTTAAAGCCAACATCTGCCCATCCTTGATCATCTGTGAGAATCACTATAATATTAGGTTGTTCTTGCCCATTGGTCTTCAGGACAAAACTGAGTACAGCACATAGCAATATAATTTTTTTGTAGGATATCATTCTACTCTGTTTTAATGGTTAAGGTTGCTGTAGCTAAATTTTCTCCGGTTGCCGTAATAGTAATCTCCCCTTTGTTTTCAGTACCTTTTATAATGGCTAAACTTTTACCGAAAAATGATTTGATGTAGTTTTCCTGAAAAGATTCTAGTGACGCAGAATTTCCATTTCCAACCGCTGCTAAATTACCAGATCCTTCCACTTTGAACTTAATCAAATTATCCGATTTAGGGCATAAATTACCCTCTTCGTCTTCAACACGTACCGTGATAAATGATAGGTCTTTACCATCTGCCTTAATTGTATTTCTATCGGCTACTAATGAAATTTTAGTAGGTTTTCCTGCCGTTTTTAGTTCTTTAGAAGCTACCTGTTTTCCATTGGTGTACGCAACCACTTTTAAACTCCCAGGTTGGTAAGGCACCTGCCATGATAATCGGTATTTAGATTTGTAGATGCCTTTCTTAAAGCCATTGTATTCTGTAAATACGTCTGTTAGATCTTTGCCCTTTACTTTTTTTCCAAAAGATATTCCGTTTACGAATAACTCCACTTCATCTGCATTGGTATAAGCGTAAACAGGTATGGTTTGCCCTTCTTTGCCTTCCCAATTCCAATGTGGTAAGACATGAACCATAGGAGTCGATGTCCATTGACTTTGGTATAAATAAAAACGGTCTTTAGGAAAACCAACTAAATCAACAGGAGCAAAGTAAGAGGCATGAGAAGGCCAATCATCATTCCAATAACCATTCGTAGAATTGTCTCTACCACCATAAGGCGTTGGTTCTCCTAAATAATCAAAGCCTGTCCATATAAATTCTCCTAAAGAATGTGGGTTTTTTTCTTGAGCATCAAACTCAATATCTGGAGCGTAGGCCCAAGGCGGACCAACAGTAACATCATAACTAGAAACTTGGTTGGTTTCTTTATTGACATGGAAATCTTGAGGAACTTCATAAAAACCTCTTGTAGATGTTTGTGACGATGTTTCTGATCCATAAAAAATCATATCCGGATTCTGTTCCCTGATTTCTCCATAATATGCAGGTTTATAATTAACCCCAACAACATCTATCTGAGCGGCTAATTGATTTACGAAGGAAGCTGGGTAATAATTGAAACCAGCAGTTGTGGGTCTAGAATCATCTTCATCATGGCAAATATCATTCAGCATTTTGGCAATTTTCCAACCGTCTTTTTTACCTTGTTCTAGGATTTCATTACCTATACTCCACATAATTACAGAAGGGTGGTTACGATCTCTCTTAATCATATCACGTAAATCTTTTTCTGCCCATTGGTCAAAATATTTGCTATAGCCATTGGGAACTTTTGGTTCTTTCCATTCATCAAAAGCTTCGTCGATAACCACAATACCTAATCTATCACAGACTTGTAGCATTTCTGGTGATGGAGGATTGTGACTGGTACGTAATGCATTGGCTCCCATCTCTTGCATAATTTGCATCTGGCGCTCTGTTGCTCTGTAATTTACAGCAGCTCCTAAGGGGCCTAAATCGTGATGCATACAAACGCCATTAAATTCTACCGCTTTTCCATTTAAAAAGAAACCTTCTTTTTTAAATTCGATAGTTCTAATTCCAAATTCCGTTTCAAATTCATCCACAATTTGATCTTTTATTTTTACGCGGCTTATGGCTTTATATAGATTAGGCTTGCCAATATCCCAAAGGCTTGGGTTTACAACCGTCATATGTTGTGTTAATTGCTTTTCCGAATCATTTGCTACTTCTATGGTTTCGGTTGATATGCCCATAGTTTTATTGGAGGCATCAATAATTGTAGTTTCTAAAAAGATTTCTTGAGGTTTATCGGTAGCATTTTTCAACGTTGTTTTAATCGTTACGGTCGCTTTTTCTGAAGTAACTTCTGGAGTAGAAATAAATGTTCCCCATTGTGGAATATGTACTTTCTCATTTAATTTTAAGCGTACGTTGCGATAAATACCGGCTCCAGGATACCATCTTTCTGATAAAACTTCAGGAGCAAGCTTTACAGCAATAATATTGTCTTCACCAAATTTTATATATGGAGTGATGTCAAACTCAAAACCACTATACCCATAGTGACGTTCACCCACAAAATTTCCATTTACATATATTTTAGAATTATCCATGACCCCATCAAATTCAATGGCTACTTGCTTATTTTTATTTTTAGCTTCAAGGGTAAAGTGTTTTCTGTACCATGCAATACCATCTATAGGTAACCCGCCATTTCGGGCATTATTTTTATTATTAAAAGGACCTTCTATAGCCCAGTCATGAGGTACGTCTAGTTTTCGCCAGGTACTATCATCTAAATTTATGGCTTCACCATTTGGTACGGTATCTTTTAAAAAAAGCCAATCTTTATTAAATTCTTGATCGGCTATAACTTCTACGCCGTTCTCTTGGCAGGAAGATATAAAAATGGAAATGAACAAAAAGATCAATGGGGTAAGTTTTAAAGCTTTCATGCGTTTTGTTTAGTTTTAGTCGAGTTGTTTTAGTTTATGGCGACAATACAGTCACTAATATCAAGAGGATCGTCCATTTCCTTTTGTAGTTTTTGTAAGTCTAGAAACAGTGTTTTTATTCTTTTTTGTTCCTCTGGAAGTTTTGAAATATCATTCATTTCCTCAGGGTCATTCTTTAAATCAAAGAGCAGTATTTTTTTAATTTTAGGATAGACCATTAATTTGTATCCATCTTTACGAATCATTCGTTGTACATCTAAATATGCTCCGTAAATAGCAGCATAGCTGCTTTTGGATTCTTTTCCTTTTGCAATGTTTAAGAAGCTGTTGTATTCAATGTATTTTGGTTTGTCTATACCCGCAAGATCTAATGAGGTAGCCATAGCATCTTGCAAGTACACATCTACATTTGTTTTTTTGTTTTTAGGGATATCAGGACCTAAAATAATCATTGGGGGTCTAATGCTGTGATCAAATAAACTCTGCTTTCCTAGTAAGCCGTGTCTGCCCATTGCTAAGCCATGGTCTGCCGTAAAGATGATGTAGGTATTGTCCATCTTGCCAGAGTTTTTTAGTGCCTCAATGATTTTGCCAATTTGAGCATCTACATGAGAGATGCTTGCATAATATTCTTTTTTATGGGTTTTTACAGCCAATGCTGTTCTTGGAAATGGCGCTAGTGCTTCATCTCTTAAATTATCACCATTGGCAATAGCATGTCTATAGGTATATTCGGGCATATAACTTTTAGGAACCGTCATATTTTCTACAGCATACAAGTCTTGGTATTCTTGCGGCGCTTGCCTAGGGTCATGCGGAGCGTTAAAAGCTAGGTATATGAAAAAAGGCTTTTCACTAGATTTAGCCGTATTTATAAATCCAATAGCATCGTCTTTTAACACTTCACTCCAATGCTGCCCACCTTGCCAGAATCCGCCTTTAGAAGTATCTGTTGGATCCCATGTAGTATCATTCAAGGAAAGCGGCCGGTTATAGCCATTAGGCATAATATCTTGCGATTTAGCATTTGGAATTTTTGAGAGCGAATCAAATTTAGCGACCATGGTAGCATGATCCCAAGCATCTTTTGGCATGCCTGGTCTAGTATGTGTGGTATGTTCAAAAACTTTATGGGCCGGAGCATCTACATGCCATTTCCCTGTCATGTAAGTCTCGTAGCCATTATTTTGAAGTAATTTACCCCAAGTTTTATCAATAGAGTCGTTTTGAATCCAATGTTGCCTAAAATTATTAGCTCTCCATACGGATCTTCCGGAAATTAACATAGCTCTAGAGGCAGCACAAACAGCGCCACTCCATGAACCCATATTGTAAGCATTCGTAAAGGTGGTGCCTTCGTGAACCATGGCATCCATGTTAGGAGTAATGATTTCCGAGTTTCCTAATGCATGTATGGAAGAATAGGTTTGATCGTCTGTGAAAATAAAAACGATGTTGGGTTTCTTAGGTTCCGGGTTTTGTTTTGGTTTGCTATTGCAAGCAAGAAAAAAGCTTGTAGCTACAAATAAGTAAACTTTTGTTTTCATGTGTAGGCATTCTTAAAAAATAATGCCCACCGATTAAAGTGAGCATTAAATAATTAACTCAATAAATTACTTATGTACTAAAAATCACTATAAAGCAAAATTGAGATTTCTATTCTTAGTTAAGAATCACAGATGGTTTTTATAATAAAACAAATGTTTTAAGTTTACGATTCCTCAGTAGTGCCCTCCTCATTGTTGGTAAGTCTTATGTACTTACTAGGGATGACACCAAATTGTTTTTTAAAACATTTAGAAAAGTATGATGCGGTATTAAAACCAGTCATATACATAATTTCTTTTACAGATAAATCGCTTTTTTCAAAAAGCTGTACGGCTCTTTTTAATCTGATATTTCGTATAAATTCACTAGAAGAGAGTCCGGTTAATTCTTTTATTTTTAAGTACAAGTTACTTCTACTCATACTCATTTCTTTGACTAACATTTCAACACTAAACTCTGAATTCATCATATGCTTTTCTACAATCTCAATGGCATTTTGTAGGAAGCTCTCATCAGATGAGGTT
Organism: Cellulophaga baltica; assembly: GCF_900102165.1. Taxonomy (GTDB): domain Bacteria; phylum Bacteroidota; class Bacteroidia; order Flavobacteriales; family Flavobacteriaceae; genus Cellulophaga; species Cellulophaga baltica. The sequence goes on from NZ_FNBD01000009.1 coordinate 130,431, forward strand.
ACAGTTACTTCATTTGGTTGTAATGTAATCTCTCGGTTAAATTTTTTCCGCAACTCTTCGCGATCTTTTAAAATATTGGAAAGTTTTAGTTCCAATAACTCCAGATCAAATGGCTTTCTAATGTAGGCATCTGCACCTGTTTTTAGTCCTTCAATTTCTTTCTCCTGTGATGTCTTTGCTGTTAACATTACTACAGGAATATGACTTGTTTCTTTGGCACTTTTTAGTTTGTTGCAAAGTTCTATTCCGTCCATGACCGGCATCATAAGATCTGTGATTATGATATTAGGCATAAATTTATTTGCTAATTCTAAGCCCTTTTCACCATTTTCAGCCTCATAAATATAATAGCTTTCTCCTAATCCTCTCTTAATAAAAGATCTAATGTCTGGATTGTCATCTACAATTAATAGCAATGGAAGCTTGGACCTAGATCTTGTCATGTTTTGGTCTATAATATCATCCATAAAGCTAATAGCGTGAGAATCAGCGTCAATTTTGCTGATAAAGGTATTGGGCTCAAAAACTTCATGGAAGTTTATTTCTTTAGTAGCTTCAAAAGTTTCTTTTTCTTTAGGGAGCCATACAAAGAAGGTAGATCCATTCTCAGAATCACTTTTTACTTTTATAATTCCTTGATGTAGCTCTACTAAGTTTTTAGTAAAAGATAGTCCAATCCCTGTTCCTTTTGTATTAACATGCGTGGTTAGTCCAATCTCCGTATAAAAGCGCTCAAAAATATGCTGTAATCTATGCGCAGGAATTCCAGGTCCAGAGTCTTTTACTTGTATAACAATGTATTTAGATTGATCTATATCTACTGCAATGTCACTTGGTTTTTTGAAGTCTGTGCCGTCAAATATATTTAAAAGAATAGTTCCATTTTCAGGGGTGAATTTAAAGGCGTTTGATAATAAATTATTAATAATTTTTTCAACCGCATCAGGATCAAACCAAGAAACAATAGCATCCTTGGAAGTTTCAATTTTAAAATTGATTTCTTTTTTTCGGCTTAAAAACTGAAAAGGTTCGCCTACTTCCTTCAAAAAACCACCAATATCACTCTTACTTAGATTAAGGTTCATTTTTCCATGATCCATTTTTCTGAAGTCCAATAACTGATCTACAAGGCGTAAGAGATAATCTGTATTTTTTCGCATTAAACCATATTGATCTCTTGCTTCTTTGGGGCTCATTTCTGATCCTTTTTTGATTAAGTAATCTAAAGGACCTTTAATAAGCGTCAATGGCGTTCTAAACTCATGGGAGATATTGGTAAAAAACTCCAGCTTTAAACGGTGAATTTCTTCATTTTTGTCATTTTCTAAATGCTCCAATTCTAGCTGATGTTTCTCTGCAGATCTAATAATTGTAAATCGTCTAAAAGCATATAGTAATCCAATGGCCATTAATGCATAAATAATTTTAGCAAAAGTGGTACGCCACCAAGGAGGTGTAACATTTATTTCTAGTTCTACTGGGGTTTCATCCCAAATATTATCATTATTTGACGCTTTTACGCGTAAAATGTAGGAACCTGGTTCAAGGTTGGTGTAGGTAGCAAACCTGTTATCTGCAGTAGTATAAATCCAATCTTTATCAAAACCATCTAGTTTGTAAGCATATTTGTTTTTATTAGACGCTGCATAATGCAAGGCTGCAAATTCGAAAGAAAAACTATTCTCACTGTATTTCAATTCAATATCATCAATAGAATTTATAGCTTGATCTAATATAATGCGACCATTAATTTTTGCACCTATAGCAACGGGTTTATTAAAGATTGAAAAGTTAGTTAAAACAGTTTCAGCCATAACTTTATTGCTAATAATCTCCTCTGGATAGAACGCAGTAAAGCCATTAATACCACCAAAAAGCATTAACCCATCTTTAGTTTTAAAAGCTGCTAATTCACTAAATTCATTGCTTTGTAACCCATCATTTACGTCATAATTTTGAATACTCTCTCGTTCAATATCAAATTTTGATAGGCCTTTGTTGGTAGATAGCCAAAGGTTTCCATGGTCATCTTCTAGTATACCTTTGATGACATTGTTGGGTAGCCCATCTTTTTCAGCATAGGTTTTAAAGTGTTCTGGCGTATCTTTAGTTGCGGGAATTAATTTGTTTAATCCGCCACCAAATGTTCCGGCCCAGATAACTCCAGATTTGCTTTCAAAAACGGTCAGAATATAATTATGACTTATAGTACGCGCATCATTAGGAACATTCTTATAAATAACAAATTTTGGATTCTTAGAGGTAATTTGATCAACAGGTAATTTAGCTAAGCCATTACCTGTTGCAAACCAAATGTTACCCTTATTGTCTTGATAGATATCTCTAATAATATTGTTAGGAATGCTAGTCTCAATAGTTGGGTTATGTTTTAAGTCATCTTTTGTAAAACTATCTCCATCTGCGTTGATTAACCAACGTTGTATGCCACCATTGTATGATCCTAACCAAACATTCCGGTCTTTGTCTTGTAAAATTGAAAAGACACTACTAGGAACTTCTGGGATTTCTTTGAGGTCTTCATCCGTGATTTTTTTATGCGTATTTAATTGTATTTCAAATAATCCGGGTGCATTTTCGCCACCCACAAATAATTTGGTAGAACTCTTGAGCTTTATCTCTTCAATAGCAAATACTTTATTAATTTTTGTAAAATGCTGAAATTCATTAAAATTACTCGTGGCATTGGTTTTACCTAGTAAATTTAGTCCGCCGCCTTCTGTTCCAATCCATAAGTTGTCATTACTATCTTCATGTATGGCTCTAATTTTATCGTTGCTTAAACTGCCTAGCTCAAGATTTTTTTTAATATGTGAAAACTGCTTTCTTTGAGGATCAAATTTATTGATGCCGCCACCATTAACACCTACCCAGACAATACCGGTATGGTCTATGTGAAGCGATTTTACAGCGTTCTTGCTTAAACTATTGGTAGGGTTTTCTGGATCATATTTATATAAGCCAACTAACTTAGGTATTTTATCTTCTGTTAGATTGGAGAATTCTAATAGACCGTCATCTGAACCTGCCCAAATATGAAAATTATTTATAGAAACGGTATTGAATGTACCCTTGTATATAAATTGAAGTTGATTTTCTTTTTCATTAGGTGCGTAGCGATATAGGCCATTATTTGTCGCTAGTATTAAATGACCGTAACTATCTTCAACGATAGACCTTACTTGAATGTTGGGTAAATTTATTTGCTTGTTAACTTCTTGAAAGTATATATCTCCATTGCTATCTCTGGATAATTTTGAAAGTCCGTTAATACCACCAATCCATACTTGATGCATACTATCTTCGTAGAAAGTACTAACGTTATTACTGTTTCTTGTAGGGGAGTTACTATTTTGGTATAAGTTAAAATGCTCAAATTTTAAGGAATCAGTAGATTTAGATAAATCGGCCATATCAATGCCCTTTGTCGTACCCACCCATAATCTATTATTACTATCTTTAAAAAGCAAGGTAATATAATCGCTCTTGATGCTAAATTCATTTTTTGGATCATTCTTAAAACTCTTGAACTTTTCCGTCTTTTTATCAAAATAATTTAGGCCACCTCCAGTAGTTCCAATCCATAAATTACCTTGGTCATCATCAATTATCTTCCAAATTAAATTGCTACTTATGCTATGAGGATTTTCTGGATTAGGTTTAAAAACAGTAAAATTATAACCGTCATATCTATTTAAGCCGTCATGCGTACCAAACCACATAAAACCATTATCATCTTGAAAAATGGTATTTACATCACTTTGTGATAATCCATTCTCGGTATTTAGATGCTCAAATTTTAATGAATTTTGCGCAAAACAAGCAGGAGATATTAATACGAGAAGACTCCATATTAAATAGACAATACTTTGTTTTGTGTTTATATGATTAAGGGGGTAGCTCATACTAACAAATATATCAAATTGCAGATATATATGTGTCTATATCGTTTTTAGGGTTCATGAACTATTTTTAATTTTCAACTTAAATTACTGTATTTCAGTATTTTAAAATAGATTTAATAAGGTGGTTCTATTTCTTTGTTCCATATGTTGTAGTCTTTTGAACATATGTTGCGTCCCTAAAAAATAGTTTGCTACGAACTAGATATTTTTTTTCTTACCTCTGTACTTCAACTTATTAAAAATCATTTTTTCGGATAGCTAATTCATTACTTTTTAGAGTTTTAGTGGTCTGCGCAGCAATACAAAAGAACAGATGCAAAAAGAACAAAACACCAAGAAAACCAATAAAAGGTACGGCATTTTAGCGATGGTCTTTTTAACGGTGGTTATAAATTATTTGGATAGGAGTAATATTTCTGTAGCAGCTTTTGCCTTAAGTGAAGATTTAGATTTATCATCTGTTCAAATGGGATTTATCTTTTCTGCTTTTTCATGGACCTATGCTATTCTACAAATTCCTGGAGGATTTATGGCAGATAAAATTAAGACTAGAGTTTTGTATTCGGTGATTATGGCATTGTGGTCTATAGCCACTTTGGTTCAGGGAATGGCTAATTCTTTTGTAAGCTTATTAGGATTAAGAGCTACAATAGGTGTTTTTGAAGCACCTTCTTATCCTACGAACAATGTTATTGTTACGCGTTGGTTTCCTGAAAAAGAGCGCGCGTCTGCCATTGCAATTTATACTTCAGGACAATTTTTGGGGCTTGCATTTTTAACACCAGTTTTGACGGCTATTCAGAGTTATCTGGGTTGGCGGGGATTATTTTATGTTTCAGGAGCTATTGGTTTGGTTTGGGCTATTTTGTGGTATGTTTTATATAGAGATCCTAAAGAGCATGCAACCATGAATCAAGAAGAAATAGACTATATCGCTGAAGGAGGTGGGTTGATAGACGGAGTGTCTGACACTGACAAAAAGGAGAAGGTAGAAAAGTTTAGTTGGTCAGATTTAAGAGAAGTGTTTTCCTATCGAAAGCTATGGGGGTTATATATTGGGCAATTTTGCTTAGGAACTATTATCATATTTTTTTTAACCTGGTTTCCAACGTATTTGGTAAAATATAGAAGTCTAGATTTTCTTGAGTCAGGGTTTTTAGCATCTATTCCTTTTTTAGCAGCATTTTTTGGCGTGTTGTTATCTGGGTTTACTTCAGATTTTTTAATAAAAAGCGGCTATACCGTTGAGATAGCGCGTAAGCTGCCTATCATATGTGGTATGTTGCTTTCTACAGCAATTATAGGGGCAAACTATACCGATGATACGTTTCTAGTGATCTTATTTTTATCCATTGCATTTTTTGGAAATGGTTTGGCCAGTATTGCTTGGGTATTTATCTCCTTAATGGCGCCCAAAAAACTTATAGGTCTTACGGGTGGTGCGTTTAATTTTATAGGTGGTTTGGCAGGTATTGTTGTGCCTGTTATTATAGGATACTTGGTTAAGGATGGAGATTTTAAGCCTGCTTTGTTTTTTATCGGAGCTATAGCTTTACTAGGTTTTATAAGTTACACTTTTATAGTAGGCAAGGTAGAGCGTATTGTTCCTAGGCCAAAGAATTAAGAATTTACAGTTATGAAAATAAAAGATATAAAAACCTACCCCATAAATGTCGGGTCTGGGAGCCAATTGGTAGTAAAGGTGGAAACAGATTCTGGTATATATGGCTGGGGTGCTTCGGGATTATCTGGGCGTGAACTTGCTGTTGTGGGAGCTATTCAGCATTTTAAACCATTTTTAATTGGTAAGGATGCAAGGCAAATTGGAGCACTTTGGCAAGAGATGTATAGAGGCCAGTATTTTGAAGGCGGACGCGTATTGGCTGCAGCTATATCGGCAATAGACATTGCTTTATATGATATTAAAGGTAAAGCACTAGGGGTCCCTGTTTATGAATTATTAGGAGGAAAACAACGCGATTATGTAGACTGTTTTGCATCCGTACGTTTTACCACGAGGGAAGAGTTATTTGATTATTCTCTCCTATTGGTTAAAGAAGGGTGGACAATGCTTCGGTTGGCACCTGCAGAATTTGAATCACAAGACGATAAAGGTCTCTTTGAATCTAGAAAATCAATAGCCTTATTATCAGATTGGCTTATCGATTTGAGAAAAGAGATTGGTTCTCAAGTCACATTAGGTATTGATTATCATACACGTTTAAATGCTGCAGAGACGTATTCATTTATCAGTAAGATGCCAGCGGGTACAATAGATTTCATAGAAGAACCTATTCGAGATGAGAGCCCAGAGGCTTATGGAAGTCTTCGTAAGCTTATAACGGTACCTTTTACTATCGGTGAAGAATTTTCAAGCAAATGGCAATTTGTACCTTTTATAGAGAAGAATATTACGCAATATGTTCGTCTTGATGTTTGCAACGTTGGCGGAATTACGGAAGCAATGAAAGTAGCGGCAATGGCAGAATCTCATTATATAGATCTAATGCCACATAACCCATTAGGGCCTATTTGTACGGCCGCATCCATTCATTTGGGGGCAGCATGTTCTAATTTTAGTTGGTTAGAAGAGGTAAATACGCCAGCACAATACATGGGAACTAATGCTCCGGAGTATTATCCATTACAACACACATTAGAAGGGCCTCGGTATAAAGTTCTAGATACGCCCGGTTTAGGTGTAGAATTCAATGAAGATTTGGCGGCACAATCAGAATTTGTTCCGGTAGAAATTCCTAGACTACACCGTAGTGATGGTTCTTTCACCAATTGGTAAAACAAGAAGTATAACTAAAAATAGATCCAGTGTTTCCTAAAAATATAAGTGTAGTTATTGTCTTTATCATCCTTTCTAGTTGTAAGATTAAAAAAGAAGCTGTAGTTGGTTCCAAAAGTGAGTTAGCCGCTAATTTCTCTATAGAAATTTTAACAGAGGAAGGTAATTTGGTCATAGATAAACACAGTAGTATAGAAATTCTGGCCAGTGGCTTTACGTGGACAGAGGGGCCATTGTATATAGAAAAAGGAGATTATCTTTTATTTTCGGATATTCCAAATAGTAAAGTTTTTAAGATTGATGCTCAAGGAAAAACGCGTGTTTATTTGCATCCGTCAGGAAGTGATGTAAAGAATTATACAGGAAAAGAAGCCGGTTCTAATGCGTTGATGTATTATAAGGATGAACTGATTTTGATGCAACAGGGGGAAAGACGAATTGCTAGAATGAAGGCACCTATGAATGCTCCAAAAGAGCGTTATGAAATGATTATTGATAGGTATGAGGGCAAAAGATTAAATAGTCCAAATGACGGCGTATTTGATGCGCAAGGGAACCTTTATTTTACAGATCCTCCTTATGGTTTGCCTGATGGAATAAACGATATTGCAAAAGAGCTAGATTTTCAGGGTGTCTATTGTTTGTTGGCTTCTGGAAAACTAATAGTGCTTGACAAAGAGCTAAAGTACCCTAATGGGATTACCCTAGCGCCCGACGAGAAAACACTTTATGTGGCGGCTTCTGATCCTGAAAAAGCAGCTTGGTATTCTTATGCTATTGTACAACCCGGAATAGTAACTGATAAAAAAATGTTTTATGATGTTACTACTCTAGATCGTGATAAAAAACATAAAGGGTTGCCAGATGGGATGAAAACAAATAAAGAAGGGTATCTGTTTGCTACTGGTCCAGATGGTGTTTGGATTTTTAATCCTGATGGAGTTGTAATTGCTAGAATCCATACAGGATTATTGACGGCAAATTGTGCTCTGTCTACAGATGAATCTCAATTATTCTTAACCGCCGATGATTATATCTTGAAAATTGCTCTAAAATAAAATGCACGTAAAGGCTTGCTATCATTTTTTGAGTGCATTAATAGGTTTAATTTTAAATACTTGTTTCTTAGTATGTTAAAATTTAAAGATCTTGTATAGGATTAAAAATCTATACATATGTTCTAGCTTTTAAATCATTTGCTATCTTTAGAAAATCGGATATTATCGAACTTTACACTTGTTAAATCTGAACGTGGAATTAACAAGCTTTAGAGTAATTTCAATCACCCATAATTCCGAATTAATGAAATATATCGTTTGTGAAAAACCAGGAGAATTTCTTTTAAAAGAAAAAGAAGCACCTGTTAGAAAAGAGAATGAAGCCTTGCTTAAAATAAAAAAAGTAGGAATTTGTGGTACAGATTTACATGCTTATGGAGGCAATCAAGCTTTTTTTACATACCCGCGAATTTTAGGCCATGAGTTGGCTTCAGAAGTAGTGGAGATTGGAGCAAATGACCGTGGAATTAAAGCAGGAGATAAGGTGGTAGTAATGCCTTATATCAGTTGTGGAAAATGTATAGCCTGCCGTAACGGTAAAACAAATTGCTGTACAAATATACGTGTGTTAGGGGTGCATAGTGATGGAGGAATGCAAGAGATGATTACAGTTCCTACCAATATTTTATTACTAGCCAATAATTTATCTGATGATCAGATGGCTATAGTAGAGCCTCTGGCTATTGGAGCGCACGCTATACGAAGAGCTCAGATAACTCCAGGAGAAACCGTAGCAGTAGTTGGTTGTGGTCCTATCGGAATTGGAATAATGAAATTAGCGCAAATTGCAGGAGCAAAAGTAATTGCGCTAGATATGAATGAACAACGTTTACAATATGTTAAAGATAAAATTGGCGTAGATTACGTGGTAAATGTAGCAAATGATCCTGTGGCAAAAATCACTGAAATTACAAATGGAGATTTATGTACTGCAGTTTTTGATGCTTCGGGTCACAAAGGGGCTTTAGAAATGTGTCCGTCGTACATGTCTCATGGAGGTAGGTTTATTTTAGTAGGTTTATCTAAAGGTGAACTTACCTATACACACCCGGCAATACATGCAAAAGAAATGACCCTAATGTGCAGTAGAAATGCAACAACCGAAGATTTTGAACATGTTATTAATGTTTTGGATCAATTTCCAACGGCATCATTTATAACACATTCCGTTCCCTTTACAGAAATGATTGAAAATTTTGATAGTTGGTTAAAACCAGAAACAGGCGTAATTAAAGCCACTGTAAATTTTAGTTAAATAGATGCAAAAAAGCTATGTTCAAATAGATTCAAAAGACAACATTATTGTTGCGATTACAAACCTAAAAGAGGGCTTAGTAGCTTCCGTTGCAGGAACGGAAGTTATTTTAAAAGAACCTATTAAGCAGAAACATAAATTTGCGCTTTATGATTTTAGCGTAGGCGATGAGCTATTTATGTATGGCGTTTTAATAGGTAGAGCAATCAAAGAAATTCTTTCGGGTACCGCTATTACTGTTGATAATGTTAAACATGCATCGGCAACATTTAGTGATACTAAAGAGCAGTTCGTTTGGGAACCTCCAGACATTACTAAATTTAAGAATAGCACTTTTAATGGGTACCATAGAAAAGATACTAAAGTAGGTACCGCCAATTACTGGTTAGTAATTCCATTAACTTTTTGTGAAAATAGAAATATAGATGTTCTCGAGGCTGCGCTTTCTGAAAAATTAGGATATCAAACTAAAAAAGATTTTGCAGTAGATACCGATGCCTTAATCCGTAAGTATAAAGCAGGTGCTTCTAAAGAAAACCTTTTGAATACGCCAATAATAGCTACCCATGAGGAAATGGCTAAGAATAGAGTGTTTCCTAATGTAGATGGTATAAAATTTTTGAAGCATGACGGTGGTTGTGGCGGCATTAGACAAGACTCTGAAACGCTTTGCAAGTTATTAGCCGGATATATTGCGAATCCGAATGTTGCGGGGGCTACAATTTTAAGTCTTGGATGCCAAAATGCACAAATATCCATGTTGCATAATGCGTTAAAAACGTTAAATATAGATGGTGATAAGCCTGTACATTATTTAGAGCAACAAGGAAGTTTAAGTGAAAGACATTTTATAGAAGAAGCAGTAAAAGTTACATTTTTAGGGTTAATAGAAGCCAATGAGATAGAAAGAAAACCAGCACCGTTAAGTAAGTTGGTGTTAGGATTAGAGTGTGGTGGTTCTGATGGTTTTTCAGGAATATCTGCTAATCCAGCATTGGGGTATGCTTCAGATTTATTGGTAGCCTTAGGCGGTAGTCCTGTATTGGCGGAGTTCCCAGAACTGAATGGGGTAGAACAAGAAATGATTAACCGTTGTGCCACAGAAAAAGACGCGAAAAAGTTCTATAACTTAATGCGTGCCTATTCTGCTGCTGCAGTAGCGGTTGGTTCTGGTTTTGAAAATAATCCATCACCAGGAAATATAAAAGATGGTTTGATAACAGATGCCATGAAATCTGCCGGAGCAGCTAAAAAAGGAGGAACTTCTCCTGTTGTAGCGGTTTTAGATTATACGGAACAGGTGACCAAACCAGGGTTAAATTTACTGTGTACTCCGGGCAATGATGTGGAGTCTACTACAGGTTTAGTAGGGTCTGGGTGCAATATTGTAGTATTTACTACAGGTTTAGGGACGCCAACGGGAAACCCTGTAGCACCTGTATTAAAAATGTCTAGTAATACAAATTTGTACGAACGTATGAACGATATTATTGATATCAACGCAGGTACTGTAATTAGCGGAGAAGATACCATAGCGACTATGGGTGAAAAAATATTAGAACATATTATAAAAGTAGCAAGCGGTGAGCTTGCATCAAAAGCCGTACTACATGGGAATAACGACTTTATTCCTTGGAAAAGAGGAGTCTCTTTATAAATTATTTTTCAGTTTAAAGAAAAGTAAACGCACGATGATAGTAGAAAAAAAGGCAGTGAAAATGAAAATATTAGATAGAACTACAGCAAATAAACCAATTACTCACCCAGTGAAAGTACTGCAATTTGGAGGAGGAAATTTTTTAAGAGCCTTTTGTGATTGGATGTTTGATGTTTTAAATAAAACTACTGATTTTAATGGGAGTGTTGTGGTGGTCAAGCCAACAGAACGTGGCGACTACACAGCGCTAAGAGCACAAGATGGTTTGTTTCATGTAGCGTTAGATGGGGTCCGTAATGGTGCATTAGTTTCGGAAGTAACCCTAGTAGAATCTGTGAGTGATGTTATTCAGCCTTATACAGAATGGGATAAATACCTGCAATTAGCAGAGCAACCAGAAATGCGGTTTATTGTTTCTAATACGACAGAGGCCGGAATAAAATTTTCTGAGAATGATAAACAAACTGATTTTCCTCCGCATGAATTCCCAGCAAAATTAACACTATGGTTGTACCACCGATTTAATTTTTTTAACGGTGCCGTAGATAAAGGCTGCATTTTATTACCCTGTGAACTGATTGAAAATAATGGAGAGGCATTAAAAAGCACAATCCTTCAATATTCCAAACATTGGAAGTTAGAAAAAGAGTTTGCGACTTGGTTAGAAAAATATAACTACTTCTGTAGCACTTTAGTAGATCGGATAGTTTCTGGTTTTCCTGAAGATCGTAAAGAAGCAATTGAAAAACAAATAGGTTTTAAAGATGAGTTATTGGTAGCTGGTGAAGATTACCATAGTTGGGTCATCAAAGCACCATCTTTAGTAAAGGCAGAGCTACCTTTTGCACAAACAAATTTAAATGTGCAGTTTGTAGAAGATTTATCGGCATATAGAGAAATGAAAGTGCGTATTTTAAACGGAGCACATACTTCTTTGGTGCCTGTAGGCTATTTAGCAGGCTTACGTACGGTAAAAGAGAGCATGGATGATACTGCAGTTTGTAATCATGTGATGCAAGTACTTTCTACCGAAATAAAACCTACACTTAATAATTTTTCTACAGCAGAAATAGATGCATTTATAAATGCCGTTATAGATCGTTTTAAGAACCCAACATTAAAACATTTCCTAATTGCAATTTCGCTGAATAGTACCTCTAAATTTCAAGCGCGTTTGCTACCTGCTTTTATAGAGTATACACAGCTGAAGGGCGTTTTTCCAAAAAGAATAGCCTTCTCTTTAGCTTGTATGATACGCTTTTATAAAGGAGATTTTAAAGGCGATAAAATAGCAGTGAATGATGATGAAAATGTTCTAGACTTCTTTAGTCAAGAATGGGGAAAGGTGACCAAAGAGGAGCAAACTATAGATGATTTAGTGCAGAATGTACTTTCTAATAGTGCTATTGTGGGAACAGATCTGAGCCAGTATCCTGGTTTGGTAAAGTATATTTCAGAAGTCTTATTAGCAATAGATAAAAAAGGAGTAAAAGTGTGTTTAAGCACCTTGTAAGTTAGAGATATGATTATAGATTCACATCAACATTTTTGGAAATACGAACCAAAAAAACATAGTTGGATAGACGATGACATGGCCGTAATCAGAAAAGATTTTATGCCAGCAAGTCTTAAGAAAACATATTTTGAAAACGGTATAGCGGGTTGTGTAGCCGTTGAAGCAAACCAAAGTACAATGGAAACCGATTTTCTAATGGATTTGGCTTCTAAGAACGATTTTATAAAAGGAATTGTGGGTTGGGTAGACTTTAGAGCCGATGATATTGAAGAGGTGTTAAAACATTACCATCAATTTCCTATTGTTAAAGGGTTTCGCCATGTAGTGCAAGGAGAGGCAGATCACAATTTTTTATTGAGACCCGATTTTTTAAACGGAATTTCAAAATTAGAGCCGTATCATTTTACGTATGATATTCTTGTATTTCCTCATCAATTAGGAGCTGTTTTAGAGTTTGTGAAAAAGTTTCCGAAAATCAATTTTGTTATAGATCATATCGCAAAGCCGTATATCAAAGATGGTTTTTTTGAAGGTTGGGCAGTGCTTATGGAGGCTATCGGAAAAGAGCCTAATGTGTTTTGTAAACTCTCAGGGATGATTACGGAAGCAGATTATAATACATGGAAGCCAGAGCAATTACAACCCTATATGCAATGGGTGTTAGATGCTTTTGGAGCCGATAAGTTGCTTTTTGGCTCTGATTGGCCGGTATGTTTAGTGGCAGGAAATTATCAAAGGGTAAAAGAAATAGTGACCAATTTTATTGCGCACTTACCAGAGGATGATCAGGCCAAAATTATGGGCTTGAATGCCATAAAGTTTTACAATTTATAAAATATAGCAGATGGATTTAAAGTTAAAAGATAAGATCATTGTAGTCACTGGTGCTGCAGGTATAAAAGGTAGCATTGGAGAAACTATTGTTCAACATTTAGCTGCAGAAGGTGCAATTCCAGTTATTGTTTGCCGTAATGATAGAGGGTTTGGCTACGAGAAAGAATTACAGGACAAAGGGATTGATGCGTTGTTTGTGAAAACAGATTTATCGGATGCCGTTCAGATTGAAGCAGCAGTAAGAAAAATAGAAAATAAATACGGTAAAATCGATGCGCTCATTAATAATGTAGGTGTAAATGATGGTGCAGGTTTAGATGCTTCTATTGATGATTTTATGTACTCTTTAAAGCTAAATATGGTAAGTTATTTTGCAATGACGAAATACTGCCTTCCAATGTTGAAAAAAACAAAAGGAAATATTCTAAATATAGGTTCTAAAGTTGCGCTTACGGGGCAAGGAGGAACGTCTGGCTATGCAGCTTCTAAAGGAGGTGTTTTTGGTCTAACTCGCGAGTGGGCTGTAGATTTAATAAAATTCGGAATTCGGTCCAATGCCATAGTTATTGCAGAAAGTTGGACTCCCGCCTATGATGCTTGGATAAAAACCTTAGAAAACGGCCAAGAAAAATTGAATGCTATTGTAAAGAAAATTCCTTTAGAAAATAGAATGACCATGCCTGCGGAAATTGCAGATCAATGTTTGTTTACCATCTCAGAGAAATCATCACATACTACAGGACAATTTATAACTGTAGATGGCGGATACGTTCATTTGGATAGATCACTACTCACAGAATAAGATTAAAAGACATTTGTGTTATTATTTAAGACGCTTATCGCCTTGAAGCACCCTTGTCATTTCTATTTTTGATTTTAAAATTAATCAATCCACATATGAGTCAATCTAAAAATACGCCAGTTGTAAAACGAGAGTTATTATTTCCTTTTATTATCATTACTTCTTTATTTGCATTATGGGGTATTGCCAATGATTTAACGAATCCTATGGTTTCTGCATTTAAAAAAGTGATGCCGGAACTATCTAATATGCAAGCTTCTTTAGTGCAATTTGCATTTTATTTTGGATACTTTTTTATGGCCTTACCAGCAGCGTTATTTATCAGAAAATACAGTTATAAAGCTGGAATAATTTTAGGCTTAACATTATATGCTATTGGCGCTTTCTTGTTTTATCCAGCTGCAGCTTTTCAAGAATTTAATTATTTTTTAATATCACTTTGGGTAATTACCTGCGGGTTGGCATTTTTAGAAACAACTTCTAATCCCTTAATTTTATCCTTAGGAGATAAAGAAACGGCAACGCAACGTTTAAATTTAGCCCAGGCTTTTAATCCTATAGGCTCTTTAATAGGGATGATTGTTGCGCAACAGTTTGTTATCTCTGCATTGCGTTCCGATGATAAAAATGAAGCAGGAGAATTGGTGTATGACACCCTATCTACCAGTGCAAAAGCTGTGGTGAGAGAAAATGACTTAAGTGTAATTAGTGTTCCTTATATTATTTTAGGTCTAGTGGTGTTGGCTATTATGGGAGTCATCTTATTTACTAAAATACCTAAAACAGTAGCTGCTGATAAGATGTCGCTCTCAGCGTCGTTTCAAAAATTGTTCGCCAATAAAAATTACCTTTTTGGGGTAGTGGCACAAGCATTTTATGTAGGAGCTCAAATTATGTGTTGGACGTATATTTTTCAATATGTAGATAATATCAATGAAAGTTTACCAGAAGATCAGGCATTAACGGCAACGTGGTATAATGTAGCAGCTATGATTATATTTTTATCAGGAAGATGGATAGGTACAGCTTTAATGAAAACCATGAATCCGTCTAAGGTTCTAATGTTATTTGGACTTGGAGGAGTTATTTTTTCTGCAGGAGCCATTTTATTGCCAGGAGAAATAGGCTTGTATTCACTAGTAGGAATCTCATTATTTATGTCCATTATGTTTCCAACAATTTATGGCATCGCCTTAAAAGATATGGGCGATGAAGCAAAGATTGGTTCTGCAGGTTTAGTAATGGCCATTGTAGGAGGTGCTTTAATGCCCGTTTTACAAGGAGGAATATTAGATTGGGGTGGCCCTGGTTTTTCAGATGTACAGGTTTTAGGATTTATTCCTGAAGTTAATTTTTCCTTTATTTTACCACTCATCTGTTTGGTTGTTGTGACAATCTACGGTTATGTAACTTTTAATACAGCAAAAAAATAGAACTAATGAGTATAAAGAGATATTGTTATTCTTGCGATCTGAAAGATGATTCTAAATTAATAGCGGAATATAAAGCCTATCATGCGGAAGGAAAAGCTTGGCCAGAAATTACAAAAAGCATTAAAGATGCAGGTATTGTAGACATGCAAATTTATTTAACAGGAAATAGAATGTTTATGATCATGGAAGTAAATGATGCTTTTAATCCTGATAAAAAAGCAGCAATGGATGCTCAAAATCCAAAAGTGCAGGAATGGGAAAATCTCATGTGGGATTATCAGCAAGAATTACCATGGGCAGAAAAAGGCGAAAAATGGATTGCATTAGATAAGATTTTCCAATTGTAAGATATTGTTGGTTTTAGTGTTAAATAGTTTAGAGTTTAGGAGTTTTATATAAAACTCCTAAACTCTTTTTTTTAGTTCAGTTTTTGTCTAGTGGTACCGTTCGCGGTATGATTTATTTTTTGAGATCTTCAGTTATAAAATTTAAGTGATGAAAAATAAAATAACCACCATGGGCAATGCTTTTAGAGTTTTGATGATAAGTATATTTCTGGGGAGTTGCTCTAGCCAACATCAAAGTGCATCTAATGAGCCTTTAGGTGAAGAAAAAACAGTATTGGATGATGTAAGTGCTCCTGAAAGTACGGATGTAGCATTTTTACCAAATGCAGGAGCAGGAAAAACATGGACTATACAAGCTAAGGTGTCTAACGAGTTTAATGATACAGAAGGAAAGCAGTCCGAAAAGTTTTCTGAAGATTGGCATGACGGATTTTTTAATGGTTGGACAGGTCCAGGTATTACAAAGTATACCGCAGCACAATCGTCAATAGAAGATGGGGAATTACTATTTAAGGCAACTATTGATAACGGAATTATCAAAACCGGTTGTATTACGTCTAAGGCAAAGGCGACTTATCCTTTATATATGGAAGTACGTGTTAAGCTCAGCGAATCTGTTCTTTCTTCTGTTGTATGGATGCTTAGTGATGATTCTACGGAGGAGATAGATAATTTAGAAGCCTTTGGAGCTAAAAGCAATGATTATTTCTCAAAACGATTGCATTTGAGTCATCATGTATTTATTCGAGAACCGTTTCAAGATTATCAACCAACAGGTACTGAAACTTGGTATGCGGATAGTAAAAATACTATTTGGTCAGAAGATTATCATAAGTATGGAGTACTATGGGAGAACCCTTGGAATTTATCTTATTATGTTGATGGCGTTCTAGTTCGTAAAACACCCATTGCAGAAATAGACCCTGAGAGGTATACCGATGGTATGGGTTTAACTAAACCAATGCATATGATTATTAGCGCCGCAGCCCAGTCCTGGAGAGAAACTCAAGGAATAAATTTTTTAACAGACCCTACGGTAACTAATGAAGAAAAAACAGTCATGAAAGTAGATTGGATTCGGGTTTACAAACCGGAATAAGAAGCAATAAGAAAGCCAAATCAAAAATGATTTGGCTTTTTTTAAATAATGTTTTTAAGGTAGGATTATGCTAAACTATTGCTGTAAGCAACAATGACGATACCTATTACCATACAGCTTAAACCAACATATAAGAATTTGCGTGCCTTCGGCGAAGCTTTAACCCATTCCTTGGTGATAATACCACTGATAATAGCTGTTACCACACAAGAGGTATTAAATATGGCGTAACCAACCGTATTTCCTGAAGCACCTAATTTATAGGCTGCAAATGCGAATAGGGCAGATGCGGCATAATGAAAGAAAGCCATGACGAGTATAAGTACAAAGTTTTTACCAAAAGCAGGTGTTTTAAAATCTCCCCATGCCTTTTTTGTAGTCAGTTGCCAAAGAAAATAGGCTGTCATTACTAGACCACCACTAATAAAAATAGGAAACATTACCGCAACGGCTGTTATCCATTCCGCATTTCCTGCAGCCTGACTAGCTTCATGTAAATAGGGTCTACCTGCTGCATTGGCATAACTGAATCCTGTGGCGAGTAAACCACCGATAACCGCAATTAAAATACCTGTAGCCATAGAACCTTTTTGTTCCTTATTTTCATGATTGGCCTTTTCAACTTTTTCACGAATAAAGCCTGCTTTTCCATTAGCAAATATTCCTATTAAAACAACAAAGAGTCCTAGTAGAATGGTTGTTAGTTTGTTGGTAGGAGGTAAGCCATCTTCAATAAATGGTAAGACGGAACCTACTAATATTATGGTACCGATAAAAAGAGAGAAACCTAAAGAAAGACCAATATGATTAATGGCTTTACTCCACATCATAACCCCGACGCCCCATAGAAAACTAGTTAGACCCATTTTTATCCAAATATCTGTAGGCATATTGCCAAATATGGAAACAAACCCATCAATTAAAGTAACCGATGCAATGATGGGTACCACAAACATGGTGAGTAAAAAGAATAAACTCCAAGTGTTTTCATACTTAAAGCCCTTGGTAAACTTTTCAGGTAAGGCATAAAGTCCAAGCATTAGTCCGGCAAAAATTGCCAGTAAAACTCCTTCTGTCATAATTGGTTATTTTTTGAGTTAATTAATTATCGTTAAAATGAAAATTTGAATACCGTCGTGCTCGTGAAATTTTCGCCAGCTTTGGTAATCGATTTAGGAGAACCTTCAATATTAGGCCCATTAGGATATCGATGTGTTTCGCAACAGAATCCTCTATATTTTCCATATTGAATTCCGTTTTCTCTTTTCAAATCATCTGAAGTATATTTTCCCGTATACAAAAGCATACAGGGCTCTGTCGAATAAACATCTAAACGTACTAGTTTCTGACTATCAACAATGGAAGCTACTTTCTTAAGGGCTTCTTCTTCATTAAAAACATAAAAATGTTCAAAGCCATCATTTAGGGCTTCGTGAACAGCTCCAATACGTTTTTCTTCTCGTAAGTCATCAGGTTGCCCTTCTACATTGACTATTTTTCCCGTAGCGGCACCAGTTTCATCTAATGCTAAACGCTTGTTGGTATGCACTTGAGCGGTATGGTTTTCAATGCTCTCAGAGAAGCCTGATAAATTAAAATAGGTGTGGTTAGTGAGCGATAAAGGAGTATCTTCATCTGGAGTGGCTAAGTATTGAATTTTTAGCTCATTATGATCGGTCAACGTAAAAGAAACACTTAATTTTACGTTTCCAGGAAAGCCTTCTTCCATAGCTTTACTTTGCAAAGACATCGTAATAGAAGCTGCATCAGCATCTTTGGTGGTAACACTCCAAATTCTCTTATCAAAACCAACAACGCCACCATGTAAATTGTTAGGCCCACAATTATCTGCTAAATCGTAGGTTTTACCATTTAGACTAAACTTCGCATCTTTTATTTGAGAGCAATATCGGCCCACCGTAGCTCCAAAATAAGGGGAGTTATTTTTGTATGCTTCAGAGAAATAGCCTTCTAAGGAATCAAAACCACATACAATTTCTTTCAGTTCCCCTTGAGCATCGGGTAGTTGTATAGAGGTGATAGTAGCTCCGTAGTTGGTAATTTTCACTACCATACCTTTGGCATTTTTTAAAGTAAATAATGCTACTTTCTTATCTTCTATAACTCCGAAATCACTTTTTATCACGTTCATACGATTATTTTATTGTTGATATGGTGCTAGTTTTTCCCAGTTAAAAACCACCCCTGTTCCAGGCTCGTTAGAAGCTACTGCACGGTAATTTTCTACTACGAGTGGTCTGGTGGTATATGCATCAATAGGGAAACTATGAACTTCCAACCATCCCGCATTTGGTTGCGCGGATACTAAACTCACATGTAGTTCTTGCATACCATGCGAGCATGCCGGTATGCCGTGCTTGTCTGCTAAACGTGCGGCTTTAAGCCAACCCGTAACTCCGCCACAATTAGAAGCATCTGGCTGAATAAAGGATAATTTTGCTTGATCAAAAGCATATTCAAATTCATGAATAGTATGCAGGTTTTCTCCCATAGCTAATGGGAATCCCGTTTTCTCCGCTATTTCCGCAAACCCTTTATAGTCATCGGGAATAATAGGTTCTTCAAACCAAGTGATGTCATATTGTTTGAAACCTTCAATGGCTCTAATTGCTTTTTCTATAGACATAGAATAATTGGCATCTACCATAAAGGTTACATCAGGACCAATAAATTCTCTTACCGCTTTTATACGTTCTAAATCTTCTTCTAAATTTTCTCTTCCTATTTTTATTTTAACAGCGTTAAAGCCATTTGCTAAATAGGTTTTTATATTATTTAAAAGCTTAGGTATCGGGAATTGTAAATCTATTCCTCCACAATATGCTTTACACGTATTATCTGCACCACCAGCCATTTTCCATAGCGGAAGTGCTGCTTTTTTACATTTAATATCCCAAAGCGCAATATCAATTGTAGATATAGCAAAAGAAGCTATCCCGCCACGACCAACGTAGTGAATATGCCACTCCATAAAATCATAGATACCGTCTATATCTGTACCATCTTTACCTAGAAGAACCGCTGCGAAATCATGATCTATCATTGCTTTAATGGCATGACCACCTTTTCCTCCGGTATACGTATAACCGGTTCCTTCACTACCATCTTCCAAAGTAATGGTGGTGGTAATTAATTCAAAATGGGTATGGTCACCATGTTTGGCATCATTCAATACTTCTGGTAAGGGTACTTTATATAGTTTTGAAATGATACTCTTTATTGCTGTGCTCATTTTATCGTAATTATTTGCTACTTTAATTTAATTGAAATTTCAACAGGAATAGCAGCACCAAGGTCTTGACTTCTCTTACTTGGTAAGGCGTTACTGAAGATAATTTTATAATTTCCTTTCATCCATGACTTTACGCCCTCTTGGTTTATTTGCATAAAATCATCCGCAGAAAGATTGAATTGGATTTTTTTTGTTTCTCCGCCATTTAATTCAATTCTTTTAAATGCTTTTAAAGAATACATGGGTAAGTAATCTGCAATGTCTAAAGGTACGAGGTATGCCTGAACAACTTCTTGAAGCTTCATAGCACCGGTGTTTTTGACATCAACAGTGATGTGTACTGATTGTTTTCTTTTTAAGGTAGCGGTACTTGCAGAGGCATTGTTAAATTTTGTTTTAGCGTAAGAAAGACCAAAGCCAAACGGATACATGGGTTCTTTGGTCATATATTTATAGGTTCTTCCTGTCATGCTATAAGAATCAAAAGGAGGTAGTTGTGCTACGTTTTTCGGGAATGTAATAGGTAAGTGACCAGATGGCGCAACATCTCCAAAAAGAACATCGGCAACGGCATTACCACCTTGCTCACCCGGATACCACATTAAAACGATAGCATCTACTAAAGGTTCTATTTCTTCTAAAGAAACCGGACTCCCAGTACCTAAAACTAAAATTAACGGTCCTACTTTATTTTCGCTAATTTCCTTGATATACTCTATTTGACTTTGTGGAAGTCTTAGGTCTTTTCGATCACCTTTGTTTTCTGAAGCAATGGCATCTACTTCTTCTCCTTCAATCTCATTAGATATGCCAACCACAAGAATAGTAGCATCTGTAGTTTTAGCCACTTTTGGTGCCCAATTTAATGGGTTTAAATTTTTCTGAAAAGGCAAAACACCGAGTCTGTACTCTAAGGAAGTACCTAGAGAAATTTTTTCGGAAACACCTTCTAAGACGGTGACCATATTGGGAGACATGCCATAGTAGTTGGCTAATAAAATATCTGTTGACGCCGCAAATGGTCCTGTTACATAAAGAGATTTTATATTTTTATCTAAGGGTAATGTATTATTATCATTTTTAAGTAATACGATAGACTGTTGTGCTGTCGTTCTAGCAAGTTCTTTGTTTTTTTTAGAATTGATGACTTCCGTGCCAATGAGGTTGTATGGGTTGCTTTCTTCTTTATCAAAGAAGCCTAGTTTAAACCGAATTAGGAATAGTTTTTTTAAGCGTTCATCAATTAATTCTTCGGTAATTAAACCTTGGTCTAATGCTTTTGTTAGGTTATTATATATCCATCCACAATTTAAATTTACTCCTGCAAGTAGTGCTAAAGCAGCAGCTTCTTCGGCAGTTTTAGCTCTTTTATGCCCTTGATAAATATCACCCAATGCACCACAATCGGAAACAATATACCCGTTAAAACCCCATTCTTTTTTTAGAATATCATCCAGTAGAAATTTACTGCTATTTACAGGCTCCCCATAAACGGCATTATAAGCCCCCATGATACCTTGTACATTAGCTTCTTTGACTAAGGCTTCAAAAGCAGGAAGGTAGGTTTCATTTAAATCTAATTTAGAAGGGCTGGCATTAAATGAATGGCGCAAAGCTTCGGGGCCAGAGTGCACAGCAAAATGCTTAGCACATGCTGTAGATTTGAAATATTTATGATTATCACCCTGCAAGCCTTCAACAAAAGCTACACCAATTTTTGAAGTTAAAAAAGGATCTTCACCATAGGTTTCCTGACCGCGACCCCATCGTGGATCTCTGAAAATATTTATGTTAGGAGACCAATAGGTTAAACCAGCATACAAACCTCGGTTACCAATAGATTTTGAAACTTGAAATTTAGCTCTTCCTTCGTCAGATATGGCGCTTGCTACTTGTTTTATTAAAGATGGATTAAAAGTTGCACCCATGGCAATACCTTGAGGGAAAATGGTAGCTTTTCCATTACGGGCAACACCGTGAAGTGCTTCATTCCACCAATTGTATTCGGGTATTCCTAAGCGCTCAATTTTAGGAGACGCTGATAAAAATTGACCACATTTTTCAGCAATGGTCATTTCCTTAATTAATGCATCTACTCGCTCTTCAAAAGCAATAGTTTCATCAAACCATTCAAAATTATTTTGAGCATAACCTTGAGAGATTACGCTAAAAAGAATTAAAAAAAATAAGGACTTTTTGTTCATTTTTATAAATAAAATAATTGGGCTTGTAGTTCTATAATACAAACCCAATTCATACAAATTAATTATGCTTTATGTCTAATGTAAAAAGTTTTCTTTTCCATGTATTGTTCAAAACCATACTTGCCATCTTCACCACCAGAACCCGATAATTTATATCCATTATGGAACCCTTGGTGCTGCTCTCCATGGCCACGGTTTACATAGATTTCACCATATTCTAATTCATCATTACACTTCATGATGGTATTCATGTCATTGGTGAAAACCATTGCCGCCAAACCATATTCACAGTCGTTTGCATACCCAATGACTTCGTCAAAGGTTTTGAATTTTAAAACCGGTAGAATAGGCCCAAATGATTCTTCGTGAACAATAGTCATATCTTGAGTCACATTCGTTAAGACGGTAGGCTCAAACCAAAACCCTTTTTCAAACTCGGCACCTTCCGGTCTTTTACCTCCTGTGGCAACGGTTGCACCTTCTTGAATACTTACCGCTACTAGGTGCTCCATGTGCTTTAATTCTGCGGCATTTACTTTAGGTCCCATATCTGTATCTTCCAACATAGGGTCTCCAACTTTTATAGCTTTTGTTTTGGCTATGAATTTTTCCATAAACGCATCATAAATGCCTTCATGTAAATACATTCTTTCGTTACAGGTGCATACTTGTCCGCAATTATCAAAACGAGAATGTAAAGCGGCATCTACAGCAGCATCAATATCGGCATCTTCAAAAACGATAAAAGGTGCTTTACCTCCTAACTCTAATTGAACATGAGTTAAGTTTTGAGCAGCATTACGTGCTATTTGTTGGCCAACGGGTGTAGAGCCAGTCATGGTGACCATTTTGCAAATAGGACTTTCTACTAAGGCATTCCCCATGGCTCTACCTGGTCCTGTAAGAATATTGATAACTCCTGCAGGAATACCTACTTTGTTTGCTAAATTTCCTAATTCTAAAGTTGCCAAAGGCGTTTCAGAAGTTGGTTTAATTACAATCGAATTTCCAGCAACTAAAGCTGGTCCCAATTTACGACCTGCTAACGCCAGTGGGAAATTCCAAGCCGTAATAGCAACTACGACTCCACGAGGAACTTTTTGAATCCATATTTGTTCGTTCGGATTATCAGAAGGAATTATATCTCCTTCAATTCTACGTGCACCTTCGCAAGCATATCTGATAAATGAAGCTGTAACAGCTACTTCAAACCGAGCTACTTTAAAAAGTTTCCCTTGTTCTTTAGTTAACAATTCTGCTAAATATTCCGTATTTGCATCAATTTCATCGGCTAACTTATATAACAAATCTGCTCTACTTCTAGCAGGTAATTTTTTCCATTCTTTTTGAGCTTTATCTGCAAATTGAAGTGTTTCTATAGCTTCTTCGGCAGTACCGTTTTGCACACGTGCTACAATCTCTCCATTGGAAGGGCTAATGATATCTATAGTTTCTCCTGATGTTGAGGTTCTCCATTCTCCGTTTATAAAAAGCTTGTATTCTTGTATTGATGACATAGTTTATGGTATTATTGTTTTGTATTCGTTTTTCTATAAGCATCCATTCGGTCGGCAGCTTTTCCTTCAAATTCTCTCCGTAATTGCCAAAGAGGTCTTTCTAGGGTCAGTTCCCAAGAAAATAACTGTTTGTAAAGTTCTTTTACTTTTTCAGGATATTGGCCTGCCAAATCATTGATTTCTGATTCGTCTTCTTTTAAGTTGTACAATTCTGCAGGTCTGTCTGGAAAGCGTAGTAGTTTCCAATCCTGATTTCTAATGGCTCCTCTGTTTTCTTTTTTCCAGTAGAGAAAATCGTGTGGACTTTCTGCGTTTTCTCCTTTTAAATATGGAAAAAGATTTACGCCGTCTAATCCTTCAATCGCAGAACTATTTCCACTAGCTGCGGATAAAAAAGTAGGGAAAAGATCTAAGGTGCTAATAGGATAGTTGTAATTTTTATTTTTTTGTAATTGTTTGGGCCAAGACATTAAAAAAGGCACTCTAATTCCGCCTTCTAAATGATTTGCTTTGGTACCACTTAACGGACTATTGTCAGAATCATTCGCGTCTGATGGGCCGCCATTGTCATTGGTAAAAACAATTAGTGTGTTTTTTGAAAGCCCTTGTTTGTCCAGTTCTTTTAGGACTGTACCAATAGCACGATCCATGGCCAACGTCATTGCTGCCAATGTTTTCCGTTTTCCTTTTAACTGAGGAAACTGTTCTAAATCTTCAGCAGTAGCTTCCATAGGAGTATGCACTGCATTAAAAGATAAATAGATAAAAAATGGATTTTCTTTATTTCTGTTGATGAATGAAATAGCTTCATGAGCCAGTTCATCTGTAAGATACCCTTCATGTTCTAAGAAGTTACCAAACCCTCGTTCTAGTCGGTCTTCGTTTCTGCTTAAAAGATTAGAATCATCATAAGGCATATAACTGCGAGCACCACCTCTAAATCCATAGAATTCATCAAAGCCACGTTTTGTGGGATGAAAACGATCTGCATTCCCTTGATGCCATTTTCCAAAGAGTGCGGTTTTATAACCTAGATCCTGCAGATAATCGGCAATCGTAATTTGGTCTAAAGGCAAACCCATTTCATCGCCTATGATACCAGAAGTACTCATATAACCAGGAACATTGTTTTCTTCAAAACCGAATTTTTGTTGGTATTTCCCGGTTAATATTCCGGCTCTGGAAGGGCCGCAAACAGCAGCACTTACATACGCTTGAGAAAATTTAATACTTTTTTTAGCAAGCTTGTCTAATTCGGGTGTTTTAAATTCTTTGCTTCCTTGAAAGCCAAAATCAGCATAACCCGCATCATCGGATAAAATAAACACAATATTTGGTTGCTGCTGAGCAGTTAAAAAACTCACCTTAAAAAAGCCTAGCAGAATTATTATTATTTTTATGTACCGATGATGCATTGTATACCTTTTTTTTGAATTTATCTACCCATCCAACCCCCGTCTACAAGGGTAATTGATCCATGCATGTAGTCTGATGCTTTAGAGCACAAGAAAACTATAGGTCCTGCAAAATCTTTAGGTTCTCCCCATCTACCTGCTGGTATACGAGATAGAATAGATTTAGAGCGTTCAGGATCATTACGCAATGCTTCTGTATTGTCTGTAGAAATATATCCTGGGGCAATGCCATTAACATTGACACCCTTGCTAGCCCATTCATTAGCGAATGCCATAATCATTTGGCCAATTGCACCTTTACTCGCGGCATATCCAGGTACGGTAATTCCTCCTTGATATGTTAATAATGAAGCCGTAAATACTATTTTTCCAGAGCCACGGGCAATCATATCTTTACCTATTTCCCGAGTTAAAATAAATTGCGCGTTCTGGTTTACTTCAATAACTTTATCCCACATATCATCTGGGTGTTCAGCAGCAGGAGTTCTTAAGATGGTACCTGCATTGTTAACCAAAATATCTATGGTAGGATGGTTTTCTTTTACCTTCGCTATAAAATTATAAAGGGCTTTTCTATCTGAAAAATCGCATTGGAAAGCGCTAAACTTACGTCCAAGTGCACTAACTTCTTTCTCTACGGCACTACCACTAGCTTCTAATGATGCCGAGACCCCGATTATATCTGCACCTGCTTCTGCAAGCGCTAAAGCCATTCCTTTTCCAATTCCTCTTTTACAGCCCGTTACTAGGGCCACTTTGCCTTTTAGGCTAAAACTATCTAATATGCTCATTGTTTGTGTGTTATAATTGGCAATCCATTAATACTTTTAAGCCGTCAGGATTGTTATCTATGTTTTCAAAAACTTGTTGAATGTTCGTTAAAGGCTGCACATCTGTAATCATTTGTTCAAATGGCAATTCATTTGCGGTGATCAGTTCAATGGCTTTTTCATAATCTTCTTTTTCGTATACACGAGCCCCTATTAAGCTTAGCTCTTTCCAGAAAAATTTAAATAGATCTACTGGTTTTTTCTCTCCATGGATGGCTACCATTAAAATTCTTCCTCGAATACCTGCTACTTCACACATCACATCTAAGGCAGGCTGCACACCAGCTACTTCAAAAACCACATCTGCACGTCTGTTTTCTGTCTTACTTTTTACATATTCAACTAAATCTAATTCAAGCGGACTTACGGCATCAAATCCTAATTCTTTTGCTTTTGCAATACGTTTAGGATTTACTTCAGATATTATTACTTGTGCACCTACTTCTTTAGCGACCATTGCTACTAATAAGCCAATAGGACCGCCGCCTAAAACTACAGCAGTTTCTCCTTTTACTAAACCACTTCTGCGCACATCATGTGTGGCAACAGATAGGGGTTCTATTAAGGCTGCTAATTTCAAATCGGTCTCCGCTTTTAATTTGTGAAGTACAAAGGCAGGAACGTTCCAATACTGCTGCATTGATCCTGGGCTATCTATGCCAATAAATTTTAATTCTTCACAGATGTGATTAAAACCTTTGTCAGAAGCCTTTACTTTTCTATCATCTAAGGGGCGTACCACTACTTTTTCCCCAACGGAAAAGCCAGTAACACCTGTGCCTACTGCATCAATAGTACCAGACATCTCATGTCCTATAGTTTGTGGCATAGCAACGCGCTTATCCATCATACCGTGGTAAATGTGCACATCAGTGCCACAAACACCTGAATACGCTACTTTAATTCGAACTTCTCCATTGCTAGGTTGTTCAATTTCTTTGTCTATAACTGTAAAGGTTTTATTGCCTTCGTATATGGTTGCTTTCATTAAATTTATTGTTTCAAATAATAAACTAGTTTCACATTTGAAACAAATATACAATTATTTATAAAACAACAAGCGTTTAAAAATGCATAGATCGTAGCTAAATTGTTAAAATTTAGGATGATGTTGTCAGGCCTTTTAAAATAGCTTTAAGATAAAACTGATTTAAAAAGATTAGATTTTGAAAATAAGAGCCAATAAGTTTGGCTTAAGAAGTTTGCTTATTGAGAGATATAGCCCAATTTGGTAGAGATATCTAAAGCATATTGCGCTATGATTTTTCCTTTCGAATCAAATTCTTCATGGGGTAATCTACCATGAGGAGCGGTTATCCAAAGTGCAGCAACAGGGTAACCAGATTCATTATATATCGGGGCTCCAATACAATGAATACCTTGAATGTCCTCGCCATTATCAATAGCGTAGCCTTTTTGTTTTACATCAAGTAAGGTTTTTTTAAACTCCTTTTTTGAGGTAATCGTGTTTTTGGTAAATTTTGTAAGCGTTATTTTCTTGAGAATATCATCACAATCTTCTTGAGGCATGTTGGCTAGTATAGATTTTCCACCAACAGAACTATGTAGACTAAATTGGGTGCCTTGTTCTACAAATAATTTTACAGGATAAGAGGAAGAGACTTGTTCTAGAATTGTTCCTTTATCGCCTAAAAGTATACCTAGCATTACAGATTCTTTTAATTCATCTCTCAGGGCGCGCATTACATCAATAGACATTTCAACGATGCTTTGTTCTGTCATTGCAGAAATACCTAAGGTGAGCATTTTCCGAGAAAGGGTAATTTTTTTTGTGGTCTCGTTTTTCTGAAGGTAATTTTTAAAGATAAGCGTGCTTACCACTCTAAATGCAGATGTTTTGGTAAGCGCTAAGGTTTCTGTAATCTCCGCTAAGGTTAATCCGTTTTTTTTAGTGGCTAATAATTCGATGACGAGTAACCCTCGTTCTAAATTAGGAACATTGTATTCAGATTTTAAATCGGTCTTAGGCTTATTCATCGAGAAACATTTGAAATACAAAATTACTATTATTTAGCTAATTACAAGGCGTCAAAAAAAAAGAGGAACACTGTTAAATTTGTTCCTCTTGATTTACTAATGCTTGAAGCTATTTAGATTTCTCTCCTTTTGCTGCATGCGTAGTTTTTCTAGCAGAGGTAAAGCTCATGATGCTTTGGTAATCACTATTGTTATAAATATGCGATAATCCCCATCGTAAGATTTCTGTAGGTTCTTTTTCGTTATCTGCCGTTCTATTTAAGCCTATGGCATGTGCAGAAACACCAGGAATGACTGACATGATTTCAAAATTAACACCGTCTGGCGCCCATTGTATCGTGTTTTTCTCAGGACCGTCTGTTGTAATTAAGGCTGCAATTCCATCATTATAAGGCCATACACAAATTTCATGACCACTGTTGCTAATAGGATTGTAAGGCGATTTTACGTAAGGTCCTAATGGGTTATCTGCAATAGCGACTCCATGGCGAATTTGTCTTCCTCCGAAAGTAATCTTTTCTCCCATTTGCTCTCCTTTATAGTATAAATAGAATTTTCCTTTGTAAGGAATAATACAAGGGTCATGTACTTTATGACTATCAAAATCTCCTTTTTTCTCTACTAAGAATCTATTTTGTTCTTCCCCTTTCCAAATGCCATTATCTGCCGGACTTAAAATAGGTTCCTCGCTTTTTATCCAAGGACCGTTTGGCGATTCTGACCACGCTAAGCCAACTTGATTTTTAACTCGTACATTGTAAGGCGATTTTACGGTTTGATAGCATAAGTAATATTTGTTCTCATACTTCATGATTTCTACAGTAAATACAGAACGGTCATCATAAGCACCTTTTTCTCCTCTAGGAACTGCTAACCCTTCTTCTTTCCAAGTTTCTCCGTCTTCAGAGGTGGCATACCAGATATCACAACGATCCCAAGGAAAAACCTTGTCGTTTTCTATATCCCCAGCAAAACCTTGAGAAGGTCCTATACTCTTACTATACCAAACATAAAATTTTCCGTTTTCTTTAATTACGGCACTAGGATCTCTTCTAACCACACCTTCTTCATAGGCTAAATCTCCTTTTAAAGGTTGAAGGTTGGAGAATTCTACAAACCATTCGTTACCCAAACCTTCGGGCCATTGCAAAGCTCGTTTAGACGCGGCACTTAGTGAATCTTTATTGGTGATACCTAATTCGTCCATTTGTGCATTAGTGATGGTTGTTTTTTGTTCTTCCATACCTGTTTCTTTTTCAGAGTTTTTAGATTCATCACATGCTGTGAATGCTAAGATACACGCTAGTGCTACTAATTTTATATTGTTTTTTTTCATTTTGCTATTAGTTATTTGGTTGAACTGTAATTTCTATTTCGGTACTCTTAAGTGTGGATGAACTTGCTTTAATTAGAATGGGAACTGTGCTATTTTTTATAGATTGAATAATTAATAAAGCGCGGCCTTTATCTGTAGTGATTTCTTCGCTTTTAAAATCTTGAATGTTCGTGATAGCGCCATTATCTACTCCTAATACTTTAGCGCCACCACTAACACTAAAGTTTATTTTTTGATTTTCAGTTTTAATAGCGTTTCCGTTTTTATCTGTAATTTGTAGGATGATATGGGCAGTATCATATCCATTAGCTTTTAATTGTTTCTTATCAGTAGACAATGTTAGTGCTTCAGGATTGCTTGTTGTTTTTAAAAACGTTTCAACTTTTTGCCCATCTTTTAGGCCAACAGCTTTTAATGATCCTTTTTGAAAAAGTACTCCCCATTTATAGATGTGATCTTCAAATTCAGTTAACTTTTTTATTCCTAAAGATTGCTCATTTAAAAAGAGTTCTACCTCCTCACAATTAGAATAGATTTCCACAATGGTGGCTTGACCATCTTCATAGTTCCAATGCTCATTTACATCTTGCCATACCCAAAGTGCATTTTTCCATGCACCTTCTTTCTTTTCTATAGGATTTGCGTTATGGGAAGATTTGTAGTTCGATTTTTCTTCTGTTTGTGTCGCAATGTATATAGAGGGGGCATCATTCCATAAAGACTTAAACATATAGTAAGAAGGTTTCTCAAAGCCTGCAACATCTAAGAGTCCGCTTGGTGTTCCTTTTTTAGGCCATCCACCATTAGATTCCCCTAAATAGTCAATTCCAGTCCATAAAAAGGTGCCTGAAATAAACGGCCGGTCTAATACTGCTTTCCATTCATGCCATTGTCCTAAATTTTCAGTTCCCATGATAGGCTTGTTAGGATAATTCTCATGGCCGTAATCATAAATAACCCTACGATAGCTAAAACCAATAATATCTAACGCATCGGCATAACCAGATTCATAACTAGAAGAAGGTAAAATACAATTAGCAATAACATAGCGCGTAGTATCTAATTCTTTGGTCCATTTTGCTAATTTTTGTGCAGTAGCGCCAATATCATACTTCTCTTTAGGAAGAGTTTTTATTTTTTCTTTTATTTCATCAATATTGTTAGGAGGTACAGACCAAAAATAGTTTCCACTCCAATCCATATTATTAAAGAAACCCGTAGCTTCTGCATTTCTAGGGTAGGTCCATTCTATTTCATTACCTATACTCCATTGAAAGATAGAGGGATGATTTCGGTGCGAAAGGATTGTATTTTTTAAATCTGTTTCGGCCCATTCCTGAAAATGCTCAGCATTACCTCGCGTAATGTAATCCACACTACGCTCATTCATATTTTTTCGTTTATCCTTTGGATTGTCCCATTCGTCAAAGAATTCATCTTGAACCAAAAAGCCCATTTCATCACATAGATCTAAGAATTCATTAGAGGCAGGGTTATGAGAAATTCTTATGGCATTGCAACCTGCTTCTTTTAATTTTTCTAAGCGCCTTCTCCATACATCTTTTGGTACTGCAGCACCTACCAAGCCGCCATCATGGTGCAAACAAACTCCTTTTATTTTTCTGTTTTTACCGTTTAAATAAAACCCGGTACTTGCATCAAATTTTATACTTCGTATGCCAAATACCGTTTCTTCTGTATCTATAATTTCACCATTTTCTATCACTTTAGTAATGGCTGTATATAGATGAGGTTGGTCTACATCCCATAACATGGGTTGTTCTATAGTTAGCACAGCAGTATTTTTTTTAATGCTTGATTTTCCGACATCCAGAGTGGAAGTTATGCTGCCAACTTTAGTTAGATTGGCATCTATTATTTCAGTAGTAACGGTTATATTTTTTGCTTCCTCGTAGTTGTTTTTAATACTAGTATCAATCCGTATGGTGGCAGATTCTTTAGTAGCCTTAGGGGTCGTAATAAAGGTTCCCCAGACCGATATATGTAATTTATTTTTGGTAATTAAATTTACATTCCTGTAAATTCCAGATCCTGTATACCATCTACTATCAGCATATCTTGTGCGATCTACGGTAACATTTACCGTATTTGTTTCATTATTTAATTTGTTGGTGATGTCATAATAAAAAGGAGCATAGCCATAAGGGTGCTTTCCTAGCTCCTGATTGTTTAAATGTACGGTGGCATTATTGTATACCCCGTCAAAAATAAGATAGGCCACTTGGTTGTCATTTAGATTCAGAGTAAAATCTTTTTTATAATGCCCAATACCTCCTAAAAAATACCCTGTAGCGCCTTCTCCTTTTATGGAGTCTAATGGAGTTTCAATGCTCCAATCATGGGGTAAATTAATTTTTCTCCAATCTGTATCATAGGTATTGGATACAGAATCTTCTAGTTTAAATTGCCAATCAAAATTAAAATCTGTTGTAAGATTTTGAGACATTTTACTTTGACAGCTTGTGACTAAAATTGAAATAAAGGCAAGAATAGTGATGATATATTTCATAAGGGTGATATGCTTTATTACTAGCTATTTTTTAACTGATTTTTATTTTTATAAAACGTTATCCAACTAAACATGAACTTTTAAACTGTGCTACACTATTGTTACTTTTATAGTTTTAAATCTGATTTTTGCTTTAGTAGTACCTCTTTACTTTATAAGTAATGTTTTGTGCTATATTTCTGTTGGATAGTGCTATTTGATAATATTGGGCATCAAAAATTTATAATATCATAAAAAATACCAACAAACGATGTCTCATTGATAATCACGCAAATATCAAGTTATTAAAGGATTTAAAGATATCATCTAACTAGACAAAAACTCAACAGACATTAATTTGTGCTAGTTTTAAAAACATTTGAACTAGACATTGTGTAGACTTCCCCTTCTTAGGACACCTCTAATTTCGATAAATAATTATTATTTAGGTCAGATTTGATGAAGAATTTAAATTCTTCATCAAATCTGGGCATGAATTCTTTAGGTGATATATTACCTAAAGATTTATGCGGGTGATTAAAATTATAGTCTTCTCTCCAGTTGTCGCTTATTTTTTGAAGTTGATAAATGTCATTGAAATAATAGGCATCTAATATATCCTCCCTAAAGAAACGGTTAAATCGTTCTATATATCCATTTTGCATTGGCTTTCCCGGTTGTGTATATTTAATTTCTATAAAGTTCTTTTTACACCAG
>NZ_FNBD01000014.1 GCF_900102165.1 Cellulophaga baltica
GATAACAGTGGATAGATTAGTGCTTGAAAAAAAGAAATTTACTTTTAAATACCATACACACTTACATATAAATAGTAAGGGAAAAACATATTATTATGTTTATGATCTTGCTTGGATGGAATTTTCAAATGACGAAATTCTAATCATTAGAAAATAAAAATAGAATGTTTAAATTCAATCAAAATTATATATCTTTAGAAAGATAAAGACAAATATTATTTGTTTTTAAATGGTTTGATATGACTTTAGTGTGCAATTAGGTGAATCATACAAAATTAAAAGTGTTTAAAATATTGTTAATCAGGAGTTTGTGATTTTTTATCAAATCCTGCCACCCCGACCAAAGCCTTCTGAGAAATCAGAAGGCTTTTTTTATGTTCAAAAATTTCTCCTGCTAAGTACTTCTTCCTCCTCTTTAATTTGTTTGATTTATTAGTTTGCAACATTTATATGTTCGCAAAAAGAAGTACTAACCTTTCTAAGGTATCTATGGCTGTAACAGGGCTTAGAATTGATCTTTTGTTTGCTGTTGGAAGCTAAGTACATAAAGCAATTAAGAGTGCTTTATGTGCTATTAGAATAATTTCGGATTTGAAATTACAAATTCTTCTTTCTTTGCGGATTTCCTGAAATTAATAGTGAGTGGTGTATTGTTATTTGGGTTTTTAAATAGAACATTAATCTTTAAAAACAAATCAAAACTATCACCAAACTAAGGTCTATTCCGATTGGTGAAAATTTAGGAGTTCAAAGGAGTTTTATTCGATACTACTGCTAACCAATAAACCACCTTGATGTAGGTGGTTTATTATATAAATGCGATAAATTAGTTTGCGTATTCTTGACTAGTTTTGAGCTTCTAGTTTATCTAATCGCTTTTGTAGCTCAATATATTTAGCATCTAGTGCTTCTAACTTTTGGAGCTTCTTTTCTTGTTGAATAATGTACAAGGTTAACTCTTCTATTTTTTTAAGTAGATTCATGTCCATTTCTCCTTGCAATACTCCGTTTTCTTCAAACTCTTTTGCCGAAGGTATTTCTGGTAGGTGGCTATTCTCTTTTATGTATTGTTCTAAGTCTTCTATGGTTCTTAGGTTGTATTCTTTTTTAAATACATAATCAGGAGCAGGAACACTAAGGTCTATTTTTACTTCCTCTGCATGAATATTACCTTTAACAGTTAATTTCATATCTGGAGTTGTTGTTCCAATACCTATATTGCCATTTGCACGAGCAATACTAATAGCATTCATGTCATTTGTATTATCGGTACTATTTACATTGTTAACGCCAATATTTAAAATATTGTTTGTGCCATCATAATTGATGAAACCACCTTGAAGGTTATCTTGTGTAAAACGTAAATATCTAGAAGTATTTAATCCGTAAATTGTGACATCACCTTCATTTACTTGAAGTTTGGTAGTGGGACTAGAAGTTCCAATACCTACACCTCCGTTTGCGGGAAATATGTTTTGTGCATTAACTCCTAAACTTGTACCCACCAATAGGATTGAAAAGATTACCTTTTTCATAGTACTATAATTTTATTCTTTTTTATTAATTGCTAATTGTAGCGATTTAACCTCTCAAGATTGTGTTGTTTTAAAAGATTTAGCACTCCTATTAATTGCTTCTTTTTATTACCAAATAAGGAATTCCACTAGCTGAAAATTCGCCATTTAGCTCAGAACTAAATCGTATACCTAATGTTATTTCCGTATCTGGAAGCTCATTAATAATATCATTAGAGCGTTCAGTTTGCTTGTTATCAAAGATAGCATTGGTTCTAATCAGTGTATTGTTGATCCCTACACTACTCGTTACATTATAAAGTTCCACTAATGCAAAGTTAAGCGTATTATTTACGTAAGGATCTGATTCAAAAAAGATAGCACCTACATTTTCAAAATTACTTTTATTGAAACTAATACCAGAGACAATAATTGGTGTGCTACTTGTTGTAGTTGCAGCGGTACCAATACCTTCAACAATTTTAATTCTAATCTCTTCATTTATAATACCATCCAAGCCATTACAAACATATTTGGTGATCAAAATTTCTGCTTCGTCTAGGATTTGATTTCCATTTAAGTCTATCCCTGTATCTATTTTAATTCCTCCGTTTTCACAAAATGTTCCATCTGGTTCATCGGTAATATTAATTAAGCTCAAGCCACTGTTTTCTGTAAAACAGGTATAGGTTGTATATTCTACTTCAGTATCATTTAGAACGCCATCATTATTTACATCTATACCATAATCAACTTTTAAGCCTCCATTTGCACAGTTAACCCCTGAATTCTCATTCGTAATTCTAGTTAATCCATTATTGTCACCATCAATACCATTACAAATAAAGGCAGAAGAAGTTATTTCGCTTTCTTCCAAATTACCGTTTCCGTCGATATCTAAACCTGAATTTATTTTGATACCTCCATTAGCACAATTCGCTCCTGCAGGTTCTGTTATTACTGTAGTTAAACTAGTACTACCATTTATGCCATTACAAACATATCTAGTATTCTGAATTTCATTAGTTTCTAAAATACCGTTTTCATTGGCATCTAGTCCTGTTTCAATTTTTTGCCCGCCATTTTCACAATTGCTCCCTGGAGCTTCATCAGAAATGTTTATCAAGCTAGTAGCACCATTAGATCCTTGAGCACCAGTAGCACCCGTAGATCCTTGATCACCTTCACAGGCTATAAATAGAAATGATATGATTAAAAAAAATAAATTTATTTTTTTCATGGATTTTAGAAATTATATTATAATTGATCCTATTTTTTTTACCTTAAAACTCTAAGGAAATGAAAAAATACGTATGCAAAATTAAGGTATTTATAGAACATAGTTGTACTAAGTTTATTTACGTGCCAATTAGCGTAAAACTATTGGTTGTAATGAATAGCATCATGTCTTTTTCATAATCTAAGGTTGCAACATGAAAATATAGGGAATTATAAGAATATATTAAATTGATTTCTTCCAAATTCATGAAATTCTAGCTGAAAGTACTTTTAGCTGTAATTTTTATAGAAAATTTGCATTGTTATTCAATCACCAACAACTCCATAATTTCGGTATTTCCTTGCATTTCGGCATGTGCCAAAGCTGTATTACCTCTATTATCTTTAATTGTTTTGTCGGCGTTATTCTGAAGTAAGTAATTTACGATTTCAATATGGCCAAAAGTACTGGCGTAAATTAATGCGGTAGCATCATTGGCGTTCTGCTCATTCACAGACGTACCATTGTCAATTAATGTTTTAGCGATATCTAGATAGCCTTTAAAACAAACACCCATTAGTGCGGTATTGCCAGAAAAATCTTTGGCATTTACGGCACAACCATGTTGTATTAAAAAGTTTACAACCTCTAATTGATTGCTATAAGCCGCTAAAATAAGTGGTGTAAAACCTTTGTCATCAACGGCATTGATAATATCATTATTGGCATTAAACAGGATGGTGATTTCGTTTAAATCGCCATTTCTTGAGGCTTCAAAAATAGATTGTGCATTCATAGTTGAATTGTATATTAAAATTAAAAGGGCTATTGTATATTTTTTCATAGGGAATAAGTTAATTTGAGGGGCTAGGAACACTCCCTCTAGTATAAATTGTACTGCTACTTCATAAAATCTTTCTGTGAATAACCAAGCGCTTGCGCTATTCTCATTCCAAAATTGCTATCTGCTTTGTAGAAGTAGGTAATCATTGTTTTTTGAATGTTCTTGTCCGCTACTTGACTTAAATCTCCCCTTAAGTTTTTTATCAAATTATCTTGTTCTTGAGTTGTCAATGTCCTATAGAAATCACCTGCTTGAGCAAAATCATTAGTCTTTGTAATTTTCTTTTGAACAATAGTTACATTAGTAAGTGTTGTTTCTGATTGTTTGTACTGTTTGTCTTCTGCCAGTGATGCTTTGCTGCTTGGTTGGTAGTTGACGTCTGGATTTTCAAATTTCTTATTGCCATAGCTACTCCAGCTATCGGAGTTATAATTTTTTGGAGTTTCTAGAGGCTGATTTATTTTTAATTGCTGAAAATTAGGACCAAGTCTATGTCTTTGCGTATCAAAATAAGAAAACAATCGTCCTTGTAAAAGCTTATCCTCAGAGGGCTCAATGCCGGGAATTAATGAACCTGGAGAAAAGGCAAGACTTTCTACTTGTTCAAAATAATTAATTGGGTTTTGATTTAATGTCATCGTACCAATCTTAATTTTTTCAATTGTATCTGCAGGCCAATCTTTGGTAGCATCTAAAGGCCAAAAATCAAAAGAATGCAAGTCTTCTGGCTTAATCATTTGTACATATAAATCCCACTGTGGGTATTTTTTCTCTGCGATATCTTTCCGTAAGCTTACGGTGGCATGTTGCCAATCTAAACCTTGTTGTTTTGAAGCTTCTTCTACGGTAAGATTTTTTTCTCCTTGTTTAGAAACCCATGAATATTTTATATAGGTAACCTTACCTTCTTTATTAATCCATTTATAACCATGAACACTACTACCATTCATGTATTGATATCCTTTAGGAATTCCTAAGTCGGTGTATAACCGCGTTAGCATATGTGTAGCTTCAGGTACGTGGGAAAAGAAATCAAAAAACCGGTTAGGATCTTGCTTATTGGTCTCCGGTGATGGCTTAAGAGAATGCACCATATCAGGAAATTTAATCGCATCTCTGATAAAGAAAATAGGTAAATTATTCCCTACTATATCATAATTACCTTCTGTAGAATAGAATTTCACAGCAAAACCTCTTGGGTCTCTTGCTGTTTCTGGAGAGCCTTTACCGTGTATTACGGTAGAAAAACGAGCAGCTACGTCGGTTCTTTTTCCAGCTGTACTAAAAATTACTGCTTTGGTATACTCAGACATATCTTTGCTAGCTTCAAAATAACCAGATGCACCAGCACCTCTTGGGTGAACTACCCGTTCAGGAATTCGCTCTCTATCAAAAGCAGCTAATTTTTCAATTAGTAAGATATCTTCTAATAATACAGGGCCGTATTCACCAACAGTTTTTGAGTTTTGATTGTCACCAACAGGAACCCCGCCATTCGTGGTTATGGTGTTACCAGATTGGGATACGCACACCATGGAGACAGATACCATAAAAAGTAGTACTAAATTTTTCTTCATTTTCATATCTATTTAATTTATTAAGACGCGGTAAAATTCATGTACTTCTAGGTATTAATCAAATTAATACTTTATATATTTGTATTGTTAAAATTTATATTAATACAGCATGACCCTACAGCAACTAGAGTATGTAATTGCCTTAGATACTTATAGACACTTTGTTACGGCAGCAGAAAAGTGTTTTGTGACGCAACCAACAATTACCATTCAGGTAAAGAAACTAGAGGAAGAAATTGGTTTTTTAATTTTTGATAAAAGTAAATTCCCCTTAAAACCCACAGATTTAGGCGAAATGTTCATTCAGAAATCTAAAGTAATTCTACGTGAGGTGGGAGAGCTGAAAAATATGGTGAGTGTAGAATTAGATAATCTAGAAGGGGAATATCGCTTAGCGGTACTCCCAACAATTTCTCCGTATTTAATTCCCTTAATTTCTGGTGCTTTTTCGGAAAAATATCCAAATACAATTCTTAAAATACAAGAAATGGAAAGTGACCAGATTATCATGGCACTTCAAAAAAAAGAAATTGATATGGGGATATTAGTAACCCCATTAAATGAGCCTTATATCAGAGAAGTTAAACTGTATAATGAACCCTTTATATTTTATGGTCAGAAAAATTATTTTCCAGCACATAAAAAAAGTATTGCTGTCACTGAAATTGAAACGCTAGATAATATATGGCTTTTAGAAAAAGGACATTGTTTTAGAAATCAAGTCTTAAATATCTGTGGAAATGTGGAAAGCACTAAAACTATTCAGTTTCAAAGTGGTTCTATTGAAGCTTTAAAAAAGATGGTAGATAATTATGGCGGATTCACTTTAGTGCCAGAAATGGCCATTGATACAGGAGACAAGGGTACTATTATTCATTTTACAGAACCTAAGCCAGTACGGGAAGTGAGTTTGGTAACGCATCATTCTTTTAGTAAGGATGTTTTGTTAGATGCCTTGCGTTTAGAGATTTTAAATAAAACGCCCGAAGAATTTGTGAAAAACGAGCGCTTTATTAAAATAAATTGGAGATAATAAGGGCTTACTTTAAATGTTCTAGTAAGTCTTGAGGCTCTGCTCTATTTCTATAATCAGCATCTAAAAATGCGTATTGAATTACTTTGTTTTGTCCAATAATATAGGTGGCCGCTAAGGGTAATTCCCCTTTATCGTTTCCATTAAATTTGCTTAATTCAAAACCATTTTCATAGATTTCTTTTACATCTTCGGTCAGTTTAAATACAACCTTATATTCGTATCCAACTTTATTGTCAAGATCACTTAATACTTCAAATTCTAAATCATTTTTTTCTTTAGTGGAAATTGAATTATCAGGCGTTTCTGGTGTAATCGCTAAGAGACTAGCTCCTAATTTTTTAAACTCAGGAAGCATCTCTTGCATGTAATGCAATTGCATGTTGCAATATGGGCACCAACCTCCTCTGTACCACATCAAAATTACAGGACCATTTTCTAGTTCATCATACAGTGTAATTTTTTTACCTAATGCATTCGGTAAAGTGAAATTTATTGCGGTTTCGCCTACTTGCAACGCGTTACCAACGATGTTAGTTTCTACGACGGCAGCAATACCTTCAGCGTATTTTTGTTTTTTATCTTCAGAAGCCGAACTCTCAAAAGCGGCTTTCTTTTCGTTAATTTCTTTTTCTAAGGGTCTTATTTTTTTAGTATTTTCCATGTTCTGTCTTTTTTAATTAGTACGTTTCGTAATGTCATAATTACAAATAAGGCATACTATATTATAAACCTACTAAATATTAGCTAATGAACTTCGAAATCTGTGTTATGAGAGTAGTAAATATGCCGTTTGAGGTAGTTCTGTTTTTTATAGCATTTAAAACCTATAAGTTGTAGCTCAATTATGGAGTAACGCTGATCACCGAGTTTAGATTTTATCAGTCCAATAGAATTTCTTCGCTATAATTTTTTCTTTTTCTCTTTTCAAAAATTCAAGATAGGCAAGTGCCGCTGGCGAAAGTTTTTTTGATTTTAACCATATTAGATTCCATTCAGAACTTATGGGTAATCCTTTAACGGGTATAATTTCAATATCATTATTTCGAAGCTCATTTCGCAAACCAATTAACGGCATAATGGAGCAACCTAAACCAGAAATTACTGCCTGTTTTACTGCTTCATTAGATGTTAATTCTAATTTTTTATTTACGGATAATTTATTTTTGCCGATGAATGTTTCCATAGCGCTTCTAGTAGCAGAACCTTGCTCTCTGTAAATTAATGGAACTTCCTCAAAAAGTCTTTTTTTAGATAATTTTTCAGGTAGATTTAATTCTTTACTGGCCACATAAAATAACTTATTCTGCATGAGCGCTATTTTATCAATGATCAACTTTTTGGGTAATACAGATACCAAGGCAAAATCTACTTCATTGGCTTCTAGGCTTTCAATGACGCGAGACTTATTAGTCACGTCAATGATTAATTCTACCCCTTTATTTTGTTTCATAAAATCGGATAGAAAATATGGCATTACATACTTTCCTGTAGACACAACAGATAATTTAAGTCTCCCGGAAAGTTGTCCTCTATAGGCTAAGGTTTTATAATTAATGGCATGTACTTCATTTAAAATTTTGTCTGCCGCTTGGGCAATTTCTTTTCCGAAATCGGTAACGTAAAGTTGTCTTCCAACTACTTCTGTTAACGGGATAGGGAATTGATCTTGGAAATTTTTTAATT
Organism: Cellulophaga baltica; assembly: GCF_900102165.1. Taxonomy (GTDB): domain Bacteria; phylum Bacteroidota; class Bacteroidia; order Flavobacteriales; family Flavobacteriaceae; genus Cellulophaga; species Cellulophaga baltica. The sequence continues at coordinate 7,874 of NZ_FNBD01000014.1, forward strand.
GAATAGAAACCGCAGGTTGGGTTAGGTTTAATGCTTCAGATGCTTTTGTAATACTCTGTAATTCAGATATTTTCAGGAAAATCTGAAGCTGATGAAGGGTATAATGCATAAAATTTATTTATGTTTAATATAATAAATATAAATAAAAATAAATGAATATAAAGTTTAAACTTTGCCCTCGAAATAAATATTCATCTAAAACAAATTAGCAGTATGAAAACGCAAGAACTTGAAATGACACCAATCGCAACGCAAAAAGTTCAACTAGTGAAAGGAGAATTTACACCTTCAGAAGCTTCTGATATTGTAATTAATTTAATCAGAGAGAAAATTAATTTTCACAAGCTACAGCGCTTACAATTATGGGAAGGAGATCATAACTGTAAGACTGATCAAATTGATACACGAATTGATGAGTTGAACCAAGAAAAAGAGACTATGTTGAAATTTATCAATAGCCACAGAAATCTTGGCTTTACACTAAAAATTAACGGAATCATAGAAGTAGAAGTTGCCGAATAATACCAATTCAAAATCAAATTAATATGCAACCAATGAAATCTAATGTATTACCCTTTTTGGGTCTTTTGATACTTACTGTTTTTATTCTACTGTCTTATTTAAATAATAGTATTTTTTTAGAAAATTTAATCGCTTGTAGTGTAATTCTAGGGATTGTTTTTTTACTTAAAATAGGAGAGAGTCAAACTAGTAAGAAGCGTAATAGTACTAAATAGTGTCTACTATTATCTTAACAGACGCTTATTTCTTGATTTTAATTTTTAATAGTTCAAACTAAATATCAACTAATGAATTTAAATAGTAATTCTATTTCCAGTATTTCTAATCAACAAAATAGTACTAGGACTGATTTTGTTTCAAAGATGGTAGTCGTATTCTTGTGGCTTCTCTTTGGTTCGAATGTATTGTATTTACTAAGCTCACTTTATCAATTGCCAAATTGGTACTATGGCGATCTATTCAGAATTAATGGTTTCACCCTATTAATATGGACTACAGTTACTTTTTTTAGTGCTGTAATTAGTACGTATGCTAGGAAATACCTTATAGGTTTTCGGTTTAAGTCTAAATTCATGATTCTATGTTTAGCCTTTACTGCAGCGGTTCTCTTATTAGTAGCTTCTAATCATGTATTCTTATTTTTAATTAGCTGGCTTTTAATGGGGCTCCTCATGTCTAATTTAATAGGTATAGATACTACGTTAGGAGAAGCTAAGCAAGCATTGAATTTTACTCGCAATTATTTCTTGGCCGGCACATTTTTTCTAGTGCTAGGGGTCTATCTTCTCGTACTTTCAAGCAAGGAAACTACCTTAGAAAGTATTACGGCCGTAGTTTTTAAATTGCCTCTATTTATTACTATTCCCGCTGGCATATGTATTATTATCGCTGCAATGATACAATCAGCCATTTACCCTTTTCATCGCTGGTTGTTATCTGCAATGACAGCGCCCACCCCAGCATCTGCTTTAATGCACGCAGGTTTTGTAAATGGTTCAGGAATCTTATTAACTTTATTTGCCTCATTACTATACGCATCAAACTCTTTGAATATACTACTGGTGATAGGTGCGGTTACCGCTATTGTGGCACAGTTTACAAAATTGTTGCAAACAAATGTAAAGCACAAATTAGCATGTTCTACCATTGCTCAAATGGGCTATATGATCATGCAGTGTGGTTTAGGGTTTTTTAATGCTGCCATTGTGCACCTAATTCTTCACGGATTCTACAAAGCATATTTATTTCTTTCTTCTGGAGAAGAAATAGGACAAACCAAGGTTCAAATCCCACTGCCTTTAAGTATAAGACCTTTTCAAGGTATGCTGGTTATATTATTCGGGCTTTTCGGAGCCTATTTCTTTATAATACTAACAGGTAAAGGTATGAAGTTAGATAGTGGCGTTTTTTTAACGCTAATTGTTGCTATAACCGTAGGTCAAATCACTTATAATATTGTCAAAGAGCGGAGTTTATCAATGTTTCAGAAAATCATTGTGCCACCTATTCTTTTATTCTTAGGCATCGTAATGTATGCCTTTATGTACAATGGAGTTACCTTACTAATGGGAGATATGCCGTACATAGCGCAACCAATACCATTAACATGGCTACCGATTAGTTTTGGCCTTATTTTTCTGATAGGTTTCTTTATTATGAAACTGGGCATGTATAAAAGTCATCCTTGGCTTTACGTGAAACTTTTAAACCTTTCCCAACCTTATAAAAATTCAGTCTTAATGTATAAATCTAGATTAAAATGAATCAAAATATATTAACAGCCATTAATGGTGCATCGGAAATTATAGGGACTACTTGGCCGCTTTATACTTTCGTGGCTTCTAATCCGCTTTCAGGATATGAAAACAAACCTTTTGAAGAGGCAGTTGCCTTAGCGGAGAAATATCTACAGGCTAATACCTTTCCTAAGGCTACTGTTTACCAACAGGCCTATGATACAGGATTAATAGATGATGCGATACTTACAACGCTTCTTAAAAAAAATGGTTTCACGAAAACTCCTGAATTTTATTTAAATCAATTGTCGGAGAAAAAAGAGGTCTTAGAAGTAAATCTTAGTCATGATGTAGACCGCATTATGACCAAATGGTTATCTGCTTTTTTGGATGAAGGACTGGCAGAATGGACCATGCCTTTCAAGGAAAAAGGATTCTTTACAGCTTGGAGGGCATTGGCTCCTTATGATACAGATCTGAATGATGTTTTTAAAAAAGAGATTCCAGAGACCGCTTGCGAAGTAATTGACCATATACTACAAGAGATCCCTAGTGCCGACTATGAATTAATATTTAAGTATCATTTAGCAGCATTACCCGGTTGGATAGGTTATATAAAGTACCGTACTAATGCTAAATCTGATTGGGAGCAAAAATATCCACTGGCATTACTAGATTATTTAGCTGTTAGATTATGGATTTGTAAAAATTTAGGTCATACAATAGTACCAGATTTTGCAGATGAGGGTTTCATGAACGAAAGTGTTAGCATGCAACATTTATGGCTGCAAGCTTGGGAAAAAAGCTATCAGAAAGAATTATCAGAAAAATTAACAACGCAAGCCAAGAATATCGCTCTTCATACGACAGACGGCGTAAAAGAGGCGCAATTTGTTTTTTGTATTGATACCAGATCTGAAGTAATAAGACGTCATGTAGAATCAAAAGGAAATTATGAAACTTTTGGGTATGCTGGTTTTTTTGGAATTGCAATGGATTATAAAAGTCTTCAGGATGATAACACACGAAAATCATGTCCGCCAATAGTTTCCTCAGTATACACGGTAACCGAAGAAGCTCAGGAAAACAAAGCGCACGAGTATAATACTTTAGGAAAGCGAATTAAGGTTTTAAATTTTTCAAAATACCTTTTTAAACGGATGAAAAATATCCTACCATCTGCTTTTGGATATGTAGAAGGTTCTGGATTAGTATATGGTCTAGGAATGGTGGCTAAAACGCTTTTTCCGAGTAAACTGCTTAAAATAAGACAAAGAACGGCACTTCATCATGAAGCCAGTTGTCAACCCGTACTTCAAAAAAATACAATTGAAGCAACTTATGAATTAGATATCCCTTTAGTAGAAAAAGTGGGAATTGTCAAATCGGCTTTTGATCTTTTAGGATGGACTCAATTTGCTCCAATTGTTGTTTTTGTAGGGCACGGAAGTCTTACAACTAATAACCCATTTAGCTCAAGTTTAGACTGCGGAGCTTGTGCAGCAAGTCCAGGACGCCACAATGCAAGAATGTTAGCCAGTCTTGCAAATTTACCAGAAGTGAAAGAACGTTTGAATGTTGATCATGGAATACTTATTCCAGAAGGAACCATATTTCTTGGAGCAGAGCATAATACTACGACAGATTGTATAGCTATATTTGATGCCCAAGCACCAGATTCTCATGTGCACCTAATAAGAAAAATAAAGCTAAATTTAATGGAAGCACAAAAAACGGCTACACAAGATCGTTTAGGCATTTCCGCTAAAAGTATTGCCCTTGCAGAACGTAAGGCTGCAGATTGGGGAGAAACTAGGCCTGAATGGGGCTTAGCAAAAAATGCAAGTTTTGTGATCGCTCCACGAAATTTGACGAAGCATATAAACCTTGATGCTCGTAGTTTTTTACATTCTTATGATTGGAAGTTAGACACAAGCGGTAAAGCACTAGAAGGTATTATGCAAGGCCCAATGGTGGTCACACAATGGATTAACAATCACTATTATTTCTCTACCATTGACAATAATATATTTGGAGGAGGAACAAAAATAACACATAATGTTACGGGGAAATTTGGTGTAGTACAAGGTAACGGAGGAGATCTGAAAATGGGCTTGCCGCTACAATCGCTTTTTGCAACCGATGATGAAATGTACCATCAACCTCTAAGACTTTCAGTGGTCATACAAGCGCCTATCTCTAGGGTTAAATCTATTCTTGATAGAAATGAAAAGCTAAAAAGTTTATTGGATAATAAATGGATTTATCTAATGGTGATGGATCCCATACAAGAAGATAAAATATTTACCTATGAGCAGTCACAAAAATGGTCCGGTGATGCCATTAAAAATTCTAGTGAAGAACAGCTTTTGGAAAAGCTAGCCTTGGAAGTTGCTTTATAGTAATTAGAGTGCTAAAGAAAAAGAGGATCATTAATTAAAATGATCCTCTTTTTCTCATATAGCTAAATTTTAAGAGACATAATGGAAATCTATCTGTGACATACGCGTTACTTAAAAGTTTCTTTCCGTTAGCGGACTCTAATAAATACCACTACTTTAGAGGTTCAAAGAAAAATAGCAATAATGGATAATATACTAACCTTTAGCTTAACCGTATTTATGGGCTTTTTTGCCATCATGAATCCTATAGCAAATACACCTATTTTTTTAGGTCTTGTAGAAGGTAAAGATAAAGAACAGAAAAAAAAGATTGCAAAAACGGGAACCATCACGGCTTTTATAATTGTGGTGTCTTTTATTCTTGCAGGGAAATATATTTTTGAACTTTTCGGAATTACGATTCCGGCATTTAAGATTACCGGTGGGATATTAATATTTTATGTGGGGTTCGAAATGTTGATGTCTAAAAAATCTAAGATTCATAGTACGGAAGATAAAGAAGATGATAGCAGTGTTGGAATATCACCTTTAGCTATTCCCATCCTTGCAGGACCGGGGACTATCGTAACAGGAATGAATTTTGTAACCGATGCCAGTTATACACATATAGGTGTGGTTATTGGTGTTTTTGGCTTGATGATTTTCTTAACGTATGTAGCTTTTGTTTTAAGTGATGTCATTGTAAAGAAGGTAGGGCAGAATCTAATTTCAGTTATAGGAAAATTAATGGGGCTTATTCTTGCCATCATTGGAACCGGTATGATTGTAGAAGGTATTAAACTTAGTTTTAATCTTTAGTAGTTTTTTATACCTTATTTTAGTGCAGGTATACCATGAATGATTCAATAACTGGGATAAATGATTTTTTTAAGAATTCTTTTTTTTATAGCCATAGTGTTTCAGGTTTCTTGTCAAGAGGTAAAGAAGGAGAGCGCTAGTCCGTCTTCCACTGCGGAGAAATCTACAATAAAAACGGAACCACAGAAAACTAGATTAGATACTATTTTAGATGTTTTTGAGCAGAAACCGATTTATAAAGCTAGAGGTTTTGATTTTCCTATCGCAAAGCCTAATGCTAAGGGCTATTATAATGCACAACCTTTTGGAACTAACAATCATCTTGGAGAAGATTGGAATGCTGTCACTGGCGGAGATTCCGATTTAGGAGATCCTATTTATGCCACAGCAAATGGTTTTGTTAATTTTGCTACTGATATTGGTAGTGGCTGGGGAAAGATTATCCGTATATGGCATACCACAGTAGATGGAGTAGTAGTAGAGTCTTTGTATGCACATTGCGATACGATACTTGTGGAACAGGGCCAATATGTGTTTAAAGGCGATACTATTGGAACCATAGGAAACGCAGGTGGTATTTATTTGGCTCATTTACATTTCGAAATTAGAGATGATGTATTGTTGCCTGTAGGAGCAGGTTATGCTACCGAAACAGAAGGATACCCAGATCCTACTAAATTTATCAAGGCGCATAGACAATAGCTGTGCAGAAGCCATAAATTTTACGAAAATGAAAATAAAAAAACTTGTTTACCTTTTAATAGCGCCATTTATAGTTCTTTTATGTATGGCGGCGGGAAATGAGCGTAGCGCTTATACTCCTCAGGATATTGAAATAAAGAAAACTTGGAATTCTTTTTTAAAGGCTATTGATAAAAAAGAGAGAAGGTCTTTTAAAGACCTGTCTAAATCTAAAATTAGATGCTACCCTTGTTTAGAGAATACGCCAGAAGAACAAGCGTATATTTCTCAATTACACGAAACAGATACATTGTGGTATGATACCATTTATGAAGATTTAATCTATGTGCCTGTTGATACTTTTATTACTCAAGATTTTGATCTGTTTTTCAATCCAGGGTTTGTAACCCTTTTAAAAGAAAGAGAAACTACTTTTTACAAACAAGACTTGGAGGGCGTCTCCTATTGGGAAATTTTAGTCACCACCACAGAACCAACCTTTTTTCATGAAGGAGGGCAACATCATTTTAGATTTGAAAAATGCGCTGATGGATGGAAACTCAACGAGATAGGAACCATACCTTAATCCAGTATGCTATCGAAAAAAAGCAAGGTATCTTTAATGTGTTCTTGCCAGTAGCTCCATTCATGTTTTCCTTCAAACTCTTGGTAGGTATGCTGTATATGCTCCTTTTTTAATCGTTGATGAAGTGTTCTGTTTTGTTCTATTAAAAGATCATTCATACCACAATCAAACCGGAACGGAGGTAAGCGCAATTTATTTTTTTGCAATAATAAAAATACATCTTCATCGGTCAGATTTTCCTGATTGTAATTGTTTTCATCCTCCTCTACAAATAAATGCATTTGGTTTTTATTCGTAATAGAAGAATGGCCAGATAGTCCTTTATAAATTTCAGGATATTTAGCTCCCAAGCGCAACGCACCATATCCACCCATTGATAATCCTGCGATACATAATGGTGATGTTTTACTGGTACACGCTATATTTTCTATCACGGCTTGGTTAACATCTTTGGTAATCCACGCTTCAAAGTCCTTACCAGAATGTGGTAAATAAGCAGAGCCGTCTCCCCATAGTCCATCAGAGGGCATGGCAAGTACCATAGGTTTTATTTTTCCTTCTTGCATCATTTGCAATGCAGTGAAATGTACGCCTGCTTTATGTGCCCATATCCAAGCGCTGCCATATACACCATGTAGGAGCGTAATTATAGGCACATCTTTTAGATCTTTAAAAGGAGGTACAAAAACACAAATATCACCACGCCCTTTTAAATTTGGCGTTTTAATGGTCATAAATCGCAGATGGTTACTTTCAAATTCAGGGTTCGATAGTTCTGTGGTTTTAAATGTGGTCATATTTTTTTAGTTGAAATTAATCAAAAACAATAACGCCCTTTGCATTTTTACCCGAAAGCATATCATCAAAAGCAAGTTGTAAATTATCAAGAGCATACGTACGGGTAATCATTTCATCTAGCAATAAATCGCTATTTTTGTAATGTGCTATAATCTTAGGGAAATCTGTTTGCGGATTGCATTTTCCATATAACGGATTGATGTAAATTTTATCCCATTCAAAGAGCGACATGTCGATTAAAACTTCTTCTTCTATACCGCTTACTTGCACTGCTGTTCCTGCATTTCTAACCATAGCTAAAGGAGCAGCACCCAGCGCTGGTATTGCTGTACATTCAAAGGCATAATCTGCACCACGACCATCGGTCATGTTTCTTACTTCTTTCGCAGCTTCTAAAAGTCCCTTATCATTTTTACTAGCAAGAATAGTATGTGTGGCTCCAAACTGTTTCGCCATTTCTAAACGATTCTCATTTATATCAATTGCTATAATTTTAGATGCTTTAGAAACTTTTGCTCCTTGAATAACATTTAATCCTACCCCTCCTGTACCTAAAACAACTACGGAGCTATTTTTGGTTACTTTAGCAGAATTTACAGCAGATCCGTATCCTGTCATTACTCCACAACTAATAATACTTGCAGCTGGAAAAGGCATTTTATCGTAAGTATTTTTTACAACGGCAGATTCTTTTACTAAAGTATATTCTGACAATGTTCCAATATTAAAGGAGCGTATAATAGGGGTGTTATTCCATTTGGTGCCTTCTAAATGCGCATGTCCTGGCGTGTACCCATTTCCTCCAGCAACTACGGGCGAATTATTTTCGCAAATATGTTGGTTTTTTTCTTTGCATTGAAAACATGTACCACAAGGGGTGGCCCAGTTTAAAATTACAGCATCACCTACCTTAACGGTCGTTACCTTAGCACCAATTGCCTTTACAATTCCGGCGCCTTCATGCCCCATAACAATAGGTTTTCCCCAAGAGAGCGAATCATGATCTGTATGGCAAAGTCCAGCAGCTTTTATGGCCACCAATACTTCATCTTCTTGTGGGTTTTCTACGGTAACATAGTCAATAAGAAATGATCCGTCACCTTTTGCAATAGCACTTTTTGATTGTATAGACATAATAATAGTTATAAAAAGCTAGTTGGGGTTATAGCAATACTTGAATCTTTAATTTTTTCTTTATTTAGTTGTTGCTTCGATTGGATAAATCTTCCGCCTAGAATATATGCTTTTGCATTGTTTACAGCATCTACAGCCAGCAATTCATCATCCTTAAAATACCAAAAAGAGACGCTTTTTTCTTTGGCGGTTTCAACACGTTTCACCAATTGGTTATAGCCTGTAGTAAGTCCCACAATTTGTAACTTTACATCATACTGATCTGACCAAAACCAGGGGATTGTATTATAGTGTTTCTCATGGCCACAAATACTGGCGGCTGCTATTTTAGCTTGATCTACCGCATTTTGTACAGATTCTAATCGGATGTTTTTGTTGTAATGAGGACTGTAGTGATTGGTGCAATCTCCAATAGCATAAATAGACTCATCACTGGTCTTGCAGGTACTATCTACTTTAATTCCATTTGCTAGTTCTAACCCTAACTGTTCCGCTAATTCTGTATTCACCAAAATACCAACGCCTACTACAATGATATCAGCTTCATATATACTACCATCATTACAGCTAATGATGTTTGTTTTATTGTGATGTGCTAATTGGGTTACGTTTTTGTTGCAGTGTATGGCAACAGCATTATCATGATGTAATTTTTCGAAAAAGTGAGACATTTCAGGTGCTGTCACTCGAGCTAACACTCGAGGTTCTCGTTCTAAAACAGTGACAGTTGCACCTAGTTTTTTTAAAGATGCGGCAGTTTCTAATCCAATATAGCCACCACCAATGATCGCTACTTTTTTAGAGATTGATTTTTTTAAAGCGGTTCTAATGGCCACGGCATCTACAATAGAGCGCATGGGGAATATATTTTTGACAGTATCTATTCCTTTAATATTCGGAATTATAGGTCGTGCACCTGTAGCTAAGATTAAAAAGTCATAGTGATATTCTTTTCCGTCTTGGCAAGTAACGGTTTGATCTTTTGCATTGGCAGAAGCAATACTTATCCCAAGTTTTAAAGTGATATCATCTGTTGTATAGCTTTCTAATGGATATAAAGCATCAATTTTTTGATGGTCTTCTGCATTTAAGTATGACTTAGAAAGGGGTGGTTTGTGATAGGGGAGCGTGGCCTCCTTATCAAAAAGTAATATAGAACCCTGCCAACCTTCTTTTCTAAGGGCGAAAGCAAAATTTACGCCAGCATGACTAGCGCCAATAATGATACACGTTTGTGAACTTTTTCCTGTCATCTAATCTATTATGCAACATTAACAACTATGCCATCAATGGCATCAGTGACTTGAATTTGGCAGGACAATCTGCTGTAATTTGTGGTTTTATCATCAAACTCTAGCATATCACTTTCCATTTCATTTGGCGGACCTATTTTTGTCCAATCTTCTGGTTGTACGTAAATATGACAGGTAGCACAAGAGCATACCCCTCCGCAATTTCCTTCAATTCCTTCAATCTTGTTTTGCAGCGCTAACTCCATCAAATTACCAGAGTTACCGGATACCACAGTGCTTTTATTATCACTTGAAATAAATGTTATTTGAGCCATTACTTATATTTTATTGAATTTTACGGTTAAAGAATCAAAACCTACTTTACGTTTAAAATCACCAAGATCTTCTATATTATCCTTAGCGTCATGAATGTCTATGCTTTTTACTTTAGCTATTAAAGTGCGTAATAACACTTTCATTACTTGCCTTGCATGAGTTGCTCCAAGACAGTTATGCGTGCCAAAACCAAAGGCTACATGCGGATTTGCTTTTCGGTCTAAAACAACTTCATCAGCATTTTCAAATACAGTTTCATCTCGGTTTGCTGAAGCCCAACACAGCGAAATTCTGCTATCTGCCTTTACAGCATGTTGGCAAACCATAGTATCCTGCGTAGCCACACGTCCCATTTGCGTTAGGGGCGAAAAGTAACGAATAAGCTCTTCTATCGCAGTAGGTAATAATTCGGGCTCTTTTCTGAGCCATTCTAAAGATTTTGGATGTTCTGCGAAATAAGCAATACTGTTAGTCACCGCATTAATAACCGTGTCTCTACCTCCGGCAAAGGTTAAAATAAGCACCCCCTTAGCTTCTTCTGCACTTAGCTTTTTGCCATCTACTTCCGCTGCTAATAAAACAGCATAAAAATCCTTACCTGGATTTGAGCTACTTTCAGCTAATTTTTGGTCTATATAATCGTAAAGAACATTTGCTTTTGCACCATCTAAAGCAGAATCTTTACTTCTAAAAACATGGGTACCCCAAGATATCCAAGTCTGTGCTTCTTCAAAGGGTACATTAAACAATAAGGTGAGCGCTTGAGATTGTAATACCAATGCAAAATCATGAATCACTTCAAAAGAATCTTGCTCCAATACCTCTATTACCAAAGCCTCAATCTGTAAGGTTAATTCTTCTTCGTATTTTTTTTCTAATGGCCGCTTAAACCATTTTTCAACCACCTCCCGATAAGCACCATGTTGCGGAGGATCTACTTCAAAAGGAATTTGGCGGATACTTCTAATATTTACCTCCGAAGGAATAACGATGCGTCCCGGAATAGCTCCTGAACTATAGCTTTTCCAATTATGTGCAGCCCTACGTACTTCCTTATGCCCTAGAATCATGGCAACAGGATCATTTTGATCATCCATTTCTCCTATGCCTGTTTCCTGTCTTGCCTTTTTAAAAGGATCTGTGAAAATACTTTCCTTCATGAGTGGTTTATATTTATGATTTTAGATAGTAGTTTTGATTGCTTCAAAAATCTATTTTTTTAAGAAACCAAAAATTCTCTTTATTGACCTCATAAGTGCTTAAATTGACTTTCTATTGTTATTTTACTTCTTATTGATGTTATAATTGATTATTTTCGAGTAAATATATTTTAAATTGAAAGCAGAATTTGAAAAAATTAGAGTCACCAATAACAGCTCTTTTAGTGCCTTTGTGTATGAAAGTGATGAGTTTGATGCACCTTGGCATTTTCATCCAGAATTTGAACTAACGTATATTCTTAAGGGAGAAGGGGTGCGCTATGTAGGTAATAGTGTGCAACAATTTGAAGCTGGTGATTTTGTGCTTTTAGGGAGCAACTTGCCGCACTGTTGGAAGAATACTTCTGAAGATGCAACCTACGTTAAATCGATAGTTTTTCAATGGGATGCTAATCTTTTAGGTGTTGGTTGGTTAGAGAAAAGAGAATTTTATAGTATCAAAAAACTATTAGAACGTGCTTCAGAAGGCATCCATTTTAATGCCATTGTAGCGGCTAAAATGACTTCAAAATTAGAAGAAGTACTTACCAAAGACCCCTTAGAGAAACTTCTGTCATTTTTAAAAGTATTAAAAGAAATTAGCGAAATAACCACTTATAATCTCTTGGTAACTCCTGGTTTTACACCTATCTTAAATAGTAAAACAAATCATAGGATAGATGTCATTCAAAATTTTGTCGCCAATAATTATACGAAAAAAATAAAGCTAGAAGACATTGCAGGAACACTAGCTATGGGAAACGAAGCTTTTTGCAGGTTCTTTAAAAAATCACACAGTAAATCTTTCTTTACTTATTTAAATGAATACCGCATCAATATAGCCTGTAAATTACTTATCGAATCTAAAAAACAAGTAAGCCAGATTGCTTATGAATGCGGGTATGAGAGTCTCCCTTTTTTTTATAGACAGTTTGATAGGTATATGAATTGCTCTCCTTTGAGTTTTAGAAAACAATACCTTAAACTCTGATATATATCATAGCTAATATGTAGTTACTTAGGCTACCTTAGCCCTACCGTTAAAAGATTATCTTGGGACTGCAGATTTTAATTATACTTTATGTTTTAGTAGCGCTAACCTTAGTGGTGAGTATCTTATTGCATGGCGCAAAACCGTCTAAAACTTTAGGGTGGCTACTGGCAATATTTACAGTACCAGTGGGCGGCATTTTACTCTATTTATTATTGGGGAGAAATAGAAGAAAAAATAAACTAATACGTTTAAAAAAAGAACGTTTTTTTAAATTTCCAAAACCTTCTATAGAACAAACCGCTGTAATGCGTGGCCAGTTTAAAAAGATCATGACCTTAGTCTACAAAAACTCTCATTTTCCTCCAACGGGAGGTAATGAATTGGTATTGTTAAAAGATGGTAAAACTACTTTTGAAACCATTTTTAAAGCACTAGAAGCAGCAAAAACTACGATACATCTTCAATATTATATTTTTGAAGAAGGCGAATTGGCGGATGCTTTTTTAAAACTTTTTGAGAAGAAAGTAAGGGAAGGAGTTTCCGTACGGATGATTTATGATGGAGTAGGTAGTTTTTCTTTAAGTAAAAAATACATTGACAAGCTAGAAAGTATAGGCGTATTAGTGTACCCTTTTTTGCCGTTTAAATTCGGGCGATTTTTTAGATCATTGAATTACAGAAACCATCGCAAAATTATAGTTATCGATGGGCAAATAGGTTTTACTGGTGGCATAAATATCTCGGATAAATATTTAAAAGGGGATGCAACTTTAGGCAAGTGGCATGATATGCATTTACAAATTACAGGAGCTGCCGCAGAACATTTAGATTATGTTTTTGCATTAGATTGGTACCTTGTGAGTGAGCAGGAAATTAATTTGATACCATCTGCAAATAAAGAAAAAAAGGTTCTTAATACTAGTTTAGTGCAAATAGTTGCAGGAGGTCCAGATGATGACTTTGCATCGCTTGAACAGACGTATTTTGCCATGATTAACAAAGCTGAAAAATACATTTATATCACCAACCCTTATATTATTCCAGGACAGGCTATTTTGCAAGCATTACAGACGGCAGCCCTTAGCGGCATAGATGTTAGGCTGCTAATTTCAGAACAAGCAGATAGTAAAATAGTAGGGTGGAGTGTACGTTCTTATTTTGAAGCGCTCTTAAAAGCGGGAGTGAAAATATACTTATTTCCTGATGGATTCTTACATAGTAAGATTATTGTAAGTGATGATGCTATTACCACCATAGGTACAGCCAACCTAGATGATCGTAGTTTTGAGCAGAATTATGAAGTAAATGCTTTAATTTATGATGAAGTATTTGCAAAATTGCTCAAAACAGATTTTCTAAATGATGCTAATATAAGTAAAAGCTTATCCTACACAGAATTTATAAACAGGCCGTGGAGTGATAAGCTTAAAGAAGGTTTTGGTAAATTGTTTAGTGCACTATTATAGTTCGTTTTTACTTATTTCATGTTCCTTCCAAGCATTCAAGTTCTCAAATGTCAACTCGGCAATATGCTGTAAGGCTTCATGGGTCATGTATCCCTGATGTGGAGTTAATAGCACATTAGGTAAACTTAAAAGCTTTTTTAAGGCCTCATCTTTTAATTCTTCGCTTGAAAAGTCTTTAAAAAAAGTTCCCGCTTCTTTTTCATATACATCAGTGCAATAACCAGCAATTTGTTTATTTTCAAGGGCCTCAATAATAGCTATAGTATTTACATGTGCACCTCTAGCGGTATTTACGATAATCACATTCTTTTTCATTAAAGCCATTCGTTCTTTGTTTATGAGATAGTGATTATCTTCCGTGAGTGGTATGTGTAAACTTATAATGTCTGATGCACTACACAGCTGATCTAAACTTTTGTACTTTAAATTATAGGCAGTTTCCAATTCATAATTGGGTGCAATATCATAGGCTAAAATTGTACAACCAAAACCATTCATGATACTTGCCATAGCAGCACCAATACTACCTGTGCCAATTAACCCTACAGTTTTACCTCGTACATTAAAACCCATTAAATTATCCTGTATAAAATTATAGGCTTTTACCTGCGCATTGGCCGTAACTATTTTACGGTTTAAAGCTAATAATAAGGCTGTAGCATGTTCTGCAATAGCGTAAGGAGAATAGTCTGGTGCATTTGCGACCTTGAAACCATAATTTTTGGCAGCACCAAGGTTCACATTGTTATAACCAGCGGAACGCAAAGTGATGTAGCGCACACCTAGCGCCCAAAGTTTTTCTAAGACTAGCGAGGAGGCATCATCTCCTGAAAATATAGAAATAGCACTGTACCCCGTTGCTTTTAAAGCACTTTCACTTGTTAGTGCTTCCGGAATAAAATCTAGTTCTTGATTTTTGGTATTGGCGTTTTTTAAAAACGGAATTTCAAAATCTTTACTGCTGTAAAATAATATTTTCATGTGTGGTTGTACTTATACTATTAATGTTGTTGTATCATTTAATTTTGGAATAGTAACATTCCAATGGTATTCATCTCTAATTTTTACTTTAAATATATCTAAAGCATTGGGCTCTCCGTGAATTAAAAATACGTTTTCTGGTATATTTTTTATCGCACTTAACCAATCGAGTAATTCGTTTTGATCTGCATGGGCAGATAAACTTTCTAAATGCTGAATGGAAGCTTTTATAGGGTAGTATTTTCCAAAAATTTTCAATTCATGAGCGCCTTCTAATAACTGTCTGCCGCGTGTGCCTTCTGCCTGATAACCTGCAAGCAATACAGTTGTTGAGGTTTTGCCTATCATTTGTTTTAAATAGGTTAATACACGACCGCCAGTAACCATACCGCTTCCCGCAATTATTATTTTAGGCCGTGGATTATCAATAGTTTTCCATGTATCGGCATAGGAAGTTATTATATTAAAATGGTTGCACATAGCTGCATATTCCTCGGAAGATAATTTATGCCACTCAGGAAATTCTTCAAATACAGATAGTACATTGTTACCCATTGGACTATCAATAAATATAGGGATGTTCGGAATTTTGTTTTTTTTGTATAATTGCCATAGGGTGTACATTAACGATTGTAAACGTTCTACGGCAAACGAAGGGATAATTAAGTTTCCGCCATTCGTAATTGTTTTATGTACTAAAGCAACAAGCATGCCCTCTACATCCTCTTTAGGATGTAGTTTATTGCCGTAAGTACTTTCTAAAAATAAATAATCTGCCCATTCTGGTTTTTCTGGTTTTGAGAGTAATACGTCTTCCACTCTTCCAATATCACCGGAAAAAACTACTATTTTACCATACATATCAAGCTCGATAAATGTAGCACCAATAATATGTCCGTTGTATCGAAATCTAAATTTTACAGCATCAGAGAGTTGAAGCCACTTTCCGCTATCTGCAGCTTCAAACTTTGAAATGGTGTTTTTAGCTTCATCTATGGTATAAAATGGAATTGCGGGATGATGCTTGCTATACCCTTCTTCATTAGCTCTCTGTGCCTCTTCTTCTTGAATTTTACCGCTATCTAAAAGTATAATTTCTGCAATAGCTAAAGTAGGAGCCGTACCTATTATTTTCCCTTTAAATCCTTCTTTTACGAGACGCGGTAAATAACCAGTGTGGTCTAAATGTCCGTGCGTAAGTAGAACAACATCTATTTTAGAAACATTGATAGGTAAAGGAGTCCAGTTTATTTCACGGAGTTCTTTTAATCCTTGAAACATGCCACAATCTACCATGATGTTTATGTCTGGAGTTTCTATATAAAATTTAGACCCTGTTACGGTACCAGAGGCGCCTAAAAAGTGAATTTTTACATTTTTCATAAATTAAGGATTACAAAATTGTTTAAGCTCATTGATAATACTTGTTTTTCTAGATTTGGAAATACCTAAATGATCTAATAAAAATTGTTCTTTCCAGAGTTGTCTGCAGAGTACTACGTCTCTATTTAATAGATAATGCTTCTCTTTATTTGTTAGAAGCGTAGAAACAGTGATGGGATATAGACTCAAACGATCTATTCTATCTTTTAATCCTTCCTTTTTAGGGAAATCCCAACTTAATAAATAGAGACCGGCACAATGGCCGTAGGCAATAGCATCGCTTGTGAATCTTGTGTTAGTTACTACCCAACCTTTATCTATAACCCGTTTTTCTGTTGATTTTGTTTCCCAGAATGTTTTAACATCCCTATACCGAGAATGAATGTATAGCGGAATCTTAACATTACAGTTACGGCCTTCTTCCGAATGAAATTTACATTCAATAATAGCCACTTTATTATTTTTTTCCGCAATCACATCTATCTCATGGGTAACACAAATTCCGTTTAGAATTTCACCCACGGTAGTTGTGTATCCAGAATAAGTTAAAATCGCAGCCACAAAACGTTCAAAAGGAAAGCCTGTTGGGCCCAATTCATAGATGGCCTTTTTTAGCTTGTATTTAGAGGCAAAAACCGATTTGTTTCTTTTTAAAAGCGCAAAAGCTCTGTTGTAAATCTCTTGTGTAGAAATACCTTCATAAAGCTCCTCTTTTACTTTAGAAACAATTGCTTCTATTAAGTTATGATTGGCACCACTATACTTTAGGGAATTACGTAATTTATCTAAAGAAAAAAGAGCTTTTTCTCCTGAAGATTTCGTTACTTTAATGGTCATAGTAGGTTCCATATCATTTTTTTAGTTGTACGTCTACTTCGGGTATTTTAAGTAATTGTAGAGTAGTAGAGGCAAAGCTTACTGTACCTTGGGTAGCTTTAATTTCTCTCTGAATTAATTCAAGTAATTCGTGCTTTGTAGCTCTTCTTCTTTTATAATCTGTGATATAACGTAAGTTTATAGCCACCCAATTATCTGTTAAATTGATGGCGATAGAAGGGGCTAGCTTAGAATCTTCAATATAGTAGCGTTCTACCATTTCTTCCCACTTTGCAGTAGATTTTTCTGTGTAATCCGCTAAAAGTAATTCAGCTTGTTCTTGGACTATTTTTTTTGCAAGTTCTAAATCAGATTCGTAGGTGATAAGAATATTTAATTCGTCCCAAACAAAAGGGAAATCCATAGAATAGTTTTTAATAGGACCCTTAAAAACAAAGGCATTACTGATTTTTACAATTCTACCGGAATAGTTATCGCTGCTTACCCATTCTCCCATTTCCATTAAAGTGGTATAGATACTATCAATATCTATAACATCTCCCTTTATTCCGTTTATTTCTATCCGATCGCCTGGCTTATAAATACGGACAAAGAAAATATAAAATGATCCCGCTATACTCAAAATTAACTCTTGAAGCGTAAACGTTATACCGGCCGTGAATAAGCCAATTATAATGGTGTAATCTTCTAAGTTTTTTACGGTGAAAGATATTAGGATTAATAAAGCAATTAGAACATAGCCAATGATTTCTACGCCTTTTTGTGCCTTATAGCGTATCGCTAAATCTGCAATTCTTTTCTTTAATACTTTCCTTAAAAAACTAATACTAGCAACAATAACCATGATCCATAGCACTAACTTGGCTATTTTTAAAAATGTAGGATGTTCTAAGAGGGTATTTAAAGTTTCCATGAAGTTATGTAGGAATGTGGTTATACATACTATTAATGAAGCGCAAGAATAGGTGTAGTGGCTTCGTAACCTATCTCCTTAATTAAAGGCTTTGAAAATACGGTTCCAAAGAAAAAATGAGAACGGTTTATAAATGCAATCATACTACTGTCTCTACTCGCTACAAATGTGGTGATGCCTTTCGCTAGGCTCAATCCTGTAAGCGTATGAAATGTACACTCTATAGTACTAAAAATGGATTCTAAATATTCCTTGCTTTCGTGTTGCGTAGTAGATAATTCTTCTGTATTGTTGATATGAAGTATGCGTATCGCTGATCCATGCATTCTAGCTATATCTACTAGATAATCTAGTTCTTTGGCTTTATAATTTGTTTTTAAATCGGTAGGGAATACTATTTCCTTAATAGGCGTAAAGCGTACCATTTCTGGAATAGCGAGAACAGGGCAAGCTGTAATTTTTTCCATAGCCTTTACGGTATTGCTTCCGAAAATAATTCCTTTGCGCCCGGTGGCACCTTGGGTGCCCATAACGACTAAATCAATGGCTTCTTTAGCAATGATATGTTTCATTGCTTCAGATAGAAAATTTAAACTAGAAATAGTATGATATTGATGCTTTGGGTTGTCATTATGCAATGCGAGTACCTCTAATAATTTTTCAAAGGCTTTCTCAGATACTTCTAGGGCTGCATCATAATCGGGACTACCCGGTTCTGGGAGTGCCAGGTAGTCTGTGGTATAGCCATCTACGTGAAATACATTTAAAAAGTAAAATTCACAATTTTGCTTTTCATATAAATCTAGGGCATAACGTGCTGCATTTAAAGCATTTTTTGAAAAATCAGTAGGAATTAAGATGCGTTTATTCATGATGTTCCATTTTAGAGATTGGTGTGATAAATTTAATTGTACTCAAGGAACTTTTCTATGACAATTGTCACTCCATACTCGGAAGTATTAGAAACGGAATATTGGCATACATACTAACATCTTTTATCACAGGTTCTCGTAGTAACTTTTCTAAAAAATTTCTTTTTTGATGTACCATACAAAACAAATCTATCTCGCGAGCAGCAATAAATTCGTGAATAACCTTTGCTTTATCACTAAATTCTTTCATTGTTGTAAAAGAATGCTGATACTCTTTTAGGCAATTTTCTAATAATTTATATTTGAGTTCTTGCTCTGCATCTAAGATAGCTTCTTCAATAATATGCATAACTCGTATGGCAGCATTGGTTTGTTTAGCAATAAATAAAAGGGGCGCAATATTAGATAAGGAACACCCTTGCTTATAATCTGTTACAAATGCAATTTCTTTAGGTGCAGTATATTCTATTTGTTTTGGAATAGCTAATATGGGACAGTTGGATATGGTGTTTGTAATTTGAATAGTGTTGCTGCCAAAGAACAATTCTTTAGCGCCAGTTTCTCCTTTACTACCTATTAAAACAAGATCTATATCATATGCCTTAGTGGTGTTTTTTATGTTCTTAGAGAGATTGCCTTCTTTAGAAAGTGGAATAAACTTATGATTAGGATTTTCTGTATCTAAGGTTATTTTATGAATTAATTTTTCTAAAGCAATATTAGATTGCGCTTCTATTTCTTCTAGTTCGTTTTTATTGGATAAGAAAGGTGCCCTTTTATTCTTTAGAGGCGTAAGCTCATCATACACATTGAGAATATAAAAGGTACAAGAGGTTTCTTTAAATAATTTTGTTCCGTAAAACAATGCACAGTAGGCATCATTTGAAAAGTCTGTTGCTACTAATATAGATTTCATTTTAATTTTTTAAAGTTGAGGAATGACCATAAAGGGTATAGTAACATGAAAACCGACCTTTTTTAAGACAGGTTCTATGAATAGTCTTTCAAAAAAGGTATGCTTATTTTGAATCATTACCAAGAGATTAATTTTTCTTTTTAATTGAAAATCGTTTATGGCTGTAATAATTTCATTGTCTGGAACTTCATGAAAAATAGCATGATTAACCATAAGTCTATCCAATTGTTTCTTATGCTCTTTTTGTACCATGTTAAGCGCAATGGCTTTTCTAATATACAATATATTAACTTGAGACTTATGGTGTTTAACCACTTGTAAAAGGCTTTCAATTTCTTTTTCAGGATAGGTAATTTCAAAATCTGTAGGAAATAAAATTTCTTTTGGTGCTTCATAGGCAAAAGAATCTGGAACGACAATCAGAGGACATTTTGTTTTTTTAATGATATGTACCGCATTACTTCCAAACAATATTTCTTCAGCGCCGGAGGCACCTTTGGTACCCATAACAATAAGATCTATACCTTCACTGGTGGTCATTTCAAGAACTTCATTCAGAAGCGTATTAAATATAACACGTGTTTTAAACGTGTGTTTAGGATTGGGGTATTCTAATTCAATTTTTTCTTTTAATTCTTTACTATTTGTCAGCGCTGTTTCTTTCATAACATCTCCTAGACCTATTAATCCAGGGCTGCCAATTAAGTATTCTGTTTGATACACAGAAGGATTATACGTATGCAATAGATAAAAGGTGCATTTGATGTCTTTGTAGACCTTTAAAGCATAGGTTATCGCTTTAAATGAGTTATCAGAAAAATCAGTTGGGAGCAATATTTTTTTCATGATGTTGTATTTTTATGGTGGATTAAAAGTACCCAACATAATCCAATAAAATTATGATATAAATCAGTTCAGAACTCTGCTGTATTTTATAAATTTATAATTCAAAAAAGAATAGAAAGATGAAAAGTAGTTTCGATAAAATAATAGACTCAGATACACCAGTATTAATTGATTTTTTTGCCGATTGGTGCGGACCTTGTAAAATTTTGGCGCCCATTTTAAAGCAGGTAAAAGAGGAGATGGGAGATGCCGTTAAGATTGTAAAGATTGATGTAGATAAAAACCAAACCTTGGCTTCAAAATATCAAGTTAGAGGGGTACCTACCATGATGTTATTTAAAAATGGAAAACAACTTTGGCGACAATCTGGAGTGCTCCAAAAAAATGATATCGTAAATATCATCAAATCTAACTAACAATAGATTTCTTTTAATTTATTCATGTAAAACCAAAAAAGGGATGCTAATATGGTAGCTTATGTCTTCTACGGTAGGCCTGAATAGGATACGCTCTAAAAAATTTAAGTTTTTAGCGACCATTACTAACATATCTACCTTTTCGGTACGGATAAACCTATCAATAGCTGTATCTAAATTGTGGCTTTCTAGGTTGCTAAAATTATGCGTTATTTTTTTAAAATAATGTGCTAGAAATTCTTTGTTTTTTAATTGTAGAGCGCTCATAGTTTCATGTTTACTCTCAATATGTAAAAAATTGAGTTCCGCATTGGTCAATAGCGATACATCTTTTAAAAGCGCTAAGATATTTAAATCGTAATCTATAATGTAATCTGTTGGAAAACCAATGCGCTGTGGTTTGTGATAGCTTGTTTCTTCAGGCACGGCTAATACGGCACATTTTACTTTTGTAATTACGTGCCCCGTATTACTACCTAAAGCTACTTTTTTTATACCAGAAGCACCTTTGGTACCCATGATAATAAGATCTATTTTCTTAGTCGCTACATCATTTTTTATATGATCAATAAAGAAACCATAATTGGCCGAGGTGTGAAATTCGTGTTTAGTGTTAAAAGGCAATTTTTCTATACGTTCTAAAAGAGTATCTAATTTTTTTAAACTTTCTTTCAGTAAGTTCTCTTCCATAATTTCAGGGGGCAAAACCATCGCCATTTCTCCTGCGCTAGCTGCTAGAACTGGACTTACGTGGGTGAGGTGAAAAGTGCATTTTGTTTTTTTAAATAACGATAATCCGTAGGCAATAGCATTCCATGAATTTTCTGAAAAATCTGTTGGGATAAGTATATTTTTCATGCGTATGAGCGTATTAACGTGATAAATTTTGAAGTACTAAAAAGGGTAAATGGATTTTAAGACCTATTTCATCTATGGTAGATCTATATAACATGTCTTCTAAAAAGGAATGACGAGAATTTGTCATTACTAATAGGTCTATAGCTTTTTCATCAATGGTATTCATGATAGCAGTAACTCTATTTTGTACCGCAGTCTGTTCAAAACTTAAATAAGCATTGGGTAAAGCGTCTTCAAGAAATTTTTTGTTATCTATTTGGCGCATGCTTAAATCTTCAAAATCGGATATATGAAGGCAATGAACATCAGATTTGAATTCCTGACATAAGGTATCTAAGAGCTTTAATTCCCTGCGTTTATAAGGCAAATTATAATCTGTTGGGAATAGAATTTTTTTAGGGTGTTGGTAGGTATACGTTTCAGGGATAGCAAGAACAGGGCATTTTACATATTTAAATACTTGTACAGTATGGCTTCCAAAAGTGATGCTTTTATTTGCTGTTTTACCTTTGGTTCCCATAATGATGAGGTCAATGTTAAATAGATTAACGGTGTCATTTACAGCATCAACCAAAGACTCAAAAGAGGCTATTGCTTTGTAAGTGTGTTTAGGGTTATGTACCTTTTCTTCTTTAGTGCTAATTAAGTCGTTGAGTAACTCTTTAACTCGAATTTCAATGTTAGTGGTACGTTCAGAAATAGACGTATCTGCACTATTTTTTAAAAAACCATAAACTTCATCAGCATAGGCGTGCACAAAATAAAAAACGGTTTGCTCGCATTTGTACAACTGCAGGGCGTAATCTATAGCATGCATTGCATTTTCTGAAAAATCGGTAGGGATTAAGATAGTTTTCATAGCCTAATATTTTTGAGGTCACTTCAAAAATATCTTTTGGTGTATTAAATCCCTATGACAATTGTCATAGACCTAGGATAGTTTGTTTATTCATGAAGTACAAAAACAGGAATTTTTGTGTGCTTACTTATTCTTTTAATGGTAGAATTGAATAACAGTTGTTGTAAGTAATTTAAGTTTTTTGCTGCCATGATGGTCATATCAATGGCATGGGTGATGGTGAAATCTTCTATAGCGTCTTTCACGTTTTTGTTTTTTTCACTATAAAAATGGTAGCGATCTTCAAATACTTCATCTAAATATTCGTGCAGATAGTTTTTATTTTTCTCTTGAGAGCTATTTAATTTTTCAGTCACCATTACACTCATCACTTCTAATACACCATTAGAGATTCGTAAAATTTCTGTTAACGACTGTAGAATGTCAAAAGAATAAAAGTTGTTGAAATTGGTAGGAAATACAATTTTATGTAGGGGTTGAAATTTACATTTTTTTGGTACAATTAATAAGTTGGCGGCTACTTTTGTAATGACATCTTCAGTGTTACTGCCTATAAATGTATTTTTTAATGTAGAAGTGCCCTTAGTCCCCATAACAATAAGATCTATTTTCTTTTCTACGATAGTCTTACGAATAATATCAATAAAATTTCCAAATTCTTGTAAACCGTAGAACAGATGAAGCTTAGACGTATTATTTTTAGAAATCTCCTGAATTTTTTCTTCCAGTAGCGCCATTTTTGATGGCAGGTCTATTGCATTATAATTTAAGGCAAAGCCATTTGTTGCAATCCCAGACTCGCTCAATGCACCAATATTCATGATATAGAATGTACAGGCTGTATTTTTGTAAAATGCAACGGCGTATGCTAAAGCATTAAAAGAATTTTCTGAGAAATCTGTAGGTACTAAAATTTGTTTCATTATTGGGATCCACTACTTTACAGCGAAGGTATAAAGCCTTAAGAACTCAAAAAATGACAACGGTCATATCCTGAAAGGTAAGAGTAGTGGAACTTAGGTGATGTATTGGAGTGCTTTGAGCTCTTTAATCTTAATATTTCGGCCTTCTATTTCAATTAAGCCTTCTTTTTTGAAGCCGGATAACGTACGTATTAAACTTTCTGTGGCAATACCCGCAACGCTCGCCAAATCACTTCTAGATATTTTGATAGGCTCATCTGCTTGCGTGGTCATAATATCGGCAAATTGTAATAAGGTTTGAGCTGTTTTTTTTCGTACAGAACTATAGGCCATTTGCAGCAGTTGCTGTTTAATTTCTTTTATGTTTCCCGATAGTAATTCTACCAGCTCTAAAGAAATAGCATGGTTTTTTTCTAAAATTTCTTTTAAGTTTTCTTTAGAAATACCCGCCAAAACCACATCTTCCATTGCCGTAGCAGATTCTTGATAAGGTACATTTTTTAAGAAAGAAGTAAAGCCTAAGAAATCATCTCCTCGGTACAAAGACGTAATTAATTGTTTTCCGTCTTCATCCATAGAATGACAGTTAACAACTCCTTTTAGAACCAAAAAAATGGTGTTAGAAGCTTGACCTTCTTTATAGATAATATCACCTTGTGAGAAAGTCAATTCGTCCCCATTATCATCAAAAAAATTCTTTAATTCATTGAGGTCTAAAATATCATCCTCAATAGTTTCCTGTTTGTGATCTGCAACGGCATTTTGTTTTAAAATCTCATGTTTGGCCAGTCTACTTTCAATAGCACTAATTAAATCTTCTTCTTCGAAAGGTTTGGTCAAATAATCATCGGCACCTAAATCCATCCCTTTTCTAATTTCCTTGTGCTCTGTTTTTGCTGAAAGAAAAATAAAAGGAATTTGCTTTGTAATTTCATCTTCGTTAAGTGCTTTTAAAACACCATAGCCATCTACCTCTGGCATCATAATATCACAAAGTATAATATCTGGCAATAATACTTTAGCAGCTGTAATTCCTATTTTTCCATTAGGAGCAGTCTTTACTGCATAACCAGCAAGATCTAAAAGTTCTTCTGTGTTCTCACGAAGTGCTCTATCATCCTCAATTAATAAAATAGTTTTCATGTGCGTATTGCTTTAAATCTTTAGGTATGGTAATCGTAAAAATAGACCCTTCATTTTCCGAACTTGTAAAGTCTAAACTAGTGCCTAAATTTTCCAAATGCTGTTTAGCGATGTTTAGTCCTATTCCAGTTCCTTGTGTTAAGAGTGCATTTTCAGCTCTAAAATAGCGATTAAAAATGTGTTTCTGCTCTTCTTCAGGGATTCCTATACCATGATCTACCACTTTTATTTCTATGGTATCTGTATTATTCGCTACGATGATATCTATAGCAGTATCTTCAGGAGAGTACTTAATAGCATTATGTACTAAATTAGACAAGGCCAATGCCAAGGTTTTTTCATCAAAATAGATGAAAAGGTCATCTATATTTCTAGGATAGCTAATGCGCTGTCCTGTTTTTAAAAGCATGTTGGCATTGTAGATTACATCATCCAATAATTTACTCAACGGAAACTCTTCTAAACTGTAATTTATTTTTCCGGAATCTAAACGTTCTACCGATAAGAAATCTGTTAGAATAGTATCTAGATAACGTACTTTGCTTTTTATAGTATTGACATGTTTATCTCTCTTTTCCTGTTGCTCCGTTTGTGTGTATTTGGCAAGTAGGGTAATAGACGTTAAAATACTACTAAGCGGTGTTTTAAATTCATGAGAAACCAGTGATAAGAATCTAGTTTTTAACTCGTTGAGTTCTTTTTCTTTAGCTAATGCCTCAGTTAATTGCTTGGTACGTTCTTGAACCGTTTTCTCTAATTTTAGGGTGTAGTTTTTTCTATCTGTGATGTCTAATATGATGGCTAAAAAAACATCTTGATCCCCGAATCTTGATAATTGTAGATGTACTTCTGCTGGGTATTGTGTGCCATCTTTTCTTTGATGTACCGTCTCAAATTTTATTTTTTCTTCTTCATTTGTAATTAAAGGAACCAAAACCTTTCTAAACTGTTTTTCTGTAAAATTTGGTTTAATGTCGACAGGGGTAAACTTCTTGAGTTCTTTAACCGTGTAGCCAATATTATTTTGAGCTCCTTTATTAGCATTTATAAACCGTAATGAATCTTTGTCAAATAAGAAGATTTCATTTAAAGATTCATTGAAAATTTTTGCCCAATGTTCTTTTTCTTGCTGACTTTTTACACGCTCTGTAACATCATTCTGTATTCCAATATAATTGGTAATAGTTCCAAACCTGTCTTTAATTGGTGTAATGTATAAATCGTTATAAAAAAGACTTCCATCTTTTCTATAGTTTCGTAAAATAGCTTGTGAGCTTTCTCCTTTTTTTATGGCATTTCGCATGTTAACGATGCAGTCTTGGTCCTTGTCATCGCCTTGTAAGAATCTACAATTTTTGCCGATTGTCTCTTCTTCAGAATACCCCGTTAGCGTTTGAAAAGAAGCATTGCAATAGATAATAGGATTGTCTGGTTTTAAAGCATCAGAGATTACAATTCCATTGGAAGCAGATTGTAGTGCTTCACTCTTCATTCTTAAATCTTTCTCTACGGCCTTTCTATTGGTAATGTCTATAACCAGTGCCATAACATACGTGGTATCGTACAGCTCAAAAGGGTTTAAGCCTGCTTCTAAAGGAAATTCTTCTCCGTTTTTACGTACACCAAACAATTCACGACCGTGACCCATTTGCCGTTTTTCACTCTTAGAAATAAAATTATCTACGTGTTTATCGTGATTTGGATGGTATCTTTTAGGAATTAGAATTTCTAGAGGTTGCCCAATTAGTTCATCTTTATCATAGCCGAACATTTTTTCAGCAGCAGAGTTAGATGCAACTACATTTTGTTTTTTGTTGACAACTATGATTCCCTCAGAAACACCTTCAGAGAGAAGATTAAAAATGGTACTATTCTTTTCAAAAGCTTGCATAATTTCAAAGTTAAAACTTTAAAACTGATTATGCTCATAGAAAAGAAAAGGGAATGCTTTTAACTTTTATTCATTGAAAGATACTAGAACGCTAAAATTTATAAATTTTTGGTTGCAGGATGTTGCTGAATATACTCATAAAGCTTGTTGGCATCTTCAATGGTGCATAATTGTGAACCTGGTGTCATGGTTGCAGCTGTACCACAAGCAACACCAAATTTAGCAGTATCACTTATTGACTTATGGTTGGCTAAGGCAAAAACCATCCCCGCAACCATACTATCACCGGCACCTATGGTGCTATTCTGGTACACAACAGGGGCATTGATATGCTCGTGGTAATCCTGTGTAATGACGAATGCGCCTTGCGGGCCTAAAGAAACCACCATTAGTTCACATGGGTTATTCGCCATAAATTTCTGAGCGAGGGGTATTAAATCGGTAAATGAAATTTCCGTTACACCACACAATCTACTTAGTTCTCCTAGGTTGGGTTTTAAAAGAAAAGCACCTGCTTGAGCTCCAATAAATAAAGGTTCTCCTGAGGTGTCTAGTATAAGCTTGGCTTTTTTTGCCTGAGCTAATTTAGCAACGCGGGCATAAAAGTCTAAAGGCATTCCTGGTGAGAGACTCCCGCTTGCCACTAGAAATGTACCTTCTGTGAGTAGTGGGTCTAAATGCTGTAACGTTTTATTGCACTCTTCTGTCGTTACTTCCGGTCCTGGCATGCCAAACCTAAACTGCTGGTGACAACTTAGGTCTGTTACCGCTAAATTTTCTCTTGTAACTCCCTGTATAGAAATAGGTTCTTGAGAAATTCCGCTTTTGTTAAGTAATTTTTTAAAATAGGCTCCCGTGTGTCCTCCTTCTAGATACATGCAGATAGAATCTTGTCCTAACTTTTGTAATACTTTAGATACATTTATTCCGCCACCACCAGCTTCAAAAATGGGGGTTTCGCATCGTAATTTGCTATTGGGTTTTATTCCTCGTACCGTAGTACTTTTATCTATTGCAGGATTTACAGTGAGCGTGATTATTTTAGGTTTCATAGCATCGGATTCTTTTTATTGCGTTGGTTCCATTTGACAAGTTCATACCATAAGACCGAAATTAGTCCTGTTAGGATGGCTCCTAATACTTGTAATATTGTTAAGGTGCTGAACTGAAAAAATCGTGTGAATGGAGGGATGAATAGTAGCGCAGCTGTAATGAGAACCGTAATTCCTATAATTAAAGGGACCAGGTTGTTTTTATATTTTAACGTGGTCAAAATAGAATAGTAAAAAGATCTATTTACTAAAGTTAAGCCTATGTTTGCAATGATTAAAACCAAAAAAACCATGGTTCTAGTGGTGTCTTCAGAATAGTCCGTATGAATGCCATATTGATATATAGCTAGCGTACCTACCGTAATGGCTAGACCTTGAATGATACTTGTTAGGAGTTCTTTTAATTTGAAAAAAGTATCTGTTAACAATCTTGGCTTTTGAAGCATGGTATTTTTTTCCAGTGGTTCATTTTCATAGATGATAGAACAGGTAGGGCCCATGATAAGCTCTAGAAGAATCACGTGAGTTGGAGAAAATATATTAGGAAAAGCCCAACCCAATGCCAACGGAATAAACACCGTCAAGATAATTGGTATATGTATGGAAATAATATATTGAATGGCTTTTTTTAGATTGCTATAAATTTTTCTACCCATGGCAATGCTATCGATCATTTTAGATAAATCATCGTCTACGAGAATTAAAGAGGCTGCTTCTTTGGCTATTTCAGTTCCCTTGGTACCCATTGCAATGCCAAAATGTGCAGCTTTCAAGGCAGGCCCATCATTAACACCATCTCCAATCATTGCAACTACTTCGTTGTTTGCCTTTAGAGCATTAATAATTCTTAATTTTGCATCTGGAAACATTCTAGAAAATACTTGTATGTGTTTTACTTTCTCTTGTAGTTGTTTATCGTCTAATTGCATTAATTCTGCACCCGTCATACCTTTTTCATAGCCAATAAAATGAACTTCTTTGGCAATAGCACTAGCGGTAGTAGCCGTATCTCCCGTAATAAGTTTTACCGTAATTCCTGCGCGATCAAATTCTTTTAAAACCGTACTAATATTTTTTTTAGGAGGGTCATAAAAGGCTACAAGGCCTAAAAAGTCAAATAAGAATTCTTGTTGTGTTTCGGGATAATCTGTTCCTTTAAATTTAGCAATACCCACACCTAACAATCTATAGCCTTGATCTCCCAATACCGTTATCGCTTTTCGAATCTTAGCTTTCTCGACCTCTTTTAAGTTACTTATGGGGAGAAAAGCTTCTGGAGCTCCTTTAGCAGCAATAATTAGTTCTCCTTCTTGGTTTTCAAAAATATGTGTCATCATGGGAGGTTTACCTCCTAAAGGATACTCATGTGTTAGGCTATAGCCTTTGCGTTCATCGGAATTAGTAGTTCGGGCATATGCTTCGTGAAGCGATACTTCCATAGCATCAAAAGGGATGGGCTCACTAGACCAAATCGCAGCATCAATTAATTCTTGCTCTAATGCATTTGGTTTTTCTGGAACCGCTACAGTTTCATCTGTTTTAAAAAGATACAATTTTACTAAACTCATTTTATTCTGAGTGATAGTACCTGTTTTATCTACGCAAATAACCGTTGCACTCCCTAAACTTTCTACTGTTTTTATTTGTTTTACTACAATTCCTAATTTCATCAAACGCCATGATCCAAGGGCCATAAAGGTTGTGAATGCTACGGGAATTTCTTCAGGTAATATACTCATTGCTAAGGTGAGCGCTTTTAGTAAACTATCTAAAACGTTTAGAGTATTGTAATAATTAATTCCCCATACCAACAGAAACGTTATTCCGCCTGCGATAGACATTTTATTTACAAAGCTTGCTATTTGTATTTCTAATGTCGTTTTCTCGTTCTGTATATTTTCAAGGCTTTTTCCTATTTTGCCCAAGGCAGTTGCATTTCCAATTGCGGTAACGGTGGCAATGGCTAAACCACTTGCTACTGTAGTTCCTGTATAACATTGATTTTTTTTAGATTGTATATCTTTAAAAACGGCCATAGATTCTCCAGTAAGAAGCGATTCATTAACAGAAAAGTCGTTTGAATGTATAATGACGCCATCAGCAGGAATTATAGTTCCTTCCTCTACCATGATACAATCTCCTAGAACAAGGTCATGCGTCTGAACTTCTTTAATTTCGCCATCCCTGATGACTTTAGCTTTTGGTTGCGTAATGTTTTTTAGTTTTTCTAAAGCATTTTTACTTTTAGATTCTTGATAAAATGAAATAGAGGCTACTAATACAATAGCGGATGCTAAGAAAATACCATCTCCTATATTGCCTGTAAGAAAATAAATTCCCGAAGCCACACTTAACAACAAGACCATTGGTTCTTGTAAAATATCCTTGAGGGCATTTATGAATTTATGTTGTTTTTTATAGTCTAAAGTATTTTTGCCGTGCGTTTCACGAGCGGCTAAAACTTCTTGTTCAGACAATCCTTGTATGCCAAAATCCTTTGGATTTATCATGTGGTTTTATTTGTTATTTTTATTTAGGAATAGAAAAGCCATTGATTAACTCTAAATTAATAGCCTTCAAAGCTTTGTCTTTTTTAAGTTTATTCTTTTCTATAGCGGCGATGGCAGATTCATAGCCTAAATTAAAAATGGTATCACTATTTTTAAGAGAAAAAGTACTAAATTCTTTCATTCTACTGGGTCTAATAAGTAGGTCGCAATCTTTA
This sequence comes from Cellulophaga baltica, assembly GCF_900102165.1. Taxonomy (GTDB): domain Bacteria; phylum Bacteroidota; class Bacteroidia; order Flavobacteriales; family Flavobacteriaceae; genus Cellulophaga; species Cellulophaga baltica. The sequence goes on from NZ_FNBD01000014.1 coordinate 38,373, forward strand.
AATTTTAAACTTGTTTCACGTGCCAACATAATATGATAAGACCGTTCCATGATATTGTACACATGTTTTAAGCTGTCTTTTTCTACGTTTTGAAAAGGGTTTACATAGACTCCAATAATGGTATCACATTTGTGTTTTATTACATCTACAGGAAAATTGTTAAGAATACCGCCATCTGCATAATATCCGTTCTCTATAGCTACCGGAGCAAAAACCCCTGGAACCGCAGCAGAAGCTAGTATGGTCTTTATTAAACTTCCAGAGTCAAATGTTTTTAAGGTACCGTCTAATAAATTGGTTGCTGTAACGATAAGTGGTATTTGAAGGGCCTTAAAATCATCTATCGGAAAGTAAGCGCTAAACTGTTCATAGAACTTTTCGGTATCTAATAAACCCGGTTTACCCATGGCGTAGTTTGTGAAAGAGAAAAGTTGTGTGGTTTTAAAAAAATCTAGCATTTGTTGCCATGAACACCCTCCTGCATATAATGCACCAACGATGGCATCTGCGCTTGTGCCCGCTATATAAGAGGGCTGCATTTGATGTTCTTCTAGCGCCTTTATTACGCCCACATGTGCAATGCCTCTTACGCCACCTCCAGAAAGAACCAAACCTGTATTCATACTACTAACTATCAGACGATTTAAAATCGAAAGTAATAAAGTTTTAATTTTTTATACCTGACAAATGTCATAGTAAATTTTTAGAATAAGTTCCATATTTGGGTATCAACATATTTTAACACCCTGATATTATGGAATCTATTATGAAAAATACAACGAGCACCAATGAATTTAATGTATTTGTTTCTAAGACATATGTAGACTTAGTTAGTTTAAAACAGACAGGAGATACACAAGCCTCTAATTCGTTGCTTTTAAAAGTTTTGCCGCAGGTAAAACAATATGTACAACATAAATTAAATGTGGCTACAGCAAATGGTTTACTAGATAAAAACAGATTTAAAGGAGATGATATTATAGATCAATTATTTATTGAAGTATATGATCATATAGATGCCGTAGAAGCAGCGGATGATTTTCACGTTTGGTTGTTTAAAAAGGCAGATGAATTAGTAGAAGATTTGCTTGTTGATGAAGAGTTTGATACTTATTTCTTTGAAAATATAGATAACTTCTCTAAACCAGAATGGGATGAGATGGAAGAAAAATATAGCACCGATGGAGATGGTGATTTTGTTATGTTAGAAGATTTTGATACGAATGATTATCCTAAGAATGACTACCTATTAAATGCTGTTTTTGTAGAAGATAAAGACAAAGATATAGTAGCTACGCTTGATAAAAAGTTAGATGCAGAGCGTGTTAAAAAGCATGCAAATCTAGTATTGTTAGGCTTGCCGAAAACAATGAGTAGTGCTTTTGAGTTGTTCAATACTTATAAGTTTAATACGCATGAAATTTCCAAGATCATTAATAAAAGTGTGCATGAAGTAGCGCATTTGCTAAAAGAAGCAAAAGGCAAAATGAAATCTAGTTTTTTAAGCAGATATATAGACTAATAAAATCAAGATGATGAAAGAGCGACCAATAAACCATAAAAACGTATTACTTCTGGGCGCAAGTCTAGAAGTATTACATCAAGAAAGTAAAGAATGGTTAGAAACTATTTCTTTTTGGAGTTATGAAGCCCAGTTTTTTAAAAACTTATTAAAACAAGTAAAAACAAACGAAACAAGGTATCAACAAATGTTACAGACCTTAGATACCATTTACAATCAGCTCTTTAAATTTCTTAAAAAAGATATTGTCGTGCATGAAAAAAACCTTGCCCAACTTCAAGAGTTAACGATAGGTTTTAGTGATACAGACTATCGCGATGAGCACAAACAGTTAAGCGAAAGTATGTCTTTACTCACTCAAGATTTTAAGGAATTAAAAATGACAATTTTCGATTTTGTTAAGCAGCGTACATTATTAGATGGATAAGGTAATGCCTATGGGGCAATGGTCAGAACCCAAAATATCGGCATAAATAGTAAAGCTTTCAATTTTATCAGCAATCGCCTTACTTACTAAAAAGTAATCAATACGCCACCCTGTATTGCGCTCCCTAGATTTAAAACGGTAACTCCAGTAGGTATAAGCTACTTCATCTGGATGCAGCAGTCTAAAAGAGTCTACAAGATCATTAGCGATGAAATTATCCATCCCATCTATTTCTATTTGGGTATAGCCAGCGGTTTTATTGTAATTAGCTTTGTCATTTTTTAAATCGATGGCGCGGTGGGCAACATTAAAATCTCCGCAAGCGATCACAGGCTTTTTCTTCACTAAATTTTTTAGGTAAGCAAGGAAGTCATTATCCCATTGTTGACGGTATTCTAAACGATCCAATTTTTGTCCAGAATTGGGTACGTAGACATTTACTAAATAAAAAGCATCGTACTCTGTACATAAAATCCGCCCTTCCGTATCATGTTGCTCAATACCCATATCAGGTACAGCCTTCAAGGGAGTAGGTTTGCTTAATATGGCCGTACCAGAATATCCTTTCTTATCAGCTGAATTAATAGCTATAGATAAATCTGATAAAGGTTCTAAGGCTTTAGTAACTTCACTGTCCTGTGCTTTAGTTTCTTGTAGGCATAAAATATCAGGAGCCATTGTTGTCACAGCTTCAAAAAAATCTTTCTTTACAACGGCGCGAATACCATTAACATTCCAAGAAACAATATGCATAGATGTATTTTATAGTGAATAAATCCCGTTAGAATTTTCGGAAGATGAAGGTACTAAAATCAGTCTAAAAATTAAAGCTTAAAGTTAGAATATCAACCTAATAAATTACGCAAATAGGACATAGAGTATGCCGAGGATAACAATGCTACTAAAGGTGAGGCCGATAATTTTACGAGTTTCTTTTGATCCATTGATAAGGCTTATTCCTAATTTAACGACCATGTTACTTAAAATAGCTGTAATAATTATTGCTGTTGCGGTAACATAATTCCCTGTTGTCTCTGAAAATTTAGCCATACTGATGGTTATGGCATCGGTATCGGCTAAGCCAGCGATTAAGGCTGTGTAATATAGACCTTCATCGCCAAAAAATAATTTCCCATAGAACACGGCAAAGCGTATAATCATATAAATAACACCAAAACCTATGGCATTTACTAGATTTAGAGGGTTTCCTAATTTAATGTCTGAGTCTGGCTTACTCGTTTGTTTATTAACTAATAGTAGTGCTGCACCTAGACAAATTAAGGTAAGCACCGTAAAAGGGATGAGTATTGAAGGAACTAAAGCACTGTTGAAAATACCTATAAGGAGCGCTAACCTTGGAAACATTATGGCCGACGCTAGTAAAATCCCTGCGCTATATTTTTTTGATAACTCTGGAAATTCTTTACTTTTTGAAGCATAACTCCAAGTCACTGCGGTGCTAGATATGAGTCCGCCTAATAATGCGGTTAATAAAATTCCTTTTTTTGAGCCTACAAATTTGACCAAAAAGTATCCTATGAAATTCAAAAAGGAAACAATTACAATAACGGAACCTATTTCAAAAGGGTTTATTAAATTATTGATTCCCAGATCTTTATTTGGTAAAAAAGGAAGGATTAAAAGAGCAATAATCGAGAATTTTATGAAGGCAGATAATTCATCTGCCGTAATATTACTGATTACAATTTTAAATCTTGTTTTAAGCGATAAAAGCGTTGTTATAATTACAGCGGTGGCTACCGCTTCTCGATACAATCCTTTAGAGGCCATAAGTCCTAGGATGAAAGTGGTCATCAGCGCTAAATCTGTGGTTAAATCATTAGAGTAGCTACTGCTTGCTTTGGAGAACTGGCTGAATCCTAGAAATAAGATAAAAGCAACTAATGTTACAATAGGCAACCAAACGGTAAACGATTCGCTTAAATTTCCAATAATAAAGCCTAAAATTGTAACGATGGGAAAAGTACGGATACCCGCAAAACCAGCCTCTTTTTTTAATTTATCATATTCGCGTTCTAATCCAATAATGAGTCCTATGCCAATACTGATAAGTATACCAAGCATATAACTTCCCATGAGATCGCTTAAATAGTGTATCGTGTCCATGATATGAAGTGCTACAAATTGCGATTTTTAAAAATTGAAATTAAAATGGCAAAACCTAATAGTGCAGAAATTAGAAACCCTAGAGCACCCAGAATAGGGATCCCGTTTACTTTAGGAGGCATATCTGCAATTACTAAAATAGACGACCCAATAGATAGTGCTGCGATAATTATAGCAAATACCATTCTATTGATAGCGGTTTTCAACGTGTCTTTAAACTCATTTAGGCCTTTGTGTTCATGGACAATAACTAATTTACCGTTTTTTATTTTACTTATAATATCATTGATATCCTCAGGCAGGGTATCTATTAAATTCGTGTAGTCTTCTGCTCTAGCGATACTCTTTTTTACAAACCTTTTAAGACTTAATCGTTTGCGAATAATTGTAGTCATGTAGGGTTCTAAATTCTCCGTAATATTAAAATCAGGATTTAGTTTTAATCCAACACCTTCAATGATCACTAAAGCACGTATAAGCATGTACAAATAATGCGGGATAGCAATTTTATTGTTAAATAATATGTTTTTGAATTGACTGAGGGTTGCTCCTAATTTTATATGCTGAATAGCAATATTACTGATGCCTTCTAGAAGTTCATTGAGATCATATTCAAGGGTTTTCTCATCAGGAATATCGGTTCTTATTGCAATTTTTTTGAGTACTACAATAATTTTTTTAACATCTTTCTTAAAGAATGCAAGTAATAAATCTTCTAAGGCTTCTTTGTCTTTAGGCATAATACTGCCCATCATTCCATAATCTATAAAGCAAATGCGTTCCTGTTCTGGTAGCACAAATATATTGCCTGGATGTGGGTCTGCATGAAAAAAACCAAAATCTAGAATCTGCTCTAAGTAAAGATTAACACCTAATGTGGCTACTGCTTTTGTATCAATGTTAAGCGCTTGTAATTTTTTTATTTCGGAGACTTTGATACCATCAATATACTCCATGCAAATAATATGATCATTGCTAAAGGCTTTATAAGCCTTAGGAACATAAATTATGTCATTGTTTTCAAAATTTTTAGAAAACCGCAGCATATTATTTAGTTCTTGGGTATAACTGAGCTCTTCAGTAATACTCTTCTCAAAAGAGGCGATTAGTTGCATGGGTTGTAATTGCTGCGCTTGAGAACTGTATTTCTCTAAGGCACTAGCAACATCCTTCATGATAGATATATCTGAAGCAATGGTTTCTTTTATATCGGGTCTTTGAATTTTGAAAATAACCCATTCCCCAGTTAATAATTGTGCTTTATGTACTTGTGCTAATGAAGCTGCCGCAAGTGGAGTGGGGGAGATATACGAAAAACATTCATTGCTATCTAGCGCTAATTCTTCTTTTATTTTTTTTGCAACATCAAAATTTTCCAGAGGTTTTACATTATCCTGAAGTTTCACAAGTTCTTTTAGTAACTCCAGAGGAAGCATGTCTTCTCTATTGCTAATCACCTGTCCCATTTTTACATAGCTAGGGCCTAACTCTTCAAGGACCATTCTAATACGCTCGTATGTAGAATAGGAGAGAAGCTTATGAGTGTCTGGGTGTTTCTTTAAATAGGTGTCAGGGATAAGGTTTTTTTATAGGAGTTGACGCCAATACATCCTCAAAACCATATTTAGAAAGCACACTAAACAGCGTACCGTATCTTTTTAAATCTTGTTTTTTTGGTAATTTTAATGATGGCATACGGTATTACGGTACATTTTGTTGCAGCGTAAAACAAAAATAAAAGAATACAAGCTGGTTTCAAATGATAAATATCACTACAAGTACCAGGAAGTATTCTTTTATATTATGCATGTACCAAACGGTATGCTTGCTTTGCAATTTCTAGCTCTTCATTGGTAGGGATCATCAATACCTTTACCTTAGCATCTGTTTTATTTATTTCTAAAAGCGATTTTGATCGGGTATTATTTTTATCAGCATCTAGTGTAATTCCTAAATACTCTAAATCAGTACAGACCATTTCTCTTATTAGAGCAGAATTTTCTCCAATTCCTGCGGTAAAAATTATGGCATCTATTCCATTTAAGATAGCCGCATAGGCACCGATATATTTTTTGATGCGGTAGGTATTCATCTGTAAGGCTAAAATACATGATTTGTCCCCTTTTTCAGCGGCTGCTTGTATGTCTCTTAAATCACTAAAACCAGTAAGCCCCAGCATACCACTTTTTTTAATTAGCAGTTCATTCACTTCCTCTAAGGAGTATCCTAAAGTTTCTACTAAATAGAAAATTATAGCATGATCAATGTCTCCACTTCTAGAGCCCATTATTAAGCCATTAGAAGGAGCAAAACCCATACTGTGATCAATACTTTTACCATCCTTAATTGCCGTTATACTACAGCCGTTTCCTAAATGAATGGAAATTATTTTAGACGTTTTTTGATTGAGGTGTTCTATTGCTTTTTCTGATACATATTTATGACTCGTACCATGAAAACCGTAAACTTGCACTTTGTTTTCATAGAATTCTTCAGGAATAGCATATTTCTTAGCTACAGCTGGAATTGAATGATGAAAAGCAGTATCAAAAACGGCAACTTGTTTGGCATTCGGGAAAATTTCTTCTGCCAATTCTATACCCTCTAAATTATGGGGATTGTGTAGCGGTGCTAAAGCATGAAGATTTTTTATTTTCTCTTTGACAGAGGCATCAATTAAAGAAGTGTCAGAGAATGCTTTTCCTCCATGAACTACCCTATGGCCTACTACAGAAATTTCTTCGGTATTTTTTATCACGCCTAGCGAAGGATCCAATAAAAGATCTGCTATTTTTAATAAGCCTGCTTTATGGCTAGGAATTGCTAGCTCTTCTTCTAGTTTTGTTGCGTTCGTGCTATATTTTAATAAGGCATTATCACTACCTATGCGCTCTGCCAAACCCTCGCAAATCACCAGCTCAGTAGGCATACTTATTAATTGATATTTTATAGAAGAACTGCCGGAGTTTAATATAAGGATATTCACGTAAATTGATTTTTTTTTGATGTTGAGTTAATTATAATCCTTCTGCTTGAATAGCGGTAATGATTACCGTATTAAAGATGTCTTCTACGGTACAACCACGACTTAAATCATTTACAGGCTTATTTAACCCTTGCAACATTGGACCAATAGCCAATGCACCCGTTTCCCGTTGTACCGCTTTATAGGTGTTATTTCCTGTATTTAAATCAGGAAAAATGAACACACTTGCTTGTCCGGCAACTTCAGAATCAGGAAGTTTACTTTTTCCTACTTTACTATCTACTGCGGCATCATATTGAATAGGACCTTCAACTTTTAAATCAGGTCGTTTTTCTTTTATCAATTTTGTAGCTGTTCTCACGCGGTCTACGTCTTCTCCAATACCAGAGGCACCTGAAGAATAAGATAGCATAGCTACTTTAGGCTCTATCCCAAAAGCAGCACTAGTTGCAGCAGATGAAATAGCAATTTCAGAAAGCTGCTCTGCAGTAGGGTTAGGATTAATGGCACAATCGCCAAAAATAGTAACACGGTTAGGCAAGCACATAAAAAAGACAGAAGAAACTAAAGAAACGCCTGGCTTAGTTTTTATAAACTGCAATGCAGGTAATATTGTATGTTGCGTAGTGTGTACCGCTCCAGAAACCATCCCATCTGCATGACCTTTATGTACCATCATCGTACCAAAGTAAGATACATCTTCCATAAGATCTTTTGCCATGGCTAAGTTTACATTTTTATGCTTACGCAATTCATATAGCGTGGTCGCGTAATCTAAAAAGTTGGCTGAATTTTTAGGATCAATAATGTCTATTTCTCCAGGATTAAAGACCAATGCTAATTCTTCCATTTTAGCAGTAATTTGATCTTTATCACCCAGTAGCGTAAGGGTTACGGCCTCTACTTCCAATAATTTTTTAGCCGCTATTAAAATTCTTTCATCAGTACCTTCTGGCAAGACAATATGTTTTTTGGCAGACTTAGCTCTTTTCAATAAATTGTATTGAAACATTCTAGGCGTAATCCCTTCTGCTTTAAAAGTTATTAAGCGCTCTGCTAAATCATTCACAGGGATATGTTTTTCAAATTCCTGAATTGAGGTGGTTATCTTTTCAGTATTATCCGCATATATCTTTGGCTTTATGGCTCCAATTTTATTGGTCACGGCAAAAGTTCCTTGATTTACAGAAATTATAGGTATAATATCAGAAAGACCTTCAATTAGTTTTATGATAGAATCTTCAGGAATTAATCCTCCTGTAAGTACAATACCTGATAAGTTTGGATAATTGGTAGAAATATTTGCTTGCAAGGCACCCAGAATAATATCTGCACGATCTCCTGGTGTAATAACAAGGCTGTCTTTCTTTAAATGTGTTAAATAATTACGGAGTTGCATTGCTCCCACGCTAAAGCCATTGGCTTGGTTGTTTAAATAGCCTTCTCCAAATAATACTTTAGCATCTAATTGGCTCGCTATTTCTTTTACAGTAGGGTTCCCTAAAGTAGGGTTTGCAGGAATAGCACCGATAAGTACTTTTTCTGGTAATTTTTTCTTTAAAGCAGCAACTACTAATTCTAAATTCTCAGGTTGCACTTTATTAGCTACGGTGAGTAATACCTCCACACCTTTTTCTCTAAAAGAATCAAAACCCATATACAGATTGCCCACTAATTCTTCTAGCGTTTTACCAGCGCCACTAGTAATTATAACAGCAGGTATTCCTAAGTTCTTGGCAACAAGTACATTTATATCCCATTCAATAATAGCCCCTTCACCAGAGAAATCTGTACCTTCTACAAGCACAAAATCAAACCGATCTTCAATAGCTTTAAATTTATGGATGATATGGCTGATGATCTCATCATCTTTATCTTGATTTTTTAACTGAAGTACTTTACTACGTGTAAAAGCATAGGCATCTTCGGGTTTCATATCAACTTCAAAATGCGATAGCACGGTTTGTATGTGATTGTCTATCTGCCCTTCTTTTAAGTCGTCCACAATAGGGCGGAAGTATCCTACTTTAGCTGTTTTTCCTAATAAAATTTGCATTAGGCCTAAGGATACTATAGACTTACCACTATTAGGTTCAGTGGTGGCAATATAAATGGCTTTACTCATGTAATGGGTATATTATGATCTTCTCAAAGTTAAGAGATTCTTTACCTAAGCACAAGGCAAAGTACATAAACTCTGAATTAATTATAGCTTCACTATTAAATATATAGCGCTTACATTTCTTTTCTTTTTCCCGTAATTTCGGTAATATTTATTTTAAAAACGGTAGGGATACCTTTCTGGTATGATTTGTTAGAAAATTCACTAATAAATTCAGTTTCTTTCTGTTCCTTTTCGAAAATTAGTTTCTTTACACCTTCGCTAAATGTATGTAATTTTTGTTTTGCATCGATACCTGTTAATTCTTCAAAAGTACCGTGAATTAATACCGATTGCCAATTGTTTACAGAGGTAATTTCTTGTACCGCTAATGATACCTGCTTGTTTTTACGCATGGCACTTAGTTTAAGACCATCTGCAGTATAACTTATGATAGTACCATCTTCCTTATCAAAATAATAGGTAATGGGAATTACATAGGGCATGTTTTGAGAAATAACCCCCAGGTTTCCAAAGTAATTATTAATAAGAATACTGATGCTTTGACTTTTGCTTAAATCTATCATTTTGTGAGGTATAAGAGCTGTTTGTTCTAATTGATTTGACAAAAATAAGCTGTATCAGGGTATTAAAATATGACAATAGTCAGTCCTTAATTTTAAGAGTTCTAATGGTTAAGAAATAGCTCAGAATTTGCAACTAAATTTAATCATAGGATATGATTTATCTCATTGTTTTTGATGAAATTCATGCCTTATTTCGCAGTTCACAAAGAATATATTCTTCCAATGAAAATAGTATTCCTCCTTTCTACCTTATTATGTATTTCCTGTGGAAGTAAACAAGAACGAACACTTCCCATAGTCAAGAAACTAACAGAATCTGTTTATGCCTCAGTAACCATACAGCCCGATAGTTTGTATGAAGCATATGCCATCGTAAATGGTATTCTTGAACGTAATTTGGTAGAAGAAGGAGCCTTAGTTCATAAAAATACACCTTTAGCACATATCACCAATTCTTCTAGTGCATTGAATGCAGAAAATGCAAGACTGTCTTTGCAACTAACCGCAAGTAACTATCAAGGGAATTCTACGGTGTTAAAAGAGCTGCAAGAAGATATAGAAACAGCACGTTTAACTTTTACAAACGATTCTATAAATTATAAAAGGCAAGAAAATTTATGGCGTCAGCATATTGGTTCCAAAATAGCATATGAAACTAGAAAATTAGCATATCAACGTTCCAAGAATCAATTGAATGTCTTGGACAATAAATTTAATCGGACCAGAAAAGAATTACAAACACAGGTAAAACAGGCACAAAATACCTACAAAAATTCTCAAATAACTACAGGAGAATATACGATTACTAGTAAAATTAACGGCAAAGTATATGCACTTTATAAAAATAGAGGTGAAATTGTAACTACCATGGAAGCCCTTGCTTTAGTAGGGAGCACGTCAAATTTTGTCATTGAACTGTTGGTAGATGAGGTAGATATTGTAAAAATAGAGAAAGGGCAAAAAGCATTAGTAAGTTTAGATGCCTATGCTGATAGGGTATTTGAAGCTGTAGTCACGAAGATATACCCTCAGAAAGATTCGCGTTCACAAACATTTAAAGTAGAAGCCTTATTTATAAAGACGCCTGAAAAATTATATCCAGGACTTTCTGGAGAAGGTAATATTGTTATTTATGAAAAGAGTGATGCATTAATTGTTCCTAAAGAATATATAGTGAATGGGAACTCGGTGGTAACGGATGATGGTTTAAAAACTGTAGAAATAGGTTTGCAGAATTTAAATGAAGTAGAAATTACAAAAGGTATTACAACCACTACGGAACTATTAAAACCAGAATAATGACAAATTGGCCTGTAATACTCAATATTGCAAAGACGCATTTGCTGACCAAGTTAAAATCAACATTAACGGCGGCTTTGGGAGTTACTTTTGGTATAGGTGCTTATATTACGTTGGTTAGTTTTATGACAGGGCTAAATGCAATGTTAGACGATTTAATATTAAACCAAACGCCTCATATACATTTGTACAATGAGATAAAGCCATCAGAAAAACAACCCGTAGCCTTGTATGATGAATTTCAACAGTCCTTTCAATTTGTACATTCAATTAAGCCAAAACAGCATCAGAAAAAACTACACAATGCTTTGCCTATTTTAAGCTATCTAAAAAAGGATAAAAAAATAAAAGGAGTAACCCCTCAAGCTAGAGCTCAGATTTTCTACATTTCGGGCTCCATAGAAATAGGAGGCAGTTTAATAGGAGTGTCTATCATGGATGAAATAAGGTTGTCTAATATTCGAGATAATATTATTCAAGGCCTACCAGAAGATTTGGAAAATAATGATACAGGTATTTTATTAGGTTCGGGCTTAGCAAAAAAAATGTCCTTAAAAATAGGCGATAGGGTACAGGTTAGTACGGTTAAAGGAGACCTTTTTCCTCTCAAAATAGTAGGATTATACCAGAGTGGGGTGGCAGAGGTAGATAATAGTCAGAGTTTTGTAAACCTAAAAACGGTACAGCGCATTCTAGGAGAAACCCAGAACTATATCACTGACATTAATATCAAACTAAATGATATTGAAGATGCTTCAGCATATTCAAAACAATTAGCTTCTCTGTTTTCAATTACGGCGACCAGTATAAATGAAGCTAATGCACAGTTTGAAACAGGCACTAACATTAGAAACCTTATTACCTATGCAGTATCTATAACGCTATTGATTGTGGCTGGATTTGGGATCTACAATATCTTAAATATGCTCATATATGAGAAGATGAAAGATATTGCCATCCTAAAAGCACTTGGGTTTTCAGGTACTGATGTTCAGCTTATTTTCATGAGTCAGGCAATGATTATAGGTTTGGTAGGCGGCCTATTGGGGCTTTTAGTAGGTTTTGGATTTTCTGTTCTTATAGATCATACTTCTTTTAAAACAGAAGCATTACCAACTATTGATACTTATCCGGTGGATTTTAGTCTTAGTTACTATGTTATAGGAATTGTATTTGCATTGCTTTCTACTTTTATAGCGGGGTATTTACCTGCAAATAAAGCCCGGAAGATAGATCCAGTAAAAATAATTAGAGGTACATAATAAAGCGTATGGATTTAGTTCTTGAAACAAAAAAAATAAATAAGCACTTTTTAAAACCTAAAGATTTTCATGTTTTAAAAGATATCTCCTTTGGAATAGAAAAAGGAGAATTTACGTCTATCATGGGGAAATCTGGTTCGGGGAAATCTACGTTACTCTATATCTTGTCTACTATGGACACCGAGTATACGGGCGAATTATATTTGAATAATGGATTGATCACAGGGAAAAACCAAAAAGAACTTTCTCAAATTAGAAATAAATATGTTGGCTTCGTGTTTCAGTTTCATTATTTGCTTTCGGAGTTTACGGTATTAGAAAACGTGATGTTACCTGCAAAAAAACTAGCAGAAAAATCACATCAAGAAATAGAGTATATAGCAATGGAAAAATTAAAAATGCTAGACATAGAGAAGTTAGCCTTGCAGCGCGCTTCAAGAATCTCTGGAGGAGAAAAACAACGAGTGGCTATTGCGCGTGCTTTAATTAATAACCCCGTACTTTTAATGGGTGATGAACCAACAGGAAATTTAGATAGCCGCAATGCAGATAATGTGTTTAATATTTTTAAACAATTGAAAGAAGAAGAAGACCTATCCCTATTAATCGTAACCCATGATGAAGATTTCGCTAATAAAACAGACCGAATCATTCAGATGGAAGACGGAAGAATTATTAGTTCATAATTTAAAAAAACAAAAATGAAAAAAATTCACCAAGTTCTTACAGCTATTTCTCAGCTCATTAAAACAATTGAAACAGATTATCCGGAATTGTATCAATTTCTAGATGAAAACCCCGTGACCATACCCTCAGAAAAGCATCCCGATTTAGACAAGGATACGCTTGAGGGTTATTTAGCAGATCTGAATAGTTTATTAAAACATCATATTAAAAATCATACCAAGGCTAAATAATGACCATCAGATAGCATCTAATCTGTTAAGCTTTTGTTTGAGCAAACGTAGTTCTTCTTGCATGGCGCTATTGCGTTCTAGCAATTGATGTACGGCTTCTAAACCTTCAATGTTTATGTTGAGGTCTTGGTGTAAACGTACCATCTTTTCTACTTTAGGTAATTCCTCTAAAGGAATGAATTGATGGTCATCAACACTTTTTAATTCGATAATATCATAATTGTATAACTCGGTAATGAAGGTTATTTCTATCTCGTAACTAGTACAGAAATCATTAAGATGTATCAATTGTGTGTCCATAAGCTTCTCTTTATAAGTTGGTAGCTGCTAGTGCTTCAAATAATTCTTTTTGTTCCTTAGTTAAATTGGTCGGAATTTTTACTTGGTATGTAATATATAAGTCTCCAAACTGATTTTCCTTTTTGTATTTAGGCAAGCCCTTACCGGACAATTTTACTTTAGTACCATTTTGAGTTTCAGGCTTAACTTTTAATTTTACTTTACCAGTCAGGGTATCTATTGTAATATCGCCTCCTAAGATTGCCTTGGTAAGGGGTACCTCTATTGTTTTGTAAAGATTTGCTCCTTCGCGTGTAAATTCTGTATTGTTTTGTACCATAAATTTTATAAATAAATTTCCTGCAGGTCCGTTATTAACTCCTGGACCCCCATAGCCTGCAATTTTTATGGTCTGCTCATCTTCAATACCGGCAGGGATTGTAATCCTAATTTTTTTATTATTTACCGTTAAAGTTTGTTTTTCGGTAGTTAAGGTGTCGGTAAGGTTTAAGGTTAAAGACGCATTATAGTCTTGGCCTCTAAATCTGGCATTCTGTCTAGAAGAGTTAAAATTTCCTTGTTGACCGCCAAACATGCTTTCAAAAAAGTCTGAGAAATCTTCATTGGACTGCCCGCCATTAAAACCACCAGCACCTCCAGGGTTTTGTCTGCTATGCTGACGCTGCTGTTGTTTTTGTTTTTCAAATTCGTCTGCATGCTGCCAATCCTTTCCGTATTGGTCATATTTTTTACGCTTCTCTTTATTGCTAAGAACTTCATTAGCTTCATTAATTTTCTTGAAATTTTTCTCAGCTTCTTCATTATCCGGATTTAAGTCTGGATGATGTTTTCGTGCCAATTTGCGATATGCTTTTTTAATATCGCCTTCTGTAGCATTTTTAGAAATGCCCAAAACTTTATAATAATCAATGAATTCCATATGCGCTAGTATCCCGTATTAATGTTCCCGTAGGTATAAATAATGTAACTATAAATTTACGAAGCGCAATCGTCTTATGAAATGATATATATCATTTGAGTTACAACTAGGAAGATTTAAGCAAAAAAAAATCCAACTACAAAGAATTGGATTTTCAAATCGTTAAAGATGTACTATTTATAGTGAATGGCTATTTTTGCCAGTTGGCCCACAATCTGAATGGAATCTTTCATAGATAGTTTAGAACCATCTGCATGAATCCATCTTTTCAACGGTTGTTCGCAAATCATACTCTGTACTTTTTCCTTACCATAATGTTTACGCATGCGCATAAAAATTTCTACATCGAATAACCAGCGGGTAATAAATTTTTTCTGAAAGACAAGTTCCACGAGTTCCTTATCCATTATTTTGGCACCACATTGGGTATCATTAAAAGGCATTTTTAAAATAGATCTAATGATAAGGTTAATGGTCATACTAATTATCTTTCTCGCAGATTCTTTCGTGATATTTGCACCCATTCTACTCATACGAGAGCCACTAACAATTTTAAAGTCTGAAGTTTCCATGGTTTTCACCAAATCATCAAAGTCTCTGAAATCTGTAGATAAATCGGCATCTAAATACCCAATATAATCCAATTGCGGGTCTTTGGCTAAATGCAACATTCCTTGACGTACTGCTTCTGCTTTACCGCCATTCTTTTCGCAATTATAGACACTTATTTTATTCTCATTTCCTTTTCGTAATTCTTCTAATACTTCTAAGGTACTATCCGTACTGCCATCGTTTACAAAACATAAATGATAACCAAGGTTGTTATAAACAAAATTCTTAAAAGCTTCACCAGATAAGCGTTCTTCCTCATTGTAACAAGGTATAACAACACCCACACAATATTGTTGTAACATTTGCCCTTCACTCTTAGCACTTTCTGTATTGCTATCAGTGGGGCTTCCTATAATGCGTTTTACGCGAGCGGCTACTTCACTTAAACTTACAGGCTTCTTCATGTAATCATCTATCCCTAAATCAAAGCCATCTACAATAATTTTTTCATCGGTGTTACCAGACATTACCACTATTGGCGTTTTAGATTTTTCTTCTAAACGGATGTGTTTTACAACATCTAATCCTGATAAGCCTGGCATATTAATATCTACAATAACTAAATCGGGCTGGAATGTTTTGAAAATATCAATTCCTTTTTCTCCAGAATCGGCAGTTTTAACTTGGTATCCTAATTCAATTAATCTCTTTTCTAAAGACATTAATATTAAAAGTTGGTCGTCAATGGCTAAGATTTTCATGAGCTGTGGGTTGAGTATGGGGTTTTAGTATTGGTTTTTGTATGATGCAATGATATTATTAAACCCAAAGTTTATGTAATCATTGAAGATTAGTGACTTTTTTCTATAGTTGAATATGCATAATCTTACGTTGAATACAGGATTGGTATCGGTATGTATTTGATAAATCATATGTAAATTCTTACAATTTTAAAAGTAATTAATTATGTAATAACGTCAAATTTTGTTTCTTGTTGTATCTCCTTATTAAATTTATAATTTTATATCTTTGATATTGTTGTATTTTCTTACCAGCAATTTCTAAATGAAGAAAAAAACCAATACACTTTTAATTTTAGCTTTGATAGTTGGCCTTGCATTTCATGGGTCTGCAATTTTCTTCACCTTAGAATCTACTTATGATGCCTTAATACATTTATTTTTTGCAGATCATTATGCAGACTCTTGGTTTGATCCTTGGGAATATAGATGGTACACAGGATTTACCGTACAATCATACCCTCCTTTAGTACATCAGGTTATAGGCATACTTTCTTATATTGGAGGGTTAAAATTTGGGATGTATACGGTAGCATTATTGGCTATTGTGCTGTTTATAACCGGTGTTTACCGGTATACCTTATTAATGACAGGGAGTAGGAGAATAGCCGGTTACGGTGCCGTCCTAGCCGTATTTTCTTCCACATTTGTAGAAACGCTTCATATTTTCGGACAATTACCAAGTATTACAGCGCTTTCCATTCTTTTGCATTCCATGACAGAAATATACTTATGGATCAAGACAGGAAAAATCAGGTATTTTTTGACCAGTGTTACCATGCTTGCCGTGACAGTAACCTCTCATCATGTAACGCCAATTTTTGGAATGGTGTTTTTTATAGCGCCATTAATAGGAATGGCAGTTATGGATGCCTCTCGAGAACGTGTAAATTCTTATAAAGAACTTACCTTTAAAATATTTTGGAATACCACATTAAAGCATTTTTGGCGTATAGCCAAGTTTGGTGGTACCAGTCTTTTTTTAATCGTTTTTTGTATTTTTCCCTATTGGTATAATTCTAAAAGAAACCCGATAACGCAAGTAGCAATTCCGCATGGCTCTCGTGATAATTTTTTAGAAATTACGTCATCAGGTTTGGTGTTTTTTGTAATTCCATGGGGGATATTTCTATTCGTATTGCCTTATTTCTTCTATAGATATTTTAGTAAACGGTATATTTTCTTCGGATTATCTTTTGCTTTATTAACCATATTGGGTACAGGTGGTACGACGCCGATACCTTTAATGATGTTGGGAGAAACAGCTTTTAATATTCTTACTTTAGATAGGTTTACCTTATGGGCGACTATTATGGCTTTACCCATTTTTGCAGAGTTTGCCTATAGAATGGTAGAGGGCGATTTAAAAGTGTTGGTGCAAGAAAAGTTCGGCGAAGTCTATCATCGAGTCATTGGTGGGTTAATTGCTGGTGGTATGTTGTTTATGGTACTTTTTACCATGACCTTAGGGTATTTTAGGCCGTCGCAACCTGCTAAAATTAATATGCTACCTATTGTAAATTTTTTAGGAGCAGATTCACACGATTCTTGGCGGTATTTGCCATTAGGGTTTGGAGATCAAATGGCTTGGCTATCTGCCCAAACAACGGCGATGACCGTAGATGGTAATTACCATTCTGCTAGACGTTTACCAGAATTAACGACGAGGGCTATTGAACGTATAGAAAATTCTAAATTTAGAGGAGTAGAAGGTATTGGTTCTTTACAGCAGTTTTTAACGGTACCGGAGAAATACAATTTAAAGTATATCTTTTCTAATGATAAATTTTATGATCCTATATTATACTATTGCGGTTGGCAACGTTTGCAGCAATTAGAAAACGGAATTATGGTGTGGGAAAAGTTAAATGTACCTCCCATACCTCAGATAATTCCCAAGGAAGACGTACCTACCATTATGAAAATAATGTGGGGAATCATTCCGTTAACTACCGTACTACTAGCGTTTATTATTAATATACAGCTTATTTGGGTACGGCTTTTAAAGTCTAAAAAGTTGGAGCCACCTTCTTTTATGAAGTTAGAATTGCCTTATAATAAATTCTCCTATAAACTTTTAATCTTTTCGCATTTTTGGGCTTTCATTGTCTTAATTTGTTTAGGGTACGGTATTTATTTGTTCTATGTTAAGAATGTAGCGCAACTCTCTGCAAATAATGTGGTAGAGGCTTACTATGATGCTTTAGATTTTAAAGAATTTAATAGAGCGCATTCTTATCTAGATCCAGACAGTAATATAGATATTGCACAATACATGCTAGAGGTTTCTGTAACCGATGGAATATTAAGTTCCTATGCGAAAATGGATTCTTTGCATGTGGAAATCTATGATGAAACACCTACTAGCGCTAAAGCCAAAGTACACACCCGGTGGATTACTCCATTAGAAAATTTATACAGTAGTGATTATCATGAACTTGTAAAGAGGAAAAGTAAATGGTATATAAAACCTTCTAAATTTGATAATGATATTCCTCCAGATCAATTATTTACAGCAAATGGGACAACTTTTTATAACCATGGTAGAAGGAAGATAACAACGCAAGAAACCTATCATGAAGATGTGTTAAAGCAGCCTGTGTTAGAAATATTAAGTGCCAAATTGGTGAAGAATAGGGGGCAGTTTAGTATCATAGGGGAAATACAAAATGTAGATAATGTACCCGCAGATGTCGTGATCAAGGCTACGTTGTATAATGATGCTAACAAAGAGTTGGCCAATTACAATGCTAAATATCATATGAAGCATAAATTAATGCCTAAAGAAACTACGGTCTTTAAAATAAATTTTGAAGGAATTGCATGGTCGTCTACTAAAGATACCTTGCCGCCTACTTTTGATCCAGACCAATTTACACCAATGAATTTTGAAGATCAACCCACAAATTTTAACTTACAATCTGCGGGAAATGTGGCGAATACAGATTTGTATAAAGGAGTTGCTTTGCAGGATATGGAGTATACAGATCAAGGATTCAATGGTGTTCTTTTCAATGCTGGAGTTCAGGAAGTTACCATACCTCAATTAATAATTTCGTACTACAATAAAGAAAATGAACTACTTTGGGTAGATCATTCTTTTGTGCCTGAGGGGGTACGCATACAACGAAAACAATTTTTTAATTATAAACCATTAGAGTTAGATAGTTTAGAAGTCATACGTAGTGATTTGAAAAATTGCTTTGTAAACGGAATGCCTAATGCCTCCATAGCAGAAAAAGTTTTTCCAAATAGAAATTATTCCCATGGAGCTAGTCAGACGCAACCATTTTCTGGCGTTGGCTTTGAATTTATAAAGTTTGAGATAAATAGTTATATCGGAAACCCGAAGTAATATGCATAAAACAATTTATATCATACTCTGTTTTATTATGCTTGGATGTTCTTCAAAAAAAGAAGAACCTAAAAAAAGTGCGCAAATAAATGCGATAGCACTGACAAAAAAGGACAGATATACTGCAGGGGATGCTATTACAATGGCATTTAAAACCGAGGCTCCAATAGAAAATTTTAAGTTGCATATTAAAAATGCTTATGGAACATTATTAGTTGCACCCGAAATGGTACATGGTGAAATGGTTTTTTCTTTTCCTACAAATTTTTCACGAAAATCTGGTTTGTGTCGTTGGAAATTAATCAATGAGGGCCAAACCCTTCTAAAAGGAGAAATTGAGATTCATCCTAATGAGCAAAAAGGGACCAATATGGCCACCTATTTTGGACCGAGAAGTATTACAGCAGGCGATATTGATTATTCTATGTTAGTTATTGCTCCTACAGATGTTTTTGATAACCCTGTAGCTAGAGGCACTGAGGTTACGGTTAAATCCCAATTCTTAGCATCTATTAATGAATATAAGGTAGCCACTACAGAGTTAATGGCATGGTACAATGTGAGATCTACCCATAAGTCGGGTAGAATATTAGTCACAGCAGCATGTAATGCCACCCCTTCTAAAGAACTTACCACGATTGTTTTTCCATCAAACTCTACGAGCTTTAAAATAACAGCTTTTCAAGATCATGATTATGCAGATGGCAATCAAATTTTAAAATTAAGGTCTGATATTATCAAAGATGAATTTGGAAATACGGTAAGTGACGGTACCTTGGTGACATTTATTATTAAGAACGATAAAGATGCCTATCTATATACTGTAGGTACTACGATAAACGGTATTGTAGAAGGCAGAACTTTACACCCTTCTCAAGCAGCGCATTGGAATATTCAAGCATTTATTACGGGAGCATCTGAAAGCAATTCTATAGATGTTACATTTAGAACCGCAATTGAAGATTATAAAGTGTACTTTTCTAAAGGCAATAGAAATATAGATATAGGACCATTGGAAAGTTTCATGAAACAATTAGTGCCTGATGGTATTTTGGTACAAATGGATGTGTTTTCGGAACATGGAGATTTTATAGAAACAAAAAAGACCACCACCAAAAAAGGGGTGTGCAATTTTTATTTAAGTCCAGAATACTTAGAAAATGGCACCTACAAATTAGTGATTAGGGCGGCAGGCATTACTAAAGAATTTAAAAAAGAAATGAATGGCATTTAAACTTAATAAAACACTGTATAGAACCGTCATCATTGCATCATTTATTGCGGTAAATGCACTTATCATTTCTGGTATTGGATCGGCATGGGTTTTTCTTAATACAGGGGCAGACCGTACTTCCATGTTACATTTAGAAGTTCCTATGGATGAGGTTTACCGGCCAGAAATTGCTTGGTCTAATGTAGATAATCCAGGAAGGCCCATAGAGGAACAAACTTTAGGGGAGATTACGAACGATTATTTAAACGCATGGCACGTACGCAATATCGCTTTTAAAAAGAATGACTACTACGGGATTAAAGATTTTTATACGGACAGTGCTCGGGTACGTTTGTATGATAACATAGACCTCAATTTAAAAAATAATAATTGGTACAAGCGTACCACACTAAAGCATAATGGTGCTATAGATTTTTACAGTGTAGACGGTACTATGGTTGTTTTTAAGGACCACAATGTTGTTGAATACCAAGAAATTTATACTGGAGAAGAATTACTGTATAAAGAAAAAGATACTACAAGCTATCATGTGATGATGCTCTTGGAAGATGGATTTTGGAGAATTCGCCATTTAAAAGAAATTGAAAATAGTAGAGACACTACAACCTTAGCAGCACGTAATATTGATGCTGAACTTAAAAAAATTGAGAATCTAAAAGGAATAAACTATTATCCTAAAGATACCCCGTGGGACACTTTTGGAAAACGATTTGATGCTACGGTTATTAATGATGATTTTAAGATTATTCATGACATGGGATTAAACGGGATTCGGATTTTTGTACAATATGAAGATTTTGGAAAGAGTACGGTTAAAAAAGATAAAATAGCACTCTTGAAAAAAGTGCTAGATCTAGCGGAAGAAAACAAGCTAGATGTTATACTTACATTATTTGACTTTTATGGGGATTATGATGTCTCTAATTGGACCTTGACCAATAGACATGCAGAGGCCATTGTACATGCGGTAAAGGACCACCCAGCCCTGTTAGCATGGGATTTAAAAAATGAACCCGATTTAGATTTAGCCTCGAGAGGTCGTGAACGGGTTATTGGCTGGCTAGAACAAATGATGGAGAATATTAAACTCTGGGATAGAAACCATCCCGTTACTATTGGTTGGTCTTCTCCGGAAGCTGCGGTAGAATTGGTAGATCAGGTAGATTTTGTGTCCTACCATTACTATAGAGAACTATCCGATTTTAACAAGACTTATGATATTCTAAAGAAGAAAGCTTTGAACAAACCAATAATGCTGCAAGAATACGGTTTATCATCCTATGGCGGTATTTGGAATTTTTATAGAGGTTCTGATAAAAGACAAGCGGAGTATTATGCAGAAATTCAGCCTCTATTACTTAAGAAAAATATTCCATTTGTAGCTTGGACCTTATATGATTTTTCAGAAGTGCCCACAGCTGTAGTAGGTAAATTACCTTGGAGAAAAAGCAAGCAATACCATTTTGGTTTCTTAACTAAAAGAGGTAAGAAGAAAGCGGCTTATGAGCATTTTGCGCTACAAAAATAAAGAAGTATAGATAGGTAATAGCAGTTTTCTTTAACACCTATCACCATTACTTCAGGTATAGTCCATATTTTATTAGAATTTATTATGTGTTTAAAAAAAGAAGGGAGAGTAGACCACAACATCTCTCTCCCTTACACACATAACCACTAACCAAAGTTGTGAATTCTTAATGTTATTAATCTTGTGCATTTTAAAAAGAAGGGAGAGGAGACCACAACATCTCTCTCCCTTACACACATAACCACTAACCAAATTCTTAAAAGGTGTATTGTTTTTTAAAAAAGGAGATTTAATTTAAATTGCCTCTCCTTTTCACACATAACCAATAACCAATTGAATATATTTTTAAGCCTGTTCCTCTTGAAATTTAGGTACTGGCGATTTTTTCTCTATAATGGTATTAAAATGATCTAAATACATGGCCGCAATAGTAGACATAGGTAAAGAACAAGCAGCGGTGTAATTTGTATGCCCTAAGCTTCTTCTATACGTGTCATTCGTAATAATATTCTGAATGGCGTCTGCTAATGATCCCGTATTGTCGGCATCAAAAAATTCTCCTCTATATCCTTCCTCTTTTACGAGAATACTTAAATCTCCTAAGTCTGGTAAAGCAACTGCATTACCATAACTACCAGCTTGGTGTAAAACTCCTGAGCTTCCTGTTGTAGACGTATATGGGAATACAACCACCGCACTATCTTTAAATATTTTTTCTACATCTTCTTCGGCAACATACCCAGTAAACCTTATTTGTGGTACGGTATTATATTTTTCCTTCATGGAGTCTAAATAACCAGGGGTATTTGGACTGTCTGTACCGGCAATAACTATTTCTATATCTTCTTGGGTTCTTTTTCTTATAAGCTCTACCGCTTCTATTAAAACCTCTACTTTTTTATACGTACCAAATTTGCCAAATGCCATTACTTGTTTAGGACCAGCAGGTAAATCATAGGTAGGAGTAGGAGGAGTCTCAAAGGCTCCGTGTGGAATTAGCGCTATATTCTTAGCCTTATATTTTTTCTCTAATATGGTAACGTATTTGCTAATGGTTACGGCAACTACATCTGATGCTAACACAAATCTTGTTAACGTAGTACCAATAAAATTATATATTTTTTGCAATACTTTATTTTCAGTAAAACCTGCACTTTCTAAATCTACCTGCTCTAAAATATTATGCAATAAAGAAATGGTAGGTATACCTTTAAATTTGCATATAGCAGGAAGAAGAAGACCTAATGCTGCTGGTATTTTTTTATCTCCAAATTTTAAAAATTGAAGGTTAAATAGTACGGCATCTGGTTTAGTTTGATTTAATGCTTTGTTGACACTGAAAATATTTCCGTAACTATTAAAACTCCAGCATTCTTTTACCGTTATTTTACAACCGTTTTCTGTAAAAGCTAAATCTTTTTCTCCTTCTGTTTTATCACAAATTAGAACAAGTTCTGTGACTTGATCTTGTAATCTAAAATGCTTTACTAAATGATAACCATATTCTGTTAAGGTTACTTTACTTGGAGGATAAGCGGTTACGATGGCTAGTTTCATGGCTATACTTTTTATTCGGTTTGTGTTTTACAAATATGGTTTCTTATCGGCTTTATTCTTTTAAAACTCCGTCTAGTTTCGTTTTTCTATCGATGAATTAAAAGACACTGTCGATAAATAGTTTTATAATTATAGTTTTGATTTTTTAAGTAAAAAATAAATTATTTGTACTGCTAGCAATAAGGCCATAGCTATAATTTGTACGTGCACTACGACTTCTAAGGTGTCATGATAAAATACGACTAATGCTATTTGTGACATACCCAGCAAGCCCGATAAAATAACCGGCACATAATGATCTAATGACAAGAAATAGTAAGCAAATATATTCCCTATGGCAAATAATGATGTGGCTAAAGCGTACTGCCATAATAGACCGGCCATAGAAATATAAGCATCACCAAACATTACGGTTATAATAAACTCTGGCATAAGATAACAAGCCGTTACGATTACTGCGGATAGTAATCCTATATAGCCTACATATTTAAATAAAATAGGAGCAGTAGGTTCACCATCTTTTTGTTTTTGTACTACGGTAGGCAGCAATAACATAACAAACATCCACGCTACAAAATAGACTACACGGCCTATTAATGCTAAAGAGGCATAAAGGCCAGCATCAAGCGCATCAAAGTAATGCTTCACAAGAAGGATATCACTATTGTTTATGATAATCTGAGTGAATTCATAACAAGCAGTAAGCACCATAAATTTGGTCACGCGCTTGGCATTCTCAGGTAATAATTTTGTTTTAGAACTAAAACTCAATCCTTTTAAATCAGAAGGAATTAATCCGAAGATAAAGGAAATACCAATTCCTAATGCCACTAAAAAAGAAGACTCCAAAGGCACAAATAGTAGTAAGGCCAGCGTAATTAAGAGCCTAGTCCACATTTCTGTTTGGTAGGTGATAGATAGATTTTTAAAATCTTGATTTCCTTGATAATTTCCTCTATTGACACTCATAAAAAAATACAAAGGCACGCCAATACCAAAGAGAATAAACATCCAATGGCTTTTAGTATGAAATAATTCTTGTAAATTTTTAGAGAATAGGATAATTAAAATTCCGGCTATGATACCAAAAATGGTCGCATGTTTGTAACTCCTGTTTTTAAAACTAGACCATTGGTCTCCCGAAAAAAGGACTGCAAATTTGGCTGTAGCCAACTGAAATGTCATTCCAACAAAAGAGAGTACTAGTAATAAAGTAATTAATAAAGCAGCTTCTGCAAATGCAGCAGGGCCTAATAAACGTCCTAATAGTAAGTTGTATATATAATTGCCACCATTCACTAACAAAACACTACCCATGAACAATTGTTCGGGCGTAATTTTTTTAAGCAAAAGTTTAATAGTTAACATGCTGATTGGTTAATTGGTTTGGTTATTGTACTTCTTTTAATAGTACATATCTATAACGTTAAAACTTTATATTATTGTAAGATAATTCTTATAATTTGTATTTTATTTAAAAAGTATAAAATCATTATCCTTCATTTATTTTACCAAATGTCTTGCAATTAGCATTCTTTTTTGCCTAGGCTTCGGTCAATGACCTATTGTAATAGATGAGTAGACAAATGCATACTTCCAAAACAACTGTGGAGACCATAGCTTTACCATAGCTAGAAATAATACTAATGAATGCTAATATTTTCGATAAAATACCGTTATTTAAAATGTAGTAAAAAACGTACAAACTAATCCATGCGAAAGTTCATCCTATTTATATACCTATTTTCAGCGCACCTAATTTGGGCGCAAGAAGACACTATTACTCAAGGGTTTCAATTATTAGAGACCGGAAAGTTTGAAGAAGCAGAAACATTCTTCAAATCGTATCTAGAAAGCAACCCGGATAATAAAACGGCCAAGCTTTGTTATGGTAGAGCAGTGGGGCTTAGTGGTGAGCCCAAACTGGCCAACACTATTTTTAAAGAATTATTAGAAGAATATCCTGGCGATTTTGAAATTCAGATCAACTATAACGAGTCTTTTCTTTGGGATCGTGAGTTCGTAGCGGCCAAACCGCTGTACAAAAAACTGGTAGCAGAAAATCCAGATAATTTTGGAGCTGTACTTGGGTATGCCAATACCTTATCTAATCTTAAAGAATATCCTCAGGCTTTAGAGATGGTAAACAGAGCCATCGCCATTCAGCCAGAAAATGGAAGTGCAAAGGTGTCCCGAAAATTTATTAAACTTGGCTATGCCAATACTTTTGTGAATAACCAAGAATACAAAAAAGGAATTGCTTATTTAAACGAAATTTTTACTGATTTTCCCGAGGATAAAGATGCCTTATTAAACCTAGCCAATATATACCTTATCATAAAGGAAACAGCTAATGCTAAAGCAATATATGCGCGCTTAGCAACAAATGAGAAAGATTCTATTACCGCTCTTAACGGGATTGCATTAGCGGAACATATTGGCGAAAATGATAAGGAAGCGTTACGTATTGCAGGTCAAGCAAAAGAGAAAGTGGCTAGCATTGATGATGAAGCTTTAAAAGAAACTACCTATGATAGGTATGTACAAGCATTAATATGGAATAATAAATATAAAGATGCTAAAGAAGAAATAGCAATTTTAGAACAACAGTATCCTGACAGGAATTGGATTGCGGCATTAAAAGCAACCCGCGGCATGTATACGGCAGATTTTAAGACGAGTTTATCTAACTATGATATGATATTATCTAGGGATAGTACTTCTTTTGATGGTAATCTAGGAAAAGCCAATGCGCTATTTGCATCAGATAGAATCATACCTGCGTACAATGCAGCATTTCAAACTTTAAAAATATTTGATAAACAGAAAGATGCGCTCGGTTTTATAGAAAAACTTAATTTAAAATTTACACCAAGTGTAGAAGAGCATATCGCTTACACTTTTGATAATGGAAATAATGAGGCCTTCTCGAGTACAACTAATTTTCATGTGCCTATTAATACCAAGTTAATTACTACGCTAAATTATCAATACAGAACTACAGATAATTCTGTAACCATGCATGAAGCTAGCTCTCATGTTTTAATGGCCGGAATTGAGTACAAACTTATGCCTAAAACAAATTTGAAAGCCTCTCTAGGAATCAATTCCTCTAATTTCACAGAGGACTCCTATACGCAGCCTGTTTTTGACATTAAACTGCAAACCCAACCATTTAGACTTCAGAGTTTAGATGTAGGATACAAGAGAGAAGTGCAGAGTTTTAATGCAGAATTAATTGAGCGTGAAATTGTAATGAACCATTATGGTTTAAATTATAATATGGGCACGAATTTCAAACTAGGTTGGTATACGCAGTTAATGCATACAAGACAAACAGATGATAATATCAGAAATTTACTTTTCACCTCGTTATATTATAACGTATTTAAAAAACCTGCTTTTAAAGTAGGGGTGAATTTTCAGTATATTACATTTCAAGATCAATTACCTACCATTTATTTTAGTCCAGAAACCTATCAAGCCTTTGAACTGTTTGGTGATTTGAGAGGTAATTTCTCCGAGAAAACAACCTATATGATAAGTGCGGCTTCAGGACTACAAAAAGTAGAAGATGATGCACAGACGGTTATTTTTAGAGCAGAAGTGGGAGTGAAGCATCAATTTAATACCCGATGGAGTGCCGAAGTGTACGGGAAATATAGCAATATTGCCTCTGCTACGGCCGCTGGTTTTGAGTTTACAGAAATTGGACTGAAAGTTAAGTGGTTGTTTTTGAAAGAGCCTTTCTACTTTAAAAAGCTGAAGAAAAGCAACGAATAAATAAGGCCCTCTGAAATCTAACGTATAAAAAAACTCCGCTGATTTATTCTAGCGGAGTTTTGGTAGTTGAGGTAATTATTGCTATACTATCTGATAGCACTATAGGGTTGGTTCTATTACGGTTTTATTGTTGATCAAGCTTTTATGTAAACCAGTTATAAACGAGTTGAATAGAATTAAAGAAGGTTTAATCTTCTCATTAATTCTGGACGGTTAGATCTGCTTATTGGGATCACACTTTTTTCAATTAATACACTATTATCTTCAATATCAATAATCTTCGTAAAATTAATGATGTATGACCGGTGAATTTGCAAAAACATGTTTTCAGGCAACTTGTCTTTAATACTTTTTAGCGTGTTATGTACGCGGTAATTTTTTGTAGTGGTCTTTACTTCTATATAATCACCTTTTGCTTCAACGACTAAGATTTCGTTTAACTTAAGTTTTATTAAGCGTCTATCTATATTAATGTAAATATCATCTTCTGCATTAGAAGCAGCTTTAGTAGTTACAGGTGCTGGAGCTTTGCTTTTTTCCAATGCCGTTTTTATCTTTACGATAGATTTTTCAAAACGATCTTGCGTAATTGGTTTAACCAAATAATCTACGATAGCTTCATACTCATAAGCTTCAATAGCAAAATTGGTGTCAGAAGTGGTTAAAACAATTCTAGGTGGGTTTTTCAATGTCTGTACAAAATCTATTCCGGTGAAACCTGGCATATGAATGTCTAAGAAAACTACATCAACAGCTTGCTGATTTAAAAATTTCATAGCATCCATAGCATTAGAGAAAGAGTCTATAACATCCAATTCTGGAATTTTAGAACACAACTGTTCTACAATCATTCGTGCTGCACCTTCATCATCAACTATAATACAATTCATAAATTATAGGTTTTTAATGTAAACATCAATTTTGTTCAAGATAATTAAAAATTTATCGTTGAGGGAGGAATCTCCTTTTTTTAAATCTTCTTCGTAAATAACCGCAAGCTTATAATCTTCCGTTAAGCTAAGAATATTTAGCTTATGTTTTAACTTATGTACAATAGAAGCAGTGTCTTTATAATTTTCTGCAGTAATACAGCGTATATATTCCTCTTTTTCCAAAGGAATTTCTTCTTTTAAGACCGCTATAAATTTCTCTTCAAATGCGCTATCATCTCCTGATAAGTCTTTAATATAGTTAAGGTTTGGTTGTTGTTCCATACTATTTTTTTAGGGTGAAATAAATTGTAGTTCCTTTGCCTTCTTCAGACTCTAACCAGATATCTCCTTCATATATATTCACTACTTTTTTCACTAATGCTAATCCAATTCCAGAGGCATTAGAATCATTCTCAAGTTTTTTAAACATATTAAAAATACTTTCTTGATGTTTCTTTGCAATCCCTTTTCCATTATCAGAAACGGAAAACTTCCAGAAATTAGTATCTTCTAGGTGTTTAATAATAATTTCGCCATGTTCTACCTGTTCCGTAGCAGTAATACTATTAGTAATTAAATTTTTAAATAGCTGTTCTATCTTATATTTTTCGGTCAGGAATGTGGGTAATTGCCCTGCGATTCTAACTTTTATATGTTCAGGAATAAAGATGGTCTTTGTTATTTCGTCTATTAAATGGTTTAAATTTAGTTGTATTTGTTCCTCCTCCAAAGAGTCTATAACAGCATGTCTTAATATGCCATCAACTAAGGCATCCATTTTTTGCAAATTTTGAGTGACGAGGTTACAGTTATTAACACTGTTTGATGTGAATTTTTCTTTCTCATCTTCTATAATCCAACACATCAATGCATTGATATTTCTTATGGGCGACTTTAGATCATGCGATACCATGTGTGCATAGTCATTTAAAGAGGCATTCTGCCGCTCTAAATTCTTCATCATCGTATTTTTCTCTGCGGTCATTTTCACAATATCCTTAGCTTGCTTTTCAATCTTAGCGGCTAATTCTAAAGCATCTACCTCTAGAAATTCCATAGAAGAATTTTCTTCCGGTTCTGTGTTTCCAGCATCATTTAAAACACGAATTGCTTTTTCTAATATATTTAAAATTTTACGCTGACTTTCAGATTCTGCTCGTAAGTCTTTATTAGCTTGTGTTAATTCTATAGAACTAATACTCATAGCCCTTTGCACCATTTCGGCCTTATCGTCATAATCTTTATACGAATTATTAATGGCATCTAAAAATGCAGCAAGATCTTCAGAATCTTTCAAATTCTCAGGTAAGTGCTTTCGGATTTGTCTTTTTAAAAGTGAGTGCATTATTCGCTAATCAGAGTTAAGGTCATTGTTTGATTATGCAATTTACACCCTAATTGATTAGAAAACGGAGATAACTCGCCATAAGAGTAAAAGCCTGCTACTACAGCTTGCTTGCCAATAGCTTCAATTACTTCTTCTATTTCTTCTTCAGTTCTTTGGTTCATTACTAATTTTCTTCCAATACAACTCACCAATAAAGCAAGGTCTGGTTTTTTAGTTCTAGAACGCATGGCGTACATACCTGCTTTGGCTGCACCCTCTGCAATATCGTCTACCGTAGACATCATGAGCTGTACGGTAGATCCTTCAGGAACATCGCCTGCTAAAATCATGGTATTGGCCTTCTCATCAATATTTAAAATGGTTCGTACCACCACTTCAGTACTATCCTTTACACGTAGGCTTAAGGGGTATAATAAAGCCGCTTGCGGTAACTCATTGGCCTTATCTCCAAGATATTTTTTATATAGATCTAATGCTGGTTGCCCGTCCAATTCATAAAGAACATTGTCTTTAGATTTTGAAATAATTCGTTCAGGACCAAAAGCAGACCAACCGCCGTAATTGGCACAAGTAACCTCTAATTGTGCGCCATATAAACCTATGGCAATAACTTCGCCTTTTTTAGGATTTTCATTGTGTGAGGCCAGCGTTTTTTCAAATAGAGCCCCATCGCCACAGAGTCCGCCAGTAATTGTGGAGGTTCCCGTATGTTGTTCAAGACCTTTTATAAGTGCGGATCCATTTATTAGACTGCCTTCAGACACGATAAAAAGATGTTTTAAACCTTCTTTTGTAAATTTCCTCGATAGTTTAGCGCCTAATTGCTCTGAGTCAGAATTGAAATTAGTAATGTTTTCTGAATGGATGACGTAGGTGCTATTTTCAAATTCTATGGCGGTAATGACGATACTATCATCAAATACATTTTCGCCTAATATTTCTCCAGATGTAGAGCCAAACACAATATTTCCATCGGGGAACATTGTATTTATTTCTTCATATAGGGAGGGAGATTCTAATAAGAATCTATTCCCGAAAACGAGCACAAGCGGATTCTTAAACGTCGTTTTTTCCGACATAAATTTCCATGCTTGGTCTTTATGCTTTATTGCTTGAATTGTTTTCATTTTTTTTATTTTTTTAGGGTGAAGAAAAATGTTGTTCCTTCCCCAATTTCACTTTCAAGCCACACTTGACCTTCGTACAAGTCTATAATTTTCTTTACAATAGAAAGACCAATTCCTGTAGACCTTTCTTTGTTTCCAACAGATTGGAATATTTTAAATATTTTTTCATGGTATTCCTTAGGAATTCCCACACCATTATCTTTTACACTAAATTGCCAATGCGTCTTTGTCTCAATGCAACCAATTTCTACTAAGCCTTTTTCTCGCTCAATATGCACCACAGCATTGCTTAGGAAGTTTTGTATAAGTTGATGTACCTTGGTCCTATCCGCATAAATAGTAGGTAGCGTACTTGTTACCACTACTTTTACATGTTCAGGGATATAAATAATATCTGTAATTTCTTTAATTACTTCATTTACATCTACAGAAGAGTTTTCTATATTATCACTGTTAATAGTAGAGTACTTTAAGATACCGTCAATAAGGCTATCCATAGCTTCTACTTTTTCTTGCATCATTGATAAGTTGTACTTTCCGTTATCGTCTAGTTTATCTTGATAATCTTCATTTAACCAAGTACATAAGGCACTAATACTTCGTAAAGGCGATTTTAAATCATGCGAAACAATATGCGCGTATTCTTGTAATCCTACGTTGCTCTTCTCTAACTCTTTTACAAGCGCTTCTTTTTGTAATTCTAATTGCTTTTGTGCGGTAATATCTAAATGGATTCCTAAAGAGCCGATTACTTTACCAGAATCATTATAGCGTGGAGCACCACTTATCAGCCAATGCCTTGTAGTACCGTCTTTCTGTAAAACTTCTACTTCATAAGAATCAGACTCACCCTTAAGCCCCTTCTCAGATTTACTGTTCAAGGTATCTGAATCTGTAATTTTTATAAGATCAGTAGCCTTGTTACCCAGTAATTCTTTTTCTGTGTAACCACTCATGCTGCAAAAACTCTGATTTACAGTTTGTATAATTTCATCAAGGTTTACTTCCAGTAAGCCAAGGTTCATATTTGCAATAATACTACTGTATTTTTCCTTTTGTACTTCTAAGTTTCTCTTGTAGTTTTTAGAAATGGTGACATCCGTATAGGTCCATAAATGCCCATTGTAAACACCTTTATTAAAAATAGGAATAAAATCTCGTTGCAGCGTTTTACCGTCTGCCATTTCAACTTCATCAGAAAGCACCAAGTCTTTCTTTTGTATAATTTTATTAATTCGGCTTACTTCAAAATCAGGATTTTTAAATAAATGCTCATTACCACTCATGGCATTTTCACAATTAATACCTACCAATCTGTGGGGAGGTGCTTCTATTTCAAATAGCGCACAAAACATTTTATTGGCAAGGACTACATTTCTATCTTCATCTTCTACTAAAATTCCAGTATGTAGATTAGCAATTAAAGACGAGAGTCTATTTTCTGAGGCTTTTAGTTGCTCTTCGGCCTCAAGTTCTTTAGTAATATCCTCAAGGATAATTACTTTATAATCAATTTCTCCTTGTTGATTTTTAACAGCACTTACGGCGGTTTTGGTAAAAAGCTGTTTCCCGTTTTTCTTAATAAATGTTCTAACAACAGAGAAATTTTCCAATTCCCCGTCGTCCATTTTTTGCATTAATTTTTGAGACTCTGTGGTGTGTTCAGAGCTAGAAATAGCATCTAACGATTGCTTTTTTAGTTCTTCAATAGAGTAGCCTAATAAGTTTACTATAGCGTTGTTTGCTTTTATAATATGTTCATTATCCGTTAATATAATTCCTAAGGGAGAATTTTCTACGATAATGTCTAATTGTTTTCTTTGGTTGCCTAAAAGCTCTTTAATTTCAGATTCCTGACTAATATCGCGTATGATGCCTTGCGCACCAACAGGCACTCTATTTTCGTCATAGATAATACTTCCGTTAACTTCAACGGTTCTAATGGTACCATCTTTAAGTACTAACTTTGGTCTGTAGTTTTTTATGGTACCCACTTCTACTAATGATTTAAAAGAGTTGTAGGTGTATTCTATATAATCTTTGTGTACGTAAGAACTCAAATCTACTTCTTCATCAGGGCCACAGCCAAGAAATTCTCTTGCGGCATCATTCATTTTTATAATGTTGCCCATAAGATCCATAACTACATAAGGATCTACAATATTTACAAAAATTTCGTTTAATTCTGATGATTTTTCAGAGAGTAGATTCTCTAAACGGCTGTTAACTTCCTGTAAATGGCGCGTCGTATCATAGAGCTCTTTAGATTTGGCTTCTAAAATGCTTTCTGCTTGTTTACGAGCTTTTACTTGTCGGTCAAGTGCACGTTTTAATAAAGTGATTTCTTTGTTATCCATTCTGGACAATATCAAATTTTACTTCGGTACCATCCTCTTTTAAAAGTTCGTAAGTGATTGTGGCAGTACCATTAAAGTGTTCAAAAGTTTTCTCAATTAAGCCATGGGCTAAGCGGTATAAACCTCTAGAAGAAGAGTATACCATAGATATGGAGTTATCTGATTTATCTAAAATTTTGAATGTAGGAAGTTCTGCATCAGGGTACAATTTCTTGACATGTACATGAATATGATCTTCAATAGCGTAAAGAAGACTTATAGGGTTGGAGTAGTTTTCTATTACTTCGGGGTGTGAGCTTCCTAAGCCCTTAAAGAGGTAGAGACCAAAGGCGTAAATAAGATCGCCCATGGGGGCCTTTACTTCGTCACTAAGACTGGTAATAAGGCTAACCATTTCATTAAAGCTATAGGTACCTACAGACGTATAGATACCTTCTGAGGGTAAATTAGAATTTTCGATTATAGTATCAACGACTTCTAAGCCGAACTTTAATTCTACCATTTCTAAAAACTCTGTAAAGACAACACCTTTCATATGTACATATTAATTTCAACTTTAAAAGTAGGAAAATTAGCACCTAATATGAAAAAAATGTTGTGAAAAGGCTAAAAGCTTATGCCTTTACCAGTTCATTCGTTTGCCAGTATTCAAAAACAGTTTTTAATTTTGTTTCGTAATCCTCATATTTTAAAGGCTTAATCACGTATCCTGCAATACCTATTCTATAACATTCTAGTAAATCTGCTCTGTTTTCAGAAGTTGTTAAAACAATTGTAGGTAAGTATTTGTAATTGGCATCTGCTTTTATAATTTCTAGAAATTCAATACCACTCATTCTAGGCATGTTCAAATCTAACAGAATAATATCTGGTAATTTGGTACTAGATTTAAGAATATCTAAGGCTTGCTCACCATTTTTTGCCTCAATGATATTATGTTTTAATTGTAGTTTAGAAACTGTTCTTTGTAGTTTCATAGTCTCAATTGTGTCGTCTTCAATAAATAATACGTCCATAGCTTAATAAATTAGACTGCAAATATTCCATTTTAAATAGAATTAAAATTCGTTACGTAGGTGAATAACTTTTAAGTGTCGATGAATGGTAAATCTATATAGACAAACATAATTGAGGTTCCTTTAACTTGTTGATAGATATGCGGATACTTTCACAGAACTCCCTATTCATTGATTATCTGCTAATAGATAGTAAAAGTTCTTTAAAAAAATGCTAATTTAAACCTCTTAAAACCGCATCAAATTGAATCCATACTACGTTCTAGGCATAATTGCTATTTACTTTATTATTTTAATGGTGATCTCTCATTTTACCTCTAAAAATGGGAGTGATGAATCTTACTTTACGGGAGACCGCCAATCGCCTTGGTTTTTGGTCGCCTTTGGTATGGTAGGAGCAGGGCTCTCTGGTGTCACCTTCGTATCACTTCCTGGTATGGTGGGGAATAATAATTTCTATTTTTATCAATTTATATTAGGGAATGTAGTAGGTTATCTATTTATCACTTTTGTATTAATTCCGCTTTATTTTAAACTCAAATTGGTTTCTATTTATGGGTATTTAAAAGAGCGCTTTGGAATAAATTCCTATAAGACCGGGTCGTTATTCTTTCTAATTTCACAGTCTTTTGGCGCAGCCCTCCGCTTGTTATTGGCTTCTAAGATTCTACAATTTGCTCTTTTTGATGCCCTGAATGTGCCGTTTTTTATTACCGTTATAATTATTCTTTTACTGGTGTGGTTGTACACCAATAAGTCAGGGATAAAAACTATTGTTTGGACCGATACTTTACAAACTACCTTTTTAATTTTAGGAGCTGTTATTTCTATTTATGCCATTACTACCTCATTAGATTTAAATTTTACTACGGCAATTACTGCAGTGGCAGACCATAGCTATTTTGATATTTTTAATTGGGACGGGGCTTCTGGAAATAATTTTTACAAGCAGTTCATAGCGGGAATTTTAGTAGCCATAGCCATGATAGGTTTAGACCAGAATATGATGCAAAAAACCCTGACCTGCAAAAATCAATGGGATGCTCAGAAGAACACACTTACCTATAGTCTAATATTGGCAGCAACGCAGTTTCTATTTTTGGGTCTTGGTGTTTTATTATACATCTATGCAGAGAAAAACGGAATTTCACTGCCGGTAAATGATAAAGGAGAATTAATTCATACCGATACTTTATTTCCTAATTTAGCTTTAAATCATTTAGGTGTCTTTGCCGCTATATTCTTTCTTTTAGGAATTATAGCCGCCTCTTTTTCTAGTGTAGATTCTTCTCTAACCGCATTAACAACATCATTTACGTATGATTTTTTAGATATTTCAGAAAAATCTAGCGCACAGCGTAAAAGTTTAAAAAACAAAGTACTACTTGGTTTCTCTGTAATTGTTTTTACTATTATTATGCTTTTTGCGAATAGCAAAGGCGATGTAATCTCTTTGATATTTAAAGTTGCGGGGTATACCTACGGACCTTTATTAGGTTTATTTCTATTGGGGATGTTTACCAAAGTGCAGCTCATAGATAAATGGGTTCCGGTAGTTTGTCTTTTAGCACCTTTTGTAACCTACGCGTTGAGTGAAGTGTTAATTGCAAAATTTAAGTTCGATTTTGGTTTTGTGAATATCGCCGTAAATGCAGGTTTAACCATTTTAGGTTTGTTGCTCTTACGTAAGAAATAAACATAAAAGATATCATTTTCTTAATCTGATGAACAGCTTTATTTTAGTGGTATTCCCTACTATTGTCAACTTATAAAATATGTTTTATGATGAAATTAATGCTGTTTTTTACGTGCACATTGTTTGGGCTCTCCATTACTTCTGTAGCGGGGCAGGCAACCTCTGTGATGAGTTACAATATCCGTTTAGATGTAGCCTCAGACGGAGAAAATGCATGGCCCCTTCGAAAGGATTTTGTTGTAAATCAGTTAAAATTTTACAGTCCTGATATTTTTGGTATTCAAGAAGGCACACCACAACAGACTGCTTATTTAGCGGCACAATTAGAGAATTACACCTTTATAGGCGTAGGAAGAGATGGGGGAGATAAAGGCGAGTATAGTGCTATTTTTTACAATTCATTAGAATTTTCGGTAGCAGAAGAAAATACCTTTTGGCTTTCAGAAACCCCCACAGAAGTTTCTATGGGTTGGGATGCAGCTTGTAATAGAGTGTGTACCTATGGATTGTTCACCAACAAGGATACAAAACAAAAGTTTTGGGTATTTAATACACATTTAGACCATAAAGGGGCTATAGCTAGAGCCAAAGGGGTGCAATTAATTTTGAATAGAATAAAGGAGGTAAACACAAAAGACTATCCTGTAGTCTTAACAGGAGATTTTAATCTAGAACCCACTGATGAAGTTATAGCTGCAGTGAAAAACGTGTTAAGCGATGCTAAGGAAGTGGCGCACTTGAGTTTTGGACCGGAAGGTACCTTTAATGCGTTTAAGTTTACCACCGCTGTAAAAAGAAGGATAGACTACATATTTATAGCTCCAACTACAATCAAAGTTAACAAATATGCGGTGTTGAGCGATT
Source organism: Cellulophaga baltica (assembly GCF_900102165.1). Lineage (GTDB taxonomy): Bacteria > Bacteroidota > Bacteroidia > Flavobacteriales > Flavobacteriaceae > Cellulophaga > Cellulophaga baltica. The sequence goes on from NZ_FNBD01000014.1 coordinate 74,969, forward strand.
CTAAAGACTTAAAGTACCCTTCAGATCATTTACCGGTGTATATAGAATTTGAAATTAAATGAGGGTAGAACAGAATTTTTTTAAACCCTAACGCATTCATAATTAAGTTTTTGCAAACTTAAAATTAACATTCTTAAAATTACTTAAAATTTAATTGCAAATTATTTATTGAAAACAGTATATTTGCAGCCTCTAAGAATTAAATTTAATTCTTTCAGTGTAGGTGGCATAGCTCAGCTGGATAGAGCACCTGCCTTCTAAGCAGGCGGTCCTAGGTTCGAATCCTAGTGCCATCACATCAATAAAAACAAGGCTTCCGAGAAATTGGAAGCCTTTTGTTTTTTGCGCCAGTACAACATCTGTACAACAAATTAACGGATCAAATCCAATTATCTTTTTCTTTTAATTTCATTTATTACTATCTTGATAGGGTGGAACGATTAGGAGACATAGTAGCGAATTGGTTGTACCAAAGCCGAAGGGAACTTAAACTTCTGTTTTTAAATCAAGAGTCTATAAGCACCAATACGATTTCCATCTTCTTAATTGTACTTTTCGCCATAGTACCCTTATCTGTATTCTTCCTGATTTCGGGTTCTAAATTCTCCTTAGTTCAAATCATAGGTAGTTATCTATTTGTTGTTCTACTTTTCATTTTGTCCTTGGTTGCGGTTATTGCCTGGTATAAATTACAGGAGTTATTAAAAAGCAATGCACAAGGCTTTTCATTTGAGTCCCTATCGCTATCGAGAATTGATGCAGACTTCTTCGGTTTTGATCAAGAAGATCTTCAGAATCTTCTTAGGCTAGTCAATGGTTTGCCAGTAGAACAAAAAATTGTCATTAGAGAAACTCCAAGGAACAAGCAGTCAGGAAACATTCGTTTCTTATTCACCTTACTAGATCTGATTGTTCGGGGTGGTATTTTTAGAACGGGAACCAAACTAAAAGAGTCCTTGAACGTTCTTATTATGGAGCGGTTTACCTTCCAAAATTCGGACATTAATCCTAGCACATTGCCCTCTAGTTATTCGAAATGGTGTTCTTCTACAGAGGCGGGTAGCTATGATGAAGTCCGAAAAGAGATCTCGAAGGCGCTTGGGACGCTATAAAATTTACTTTACTTCACTTTTTTAAGGGAAAAAATAAAGCAATTCATAAGCAATCGTCATTTCCCTATTGTTTTTACTGCATGTGCCGTCATATGTTTGTGTTGTACAATCAATGTAAAAGGCCTTTTACTCATTATTAATTCTTAAACATAAAGATTATGAATGAGCATGAGAATGTTGTGGATTTACTTCAGGATATCAAAGGCCTGCTTTCCCACACTAAAAAAGTATTCAATATTGATGACCTAGTAAAATACACAGGTTTATCTAAAAGCAAGATTTACAAACTTTCCCAATTAAAATTGATTCCCACAGGAAAAAATAAACATATTCGACAGCTCTTTTTTAATAAAGAGGAAATCGATGCATGGCTTATTGGAGAACCCAATCTATCTGATGAATTTTTGGAACAACAGTTCAACGAGCAGCTATTGCAAAATAGAAAACCAAGATTATGAAAGACACACCTTACATCCGCGTGGGTACGTCCTATTATAAATTGGTACATATCCCGACTATTGCAGGGCATTTTAACGAAATCATTGTTCCTTGGACACTGGAGGCCATTCGCAATGATCATGGAAGAAGTTTTATTGGAACTATAACTAAGTATGATGGATTTACTTGTCTTCCAAGTCATTTGCATTTTAAACGTGAGTGCCACGGTTTTTATAATACTTATGCTCCTTTGCTTCATAAACCGAAGGAGGGAGAATTTCCCTTTACGTTGCAACTTTTGAAGCATATTTTCGGGCAGCAACTGAACTTAGGTTTGGATTATCTACAGCTTTTGTATGTAAAGCCAATCCAGGTATTGCCCATTTTATGTTTGGTATCCAAAGAACGATCCACGGGAAAAACCACTTTTCTGAAATGGTTAAAAATGGTCTTCGATAACAATTTGACCTATTTAACAAATGATAGTTTTAGTAGTCAGTTCAATGCGGATTGGGCGAACAAACTTTTGATCTGCATTGACGAGGTATTGTTCAATAAAGAGGAACTGACCGAACGTATCAAATACCTAAGCACAACCAATTTCAATAAACTGGAGGCCAAGGGAAAAGACAAAAGAGAAGTGGAGTTCTTTGGAAAGTTTATTCTGTGTAGCAATAATGAGGATAATTTTATAAAGATCGATTCTAACGAAACTCGTTTTTGGGTATTGAAGATTCCTTCCCTGAAAAATGAAGAAACCCAGTTTCTAGAATACCTTGAAACGGAGATACCTGCATTCTTATACCATTTAAAGCAGCGTGAACTTACCAGTCCCCATAAAACCCGCATGTGGTTCTCATCAGAGGAAATTAGAACTAAAGCTTTGGAGAACTTAATGCAAAACAATAGGAACCGAGTAGAAAAGGAGCTTGCGAGTGTGATCCTTAACGCCATGGAAACCTTTGCACTAGAAGAGGTACATATATGCCCTCTTGATGCCCTTCAGCTATTGAATCGGACCAGAATCAAATCAGACCTTACGCAATTGAGACAAATATTTAAGAAGGATTGGAAATTGGTGAATCAAGAGAATTCCATGGCCTACAGGAAATTGATGATTTGGCAGGAAGGTGGGATGGGCTTAACCGATGCAAAGGGGAGGTACTATTCCATATCTAGGGATTTCCTAATGGAGCATTTTAGGGATGCGTAGCAAAACGATGAAACGATGACAAAACGTTGTTGCTGAAAACGCACTATTCATGGGAGGTTGAGACGATTTCAAACTATTTCTAAAAAAGGATGGCTGATGAAAAAGAAAAACACCCTACTAATTATACTTTTTTATGATGAAACGATGAAAGATAGAGATAAGACCAGTAAATATAAGGGTTTAGACCGTCATCGTTTTGTCATCATTTTGTCATCAAAAATAAATGATGATACAAATTATGTCTAAATGATAAGATATGACTAAAAAAACAACATACGGTTTATCGTGTGAAAGAGCTCGAGCTTTTCCCATCGAAAAGGCGTTGGCAAAACTCGGGCACTTTCCGACCAGAGCAACGGAGAAAGAAGCTTGGTTTCTAAGTCCTATCAGGTCAGAAACCCAAGCCTCTTTCAAGGTGTCCAAGGAACTTAATCGTTGGTACGACCATGGAGCAGGAATGGGTGGTAATATCATCGATTTAATCTGTATGATCAAAAAGACCTCTGTAAAAGAAACTCTTCAATGGTTGGAAAAAGGTCAAATCTCTTTTTCTTTTCAACAGCAGCAACCTCTAGAAAAGGAAAAAAAGGATAGGTTGCGCGTCTTATATGCACAACCGATTCAGCATTTTGGTCTAATAAGGTATTTATTCGAACGAAAAATTACTTTGGCTACAGCATCCAAACTTTGCCATGAGGTTCATTATATGCATAAAGGGAGACGATACTTTGCCATTGGATTAAAAAACGATTCAGACGGGTGGGAACTGCGAAACAAATACTATAAGAGTTCTATTTCTCCAAAAGATATTTCTCATATAAAAAACGGCAAGGATAAACTGATTATTACGGAGGGAATGTTTGACCTACTCTCCCTAATGGAAATCCATAAAAACCTCCAAGAAGCATATGATTTTTTGGTTTTGAACTCCACAGCATTTGTTTCAAAGGCTATAAAATTAGTGGATGAATATTCCTGTGTTGAACTCTATTTGGATTCCGATAAAAATGGAAAAAGAACTACTGAAATACTAAAGGAGTATTCAAAAAATTGGAAGGATAAATCAGTCCTATATTCAGAAGTTAAGGATATTAATGAATGGCTCATATCCAGAGCTAAAAAGAGAATTGGGGAGAAAGCGCAAGATGTGTCATTGTCATGACAATCTTGCTTTTACTCCCGATGGTTGCAAAAGAAAATGAAAAAAACTAAGAAGACAGTTATTCAGTTTAGATGTGGCATCTATGAAAAAAAGCTGCTTAAAAAACGCGCCCAAAAAGCAGGTTTATCGTTAAGCGAATTTTGTTTGCGAGCTGCTTTAGATATCAAGGTTGTTGAGATTCTAAACCAAGAGCAGGTGGAGTGTTATAAAACTTTAATGAAGTTTAGTAACAATTTTACCGCGATTGGAAACATGTATCGCAAACATAATCCTCAATTAACTGAAGAGGTGTATGCACTTGCGAAAGAAATCAAAGAACACTTAAACAATTTTAAGCAATGATTGGAAAAGGAAAAGCTATAGCCCATACTGCAGTCGCTATGGAATACGGATGGAATCAAGAAAAAGATGCAACCGTAGTTTTAAAACAACATTTGGTGGGTGAAAATCCAAAGGAAATCTCTAATGAGTTTAAAATTATACAACGAATGAATACCAAGTGTGAGAAGAATACCATCAGCTTTGTTTTAAGTCCTACTATTGAAGATGGTAAAAAATTGACAGATAAATGGCTTGGTGAAATAGCCAAAGAATTCATTAAAGAAATGAAGCTTACAGACCATCAAGCTATCGCTTTTGTTCACAAAGACAAAGAACATATCCATATTCATTTATACGTCAACAGAATCGATTTTAATGGGAAAGCCTATGCGGATAATTTTATAGGGAAACGAGCAAGTTTGCATGCTGAAAAAATAGCCAGGGCTATGGGCTTGAAAACAGTTAAAGATGTTCAGAACGAAAAATCACAAAGACTAAAACATATTCGAGCTGAAATAAAGAAGATCCATGATACCGTACTCCGTTTAGAAAAGCCTCGTTCTTTTGAAGAGTACATCACCAAAATGAAAATTAAAGAGGTGAAGGTTATTCCAAGCATCAATAAAGCGAATAAGCTACAAGGGTTTAGATTTGAATACAGGGGAGTCAATTTAAAAGGGAGTGAAGTACATAGATCAATGTCTGGTGGAAAAATAGGGGCTGAATTGGCCCTTAATGTTCCTAAGTACATGGAAAAGGCTAGTGTGAACACGGTCAATATTCTAGGGAAAGGACTTGAGATGAGTGCAAATTTAGTGGCAAGTATCGCTAAATCAGCGGTTAAGAAAGTAATATTAAAAGGAATTGATATAGGCGCATAATCATGGCAAAAATTGACGAATTATCAGAATTATTAATTGAAGAATTGAGTGACTTCAAACTACAAATAAATAAACTAGAGACGGTTTCAAAGGAAATACATACTATGGTAATCAAACCCGATATCACTGAACTAAAATTCTATATGGATGGAGTAATACAGCTTCAAAATGAAATTGTAAAAGATCAAAACCTAAGACTAGGCGCTATTTCGAATAAGCTTACCGATTCCAATAGGTATCCAAAATGGTTTTTAGCGCTACTATGCGTATCGCTAATGGCTGTACTAATCGTAACGGGTTACACCATCTATCAGCTCCAAAGCATTTCAGAAATGAAACAACTTGAATACGAAAAGGGGCAAAAAGAAATGGGGAATCATTTTTATGAATTTCTTGAAAGTGATGCACCCTCAAAAAAAGCCTATTTGAACTGGAAGTCAGCACAAAGTCTTCCCTGAAGATTGAGAGTGCAATGATGGTTTTAATATTGATCTAAGATGTTTTGATTTTCTTTTCTATGATTTTTATAGAACCATTTTTTAAAACATTGTTTGGAAAACATCCGTTGGTGCATCCAGTATAAATCTAAATCACTTCCTTTAAAAGTAGTGGAATGATAATGTAGGGATTGTTGTGCTTTTAATTCTTCTAGCATTTGTTCGTCAGCTTTATCATCGTATTTATCTTTTCCATAGTGGCAGCTCAGAAAATAGTTCTTTGCTGCCTCTAGGCGTTCTAAAGAGATTTTGCCATCTTGATAATAGGAATAACTAAGGGTCGCCAAAAGTCTTGTAACAGGTCTTTTGGAGACACTTTTAGAATATCCCAAATCATTCTTACATTACTGTGAATATTTAATGAATAGGTTCTTTGCCTGGTGGCATATCGGGAATCAATATCCTGATATTTTTTGCTGAGCTTTTTCAAACCCTTAGTTTTTAAAGACCAAATAATTTAAGTTTATGCAAAAATGTATACCAAGTACGTGAGTAACATTGAATTACCCAACCAAGACCAATTGTATCTTAAAATGAAGTATTTGTAATTTTCCAGCAAAAAAAATTAAAAATAAATATTTGGATTATGGAGACTGCAATAAAATCCAAACCATATCGGCAGAAAAATAAGCCGTATTAGAGAGCTAAAGGGTATGAAACAAGCAACCCTAGCAGAAGAATTGGGCATTAGCCAGCAGGCTGTTTCTAAAATTGAACAATCTGAAAAGATTGAAGAAGAAAAATTAGAGAAAATTGCAAAAGTTTTGGGTGTGACTAAATAGGCCATAGAGAATTTTTCAGATGAATCTGTTTTTAATAATATAAATAACTTTAATGATAATAGTGTCAATCATGTTCCTTTAAACAAGCATCATTGCACTTTCAATCCGCTAGATAAACTTTTAGAGGCTCATGAAGAGAACAAAAAACTCAACGAACGTCTTTTAAAATCAGAACAGGATAAAATTAAAAATTTAGAATAGCTAATGAAAGCAAAATAATTTGCTCAATTCATAATAAACTATTGACAAGGAAATTATTAAATATGATTTCTTTTTTTATGCTTTTTTAAGTTGATTTTAATAAATTTGATAGTTGCCAAATAAATAACCCGAACTAATTGGATTCTAACAAATTTGTACTTTTTACAGCAGATAATAAATATGTTGTTGAGTATCTACTAAAGCAGCTCATATTAAGTGATAGTATTACAGAAGCTCTAATTTTTGAAAGCCATGAAATTGCTATTGGGTTTCGGAAAATGCTGGCTAAAGATTGTCAATTGCACTGTTCTATTAATACCTATATTGACTAAAGATTTGATAAGTGGAAATTCTTTTCTTTTTCAGCTGCACAAAATTCTCACTACCTCATTTCACTCCATTTCTCAAATCTTTGATTGCTTCAATTCGTTAAGATTACCTCGCACTTCATAGTATTAGTTTTGGTAAGATTTGGGTTTGATTCGAACCTAAATGAAAATAGTACACTAAAAATTGTAATCCCTAAAAAATAGGATATTTGTGGATTATGATCCCTGAATTAGGACTAAAAGATTAAATAAAGTTTTGAAAAGGGTAAAGCTCATCAAATACCTACTTGCTTTTATATAGATATGTATTTCAACGGATTATTTTAGCACTTTATAGAAATGTTAAAGATTTGATATACATCTTATGGAAAACCCTAGGAAAATAGAAAATTTAGCATCTATTTTAGAGACAGATAAAAGAAGTACCTCCCCCACAATTGTTTCGTATTTATTTGGTTTATCCGGAGTAATAAACCCATAAATAGTATATAATATACGGATATAAGGAGTTAGCAAAAAGCGAAAACAAACAGCAGAAATGAAAATAAAATTCAAGAAAAAAAGATTACTTGCGAATTTAATACTCGGAATAGTTTGGATTGGACTTGGAGTATTTAATGTCTGGGAAGCCGAAAATAATCGTTGGTCTGATTATGGGTATTTAGTAATTGGAATTTTATACGTTGGACATTATTTGTTCGATTTGACAAATCAATATCTGACTATAGAAAACGGAACGATACGAAAAAATGGACTTTATGGATTCAGGAAAAAAATAAATCTGAATGAAATAAATTGGATAAAAAAATTTGCAGGAGATTACACGCTGAAAACGGAACAAAAGGAATTGAAAATCAATACGGGATTAATTGACAAAGATTCGCTGACTGAATTGAATAAAATATTAGCGGAACTGAATTTGCCACCTGAAAAAACGCCATTTGCTAACAACGTATATAGCTCATAGCTAGTCAGTTGCTTAATCGAAGTTAAGGTATATTTGCTAGTCCGCCAAATTTTTTAATTTGGCTTATTGAGAAAAGATAATAAGAAAAATTAATAAATTCGGCTCGTGCTTAATCCGAAAATAATTTTCTATTTTGCGCGCTACGAGCCATATACAAGACCGTTGTAGGTAAGCTAAAAAAACCGCAGGAAATAAATTAAAATTATGGATAATGACTCTTTTAGTGGACTTTCGTGGATGACGGAAAAAATGAAAGCTGAAATTCGGAAAAGGGATAAAATTGTACGAGATGAAGATATTGAAAGCTTATTTTTATTAGATGACAATTCTGATTTTTCAATTGCGTTATATGAAATTCTTGTAAATAGACACGAAAAAAATCCAAATTCGCTAAACTCAGTACAACTGAATTTATTTTTGTGTATGCATTTGGAAAATGCTGGGCAAGCGGATAGTATTTTAACTTTTTTACAAGAATGGTTTCCTAAACAGAAAAAACAAGTAATAAAATCACTGAGTGAAATTGGAGCGACTAAATCTGCCGAAATTATAGAGCAAGCGATTGCATTACTTCCAGAAAATGATAGTTGGTTTTTTGAAAGTTCTGACGAAAATTCGGAAAGATTAATGATGGAATTTGACAGCGAATTTTCGAGTTACCC
>NZ_FNBD01000049.1 GCF_900102165.1 Cellulophaga baltica
CTTTCGGTAAACAAAAGATGCCCATGCTGGGCACACACACTATATATAGCAAATAGGGCGATTAGTGCTTAATCGAAAGGTTAGTGTTTATTTGTAAAGTCGCCAAATCTTTTGATTTGGTTTAAAGAAAAATTAAAACAAAATAAAAAGATTTGGCTTGTGGCTTAACCGAAAGTAATCGCTTGTTTTCAGCCCAACTTGCCATATATTTAACGTTGTGCATAATGCAAAAATAATAGAACTAACATCAAAATATGAAATTTAAAAGTCACTTAATAGAATTAGTAATTCTATCAATTATTGTAATTGGATGTGATTTTTCAAACGAGCAATCCATCCACCAAAAAATAGAAAAACAGACAAACGAAATTTTCGATAGTTTGGTTAAAATCAGAAGAGATTTACACGAATACCCCGAATTGGCTGGTAATGAAAAAAGAACTTCTAAAATCATTGCTGAATATTTATCGAATTTAGGATTGGAAGTTAAAAAAGGTGTCGCAGGTTATGGTGTCGTTGGAATCTTAAAAGGTGGAAAAGAAGGTAAAAGTATAGCTTGGCGAGCTGATATGGACGCTATACCAAATGACTTTGCCGACCAAGTATCATATAAATCAAAAAATAAAGGAATACAACACGGTTGTGGACACGATGTTCATATTGCAATTGGACTTGGTATAGCTGAAGTACTATCTAAAAACAAAGAATCAATTGAAGGAACAATATATTTCATATTTCAACCTGAAGAAGAAACTTTTGTTGGTGCAAAAAATATGGTTAACAGTAATCTATTTTCAGAAATGAACCTTGACGAAATATATGCATTACACGTAACTGCATTACCAGTCGGTCAGATAATGGTTAAACCAAATGAACTTTTTGCCTATCAAAAAATAATACAGATTACATTTAACGAAACGTTCTCAGGAGACGATGCGGAAACGCTCTACGGTAAAATAAGAAGCGAATTTTTACGAAAAAAAGATAGTCTAAATCCTTGGGAAATTCCAAAAGCATTTGACTCTATCGTTGGATTAACGAACACAAACACTATTTTCAAAGACTATCTTTTTATGGAGGAAAATTTCGTTTTAGAAGAAGACAAAAATCAATTGAAAATAAAAGCTTGGTTATATGAAACAAACAAATCCAATTTGTCAAATATTTTACCAAAAATTGAACAAATAATAAGCAATTCAGAATTCAAAGATAAATTCATGTCTACATCATACATTCAAGAGAACCCAACTGTACTAAACGATGAAAAATTGACAGATGAGGCGACAAATATTCTCAATGATGTTTATGGAGATGGAACTGTTGTAATGGATTATGGTCAAATACCTTATTTTAATGACGATTTCATATACTTTCAACAAAAAGTATCTGGGGTATATTTTTTATTAGGTGGTTCTAATCAAGAAAAAGGAATAGTTGCGATGAACCACGCACCAAACTTTAGAATAGATGAAGAATGTATAAAAACTGGTGTGAAGTCCTTTTCATCATTAATTCTGGAAAGAACCAAAACCGAGTAAAACACTATGCACAACAAGGGTAACCGTTGCACAACTCCATAATTTATAAAATAATGGCCTTTATAACCGCCTTTTAAGGCGGTTTCATTTTTCAATTAGTTAAGTAATTGGTTATTTTTGAGGTGCTTAAACATGAGTTTTTTACAGCATATAAGGTCTTTTTTAGAAGAATGAATAAAGACCCCATTCCTGCTCCACTTTTTACGTGTTTTTGAGTGAATTTCAGGTGCTTTTTCAAATTATAGGCTATTGCTGATAGGTGCATCACCTTATTGGCTTGTTTTAAGCCTAGCGTATTTATTTT
>NZ_FNBD01000004.1 GCF_900102165.1 Cellulophaga baltica
ACTGTGTTTATAGTGCGTGTTTTATACACCATTTTGTCCCTTTAATATGTTAACAATATTAGTTACTATGCATTTGTGTAGTACAACGATTTAAGGTGACCATGGCGATAGGGTCCACCCCTTACCATTCCGAACAGGGAAGTTAAGCCTATCAGCGCCGATGGTACTGCTATACCAAGTGGGAGAGTAGGTCGTCGCCTTTTTTTAATCAAGTCCTCAATAGAAATATTGAGGACTTTTTTTGTTTATATAAGGTTCTTATCCTTGATGATTCTTATTCCTAACAACTGTAGTATCCCAAAACGCATTACTCCTGAGAGTAGATTACCTCAATAGCTGTTTATAACGGTTCTGTGGCTATTAGCTAGTTATTACTCTTTACAAGACTATTGTATGCAAGCTTGTATATCTTAGTTTAATGCCTATTCTTAATATAATAGCTCATACCACAGCAATTCTTTCGGGTATTATATAAAGGATGTATTGGATATTTTCTTAAATATTGATCTAAATACCCAAGTAATTCATTGTCATTTACAATAAGCTAAGCTTTCCCTCTTTGATATATTCCATATTAAACTAGTTCAAGTATTCTTTAAAACTATTTCTGCCATATTAATTAATATGGCTAATCTATTATCTTCCGTAACTTGTCTATATTATACAGAAAAAGCCATTTACACGAATGCAAATGGCTCTTTGTACGATTAGTGATATGATATTATTGTTTCCTATTCTTTTTTTTACCAAATAAACTATCCATAATTGTCTTTATGGCCCAAAAAGCCATAAATAAAGCTCCTAGGCCTACTATAAAGCCTACTACTAGTACAGGTATATACAAATCATGTTGTTGATTTTTAAAGGCCTGATAAATTAGTATGGGTGATGAAAACATCAAAACAACGGTATAACCCAAATACTTAATACCTTTTACTAAAATATCTTTATCTGTATGCATCATAACCAAGGCTTATTCTATAGTAATGTTTTGTGTAAAACTTTCTGAAATGGAGAAGTACCCTAAGGCATAATTATCCTTTGTAGTTATATTAATAACATTTCCGCGAACAGTTCCGGAAGGCGTTTGAAAAGGTCCCTGACTTCCTCCGCTTTGTGCAATAATTTGATTCATATAGTTGTAGAATGTTTCATCTACTCCTAGGATGCTTACCTGAGCAGATTGTCCTGCTTGTAAATCTGAATCGTAAAAATAAGAAAACTCAAATTGTTCTCCTTCATAAAATGTGTCTTCTGAAACCAAAAACTCATTAAAATCAAAATCGAAAAGATAAAAATTTTCCGTAGACGCATCATCTGTGTAAGCTATAATGATCTCTGTTTCATCGTCATCAAATAAAGTTCCTTCTCCTTGAATCAATTTATCAATAGGTGCAGATGGTATAAATGCTGTGGTAGCTTCATATGTCTCATTATTATACACAATACGTAAAGTGATCGATCCATCTTTGAGTGATTCGGAAGAAACTGTCGTTGAATAATTTCCCGTCTCAGACTCTGTTAACGTTTCTTGGATTGTGTTGGTGCTGTTAAAAATTTGAATACTAGTAACAGTTTGTGGTTCAATAGTGCCGAAAAAAGAACTAGTTAAACTCGTTTTAATGCTAATATTGGTTGAAGGATCTGTATCTATTACGCGCACTAGTCCGTCAATTACTAACCTAGATTGCTCTGTAGGAACAGCGATCTCAACCACGTCCTCACAACTTGTGGTTAATAAAGATACTAGTAGGATTGTATATAAATATTTCATGTCTTAAAATTTGAAATTATAGGTAACGGCAGGTACAATACCAAAAATTGAAGTTCTTACGGCTTCATTAGCTCCTGTTTCATTGTTGTTACTGAAATTAATAGATGCGGCATTTTTTCTGTTATAAGCATTGTATATACTGAATACCCATTCGCCTTTAATTTTTCTATCTTTATTTTTTAATGGGGTTAAAGTAGCAGAAATATCTAATCTATTATAAGTAGGAAGCCTTTCCGAATTTCTTAATCCATAGTAAGGAACAGTTAAACCTTGATATTCAAATTGTCCTATAGGATAATTGGTTGGTTGGCCTGTTTGGAATACAAAATTAGCATTGAAATTCCATTTTTCATTAAATTCATAACTCCCAAATAATGAGATGTCATGTGTTTTATCATAAGGTGTATTATACCACGCGCCATTATTGATACCGGTTTCTAACGGACTGATGCCATTTGTTTCTGTTGCGTTCCTGCCTGGGGTGCGTTGTTCTGATTTTGATAAGGTATAAGATAGCCAGCCTTGAAATCTTCCTTCGTTTTTACGGAATAGCACTTCTAAACCGTAAGCTCTTGCTTCTCCATTAAGAATAACTTGTTCAATAGCATTGTTGGCTATTAAATTGGCACCATCTATGTAGTCAATTCTATTTTGTATCTTTTTGTAATACACCTCTGTTTCTAAAGAATAGTCTCCATTTTTAATATTCCGGAAATATCCTAAAGCGTATTGATCTAATAATTGGGGTTTAATGAAAGAGCCACTTGGTGTCCAGACATCTAATGGGGTAGGAGAGCTGGTGTTAGATAGTAGATGTAAATACTGTGCTAATCGAGTATAGCTAGATTTTATGGAATTGTTATCATCCAATCTATAAGACATGGATAATCTAGGTTCTAAATTAGTATAAGTTTTTAGTGATTTTTTTTTGCCTTCGGTGTTTATGCCAATTGGATCTGCTTTTTCGTAGATGAGAAGGTCTGTATTAAAGTTCAACGGGTTATCATTCGCGTAAATGTTTATCTCATCTTGACCTAATCTATTAAAATTACTAAGCCTTAGACCGTACTCTACACTTAATTGATCTGTAATTTCATGCTCAACATCAATATATGCAGCAAATTCATTCGCATATTTTTGAATAAGTTGTTCTTCAATAATACCAGAATCTTCACTACTAGGAACTATTTTTCCAGGGTTAAATTGGTAATAGTTATTATTTAGGCCATAGTTGATCTGAAGATTGTTGTTTAGGTAATGCTTTAAGTCGTATTTTAAATTAAAATTTTGGATTCCAGAATTCCATTCGAAACCAACAAAATCTAATTTCAACCCATAATAATAATCAGAATATATTAAAGATAGATTAGAGAATAATTTATCTGAGAATAGATGATTCCATCTCAAATTACCAACAGCATTCCCGTAGGTATTTACAAAACTATCGTTAATACTGAAAACATCTCTGCCAAAATAACCCGATAAGAAGATATTATTATTGTCATTTAATTTAAAATTTAGTTTTGTGTTTAAATCATAGAAATAGGCTTTATTGTCAATATCAAAGAGAGGTAAAAACAAGTGCGCATAGGAGGATCTTCCTCCAATAAGAAATGCAGCTTTATCTTTAATAATTGGACCTTCTAGTAATAATCGACTGGCAACGATACCTATACCGCCATTAGCCTTAAACTCTTTACTATTTCCTTCCTTCTGAAAAATTTCTAATACAGAAGACACACGTCCGCCATAGCGCGAAGGTATTCCGCCTTTAAAAAGCTTAATATCTTTTATAGCATCGGGATTAAAAACAGAGAAAAACCCGAAAAGGTGAGAGGAGTTAAAAATTGTAGCTTCATCTAAGAGAATAAGATTCTGATCTGCAGAGCCACCTCTAACATTGAAGCCAGATGACCCTTCGCCTGCATTACTTACTCCAGGAAGTAAAACAATAGCTTTAAGAACATCTGATTCTCCGAGTACTACAGGAATTTTTTTAATGGTTTTAACAGCTAGATTATTGACACTCATTTGTGGAGTGCCAAGATCTGTTTTTTCTACATTTTCCACTAAAACTATTTCCTCTAACTGTTCGGCAGCCTCTTCTAGTTGAAGATTTAGCTTTGTGTTCTGTGTTAAGCTTATCGTTTTACTAAGAGTTTTGTATCCCAAATAGCTAATTTCTAACGTGTATTCTCCTTCAGGAAGTGATAAGGAGTAAAAACCATATTCATTTGTTGTGACGCCGGTTGCTAATTGAGGGACGGCAATAGTAACACCAATTAGGGTTTCATTACTTTTTAATTCGCTTATAGTTCCACTTAAGGAGAATTTTTCTTGGGAGAATCCTGAGAAAAAAAATAGTCCCACGAACAAGAACAGTAAATATTTAATACGATTCATTAATTGCAATTTTTAGTAAAAATACTAGAATTGAATCTTTTAACAGCAGGAAAGTATGTTAATAAAAAAAGCCATCTTTAATAATAAAGATGGCTTTTAAATTATGTAACTGATACGATTATAGTGACGCTAAAATGGTGTTGAAGGTTTCACTAGGACGCATTGCTTTAGCAATTAAAGCATCGTCTCCTTTGTAATAACCTTTGATATCTACTTTACGACCTTGTGCGTCACTTAGCTCCTGAATAATTTTAGCTTCGTTAGCTTTCAATGCATCCGATATGGTGGTAAATTCAGCTTTTAATTCAGCATTTTTATCTTGTTTCGCTAATTCTTCAGCCCAATATAAAGTTAGGTAAAAATGACTCCCTCTATTATCTAATTCACCAACTTTTCTTGAAGGAGATTTATCGTTGTCTAAGAATTTTTCGGTAGCAGCATCTAAGGCATCAGCTAAAATTAAAGCTTTGTCATTTTTGTATTTTTCGCTATAGTGCTCTAATGAAACCCCAAGAGCTAAAAATTCTCCTAAAGAATCCCATCTTAAGTGACCTTCTTCTATAAATTGTTCAACGTGCTTTGGGGCAGATCCACCTGCGCCAGTTTCAAACAGGCCACCACCATTCATTAAAGGAACGATAGAAAGCATTTTAGCACTAGTACCTACTTCTAAAATTGGAAATAAATCGGTCAGGTAATCACGCAATACATTTCCAGAAACAGAAATGGTATCTTCTCCCTTTATGATTCTTTCAAGAGTTGCTTGAGTAGCATCTTCAGGAGAAAGAATTTTAAGGTCTAGGCCTGTAGTATCATTATTAGGTAAATAGGTGTTTACTTTTTTAATTAATTCGGCATCGTGAGCGCGCTTTTCATCTAACCAAAAAATTGCGGGTAATTGAGAAGCTCTAGCTCTAGAAACGGCGAGCTTAATCCAATCTTGAATAGGTGCATCTTTAACTTGACACATTCTCCAGATATCACCCTCTTCAACTTTTTGAGAAAGTAAAACTTCCTTAGAGTTTACATCAACAACATTAACAGTACCATTCTCACTCATTTCAAAAGTCTTGTCATGAGAACCGTATTCTTCTGCTTTTTGAGCCATTAAACCAACATTAGGAACTGTTCCCATAGTGGTAGGGTCAAACGCACCATGTTTTTTACAAAAATCAATAGTTACTTGGTAGATGCCTGCATAACTGCTATCAGGAATAATTGCTTTGGTGTCTTGAGCTTTTCCATTCTTATCCCACATTTTACCAGAGTTTCTGATCATTGCAGGCATAGATGCATCTACAATTACGTCACTAGGAACATGTAGATTGGTAATTCCTCTATCAGAATTAACCATTGCTAAGTCAGGACCATTTGAAATAGTAGCTTCAATGGCAGAAAGAATTTCTTTATGTTTATCTTCTGGAAGTGTATTTAATTTGTTTAGAAGACTTTCTAAACCGTTATTAGCACTTACTCCTAATTCTTCAAAAGTAGTTGCATATTTATTAAATACTTCTGAGAAATAAGTTTCTACTACATGACCAAAAATAACAGGGTCAGATACTTTCATCATCGTTGCTTTTAAATGCACAGATAAAAGAACCCCTTTGTCTTTAGCGTCTTTGATTTCTTTTACTAAAAAAGTTATTAAGGCTTTTTTGCTTAGTACTGTTGCATCGATGATTTCGCCCTCTAATAAGGCTAAATTTTCCTTTAAAATAGATTTAGTACCATTGGCTGTTGTAAATTCTATATTTACGTTGGTAGCAGAAGGAATTGTTAATGACTTTTCATTTGCTTTGAAGTCATTTGTTCCCATTGTTGCTACATGAGTTTTAGAATCTGCACTCCAAGCACCCATAGAGTGTGGGTTCTTCTTCGCGTAATTTTTAACAGCTCTTGGAGCTCTACGGTCAGAATTACCTTCTCTTAAAACAGGATTTACGGCACTACCTTTAATTTTATCGTATCTAGATTTTAGTTCTTTTTCTTCATCAGACTTTGGTTCATCTGGATAATTTGGTAAAGCATAGCCTTTCTCCTGCAATTCTGTGATAGCCTCTTTAAGTTGAGGAACAGAGGCACTAATGTTTGGAAGCTTTATGATGTTTGCATCTGGACTTTTGGCAAGTTCTCCTAATTCTTTTAAATCATCGGCAATACGCTGATCTTCTTTAAGAAAGTCAGGGAAAGTAGCAATGATCCTTCCAGCTAAAGAAATATCTTTGGTTTCAATATTTATTCCTGATGTCTTTGTAAATGCTTTAACTATTGGTAAGAAGGACTGAGTCGCCAAAGCTGGAGCTTCGTCAGTCTTAGTATAAATTATTTTTGGCATTATTGCGATTTATTTGAATTAAGCGGTGCAAATATACAATATTCTATAGTTTTACCTTGAGTAGATTTAAGGATAATATGATGTAAAATTTACTAAAATGTTATTTTTTTTTATTACCAAAACGATAAAAGCCATATCAATGCATGTAGCATTTGATATGGCTTTTTTAGAATAGTTTGCAAACCTTTGTTGTCTTGTCTATTTACAAAACGGCAACCATTGATTGCATTTGCTTCCCTATTTATACTATGAATATAAGAGTAATGTTTGAGAATTCCAAATTTATGCTCGCTTTTTAACTTTTGAGCATAAAAAAACCCGCTAAATGCGGGTTCTTCTGTGTATTTAGGTCTTAGATTAAGAACGCACTTCTTTAATTCTTGCTTTCTTACCAGTAAGTCCTCTGAAGTAAAAGATACGAGATCTTCTAACTTTACCTCTTTTATTAACTTCTACTTTCTGTAGAGCTGGCATGTTGATAGGGAAGATACGCTCAACTCCTATTGTTCCAGACATTTTTCTAATTGTAAAGGTTTCTGATGATCCAGAACCTCTTCTTTGTATTACAACACCTCTAAAAAACTGAGTACGTGTCTTTTCACCTTCCTTAATTTCATAATAAACTGTGATAGTATCACCAGCTGAAAATTTTGGAAATTCTTTTTTAGTAACAAATTCGTCTTGAACAAATTTTAATAATGCTTCCATCGTATTGATTTACTGTTTGTTATAAAGCAACATTCACGATTATCGTCAGAGGTTGATTTATTGGATTGCAAAAGTAATAAAATATTAATAAGTGACAATATTTCAATGCTATTTTTTATAAAAAAATAAGCAATTGTCTTTTGAGGGGTATCAGAAGGTTTAATTCGTGTGATTCCAAAATGTAGATGCTATTTTAATAGGTCCGGCCTTAGCTTTTCGGTGCGTTCGTAAGCCTTGTCTTCTCGCCATTTTTCAATTTTAGGAAAGTTACCACTTAAAAGAATTTCTGGTACTTTCATTCCTTTATATTCCGCAGGTCTTGTGTATACAGGTGGAGCTAATAAATCATCTTGAAATGTATCTGTCAATGCAGAAGTTTCATTGCTTAATACTCCTGGAATTAGACGAATAATGGTATCGCATAAAACGGCAGCTCCTAATTCTCCGCCGGACAAGACATAATCGCCAATAGATATTTCTTTAGTTATGAAAGCATCCCGAACTCTTTGGTCGACACCTTTATAATGGCCGCAAAGAATAATGACATTTTCTAGGAGCGACATGCTGTTGGCTATTTTCTGATTCAGTGTGGCGCCATCTGGGGTCATATAGATGACTTCATCATAATCTCGCTGCTCTTTTAAAGCGGAAATACACTTGTCTATCGGTTCAATCATCATGACCATACCCGCGCCACCTCCAAATTGATAATCATCAATTTGATTGTAACTCAAATTAGTATAATCGCGGAGATTATGCATATGTACTTCAACAATACCTTTTTCAATAGCTCTTTTTAAGATACTTGCTTCAAAAGGACTCTTGAGTAATTCAGGTAAGACTGTTATGATATCAATACGCATGTTGTTCTAACTTTAACAGGCAAATGTACTATTAACTAATTGTATTTTAGAAATTCAAGTAAAAATAAAAAGGCTAATTATTTAGCCTTTTTATTTTTGTTAATCTCATCTTGATATTGTCTGCTAATTTTTTGCTCTCTCTCTAAAGCTCTTCGTCTGTGCTCTTCGTATTCTACTTCAAGCTCTGATAAGTTGGTTTTAGCTTCTTGGGTAAGAATATTGCTATTTCTAAACTTGTAAATAAAAAATAACAGAAATAATAGAAGCGCAGCAATTAAAGTCCATAAAATAACATTATAGGTAGCCTTAGCAATTAAGATTCCGAAAATAGACATACTATCTTTTTCCTCAGTAACAGAGGCAAGGTTGTTTGTTGTTTCAGATAACTTCTCATTTAAAGACTTAATATCTTTCTCTTGATCTACAATAACTTTATTTAACTCTGTAGTTCTCTTATTAATTAAGTTAAGAGTGTCAATAACATTTTGCTTAAGCTTTTCTAAGCTTGTAATTTTAACTACTTCGTAATACACACCATCTGCTCTGTAATTTCCAGATTTTTTAGCCAAGTAATCAAACTGCCCATGTATGGATCCTGTTTCTAATGAGGCATCATCCTCATTATCATCTTGAGTTTCTTGTGCAAAGTGGAAATTAACCGATAACAGCGCTAGAGTTACAAGTATTAATCTAATTTTTTTCATCTAGTAAGTGTTCTTAATAATTATTTAATGATTTAGAGAAGCGCTAAATTACTTCAATAATATTAGAAAGGAAAAAAAATTAGTAATAAGTGAAGCGTCTAACTTTAGAAATATACTTTGCAAGTCTAATAACTTGGTGTGAATACCCGTATTCATTGTCATACCAGACATATAAAACTATATTTTTTCCGTCTTCAGAAACAAGTGTTGCCTTGCTGTCATAGATTGATGGGGCAGAAGTACCTACAATATCAGAAGAAACCAATTCATTATTGAAAGAATATTTAATTTGTTCTACCAAATCTCCTTCTAATGCATACTTTTTCATCATGGTATTTATTGCTTCCTTTGAGGTTTTGGCATCTACCTCTAAATTTAATATCGCCAAAGAACCATTAGGAACAGGAACACGAATAGCATTAGAGGTTAATTTGCCAACTAAACTTGGCAATGCTTTGGTAACCGCTTTACCAGCTCCAGTTTCTGTAATCACCATATTTAATGTAGCTGCTCTACCGCGACGGTACTTACTGTGCATATTATCTACTAAATTTTGATCATTAGTAAATGCATGTATTGTTTCTATATGCCCCTTTACAACACCTAAAGAATCTTCAATCACTTTTAAAACGGGAGTAATTGCATTGGTTGTGCAGGATGCTGCTGAAAATATTTTATTGTTTTTAGGATCAAAATCTTTATGATTTACGCCATGAACAATATTAGGAATACCTTGTCCTGGGGCCGTTAATAAAACTTTAGCAGCTCCTTTTGCTTTTAAATGTCTAGATAATGCCGCTTTGTCTCTGAAAGCACCGGTATTGTCAATAACCAAAGCGTTTGTTATGCCATAAGCAGAATAATCAATGTCTTCAGGTTTATCTGCATTAATAATGTGTACTGTAGTACCATTTATAATCAAAGCACTATTTTCAACATCTATATCTACTGTGCCATTGAATTCACCATGAATTGAATCAATACGCAATAAACTTGCTCTTTTTTCTAATACTTCCTTATTTACAGTTCCTCTGATGACGATAGCTCGCAAACGCATTTGATTGCCTTTTCCTGTTTTAGCCATCAATTCTCTAGCGACAAGACGGCCAATTCTACCAAAACCATAGAGAACAACATCTTTAGGCTTTATTGCCTCAGCAACTTCCGCATCTTTAAGTTTATTAAAAACAAATGCTTTGACTTGCTCTTCATTTTCATTTTCAGCATGATATTCATAGGTTAGCTTACCAATATCTAATTTAGATGGAGGTAATTTCATATCATTAATTGCTCTTAATATTTCTACAGAATCAAATATGGAAATTGGTTTTTGAACAAACTCACAAGCATATTGATGAAGGTTAATGATGTCGCTAACGTTTTTGTCAATTACTTGATTTTTAAATAAAACTACTTCAATTGATTTATCATACCATAGGTCGCTTACAATTTTGATAAACTCTGTAGTAGCCTTGCGCCTATCTGCTTGAAAAGCAAGTTCTTTTTCGTAAGATTTAATTTTATCCATCAGTTATTTTTAAGTTGAGTTGTTAAAAATTTCTGCAAAAATAGAAAATTCAAACGTTTTCGTAACATTTTGTTGGAATAAAAAAAGCTCCACTAGGGAGCTTTTTGACGAGGGATATGCGTTTTACTGGAGAATGATGCGTTCTTTTTCTCCTTTTTTGTTGAGCATTGTTATGCTTGTACTGCGGTATTTGGTGATTCTACCGAATAACACTTTCGCATCATTAATATCGTTTATTTCTTCATCGCCAACAGCAAGAAGAACTTTACCATCTAGGCCATAACCTTCATAGCGTTCCGAAACTCCCACAATTTTAACACCTTTTTTAGTTCTAAAGTCTTTACGGTCTTTTTCATTTAGATTTTTAACCTCTAAATCCATTATGGGTAAGATAATTGTCTGGCGTTCTTTTAATAACACAGGCAGTGTCATTAATTCTCCATCTCTTTCTATAGTAACTTGTACTTCATCTCCTGGTCTTTTGGTGGCAAGATATCCATTAAGCTGTGGGAAGTTTTTAATCTTCACTTCATCTATTTGTTTAATAATATCGCCTCTTTCAAGGTTTGCATCAGCAGCACCAGAGTCTTCTTCTACGCCATCAATAAAAATACCACTCAATTCATTTAAGCCTTTTTCTACGGCATAGGGTGTATTTAAAGAGGGTGTTTTTATTCCTAAAATTCCTTTCTGAACATTTCCATATTCTAAAATATCATCAATGACCTTTTTGGCGATATTGCTAGGTACAGCAAAAGAATACCCTACATAGGACCCAGTTTGTGAGCTTATGGCTGTATTAATTCCAATTAGATCTCCATTGGTATTTACTAAAGCGCCACCACTGTTTCCTGGATTAACAGCGGCATCTGTCTGAAGAAAAGATTGGTTGCTTCCGCCTAGTGACCTTGCTTTAGCACTTACAATTCCTGCGGTCACTGTAGAAGTTAGGTTAAATGGGTTGCCAACGGCTAATACCCATTCTCCAATTTTTGCATTATCAGAATCGCCAAATGCCAAATAAGGCATTTTATGATCTGCATCAACCTTAATTAAAGCAATATCAGAATTTGGATCTGTTCCTATTAATTCTGCTTGATAGGTCGTATTATCATTTAAAGTTACTTGTAGTTGTGAAGCACCATCAATAACATGGTTGTTGGTAACAATGTAGCCGTCTGGGGAAATAATTACACCAGAACCAGCTCCTCTTACCTGCGGTCTAGAGTCTGATTCGTACCCATATAAAAATTCCATTATATTTTTAGGACCACTATTAATTGCTACATTTTTAACGTGCACAACCGCATTAACGGTCCTTTCTGCTGCAGAGGTGAAATCAACCTCATTAATACCAGCACCTCGAGCGCTTGTTGGAGTGTAGCTAGCAGTGGTGTAAGGAGTAGCTCCTGAATCTGTGAAAATATAGGAGTTTTGTTCAAAAAAAAGTTTGTATGCTCCTAAGGTAATAGCTCCTGCAAATACAGAAACCAATAATAAATTCGCAATATTCTTCATAATCAATTTACATTTTAACTTTTGTACTTCAAAATTAACAGTTTTGAGGACACTATTTTTCTGTTTAACGTTGTTTTAACTGCTAAAATTCCCTTAATAAAATGCTACCTTTGTACTATAAACGCAAAAGATGAAGCTTACATTTTATAAATTTCAAGGTACGGGAAATGATTTTGTAATGGTGGATAACCGACAAAATATATTTGATAAAGAAAATACTGAACGTATTGCTTTCTTATGTGACCGAAGATTTGGCATAGGCGCGGATGGTCTTATATTATTAGAAAATGAGAAGGACTTAGATTTTAAAATGGTATATTTTAATTCTGATGGAAATGAAAGTACCATGTGTGGTAATGGTGGTCGGTGTTTGGTGGCTTTTGCTAAGCACTTAGGTATAATTAAAGATTCGGCGTCATTTAATGCTATAGACGGTTTGCATAAAGCATCTATTAAGGAAGGTTTAGTTAGTCTGCAAATGAAAGACGTGGAAGAAATTAAAGAGAAGCCTAATGCTGTGTTTTTAGATACAGGATCTCCTCATCATGTACAGATGGTTACAGGTTTAGAAGATTATCAAGTAAAGAAAGAAGGAGCTCGCTTGCGGTATGGCGTATATGGAGAGAAGGGCAGTAATATCAATTTTGTAGAACAGATAGATGCGACTAGTTTTTCTATAAGAACGTATGAAAGAGGTGTGGAGGATGAAACCTTGTCTTGTGGTACGGGTGTTACCGCAGCTGCAATAGCAATGCATAAAACAGGAAAAACAACCAATAGCGAAGTATTTATCAAAGCTTTAGGTGGAGATTTAAATATTAAGTTTGAGGTAAATAATAAGGTATATTCTAATGTGTTTTTAACCGGACCCGCAAAATTTGTATTCAAAGGAGAGATAGATGTATAGTCTAAAAGGAGAAAAAGTTTATTTAAGAGCGCTAGAACCGTCAGATCTAGATTTTTTATATCAATTAGAAAATTCTACAGAGGTTTGGGAAGTAAGTGGTACAACTGCACCATACTCCAAACAGGTTTTAGAGATGTATCTTGATAATGTGCATAGAGACATTTATGAAGTTAAGCAACTGCGCTTATGTATTTGCGCCCTAGATGGTACTGTAGTTGGGTTAATTGATTTATTTGATTTTGATCCTAAAAATAGAAAAGCGGGAATAGGTGTTGTTATTGCATCAAAAGATCATCGTAATAATGGTTTTGGGTCAGAAGCTTTAGAATTAGTTTGTGGGTATTCTCGAGTAACCTTAGAAATGCATCAGGTTTATTGCAATATTTTAGAAGATAATCAACCAAGTATTCATTTATTTGAAAAATTAGGTTTTGAAAAAATAGGAGTAAAAAAAGATTGGATTTTATCCGAAGGAACATATAAAAACGAAATTCTTTATCAAAAAATATTTAATTAATGTACTTAAAAAAAATAGTTCTTGCCGTTTTAGTAATAGGATTGATGGTCTGTGGTGTATTTGCTTATAAAGTGTATGGTGCATTTTTCACACCTAATACTGCTTTTAACAATGACGAAGCTTTTGTTTATATTCCTTCCGATGCAAATTTTGCGGTGGTGGAAGAGACTTTAGCGCCTTTATTAGAAGATGTTGATTCTTTTAAATCTGCAGCTCAGAAAAAGGGGTATGCTTCTTATGTAAAAGGAGGTAAGTATGCGATTAAAAAGGGTATGAATAATAATGAAATTATTAATACGCTAAGAAGTCAGAATTTACCTGTGAAAGTAGCTTTTAACAATCAGGAAACGATTGAAGATTTAGCTGGTAGGGTAGCTACTCAGATAGAAGCCGATAGTTTGTCTTTATTAAATGCCTTCAATGATACAGATTTTTTGAAAGAAAATGGTTTTAATGAGCAGACTAAGCTGGTGATGTATGTTCCTAATAGTTATGAGTTTTTCTGGAATACTTCTGCAGAAAAATTTAGAGACAAAATGTTGACGGAATATAAAAGATTTTGGAATGATGCTAGAATGGAGAAAGCCAAAGCCTTACATTTAACTCCGATAGAAGTGTCTACTTTGGCTTCTGTAGTACACAAAGAGACTGCAAAAGTAGATGAGAGGCCTAGAGTAGCCGGAGTTTATTTAAATAGATTGCGTGATGGTATACTATTACAGGCAGATCCAACGGTTATCTATGCCTTGAAATTACACACGGGAGATTTTAATCAAATTATTAAGAGAGTATTGTACCGTGATTTAGAATTGGATTCTCCTTACAATACTTATAAATATGCAGGTTTACCTCCTGGGCCAATTGCCATGCCAGATATTACGGCAATAGATGCTGTCTTAAGCCCAGAGAAGCATAGTTATTACTATTTTGTGGCAAATGTCGAAAATTTTGGATATCACAAGTTCGCAAAAACGCTTGCGCAACATAACCAGAATAAAGAGCAGTACGTCCGATGGATTAATAGCAAAAACATAAACAGGTAGGTTAAACGTCTGATTTTAACGTCACTTTATCTAAATGAGGCAATTTTTATGATTTCTACAACAATAAAATCTTCTGTATAGCGGTACATTTGCCCCGCGAATTTAAGCAGGCTACTTTTTTGTTGCTTTAAGTCTTAAGAAAACAATTGTATGAGAAAGTGGATAAGCATTAGTTGTCCCCTTATTATGACTTTTATTTTAGTCAGTTTTGGATTCAAAAATAAACCAGTATTGGTTCCGGACAGCCTTAAAGTAAATACACCTACGTTAGTTTCGTTTCCCCAAGATGAAACTTTTAATGCAAAATTTTTATTAACACCTCCATACATAGGTAGCTCTTATGTTGGTTTTAAAGAAGCATTAGCTTTTAAAGAATCAAGAGGTAGATACGGAGTTATTAATTCCTTAGGATATTTAGGTAAATATCAGTTTGGAGCAAGTACTCTCGAGTTGGTCGGTATTTATAATGTCGACTTGTTTTTATCAAATCCAGAGCTTCAAGAAAAAGCTTTTATGACCAATATTGCTCGTAATAAATGGATTTTGAGAAGAGATATCGAGCGATTTTCGGGAATTAAAATTGGAAATTCTCAAGTTACAGAGTCTGGTATTATAGCAGCAGCTCATTTGGCAGGGCCTGGTAACGTAAAAAAGTATTTACGTTCGTATGGTGCCTATGATGTTTTTGATGATTATGGAACGAATATAGCTCGTTACATAAAATTGTTCTCAGGGTATGACATTTCAAATGTGGAGCCCAAGAGAAATGCTAGGATTTTAAAATAATAAATTAAAAAAAGCCCTTGTGAATCTTCACAAGGGCTTTTTTTTATGCTTGAATAATAAATATGGTAGGTCTTTTGTGAAGATCTATATTTTCTGTGGTCCATTGCTTTGCTGTTTTAGTTGCAATGAACTCTGTGGGCAAGGTGATGTCACAGGCAACGCAGATTTTAGTAAAAGGATGTACTGTTTTTATGAGTTCCGCTAATAATTTATCATTCCGGTAGGGAGTTTCAATAAATACTTGAGACTGATCTGCGTCTTTAGATAGTTTTTCTAAGCGTTTTATGGCGCTTCTGCGTTCGCTGTTATCAATAGGAAGGTATCCGTTAAAAGCAAAATTCTGACCGTTAAATCCGCTAGCCATTAAGGCTAGGAGGATAGAAGATGGACCGACTAATGGAACAACGCGTATGTTTTTCTCATGAGCAATACTTACCACATCTGCTCCAGGGTCTGCAATACCAGGGCAGCCTGCTTCAGAGATTACGCCTACATCATGACCTTCTAGGCACGGTTGTAAAAAAGTAGGAATCATTTCTGGTTCCGTAAATTTATTGAGCGATTCAAGGATGAGATCTCCCTGAGATTTTTTAGAACTAATTTTTTTTATGAACCTACGAGCTGTTTTTTCGTTCTCAACAATATAGTAATTGATGTTTTCTATGGCTTGCTTAACAGAAAGCGGTAAAACTTCCAGTGGTTCATTTTCACCTAATGTAGTTGGGATTAAGTATAACTTACCAAATGTAGTAGTGTCCATAGAGAGGCGGTTTATGTTGTTGTTAATTTCTCAGCAATAACCGTGCAAGCACTATCTATTAACTGAAAAACATGTTCGAAGCCATTATCATCCCAATAAGGGTCTGGAACTTCGTTGATATCAATGTCAAGCTCATTTAGAAGTAATTTTACTTTTGATTTTTCATCTTGACTGCTGGCTAAAGCAATGATATTTTGGTAATTTTTAGAATCCATCACATAGATGTAGTCAAAAGTAGCGAAATCTTCTTTTTTAAATTGTCTACATTTTTGATGGGCAATAGCTATTTGGTGTTTTTTAGCAACGGCTATGGATCGTATATCAGGAGGATTACCTATATGATAATTTCCAGTACCTGCAGAGTCAACAAAAAATGAAGTGGTATCTAGTTTGTTTTGTAAAATACCTTCGGCTAACGGAGACCTACAGATATTTCCGAGGCAAACCATTAGTATCTTCGTTTTCATAAATTGTAATTAAGAAAATTTCTTCGTAAGATCGTCTATGTATTTGCGAAATTGTTTATCAGTTTCAGCAAGGTTATCTACGGTTTTACAAGCATGTAAAACTGTAGCATGATCTCTTTTTCCTATTTGTGAACCAATACTTGCTAAAGAAGCTTTCGTGAATTTTTTAGCAAAGAACATCGCTAATTGTCTTGCTTGTACAATATGACGTTTTCTAGTCTTAGATTGTAATGTAGCTACATCCATTTCAAAATAATCAGAAACTACTTTCTGGATGTAATCTATAGAAACTTCACGTTTTGTGTTTTTAACAAATTTCTCTACAACCTGTTGTGCAAGATCTAAGGTAACCTCTTTTTTATTAAACGAAGATTGTGCAATCAATGATATAATAGCACCTTCGAGCTCACGAATGTTTGTTTTGATGTGTTTTGCAACGTAATCGATAATATCATCAGGCATTTCAACACCATCACGATACAATTTATTTTTTAAGATAGAAATTCTAGTCTCGTAATCAGGGTTCTGCAGTTCAGCAGATAATCCCCATTTAAATCTGGATAATAAACGCTGCTCTATGTCTTGCATATCAACAGGAGCCTTATCTGATGTTAAGATAACCTGTTTTCCATTTTGATGTAAATGGTTAAATATATGGAAGAAAACATCTTGTGTTCCAGATTTACCAGATAAGAATTGTACGTCATCAATAATTAATACATCTATCAATTGGTAGAAATGTATAAAATCATTCCGAGTATTTTTCTTTACAGATTCTATATACTGTTGTGTAAATTTCTCTGCAGAAATATATAAAACAGTACGCTCTGGGTATTTATCTTTTATTTCAACACCAATAGCATGTGCTAAGTGTGTTTTTCCCAAACCTACACCACCAAATATTAATAGTGGATTAAAAGAAGTTCCTCCTGGTTTATTTGCAACGGCCATACCGGCAGAACGCGCTAAACGGTTAGAGTCTCCTTCTAAAAAGTTTTCGAAATTATAATTTGGGTTAAGTTGTGATTCTATCTTGATATTTCTAATCCCAGGAATTACAAATGGATTTTTTAATTGTGGGTTTTTAGATTTGATAGCAACGTCTAATTCTTGTGCAGGAACGGTACTTCTGTTTGAGCTAGGAATTTTTTCGGTAAATGGTTCCCTATTACCGTAAGTGTTTTCCATTTTTATAATGTAAACTAATTTTGCACTTTCACCAAGTTCTTTGGTTAGGGATACTTTTAAAAGTTTTACATAATGCTCCTCGAGCCATTCGTAGAAAAATTTACTTGGTACTTGAATACTAAGCGCTTTATCCGTTAACTTGACAGGCTTAATGGGTTCAAACCATGTTTTGAATGCCTGCGGTTGAATGTTGTCCTTGATAAAGTCCAAACAATTGTTCCATACGGAAATAGCAGTAACACTCATTTTTTAAATTAATCTTAAATATTGGTTAGTAATAAAATAGGCTTTCTAAACTGAAATCAGCGAATAATCTCCTCGCTTAATCGGATGACAAATATGTGAACAAAAAAACTAAAAAAAAAATTCATTAGTATTGAATTTTCGGTTTTTTTTTACCATGTTGCCCCTTCAAAGAAGTACAGCCTTTAAATATATAATTTTTACTTTTAAAATAATGGATATTAACAAAATTTCTTTTAGAGTTAGATATGGTGAAACAGATCAAATGGGAGTCGTATATCACGGCAACTATGCGCAGTATCTAGAGATGGGGCGTGTAGAGTTGTTACGCGGGTTAGGAAT
This sequence comes from Cellulophaga baltica, assembly GCF_900102165.1. Lineage (GTDB taxonomy): Bacteria > Bacteroidota > Bacteroidia > Flavobacteriales > Flavobacteriaceae > Cellulophaga > Cellulophaga baltica. The sequence continues at coordinate 18,090 of NZ_FNBD01000004.1, forward strand.
TTCTTACAAAGCACTAGAGGAAAGTGGTATTATCTTACCAGTTATTTCTTTAACTGTAAATTTTAAGAAATCTGCCTTGTATGATGATTTGATAACGGTGGTTACCAACTTAAAAAAAATACCGTCGGTGAAGATAGAATTTGACTATATGATTTTCAACGAGAAAAAGGAGTTGTTGGTCGAAGCTCATACCATTTTAGCATTTATAGATTCGAAAAAAAATAAGCCAATGAGATGTCCGGAAGATTTATTAGAAAAAATTTCTGAGTATTTAAATTCAGTTAAGAAACAGGTTTAATTTTAATGGTGTGCATATCTGAAAAAATACTATGTATTTTTTCTTCATCATCTTTTCGAACGGAAATCACAATTTTACAATCCAATTCCATCTTTTGAGAAACGATGGATAATTGTTCTTGTTTTATAATCCGCATCACTTTATCCATATCGGCGTATTCGAAAAATAATGCAAATTGTATTTGAATAATTTTCTCTATAATCTTAGCGTTCTCGAGAGCCATTTGTGCTCCAGTTTTGTAGGCGCTAATTAAGCCGCCTACACCTAGTTTTGTACCTCCGTAGATACGCGCAACCGCAACTAGTACATTCGTGATCTCAAAAGACTGTATTTGACCGTAAATAGGCATTCCTGCTGAATTATTTGGTTCCCCATCATCATTTGCTCTGTAATTAGGATTTTCTATTCCTAACTGCCAAGCATAGCAAACATGGCCTGCGGTATGATACCTCTTCTTTATTTCTTCGAGTAAAGGTTTCACATCGTCTTCAGATTGAATCGGAAATGCGTAACCGTAAAACTTACTTTTTTTCTCTTTAAAAAGAATTTCTTCGGATGGTTTTGAAAGTGTTTTGTAGGTGTCTGAGTGTGTTTCCATTAAAACAAAGCTACTAATATGATACTAATTACGGCCAATCCAATTCCAATCCAGTTCTTAGGAATCAATTTTTCCTTAAATAATAAAATTCCTAAAAGCGTTGAAAACAATACGGTTGCTACATTATTTATAGTAAAAATGGAAGAGCTGTCAGAGAAATCATTTTGTAAGGAACGTAGTAAAAAGTGCAGGGTTAAATAATTGAAAATCCCCAAAACAATTCCCCCCAAAATATTTCTGTAATTTATTTTTAGAGGTATTTTAAAAGACCGAATGAGGATAAAAAGCACACCAAATATGCCTGCGGAGGAAAATACAACTGTGCTAAACAAAGGAAATTCATGCTTGGGAACAAAGGTGGTTTGTATGTATTTTATACTAGTATCTACCAGCCCAGAACCTATAAATAACAGCAAGGGGAGTACTAGTGTTCCTGTTTTTACTGTAATGGTGCGGTTTTTTAGTGAAGAGAAATAAACGGCAATTAAAGCTAAAACAATTCCGATAATTTTGATACCCCCTAATTCTTCCTTGTAAAGCATTACGCCTGCAAGTACAGGAATGACTAAAGACATTTTTGAAGCTACAGAAGCTACGGAAACGCCTATTTCTTGTGAAGTCCTTGCCGTAATATAAAAAACGGTAATAAATAAAAACCCTAAACTAACCGTGGGTAAAAACCAGCTTTTCTCTGGTATTGAAGATAACTGAATGCTCTCTTCGTAAAAAAATGTAGAAAAAATACCTGCAACAAAATAGTTAGTGATAATAGCAAAAAGTGTCTGAACTTTATACGTGTTATAAAGTTTGAAAATCACAAATAGCGAACTAGAAAATAGTATGCATAATATTAAGTCTATCATTTACAACTTGGTTTTTAATTGTATAATATCTTCTTTTCCTACCAGTAAATTCCAACTTTTAATTCCCAAAGCTGCCGAAGCAGCTGTATTTTCCTGAGTATCATCTATGAAGAAAGTTTCTTCGGCAATAAGGTTGTTTTCATTTAGTACAAACTCATAGATGTCTTTGTTGGGTTTTCTAAGTTTAATTTCGTGAGAAAGGTAAAACTTTTCAAAGCAATCTTTAAATCTATTAAATTGAGCTTCGCCCATTGCGTTAATCACATACTCTATATGAATTTCATTTGTATTGCTCAATAAAAATAGGCGGTATTTTTTTTCTGCCGCTAATTGCTCCAAAAATAACAATCTGTTTTCTGGAAAATCAAGGAGGATACTATTCCAAGCATCTTTTAGTTCTTTGGGTGTAGCACTTGGGAAAATCTCATTTAACTTTAGAATGAAATTCTCAGAAGTCATTAAACCCATTTCGTAGGCTTTGAAAATGTCATCTAATTCAGGAGTAACTTCTATATAACCAACGTTTGCAAGAGCTTTAAAGACAGCAGGTTTGTCTAGGTTGATGAAAATGTCTCCAAAATCAAAAATGATGTTTTTAATCATTGTAATATAGGTTTAAAATGTCTTGGTCTAATGTGTTAGTCTCTTTTAAAGTACCGACGAGCGAAGGTGCCTTTATGCCGTTTTTGAACGTGGAATTTCCTACAAAAACACGAGCTTCATCCCATAGATTTTCGTCAATAAAAGTTTGTAAGGTGCGTTGGCCTCCTTCAATAAGGATGCTTTGTATATTTTGCAGGTATAGTGCTTCACAGATTTGTGCAGCTATCTCTTTAGAAAAATCAATCAAGAGGTACGCCGCATCAGGTTTGTATTTAGTTTCATCTGAAACAGCCGTAAATACAATCGTCTTTACGGTTTTGTCTAACACATGATAGCTAGCATCAATCTTTAAATTTCTATCTATTATTATGCGTATTGGGTTGCGTCCTGTCCAACTACGTACGTTTAATTTTGGATTATCGGCCAGTACGGTATTGGTGCCTACTAAAATAGCCTGTTCTTCTGCGCGCCATTGGTGTACAAGTTGTCTAGAATAAGGGTTGGTAATCCAAAAAGCTTGTTTTTCTTCTGCTCTTAAGTGGTGGGCTGGTGCTATAAAACCATCTCTAGTTTCTGCCCACTTTAAAATAAGATAAGGCCTTTTCTTTTTTTGAAATGTCAAAAAACGCTTATGATGTTCGCGACATTCTTTTTCTAAAACACCAACAGTTACTTGGCAGCCCGCATCTCTTAGTTTTTGTATACCTTGACCAGCAACTTTTTTATGAGGGTCTAACAGTCCAACCACCACATTTTTAATATGGTGCTTTAGGATTAAGTCCGCACAAGGGGGCGTTTTTCCGTAATGAGAACATGGCTCAAGCGTCACGTAAATAGTGGATTCGCTAAGTAGGCCTTTGTCTTTGACGGAGTTAATGGCATTTACTTCGGCATGAGAGCCTCCGTAAGGGCTGGTGTATCCTTCTCCAATAATTTTATTTTTATGAACAACAACGGCTCCAACCATTGGGTTAGGAGCTGTAGTGCCTAATCCGTTTTGGGCAATTTGAATGCAGCGTAAAATATAAAATTCATGTATCTTCACATCGCAAAAATAGGATATTAAATAGATATCGATTTAAGAAATTATGGGAAGTATTATAATTCGAGAAATTCAACAAAAAGATAATTCGGCTGTAGCAGAAGTTGTTAGGAAGGTGTTGGTAGATTTAGGAGTGCCAAAAGTAGGGACAGCTTATGAAGATAAGGCCTTGGATCATATGTTTGAGAATTATAATGTTCCAAAAGCTACCTATTTTGTGGTGGAAGAAAATGATAAGGTGATTGGTTGTTGTGGCGTTGCGCAATTAGAGAATTATGAAGGGAATGTATGTGAGCTTCAGAAAATGTACTTTTTAGAAGAAGCAAGAGGAAAAGGAGTAGGTAAACAGATGATTGATATTTGTATAGCGAGAGCGAAAGAATATGGTTTTGATAAAATGTATTTAGAAACCATGCCATTTATGAAGGCTGCACAAAAATTGTATCAGAAATCTGGCTTTGAATATTTAGAAGCTCCCATGGGGAATACAGGTCATTATTCTTGCCCTGTTTGGATGTTGAAAGACTTAAAATAACAAGAATGTTTTTAAAGGAAATTAAAAATATATTTCACCAAGAACTTGATGCTTTATATCAAAAAGATGAAGTAAATAGCTTTTTTTATATACTTATAGAACATTATCTAGGGTTGCAACGCTTTGTCCTAGCAATGGAGCCTCATCTAATTATAACTAAAGAAGAAGAGTCTCCATTGTTTGAAGCTTTGAGTAAATTAAGGCTTCAGGTACCTGTTCAGTATATTACTGGTAGCACAGAATTTATGGAGATGGAATTTATCGTGAATGAAGATGTGCTTATTCCAAGGCCAGAAACGGAAGAATTGGTGCGGTGGATTCTCGACGATATCAAAGACCATCAATCTAAATTAAAAATACTAGATATAGGTACAGGAAGTGGTTGTATACCTATTGCTTTAGCAAAGTACTTGCCAAATGCAGAAGTGTATTCATTAGATGTTTCAGAAAAAGCTATTGTAGTTGCTAAGCAAAACGCCGTTTTGAATAAAGTTTCTATTCAGTTTATAAAGGATAGTATTTTGGAAATAGCAACACTAGATGAAGATTTTGATATTATAGTATCAAACCCGCCTTATGTACGGGAACTAGAAAAGGCAGCAATGCATGAAAATGTACTAAAACATGAACCAGCATTGGCATTGTTTGTTGCAGATGATAATCCGTTAGTTTTTTATAATAAAATCACGGCTATTGCAGCTCATAACCTTGTAAAAAAAGGTAGTTTATATTTTGAGATTAATCAATATTTAGGGAAAGAAACAGAACTTCTTTTAGAAACTCATAATTTTTCTGATATTACACTGCGACAAGATGTATTTGGGAACGACCGAATGTTGAAAGGAATAAAGAATTAAAATAACCCATCTTTTTAAATGGATAGTAAGCAAAAAATAGAAGCACTAAGGTTAGCCCTTAGAGAACATAATTACAATTATTACGTACTAGATACACCAACGATATCTGATTATGATTTTGACATGCAATTAAAAGAATTGCAAGATTTGGAAGCGAAACACCCGGAGTTTTATGATGCTACATCGCCAAGCTTACGTGTGGGTGGTATGGTAACCAAAAACTTTAATACCGTGGTGCATGAGAGTCGCATGTATTCTTTAGATAACAGTTACTCCAAAGAGGATTTAGAAGATTGGGAAAAACGTATACAGCGTAATTTAGGAGATGTTCCTGTAGAATTTACGTGTGAGCTTAAATATGATGGGGCATCAATTAGTATCACTTATGAAAACGGACAGTTGGTTCGGGCATTGACACGTGGAGATGGTTTTCAAGGTGATGATGTGACTAATAATATAAAGACGATAAAATCTATTCCTTTACAATTAAAAGGCGATTATCCGCCTAAGTTTGATATTCGTGGTGAGATTGTTTTACCATTTGAAGGCTTTGCAAAAATGAATGCGGAACGTATAGAAAATGGGGAAGATCCATATATGAATCCAAGAAACACAGCCTCTGGGAGTTTAAAACTTCAAGACAGTGCGCTAGTGGCGCAACGGCCTTTAGAGTGTTTACTTTATGGCATTGTAGGAGAAAAAACCGGTATAGAATCTCAGTTTCAAATGTTAGAAAAGGCTAGGGTTTGGGGGTTTAAAGTGCCAACGGTTGCAAAGCTTTGTACATCTACAGATGAAGTAATGGCTTTTGTAGAATATTGGGATATTCATAGACATGAATTGCCGTATGAAACGGATGGGGTGGTAATAAAAGTAAATAACCTACAGCATCAAGAAGAGTTAGGGTATACCTCTAAATCTCCGCGTTGGGCCATGGCTTATAAATTTAAGGCAGAGCAGGTTTCCACTCTTTTAAATGAGATTACGTATCAAGTAGGTAGGACAGGAGCCATTACGCCAGTAGCTAATTTAGTCCCGGTTCTTTTAGCCGGAACTACGGTAAAAAGAGCTTCTCTACACAATGCTGATCAAATTGCAAAATTTGATATTCGTGAAGGAGATACCGTTTTTGTGGAAAAAGGAGGGGAAATTATTCCAAAAATTATAGGTGTAGATTTTGCACAAAGACCAGAAAATTCTGAACCAACAAAATATATAGAGCATTGCCCAGAATGTAATACGGTTTTAGAACGTACTGAGGGCGATGCAAAGCATTATTGCCCTAATTTCTACGGATGCCCTCCTCAAATAACAGGCAGAATTCAACATTACATTTCTCGTAAAGCAATGGATATTGAAGGTCTGGGAGGTGAAACGGTAGAGTTGCTTTATAAGGAGCAACTGATTAAAAATTATGCCGATTTATATACGCTAACCAAAGCGCAAGTAATGCCCCTAGAGCGTATGGCAGAGAAGTCTGCAGAGAATTTGATTAACGGAGTTAAAGCGTCTGTTAACATCCCTTTTGAACGTGTGCTTTTTGCATTAGGTATACGGTTTGTAGGTGAAACTGTGGCTAAAAAATTGGCGAAAGCTTACAAAAATATAGATGCTTTGAAAATTGCATCGGTAGAAGAGTTGGTGAAAGTTGATGAAATTGGAGAGCGTATTGCTACTAGTGTGGTTGAGTTTTTTCAAAATGAAACCAATCAGGAAACTATTGAGCGTTTAAAAAGTTATGGTGTTCAATTTGAATTATCTGCTGAAAAATTAGAAAACCAGACAGAAGAATTAAAAGGGCAAACCTTTGTGGTTTCTGGTGTTTTTGAAAAAGTAAGTAGGGATGAGCTTAAAAAACTTATTGAAGACAATGGAGGTAAAGTAGGGTCATCGGTATCTTCCAAAACTACTTTTTTAGTAGCCGGAGATAAAATGGGACCGAGTAAACGAACTAAAGCAGAAAATTTAGGGGTGGCCATTATCACAGAAGATGATTTTCTAGCCCTCTTGGATTCTTAAAGCTTAAATTATAGTAGAAATAGAAAAGTCAGTCTAAGTAAAGACTGACTTTTTTATTTATTTCCTTTTCACGGCAATTTTTATAATACTTTTCTTCCTGAAATTATATTGTAGAGAATTACAATTACTGCAATTACAATAAGAATATGAATTAAACTATTAGTTCCAATTCCAGGTACGACTCCTAACATTCCCAAAAGCCATACGATAATACAAATTACGGCTACTAACCAAAGAAGACCTCTCATAATGTGTTGTTTTTAAGTTATACCGCAAGGTACTTTTAGAGGCTAAACTTGAGTAACTTAAAAAATTAAATAACTAACTCAATTCATCTAGGGTTACATGGATGTGTTGTTATGAGTCAATTACGAGAACATTTGTTATTAATTCATCTTTTGTGTTAAAAAAGCCAATTTCTTATTTAATTTTACAATTCATCAAACGTTTTCGCAATGAGTCAAACAATAACTTTCGGAGAAGTACTAATGCGTTTATCGCCAGAAGGGAATAAAAAGTTTATACAATCTAATACGTTGGAATTTTATTTTGGAGGAACAGAGATTAATGTAGGGATTTCTATTGCTAACTTCGGTGGAAAAGTAAAACATATAAGCTGTATTTCTAACGATTTTATTGGAGATACTGCCATATCATACTTGAATAAATTTGATGTAGATACATCTTCTATCGTGCGTTCCAGTAGACCTTTGGGAGTTTATTTTCTTGAGGTGGGTGCGGTTATGAGACCTAGTTCCATTTCTTACAATAGATCTCATTCTTCATTTTCGGAAATTCAGCCGTCTATGGTAGATTGGGAATCTTCTTTAGAAAATGGCTCTTGGTTTCATTGGACTGGAATTACGCCAGCCTTATGCCAAGGAGGGTATGAAACGCTACGAGAAGGCTTAGTTTTAGCTAAAAAAAAGGGCATCACTATCACAGCAGATCCTACTTATAGAAGCGGTTTGTGGAAATATGGCAGCGATGCCAAAGAAATACTTTCAGAATTGTTGGAGTATTCTACCATTTTTATTGGAGGTATTAATGAGATGAATGAAGTTTTAGGAACTACATTTAATTATACCAATGAAGATTTTATTGCGGCAAGTAAACAACTAATGGAGCGTTTTCCTTCGATAGAGAAAGTTTTTGATAAAATTAGAACTTCTTTAAATTCTTCTTGGCACAAAATAAGAGCTAGAATGTGGAATGGAAAAGAGTTTAGGGAAACAGAAGACTTGGATATTACTCATATTGTAGACAGAATCGGTACAGGGGATGCTTTTGCTGCAGGATTAATTTATGGATTGCAAGAATTTGATGATTTTAAGGCGATGGAGTTTGCTAGCGCTGCTTGTGCTTTAAAGCATACGTATGAAGGGGATGTTAATTTTGCCACGGTAAAAGAGGTGATGGGCATCTTAGAAGGGAATACAACGGGTAGGTTTAACAGGTGATACTCGTATAAAAAGACTTTTTTGGTCTTTGGATTATAATTCTTTCTTGTTTTATCGCATTTTTGCAAAACATCTAAACCAAACTGATTTATGGATTATTTTGTAATTATAGCCATTTTAGTATTTCTATCGGCCTTATTTGGCTATATCAACGTTCGTTTTTTTAAACTCCCTAATACCATAGGGTTAATGTTGATTACTATTGTATTTACACTAGCGGTTTTTGGCTTGAGCTATTTTGACGATACCTTATTAAATGCGGAGAAGTATATCATCACTAAAATAGATTTTAAGTCCGTTTTGTTAGATGTGATGCTAAGTTTTTTGCTTTTTGCAGGGGCATTACATACCAATTTTGAACAATTAAAGGTCCAAAGAGGACCAATACTGCTCTTTTCCACCTTAGGAGTTTTAGTATCTACCTTTCTAGTAGGAACTGTGGTATTCTATCTGCTCCAACTATTGAGTTTAGATGTAGAATATGTACATTGTTTATTGTTTGGTGCTTTAATATCACCAACAGATCCTATTGCCGTACTCGGCATATTAAAAAAAGCAGGAGTACCTAAACAATTAGAAACCAAAATTGTTGGAGAATCGCTATTTAATGATGGAGTGGGAGTAGTAGTATTTTTAACTATTTATCAATTTGCAAGTCCGTCTACAGAAGCAATTACAGCTTTAGATGTCGTAGAATTATTTGGAGTAGAGGTAATTGGCGGAATCTTGTTAGGCTTATTTTTAGGGTGGGTTACTTACCGCTTAATGCGTTCTATAGATGATTATGATATTGAGGTCATCATCACTTTAGCGACGGTGATGGTAGGAACAGTTATTGCGCAAAAACTGCATTTGTCAGCGCCACTAGCAATGGTTACAGCAGGTTTGGTAGTTGGTAATGATACCTTACGTGATAGTTCTATGTCTGAAATAACAGAAACCTATGTCGATAAGTTCTGGGAATTAATAGATATTCTATTGAATACTTTATTGTTTGTTTTAATTGGGATGGAAATGTTGGTATTGACCTTTAATATCAATTATATATTAGCAGGGCTACTGGCAATACCAATTATATTAGTATGCCGTTATATATCTTTAGTGTTGCCCATACGGATTTTTGAAAAGAAACTAAACTTTGTGCCCAACACTAATTTAATAATGACTTGGGGAGGTTTAAGAGGAGGTATTTCTATAGCATTAGCCTTAGGATTATCGGATGAAATGAATAGAGATCTATTCTTGGTGATTACCTATGTTGTCGTGGTTTTCTCTATTGTTGCTCAAGGCTTAACCGTTGGTAAATTAGTAAAAAAACTAGCAAAATGATACCCGTAAACTACACAGATTTCACATATACTTTAGAAAATAAGGCTCCAGACAAGAATTGCCCTGAAGGATTAAAGGCCATGTGGTTTGATGCTAAAGGCGATTGGCAAAAATCTCATGCCATAGCGCAAGATTTAAATACTCCTTTAGGAAGTTTAATTCATGCTTATTTACATCGAAAGGAAGGTGATGAATTTAATGCAGGTTTTTGGTATCGGCAAGCAGGAGTACCTTATCCACAAGTAAGTTTAGAGGAAGAATTACAAGAAATTGTAGAAGAAATTTTAACATAAAAAGAGACCCATGTGTATTTGCATGGGTCTCTTTATTTTATGTAATTAGCTTCGTTTATTTATTCGGAGCTATAAATTTATAGAGTAGTCCTGCTAAAATAGCACCAACAATGGGTGCTACCCAAAACAACCATAATTGTCCAATAGCTTCCGTACCTACAAATAATGCTTGAGCAGTGCTTCTAGCAGGGTTTACAGAAGTATTTGTAACGGGAATACTAATTAAGTGAATTAATGTCAATGCTAGACCAATAGCTAGCCCTGCAAAACCAGGAGAGGCATTTTTGTGCGTAGCTCCTAAAATAACGATAAGAAACATAAAGGTCATAACAACTTCAGTTACTAAAGCAGCTGTCATGTTAAAAGTATGGCCATATTGCTCGACACCATAAAAGTTAGTCGCAAAGTCACCAGCTTGAGAATATCCAGTAAAGCCAGCCTGGTTGCTTACTATCAAATAGAGTATTCCTGCACCGGCAATACCCCCTAAAACTTGTGATATTATATAGGGGAGTAGCTCTTTGGCTTCGAAACGGCCACCAACCCAAAGTCCGATAGATACTGCGGGATTAAAGTGTCCGCCAGAAATATGACCCAGGGCATAGACACCAGTTAAAACGGTAAGTCCAAATGCTAAAGCAACGCCCACAAGGCCAATGCCAATTTCAGGGATACCAGCAGCTAGTACGGCACTACCGCACCCGCCTAAAACAAGCCAAAAGGTTCCAATAAACTCTGCAATAAGTTTTTTCATAATTAATGTGTTTAGTGATTTATATTAATTTGTTAATGGTTTTAACTTTGTCAAGGTACTCAAAAAGAAATAAAGAGGCTAACTGTTACGCTTTGCACATAAAAAAAGGTCCCATTCAAATTAATGAATGGGACCTTGTAAATTCTAGAAAGTATATATTATAGTACTCTTACGTTTACCGCATTTAAACCTTTCTTACCTTCTTCTAGATCGAATTCAACTACATCGCCTTCACGAATTTCATCGATTAATCCAGAAATGTGTACAAAGTGATCTCTGTCTACACCTTCTTCAGTGATAAAACCAAAACCTTTGGTGTCATTGAAGAATTTTACTGTTCCTTTACTCATGTTAAAAATTTAATTATTAATACTTTATCCTAATACAAAGATGATGCCAAAAAAATATAATTACAATCTACTTTAAGATTTTTTGGTATTTAAATTTGTTGCTTTAAGGGCAATCGATATTTTTTTTAGGGATGGCATTTAGAGAATTTTTTTAAAACAAATACTATTTTTTACATCGGTATAAGGGCCATAATTAGGTATGGTCGTGTATTTGTTTTTATGATAAAGCGCAACAGCTTCTACTTGCCTAGTACCTGTTTCTAAAATAATGGATATGTATTTTAATTCTCGACTCCATTGTTCGAGCTCCTTTAAAATTTTAGAAGCTAGGCCTTTTCCTCTGTATGCTGGCTTTACATACATTCGCTTAATTTCTACAGTAGCTTCGTCAAAGTGCTTGATAGCACCACAGCCTATTGCAAGATCATCCTCATAAACTACAAGAATGTTATCTAAATGATCTGTTCCATTAAATTGATTGTAAAAATCATGCTCATCTCCATCTATAATTTTAAGATAAGCATCTAAAGCTTCAATTAATTTTAAAAAATCTTTATTTGATGCATCTGTTCTTAGAAAAGTCATGCTATTGAGTTTTTTAAACCGTGATACTGATGCCGTCTACAGCCATATTTTTATGGCTATCTAAGTAGAAATCAATTCTGCCTAAATTGATGCCAAAACATCCTACTTGATTCACTAATATATCTTCTTGCAGACTGTTTTTTACAACAGTTGGTTTGTCTAGAAAGGTATGGGTATGGCCACCAATAATAAGATTGGTGTATTTTGTTTTTGCAGCTAATTTAAGATCGTCTGGTTTATCTGTGTCGTATTGGTATCCTAAGTGAGACAAGCATATAATGATATCGCAAGCCTCTTCTTCTTTGAGGATTCTTTCTGTGTCAGAAGCAATCTCATAGGGGTTTAAGTACGTTGTTTCCTTGAAAAGCCTTTTGGTAACTAGTCCGTCTAATTCTATTCCTAAACCGTAAACGCCAATTTTGATACCGTCTACAGTGTAGATATCGTAAGGTTTGGTAAAGCCTTGCATGGTGGTATTGGTGAAATCATAATTGGCACTAAGTAATTTAAATTTAGCGTGCGGTAGTTGCGCAAAAAGACCATCTATGCCATTGTCAAAATCGTGATTTCCTATAGTAGCAGCATCATACTTAAGCATGCTCATTAGTTTAAACTCTAATTCGCCACCATAAAAATTAAAATAAGGGGTTCCTTGAAATATATCTCCTGCATCAAAAAGTAAGGTATTAGGGTTTTCTCTTCGGATGTTATTTACTAAGGTTGCACGTTTAGCTAAGCCACCAAGACCAGGGAATTCAGAATGTGTACTTGGGAAGCTATCAATATGACTATGCACGTCATTAGTATGTAGAATGGTGATCTTCTTTTTTGTATCTACACCACAAGAATTTAGCGTCAAACCACCCAGTCCTATAAATGCAGATGTTGCTGTAGTATTGGTAATAAATTTTCTTCTATCCATGATTTAGTAGTCTAATTTTATAAATCGATCATCAGTTATTGGAGCTATGGTATTTTTTTTTGTAAAATAATCAATCATGATATTTCGTATGAGATAATCAGTCTCAGTAAAGGTTAATTTCTTTTTAAAGAAATCCATGCGGTCACCGCCATTCACTAAATAGTTAGAGGTCCCTACATAATAGGTTTTATTTTCATCAAAGTCTTCTCCTTGAATCTTTATGGTATTTATAGTATCATCTTTGTTTAGGATAATTTGAATTCCGGCTAGAGGATGTGGCCGTTTTGCTTTTATGAGGTAGTCTACCATTTCTAGAATAGCATCTCCTTTTAAACCTACAACGACAATGGTATTTTCAAAAGGCATAATTTCATATGCTGTTCTTGCAGAAACGTTTCCAGCAGAAATAATACTTCTAATTCCTCCATGATTTAATAAAACAAAATCTAAAGAGCTGCCTGTTCTAGATTTGAAAATTGGTCCTGCTAATTCTAAAACAGCATCGGCCATTAAGTTCCCCGCTGTGGTGTTTAAAATGCCATCATTTTTTGTGATGTCTTTTGGAGCATAGGCTATGGTACTATCTAAAATTTCATTAATTCTATTTCTGTATGGAGCTACAAATGCTTCAATACTATCCGTTGCAATAAGGGTGTCTGAGACAGCGATTTGTTTTCCCGAGATTTCGGTAAGCACAGGTTTTTCTTGTTTACAGGAAAAGAAACAAGTGATTGTTATAATTATAACAATTTGTTTAATTTTTAAAATCATTTTAGTATGTATCTTCGTGTTATAATTGCTGTGAATATTATTTACATTTGTACAAATGTAAAAATACATGTTTTTAAAAGCTTTAAAACAAAAATTAAAACTTAAATCTGCTAGAAAGCACGTAAAGCAGCTATTGTCAGGCCCTTTAGAGAATGTTAAAAAAGGACACGGAATAGCTTCTGTAGGTTGTATAGTAGATTTAGATAAGTTCGAGGATGCGAGTTTGTTTTACCAATTGGTAGATGAGTTCAAGCTAAGGCCTAACTCGGTGAAAATTATTGGGTATAAAAATTTTTATGACAAAAATTCTCCTTATGCAACACCTATTTTTTCGGATAAGGATTTAGGTTGGAACGGAGCAATAGAAAATGGATATGCTTTAGAGTTTTTTAGCAGGGAATATGATCTGTTGTTAAATTATTATTCGGAAGAACAATTGCTATTGCAATTAATGACATTAAAGACAAAAGCAAGAATTAGAGTAGGTTTTGGTAGCGTAGATCACAAATTGAACGATCTTATCTTGCAAACGCCAATTTCAAATTTTGGATTATTTAAAGAGGAATTAAAAAAGTACCTTAAAATATTTAAGGAAATAGAATAGTATGAAGAATTTGTTTGGCACAGGAGTAGCATTGATAACTCCCTTTAATGAAGATTTTTCTATCGATGTAGCGGGTTTACAGCGGGTAGTAGAATATAGTATTACGGGTGGTATTGATTATTTAGTAGTTTTAGGAACTACTGCAGAAACCGCTACATTGAGTGCGCAAGAAAAGCAGCTGGTAATACAAACTGTGGTAACGACTAATGCTGGGAGGTTGCCATTAGTTTTAGGAGTAGGTGGGAACAATACATTTGCGGTAGTTGAAGAACTTAAAACTATAGATTTATCTGATTTTGAGGCTATATTATCTGTTTCTCCATATTATAATAAACCAACGCAGGAAGGTATTTATCAGCACTTTAAGGCCATTTCTATAGCCTCTCCTAAGCCTATAATAGTCTATAATGTTCCTGGTAGGACAGGAAGTAATATGACGGCTGCAACAACATTGCGACTAGCGCACGATTTTGAAAATATTGTTGCGATAAAAGAAGCTTGCGGTGACATGGTTCAAATCAATGAAATTATCAAAGGCAAGCCGGAAGATTTTCTGGTAATCTCTGGAGATGATAGTACCGCTTTGGCTACCGTACTAGCCGGTGGAGCAGGAGTAATTTCTGTGATTGGTCAAGGGTTACCTAATGAATTTTCTAAAATGATAAAATTAGGTTTAGAAGGTAAAGTTGGTAACGCCTATGAATTGCATCATCAAATGGAACTGGGTATGACTTTGATTTTTGAAGAAGGGAATCCTGCTGGAATTAAATCTATTTTTGAAACTTTACAAATTTGTAAAGCAGCTGTGCGTTTACCTTTGATAGAAGCGAGCACGGATTTAAAACAAAAAACAGCAAATTTCTTAAGTACGGTTGTAAAGGTTTCTGCCTAAAAAAAACAGTCGGAACTCTAATTTTAAGTTAAAAGTTAGCCAAAACATTTGTAAAAGGTATACTGCAGGTTATTTTAGCGATAGAAAATGTTTTTTAAATCCATTAAGAATAACTAATTTTGCAGAATGTTTAGAAAAATGCGACCTTTTTTAAGTCTCTTAGTTTTAACGCTTGTCTTAAGTTCTTGTAGTGAGTACCAAAAAGTGCTTAAGAATGATGATGTTAAAGCAAAGTATGATATGGCTGAGAAGTTTTATGAAGCCAAAGATTTTAAGCGTGCTAACAGGTTGTTAGAACAAATTACGCCTAAATATATTGGGAAACCTCAAGGCGAGCGTGTGATGTTTTTCTTAGCAGATTCTTACTATCAGATTAAAGATTACAATACAGCAGGATATCAATTTGAACGTTTCTTAAAATCGTATCCTAAAAGTGATAAGGCACAAGAGTCTGGTTTTCTAGTAGCAAAGAGCTATTATATGTTATCTCCTGACTATTCTTTAGATCAAACAGATACAGATAAAGCATTACAGAAGTTACAAACCTTTATTAATACGTTCCCAGAGTCAGAATTTATGCCGGAGGCCAATCAAATGGCTAAAGACCTTACGGAGAAAAAAGAGCTTAAAGCAATTGAAATTGGTAAGCAGTTTACGAAACTAGGACAATATTACACATTGGACTATTCTATCTCTGCTGCAGCAGCAATGGATAACTTTATTTTGGATTTTCCAGGATCTATTTACAAAGAAGATGCACTATTTTATAAGATGAAAGCGTTAACTAATTTAGCGTTGAATAGTACTGAGCAAAAAAAGAAGCAACGTTTACAAGATGCAAAGGCATCATATAGTACCTTAAAAAAGAATTTTCCACAAACGCAATATGAAAAAGATGCGGCTAATTTGATGGAGAAAATTGAAAAAGAATTAGAAAATTATTCCAAATAAATAACAGGTTTTATTATGAACATGAACGATTTAAAAAATTCAAAAGCTCCTGTTTCTACAGTGACTATCAATAAGAATGAATTTGATGCTCCTACTGGAAACATTTATGAAGCAATCTCTATAGCTTCTAAAAGAGCTGTTCAGATTAACTCAGAGATTAAAAAAGAGTTACTAGAAAAGTTAGAAGAGTTTGCAACCTATAGTGATAGTTTAGAAGAAGTTTTTGAAAACAAGGAGCAAATTGAAGTGTCTAAGTTTTATGAAAAATTACCTAAGCCACATGCGTTAGCAGTAACGGAATGGTTAGATGATAAAATCTACTACAGAAATACAGCGAAAGACTTAAAGTAACATGTCATGTTGAGCGGAAAAAACATCCTTTTAGGAATTACTGGAGGTATTGCCGCTTACAAAACAACTTTTTTAGTCCGCTTACTTATTAAAGCTGGCGCTAATGTCAAAGTGATTTTGACAGATAGCGCCAGCTCTTTTGTTTCTCCACTTACGCTTTCTACCTTATCTAAAAATCCCGTACTGTCTTCTTTTGTAAATAAGGAAGATGATACTGTTTCTTGGAATAATCACGTAGAATTAGGGCTGTGGGCAGATTATATGATTGTAGCTCCTGCTACAGCCAATACGCTTTCTAAGATGGCTAATGGTACTTGTGATAATTTGCTTTTAGCAACTTATTTATCTGCAAAATGTCCTGTTTTTTTTGCTCCAGCAATGGACTTAGATATGTATGTACATCCGTCTTCTAAAGCGTCTTTTGAAAAATTACAGGCTTACGGTAATATTATGATTCCTGCTACTTCTGGTGAACTGGCAAGTGGTTTACACGGAGAAGGAAGGATGGCAGAGCCAGAAGCGATTGTGTCTTTCTTAAAAGACTATGTGGTAAAAGGATTGCCTTTGCGTGGTAAGAAAGTTTTAGTAACGGCAGGTCCTACATACGAGGCTATAGATCCAGTGCGTTTTATTGGAAATCACTCCTCAGGATTAATGGGTTTTGAAATAGCAAAAGCTGCAGCAAATTTAGGGGCAGAAGTTATTTTAGTATCTGGTCCTTCTCATTTGAAGGTCTCTCATGATTTAATTGAGCTAATTCGGGTAGTTTCTGCAGAAGAAATGTATCTAGAAGTACATAAACATTTTGAGAAGGTAACTATTGCGATAGCAGCAGCAGCAGTAGCAGATTACAAGCCGAAAACTGTAGCAACGCAAAAAATTAAAAAGAAAGCAGAAGATATAAGCATTGAATTGGTTAAAAATAAAGACATCTTATTTTCAATGGGGCAACAAAAAACACATCAGTTTTTAGTGGGGTTTGCTCTAGAAACAGAAAATGAGATAGAAAATGCAAAAGGAAAGCTGATCCGTAAGAATCTGGATGCTATTGTTCTTAATTCTTTAAACGATTCTGGTGCTGGTTTTGGAAAGAAAACAAATAAAATATCATTCATAGATAAGAATTCTACGATTAAAGCGTTTGAACTAAAAACCAAGGCAGACGTTGCCAAGGATATCATGAATGAAATAATGAACAGGTTACATGCGTAATTTTCTTTTTCTATTGATCGTTTTACTTGTTCCATTCTTTGGTGGAGCTCAGGAATTGAATGCTGTAGTTACAATAAACTCAGACCAAGTAGGGCAAACAAATCAACAAATTTTTAAAACTCTAGAGCGTTCGTTAAATGATTTTGTTAATAAGACAAAATGGACGAACAGAACCTATAAAGAAGTAGAGAAATTAAATGCACGAATGTTTATTACGGTTTCTGAATATCAGAGTAATAAATTTAAAGCAAGTATTCAATTGCAATCTTCGCGACCTATTTTTAACACGTCTTATGACAGTCCTATTTTCAATTATAAAGACAACGAATTAAACTTTGAATATACCGAGTTTCAACCATTGGTCTATAATGAAAATGTATACGACTCTAACTTGGTTAGTGTGGTAGCTTACTACGTATATATTATGTTGGGTATCGATGCAGATACATTTGAATTGGAAGGTGGAACAGATTTTTATAGAAAGGCTCAAAATATCGTAACGCAAGCACAAGGAAGTAATGCGGCTGGATGGAGTCAAGATGCTAGTGAACGTACGCGTTTTGAATTGGTAGATAATTTATTGTCTAACACCTTTAAAGAGTACAGAGTAGCTATGTATAATTACCATAGAAAAGGAATGGATATCTTAGCAGATAATAATAGTACTGGTAAGCAAGTTATTTCAGGAACTATGAGGTTGTTAGAGACTTTAGTAAAGCGTAGACCTAACGCTTTTCTTATACAGACCTTTTTTGACGCCAAATCCGAAGAAATTAAAAATGTTTTTTCAGACGGACCGAAAGTAGATATTGTGCAGCTTAAAGAGACACTTGCTCGCATAGCTCCATTGTATTCAAGTACTTGGAATTCAATTACCTATTAAATCTCCTGAATTAAATTATAATGCGATGCAATAAAATTGTATCGTTGCTGCTTAATAGTTTCAAACTCAAAGAATATAAATTATCTTTACAGCACTAAATTTTTTTAGAATTGCTGAACTCACTATCAATACGGAATTACGCCTTAATAGATACTTTAAATGTTACTTTCAATGATGGTTTTACCATCATCACAGGAGAAACAGGAGCAGGAAAGTCTATTCTATTAGGAGGCCTAGGGCTTGTTTTAGGAAAAAGAGCAGACTTAAGCGCTCTTCGTGATGAAACACAAAAGTGCATTATAGAAGCTACTTTCGATATTAAAAAATATCATTTAAAAGAGTTCTTTATTTCGGAAGATCTTGACTTTGAAGAAAAAACAATCATTCGAAGAGAAATTTTACCTAGCGGTAAATCTAGAGCATTTGTAAATGATTCTCCAGTAACCTTAGGTGTCTTATCAAGTCTAGGTGACAGGTTGATAGATATTCATTCTCAGCATCAAACCTTGCAATTAGCAGACAATGATTTTCAGTTAAAAGTAATTGATGCACTTGCAGGTAATGCAGAACTATTGGTAGATTTTGGAAAAGGTTTATCTGCTTATCAAAAAACACAAAGGGAATTAAAGAAATTAATTGCATTTCAAGAAAATGCAACGAAAGAATACGATTATAATAGTCACCTGCTAAAAGAGTTAGAAACGGCGCCTTTAAAGTCCGGAATATTAGAGGAGTTAGAAGAGCAGTATGAGCAATTAAATAACGTAGAAGCTATTGAAGAGCATCTTTCTAAAGGAAATGCTTTGCTTAATGACGAACAAATAGGAATTGTAACCTTATTGACAGAACTTAAATTAGCAGCTAATAAATTGGCAGCATTTGGGCAACAGTTTGTGGGCTTAAATGAGCGTATTAATTCTGTTTTTATAGAGGTTGATGATATCTCATCGGAATTGCAACTTCTTCAAGAGAATTCTGAAGCAAATCCAGAGCTTTTAGAACAAGTAAATACAAAACTTCAATTACTATACAATCTGTTTAAGAAACACAGTGTAGCTACAATAGAAGAATTGGTTGAAATTAAAGAAAAGTTATCAGAAAATGTTAGTGCTGCCGATAGTGTGGAATCTGATATTAAAGCAAAAGAAAAAGAACTCAAAGTAAAGGAGGAGTCTTTAGATAAACTTGCTTTAACCATTAGAAATAAAAGAATCAAGGTAATTCCTGTGTTGCAGAAACAACTGCTAGAAAGTCTTGGGCAATTAGGTATGCCAAGCGCTACTTTTAAAATTGAGGTGAATGCCGCTACTGTTTTTAATGCATCAGGAAAAGATGAGCTAGTGTTCTTGTTTGCTGCCAATAAAGGATCAAATTATGGTGACCTTAAGAAAGTTGCCTCTGGCGGTGAATTGTCTCGAATAATGCTAACGATCAAATCTATTTTAGCAAAGTATGAGCAATTGCCAACCATGATGTTTGATGAAATAGATACGGGTGTTTCTGGTGAAATTTCGGGTAAAATGGGAGATATAATGAAAGCAATGAGCGGTACAATGCAAGTGTTTTCTATTACACACTTACCGCAAGTAGCGTCTAAAGGGGAGCATCACTTTAAAGTATACAAAGAAGAGCAAGGGATGGTAACACATACCAGAATGAAAAAACTTACAACAGAAGAGCGTATAAGAGAGCTCGCAGAAATGTTAGGAGGTAAAGATATTTCAGAATCTGCACTGGCACATGCAAAACAATTATTAGGATAATTAGAATGGAAAATCACCCTAAATAAATAAATTTCAAATAAACGAACTATTCAAATTTTAATATCTTTGAATTTAATTAGCGAATACTAAAACAAATAAAATGTCATACAACCTATTAAAAGGAAAAAGAGGGATAATCTTCGGAGCTCTTGATGAAAATTCAATTGCATGGAAGACTGCAGAACGCGTTCATGCAGAAGGAGGAACTTTTGTCTTAACCAATGCGCCTATCGCCATGAGAATGGGGCAAATAGATGCACTTGCAAAAAAAACAGGTTCAGAAATTATTCCTGCAGATGCTACTAGCGAAGAAGATTTAGCTAATTTAGTAGAGAAGGCTACCGAAATTTTAGGAGGTAAGTTAGATTTTGTTTTACATTCTATAGGAATGTCTGTGAATGTTCGTAAGGGAAGAAAGTATACAGATGAGAAATATGATTTCACCGCTAAAGGTTGGGATGTTTCTGCGCTATCTTTTCATAAAGTAATGCAAACACTTTATAAAGCAGATGCTATGAATGAATGGGGAAGTATTGTTGCCTTAACTTATATGGCAGCACAACGTACATTCCCTGATTATAATGATATGGCTGATAATAAGGCATATTTAGAATCTGTAGCACGTAGCTTTGGATATTTTTATGGAAAAGAAAAGAAAGTTCGGGTTAACACTATTTCTCAATCTCCAACACCAACTACAGCGGGTCAAGGGGTAAAAGGTTTTGATGGTTTCATCAGTTATGCAGAAAAAATGTCTCCTTTAGGGAATGCAACTGCTCAAGATTGTGCAGATTATACAGTTACCTTGTTTTCAGATTTAACAAAGAAAGTAACTATGCAGAATTTATTTCATGACGGAGGCTTCTCTAACACAGGAGTTAGTCAAGAAGTTATAGAGTATTTTAGTAAATAATAGTTAGATTTTTAATCGAAAGCCATTCGTATATTCGAGTGGCTTTTATGTTTATAGTCATTTCAAATGAAATTAGATTTCTCCTTTATAGTCCCTGTGTATAATAGGCCTAATGAGATTAAAGAGTTGTTAGAAAGTTTGGTCTTGCAAACGTATAAAACACCTTATGAGATTGTTATTGTAGAGGATGGCTCCACACGTAGTTCAGAAGCTGTAATTGCCACATTTGAAGATAAATTAGCCATTACATACCTTAAAAAAGCCAATAGTGGTCCTGGAGATTCTAGGAACTACGGCATGCGTAAAGCCCGTGGTAATTATTTTATAGTGTTAGATTCTGATTGTATTTTGCCGCCGCAGTATTTAGTGGAGGCAGAAAAAGCACTACAAAAAGAGTATGTAGATTGTTATGGAGGTCCAGATGCAGCTCATGAAAGCTTTTCATTAGTGCAAAAGGCTATTAACTATGCTATGACTAGCTTTTTAACAACCGGAGGTATCCGTGGAGGAAAGAAAGCTGTAGGTAAGTTTCAGCCAAGAAGTTTCAATATGGGGATTTCAAAAAAGGCGTTCGAGGCTACAGGTGGTTATGGAAATATACATCCTGGAGAGGATCCAGATTTGACGATAAGGATTTGGAATAATGGCTTTAAGACCAAGCTAATTTCGGAAGCATATGTTTTTCATAAAAGACGAATAGATTGGAATAAGTTTTACATACAAGTAAATAAATTTGGGATGGTAAGGCCTATTCTAAATAAGTGGCATCCTGAAACTAAAAAAATAACTTATTGGTTTCCTACAGTGTTCTGCATGGGCTTTGTGTTCTCTTTACTATTTGCTCTGATCGGGTTTAATTTTCCGATCTATTTTTACCTATTTTACTTTTGTTTGTTATTTGTAGATTCGCTTTTAAAAAATAAAAATGTAGCGATAGCTTTACTTTCGCTAGCAGCTGTTAGTATTCAATTTGTAGGGTATGGTTATGGTTTTTTAAAATCAACATTGTTGCTTAACTTTAGTTCAAAGAAAGCAGTAGAGTTGTTTCCTAAATTATTCTTCAAAAACTAATGCAAGCAATGATAAGGATTAAGAAAAGCCTCCAAAAAAGAAAAGTTAAAATCTTCTTGATTTTTCTTTTCTTTTCGAGTATGTCTTGGTTTATAAATAAACTTTCTGAAGATTATACAGGTAGGGCTGTGTTTGATGTGTTGTATACGAATGTTCCTGACAGTCTTTTGTTTGTGGGCGCTTCAAAAGATCATATAGATGTAAAACTAAAAGCTAGTGGATTTACATTTTTAGGTTTTGGCTTTAAAAATAAAACAGTAACTATAGATGTAGCTAAAGCCCAACAAGAAGAGGGAACTTATTTTGTGCCAAGGAGTGGGTATCAATTGCAAATAGAAAAGCAGTTGCCACAATCTATGGAGTTTATGGGGGTAGATGAAGATGATGCTATAGTCTTAGAAATCTATTCATTAAAGACAAAAAAAATCCCTGTGACGCAACGTTTAAAAGTAGATTATTCTCAAAATTTCATGTTAGAGGGAGAAATTGTAATACAGCCCGATAGTATTCTAATTCAAGGACCCGAAGCAATGTTAGATACCATAATGGGTATTCAAACAGAAGAAAAGACGATCAATAATATTACGGAAGATTTTAAAGAGGAACTACAGTTGCAAATTCCTGAAAATAATTCAACTATTAAATATGCTTCTACAAGTATTTTTGTAAGTGGAAAAGTAGTTCGCTTTTCGGAAAAAATAATTGAAGTGCCTATTACAGTTACTAATACGCCAGAAGATTTTGAGATTAAACTATTTCCAGATACGGTAAAGATTGTTTGCAGCGCAAAAATAGATGATCTTAAAACCCTTCATGAGTCAAATTTTAAGGTTATTGCAGATTGTAGTACTATTCAAGATAATGCTCAAAACGGAATCCTATTACAGTTGGTATCAGCTCCCGAGATGATAAAAGATGTGCGTTTAATGTCTAATGAAGTACGGTATATTTTAAAGCGGAAATAATGATTGTAGGGCTAACAGGCGGAATAGGTAGTGGTAAAACTACAGTGGCAAAAATGTTTCACGCGTTAGGTGTTCCTGTATATAACTCAGATATTGAGGCTAAAAAGTTAATGGTAACTTCGGAAGTTCTCAAGGTTAAAATAAAAGAACTTTTAGGAACAGAGTCGTATATTGATCATAAGCTTAATAGAACTTATATTGCCGATAAAATTTTTACGGACCCTGATTTGTTAGCACAATTAAATGCGATAGTGCACCCTGCTGTAAGGCAAGATTTCATGTCTTGGGTAGCGCAGCAAAAAGCTGCGTACATTATTCAAGAAACGGCTATTATTTTTGAAAACGACACCCAAAATAAGTTTGATAAAATAATATTGGTCACAGCGCCGGAAAAGATTAGAATAGCAAGAGTTACCTCGCGTGATGCTATTTCTGCGGATAAAGTAAAAGAGCGTATAGAAAACCAATGGCCAGATCAAAAGAAAGCTGCCTTGTCTGATTATGTGATTAATAATTTGGAATTAGATAAAACCACTGTTTTAGTCGCTGAAATTCATAAACAACTTCTTAAATTTTCCTCTTTTACATCTTAATTTTAACATTTGTGTTAAGGTTAGGTTAAACGCATTAACTTCTATCTGTTAAATTTTTAATTTTACCGCAATGAATAGACGCTTATTTATTCTTCTTGTCATTTTAATGAGTGTTTCTCTAATAGGAATAATTTTTGTTCAGGGCTATTGGATTAAACAATCTGTTGAAGATAAGGAGGAACAGTTTACGAGTATGGTGACCGAAATTTTAAATAAGGTCACAGAGAAAATTGAAAAGAGAGAGCTTGCAGATTATACGGGCGAGCTTTTAAAAATTAGAGATAGTGCGGGGGGGCAAGCAAAGGCCCCAGACTTATTGAAGAATATCTTTTTCATGGAGAGAGATATGAACTCTAATGAGATTACGTATTATTCACACGGTATATTAGAAGAGAGTTACAATGTGCCATCAACGTTCTTTGACAATAATAATATTGGTTTTGGATTGGATTCAACCATTCTAAAAAACTATACGAGTATACGAAACAAAACTATTTTCAAAGAAGATTATGGGTTAGACGGGAAAGCAAATATGTTGACACCTATTCAAAAACTTGAGAAAATTGGTGGATTAACTTCTATAGAAAAAGCAGCTTGGGAAGATGTTTTCAAAGAAAAGGCAAAGACTAGACCTATTCATAAGCGGGTCACAAGACAAGAGATAGAACTTTTGTTTGATATGGAGCTTAAAAATAGAAACATAGATACGGAGTATGAATATGGTATCTATAGCCGCAGTTTACCTACTAAGGTAAAATCTAGAAAATTCAAGTTTGCAAAAAGCAGCACACTTTATAAGTATCCAATTTTTAAAGATTCTGATGGGGAGAGTAATTTTGCGCTGTTAGTCACATTTCCAGCGAAGAAGAAATATTTAATCAAGACAATTTTACCTATGGCAATTTTGTCTTTACTATTTACTTTGGTCATTGTTGTAGCTTATACGAGTGCCATTTATCAATTAATAAGACAAAAACAAATTTCAGAAATAAAATCTGATTTTATCAATAACATGACGCATGAGTTTAAGACTCCTATTGCTACCATAAACTTAGCAGTAGAAGCTATTAGAAACCCTAAAATTATTGATGATAAAGAAAAGGTAGAGCGCTATCTAACGATGATTAAAGATGAGAATAAAAGAATGCATGCTCAAGTAGAGAATGTACTTCGTATTTCTAAATTAGAAAAGAATCAATTAGATATAAGTAAGGATAGAGTAGATGTTCACGACATAATACATGATGCTATGGCACATGTAGAGTTGATTGTAGATGATAGAGGAGGTTATATCAATCTGCATCTAGAAGCAGAAAGTAGTGAGGTTTTAGCGAGTGACATGCACTTTACTAACGTAATCGTGAATATACTGGATAATGCTATTAAGTATTCGCCAGAGGCGCCTAAAATAGATGTGTATACAGAAGTCGCAAACAACAATATTATTATAAAGATTAAAGATCAAGGTGCAGGAATGAGTAAAGCCGTTTTGAAAAAGGTTTTTGAAAAATTTTACAGAGAGCACACTGGTAATATACATAATGTAAAAGGTCACGGTTTAGGTTTAGCCTACGTGAAAAAAATTATTGAAGATCATCAAGGTGAAGTTTACGTTGAGAGTGAGAAAGGAAAAGGAAGTACATTCTACGTGAAGTTACCTTTAATATAAAAAAGAATTATGGAGACAGTAAACAAGAAAATACTTTTGGTAGAGGATGACCCAAATTTTGGTATCGTTCTTAAAGATTATTTGTCTATGAACGATTTTGATGTCGTTTTAGCAAAGAATGGGATGGAAGGTTTTGAGAAATTTAAAAAAGATAATTATGACATCTGTATTCTTGATGTTATGATGCCTTATAAAGACGGATTTACATTAGCTAAAGAGATCCGTGAGAAAAATGAAAATGTGCCAATTGTATTCTTGACAGCTAAAACCATGAAGGAAGATGTCTTAAAAGGATACAAAGCAGGAGCAGATGATTATTTAAATAAGCCGTTTGATTCTGAAGTACTTTTAATGAAACTTAAGGCTATTCTTCAAAGAAAAGCATCAAGTACTTTGGCTGACAGTCGTAAATTTGAATTTACTATCGGTGAATTTCAATTGAATTCTAAGCTACGTTTTCTTAAATTTAAAGATCAAGAGCCTGTAAAATTATCTCCAAAAGAGAATGAATTGTTACGTCTTTTAGCATTGCATGAAAATGATTTAATGCCAAGAGAACTTGCTTTAACAAAAATATGGAGAGATGATAACTATTTCACTTCTCGTAGTATGGATGTTTATATAGCAAAGCTTAGAAAGTATTTAAAAGTTGATGATTCTGTAGAAATTTTGAATATTCACGGAGAAGGCTTTAGATTGGTCGTGAAAACGGCCGAGGAATAGACCTTTTACGATCATAATATATAAGGGCCACTCGAATTTTAAAGTGGCTTTTTTTATAGGAATAAACTAATGATACAAACAGAAATAAATCCTGTTAAAGCCAATATGGTCGTCATCATAGTCCACGATTTAAAAGTCTCTTTTTCTGAGATTCTCAGGTATTGGCCTACAAGCCAAAACCCACTATCATTTACGTGAGAAAAAATACTGGCACCAGATGCTATAGCAATGACCAAACAAGCCAATTCAGGATTGCTTAGAGAGGCATCTACGAGTAATGGAGCAACCAATCCTGCAGAAGTAATCATGGCTACGGTAGATGAGCCCTGAATTATCCGAACGATGGCGGCACTGGTAAAGGCAAATGCTAAAACAGGAAAACCTACATCACTTAATGAGGTGGCTAATAACTCTCCTGCTCCTGTATTGGTTAACACTTGTTTAAAAACACCACCCGCGCCTGTTAGTAAGATTATAGTTCCTGCAGGCTCTAAAGATTTGCTAGTAATCTTAAACAGTTCATTTTTTGTCATCCCTCTTTTTATGCCGAAGAAATACCATGCTAATAAATTGGCGATAATTAGTGCGGTGAACGGATGTCCTACGAGTTCTACTATATTTAATACTTGAGGATTTATAGGGCCTAAAACTCCGCTAGTAATACACGTATTTAGTAGTATAAGTAGGATTGGAATTCCAATTATTCCTAAGGTGAGTCCAACCTCTGGTAGGCTATCATGTAAAGTACTTTCTGTTTCTTTAGGGGCTTCAATATGTATCTTTTGAGCAATGTACTTTCCGAAAAGTAATCCACTAGTCAATGCAGTTGGGATACCTACAATAAATCCCATAAGAATTACCCACCCTAATTCTGCACCTATAATTTCGGCTACAGCGATGGGTCCTGGAGTAGGAGGGATAAATGCATGAGTAATGGCTAAACCCGCTAATAGGGGAATGGCATATAGTAATAATGATTTTTTTGTTTTACGCTGTAAAGCATAGATCATTGGAACCAAGATTATAAAAGCGACATCAAAAAAAACAGGAATAGCTATTAAAAACCCAGAAATGACCATAGCAGAAGGGGCATTCTTTAATCCGAATTTAGAGACCATAAAATTGGCAATGGTTTTTGCTCCGCCAGAACTTTCTAGTATAGCTCCGAACATAGCGCCCAAGCCTACAACAGTAGCGACAAACCCTAAGGTACCGCCCATTCCGTTTTTAACGGTATCAATAATTTCTTTAGCATTAAGGCCTGCAACCAAACCCACAGTAATACTTCCTATGAGTAAAGCGATAAAGGCATTAATCTTAAGCTTGAGGATTAAAAATAAGAGAATGGCAATCCCTAGTATAACGGCGAGAATAAGTTGAGTTTCCACTAGTTGAGTTGTTTTTTTATTTCAGTAATAATTTCTTCAGGATTTAAACTTATGGATACTGTAATTACATTTTCAGTAGTGTCTGGAATTTCTAAAGCATCAAATTGAGATTTTAGAAGGTCTGAAGGCATAAAATGACCCTCTCTACTATTCAGTCGATTATAAATAAGCTCAAAAGAGCCCTCCAGAAATATAAAACAATGCTTTTGAAGTTTGTTAGCTAATAATGTTCTGTACTTTTTTTTAAGCGCAGAACAAGCAATTAAAGCGCCTTTGCTACTATTTTGTAGCGCAATACTATTTAGTTTTAGCAGCCAATCATGACGATCATCATCATTTAAGGGATGACCGGCAGCCATTTTATCAATATTTGCTTGTGGATGGTAATCATCGCCATCAAAAAACGGAATACCCCATTCTTTAGAGAGTAACTTTCCAATGGTGCTTTTTCCTGTTCCTGATACTCCCATGATGTAAAATACTACGCCATCAACCTTATTCATTTAATTTCAGTTTCAATTTTATCTATTATTACGGTGATTTCTTCGTCAAAGTCTACCCAAATAGTTTCGGTAGCTCTGCGAAACCAAGTAAGTTGCCTTTTTGCAAATCTTCTGGTGTTTTTCTTGATTTCAGAAATAGCAAAATCTAATTGCCAAAGACCTTCAAAGTAGTTAAATAATTCTTTGTAACCTACAGTTTGTAAGGCATTTAACGCTTTGTTTTCTATTAGTGATTTCACTTCGTCTATAAGTCCGGCATCAACCATCAGATCTACCCGCTGGTTTATACGTTCATAAATCATCTCTCTTTCTGCTTCAATACCAAGGGTAATAGTTTTAAAAGGTCTTTTGTTTTTGTCCTTATTTAAAAACGAAGAGTAGGGTTTCCCTGTTCCGATACAAATTTCTAAGGCACGTACTAATCGGTGTGGATTTTGGATATCTACTTTGTTAAAGTATTCAGGATCTAATTCCTTTAACCGGTTCTGTAAGACGGCAATTCCTTGTGTCGCAAGCTCCTGGTTTAGTCTTGGCCGAATGGCAGCGTCTACTTCAGGGAAATGATCTAATCCTTTTGTAACAGCGTCTACATAGAGTCCGCTACCACCCACTAAAACAACAATATCTTTAGTTTCAAATAAGCTTTCAAGTTTAGCAATAGCATCTCGTTCAAAGTCTCCAACCGAATAAGGCTCTAAGATACTTTTGTGTTGTATAAAATGGTGTGGTGCAGCCGCTAATTCTTCTGGAGAAGGCACGGCAGTACCAATATTCATTTCTTTAAAAAACTGTCTAGAATCTGCAGATATAATTTCTGTTTTGTATTGTTGTGCTATAGCAATAGCAAGTTTCGTTTTACCTATAGCGGTAGGTCCTACTACTGAAATTACTGTTTTCTCCATTATAATTTGCTTCCACAGTTATAACAATGCGAGGCGTCATCTCTATGACCTTCAGCAGAGCAAGAAGGACAAGATTGTGTATTTACATGCACATAAGTACCTTCTTTCGCATTAGAATTTCCTTTAGTTTGTTTGCCAAATTCTACCGTAACAATACCTGTAGGGACCGCAATAATACCATAACCGACTAACATAATCAAGGTTGCAATAAATTGTCCTTGTGGCGTGATAGGGGCAATATCTCCGTAACCAACAGTGGTTAGTGTAACAATAGTCCAGTAGATACTTATAGGAATACTTGTGAAGCCGGCATCTTCGCCTTCAACCAAATACATAAGTGTTCCTAGAAGCACGGAAACAATTAAAACGGCGAATAAGAAAACAATAATTTTAGCCCTACTTGCCTTTAAAGCACTTTTTAACTGCGAGGCCTCACCAAGAAATTGCACAAGTTTCAGAATTCTAAAAACTCGTAAAAGGCGTAAAGCTCTAATAGCTAATAGTACTTGGGAGCCTGCAAGAATATAAGAGATGTATAGCGGTATTGTGGATAGTAAATCTATAATACCATAAAAGCTAAAGATATATTTTAAAGGTTTTTTTATACTAACTACCCGGGCTATATACTCAATGGTGAAAAATATCGTGATGATCCATTCAAAAGCAAGAAGAATAGAATGGTATTTGGCATCTAGTTCTTTGATGCTCTCTAGCATTACAATAATTACGCTAATGATAATTAAAATAATCAAGATAATATCAAAACCTTTTCCCATAGGGGTGTCAGCTTCATATATTACTTCATGAATTTTATGTTTCCAACCTTTATCTGGCTTATATCTTCTCAATGGTTATTCCTTAATGTCGATTATTTTTTGAACTTTTCTTTTGCGTAAATAGGTTTCAATAATATGATTGGTATTTGCATTCCCCGTCATAGGAGTTATAATCGATTCTAAGATAGGTAAATTATTAATTTGATAGTTTAGATCACAGAAACCTAAGCCTTTAAATACACCATCTTTAATTAAGATAACACTTTTCTCTCCCAACTCTCTACCCTTATCTACAATGGCAATATTTTTTTCTACTAAACTATATTTCTTGACAAGTTCCGTTACTCTAGTATTATAGGACTCTGGATTTTCTTTTGCAATACAAGCTCCTAAGCAAGTTCCGTTGTCATAGTTAGAACAATTGGTTTTTGCCTGTGATAAACCATTTACTTTATTACATAGTTGAAATTCATCTCGTACCGCATGTAAAAAGTTTTCTGCAGCAACCAAACTATTAAAGGTTGTAATTCTTTGATGAATGGTATTGTTTATTTTTTCGGCTTTAAGTTGCAGGTACCCTTGGTCATTTAATGAGGCGTATATGCCAAAAGTAAATAGCTTTTTTTTGTTGAAAGGATTGTATTTTGGTTTGTTACGCGCTAATTCTTCATTTTCTTTTAATAAGGCAATCAATTCATTACCAGTTTTTTCAAAAGTTACACTACGCGTTTCTTTTTGAATTCTTCGTGCTCTATTACCGCTATTCGTAAAGTATTGATTGACGCGTTTTTTAATGTTGTTACTTTTGTTTAATAAGATGATTTCTCCATCTTTATTATGCATATAAAATACCCCTACTTCCGAAGATAAATCGTCTACAATATCTAATTGCCTTGGCGATAACTCGCCAAGAGTTTCTGCCTTCATAACAGATTTAACGATGGTTTTATCTAGATCTTTAGACAGCAATAACTTAAAGAGTTTCAGGGTGGCCAGGGCGTCACCATTAGCTCTGTGACGATCGCTAACAGGAATACCTAATGATCTTACCAATTTACCAAGACTATAAGATTCTGCTTCCGGTAATAGTTTTTGTGAAAGTTCTACAGTGCAAATGGTTTTACGTTCAAAATTAAAACCCAATCGTCTAAATTCTGTTCGCAATATCCGGTAATCAAATTGCGCATTATGTGCTATTAAGACGGTATCTTCAGTGATCTCTACAATGCGTTTA
Source organism: Cellulophaga baltica (assembly GCF_900102165.1). Classification (GTDB taxonomy): domain Bacteria; phylum Bacteroidota; class Bacteroidia; order Flavobacteriales; family Flavobacteriaceae; genus Cellulophaga; species Cellulophaga baltica. Next base: position 48,762 of record NZ_FNBD01000004.1, read on the forward strand.
GCTACTTCGTAAAACTTGGGAGCGGTTACTAACATTTTATTAGTAATTCCCGTTAAATTAACTACGAAAGGCTGAATTTCTTTTTCAGGATTTACTAAGCTAATAAATTGATCGACGACTTGATGACCATCAAATTTATGAATAGCTATTTCTGTGATACCTTCTTCATTATATTTTCCTCCAGTAGTTTCAATATCTAATATTGCGTACATGTATCGTATTCAGAATTCATTTTTAATTTATAGTATTTGAACAACTAAATACTATTTTAACGTTTAAAGGTAAGTTTTTTTAACTTTTGGCCTGTAGTCTTTGTTTTATTTTACCTACTTCCGAAGATACTGCTCCCAATTCTAACCATGGTACTGCCTTCTTCTATGGCGCTAAGGTAGTCGCCACTCATACCCATAGATAACGTATCTAAGCCGCTTAATTTGGTAGTCGCTACATCGTAAAGAGATTTTAAGGATTTAAATTCTCGTCTTACTTGTTGTTCATTATCCGTAAAAGTAGCCATTCCCATGAGTCCCTTTATCTTAATATTTTCTAAGGCCTTAAAAGTGTCTGATTCTAGAATACTTAATAATTCTTCTTTATCTAAGCCAAATTTAGTATCCTCTTCTGCAATATGTATTTGCAAAAGACAATCTATTATTCGGTTGTTTTTTTTTGCTTGCTTATTAATTTCCTTCAATAACTTAAAGCTATCTACGCCGTGAATTAAGTTTACGTAAGATGCCATGTACTTTACTTTGTTGGTTTGTACATGACCAATCATATGCCATTGAATATCTTTGGGAAGTTCTTCCCATTTTTGGGTCATTTCTTGAATCTTATTTTCTCCAAAAATTCGTTGTCCCACTTCATAGGCTTCTTTTAGATCTGCAATAGGTTTTGTTTTAGAAACAGCAACTAAAGTTACAGTATCCGGTAGTGTGGCTTTAATATTCTCTAAGTTATTAGCAATAGACATAAATTGTACTGTATTTATTTAATAAAGCTTTTCGCTACTTTTTCTGCTTTGCGCGATTCTGAATAATCATAAAAGCCTTCTCCAGATTTTATACCAAGTTTTTTTGCAGTCACCATATTTACAAGTAAGGGGCAAGGAGCATATTTAGGATTTTTAAATCCGTCGTGCATGACATTTAAAATAGAAAGACAAACATCCAAACCAATAAAATCTGCTAATTGTAAAGGTCCCATAGGGTGTGCCATACCTAATTTCATTACAGTATCTATCTCTTCAACGCCAGCAACGCCATTGTAAAGGGTTTCTATTGCTTCATTAATCATAGGCATTAAAATCCTATTAGCCACAAAACCAGGATAATCATTTACTTCGGTAGGTATTTTTCCTAGTTGTACTGATAAATCCATTATGAGCTTTGTTACTTCATCAGAAGTTGTATACCCTCGGATTATTTCTACCAATTTCATGATGGGAACTGGGTTCATAAAGTGCATTCCTATCACTTTTTCTGGTCTATTCGTTACCGCAGCTATTTGAGTGATCGAAATAGACGAAGTGTTGGTCGCTAAAATTGTTTCAGCATCCGTCACTGCATCTAATTGTTTGAAAATTTTTAATTTCAATTCAATATTTTCGGTAGCAGCCTCCACGACTAAATCCATATTTTTCACGCCTTCTTCAAGTTGTGTATAGGTGGTGATATTTGCTAATGTATTCTTTTTATCCGCCTCAGAAATAACTTCTTTCGTTAGCATTCTATCTAAGTTCTTGGTAATTGTAGCCATCCCTTTTTCAAGTGATGCTTCAGCAATATCAATTAGATGTACTTTAAATCCGTTTTGAGCAAAAACATGTGCAATACCATTTCCCATAGTACCTGCACCAATAACCGCAATATTTTTCATAATCAATGTTGTGTTTAAACTTAAAAAGAAGCTATAATTTGTAATGCGACACGTAAAGCATTGGTGCCTTGTTCTAAACTAACTACAGGTACAGTGTCATTAACAATGGCATCTGCGAAGGTTTCTAATTCATCTAAAATTGCGTTATTGTTTTCAACGTCAGGATTTTCAAAATAGATTTGTTTTTTTACTCCTTCTGCATTCTGTAAAATCATATCAAAATCGCCAGGGTTCTCAGGAGCATCTTTCATTTTTACAACCTCTACCTTTTTTTCCAAGAAGTCTACTGCGATATAAGCATCTTTCTGAAAAAAGCGAGATTTACGCATATTTTTGAGAGAAATTCTACTTGCGGTAAGATTAGCTACGCATCCGTTTTCAAACTCTATACGAGCATTTGCGATGTCAGGAGAATTACTAATCACAGATACGCCGCTAGCATTAATATTTTTAACCTTTGAAGGCACCACACTTAAGATGGCATCAATATCGTGAATCATTAAGTCTAATACAACAGGAACATCTGTTCCTCTAGGGTTGAACTCTGCTAGCCGGTGAGTTTCAATAAACATAGGATTATGTATATTATTTTTCACCGCAGTGAATGCAGGATTAAAACGTTCTACATGCCCAACTTGTCCCTTTACTTGGTGTTTTTTTTCTAAAAAAAGCAATTCTTCAGCTTCTTCTAGGGTATTGGTGATGGGTTTTTCTATGAAAATATGTTTTCCTTTTTCTATGGCTTTCTTAGCACAATCAAAGTGAGAGAGCGTAGGAGTTACAATGTCTACCACATCAACAGCATCTATAAGTTTGTTGATATTGTCAAAATAAGTATACCCAAATTCATCGGCTACTTTTTTACCATTAATAGCATCTGGATCATAAAAACCAACCAAATTGTATTTCTCGGATTGATTTAGTAATCGCAAATGAATTTTGCCTAGGTGTCCTGCACCTAAAACGCCAACGTTGAGCATAAAAAAAATATTTTTTCAAAAATACGGATACTTAAATGTATTTGCAATCAGATTATTAAGATAAAGCTTGTTTTTAATTGATTGTTTTAAAAATATTAATTGAGATTTCTAGCACAGTTTTTTTTAACTTCGTGGCACAAAACCAAACCCATTGAGAGATACATTAAAGCATAAAGGCATGCGAAATAAACTTGCGGAAACGCTAGTGGAAAAAGGCATAACAAGTAAAAGCGTTCTAGAAGCAATTAAAACAATTCCGCGTCATTTATTTTTAGACAGTAGTTTTGAAGATCATGCGTATCAAGACAAAGCTTTTCCTATTGGAGCAGAACAAACAATTTCTCAGCCGTATACTGTCGCATTTCAAACAGAGCTTTTAGAATTGAAGCCTAATGCTAAAGTATTAGAGATAGGAACGGGGAGTGGCTATCAAACAGCCGTATTATTACATCAAAAAGCAAAAGTGTACACTATTGAACGACAATTAGAATTGTTTAAAAAAACAAAGCTATTTTTTTCAAAAATGGGCTATAGACCTAAGAAGTATATTTTTGGAGATGGTTATAAAGGATTGCCAGAAGAAGCTCCTTTTGATGGAATTATTGTTACTGCAGGAGCGCCTTATGTACCTAACCCATTATTAGCACAGTTAAAAATTGGTGGTAGGCTCGTAATTCCTGTAGGTGATGAAGAACAAGTGATGACCCTATTTGTGCGAAAGTCTGAAAAAGAATTTGAGAAAAAAGAGTTTGGTTCTTTCCGCTTTGTACCCTTATTAGAGGATAAAAATTAATAAAAAAAGAGCTTTAGTTATTAAAGCTCTTTTTTATGCGATCTAAATCTTTCTTATTGTCGCGGTCTTTCATTGTTTCTCGCTTATCATAAAGCTTTTTACCCTTTGCAAGGGCGACATTGATTTTGGCTAGTCCTCTATCATTTAAAAATAAATTTAAAGGAACAATTGTTAAGCCTGTATTTTTTACTTCTTTCTCTAATTTTTTAAGTTCACCACGATTTAAAAGCAATTTGCGTTCTGCTTTAGGTAAGTGATTATAGTGTGACCCATGAGAGTATTCATCAATTTGCATATTGATAATAAAAAGTTCTCCACGATCATTAAATTCACAGAAGCTTTCAGAAATAGAAGCCTTACTTAAACGTATAGATTTTATTTCAGTACCAGATAAAACTAATCCGGCGGTATACGTGTCTATAATTTCAAAATCGAAACGTGCACGCTTGTTTTTTATATTTATTTTCTTTTGTATCACAACAACAAAAATAGTAACAATTAAATGATATGCAATTTAACCAATGGATTAATACTTTGATTAATTTTGTAATGACTTGTCTACTTCTGCGATTAAGATAAAAATATACACCGATGAAATATTTTTTATTATTAATAATATTAATGCTTTCTGCTTGTAAAAACACAACGGGAAAACAGTTTACGGCCGACGAAATTGTAGCGAAGAGTATCGTTGTAAGTGGCGGAGATCTTTATAAAACGAGTAAAATTGCCTTTAAATTTAGAGATAAAGAATATGAGTCAGATGCCAATGGGGCTATTCAAAAACGAAAGTTTTTTAGTGATTCTTTAAATTATATTGATATCAAAACAGCTTCTGATTTTCAACGCTATATTGAAGATACTCCAGTAGTCGTCTCAGACTCTTTAGCTTTTGTGTATAGTGAGTCTATAAATTCTGTGCATTATTTTGTGCAATTACCATATCATTTAAATGATAAAGCGGTGCATAGAAAGCTTCTAAAAGAACAGACTATTCAAGATAAATCTTATTATTTAGTACAAGTTACCTTTGATCAAAATGGTGGTGGTGCAGATTTTCAAGACACGTATTACTACTGGTTTAATAAAGAAACATTTACGCCAGATTATTTGGCTTATGATTTTCAAACCAATGGCGGCGGAGTGAGGTTTAGAAAGGCTTACAATGAGCGCTATGTAAACGGAATTCGGTTTGTAGATTATGAAAATTACAAACCAAAAGATGCTTCAGAAACAATACAAAATATAGCAAATTTATATGCTACAGATCAATTAGAATTGTTGTCTAAAATAGTCTTAGAAAATATTACTGTGTTTCTGAAAATTAATCCATTTTTAAACGAATAGCTGTAGCTTTATCGTCTATAATGCGCACAATAAATAAGCTACTGTTATCATAATCATCCATAGCAGGGTATTTCTCTTCGCCGAGCATTTTATTGACAAAATCTGGCGTGGTATTGCTATGTCCTACGACAAGTACATTTTCTCCTTCATGAATAATTTTAAAATCATCTACATTAATAGTGGCAGGATCATAATTTTGAATGCTTAATTCTCTGCTCACTGCGGTGGGAGCAGCAGTCATCATTGTTCTTTCGTAATCAGTACTATAAATTGTGTTTAAATCTATTTCACTAAAAACGCGTTCCCATCTGATGGCTCTTCCTAATCCATCTTGATTTAATTCAGGGTCTCTATTGTCAGGATTACTTCTGTCTTTTTCTCCATGCCTAATAAAATAATAGGTAGAAATAACGCTTTCTTTAGGTGTTGATTCTTCAACAGGCTTATCGTCTTTACAGCTTGTAAAGTTTAATAAAATAAGAGAGACTAAAAGTATTTTAAGAGCTTTCATAAAGAGGTTACAATCATTTGCGTGAATAAAATAAACTACTAAATATAACTCAATATCTTTAAATATAGTATTTCTAAGTGCGCTTTTAAGTTTTATATCCCCTTCAAGTTTTAAATTTTCTAACAATAATGAATCAATTCGTAAGAAAATAATTTAAGCAAAAAATAGGTTGCAGATGGGCGCAAAGGGTTTTATCTTGCAAACTATAAAAATTGAGTATAAACAGTACATTATAAAGGATAAATCAGGCAAGATGAACAAGAAAATAGACCAGTTAGCGGCAGATAATATAAGAGCTTTAGCTATTTCTATGGTAGAAAAAGCAAATTCTGGACACCCCGGTGGACCAATGGGAGGCGCAGATTACATGCATATTTTGTATTCTGAGTTTTTTAATTACGATCCTTCTGATATGACATGGCCATTCCGTGACCGTTTTTTCATGGATGCAGGGCATTTATCGCCTTTAATGTACGCTCAGTACTATTTATTAGGGAATTTTGCTAAAACAGATGTGCAGAGTTTCAGACAATGGGGTTCTGTAACTCCGGGTCACCCTGAGGTAGATGTGAAAAGAGGAATTGAAAATACTTCTGGACCATTAGGACAAGGACATACTATGGGAGTAGGAGCCGCAATTGCTGCTAAATTCTTGCAAGCAAGATTCGGTGATTGGATGAACCATAAGGTATATGGATTTATATCTGATGGTGGTGTTCAAGAAGAAATTTCTCAGGGTGCAGGTAGAATTGCAGGTCATTTAGGCTTAAGCAATTTTATTATGTTTTATGATTCTAATGATGTACAATTGTCTACAAAGACAGATGAAGTTACTTCGGAAGATACCGCAATGAAGTATGAAGCTTGGGGTTGGAAAGTTGTAACTATTGATGGTCATAACCATGACGAAATTAGAAAAGCATTGAAAGATGCTAATGCTGAAACTGAAAAGCCTACATTAATTATTGGTAAAACAATAATGGGTAAAGGATGTGTTACCGCTACCGGTGAAACGTATGAAGGCTATACAGAATTACATGGTAAGCCTATTGGGGATACAGGAGCAGATTTTGTAAAAACATTAATTCATTTAGGAGCAAATCCTGAAGACGAATTTGCAATCTATGCAGATGTAGAAGCATCGTACAAAGAGATTATTACTAAGAAAATAAAAGAAGCTCAACTTAAAAAACAAGAAATTTTAGCTTGGAGAGAAGATAATAAAGAGTTGTCTACAAAACTAAATTCTTTCTTAGCGGGAGAACTTCCTGAGTTAGATTTTGAATCTATTGAAAATAAAGCAGGTCTAGCTACTAGAGCAGCTTCTGCAAACGTATTAGGATATTTAGCAGGAAAAGTAGAAAATATGATTGTTTCTTCTGCCGATTTATCTAATAGTGATAAAACAGACGGATTTTTAAAGAAAACACATTCACTACAAAAAGGAGATTTTACCGGTTCTTTTTTACAGTCTGGGGTAGCAGAACTTACCATGGCTACAATGGCGAACGGGATGGCACTGCATGGTGGAGTGATTCCTGTAGTAGCAACGTTCTTTGTGTTTTCTGATTATATGAAACCAGCTATTCGTTTGAGTGCTATTCAAGAACTTCCAGTAAAATTTGTCTGGACGCATGATGCTTTTAGAGTAGGGGAAGACGGACCAACACACCAACCTATTGAGCAAGAGGCTCAAATTCGTTTGCTAGAAAAATTAAAGAATCATAGTGGTGATGCTAGTTTTATTGCATTACGCCCTGCAGATTCTGCAGAAACCGTAGTGGGATGGAAAATGTTATTAGAAAATGATAAAGTTCCTTCTGGGTTAATACTTTCAAGACAAGGTATTAAAGATATAATTGCAACGGGAGCTACTAGATATGAAGATGCACTACAAGCAGAAAAAGGTGGGTATTTGGTACATAAATCAGACAACCCAGCTATTACCTTAATTGCAAATGGATCTGAAGTTGCAACACTAGTAGAAGCAGCAGCTTTATTAGAAGAGAGAAAAGGAGTAAAAGTAAATATAGCGTCTATCATTTCTGAAGGATTGTTCAGAAAACAATCTAAAGAATATCAAAATAGTGTTATTGCTACAGATAAACCTGTATTTGGTTTAACAGCCGGATTACCTGTTAATTTAGAAGGTTTGGCTGGTGCAAATGGAAAAGTGTTTGGTTTAGAGCATTTTGGATATTCAGCTCCTGCGACTGTTCTGGATGAAAAGTTTGGATTTACGGGAGAGAAGGTTTACGAACAGGTAGTATCTTTCTTAGGATAGTCTAAAAAAGTTTATAAAGTAAAAAGGTCTAACAGTGTTTGTTAGACCTTTTTTTATTGCTATAGGTTGTTGGTTTAGTTCGCGATAATATTGTTTATTCCCCAACGGGAACTGTAAAATAAAATGTAGCACCTTCACCTTCTTTAGTTTCTACACCAATAGTACCTCCATTATTCTCCACCATCTCTTTGCATAGTAATAAACCTAATCCAGTCCCTTTTTCTTTATTTGTACCATAGGCACTTTGCAAACTAGAATCGGGCTTAAAGAGCTTATTTTTAACCTCAGGACTCATGCCTACGCCATTGTCTTGAATTGTTATTTGCCAGTGCTTGTTTTTTAAAGTAGCATCAAGAATTATTTCTCCACCAGTTGGAGTAAACTTTATACTGTTGTTTAATAGGTTTCTAACAATTAAATTAAATTGATTTCGGTCACAATATATTTCGGCAACTTCGGGAATGTTGTTTCTTACAATAATGTTTTTCTGATTGGCATTTTCTTGTAATAAATGAATGCTATCATTCACACTCGTCTGTACATTTAAATTTTCCGGTTTGTTTACGAAGCCATTCATTTGAGATTTACTCCAATTCAATAAATTATTTAAAGTAAAAGACATCGCATCTACATCATTGTATAGCTTAGGAACAAAATTTAAAAAGTCATCTGGCTTTATATCTCCATTTTTGATTAATAAAAGTAAATTCATTAAGGCATTGATTGGAGACCTTAAATCATGGCTAATAATTGAAAAAAGCTTTTCTTGAGTTTCATTGGCATAGGTTAATTTTTGTTTGCTTTCTTCAAGAGTTGTGGCTTTTTGTTCTAATTGATTATTAAGTTTTTGTATCAACTTGTTATTTTTATACACGTAGAAAGAAATTAAGACTGCCAAGAAAACTGCAAATAAACTAAAGATGATATATGTTTTTTGTTGTGCTAATGCCGTGTTTGTTTCCTTCTTTAATTCCTCTTGTTCTAGCTTAAAGCTGGTTTTAGCTTTCAGCATAAGTAAGGCATTCTTTTTATCTTTTAAAGCGGTACTATCGGTTATTGTTTTAAAGTTCTCATAGTAGTTCAATGCTAAAGGAGTGTTATTCTTTTTCTTATTTATGAGGTATAATATTTCCGATAGGGTAGCAATGCCCGCTTGGTATTTTTGTTTCTCAGCAATTTTTAAACCCTTAAGCGCTAAATCTTCTGCGCTAGTATAATCTCGAAGTTGTAAGTAGCTTTTTGCTTTTCCGCTGAGCAAATCGGCCTTTCTGATCTGATCCTGAAGCTTTTTGTGACTTTCTTCACTTAGCTCAAAATACTTTAAAGCTTCTTTGGGATTCTTTTTTTCTAGATAAAGTTCTCCTTTTGTGATATAGGCGAAAGAAAGCCATTCTTCTTTCTCCTGCTCTTTAAATATTACAATACTCTGGTCTAAAAATTCAAGAGCTTTATCAAAATTTTTATTTTTTACATTTAGATAACCTAGATTACTCTTTATGACTCCTATCCAATGCTTTTTGTTTAATGCTTCTGATAATTTTAACGAATTTTCATAATATGGTACCGCTTCTTTGGTGTCCCCTAATAATAAGAATAATGTTGCTAAATTCGTATTTAGTTTAATTTCACTGAGTAGATCTTTTTTGTTTTTGCTGAATTCTAAAGCTTCTTGGTAAATTTTATAAGCATTTTCATGATTTCCAGCATGCATTTGCATCATTGCTTTAACATTATAGGCAGATAGTAAGGTGCTATCTGCAGCAACTTCTTTAGAGAGCTTTATGGCTTTATCTATATGCTCGTGAGAAACCTTTGTTTGGTTAGAAGTGATGGTTGAAGAAAATGCAAGTGCTATATGTGCCTTGGCTTGTCCTCTTTTGTAATTTATTACTTTACTAAGTTTTATTGCTTTATGGCTAAGCGAGCTTACACTGTCATAATTGGAATACACCAATTCCCACGCTAGTTCATTTATCAAATTAATATACACAGTATCTTTTTGAAATGAGGTATGATTCAATTTATATTCCTCTACTTCGGAAAGGATAACTTGTTTTTTACCCTGTGCATACGTATTTGAGATACTTAATAAATAAATGATGAAAATTAAGAATAAAAACGGTTTGAAGTTATAGTTCATTGTATACGAAGTAGATGGCTTCGTTTAAAGTAATGAAATAATTCGGGAATAAATAATTTTAGTTGTTGTCGATAGGATTTTTGGGTATTGTAAAGTAAAATGTACTTCCTTCATTATTGGTACTCTTTACAAAGATTTTACCACCGTTATTTTCTACCATTTCTTTGCACAGTAAGAGGCCTAACCCTGTGCCTTTCTCTCTATTTGTGCCATAGGTGCTTTGTAAGGCAGAATCTGGCTTAAAAAGTTTCTTTAGGATCTCAGGAGTAATACCGACACCATTATCTTTGCAAGATATTTCCCAAAACTGTTCTTTTTCTGAGGCATGTATTTTAATTTCCCCGCCGGTAGGGGTAAATTTAATACCATTGGTAACTAAATTTCTAACAATTAAATTAAATTGATTAACGTCACAGTAAATTTGAGCTGATGTTGGTACATCGTTAATTATTGTTATTTTTTTCTGATTAGCATTTTCTTGTAATAGTTGAATGCTACTATTCACTTTTTCATGTATTTGAAAGGAGATGGGTTTATTTACGAAGCCATTCATCTGAGATTTACTCCAGGTTAATAGGTTGTTTAAAGTGAAAGACATAGCATCTACATCGCTATATAATTTAGGAACAAAGTTTAAAAAATCTTTGGGTTCAATATCTCCATTTTTAATTAATAAAAGCAGATTTTTTAAAGCATTGATAGGAGATTTTAGATCATGGCTTATGATGGAAAAAAGTTTTTCTTGAGTCTCATTGGCATATTTTAAAGTCTTTTCACTTTTCTCAAGAGTGATTGTTTTTTCTTCTAATTGATGATTTAAATTGGTGATGGTGTTGTTATTTCGGTAACCATAATAGGCAATAAGAATGACTAAAAATACAATAAAGAGACTGAATATTATATAGGTTTTTTGCTGTTTTATTGTTCTTTGGTTTTCTAGTTTTAGATCGTTTTGTTGTTTCTGAAAATTAGTTTTTGCATTCAAAAGTGCCAATGCGTTTTGCTTGCTCTGAAGGGCGGTACTGTCTGTAATGTTTTTAAATTTTTCTAAATAGAAGAGCGCTTCTTTTTGGTTTTCTTTCTCTTTGTATAATTGATAAAGAATTTCAGAAAAGTTAGCAATCAGGATCTGATTTTGGTTTTCAATTGATGATAAGTACCCTTCTTTTGCTAATTGTTCTGATTTTTCCAGTTCATTTATTTGCTGATGATATTTGGTGTAGCCTAAGAGTAAGTCTTGCTTTAATTTTTCATCTATTAGATTTTTTTGCAGGCTTTTACTTAAATCAAGATAACGCAAAGCCTCTTTAGTTTCATTTATATTGAGAAGTATATTTGCTTTGGTGAGATAGGCGTAAGCAAGCCACTCTTTACGGTCTACTTCCGTAAAAATTTGAATGCTTTCATCTAAAAACGTAATTGCTTTGTCAAACTGATGCGTTTTATTATATAAAAATCCTAAGTTACTTTTTACAACCCCTACCCAAAATTTATCTTCCAGACGGTCTGTGATGGCCAGTGCTTTTATGTAAATTTTTATAGACTCATCATTGTCGCCCAATACAGAGAAAAGTGTAGCTAGGTTGGAGTAGAGTTTTGTTTCCTCTAAGGGATGTTTGTTATTTTCACAAAGGAGTAAAGCATTTTGATACTGCTCATAAGCTCCTTCATAATCGTTAACATAGGTTTTGTAAATAGCTTTAATATTATACGCAGAAATCAGCGTACTGTCGGCTTTAATTTTAGTACTCAAGACTATGGCCTGGTCAATGTTGCCTAATGTTTTTTTAGAGTCTTTACAGGCTATGATTTCACTAAAGGATGCTGTTAGCAGTGCTTTTGCTTGACCCTGTTTGTAATTTATTTTTCTACTTAAGTCTAGGGCCTCTGTACTTAAAATTTTAACACTGTCATAGTTAGAATATCTTAATTCCCGACTTAATGCGTTAATTAGATTGATATAAGAAGAATCTTTCTCTTTACCTTCTAATCTATGTGCTGTAATTTTAGAAAGAATTTCTTGTTTTTTTGCCTGAGCAGTAAGTTTAGGAATATTTAAAAAAGAGCAGAAAATTAATATGGCAATAAGTGTAGAGTAGTTACATTTCATAAGTTCGCAAAGTGGCTGGCATTGCTGAAATTAAAGAAATAAATGTTATGAAGGAAATTTTATTTCGTAATATTTTCTCTTAGTGGAACCGTGAAATAAAATATGCTCCCCTCGTTTAATTTACTCGTTACAAAAATTTCACCTCCATTGTTATTCACCATTTCCTTACATAAGGAAAGTCCGAGGCCAGTACCTTTCTCATTAGATGTACCATAGGTAGTTACAAGGGTGGCATTTTTTGAACTAAAAACTTGGTCCAGAATCTCTGGAGACATACCTACGCCTTTATCTTTTATGGCCACTTTAAGAAAATCGCCTTCTTTTGTAGCATTTACGGTTATGGTACTTTTTGGGTGAGAAAATTTGATAGCATTGCTCAAGAGGTTCCTAATCACGACATCAATCTGGTTAATATCTGCCCAAACAAAAGCTTTCATAGGAGTGGTGTTGGTGATAGAAATGTTTTTATTCTTAGCTGTTTCTTGGAGTAATTTAATATTTTCAGTAACTAATTCATGAATATCAAAAGAAGATGCTTCAGTTTTAGAACCCGTCATTTGTGTTCTACCCCATGATAATAAATTGTTCAAAGTAAATGAAATAGCATCTACATCATTTTTAACTTTAGGTGTAAACTCCAAAAATTCTTCTTGAGAAATTTCATCGTCTTTTAACATATTCAGAACACTGGCTAGGGCATTTATAGGACCTCTAAGGTCATGACCAATAATTGAGAATAGCTTATCTTTTGTGGCGTTTATTCCACTCAATTCTTCTTCTCTTTTTTCTAAGGCTTTAGTTTTTAGCCTAAGCTCTTTGTTAAATATTTTACGCGCTTTAGATTGTTTGCGTAATAAGAATATAATTAATGCTAAAATAGCCAATGCAATTAATGCCATGTAGAAGTAAATATTCTGTCTAGCTTTTACCTTTTCATTTGCCAGTTGTGCATCTTTTTGCTGCTTTTCAAATTCTAATTTAGTTTTAAGTATACCTAGGCTATTTAGGTTTTCTTTTCGTGAAATAGAATCTGATAATAGTTTAAATACCTCGTGGTATTTCAAAGCAATATCAGCCTTGTTATTCTTTTTATTAATTTCATACAATAGCTGATTTGATTTTTTAGAATCATCTAAAAGGCTAAGTCTTGTTCCAATTTCTAAGGACGCAATGGCATTCTCTTCGGCTTGGACATAATTAAAGAGTTTAAAATAAGCTTCAGACAAAGAGTTTAAAAGTTGAGCTTTACTTCTGTCATCATTTAAATCTTCGTGCAAGGTTAATGCTTTATCATACCAGTATAAGGCTAATTTGGGCCTGTTCTGTCTTAAATACATGTCACCTTTTACCATATAAGAGTAGGCTAACCAGTCATTAATCTCTTTTTCCTCAAAAATTACAATACTACTATCAATGTATACTTTAGCATTTTCAAAATCTTTTAGTTTCACATATAAATCGGCAATATTACTGCTACTTTGTGCGGTGTAAACATCATTCCCTAATTGATGGTTGATGTCTTGAACTATTTTGTAAAGGCTTAAACTTTGCTGATAATCTTTTTGAGAAAGATATAAGTGCGCTACATTTTCTTGGATAAAGGACAAATTTAAAAGATCGTTGGTGTCCGTAGCAATCTCAATGGCTTTTAAATATGCTTTTAGCGCTTCTGCATGATTTCCTATGTCATAATGCAAAATACCTAAAGGATTTAATGCGCGAATTTTCAATTTCTGATTTTCTATTTTTTTTGCGAGATTATACGCTTTCTCCAAGGATTGTATGGCCTTATCGTTTTCACCATTATACGCTTCATAATGACTAAGTCCTATTAGCGCCATAATGGTACCTTCTTCATAGTTTGACTTGCGACTTAATTCTTGTGCTTTTTTAGTGTAAAAGTATAAACTATCTATATTTTTAAAGTAGTACTCATGACCTATAGCATTCAATAGATTTATATGCTCATGATTTGAAGCATCAAAATTGTTATTGCGCTGTAATTGTAATAATACGGTAGATAAACTATCTAATTTGTTGTTCTGTGTATACGTGTGGGTGACATTAAGAAACAGGAATACAATAAGCAGACAAAAAGGCCTTTTAATGTAGTTAGGAATGATAAAATAGGCAACCATACTCGGGGGAGGATATTATCCGTTTCTTTTTTATAAAACTACCGCATAAGCGTATAGTAATAAAAAATTTGTTGTGAAACGGCAGTTTTTATTTGTATAAATACGGTTTACAGGATAATACAAGTTGATTTAAGCCTAAAAAAGGAACGAAAAATAAGCAGTTGAATTGTCAAAACACTTGATTATTAGTACTATAATCCGAGAATGAATGATTTTATGAAAATTTATTTAAAATAGTGATTATTTTATTTTGCAAATAGCATCTAAAAAATTAACTTTGCAGCCGCTTACAAATGGTGGTTGTAGCTCAGCTGGTTAGAGCATCGGTTTGTGGTACCGAGGGTCGCCGGTTCGAACCCGGTCTTCCACCCAAAAAATAAAGCCTTATCAATTTTGATAAGGCTTTTTTTGTGGCTATAAGTAAAGAAAAAGCCCTTGTACAAATACAAGGGCTTTTAAACCTTAAATTAAGATTGTAGTGTAGGCTTATTTATTTTCCTTATCTACAACAAGTCTATCTTGTCTATTAGCAACTTCCCACCCGGTATAGAATACCAATCGTGATCTGTTTTCTAGTAAATCATAATTAATCTTATCTGGAGTATCTCCAGGAGCGTGGTAATCATCATGTGTACCATTAAAATAAAATATAATAGGAATATTATTTTTTACAAAGTTGTAATGATCACTTCTATAATAAAATCTGTTCGGATCATTTTCATCATTATACGTATAATCTAAAGCAATATTCATGTATTTTTTATTTGCTTCTTCAGAGATCATATGCAAATCGGTACTTAATTTATCAGATCCTATTAAATAGATATAATTACGATCTCCTTCTCTTTTAGGATCAATACGGCCTATCATATCTATATTTAAATCGGCAACCGTTTGTGCTAACGGAAAGATAGGATCAAAATCGGTATAATACTGAGAACCTAATAATCCTTTTTCTTCACCAGTTACATGTAAAAATACAATAGATCTTTTAGGACCTTTGCCTTCGTCTGCTGCTTTCTTGAAGGCTTGAGCTATTTCTAATAAGGCTACCGTTCCGGAACCATCATCATCAGCACCATTGTTTACCTCACCATCTTTAGTTACACCAATATGATCTAAATGCGAAGAAATAATTAAATACTCATCCGGTTTTTCTGAGCCTTTTAATATAGCTACAACATTCTCAGAATCTACATCCTCGTCAGAACTTTTAATCGCTAAGTCTATTTTAGCAGCAATAAGCTTTGCTTTGTTTTCCGTTTTAATGTTCGGTAAGATAGCGTTAGCGATGGTCTCGTTAATAAAGAAATTAAAGAAAGTGCTAGTTTCATCTTCTTTAATACCCATTCTTCCGCTATCGTTCTTTTTCATGTAATCAAAGCGACTTTCAAAACGAGCAAAATTATTTTCATCAAAATATAAAACACCTTTAGCGCCTTTAGCTTGTGCAGCTTCAAATCTTTTACCTACAGATTCTGATAAGTTGCTCCAAACAGATTTTTCAGTACCTCCAGAGATTACATATGTTCCATCAGCCTTCATTGGTTCACCAGCTTTAATCAAGACAATTTTATCTGTAACATCAATAGCACTGTAGTCAGAATATTTTTCGTCTTCTATTCCAAACCCAGCATATACAATGTCATTGTAGGTTCCTTCTGCAGCAGTGAAAGTCAAAAGGCCCTCTCCGTTATTGTAGGTTTTACCATTTATAGTAATAGTTCCTTCTGGAAGTTTGCTAACCGTTAAGGGTACATTTTGAAAATAGTTCCCATCTGCTTGCGCTGCAGGAATCCCCATTTTCTTATATTGCTCTGCTAAATATTCTACGGCCTTTTTCTGTCCAGGCTTTCCTGTTTCTCTACCTTCAAATTCATCAGAGGCATAAATGTATAAATGCTCTTTTAACTCTGCTTCCGTAATGGTTTCTGCATAAGGTTTAGGATCCATGGCAGTCTTAGCTTCTGAAGAAGTATCAGAAACAGTTTTCTGTGAAGAATTACAGGCCATGGCCAATAATGTCACAACAAATGCTATTTTTTTCATTTTGGTGTTCAATTAATTAATTAGTCTTTTCAAAAATAATGAAAACAATGAACTTTAAGCCAATCAATTAAAAAATCTATCTATGGTTTTCATTGGAATAATAGTTTAACGCTTCATTTTTTTAAAAAGACCACCAAGCGCTAAAAAAATGTTAGAAAAATAAACCGAAGCATGATAATTACTTTATAAACTAGTAGCTTTATCAAAGCATTATATAAAATGTATACGAATGATATCTGGAAAAAATTATATAGGGAACAAATTGTCGGCAAAAAACACAAAAATGTACAAGACGTTTAACCCAAAAACGAACACGGAGAATACCATAAGTTTTTACGAAGCAAATCAAGAGGAAATTAATGAAGCGGTGCTATTGGCTTCGAATGCTTTTGATGCTTATAAGAATATTTCTAATGAGAAAAAAGCCCTATTTTTAAATACAATAGCAGATGAAATAGTAGCATTAGATACTGCGCTTATAGAAACGTATTGTTCTGAAACAGGACTTACGGAAGGGAGAGCATTAGGAGAAAGAGGAAGAACCGTAGGGCAACTGCGTATGTTTGCAGATTTGGTGCGTCAAGGAAATTGGGTAGATGCCACTATAGACACGGCCATTCCAGACAGAGTGCCAATGCCAAAATCAGATCTACGTAAGATGATGGTGCCCTTAGGACCCGTTGTAGTATTTGGAGCAAGTAATTTTCCGTTGGCCTATTCTACTGCCGGTGGGGATACCGCTTCTGCATTAGCCTCTGGTTGTCCTGTAATTGTTAAAAGTCACCCTATGCATGCTGCAACAGGAGAACTGGTTGCCTCAGCTATTAATAAAGCAGCAGAAATAACAGGCATGCCAAATGGTGTATTTTCTAATCTTAACAGTAGCGGAATAGAAGTTGGGGTTGCTTTGGTGCAACATACTGGTGTTAAGGCAGTTGGTTTTACGGGTAGTATTAGGGGTGGTAGCGCTTTATTTAATTTAGCGGCGCAAAGAGAGGAGCCTATTCCTGTATTTGCAGAAATGGGGAGTATTAACCCTGTCGTGATTTTGCCTAAGGCTTTGGCCGCCAAAAATGAAGAATGGGCAAAGACTTATGCCAGTTCCATCACATTAGGTTCAGGACAATTTTGTACCAATCCTGGATTACTATTGGGTATTAGCAGTGACTCTTTGAATAAATTTATAGTGCACTTGTCTGATGAAATTGAAAAAATAGCTCCCACATGTATGCTGCATCCTAATATTTATAAGGCATATACGACGAATAAGGAGAACGCAGAAACACAACAAGGAGTTGTTATAGCAGCCTCTTTTGAAACTAAGGTGGCAGATAATCATGCAAAACAAGCAGTAACAACGGTAGACGGTGCTACATTCTTGAAAAACACAAGCTTGCATCAAGAAGTTTTTGGACCCTATTCTATGGTAGTGCGCTGTGAGAATGCGAAAGAATTAGAAGCAGTTATAGTAGCTCTAGAGGGGCAATTAACCGGTACTGTAATTGCAGAGGAAAATGATGCGGAAAACTATGTTGAAATAATTAACGCCTTAAAAAATAGAGTGGGGCGTATCATCTATAATGGGGTGCCTACGGGAGTAGAAGTTTGTCCATCTATGCAACATGGGGGGCCATATCCTGCATCTTCAGATAGTAGATTTTCTGCTGTAGGAGTACATGCTATAAAAAGATGGATTAGACCTTTTTCATATCAGGACTGGCCAAATGTCTTATTACCTTTAGAATTACAAAATGAAAACCCGCTGCAATTAAGTAGATTGGTAAACGGAGAGCAAACTACAAGATCTATCTAAGAAAACAACAAATGGCTAGTAAAACATTTTTCTGTGTTGATGCACATACCTGTGGAAATCCTGTACGCGTAGTAGCAGGAGGTGGACCTATATTAAGTGGAGAAAACATGAGTCAAAAACGGCAACATTTTTTATCCGAATTTGATTGGATTAGGAAAGGGTTAATGTTTGAGCCTCGAGGTCATGATATGATGAGTGGAAGTATTTTTTATGCGCCTTCTAATCCTGAAAATGACTTTGGAATTTTATTTATAGAAACTAGCGGTTGCTTACCTATGTGTGGGCATGGTACCATAGGAGCAATTACTATAGGCATAGAAGAAGGATTAATAAGCCCTAAGATTCCAGGTCACGTACGGATGGAAACACCTGCGGGCTTAGTATTAATTGAATACCAACAGACAGGAAATAAAGTGGATTGGGTAAAACTTACGAATGTCAAATCGTATTTAGCGGAAACAAACTTAACAATAGACTGTACAGGCTTAGGAGAACTAACTTTTGATGTTTCTTATGGAGGTAATTTTTATGCGATTATAGATCCACAAGAAAACTTTAAAGGAATTCAAGATTTTTCAGCGGGTAAACTAGTGCAGTTTAGTCAAGAAATTCGCTCTAAAATCAATAAAAAATATCCAAATTTATTTATTCACCCCGAAGATGAAACGATTAGAAATGTAAGTCACGTTTTATGGACAGGAGATACCATTTCTCCAGAGGCTACTGCCCGTAATGCCGTATTCTATGGAGATAAGGCTATAGATAGATCCCCATGTGGCACTGGAACTTCTGCCCGAATGGCACAATGGCATGCCAAAGGAAAATTAAAAATAGGAGAAAAGTTTATTCATGAAAGTTATATTGGCTCTCAGTTTATAGGAAGAATAGAAGAGGAAGGCACACTAGAAGGGAAGAAAGCTATCATTCCAAGTATACAAGGTTGGGCAAAAATATATGGGTACAATACTATTCTTATAGATGATGACGACCCTTATGCACACGGGTTTCAAGTGCTGTAGAGAAATTTAACCTGGTTTTATTTAGTGTATATAAATAGAACTAAAGAGATACTTAGTTTGAATAAAGTAATAGAAAAATACGAATTTAAGAAGGGGCTCCCTCAAGAGCTTGAAATAAAAAATCTAGCTACATTGTACCGTGATTCGCGTGAAGACTTGATACAACCTCATAGAACAGATTTTTATCAAATTATATGGTTTAAGAAAGGAGCACCTAAGCATATGGTTGATTTTAATCCGGTACAGATAGAGCCAAATACTATATTATTTGTGGATAAGAATAGTGTTCAACGTTTTGACGAAAATGAATTGGTTGATGGGGAAGTACTTTTATTTACCGATAATTTTTTCTCTAAAACAGAAGAGGATACAAGTTTTAAGAAGTAGCATGTTGTTTAATGATTTGTATGCAATATCAACCATAAAGATAAATGGGGAAACTACTATTTTCGAAACCTTTTTTGAGCTTATGAAAACGGAGCTAGGTTACAGTGCAGATATCTATCAGTCAGATATTCTTAGAAATCAGCTTAAAAACGTATTGTTGGTATCAGAAAGAGAAAGGCAAACCCAAAATAGTGCGATGATAAATAAGGGGCCAGATTTAGACTGTGTAATTAAGTTTAGAGATCTCTTAGATAAACAGTTTCAAATACAAAAATCTGTAGCTAAATATAAAACGCAGTTAAATGTTACTCAAAAACGTTTAAACTCGGCCACCTTAAAAGTAATGGATATTACTCCCAAACAAATGATAGATGCTAGGGTTATCTTGGAAGCTAAACGTTTGTTAGTCCATACATTAGATAGTGTCAAGGAGATAGGGTACACGCTTGGTTTTGAGGAGCCTACAAATTTTGTGAAGTATTTTAAAAAACATCAAACAATAACGCCGATAGAATTTAGGAATAAATTTGGTAATTAGTTTTTAAGGCGTAAAATTACCATTTTAAACTGCTTTTTTATCATAATAAATTAATCGTCTTACCGCAAATTTGCTTCTAAGTTTAACTACAATAGAACAAATTTGAAGAAATGAAATTGTTAATAGATGTTATAGGGTGGTCAGGTTCTGGCTTTTTAATTCTTGCTTATGGACTAACATTAGTAGAGAACAATAAGTATGTTAGTTACTCGAAATATTTAAATCTTTTTGGAGCTCTTTTAATAGCCATTAACTGTTATTACTATAATGCCATACCTTCATTTGTTTCTAATTTAATTTGGTCTGTGATGGCAACCTTAACCATTTACAAAACAAAAAGACGGGCGGGTTATTTTATGAAGGCTAAACTTAAGGTATAAGCTAATCTTTCTATTTTTAATAAATAGATCTCTGGTGGTGATTTAATTAGGGTGTTCTAAAAAATGGCATATGATACAGATCATTGAGGGACTTATTATGAAATAGAAAAGAATTATTTAGTATTAATGCTCTCCATAACCCACATCATCCATCTTACCTTTAAAAACTCTGTATTGAATGACCATATAGATGGCTACAAGCACGATTGCGATAGCAAACCAATAAACACCTACCGATAGGCCGTATTTGTCCGCGGCAACGTTGTAAATGGTTAAACTAGGGTTTATATCATTTGTTGATGGCAATACCTTAGGAAAAATCGATGCCACAGTTGTTGTTAATCCTCCAAATAAGAACACGGAAGAAAATAAAAATCCTAATCCATCTCTTTTAAATCTTTTAATATTAAATAACCCAAACAGTCCAATAAAAGTGAGCAGCGGGAAAATCCAAAGCCATGGTGTGTTTAAGAAATTTTGAAATGGTTTTGGTTCTATGACATGCCAAACAGATAAGGAGATAATGACCAAAGCAAGCAATACACAATTTAGTCTAAATATGACGGTCTTTAATTTTTCATTAAGATCAGAATTTGTTTTAAATATGATCCAATTCGCCCCATGAATGCTTAAGGACACTACCCCTATAACGCCTAGTAATACAGTAAACCAATCTAAAATTCCTAGGTGCTCTGCTTGCGGACTAAAAGTAGGGTTCCATAAGGGAAGAAAAAAGTAATGCGCCTCTTGTGTAGAGACACCTTCTGTTACAATACCTAAATTAACGCCCCGTACAATATTTCCTAAGGCTACACCGAAAAACAAAGCGAGCAGTAAGCTTGCTACTCCAAAAGCCTTATCCCAAATAGCTTCCCACATGGCATTATGTACCTGTCCTCTAAGTTCTAAGCCTATAGCTCTGAAAATCAAGAGCCATAATATCATAATTAACGGCAAGTAAAAACCACTAAAAGAAGAAGCATAGAGCGTAGGGAAAGCAAAGAATAAAACGCCTCCAGAAGCAATTAACCACACCTCATTAGCATCCCAAAAAGGACCAATAGCATTGGTGATAGCTTTTTTATCTTTTTCTGTTTTAGCAAAGAATAAATGAATAATTCCAGCTCCAAAATCATAGCCATCTAAGATAACATACACAGCAAGCATGGTCATTAAAACGATGTACCAAAATAGTTCCATAATTAGTGTTTTACAAGTTGAGGTCCTTTATTAATAATTTTACCCGCTAATATTAAAAATAGTAGTCCTAGCAATAGATATAAACCTACAAATCCTAATAGAGTAAAGAGTGTATTCCCTGCAGACACGGTTGGAGAAGCTCCAGCACTTGTTCTTAATAAATTAAACACTAACCAGGGCTGTCTGCCCAATTCTGCGGTATACCAGCCCATCGTATTGGCGATATAAGGGAAAGGTAGAAGGAAAACCAAGGAATAAAGGATCCATTTTGTTTTGTATAATTTTTTTCTAAATAATTGCACGATAGCTAAGAATAATAATCCTATAAAAATGGTACCTAAACCTACCATGATATGATAGGCATAATACAGCCCTGGAATGTTGGTTGGATGTACAGATTCATCAAATTCATTCAAACCTTTTATTTGTGCATCCCACTTTTGGTAGGTAAGAAAACTTAAAATGTTAGGCACGGCAATTTTGTTGTCTAATTTTTTCTCTACAATATTAGGTTGACCAATTAAAACAATTTCAGAACCTCCTTCTTCAGTTTCAAAAATACCTTCCATTGCAGCGAAAGTTGCAGGTTGATATTTCACGACATTTTTCGCAGCTAAATCTCCCGTAGGAACGGCAACGAATACGCTAGCAACAAAACCAAAAATTACTCCAGTTTTGACAAAAAGCTTTCCAAAATCATGATGTTTATCATTTAATAAATAGAAGGCGCCAATAGCAGCCATTACAAATGACGCTGTTACTAATGAGGCTAACTGGTTATGGAAATAAGAGGGAAGTAACCAAGGGTTGGAAAATAAGGCACCAAAATTAGTCAACACAAATTTTCCGTTTTCTAAAATTTCAAAACCAACGGGGTGTTGCATCCATGAATGCGTAGCGATAATAAGATATCCACTCGCCCAAGAGCCCAAGAAAACTAGAAATCCTGTTACAAAATGTAGTTTGTGGCCTAATAGCTTTTCTCCAAAAATAAATAAGCCTAAGAATGAAGATTCCAAAAAGAAAGAAAACATTCCTTCCATAGCAAGTGTTTGCCCTATAATACCTCCTGTAAGTTCCGAGAATTTAGCCCAATTGGTGCCAAATTGAAATTCCATTGGAATACCTGTAACTACACCCATTGCAAAGTTTAGAGCAAATATCTTCATCCAAAATTTAGCAGCATCATTATACATTTCTATCTTATTGAATAGAAATTTTCCTTTGTAATACACAATTAGGAGTGATAATCCCATGGTTAGTTGTGGGAACAAATAATGAAAGGTGATGGTGAATGCAAATTGTATTCTATCGTAGAAAAGCATGTCTTCCATAAACTATAATTTTAGAGATGGCAATTATGAGTATAAAAATAAGCATCAAAGCTTACTTGGAAGGTAACAATGGTTACATATTTATGTTATTTAACGTATTACCCAGTTCTGTTGTCTTCTGTAACTTTTGTTACCGAAATATAACCTAAAATTCAGTATTTTTAGAAGCTTAAAGTATGATGAGATCCTATGGAGAGAAGAAAATTTATTACAAGGTCATCTTTAGCTACGCTGACAGGAATTTTAGGGATGGATATCGTGTTTGGAAATTTACTTCCCGATAAATATATCCCTTTGGAACTACAAGAAACAGATCCGCTTAAATTGTTTGGTTTAAATAAGGAGATGCAGGTGCTAAATGATAAACCTTGGAACATAGAAGCACAAGCACATTTGCTCGATGATAAAGTTACACCGAACACTGCGATGTTTATTCGGAATAATGGAAAAATTCCGGAAGCCATAGATGTAAATACATGGACATTAACTTTTGATGGAGAATCCATCAACCAAAAGAAAACATATACCTTAAGTGAACTCAAAACTAAATTTAAGCACTATACCTATCAGCTTACCTTAGAGTGTGGGGGAAATGGTCGGAGTGAGTTTAACCCGCCAGCGAAAGGCAATCAGTGGACTATCGGAGCAGTTTCTTCTGCGAAATGGACGGGAATTCGTTTAAAAGATATTTTGGCTGAGGTAGGTATAAAATCTGACGCCGTATATATTGGATATCATGCGGCAGATACCCATTTAAGTGGTGATCCTAGCAAAGAACCTATTTCACGTGGAGTGCCCATCGCAAAAGCCCTTCAGGAGGAAACTATCTTGGCTTTTCAAATGAATGGTGAAGATATTCCAGTAGTACATGGTTATCCCTTGCGCTTAATAGCTGGTGGCTATCCTGCTTCTGCCTCAGGGAAATGGTTACAGAGAATTAGTGTTCGGAATAAAATACATGACGGAGAGAAAATGACAGGGAGCTCTTATAAAGTTCCTAGGAACCCAGTGGCACCTGGGACAACCGTAAAAGAAGAAGATATGCGCATTATAGAATCTATGCCTGTAAAGTCTTTAATAACCTATCCTAAATCTGGAGCTACTTTTAATTTAAATAAACAATTAACTATTAGAGGTCACGCTTGGGCAGGAGAGTTAAATGTTTCTAAAGTTGCGTATTCTATTGATTTTGGTAGTACGTGGAGCAGTTGTGATTTAGAAAAGGAGGTAAACCGATTTGCATGGCAGCATTTTTCCGCTAAAATAAAATTTCCTCAAAAAGGATATTATGAGGTTTGGATAAAAGCTACAGATAGGGATGGGCGTTCTCAACCTATGCTTGTTCCGGGATGGAATCCTAAGGGGTATTTAAATAATGCATGTCATAGAATTGCCGTAAAAGTTGTTTAAATGGGGGTAGAGGAAAAATTTAAACAAAGTGTTAAGGGTATTCATAGCTTATTAGCAATTCTACTGATAGGGTTTATAAGTGTACTCACAATTCTGTTTTTTACGGTTAAGGATTTGGCGAGTCCTACGACCAATACTCCAGTTATATCTCCTGATTATGTTGAGGTACTTGGCAATGAAGAAGATTTAGACAAAATAGAAAATGGCATTCATGTGCGAACAGGTTTTGTAGAAGGTGAAGGTTTGATGTTGGTAGTGCAAAACTGTACCAGTTGTCATTCCGCTAAGTTAGTAACGCAAAATAGAATGTCTAAAGAGAAGTGGTTGGCAACAATTAGATGGATGCAAGAAACTCAAAATTTGTGGGATTTAGGTGTCAATGAAGAACCTATCTTAAAGTATCTGAGTACCTATTATGCGCCCAATCAAATAGGTCGTAGAGCTAATTTAGAAAATGTTGAATGGTATCATCTCAATGAATAGTGCGATAGTAAAATGAATGAATATATAGCTGTTTTTGTAAAAGCCTTAATGAACACCATAAGTTGGACTTGGAAATCTATTATTTTTGAGGTGCCTTGGTATACCAATTTTTTCTGGGGGCTAATTGTAATTTCTTTAGTAGTATGGGGATTAGAAATAGCATTTCCTTGGCGAAAAAATCAATCCGTTTTCAGAAAAGATTTTTGGCTAGATGGGTTCTACATGTTTTTCAATTTCTTCCTCTTTGTAATTATGATAAGTGGATTTTATAAAATACTAGAAAAATTCTTTTCAGACATAGGAATTAGTGCATCTAGCTTTACATTGATAGATTTTTCTACTTGGCCTTCTTGGGCGCAATTGGTAATTTTCTTTATCATCTTAGACTTTGTACAGTGGTTTACGCACACGTTGCTTCATAAATATGAGTTTTTATGGAATTTTCATAAAGTACACCATAGTGTAAAAGAGATGGGTTTTGCTGCTCATTTACGGTATCATTGGATGGAAAACATCTTATACAAACCATTAAAAACTTTTGGAGTGATGATCTTGGGAGGCTTTGAGCCAGAACAAGCCTATATTGTTCACTTTATAGCCATCACAATAGGGCACTTTAATCATTCTAATATAAAAATAACTTGGGGTCCTTTGAAGTATATTTTAAACAATCCAGTAATGCATTTATACCATCATGCCTATGACTTACCCAAAGGTACTTATGGCGTAAACTTTGGTATAAGCTTAAGCGTTTGGGATTATATCTTTAGAACAAATTACATCCCAGAAGATAGTGGTACAATTGAATTAGGGTTTCATGGAGATGATAAGTTTCCTAAAGATTTTATCCATCAAAATATGGAAGGTTTTAAAAGTTCTAAAAAACAATAAAAAATCCTTTGGTTTTAAAACCAAAGGATTTTTTATTAGAACTGTTATTATTGTATTATTGTTCTTTAAAGCTAATACTCCAAATCCCGCGTACTTCATTTGTTCCATAGCCTAAAGCCATGTCTTTTGGATAAAGGCTTCTAATTACCGCACGTGTTTCTGGATTTACTTCTTTTTCTGTTCCGTGACATTGTAGACACATTGCATTGGTTATAATTGGATAATAGAATTCAACCATATCGTCCATATATTTTTTAACCACAGGGGTGGGGGTAATACCATTGACTATATCTTGTTTATAAGATTTAATATATTCCAATTCGGCCTCATTTGCTTTATTCGCTTGGTTTCTAGGTTTATCAGAGACTCTTTTGAGGGTTGCGTTATGTTTTAAGGCCATACTATCAGTAATTGGATATGCCTGAATATTACAGAATTTTAAAGCTGCCGAAGTTCCTTTTTTCTGTATAGTGCCTATCAATTGCTTACCTAAAGCTTGTTGTGTTGTCTGGGCATATTCTAAGCCTATAGCTGCCAGATTTTTTTGATTTTGAGTAGTCTTTTGCGTCGCATTTTCAATCATAGGAATCTGCTTAGTCGCGTTCGTTTTAGTTTCAGAATCTTTACAACCAGCTAAAACTAACAAAAGTAAAGATGGAATTATAAATTTCATTATGATGAGATTTTACCTGTAGCACAACTTACGAAAGATTTTGCTTTTGAAACTAATGAATTATCTTCATCTATTGACGGGTAACCAATAGCTTTGAGCTTATCTTTAACTCTTAAAAGGTCTTCGTTATTTTTAGTAGAGAATGATATATTAGAACGGTCTATATCGATCTCAATACTTGAAATATTTTCTATTTCCGAAATTTTGTTCTTAATTGTATTGGCGCAACCACCACATTTTAAATTCTGAATGGTAATTGAATTTTGCATAGTTCTTTATTTATAAGCCATATAGCCACCTTTTAAATCAATAATATCTGTAAAGCCCATTTTTGCAAGCTTATTCGCTGCTCTTTTACTGCGCATTCCAGATTGACAGTAGATATATAGAGGCTCATCTTTCTTGAACTTGTTAAAAGCATTTTCAAAAACAGTAGTATTGAAAAAATCAATATTAACAGCTTTTTTTATAGCACCTCTAGAGAATTCATTAGGGGTTCTAACGTCTACTAATTGAACTCTTTTATCAGAAATAGCAGCTTTGTAGTCTATAACATTAATAGTTGTAATGCTATCAGAGTTTTTGTTTCCGAATAGAAAATTTAAGAACGACATATAGTATATTTTTTTTTTAAAAAAATGGAAGTAGTCACAACCACATCACTACTTCCATTGAAACAACCAACTAATAAACTATTTGCCAATAAAGGCTCTAATTTATTACTGTAAAATTACAGATTGTTTGTATCATTGAAAGTAACCTAGGTTACATAGGCTATAAATTAATTACTTTTATGTAATTACGATGCAATTCTATTTTTCCTAATTCTTCCAATTTCTTTAGCAGTCTAGAAATAACTACTCTTGAGCTATGTAAGTCATACGCTATCTGTTGGTGTGTATTATGAATGGTGCTGTCGTTGGTAATTCTTATTTTTTCTTTTAAGTAACCTAGTAAACGTTCATCCATATTTTGAAAAGCAATAGAATCTACCGTGTTTAAGAGCTCTGTTAATCTATTATGATAGCTTTCGAAAACAAAGTTTCTCCATGACTTATATTTGGCTGTCCATTCTTCCATTTTTTGAACAGGAACCATAATCAATTTTGTTTCTGTTTCAGCAATGGCCCTAATTTCACTGATAGATTGAGATAAACAGCAACTCAGGGTCATAGAACAGGTATCTCCTTTTTCTAAATAATACAAAAGGAGTTCATCGCCATCTTTATCTTCTCTTAATATTTTTATAGCGCCAGAAATTAGTAAAGGCATGCTCTTGATATATTCACCAATCTCAATTAATTTAAACCCTTCGGGCACTTCTTTGAATGTTCCTACTTGAACAATTTCTTCTATGAGTTCTTTTTCAAATATAGTTCCGTAGTTGTCTATTAAATCTTTTATCATGGGCAGTGGGGTTCAGTAAAAACAATCAATCTCAAATTTAAGAATAATAAAGGAGTACCACTTAAAATAAAAGTATCAAAACCTAGTGGCGCACTATTCCTTTTTTAAGAATCTTCTTGTCTTTTAGCAAAATTAATTTCAATTTATTATTATATCATTACAATTGGGTCATATTTTTTGCTTAATAGGTAAATATGCATATATTTGGTAAACCAATTTGGTGAACCAATTAAATTAACAATATGAAACATAGCCTATTATCAATACTTTTGCTTGTTGTGGTATTCTCTTCTTGTAATCCAAAATCTCAGGGAATTGAGATGGCCAACAATGTAGAGGAATTTAATGAAATGGTTAAAAATTTACAACCAGGAGATTCTATTGTATTGGCAAATGGCGTATGGAGAGATGCGGAGCTTGTTTTTGAAGGAAAAGGAACTGAAGAAAAACCAATTACATTAACTGTAGAAGATAAAGGGAAGGTTATTTTAGAGGGGGCATCAAATCTTCAGTTAGCGGGGCAGCATTTAATTGTTAGTGGTCTTGTTTTTAAAAATGGTTATACCCCTACAAATGCGATTATTTCTTTCAGAAAGAATAGAGAAGAAATTGCTAATAATTCTAGATTAACAGAGTGTGTTATAGATAATTTTAATAATCCAGAACGTCAAGTGCAGGATTATTGGGTTACTATTTATGGAAAAAATAATCGTATAGATCACAATCATATTGTAGGTAAGAAAAATTTAGGAGTTACTATGATTGTTGGTTTAGATACAAAAGAAAGTGTACAGAATAATCATAAAATTGATCATAATTACTTCGGTCCTCGTCCAACTTTTGGAAACAATGGGGGAGAAACATTACGGATAGGTACTAGTCATACTGCTTTAGAAAACTCTAATACGTTGGTGGAATCTAACTATTTTGATAGAACCAATGGCGAGCACGAAATTATATCAAACAAATCTTGTCAAAATACTTTTAAGTACAACACATTTTTTGAATGCACAGGAACCTTAACCATGCGCCATGGGAATGAAACCTTAGTAGATGGGAATGTCTTTATCGGTAATGGCAAACCAAGTACTGGTGGGGTTCGTATTATTAATGAAGCACAAACCGTTATTAATAATTATCATATTGGTTTAACAGGGTACCGCTTTAGAGGTGCGTTTGTTATGATGAATGGAGTGCCAAATTCGCCACCAAATCGTTACGTTCCTGTAATTGATTCTAAATTAAACAACAATACGTTTGTTAACTGTGATCATATACAATTATGTGCAGGGAGTGATTCAGAAAGAAGTCAAGCACCTAGAACTTCAGAAATTTCTGGAAATATCTTTTACAACGATGATAAAGAAGACATTTTTACGGTGTATGATGATATTAGTGGCATCACATTTAAAGATAATCTTTTAGGAGAAAATGGTAAAACTAGTATTGCTAGTGGATTTGAGAATGCGGCCATCACTTTAGTAAAAAACGAACAAGGGTTTTTGATTCCTACTTCAGATAAAATAAAAAATAAAGTTACGATTAGTCCAAATATAGCAACCAAAGAAAACACAGGAACAACTTGGTATTCTAAAGCAGACACGGGTATTGCCTTAAATTCAGGAAAAACAATAAAAGTAGACGCAGGGATTAATACCTTATATGAAATTGTTCAAAAGTCTGAAGCAGGAGATATTATTGAATTATCAGAGGGGGGCACCTATTTAATCACAAAAGCAGTTCAGATTCATCATCCGTTGACATTTAAAACTTCAGGAACAGAGAAGGCAACCATATTATTTGAGCGTATGATGGCTTTCGAAATTCAAAATGGAGGCAGTCTATCATTAGAAAATATAACTTTTGATGGTACAAAATCTCCAGATTATGCGGGTAATTCAGTAATTAGCACCAGTAAAAATTCCATGCTAGACAATTATAAGCTGTTTATTGATAACTGTGAATTTAAAGATATGGTGGTTAATCATTCTTTTGATGTTTTAAGAGTATCTAAAGGAACATTTGCTGATACGATTAGTATTCAGAATTCAACATTTAAAAACATATCAGGCCACATTGCTGTATTGGATAAGGAAACAGATGATATTGGAGCGTATAATGTAGAGTATATGCTAATGAAAAACAATACCGTTACAGATATGCAAGGTGCTGCGTTGAGATTATACAGAGGAGGAAAAGATGAAAGTACCTTCGGTCCATTTTTAGAAGTAGACCACAATGTGTTCAATAATGTTGGTTTTGGTAAGAAAAATAAATATAATGCAGCGATGTCTTTGTATGGTGTTCAAGTAAATGATATTCAAAATAATAATTTTAATAATACCAATGGTTTAAAAATGCATTTGGTTGTAGGAGAGCCAATTGTAAATGTGGTGAATAATAATTATTATAAATCAGGTAACATAGAAGTTACTGGAGATGAAAAATATACTATAGCGAACCTTTATAATATCGAATCAGAGTTTAAAGAAGGAACTTTTCAACTATCAGAAAATTCTTCCTTAATAGGAAAAGGAACAGACCAAAAAGAAATAGGAATTATTGCCAAGAACTAATTATGAAGTTAATACAAAGTATCACATTAAAAATCGTACCAGTTGTACTCCTTATAAGCCTATTTTCTTGTAAAGAAGAAGTAACGGTGGTTTCAAAAGAAGAAGGTAAGACAGTCTCAGAGCAAGGGGCGCACCCTAATTTAATTTTAACGGCGCAAGGCGTTAAAGATATTAGGGCACAATTGGGTAGTATTCCCATTTTTGATGCTTCTTTAAAAGCTGTTCAAGAAGAAGTGGACGCCGAAATTGCCTTAGGGATTGACACGCCAATTCCTCATGATTATTCCGGAGGTTATACCCACGTGAGACACAAGAGTAACATGTTAATGTTACAAAAAGCAGGTGTTTTATATCAAATTTTGGATGATGAAAAGTATGCAAAATATGTAAAAGACATGCTTATACAATATGAAGCCATGTATAAAACCCTGCCACTGCATCCCAAAACAAGATCTTATGCACGTGGAAAATTGTTTTGGCAATGTTTAAATGATGCTAATTGGTTGGTTTATGTGAGTCAGGCGTATGATTGTGTCTACAACTATTTATCAGAGGAAGAGCGTAATAAGCTAGAAGCCAATTTATTTAAACCATTTGCAGATCATATATCTGTAGATAGTCCGCAATTTTACCAAAGAGTTCATAACCATAGTACTTGGGGTAATGCAGCTGTAGGGATGATTGGTTTAGTGATGAATGACGAAGAATTAATTGATCGTGCTTTATACGGTATTAAAGATTTAAAATTAGATACCGAAGAAAAAGATGATGATGGTGGATTCTTAAATAAAGATGGTAAAGCTGGCTTTTTGGCGAATATAGAAGAGCCATTTTCTCCAGATGGTTATTATAATGAAGGACCATATTATCAACGCTATGCGATGTATCCTTTTTTAATTTTTGCGGAAGGATTACATAATGTTAAACCAGAATTAAAGATTTTTGAATATAAAGAGGGAGTATTATTGAAGTCTATAAATGCCCTTTTAAATTTATCGGATGCAGATGGTGATTTCTTCCCATTAAATGATGGTCAAAAAGGAATGTCTTACTATAATGATGCTTTAGTTACGGCGACAGATATCTCTTATTATTTTGGAAAACAAGATCCAGGCCTATTGAGTATTGCTGAAAAACAGAATAAAGTATTATTAGATGATTCAGGTTTGGCAGTCGCTCTTGGTATAAAAAAAGGATTAGCAAAACCATTTGAGAAAAAATCAATTAATTTATCAGACGGTCCAGAGGGTACACAAGGAGGAGTTGGTATTTTAAGAAATGAGGATATTGAACTTGTTTTTAAATATGCAGCACAAGGATCTAGTCATGGTCATTATGATAAGTTATCCTATTCCTTATATGAAAATGGCGAAGAAGTAATTCAGGATTATGGTTTAGCACGTTTTGTAAATATTGAACAAAAAGGAGGCGGGAATTACTTAAAGGAAAATAAGACCTGGGCAAAACAAACTATTGCACATAATACCGTGACACAAAATGAAACGTCTCATTTTGAAGGGAAATACGAAATAGGAAGCCAACACCATTCCGTGTTACATTATTTTTCCTCCGACAATGATAACGTTCAAGTTGCTAGTGCCAAAGAAGTAAATGCATACCCTGGAACTGAAATGCTTCGTACTATGGCCATCATTAAAGATGCAGATTTTGATAAACCTTATGTCTTAGATATTATGAAGGTAGTTTCTAACAAAGCAAATCAGTATGATTTTCCGTATTACTTTTTAGGACAAGTATTGAATACAAATTTCGAATATAAAGTTCCGGAAACCTTAAGAGCTTTGGGAAGCAAAAATGGATATCAACATTTATATTTAGAAGGTACAGCGAAATCTGAAAAGGAGAATACGAAGTTTTCTTGGTTAAATAAAGGTAAGTTTTATAGTTTAACAACGGTATCAAATGCTAATGACGACATACTCTTTACAAGAATTGGAGCAAACGATCCAGAATTTAATTTGCGCCGCGAAGCTGCTTTAATGTTAAGGCGAAAAAACACTGAAAACACACTTTTTGTTTCTGCAATAGAGGCACACGGAAGTTATAGTCCAGTGTCAGAATCTGCAGTAAATTCAAACAGTGCTATAACAGCTTTAAAAATTGTGCTAGATACAGAAGATTTTACGGCAATAGCAATAACGAATGTAAACGGTACTACTAAACTGTTTATAACAGCAAATACTGATGCTGATAAAGAGGTAAGGCATAACTTAAAAATTAATGGTAAGGAATATGAGTGGTCAGGTCCTTATTGTTTCAAATAAATTAATCATAAAAAATAAAAAATGAGTAGATCTAGTGAAAAATACGTCATTACAAAAGACATGGAATGGGAAGTTCTTGGAGGAGGAGTTTCAAGAAAATTCTTAGGATATGATAATCAAATCATGATGGTAAGAGTAAAATTTGAGACAGGAGCATTAGGAGCTCCGCATCAACATTTTCATACACAAGCTACTTACTGCGTTTCTGGTAAATTTGAATTTGAGATTGATGGAGTAAAGCAAATTGTTGAAGGTGGAGATGGCGTGTATATTGAACCTAATTTGTTACATAGTGCAGTTTGCTTGGAAGAGGGCGAATTAATTGACACTTTTAGTCCTGTAAGAGAAGATTTTTTAAGTGGAGACGCCGTATCTTATTTTAGTGATAAGGCATAATAAAGAGGGTAGCCTATTAATAGTGCTTTAATGTAATGCTGTTAATGATGGGAATTTCGAACATGAAAACCTGTTCGAAATAAGAAATTGGAATTTGAGGCTTTGTTGGAATAATGAGGATCTCACTGAAATATAAGATTCTTCTTATCAATTCATCCAATCCAGATCCTAAAAATTAGCATTTCGTCATTTTAGCATGTTAAAAATTAGGATTATATTTTTTTTTAACAAAGTAATAACATATATTTGGTTATTCAGATTGGTAAACCAATTTGGGTAACCAAATTTTTTTTAACTCAAAACTCAATTTATTAACCAAATAAGAAAATATGAATTTAAAAAAATGAAATAAAAAAAGGATAGGCTTTTGACCCATCCTCCTTTATTAAATCACTTCTTGTCGTAGGGAAGTAACTAAGAATACATTAATTGCTTTACAATAAAATGCTATATCAAAAATAGTAATTTTAAATATAACTTCTTCATTGAAATTATTGTGATCTCGTAAAGCAAGTACCATAGGAGGTATTATCCTAATGAATTAACTCAATTGTACTAACGTAACAAAATCACAAATGAATTTAAAAACTAAACTTTTATTAATAGCAATAACATTGCTTAATATTTCGCTTTATGCGCAGGACAGCTACCAGTTGAAAGGTGTTGTTTCTGACGCAAACAATGTTCCCATTCCGGGCGTAAATGTTGTAATCCTGAATACTACCACCGGAACTTCTACAGATTTTGATGGTAATTATGAGATTTCAGTAAAAGAAGGAGCCGTATTAAACTTTTCATATATAGGGTATACAGCTAAACAAGTTATTATCTCAAACCAACAAAATTTAAATGTAACCTTAGTAGAAGACGCTAGTCAGTTAGATGAGGTTGTTGTAGTTGGTTATGGTACTCAGAAAAAGTCAACGATAACAGGTTCTATTTCCAAAGTAACCAATGAAAAACTAGATCAAATTGCAGTGTCAAGGGTTGATGATGCACTTATTGGTCAAGTGTCAGGGGTGAATATTCAGGCTACAAATGCAGAAGCGGGTGGAGCTCCAACCATTACAATTAGAGGTGTTGGTTCTGTTAGCGCAGATTCGGGTCCTGCACTTGTAATTGATGGTGTAATTGTAAGTTCAGAATTCTTAGGTAACATAGATATGAATGATGTGGAATCTTTTGAGGTTCTTAAGGATGCTGCTTCTGCAGCTATTTATGGTAGTGAAGGCTCAAATGGTGTTATTTTAATAACCACTAAGAGCGGTAAAGCTGGTAAAACTAAATTTAGTTACCAAACCTATACAGGTTATAAAGATGCTCATGGAAGTGAAGATTATAGGAAGAGTGTTTCAGATTGGGCAGCTAAAGAACAAGCAGCGACAGGTACACTTTCTGGAGAGACTCTTTATGCTCAATTGTTAGTAAATACTACTGGAGTTGACAGAGATTGGCAAGATGTCTTTTTTGATGGAGGTACAGTAACTAGTCATTCGTTTTCTGCAAGAGGTGGTTCGGAGGATACTAAATTTAGTACTTCATTAAGATATTTACATGATGAAGGCGTTGTAATTACTGATGATTATAAGTTATATACTGCAAACTTAAAAATTGATACTAAACTAGGCAAAAAGTTCAAATTTGGTCTTGCGGCTACACCTTCTTTTACAAAGCAAAGAGTTTTGCCAACGTCAATTCACAATCCATTACGTCAATCACCGTGGCTTCCAATTTACCATACGGAAGAATCATTGCAATTTATTGATCGCGGAGTTTATCCTGATGTCGGTGTTGGAGATTATTTCTATGAGAATCATTTAGTGAACTTAGATTTGGATAATGACGGTAATACAGAGAGACCACGAACTTCAGGTGATTCTAATCCATATGCTCAATATGTGGAAAGAGAACATTATGAAAATAACACTAAATTGTTTGGTTCTACTTATTTAAGTTATAAAATTTTAGATGGTCTTACAGCTAAGACTTCATTAGGTGTAACGATAGAGCAAAGAAAGAGAACAAGATGGGATGGTACTGAGCATCATGCCTCTGGTAATAGCAGGGCGCAATATAATTTACAAAATAGATTCAGATTAAGGACTGTTTTGGATAATACCTTATCATATAGTAAAAATTTCGGAGATCATGATTTAGATTTATTAGCAGGAACAACAGTTCAACAGCGAAAAAGTGAAAACAGCGAAGTTACGGGTAATGGTTATACTAATGACTTACTTAAAAACTTACAAGGAGCTACAGCAGTTTCTGAGTTTCAAGAGATAAATACAGAATTAAGAAAAGTAGGATATTTTGCAAGATTAAATTATGCGTACAAGGACAAGTATTTATTTAATGCTTCATTTAGACGTGATGGAAGTTCTGTTTTTGGTATCAATAATAAGTATGGTAATTTCCCAGCGGTATCTGTAGGTTGGAATGTGGCTAAAGAAAATTTCTTATTAGATAGCGAAGCTATTACTACTTTAAAATTCAGAGCTAGTTATGGTTTTACAGGTGCTGAAAACTTTAACGTTGGAGATGATAATATAAATTTATATCCTTATTTGGCATTGTTAAATAATTCTAATGCGGTAATTGATGGTAATGTTGTTACAGGTGTTTCTCCATTAAATATTGCTAATGCTTTTTTACAATGGGAGGCTTCTGAAGAATTAACGATTGGTTTAGATTACGGATTTTTAAATAATAAAATTTCTGGTTCTTTAGATTATTATAAAAGAACAAGTAACGATTTATTGTTAGAGAACCCTGTGTCTTATGTTACAGGTTTCAGTAGTGGTATTGTTAATTTAGGTGAAGTTGAAAATTCAGGATGGGAATTTGAATTGAGAACAAAAAACATCTCGAGAGAAAATTTCAAATGGAATTCTACATTTATTGCATCAACTAATAAAAATGAGTTAGTTAGTTTTGGTGATTCAAATAACGCTTTAATTGAAGATGAATATGATAGAAACTCTCAGTGGATCAATAGAATCGGCGAACCTATCTCCTCTTTTTGGGGTTATGTCGTAGATACAGATGCTTACGATGAAACTTCTTTTAGAACGACCTATGTCGATAATCCTTGGAATAGAATTAACGGAGAAGCTGAAGATACAATTGTTAAAGATTTGAATGGCGATGGTATAATTACAGCAGAAGATAAAACTATCCTAGGAGATCCTTACCCAGATTTAGTATATAGCTTTACTAATGAATTTAAAGTTGGAAACTTCGATTTCTCTTTTATGCTACAAGGAAGTGTAGGTGCTCAAGTAAAAAATATTGGTGATCAATATTTTTACAACTGGTTTGGAAACGGTACTAGAAGTGGAGGGGCTATACAAGCTGTAGCAGACGGACTTATATCAGATGTATCTTTTATACAAGAAAAAGTATTAACAAGTGAAGTTATCGCAAGTGCGGATTATTTCTCACTACGTAATGTCAACATGGGATATAATTTTTCAGGTGATACCTTAGATAAAATAGGTTTACAAGGTTTAAGAGTATATGCAACAGCTCAGAATTTAGTATATATAACTGCAGATGACTATCATGGTTTTAACCCAGAACATGTAGATAGTTCTAACCCTAGAGCTTATGGAGCTCAAAGGGCGGGTACTCCTATATTTAGTACTATAACGTTAGGTCTTAACGTAGATTTTTAAACTCTAATACATAGATAATTATGAAAAATATAAAATTTCTAATATTTGTTATAGCAGGATCTGTTGTCATATCCTGTAGTGACGATTTTCTAAACCCCTTACCAGAAACAGCTATTGCAGTTGAATCGTTTTTTCAATCAGATGATGATGTTTTAGCTGGTTTATATGGGATTTATGACGCTCTTCAGGGAGTTAACGATAATACCGAGGGTAATGAAACTAATGCAAATAGAGGTGTGCAATTTGAACATCTTTTAACTGAGCACCGTTCTGATAACACTAAAACACAAACTTTAGAGGGTTCCAAGGCTGATTTTCACAGGTATGTAGTGGATGCTACCAATGTGGAGTCTGAAGATTATTATCAATCTATGTATGAGGTTATATTTAGAGCAAATAATGTCTTAACATATATTGATTTTGCAGAAGAGGCTAATCAAGCTAAATATAGTGGAGAGGCTAAATTTTTACGTGCCTATGCTTATTTCAATTTAGTAAGACTTTATGGAGACGTACCATTGGTTACAGAGGTAGTTGGACCAACAGAAACAGAAGCTCTTTTTACTAGAATTTCTACTGTAGATATCTATGCGCAAATAGAAGATGATCTTTTAGATGCAATTAATGCCTTGGATAATTCATCAAAAGCTAGAGCTTCTAAGGCAGCTGCACAGGCACTATTAGCTAAATCTTATATGAGTCAGCCAACACCAAATTATTCAGATGCGAAGCTTTTATGTGAATCAATAATTAACAGTAATGATTTTGCTTTGGAGGATAATTTTTCTGATGTCTTTTATTCAGAATTAAATAACGAAATCATTTTTGCTATTCAATATCAAAGCGGGAATGCTCTTGAGAGTCAAGGGTTTTCAGCAGAATTTACTTCTACCGTTCGTCAAGGTTCTGATGATGGTCAGAATATAGTTAATGATAATTTGATCACAGACTTTACTTCTTTTGGAGGAGTAAGAAGTAGCCAATCATATATTACATTTCCAACGCGTAGTGAAGTTATTAAATTCTTGCCAGATGGGTCAGATATTTCTGTTTTTCCACCAACTTATGGTGATAATGCACGTAATGCAGGTAATGATTATATAGCTATTCGTTACGCAGATGTGCTATTAATGCACGTTGAAGCTGCAATTGGATCAGGTACTAATACGAATGATGGTGGAGCATTAGTTTCCTTTCAAAAAATAAGAGACAGAGCATTTCCAGAGACAGCACCTAATATTATCTCGAGTGTTTCTAAATCGGAATTGTTAATTGAAAGGCGTGTTGAATTAGCATTTGAAAATCAACGATTTTATGACCTTTTAAGATTTGGCGTTGCAGACGAAGTGCTAAGTGCTCATGCCGCAGAAATGGGGTATATATTTACAACACGTTCTTTACTGTTGCCAATTCCAGCAAGCGAGATCAATTTAAGTGGAGGATTATTAACACAAAACCCAGGTTATTAATTTTAAAAAAACGACTATGAGTTATAAAATAAATTTATTGAGTAGGACAAAATTGTTGTTCTTATTTCTTGCCACAATGAGTATTCTTACTGGTTGCGTTGGTGATGAACTATTCAGAGATGCTTTGCCAGATTCAAATTCTAAAGTAGATACTGTTTTTCCTGGAGCTAATTTTTCTTATGCATCATCTTCAGATGATTTTAGAACAGTTAATTTTAGTAATTTATCTTCAGAAGCTACTAATTTTATATGGAATTTTGGAGATGGTAATACCTCTACAGATAAAGATCCATCTTTTACGTTTGAAGCAGGAGAGGGTACTTATCCAGTTACATTAACAGCAACAGATGGAAATGGAATTACAGGCACTACTTCTATAGATGTTTTAGTTGTAGAAGGGCCATTTCAACCAGTTATTTTAGAACCGGGATTTGAAGATCTTAGTTTACCTGATGGAACAGGAGATGGTCGTGACTCATGGAGAGCAGACTGGAGTGATGAAAGAGCTATTTTTGGCATATCTGGTAGTCCAGTAACTTTTGGGGATCAAGCTGCTAAATTAGAAGTAAGTAGTGCCCGTCAAGGATACCAAGAAATTGTTGTAGAAGCAGATACCAACTATGATTTAACTTTCTGGTATACGATGACAGATTCATCGGCTGATCCATATGCAATAGTTGCAATTGTTGGTGTTACTGAATTTGGTCCTATTGGTAGTATTGCAGACGCAGAAGCAGGTGTTATAGCTTCGGTTACAGTTAGTGATACGTCTGAGCCTTCAACATATGTACAGGAAAAATTATCATTTAATTCTGGAAATAATAATGTAGTAGCAATTTATTTCTATAATGATGCGAATGTTGAAACTAGATTTGATGACTTTAATATTGAAATAGGTGTTGCGGGTGCATTGCCTCCATCCGTAGGATTTAGTGCTGCTCAAAGTACTGAAAACTTTTTAGAATATGCTTTCACAAATTCATCTACAGATGCTACCAGTTATCTTTGGGAATTTGGCGATGGAAATACTTCTACAGAAGAATCTCCAACACATATATACGATACTGCGGATACATATACGGTAACTTTGACTGCCACAAATGATTTAAATTTATCTGCTAATTTGAGTAGAACCATTGATATTCAGGCACCAGTTACAGCAGGTTTTACATTTGAGGTTGATGCAGTAGATTATAAAACGTACACTTTTACTGATACTTCTGTAGATGCGGTTACTTTGTTATGGGAATTTGGAGATGGTTTCCAATTTACAGGAATGAATCCTTCACATACCTATGAAGAGGATGGCACTTATGATGTAACCTTGACAGCAACCAGTGTTACAGGTAATACAGATGTGATTACAGAACAATTGATTATCTCTGAAGGTTTTGTTGTGAGGGTCCTTAACGGTGATTTCTCAGATGGTACTTCCAGTTGGAAACCATCCATCTTTACAGGAAGTAACAGTAATGCTTTCAATACTAGTTCTGATGGTGATACATTGGATTATAGTGGCGCAGATACGGGTGTTAAAACACCAGGAGCAAAATATACAGGAACTTCGAGCATGGTTGGGCCTCTAGGAAGCTTATCTAGAACTTCTGATTCAAGAGCTGCTTATCAAGAGATTACAGTAGAGGCTAATAAACAATATGAAATAGAATTTAGTGCAGCTATCACTAACAGTGGTGATGCAGTTTATGTAGAAATATTAGATGGTTGGTTTAATGGTGTTGGAGAAGATGCTTTTACTAGCTCTACTGTTAATGGTCCATTGGCAAGAGCTGTCGTAGATGTTGCTAACGGCAAAGCTAATTTCACTGTCGGTACGGATACTTTTACAGCAAACTCTAGTGGACAGGTTACTATTTGGATGTATTCTTTAACAACTGCAGATGCTTGGGTGGATAATATTAAAGTTACCGAGGTAGAATAATACTTTTAGATTATAATTTGTTAACGTAAGAAGTATATTGATTTTTTATAATACTTCTGAAGTATTTTAATAATAAATTATCTATTAATTGATAAAAACCACCTAGTCGCTATAATTAGTACTAGGTGGTTATATTAAAAACGGATTTAAAAGAATAATAGTTTATTTACAGGTTAATATCCAATCAGTCAAATGAAAATTTTTCAAAAATATAATGTATTTGTTTTAATAGTATTTTTTGTTGCTATAAATGTACATAGTCAAACTACAAGGGCTGTACAGCAAACAAAATTAAAAACGGAGGTTAAGAAAAACAAGAAAAATAAGAAGAAGAAAACAAAAATTTCAAAAATTGATTTAAGTCATTGGAAAGTGACTTTACCTGTTGCAAATGATAAAGGGAAGCCAATTGAATTAGAGTCTCCTGAAATTTTAGATTATGCAACTAATGAAAAAGTAAAACCTTACTTCTATAATGATTCTACAGATGGTTCAATAGTATTTTACGCCTTTCCCAATACTACAACGGCCAATACAAAATATTCAAGAAGTGAGTTAAGAGAACAAATGGTCCCTGGTGATAATAACACCAATTGGACTTTTGAGCAAGGTGGTAGAATGAAAGGTAAACTTGCTATAGAAGAGGTTACGAAAGATGCTGACGGAAAATATCATAGAGTAATTATCATGCAGATTCATGGTAGATTAACCAATGAACAAAAAGAATTAATAGGGGCAAAAGATAATAATGCTCCTCCCATATTAAAAATATATTGGGATAAAGGGAAGATTAGAGTTAAGACTAAAGTATTAAAAAACAAATCGGTTAATAATACAGCAATCTTACTCGATGATGCTTGGGATGATGATGAAGGATATAATTTTCCAACAGAAGTAGGTTTTAGAAAATTTACTCTTGAAGTTAAAGTAGAAAAAGGAAAAATGGTGATTATTTTGAATAATTCAGAATATGCCGTTTATGAAGGTATTGATATAAATAGGTGGAATATTTTTGAAAACTATTTTAAAGCAGGTAACTATTTTCAAAGTAAAGATGAAGGTTCATATGCAAAAGTGAAGTACTACGAACTAGAAGTATCGCATTAAAAGGCTATTACATATAAAAAATATATAAAAAAGAGTTTGAGTTAGTTGATTTAAGGAGCTTACTGGCTTGATTTACAGGTCAGTAATTTCTTTTTTAAAGCAGTTAAAATGAGTTTATTTTTAATGTGAATATTGTTTTTTTAGTCGAAATATATTTTATAATTTTAACAAACCAATCTGGTTAACCAATTTCAGAAGCCATTTTATTATTATGAAGTTAGAAATTATCACCAAAACTGAAAATCAAGATATTCAAAAAGGGATTATTGCGAATATACGAGAGCTTATAAGTTATAAGAATCTTGAGCCTGGAGATAAATTACCTTCAGAAAGAATGCTTTCAGAAAAATTTGGAGTCAGTCGTAGTAATCTTCGTGAAGCGATTCAAAAATTAGAATTCTATGGGATTCTAAATTCTAAGCCACAGAGTGGAACTTTTATAGCAAATATTGGGGCTATAGCGATGGATGGTATGTTAGAAGATATTTTAAGATTAGAGGAGCCAGGTTTTAAGTCATTGGTTGAAACAAGAATTTTATTAGAATTAAAAACAGTAAGATTAGCTGCGTTACGCAGAACAGATGAAGATCTTAAAGTTTTAAAAGAGGCTATAGATGCTTACGAAACTAAAGTTAGAGCAGGGAAGGATGCCGTGCAAGAAGATTTATTGTTTCACTTGGCTATTGCAAGAGCTAGTGGTAATAGTTCTATGAATACCTTCATGCTAATCATTACACCAGAAATTATAACAAACTTTGAAAAATATCACGTATGTGATAGTAATCAATCATTATTAGGGATTCAAGAGCATACGGAAATTTACAATGCCATTAGAGATCAAAATCCTCAATTGGCAAAAGAAAAAATGAAAATACATTTTAAGACATTATATCAATATTGCTATCATACAGATGATATAAAAATAGACTAAATGCGCAGCGCAGGTATTTAGAATCTAGGGGTTAAACTGCGTTAAAAAGCTAAGTATTTTTTTGAGAAATAAGTAACTAATAAAAACGATGTTTTTATTAGTTAGGATTTTAATTTCTTTTTTTAAGATTAATATTTTTTAAACAATTGATTATCAACTAATTAAATTAGTA
Source organism: Cellulophaga baltica (assembly GCF_900102165.1). Taxonomy (GTDB): domain Bacteria; phylum Bacteroidota; class Bacteroidia; order Flavobacteriales; family Flavobacteriaceae; genus Cellulophaga; species Cellulophaga baltica. Next base: position 91,079 of record NZ_FNBD01000004.1, read on the forward strand.
ATAGTAATAATTCAAAGCATATGAAATTAAAAGGATTAAGATGGTGGGTTGTTAGCCTTGTTGCTTTAGCTGCAGTAATAAATTATATTGACAGGCAGGCCTTTGGTGCGTTATGGCCGGACATTGCTAAAGATTTATTTCCTGAAATGGATAAAGATGGACACAAAGCTATATATGGTACCATATCAACTATTTTTATATTATCCTATGCTGGAGGTCAAGCTCTTTTTGGAAAGATTTTTGACTGGATAGGAACTAGAATAGGTTTTGCCCTTTCAATTGGAGTATGGTCTATTGCTACTTTGTTACATGCATTTGCTCAAGGTATGCTTAGTTTTTCAATCTTTAGGTCAATACTGGGTATAGCAGAAGCTGGGAACTGGCCTGGTGCTGCTAAAGCTAATGCAGAATGGTTTCCAACTAACGAAAGAGCTTTAGCACAGGGTATTTTTAATTCAGGAGCGTCTATAGGTGGTATAGTGGCATATCCTGTAATTGGGCTGTTATCATATTATTTTGATTGGAAAGCAATTTTTATTGTAGTGGCTATTCTTGGTTTTTTATGGTTACTTCCTTGGTTATTTGTAGTTAAAGCTGATCCAAAATCACACCCATGGTTATCTGATGATGAAAGAAAATATATTCTATCTGGTCAAAGAAATCAAGATATTGATGATGATGGTGACTATGACGAAGGTTATACACCAACTACTGCACAGTTATTTAAACATAAAGAGAGTTGGGGAGTAATTATTGCATCTGCGGCAATTGATCCTATTTGGTGGCTATTTATAGTTTGGATCCCTCTTTACTTGTCAGAAGTTTTTGGTATGGATGTGGAACAAATAGCATTCTCTGCTTGGGTGCCATATGTAGGGGCAATGATTGGAGCTATATTTGGAGGTCTACTTGCCAAAAATAGAATTAAAGCAGGTTGGTCTGTGGATAAAACACGTAAGTTGACAATCACTTTAGGTATTGCATTGATGATTCCATGTTTCTTTCTTTTAAAAGCGCCAGGAACTGCAATAAATGCTGTGATTATTATGGCTGTTTTACTTTTCGGATTCCAAGTGGCAATAGGAAACATACAGACTTTGCCAAGTGATTTATATAGTGGAAAAATAGTTGGTACTCTATCTGGTTTTGCTGGTATGGCGGCTAAACTTGGTGCTGCTGGACTTACAGCCTTAGTTACAATTATAACAACTGGAGGTAATTATACGCCTGCATTTTTAATAGGTGGAGCACTGGCTGTAATAGCTTTAGTAGCAGTTTGGTTCTTATGTCCTAAAATAGAACCGATAAAGCCAAAATTAAAAGCATAATAAAATAGAATAGTTTAAGTGAATTAGTTTTAAATATAAAAATGAGTAAAATGAGTGAGAATAAAGGAAAAGTAGCTGTAGTAACAGGTGCAACTGGTGGTATTGGATTTGAAGTAGCTAAAAGATTAGGTAAAGACGGGTATACTGTAGTTTTAAATGGTATCGAAGATGAAGCAGGAGCAAAAAGAGTTGAAGAGCTTAAAGCAGAAGGTATTACTGCTGAATATTACGGGTTTGATGTAACTAAAGAAGAGCCTGTAACTGAAAATATTACTGCTATCGGAAATAAGTATGGTAGAATTGATGTTTTGGTAAACAATGCAGGTGGTTTAGGTGGAAGATCTAGATTTGAAGAAATGACAACTGAATTTTACAGATTTGTTATGGCTTTAAACCTTGATTCTGTATTTTTTGCTTCTAGAGCAGCAATTCCTTTTCTTAAAAAAGGAGAGCACCCTTCTATAATTAACTATACATCAAATGCAGGTTGGACAGCAGGTGGTCCAGGAGCGGGTATTTATGGTACGTCTAAAGCAGGTGTTCATGCTATAACTAGAGCATTAGCTAAAGATTTAGCGGAATACGGAATTAGAGTAAACGCAGTTTCTCCAGGAACTATTGATACTCCTTTCCATGCACAGATTAAAGCAACTAAGCCAGAAGTTTTTGCTTCATGGGCAAATAATATTATGTTAGGAAGATTAGGTCAGCCAGAAGATGTAGCGGGTGTTATTTCTTTCTTAGCAAGTAAAGATGCTTCTTTTATTACTGCTGAAACTATCCAAATTGGTGGTGGTCAAGCTTTAGGAATCTAATATTGAAATCTATTTATAAAAAAGGATAATGAGTAAATTTGAAGGTAAAGTAGCGGTTGTTACAGGAGGTTCTAGAGATATTGGTAGAGCTATATCAATTAAATTAGCAAAAGAAGGCGCTAAAGTAGTGGTAAACTACAATAGTTCTGAAACTGGAGCTAATGAGACGGTAGCAGAAATCAAATCTTTTGGAGGTGAAGCTATTGCTGTTAAAGCTGATGTGTCTAAATTAGAAGACATCAAAAATTTAAAAGCAAAAACAATTGAAGCATTTGGAGAAAATGTACATATTTTAGTTAATAATGCTGGTGGTCTTTTTGCACGTAAAACGTTGCAAGAACTAGATGAATCATTTTATGACTTGCTTATGAATGTTAACTTTAAGTCTACTGTATTTGTAACGCAAGCCTTTGAACCTTTAATGAGTAAAGGATCAGCTATCGTAAACCTTTCTTCGCAAGCAGCAAGAGATGGTGGTGGTGGTGGATCTTCATTGTACGCTTCTTCTAAAGGAGCTGTAACTACATTTACTAGATCAATGGCAAAAGAACTAGGTCCTAAAGGAATTAGAGTTAATGCCCTTTGTCCTGGTTTAATAGGTACAAAATTTCATGATGACTTTACTAAAGACGAAATTCGTGTAAAAGTAGCGGCAGGAACACCTTTGCGAAGAGAGGGTTCCGCTGCTGAAGTAGCAGATTTAGTTGCTTATTTAGCTTCTGATGAAGCATCATTTATCTCTGGAAATAATTTGGATATAAATGGAGGATTAGCCTTTAGTTAATCATTATCTTTTAAAGTATTAAAGCTACAAGCTTAGAAATTTAATTTCTTGCTTGTAGCTTTTTTTATTACTTAATTTTAGAGGAATCTCTAATAATGAGCTCGGCTTGTAAAATTTGCTTATGAAGTGTTTGTTTTAAATCTGTTGTGTCAACATGTTTTAAAAAGGTTTCTGCTGCCAATTTACCAATTTCCGCACTATGTTGGTTAATACTAGATAGAGTAGGAGTAACCATTCCCGTAAATGGTTCATCGCCAAAGCCAACCAAAGCAATATCATTTGGGATATCTATATTATTTTCTTGTAACACTTGTAAGGCACCTAATGCCGCATAATCACTAGCAACGTATACCGCATCGGGTCTGTCTTCTAAATCTAGTAGTTGCTGCATTTTTAGTCGACCATCTTCTGTAGTTAGACTACTTTCTATCAACAAAGCATCATCTGTAGGTAGCTTGTGCTTCTTGATGGCATCAATATAACCTCTAATCCGGTTATTAAAAATTCTAGTATGCCTGTAACCGCCAATGTGTGCAATTCTTTTACAGCCTTGCTGTGTTAAGTGTTCTATAATCATGTGGCTACTATCATAATCATTAATCCCAATATAATCTACATTTAAATCATTCTCACCACGATCAAATAATATAAGCGGAATACCTTTTGATTTGATTTTCTCAAAACAGTCTAAATTAGTAGTTTCATTGGCCATGGAAGCTATGATACCATCTACTTGTGTAAAGAGTAAAGTGTCAATATTTCTACATTCTTTTTGATAGGATTCATTCGATTGCGTAATGATAATATTATACCCTTTTTTATTAAGTACCTCTTCTATATTTTGAATAACAGAGGAGAAAAAGTTACTATTGGTTCTAGGAACAACAACACCCACTAAATTACTCTTCCCTCGTCTTAAAGCACTTGCAAGATGATTAGGCTGATAATTTAACTCTTTAGCCACTTTTTTAACCGCCTCTTTCGTTTTTGTACTAATTCTAGAATCATCGTGTAATGCTTTAGAAACCGCTGCAGTAGAAATACTTAATGCATTTGCAATATCTTTTATTGTAGTTTTTTTATTTGCCAACTTTTTCTATATTTGCTTAATCGATTAAACAAATATATTGTAATTAAGTTAGGGAATCAAAACTGCTTTAGTATTTAAGAGGTTTTGATTTTTATTTACAGTGTTGCTTAATCGTTTAACTAAAGTGATATTTAATTTAAAACAATACCCAAAAAATGAAAAAAGTTGTAACGTTCGGAGAGATTATGCTTCGTTTAGCTCCAGAAGGATTTTTAAGATTTTCACAAGCTAGTAGTTTTGATGTTGTTTACGGAGGTGGTGAATCTAACGTAGCAGTATCTTTAGCTAACTATGGTGTTCCTGTAGATTTCGTAACGCGTTTGCCAAAGAATGATATTGGAGAATGCGCAATGATGGAAATGCGTAAGCGTGGTGTAGGCGTTGATAAAATTGTATGGGGTGGTGACCGTTTAGGAATATATTTCCTAGAAACAGGAGCAGTATCTCGTGGTAGTAAAGTGGTTTATGACCGTGCACATTCTGCAATTTCTGAAATTAAGCCAGGTATGGTAGATTGGAAAGCTGCTTTTAAAGATGTTGCTTGGTTTCATTGGACAGGTATTACGCCAGCTATTTCTCAAGGAGCGGCAGATGCATGTTTAGAAGCTGTTAAAGTAGCAAGTGAAATGGGAGTTACTATTTCTACGGATTTAAATTATAGAGCAAAATTATGGACCTACTGTGATGATGCTCATAGAGAAAAAGTAATGACGGAATTAACGTCTTATTGTGACGTTGTTTTAGGGAACGAAGAAGATGCAGAAAAGCATTTCGGAATTCACCCTGAAGGTTTAGACGTGCATAAGAATGGTCATGATGTAAAAGCAGAAGCATTTTTATCTGTATGTAAGCAAATGATGGAGAAATTTCCAAGAGCTAAGAAAGTTATTACAACTTTAAGAGGTTCTATTTCTGCTTCTCATAACACATGGGCGGGTGTTTTATATGATGGTACAAAGATGTACGAAACTCGTCAATACCAAATTACAGATATCGTAGATAGAGTAGGTGGAGGAGATTCTTTCATGGGTGGATTAATTTATGGTCTTTTAAAGTATCCTGAAGATGATCAAAATGCATTAGATTTTGCTGTTGCAGCTTCTTGTTTAAAACATACGATTAAAGGTGATGCTAACTTAGCAACTGTTTCAGAAGTTGAAAAACTTATGGGTGGAGATGCTTCTGGTAGAGTAGCTAGATAATTAACAAAAAGATATAAATGGCTTCTAAATCTATATTAATTATTTGTGGCGGAGGCCCAGCACCGGGAATTAATGCTGTAATAAGCACGGTTGCTAAAATTTTTTTAAAAGATGGATACCGAGTTTTAGGCTTGCACGAAGGCTTCAAAGGAATTTTTTCTGATAAGCCAGAAATTAAAGAGTTCGATTTTGCACACGCAGATCGTATTTTTAGTCGTGGTGGATCAACACTTATAATGAGTAGATTTAAGCCAAGTGATGAGAAAATCAACACAGAACTTTTTATTCAGAATAACGTAAAATTATTAGTTAGTATAGGCGGTGACGACACCGCCTCTACGGCTAATAGAATTACAACGTATCTTTCTAAAGAAAATATTTCTATAGCCAATATCCATGTGCCTAAAACTATAGATAATGATCTTCCTTTACCTGATAGAAATCCTACTTTTGGATTTCATTCAGCAAAAGATGAAGGTGTTAGAATAGGAAATACTACGTATGAAGATGCGCGTACCAGTCAGAATTGGTTTGTGATGTCTACCATGGGTAGATCCGCCGGTCATTTGGCTTTTGGTATTGCTACAAGTTGTCATTTTCCAATGATGGTTATTCCTGAAATGTTCAATAACACAGAAATTACCTTTGATAAGGTAGTGCGTTTGATTATTTCATCGATGATTAAAAGAAAAATAGAAAACATTAATTATGGCGTAGCTTTAATTAGTGAAGGTGTTTTTCATATTATGCCAGATTCAGAACTTGAAAATTGTGGTATTAATTTTACTTATGATGATCATGGTCATCCAGAGCTTGGTAACGTAAGTAAATCGCATATTTTTAATATGTTAGTTCAGCTTAAATTAAAAGAGCTTGGAATTAGTATCAAAAGTAGACCAGTAGAATTAGGTTATGAACTTCGGTGTTGTCGGCCAATTGGTTTTGATTTAACCTTGTGTACCTTATTAGGGTTGGGGGTCAAAAAACTATATGATGAAGGTATAAGTGGTTGTATTGTTACGGCCAATTCTAAAGGAGAAGTAAGTCCTTTGTATTTAAAAGACTTACAAGATGGTGAGGGGAAAATTTCGCCTCGTTTGGTAGATATAAATTCGGAATTTGCAAAGCTATGTTTCCAGAATCTACATTATTTATCGGAGGATGATTTTGATAAGGCTAAAGAATACGTGGCGCATCCTGAAGAATATTATTTTAATAACATTTTAAAAGAAGCTTAATTATAGTTGATTTTGCTTTAATAATACCCGTTTGGAACCTCAAGGTTATTAAGCGGAATATCTCTAGTAGATCTACTAGATAATTTTTTTTAGAATTTAACTAATAAGAGCGCTGAAACTTTGGTTTCGGCGCTCTTTGCTTTAATAAAATCTAAAAGTTATAGAGGTACGCTAATACCAATACTAATATTTCTTCCAATATTACCTATAGCATCATATTTTAAACGAGATAAATGCGATACATAGTTTTTATTTAGCAAATTATTACAACTAATTCTCAGATCCATTGGATTGTTGAATATAGTTACAGTACCTCCTAATCCAACGCTTAAAAGATTATATCCTTCTGTAGTTGTTTCAAAAAGACTTATTTTATCTTGCTGAAAAACAGATTTTAAGGTGATGAAGGTATAGCCACTAGTGATCCATCCATTACGCTTGGTAAATTCCCCTCTTAATGTGTTGGTGATACTATTTGCAGGAATTAACGGTAGGTTATCTCCATCCTTTAATTTCCCGCGAACGGTTTGAAAGCTACTTTCAAAATGCAACCAATCTAAAGGATGCGGATGAATATGAATTCCTGCTTCTCCACCGTACAAATAGGCATCTTGTTGGTTGTATACAAATACTTGATTTTCGTCTATTTCATCGCCATTAGGAGCAATAAATACATAATCATTTATAGTATTATAAAATCCATTTACAAACACCTCAAAATGCTGATTTTTGTATTCTAAGGCAACGTCTGTCTGTAAGTTTTGCTCATTTTTTAAATTAGTATTTCCTATTTCGTATCTATTTGTGCCTTCGTGTACGCCATTTGAAGTCAATTCAGCAAGATTTGGGGCTCTAAATCCTGTAGCCAGATTCACTCTAGCAATGAGGTTGTCAGCGAAGTTTGCTTTATAGCCTAAAGCTGCGTTAAAACTGCTAAAATCTCTATCTAGAGCGGCGATATATCCTTCTTCTCCTGAAATACCATTGGCATCACCCTTAATGGTTCTATGATCGTAACGTAAACCTACTTGAATATCATTAAAATCATTTAAATGTATGTGTGAGGTACCAAAAAAGCCAATATCATTTGTTATCGCATCAGGAACTAAAAGCTCTTCACCAAAATTGCTATTAGTTTGGTGAAGTCCTTGAATACCAACAATAGTTTCTAATGGTCCGTATTTCGGAGTATGATATTGGACATTATAATTAAAAGTATTCAAATTCATATGTAATGCGGCACCATCTTCGCCTTCTTCAAATTCTTTTCTAATATTAGAGGTATATCCTAAGGTAACGTCCAGACTTGAGGCGTCAAATAGTAAGCTACTTTTAGAACTTAAAATATGGTTGTCTATAGTTTGGTTGGGTTCTATAGGTGAGCGGTCGGTACTTTGATTACCAATTTCTTCAGGGATTCCTAAATTGGAATTATTATAGTTGTAACGCACTTCCGTTTTAAAGTTTGTAGCTTGGTAACCAATACCAGTTTTTATATCATATTCTTTAAATCTAGAATTGGTTACGCGTTCATTACTACCTGTTTTGTAATCGGTATGAGTAGTTAGCGCTCCACGAAGTAAAAATCTGAAGTGTTCTGTAGCAGCTTTAACTCCTGCATTAGCAGTTAGGCCTTGTGTGTTCGTAAAATAATTTAAGTTAATATCTCCTTCAGTAGAATTGGGTAACGAGAATTTTTCAGGATTTAAATAGAGAACACCTCCCATGGCATCCGATCCATAGAGTAGGGAAGCAGGGCCTTTTATAACCTCAATACTTTCAATTCCTGCATCATTTACGCCTAAACCATGCTCGTCTCCAAATTGTTGGTTCTCTAAACGTATTCCTTGGGTATATACCAACACTCTATTGGCATTCAAACCTCTAATAACGGGTTTGCCTATACCAATACCGGTAGAGACACTTTCTACACCTGCAATACGTGCTATCCCATCAGCTAAGGTTATAGAGCCCTTCGTTTTCAAATCGGCAATATTTGCGTATTCTACTTTCATGACATTTTCACTTTGTAATTTGTGAAAAGGAGTAGAAACAATAATTTCTTCCATTTCAATGGCACTTTCGTTTAGTGACAGATCATAGATTTCTTCTGTACTATTTATGGAAATAGATTTTGAGACCGTTTGATATCCTATATACGACACTACAATTTTGTAAGATCCAGAGGGTAAATTTGATATTTTATACACCCCTCTAGCGTCTGTAATAGCACCTTTTTCTAATTGAGGGAAATAGATAGAAACTTGTTCTAAAGGCAGGTTGTTATTTACATCTGTTACTGTTCCTGTAAGTGAGTTTTGTGAATAGACAAAACTGCTTAACATTGCTAAAAGCAATGTGAAATATATTTTATTCATATACTAAATATTATACTAAATGATATTTTATCTTTTAACTACGGAGTTATGAATGTAGAGGAGGACCCCTAAGCGTAAAATGAAGTTGTTGAAATTCGCTTAAAAGAAAATAGAATATATCAGTTACGGAAGTAAGATTTACTGGCTCCAAAATTGGAAAACTAAAAACTTCTGGTGTCAAATAAGTAGTGATATGGTATTTATGAAAATCACAATCAAATTCAGTTTCATGAATATGTCCTTTAGTTTTTTCTTGGCAAGTTTGCTCTTTGTGTTCAAATACGGCATGAGATATTTTTGCAATATCAGGAATACCTAAAGCGGCGAGTAGTGAAATTGCAATACAGGAAAGTAGAATTTTGGATAATTTATTCCCCATGATTTTTCAAAGGTAGTAAAAGCGACTCGTATTAGCTTGTTAAGAAAAACACAAGCTTACTTAAATAGGAACCCCAGTCCAAGGCGACTCAACATTTTTTTTTCAAAATTCCAGAAAAATTTGAATTGACCAAATAACCAACCAAAGATGATTAATAATATTTGGTATATAGGAAAAATGATTAAAATACGTACGGTCCAATAAAGAATAGAAAAGTACCAGTCATCTGCAAAATTATCTCGTGTAAATCCAATATAATCTAAGAGTGGTCTTGCAATTTTTAATGCTGAAGATCCTGTAACTGAAAAAACGAGTAGAATCATGATGATTCCAAAGTTAGATTCTATCCCCCAGCGTTCTTTTAATTTTTTCATAGCATTTTTAAATCGCTTGCAAATATAAAATTATATACGGGGATAAAAAGAACCTAAGCGTTGATTATATTTTCTTTGGAAATAAATGAAGTAATTATAGAGCTTGAAGTTTACCTCATAGCCATAATCTGTGAAGGAATCATAGTCGATTCTCATTTCATAGAGATTGGGATTAAACCTTTGTGGTTGTTGCACTCTTTGGTTCCATGCCAGTACCCAAACCGCATTTCTAGCCTCTAAATAATTTTGAGAATAATATCCTTCTGATCTAGCTATACTTTGCAACCAAAAATTAAAGCCAGGTTCAATAATAATTATTTCATATGCACTTTCTTTATCAGCAATAGTAATAGTATCTCCTTGAGTTTGCTTGAAAGCGGCTTTTTCTTTTTCAGAAATAGCATTAACATTTTTGGTACTCGTACAGCCAAATGTTATTAAAGCGATGACGGTTAAGAGAATACCCAAATGTATTACATACTTTTTCATAGTCTTAAGATACAAAAAAAGCTGAATATGGAATATTCAGCTTTTTTAAAATTGTGTTTAAAGGTATTTATTTTCCGAAAAGTCCTCCTAAAAGACCTCCGATACCACCTTTTTTGCCACTAGATCCCATGACCATTCCTGCAACATCATCCAAGATACTACCATCGCCATCTGCATCAAGTAAAGAAGTAATTAAACTTTGATTCTCTTGAGGTTGACCGCCAAGCATTCCGCCTAATAAAGCGTTCATACCACTAGCATCACTAACATTATTTTGAGAAGTTTGTTTTGACAAGAATCCCATCAAAATTGGAGCTGCTATTTTTAAAATATTACCAACAGACCCAGCATCTACGCCAGCTTTTTGGCTTATAGCACTCTCAACACTTTCTTGTTTAGAACCTAAAAGGTGACCTAGAATTCCAGCACCGTCATTGGTGACAGCATCATCAACTCCACCACCAAATAAACCACCTAGGTTATCTAGTATGCTTCCGTCATGTTTTCCTCCTTGTAAAGCACTCATTAATCCTTGTGCGCCTTCTGGTGTAGAGACATTCTTTTTCATAGCGCCTAATAGCAATGGCATGGCCATACTAAGTACGCTTGCAGTTTTTCCTTCTGATTCTCCGGTTTGACCTGCAACACCGCTAATTAATTGTTGACCCATTGGGCCACTTAATAAATCTAATAATCCTGACATTTTATAGTTTTGGTTTTTTTATTTTCTCTAATTTACAAAAAAGAAGTAAATTCTTTCTAATTTGTTAAGAAAAAGGTTGTTATTTTAACAATGCACTAATTTTAGTTGCTAGTTCAACACCAATTCTGTCTTGAGCTTCCTTAGTAGCTGCACCAATATGTGGTGTTAACGAAATATCAGGGTGCATTAGTATTTTTATTTCAGGTTTTGGTTCAGATTCGTACACATCTAAACCTGCAAAGGCAACTTTACGTGATTCCATAGCATCAATCAAAGCTACTTCATCTAATGCTCCACCACGTGCGGTGTTGATGATACCAACCCCATCTTTCATTAAGCTGAATTCATTCTTGCCAATTACATATGCTGTTTGTTTAGGCACATGCAAGGTTATAAAATCTGCTGATTTTAAAACGTCTTCTTTACTATTGTTCTTTAAATGGAAATCTAAGATTTGCCCGTCATAAAATTTTAAAGAGACAGTTGTTTCATCAATTTCAGAATCGTGATAAAGTACTTTCATACCAACACCCAATGCTATTTTTGCAGTAGCTTGTCCAATTTTTCCGAAACCGATAATTCCTAAAGTTTTTCCTCGTAGTTCCGAACCGCTTGAATAGTCCTTTTTAAGGTCTTTAAAACGGCTATCACCATCAAGAGGCATATTCCTGTTTGAATCATATAAAAAACGAACTGCGCCGTATAAATGAGCAAAAACCAACTCAGCAACAGATTCAGAAGAAGCTTCAGGAGTATTTATAACGTGTACTCCTTTTTCTTTAGCATAAGCAACATCTATATTATCCATGCCAACACCACCACGGCCAATTAACTTAAGACTTGGGCATTGATCAATAATATCTTTTCTTACTTCAGTTGCACTGCGTACAAGCAGCGCTGCAATTGTATGTTTATTTATGTAATCTATAAGTTGATTCTGTGCAACGTTTACCGTTAAAACTTCAAAGCCATTTGATTTCAATGCATCAATTCCAGCTTGAGAAATTCCATCGTTTGCTAATATTCTCATGTTCAATTTTTATAATTTTAAAAGATTAAATATTCTATTTATGGAAGTATTTAATCTTTTTATCTACGCTTTTCTTTCCATTTCACTCATTACATCTACTAATACGCCAACGCTCTCTAGAGTTAAGGCATTATACATAGATGCTCTGTAGCCACCTATTGATCTATGTCCATTAATTCCACTAATACCAGCTTCTTTCCAAGCAGCGTCAAAAGCAGGTTTTAATTTTTCATCCGTAATACTAAAAGTTGCATTCATTGTAGATCTATCTTCTATATTAGCATATCCCTTAAATAAAGGGTTTAAATCAATTTCAGAATATAGCAATTGTGCTTTTTTGTTGTTAATTTCTTCTATAACAGATATACCGCCTATACCTTTTAACCATTCTAATGTTAACATAGAGACGTAAATAGGAAATACTGCAGGAGTATTAAACATACTTTCTTTGGCAATACTAACTTGGTAATCTAAAATAGAAGGAATTTTACGCGTTACTTTCCCTAAAATATCTTCTTTAATAACAACTAACTCTGTTCCTGCGGGTCCCATATTTTTTTGAGCACCAGCATAAATTAAATCAAATTGAGAGAAATCTATTTGTTTAGAAAAAATATCAGAACTCATGTCACAAACCAAAGGAACATTTACTTTTGGAAATGTTTTCATTTGAGTTCCGTAAATGGTATTGTTAGAGGTTACGTGCAAGTAATCTAAATCATTAGGAACACCAAATATTTTTGGAATATGGTTATAGTTTTCATTTTTAGAAGAAGCCACTTCAACTACTTCTCCGAAAAATTTAGCTTCTTTGATAGCGTTATTCGCCCAAGTACCTGTATTTAAATAGCCAGCTTTAGTTTCCAATAAGTTGTAAGCCACACGTACAAACTCCATACTAGCTCCTCCTTGTAAAAATAAAGCTTTATACCCTTTACCTTCTAAACCTAGTAATTCTAAGGCAAGCGATCTAGCATTTTCCATGATCTCCACAAACTCTTTACTTCTGTGAGACATCTCTATAAGAGACAATCCTGAACCATTATAGTCTTGTACAGCTTCAGAGGCTTTTAATAACACTTCTTGTGGTAATATACACGGTCCTGCGCTAAAATTATGCTTTTTCATTTGTGTTTTGTTTATTTTGATTTTTGGTCTTATAGGACCTTGACTAATTAATAAAAAATATTCTTAAAAAGAATTTTAAGTTGACAAAGGTTGTAAAATTTATGCGAATTAAAGCGAATTATTCAAAAATTCTAAGAGTTTCTTAACAAGAAGGCTATGGTATCAACATTATCTGCATAGTCTGTTAATTGTGGGTTTTGTGTGTTTCCAAATTTGATTTCAGAATCAAACAAATTATGAGAAACAATACATTGAATTTTTTCTTGATCCCCGATTATTTTTTCTTTTAATACTTCTAAATTTTCATATTCTTCATAAAATAAAGAAGCAATAGGAGAGGAGTAACTTTCATCTTTCTTTAGGATTAAAAATCCGTTTTCTAAGAGTTTAAAGTTACTCATAAGGTATACCGCTTTATTATAATCATAATTATTGGCATACTTTACTTGTTCTATAATAGGGTGAAAATCATATAAAGATTCAAATAATAAATCGAAGTTATAGCCCTTAGGAACAAAAAGTTTGGAGACACTTCTGCATCCTAATCCGTAATAAAGAAAAATATCATCTCCCAAAGCTTTCAATTGTTCAGGAGATTCCTTTCCTGTTAACAAGGCTACAGAATTTCTATTTCTACGAATTATATATGGCTTATCTTTGAAATAATGTTCAAAATAGCGTGCGGTATTATTACTTCCGGTGGCAATAACAGCATCAAAATCAGAAAGTTTATTGGTTTCAAAATTTATGAAACCTTTTAATTCTGGAGCCAATGAAACTAGGATCTCCGCAACCTGCGGCAATAAGATATTATCATTTGAAGATAACTTTATTAATGCTTTATTTCCTGTTAGTAAAACACAAAGAACATCATGAAACCCTACTAATGGAATATTACCCGCTAAAATAAGAGCAATGGTTTTAGGAGATTTATCTTGTTGGAAGCGATAAGGGGCAAGCCAAGTATTTAAGTGTACTTCTGTAAGAGCATTTGCCCAACTATTGAAGCTAAAAAGTATGTTTTTGCGAGTAAACCATCCATTTTTATGTTTTGCTAATGCTATTTTATCTTCTAAAGCATTAAAAGATGGAATGGAATGTTCAAGCTTACCTTGCAGATTGTTAGTAGAATCGCAAAATTCTCTAAAAAAAGTACCAAGTTTAACAAAAGCTTTAATTCGTTGTGTATGGTCTGTCATTATATTTGTATAGGATTGTATTAGGTTTTACCTTTGTGCAAAAGTATTGATACTGAAATAAATTCAATATAAATACTGGAATTAATTCAGAAAAGAAAAAGAAAATATGGCAATTATAATAACTGATGAGTGTATAAATTGCGGAGCATGCGAACCAGAATGCCCAAATACAGCAATATATGAAGGCGCTGACGAATGGCGTTATAGTGACGGAACCTCTTTAAAAGGTCAGGTGGTTTTACCTAACGGTAAAGAAGTTGACGCGGACGATGTTCAAGAGCCAATAAGTGATGAAGTGTATTATATATCTCCTGATAAATGTACAGAATGTATGGGCTTTCATGAAGAACCACAGTGTGCTGCGGTTTGTCCTGTAGATTGTTGTGTACCAGATGATGATCATGTGGAGACAGAAGAAGTTTTATTAGAAAAGCAAAAATTTATGCACCCAGAGGGGTAGTATACGTTTAAGATAAAAAAAGCCCGAACTACAGTATGTAGTTCGGGCTTTTTTTATGCAAGTATTATTAATAACATAGTTCTAATAAAAAAAGCTACCGGTTAAGGTAGCTTTTCAGGTTGACTAATTACTAATTAAAACCTATAGTTAATGGATAAGTTTAGCATAGTTCCTAATTGACTAAAATGGTAACCATCATAAGTCATTTGTGAGTATCGTTGATTGAATGTAATTAAATCAGATTGATTTTTAATTGCAGTCTGACCACTAGACGTTATAGTTGTGTCGTCTATGATTGCCTGACCTGCAGCATTTTCAGCTTTGAAAGACCATTCTGGTAATATATTAAATAAGTTGTTGATGTTAAATGCAATAGTTAACTTCTCTGTTGCATTAAAATTAATACCTAAATCACTTACAATTTTTGGTGTAAATTCAGTTCTTAAATTTTCATCTAAACCTTGTTGCTTAAAGGTAGTTTTACCAAAATAAGTGTTGTTAAAAGAAAAACCAAATTTGTTGATTTCATAGTTTGCACCAAGAATCCACTTAGTTTCTGGTCTAGAGGTAAAGAATAAGGCTTCTTGGGTTGCATTAACAACAGATTGACCTGATTCTGCAACTAAGGCGATATCTTTAACAGCTCCATCTCTTTCGTTCTGAATGGTGTAATTTCCAGATAAATTTAAATCTAAATTACCATTACCAATTTCAATGTTCTTTTTGCTAAGTACCACATCTAAACCAGAAGTTTTTGTGTCTATAGCATTAGAAAAGAAACTTACATCAGATAAATTATTATCTCTTAAGATATCATCTAAAGCGGTCGTACCAATATTATTTCCGTCGTTATCAAAAGCTGTTCCTCCTATTTCTGAACCTAAAACAATACGGTCTTTTACGGCAATATTATAATAATCAACAGTGAAACTAAAATTATTAGCAAGTTTTCCACCAAAACCAACAGTAAAATTGTTAGAAGTTTCAGCATCTAGTTGAGGAATACCTAAAAGCTTCGCTTGTGTAGAGACATTATTAATTAGCCCCCCCACTTGAATCCCTTGTCCAGGTACAAAACTATATTGTGCTTTTTGTGTATAAATTTGGTGTAGGGTAGGTGCTCTAAATCCAGAAGAGATGGAAGCTCTAGCGGTAAGTTGATCCGTTAATTTTAAACGAGAACTAAACTTATAGACAAATGTATTTCCAAAATCAGAATAATTTTCTGTTCTAATGGTACCACTTAATAAAAATGCATCAGTTACGTCATAATCTAAAGATAAATAACCCCCAAAATTGTAACGGTTGAATTTTCCTGAATTCTCAGGACTATTTCCTGCAAATGAATCTGCACCACCACCATCATAAGAAGCTAATTCTCCCTCAATTACTTCAAAAGTTTCAGCTCTAAATTCGGCTCCAATACCAATACTTACTTTATCGGATAATAATCTAGAAATATCAATATTTCCTACATTATGTGAAAATTTTGTACCTCCTGGATCAAAAGATTGTTGACTGTTTTCTCTGTATAGTTGAGATCCTTCTGTGATTTCCCCGTCATCTACTGTACCATTACCGTTTGCATCAACCCATGTAGATGGAGAATACACAACGTTTCTATTGTGTGTATCACTTACCGTATAAGTTTGAGAATTACCACCAGTGGTAAAGCTTGCATCAATATTCCAATCGTTCTTAGTTGTTTTAAAGCCAATAGTTCCATTATAATCACTTAATAAACCTTCAAAAGTAGGTACATAGCCATCATAACCATTTTCTGTAGTTGGATTATCTCCAGGAAAGAAATCTGCTAGATAAGGAAACCCAGTATTTTCATCAAGAGTTCTCCAATAAGGTGTTCTGTAATTCGCAAAACTATTTACTTTTTTATAGACATATGCTGCATTTGCATATAATTTAGTGTTTTCGCTTAAATCATAGCCCATATTCATTTCAAACTTAGCTGCAGCAGTTTCAGGAGAACCATTAATATTTCCTGCATCTGGTTTACGATCTAAAAATTCTTGAACAAAACCTAAATCAGCTCCAAAACCTAGATCGCCATCAGCTTCACCTAAAGCACTTACGGTTCCTGGTCTGTTAGACTGATTAAGTTTAGATAAATCTATAGTGTAGTTGATAAAACCTTTATCCTCATTAATAGTAGAACCGTTATTTACCGAAACACCAAACATTTCGCCATCTCCTTCAGTAGTAATTCCTGTTCTAATTGTTGCAGAACCTTCAGTAGGACTATCTTTAAGAATGATGTTCATAACACCAGCAATTGCATCAGAACCATATTGAGCAGATGCACCATCACGTAAAATTTCAACTCTCTTAATCGCATCTTGAGGAATTGCAGAGATATCAGCTCCTGTTTCACCACGGCCTGGAGAGGTTTGCGTGTATAATAAGGCACTTAAATTTTTACGCTTTCCATTAATTAATATTAATGTTCTAGAAGGTCCCATATTTCTAATTTCATAGGGATCTAATAAAGAAGTTGCATCATTTACAGGAGTTTGTACCGTATTAAAAGATGGTATTTTGTACTGTAACGCTTTATCAAATGAAGCTTGGCCGGTAGATGTTAAATCTTTAGCACCGATAACATCAACAGGTAATGCACTATCTACATTACTTCTTGGAGCTGTTCTTGATCCTACAACAACAAATTCATCTAATTGATTACCTTCAGATAAAGTTACATTGATGGTGGTTTGACCTCCAATTTTCTTCTCTTTGGTTTCAAAACCAATGTAACTAAATACTAAGGTTCCGTCACTAGGTGCTTCGATGGTGTAGTTCCCATCAAAGTCTGTAGTAGTTCCATTCGTAGACCCTTTAACAACAATATTGGCTCCCGCTAGTGGAATACCATCACCGTCTTTCACGGTTCCTTTTACTTCGCTTTGCGAGAAAAGGCTTGTAACACTAAAAATTAGTGTTAGTAATAATAAATTAGTCAATTTCATAAATAGTGATTTTAAAGATTAATTAGTAATTAAGGTATATCTCGTGTGAGAAAGATATTAAATTGTAATTATGTATAGGAATTTTATGTATTATTAAATCATAAAATTCTTACTTTGTTAGAATTTGAAATTTAAGCCAGCTCTTATTGTGGTGCCATTGAAACCAAATTGATTGACCTCCCAAGGATATTTAAAACGTCCACCCAAGTCAGTAACGACATCTCCTTTTGTAATAATTTCATCAGGGTAAACATTGAGTAAGTTGTTTACTCCTATGTTGGCACTTATCTTGCTAGACAAATTATAATTAAGGATTAGATCCGTAATAATTTTACCAGAGAAAGTTTGGTCTTTATCAATATCGATGGCATGTTGCCATGTTACTTCGCCGAAATAAGTATTGTTAAATACAACGGTAAGTTCTTTTATGGTGTAATCTAATCCTAATAGGACCTTAGACTTAGGTCTAGCGGAAATAATTCTAGACTCTTCTTTTCTATTGAATACGTCATAATTATTTTGTGCTAAAAGGGTAGGAGTGTTAATCTCTCCGTCAATTTTAGTTTCATTAAAATTAGCAGAAAGAGTTGTATTTAAATAACCTTCGCCCAAAGAGATATTTTTGTAGGAAGCTACTAAATCTACTCCGTTGGTAGTCGTATTTACGGCATTAACGAAAAATTTAAGACTAGTAATAGAGTTATTTATTAATATTTGCTCTACAGGGTTGGTACTTGTGTTATCCCCATCAAATCCTATTTCTCCTGTAAAAAGGACTCTGTCATCCATTTTTACATTATAATAATCTAATGCTACAGTGAAATCATTTGCTATTTTATAAGTAAGACCTGCTGAAATATTTTTAGAGGTCTCTGCAGTTAATTGTGGTACTCCTAAACCATCACGTATTACGGGATCCACATTATTAAATGTACCTTGGTTAGATATGGTATTTCCAGAAACCAATGTTTGTACATTGCTTAAGTATATTTGGTGTAGAGAAGGAGCTCTAAATCCTGTACTGTAAGATGCCCTAATAGCGCCTTTGCTATCTCCTAATAAATACCTAGAGCTTACTTTCCAAGAGCTATTACTGCCAAAATCGCTAAAATCTTCAAACCTGATAGCTCCTCCTATCAAAAAGGCTTCCGTGATATCCCATTCTAAATCTCCATAGATGCCAAAATTATTTCTATTAGCAATAACGGCATTGGAGGGCTGTAGGCCAGGGAATGATTGTGCTCCTCCTGAAATGTATGATGCAGACTCTCCTGCCTTAGCAGTAAAGCGTTCTTTTCTAACCTCCGCACCAAAAGCCATATTCAAATCACCAAAACCTCTAGAGAAATCTAAATTGCTTAAGGTGTTACTAAAGGTATAGGCGCCGACATCAAATGAAGTAGGGCTATTAGCTCCTAAAGCAGGGTTTAAACTATTGCTTACGGTATAATCTACAGCATTTCTACCATAGGTTCCGCTTAAATCTACATTAAAGCCTAAAAACTTGGTTTTCACCCCGACTGTTACATTATTGTCTCTTATATCAGTTTCAAATGACGGTTGAAAACCATCATAAATTTCGTTTTCATCATGAAGTAGATTAAATGGGTCGCCCACCCAATATGGAGCTCTATATAGAGCAAAGCTTTTACCTGTTCTATAAGTAAGTCCTCCAAAAGTATAGAACTCACCGGTGTCATTTCCGAAGGGAACGCCAGCGTTGAAAAATACATCGGCATTTTTCATTTCTGGCTGACCAATAGTCATTCCTAAATCAGGATTTTCCACGAGCCAATCTCCCCATGTAGGATCATTTGCCGCAACTCCAAACAAAGAATCTTCTCCAGGTGTTCCTGCTCTATTGGTCGATTCTTGTTGATAGTATCCCAACGTAAAATTTAGATATCCGCCATTGTCACCTAAGTTTATAGAGGAATTCAGATCTGCACCAATATTAAAGCCATCTCCTTCTGTGGTTATTCCTGTGTTAACGTTTACAGTAGTGTACTCTACGTTTTTCTTTAAAACCATATTTATTATACCAGCTATGGCATCAGAACCATATTGTGCAGAGGCTCCGTCCCGTAAAACTTCTACACGTTCTATTGCTGCGGAAGGTATACTTTTTAAATCGACACCAACTTCCCCTTTTCCAGGAGTATCATTTATATAGACTAAAGCACTTTGGTTTTTTCGTTTTCCATTTACCAATACCAAAGTTCTACTAGGGCCTAATCCTCGCAAATCAGCAGGGTCAAAGTGTGCAGTGGCATCGGAAACAGTTTGGTTTGTGGAGTTAAAAGAGGGTACTTTATAGGTAAGCATCTTATCTACGGTAGGCTGTCCTGTACTTCTAAGTTCAGAAACTCCAATGTTATCTATAGGTACGGCAGATTCAATTGCTGTTCTAGGTTTAGAACGATTACCTACCATAATAATCTCATCTAATTGCTCTCCTTCGTTTAAACTTACATTTATAGTGTTTCTTCCGGCTATTTTCTGTTCTGTGGTATTGTATCCAATATAGCTAAAAACTAGCGTAGCATTATCACTAACGGTAAGCGTATAATTCCCGTCAAAATCTGTTGTGGTTCCATTTGTGGTTCCTT
This sequence comes from Cellulophaga baltica, assembly GCF_900102165.1. GTDB lineage: Bacteria > Bacteroidota > Bacteroidia > Flavobacteriales > Flavobacteriaceae > Cellulophaga > Cellulophaga baltica. The sequence goes on from NZ_FNBD01000004.1 coordinate 111,266, forward strand.
TTTCAACAATATTAGCACCAGCTAAAGGAATACCGTCTTGATCTATAATTTTTCCTGAAACGGAATTTTGAATCTCTAAAAAACTTAATGAAGTGTGGATGTCTTTTGAAGTACCAACTTGTACTTTTTCAAGAATACTTCGTCTTACCTTTTTTCCGTAAACAGCATAATACTTATTACCAAGATATTCAAAATCAAAACTAGTCTTCTCTTCAAGCTTATTTAAAATTTTATCTAAACGATTATAATTGTACTCTTCCGGATTTAGTGAAGATCCAGAAAGTGCATCAGGATTATACGTAAAATAAACTGTGTGTTTTTTGCTTACTTCATCTAGAAAAGTGACTAAGGCTACTTTTGCATTTTCACTTTCTAATGTAATAGGTTCATTTGCAGTAACATATTTTATGTGCGCTACTAGAAAAATGAATAGAAGCAGTGTTTTAATTGGAGTTCTCCCGTTCATATTAGTGAATTTAATTAGTGAATTTAATTAGTGATAATTAGTAAGTTGTCGTCTATATGGTCTATTTTGATTCCTGCAGATTTCTCTATAGCTTTAATGCAGATGTTCAAATTTCCGTTGGGTATACCGCCTGTAAGCATTATTTTCTTTGACTTTTCATCTTTAAATTCTGTAGTTACGCCATAAGAATTTTCTAAGTAATGCATCACCTCAAGTAATGAGATGTTATTAAAAACAAACGTTTCTTCTCTCCAGAAAGAATAGTCAAGCTTAGAATTTATGATTTCATGCGAGAAAAGATCACTTTTATTGGAATATGTGGCAATCTCACCAGGTTTCATTTTTTTTCGTGACCCATTTTTTAATTCTAATTGAATAGATCCCTCATCTAGTAATACTTTTGTTTTTTCGTCTCTCGTATTCACATTAAAATGTGTCCCGAAAACTTCTACCTTAAGATCATTAGTGGTTACCCAAAATTTAGCTTTAGTAGAGGGTTTAGATTTTACCTTGAAATAAGCTTCACCTTGTAGCATAACATTCCTAGGATTTTCAATTTCATATTGTAATTCTGAATTGCCATTTAAAACAACAGTGGTACCATCAGATAGTGTTAAATTGATGGTTTCTCCAAAACCAGTTTTTTGAACTACATAAGTTTTGTTTTCTTGAAAATTATAAAATACGATAAGTAGGGTTGCTATAAAAAAGCCAACAGCTGCTAAAATGTATTTAGAGGCGGTTGATTTTTTTCTAGGAATATCTGTTATGGTATTGTTTGTGTTTATTTTAGATAATACGTCGTTAAGTTTATTTTCAATAAATTCTGGTTCAAGAGTATTATCCTTAAAATTGATTCCTAAAATAATATCTCGAGCAGTGAATACAGTTTCTGCGTAATCAGAATTAACATCAATCCATTTATTCCAAAATGTCACATCATTCCTATTTCTTTTGTACACCCAATTTTTAAATGAAGTGTCTTCCAAAAGATTCTCTAATAGATGTTGTTTGCTTTCTTCCATGCTTTAATTTGTATAACCAATTATGCCGTTATATGTATAAAGAGAGAGGAGGGTGAATTTTATACCCTATTAAATTGAAAAAAAATGAATTATTTTTTCAAAATAGCTGAAAGCATATTGTTTTCAATGGTTTTTCTGATTTTTGAAAAAGCTTTTTGAAGTGTATTTAAAACACTTTGATAAGAAATATCCATAGTACTGGCAATTTCAGACATAGATAAAGCTCCATAATACTTTAAATAAATAACTTCTCTTTCTCTAGGAGCAAGTGTGTTTAAGATTAAAGTTATAGAACTTGTTTGTGCAAAAGAAATTTCTTGATGAATTTTTAGCTCTTCGGGTGAAAATTCAAAATTAGATGAATTTTGAGTATCCGAATTCAAGTCCGTAAAATTACGTTCTTTTTTAAGTGCGCTGAATAGTGTTCTTCTAAAAGAGATAAATAGGTAGGCTTTGATGTTTTTGACTTCCCCAATGGTATTTCTGTTTTCATACAGGTAGACGAAAAAGCCTTGAAGGCAATCTTCTGTTACACAGGTGTTGCTACACAGTTTTATGCCGTAATTATATAAAGGTGAGTAGTATTTTTTAAATAGTAAAGAAAAGGCATTAGTATCCCCTTGTAAAAATAAGGACCATATAATTTCTTCATTATTTAAAGACATAAACTTTATTTGATAGATTTTAAATGTATGACAATAAAGTTAATTAAAGGTTAAATTAATAAAATAATTGAATAATTATTGATTTTTAATACTTTACATTAAAGAATGTTCAGTTTTCTGTTGTTTTCATTTAATTTTCTTTAGTTTGATTCGTGTTGCAGATATTTATAAGGTAAAGATTATATTTGCATCTTCTTAAAATAGAGAATTGATGAAAGCAGGAATCGTAGGATTGCCAAACGTGGGAAAATCCACGCTATTTAATTGTTTGTCGAATGCAAAGGCACAAAGTGCAAATTTTCCATTTTGTACTATAGAACCCAATATAGGTGTGGTGAATGTTCCTGATCCTAGGTTACAAAAATTAGAAGAGTTAGTAAATCCAGAACGCGTATTGCCTGCTACAGTTGATATTGTAGATATTGCGGGATTAGTAAAAGGAGCAAGTAAAGGAGAAGGTTTAGGAAATCAGTTCTTAGGCAATATCCGCGAAACAGATGCTATTTTGCATGTGTTGCGTTGTTTTGATAATGATAATATAGTACATGTTGATGGATCTGTAGACCCTATTAGGGATAAGGAAACTATTGATATGGAGTTGCAGTTAAAGGATTTGGAAACTGTAGATAAAAAACTTGAAAAAGTAAAAAGAGCAGCTAAAACAGGTAATAAGGACGCTCAGAAAGAAGAAGCTGTCTTGTTGGCTATAAAAAAAGGACTTGAGGAAGGTACTTCGGTTAGAGCAATCACAATTTCTAAAGAAGATCATAAAGAGTTTGTGCATCCTTTACAGTTTATTACAGATAAGCCAGTAATGTATGTTTGTAATGTAGATGAGGAAAGTGCCGTAGAAGGTAATGCTTACGTTGATAAAGTAAAATCGGCGGTAGCGCATGAAAATGCAGAAGTTATTTTCTTAGCGGTAGGTACAGAAGCAGACATTACAGAATTAGAAACCTATGAAGAACGTCAAATGTTTTTAGAAGATTTGGGGTTGTCAGAACCTGGGTCAGGTAAATTAATACGTGGAGCGTATAAACTCTTGAATTTAGAGACTTATTTTACAGCTGGTGTTAAAGAAGTTCGGGCTTGGACTATTCCTGTAGGGGCTACTGCGCCTCAGGCTGCGGGAGTTATTCATACTGATTTTGAGAAAGGATTTATCCGTGCAGAAGTTATCGCTTATGATGATTATGTGGCTCATGGTAGTGAAGCCAAAGTAAAGGAGGCAGGAAAGATGCGTGTTGAGGGTAAAGAATATATTGTTAAAGATGGGGATGTAATGCACTTTAGATTTAATGTGTAAGAACTCATTTTTGGGTGTCGTATTTTGGTAGCTTAAGCAGGTTTAAAATAGTATCATCTCTTTTAAATTTGTTTAGATGTTTAAGAATTCATCGGCAACAAGTTTAGGAATTATATTTGCCATTTTAGGTGTAGTCCTTTTTTCTGCTAAAGCGGTAATTGTAAAACTTGCCTATCAATATAAAGTAGACTATCTAACACTTCTGCTCCTAAGAATGGTATTTTCCTTTCCATTTTATTTGGTAATAGCACTTTGGAAAAAACCAGCACAACCAGAAATAATCAAGAAACGTGATTGGTTCTGGTTGTTCTTTTTTGGTTTTATTGGGTATTATTTAGCTAGTTTGTTTGATTTTATGGGGCTCCAATATATTAAAGCAGGTCTAGAGCGCATTATACTTTTTGTGTACCCTACTATTGTCGTACTAATTTCTTGGTTAGTTTTTAAAAAGAAGCTCAGTAGAAATCAATTTTTAGCACTTTTAATCACCTATTCAGGTGTTGTTGTTGCGTTTTGGGATGAGATAGGCTTAAAAGGAGAAGGTTCAATTTTAGGAGGTTTTTTGATTTTATTAAGTGCTATTACCTATGCATCTTACCTTGTGGGTAGCGGGTGGTTAATTCCAAAATTTGGAGCGCTTCAGTTTACCTCTTATGCCATGATTGTTTCAACTACAATTGTGGTGTTCCATTTTTTGATAGCAGGAAATTATACTCTTTTTGAGTATCCTAAAGAAGTGTATTATTTAGGGCTTTCAATGGCTATTTTTTGCACCTTGATACCTTCGTTTTTAGTTTCGGCCGCAATTGATAGGCTAGGGGCGTCAACGTTTTCTATGTTCGGTAGTTTGGGACCGGTAGCTACAATTTTGCTGGCATTTGCTTTTTTAGATGAACGAGTTACATTCTTGCAGGCAATAGGGATGTGTATCGTTCTTTTTGGTGTAACTTTGGTAGCAATCCAAAAACGTAAAAAAATAAAGTAGTCCAAAATTGTCTACTTTAGAAAACTATGAGGTAAAACCTTTAAAAAATAGTTGAATGATCATGAAATTTTAGCATTATCAGCAAAAAGTATTTTGCTATTGTTGATTACTTTCGTTTCAGGATGTTTCATCTTTCAATTACACTTGTTATATTAGCAACACTTTCGAAGAAATCCCAAACATGTCAGAAAATACACAATACACAGAAGATAATATCCGTTCACTCGATTGGAAAGAACATATTCGTATGCGTCCTGGTATGTATATTGGAAAGCTAGGAGATGGTTCTTCTGCAGATGATGGTATTTATATTTTACTTAAAGAAGTTGTAGATAATTGTATTGATGAATTTGTAATGGGCTCTGGTAGAACCATTGATATTACTATAAAAGATAATTTAGTATCTGTCCGGGATTACGGTCGTGGTATTCCATTGGGTAAAGTTGTAGATGTTGTGTCTAAAATGAATACCGGTGGTAAGTATGATTCTCGAGCATTTAAAAAATCGGTAGGATTAAATGGGGTAGGTACTAAAGCAGTAAATGCGCTTTCTACCTTTTTTAAAGTAGAGTCCTCAAGGGATAGTCAATTAAAGACGGCAGAATTTCATCAAGGAAATTTAGTTCAAGAAGAAGGTCCAAATGACACTTCAAAAAGAAAAGGAACCAAAGTATCTTTTATTCCTGATGAAATTATTTTCAAAAAATATAAGTACAGGAATGAGTATATAGAACGTATGCTTAAAAACTATGTGTATCTAAATCCTGGATTAACGATAGTTTTTAATGGTGAAAAGTTTCACTCCGAAAATGGATTGAAGGACCTTTTGGAGGATAATAACAATATGGAAGACATGTTGTATCCTATTATCCATTTAAAAGGTGATGACATAGAAGTGGCTATTACACATAGTAAAACACAATATAGTGAAGAGTATCATTCCTTTGTAAACGGGCAGCATACAACGCAGGGGGGTACCCATCAATCGGCATTTAGAGAAGCAATTGCGAAGACTATTCGTGACTTTTATGGCAAAAGTTATGATGCTTCAGATATCCGAAAGTCTATTGTTTCGGCGATTGCTATTAAAGTAATGGAGCCTGTCTTTGAAAGTCAGACTAAAACTAAGTTGGGTTCTACTGATATGGGGGGTGAATTTCCTACCGTAAGAACCTATATAAATGATTTTATAGGAACCAAATTAGATAACTATTTACATAAGAATCCTGATACGGCAGAAAAGCTACAGCGTAAAATTATGCAGGCAGAGAAAGAGCGTAAAGATCTTTCGGGGATTCGAAAATTAGCTAGAGATAGAGCTAAGAAGTCTAATTTGCACAATAAAAAGTTGCGTGATTGTCGTGTACACTTAGGTGATATTAAAAATACGCGTTATTTAGAAAGTACATTATTTATCACGGAGGGAGATTCTGCATCAGGATCAATAACAAAATCCAGAGACGTAAATACACAAGCAGTATTTAGTCTTAGAGGTAAGCCTTTGAACTCATACGGCATGAGTAAAAAAATTGTGTATGAGAATGAAGAGTTCAATTTATTGCAAGCGGCATTAAATATTGAAGATTCGATGGAGGATTTGAGATACAACAAAATTGTAATAGCAACAGATGCCGATGTTGATGGTATGCACATTCGTTTGCTGTTAATTACATTCTTCCTGCAGTTCTTCCCTGAATTGATAAAAGAGAATCACCTTTATATTTTACAAACCCCATTATTTAGAGTTAGAAATAAGAAGCAAACATTTTATTGCTACAGTCCAGAGGAGAAAAAAGCAGCAATGGAAGCATTGTCTGGCAAACCAGAAATTACCCGATTTAAGGGATTGGGTGAAATTTCTCCAGATGAATTCAAACACTTTATTGGTGAGGATATTCGTTTAGAACCTGTAATGTTAGATAAGACCATGTCTATAGAGTCCCTACTGGAGTTTTATATGGGTAAAAATACACCAGACCGCCAAAAATTTATTATAGAAAATCTTAAAGTAGAGTTAGACCTTATTGAGGATAACTAATTATAAACCAAAATAATACGATTCTTTCTGCATGGAAGAGAATGAAGAGCTTAACGAAGAACATTTAGAGCCTCAAGATCATCAAGAGAACAGTCAAGATTCCCTAACTAAAGTTACAGGAATGTATAAAGATTGGTTCTTAGATTATGCTTCTTATGTAATTTTAGAGCGTGCAGTGCCAGCAATTGAAGATGGTTTTAAGCCAGTTCAAAGGCGTATTATGCATGCCTTAAAAGAATTAGATGACGGCCGTTATAATAAAGTAGCAAATGTGGTAGGGCACACGATGCAGTATCACCCACATGGTGATGCTAGTATTGCAGATGCTATGGTGCAAATTGGACAAAAAGATTTGTTGATAGATACTCAAGGTAACTGGGGTAATATTTTAACAGGAGATAGTGCGGCGGCATCTCGTTATATTGAAGCACGATTATCAAAATTTGCCTTGGAAGTTGTTTTTAGCCCTAAGATTACTGAATGGCAATCTTCCTATGACGGTCGTAAAAAAGAGCCTACTAATTTACCCGTTAAGTTTCCCTTGCTATTAGCGCAAGGTGCAGAGGGTATTGCTGTTGGCTTGTCTACCAAAGTATTGCCGCATAACTTTATAGAATTGATAGATTCGTCTATTAAACATTTAAAAGGTCAGAAATTTACTATTTACCCAGACTTTCCAACATCGGGAATTATAGATGTTAGTAATTATAATGATGGTATAAGAGGTGGTAAGATACGGGTTAGAGCAAAAATTTCTCAATTAGACAAAAGTACGCTGGTTATTAATGAGATACCTTATGGTACTAATACCTCTTCTTTAATAGATTCTATCTTAAAAGCTAATGAAAAGGGCAAAATAAAGATTCGTAAAATTGAAGATAATACTGCTGCAGATGTAGAAATTCTAATTCATTTACCTTCTGGCTTGTCACCAGATAAAACCATAGATGCCTTATATGCTTTTACAGCATGTGAATCTTCAATATCTCCTTTAGGGTGTATTATTGAAGATAATAAGCCTTTGTTTATTGGGGTTACAGAAATGTTGCAGCGTTCTACGGATTATACGGTAGAATTGCTAAGAGCAGAGCTAGAGGTGCAACTAAGAGAACTTGAGGAGCAGTGGCACTTTGCTTCTTTAGAGCGAATTTTTATAGAAAACCGAATTTACCGCGATATAGAGGAGCAGGAAACTTGGGAAGGTGTTATTAAGGCTATTGATGATGGTTTAAAACCACATATAAAGCATTTAAAACGTGCTGTTACCGAAGAAGATATTGCGCGTTTAACGGAAATTAGAATAAAACGTATTTCTAAATTTGATATTGATAAAGCGCAGCAGCTTATAGATAGTTTAGAAGAAAGAATTGCTGAAGTAAAAAATAATTTGGAGCATATTATTGAATTTGCTATTGATTATTTCAAAAACTTAAAAACAAAATACGGTAAGGATAGAGAACGTAAGTCGGAAATTAGAATTTTTGACGATATAGAAGCTACTAAGGTGGTGATTAGAAATACGAAGCTGTACGTTAATCGAGAAGAAGGTTTTATAGGAACTTCTTTGAAGCGTGATGAGTATGTGGCGGAGTGTAGTGATATTGACGATATCATTGTTATGACTAAAGCAGGAGAGATGATGATCACAAAGGTTGATTCTAAGACCTTTGTAGGTAAAAATATCATTCATGCTGCTATATTTAAGAAAAAAGATAAGCGCACCATTTACAATATGGTGTATAAGGATGGTAAAGGTGGTCCTAGTTATATTAAAAGATTTTATGTGACGGGTGTTACGCGTGATAAAATGTATGACTTAACAAATGGCAGTGCCAACTCTGATGTGTTGTACTTTTCTGAAAATCCTAATGGAGAAGCAGAGGTGATTTCGGTATTATTACGCCAAGCGGGTAGTATTAAGAAATTAAAGTGGGATATAGATTTTGCTGATGTACTAATAAAAGGTAGGGCATCAAAAGGAAATATTGTTACAAAATACCCTGTAAAGCGTATTGAGTTGAAAGAGAAAGGTGTTTCTACATTGAAACCACGTAAAATTTGGTTTGATGATGTGGTAAGACGTTTAAATGTTGATGGCAGGGGTGAACTTTTAGGAGAGTTTAGGGGAGAAGATAGACTTCTTGTAGTAACTCAAAAAGGATATGTGAAAACCTTTTTGCCGGAAATGACGACGCACTTTGATGAGGACATGATTGTTTTAGAGAAGTGGATTCCCAATAAGCCTTTATCTTCTATTTATTATGAAGGTGAAAAAGACCGGTATTACATCAAGCGTTTCTTGGTCGAAAATGAAAATAAGGACGAATTGTTTATTTCTGAACATCCAAAATCTGTTTTAGAAATTGTTTCTACAGATTGGCGTCCGGTATTTGAAATTGAGTTTTCAAAACCTAGAGGCAAGGAACAAAAACCGAATCAAACTATTGATGTAGAAGATTTTATAGCGGTTAAGGGAATAAAAGCTTTAGGTAATCAGGTAACTGCAGAAAAGATAAAGAATGTAGATGCGTTAGAGCCTTTAGAGTATAGTAGTCCTGAGGCTCCTGAAGAAAAGGAATCTAAACTGATTGATGGAAATTCTGAAGAAGGACAAACGGATTCTGATGCACAGGTGTCAAAATCTAATGATGATACGGATAAAGAGGGTGATTCCAATTCTCAAGCAACCTTATTTTAAAACCGATTATTTTGAAGAAGTTTTTTCAAGAGTTTAAAAGTTTTGCTATTAAAGGTAATTTAATAGATATTGCTGTTGGGGTTATCATAGGAGCCGCTTTTAATAACGTGGTTAATGTGCTGGTGAAAAAGATTTTAATGCCACCGCTTTCATTGTTAACAGAAGGGGTTAACCTTCATGAGAAGAAGTATGTTTTAAGGCAGGCTACTGAGGTAAGTGCAGAAGTAGCAATTGGTTATGGGGAGTTGGTAGAAGTGTTAATTGACTTTGTAATTGTTGCATTTACCATTTTTGTTGTGGTAAAGGGGTTTAATAGATTTAAAACTAAAGCCCAGGATCCTAAAAATAAAAACGTAGAAACACCTCGGGAAATAGAACTTTTATCGAATCTGGAAAAGCTTATGCAGGAACAAAATGAGCTGCTAAAGAAAAAGTAATTCGGTAAATTAAAATGTTAAACAAAGTGTGCATTCACTAGGAATAGTGGTATTTTTGAAAAATTAAAATTTTTAAATGGAATTAACGAATCCTTTAGTGTACGGTGCGCCGTGCTTTATTATCTTTATTTTATTAGAACTTACGTATAGCAAAAACCATGATGAGCTTCATGATTTATATGATTGGAAAGACCTTTTTGCAAGTGGTTTTATGGGTGTTGGTTCCGCTATTCTGGCGGCACTTCTAAAAGTTGTTTCGGCGATTGTAATTTTTACCTATGTGTTTGAGTTGTTTAATCCAGAGGTAAATGGTAAAAACATAAATATTCTTGGATATGAGTCGTTCAAGTATGTTTGGTATGTATGGTTGCTTTGTCAATTAGCAGATGATTTTACGTATTATTGGTTTCATAGAGCTAATCATGAGATAAGAATACTGTGGGCAGCTCATATTGTTCACCATTCTTCAGATAACTTTAACTTGGGTACTGCGGTTCGTAATGGTTGGTTTACACTTTTATATAAGCCATTATTTTATATGTGGATGCCAGCAATTGGTTTTAGGCCAGAAATGGTAGTTTTTTGTTTAGGGATAGAAGCGTTATGGCAATTTCAGCTTCATACAGTTTTGCTTCCGAAACTTGGTATTTTTGAAAAATTTATGAATACGCATACAATGCATCAAGTGCATCATGCACAGAATGTGGAGTATTTAGATAAAAACCACGGTGGGTTTTTAAATATTTTTGATAGAATGTTTGGTACATGGTTGCCTTTAGATGATAGTATTGACGTTAAATACGGTGTTATTCATGCACCTAGTTCTAACAATCCAATTGTTATTCTTACACATGAGTTTAAGGATATTTGGACAGATATGAAGAAATCTCCAAAATTATCGCATAAGCTTATGTATATATTTGGCCCTCCAGGTTGGAGTCACGATGGAAGTACATTAACAGTTAAACAGCAACAGCGCTTGTTTAAGGACCATGAGCGTAAAAATCCAGAGGTTGCTTACAGTCGGCCTAATTAAGTAGTTTTAAGTATAAAATATAAAAAACTTACACGGTATCGTGTAAGTTTTTTTTTATTCAATGATGAATGATTTTTTTAAATAGCTTAATTAAATATGCTACCAATATGATTTTAAGACTTCTATTGGTGGAGTTTGTTATGAAAGATGCTTGGATAGCTTTGGAGGATATGAAAATTCCGTCTGAAAGTCTTGGCGTCTTTAGGTCCCTTTCTTATAATTCAATTTTAGGACTAGAAGTCCAAATGTCATTTTTAGTGTTGTAGCTAAAAATTTGAATGCCTCTGTCTTTATGAGTTTTGATTTTTCATAAATCACTATTAATAAAAGTTATATAACACAAATCACCTTCCGTATCTTACCATTGTCAATAAAAAAATAACGGTACGGGCTCTTGGTGGACTGAGGTTATGTTAGATTCTTCGTTCTCTAAACGAAAATCATAGGGTTTTATGAGTTTTTCAGAGCATAGGTAGTATATTGGTTAATGAAAGTCAAATCCAGCCTTATTTGAGCTAAAAAGCACCTCTAAGCTTCTTTTATTACGTATTGAAGGTAGGGCTCATAGTTTAATGGTATTGCATCCTTAATTGAAATGGCGGCAATAAAAGTGTGGATGGTAAAAGTGATTACCAAAACCTATCTTTTAATAATCGATAACGTATACATATTTGTTCACGGTTTTAGTGAAAGCCTTACTGAGTTAAATGCGACTGAGCATTTGATTACATTAACTTCATGTAGCTTTTGAATCGTAATTAAAAAGTGAAAAAATTAGCTACACGCTTCATGTGCAAGTGATTAATTAATTGAAGGCTTTACTTTTAGTGTTGGAGAACTAATACGTGAAAATATAATAATTAGTTCCTTACCGCAGTCCCTTTAGATTTCTGGCTTTTGCCCACAATACCATATTCGAATAAATAGGAGTTTTTAGTGGTAGAAAGTATTTTGTAATGAATGGGAGTTTTTTGATCACTTGGGTTTAAAATAAACTCACAATCATTCAACCATCTAACAGTGGCGGTGTCTACTTTGTTGTCATACCGTTCAATGCTGTAGGCATCAGTTCTTGTAAATGAGCTGACCTTTTTCTCTCCGTTTACAGTGTATTCAAAAGTGAAGTCGCCTGTTTTAAATGATTTGCAATCGCGTTCTGGCTGGTAGCAAGCGCTTAAAACGATACATAAGACTAGGCCTAATAAAATTCGTGTTCCCATAGGTGCAAATTAAAGAAATTTTGTTGGGATGTACTAGGGTAGCTATGACTTAAAACGTGTGTTAAAGCTGATAGGCTTCAAAACTTCCATCGTCATAAAATAAAATAACTTTTTCAATCACTTTTTTTCCATCTCGTTTTTTTTCAACTAGCTTTTCTTTGAATTCTAAAGGGAGTTGTGGTGGTGTAACTGGGGCTTGAGTTTTTTCAGGAGTGGTCTTTTTGACCTCAGGAATGGGAGCTGGAGGAGGTGTGATTTGGGGGGCTGAAGGTGGTGGAAGTTGCTTTTCGGGTTTATGAGGAAATGTGCCTTTTCCGTTTAATAGCCAGTAAAGGTTTACTTCAGGATAAGCATTTACAACTTTCATAACAAATTCCAGACTAGGCTTGTTTCGGCCCGAAAGCAAGTGAGATATACTAGAGCGTTGTACGGAAACTTTGTCAGCAAAAACCGCAGCGGATAAGCTATAGTATTCCAGTATTTTTTCTAGTCTTTTTATGAATTCCTCCGAGTTTACCATTGTAAACAAAATTTATGTGATGTTACAAATGTTACAAAGGTAAACAAATGCTATTTTCACGGGTTTATGAATCTATTTTTTGAATAAACACTTGATATAATACAATTTAATATGCTGAAATACGGATACATAACGTATAAACATTGTATTTCGCTATATGACACTCTTTTTTAAGTTACAATTGTATTATTTACAGTGCAAATATAGTAAAATACTGTATAGAAATGTAAATTACGTAGTATACAATTGTAAATTATTAAGGTGTTACTTTTGTATCAAACTAGTTGTGAATTTTATGATAGATTTAAGAACATTACATGCCACTTTTAAGGAGGAGTCTATTCAAGGAAGGTATGTTACAAATGATATGTTATTTCCTTTTCTAGATGGCTTAAGTGACTTATTTGAAGTTGCAGTAATCGGAGAATCTGTATTGGGCAAGCAGATAAAATCTGTAACTTTTGGAACGGGTAAATTTAAAATTTTGATGTGGTCTCAAATGCATGGGAATGAGTCTACCACCACAAAAGCTGTATTGGACTTTTTTAACCTTATAGACTCTAATTCAGAGATAGCAAAAAACCTTTTGGCATCTTGTACTTTCAAAATCATACCTATTCTTAATCCTGATGGTGCAACTGCTTACACGCGAATTAATGCTAATGAGGTAGATTTGAACAGAGATGCCCAAGATAGATCTCAGCCAGAAAGCAAAGTCCTTAGAAATGCTTATGAATCATTTCAGCCCGACTATTGTTTTAATCTTCATGATCAACGTACCATATTTAATGTTGGAGTAACCTCCAAACCTGCTACAGTTTCATTTTTAGCACCCTCTCATGATGAAGAACGGAGTATATCTGCCTCTAGAGGTGTAAGCATGCAATTGATAGTGGCAATGAATAAGGAGCTTCAGAAATACATACCTGGCCAAGTGGGTAGGTATGATGATGGTTTTAATGCTAACTGTGTAGGAGATACGTTTCAAATGCTTAATAGACCTACTATATTGTTTGAGTCGGGTCACTTTCCTAGCGATTATGAGAGGGAAGAAACGAGAAAATACATTTTCTGCGCTATTGTTAAAGGGTGTCAGGTTATTGCAAATCAGGATATTGCCTCTTATTCCCAAAAAGAATATTTCGAGATACCAGAAAATGGTAAATTATTTTATGATATTCTTATTAAAAATGCCGATTTTGTAAATAAAAGCTTACAAATAGGAACAGATATTGGTATTTTGTTTAAAGAGACTCTCAAATCTGGTGCATTGACATTTGTTCCATTTGTTGAAATAACGGGAAATTTGAGCAATTTTTACGGTCATAAAACCTATAATTGCTTGAATAATAAGGATATAGATGCTTTAAAGAGGCAAAAAGAAATTTTTAATCTAATTTAAAAAAAAATGAATTTTTTTTTTTAATACTACTAAAACATTACGTTTTTGTTAAAATTATATAAGATTTATTGAATTTAATTTCTTTATTCGTTACTTTTGCCTCAAATTATAGTATAGAATGGGAAAAGTTAAGTTAGACGAAATAGACCACCAGATTCTGGATATGTTAATTGACAATACCAGAACTCCTTTTACAGATATCGCAAAGAAACTTTTGATTTCAGCGGGTACGGTTCACGTACGTGTTAAGAAAATGGAAGAAGCAGGTATCATCAAAGGTTCATCATTGACATTAGATTATGTTAAACTTGGATATGCTTTTATAGCATATGTGGGTATCTTCTTAGAGAAAACGCATCAAACAAAATTTGTATTAGAGCGTTTGAATCAGATACCAAATGTAACGGTAGCACATATTACTACAGGTAAATTCAATATTTTCTGTAAAATTAGAGCTAAAGATACGAATCATGCAAAAAACATCATTTTTAAAATTGATGATATTGATGGTATTAGCCGTACAGAAACAATGATTTCTTTAGAAGAAAGCATTAATGATAAGAAAAGGTTGATGCATACCATTTTCAACGAAATGTAATCACATCAAAACAAATAATCAAGCAAAATCCCATTGGAATTATTTTCATTGGGATTTTTTTAATTTATAGCTATGAAAACATCAGAATTACAGATAGAAGACTACAATCCCTATTATCAAACGTATATAAATGCTTTAGGCGAAGTTTCTCTAAGGGAAGAATTGGCTAATGGATTATTAAAATTTGAAGAATTTGTGAGTTACATTCCTCATGAAAAGCTTAATTATGCATATGCTGAAGGAAAATGGACCTTAGCAGAGGCGCTTTTGCATATTATTGATACCGAACGTGTATTTCAATACAGGGCTTTATGTTTTTCTAGGAATGATAAAGCTTCTTTTCCTGGTTTTGATCAAGATGATTACGTGGTGGCAGCTAATGCAAGTAAAAGAACTAAAGAGAGCTTACTGGAAGAGTTTGTAGCTGTTCGCACATCGAGTATTGCTTTATTCAATTCTTTCTCGGAGGCCGACTTGCACAAGCGGGGGGTTGCAAGTGAATCGCCTATGAGTGTTGGTGCAGTTGGTTTTATTTTGTCTGGACATTTAAACCATCATAAAAGAATTATAGAGGAGCGGTACCTTTAATCAAGACCTTCTTCTGATTCATATTCATTTTCAAAAGCATGCTCTTGAATTTCAGTTTCAGAATCATCATTAGTTTCATTTTTAGGTACAACCGATAATTCCTTTTCAATGGTGTCATCAAAGTTGGCAATGAAATTGGAAAGACTTTTACTAATTTTTACTAAATAGATGATGTCTTGAGTTTTTACCTCTACAGCTTCTATTAATTCGCCCTGCATGTTTTTGAATCCTATAATGTCAGAATCACCGTATCCGTGAGGATAACTTTCAATTAGTAATGCGGCAACTTCATGGTTTAATTTCTTGTAATCTACAATTTTACGTAACATAGTTTGGTTGGTTTTTGATTATATACCTAAACTATACAATTTTATTTCTTGTAGTAACTAAGAGTTGTAGAATACTGTTTTTTAGTAGGTGTAATGCTTAATCTTTGTAGTAAGCAAAAGATTCTTCTAGTAATTCTTGTGCTACTTTTACATCTATTTCTGGTGTTCCAATGGCATTTAGGAGTACAAAATTGATATTCCCATGAGAATTCTTTTTGTCGAACTTTAATAATTTTAAAATAGCCTCAATATCTTCAGTATTAAAGCTTACTTTAGGATAATTACTTAAAAAAGTAGCTTTTATGTCCGCTAATTCCTCTTTGGGTAAACCCGTAAGCTTGTGTGATATGTAGCCTTCTAGAATCATTCCAATAGCAATAGCTTCACCATGTAAAAGTAAATCATATGTAGGGTGATCTAGATAGTAAGATTCTACTGCGTGCCCTAAGGTGTGTCCGTAGTTTAGTATTTTACGGATGTTTTGCTCCGTTGGATCCTGAAGAACAACTTCATTTTTAATGGTTACAGAATGGTATATCAGTTGGTCGATAGCTTCTAAAGAATCTAAAGCTTTTAACTCATTCCAATAGTTTTTATCTTTGATTAAACCGTGTTTAAGCATTTCTGCAAATCCGCTTTGCATTTGACGTTTTTCTAGGGTCCGTAGAAAACTAGAAACAACTAAAACCATTTCTGGTTGATTAATTACGCCCACTTGGTTTTTTAAGGAGCCTAAATCTACACCCGTTTTTCCGCCTACGGAAGCGTCAACCATAGCTAAAAGGGTCGTAGGAACATTAATAAAATCGATACCACGCTTAAATGTTGATGCAACAAATCCTCCAAGATCTGTAACAACACCACCTCCAACATTAATCATTAAACTTTTTCTATCAGCGTCCAATTCAGAGAGAACTTCCCAAACTTGTGTGCATGTAGCAATATTTTTATTTATTTCACCAGCTTCTATTTCTATTACTTCAAAATTATAATCGCCATGAATTTCAGACATGAAAGGAGCTAAGCAACAATTATGAGTGTTTTCATCCACCAAAATAAAAATCTTTGAGTAGTTAGCTTTGCTCAAATGTTCATTTAGTAGTGTGTATGCATTTTTATTAAAATGTACAGCGTAAGAAGATGAAGTTATAGAAGTCATTAGTGTGTTTTTTGTTTGGTAACCTAATATTAAATAGCTTTTAGTTCAAATCTACTACTTTAGAAAGGACTGTGAATTTAAAAGCACTACAAAATAAAGACTATTTTTAGTTCTAAGAATACATTTGGAGTAGTTATATTTGATTCGTTAATAAATTATTAGAAATGAAATCTATTTTTGAGAATACTGCAACAGCTTTTGCACTGAAAACGGACGCAGAGTTAGAAAGAGCTTATTTTTTGTTCAAGATGATAGCAAATGAACCTCTTGTTCGTATTGGTACGGCCATGACAAATTTCGCAATCAAAGCTAAATTGCCAGTAGAAGGTTTAATACGTGCTACCGTTTTTGACCATTTTTGTGGAGGCATAAGTGAAAAGGATTGTTTACCTGTTGTAGATAAATTATTTACAAAAGGCGTGAGTTCTGTTTTGGATTATTCGGTAGAAGGAAAAGATACGGAAGATCCTTTGGATGAAGCTTTAGAAATGATTTTGAAAGTTTTAGATTTCGTAAAAGAAAAAGAAGCAATTCCGTTTGCAGTTTTTAAACCAACAGGGTACGGTAGATTTTCATTGTTTCAAAAAAAGACAGAAGGAATACCATTTACGGCAGAAGAGCAAAGTGAATGGGATAGAGTAGTAGCGCGTTTTGAGAAAACCTGTCAAAAGGCTTATGACTTAGATGTTGCTTTGTTGATAGATGGGGAGGAAAGTTGGATGCAAGACGCAGCAGATGAACTTGCAGAAGAAATGATGCGCAAATACAATAAGGAAAAAGTTGTCGTGTATAATACTTTGCAACTATACCGTTGGGATCGTTTAGATTATTTAAAGGCATTGCAACAAAGGGCTGCACAAGACGGATTCAAAATAGGAATGAAGGTGGTTCGTGGCGCATACATGGAAAAGGAAAATGAAAGAGCCTTAGAAAAAGGTTACCCTTCTCCAATTTGTGGTTCTAAAGCAGCAACCGATACTAATTATGATACTGTTGTTGCGTATATGTTAGAAAATTTAGATACCATGTCTATCTATATGGGAACTCATAATGAGGAGAGTTGCTATAAAATGTTAGATTTAATGAACCATAAAAACTTAGCACCTAATAATCCTAGTATTTGGTTCGGTCAGTTGTATGGTATGAGTGATCATATTTCATTTAATCTTGCTGCGAGTGGTTTTAATGTTTCTAAATATTTGCCTTTCGGACCTGTAAGAGATGTTATGCCATACTTAATTAGAAGAGCAGAGGAAAATACCTCAGTGGCTGGGCAAACCAGTCGCGAATTAAATTTACTTAAAATAGAACGTAAACGTAGAAAAATATAAGCACTCGCTTATTTAATAGTTTCTATAACAATTTTAGTGGGGCAATTGGTAACCGTTAATGTTTTCATTGCGCCACTATTTTGTTCATGCTCTATGGTGTAGGTTTTGCAAGGAGTAGATTTTGTATCGCTGTGTTCAAAATCGACTTCACCATCGGTAAAGAAAGATTTTATTTGAATAGAATCTATCTCACCTGCTTGTACCATTCTAGTTACTTCATCTGAATATGAGTACGATTTTGACCGAAGATCTTTAAGAACTCGGCAGTTAGGAAAATAGCAAAATTCGGTACCTGTTTCTTTAGCTTTATTTTTAAGAAATATCGTTAAGAACACTAAACCAATAGATAGGCCAAATATAAAGAAGCCTAATCGTTTTAAAAATGACATACAGTAGAATTAAAAAATAAGAAAATTAATATCGTTGTAAGAAAGGTCAAACCATTCGCCAACAGTTTTATTGGTAAGTATTCCTCTGTAAAAATAGAGTCCGTTTCTCAGGCCTTTATCAAATCTAAGCGCATTTTCTACCCCGCCATCTTCTCCAATCTTTAATAAATAAGGCGTAAATATATTGCTAATAGATATAGATGCTGTTTTAGGATAACGAGAGGGGATATTTGGTACCGCATAATGCACTACGCCAAATTTTTCTAGAATAGGTTTGTCGTGACTGGTAACTTCACTTGTTTCAAAGCAACCACCCATATCTATGCTCACATCAATAATCACAGCCCCTTTTTTCATATTTTCAACCATAGTTTGTGAGACTACAACTGGGGCTCTATCTTTTCCGCGAGTAGCACCAATAGCAACATCACAACGTTTTAAAGCCTTGAGTAAGTTTTTTGGTTGAATGGTAGACGTGTAAACGGTTTGTTTTAAATGTGATTGTATATTTCTAAGTTTGGTAATAGAATTATCAAAGATTTTAACATTTGCGCCCAAGCCAATTGCAGACCGTGCAGCAAATTCTCCAACCGTGCCGGCGCCTATGATAACCACCTCTACGGGAGGAACACCGCTTATGTTACCAAACATAAGTCCGTTGCCATTATTGGTGTTAGACATTATTTCTGATGCGATGAGGACGGATGAAATCCCAGCAATTTCACTTAAAGAACGTACCGCAGGATATTTGCCGTCATCATCCATGATATACTCAAAAGCAATTGCTGTTAAGCGCTTTTTAGCAAGTGTTTCAAAATACTTTTTAGATTGTGTTTTTATTTGGAGCGCAGAAATTATAGTGGTTTGCGGGTTCATTAATTCCAACTCCGCAAGGGTAGGTGGCTCTACTTTTAATAAGATAGAGCAGCCAAATACTTTTTTGGTATCTCTCGTAATTTCGGCACCTGCATTGGTGTATTCTACGTCTGTAAAATTGGCTCCTTTGCCGGCACCTGCTTCTAGCAAAACACGGTGTCCGTTTGCAGTAATAGCATTTACGGCATCAGGAGTTAAACAAATACGTTTTTCTTGATATTGATTTTCTTTAGGAATTCCAATGAAGAGTTCTCCTTTTTGGCGTAATACTTCAAGGGTTTCTTCTTGTGGAAGTAACTGTTGTTTGCTAAAGGGCGACGTAGGTTTATCCATTTGCTGTAAATATAAAAATTAGTCAATGAAAATTGACAAATTGATACTACTAAAATAATAGTAAAAGCAAATTTACAACTTTTTACCCTTTAGGTCTTGTTCTTTTTGCAAGCGTTCTCGTTCCTTGTATTCTTTAAGTTCTGCATCAATAGCATCTAAATCTATACCATGCACATGTTTATCAAATAACTTAACGCGGATAAAATATACAATGGGTATGATTACCATACAGACGCCCAATAAATACAGAAGTTCGTTTTCGTCAACTTTGCTTGAAGAACTACCATAAAGACCTATAAAAAGTTGAAAGGCATACATGGCTATTGGTATTAGTATGGCGTGATACCACCAATTTTTACAGGTTATAAACCAAATAACTAATAAATATAAAGGAACAAACTTACCTAGATAATAATAGATAGCAATATAGATTTTATTGTAGCCATTTTTTGTGAAATTTATACCAAAAAAATTCCATGTTTCTAATTCAGAGCTATTGGGTATATATTTATAGGAGTAAAATATAAGCACAGAAAGAGAGATGAGTAGAGCAAGTGAACCTTCAATCAGTAACTTCTTTCTAATTCGCGCCTTATCGTTATTCATTTTAAAAAACTTTATATAACTAACTAAAAACGCAATATAATATTGTACTTAAAAAGCAACTTATTTTAGAATAAGTTGCTTTTTAATATAGAAATCTTTGTTTAAAATTTAATTCTTATTTTTTTCATCAGGAATTGGTATTTCAGTTCGATCGATAGAACTTCTCTCATATAATTTATCATCATCACTTGAATTTGTAGAAGTACAAGAAGATAATGCGAATAATGCGATTACTGCGATTGCTAGGAGGGATTTTTTTGTGTTCATCGTTAAATAATTTTAGTTGGTTTTTATTTGATTTTGATACAAACGTAAGAAAATATTTACATTAATTACTTTCTCACAATGTTAAATTAAGCATTTTAACATTAAAAACCTACATATTGTCGATAAATTTTTTTTTTAACAGAATAAACATAATAAAACCGCGGGTTAAGCGTTGCAATTATTTTTTAAAACTTTTCATAATAATATACTTAAAGGTATTAAGATGGGATTTTAAGGATTCTGGTAGTGGTATCCCGTATAGAAATGGATAGGTGAGTAGCATCCTCAGGAATTAGACTTCCAATTTTATCTGGCCATTCCATAAAAACCCAATGATTAGAGTACAAGTAATCTTCCACGCCAAAATCTAAGGCCTCAGATTCATCATTTAATCTATAAAAATCAAAATGATAGGCTAACGTATTGTTTTGAGCATCATTATATTCATTCACAATTCCAAAAGTAGGACTACTTGCTTCGCCTTGTCCGCCAAGTTCTTTTACAATAGCCTTTATTAAGGTAGTTTTACCAGCTCCCATTTCACCATGAAAGCATATCTTTTTAGAAGGCGAGTGGTTGATAATTAACTTGGCTATTTCTTTAATTTCTTTTTGCTTATATTCCTTTTCCATATCATATTTTTATAACATACAATTTTAAGGTATATATTTATGGCAAAAAAGTTCCCTATTGAAAATTATACCTAAGAAATTATTAAAGCTGAATTTACTTTTGGCTATTATAGTGTTTTGTTTGCCTTTTATAATGTATGCTTACTTGTTAATTCCAGAAATTAAGGTAGTTAACTTTTTGTTTTTTTCTTATGAATTACAAAATTTTGAAAATGCTCATTTATTCATTTTTTTTCTTTTCGGGAAATTTTACATTATTCTCTTTTTATCAATTTGGTTTCTTACTATAATAGATTGGTGGAGGTATTTTATATTTCCTGCAATCGTTTTAGTTTCTCTTCAGGCTTATGCTACTTTGGAAAGTGTTTTGGGGGTAGATAAAAATCATGTTTCTATTGGGGTGGGTATTGGAGTTCTCTACGTAATAATATTACAATTATTACATCGTACTTTAAAAATTTATAGAGCCAACACTATTCACCTGTTAACTTTTGATATTATCAAATTAATATCAAGCTATTCCAGTGAAAAAAAGTTAATTATTTTAAAACAAAAGCTTATTGATGATCAGAATTCTAAAAACGCAAGAGAGAATCAAAACAATAGGTTGAATCATAAAATAAAAACATTACAGTCATATTTGGCACATAACGGCAAGTTGGTTTATAAGTATTTTGCAAAGAGCTTAGATATTAAGATGGAATATTTAATTGTTTTTTTGTTACTTCTTGCGCCATTTATTTTAAAGAGTTACATTTTTATCCCAAAAATAGAGGATAGTGTATTAAGGATTGGTTCTTTTCAATATGATACACATTTTAATAGTTTATATATTTTTTTTTACTTTTTTAGCATTAAGTTCTTTCATATTTTCATGCTTAGTATATGGTTTTTTACAACTAAAACAATTTTGAAATATGGTATATTTTTTAATATTATAATAGCAATTTTTCAAATGTTTCAAGTTCTTAATAATAAAACATCTAAACTAGATGAAAATGAACTATGGACTGCGTTACCAATTATGATTCCAATTTTATTAACGTTTCTATTATTGCATAGATTGATAAAGTACAAGAATAGAAATGAGGTTTTAAATGAGGAGATAGAGCAAGAGATTCAGCAAGTAATTTCAGAACTTAATTCGTTAGACACTCTTGAAAATAAGCTTGTCCAGGAACTGCAACTTTTAAGAGAAAATAAACATGCATTGGTTAAAAAAGATTATTTGGAACAATTGAAAATTATAAAAGCTAAATTGCAAACTAGTAATTTTAATTAATTTTATTATACATAACTCATTTCTGAATTTGAAAATTATACCTAAGAAATTATTAAAGCTGAACTTACTTTTGGCTATTATAGTATTTTGCTTGCCTTTTTTACTATATCTATACTTACTGTTTCCAAGAACTACTGCCTTAGATTTTTGGTTTTTCACCTATGAAATCCAAAATTTTAAAAATGCAGAATACCTAACTTATTTTATTTTTGGGCATTTGTATGTAATTGTATTTGTTAGTATTTGGTTTCTAACAATATCAAATTGGTGGAGGTGTTTAATACTTCCAACAATCATTTATTTTGTATTTCAATTAAATCAAATTATTGTCCAAGAATTAGAGGTTGAACAGAACATTAATTTTGTGGGCTGTGGCTTAGGTGTTTGTTATAGTATTTTATTGCACCTTGTATATAGGAGATCTAAAATATTTAAAGTCACGTTTATTCAACTATTGTCCTATGATATATTAAAATTATTGAAAACTAATTTCAAACAGAAAAGAATATTTGATATTAAGAGCCGATTGTTCACTGATAAAGCAGCTAAAACAACTTCCATATACGAGAAAAATAGTCTTATTGAAGAAGTTAGGAAATTAGAAATGCATCTATTATACAATAATAAATTACCATTGTTTAAACATGGAAATAAATCAAACGGTAAAGCAGGTTATTTTATAGCTGTTCTATTGGTTTTAGCTCCTTGTATGCTATATATCTATAATTTTATTCCTGATGATCTTGATGGAATTTTGCGATTAGGAACATTTCATTACAACACAGGGTTTACGCATGTAAAACTCTTTGGGTATTATTTTTATACTAAACTCTTCTATATAGTACTTTTGGCTACCTGGTTTTACACCACTAACAATATTATGAAGTGGGGTATATTTATAAACCTAATTGTTGTGGTATTTCAAATGTTTACAATTTTAGATAATTCTAATACTAAATTAGATGAGCATGAGTTATTAACATCATTGCCCATAATGATTCCTGTAATACTGACTTTTATATTGTTAAACCAAATTATAAAATATAAGAGTAAGAACGATGTTTTAAATGAAGATATAGAAGAAGAGGTTCAAGAGGTACTAACACAACTTACTGTTTTGGGAAATAATGAGCATGGATTAATCAAAGAATTATTACTTCTCAGAAATGACAAGAATACTCTAGACAAAGAAGATTACTTTAGTCAGTTGAAAGCTTTAGAATCTAAACTTCAAAATAGCCTTGTTAATTAAATCAGTTTTTAAACTCTAATTTTATTTTGAAAGTTCCTCAAAGAAGACATCTTAAACTGAACCTAATATGGGCGATTCTAGTATTTTGTTTGCCGTTACTGTTGTATGTTTATTTATTATTTCCAGAAGTAAAAGTATTTAATGTTTGGAATTTTACATGGGAGACAATAGAATACATTAATATATCTAATTTAATGTATTATATTTTTGTACCAGTTTATGTATTATGCTATTTAAGTATTTGGTTTTTAGCTATAACAGATAATTGGTGTTATATGATCTTACCAAATATAATTTATTTTTGGTATCAAATTGTGGTAGCTGTTTCTAATGAGTTTGCAATAAGTTCTATTATATATGAATTAAGTATTTTACTAGGAATTTTTTACTGTCTATTCCTATATTTTTTTAAAGGTAGAATTAAATTGTCTTCATTACAGAACATAAGTCCGCAATCCTTTGATATAATAAAAATTCTTAATCACAGTATTAAGGAAAAGAGCGTTTTTAGTAATATGAGTGTTTTTAAAAAGCAGGAAAATATTGAAAGGAGTATAGGTATTAAAAATTTACATGAAAGGATAAAGCATTTAGAAACATTATTAAGCAATACTATTAAAGCCCCTTTTTTTCAAGGGGTAATTATAGTAAATAAAAAGAGCAATTTCATTATAGGGACAATATTGTTAGTTGCTCCTTTTCTACTCTTTTTGTATAAATGGATTCCTTCTAATTCTAAAACTATTGATTTGTACATATTTTCTTATGAAACAAACTTTCCTAATGCAAAAATTTTCATGTACTTTTTTATGAATAAATTATATAATTTAATTTTACTCTCAGTTTGGTTTTTCACAACTAAGGGTATTCTTAAATACGGTATTTTTTTCAATATTATTATGGTCGTATTTCAAATTACTAAAGGTTTAAATAATACGGAATCTAAAGTCGATGAGAGTGAGTTAATTACTGCGCTTCCTATCATGATACCAATTTTATTAACCTTTCTGCTGCTACATAGGATCATTAAATATAAAAGTAAGAATGATATTTTAAACGAAGAAATAGAGGAGGAGATTCGGAAGGTCTTAACTGCTATAAATACTATGGAGGAAGATGAAAATAGCTTAGTAGCAGAATTAATTTCATTACGAGAGAATCAATCAAATCTTTCTAAAGCAGCGTATCAGCAAGAACTTTTAAGAATTAAAGCTGCTATTGAACGAAAAATAGCTACAGATTAACTTTTAAACATACCAGTAGCCTTAATTCTACGTACATATAATAAAGTATAGAATCCTTACGTATGAATTTATATTTTAAAAAGAAGGTAGCTTTCCAAATTATTGTTACTTTTTTTATTTTATTGCTTTGCATTTTCATGTATGCTTATCTTTTTTTTAAAGATATGGCCGTATGGAAAACACCTTTTTTTGAAATTACGCCTGTTTTTTTTGATACTATAGTATACAGTATTTGGCATTATTTTTCCAAAATTCATCTAGCCCTATTAGCTTCTTTTATTTTTTTGACAACGATTGATAAGTGGAAATACGCCTTGATAGTATTTATTTTTATTGGTTATTATCAAGTTTATGGTGCGTTTAATGTAGTTGGTTACGGTGTAATTCTGTCGGAAATATTACCTTTTGTAGTATTTCCTCTACATTTGATATTGCTTTTCTATATTGATAAAAAAATGAAGAAGTACAGAATAGCAGCTGCAAACATTACACAGATTAATATCTTAAAAGAATTACTTAGTTTACAGGATTACAAAGCTAAAAATGAGACTATTGAAAGCAAGATTAACAAGGAAGATATAACCTTTAAAACTATTTTTTCTTTAGACCGACGGTTAAAAGAATTGCAGACTTTGTCTCATGACATTACAACTAGGTATACCATATATATGGCTACTGCAAATACGAAAAATGTATTTCTCTTTTTTTTAGTTTTATTGCTGCCGCTACTTACGTTCTCTTATAAATGGGTTCCTGTTACCTTAAATGAAGTTTCTTTAATTAATTTAAAATTAAAAATTCCAGAGGGTGATTTTCAGACCTATGTTTGGCTAATAAGTTTTAAGCTTACCATATTTGTATTGCTTTTTATATGGTTTATAACCTCCAAACAACTTTGGAGATATGCTGTATTAATTCATTTAAGTGTAGTGGCTATTCAGCTTTATCAAGTGATTATAGGTAGTGAAACCATATTTGACGAAGTCGAAATTTTTAAGGCGATACCGGTGATATTTCCTTTGCTTGTATTGATCTTCTTTTTGGTAAAGTGGATCAATTACAAAACTAGGGCAGAGTATCTTAATGAAGTGGTGAATGAAAAAATGAATGCAATTTTGGAGCTCATTGAAAAAAGTCAGTTGGGGGGAACTAAATTAATCCTCCAATTTCAGGATTTAAAATCCGAAAAGGAATCAATGAAAGAGGAGGATTATTTTGAACGATTAAATGAGCTTAAGAAAGCCATTGAAAGTCAAGGCGTAATTTTATAGATGACATTTAATTCTTGTCTTCCATAGCATTAATTTCGTCAGTTACATCTTTTAAAAGACTACGTAACTCTCTCTCTTGACGCTCTCTAATCTTGCGCTCAATAATTTGCTCAATTTCCGACTGTTTTTCCTTCGGTAATTGGTTAAAATTTAAAGAATTTGCATCAGATTTTAACATCTCTCCTTCGCCGGTTATTAACCAAACTAAGTTTAAATTAGGGTAAGTAGCGACTATATTCTCTATAACGTCACTTCCTATTGAGGCATTGTTCTTTAGCATTCTTAACGTGTAACCATTACTTGCACCTATGGAAAGGTCAAATTGTCGGGCACTCATACCTGCATGTTTGATGAACTGCATCAATCGATCTACTGTTTTGAACATAACTATTGTTTTTAGTTGAAACTATAGTAAATATAGGTATTATTCGTTAAACTGTGATGCATTATTCCCCATTTATTAGATGAAATGCACTCTTTTCGTGTGTTTTACACAAATCGGTAGGAAATAAGCTGTGAAATTATGTAGAATAGGTTCTATTCTAGTGTTTTAAATTCATTAAATCAACAAAATTTACCTCGGTTCTAGGACTATAAATGGGATGATCATCTCTTCTAATGAAACACCTCCATGTTGGTATGTATTTCTATAATAACTTACATAATGATTGTAGTTATTTGGATATGCAAAAAAGGAATCGTTTTTTGCGAAAATAAATGAGCTACTCATATTAATGGTAGGCAAAAATATATCACTAGGTTTTGTGGCTTCATACACTTCTTTTTTCTCGTAAGACAAACTACGCCCAGTTTTGTATCTTAAATTTAAACTCGTGTCTTTGTCGCCAACTACCTTTGAGGGCTGCTTCACATTTATTGTTCCGTGGTCTGTAGTGATAATCAGCTTTTGACCCATAGTTTGTGCTTGTTGAATGATTTCTAGTAGCGGAGAGTTTTTAAACCAGCTCTGCGTTAATGATCTGTAAGCCTTATCATTAGAGGCAAGTTCCTTAATAACTTCCATCTCTGTTTTAGAATGAGAAAGCATATCAACAAAATTATAAACGATGACTGTAAGGTCATTCTTCTTTTGTGATTTGTAGTTTTGAGACAATTGTTTCCCTTGTCTTAAACTACTTATTTTATGATACTCCCAAGTTAAGTCTAAGCCCAATCGCTTTAATTGAGCTCCTAAAAATTCGGCCTCAAACATATTTTTACCTCCATTATCAGTATCATTTTTCCACCAATCCGGATATTTCTTCTCCATATCTAAAGGTGTTAGACCAGAGAATATGGCATTTCTGGCATATTGTGTTGCCGTTGGTAGGATACTGAAATAGCTCGTTTCCTTTTTCTTTTTAAAAAAGGGTGTGACGGTGTCCTCAAAAGCTAACCACTGATCGTAACGCAAGTTATCTACAACAACTAATAATGTAGGTTGTTCTTTCAATTCTGGTTTTACTAATTCTCTAAACACTGTATGTGATAAAACGGGACCGTCTTCAACATTAAACCAGTCTTCGTAATTTTTGTCAATAAATTTTCCAAAATGGTTATTGGCTTCAGATTTCTGAGATTCTAGTATTTCAAACATGCTAGAATCTTCAATCTCTTCTAAGCGAAGCTCCCAAGTAATCAGTTTTTTATATAAATCGGTCCATTCACTATGGGAATTTACCATAGAGAGATCCATTGCAATTTTCCTGAATTCTTGCTGGTAATTTGCTGTAGTTTTTTCTGATACTAATCTGGAGTTGTCTAAGCTTTTCTTAAGTGATAGTAATATTTGATTAGGATTAACAGGTTTAATAAGGTAATCGGCTATTTTAGAACCAATAGCCTCATCCATAATATATTCCTCTTCACTCTTCGTAATCATTACAACGGGCAGGGTAGCGTCTATATCTTTAAGCTCTGTTAAGGTCTCTAGGCCAGAGATTCCTGGCATGTTTTCATCCAAGAAAACAATATCAAAACGAGTTTTGGCTACTTCTTCAAGAGCTTCTTGTCCGCTTTTACAGGTGATTACTATATAATTTTTACTTTCTAAGAATAGGATGTGAGATTTTAATAAATCTATTTCATCATCTACCCAAAGTATCGTTATTTTATTCATGTATTTTGTATAAATCTATTCAAAGCCTTTTAGACCGTCTAATATTCTGGCTTTTTAATGGTATACTTAAAGATCATTTGTATAACTTTGAAGCTAACAAATCATTTTAATTTGATAAAGTTAAAGAAACTTGAAATTTTTAATGATCCTATTTACGGATTTATTAACATTCCTACGCCTTTAGTTTTTAGTTTGATTGCTGAACCTAGCTTTCAACGCTTACGTAGAATATCTCAAATGGGCATGTCTTATTTGGTATATCCGGGGGCACACCATACGCGTTTTCATCATGCTTTAGGGTGTATGCATCTTATGCAACAAGCAGTACAGATTCTTCGAATAAAAGACATTGATATTTCTGAAAAAGAAGAGGATGGCTTGCTTTGTGCTATTTTATTGCATGATATTGGTCACGGTCCTTTTTCGCATGCTATGGAACATAGTATTGTTGAAGGGGTGAGTCATGAATATATTTCGCTACAATTCATGGAATCTTTGAATGAAAAATTTAAAGGTAAACTAGAGACAGCTATTGCTATTTTTAAAGGAGAGCATCCTAAGAAATTTTTAAATCAATTGGTTTCTAGTCAATTAGATATAGATCGTTTAGATTATTTAAAGCGAGATAGCTTTTACACGGGTGTTGCGGAAGGTAACATTAATTCAGAACGTTTAATTACCATGTTGAATGTAGTAGATAACGAGCTTGTAGTAGAACGAAAAGGGATTTATTCTGTGGAGAAGTTTCTCATGGCCCGGAGGTTTATGTATTGGCAGGTATATTTACATAAAACAGGTTTAGTGGCAGAACAGCTACTTATAAGTATTTTGAAAAGAGCAAAAGAGCTGTTGGCAAGAGGGGAGAAGTTAGCATGTAGCGATGCGCTTATGTTTTTTATGACGAATAAAATAGGTAAAGATGATTTCACCGCATCAAATTTAAATCGTTTTGCTTCGCTAGATGATGTAGATATTTTATCTGCAATTAAACAATGGCAGAATTCGTCAGATTTTACGCTCTCTAAACTTTCTGAAATGATTTTAAATAGGGAATTATTGCAGATTAAGATAAAAAATAAGCCCATCAGCCTTAAAAAACTGGCGAAACAACGTGCTATTTTTATGAAAGAATACCAGCTGAATGAGCAAGATGTAAATTATTTTGTATATTCTGGAATCGTTCAAAATCAGACCTATGATTCTAAAAAACAAAATATTAAAATATTAAATGATAATGGAAAAGTTACTGATGTTGTAAAGGCTTCTGATCAATTAAATTTGAAAACAGTTTCTAAAATTACCACCAAGTATTATATCTGTTATCCTAAACTTACTGTTTAACTATTTTTGTTACTTTTGCCTTTATGAAATTTACAGCTAGTCAAATTGCGGGTATTTTGGAAGGAGAACTGGAAGGTAATCCAGATATCGCGGTTGATAAATTGGCTAAAATAGAGGAAGGAGAGCAAGGATCTCTTACTTTTTTAGCAAATCCGAAATACACACAACATATATATACTACCAAATCTTCTATAACTATAGTGAATAAAGATTTTGTAGCGGAACATGATTTATCAACTACACTCATTAAAGTAGATGATGCCTATGAGTCATTTTCGAAATTATTAGAATATTACAATCAAGTAAAAAATAATAAAACGGGTATTGAGAGCCCGTCATTTATTGCTGCATCTACTACCTACGGAGAAGATTGCTATATAGGTGCTTTTGCTTATATTGGCGAAAATGTAGTACTAGGCGATAAGGTGAAAATATATCCCAATGTTTATGTTGGAGACAATGTGCGCTTAGGAGATAATGTTATTGTTTTCGCAGGGGCTAAAATTTACTCAGAATCTGTAATTGGTAATAATTGCGTGATTCATAGTGGAGCTATTGTGGGTTCAGACGGATTTGGGTTTACGCCAAATGCGGAGGGCGAATATAAAAAAGTGCCGCAAACAGGTAATGTTATTATTGAAGATAATGTTGATATAGGTGCCGGGACTACCATAGATAGAGCTACCTTAGGGTCTACCATAATTAGAAAAGGCGTAAAATTAGATAACCAAATACAAATTGCTCATAATGTAGAAATTGGAGAGCATACTGTAATTGCTGCACAAACTGGGGTTGCTGGTTCTACGAAGATAGGTAAACACTGTATGATTGGTGGTCAAGTAGGTATTGTAGGTCATATCACCATAGGAGATAATGTGCGTATACAAGCGCAATCTGGTATTGGAAGAAATATAAAAACTGGAGAAGTGATACAAGGTTCTCCTGCTTTAACATATGGCGATTATAACAAGTCTTATGTACATTTTAAAAATTTACCGAAGATTATTAATAGGATTAACGAAATAGAAAAAAAGATTGGCCGTGAGCAATAAACAACGAACAATTGGCAAAGAAGTTACTTTATCTGGTGTAGGATTGCATACAGGAGAGAACGTTACAATGAAATTGGTACCTGCGCCTGAAAATCATGGGTATGCCTTTAAACGAACAGATTTAGAAGGAGAACCTATTATTGAGGCAGATGCAGCTTATGTTGTAAATACTCAGAGAGGGACCAATTTAGAAAAAAGAGGCGTTAAAATTCAAACATCAGAACATGTTCTTGCAGCATTAGTAGGGTTAGAGATTGATAACGTTTTAATAGAGCTAAATGCTCCAGAACCACCGATAATGGATGGTTCTTCTAAATTTTTCGTAGAAGCTCTTGAAGAAGCAGGGATTGTTGAGCAAGAAGCTGAAAGAGAAATATACGTAGTTAAAGAAGTGATATCGTACAAAGATGAAGCAACCGGTAGTGAAATTACGGTAATACCTTCAGACGATTATCAGATTACGACTATGGTAGATTTTGGGACCAAAGTATTAGGAACGCAGAATGCTACTTTAGATAAGTTGTCAGATTTCAAAGTAGAAATTTCAGAAGCTAGAACGTTTAGTTTTCTACACGAATTGGAAATGCTTTTAGAGCACGGATTAATTAAAGGTGGAGATTTAAACAATGCTATAGTTTACGTAGATAAAGAGATCTCTGAAGAAACGATGAAAAAGCTTGAAAAGGCTTTTAATAAAAAGAAGCTGTCTATTAAACCAAACGGAATTTTAGATAACTTAACATTGCATCATCCTAATGAAGCAGCACGTCACAAATTGCTAGATGTTATTGGAGATGTAGCTTTGGCGGGTACGCGTATTCGTGGTAAAATCATAGCCAACAAGCCAGGTCATTTTGTAAATACACAATTTGCAAAAAAACTGTCGAAAATTATAAAATTAGAAAAGCGTAATAAAGTTCCTCAATATGATTTGAATCAGCCGCCATTGATGGATATTCATCAAATTATGGAAGTACTTCCTCATAGGCCTCCGTTCTTATTGATTGATAGAATTTTAGAGCTTTCTGATACGCATGTTGTGGGAATGAAAAATGTTACAATGAATGAGAATTTCTTTGTAGGTCATTTTCCAGGTGCACCAGTAATGCCAGGAGTTTTGCAAGTAGAAGCTATGGCACAAACTGGAGGTATTTTAGTGTTAAGTACGGTTCCAGATCCAGAAAATTACTTGACATTTTTCATGAAAATGGATAATGTGAAATTTAAACAAAAAGTACTTCCAGGGGATACATTGACTTTTCACTGTAGCCTTATTACGCCAATAAGAAGAGGTATTTGTCACATGCAAGCGTATGCTTATGCAAATAATAAGCTGGTGTGTGAAGCAGAATTAATGGCGCAAATAGCTAAAAAGAAATAGAATGAATCAACCACTGGCATATATTCATCCAGGAGCTAAAATCGCTAAGAACGTAGTTGTAGAACCTTTTACCACCATTCATAATAATGTTATTATTGGCGATGGTACGTGGATTGGTTCTAACGTAACGATAATGGAAGGCGCACGAATAGGTAAAAATTGTAATATTTTTCCTGGTGCAGTAATTTCAGCACCTCCTCAAGATTTAAAATATCAAGGAGAAGAAACTACGGTTATAATTGGTGACAATACCACAATTAGAGAATGTGCAACCATTCATAAAGGAACTTCAGACCGCATGAAAACGGTTATTGGAAAAAACTGTTTAATCATGGCTTATTGTCATGTTGCCCATGACTGTTTAGTAGGGGATAACTGTATTTTTTCTAATAATTCAACTTTAGCAGGGCATGTTACTATTGGAGATAATGTGATTCTTGCAGGACTAGTTGCAGTACATCAATTTGTATCTATAGGGCAGCATGCTTTTGTAACTGGTGGATCTTTAGTTCGTAAGGATGTTCCTCCGTATGTAAAAGCTGCGCGTGAGCCGCTTTCTTATGTAGGAATAAATTC
The DNA here is from genome assembly GCF_900102165.1 of Cellulophaga baltica. Lineage (GTDB taxonomy): Bacteria > Bacteroidota > Bacteroidia > Flavobacteriales > Flavobacteriaceae > Cellulophaga > Cellulophaga baltica. The sequence continues at coordinate 143,690 of NZ_FNBD01000004.1, forward strand.
GGTAGGGCTAAGAAGAAGAGGCTTTACCTCAGAAAAGATTAGAGAAGTGCAGAATATTTATAGAATTTTATACCAAAAAAATTATAATAATTCTCAAGCTGTTCAAATTATTGAGGCAGAAATGGAAGCTACTCCGGAGCGTGATGAAATTCTTCAATTTATTAGAGATTCTCAGCGTGGAATAATGAAAGGCTATTTTAGTAATAATTAGTCTAACTTTCAATTTATAAAATAACATTAAAGCTTACTGATAATTTTTAGTTGATTAATTAGAAATCATCAGTAACAAATAGCATTATAATTATGGCATCAACATCAGATATTAGAAAAGGACTTTGCATTCGTTACAACAACGATATTTTTAAAATTATTGAATTTTTACATGTAAAACCAGGGAAGGGACCTGCTTTTGTACGTACAAAATTAAAGAGTGTAACTTCGGGTAAAGTTTTAGATAATACCTTTTCTGGAGGTAGTAAGATAGAAGATGTACGTGTGGAAACACGCTCATATCAGTATTTGTATCCTGAAGGGCAGACGTATCACTTTATGAATACACAAGACTATAATCAAATAACCTTAGAAGAAAGTGCATTAGATGCGCCGGGCCTTTTAAAGGAAGGAGAAATAGTTACTATTCTTTTTAATACAGAAGATAGCATGCCTTTGTCTGTAGACATGCCTGCTAGTGTTGTTTTAGAGGTTACCTATACGGAGCCAGGTGTAAAAGGAAACACGGCAACCAACGCTACAAAACCTGCAAAAGTAGAAACAGGGGCAGAGGTTAATGTTCCTTTATTTATTAATGAAGGTGATAAAATTAAAGTAGATACTGCTTCGGGTTCTTATATGGAACGCGTAAAAGAATAATTTTTAGAAATCAAGCATAATTAAATGAAGTTTCCTATTTCTCATAGTTTGCAACAAATTGCGAGCATTATTCAGTCTGAATTTGTTGGCGATGCTGATTTTCAGGTTTTAGGAATGAACGAAATTCATGTGGTAGAGCCAGGTGATATTGTTTTTGTAGATCATCCTAAATATTATGATAAGGCTTTAAATTCTAAGGCGACTACTATTTTAATCAATAAAAAAGTGGATTGCCCAGAAGGAAAAGCATTGTTGATTTCTGATGATCCTTTTCGTGATTTTAATAAGCTAACAGCTTTTTTTAAGCCTTTTGAGAAATCATCTAAGAATATAGCGCCATCAGCAAAAATAGGTAAGGATACAGTTATTCAGCCTAATGCTTTTGTGGGTAATAATGTGGTAATCGGAGCTAATTGTACCATTCATTCCAATGTATCTATATATGACAATTGTGTAATTGGTAATAATGTTACGATCCATGCGGGAACTGTTTTAGGATCAGACGCATTTTATTATAAAAATAGGCCAGAAGGTTTTGATAAGTTGCTTTCAGGTGGCCGAGTGGTGATTGAGGATAATGTTGATATTGGTGCGCTTTGTACTTTAGATAGGGGGGTTACCGGAGATACTACAGTTAAAAAAGGAACTAAGATAGATAACCAAGTGCATGTTGGTCATGATACCATTATTGGGGAGAAATGCCTAATAGCTTCGCAAACGGGAATTGCAGGTTGCGTGATTATAGAAGACGAAGTAACCTTATGGGGGCAAGTTGGAGTGATTAGTGCAATCACTATTGGAAAAAAAGCAGTAGTTTTAGCGCAATCAGGAATTTCTAAATCTCTTGAAGGAAACGCCACATACTTTGGTAGTCCGGCAGAAGAAGCACGTGAAAAAATGAAGCAAATGGCTTGGATTAAGCAAATTCCGCAAATAATAAAAAAATAGAAGCACAAATAAGCTAGCGAAATACTTTATAAATTGTTTTCAATGGCATATTTTTGCAATGCAATAAATTAATATAGATATAAAATGAGTGTTTTAGTCAATAAAGATTCCAAAATAATTGTACAAGGTTTTACTGGAAGTGAAGGTACCTTTCACGCAGGACAAATGATTGATTACGGTACGAACATCGTTGGTGGTGTTACTCCGGGTAAAGGTGGGCAAGAACATTTAGGGAAGCCAGTTTTTAATACTGTTCATGAAGCTGTTGAAAAAGTTGGAGCAGACACGACTATTATATTTGTTCCGCCAGCATTTGCTGCAGATGCAATTATGGAAGCTGCGAATGCAGGTATTAAAGTTATTATTACCATTACAGAAGGTATTCCTGTTGCAGATATGGTAAAAGCGTCTAACTATATTAAAAATATGGACTGTCGTTTAATCGGCCCTAACTGTCCAGGAGTTATTACTCCAGGTGAAGCTAAGGTAGGTATTATGCCAGGTTTTGTATTCAAAAAAGGTAACGTAGGTATTGTTTCTAAATCGGGAACATTAACATATGAAGCTGCTGATCAAGTAGTACGTCAAGGTTTAGGTATTACAACTGCTATTGGTATTGGTGGTGATCCAATTATTGGAACAACAACAAAAGAAGCTGTTGAAATGTTAATCAACGATCCTGAAACAGAATGTGTAGTGATGATTGGTGAAATTGGAGGTCAATTAGAACCAGATGCTGCTAAGTGGTATAAAGCTAGTGGAAGTAAAAAACCAGTTGTAGGTTTTATTGCTGGTGAAACTGCACCTGCAGGTAGAACCATGGGTCATGCTGGTGCCATCGTAGGTGGTAGTGACGATACCGCTCAAGCTAAAAAGCGTATCATGCGTGAGTGTGGTATTCACGTGGTAGATTCTCCTGCTGAGATTGGATTGAAAGTAAAAGAAGTATTGGGATAATTGTTTTACAATTAAATCAAGAACTATATAAAGATTTAAAAATCCCGTTTATGCTGAAATATTTTCAGTTTAAACGGGATTTTAGCTATCTATATATCAAACAAAAGTTATATTTGAATATCAACCGAACAAATTGAACAAAAATGAAGTTATTAGAAGGTAAAAACGTAATTATTACAGGTGCAAGTAGGGGTATAGGTACTGGTATTGCGCAGGTTTTTGCAGACCATGGAGCAAATGTGGCTTTTACATATAGCTCTAGTGAGGCACCAGCGCTAGCATTAGAAAAAGAATTGACGGCTAAGGGAGTTAAAGCAAAAGCATATAAAAGTAATGCAGCAAGCTTTAGTGATTCAGAAGCTCTAGTAGCTCAGGTTTTAGAAGATTTTGATGGTACTATTGATGTGTTGATTAACAATGCTGGAATTACAAAAGATAACCTTCTAATGCGTATGTCTGAGGATGATTTTGATAAAGTAATTGAAATCAACTTAAAATCGGTATTTAACATGACAAAAGCGGTGCAACGTACTATGTTAAAGCAGCGTAAAGGTTCTATAATTAATATGAGTAGTGTGGTTGGTGTTAAAGGTAATGCGGGTCAGACAAATTACGCAGCTTCAAAAGCGGGTATGATTGGTTTTACTAAATCTATTGCTTTAGAATTAGGTTCTAGAAATATTCGCTGTAACGCAATTGCTCCAGGGTTTATCGAGACAGAGATGACCGATAAACTTGATGAAAAAGTGGTTCAAGGTTGGAGAGACGGTATTCCTTTGAAGAGAGGTGGTAGTCCAGAAGATATTGCCAATGCTTGTTTGTTTTTTGCTTCTGATTTGTCAGGGTATGTAACGGGGCAGGTGTTAAATGTTGATGGGGGAATGCTAACTTAGAAGTAGCGAAAATTATGCAAATTCAGACTATTCTATTAATAATTTTAGCAGCATTTGTTGCTGTAGGAGTAGTCATTTTTCAATATTATTACAAAGTTAAAAAGAGAGGAAAACATATTGTTTTGCTCTCTTTTTTGCGTTTTACGGCGCTATTTTCTCTTTTTATAGTGCTTATAAATCCAAAATTTAAAAAAGTAGACTATACTGTAGCGAAAGCTAATTTAGTAGTGGTTGCAGATATTTCTAGTTCTATGGCAAATAGTTCTGAGCAATTAAATGATTTTTTGGATAAAATAAAAAACAATAAAGATTTAGCAGAAAAATTTAATATAGATTATTATCAATTCGGTAGCTCATTGGAAAACTTGGGCACCCTTGATCTTTCTGAAAAAAAGACAGATATCGCAAAAGCTTTAAAAACGGTTGCTACGATTTACAACAATAAGAAAACTGTTGGGGTATTACTTTCAGATGGTAATCAAACTATAGGTCAGGATTATGAATTTTATGGCAATAAGAGTAAGATTTCATTTTATTCGGTAGTTTTTGGAGACACTACGGCCTATGAAGATGTTAAAGTAAGTCAGGTGAACACTAATAAATTTGCCTTTTTAAAAAATAAATTTCCAATAGAGTCCTATATCTCTTATGATGGAGAAAAGACGGTTAGTTTGCCTGTTTCTATTGCTGTAGATGGAAAAATTGTTTTCAAGGAACAAGTGGGGTTTTCTAAATCAATCAAATCAAAAAGAATACATACGCTTATAAATGCCGATGCTGTGGGGGTTAAAACGGTAGTTGTTGCCGTAGGTGCTTTGGATACTGAGAAAAATAAGATCAATAATAGAAAATCTGTGGCTGTTGAAGTTATTGATGAGAAAACCAAAGTTACTATTGTTTCTTCTATAGTGCATCCTGATTTGGGGGCTTTAAAAAAAGCGATTGAATCTAATGAGCAACGCCTGGTGACCATTGTGAAACCTAATGTTGATCAGAAAGTATTTGACGATACAGATCTTTTTATATGCTATCAACCCACTAGTAGTTTTAAAGAAGTTTATGCTTTTATTGCGAAAGAAAAACGAAATCATTTTACCATTGTCGGTACTAAGACCGATCTTAATTTTTTAAATCAATCTAACTTAGATTTTACCTTAGAAACGGGGTATCCTATTGAAGAAGTTATCGGTAAGCTAAATACTTCTTTTTCTAAATATGATATAGCCAACACAGATTTCATTAATTACCCGCCTTTGACGAGTAATTCTGGAGCAATTAGTTTTAAAAGTACTTATGAGCCCTTACTGCAGATGAATATAAGAGGAGTAGATCTTGCTAATCCGCTTTTTGCTATTTCGGAAAACGAAAAACAGAAGACAGCAGTTTTATTAGGTGAAAACATTTGGAAATGGCGAATGCAAAATTATGTGAACCAAGAGAATTTTGAAGATTTTGATACTTTCATAGGAAAGCTAACGTTGTTTTTATCTAGTGATGCAAAAAGAGAGCAACTGTCAATTGATTATAAGTCGGTGTATGAAAATTTAGGCTTAGCAAAAGTAACGGCTACCTATTTTGATGAGACGTACGTGTTTGATTCTAAGGCTAATCTTTATATTGAAATTAATGGAGGGGTGAAAGTACCTATGCTTTTGAAAAATAATTATTTTGAAGCAGATTTAAGCGATTTAAAATCGGGAACTTATTCCTTTAAAGTGGGCGTGGTAGGGAAGTCGGTTTCTAAATCTGGCAAATTTACCGTATTAGATTATGATGTAGAGCAGCAGTTTTTTTCGTCGAATCATACAAAAATGTCGAACTTCTCTGAGGCAACAACGGCTTCACTTTTCTATCCTGAACAAATACAGGAATTTATTACGCAGTTAGATTCGGATAAACGCTTTATGTCTACTCAAAAGAGCGTTGAAAATGTTGTATCTTTGATAGACTTTAAATTCCTTCTAGGGCTTATTATAATAGCACTTTCATTAGAATGGATCATCAGAAAATATAACGGATTAATTTAAATTAAATTCAAGTATGGATAAATTGCCAAAAATTGCATTACCTGCAGTCTTCGCATTAGTAGTTTTAATAATATTAATTTCAAAATCTACCGTCACGGTTGACTCAGGTCAGGCGGGTGTTTTGTACAAACAATTTCAAGGTGGTGTGGTTACAGATGAGCCACCATTAGGGGAGGGTTTTCACTTTGTAGCTCCATGGAATAAAGTATTTATCTATGAGGTAAGACAGCAGGAAGTGCTAGAAAAAATGAATGTTTTATCTAGTAATGGTTTGGATATTAAATTAGAAGCTTCGGCTTGGTTTGAGCCTGTTCGTAGTGAATTAGGGAAGTTGCACCAAGAAAAGGGAGAAGATTATATTCAAAGAGTTTTATTGCCTACAATACGTTCTGCTGCACGTTCTGTGGTAGGTCGTTATACGCCAGAACAATTATATTCTAGTAAGCGTGATGCTATCCAACAAGAGATTTTTGATGAGACCAAGAAGATTGTAGAAGGAGAGTATATTCAACTTAATGAAATTTTAGTGCGCGATGTAACTTTGCCGCCAACCATTAAGGAAGCTATTGAACGTAAATTACGTCAAGAGCAGGAGTCTTTAGAATATGAATTCCGTTTAGTTACTGCTAAGAAAGAAGCTGAAAAAGTAACCATAGAAGCGCAGGGTAAGGCAGATGCCAACCGTATATTGAGTGCATCGTTAAATGATCAAATTCTTAGAGATAAAGGTATAGATGCTACTTTAGAGCTTTCTAAATCACCAAACACTAAAGTTGTTGTTGTAGGTGGAGGAGAATCTGGATTACCTTTAATTTTGGGGAACAATTAATCTGTTAGTTTTTGAATAAAAACAAGAACAGTTGTTAAAAAAATAGATTTTTGTTTTTTAACACATAAAATAATTTTACTTTTACATCAGAATGAAAAATACAACTACACATCATCATCATTTTTATACTTGCTTTCAAGCGAGGTAGAAATGTATTGTAGTAGTGCAACATATTTTAAACCCGTTTGAGCAATCAAACGGGTTTTATTTTTAAACTTTTTTTGATTGCCAGACACAAACTAAAAAGAAAATGACAAAAATTAGAATTGCTATTCAAAAATCAGGTCGATTAAATGAGGAATCTATTGAGATTCTTAAAGATTGTGGTATCTCTATTGATAACGGTCGCGATCAATTAAAAGCGTCTTCTCGCAATTTTCCTATGGAAGTATTTTATTTGAGAAATGGAGATATTCCTCAATACTTAAGAGACGGGGTGGTAGATATCGCTATCATAGGTGAAAATGTGTTGATAGAAAAAGGAGAAGATATTTCTATTGCAGAAAAATTAGGTTTTTCAAAGTGTAAAGTGTCTTTAGCAGTGCCAAAGGCTGTAAAGTATACTTCTGTTCAAGATTTCCAAGGCAAACGAATTGCTACATCATACCCAAATACCGTTAAAAACTATTTAGCAGACAAAGGGGTTTCTGCAGATATTCACATTATTAACGGTTCTGTAGAGATTGCTCCAAATATTGGATTAGCAGATGCTATTTGTGACATTGTATCTAGTGGAAGTACCTTGTTTAAAAATAATTTGAAAGAAGTAGAGGTAATGTTAAAGAGTGAGGCTGTTTTGGCGGTTTCACCACAAATAACTTCTGAGAGGAGAGATATTCTTGAAAAATTACAATTCAGAATTCAGTCGGTATTACGAGCAAGACAATCTAAATATGTATTGTTGAATGCTCCGAATGATAAATTGCCTATGATTTTGGACTTATTACCAGGAATGCGTAGTCCTACAGTTTTGCCATTAGCAGAGGAAGGCTGGAGTTCTGTACACACGGTAATTAAGAAAGATTCTTTCTGGGAAGTAATAGATGAGTTAAAGCAGGCTGGCGCTGAAGGTATTCTAGTTTGCCCAATTGAGAAAATGGTGCTTTAAAAAAAGCTCATGAAGGCTGATTTTGAATTAAAATTGATTCCCTATGAAGAAATGGAGTCGATTATTCCGCTGGTAATTCAATTAAATTTGGGAAAATTACCGGAAGAAACATTGAAAAGCAGGTTAAAAGACATGCTTAAAATGGGAGGATATCAATGCATAGGTGTATATGATAACAACCAATTAATAGCCTGTTGCGGATTTTGGGTGTTAAACAAGTTATATGCAGGGAAACATCTAGAACCGGACAATGTTTTTGTAGAAACGAACTATAGAAGCGCAGGAGTTGGAGAATTAATGATGAATTGGTTGTTTGATTATGCTAAAAGCATTGATTGTGTTGGTGTAGAAGTGAATTGTTATCGGCACAATGAAAAAGGAAAAAAGTTCTGGGAGCGTCAAGGTTTTGAAGCTTTAGGATATCATATGATTAAGAAATTTGATTAGTATTGGCTATGAATAAAATATATAATCCTGAAAGAGAAGATTGGAAATCTATTCTTAAGCGTCCTACTAAGAGCGTTGCAGATATAGAAAGTACAGTAAATCAGGTTTTTGAAGAACTTCAAGAAAACGGTGATGCTACCATAAAAAAGTATACCGAAAAGTTCGATGGCGTAACTATAACAGAGTTATTGGTTACGGACGATGAAATTGTAGAGGCTAATAGTTTGGTAGCTGTAGCCCTTAAAGAAGCTATTCTCTTGGCTAAGGATAACATTGATAAATTTCACACCGCTCAGAAAACACAAAGTATAGAGGTAGAAACTAGTCCTGGTGTACATTGTTGGCAGGTAAAAAGGCCTATAGATAAAGTGGGCTTATATATTCCGGGAGGAACAGCACCTTTATTTTCTACTATTTTAATGTTAGCAGTCCCTGCTAATATCGCTGGATGCTCAGAAATTGTTCTATGTTCGCCACCTAATAAAGAAGGGAAAATTCACCCAGCTATTTTGTATGCGGCAAACCTTTGTGGTGTAACAAAAATATATAAGGTAGGAGGGATACAGGCTATAGCGGCAATGACCTTTGGAACAGAAACCATTCCGCAAGTGTATAAGATATTTGGACCAGGAAATCAATATGTTACTGTAGCGAAACAGATTGCTACAAAGCATGGCGTGGCTATTGATATGCCTGCGGGGCCAAGTGAGCTTTTGGTTGTGGCAGATGATACTGCAAACGCAGCGTTTGTTGCGTCAGATTTACTTAGTCAGGCAGAGCATGGTGTTGATAGTCAGGTACTATTGGTAACAACCTCTAAAGCAATGCTTGAAGATGTAGAGAAAGAAGTTGCCTTGCAAATTGAAGATTTACCACGTAAGGATATTGCTCAAAAAGCGATAGATAATAGTAAGTTAATTTACGTTGAGGATGATACAACGGCACAGGAATTAATTAATGAATATGGTCCAGAACATTATATAGTTTGTGTGGCAGATGAGGGATCTTATTTGAGTGCAATTACAAATGCAGGATCTGTTTTTATTGGCAATTACACCCCTGAAAGTGCCGGAGATTATGCTTCAGGAACTAATCATACTTTACCAACAAATGGGTATGCTAAACAGTATAGTGGTGTTAACTTAGATAGTTTTATGAAAAGCATGACTTTTCAGAAGATTTCAAAAGAAGGAATTCAAGAAATTGGTAGTGCAATTGAGCTAATGGCAGAAGCAGAAGGCTTACAAGCGCACAAAAATGCCGTTACGTTACGATTAAATAGTTTGGACGATGAGTAAGGTAAATATACAAAACCTAGTACGTGATAATGTAAAGGGACTGAGTCCGTATTCTTCAGCGCGTGATGAATACGTTTCAGATGGTTCAGATATGGTGTTTTTAGACGCTAATGAGAATCCGTTTGAAAATGGTGTGAATAGATATCCAGATCCTCAGCAAAGAAGCTTAAAAGAGGTATTAGCATCTCAAAAAGGGGTACTATCTGCTAATATTCTTTTTGGAAATGGGAGTGACGAAGTTTTAGATCTAATTTTCCGCGCTTTTTGTGAACCCAAAGAAGATAATATTATTACACTTCCGCCAACCTATGGAATGTATAAAGTGTTGTCAGGGATTAATGATATTGAGAATAGAGAAGTTTTGTTAACGGCAGATTTTGAACCTGATGTCAATCAGATTTTGGAAACAGCTGATGCTAAGTCTAAGTTATTATTCCTTTGCTCGCCAAACAATCCTACAGCAAATAGTTTTTCGCGAAACAAGATCACAGAACTATTAGAAAGGTTTAATGGAATAGTCATTATTGATGAAGCATATATAGATTTTTCAAAAGAAGAATCATGGTTGTCTGGACTACCGAATTATACAAATTTAATAGTTACTCAAACACTATCTAAGGCATACGGAATGGCCGGTATTCGATTAGGAGTCTGTTATGCATCTGAAGAGATTATTGCTATTCTAAATAAGATTAAGCCTCCATACAATGTAAATGAGCTTACTCAGAAAAGAGCGTTAGAGCGTGTTTTGAACGTTGATAAAATAAAATCGGAAATTACTGATATATTGAAGGAAAGAGCTTTGTTATCTAAAGCATTACTTCAATTAAATTTCGTAACTAAAGTATATGCTACTGATGCTAATTTTGTTTTAGCAAAACTAGATAATGCTACAGAACGATATAATCAGTTATTAGCGAGGGGTGTTGTGGTAAGGAACCGTACAACACAACCTCTATGTGAAAACACATTACGCTTCACAGTAGGTACTACAGCTGAGAATAAAAAATTAATGCAGGTTCTAAAAGAAATTCAATAAGAATGAAAAAAGTACTTTTTATAGATCGAGATGGTACGATTATTAAAGAAACCGTTGATGAGCAAATTGACGGTTATGAAAAAATGACCTTCTATCCAAAGGCGTTTACATTTTTGGGTAAAATAGCTAAGGAGTTGGATTATGAATTGGTGATGATCACCAACCAAGACGGACTAGGAACAGACGTTTTTCCAGAAGATACATTTTGGCCTGTGCATAATTTTATCATGAATTCTTTTGAAAATGAGGGGGTTGTATTTGATAAAGTATTTCTTGATAGAACTTTTCCACATGAAAATGCTAACACGCGTAAACCAGGTACTGGTTTGTTGACAGCATATTTCTCTGAAGAATATGATTTAGCAAATTCTTTTGTAATCGGAGATCGGTTAACGGATATGGAATTAGCTAAAAATCTTGGAGCTAAAGGTATTTTTATCAACGATGAAACCAATCTAGGTACTGGTGAAATTACGGTGAAACGAGATGAGTTAGATGCATATATTGCTACTGAAACCAACGATTGGGAAAAAATCTATGAGTTTTTAAAATTAAAAGATAGGGTTTCTAGTATTAGCCGTAAGACAAATGAAACTGATATTCAAATTAAAGTAAATCTAGATGGCACAGGAAAAAGTAGTATTGCTACAGGCCTCGCCTTTTTTGACCATATGCTAGATCAGCTAGCGCGTCACGGTCAAATGGATTTAGATATTAAAGTAGATGGTGATTTAGAGGTAGATGAACACCATACTATAGAAGATACCGCAATTGCTTTAGGGGAAGTTTTCCATAAAGCATTAGGTACCAAGCTGGGTATTGAGCGTTACGGATTCTGTTTACCTATGGATGACTGTTTAGCGCAAGTGGCAATCGACTTTGGTGGTAGAAACTGGCTGGTATGGGAGGCAGATTTTAAAAGAGAAAAAGTAGGAGATATGCCTACGGAAATGTTTCTGCACTTTTTTAAATCATTTAGTGACGGTGCTAAAGCCAATATAAATATAAAAGCAGAAGGTGTTAATGAGCATCACAAGATTGAGGCAATATTTAAAGCTTTTGCTAAGGCAATAAAAATGGCTGTAAAACGCGACGTAGAGAAGATGGTTTTACCATCTACTAAAGGAATGTTGTAAAAAAAACTTTATGAAAATAGTAATTATAAATTACGGAGCAGGAAACATACAAAGTATAAAGTTTGCAATTCAACGTCTTGGTTATGAGGCTGTTCTAACAAGTGATGTAAATGAAATTCTAGCAGCGGATAAAGTGATTTTTCCTGGTGTAGGCGAGGCCAGCAGTGCCATGCATAAATTAAAAGCAAGCGGACTAGATGCCTTGGTACCTACTTTAAAACAACCCGTTTTAGGAATTTGTTTAGGGATGCAATTAATGTGTAATGCTACAGAGGAAGGTGATACAAAAGGGCTAGGAATATTTGATGTAGATGTGGTTAAATTTTCTAAGAAGGTAAAGGTGCCGCAAATTGGTTGGAATCAGATAGCCAATTTAAAATCAGATTTATTTAGTGGTATTTCAGAGGGCGAATACATTTATTTAGTTCATAGTTTTTATGCACCAATTTGTAAAGAAACCATAGCAACTTCAGAATATGAGCTTGAATATAGTGCAGCGTTGCAGAAAAATAATTTTTACGGAACACAGTTTCATCCAGAAAAGAGTAGTAGCGTTGGGGAAAAAATTCTAATGAATTTTTTAAGAATAAAGTAACGAGTACAAAGTATCAAGTTCTAATGAATAAATATGAAAATTTGACCATTTAGAAAAAAGCGATGGATTTAACGGAGGAAATTTATAAGCTTATGAGTTTTATGCCTGATGATGAAAAATATGGCTTGACATCTCAAATTAAAAGATGTTCAGTTTCAATCGCTTCAAATATCGCAGAAGGGGCGGGTAGAAATTCAAAAAAAGAATTTAGAAATTTTCTTAGCATTGCAAATGGCTCAACAACGGAACTTGAAACTCAATTACTTTTAGTAATGCGATTAAACTTAATTACAGAGGAAAAACTAGTGCTTCCATTAAAGTTGACTGATGAAAAAAAAATGAATTATTCACTTCAACGAAGCTTAGAATCTTAATACTAATTACTCAGTACATTTAAATTATGAGAATAATTCCAGCAATAGATATTATAGACGGTAAATGTGTTCGTCTTTCAAAGGGCGACTATGATACTAAGAAAATATACAATGAGCATCCGCTTGAAGTGGCTAAAGAGTTTGAGGCACATGGTATAACGCACTTGCATTTGGTAGATCTAGATGGTGCAAAATCTAAACATATTGTAAACCACAAGGTTTTAGAGCAAATAGCGTCTCAAACCAATTTAAAGATAGATTTTGGGGGTGGTTTAAAGACCGATGAGGATTTAAAAATAGCGTTCAACAGCGGAGCTTCTCAAATTACAGGAGGCAGTATTGCGGTGAAAGATCAGGATACTTTTTTGGGTTGGATAGAAACATATGGCGCTGAAAAAATTATATTGGGGGCAGATGCTTTACACGAGAAAGTGGCAGTTTCAGGGTGGCAAGAAGATTCTAAAGAAGATTTAATTCCGTTTATACAAGCCTATCAACAGAAAGGAATTGTATTTGTAATTTGTACTGATATTAGTAAAGACGGTATGTTACAAGGTCCTTCCTTTGAATTGTATGAGCGTATTTTAAATGAAACTAGTAAAGGTGCTGATAGTCGCAGTATTAATTTGATTGCTTCAGGAGGTATATCTACCTTTGATGAATTGCCTAAATTAGCAGAACTAGGTTGTGAGGGAACTATTATTGGTAAGGCTATCTATGAAAATAGAATCAGTCTAAAACAATTAGAAGATTACATACTTTCTAAATAAATAAAATGCTTACAAAACGAATAATACCTTGTTTAGATATTAAAGACGGACGTACTGTAAAGGGGATCAATTTTGTTGATTTACGAGATGCAGGTGATCCGGTAGAATTGGCAGAGATTTATGCCAATTCAGGAGCAGATGAGTTGGTTTTTCTGGACATTTCAGCTACCGAAGAAAAACGTAAAACACTTGCTGATTTGGTTTATCGCGTAGCGGAAAAAGTAAATATTCCGTTTACCGTAGGTGGTGGTATAGCTTCTATTGAAGATGTAGATATGCTATTGCAAAATGGTGCTGACAAGGTATCTATAAACTCATCAGCTGTTAAAAATCCACAATTAATAAATGATTTATCGGCAAAATTTGGTTCGCAATGTATCGTTGTTGCTATAGATGCTAAATTAATTGAGGGGGAATGGATTGTGCATTTGGTAGGAGGAAAAGTGCCTACCGAAATTCGCTTGTTTGATTGGGCCAAGGAAGTAGAAGAGCGCGGTGCAGGTGAAATTTTGTTTACCTCTATGGATAATGATGGTACAAAAGATGGTTTTGCAAATGAGGCGCTGGCTAGATTATCTACGGAATTAAATATACCCATCATTGCCTCTGGTGGCGCGGGTAATATGCAACATTTTACAGATACTTTTATAGAGGGTAAAGCAGATGCAGCGCTTGCAGCAAGTGTATTTCATTTTAAAGAAATAGAAATAGTAGATTTAAAAAAAGAATTAAAAGATAACGGGATTCCTGTTAGAATATAAAGAGTATGAAAATAGATTTCGATAAAAATTCAGACGGATTAATACCAGCCATAATACAAGATGCTACAACAAAGAATGTGTTAATGCTCGGGTACATGAACCAAGAGGCTTTTGATAAAACTCAAGAAACAAAAAAAGTTACATTTTTTAGCCGCACTAAAAAACGCCTGTGGACTAAAGGTGAAGAGAGTGGTAATTTTTTAAACCTTGTGGCAATTAAAAATGATTGTGATAATGATACCTTACTTATTACTGTAAATCCCGTAGGGCCTACATGTCATAAAGGAACGGATACTTGTTGGGAGGAAGAAAACACGAGTTCCTTTGGTTTCTTAACCAAGCTGGAAGCAATCATAACAGACCGTAAGGACAATCCCGAGAATCAAGATAGCTATGTTGCGTCCCTTTTTAGAAAAGGAATTAATAAAGTAGCGCAAAAAGTAGGAGAGGAAGCAGTTGAAGTGGTTATTGAAGCAAAAGATAATGACGATAAATTATTTTTAGATGAGAGTGCAGATTTACTCTTTCATTACTTAATTCTATTACAGGCAAAAGGATTTACGTTGAAAGATATTGAAGAGGTCTTGAAAAAGAGAAATTAAATAGTTAACACCGTTCACTTTATAAAAATCCGAAATAACATGTTACCATGTTGTTTCGGATTTTTTTTGTAAAAAATAGTCACTTGCGAGAGCTAATAATGTAATTGCAACGTATATGTTAAAGCTAATGAAAAATGAGCGATTTTAATGGTTGTATAAAGCTGTGTAATTACGCACAAATTGTATAAAAATTATACATTTTTTATTCTGGAAACGCTCGGAAACACTAGCAAACTGGTTTTTATTTAAAATGGTACGCAAGTTGCCCTATGAATTTTAAATTGATACAAAAAATAAAGAGAGAACGCATATTATGAAAACAGGAACAATTACTTTAAAAGAATTATATTCCACAGTAAACAATAAATTTTTAAGTGGAGACAAACAATCTAGTCCTATTAATTTATGGGCCATTGTAGTGCTCGTAAGTTCGTTTGCTTTAATGATCGGAGCAGGTTACGTGGTTTACTTATTACAGGCAGATTTTGAACAATTTAATTTTGAAAGATTAAATACAAGTTGGGGCTTTGCATTTTTTATAGTTGCAGCTTCTTTGTTTTTCTTTAAGGTTACTTTCTTCTTATACAATCTATTTCTTTACTTTAAGTATAAGCCTATAGCTTCGGTAAGTGATGAAGAGTTACCAACGTGTACGGTAATCGTACCAGCTTACAATGAAGGAAAACAAGTTTGGGCTACTTTAAAAAGTTTAGCCAAGAGTGACTATCCAGAACATAAATTACAATTGTTAGCTATTGATGATGGTAGTAAAGATGATACCTGGAAATGGATGCAAGAAGCAAAGAGAGTTTTAGGAGACCGAGTAACGATCTTGCAACAACCAAAAAACATGGGGAAACGTCATGCGTTATACCGTGGGTTTAATTTAGGAACTGGTGAAATCTTTATTACCGTAGATAGTGATTCCGTGGTAAATACAGATACGTTGCGTAATTTGGTTAGTCCGTTTATTGTAGATGAAAAATGTGGTGCTGTAGCTGGTAATATTCAAGTATTGAATAACGAAAGAGCTATTCTACCTAAAATGTTAAATGTGAGTTTCGTTATGAGTTTTGAATTCAAACGTTCTGCAGAAAGTAGTTTAGATTCAGTTCTTTGTACGCCAGGTGCATTAGCCGCATACAGAGCAGAGGCAGTATTTAATTGTCTTCCTGAGTGGATTAACCAAACGTTCATGGGACAACCTTCAGATATTGGAGAGGATAGAGCCATGACTAATATGATTTTGAAACAAGGGTACCATGTTTTATTTCAAAGAAATGCATATGCGTATACCAATGTTCCAGAAAAGTACACTGGGTTATACAAAATGTTTATCAGATGGGGTAGAAGTAATGTTCGTGAGAATATCGCAATGTCTCAATATGTATTTACAAACTTTAGAGAAGGGTCTAAATTTGGATCTAGACTTTTATTTATTAGTCAAGCTTTAAAAATTATAATGACGTACCCATTTTTATTGTTTATGTTATTCTTTATTATAACGCATCCAATATTATTTGTAAGCTCTACGTTAGTAAGTATTTTAGTAGTATCTACTTTCCCAGTATTGTTTTATGCAAAACGATACAGTTTATCGCAAGCATTTTGGGCATACTCATACAGTATCTTATTTACTTTTGGTTTGTTCTGGATTACCCCTTATGCGATTGCAACAGCAAGTAGAAGAGGTTGGTTAACTAGAGAGATAGCTGCTTAAGCATCGGGCTCTTAAAATATAAAAATCCGCATCATACTATATGATGCGGATTTTTTTTTGTTAAAAAGTGATATAGCACAATGAGAATACGGCAATAAAAACCCATAAACAGAAGGCTAGAAGAACGGGTCTATATCCAGTTGCTTTTAAGTCGCTTATAGAGATGCTTGTCCCTACAAGAAAAAGAGTGAGGATTAAAAGTTTCTTAGATAAGGATACTATGGTATGTGTTGCAACTTCCGGTATAAGTTGGTAGCTATTGATAACAATGGCAAGGATAAACAAAAGAATAAAATAGGGTATTTTTATACGTTCTCCTTTTGTTTTAAAAATAAACATGGATAAAATAGATAGAGGAATAATCCATAATGTTCTTGAGAGTTTAACGGTTGTTGCTATGCGTAAAGCTTCGTCTCCATATCCAAGAGCGGCTCCTACAACAGCGCTAGTATCATGAATTGCGATAGCGCACCAAAGTCCAAACTGATGCTGATTTAGCCCTAATAAGTGTCCTAATTGTGGAAATACAAATAGGGCGATAGCATTTAAAGTGAAAACTACCCCCAAAGCGATACTGATTGTTTTTCCATTAGCGCGAATTACGGGAGAGATTGCGGCTATAGCACTTCCTCCGCAAATGGATGTTCCTGAGGTAATCAAATGCCCAAGCTTTACATCAATCTTAAGTAATTTAGTCAAAAGAAATCCTAAACTAATAGTTAACACTATTGAAAAAAAAGTAAGTCCTAAACCTTCTTTACTTGTTTCTATTGTGTCTGTTAGAAGCATGCCAAATCCAAGGCCAATAATAGCAAGTTTTAATAATAACTGAATGGCTGTTTGATTGTATTTTTTAAATGGGTTTTCAAAAATTAAAGAGAATAGAAAACCTAAAAATAAAGCAGTTGGACTATTGATAATTCCAAGCAATGCTGTTAAGAGTATGCTTATAAAAACTATAGGAGCTAGTATGGGTTTCATGTCACTAATTTTATGAGACAAAACTAGTGGTTAATCATAACTATTAAGCAAACTTAATTCCTATGTTAAATAACTAAAAGTTATAGCTGTTTTGCACAAAACGTTCAAAATAATCCATAAGGCTAGATTTGTAACCTGTTCTAGAGACAAAATAAAACCAACGTTCTATTGTAAAGCCTTTAATGTCTATTATTTTTAGTTTATTAGTTATGAGATCCTCTCGTATAGCGTGTATGGAGAGTAAGGCATAGGAATCTGAATAATAAAGGTAGTTTTTAATAGCCTCAGTACTATTTAGAGTAACGGCTATTTGTAAAGACTTTATTTGTTGCTGTAGCAAAGCCTCGTAAATTATTTCACGTGTACCAGATCCCGATTCTCGTTCTATAATAGGTAGTTCTTGTAGCTTTTTTAGAGAGATAATTCCCTTGGGGAATTGAGAATTCTTCTCATTGGTAACTAGAACAATCTCATCTTTAATGAATTTTTTAAAGTGCAACTTAGGGTTGGTGTTTTTTCCTTCGGTAATACCAAAGTCCAACTGTTGATTTAATATAAGCTCTTCAATGTGGTCAGAATTGTCGCTCTCTATCTCAAAGCTAGTTTTAGGATATTGGGTTCTAAATTGAGCAATAATTTTTGGGATGATGTAACTAGCAAGAGTGGTACTTGCACCAAATTTAATACGATCAGGGAGTTGATTGTCTTTATGTATAAACCGATTTTCAATTTCGGAATACACTTCTAAAATTCTATTTACATAGATTAAAAAAGATTTTCCATCTTGAGTAAGTTCAATGGAGTTACGCTTTCTGATAAAAAAAGTAGTATTGTATTCATCCTCTAGATTTCTAATTGCTTTAGAAATAGCGGGTTGAGAAATAAATAATTGTTCCGCAGCTTTTGTAAAACTAGAATGGTGTGCAACAGATTTAAATATCTTAAGTTTATGATCCATAACGTTTGAAAATAGCTTTTCAAAGATACTTTAAACTTTACAGATGGCAGACAGAGAAAGCTATCGTTACTATCTTAGTTTTCGGCTATTGCCATTGCTTTAAGGTCTAATTCTGTGATTAATTCCTGTGTATTTGCATGAACCCGTTTGCTGTAAAACCTACCGCGATCCCAATCTGGAGCATCAACAGCATGTTCTAAGTCACTTATGGTGTGTTCAATTTTTAATTTCAATTCATCATCATTACTAGTTTCTAAATGTTCGGAGATATCTAGATATGCTTCTAACGCCTTCTCTGAGTAATAGCGTTGATGGTCAAAATTATTAGAGCTTAATGCTTTTTTTGTATGGTTTAAAGCATAACTAGCTTTCGTATAGATAACGTCCCATTCTGTGTCATTTGACGTAGCTAAGAAGGAATAAAAGATACTGAAGATGATGAATAATTTGGTCATAGGTCAAGCATTTGTAGGAAATTATTTACAAATAACGTTTATTTTTTTCAAATAATACCTACCACCATACAATAAATATTTTCTGAAGCTTATTATTGGAATCTTTCATCCATAGCATTGGAGCTTGTTTTTGGTTATGTTTTTCTTGAATATCGATTAAAATTCGCTGTTGTGTTTTCCAAACAACATCTTCAGTAGGGGTAACTATCCATTCTTGTTTAGTTAATAGATAGTAGCTATTTTTTTCAAAATTAGATTTCAGAAAATCATGAAGGCGCAACCAGAAGCCCACAATACAGTTTTTATTCAGAGTTTTAAGTGCTATTTTTTTTTGATAGGGGTGAAACAGTTGCGCTTTAAAGCAAGCTTTTGATACTATATTAGTTGATTCTAAGCCTTTTAATTCAAAAAACGCTTGAGCTTCTTTGGTTTGTAAAAGTTTAAATTGCTTGTCTCTAATCTTTTGTATTTTTTCAAAGAAGGCATCCTTCCGGTTAGGACCAATTAATTGATGAATTTCTTCAGGTATTGTAGGGTCAATGATGTAAAATTTATAGGTAAGTTCTACATGTGTAATAGCTTTGTTTTCAGTGTTTTGTAGGATAAAGTCTAATTCTCCTAGCGTTCTATTTTCGTTGCGTATGGGCTGATTAAAGACTAGTGTTTTGTAGCGGGAAGAATGATGAATTAATTGTTCAAAAATATATTCTATTTGATGTCCCAATCGTATGTTTTCAGGAATTGGTTTCAATGAAAAACCTTCTAAATTAATAGCAGGAAACTTAAATTGCGGGATATTGTTGAAACTCTCATCCCATAATTCTTCTGTAGCTAGGAAACCTTTTATTTGTGATAAATTCATGAGAGCTAAAGTTACAACAAAGCGTTAAGATTTCTTAAATGGTAGCTTCCTTTTGTTAAAAGTGTTATTTTTATAGTATGGCTATGAATATAAGAAAAGGGTTTCGGTTTGCTACTTATGAAGCGCCGGAACAAACTCCTTTTGAAAAACTTTTTGATATTTTTCAAGAACTAATCACGCATACTTCTGGCGATGTTGATGAAGCGCTAGATTGGTTGCGGGAATTAGATAAGGAGTACGAACTTACCGATGAAAATTATACAATTGATGATTTCATTGAAGACCTGAAATCAAAAGGGTATTTACAAGAAGAGTTTAAAGACGGTGGTGGAGATGGTACCGAGGGTGACGAAACCAATAAAGGAGGTGATTTGTCTATTACCGCAAAAATGGAACGCATTATTAGACAACGCGCACTAGACCAAATTTTTGGGAAACTTAAAAGAAATGGCGCAGGTAACCATAAAACTGGAAAATCTGGTCAAGGAGATGAGCATACGGGAGAGCTTAGAGAATATAGATATGGCGATGGTTTAGACCGTATTTCTATGACAGAGAGTATTAAAAATGCACAAATAAGTAGTGGTATTGGAGCGTTTTCTCTGAATGAAGATGATCTGGTAGTAGAAGATACACACTATAAAGCTCAAATGAGTACGGTGTTAATGATAGATATAAGCCATAGTATGATTTTGTATGGTGAAGATCGGATTACTCCTGCAAAAAAAGTGGCTATGGCATTGGCAGAGCTAATTACGACTCTCTATCCGAAAGATACTCTAGATATTTTAGTTTTTGGGAATGACGCTTGGCCTATTCCTATTAAAGATTTACCATATCTAAAAGTTGGCCCTTATCATACCAATACAGTGGCAGGCTTGCAATTGGCAATGGATATGCTCAGGCGAAAACGAAATACAAATAAGCAAATCTTTATGATCACAGATGGTAAGCCTAGTTGTTTGCGTATGCCAGATGGTAGTTATTATAAAAACAGTGTGGGTCTGGATGATTTTATTGTAGAAAAATGCTATAATATGGCACGCCAAGCAAGAAAGCATCATATTCCCATTACCACTTTTATGATTGCTCAAGACCCTTATTTAATGCAATTTATAAGACATTTTACAGAAGCAAATAAAGGGAAGGCCTTTTTTACGGGATTAAAGGGCTTAGGTGAAATGATTTTTGAAGATTACGAAGCAAATAGAAAAAAGCGTTTAAAATAACATAACAGCATATTTTAAACAAAAAACAAAAAAAATTGAATACAACATATGAAACTGAATCATAACGAAATAAGTACTTTGGGTGAGCTTAAAAAAGCGGGGTACCAAAGCAAGAGTATAAAAGATGAACTTAGAGATAATCTAAGAACTAAAATTAAAAATGGAGAAGAAACTTTCACAGGAGTTTGGGGATATGAGAATTCTGTAATTCCTGAATTAGAACGTGCAATTTTATCTAGACATAATATTAACTTATTAGGATTAAGAGGGCAGGCAAAAACGAGATTAGCGCGTTTAATGGTGAACCTATTAGATGAAAACATTCCTGTAGTTGGGGGATCAGAAATCAATGATGACCCCATGCAACCAATGTCTCGGTATGCTATTGAATTAATCAAAGAAAAAGGCGATGCGACACCGATTACTTGGTTACACCGCAGTGAGCGTTTCTCTGAGAAACTAGCAACGCCAGATGTTACTGTGGCAGATTTAATTGGTGATGTAGATCCTATTAAAGCAGCTAATTTAAAATTATCCTATGCAGATGATCGTGTAATTCACTTTGGGATGATACCGCGTGCGAACAGGTGCATTTTTGTAATTAATGAATTGCCAGATTTACAAGCTAGAATTCAAGTATCCTTATTTAATATTCTTCAAGAAGGAGATATACAGATTCGTGGTTTTAAATTGCGTTTGCCTCTAGACATTCAGTTTGTATTCACGGCAAACCCGGAAGATTATACCAATAGGGGTAGTATCGTTACGCCGTTAAAGGATAGAATAGGTTCGCAGATTTTAACACATTATCCAGATGATATTGAAACAGCACGTAAAATTACGGAGCAAGAATCTAAATTAGATGCTAGGCAAGCAGATGCTGTTTATGTTCCAGATGTAGCAAAAGATTTGCTAGAGCAAATTAGTTTTGAAGCGCGTGAAAGCGAGTATGTAGACGCTAAAAGTGGTGTAAGTGCGCGTACGAGTATCACGGCATTTGAGAATTTGTTAAGTACGGCAGAGCGCAGAGCATTGCTAACGGGTGCAGATAGTACTATGGTGCGTTTAAGTGATTTTCTAGGTATTATCCCTTCTATAACAGGTAAAATAGAATTGGTATATGAAGGAGAGCAGGAGGGTGCAGATGGTGTTGCGGCTATTTTAATTGATGATGCTGTTAAAACGTTATTCCCAAAATTTTTCCCTGAAATAAATAAGTTAGAGAAAAAGGAAGCGGAAACTCCTTATGATGAATTATTGCATTGGTTTTTCCAAGGTGATGGTTTTGAACTTTTAGATGAGTATACAGATGAAGAATATAAAAGAGCTTTAGATGATATTCCTGCATTAAATCAATTGATAAAAGAATATCAACCAGAATATGATAAGAAAGATATATACTTCTTAAAAGAGTTGTTGCTTTGGGGTTTAGTTGCTTATAAAAAGTTGAATAAAAACCGTTTTGAAGAAGGCTATCAATTTAAAGACATGTACAGTAGTTTTTTTAATGATCTGTAAGTAGTATAACCATTCTTAAAATGAAAAAACCCTTCCCATACAGGAAGGGTTTTCAACTTTCAAAAAAACATAACAATCTGTCTCCCATTTAGCTTACCTGATATGCAGGTAGATTAAAAATAAAAGAACTTCCTTCTTTGGGTTTGCTCAATACCGTTATCGTGGTATCATGTAAATCCATTATTTTCTTCACAATGGCTAAGCCTAAACCATAGCCTTGTTTTTTGGTGCTTTTATCTACTTGTTTATAGCGGTCAAAAATATAGGGTAATTCACTTACGGGAATTCCAGTACCTGTATCGCTTATATTAATCTCTATATTCTTACCCTTCTTCAATAAAGACAGTGTAACCGTGCCATTATCTTCGGTATATTTTAAAGCATTTTCTATTAAATTTTGCAAGGCTCTTTCTACCAAACTTACATCTGCAAAAACCAAACAATTGTCTTCTGGATTATTTAATTGTAGGCTAATATTTTTCTTATCGGCTAGTACTCTAAACTTTGCAATTAAGTCATGAGAAAGTTCGGTTATAGAGAATGGCTCTTTGATAGGAGTAACTTGTTCTGCTTCTAGTTTTGAGTATTCAAAAAGTTGATTGATAAGTTTGGAGAGCTTGTCTATATTATCATGAGTAATCTGCAGGTATTCTTTCTTATCTTGTTCCGATAAGGTTTCATTTTTCATTTGTAAGGTTTCCACGAAGCCTTTTAAAATCGCCAAAGGTGTTCTTAGGTCATGAGATACGTTTGCAATGAGCTCTCTCCTAAGTAAATCAACAGATTTCATCTTATCCATATTATCTACAATAGTATCTGCCATCTCATTAAAAGAATTTGCGAAAATGGCTATATCAGACTCGTCCGGATTTTCAATACGGGCATCTAAATCTCCTTCTCGGAAACTCCGAACAGTTTTGGTAATGAGTAATAAGTTCTTGGTAAGGAACCAGATGCTTAATAAAGCGATCAATGCGGCAAAAAACATGGTTAATAAAGTGGCGCCAAATCCTAGCTTCATAAAATATTGACCAAACAGATTATCGCTCACTGCTTGGAAATCTTTTCCAGCCAAAATAATATAGATAAAGCCTTCTCTGCCTTGAATAGTAAAAGGAGCTACGGAAAAAATATTTTGTTCTTCTGTATTTCTAGGGTCATCTCCTAAAACGTATTTTTGACCTTTAGTTTTAATGAAGTAATCAATAGGAGCTGTGTCCACAGATTTTGAAGGCGTGTTTTTGCTGTGGTCTAGAACAACAGAGTATAGTATGGTACCGCTATTGTCTAGCAAATAAACCTCGATACTACGGTTAACAGCCATCATATCATGCATCAGGTCTCCAAACAATGCTTTATTGACGCTACCGTCTTCTAGAAAAGGAGATTCATTTTGAAATTTTTCATTGATTACATGCGTAGCTACATTGGCATTGATGCGTTGTGTAGTTTCTTCATTGTATTTATTCGCTAGGTATGCGGTAATTACAATATAGGATGCCCCCATTAGTACAATGATGAGCACAAAAGCTAACCATAGTTTTTTTATTAGTTTGGGAGTAAGTGTTTTTTCGTTTTTTCTCATGCAAGTATATCTTCATTGAATTTGTAGCCAACACCCCAAGTGGTTAAAATAAAGGTAGGGTTTGCCATATCTGATTCAATTTTAGCTCTTAATCTATTTATATGTGAATTTACAGTATGTTCATACCCTTCAAAATTGTATCCCCAAATCATATTTAATAAATCTGTGCGGGTATAGTTTCTGCCAGGATTAGAAGCCATCAGTACTAGAAGTTCAAACTCTTTAGGAGACAGCTCAATTTTTTTATCGTTCAGAATAACTTTTCGCTTATCAATATCAATGCTAAGACCATCAGCTTTAATAGTTGATGTATCCTTTTCGGCAATTGTATTGGTATCTGCACGGCGTAAAACCGCTTTAACTCTAGCTAAAAGCTCTCGTATGCTAAAAGGCTTAGTGATATAATCATCTGCTCCAATCTCTAATCCTAGAACTCGGTCTATTTCTTCAGATTTAGCGGTTAACATGATAATCGGAGTATTCTTTTGGCTTCTGATGTTTTTGCAAATCTCTACGCCATCCATGGTAGGGAGCGTTAAATCTAACAATATTAAATCATAAGAATTTTCCAAAGCCATTTCTAGGCCTAGCTTCCCGTCTATAGCTTTGGCGGTGGTATAAATCAAATCCGTTAGATGTATTTCTAACAATTTAATTATTTCAGGATCGTCTTCTATGATTAATATCTGCTTCATAATTATTTCTGTTGCTAAACAAGTTAAAATGTATCACACAAATATCACAACGGCATAAAACTTCATAAAAAGTCGTTTTAAGGACAAGCCACTACGTGTTTTAAAGGTATATTTTGGTGATTATTTACAGAATAGCCGATTTTTTTTAAAAATCCTTACAAAAAATAATAGATAGCTGTGAATCTTAGAGTTGGGTTAAGGAGCGTAAGAATTTAATATTAATGTTTATTTCCGTCTAATTCTTCAAATTTGAAAGATCCAATTATGACTTTTCTATATTGAAAAATTAACAAGGTTAGTGTTAATAAGGCGAAATTTAAGGTCATAATTAACAGCCCTATAGGTAAGAAATTCTCGTGTAATTTTATTTCCTCAAAATTATTAATAGTACTTAAACGATAGATAGATTCAAAGAATTTAAACACATAAATAGAATATATAAAGTATAATACGTACTCTACATTTCGCAATTGTGGATCTGCAGCTTTTTTGGTGATTAACTTAACTAAAATTAAATAGAGGTACGTAAAATGTACCACGGAAAGTATTGGAAAGATATAATTATCGAATTTTAGAAAATAGAACTTGTTGGTGTAAAGTCCGTAAAAGCTAAAAACATCAAGTATTAAAAGCAATAGTGTAGACAATAACACAAGTACCCTTGGGGGAAAAAGGCGTATTAAAAAATGCATAAGTAGGTTTATTTGGCCTTTGGGAGACCATTTAGGTTAAAACGACTCGTGATTTTATTTATTTGAAATTATTCGTTGAACGGCAGTGAATGTTGAGAACTCCTAAATAGTTGTTGTAAGAATATCCATGAAATACCAATATTCTCGTTTTACTTAATTGGATCAGGGTAATTTATTTTTTTAGAGAATCCGTTTTCCTATTATTATATTTGAAGAACTAATAAACGCTAACAATGAAAAAAATACTATTAACCTTAGTAGCATTGCAATTTGCAGTGGTGCTCCATTCACAAAGTAAAGTAGAAGATGTAAAGAATTTTACACTTTCTAACGGAATGAAAATTATGGTTTTAGAAGATCATAGTATTCCAAATGCTAATATGTACCTTTTTTGGAAGGTAGGATCTAGAAATGAATACCCGGGAATAACGGGGCTTTCTCATTTTTTTGAGCATATGATGTTCAATGGTTCTAAAAAATATGGTCCTAAAATGTTCGATAGAACAATGGAAGCTGCTGGCGGAAGTAATAATGCATATACAACAGAAAATATTACGGTGTATACAGATTGGTTTCCTTCGGAAGCTATGGAAGTTATATTTGATTTGGAGTCAGATCGTATCGAAAACTTAGTTTTAGATCCTAAAATGGTAGAGAGTGAGCGAGGAGTGGTATTGAGTGAGAGAAGCACAGGTCTAGAAAATTCTAACTTTCGGAATATATCTGATGCAGTAAAAGGCTCGGCCTTTATGGCACACCCTTATCGTTGGTCTGTAATTGGTTATGAATCTGATATTAAAAATTGGACCATTGATGATTTACAAACCTATTTTGATACCTATTATGCACCTAACAATGCAGTAGTTGTTATTTCTGGGGATGTAAGCTTGGAAAAGGTGAAAAAGATGGCAAAGCAATATTTGGAGCCTATTAAGGCACAGCCGGAGCCAAGAAAAGTACATACGGTAGAACCGGAACAACGTGGTGAAAAACGTGTGATGGTGCATAAGAATGTGAGTACGCCTAATGTTTTAATAGCCTACCATGTACCGGAAACAAAACACGAAGATTACTATGCTTTAGATCTTTTGAGCGCCGTATTGAGTAGTGGTACGAGCAGTAAATTGTATAGTAAATTGGTTAATGGCTCACAGTTAGCAACCAATATATTCACCTATATGCCCGAGAGTTTTGATCCAAATCTTTTCTATGTCTTTGGGATAGCAAATCAAGAGGTATCTGCTGATAGTCTTGAAAAAGGCATTTTTGAAGTTTTAGATGATGTCATTGTTAACGGAGTTACTGAGAAGGAGTTGCAAAAAGTAAAGAATCAAAAATTAATGGAATTTTATAAAACCTTAGAAACCATCAATGGCAAGAGTAATACTATTGGGACTTATGAATTATATTTTGGGGATTATAAAAAGATGTATTCCGCGCCTTCATTTTACGAAAAAGTAAGTGTTGCAGACTTGCAAAGGGTGGCGAAGAAATATTTAATAAAGCGCAATCGAACAGTTGGCGTGTTGCAAAATAACGAATTAGCAACTGATGAGGAATCAAAATAAGGCAACATCAATACTTCTAAAAGAATCTTATACTATGAAACATACTATAAAAACTATCATTTTCTCTGTATTGGCACTGCTTATGCTTGGTACTGCTGCAGCTCAAGAAAAATTTAAACTTCCCGAGTACACTAAGTTTCAATTAAAAAACGGATTAACCGTATATTTAATGGAGCAACACGAGGTGCCACTTATTTATTTATCAGGCGTTTTTCCAGCAGGAGCAATTTACGATGATATAAGTAAAAGTGGATTAGCGAATATAACGGCAGAATCTTTGGCCTTAGGAAGCAAGAACTTTACCAAGGTTGAGATCGAAGAGAAGGTAGATTTCTTAGGGGCGACATTAAATGCTGGAGTTGGTTTAGAGTTTGCATATTTGAATGCATCGTTTATGCAAAAAGACCAGAAGGAAATACTAACTATTGTAAAGGATATTTTATTAAGTCCTACTTTTCCTCAAGAAGAATTGGATAAAATTTTAAGTAGGAGGTTGGTAGAATTAGACCAAAGTAAAGAGAGTCCTAGATCGGTTATAGGGAATTATTATAACAGCTTTATTTTTGGAGAGCACCCATATAGCCATACAGAAAGTGGTATAAAATCGGCTTTAGAAACAGTAACTAAAGCAGATGTGGTTAATTTTTATAAAGAAACGTATAGTCCCAAAGCATCTGCTATTGCTATTGTGGGTGATTTTGAGGCAAAAAGAATGAAAAAGCAAATGGAATCTTTATTTGGCGCTTGGAAGGCTACAGAGATTCCTAGTTTGAAGATGCCAGAGATTATAAAGCATAACAAGTCTCGTGTTTTAGTTGTAGATAAAGAAGATGCAACAGAAACCACTTTTTATATAGGAGGACCGGGTATCGCTAGAAATAACTCGGATTATGTAGGGCTAGAGGTTATAAATACAATTCTTGGAGGTAGGTTTACTTCTTGGTTAAATGATGAGTTACGGGTAAATTCAGGGCTTACTTACGGTGCCAGTAGTTGGTTTTCTCCTTATAAGTTTGGCGGTACCTTTACTATGGCTACATTTACAGCCAATGAAACAACAGAGCAAACAATAGATTTAGCTTTGGCCACTTACAAAAAACTTCATGAAAAAGGCTTGGATCAAGAAGTGTTATTATCTGCTAAGAACTATGTAAAGGGGCAGTTTCCGCCCAACTATGAAACCAATAGCGACTTGGCAGGTTTATTGACGGATATGTTTACCTATGATTTTGATGAGGCGTATATTAATACATTTAGTGACCAAGTAGATGAATTAACGGTTGAGAAAGCTGGGGAATTAATTGAAACGTATTTTCCAAAAGATAATTTACAGTTTGTTTTAATAGGTAAAGCCTCTGAAATAGGGGAAATGGCTAAAAAATACGGAGAAGTAGAGCAAGTAGAAATTACGGCAGACGGATTTTAAAATCTGATTTAATTTTTATAAAACCCCATCATTAGGAACAATGATGGGGTTTTTATTGCGCTACATTCTCTATCAATATTGAAATTCTACGGCGAATGAAATTTGAAAACAGTTAGATGCGCGCAAAAAGAAGTAGGTCATATGTTTTATATAAATAGTACTTTTACTTTAGATTTATTATTACATGCAAAGAATCCGTTATTATTATCTTGTTAAACTTCAATTTTTAGGTTTTAGATACAGTGGTTGGCAGAAACAACCAGATCAAAAAACTATAGAAGCAATGTTGGTAAAAACGCTGAAGTATATTTTAGCAGATCAGAAGTTTAAAATATTAGGAGCGGGGAGAACAGATGCTAAAGTTTCTGCTTTAGATGCAGCGTTTGAACTTTATTTAGATGACACTCCAATAGCTGTACTTGATGATTTTTTAGAATTATTTAATAAAAATCTTCCTCCAGATATTCGAGTGATGAGTATTAGAGAGGTAGATCAAGCATTTAATATCATTCAAAATAGTAAAGAAAAAGAATATATTTATTTGTTTGCTTATGGTAAAAAAAGCCATCCATTTTGTGCTCCTTATCTCGTTACTTTTTTAGATGATTTGGATCTCAATAAAATGAATCGCGTGGCACGTTTTTTTGAAGGGACACATAATTTTAAGTCCTACACGGCTAGGGTACAGGAGAATACAAAGGTGATTAGAACCGTTACTTCATCTGAAATAAAAGAGAATACAATTTTGCAAGCTAATTTTTTTCCAAAGAAAACGTATGCATTTCATGTTAAAGGAGAAGGGTTTATGCGCTATCAGATTCGGATGATGATGGGAGTATTGGTACAAGTCGGAAAAGGTGAATTGTCTGAAGAAGAGGTCTTAGATTCTTTAAAAGAAGAAAGTAATATGAAGCTTCCGTTTGTGGCTCCCGGCTCTGGCTTAATTTTAAATCAAGTAGATTTTAATATCTTAGACTAGCGTTAAGCTTGTTAAGAAACGAATGTTTTATAATGAAGAAACCAAAGTTTAAATTGAGAACTAAAAAACCTTCAAAACTTCATAAAATTATGGGGAAGGCACCTGGTACGGTAACGTATATGGGGCAAAGAGAAGGGGCAAAATCTATTTTATCTGTAATTAATTATGACGAGAATACCTTAGATATTCATGAGGTAGTTGATTTAGGACAGATAGATTTTCATCAAAAATCAGAATTTACTTCATGGATAGATGTTGTAGGGCTTAGTGATGAGTTATTCATAGCGGAATTAGGGAAGTTGACTCAAATAAACCCTTTGGTATTAGAAGATATTGTTAACACGCAGCAACGGCCAAAAATAGATGAGTACGAAAATTACATCTTTGGTGTTTTTAAAATGTTGTACCTGAATGAAAACCAAGAAATTGTTAGTGAGCACCTCGCGATGGTATTAATGGAGTCTTCTGTAATTGTTTTTCAAGAACTGCAGGATGACGTTTTCGATGGTTTACGAGAGCGTATCAAATCAAAATCGGGAAGAATCCGAACACGTGGAGCGGACTATTTATTTTTCGCATTGCTAGATGCAGTGGTAGATAATTACTTTGTAATTCTAGAGCACATCAATCATAGAATTGAGATGCTAGAGGATGAAGTATATGATAATCCAACCAATGATGTGGCTCATAGAATTCAAGAACTAAAGAAAGAAGTGCTTAAATTAAGAAGACAAATAGCTCCTGTTAAGGAATTAGTAGGTAGATTATTAGATTCTGAAAGCTCTTTAATTACAAAAGATACAAAACTGTTTTTAAGAGATGTTCAGGATCATTGTATTGAAATAAATGAGAGCCTTCAGATTTATAGAGAAATGTCTATGAGTTTGATGGAAATGTATATGAGTAATATGAGTAATAAAATGAATGAAGTCATGAAGGTGCTAACCATCATGGCTTCCATATTTATTCCGCTTACTTTTATAGCTGGTGTTTATGGAATGAATTTTGACCATATGCCAGAATTGCATTCGGAGCATGGGTATCCCATTGTATGGGGGGTAATGATTGCGATGTTTATTGGCATGTTAATCTACTTCAAACGCAAAAAATGGCTTTAAAAGTGCTACTCATCAAATAAACCAGAAGATAAGTAACGATCACCCCTGTCACAGATTATGCTCACAATTACACCGCTCTCTAGTGTATTTGCTAATCGTATGGCAGCCGCTGTAGCGCCACCGCTACTCATGCCTGCAAAAATACCTTCCTCTTTGGCTAGTCTAAGTGTCATTGCTGTTGCTTCATCTTGACTCACTTCTAGAACAGTATCAACCTTAGAGGCATTAAATATTTTAGGTAGATATTCTTGCGGCCATTTTCTGATGCCCGGAATACTAGAATTATCAGTAGGTTGTACGCCTACTATTTGTACGGCGTTATTTTGTTCTTTCAAATAGGTAGAAGTACCCATTATGGTTCCTGTAGTGCCCATTGATGAAACAAAATGCGTTACTTTTTGGTTCGTATCTCTCCAGATTTCTGGACCTGTAGACTTGTAATGCGCTTTCCAGTTGTCATCATTTCCAAATTGATTTAACATCACAAAACCCTGATTTTTCACTTTGTCTTCCGCGTAATCTCTTGCGCCTTCAATTCCAATGCTAGAAGAGGTAAGGGTTACGGTTGCTCCGTATGCCCTCATGGTTTGTACGCGTTCTACGGTAGCATTCTCAGGCATTACCAATTCTATGCTTAATCCGTAGATATTAGCTATCATAGCTAAAGCAATTCCAGTATTGCCGCTAGTAGCTTCAATCAATTTTGTATCTGTAGAAATATCTCCACGATCTAGAGCACTTTTAATCATGTTTAAAGCGGCTCTGTCTTTAACGCTCCCACCTGGATTTTGCCCTTCAAGCTTAAAATAGAGCTTTACATTAGGGTTGGTGTTCAAAACACGAGATTCTACAAGAGGTGTATTTCCTATTAAATTTATAATGTTATGAGACATTTGGAGCTGTTTTAATTTTAATTTCTGAAGTGTGGTAAACGGTAGAGTTTGGCGGTACAGAAGAGGTTATGAAAGCATTTCCTCCAATAATACTATTAGCGCCGATTACAGTTTTACCACCAAGAATAGTAGCGTTTGCGTATATGGTAACGTTATTTTCAATGGTAGGGTGTCTTTTGGTCTTGCGTAAGTTTTTAGCAACATAAAGTCCGCCTAACGTTACTCCTTGATAAATTCTGACATCATCCATGATGATAGCGGCTTCTCCTATAACCACACCAGTTCCATGATCGATGAAAAACGATTTTCCTATCTGTGCTCCGGGATTGATATCTACGCCAGTTTGCCTATGGGCATACTCAGTCATTAATCTAGGTACTAAAGGAAACCCTTGTACGTATAATTCATGTGCTAGCCTGTAAATAGCAATCGCGTAAAAACCTGGATAAGCCATATAAACTTCTTCAATAGAAGAAGATGCCGGGTCGCAATTAACAAATGCCTGCGCATCTAGGTTAAG
Organism: Cellulophaga baltica; assembly: GCF_900102165.1. Lineage (GTDB taxonomy): Bacteria > Bacteroidota > Bacteroidia > Flavobacteriales > Flavobacteriaceae > Cellulophaga > Cellulophaga baltica. Next base: position 175,543 of record NZ_FNBD01000004.1, read on the forward strand.
TTTTTCTAGAACTTCGGGCAATTTAACTACGTAACTCTCCCAAACCTTCTTACAAGGCTTATCAATTTCCCAACAACCTAGTTCTACCAATTCATCAAATAGACGCTCTAAGACGTCCAAATTTTCTTCTACAGGGGTGTCAATGTCAAAAAGCGTGTAGAACAATTTATCGGTAAACTGTTGAACCTTCTCTTTTAACTTAAACCTTAGGTTAGGTTGTGTTTTGTGTTGATTTATCTTGTTGATAATAGACTCTGAATCCATAATGCTGAAATGAATATCAAAATTAACCAATATTTTAAAAGACGCTTGCTTAATTTGGTTAAGTTTCTTGTTAAATTCGTTGTAAAAATAAGTCGCATGGCAAACGAAGTACTAACAAAAGAAGTCTTAAATTTTCTAAAACAATTAGAAAAGAATAATAATAGAACCTGGTTTGATGAGCATAAAACTATCTTTAAAACACATGAGAATAAGGTTAAAGACTTATATGGTAGTGTTTTAGAGGGTCTTAGGGCTACGGATGAAATAGAAAAATTAAAAGTGTTTAGGATTTACAGAGATGTGCGCTTTTCTAAAGATAAAACCCCTTATAAAATACATTTTGCAGGATCATTTTCTAGAACAGGAGCAAAATTACGAGGAGGCTATTACATAAGAATAAAACCGGGAGATAGTTTTATTGCGGCAGGATTCTGGGATCCAAACAAAGAAGATTTGTTTAGAATTAGAAAAGAGTTAGAGGTTGATTCAGAAGAGTTTAGAGGTGTAATAGGGGAGTCTTCCTTTAAGAAAGTTTGGGGAGATATTACGGGTGATGAATTAAAAACAGCACCAAAAGGATTTGATAAAGAGCACGAGAATATTGATTTGATACGTAAAAAGCAGTTTATTTTTGTTAAAAAAATGACAGATAAAGAAGTCTTGTCCCCAAATTTTGTGGAAGAGGTGACTAAATCATTTGTGGCAATTCGCCCATTTTTTGACTTAATGAGCGATATTTTGACTACCGATTTAAATGGCACTTCTCTTTTAGACTAAAGCTTCGTTTTCAAAAAATTGAATTTGATTTTTTAGTCGTTCTACCACCATATTCATCATTCTCTTGTTTAAGGCAGAGGAGTTTTGGATGTAATCTTGATACTCTTCAACGGTAAATTGTCCAATAATCATCCCTTTCAGGGAATTACGGAATTTTATATCTTTTTGAATAGCATTCTCGATATACAGAAATCGTTTCTCTATAGAAAGACTGTAGTAGCTGTTCTTGTGTTTTTTAATATAGTTTTTGAAAACATCGAGTAATAAAGGATTCTGTAGTTTTAGTACAGGGCGTAATGTTTTGTTTTGGAAGTACTCTTCGATACTCATGGTATCAGAAATTCTAGCCGTAGCAATGACAGGTCGAATCTTTTTGAGACTGTGTGATCTTTCGTTCATCAGTTCTTTTTTTTTAAAGATAAGATTAAGATTTCTTGAATTTGACCCTCCTTACATTTACTTTTTAACGGGTTTATGAACAATTGAATTCTTATGGAATAGGAATTTGAGTATTTTCTTCAATCAAAATTATTAAATTAGAGAATTCTATCTACTGATAATTCGGGATTCGGAAATTGGCAAAACTTTGCGAATTAAGATTATTTTACCCTAAAATACTTTATTAATTTTGCACTCAAAAAGATATAATTATGAGATTTCACACAAGAAAATGGGTTAAACCAGAAGACTTAAATGCCAATAATACATTGTTTGGAGGAAGGGTTTTGGCTTGGATAGATGAAGAGTGTGCCTTATATAGTATTATTCAATTAGAGAATAAGAAAGTGGTTACTAAATACATGTCGGAAATTAATTTCATGAGCACCGCTGAAAAAGGGGATATAATTGAAATTGGTATTGAGGTTGTAAAATTTGGAAAATCGTCTTTAACCTTAAATTGCGAGGTTCGTAATAAAATGAATCACGAAACTATAGTGACAGTAGACAATATTATCATGGTGAATTTAGGTGAAGATGGCAAGCCTTTGTCACATAATAAAACAAAAATAGAATATGTTAAAGATAGATTAGCTGCTCAGTCGTAATTGACTGATTTTAAGTTGTTTGTGTTAAATTATTGTATAGTTTAGTTAAAGAGTTAAACATTTTTATTTCAGCTTCTTTAAGATGTACATGTCATAGACTCTTCGTAGTCTGCTTAAGTTCTACTTATTTAAATATTTAAAAATCAGATTGTTATGAATAGCAATCTGATTTTTTTTTGTTTCAAATTTTAATTTATATAGATGATTGACGCGCTTTTTAGGGTGAACGGCATCTATATAAAGCCTTCTTACTTCATCTTTATCGAGTTACACAACAGTATTGGTTTGCTAGGTAACATTTAATTGTGTAACCATCAGTATTTCAGCAATTTTATAATGTGAATGTTAAGATCAACCTATCAAATAACATATTTCACAAAAAAAAATAGAGTAGTAACCCAAATTTATTTATTTTGAAATCTAACGAATTACTTTCGTACATATCTGACTTAGAGTCAAAACTGAATAGTTTTTCTTTTGAAGAACTTACTTCAGATGAGGCAGTTAGATTAAAAAATTCTTTCCAAGCTTTCAAAGAAAAAATAGAAGCTAAAACACAAAAAAAGGAAAGAGTCGATTCTGTAAGAAGGGTAAAATCTCTAAATGGGAATCTAAAAAAAAGAAAGAAGGCGGTTACTACCTCAAATGAAGAACAGCTTATTGCTAGGGTCAGCCATGAAATAAGAACACCACTCAATGGCATCGTTGGTTTTACGGAATTACTGTCAGAAAGCAGCTTGACCGAAGATCAGAGTTCCCATGTACAAGCTATAAAAGGTGCCTCTAATACACTATTAAATTTAATAAACGAGTTATTAGAATATTCTAAACTTACTTCTGGCACAGCCTATTTTGAATCTGTTGATTTTAATTTTCATAACATTGTTAATGATGTTTGCTACTTATGTGAGACACTCATTGTAAATCCTAAAATTGATTTTAATGTAACTTACTCGGAGGCTATACCTGAAAATTTAATTGGTGACCCTTCTAAATTATCGCAAGTGCTTTTAAACTTGATAGGTAATGCTATAAAATTCGTGGAAGTTGGTAGTATACATTTAACCATAGATGTAGTTAAGAAGATTAAAAGCAAGGTGATTTTAGATTTTTCAGTAACGGATACAGGAATCGGAATAGCGGAAGATAAGTTGACTACTATTTTTGACTATTACAAGCAAGCTTCTGATGATACCCAAAAAAATTATGGAGGTACAGGCTTAGGGCTTAGTATTGTAAAGCATATTATAGCATCTCTAAATGGTGAGATTTCTGTAGCGAGCGAATTAGGTGTAGGTACTACATTTAATTTCTCTTTACCTTATGAAATAGGGCAGCCTAAAGATTTTGTTTCCAATGTTCTTGTAGATGAAGAAATTCTGGAGCAAGAGCGCCAAGTAGGAAAACTTAATATTCTTGTTTTTGAGGATAATACCATGAATCAAAAATTAATACAGAACCGCCTCAATAATTGGGGGTGTTCTAATTTTATAACAGATGATTTAACAGAGGGTGTTGCCATCCTCGAACATTATAAAATAGATGTTATTTTAATGGATCTACGGATTCCGGTAACCAGTGGTTATATTGTGGCCAAGGTAATCAGAGAGCATCAAAATGATCGCATTAAAAACTTGCCCATTATCGCTTTAACGGCAGATTTTTCTATTAAAGATAAGAACCTTTGTGCAGCTACGGGTATTAATGATTATTTATTAAAACCCTTTGACTCCAAGGTATTGCTTCAAAAAATTACAAAAAATACAAATACATTTAACCAAATTGACCCCATGAAATCCCCCCAAGTAATTTCAAAAATCAATGCAGTAGAGTCCTGTAACGTCAACCTTTCTGATGTTATCGATGATTGTTTAGGCGAAGTAGAAATGCTAGAAGAATTAGTAATGCTTTTTAAACAAAACATAGTTGAGTTTATTGGTAAAACCAAAGTAGATTTAAAAAACGCTGATATTAAAGGAGTGCAATTTAATACGCATAAGATTAAAGCAGGTTTACGGATCATGAGAACAGACGGTTTGCTTCGTATCGCAGAGCAAATGCATAAAGTATGTTTAGATGACCAAGATTTTAAATACCTAAATTTTCTTTTTGATTGTTTTGTAAAAGAGTATCCGGTGATTGAAAGTGAAATAGCAACAGCTATAGCGGCATTTAAAAAAGATAAATAATATGGATGCGATAAAATTGCTGTTGGCAGATGATGACCAATTACTCGCATCTCTTTTAGACTTTCGTTTAAAAAAGGCGGGATATAATGTCAAAGTCTGTACGGATGGCAAAAGTGTAAAAAAATATTTAGAAACAGAAAGGCCAGATATTATCGTGTCAGATATAATGATGCCTTACTTTTCAGGCTTAGAAATAACAGATTACGTACGAAACGAATTAAAATTATCAGTTCCAATCATTATCCTATCATCCGCAGGGAATGAGGAGAATGTATTGAGCGCATTTAAATTGGGTGCTAATGACTTCCTGTCAAAACCAGTAAGCCCCGCCGAATTACTACTTAGACTCCAGAAAGAGCTCGCAAGAATCTAATTAAAATAAATACATTTGAAGTTCCCCCAACTCAAAATATTTCATTTGATAAGTGCCCCTAAGATCCATACGGATATTTTGTGGGATTTATCTGCCTTTTTTGTAATACTTGCGGTGTTATATTTTGTAGCTATTTTTTTCTTTAGAAGTAAATTCCTAAAGAAGTCTGCAGATACCAACCGGCGTAAAAATGTTTTAGCGCCATTAGTCAGTGAATTCTTGTTTTATCAAGAAGAAGAAGGGTCTAAGGAGGAAAAGAAAAGTTACATACAGAAAAAAGTAGAAATTAGAGAGCTTATAAAAGATCCTATAAATGAGATGGTCTTGACAGAAATTCTTCTTGACCTTAAAAAGGATGTTTCTGGAGATACTCGAAAACAATTATTTAAACTGTACAAAGATTTAAATTTAGAATTGCGCGCATTTGAAAAGCTTAAAAGCTGGAAATGGCAAAAAATTTCACAAGCAATGTTTGAGTTAACTCAAATGCAGGTCGCAGAATCTTATGATTTTATTAGTGGGTTTATTAATGATAAGAGATCTGTAATTCGTAAGCAAGCAGAAATTTCATCGGTTACTCTAGATAAGGATGGATTATCATACTTCTTAGATACTACTACCTATCAAATTTCAGAATGGCAGCAACTTAAAATTTTAGAAGTACTTTCTAATTATGATGATTTTGAGGCGCCACGATTTTATAGATGGTTAACCTCTAAGAATAAGCATGTCGTATTATTTGCCTTGAGGCTTATAAAACATTATGACCAGAATGATTCAAGAGGTTCTATAGTAACTTTAATCAGGCATAAAAATAATAGCATTAAATTGGAAGCTATAAACTGTATAAAACAATTTTATATTGTTGAAGCAAAACCAACACTAAAGGCTGCTTTTTGGCGTAATAAGGCAAATGTTAAGCTGGCAATTTTAGATACATTGGCTGAATTTGGTGATAAAGAAGAGATTTTATTTTTGCTAGATGTAGCGAATAAAGAAAGTAATTTCACCGTAAAAAGTAAAGCCTTAAGCGCTATAAATTCTATTCAACCAGAATATATTATACCTACAGAAGATATTGAGTTATTTGATGAGGACGCGGAAGAGCCACCATTAAATTTTAATACACCTACAGAATTAACAGCAGATAAGGAAAATCTACCTGAAGAAATACAAGAAGTTTCTGAGGATACATTGCCACAAGTAGATATTATAGACCGGATGTATGCGGCTATGGTCGAATTTGTACCAAAGGAAATTCCGATAAACGAGCAATTGGTAGATCAAGAGATTTCCGGGGTAGAGTTAGAGCAGCTTCTCCAAGAGAAAGCTACCCTTGGTTGTATTGCAGATCTTCCTTTTGAAGAAGAAATAGATGCTGCTATAAATGATACAGATGACGAAATTTCTGTTTTTTCTGAAGAGGAACAGTATGAAGTTTGTAATTCTACAAAGGAATTATCAGCAAGCTATCAAAGTATTTTCAAATCTTTGTTCGAGAAATCAGATGATGACTGTAAGCTATTGTTGTTAGATGAGATGCTTACATTGGCAGATGAAAAAGATCTACCTTTTTTAAACAGTCTAACAAATTATCCCAACCCTATTATAAAGGATAAAGTTGCTTTTATTAAAAAAGGATTGCATGAAAGATTGGAAAAGCCTGAGCCAGCTGAGGGTATTGAAGATTCGGTCTTAGAGGTGTTGAATGAGATTTCAGAAAATTCCTATATCGATGAAAGCCAAATGATAGATGATGTCATAAAGAAGGAATCCATATGCGCACTAAAACCTCGAGTAGCGAAAAGTTTAAAATCTATGGAGCTTTGCTTCTTAGAAGATGATATTGGAGCAAATTCTTTAGATCTTTTTGATATTAATTTCCAGATTGATGCTACAACCGATGAATTCAGATCCTCTGTACGATCCACAGAAACTGCACTTACTACAGAACATGAGCAAGCATTAACAAAGGAAGAGCATGGTTTTTTTCAAAAGTTTTTAGATTTTCCAACGACGCTAACAGATAAGCTAAATGGATAGTGGGTTTTTCAATATCATTTTAGAATATATAAACATTGTTTTCTTTGTGTTTACAGCGGTTTTGTTTACCCTTTTTACAATTATGGGGTATTTGTCTACAAAAGGCTCTTTACACTATAAAAATAAAAATAGTTTTGGCGATTTGTCTAAAGTTATGGCATCCCCATTAGCACCAAGTCTTACGATTGTTGCGCCCGCATTCAATGAGGGAATGACCATTGTAGAAAATATTAGATCACTACTGTCATTAAAATATGTGAACTACGAAGTAATGGTAGTGAATGATGGTAGTAAGGATGATACACTTCAAAAAATGATAGATGCCTATGATTTAGTGAAGATAGACCAACCTATAGATCCTAATTGGAAGTCTAAACCTATCCGAGGAATCTATAAGTCTACGCAACAGTCTTTTTCTAAGCTTACTGTAATAGATAAGGAGAATGGAGGAAAATCTGACGCCTTAAATACTGGAATGCAACTATCAGAAAATCAGTTTATTGGTTGTATAGATGTAGATTGTTTATTGCTTCCAGATGCCTTGTTGCATGTGGTAAAGTCTTTTTACCAACGTTCAGAAAAACGTGTAATAGCGGTTGGAGGGGTTATTCGTGTGGCAAATTCTTGTGTTATTAACGGAGGGGCCTTAGAGGAAATTCGCTTACCTAAAAACTGGTTGGCAAGATTTCAGCTTTTAGAATATACCAGGTCATTTTTATTAGGTAGAATGGCTTTTGGTCGGATGGATAGTCTTTTGATTATTTCAGGAGCCTTTGGTTTTTTTGATCGTGAAATTGCCTTGGCCTGCGGTGGTTATGATACCCATACCGTAGGGGAGGATATGGAAATAGTCTTCCGGATGCGCAGATATATGGTAGAACATAAATTACCGCATACGATAGAATACATTCCAGACGCCCTTTGTTGGACCGAGGTTCCAGAGAGTAGAAAAATACTGGTAAACCAACGAGATCGTTGGTCTAGAGGGAATTTTGAAACGCTTTACAAACATAGAGATATGTTTTTTAATCCTAAATATGGTCGTTTAGGGATGATTAGTTATCCTTATTGGTTTTTTTATGAATGGTTAGCTCCATTGTTAGAGTTTTTTGGTTTCTTTTCTATCATCTTATTTTACTTTTTGGGGATTTTAAATCTCCCATTCTTTCTAGCCATTACAACGATGATTTACATGTACTCCATCATGTTTAGTTTCTATGCTATTCTATGGGAGGTGTATTCCTATAATGAATATAAAAATGTGAAAGATATTCTAATCTTGATGGGGTGTGCCTTGATAGAGCCATTTGTGTTTCATCCAATTGTTGTCTTTGCAGCAGTTAGAGGTAACTATAAAAAGTTATTTAAAATTAAATCTGGTTGGGGAACAATAACACGTAAGGGGTTTGCAAAAACTACGTAATCATGGAAGTTAAGGTAGATGTACTTCGCAAAGCGACATTAAGAGGATATACGCGGTTAATGCTAGCTTATTTATTTTGCCTTGTATTGATTTCTGTTTACCAATATATAGCGCTCTATCTTAAAGGGGTTACAGACAGTATATTTGGAATGAGCTTTTTCTTAGCTGTAATTCACCATATAGGTTTTAGTGCACTGATAGCTTTATTGCTTGTAATTCCATACCGTTTATTAGAGCATTTAAAACCGCGACTAGGAATTAAATCTATTTTCGGAGTTGTTGTCCTTTTATTAGTAGTTGAAGCATTGCTGGTAGGGTATTATACGCGTACCTATATTCCTATGGGAGCAGACCTATTAAGTTATTCTTTACAAGACGTTTATACGGCTATTTTAAAGACGAGTAGGTATGGTGTGCTGCCTGTAATTACATTAGGGTTTATCATACTCGCTTTTTATAGTTTTTTCAAATTCACAGGTTCATTTTATCATTATATAAGTAAAATGTTTCCATTTACGATTGTGTTAATGAGTTTATTCTTGACCACGCTATTTACCGAACGTAAGCCTATAAATGATAATAAAATACAGCATTTAGTCTATCATTTAATAACAACATCTCTAGATAAAACAACATATATAGCAACAACAAAATTTCCATTACTGCAACCAAATAAACCTGAAGATGTATTAGGTGCTTATTTTAATCTTCAAGAGGAAGCGCCAAATTTAGTATTCATTATTGTTGAAGGTTTAGGTCAGGATTTTGTAGGTAATGAAGCTGAATTTGGAGGTTTTACGCCTTTTATTGATGAATTAACTCAAAAATCGCTTTATTTTGACCATTTTCTAAGTAATACGGGAAGAAGTTTTGGAGTAGTTCCTTCTTTGCTAGGATCGCTACCCTTTGGTAAAAGCGGATTTTTGGATGTTCAGGAAATGCCGAATAAACTGACCTTATTTGGAGTTTTGAAAGATAACGGATATCATACTAGCTTTTATACCGGAGCAAATAGTTCGTTTGATCACTTAGATCAGTTTCTAAGGAGTGAACGCGTTGATGTTATCATAGATAAGAGTAAGTACGAAAGAATTTATAATTTACAACCTGCGGATGCTGCAGGAGCATCTTGGGGGTATCCGGATAAAGAATTATTTGAAAAAGCATTATCGGTTCATAAGTCAGACCATACACCTAGATTGGATGTGTTTACTACCTTGACAACACATGAGCCATATCTGACTCCTAATCAAGAGTATTACGATACAAAGGTTGGGCGTATTTTGGATAACTCTGAGCGTTATGATTCGCGTACGCAAAAAATAATCTCAAAAAATAGAGCTATTTTCAGTTGCCTCCTTTATGGTGATGATGCGCTGCAGAATTTTATGACGGCCTACCAGGAGAAGCCCTCTTATAGCAACACAATTTTTATTATTACAGGAGATCATAGATTGGTACCTATTCCGCAACATAATACTTTAACTCGGTATCATGTGCCTTTATTATTTTTTAGTCCTATGCTGAAAGACCCTAAGAAAATTAGCGCAGTTTCTTCTCATGTAGATGTGGTGCCAAGTGTATTGGCAATGTTAGCTGCAAATTATGCAATTGATTTACCTCGTGAAACTGCTTGGTTAGGATCGGGATTGGATATGCATTCTACTTTTCGCATCGTCAAAAACATCCCATTGCTGCGTAATAAAAATGAGCTAAATGACTATGTAGCACAAGATAAATATTATACGAATGGAGATTTGTTTCGTATTAAGAAAAATATGGAATTAGAAGAGCTAGTCGCAGATAAAGGGCCCTATGAAAAACTGTTGCATGATTTTAAGGGCTTAAATAACTATGTGATTGCTGAAAATAAAATAGTACCCGCCGAACTTGTGTTACACAAAGTGCAGCCAGAAAATTTCACAAAAGAAGAGACTGTATGGATCAATAGTCAATTTAATGGAAGAGATTTTGATAATGCTTATGAAACGGCCAAACAACTTGCCTTTGATGGAGACTATGATAAAGCTTTATTATTGCTAAAGTTTATAGCGTCAAAAGTTCCAAGCCATATTGATGCTAAAATTTTAAAAGGCCGCATACATGCTTGGCGTAAAGATTTTAAAACAGCTTCTGTTGTATTAGAAGCGTGTTTGAAAACCAATCCTAATTATGACGATATCTACTTGGCCATGCTAGATGTTTATTTCTGGTCTAATGAGAATGAGAAAGTATTGCTTCTGTTTGAGAAAATTCAAGACAATAAAATAAAGAATATAGAAGTTACTAAAAAGGTAAAGAGATCATACCAAATACTTCAAGATAAAGGCAAAGAGTCTAATACCTTAATTGTAAATGCGGCTATTGAAGCATTTACGGCTTCAGAGATTTAAAATGTATATAAAAAGAACTTACTTGGTACTAATTTTATGTGTAACACTATTCTGTGTAAATGCACAAGAGGCTGTATATTCTGGTGATGCGGATGCTTCTTTTTTAAATGCGCAGGCAATTGCTTTTGCAGGAAGTAGGTCAGAAGCCAGAGATACCTTGCAGTTTATTCTTTCGAAGTATCCAAATTACACAGATGTGCGTACACTTCTTGCAAAAACATATAGTTGGGATGGTGCTTATGATGAAGCTAGGAAACAATTTAATATTATTACCTCATTAGAAAAACAAAATAAAGAAGTTTGGGTAGCTGCTATAAAGAATGAAATTTATGCTGAGAATTATACTACCGCAGTAGGTTTATCTAATAAAGGTTTGTTATATCTTGTTGATGATGCAACACTAAGTGCATTAAAAGAAGAAGCTATTGCCGCTATCACAGCTTTACAAATGCCCGTATCTCTTCAAGAATTAGATACACTGCAAGTAGCAGTAATTGAGCCAAAAAACAGCATTGATATTTCCGGGAGTATAGATGTTTTTGATAAGGTGTATGATCCTATGTATTTGACGAGTATAAGTTATACGAGACATACAAAATATGGGAGTATCATTCCTCGTATTAATTATGCCAATAGATTTAATACTAGTGGTGTTCAGTATGAAGTTGATGCGTACCCAAAATTTTCTGAAAAAGTATACATCTATACAAATTATGGTTTTTCTGATGCTAGTATTTTTCCAAAGCACAGAGGAGGGGCAGAGTTGTATGTAAATTTACCTAAGGCCATGGAGGTTTCTTTAGGGGCACGATATCTTAATTTTGTAACGAGTGATGTTTATATCTATACCGCATCTTTTGGTTTGTATAGCGGAAATTATTTTTTCTCTGTTAGGCCTTATGTCACGCCATCAGAAGGCAATACCTTTAGTGTTTCAGGTTCTTTGCTAGCGCGAAAGTACTTGAAAGATAAATACAATTATATTGGCGGTAATTTTAATTATGGATACACTTCAGACCTCAAACAATTTAGAAGCGGTACCACGCTGTTAGCAGAAACCTTGTTGTATTTAGAAACACAACAATTAAATCTAGAATACCAGTTTACCATTAAAAACAATCCTAACACCCTTAAAACAATGCTGGGAGTCACTAGACAAGAGTTGAGTTTTGATCCAGGCAAATTTTTTATTGCAGGAACTTTAGGTTTTATCTATCAAGTTAAGTTTTAAACATATTCACTATTTCTTCGAATTACGTTGACAACAAATTTCCCTAGTTTCACCACAATAAATTGTAACACTTCTACTATTCTTATACATTTATCATGTAATTAACCCAAATCTTTTAATTATGCTTTACGATACCTACGGCGATGAATATTTATCATTCTTACAAGATCTCAATGAGATTTTAAGTTTAAATGAATTAGTAGAATTAGATTTTTTCTAAAAAAAAAGAGAGGCAGTAACGTACAAAAAAAACAAACCTATGGCAAACAAGAATCAAGAAAACTCAGCTTATGTAAATTTCATCAACAATTTGAATGAAATTTTAGGAAATTATAATATCAACGAATTAAGTCGTTCTTAGAAAAAGAGAATTGTACATATAAAAAAGGCTCGCAATTTGCGAGCCTTTTTTTATTTTAACCTAAATAGGTTTTGAGTATTTTACTTCTAGAATTATGTTTCAGCTTACGAATAGCCTTTTCTCTAATTTGACGCACACGCTCACGTGTTAAATCAAAAGTCTGACCTATTTCTTCTAAAGTCATAGAGTGTTGGTCTCCAATTCCATAATAAAGCTTCACGACATCTGCCTCACGTTGAGAAAGAGTTTCTAAAGCTCTATTAATCTCAATATTTAAAGACTGTTGTAATAATTGCTTATCAGGGTTAGGAGATTCTCCAGAACCAATAACATTATACAAGTTAGAATCTTCACCTTCTTTTAAAGGGGCATCCATAGATACGTGTCTTCCTGTATTTTTAAGTGATTGCTGTACTTCACTTACTGTCATTTCTAGTTCCTTTGCAATTTCTTCTGCAGAAGGTGGTCTTTCATGAGCTTGCTCTAAATAAGAAAATGCTTTCTTAATTTTATTGATAGATCCAATTTTATTCAGCGGCAAACGTACAATACGCGATTGTTCTGCTAAGGCTTGTAAAATTGCTTGTCGAATCCACCAAACAGCATACGAGATAAATTTAAAACCTCTTGTTTCATCAAAACGTTTGGCAGCTTTCACTAAACCAACATTTCCTTCATTAATTAAATCTGGTAATGTAAGACCTTGATTTTGGTATTGCTTCGCAACAGATACCACAAAACGTAAATTCGCTGTAGTTAATTTTTCAAGGGCTACCTGATCTCCTTCTCTTATTCGTTGCGCTAAGTCAACCTCCTCATTTGCGGTTATTAAATCTATTTTACTGATATCTTGCAAGTATTTATCTAATGATTTAGACTCTCTATTGGTTACCTGCTTAATTATCTTTAGTTGCCTCATATATTTATCTATTGTTCGAACTGACATTATACACTTTTTTTTTGACTTTTCCAAATATTGGCGTAAATAAAAAAAAATAATTGAAATAAGTTTATGAGATATGAAAGCTTGTCTTCATTGTTTTTGCTCCCTATATTTGTGGGGTATGAGTAAAACAGCCCTAAAGAAATTTGTCTCAGAAGCACCTAAAAAAGAATTAGAAGCGCAGCTTGTAGATTTGTATGAAAGGTTCCCAGTCGTTAAAGAATATTATGATTTTACTTTCAATCCAAAAGAAGATAAACTTATTCAGGCTGCTAAAATTAAAATTTCAAATGAATATTTTCCTGTTCGCCGTAAGCGGGCACGTGCCAGAAGATCTATCGCTCAGAAATTTATAAAACACTATTTAAAGCTAGGTGTAGAAGCTCACCTCTTAGCAGATCTTATGCTTTATAATTTAGAAATTGCACAATCGTTCTCATCGGAAAAGAATGTGGCAGATACGTTTTATAAAAGTATGCTGAACTCTTTTGATCAAGCAGTAGTGTATATATCACAAGAAAATTTATTACAAGATTTTAATAAAAGAATAGCAACTATATATAATACTGTAGAAGAACAGCATTGGCCTAATCTAGAAGAATTTTCTAGAGTTTTAGATAAAATTGATACATAAATAATTTATTTAAGAACTAATATTTTATTTAAGCACAAAAATCTGCTAGTTTTGTAAAATTGGCATTTTCGTACATGAGTTACAGAAATATCAACTAAAAATTTAAAGATAGGGCAACATTTGAAGTTAGAAAAGCAGACCACGGAGAAGACACTTTACGATTATCAGTTAGAAGATTTGAATACTATTTTTACGTTTTTAAATGAATCTGATGATAATGTTAACCTCTTATATCAATTACCGACAGGTGGAGGAAAAACAGTGGTTTTTTCAGAAATAGCGCGCCGTTTTATTAACGAGCGGAAGAAAAAAGTAATTGTACTTACGCACCGTATAGAATTGGGGGCTCAAACCTCAAGAATGCTTAAAACATTTGGGGTAAAAAATAAAGTAATTAATAGTAGTGTCAAGGAACTTGTAGATCAAGATGAATACATGTGTTTTGTGGCGATGGTAGAGACCTTAAACAATAGGCTACAAGAAGAAAAAGTAGAACTTAATGATATTGGTCTTGTTATTATAGATGAGGCGCATTATAACTCGTTCCGTAAGCTTTTTAAATATTTCGAAAATTCTATTATTTTAGGGGTTACGGCAACACCTCTAAGTTCTAATATTAAGCTTCCGATGAAGGATAACTATAAGAAGCTTATCATTGGGGAGTCTATACAATCATTGATTGATAAGAACTTTCTAGCCAAAGCAGAGGTATATCATAAAGATGTAAGTTTAAAGACCTTGAAACTTGGTGTTGGTGGAGATTATACCGTGAAATCTTCCGACGAGCTCTATGGAAATTTCAGCATGGTGTCTAAGTTAATATCAACCTATGAAGAAATTGGGAAGGGTAAAAAAACATTAATTTTTAATAACGGAATTAATACGTCTCGATATGTTTATGAGTCTTTTAAAAAGGCAGGTTATAACATTCGCCATTTAGACAATAAGAATACTGCTTCTGAGCGGAAGGATATTTTAAAATGGTTTTCTGAGACTCCAGATGCTATTTTATCTTCGGTTAGTATTTTAACTACTGGTTTTGATGAGCCTACAGTAGAAACTATCATCTTAAATAGAGCTACAAAATCACTCACCCTATACTTTCAAATGATAGGTAGAGGTTCTCGTATCTTACCGAACAAAGATACGTTTACGGTGATCGATATGGGAAATAACGTGGCCCGATTTGGAATGTGGGATGCGCCTATAGATTGGAAAGAAATTTTTCATTTTCCAGATTTCTACTTAGAGAATATTAGAAATGATGAGGAAATAGAGCGCGACTTTGTATATGAAATGCCTGATGATTTACGGGCTCAATTTTCAAAATCGTCAAACTTAAGTTTTGATGTAAAAGCAGAATATAAAAAGGTTTTTGCTGAAGGGAAAAAATCTAAATTGGTTTTAGAGCGCAGTATAGATCAACATGCTAGAATTTGTATAGAGAATAGTGAAGATGTTTTTGATGCTCGTATTTTAGCCAAACAACTAAAAGATGATATTGAGTATAGAGTTCGTTTGTATTCCTACTGTATCATGAATAATACAAAAAACTATAAGGAATGGCTTGCAGAAGACTATGAGCGTAAATTGCGTTTAAAAATCTCACAAAAATTTTCCGAGAAGTTATAGTAAAATCAAATGCAAAAAGTATTATTTATAGGTGTAAATTGGCCAGAGCTTACGACTGCTGCTGGAACACGTATGATGCAATTACTTCAAGTTTTTCTGAAAAGAAATGACCAGGTAACTTTTGCAAGTACTGCTTCAGAATCCGACTTTAGTATTGATTTAAACGCACTGCAGATTACCAAAGCTCCAATTAAACTGAATAGTACCTCTTTTGATGTGTTTGTATCAGATTTACAACCAGATATTGTCATCTTCGATCGCTTTATAATAGAAGAGCAATTTGGTTGGAGAGTAGTTGCACATGCGCCTAATGCGCTCCGTGTTTTGGATACGGAAGATATTCATAGCTTGCGCAATATCCGTGAAGAATTATTTAAAAAACAAGTTTCGTTTTCTTCTAAATTATGGTTGCAAACCGATATGGCTAAACGGGAAATAGCCAGTATATATCGCTGTGATATCAGTTTAATTATTTCCACCTTTGAAATGGAGCTCTTGCAGAAAAGAGCTAAAATAGATTCGGCACTCTTACTACATGTACCGTTTATGGTAGAGGCACTTTCTGAGGAGCAAGCATCGTCCTACCCAGATTTTTCAGCACGGAAAGATTTCATTTGTATTGGTAACGGTAAACATGCTCCTAATGTAGATGCTGTTTTGTGGTTGAAAACTAAAATTTGGCCGCTAATTAAAAAACAACTACCAGAAGCCAATTTGCATATTTATGGTTCTTATTTAGCGCAACAGGTGGTACAAATGCATAAACCAAAAGAGGGTTTTTATGTTAACGGTTTTACTGAAAATTTGGAAGACACATTTGTGCATGCTAGATTAAATCTTGCTCCCTTGCGTTTCGGAGCAGGGATAAAAGGGAAGCTATTAGATAGCATGCGTTTTGGTACGCCAAGTATCACTACGCCAATAGGAGTAGAGGGTATGGCAGATGGGTTGCCATGGAATGGAGCAATCGCTATAGATGAGGTAGATTTTGCAGCAAAGGCTATCGCATTGTATACGAATGAGGCCAAATGGATAGAAGCCCAAGAGAATGGATTTAAAATTTTACAAACCAATTATGATGCTGTCCGTTTAGAACATCAATTTATAACAGCCTTAGAAAAAATCCAGAAAAACCTAATACGCCACCGGCAAGAAAACATTGTGGGCAATTTGTTGCTGCATCAAACAATGCAGAGTACCAAATATATGGCTAAGTGGATTGAAGCTAAAAATGCCTAAGTATTAGAATTAACTTTTTTTGCGGTCTTAAATTATACCTGCTATCTCTTTACATACCATTTGTATTTAAGCAAACTATCCATATATTTTCTCTTATCTTTGAAGTATTAAAGTGAAATTGAAAAATGGAAAAAATCAACTGGAAAACGGTAAAGGAATTTGAAGATATTACCTATAAAAAGTGTGATGGAGTTGCGCGTATAGCATTTAATAGGCCTAATGTGCGTAATGCTTTCAGACCTAAAACGACAAGTGAATTATACCAAGCATTTTACGATGCGCAAGAAGATACCTCAATAGGGGTTGTTTTGCTTACCGCAGAAGGGCCATCTACAAAAGACGGCGTGTATTCTTTCTGTAGTGGTGGGGATCAAAAAGCTAGGGGCCATCAGGGTTATGTAGGTGAAGATGGTATGCACCGTTTAAATATATTAGAAGTACAACGATTAATTCGTTTTATGCCAAAAGCAGTGATTGCTGTTGTTCCGGGTTGGGCCGTAGGTGGTGGTCATTCATTACATGTAGTGTGTGATTTAACCTTGGCAAGTAAAGAATATGCTATATTCAAGCAAACAGATGCAGATGTTACTAGTTTTGATGGTGGCTATGGTTCTGCTTACTTGGCAAAAATGGTAGGTCAGAAAAAAGCACGTGAAATTTTCTTTTTAGGAAGAAACTATTCGGCACAGGAGGCTTACGACATGGGAATGGTAAATGCTGTTATCCCTCATGATGAGCTAGAAGATACTGCGTACCAGTGGGCACAAGAGATTTTAGAAAAATCACCAACCTCTATTAAGATGCTTAAATTTGCTATGAATTTAACAGATGATGGTATGGTTGGGCAGCAAGTATTTGCAGGAGAAGCTACACGTTTAGCCTATATGACAGAAGAAGCTAAAGAAGGTAGAAATGCCTTTTTGGAAAAGCGTAAACCAGATTTTGGTAAAAACAAATGGATTCCTTAAGGAGAGGAAAACAATAGTTTAAAATTTCTTTTATTTTCAGAAATTAAAAAAGACCTATTCAGTGAAGAAAAGGCCTTTTACGAGAACACTATATGAAAATGAAAAATTTTATTCTGTTTTTGTAACACTGCTAAAGTATAGCAGTTCTACATCTTTTTAAAACTATTGTTGTGAACCTATCATTTTATGTGGTGTAGGTTTTAAAAGATGTTATTTAGCTTAAGAAGATTAAAAAATATATTTCGAATACAACAAACTATGTCGTTCAAAAAGTTACAGCCAGAATTAAAAGAGGTCTTAGAAAATCAAGGAATTACCCAGTATACCGATTTTCAAAAAGCGGTACTTTCTAAAATAAAAGGAGGAGCAAGTGTTTTTGGAATTGCTCCAGAAGGTGCGGGAAAAACAACAGCTATTGTTATTGCAGTACTTCAAAAATTAGAGTGCAAAGCTTTTGAAGATGCTCCTAGAGCCTTAATCTTTGTAAAAGATAAAAAATCGGCCTTAGAATTAGCGGCAGAGTTTGAAATATACACTAGAAGAATGGATATTCGGGTGTACTGTGCTTACGATGAACAAAGCATAGAGGACCAGCGTGCAGATATATATGACGGGGTAGATGTGGTAATAGCGACACCAAAACGTTTAAATAAAATATTTTACCTCAACGGTATTAATCTTGGGGCTCTAAAAATGTTCATGGTAGAAGATGCTGAATTTTTAATTAAAGCAAGTTCTTATTCAGATTTAATTAGAACACCAGAGAGTTTAGAAAAATGTCAATACATTGTTTTTGGAACTGAGTTTGATGAGCGAATGACTAGAATGCAAGATGCATTTATGGCAAATGCACATATTGTTCAAACGAAGTAAAATTTACTAGTAGTATATATTAAAAAAGAGCTTTAACCATTGGTTAAAGCTCTTTTTACGAGAACACTATATGAAAATGAAAAACTAATCTAATTTCTTTATTACATAGTAAATATACACTTCAAATTAGGGTTCTTGTAACTATTGTTGTCAACTTAGGGATAATTGTGGTATAGCGCTTGAAAATTGTTTTTAACCACATAGAACGCTGTTCTTATTCCTGTATAGCTTTAATAATTTCACTTAAAAATTCATTCACATCAAAAATTGGGTTTTCAGAAAGCCCCATGCGTACTACGACTAAATCTTTTGAAGGCACGATAAAGACATATTGTCCTTGAAAGCCATTGGCTGAATACATGTCTCTAGGTACATCCGGGAATTTTCCACCAGCATTTAGCCAAAAATGTGCTCCATAAACGCCCTCTGAATTTTTTGTAGGAGTTGCTACGTATTTTGACCAATTTTCATCAAACAATTGCGTTCCATTCCAGTTACCTTTATTGAGGTAAAGAATCCCAAATTTAGCCCAATCACGTGTAGTTGCCCATCCATAAGAAGAGCCTACATAATTACCGTCCATATCTGCTTCTAATAACATAGAGTGCATGTCAATTTTATCAATGAGTGTTTTATATGGAAAATCTAGGTATTCTTGTCGATTAGTAAACCGATCTCTTAAAATGCCCGATAGTAAATTTGTAGTTCCTGAGGAATAATTCCAGATTTCTGTTGGTTTAGCGACAGCTTCTTTTTCTACTTGCATTTTCGTCATATCATTAGCTAAAAATAACATTTTAGTGACATCAGATATTCGGGTATAGTTCTCTTCCCAATCTAATCCGCTTTGCATTCGTAACAGGTGGTTCAGGGTAATATTTTTTCGTTCATCCTTTTGCCATTCAGCAATAGGAGCAGGGGCATTTAAATCTATTTTTCCTTGATATTCAAGCATTCCATATAAAGTTGCTAGTACACTTTTAGTCATAGACCAGCCTAAGATTTTGGACTCTTTTGTAAAGCCTTTTGCATATTTCTCTCCAATAATCTGACCTTTGTGGTAGATTAGAACACTTCTTGTTTTTTTTATAGCTGGTTCAGAAAAAGCATGTTCTAGGGCTGCCTGTAGTTTTGTGAAATTTACATTTGTCAATAAACTATCAGTCCCTAGTTTAACTTCAAAAGGATATTCAGATGTACTGGTGTTAGTTCTATTGGGTTGCAGGTACGGCTGGTTTTCATCATAAGATTCATTTACTAAGACACATCCTAAGCCTTCTCTGTAAACTGTTTTCCTTGGCATTAGTCCAAATACAGTACCTATAGCACTTTTAGCGCTAAGTTCTACTTTAGCTAATTTAATAAGGGGAACGTTATTATCATTTTCGGCTACAGATCCTGGAGTTCTATCACTTATAAAAACATTTGAGGCCATGTTTTTTGAAGCAAAACCAGCGATTAAATTTAATTTAGGATAATTTAAGTAGCCAATGACAAGCAGTGCAAGGGCAAGTATTATGAGAATTCTTTTGAAAATTTTCATTGAAAACGAATTTGTAGATTTATTGTATCTTTAATTAACGTATAAATATAGCTAATAAATAAGGCTTTAGTGAGCTAGAATATAACAAGTGTATGTATATTGATTTTACAGTGTAACGCGCTTGCAAGAGGTATCAAAGAAGAAGTACTTTATTGCGGTAAAAAAGGGTTAATGCTATAATCATATGTATAGAATGCTGTTTATGAAAAGTGTAAACTCCCAAATTAAAAATTACTAATGATGGTTTTAAAAAAATGTTATTATGTAGTAGTAGTTTTATTTTTATTGGCAAGCTGTAAGCAGGAAGAAAAGCAAAAATTAGATTTGCATGATTGGCAGCCTTTGAAGGTAACGGTAACTGCGTATAATTCTTTGCCTTCACAGACTACAGCGGAAAATGCGAATATAGCCGCTTGGGGAGATACCTTAAAGCCTGGGATGAAAAGCATAGCGGTTTCTCGAGATTTAATGCGAAAAGGATTAAAATACAACACCATGGTTAGAATAGATACTTTTCCAGATACTTTTTTAGTAAAAGATAAAATGCATTTTAGACATCGAAATAAGATAGATGTGTATATGGGAACTAATAAGAAAAAAGCAAAGGAGTGGGGTAGAAAAAAACTTACTATTTTTTATTTAAAAGAAGAAGATAGTACTCTTTTGTCTGCGGCTATTCGTTAATTTTAGTTTTTTAATATTAAATAGGAGTTGAGCTAATGAAGAATTATTTTTTGTGTGGATTGTTGTTTCTTGCAATGACCTCATGTGTGGTAAAAAAAACGATAATAGAAAAACCTATTGTTTTTGATGCGGAGCGAGAACAATTAACACTAGAGTATATGAAAGATCGGTATGGTTTAGAAGCTACTACCTCAAAAATAACTCCAAAAATGATTGTTCTTCATTGGACGGTCATTCCAACTTTAAAGGGGTCATATGATGCTTTTTACAGTGCTAAATTACCCAATTGGAGACCTGATTTAGAAAATGTAAGCGGATTAAATGTTTCTTCTCAATTTTTAATTGATCAAGATGGGACTATTTATCAATTAATGCCGGAGAACCAAATGGCAAGGCATGTCATAGGATTAAACCATTGTGCAATTGGTGTAGAAAACGTGGGTGGTGGTACAGATTTACCATTATCAAGAAAACAATTGAAATCCAATATATGGCTAGTAAAATATTTAAAAGATAAATATGATATAGACTATGTTATTGGTCATTATGAATATACTAATTTTGAAGGTCATGAACTATGGCTCGAAACGGATGCGGGATACCGAACGGTAAAAACAGATCCAGGAGAGCGTTTCATGAAAAAAGTGCGTAAAGCAACTAAAAAATTAGAATTTAAACCTGTCCCTGAAAATTAAAAAGATGAAATTATACATTCTCTTAGTCTCATTCATAATGAGCTTATCGGCTTCTTGCCAATCAAAAATGGCGGAAACTACGCTAAAAGAAAATACAGAAAAGCAAGCTGATATAACTTCGGCCCTTTATGATACATATGATACTTATAAGGAATCTAGTTTAGCTAAAAGAAGAATCAAACACCACGAAATACAACCTCTAATAACGAATTTTAAAGCGAAAGAAGGATATACCGTAACTAAAGTAGGAGAATCTATAGAAGGTAGGCCTTTATCTTTAATAAGTGTAGGGAGCGGAGCAACTAATGTTTTTTTATGGTCTCAAATGCATGGCGATGAGCCAACGGCTACACAGGCCATTTTTGATATTCTCAATTTTTTAGACAGTAAGGACTTTCAAAAAGAAAAGGCCTCTATATTACGTAATCTAACCCTTCATTTTTTGCCTATGCTAAATCCTGATGGGGCAGAAGTATATACGCGTAGAAATACCTTAGGAATAGATATAAATAGAGATGCTCTTGCACTACAATCACCAGAGGGCAGAACACTTAAAAGAGTACGTGACAGCCTAGATGCAGATTTTGGTTTTAACCTACACGATCAAAGTACTTATTATAATGCTGAGCGAACAGAGAAACCTGCTACTATCTCCTATTTAGCACCAGCTTATAATTATGAAAAAGATATAAATGATGTGCGTGCGAATGCTATGAAAATTATTGTTTATATGAATAAGATTATTCAAAATTATGCGCCTGGTCAAGTAGGGAGGTATAATGATGATTTTGAGCCTAGAGCATTTGGTGATAATATTCAGAAATGGGGTACAAGTGCTATTTTAATAGAATCAGGAGGCTTTAACAAGGATACCGAAAAGCAAGAAATTAGAAAATTAAATTACGTTTCTATTTTGTCTGCAATTTATACAATATCTAATAAAAGTTATACGGAAATAGCTATAGCTGATTATGAGAAAATACCGGAAAATGACCGTAAGCTTTTCGATCTAAAAATTGAAAATCTTACTTATAAACTGTTAGGAAAGGAATACACATTAGATTTGGGCATTCAGAGATTTGAAAATGATAAACCAAATCATAATGATTTTTGGATTTCTAGTAGTATCGTAGAACAAGGAGATTTATCTACATATTATGGATATGAGACTTTTGATGCTAAGGGGTATACAGCAACCTTAGGTAAAATTTATCCCAACAAAATTTCTTCCATGACAGAATTTTTAAAATTAGATGCTTTTGAATTATTAAAGCAAGGGTACTTATATATTTCTGTAAACGGAATACCGGAAAAAATTATGGAGTCTGCTTTGCCTTTAAACATTACAAGAGGCAGCTACAAAGCTCCTGCTAATTTGAGATTAGCAATAGGTGTTAATCCATCATTTTTCTTAGAAAAAAATGGAAAAATCATGTATGCTGTGGTGAATGGGTATTTGATTGATTTACAATCAAAGGCAACAAGTTTTAAGAATGCTTTAATCCTAAAATAGCCTATTCGTACAAATAACCGAATGTTACACTTATACTGGTCATATTTAATAGAAGTAAAACAAGCATAGAAATAAGTAAGAGTGAAATAAAAGCAAATAAAGCTATAGCAAAAGCTTTAATCCAAACGGGCATTCCGTGTAATGAACTCTGTTCTATAATTTGGTACATAACATTCATAAGGTTTCTTTTTAAGTGTTACATAGCTAAAAATTTTAAGTAGGTAAGGTGTCGGGGGGCATCCTTTATATATAAAACAACTATATACTTAAATACCCTACCTAGAAACGTATAAATAAAAAAAGGGGATGCTATGAAGCATCCCCTTTTTTTGGTGATATATTTAGACTTTATTAAAGACCTTCAGAATCTAATAAAGCGAAGAATTTATCTAAGTTAGGAATAATAACTATTCTTGTTCTTCTGTTTTTAGATCTATTTTCTTTAGAATCATTTTCTACTAGAGGTAAGTAGCTACTTCTACCAGAAGCAATTAATTTCTCTGGAGCTACATTGTACTTACTTTGTAAAATACGAACTACAGAAGTGGCTCTTTTTACACTTAAATCCCAGTTATCTTGAAACATTGGAGTTTGAATAGTTCTAGAATCAGTATGACCTTCAACCATTACTTCCATACTTGGCTCAGAATTAATTACATCAGCAATTTTCTTAAGGATATTGTTTGCTTTGTTACTTACGGTGTAACTACCACTGTTAAAAAGTAATTTATCAGAGATGTTAATCATAACAACAGTCTTGTCGATATCAATATTTACATCATCCTCATCATCAGAAATAGATTTCTTTAAATTGTAAGAAATAGCTAAGTTGATAGAATCTTCCATTGTTTTAGCATTTGCTAAAAGAGCAGGATCTACTTTACTTAAAGTAGCTTTCATTTTTTCTTTAGTGTTGTTGCTCATTACAGCAATATCATCTACCGAACTATATTGAGAATCATTAACTTCTTTTAATGAATTTATTTTATCATTATACTCAGTAACTCTAGCTTCAATTTTAGTCATCTTAGCTTCAAGATCTTCTTTTTCTACTTGAGTTTTAGTTAAGATACTTTTCGTGTTATTTAAATCAGACTCTAAGGCTACATATTTTTTCTTAGATACACATGAGCTTAAAGCAACAATCGATACAATAGTGATTACAGATAATTTCTTCATTTTATAATTTTTAGTTATTTCTAATAAACAATTTCATTCTATGCTTATTATCTACGATGAAAATTCAAAAAAAGACGTCTTAATTTAAAAAAACAAAGGCCACCCAAACAGGGTAGCCTTGTAAAATATTGTTAATCTGATAGTTATTCGCAACCGCCAGTAAAACCTTTTGCATTAAATTTTGTTTGAACAGCACCTTGTAGGCCACCTGATGTTACTTGGATCGCTAAGTTATTCTCCCCACTACCATCACGTTTAGGGCTACAGTACTCAAATAAGTAGAAACTATTTGCTCGTTGTGATACCAAATAAGAGATATTATTAAAGGTTGTTTCTAGTTCTGCTTTGTTTCCAGCAAACACACTAGACGTTTTTCCTATGCTAGTTAAAACTTCAGTATCAATCTCACTACCTAAACCAATGGTGAAATAAGAAATGTTTAAGCTTGCATTTTTCACTTTATCTAGAGCTGCTTTCTCGGTATAGCGAGAGGCTTGATCTGTACCATCTGTAAAGATTACGATTGATGCAGCACCAATAATGTCATTGTTTTTAGTGTCATTGATTAATTTTTCTGCTTTCTCAGTAGATTTAATTACAGCGCCATATAAGTCTGTTGAAGGGTCATTGCTAATATCGTCAGTAATTCCGTCAATAGAAGCAATTAATTCTTCTTTAGAAGCTGTTAAATCATTTAATAGGTGTAATTGATCTTCGCCGTCAAACCAGTAAATTGCCATTTTATTAGATGCAGTTTCTACTTCAGGCATAACATTGTTGACAAAACTAACAGAAGCCGTTTTCAATTCTTGTAAACTACTGCTTAAAACACTATTACTTAAATCTAATACTAATAAGGTGCTATTGTTGAAAATCTGAGCGTTTGGAGAAATTCTCGCTTGTGCTTCAGATGTAGAAATTTTATTAAAACAATCGTCATTTCTACCTTGCTCGTAAATGGTAAATTGATTGGCGGTTAAACCAGGTACTGGACTTCCTTCGGTATCAGACACTTTAAAGAATATAGAAACTTTTCCTGGTAAGGTAGTAAACTGATCTTGAATAGATAAGGTAAGTTGACTAGTGCCTAAATCTAAACACGGATCTACTGTAGAACCTTGTCCTAAATCAGAACCGGTACTCGGATTAAAGAAAACATCGTTCTCTGCGTTTCCACAAGAAAACAAGGTAAATAATGCTATAAGATAAAATGACGACTTCAATATTTTATTCATTTTCAATTTTTTAAATGTTCAAGCGTTATAACGCTTATTGTGCTACAAAATTATATATATGTTTTTGATTAACTGTTAAACATTGTTAAGATTTATTCTGACATCTTCTGTGAGCTTCATATTAAATGTATGTTAAAACCTTATATATCGCGCAGTAAGAATGAAATCACTTCGTATTTTCAATATCTTGTACGTCGGTTATTCAAAGATTGACTCAAAGAGTATGCCATCATAGTCTTTGTAATTTGAGATAATGATAATTTAGTACCCTTACGTATTAAAAAGAAATTACAGGTATTTTTATGACGCATGAATTTAAAAAAATAGTAGCCGCTCATGTAGCAGCAAAGGCAAAAGATATAAAAAGTGTTTTAGCGACTGTAGTTGCCTTGGAGGGTTCATCCTATAGAAAACCAGGTGTGCGCATGCTTTTGTTGGCTAATGGAGAAATGGTAGGTGCGGTAAGTGGGGGTTGTGTAGAAAAGGAAATACAACTACAAGCACAATCTGTATTTGAAACAACTATTCCTAAAATGATGACCTACGATGGACGATACCGTCTGGGGTGTGAGGGAGTCTTATATATATTAATAGAACCTTTTAATCTCTCGAACTTATTTATAGAAACCTTCCATAACGCGCTTAAGGATCGGCTCAGTTTTAAAATCACTTCGTATTATAAAAAAGAAGTTATACAAGAAATTGGCTTAGGAACCAAGATGCAATTTCAAAATAGTACGTACCCGGTGAGTTTGAAACATCCTTTGAATACAGATTGCAAAGGTTTAGAAGAGCGGATGTCTCCTTGTTTTAAATTACTAATCATCGGAACGGAGCATGATGCTGTCGTATTATCTAGTATGGCTCATTTAATGGGTTGGGAGGTACATATAGTGGCACATCCTTTAGAAGCTAAAAAAATGTCGGATTTTCCTGGTAGTTCTGCTTTTGAGCAAATTACGCCTGAAAATTACGACGCAAGTGAACTAGATGCACAAACAGCTGTTGTGTTAATGAATCATAGTTATGCTAGAGACCTGTTGTTTCTACAAGCCCTACAATATAGTACTCTTGCCTATGTTGGGATTTTGGGGCCTATGCACCGCAGAGAAAAGCTGCTTGATGAAATTATAGATAAGAATCCAGAGGTTTCAGAAGATTTTATAGGCATTATCTATGGACCTGCGGGTTTAAATATAGGATCTGTGACGCCGGAAGAGATAGCCCTTTCTATTTTAGCAGAGATTATGTCGGTAGTGCGGAAGGAAAATCCCATGTTCCTAAAAGATAAAGTAAATCAATATTCTAATTGATGCAGAAAATAGCATTGTTACTATTAGCCGCAGGAGCATCTTCTAGAATGAAAGATCATATAAAGCAATTGTTACCTTATAAGGATTCCACCTTGTTAGAACACGCTGTTAAAAACGCAAAGTCGAGTAAGGTAGCTGAAGTTTTTGTGGTATTGGGAGCTAATTATGATACTATTCTAGCTGCTACAACGTTAAAAAAAGTTTCTATTGTAAGGAATGAGGAATGGCATTTAGGTTTGGGGAGTTCAATAGCTAAAGGAGTAGAATATATTGGTAGTTTATCACAAAACTATGAGGCTATATTAATTGGATTAGCAGATCAACCTTTAATGGATGCAACATTTTACAACCAACTCATCACTTCATATCAAGAAACAAAATCAGATTGCGTAGCTACTAATTATGGTTCAAAGAAGGGGGTACCTGCCTTATTTTCAAAGAAACATTTTAGTATTCTAGCGGGTTTGAATCAAGATTCTGGCGCACAAAAGCTTTTGATTGATAAAAATACACTCAGTATTGATAGTGCCGCTAAACATACGGACATAGATACATGGGAAGATTATCAATGGCTGCTAAATAAGATAGCGCAATAATCTTATTACTTCGAATTTAGCTCTAAAGTACTTGAAGTATTTTCTTTACCGTAATCTTGAAAAATTCCACAAGAATTTTCTTTCTTAATTAAAGAAGGTGCTTCTTTTCTTTTTGCTAATGCTTCAATTTCTGGAGATAAATACGTCATAACCCTGAAAGTTTATTAAATTATATTTTTCTAACGTACACAGTGTTACATTGTTGTGTATGATAGGGCAATATTAGTTAAAATATAACTTTGAATCGACGTATTGTTATTTATTTAAGAATCTCTTCACTTAAAATTAACAATACTAAAAATACATACACATTGTAAGGCGTTAAAGCACCATTATTATCAATTATTTTATATCCTTTTCATTTTCTGTTTTTTATATCAAAAAAAGCTACCTATCTTTGCATAAGCATTGAGAGTTATAAAACAGCTCATTATCTGCGCGTTGTTGCAACTTCTTTATAGATTATTAGGCAAATCATATTTACCAATCGTTCATTTTGAATTTCAATAACTCCACGACGGCTTATCACAAGCAAGTCTTATATTAATTTAAACTTATAATTTTAATGGCGAGAGCACAAGAAACCTTTGGTAAAAAAGAACGAGAGAAGAAGCGTTTAAAAAAACGTGAAGAAAAGGCTAAGAAGAAAGAGCAACGTAAAGCAAGCGGAGAGCAAGATAGCATGTTTGTTTACGTAGATGAGAACGGGCATTTGGTAGATACGCCACCGGATCCATCAAAGAAAGTTAAAGTAGACGCTGAGAGTATTGTTCTAGGTATACCTAAGAAGGAAGAAAGTGACGAAGAAATAGATCCAGTACGTAAAGGTCGTGTTGAATTTTTCAACGATTCTAAAGGATACGGATTTATTAAAGATTCAGAAACTCAAGAGAAATTCTTTGTACACGTTCAAGGGTGTCTTGAAGAGATCAAAGAGAACAACATGGTTCAATTTGAACTTGAGCGAGGCATGAAAGGAATGAATGCTGTAAGAGTCAAGAAAGTATAAACAGACTAAAAAAATCATATAAAAAAAGGGTGTTCATTTGAACACCCTTTTTTTTATTTCTCTTTGTCAAGTACTGCCAGAGCTAATCGTATTTTAAAATAATCTATTTGTTCTTCAAAATAATCAAAATAAGGCTTTAAAGCAGCAGGTTCTTCTAGTATTATTTTCGCCTTCTTTACAGCTTCAACTTCATTTTTACTTACAAAGTCAAAAATATTGATAGGTTTGCCCTCTCCGTATAGCTTCGCGATATGTGAATATATGGTAGGCGATTTTAAATTTCGTTTTTCAGAAATTTCATCAATTGTTAACCCCTGTTGGTATAGCTCATAAGTTACTTTATGGGTGTCCGATTTTTTAGCTTTCTTCTCCTTGTTAAAAGCGATGATTTCTTTGATAAAGAGGTCCCCATATACTTCTAATTTTCGCTGCCCAACACCACTTATTTCTAGAAATTCATCATCGGATAGTGGTCTAGCTTGTTCTATAGCTTGTAAGGTAGCGTCGCTAAACACCAAATAAGCGGGGATATCTTCTTCTAAAGCAATTTTATGTCTTAGGAGGCGCAAACGCTCAAATAAATCGCCCGTTTTTTTCTTTTTAACAGATTTCTCCTTTGGATTACCAATTTTCTCCAGCGCTTCAATTGGTTTTGTCAAAGAAACTTTAGCGGCTTTGAAAAGCACGTTTTTAGAAAAATCGGTGAGTTGTAAAGCATTGTGATTTTGAAAGGCAATTTCTGCATAACCTTGGTTAATAAGTTGAATGATATAATGCTGCCAATCTTTCCAGGAAGTATCATGTCCTATTCCATAAGTTTTAACTCCCTCTAGACCTTTTTCAATAATTGTAGCGTTCTTAGCGCCTCGGAGCACATCAATAATAACACCAGTAGCTTCAGATTCTTTTACCCTAGCAATGGTAGATAATATTTTTTGGGCAATTATAGTGCCATCAAATACTTGCGGCGGACTTTTGCAAACATCGCAATTGCCGCAGTTTTCGGCGAGTAGTTCCCCAAAATAACTCAGAAGAATTTTTCGTCGGCATGTGGTAGCTTCCGCAAATTGCTTCATGCGCTCTAATTTTGCAATTTGAACTTCTTGGTTAGAAGCCCCTTCTGTAAATCTCCTTAATTGTATTACATCAGCGTAACTATGAAAGAGCAGTGCGCTTGCCGCCATCCCATCACGGCCGCCACGGCCAATTTCTTGGTAATAACCTTCAATGTTTTTAGGCATGTTATAGTGAATAACCCAACGTACATTAGATTTATCTATTCCCATTCCAAAAGCAACAGTAGCACAGACAATTTTGGTTTTATCAAATATAAAATCTTCTTGAACTTTTGTACGTTCATCAAAAGTAAGTCCGGCATGGTAGGCATCAGCTTTTAAGCCTTTTGCCTTTAATTTACTCACCAATTGTTCTGTAGTTTTTCTACTCAGGCAATAAATGATTCCAGAAGAATTTGGTCTTTTTCCAATAAAACTAAGAATTTGCTCTACCCGACTATCGGCCGGTCTAACTGTTAGACTTATATTCTTACGATCAAAAGAAGTAATAAATTGTTCTGCATGCGGAATCGCTAATTGCGTCACAATATCTAAGCGTGTAGCTTTATCTGCAGTTGCGGTTAAGGCTACAATAGGGGTATTAGGCATTTTCTTTTTTAAAAAACCTAGCTGCTGATACGAAGGTCTAAAATCATGTCCCCAAGAAGAAATACAATGCGCCTCATCTATAGCAATACAACTAATATAGGTTTCGTTCAAAATATTATCTAAAGCAGGCATACTCTCAGGAGCTACATAAATTAGATTTAATTCTGACTTTACAATCTTATCTATAATTTCTTGTTGCTCTTCACTAGATTGACTACTGTTAAAATAAGCCGCTGCAATCCCATTGGCGTTACAACCATCTACTTGATCTTTCATTAAAGCGATTAGTGGAGAAACCACTAAAGTAGTTTTTGGGAATAGTAAAGAAGGCAGTTGAAAGCAAATAGATTTTCCGCCACCTGTAGGCATGATTACTAAAGCATCTTGTTTATTTAGTACTGCAGATATGATGGCTTCTTGCTGTGGCCTGAAACTATCGTAACCAAAGTATTTTTTTAAATTAGGAAGTAGTTGTGCTTTGTATTCAATAATTGACATAAAATAAAAATCTATTTGGTAAAATTACGTGATTTATAAGATTGATGAAATTTAAGAGGCGAATTTTAAGCGATAAATTGCCAGGCAATAAATCTGCTTTTTTTATTTCCTTGCTCCATTTCTAACGTTTTATAATGCGCATTTGCTTTACGTAATTGCTTATGTATTTTCGGTAAATTTTCACTCTTAGAAACTAAGCAAGTAAACCAACCTACTTGTTTTTTAAATAGCAGGCTTTGCTTGATCATTCTTTTAATAAATAATGCTTCACCACCATTACACCAAAGTTCGTTTGCTTGTCCACCAAAATTTAATTTAAAGTCCGCATGAGTATGTAGATTCTTGAGTTTTATTCGTGTTCCAGCATACGCTTCTTTTTCAGAAGCATGGAAAGGAGGATTACAGATGGTAAAATCAAAATAGTCTCCTTCCTTTATAATTCCGTTAAAAATATCGGCATTAGATTCTTGTGCTCTTATTTGAATATGGTCTTTAAATTCTGCTGCATTTTGTTGTGCAGCGCTAATGGCTGTAAGGTCTATATCACTCCCTATCATATGCCACCCATAAATTTGTGTGGCAAGAATTGGGTAAATACAATTTGCTCCAGTACCGATATCTAAACCTTTCACTTTTTTTATAGTAGGATCAGAAGAAAGTAAATCAGCTATATGATGTATATAATCTGCCCGCCCTGGTATTGGCGGGCATAGGTAACCTTTAGGAAGGCTCCAAGAATGTACCCTGTAATGATGTTTTAGTAAGGCTTTATTGAGGGCCAATACAGCATCCGGATTTGAAAAATCGATACTTTCTACATTAAATTTATTTAGAATAATAAATTCAGCTAGAGGTTCAAAGCTGTTTTTTAAGGTCTGAAAATCGTATGGAGCGTGGTGTAAATTTTTTGGATGCAAATTATATTTTTATCTTGCAAAGATAGGTATGTTAAGTTGCTTGGCAATAGCAAAGCAGAATACCATACCTTTGCAAAAATAAACAAGTTTTCCCATGAGTTCTTTTGAAGATTTCAATTTAAAAAAACAATTAAATTACGCAATTGAAGATTTAAAATTTTCAACACCAACACCTATACAAGAAGCGGCTTTTTCTGTGGTTATGTCAGGGAAAGATATAGTTGGAATTGCACAAACAGGTACTGGGAAAACAATGGCTTACATGCTGCCAATATTACAAGAATTAGGTTTTTCTAAGCAAGTACATCCTAGAGTTTTAGTATTAGTTCCAACAAGGGAATTAGTATTACAAGTGGTGGAGAATATTGAAAGCTTTGCTAAATATATCAATGTCCGTGTTTTAGGTGTGTATGGTGGTGTTAATATTAATACGCAAAAACAACAATGCGTTCAAGGAACAGATATTTTGGTGGCAACACCAGGAAGATTGTATGATCTGGCCCTTTCTAAAGCTGTAAAATTAAAAGAAGTAAAAAAATTAGTAATTGATGAAGTAGATGTGATGTTGGATTTAGGATTCCGATTCCAACTGATAAATATCTTTGATTTACTACCAGCAAGAAGACAAAATATAATGTTTTCTGCGACGATGACGAGTGATGTAGATGCACTTATTGATGATTTTTTCGTTGCGCCAGAAAAAGTTTCTATTGCAGTGAGTGGTACTCCGTTAGAGAATATCGCACAGGTATGCTATGCGGTTCCTAATTTTTATACCAAAGTAAATTTATTGATTCGCTTATTAAAAGATAAGGATACCTTCAAAAAAGTATTAGTTTTTGTTGGTAATAAGCGTTTTGCAGACAAGGTTTTTGAAGAAATGGAGGAGGCTTTTGGAAGCGAATCTTGTGTAATTCACTCCAATAAGTCTCAAAACTATAGAATGCGCTCCATTAGTCAGTTTGATGAAGGTCAGAATCGTATTCTGGTAACTACCGATGTTATGGCACGTGGTTTAGATTTAGATAAAATTACGCACGTAATCAACTTTGATACGCCAAATTACCCTGAAAACTACATGCATAGAATTGGTAGAACGGGTAGAGCAGAGCACCAAGGTAATTCTGTTTTATTTTATACAGAAAAAGAAGAGCCTTCTAAAGATGAGATTGAAACTTTAATGGATTATAAAATTCCGTTGCTGGCAATTCCTGAAAATGTAGAAATCTCAGAAGAGCTCATAGCGGAGGAGCGTCCTAGAATTATTGAGACAGATAATCCCAACCAAACGACACTAGCTTCTCAGGGTAGCTTTCATGAAAAGAAAGAGAAGAATAAAAAAACAAATCAAGGAGGTTCTTACCAGCGCATTATCGCTAAAAAATATAAGAAGCCTAAAACTAAGGGAGATAAGAACTATAATAAGAGAAATAAGAAGAAGTAAGAATATAATCCCTATATTTAGCTCCAACCAATCTTATTATACTTAATGAAATCATTCACAATAGCAGATATTAATGCTGTTATCAACGGAGTTATTTTAGGGAATACTTCAAATGAAATTACTGCTCCCGAGCAATTAGAAAAAGCAACAAAACATAACATCAGTTTTATCGGAAATCGAAAATACGCTAAGCTTTGGCCTTTGTCAAAGGCTTCTGTTGCGGTTATCGATGAAAAAATAGAAATTCAGCCTGGAGACAATAGAGCACTTATAAAAGTAAAGTGTGCTGATCTGGCCATGGCTCAAATTCTGGAATTTTTCAATCCAGGAAACCCAATACTCGAAGATGAAATTCACCCTAGTGCCGTGGTACATGCTACAGCTATCCTTGGAAAAAATGTGCAAATAGGGGCTAATGTTTATATCGGAAAAAATGTAAGTATTGGTGATGGTACCATTATTTACCCGAATGTAACGGTCATGGATGATAGTGTTATAGGAATGGCATGCGTTATTTGGTCTGGTACGGTAATTAGAGAGCGTACGCAAATAGGCCACCAATGTATTTTCCATACGAATGTAAGCATTGGAGCAGACGGTTTTGGTTTTAGACCTAGTCCGGATGGGAGAGGACTGGTTAAAATTCCTCAGATAGGAAATGTGGTAATTGGTAATGGCGTAGAAATAGGTGCTAACTCTTGTGTAGACCGTGGAAAATTCAGTTCTACCATCATTGGTGATGGTACTAAAATTGATAATCTCGTACAAATAGGACACAACTCTGTCTTAGGGCGTTCTTGTATTATGGCGGGTCATAGTGGTTTAGCCGGTTCTGTTACTTTAGGTGATGGTGTCATTATTGGAGGTAGTGCTTCTATAAAAGACCATACTACTTTGCATTCTGGTGTAACGGTAGGTGCTGGGTCTGGAGTTATGGGTGATGTTCAAGCCGGAAAAACGGTACTAGGATATCCTGCTTGTGATTCACGTGATATGCTCAAACAATGGGTAGCATTACGTAAATTAGGGAAAGGCGCTTAATTTTGTAAAACTTTCATCTAGTTAAGCTTACTTTTAATCAAAAAACTCAATTGTTTTTCAGCAATAATTTGTAAAGCCCTCTTAAAGGCTTTAATTTTGTGCTCCCCCTAGAAAAGGATATTTATGACGGAGACAGCAACAGGATTGCAAGAAAAAAAATCAGATAAAGAACTGTATAGCTACCAGCAGGGAGCGATCAACAAAATCTTTGAAAAATTTGATACCGCGGCAGATAATTATCACTTGCTGTATCAATTGCCTACAGGTGGAGGGAAAACCGTTATTTTCTCCGAAATGGTTCGGCAGTATTTGAAAAACCATAAGAAGAAAGTATTAGTGATGACCCACCGTGTGGAGCTGTGTAATCAAACATCTACTATGCTTACTAATTTTGGTGTACCTAATAAAGTGGTAAATAGTAAGGCTAACTTAGACGATCAAGATCAATATATTTGCTTTGTAGCAATGGTAGAGACCTTAAACAATCGTTTAAATGATGGTAAATTAGATATTTCGGATATTGGTTTAGTTATTATTGATGAAGCGCATTACAATTCATTCACCAAGTTATTTAAATTTTTCGAAAATTCTTTTGTCCTAGGAGTAACGGCAACCCCGTTAAGTTCTAGTAAAGAACTTCCGATGAAAGATAATTATGATGAGTTGATCACAGGGGAGTCAATTCAATCTTTAATTGAGAATGAATTTTTAGCACGTGCTGAAGTATATCAGTATGATATGGGGTTAACCTCTCTTGAGGTGGGTTCAAATGGAGATTATACGGTTAAATCATCGGAAGATCTCTATACCAGTCCTGCAATGTTGGATAAAACTTTGCAAGCGTATTT
The DNA here is from genome assembly GCF_900102165.1 of Cellulophaga baltica. Lineage (GTDB taxonomy): Bacteria > Bacteroidota > Bacteroidia > Flavobacteriales > Flavobacteriaceae > Cellulophaga > Cellulophaga baltica. The sequence continues at coordinate 210,111 of NZ_FNBD01000004.1, forward strand.
AAAACATTCTAAAGGGAAAAAAGCACTAATCTTTAATAATGGTATTAATACGTCTATTCAGATTTATTATACCTTTAAAGCAGCGGGTTTACCTGTAATGCATTTAGATAATACGGCGACAAAAAAACAGCGTAAGCAAATTTTAAAATGGTTTAAAGAAACTCCAGATGCTATTCTTTCTTCTGTAAGTATTTTAACCACGGGTTTTGATGAACCTACGATAGATACTATTATTCTAAATAGAGCAACAAAATCTCTTACGTTGTACTACCAGATGATTGGTCGTGGATCACGTATCCTTAATAACAAATCTTCTTTTAAAGTAATAGATTTAGGGAATAACTACCATAGATTTGGTCCTTGGGGAGCAGATTTAGATTGGCAAATGATTTTCAAGTCTCCTAATTTCTATATGGAGCGTCTTCAGAATGATGAAGATATAGAAAGTAACTTTAGGCATGAGATGGCCGAAGAAATTCGGGCACAATTCGCAAAGTCAGAAGAAGTATATTTTGATATTAAAGAAGTATATACGGATGCTACCTATAAAGGAGAATCTTCTAAAGTGGTACTCGAGCGCTCTATAGAACAGCATGGTAGAATTTGCATAGAAAATAGCGAAGATGTCTATGATGCCTTAGGTTTAGCTAAATTGCTAGATGAGGATATTGATTATAGAATTCAGAGTTATGCAAAATGTATAAGTCGTAGTACCTTTAATTTCCTGAAATGGTTGAAGGATGATTATAAGCTTAAACTAAATTCGTACTTACGTCAAAATTTTGATGAAGTTTTTGAGGAGATCAACGGATTTCCACCAGAAGAATAGAAAAAATATAAACATAAAAAAAGCACTAGTTATATCTTATAACTAGTGCTTTTTTGCGTTAACAGGTATTCGTATTCTATTGAAATAATTCTAATTTTACTTGATCGTAATAACTATCACTAATAGGAATTAAGGTCTCATTTATAAAAAGATCTCTTCCCTTTAAAGAAGTTACCTTGGTTTTATTGATGATATATGAACGGTGAACACGCATAAATTGTGACGTCGGAATTTGTTTTTGCAAGGCTTTTAAAGATTGCAAACTCATTATTTTTTTACTTTCCGTGTAAAAGGTAACATATTCACTATCACTTTTTATATACAATATATCTGCATACTTCAATTTATAGAGATCGTAGCCAGATTTTACGGTAATACTGTCTTCAGTGTTCTCAACTGGTGGAGTTTTACTTTTTACTTTATTAACGGCGGTTAAAAAACGATTAAAAGTGATAGGTTTTAAAAGATAATCTACCACATTTAGTTCGTACCCCTCTAAAGCATACTCCGTATAAGCCGTGGTGAAAATAATATTGGTATCAGCGCCTATAATTTTAGCAAAATCGGTTCCGTTTATAGCGGGCATTTGAATGTCCAAAAAAATTAGATCTATAGAAGCATTCTTTATTAATGGCAAGGCTTCCAGAGCATTTTCATATTCACCCATTAGTTCTAAATTTGGGGTATCTGAAATGTACTTTATGATTAAAGCTCTTGCTAATTCTTCATCATCTATGACGAGACATTTAATTTTACTCATTATAAATTTAATTTTAAACTTACTTTAAAACACTCTGGTAGATTTTCAATGGTAAGTTCGTGTTTATTAGGATACAAAATAGCTAATCTTTTTTTAACATTCTCTAAGCCTATACCGCCAACTTTATCTTTGTTTTCTACAAGTTCAGATTTACTATTTTCAACTTCAAAATAAATTTCATCGACTTTACTGATTACTTTTATATTTAAAAAAGTACCCGTAACTTTTTCTATATTACTGTGTTTAAACGCATTTTCTACAAAAGGAATTACAAGCATGGGAGCAATCAAAATTCCTTTAGAACCTATTTCATAGGTAGTGGTAATCGGGTATTTTTTACTGCTTTTTGTTGTAAATAATTTAATATAGTTTTCTATATATGATATTTCTTTCGTTAAAGGTACAAAAGCCTGTTCGCAATCATAAAGTACATAGCGTAACATATTAGCTAAATAGCTAATAGATTCTTGTGTTTTTGTAGCACTTATCGCGGATAACGCATAAATATTATTCAAAGTATTGAATAAAAAATGAGGATTAATCTGAGACTTCAATAGTTTAAGCTCTGTAGCTAATCGTTCATTATTGTTTTTTATAGTTTCTTCTTCTTTCTTTTGGGCATAAAAGAGGGTCTCTAAAAAGGTACCTAATACAGCAGAAACGGCCAAGAGTAAAAAGTGAATTAAAAATTTTGAAGGAGCGCCACCTCTGGGTGCTCGATTAACTAAATTTTCTGCTCCTGGCATTCGTGGTGGCATGCGCGGTGGCGGCAATGAAAAAAGCGATGAACTTATATAGCTCCCTAAAACTATGGCAGCAAGCCCAAAGAGCATGAATAACAAATACTTCTTTTTGAACAATAATTTTGGGGCAGCAAAAAAGATTAAACCTGCTAACAAGAGTATTTGAAAGATTACAGAAAGTAGATTTTCTCTAAAAAATCCATAATCAAAACTTTGGGTAATCCACAGTACTAACCATATAATTAGCCATAACAGAGACTGGAATATAAATCTTTTTGTTGCTTTCATACCGCAAATAAAAGTAAAATAAATTTAGAGGATTACGGTTTTTGAGGTCGATTACTTTCTATAAATATTCATTTACTGATTAGGAATGCCATTTAACAGATTATTACGCTTTGTTAGTTGATTCATGAAATTTCACATGCTTCTTTTTCTGAAATTTGAAATAGATATTAATGCAATAAAAATTTAAAAACATGAAAAATAAAGTAATTCAATTAGGTGTAATGGGGGTATTCTTATTAATGTTTTCTTGTGGTAATGCACAAGAGAAAGAGAAAGGAAAAAAGCCACCTACTTTTTCAGAACTTCTTGAAAAAATGGATAAGAATGAGGATGGTAAGCTTTCTAAAGATGAAATAAAAGGACCTCTTAAAGATAATTTTGATGCGGTAGATACAGATGAAGATGGTTTCATTACGGAGGAAGAAATGAAAAATGCTCCAAGACCAGAACGTCCTAAGCGAAACTAAACCCAACTAGTACTAATTTTAAAACAATACCATGAAAAAAAGGAATTTAATATTTACCTATGTACCTGCAGTTACAGGAGTTCTAAGCTTATTATTTGCGTTTACGGCTTGTAGTAGCGATAGTTCAAGTGATGATGATGCGTCTGAAGAAATAGAGGAAGAAACGGTAACAGAATTACACGCTGCTTATGCAGCCTTTAATAGTGATGCAACGACTATTTATTTAGACGGCTCTAATGTAGTTATAGAAACTACAGGATTACCAGATCATGAAACCGTATATTGGGGAGAGGGTAACGATCTCTATTTAGATGAACCAGATGTTCAGGTTACGCCAAGTATTATGTCTAGTAATAATAATGCAACTACGATCACTGTTGATGCTACTCCAGATTTATCAGGAAGTACTGTAGATACAGCATTAAATACCATTGGTATTGCAGTGAGCGGTGCTTCTATATTTAACGATCAAGAAGGAGCAGGAGCTCTAGATCAAGCAGCAGGTAGTTTAGATTGGACTGGAGCACACATCGGCCCTGGAGTATATCACTATCACTTAGAGCCTAAAGCATTTACAAATGATGATGCTAATTTAGTCGGCGTACTTTTAGATGGTGTTTTTCTTTATGGAAGACAGTGTGATGCTACAGGAACTTACCCTACAGATTTGGATGCCTCTGGTGGGCACACGTCTACAACGCAATATACAGATGGGGCAGAAGAATATCACTATCATATTATCAACGAATTATATTCTAACACCGGATCTTATATAGCTTTTGCAGGTCCTTACCAAGGATATTAATAGCGTTTAAACCATCTATTATGAAATTATTTTTTTCACTTTTCCTTCTCCTTTTTCTAGTGCAATGTAAAGAAAGTCCTTCGGAAGATAAAGCACGTGCTGTGGTAAACAGTACTAATGAAATGGAAGCCCCGAAGGTGGTAGATAGTTTAACAGTGTTAAATAAAAACTTGATTCTAGATCAATTAAAAGGAGTTTGGTTTTACAATCAGAATCCGTTTAATGGTTATGCCGTTAAATATTACTCTGATGGAACCTTAAAGGAAAAAATCGGATTTATTAACGGTAAAAGAGAAGGAGTAGCGAAAAGATGGTCTGAAAATGGAGTCCTGCGGTGGCAAGTAAATTATGAAAAAAATAAATTGGTAGGCACCTATAAAACCTGGTGGGAGAATGGTGCACTAGCCGAAAAATCTACTTATAAAAATGGTGTTTTAGAAGGAGAGCAGCAGCATTGGTATGATAACGGTCAATTAGCAAAATTGCGCAAATTAGTACAAGGCAAAGAAAATGGTATGCAACAGGCATGGTTAAAAAACGGCACCTTATACGTGAATTATGAGGCAAAAAACGGACGTGTTTTTGGCTTAAAGCGTGCTAACTTATGTTATCAATTAGAAGATGAAGTGGTGGTTAGAAATGATGTTGTAAAAAGATAAATCTATGATAAAATATATCGCTGTTTTATTTCTTGTACTAAGTGTAAGTTGTAAAGAGAATCCCAAGAAAGAGGATGTTGTTGTCGTGGAGAACAGTAGGGTAGAAAGCTTGCCTTTTTATAAGGAAGCGTCTTTTACACCTCATTGGATTACACCAAATACACCGGAAGAAAAAGCATTTCATAAAATTCCAGATTTTAGGCTTGTCAACCAATTAGGAGATACGCTTACCCAACAAAATTTTAATAATAAAATTTATATTACGGACTTTTTCTTTACGAGTTGTCCGGGTATTTGTCCGCAAATGACCAATAGTATGTTAGCACTTCAAGAAAAATTTAAGAATGATCCTAACATTTTGTTTTTATCACACTCTGTAACGCCTACCATAGATACGGTAGAGGAGTTGGCGAAGTATGCCAAAAGGTTTGGAGTTATATCTAACAAATGGCATTTAGTAACAGGAGACAAAACGGAGATTTACAATTTGGGAAGAAATGAGTATTTTGTAGAAAATGATTTAGGAATTCCAAAAGATATTAATGATTTTTTACACTCTGAGAATTTTTTATTGATTGATAAAAATAAACATATCAGAGGTATTTACAACGGACTCAACCGGGCGTCTATGGCACAATTAGTTGTAGATGTACAAGCATTAGAAAAAGAAGGATAAGCGTTCGCAGTACCCGCTTAAAATTCGAAAATTAGAGATTTATTTAGTAAATGGATGAGAAATTTATTTTTTTCATCCATTTTATTGCTTTAAAAGGGCTTAAAACGTTAAGTTTTTATAAAAAATGCTAATATTTTCTTTGAACCATTTTACAAGCCATAAGTTTGCACTTAATTAAAGTTGAAATTTACAAATATCACAAAACTATGAGTAAAGTTAAGGAGAATGATACGGTTCAAGTACATTATACTGGAAAACTAAACAACGGAGAAATATTTGATAGCTCTTTAGAAAGAGAACCAATAAAAGTAACACTAGGTCAGCAAAGTTTGATTCCTGGTTTTGAAAATGGTTTAATTGATATGGCAGTTAATGAAAAGAAAACTATCGTTATTCCTTCATCGGAAGCATATGGCGAGGTAAATAAAGAATTATTTCAAAGTGTTCCTAGAGCAGATTTACCAGAAGATATCAAACCAGAGATTGGTATGGGGCTTATGGCTAAGAATGCAGACGGTACAGAGCGTCAATTGCGTGTTGTAGATGTAAAAGAAGATGCAATTATCATTGATGCAAACCACCCTTTAGCAGGACAAGAGCTTACTTTTGAGCTAGAAGTCGTTGCTATTGGATAATTTTTTTTGAAACAAAAAATCCATTGAAGAACTTTGGTCGTATATGAATATACAAAACAGAAAGTTCTTGCGGAAATGTTTTTATTATAGAAACCGACACTATTAAGGTGTCGGTTTTTTTATTGAGAATTTCTAAATAAAGTTGATGATAAAATAAAAACATAAGAAAATGATTAAAAAATCAGGATATTCTACCCCTCAGTTGTTATAGTAGTATATAACCACAAAAGTTTAATTAAAAAATCTAATACAATGAAGTTAAAACTAGTCTTTACATCAATATTATCAATGGTTTTTTTGTTATTTGGTTGCTCAGATAATAATGATACCGCTAATGGTGGTACGGGTACACTTTCCATACAGCTTACAGATGCTCCGTTCCTTTATGATATGGTTGCTGAGGCAAATGTGACTATTTTTAAAATAGACGCTCGTTACAAAGGTGCTGTTGAAACAGATTCGGTATCAGCAGATGGTAATTCATTCATAACACTATCTGAGGAAGAAGTGCCAATAAACCTTCTGGAGCTTACAAATGGAATTACAGAGAATTTAGTTAATTTAGAGGTACCTGCAGGTACTTATGATTTGGTTAGAGTATATGTAAAAGGAGTTAATGCAATTTTAAATGATGGTACAGTCTATGATTTAAACGTGCCTAGTGGAGAACAAACAGGGATTAAAGTTTTTATACAACCGGGACTTGTAGTTCAAGGCGGACTTTCTTCTGATTTACTTTTAGATTTTGACGTGAGTAAATCTTTTGTAGCTAAAGGAGGTAGAAATAATTTGTCAGGTTTTAATTTTAAACCAGTAATTAAAGCGTCTAATTTAGCTACAGCGGGTACCTTAAAAGGTTTAGTAACAACCACCGAAGATAATATTTCTGTAGGTTTAGAGGGAGCCCAAGTTTCTGTAATTGTAGCAGATACTATTAATACAACTACATTTTCAGACATTGATGGTCGTTTCGTTATTATGGGCTTACAAGAAGGTTCTTATGATTTGTTGGTAGCGTTAGAGGGCTATACATCAGAACGTAAGGAAGGTATCGCTATAGTAGCCTCAAATAATACGACTCAAGACGTAGTTTTATCCCTAGAAGAATAGTTTTATAAGAAAAATAATAATTCAAAAAGACCAGTCATGTGACTGGTCTTTTTTTGGTTTAGTTTGGAATTCTTTGAGTATAGAATTACAATTTTTAAATATTAAATATAATTGCGGGATAATAGTAGTTAAGCGGCTATTGAAATGACTACTAATAGCACTAAGAATAAGAGTATAGATTTTCTCATAGGGTTGTGTTTATGGGTTTATACTGCTAATATTGGCATTTATTTAAGAAACCAGAATTTAATTAGTTCCACCGTCAAATTTTTCGATAAACCGTTGGTTACAAGAGAATCAAACTATTTTAAGCCTATGAAAATTAATTATGAAAATTATCAGCATAATAAATAGGCATAAAACCAATTAATTAATGTAGTTTCGCGCCTGATTTTGAAAAAGTTAAGAGAATGAAACGCATCAACGAGTATAAGAAATTGTTTTCTATTGAAAATGAGATTGATTTAAAAGGATTAAAGAATACATACCGTGGTTTAGTAAAGCAATGGCACCCAGATAAATTTCTTGAAGGCGATGTGCAAAAAGAAGAAGCTGAACTAAAAAGTAGACAAATTATTGATGGATACCATTTTTTAGTAAGTATAGCTCCAGAAACTAAAGCTGCTAATTTAGAGGAGTATACTAAATTAACAAACGAGTCTGGGATCTTAGATTTTCAACACAAAGGTTTATTGTTAGAAATTACGTTTTTAGACGGTTCTACTTACGAGTATTTTGGAGTACCTAAGAATATCTACGTGAAGTTAATTAACTCTCCAAAGCAATATCGTTTTGCTAAAAGAAGCATATTTAATAGCTATTTATACAGAAAATCTAAAAAGAATTTGCAAGAAGCATAAATCATTTTAGAACCCAATAGAAAAACCTTGTAATTTAATTGCAAGGTTTTTTTTTGTCCAAATTTTAAAATTCTATCCAAACATTCAAATCTACTTCATGTAAGAGCTGTTTAAAAGCATCAGTCGAGCAGAACTAAATGAACTAATCGCTATATTTTTAGAAACTTATTCTTAATCTTGTATAGAATTTAAAAGTGACGATAACAGTATGGCAAAGTCTTCAAATACCGTATTAATTATTTTAGCATTTTTTGCTATTTATGTCATCTGGGGCTCCACATATTTGCTGAATAAAATTGCCGTGACAGAACTACCCGCTTATATGCTTGCCGGAATTCGTTTTACCACTGCTGGATTATTAATTTTTGGTATCTGCAAGGTATCGGGTATCTCTATAAGCATTACTAAAAGACAATTTAGAAATAGTACTATTGCGGGGTTTCTATTTTTAACCTTTGGGAATGGTGTTTTTGTATGGGGGTTGAAGTATGTAGATAGTAGTTTTGCTGCTTTGGAAGTAGCTTCTATGCCACTTATCGTACTACTATTAATGCGTATTGTAGATGGTAAAAAAATACAACCTATGTCTATTGTAGGTGTTGTTTTAGGAGTTATCGGGATCTATCTACTGGTAAGTCAGAAACAAATAGTGCAGCAAGATGATTCTTTACTGGGAATGATAATTATATTCTTTTGTGTATTAGGGTGGTCTACAGGAAGTTTATTTGTGTCTAAGGCAAACTTACCTCAAAGTTACTTGGTAAATACGGCGTACCAAATGGTTACCGCAGGGACAACTTTAGGAATAGCGAGTTTAATTTTAGGAGAAAACTGGACTTGGCCTAGCAGTTGGAGCGGACCCGTTCAATGGTCTATGGGCTTACTCATTATTTTTGGGAGTATCGTCGCTTTTTCTGCTTTCAATTACTTATTAAAAACGGTATCTCCAGAAAAAGTAGCGACCTCTAGTTATGTAAATCCTGTAATAGCCTTACTTTTGGGGTGGTACATATTGGATGAAAATATCACGAAGCAATCTATTGTTGCAGCTGCAGTTTTGCTCACTGGAGTATACTTCATAAATACGAAGAAAAAATTGGTGATGTTTTCTAGATTTAAAGGAAAATTAAAGAATAAATCAGAAGCAATCAAATAGAGAAATCCTAAACAGAATACGTATGTTAGCCATCAAAAATCTTCTTAGTGTTCTGTGGTTTATTTTGGTTTTTAATGCGTGCTCAACACCGGTAACGCCCTTATTTAATGGTAAAGATTTGTCTGGTTGGCACACAGATGTTCCTGCAAAAGATTCAATTCTTAATGCGCCAAATTCTTTTGTAGTAAGAGATGGAATTTTAGTGAGTCTAGGAGCGCCTAGAGGGCATCTTATTACGGATAAGACGTATAAGAATTAGGTTAACCGTGGAATATCGATTTACAAAGGAAGCTGGGAATTGCGGAATTCTAGTTCATGCATCAACACCCAGAGCTTTATATGCTATGTTTCCTAAATCTATGGAAGTACAGATGGAACATGAAAATGCGGGCGATTTTTGGTGTATTCAAATGGATATCACTACGGACAATATGATAAGCCGCAGAGGACCAAAAGAAGAGTGGGGCGTCGTAGAAGGAAAAGCGCGAAGAATTAAGAATTTGACGGAAGGTTCAGAACACGCTTTAGGAGAATGGAACACAATGGTTATTGAGTGTTTCCAAGATAAAATTAAAGTTTGGGTGAATGGCGATTTTGTAAACTATGGCTATAATGCCGGTGAAACTAGCGGTCAGATTGCCATTCAGGCGGAAGGGGCAGAAGTAGCGTTTAAGACGCTAAATTTAACTCCTATTTTTAGGCTTAGCGAATAATACTTACAAAAGGGCATCTATTTGCACAACAGTACCAGGTTCTAGCTCTTCTAAAATTTGTGTGCCAATTCTAACTCGAATCAATCGTAAGGTTGGAAAGCCAACAGCTGCCGTCATTTTACGTACTTGCCTAAATTTACCCTCAGTAAGGGTAATACTAATCCATGAATTGGGGCGATGCGTGCCAATACGTAATTTTGTATCGGGATCGGCAAGGAGTGGAGCATCAAGAAGCGTTTTTACACGACAGGGTTTGGTAATGTATTTTTTTCCTGAAAGCCCGATAAGGACTCCTCGTTCTAGTTGCAGAATATCTTCATGGGGTATTTCACCATCCAATTGCGCATAATATTCCTTTTCAATGCCAGATTGATTTATGGTATCGCTTAATTTTCCGTCGGTAGTCAGTAATAACAATCCTTCAGATTTTTCGTCTAAACGTCCAACAGGCATAATTCCTTCAGGAAAATCATATAATTCTCCTAAGAAGTGCTTTTTACGTGCTTCCTTTTCATCATTTGAGATAAACTGACTCAGCATGCCAAAAGGCTTGTAAATTTTATAGTGAAGGTGTTTTTTCATTTGAAGCAAGAAAGATACAATTAAAGAGGTTTAGCGTCACAAGAATATGCTAAATGCGTTACTAATTTTTCTCATATTTCGTAATTTTAGCTAAAAATAAAATACTATGAAAGATAAAATATTTGAAGCCTATCAATTAAAAGATATCATACTAAAAAATAAAATTGTTATGGCTCCTATGACCCGTTCTAGAGCTGCAAATGAGGGTAATGTGGCCACAGAAGAATTACAAGGAGCATATTATGCACAACGGGCATCTGCAGGATTAATAATCACAGAAGGTTCTCAGGTTTCCCAAGATGCCGTAGGGTATGTAAATACTCCCGGTATTTATACGGATGCACAGGTAGAAGGTTGGAAAAAGGTAGTTAAGAAAGTACATGATGAAGACGGTAAAATCTATATCCAATTATGGCATGTAGGGCGAATTTCGCATCCTGATTTTCATGATGGAGCATTGCCGTTAGCGCCTTCTGCTATTAATCCGAATGCCCAGTCTTATACACCAACGGGTTTTAAAGATACGGTTACGCCAAAGGCGATGACCAAAGAAGATATACAAACTACCATTGCAGATTTTAAAAATGCCGCTAAGAATGCAATTGATGCTGGTTTTGATGGCGTAGAAATTCATTCTTCAAATGGATACCTGTTCCACCAGTTTTTTAATGGAACATCTAATGTAAGAACCGATGAGTATGGAGGATCTATTGAGAATAGAGCACGTTTTTTCTTTGAAGTATTAGACGCTATAAAGTCGGTAATTCCTCAAGAAAAAGTTGGCGCAAGATTTAACCCTTCCTTACACGGAATGTTTGGCATTACAATGGATGAAGAAACCATTCCTACTTTTGAATATATTATTAAGAAGTTGAATGACGAGTATGATATAGCCTACATCCATTTATCAGAACCTTTTACAGATGTTTCAGAAATTCCGTTTGCCGTTACTGAAATAGCAAGACATTTTAGACCACTATATGATGGTACTTTAATGATTAATTCAGGTTTTACGTATGAAACAGGTAATGCTGTTCTTGAAGCAGGAAATGCAGATTTAGTAGCTTATGGAAAACCATTTATTTCTAATCCAGATTTAGTAGATCGCTTTATTTATAGCGTAGGATTAACAGATTGGGATAGTGATACGTTTTATACTCCAGGGAAGGAAGGATATTTAGATTACCCAGTAAAAACAACACAGGTTAAAGTGTAATTTAATAAAGAGATGAAAGCATAAAAAAACCTGCAGATTTAAAATCTGCAGGTTTTTTTTATGAACGTAAAGCTTCTTTTATTTCAAAGCTTCCAATAATTTTTCAGCTACTTTTTCTGAAGAAGCAGGGTTCTGGCCAGTAATTAAATTACCATCCTGAATAGCATAAGCTCCCCAATCTTCTATTTTAGAATAGATTCCGCCATTTTCACTCAACATATCTTCTACTAAGAAAGGTACAACATCGGTTAAACCTACAGCAGCTTCTTCGCTATTAGTAAATCCAGTTACATTTTTACCTTTTACCAATGGTGTTTTACCATCTACATCCTTAACACTTTTTAAAGCGGCTGGTGCATGACATACAAAAGCAATTGGTTTCTTTTGCTTATTGAAGGTTTCAATAAGCGCAATAGAAGCTTCGTCATTAGCTAAATCCCATAGCGGTCCATGACCACCTGGATAGAAAACAGCATCAAAATCATCTGGATTCATATCTGATAATTTTTTAGTATTTGCTATTCTTTCTTTAGCTTCAGCATCATCGTTAAAACGATCTGTATCTGCGGTAGCCGCATCTGGGCTATCACTGCTAGGATCTATAGGTGCTGCACCTCCATTTGGTGTAGCTATTGTAATTTCTGCACCTTTATCTAATAAGGTATAATATGGATTGGCAAATTCTTCTACCCAAAATCCTGTTTTTTTCCCTGTATCTCCTAATTTATCGTGAGATGTTAATACAAATAATATTTTCATTTTTTCTTCTTTTTTAGTTGTTATTGTTACTTCTGAATTTTCTTCAGCAGTTTGTTTTGTTTCATTCTTACAGGCAGCACCTGTAATAATACTCAGTAAGAGTACTGCAGATTTTACGTAATTCATTAAAAGCGATTAATAAGCCATTTTCACAATTTTCTCCGCGTCCTGAGGGGTTAACGCTTGGCGCTCTCCTAATCCTAACCAACCACGATCTGTAAAACGTTTAGAAATTTCTTCGGCAGTACCTTCAAATTTATCAGTGTATTCAGATAATTTTGTTTTAATTCCCAATTGGTGGAAAAAGGCTTCTGTTTTCTCGATTCCGGCATAAGCTTTATCGTCAATACTTCCTTCCGTAACATTCCAAACACGTTCTGCATACTGCGCTAATTTTTCTTTTTTAGCTTCAAAATTGTATTTGTAATGACTTGGTGCAACTACGGCTAAGGTTCTTGCATGATCAATACCAAATAAAGCAGTTAATTCGTGCCCCATCATATGTACTGCCCAATCTCCAGGAACTCCTTGTTGAATTAAACCATTTAAAGCCATGGTACAACTCCACATAAAGTTAGCGCCAGCTTCGTAATCCGTAGGATCTTTAATTACTTTTGGACCTACTTCAATTAAGGTTTGTAAAATACTTTCTGCAAATCTATCTTGTAATAAACCGCCAGCAGGGTAAGTCATATATTGTTCTAGAACATGTGTAAAAGCATCCGTAACCCCGTTTACCAATTGGCGTTCAGGAATAGATGTAATTACTAATGGATCTAAGATAGAGAAGGTAGGGAATAGTGCTGGTCCGCCCATAGCTAATTTCTCTTTAGTTTCCTCTCTTGTAATCACAAGTCCAGAATTCATCTCAGAACCTGTAGCAGGTAAGGTTAGAACAGTTCCAAAAGGCATTCCTTTGGTTGGGCGCTCTTTGTTCTTTAGCATTTCCCATGGTTCTGCTCCTTCATATTCTGCAGCTGCCGATAAAAATTTAGTGCCGTCAATTACAGAGCCACCACCTACGGCTAATAAGTAGGTAATTTTTTCCTCTTTTATCACTTTCAAAGCATCCATTAACAATGCATACTCTGGATTTGCAGGAATACCCCCAAACTCAATAAGGTCAGTTTTAGCCAAGGCAGTTTTTACTTGCTCATAAACACCATTCTTTTTAATACTTCCGCCACCAAAAAGCATAAGCACTTTGGCATCAGCAGGAATTTCGTTTGTTAATTTTCCGATGGTATCCTTTCCAAAAATTATTTTGGTAGGATTTTTATATTCAAAATTATTCATAGCTTATTCTTTAATTTTCTTTTTCTCTTTACTTAGATCTTCACAATCATTTTCCCTTTATTTTTCCCATCAAACAAGTCAAGAAAGGCACTAGGAATGTTATCAAAACCTTCTACTACAGTTTCTGTATATGTTAATTTCCCTTCCGATAACCATATTGATAATTGTTTCATAGCTTCTGGGAATTTGTCCGCATAATTAGAAACAATGAAACCTTGCATTAAAGCACTGTTCTTAACTAAAAAAGGTTGAACACTTACTCCTGTAGGTATCTCAGTACTGTTATATACAGAGATGGCTCCACAAATAATCATTCGGGCAAATCTGTTAATATTGAATAGTACCGCGTCTGAAATAGGACCGCCAACATTATCGAAATAGATATCTACTCCGTTTGGAGCTGCTGCTTTAATAGCCGCATTCATATCTTTAGTTTCGTTGTAATTGATTCCGGCATCAAAACCAAAATCTGAAGTAAGCATTTCAATTTTCTCATCAGAACCTGCAATACCAATTACATGTAAGCCTAAAATCTTAGCAATTTGACCAACTACGCTCCCTACAGCACCTGCAGCTCCAGAAATTACAATAGTTTCTCCTGCTTTTGGTTTTCCTATTTCCTGTAATCCCAAAAACGCTGTTAAGCCCGTCATTCCTAAAATACCTAAATAGGCACTTAAAGGAGCTAGATCTTTATTTACTTTAGTTAAGCCTTCTCCATTAGACACTTGTTGCGTCTTCCATTCTAGCATTCCTGAAAGGTAATCTCCTACTTGAAAAGTGGAGTGCTTAGATGCAATTACTTTTGCTACAATCCCTGAACTTATAGGTTTACCTACTTCAAAAGGAGGTACATACGATTTAGCATCACTCATGCGCCCTCTTAAATAAGGATCTACGGAAACATAACTTGTTTCTAAAAGTAGCTCTCCGTCGTTGATGACCAATTCTTCATCACTCTGTGTAAATTCAAATTCAGAGGCTGTTGGTTTGCCAACAGGTCTTTGTTTTAATAATATCGTCTTATTCATCTTATTTTTTTTATTCGATTACCGTTACTAAATCTTCGGTACTCTTACGTACTTTAACTAGATTTACTAACCAATCATTAGATTCATCTCTATATCCTATCGGTAATAATACAACACTACGTAATCCTTTTTCTCTTAATCCTAAAATTTCATCTACTGCAGCAGGATCAAATCCTTCAATAGGTGTAGCATCTACGCCTTCAAAAGCAGCAGCAGTGATAGCTTGAGAAAAAGCAATGTAAGCCTGCTTGGCCGCATGGTTAAAGTTTTCTTCCGCATCTTTCTGAGGGTAAGAGCTTAACAACATTTGACGGTAGTTTTCCCAACCTTCGTTCTCAAAACCCCTTATTTTGTTGGTTAAATCAAACATATAATTGATACGTTCTGCAGTGTAGGTATCCCATGCAGCAAATACTAATAAATCAGAACAGTCTGTGATTACAGATTGGTTCCAAGCCACCGGTCTAATTTTTTCTTTTACTTCCTGATTTTTAATTACATAAATTTCAAAAGGTTGTAAGCCGCTAGAGGTAGGAGCAAGGCGCGCCGCTTCTATAATTCTATCTAATTTTTCTTGCGGTACTTTCTTACCATTCATTGCTTTTGCTGCGTATCTCCACTTCAATTTATCAAGTAATTCCATCTGTTTATTTAATTTAGGTTTTAGTATTTAATTTTTTATAATTTGATGCTGTCCCAAGCCGCTTGGTACGCTTCCGTAATTGTTTGTTCATTTATAGAGCATTCCCCACGGTGTTGTGCTAACATTAAAAAAGATAGCGGATTGATGCTGTAAGCATACAACAGGTAATCAGAAATAGGTTTTATAACACCTTCTTCTTTTCCTCGGTGCCAAAGGTCTAAGAGTGGCTGCAAATGCTTAATCCCTTCTTGTCTACTTGGTTCGTCTATCATTGGGGTATTATCGCATTGCGCTAAAAACATGGCCTCATCAGGATCTTTTAATTTAAAGTCGGCTATGCGGTTCCATATTAACTCAAATCCTGCTTCTACTTCCATGTTCGTTGTAAAAGTTTCAAAAGCATATGCAGAAAAAGCGGTTTTGACCTCTAGGTACACCTTATTCACTAAATCTTGTTTGCTTTCAAAAAACAAGTAAATGGTTGCGGGAGATACGTTTGCCATTTTGGCAATTTTAGACATAGGAGCAGCGTGGAAACCATCGTTGTTTACCAAGCAGATAGTTGCTTTTACTAGCGCTTCTCTTTTGTCTTTACTTTTTTGAAGTTTTGCCATAATCGTATTATTCTGGTACAAAGGTATGATTAAAAAATGAACGTTCATTCTTTTTTAAGAATCTTTAACAATTAATTAAGTGTAAAAAATACATTTATAAAGAATATCCATGGTATATTTAGTGCTAGAAAATAGAGTGCGAGCTTGTGCTAAAGTAGGATGCAAGTTGCAGGTTGTAAGTTGTTTATAGTGAGATATCGATAGAAAAATGAACGAAAAAGAAATTAGAAAATACAATAAGATCTCTAGCACAGAAAGTATAAAAATTGTTCCTTTTGATATTCAGAAGCGCTATACCAGCCCGCATAAACATGATAAGTATTTAGAGATTGTCTACTTTATAAAAGGTTCTGGAGCTCATTATTTAGATTTTGAGCAATTTGAAATTATGCCACATTCTATTTTTTTCATTAAAAAAGAAGAAGTCCACCACTGGGAAATCACCACAGAACCCGTTGGTTATGTTATATTGATAAAAGAATCGTTTTTAGCACATAGCTTAGATGATACCATAGCTAAGCAATTACTACAATTAACAAGCTCACAATGTATACAGGCAGACGAAAATGATTTCTCCTTATTTGCATTATTTTCTGCTTTAACCTGGGAAATGAATCAAAAAAATGTGCTGCAACAGGTTATTGAAGGCGGCTTAAAAGCTATACTTGCTAAGATGGTAAGTTACGCCGATGCTTCACATGTTGAAACAACAGATAAATCGGTCTTATTTTTAAATTTATTGTCAGAAAAATTGGTAAATAGCGTGTCGTATTATGCGGGTTTACTAAATACCAGTGCTCAAAATCTTAATGTGGTATCACAGAAAGCATTTGGTAAGACGGCCTCAGATGTTATTGCTGTTCATATGATTAAAGAAATAAAAAGGCAATTAATATATACGAACAAATCTATTAATGCCATTGCTTATGACTTGTCGTTTAAAGATACCTCTCATTTTACAAAATATTTTAAAAGGTATGTATCCTTTACACCGCTACAATACCGCAAAAAAGCGGTTTTAGAAGTATAAACCATTTCTTATTCAAATACACCACAAAATAGGCAAACATGCCTCTAGATTTGTAGCGTTCTATAAATAACCAAAACCACTTCATGAAGCTACTAATTAAAGCATGGTGCGTATATTTCATTCTGCTAGCGCAAAGTATAACAGCACAAATTACAGGCACCATAGTAGATGCAAATACCAATGAACCATTGGAATACGCCACAGCTGCGCTATTTACTCAAAAAGATAGTATTTTAATAACGGGTGTGATCACCTCACAAGAAGGGTTTTTTGAAATTAAAGAGGTAAAACCGGGTCCTTATTATGTAGCGCTTTCATTTATGGGCTATGCTACTCGAAAAGTGGAACATATTACCCTTACTAAAAATAGCTTATCTCATGAAATAGGGACTATAGGCTTAATCCTAGGAAATCAGTTAAACGAAGTAGTTATCCAAGGAGAAAGAGCCACCGTTATTCATAAAATAGATCGTCAGGTGTTTGACCCTAAGAAATTTCAAAATAGTCAAGGGGGGAATGCTATTACTATGATTAAAAATATTCCTTCGGTTGCTGTAGATGGTCTTGGCGAAATTAGTATTCGCGGTAGCAAAGGTTTTGCCGTTCTTATCAATGGTAAGCCTACCCAAGGTGATGCCACGGCTATCTTGGCACAACTGCCAGCTAACGCGTTAGAATCGGTAGAATTAATTACTGCGCCTTCCGCAAAGTACGATCCAGAAGGTAAGGGTGGAATTATAAATATTATTACAAAAAAGGGTGCTATGAACGGCGTGTTTACCCAAATGAATCTTCGGGGAGGTTTTCCTTCTATTCAAGATTATGATTCGCAAGAAGCAGCACAGCGTTACGGAATTGATGCTACTTTGAATAAGCGTACCGATCATTGGAATATTTCTGCAGGTGCTAGTTACCAGCGCAATGATAAAACAGGTAGGAGAGAAGGTGCTGTTTTTATCATCAACCAAGTAGAAAACAAACAAACGTTTTTACCTTCAGACGGGGAACGTAGTTTTGGTGATATTAGTTATAATGGGCGCTTCAACGTAGATTTTACGCCTAACACGTCAGACAGTTATAGTGTAGGATTTTACGCAGGGAAACATACGGTAGACCGTTTAGCCGATATCGAGTATTATGATAATAATGCAGTAACGCCCATAGGTAGTGAGGATAGAATATATACGTTTCAATATTTCAATCATAATTTGAGAACACGTCAGGGCGATTTTGCCCTTGGTAGTTTTGATTATTCGCATGTATTCTCCAATAAATCTAAATTTTCTGCTTCCTTATTATATGAATATACATTCCTTGGTGGCCCTACGGTTAATGAAAATTTAGGAAGTATAGACCGCAGTGTGTTGTATCAGCAAGAATACAATACTAATGATAATCCATTAAAGGGGTACCGAGCAACCATTGATTATCAGTGGAAACCCTTTTCTTTAGGGGTTTTAGAAACAGGGTATCAATACAGATATTTAGACCATACGGGAGAATTTGTTTACGAACGTGACGGTGTATTGGTACCCGAATTTTCTAGTGCTATTAGTTTGCAAAGAACGCTCCACTCCGGATATGCGCAGCTTACAGGAACAAAAGGTAAATGGGATTATGCTGGGGGTACTCGTTTAGAGGCTATGAATAGGAAGTATTCAGAAGATTTGAAGACAGCAGCCCCAAAAGAAACCTATACCTTAGATTTCGTAAAATTATTTCCTTCTGCATCTATACAGTATGCTTTGTCTGAGGATTCTAATGTAAAAACAGCGTATAGTAAGCGTGTAGAACGAACCACGACTTTAAAAAAATGAATAGCTTTGCAGAGCGCGAACATTCTGAAGTTTTTGAACAGGGAGATAATCAGTTGAAACCAGAATTTATAGACTTGTTAGAATTGGGGTATGTCAAGAAATTTGATGGCAATACTACCCTTAATGCAACCGCATATTATAGACATGTGAATAATGTAATTAATAGGGTGAACACTTTAGCTTACCAATCTAATGGAGCTGTTTTAGATAGTGTTTTAAATAGGGTGTATTCTAATGTAGGTAAGAGTAACGCCTTTGGTTTAGAAATAGGAGCGCAGCTGCAACCTACAAAAAAATGGTCTACTTTTTTAGGAGCAAATGTTTATAGCTATGCCATTGATGGTCTGTTTACTTTTGAGCATCGAGATGGTATTACGAGAGATTATGTGGTGGCTACGGAGGCTACTATATTTTCAATGAACTTAAACGCTACCTATTCTTTTTGGGAAAACGCTTCTTTGCAATTTACCTTCAATTACCTGTCACAAACCAATACGGCTCAAGGAGAAGATTCCGAATTTTACACCCCTAATTTAGCCTTAAAAAAATCTTTTCTACAAGGCAAACTCAACGCTGTAGTGCAATGGCAAAATATGGATATGGGCTTATTAAAATCAAACGAACAGCGGATTACCACATTCAAGCCAGGAGAGTTTTACACCACCACTAATTATAGGTATGAGGTAGATATGGTGTCGTTAAATCTATCATATACTTTTAATGGAGCTAAAAACAAATCTAAGTTTATAAAAAGTGAATTCGGAGAAAAGGAGTTTTAGCGAAGATTTCATTTTAAATAATAAAATTAATTATTAGTTAGCATAGCTGTAGTGTTTAGGTTTAAAAAATAGTTTTAACTTTAGGAAATTACCTTTTTCGTTAAGGAATTGAATTCTTCTCGACTAAAAATAAAATCAATAGAGCAAATTGTAGTTTTTACAAGCAATTACATTTGATTTACAGGACCTATTTTAATGACCAACTACGAGTTAATACATCAATTTGAAAAAACACGAGCGCATTCCGTAGCCTTATGTGCGCCACTTGCGCCAGAAGATTATAATGCACAGCCCGTTGCTTTTGCAAGTCCACCAAAATGGCATTTAGCACATATTACATGGTTTTTTGAGGAAATGATTCTTAGAAAATACGATGAAAACTATGTTATTTTCAACAAAGATTTTTCATACCTTTTTAATAGCTATTATCAAACCGTAGGCGAAAGGGCTGCGCGTTCTCTCAGAGGAGCCATGACCAGACCGCTTATTGAGGAAATTTATAGTTATAGAACCTATGTAGATCAGCATATTGTTGCCCTTTTAAAATCTAAATTATCCTTAGAGATAGAAACGCTGGTAACTTTAGGCATTCAGCATGAGCAGCAACATCAAGAATTGTTACTCACAGACCTAAAACATACATTTTCTTTCAATCCGCTTCATCCTGTTTACCATGAAAAATTTAATCTAGTACAGGATACTAATAACGAAGAAGGTTGGTTAGCCATGCCGGAAGGTATTTATGAAATCGGCCATCAAGGTGATGGATTTTGTTTTGATAATGAGCTAGGAAGGCATAAGGTTTTTTTACATGACTACCAATTGTCTAAAGGTTTAGTAACCAATGGAGATTTCATAGCTTTTATAGCTGCTGGCGGGTATCAAGAATTTAAGTATTGGTTGGATGAAGGATGGTCTTGGGTACAAGAAGAAAAGATCACGGCACCGCTTTATTGGATACAGAAAGATGGAACTTGGTTTTCCTACACTCTGGCAGGTTTAAAACCTGTAGATGTAGATGCTATACTCTCTCATGTTTCCTTCTATGAAGCTCAGGCTTTTGCAACGTTTAAGAATATGAGACTCCCAACAGAATTTGAATGGGAAGCAGCATCAGAAAAATTTAATTGGGGAAAACGATGGGAGTGGACCTATTCTGCTTACGTGCCTTATCCTAATTTTAAAATTGCCGATGGCGCTGTAGGAGAATACAATGGCAAATTCATGATCAATACCATGGTACTTCGTGGTAGCTCTGTAGCTACTAGTGAAGGTCATGAAAGAAATACATATAGAAACTTTTTTCACCCAAAATATAGATGGCAGTACACAGGAATCAGACTAGCGAAATAACTATTGATACAGCGTTTTTAAGGCATGTAGACTTAGGACTTAATAGTCGTCCTAAATTTTTGTCATCGCGTTATTTTTATGATGAAATAGGCGATAAGCTCTTTGTTAAAATAATGAATCTTCCAGAATATTATTTGACGCGGGCAGAGCATGAAATTTTAAAAGAGCAGAATAATGCTCTCATCAGTGCCTTAGGAGTAAGGAAAGACACGTATTTTGAGCTGATAGAATTGGGTGCGGGAGATGGTACAAAGACCAAAGAGTTACTAAAGCCTTTAGTAGCCCAAGGTTTTAAGTTTGATTACCTACCCATAGATATTTCACAGCATGCGCTAGACGATCTAGAAGAAAATCTAAAAAAGGAAATCCCTAATCTTTCTGTAAAAACACAACAGGGAGACTATTTTGGGGTTTTAGAGAGTTTTAAGAACAGTGAACACCCTAAAGTGGTGCTTTTCTTAGGGTCTAATTTAGGGAACATGGAAGATGATGAAGCCGCTAGTTTTATGGAACAGCTTTCTGACAACTTAACTACAAACGATAAACTTTTTTTGGGGCTTGATTGTATTAAGGCATCGGATGTAGTATTACCAGCATATAATGATAGCCAAGGTGTTACCGCTGCATTTAATTTAAATTTACTGACCCGAATTAATAAAGAGTTTGGTGCAGAATTTGATATTTGGAACTTTAAACATGCGCCAGAGTATGATGAGCAATCAGGAATTGCCAAAAGCTTTTTGGTCAGTAAGAAAACCCAAAAAGTGTGGATAGCTGCATTAGACCAGTATATTTCTTTTGAGCAAGGGGAAAAGATACACACCGAGATTTCTAGAAAATATGATGCAGAAATTCTAAAGGCTATTTTAGCGGAAACAGCGATGGTCATTCAAACCAAATTTACGGATAGCCATAACTATTTTGCTGATTATGTAGTAGTTAAAAAATAGCTGTAAAATTATTTTTAAAAGTAGTGGTTCTTCTTTTTTTAGGGCTTTGAAATGTGGAATTAAATCAGGCTAATTTCCTATATTTACAGGGACTAATTTTAAAATATTTACATGAAAAATGTATACACTATGTTTTTACTTACGGTGTTATTTACAAGCTGTAATGACTCCAAAAGTAAAAACGAAACCACTTCACAAGACCCTATGAATACTACTGAGAATCCATTATTGGTAGAAAGTACCTTACCGTATTTTGCACCAGATTTTAGTAAAATCACCAATGATCATTTTAAACCGGCTCTAGATCAAGGTATTGACTTGCAAGAGAAAGCGGTACAAGAAATAGCGAATGCTTCCACGGAAGTTACGTTTGATAATACCATCTTGGCTTTAGAGAAAAGTGGCGAAGTTTTAGAACGTGTTTCTAATATCTTTTACGGTTTAACGGGTGCACATACGAATGATACGCTTCAAGCAGTTCAAGAAGAAATGGCGCCTAAATTTGCAGCGCTACAAGATGCTATCTTTCTTAATGATAAACTATTTCAAAGAGTTAAGCATTTAAACGAGATTAAAGAAAGTTTAGGTCTAGAAGCAGAAGCTGTAAAGTTAATAGAGAACTATTTTGAGCAGTTTGAAAAAGCAGGAGCAAATCTTTCTCCAGAAGATAAAGAAGTTTTAAAAGGGTATAATGCTAAATTAGCAGCCTTAGAAAATCAATTTAATAAAACTTTATTAGAAGCAAATAATAACGGAGCATTAGTGTTCACCGATAAAGCTGCGTTAGCGGGACTTTCTGAAGCACAATTAAAATCTTTAGAAAATACAGAAGGGGAAGGTTGGAAAATTCCTTTGTTGAATACCACACAACAACCTTTATTACAAAGTCTTGAAAATAGAGCTACGAGAGAAAAATTATTTAAAGCAGCATTCTATAGAACAGATGGCTCTGCGCATGATACGAAGGGTATTATTACAGAACTAGCAGAACTGCGTGCTAAAAAAGGAGCACTTTTAGGTTTTCCTAATTATGCAGCATGGAGTCTTCAAGGAACCATGGCTGAAGTTCCAGAGAACGTTTTTAAAATGTTTGAAGGTTTAATTCCTGCAGCTACTGCAAAGGCGGCTAATGAAGCTGCAGAAATACAGCAAATGGTAAAAACTAAAGGGGAGGATTTTACTTTAGAAGCGTGGGATTGGAACCACTATGCAGAAATGGTACGTATCGCCAAATATGATTTGGATGAAAATCAAATCAAACCTTATTTCGAAACAAAAACTGTTTTAGAAAAGGGTGTTTTTTATGCAGCAAGAAAATTATACGGCATCACGTTTAAAGAGCGTATTGATATTCCTACCTATCATGAAGATGTATTGGTATATGAGCTTTTTGAAGAAAACGGGGAAGCATTAGGCTTATTCTATGCAGATTATTTTGCAAGACCAAGTAAACGAGGAGGCGCTTGGATGAGCAATTTTGTAACGCAGTCTAAATTGTATGACAAAAAACCGGTAATTTACAATGTATGTAATTATCCTAAACCAGCTTCAGGAGAACCTGCATTGCTTACGTATGATGAAGTAGAAACTATGTTCCATGAATTTGGTCATGCGTTACATGGCTTCTTTGCAGATCAGCAATATCCTTCATTGTCGGGAACAGCTGTTGCAAGAGATTTTGTAGAATTTCCTTCTCAGTTTAATGAAAATTGGGCTCTATACCCTGAAATTCTAAAAAATTATGCCGTACACTACAAAACTGGAGAACAAATTCCACAGACATTACTAGATAAGATTAAAAAATCAGGAACCTTTAATCAAGGATATAGCTTAACAGAAAACTTAGCAGCTTCTAATTTAGACATCCAATGGCATGTTATTGCTGCAGATACTAAAATTGCAGATGCCAATGCTTTTGAAAAAGAAGCTTTAGCAAAAACAAAGTTAGATGTTGTTAGCGCGGTTCCTCCTAGATATAGATCTACGTATTTTGCACACATCTTTGGAGGTGGCTATGCAGCAGGATATTACTCGTATTTATGGACAGAAATGTTACATCATGATGCTTATAACTGGTTTGAAAATAACGGTGGTTTAACACGCGCAAACGGACAACGTTTTAGAGAAATGGTACTTTCTAGAGGAAATACGTTAGACTTAGAGCAGATGTATAAAGATTGGAGAGGCTCTGATCCGCAAATTGCACCAATGCTTACCGCTAGAGGTTTAGAATAGCAACCTACTATCGTATATCATATATAAAGGAGCTCCTAGGGGCTCCTTTTTTTATAGCTATATTTTTGAGTTCTTCTTCTAAAATAGCGGTTTTTATGGTTTAAGTAAAGGCTTAGTTGATTCAGAGGTGGCATTCGCTGAATAGTTTTCTTGATTCGCTTATTGTTAAAATTTACATCCTTTTTATAGGGTAGATTTACTCCATCAAAGAATCTTAATTAAACAATTTAGCCATGAAAATTTTTGAAAAATTAAATATATTTTACGCAGTATTGATGGTAATGGCTTTGGCATTTTTTGTGGCCTGTAGCAGCTGTAGTAATAGTTCGTCAGATGCAGATACTGATGCAGAAATAGAAGAAACTACCAGTGATGATCTTGTCATGGACGTAGACCCTAGTCTTTTTTTAACCGATGGCGGAGCGGTTACAGTGACCTTAGTACCTTGTACCCTTTCAGACGGTACGGAGGGAGATTGTTACCAGATTGTAACTACAAGTACACCAGCAGATCATACCATGGGGCCTTGGTGTCCAGATAATATTGCTGATGGTGCAGAAGCTGGCGGTATATGGCTAGAAAACGGAGAAGTATATGATGTAGATGGTGCTTTTATTCAAAATATGGCCACCTTTTATAATGATGAGAATTGGATGATGTATGATGAAAACGGAGACATATATACCACAGAAACTGAAGATGACTGTGCAAATGCCGCTAATCCAAACGTAGGTGAGGAGTATGCAAATTTCTGTGTGGAGTGTCTCCCATCGTATGTAACAGATATGAGTAACACGTATACGATACCTGTTACCCCAGTAAAATTAGCGAGTCCGCTTTCTTTTGGCGGTTTTGGACCTCCAGGTGCAAGTTCTGCTCCATCAAATAGAGGTCTTGCTTTTAACGGTGTTGTTTTTGATGCGCCGGCCCCTACAGATGCTATTTTAGGAGCCTATACTTTAGCGCCTTTTGATGATGCAGGTGGACATATCAATCTAAATGCAGGGTATCATTATCACGCAGCAACAGGCGTTTCTACACAGGTAGCACAAACAGATAATCATGCCGCACAAATTGGTTATGCGATGGATGGTTTTGCAATGTATGCACAGTTAGATGCAGATGGAAATGAGCCAACAGATTTAGATGATTGTAGAGGACATACGGATAGTATTAGAGGCTATCATTATCATGTAGCAGCACCAGGATCTAATAGTTTTATAGATTGTTTATCAGGAGCATACGCAGAGTAATAATTAAAAAAGTAAAGATCATGTATAAAATTGTAATCGCTTTATTTTTTATGAGCTTAAGTGTGCAAGCACATCAAGCAGATGCTTCTACAGTACTACTTGTAGAACGAGATAACGGAAGTTGGGTATTGCAAATGGCAGGAGCGTTGACGGCATTTCAGCATGAGATAAAAACAATGCATCCAGAGCAAGAATACAAGACTCCAGAAGAGTTTAAAGCCATGGTAATTGCCCATGTGAAAGATAATTTAAGTTTTTTATTTAATGAGAATATCAAGTATACTATTACCAGTGCGCAAGTACAATTAGGTCATGAAACAAAAGTAGTTTTTGAAGTAAACGGAATTCCTGATGACCTAGAAAATATGGTGGTTACCAATACCATCTTCAAAGAAATTTATAAAAACCAGAGTACATTATTGTTCTTTAAAAACGGCTTGGAAAAAACCAAATTCGTGTTGAATAATGAGAATCAGCATACCTTAAATTTAAAAGTAGAGGGCGCTACATTGGTTGCTGCACCCGTAGCAGTAAAAAGAGATTATTCGGCCTTATATGCTGTTGGAGGTACCGTTTTTTTAATGGGAGTCGTAAATTATTTCTGGATGAGTTACAAAGAGAAAAAGCCACTACAGGTGGTAAAGAATCATAATTTGAGTTAGTTAATTAATTGTAGTAAGTAGTAGTTGTTTAATAAGAGTCAAGTTATGTAGTAGTTCTCGGCTCTTAGTTTTAAGTTGATGAGGGAGCCTTTCGGGGCTCCTTCTGTGTTTGTACTAGTTTTAGGTATAGGAAGTTTTATTTTTTTCCATCAAAAAACAAGGATCAATTTAGTGGATATTACCACCCACGGGCAATCCACTAGGAACACTAGTGGGGATTTCTTTATCAAAATTGTCATCATTCAGCGTATTTAAAAATGAAATGAGTAAAGACATTTCTTTAACACTTAGCTCCAAATCGTCCACAAGAGGGTCGAACATGGCTTTAGAAACCGATTTATTTCTTGTTTTTCCTACGGAGATGTCTTCATAGAATTCCAGAACTTCTTTTAAATTTTGAAACACCCCATTATGCATATAGGGAGCGGTAAAACGTAGGTTTCGTAAAGAGGGCGTTCTAAAAGCAAAACGCTCATCAGCACCGCTATCTGGTATCAGAACTTTTTTATTTTCAGGAACACCAATCACATGCAGTTTGTAATCAGAGAACATAGGACCGCTATGGCAATTAATGCAGCCTACCGATTCAAAGAGTACTAAACCTTCTTTTTCGGCTAAGGAAATAGCCTTTGTATCTCCAGACATATACTAATCAAAGCGCGAATTATTGGCGACTAATGTTCGTTCAAAAGCAGCAATAGCTTTTGCAATATGAATGCTGTCTATAGGAGCATTGGAACCAAAGGCGGCAGCAAAGAGTTTTTTATATTCCGGTATGGCTTCAAGTCGTTCTGCTACCTCGGTTAAAATTTGCTTTTTCTCAAAATGATGTCCTCTCATCTCCTCTAAGGTTTTGATAGGTTCTAAAGCTTGTTTCTCTAAGCTTTTAATACGGTCATCCCAAAACATAGCGGCATTTTCAGGATCATAATCGCCTTTTTCCCTAATGCCATTATAGGCGGTATTTAAAATAGTAGGAGAGTTGCGTTTCATAAGCGGAATAGTATTCGGGGTGTTAAAAACCCGTTTACTTCCTAAGCCCTTTCCATTACTTCCAATAGAGAGGTCTAAAAATTCGGCATAGCCCGTTGCAGGATGATGGCAACTTACACAAGAAATATCTTTACCACCAGAGAGAATAGGGTCATAAAATAAGAGCTTTCCTAAATGTGCTTTCTTAGCAGTACTAGGGTTGTTCATAGGCGCTTTAACTCCTTTCGGCAATGCTGCTACGGTAGGTACGGCTTCAGGTTTTCTAGCGCTAGGGTTCCCGCAGCTCCATAGCAGAATGGGGAGTACAATAATGGATA
The DNA here is from genome assembly GCF_900102165.1 of Cellulophaga baltica. Classification (GTDB taxonomy): domain Bacteria; phylum Bacteroidota; class Bacteroidia; order Flavobacteriales; family Flavobacteriaceae; genus Cellulophaga; species Cellulophaga baltica. Next base: position 237,342 of record NZ_FNBD01000004.1, read on the forward strand.
TATAAAATTTGATACTCATAGCTAAAACCGCTTTGTTAGACAAGTTTAGGGCATAAAGATTATATGCACAACTATCACAAGTTAAATCCAATAAAGTGCATCAAATTAAGTGATTAACCCGCCAAAATAGGCTAAGAATAACAGATAACATCTAATCTTTACCGATACCAAAAAAACTGTAGTTATCTTTGCGAAAAATTATTTTATGTCAAAGCATTTTTCCAAGCTAGGTGTTAATGAAGTATTTCAGAAAAGTTTAGCCGATTTAGAAATTACAACCCCTACAGATATTCAGGTGAAGACCATTCCGCTAGTACTTACTGCAAAGAAAGATATTGTGGCTTTGGCAAAAACGGGTACAGGAAAAACGGCTGCATTTGGACTCCCATTATTGCAATTGGTAGACACAAAAAATAATGATATACAAGTAGTTATTTTGGCACCTACACGCGAGTTAGGGCAACAGATTTATGCCAACTTAGTATCCTTTTCTAAATACAGTCCGGCTATTGTTATTGCTTCTATTTGTGGAGGTACGCCTATAAAACCTCAAATTGAGAAATTAAAAAGTGCCACACATGTGGTTGTAGCTACACCAGGACGTTTGGTAGATCTTATTCAACAGAAAGCCATCAACATAAAAAACACCGCGTATTTGGTGTTAGATGAAGCCGATGAAATGGTAACGGCATTAAAGCAAGACTTAGATCCTATCGTACAAGAATTGCCAGAAGAGCGTAGAACATTCTTGTTTACGGCGACGATGCCAGGCGCTATCAAGCAATTGGTGCAGAATTACTTGAATAAGAATGTCATGCATCTTGAGGCAGATATGGATACTATAGGGCATCAAGGTATTGAACATCAATATATTGTAGTAGAACCTATAGAGAAACTAGACGTTTTATTACATTTTTTAAGTTCTCGCGAAGGAGAACAAGGCATCATTTTCTGTAAAACAAAAGCTGCTGTAAATAAGCTAGCGAAGAACTTAGCGATTAATAAATTCTCATCAGGAGCACTTCACGGGAGTTTAACCCAGGTAATCCGTGATCGTGTTATGGGGCAGTTTAGAGAAGGGCAACTAAAAATTTTAGTAGCTACAGATTTAGCCTCTCGTGGTATTGATGTTAAGAATATATCTTACGTAGTAAATTACCACTTGCCAGAAACCTATGACTTATATGTACATAGAAGTGGTAGAACGGCTAGGGCAGGAGCAAACGGACTCTCCATAACCATTTTACAACAAGAAGAGGTTGCAGAAATTCCAGAATTTGAAAAAGAATTGGGCATTAGCTTTCATAAAATTGAAAAGGCAGATGCATCAAGTTTAGAAGAGACCAATGCCTTACTTTGGGCAAAGAAAATCTTTAAAACAAAACCCAACAGAGACGTTTCTGAAGATTTTAAAACTAAAGTAAAAACTGTTTTTCATCATTTAACAAAAGATGAACTAATAGATAAAGTATTGGCTAATTATTTAGAGCACAATACCAATATTCTTCCAAAGGAAGAGACACCAACAAATAAGAAAAATAGATAGTTGTAATGGCGAATAGTATAAAAGATCAAGAGGATATTTTAGCAAAATTAAATATCCACCAATTGAACCCAATGCAAGAGGAGGCTATTGCTGTAATTGAAAAAACAACCAATACCATTTTGCTTTCTCCAACAGGAACAGGAAAAACATTAGCGTTTTTATTACCGCTATTAAAAACATTAGATGCTAGCATTGATGAAGTGCAAGCCTTGATTGTAGTGCCTTCTCGTGAGTTAGCCATACAAATAGAGCAAGTACTTCGTATAATGGGTACCGGTTTTAAAGTAAATGCTGTTTACGGAGGTCGTACTATGGCAAAAGATAAGATGGAGCTGAAGCATAACCCTGCTATTCTTATAGGAACGCCAGGTAGAATTCTAGATCATTTTATGAATGATCGTTTTTCTAAAGAGAGCATCAAAACATTAATTTTAGATGAGTTTGATAAATGTTTGGATAAAGGTTTTTCTGATGAGATGAAAGGTATTATTGCAAACGTACCGCGTATCAATAAACGTATTCTAACATCGGCAACGCAAAATATTGAAGTTCCTCCATTCGTACGCTTAGACAAGCCTGTACTTATCAATTACTTGAAAGAGAAAAAAGCACTTAAATTAGAGATTAAAACGGTCATCTCTCCTTTAAGAAACAAATCGCAAACCTTATTAGATTTGGTGATGCATTTAGGGAATGAGCAAGGAATTGTTTTTTGTAACCTAAAAGAAAATATAGAGTACTTAGATAAGTTTCTTACGGAAAAGAAGATTAGCCATTCTACGTTTTCAGGAGAGATGGAACAGTATGATCGGGACCGTGCCTTAATCAAATTCAGAAATGGTACAAGTCAGCTTTTGATTGCTACAGATTTAGCAGCGAGAGGTATAGATGTGCCTGAGCTTAAGTATATTATTCATTATGATGTGCCAGCTTCTGAGGAAGAATTTACACACCGTAACGGAAGAACAGCACGTGTAAATACCAAAGGTACTGCTTATGTAATGCGATGGGAAAAAGAAGAATTTCCTGAGTTTGTAAAAAACCCTAACCGTGCCAATATTTCTGTAAAAGCACCTCGCAAGCCACAATACTGGGAGACTTTATTTATTTCGGGCGGCAGAAAAGATAAAATTTCTAAAGGAGATATCGCTGGGTTATTCTTTAAGCAAGGCGAAATTTCTAAAGATCAATTAGGAACTATAGAATTGAAGCAAGATTGCGCTTTTGTTGCTGTACCCTTAGCAATTGCTGATGAGTTAGTACGAAAGTTGAGCAATACAAAATTGAAAAAGAAGAAAGTCAGAATTACAGTTTTGGAGTAGTTTTTTTTCTTTAAGTATTAAGTAGTTAGTAATAAGTATATAGTACAAAGTATGAAGTAAAAAAGTATTATTTATTTAGCCTTTACAAATCAGCACACGGCTATCACTTCGAGTGAATTATGAAGTAGCGATAGCGGATGAATAATTAGTATCGAGAAGTATTCGAGTAGTAGAAAGTTCTCGATACAATATTCTGTCGAAAATCACTCGAACTGACATTTGAGTTATAAGTAAAGAGAGTGATTGTCATCAAGATTCTCAATCACATATCAGAATACCGCTGTCACTTCGAGTGAATTATGAAGTAGCGATAGCGGAGGCGTAATTAGTATCGAGAAGTATTCGAGTAGTAAAAGGTTCTCGATACAATTTTCTATCGAAAACCACTCGAACTGATATTTGAGTTGTAAGTAAAGAGTACAAAGTACAAAGTAAAAAGAATACTAGTGATCAAGCCTTTACCAATCAGCACACCGCTGTCACTTCGAGTGAATTATGAAGTAGCGATAGTGGATGCGTAATTCGTATCGAGAAGTATTCGAGTAGTAAAAAGTTCTCGATACAATTTTCTATCGAAAACCACTCGAACTGACATTTGAGTTATAAGTAACGAATACTAAGTGGAGAGTACAGAGAGTAGTAGTGCTAATGTTTCTCAATTACAAATCAGCACACCGCTGTCACTTCGAGTGAATTTTGCAGTAGCGGTAGCGGATGAATAATTAGTATCGAGAAGTATTTGAGTAGTAAAAGGTTCTCGATATAATTTTCTATCGAAAACCACTCGTACTGACATTTGAGTTCTGAAAAGATAGTACGAAGTTGTACGTAAAAAGAGTAGTAGTTAAAATGCCTCTCAATTACAAATCAACACACCGCTGTCACTTCGAGTGAATTATGAAGTAGCGATAGCGGATGAATAATTAGTATCGAGAAGTATTAATGCCCTAAAAAACGCATCATAGCATAGTAAAATTTATATGAATTTAAACGCTGAAGACCCTTCTATTTCATCTCCAATTTCCTCAGAAGAAATAGATAAATGCATTGCCCTATTAGCGCAACTCGTAAAAAATACAGATCAAATTTTTGATATTCCCCTGGAACAAAGAACGGAGCTCCTTAAAGTAACCGGACAATTTTCTAGACCAAATAGAGACGAATTCTCCCGTCGGAAAAAGGATGCCAAAAAAGCAAACAAACGCAAGCAAGATAAGATGGACCGGGTGGCACGTAAAGATACCGGCATCCGTAATGCACGCGAAGCGCATATTTTTACCGCTCCAAAATTATTACAAGCAGCAGATTTAGCTAACAAAGAACAGCAAGAATTAGAAATTGCTCGTAATTGCTATGTCTGCAAAACATCTTTTACCAAACTCCACCATTTTTACGATACCATGTGTACGGAGTGTGGCGATTTTAATTATGCCAAACGTTTCCAATCCGCCAATGTTAAAGGGCAAGTAGCGGTCATTACCGGCTCTCGTTTAAAAATAGGTTATCATATCACCTTAATGTTATTGCGTGGCGGAGCAACTGTTATTGCAACCACACGTTTTCCTGTAGATTCTGCCTTACGCTTTTCTAAAGAGGCCGATTTTATGGAATGGGGGCACCGCTTAAAAATACACGGATTAGATTTGCGTCATATTCCGAGTGTAGAAATCTTCTGCAATTTTATAGAACAGCAGTATGATCATTTAGATATTCTAATTAATAATGCCGCACAAACGGTACGCAGGCCTGCAGGGTTTTACCACCATTTAATGGCCAATGAAGAACAACCGATAGCAACGCTACCTAAATTTGCACAAGAATTATTGCAAGATCATAATAGTTGTTTAGAAGAGTTAACGCAGCTTACCACCACAGCATCTCCTAACCAGAATATGCCCGTTACTTGGCATGGCCCTGAACCAGGAATAGGCTTACGTGCTTCGGCGCAACTCTCGCAGATACCTTATAGTTTTGATAAGGCTTTAGTTGCTAAAGAAGTATTCCCGGAAGGGGAATTAGATGCTGATTTGCAGCAGGTAGATTTACGAAATACCAACAGCTGGCGTCTGAAATTGGGTGAAATAGAAACTACAGAAATGATAGAAGTACAGCTGGTAAATGCTGTAGCGCCTTTTGTTTTGTGTAACCGTTTGGCAGAGGTAATGAAAAAGAACCCTACAGGGCAGAAACATATTATAAATGTTACGGCAATGGAAGGCAAATTCCACCGTGCTTTTAAAGAATCGCGACACCCACATACCAATATGGCCAAAGCGGCTTTAAATATGTTAACCCATACTGCGGCAGGCGATTTAGCCAAGCAAGGTATTTTTATGAATGCGGTAGATACGGGTTGGGTGACGGATGAAGATCCTGCTGCTTTGGCAAAAAAGAAGCAAGAAGAGCAAGATTTTCAACCACCATTAGATATTGTTGATGGCGCTGCACGGGTTATGGATCCTTTATTTGATGGGATTAATACCGGAAAGCATTGGGCAGGTAAATTCTTAAAAGATTATTTCCCTATAGATTGGTAGGAGGTAAGCTTTCTTAGGAGTAAATAAAATACATTTGTTCAACATACAAAGCTCTTCAACTTTTTTTAGTATTAGTTAAACAAGCTACCTTGGGTTTCGGGCATTACTAGCCATAGCGTCAATCTATGATAGCTACAAGTTAGACCATGACGTACCATCTTACCAATAGTTCCTTCTTCTACAAAAGAAGCATTCCTATGCGTTTTTCTCCTTGCTTTTAGGAAGATGCGCATTGAGTTTCTTTATGCACTTAAGTGCCTCATTGTTTTTTTTTACTATTATTTTCCTTTTCTGCGGAATCCCGCAAGGTTTTGAATAGGATTATGTTTTATATTAGCAATGTAATAATTCCCCCACAAATTTTTATGTAGTTCACTGTATATCTTATTTAGATAATGGGATTGCTATGTTTAAAAAGTAGCATATAAATGGAGTAATCGTATACCAAAGGTTTTTAAACGAATATTAATCAAATCAGTAAACTTAAAGTTCGCAAAAACATTAAAAGTCCAAATGATAAGCATTTTTAAAAATAATCAAAATTTAACTACTTTTAATTTTTAAACTTCATTTTTAAAGGAGGTTGCTCTTTATATAAGAGAAAATCAAAATGTTGATTTTAAACTAGTTGAACATGGAGATGATTTAGTATTTGAGTCAAATTATAGAATTGACCCAATTACAATTCCTCTATTATTAAGCTTAATTGAGCAACTAAGTAAATTTTACAAAAAACCAATAGAGCTTTCATTATATAATAATCAGGCGACTAAGGACGTCTTAAAGTTTTTAATGAGTAGCGATTTCTTCAATATATCAGGTGATAACGCAAACCCATATTTTCCACACGGAAGAAATATATTACAATTCGACAAAAGATATTTGGGTGATTTCAGCAAGAAGGAAATAAGACCAGAACATAGAGTTAGGTGCTATTCCTTAAACGATAATAATCTATTTAAAAAGCTTGAAGAATATGAGAGTGAGGATGAAAAAAGAGACTATCTTATTTCTGAATACACTTATATCGTAAGGGAACATTTCCAAGAATTATTATTTGACAATATAAATACATCTTTAAAATCTGATTTTTATATTGAAATACTTTCCGAATTAATCACTAATGGTGTCTTACACTCAAAATCAAACACCTTTGCCTTAATGTTTGTTAATAAATTTTCTACGAAGTTTTCAATTTCAGACAATGGAATTGGTTTTGAAGAATCTTTAAATTCCAAAGAAGAAAGTTTTATTTATAAACCACTAGAATTAAAAAACAAACTTGATTCTTTTAAAATTTTAAATGTCAATGATAAACTTTTAAATAATTTAAATTACATCATGGAAACATTATTTTTTTCTTCTTTAAAGGATCGAAGAGGTTTATTTGACCTAATGACTTCTGTTGTTTTAAATTCTAATGGATACTTTAGATTACATTCAAATAATGCTCAAATTATTATTTCTAATCGAATGAGAGATGAGCTAAATGAACTAAACATCCTTAGAAATAACTTGTTCAATTTATATAAAAAAATTGCAATAAATAAAATAGAGGATACTAGGTATAATGAGGAAATGATTTCTATTAAAAATGATATTCTAAATTTCTTTGTGAAGTTTTATCATAATTTATGTAATAAATACAACAACGATTTCAAATATTCTTCAATTAGATTTTATAATGTAAGATTTAAAGGAGTTCATATTGAAGTAGAAATACCAACTGCTTAATTATGATAGTATCCCTAATAGAAACTCTGGAATATAGCTACATCAATCTACATGCAGAAGAAGTGATTTCATCTAATTATTTAAATGATGATAATCAAGGTATTTACATTTCAAGTTTACAATTTGAGACGGTAAATAGACTTTTTAACTTCTTAAAAGATTCATCTGTTCAATCCAATAATATAGTTCTTGATTTTAAAAACATTCAAAATGTTCAATCAAATATAATTGATAAAATAATTGAAATTAGAGACTTAGGAAATAAGTTAATTTTAATAAATATATCAGAAAAAATAATTAAACCTTTATCGTTAAAAACGATTGAAAATCCAAATAACATAGTTAATGTTAAAGGCGACTATGATATATTTTATTTTTTCTCTGAACAAGAATCTGATTTATACAAAATAAATATAGAAAGCGGAAATATTTTTTACTATGAGTTTAAAAAAAGATTAATAAAATATATTGACGAATACAGGAAACCACATGCTTCCTCGTTTGTTTACCTCCATTCATTTATTGATTTAAAAAAATTCATCAGTTTTGAAACTCCATTTATATATTATGCGCTATATAGACTCGCAGTAAAAATTAGAGACAAATGGGAGAAGAATTTAAAAGATGAACCAATTTTAGTTGGTCAAAGTCTTACAAGTACATTTATCGTTTCTGTTTTATCAAAATTATTAAAACTAGACATTCTAGTTTTCGATAAAATAGGACCAATAAATAAGCTTTATAATAAATTGGAAAAACATAATTATGAAAACAAAAAGTATATTGTTGTTTCTGATTTAGTCTGTCTCGGAACTGAGGTTAAAATCACTAAAAACTTAATTGAATTTTCTGGTGGTAAATATTTAGGAAATGTATCTCTAGCTAAAATAGAGACACTTACAAGGGACGATTTAAATCTAGGCTCAATAGATAGAACTATTTCAATTTTTTCTATTACTGAAAAAAATAATGTTGAGCTAAATTATTACATATATACAAACTTAAAAAAGCTTAATGGATAGTATAATTCTACATATTTCCGATTTTCACGTATCTCTTGATAAAAAACTTAAAGATGAACGTGTTAATTCTGATTCCTTTTTAAGAGCTTCCAAAGAGGGACTTTCTTCACAATATATTGATAAATTTATTCAAAAGGTGAAGCAAGAATTCAACTCTAAAAATATATACTTATTAGTAACTGGAGATATAACAGATTGTGGAGCTGAACTTGAATTTAATTATGCAAAAACATATTTAGAAAATATAATCACAGAATTGAACATTAAAAAAGAATGTGTTCTCTTAATTCCAGGCGATCATGATATCCACAGAAGAGATATAGAAGATTTTATTTACTCTAAAGAAGATTACACAAAAGAAGAAATAAATAAAGCAAAGTTTAAGAACTTTTCAGCATTTTATGAAGGAATATTAGGTAAGAAATTCACCCCAAACGAAGTCATTTTCGATACTTTGAAAATTGAAAATAGTTTTTTGTTATTAGGTGTAAATTCTTCTTACTACGTAGATTTGGAAAACACAGAAGGGAAAATTGATGTTGAGAAATTTAAACTCGAGTTAAATAAAAAAACGAAAGATTCCGAATTAAAAAATGTGATTTGCTGTCATCATAACATTGCTTCTCTTTATGAAGATAAAAATTCCGGTCAATGGAATAAAACAAATAGATTAGCATTCATAACAGCCTTAGAATCAAAAGATATTAAGTTTATTTTTTCTGGAAACGAACATACTAGTGGTTGTAAAAAAATAACAGGAGATTCTATTACGATATCAGATTCAGGAGCATTATCTTCTAAAAAAGACGATTGTGCTTTTAAAATATATGAATTAGAAAATAATGATTCTGACGATATTATTCTAATCAATCATATATATGGATTACAAAAAGTTGGAAACAATGATGACCTATATTATTGGGAAAAAAGAACTAACTCTGATGCAAAACAACCTAAAAAGTTTGAAATATCTATAGCTAAGCCTCCTGTTTTAGAAGATGAAATAACTGAATTGGTTGAATCTCTTCCAACAGAAGATTCAGCAGTAGAAAGTTTAAACATTTTAGAAATTAAAAATTCAAATTCAGATGTATACTATAATTCTGAATTTACTGATGTATTATATGATAAAGTAAAAGAATTAAATCTCTTCCATTCTGGTCATTTTCATTGGAGCGAAACTTCAAGAGCACATAATTGGATTGATACTTCAAAACTTATTGAAAACAAAGATAATCTTAGCCTTGCTAAAAACGCAATTATTGATGTCATAGAAAAAAAGAACTTTAGCGATCAAATTGATTTAATAATTGGATTAGGATATGAAGGAAATATAATATCCTCAAAAGCAGCTATAAAATTTAATAAGGATTATGCTTTTTTACCTTATTCATATAGGCATGATGAGCATCATAAATATGAAAATGAACTAAACTTTGATAACAAAAGCAAAGATTATAAAAATGTATTAATTATTACAGATGTTGTAAATGATGGTAGAACTATTAGAAAATTAATTAGGAAAAGACAGGATAATTTTTTTAAAAATGTAGACAAAGTATATGTAGTTTCTTTATTTTATACTGGAGAATCTATATTAAACAATGATATATTAAACTATGATTTCATAAAAACAATACCTGATTATGATATTGAAAAAGATGAAGAGGTTAATAATATTGAATTCTATACTGTAAAAAGTTTAAAAGTAGAGAAATGTCCTTATGGTGATGACTTCAGAGAAACCTGTTTAATTGTTAAAGATAAATTGGGATGCGTCAATTTGTTCTATGATGAATCAAAATACATAAAATAATCTTAAACGTAACCAATTAAAAAAAAAAATTCTTCTTTAATTTGAACAATACTATTCTAAGATCTTAAACTCTAAAGCAGATTCATTGGGCTTTTTTTATTCGATTTATCCTCTATTTATTCAGGCAATATACAAACGTAAGTTTCATCATAGGGTCTGCCAGATTTTGAAATAGCAAAGGACAGATTTTAAGAAGAACTAAAACAAAAAAAACAAACCAGTATTTCCTTAATGGGTTACTATTTTTCACTTCCCCTGTTTTTCCTAAGGTTTTAAATAGCATTATTTTCTATATTAGTGCTGTGATATTCCACAATAAATTTTAGTGTTGTAAACCATATGCTTTATTTAGGTGCTAGGAATAGCCACGTTTAAAAGCAATAGAAAAATTGAGTAACTGAATATATACGGCCTCAATAGAATTATTAATCGAAAAAGCAAACACACGATTATCTGTACGTTGTGCTTAACTCTGAGCCTAGTAACCAAAAAGAAAGAAAAAATGAAAATTGGAATCAAATCAATACTTATATTTCTGTTAGTATTTTCGTTTTCAAAAACCAATGGACAAAATATCATAGAAGAATATCAAAAGGCGCAAAATGACAGCATAAGAATAGGAAAATTGGATAGTGATTTTCTAAAGTATATTGAAACAGGATATACACTTGCGAAACCCGAGAATGAAAAGAATATTTCAGGAGTAATTATTTTTTTGGAAGACTCGGGTTTTGAAAATAAAAATATTAGCGCAAAACAAATGTATTCTCAAGCGAATAAAGCTGGGTTTGCTGTTTTATCTGTTTCAACAGAAATTCCATTAGACTTCTTTTTTTCCAACAACTCCATTATCGATGCACACAAAACAATCAAAAATGCATTTGAAAAAAACTATTTGCCAAATAAAAATGTATTTATAATTGGAGTGGGTTTATCGGGGCACCGAGCATTAAAGTACGTGGAATACATTAAAAAAACTCAACCCAAGTTTTCATTAAACATTTCCGGACTAATTATTTGTGATGCACCTTTAGATTGGGTAAGACAATATAATGAAGGCAAAAGAGACAGAAGAATAAATTTTGAAGAAGGAGCTGTATGGGAAGGTACTTTCTCTAATTATGTTCTAGAGAAGCATCTAAACGGTACACCAAAATCAAATCTTGAAAGCTATCTTGATTTTTCGACTTACAGTTATTCAGACGAAACAGATAGGCACATTCAATATTTTCAGGAATTTCCAATCCGAGCTTATATGGAAATTGCCATAGAATATTGGTTAGAAAAGAAAAGAAAAACTACCATAGACAATAATGCTCCAGATATGGTTGGACTTATTGCTCAAATGAAACTAGCTAAAAATGAAAATGCAGAATTAAAAATAATTTATCCGCAAGACAGCAAAACGGAGAAAAAAAATACCGCTGCAACTTGGATTTCGGTAGATAAAGACGAACTAATGGAATGGATAACGATACAATGCGAATAAGAAATAAGCACAAGCCAGCCTAATCGTAATGTTGACTTTTGGGCAAAACCGTAAGGTCTGTGCATAGTAACAAAGTCCGCTAAATATAAAATTTGGCGTTTATGATAGAAAAGGTAAAATCAAAATATTTATATTTGACTAAGTATAAATTCGAAATGTATCGCTAATTACCTGCCCTACTATTTCTTATATTTAACGCTAGCTGCAACAGTAAAACTGCATCCTAAAATAGGTGGACTAAAAAGAGCTTTTAATTCATGAGTACAACAGGACCCACCAAGAATACGGTAAAAACATTATGGCATACGTTTGTTAGCAGTGCAGCATGGTCTTGGTTTCAGAAAGTACTGGCATTTACCATTTTCTCTTTAGTGGTAAATCATTTAGCATCGCAAGAAAGTTTTCCAGATGGGGATGCGTATAGATTTCCTCTAGAAGGTTTTTTATCGTCTATTGCTTTATGTATTATTATAGGAATCATAGCGGAACTTAATTTTAAATTTTACAAGAAAAAGTATTTCGGTAAAAAGGTAGAAATTGTCAAAATCGTTTGGTTTATGGCTTCTACGCTAGGATATGTTACACTCATGTATATTCCTGTCAATATTATTTTAAACATAGTTACAGGTGGCCAAACGGAGCTCTATTATTTGGTGATTGGTTTACTAATTACATTGCTATTGAGTTTTATAATGATAAGCTTACTGTATGCACAAGAGCTATATAATTTATATCAGTTATCTATAAAAGATGCTGAAATCACCATTGAAAGCGGCGCAAAAACAACCAAACTCACCTATGAAAATATTGCCTGCTTTTACAGCGAAAACAAAATTGTGTATGCCGTTCAAAATGACGGTAAAACAATAACCTCTGATTTTACATTGAATGCGCTCGAAGAAAGATTGAATGATCAATTGTTTTTAAGAGCCAACCGCCAAATTATCATTCATAAAGATGCGGTAGAACAAATTGAAAAAATTGAAAATGGCAAGTTGTGTGTTCGGCTAAAAGCTTCTGTTGAGAACGATGCAATTGCTGAAATTAATATCAGTCGCTACAAACGAAAAGCATTTATGGATTGGTTTTCATAAAAGATACTTACAACGACCGACTATTCAGGTATGAATTTACGACCATTCAGTAAGAATGCCCATTTTTAAAGAGATTCTTAAAGGTTTTGTTCTTTATTTCGCTTAGAAATAAAACAAACAAAATGAAAAAAATTACCTTACGACAAACATTAATTCCTTTAACTACCCTCGCAATTATCTGCTTTATATGGTTTGGACCTATCCAAATTGGTATGATAGAAAATATCGTAATTTCTATACTAATCATCATAGCGAATTACATAGAATATAAAGGCAAACTATTTTCAGCCCTCGGATTTCAACGTGAAAAATTTACGCTAAAAAACATCTTTGTGCTTGCTCCATTAGTAGCACTAGGACTCTTTGCTTTTTATGTCTTTGCTGTGGTTCCAGGAATGACAAAACTCACAGGGGTTCCTATAGATTATTCAAGCTTTAAGCAACTAGAAGGTAATCTTCCATCTTGTTTAATTGCTTTATTGGTAGTGTGGGCTACTGCAGGATTTGGGGAGGAAATTATCTTTCGCGGGTATTTTATGCGACAATTTGTAAAATTCTTTGGGGAAAGCAAAGTCAGTTTAACCCTTAATATTGTCCTATTTGCTTGTTTTTTTGGTTTTATGCATAGTTATCAAGGAATTACAGGGCAGCTTGTTGCCGGGTTTGTGGGATCGCTCTTAGCCTTGATATTCTACTTGCGTAAATACGATTTATGGTTTATCATTGCCCTTCACGGCTTTTTTGACACTTTTGCCTTAATTTGCATTTACTTTGGTTTGGCGTAACGATTCCAACTAATAATATATTGGAGAAGCTGGTAGGGCTTTAGGTCTAATTTAGAGATTAGATTTTCTATACTAGAAAAAGTAGTAAGAAATTTGATTAATCTCATACATATGGGTTTAAGACGAATATTAAATAATACAGTACACATAGGGTTGCCCGTATGTTTTATGCCATTTGAAGGAAGATGCAAACAAACAGAATAACTTATTTTCAGATTATAATTTATTTTTCCATGGGGACATTTCTTTGTTGCAATTCGATAAATAAGAAAGAACCATTTGTTGCTAAAGAAAAAAATGACAATATTTTGGAAGACAGTTCTACCAGTGTTCATGAGACAGGTCTGTTAAATGATATATTAAAAATAGACCCTCTTGAAGTAATTGTTGTTCAATGTGCAAATGGATACGAATATGCGCAACACGGCTATGATTTTAATCCAATAATAGAAAAAGAATTGAACAATTTTGAGAACATTATTATTAAGCCATTTCCACTTAAAACATTAATGGGAGTATCTTATCAAGGAGTTTTTGATAAAAAATACTGCCCGCCAATCATTGAAAAAGTAAGTGCTGATTATCTAATTTTAACTCGATTTGATAAAGAACTCTACATTGGTAATAGTAACAAACAGAGATGGGGCTATGAATTGAGAGTTGTCAATACTAAAACATTGGAACAGATAACAGCTATGGAAGCACATAACCTAAAGAATTACACTGAAATTGAGAAACATATAAAACATAATATTGGGACCCTCAAAATAGCTGTTGAGAATTTGAAATAAAGTAAAAAAACAACAAAGAACTAAGTCTACAAAACATTGCTGGTTTTAATTAAGATTTTATTTTTTACTATTAGATTTAGAGGCTCTTGCCAAGCCGGAAGTACATCAATTTTTCTCGAAACCTTCTAGATGCTATTTGAATACCCTCGTAAAAATCATACCACTGGTTTTTTGCGAATTTTTTATGTTTGGTAGAAAATACACTATATTTTTATATCTTACGTTTTGAAGAAAAACCATAGTGTCTAATTTTATCTTCCTACTATTGCTAGTAATGAGGCCTTCCAAAACAATAATAAAAATGAAACTATCAATAACTAAGTTTGGATTACTATTAATCGCATCATTATCAATTTATTCTTGTGGTCAAGAAAAATGGTCAGAGGAAGACAAAAAGGAATTCATTATAGGTTGCTTAAATGCAAATCAAAGTAGATTTTCTGAAGCTATAGCAGAAGATATGTGTAATTGTATGTTAAATAAAATGATAGAGAAGCATCCTAATATAGCAGAATCGAAAAAAATGAAACCAGAAGAAATAAAAGAAATTGCAGTTTCTTGTTGGCAAACTGATGATAAATCAAACGATAACCTTGTTGTTCATAAAACCAAAAAAGGAAAAGTAGAATTTTTATTAGATAATTGGACAGATGAAAAACAAGACCTTTTCGATTTGCAATGCACAGATGGAGATGCTAATATGAGTGTATTTGTTCATAATAGTAAAGACTTAAAAACAGGAACAACTAAAAAAGAAGTTCTAAATATGTATATAAAAGACATTATGTCTAGAAGAGAGAATGTTAAAATGGAAGTGGACGTATATACCAAAAAATATGATGAACAGACCATGTATCAAGCTATTTATACGGCCGACTTGAAAACGAATAAAAACCTATACTCTTTTAATGTAATTGATTTTGGAGAAGATACAGATACCTTCGTATTTGTACTATTTAGTGCTATCCCTTCTTATGGATTTCAAAACATGCAAACTTGGAATGATATATTAAAAACAGCGAAAGTTACTAAATAAGAGGTGTTTTTTTTTAATCCAGCCTCTTGAATAAGAAAAACCACAGTTAATATCATGTTGAAAATATAATTACTCTAACATGTATTTGCTTACAGTGCTACATATTAAAAATTAATAAGCGTCCAAAACAAAAGTAATCAGTAGAATTAAAAGTTCATCTTTTGTAATATCCGAAAGTTATTTTCATTTATCCATTATTGTAATTATTATGAAAGAAGAATACGATAGAAATAAGTTTTGTTATTTATATGATATCGAGGATAAAAATGAGGAAGAAATATATTGCCAAGAAATACCAAGTTCTATTTCTAAAATTAAAAAACTTTATATTTCAACATTAGCAATGGACTTCCCCGATACTGTCTCTAAAAAATATAGAATTGAATTGGAAAAAGATTGGATAAACCTACTTCCTAGTTTAGATAATATAACTTCATTATCCATAAGACATCGGGTAAATCAGGAATATTTTGAGGCAATTTGTACGATGAAAAACCTTAAAACTTTATTTTTTTGGACTTCCACTGTCGAAGACATAAACTCCATATCCAAATTAAAAAATTTATCATCACTATCGTTGGACTCATTTAGCAGACTTCGGGATTTATCAGCCTTAAAATCATTGAAAAAGCTAAGGAGATTAACAATTCAAAATAGTTTTAAAGTAGAGAATTATGAAATGATTGGAGACTTAATTCAATTGAACGGGTTGTGTATAGGAGGAAATTTTAGTGGACCTAAAAACCTAGTAATAGAAAGTTTAATTCCTTTTAAAAACCTCAAAGAGTTGCAACATTTAGATATGTCTACAGTGTCAATAAGAGATAAATCTTATGATGTTTTATTAGAAATGACTAGTTTAGAACGCCTAGATGCAAACTGGAGAATGTCGGATGCCAAACGAACTGAGTTGAAAGAAAAACACCTAAGCTTAAGAGCTGGTTTTTTTGTTGATTATGACTTTGTTAAAAATGAATTTTTCCAAGATAAATCATGGTAAAATAATTGGATAAGGCATTGTAAGTGACTCTCAGAATTATTTGTGAAGAATGCAATTCCTTTTAATCGCCTTTTGCCAAAAATAAGTAAAATGAAAAATATTTGTATAGCTCTTGTTCTTTCTTGTTTAATTACCTCTTGTGTTACGCAAGTTTTAAGGCCTAAGCTCACGGGTACCGTTGTAGATGAACAAGGAATACCCTTAGATAGTTGTTTGGTGGGTGGTGCGTACACAGATAAAAATGGTTTTTATGAACTCCCAGAAATAACCGCCGAGAGACTTTTTAGTTTTTTTGGAGGTTCCCCAATTTTTTTGGATGAACCCGTTCATAAAGAAGGATATGAACCCAAAGAACTAGTGGGCAGTAATCTTCGTGGAGGAGTCTCTGTAGGCACGGTTTGGCATATGGATACGATACGGCTACGAAAAACGCTTACAGATTTTTCAAAAGTAACGGTACAAGACCATTGGCTTGCGAGTATGACTAAAAACTTAGATACTGTTTTTATGACTAAAAAGGACATAGCATATGATCGTACAAAAATAGATGTAATAGCAAATAATTGTGACACCTATGCCAGAGGCTACTATTTTTTAGGAATAGATAATCTTCCCGAAAACGTTTTTGAAAGGCATATCGCATTAGACTTAACAGATTCCATTTTAAACATACAGCGTGTCTTAATTTATGGTGATGTAAAAACCAGTGAGAAGACAAAATATGATACTATTTATGCGCATGGAAAATGGAAGCAAGCGCATAAAACCTTGTTCTTCAAAACGGAACTTCCAGAACTAAACGGTAGCTACAAGGTGGTGGAATTTAATTATGATTCCATGGCGTTGGTTAAACAGTAAGTTTCTCTTTTTTTGGGGATTCATTTTGTTTAACGTGATAGATAGAATAGTAAATAGCGATACAAAAATGAACACAGCAAAATTTTTCTCCTCCCATATACTTCTTGAAAACGAGTCCGTTGTACTACGGCCTTTAACGATGCAAGATATGGATGCTTTAGAAACCATTGCTTACCATAAGGAGTTAGGGGAGTTTGGCGCAAGAGTAAAAAATAAGATTGATTTGGTGGAGTATATGAACTTCTGTATGAAGTCCAAAAAAGAAAAAGAGCTGTATCCGCTACTCATTTTAACTAAAGAAGACCAAACACCTATTGGCGTAACCATGTTTGGAACTATTAGTTTTCCGCATCAAAGATTAGAAATAGGGTGGACGTGGATTGGAGCACAATTTCAAGGAACCGGTATTAATGGTATGTGCAAAGGGCTTCTCCTAGACTATTGTTTTGATGTCTTGGAATTGCGAAGGGTAGAGTTCAGAATAGATATAAAGAATCTTAAATCTCAAAAAGCCGTAGAAAAGTTAGGGGCGGTTAGAGAAGGGCTTTTAAGAAATTATGCTATACAGTCTTACGGCACTAGTGCGGGTACGTATATGTATAGTATTCTTAGCGAGGAGTGGCGTAAAAGAAAATAATCTGACCAATTACCGAAACTATAGTATCATTTGTTGCTTTTTGTTGGTGTTAGCAAGCTGTCATACCTCAAAAAAAGAACCAAAAGCAATGGCGGAAACCCTCCCCGTGGTGCATATCCCAGATAGTTTATTTCGGCTCGATATTATTGATAATGAGAATTTTGTGAGGATTACCATTCCCGAAGGAATAGATTTTGAGCTGCCTGATTCTTTTGCAAAAACAGAACCAGAAAAGTATGCCGATTTTAATGGGGATAACAAACCAGATCTTATGGTGTATTTGGGCGCTTGCGGAACTGGCGGCTGCATGTACGGAATCTTTTTAAATCAATACGATAACTACTATAAGTTGGTGTTCATGGATTATCTAAAAGGAACCACGTTTGAAAAAGATGAAAACGGATTTTTAAGTTTTCAATCTTATGAAGAAGTAGCCCCTATGAATCCTTCAAAACTATACGTAACCAACTTTAAGTTTGATCCCAAGGCCTATGCCTATAAAATGGATCGTACGTTTATTCAAACGAACTGATAGGCCTGGTGTCTTCAGTTAGCTTATACTAATTTGTGTAGCACACGGTGCTTATAAAAACTTTCCACTCGGTTTGTCTCTTAGCTTCACTAACCATTGCTGCATTCTAGAATCGCCCTTTAGTAGTCTTTAAAACAAGTGTTGCATTCTAAAAATACAAACCCATAGTTCTATGCTATTGTTATGTTTTTATGAAAATATACTATCTTTCTGCATCCTACGTTCTATACAGAATGCACCATGCATATTCTTAAATATACCCAATGAAAAAGATCTTCCTTGTTACCTTACTTACTATAGCGGTACTAGCGTGTAAAGAGCAACCAAAACCTGAGCCCAAAATTGAGGTTGTAGAAGTGGAAGAGTTAACACCCAGCCCTGTAAGCAGTTCCTCTTTAACTGATATCCAATTAGCGCATATAAAAAGAATCCACCAGACCTTCGAAGAAGTATATCCTATTTCTCTAGAGGAAACCATCAAAAACTTTAAAAGAGACCTGCATCCAGATAATGAAATAAATATATGGTTAGCGATGACCAATGCGTATGAGCCTTTTGCAGCAGCAAATACCGGAGCGGAAAAGCTTGCGCATAGAAAAGAGGTTTATAAATTAGTTTTAATGCGGTCTATGATGCCAGATAAAGAAGCAATTAGTAACGCGCGTTTAACACTATTGAGTGAGGCCGAAGCGCAAGCAATTTTAAAGAATTATAAGTTGAATGCCGCACCGATAAAAGTACACACAAATTAGTAGCGTGCTAGAAATTTACGAATTAAGCCATGAAAAAATCGATGTGGGATCCAATTATATCCCAAGAGATTAGAAACAATTACTAAGAACTGCTATGAACTATAGAATCTTTCTTGCACTTATATTTTCTTCGATCTACACTTTTGGACAGAAAAATTATAGCATCACAGCCAAAAGCGGATTAACAGTAAGAGATGCACCAGATATAGCGGGCAGAAAAATTGGAAAGTTAGAATTTGATGAAAAAGTAGTACTCTTAGAGGAGACCGATTTTTCTTTTAGTACTGAACAAATACATGGATTTTGGGTTAAGGTAAAATCTAATTCTATTGGAGAAGGCTATGTTTTTAATGGTTTTTTAAAGCTTTTTACAGGAAATAAAATAAAGTATACGCTAAATAATAGCGAAGACCTTCAGAAAGAATTAATAGCTACAGTAGATGGTAAAGAAACAGTACTTATTAGTTTTGAAGACGAAGGTTGTTTTGATCTCATAGAGATACAAGATTACAATGGAGATGGCTACGAAGAAGTGCTTTTAGAAACTAATGCTTGTGGAGGAAATTGTTGCGGCAATTCTTTATTTACCTTCTCTTTTAATGGCAATGAATTTAGGCGATCCGCTTATATAGGGTATTATTTTGGCGGAATGAATTTGAATTATGATCAGCAAACGAACAGACAGTTTGTAGTTGAAACTAACTCTATTGGAGCAGGAAATACAGCACTATGTGAGGATTTGGAAGAAACTTATGTTTTTGATCACCATGATTTTAAATTAATACAAAGTAAGGGAGATCATAAATTAATTACGCTCATAGAATTAAAATCAAGCGATTTTCTATCGCAAGAAGCAGAAACAGATTATTTAACGATAGCCTATGATTTAGATGGTAATGGCGTTATGGATCAAATTTCTGGTAGCTATTGGGAACGATGGGGAATTTTACATGACTGCACTATTGTTTTAAATAACGAAACTTTAGATATAGAGGCTATTGGATCACCAAAAAGAATAGGCGTATTAGCATCAAAAACAAACAATGTAAATGATATTGTTATTGAATGTGATACTGTATTGATATGGAATGGAATTAATTACGAAAAAAAATAATCAAACTAAAACAACCATGAATAAAAAAATCTTAACCCTTGTCGCATTAATTATGAGCGCTGTATCTTTTGCACAATCTTCTTCGGAAATATTGGTATTGAGTGCGGTTGTCAAAGATAAAGTAATGCCAAATGCTGAAATTATTTTTCAGAAAAACGGAGAAACATCCATTACTAAATATACAGATAGCCAAGGGAAAGTAACTATTCCGGACCACTATAAAAATGATTCAGACGTTATTTTAATTATCAAAAAAGAGGGGTATTCGCCCTTAATTACCAAATGTTTATGTGATGGTTTAACCTATGCAATTAGTCCGACCATGCAAGAACTAGATGGTATGAGAATTGTGTTAAGTTGGGGAAGTAGTCCTAGAGATATAGATTCTCACTTATCATATTCTGGAGGATATGTGTGTTATCATAAAAAAGAAGCCAACCAGGCAAATCTAGATGTTGATGATACAGATAGTTACGGACCAGAAACTATTACGATTACAAAAAAACAGCAAGGTGAAAAGTATGTATACGCTGTTCACAATTATTCCGATAGAGAATTAATCAACAACACCAATCTTTCTAATTTAAGTAGGGCAAAGGTATTTATATACATAGGAAATACGCTAGTTAGAACGTATACCATGCCAGAAGGAAAGAAAGGGAATATTTGGATTCCTTTTTTAATTGATGAAATGGGGAACATTGTAACTGTAGGAGATTTTAAAAATGCCACCACTTGGGAAGGCGTAAGTACAATTTTAAGAAATTATAGATTTGATGGTGATACTTCGGTTGTTTCCAGTTCGGATAAAGCAGAATCTCAAATTATCAATAGAAAAGGAGAAGAAGAATACCATGCTGGACATTTAGAATCAGCTGTTTCTTTATATCAAAATGCCATTGAATTGAATCAAAATAATGGACAAGCGTATAGTAATTTGGGCTTAGCTTTTCAAAAACTGAATAAAGAAGCAGAAGCTTTATGGGCGAATAGAAAGGCTATAGATCTTGCATCGGGTAGTAAGGCACATTATGTAAGAGCTAGTTCTTATTACAATATTGCTAGAATATATGAAAAGAAAAGTCAGTGGGAAGAGGCCTTACAAAACTTTGAGCTAGCGCAGCAGAATAGAGCACGTGAAGCGTATACGAAAGGAATAGCAAGAATGCAGTCAAAACTAAGATAACACATGAAAAAAAGAGTCAATTATATCTATTTCATGTTGCTTTTTATGCCCTTATTTTTCTTTGGTGCTAATGGCGCTAATTTTCCAATCACGAAGACGGAGCCGTGGCCATTAAAAATGGAATCGCCCTTAAGTTTTGATATAGCCTCTAAATGTGAGATGCTTGTTTTTATTGAAGTGTTCAATAGCTATGATTCTTTATCAGCGTCGGTTCTAGCTGAAAGCGTTGCCCTTAAAAGTATACATACGAAGTCGGTAACCCAATGGAAAGAGGCTACAAAAACTAGAATACTAGTTAATTTTAATCAGCTTTCTGATACTGCTTTAAAAGAGCTCATTCCATTGAAAAAAAACAGCAATTGGAATGCCTTATCTTTAGAAGGTTTAGAACAGCAGTTTCCTAGCAAATTTAACGCTTGGTATGCTGCTACAAAATTTTTTTATGAAGATTATGTAAAAGAACAAATAAGATTAGCTGCTTTATTCCCTAGAATCACAAGTGAAATTTTACAATTTTCGGAGACCGATATTCAAGGCCATAATTTTACGGATAGGCACTACTTATTAACCTTTGATGATGGCCCTACCGCAGTGAATGGTAATACGGATAAACTAATACAGGTATTAGATCGCTATAACCTATCAGGGATGTTTTTTGTTTTAGGCGATAATTTTGAAAAGCGATTAAAAGCTTCTTCCATACAAGCGTTACAAGAACTTTACGGAGAGAATAGCGTGTTTTCTCATGGAAAAGTACATAAGGCACATCAAAAATATGCAGAATGGAGATCATCTATTGATGATACCAATACGCTGATTCAAAATGTTTTTCCAACGGAAAATAAGAATGCCTTGGTATATTTTAGACCTCCATACGGCCAAAGAAATACAGATATGGTAGCTTATTTTACGCAAAAAAACTCTAAAATTATACTATGGAATATAGACTCCAGAGATTGGAGTGCTAAGTTAAACGTGCAGCAAGTGGCCCAACGTGAAATAAAATTAATGTTGCTTTGGAGAAAAGGAATTTTGTTGTTTCACGATATTCATACAAAAGTTCAGGAGGTGCTGCCAATAGTACACGAGTATTTTAAGGATACAGAAATTACATGGATGAAGTCTCGCGATTTTTAACCTAAAAATACAGATCACCCTTAATTGAAGTTACGTTTCTGTAGTAGTGATACCCCTTCAAAATAGAAAGACATTCAAAAGTTTAAAATTGGCAAAAAACATATGCTCATGAAATCTATTTATCTTTTAATCTGTACGTTATTCTTCGCTTGTAATAACCCAAAAAAAGAGGAAAGCGTAAAAGCCAATACTGTATCAGATATTGTAACTATTTCCTATGGATTAAACAATGGTTCTGGTCAGTGTAATACACAACTGTATGCTAGGATAAATGGCGAACGACAAGTGCTGATTGATTTTGATCAGCATAAGTTTTTATATATCCAATTGCAAGACGATTTCAATAATGATGGCTTCTTAGATGTTTTGGTAGAAAATAGAAAGGGGTGTCATTCAGAAACAGAGAGCACCTATTTAGACCATGAAGGAAGTTCTTATTTTATTATGACGTATGACGGTCAAAAATTCCATATGACGAATGAAGTAGGTAAAGATTGGGATGGTATTGAAATGGTAATGCGGGACGGAAAACTTCATATAGCCATAGAGACGGCTGAAGAAAGAAGCTACACCTACAGCGATAAACTATCTTGTAATGACAAGGAAGAAACATTTGTTTTAGAAAATTTTAAGTTGAAACAAGTTGGGATACATCAAAAAGCTAAAATGGCGACAGTGATGGAAATGGACTGCCTGTCACTTATCCAACAAACTTCTATTGTTGAATCTTACGAAAAATTTAATGTTGACATTAATAATGATGGTTATGAAGATGAGTTAAGGTTTACCTATTTTAAAGGCTTGAAAGGCTATGACAACCTGTATCTTCGGCTTGCTACAATACACAATGATATTGAAATAAATACACAGAAAAGAAGTGTAAAGCGATTGGGGATTTTAGCGTCTAAAACCAATGGCTACCATGATTTAGTCATAAATTGTGACGAAATTATGTCCTGGAACGGAGAAGAATATAGGTATAAAAATGTGTACAAATCAGGAGATAAGTACCGAGTGTTTGCTAAAAATGGTTTGATTATAAGAGATAGCCCAGGTGGCATTCCCATAGGGAAATTTGACTATAATGCTGAAATTACTGTTATTGAAAAAACAGAAATTGAAATGAATTATGAAGAAGAAGCATATGTGACCATAGAAGGATATTGGTATAAAGTTGATTTTTTTGATGAAGATAGTAATGCTACCAAACAAGGTTTTGTATTTAGTGGCTATTTAGCAAACCTAGATTATTGTTCAATTTTGAGTGACTGGAATGAAGTAAGTATCTCGAAAAATGCAATTGTCTATAAATTACACGGACAATGCTATTACACCTATCCAGTAAAAATTATTAGCGAGACAGAAGTTGAACTTATTTGGTCTCAAGACGGTGACTGCGTATTTTTAAGTGGACTTGATGAAGATTTTGCTCTTATAATATCTCCAGAGAAAGGAAAACCATTTGCAAAATTTACGTTAGATGGGGATACTTTAAAAGCAAGCTATTATTATCCTGATTGGGTTAAAGAATACAATCAGAAATATCCTGCAATTTTTTCGGAAACATACACTTTAAATTACCCTTCATTAATTGATTATTAATCATCAGAAGAATACTTTTTTAAATTTTAGTTGAACTTAGCAACAAAAATTAAATACGAAATAAACTTTAAGTCTAAAGTACAGAATTTAAAAAGCTGTACCTATTGAAATTAGACCCGAACTATAGTGAACCAAAGTTGTAAGCATGAACTGCATCCAACTAATTAGAATAGTAGCGTATTCATTAAAAAACAGGAATGGATTTAAAAGACCCTTATATATTTTTTACGTTACTCATAACCCTTAATATACTAGCATATGGGTTAAATGTTGTGATTAGTATTTTCTGGGATAAGGCTTTAAAATTTAAAGCAACCATTACTAAGAAAGAGATACTGGCTTCATTGATAACCTTACTGATCAATCCGGCCATTGCAATTCCTGGATATCTACTATGGATAAACGGATTATTTGTTTTTTCTAGCATGCCTCTAGTAGCTACATTTATACTCTTATTTGTGATGTTAGATTTTTTAATGTATGTGTTACATTGGGCCTCTCATACAATAGGCTTCTTGAAGAAAATCCATTTAAAACATCACGAACATTCCGAAGAGTTTAATTCCGTTAGCCTATATTACATGTCTCCATGGGAATCTATTTTCTTTGGGCTTTTGTTAACCGTAGTAGTCCTACTCTTGCCACTTAATATCTATGGTTTTATAGCATTTCTGGTTTTCAATTGGTTTTATGGCGTTATGACACACTTAAATAGTAAAAGTGAAAAGCAATATTTTTTAATTTTCACCACTAATTTTTTTCATAAAAATCATCATCAATTATCCTATAAAAATTATGGCTTTTATACGTTCATCTGGGATAGAATATTTAGAACTGAGAAATGATAAAAAAATTACATAATGGCCCTAAGTGAATAAGGCATTTAATTAAAATATAATAGTAATAAATGAGCTCAAAGATACCCACTGTTAGGCAAACTAATTGGTTTTCAATACTTCCTCATATAGGCGTTATGTGGGTAGTAATTCTAATTTGGCAACAAATAGATTCCGTAGATTCATTTCTTTTTGGGGCAGTTACCTATTTAATACTATCTTTTTCTCTAAGAAACTTAATTCCGAGGGATCATAGAAAAGGAATAAGAAATAACAATCAAGAGAATTTTTTAGCAGCCATTAAAAATTTTGAAAAGAGTTACGTTTTTTTCAAGAAATATGAATGGATTGATAAATATCGTTTTTTGACCTTATTAAGTTCTTCAAAAATGTCATATCGAGAGATGGCATTAGCAAACATAGGCTTTTGTTACTCTCAAATAGGAGACGGCATAAAATCAAAAGTGTATTATGAAAGAACTTTAAAAGAATTTCCAGAAAGTGGATTAGCAAAATCGGCTCTAAAAATGATAGAATCCGTTGAGAAAAACCTATGTGAGTAAGTCTGTTACTTCATGTCAGGACATGGACTAAAAGCACCACTATCTAAACTTCCCCATAAACCGGGTGTTTTAAGAACGGGAAGGGCAGTACATTTATCCTGCACATATAATAAGGCATAATCAGTGTGCATCTAATAAAAAAATGAGAAATAAAATTCTGAGTGTACTCTTTGCTATGGGAATGTTATTTGCTTGTAAATCCGTAAAAAGCACCTCGAAAAACAAGGAAAATTTAAGTATGAATTTTACTGTGATTTCAACGATAGTTCCTCCTGAAAAGTTTGAGAAAATTCAGCGCTTTATATTGAAGAATGGCGATAGAAGAACGTATCGAAATTTTGATAACCATAACCCTCATTATAAATTTTTAAATTGTGAGGTATTTCTGGGTGCCGATATTGGACAACGCAATGGCACAAATGATCCTGCGATTTCAAATTTTAATCAGCTCACTATAACCGATTATAATTCAGTGCTTAGGTACTATGAACTCATTATCGTTAGAAAAGGTGATTTGGAAGCAGAAAAAGCATGGATTAGAGAAGGAATGGAAGAGGAGCAAGTGTACCTAGTTGATGTTTATGGGAAAGGCCTAGCCTTACTGAAAAATAACTTACCTATTTATTTAGAACAGATAGAAAAGAAATTAAAGGAAGTTAACGAGAAATAAATTAGTACTTATTTAGCGTTTATCTAATTAATGGTAATAGCTGTTTCTACAGACCAACTTTACAATAGATCTTTTCCATATGTAGGAATCGGCATTCGGTATCTCTAAAATATCCAAATAAGAAAAAAAATGAAAAAAGGCTTTTCAATTTTACTCATAGTATTCATAACGTATAGTTGCAAAAATGCGACCAATACAGAGGAAGAATTTGGAGAAATTCCTTCTCAAGAACTATCCGTGTCATCAAATGCAGTTTCAAATCTTCTAAAAGATACGGCAACGTTGAAAAGTATTGAAGCTAAAATTGATATTGAATTGGTTAAAGAGTGTTCGGAAGAAGGAATTACTTCATTTAATATGGACAGTATCACGGATACAAAGAAATACCTTGATAATTCGATTATAGA
Organism: Cellulophaga baltica; assembly: GCF_900102165.1. Lineage (GTDB taxonomy): Bacteria > Bacteroidota > Bacteroidia > Flavobacteriales > Flavobacteriaceae > Cellulophaga > Cellulophaga baltica. The sequence goes on from NZ_FNBD01000004.1 coordinate 263,808, forward strand.
TAACACTCTAGGAAAAATTCCAGTAAATGGACAAAAGGATTGGTTTTTAAAAGCAGATGAATGGGAACGTTTTAGCTGTTATCAATGGGAAGAAAACCAAAATCATTTTTTATTTACACTATTGCAAAAGGATGAGTCATGTTGTTTAACACTGTATTTATGTGTTGCGGATAAAGAAGGTAAATTGCTGACAATTAGGTCGCTAGGGTTGTCTGGTGGTGATGGTGGTTGGTATGAAAATGACTGGGGAGAGAGAAAAGGATTCGGCAAGTTTAAACTTTTCCATGATTCTTATTATGATGAAGATAAGTTTGAAAATGGAGTGGAATTAGGAATTACGAGAGAACAGGAATATACAGAATTAGTAATCAGTTTAAAATCAAAGTCATTTCAAATTGATACTTTGGATTATTATAAGACAGAAGTATTCATAAAAAAATAGCAAAGTTTATTTAGTCTGCTATGAGCAAATAATAGGTTCGGAGCTCGTTATTGTCTTCTTGATTTAAAAAAGCGTTCAGAACTGAGATTTTTTATATTCGAAATAATATCAATTGGATAAAATTAAAATCTTTTAGGGTAAAAGACAGCATTGGTTTTGTTCGAAAAGATGGATGACACGGCATATGGTGCTAGCTAAAAATGATTGGAAAACTCAATATATAAAAAAACCTTAGTTTTATACTTTACCATTAAAGGCCATAGAAAGAATGAAAATCGACACTAAATTATTCCTTTTCGTTTTAATAATTAGCTTGTTTTCCTGTAAAGGGACAGCACAAGAATCTGGAATAGAGAAACCAATAGCTGAATTTGGCCCATCAGAATTGGAAAAAAATGGCTTTCCTAAGTCCGTTGGTATTGTTAACGATTATGGACAAATTTTTTCGGAGACACAATATTTAGAATTAACAAAAGTACTGTATGAGTATGACAGTACTACTACACGACAAATAGCGGTAATAACCATAGATAGTATTGCGCCTTATAAAAATATTGAAAAGTATGCTTCAGATTTAGGAAATGAATGGGGAGTGGGTGCCGCGGATAAAAATAATGGCTTGGTAATCGTTATTTGCAAACCTTGTAGACAAATTGCGATTGCAACCGGATTAGGAACAGAACAGGTATACAGATGAGATTTGTAATGAGGTAATTGCCGAAACGATTTTGCCAGAATTTAAAAATGGCGAATTTTATACAGGCATTACAAAAGGAGTGAATGAACTCATAAGGCGTTGGAATTAATTGTATTTTAGTTTTCGGTTATGGGTACTATGTGTAACCATTCTTTAGAGGCTAAATAACCGTAGCAACCATCTTAATTTTTAGCATAATACAATGAGTTTAGAATCCAAGCAAACAGCAATAGTAATGTTAGGGGCAAGTGGTGCGGTTGGTACAGAAACCCTACAAGCCTTACTTCAATTAAAAAGCATACCCCAGTTAACAATACTGGGCAGAAGTCCCATTCCAAATATAAGCGATACAGCTGTGCAGCAGCATAAAATTAATATCCTGGATGTTAGTTCTTATCAAAATTTTTTAAAAGGCCATACGGCAGCTATTTGCACCTTAGGAGTAGGAGAGCCTTCAAAAATAAGTAAAGAAGAATTTATAAAAATAGATAAAACAGCGGTGCTTGATTTTGCTGTAGCCTGCAAAAATGCAGGTGTTTCTCATTTTGAACTGTTGTCTTCGGTTGATATAAGTCCTACATCAAAATCTTTTTATTTAAGAGTTAAAGGTGAGCTGGTAGCAGCGCTAAAAGCGCTAAATTTTGAGCGATTGAGTATCTTTCAACCTTCAATGATTTTAACGCCAACAAACAGGTATGGCATTGCGCAGGCTGTTACTTTAAAGGTTTGGCCGCTTCTGAAACCCTTATTTATGGGGAGGTTTCGAAAATATCGTGGAATTCCAGTACAGGTTTTGGGACAAGCAATGGCAAGAAACATTTTTAAGAAAAGTACATCGTTTGAACTGTTACAGTGGGATGAATTTTATACAATTTCAGAAAAGGAATAAGCAAGCTAGTTAGTCTATGAGTCCATTTAAAAGTTATGAATAACCCTAAACTTAGAACAATGAAATTTAAATTAGTTGGTATTTTTTTTATGATTCCGCTTTTAATTGTTGCTCAAAATGAATCTGACAGTATCGATGCTGTTATAAAAGATTACAAGGAGAATTATGCGAATACTAGTGAAGATTTTTCAATCAAATTGATAGACGTAGATAACGATCACGATTTAGATTATATTTTTAGTTTTGGATGTGGAGAAGGTAATTGCTTGAGGGTTCATTTAAATACCAAAGGAACTTATAAAAAAGTGATAGACGAGTTTGGGGTAGTTAGCGTTGATTTTATCGATTCAAGAAATAATAAGGCTTCAAAACTTACTTTAAATTCTGTAACCAATCATTGTTGCGGAGAAAGTCCTTTTGGTTCGCATAGAGATTTTTCTTTTGTAGCAGATGAAGTCGTTCTTGAAAATAATTATGTTTCCTATAACCACGAATATTATAATGATGAGGACAATTATAGACTCGTACTATTACCTGGACATGCATTAGAGGAGGCCTATGATGTACGTATTACGACCGATAATTACAACGTTCGGTTTTCGGCAGATTTAAATAGTCATAATGCAAGTTTTACCTGCGATGAGCAAACTAATATAATAGCAAAACTATATAAAGGTGCCGTAGTAAGCGTTCTAGCGACGTATAAAGGAAATGATCATGAGGAAAGAACTTGGTTGTATGTAGAAATCTCCAATGAAGCCATAAATGATGATGTATGTTCTTCTCCAATTTCTTATGATTTTGAACAACAAAAACTGAGAGGGTGGATTAGCAACAAATATGTAGAAAAAAAGTAATTAGGGCGTCTAACAAAAAAAAAGCAGAAAGCTTCTTTCATTCTTCGAATGATAAAAAAAGTGTTCGTGTGGCTGAAAATTACATAGCTGCAAAAAAATAATGAGGCAGCCAATATGTTAAAAATTAATTAGTAAACTAAAGGGTTAAAATTCAGCAATGAAAGTAGAAAGAAAACATACTACAACGATAGTTCAATTTCAAAGTGCATATCAACCAGATCAAATCTGGGAATTTTTAACGCATCCAAAATATGCAGTAGCAATTACGAAAGACCCTTGTTATCATAATGAAGTGAATGCCTCTTTTGAATTAGAAATAGGAAATCAATGGACAGAAATTCATACTGGAGAAGATTGTGAAGGAGATGTTGTATTATGCACTATTATAGAGAGTACTAAAAACAAGGCTTTTATGACCGTTAGACATCAAGCTGGAATAAAAAATACAACCCTATTTAAGTTGGAAAAAAATCAAGCAGGAACCATCATTACCGAAATACAGAAATTTTCTTTAAGTGGTAGAAAAATAAGACCAATTAATATATTCTCCTGGATGATGTTGGGTACAGGATTATTAACTAAATTTTCTTTCAAGCCAGAAGATGATGCCTATTGGTTTGAACACATGGAACAAAAGTTAGAAGAGGTATATAATTCTGCTTTATAAGATTATTCCGTGTCAGCGTACTGATTAAGTTTACCTCCAGAACCAATAGTTTCTGAAAGTAAACTTAATGCTGATTTTAGATTACTAGTGGTTTCCAATCATTTTTTAAATACCTCAGCGCCTCTTCTAAGGCTTTTCTTGAAGGTTTCGGGTTAAAACCTAATTCTTCTCTAGATTTTTGAAGGTCATAATCTTGTTTTAAACCGTAAAACATAGTTACATATTGGCGCTGTAATAAGGGCTCTTTTCTTGTTAATTTACTACTCCATTCCATAAGAGCTGCCACGGTATATAAAAGCCATTTGGGTATTTTTTTGGGGGTCTTAAGCTTTAATTCTGGATACAGATTTGCGGCAATGGCTACACTTTCTTGCAAGGTAGTATGCATTTCATTGGCGAGAATATAGCGCTCTAAATGGCGTCCTTTATTCATAGCGTTATACGCTCCGAGCGCAACATCTTTTACAGAAATCCAATTTAGGGTCACGTTGGTATCTACAGGTATTTCGCCTTTTAAAATTTGAAGGACTTAGGTTATTGGTATAACTTAGTTTAAAAGCTTCTGCGCCAATCATGGCAGAAGGGAGCACTACAACAGTTCTTATACCATACTTTTCGCCTAAAGCTATTGCTAATTGATCGGAATCATTTTTCGAATTATAATACCAATTCCTACGGTCTTTATTATACCCGTTGGTTACCGATGCAGGCAGTGTTGTAAAATCTAAAGAGGCTACAGAACTAATATATACAATGTTTTTAATGCCGCATTCTTTGGCTATATCAAACACATTTCGTGTGCCTTGAACGTTGGTGTCATAGATATCTTTTTTAGGGTTTTTGGCCCACATGCTAAAATTTGCAGCTACGGCATAAAGGTTGGTAACTCCTTTAAAAGCTTTACGCAAGGAAGCGCTGTCGGTGATATCTGCTTCAACAACTTCACAAGCTACTCCTTTAAAAGGGGATAGATTTTTTAGGTTTCTAACGCTTGCGCGTACGTTGTGGTTTTCTGCGACTAAAAGTCGGACTAAATTGTTGCCTAAATGACCATTTGCTCCGGTTACTAATGAAATTTCTTTGCTCATACTATTCTTAAATTTATGAAAGTAAATTTCAATGAAATTCAAGAGATCAAAAATAACATTTGTTAGAAAGCAATTTGTTTTCGGATTCTACTCAAAGACTGCGGTTCTATTCCTAAAAAAGAAGCAATATTATCTATAGATACTTGTAAGGCGAGTTTAGGGTTTTGTGCAACAAATTTTAGATACCGTTCTTTGGCTGTTAAGATTTGAAAATCTTTTACACGTTCTAATTTGCAATTTAAATGTTCATTGGTAATAATGTTTACAGCATCTGTCCAAAAAGAGCTCTTTTCTTGTAAAGAATCAAAGTCTGTCTTAGCAATTTTTAATATGGTACATGGTGTAATAGTTTCGTAATAATCTGTAGTAGGAGTTTGAGTCATAAAACTTTCTAGTGACGTAAAAAAATCATGTTCAGCAACAAGATGTTGAATAACAATTTTACCATCCATATTTTGATACCCTTTTACAATACCTTTACTCAGAAAGTACAGGTAGCGTTCTATACTCCCTGAAGCTAAAAGAGGAGTTTGCGCGGGTACTTCCTCTTTTGTGAAATATGTATGGAGCAATTCAATATCTGTGGAGCTAATAGGAACACGTGCTTTTAAATAAGATTGTAAATTCTTCATGGTAGTAGATGTAATTGAAACTTAAAAATAGTATTAAATAAAGAAACTCAGCATATACAAGCTATTCTTACTCTTTTTCAGTAATGACACAAGGGTTTTGAATGCATTCCGCTTGTTGTGCTATATAGTGTAGCCATGCTTCTTTTGAGGGTATGGCACCAAACTGATCCCAAGCAGCACCTGCGTAATAAGAAGTACCTGTTTGTGGTTTAGCTTGCAGGAGGCTCACCAAATGATTATTGATCCTGTCAATTTTTACAATAGCATCTGGCGCTGCAATTAAACCAGTACCCAAGTTTCCTTTGCCTTCTCCTAAAGACTCCCAACTCGCTAGCCAACCTAAATCTTGTTCAATTCTGGTGTAGGAATCATCACGTTGTACAAAACCTACCGCATGGGTATATCCTAGAGCAGCAATATCCGTAGTATAGGTACTTTCAATTTTATTAAAATAATGACCAGCATCCAAGGTTACTCTTTTGATTTCTAAAAGATCATCATCTAGAGTCCATCCTGTAAATTTTAATTCAAAGACCGTACGAATAGGACCATTTGCAATAATGTGCTGATCGTAAAAAGCATTTGAAAAATAAATAGAATCGTTTGTGAAAATACCTGTACCGCCGCACCCTTGGTTCTTTCCAGAACTATAATGATCTGCACCGTAGCCTGTATCTACATGGTAACTCTGTGAAGGGGCATACCATTTTTCTATTAGGATTTCAGGAACCCGTTTACACCAAACATCCATAGCAATTCCGGTACCTTGCTTTATTGCTCGCTCTTGACCGTAAAACCGATAACCAATAAAATCATTCTCCCAAGTAAAATCTTCCATACCTTCTTGTGTAGGGAGATAAGCAGCAGCTACTATAGCAGAAGTAACATCAGCTTTATTAAAGAGACTAATTTCAAAGCTTCTTTGTTCATTTGGAGCAAAATCACTTTGAAAAATAAATTCTTCTGGATCGCCATCTTCATTATAATCCATGGCTTGTGTGGTTAAAAAAGTATGAGTCTGTAAATCTTTTACTTGAATATGAGTAAGCGTAGCATTTGTAAAATGGGCTGTAATAAAAGGGCCGCTTAAGGTTATGGTTTCATTGGATCTTATGATGGGTAGTGGGTTTTCTACCGTAATAGCCATCGTAACATTTTCTTTTGGCGAAGCGTTTTGAGGATAGGTACACTGTAGCGCCAATAGTAAAAGAAGTAGGAATAGCGCTGATTTCATGAAGATACGTTGATCATTTCTGAATTTTGAGCTAGGAATATAGTCTTTTCTACTCTTAAGGGCGGTACTTAAAAACTACAATTTTTGAGGATATTGTTTATAATCTTCAACGTATGGTAGAATGAAGTGCTTAATAATTACATATATTAGTGGTGTACTATTTTACCTACGACACAAATACATAGTTACGTCATAATTTGGGGATCTTATGGAGGGTGAAATGACGTGATCCAAGAAGTAACAACTACATGTATAACGTAAAAGCACCCTAAAATGGAATTTAAAATAGTTTCAACAGACGAAGAATATGAATGTACCGATACCCTTATTCAGAAAGCATATCATTCAAAAAAATTAATAGAAGAAGGAGATTTTACCCATATTAATAGAGTGAAGAAACATAGTTTTATTAGAGCCTATGGTAGAAAAGGCGAGCATCCTATTATCACATGTTCCGCCATCATTAGCTCCAAAAAAGAAGAACTGCCTAGCTCAGATATCTATGCAGAAGAAATAACAGAACTTCTAAAAGTAAAAGAGTTTGTTGCAGAAGTTTGTCTGCTTGCAGATTGCAGAAAAATACCTAGATATAGCGATCTTTTAAATTTACTTTCCTTCTTGAGTTCAGAGAGCCTAAAAAGGGGAGTAACCAATGTAATTCTCTCCGTACACCCCAATTCATGTAATTTTTATGAGAGTTTTTTCAATTGTATAAAACTTGGTAGTGAAAAAGAATATGAAAAACTTTCAGAGGCTCCTGCGCAATTAATGTATTGCGATTTAAATATGATTGACGCAGAACACTTCCCGAACCTATTTAGAGAAACCATCTACAAATACTACAATGCATAAACAGACCATCACAAGGTGTTTAGATCAGCTGGCCGCAAGTAAAAATATAGTGTATCCAGAAACTACAGAGGAGATAAAAGATATTATAGTGTATTGCAATACAAATGCTTGTAGTTTTTATCCAGTTTCATCAGGTAATAACTGGGGGTATGGAAGTAGTTTTCCGTCTGATGAAAATACTCCAATTGTAATGAATTTGTCAAAAATGCCAGGGGTCATCAGCTTTGATGCTGAAGAGGGGTTATTGACGTTTGGACCTGGTTTAACCCAAGAAAAACTCTATAATTATTTAAAAGCTAATTCTTATGAATTTATGGTGCCAGTAACTGGGGCAGGGCCAGAGGCAAATATTATGGGAAATGCTTTAGAGCGAGGATTTGGAATTACTCCAATTCATGATCATGTAGCATCCGTACGTTCCTTAAAAGCAATTTTACCCGATGGGAGTACCTACCAATCTCCTTTTTCTGAATTAGGACTATCACAATTAGACAAACATCATAAATGGGGAGTGGGGCCTAATTTTGATTATATTTTCTTTCAATCCAATTTTGGGGTTGTTTACGAAATGACCATAAAGCTAGAGCGTACGCCAGATAAAATTGTACTATTTACGATGGCTATTTCTAATGAAGCGCTAGACGAGTGTTTATTAAAATTGAAGGAAATAAAAGAATCGTATAAAGGTTTCATATCGGGGATTAACCTAATGAATACCCGTAGGATGTTGGCTATGAAAAGCCATTACCTGTTAGAGGAACAAGGTTATTGCGCTGAAGATAAAATACAAAAGCTTAAAACGGCGCATAAGTTAGAAGATTGGACTGTTATGGGGGCAATCTATGGCTCAAAAGGAATTAGAGCGACCATAAAAAAAGAGTTAAAAAAGGCATTGAGAGGTATTGGTACAAAAAAGCGCTACATAGCTTCTAACAATGTCATAATTAATAAAAGTTGGCTAGGGAAGCTCTTTGTTGATGCTGAGGACCTAAAAAAAATAAAAGAAGGCTTCTCCATTTTAAAAGGAAAACCTTCTAGATATCCTCTTAATTTAATATACTCTCTATCGGATATAGCTGATGGAGACAAAAAATACAATCCATTAAAGGATCATATAGGAATTTTATGGTACGCACCAGTTTTACCATTTAAAATTGCTATTATTAATGAATATATGGTGGGTATCTATAAAATATTTAAAGCGTTTAACATAGAACCTATGGTAACCTTAACCATTCAGAATGAAAATATCATAGCATCTACGATACCAATTTTGTTTAATAAAACAGAAAAGGAAGCCGTAGCAAATGCCCATGACTTATATAGACGTTTATTAGCATTCTCATTAGAACTTGGCATTTATCCATATCGGTTGCCCACCATTTTTCAAAAGGACTATGTAGATCGTGTCAACTGGAAAGATAGTCTCGCAGGGAAACTGAAAAACAAACTAGATCCGAATAATATAGTAGCCCCAAATCGTTATTCAGAATAAGCACTGGAGAATATGAAAGAGGCCAAAAGCATCGTACTTTAATTAGGTAGCTGAAAATCAATGTATATTTAAATTGAATAATTTTCTGCTATATTAGTATTTTCTATAAAGAACTTATAAGCTATAATAGCTTATAAAACATCGGTAGTGAATGCTGCCAATACTATGTAAAAGAAACAAAAACTTGAATTCTCATGAGAAAACTATTAGTTCTTACTGCTATATTGGTACTATCTTCTAAAGCATCACCGTTGTTTGCCCAGCAAGACAATTTTATTGAGCAGTATGTAGAGCGATTAGAAAACTCAAGGAAATATTTACTTCTTGTGGCAGAAACAATGCCCGAAGAGAACTACACATTTAAGCCCACACCAGAATCCTTAAGTTTTGAAGAGCATTTAATGCATATTGCTTGGGCAATGGATTGGCATAGTGAGTCGCTGTTAGGAGGCAGAGCTGCAAGAGATTGGGATACAGATACAACCCTTAAGGTAGCCGATAAATCTAAGGCAGAGATGATGGCTACTATTGATAAAACATTTGATACGGCAATAACATTTATCAACCATTTTGAACTGGTTAAATTAGAAGAGCGATTAGATTATTTTGGAGCAGATAGAACAAAGAGGCAAATTCTGTTATTGTTAAGTGATCATATCACACACCACAGGGCTCAGATGCTCGTCTATATGCGATTGAACCAACTGGTACCACCTAGATATGTTTTATTTCAATAATTAATTTCAAGAATTTTTGGATGGATGGATTTGCAGATTGGATCAATGGATTTATAAAAACGAATTTTAAAAGAAAATTTTTACTATTAATTGCAGTACCTTTTTTATTAAGTTCCTTGTTTATAATAGACTTTTTGCTCTTACCCGAGCATCATCAGACAGAAAGTTTACGGAATACGGAATGGATATTTTTACCAAACCATTCCATAGCTTCTAAAGAAAGAAGCAAACACATGGGCTATAATTACACTACCGAAAATGATTATAAATTTTCTACGTTACGGACAAAAATTGAAAGCTCCTATATTGAAATAACCAGTAGCCCAATATTTAAAACAGTAAAGACCGTTACCGTAGAAGGTAAAGAAATTGCTATTCAGTCCGGTTTAAATGGCGTACTGGGTGTATTGATGATTTCCGGGAACCTCATCCTGCTAATTTCGGGTAGTTATGTACTCTTGAAACAAGATATATCACAAAATGCGAGATTAAACTTGAGCTTTTTAAGCCTATTTCTTTTTGCTATTTGGGGGTATGCGCTTGTAGAATATGGATAATCTAAATAGGATTTAAAGGAAATTTCTTAAAAATAGCATCGTACATCTATTCATAGTCGCTTTTAAAATATGCAAATAACCCCTACCAACTCTATAGTATTTATTGGCATCATTTCAATAATCACCTATTGTTTTGTAAAAAGACTATCTCCTGAAAAAGGCTGGTTTACCTATTTTTACAGTGGATTACTCTTAGTTTTTATCAATTTTATCTTTCTTTTTTTTAGTAATTTTTTCTTGACTACGGTACAAAACACATTTAAATCTCTGGTTGCAGGAGAAAATTATACCGCTAGAGTGCTTAATATAACTATAGATGAAACGACGTATAATTCTAAAGGAGATTCCTATATTCCCACCATACGTTTTACTACTATTGAGGGAAAAACATTAGAAAGAAAATTAGAGATCTCCTCGTCTCAAATTCAAGAAGGAGATAAGCTAAGCATTAATTATCATAAGATTACCGATACGGTTATTATAAAAGAAAAGTTTTTTACAAGCAAACTATTAAGAAGCTTTTTATTCTTTCTTGTGTTTATCTTTTTTATAATTGGTCAACTATTATTTGCTTTTAATAGGGATATGACTTGGTATTTTAATAGTGTAAAGATGGTAGTTTTTTATTTTCTTATTCCTTTAATCATGATAGCTTTTGATGCCTTATTAGTAAATGGACTTTTTCAAGGCGATAATATTTCTGCACTAAGTATCCTTATAATCATGTTTTTTATTTTTGTACTGAGCGTATCAATACTAGGTTATTTTAAAGTGATTTTATCCAGAGGAACTCCTAAAATAAAACAAGTAGGACCCAATAAATGGGTTGGTGATTGGGAAGATAAAGAGAAAGACAAGTTAGAGGCTTAGTACCCATAAAGCGGCAGCTAATACAATTCTCAATGGCAAACTGACTTCCCATTCAAAAATCTCATCGATAGAATTCTTCTTTTGGTATAGGAAATAGGGCAGAACTTCTATTCCGTTTACTAGATACATGTATAAGTTTCAATTTTGAAGTGTAAATTAAAAATCACTCCATATGAAACTATATACACTTATAGCATCGCTACTGTTTAGCTTGGGCATTTTTGCTCAAGAGCAGCCTAATACTTCAGATGCTAAGGTTTGGACCTTAGAAGAATGTATAGCTTATGCATTAGCGCATAACATTACGATACAACAAGCCAACATTAATAAGCAACTAACAGAGGTAGCTTTAATGGAGTCTAAATCTTCTCGTTTGCCTAGTCTATCAGGGACAGCAAGTCAGAACCTTACCAATGGGAATACGATTGACCCTATTACGAGCGATTTTGTTTCGCAGCAGATAAACTCCACAAGCCTTTCCTTAAATACGTCCGTAACACTATTTCAAGGCAATCAGATCAACAATCAAATTAAACAAAGTAAACTGCTCGTAGATCAGTATCAGTTATACGCGCAAGAGTCTCAGAACAACATCACCTTAAATATTACTGAAGCCTACATTCAATTGTTATATGCGAAAGAGGCTATAAAGATTGCAGAAAACAATGTAAGCACTTCTCAGAAAGAAGAAGAGAGAGCAAAAGCACTTTTTGATGCGGGTTCTATAGCTATACGTGATTATACAGATGCTAAATCTCAAACTGCTACAAACAACTATAATTTAATAGCGGCTAAAAATACCTATGATCTACAATTACTGAGTTTAAAGCAACTCTTAGAACTTTCATCAACGGATAGTTTTGCTATTGTAGATGGGGTAGAATATTTGGCAGAGAATGTTCCTGAACTACAAGAAGTATATGCAGAAGCCGTAGCTATACTTCCAGAAATAAATGCCAGTAAAACAAATGTTTTGGTATCAGAAAAAGCCTTAGATATTGCAAAAGGAGGATACTTGCCCACCTTATCACTTACGGGGAGTTTAGGATCAGGATATACATCTACGCAAACTTTAAATTTTACCGATCAGTTTGATGGCAACTTTAACCAACGGGTAGGTTTGTCCTTAAACGTTCCCATATTTAATAAGAATAAAACAAAAGCAGCCGTTCAAGAAGCACAATTAAATATAGACAATGCAGCCTTGCAATTAGCGCAAGAAGAGAAAGACTTGTATGTGAAAGTAGAAACGGCGTGGAAAAACACCATAGCCACTCAGAGTCAGTTAAACGCGGCCTATATTGCCCGTAATGCGGCAAAAGAATCCTATAGATTGGCACAGAAACAATATGAATTGGGAGCATTGAGTACTACAAATTTAATCTTGAGTCAGAATACCTATACCAATACAGAACAAAATTACATACAAGCAAAATATTTAAACTTATTGTACAATCAATTATTACAATTTTATCAAGGAAACCAAATAAGCATTTAATCATATGAAAAATAATAAAACAAAAAAATGGATTGGAGCTGCAGTTGTTATCGCGCTTGGTTTAGGAAGTTATTTCTTCTTCTTTGCTGGGACAGGTAACGCTGAAGTACAAGTACTCACAGTCCCTGCAAAAACCGGAAATGTTACTACGATGGTGACGGCTACAGGAACAATAGAGCCCGTAAAACAAGTAGATGTGGGTACGCAAGTATCAGGAGTGGTAGAAAAGATCTATGTAGATTATAACAGTATAGTTACCGAAGGGCAACTTATAGCCGAATTGGATAAAACCACCTTAAAATCTACATTAATCAAGCAACAGGCTAATTATAATAAATCGGTAAACGATAGAAATTATCAGAAGACTATTTATGACCGTCAGAAAGTATTGTACGACAATCAGGTAATTAGCAAATCTGATTATGATGAAGCCTTGTATAATTATGAGGTAGCTAAGAATACCGTTTCAGAAACCTATTCTGATTATCAGAATGCGAAAACAAACCTTAGTTACGCTAATATCTATTCTCCTATAAACGGAGTAGTGTTGTCTAGAGATGTAGATGAAGGGCAAACGGTAGCAGCAAGTTATAGCACGCCTAACTTATTTACGATTGCCAAAGATTTAACAGAAATGCAGGTAGAAGCAGCTGTAGATGAGGCAGATATAGGACAGGTTAAAGAGGGGCAGCGTGTAAGTTTTACAGTAGATGCGTATCAAGGTGAAGAGTTTGAGGGTACCGTTACTCAAGTCCGTCTTAATCCAACAACCACTTCCAATGTGGTAACATATACCGTAGTTATAAAGGCAGACAATCCTGATCTAAAATTAAAACCAGGCTTGACGGCAACAATTTCTATTTATACGGTAGAATTGAAAGATGTTTTAACCGTAGAAGCCAAGGCCATCAATTTTAAGCCAAATCAAGAATTAATGGCAGCATATCAAGCGCAAGGCGGACAAGAAAATGCCGCTCCACCAGCAGCTAAAGATCGTGTAATGCCAGATGAAGATTCAACCATTTTATGGGTAAATGACAACGGTAATCTTAAGCCGAAAAAAGTGAGTTTAGGCGTTAGTGATGGTGTTAATGTAGAAATAATCGAGGGGATAAGTGCTAATGATGAAGTGGTGTACCAAATGAAATCTATAGCTGCTGGGTCCCAAAGTGGCGCTAACAGTGGCGATAGTGAAAGTCCGTTTATGCCATCAAAACCGCCAGGAGGAGGCGGACCACGTTAAAAATATATGATTATGAAAAAGATAGCCATACAAATAGACGATTTAAAAAGAGAGTTTAGAATGGGGGATGAGATTGTTCATGCCCTTAGAGGGGTCTCATTTACGATAGAAGAAGGAGAATTTGTGACTATTATGGGAACAAGTGGCTCAGGAAAAAGTACCATGCTTAATACCTTAGGCTGTTTAGACCAACCAACATCGGGAAGTTATAAGATAGATGGGGTATCGGTAAAAGAGCTAGACAAGAATCAATTGGCTAAAATTAGGAATGAAAAAATAGGGTTCGTATTTCAGTCGTATAATCTATTGCCTAGAACAACGGCCTTAGAGAATGTAGAATTACCCTTGTTATACAATTCATCGGTATCAACAGAAGAACGCAGAGAAAGAGCGCTAGAGGCCTTAGATAAGGTGGGTTTATCAGAACGTTTACATCATACGCCTTCGCAACTATCAGGAGGGCAACAGCAACGTGTTGCAATAGCCAGATCATTAGTGAATAATCCTATTGTGTTATTAGCAGATGAGGCTACGGGGAATTTAGATACCCGCACTTCCTATGAGATTATTGCACTTTTTCAAGAACTGAATCGCCAAGGGAAAACCATCATTTTTGTAACTCACGAGCCAGATATCGCCTCTTTTAGTACGCGTACCATTGTATTAAAAGATGGGCAGATTATAAAAGACGAAAAGAATACCAACATTAAGGATGCTAAAGAAGAATTAGCAGCGATCCCAAATGAAGACTGATATGAGAATTCTAAATTTATTAAAAATATCATTCAAAGCGATTATCTTAAATAAGGTAAGGGCTTTGCTGACCATGTTAGGGGTTATCATTGGTGTGGCTTCCGTGATTGCCATGCTGGCCATTGGTGAAGGCTCTAAACAGAGTATTAAAACGCAAATATCTAATATGGGATCTAATATGATTACCATAAGACCTTATGCCGAACGGAAAGCAGGAGTACGTTTAGACCGCAGTGAAATGCAATCGCTTACGCTTGATGATTATGAGAAAATAGCATCAGAAGCCAGTTTACTAACCTATGTTTCTCCGCAGGTAGATGGTAACGGACAAGTGATCAACGGTGCCGAAAACTGGCCTTCTAGTATTTATGGGGTGAATACGGACTATTTGGCCATCAAAGTGTGGGAAATAGAAAATGGAAGTATGTTTACCGATGCTGAGGTTGCTTCGGCAGCAAAGGTTGCTGTTATTGGGCAAACGGTCGTAGAGAATGTATTTACGAATGGAGAAGATCCGGTAGGGAAGATGATTCGGTTTAACAATATCCCCTTTATGGTGATTGGCGTATTGGCTGAAAAGGGAGAAAATACTTTTGGTCAAGATCAAGACGATGTGGTTCTTGCTCCGTATACTACGGTACAAAAACGTATTTTAGCGATAGACTATTTACAATCTATAATTGCTTCTGCCGTGAGTGAAGATCAATCTGCAGATGCGGTAACTGAGGTCACTAAAATTATGGATGAAGCACATGGTTTGCAAAGTGGAGCCACTGCAGATTATGAAGTACGTTCTATGGAAGAATTAATTTCTACCTTTAGTGCTACCAGTGAGATGTTAACGGTGTTGTTAGTAGCTATTGCAAGTATCTCCTTATTAATTGGAGGTATTGGGATCATGAACATTATGTATGTTTCTGTAAAAGAACGCACCAGAGAGATAGGCTTACGATTGGCAGTAGGTGCAAAAGGAGCCGATATCTTGATGCAATTTCTAATCGAAGCGATATTAATTAGTATTACAGGTGGAATTATTGGGGTAGTTTTAGGACTAAGCACTACTTTTATCATAGAAACAGTATTGCATTGGCCTACAAGTGTTACGGCATCGTCTATAATAATCTCTTTTGCGGTATGTGCCGTAACAGGTATATTCTTTGGATGGTACCCCGCACGTAAAGCAGCAGCCTTAGATCCTATAGCAGCAATGAGATATGAATAATAGATTTTTTAATATGCCCATAAATAATAAAGTACTACTACCTGTATTGCATGTTCTAGCATGGTTTATCTTGTTTAGTTTGCCTTATTTTTTACTTACGCTAGATGCTACACAAGATCAAGTGTTATTAAAAACTTTTATACGCTCTTGGGTGCACTTGTTTTTCTATGGAATTATATTTTATATCAATTACCTGTATCTTATTGATAAGCTTTTGTTCTCCAATAAATTGCTGCAATTTATTGGCATTAACGTGATTATTATCGGGGTTTCTATTATGTTGAGAGAACACTTAAAAGCTTCTTATTTTAACCAATGGCTAGACCTTAGTAGTGAGGAGACTAGAAAAATGCCACGTAAAGAAATGTCTATCTATTTTAATATTATAGCAACCATTGTTCCTATTGCCTTCGCTGTAGCTTTAAAAACTACCGAGCGCTGGGTTAAGATAGAAAAAGCAACTAAAGAGGCGGCAACCTTAAAATTACAAACAGAGATTCAGCATTTGCGCTACCAATTACAGCCGCATTTTTTCTTTAATTCTTTAAATAATATCTATTCTTTGGTAGACGTTGCACCAGAGCAAGCTAAATCTACCTTACATAGTTTAAGTAAGTTGATGCGTTACTTGTTGTATGAAACAAATACGAGTGTAATTGCTTTGAGTAAGGAAATAGATTTTTTGAAGAAGTATATAGATTTGATGGAGTTACGTACCTCAGATAAAACAAAGATTAGTTATAGTTTTCCGTTAGAAGAAACACAAATACAAATAGCGCCTTTGTTATTTATATCGCTTATTGAAAATGCCTTTAAACACGGAGTTTCGGCAACCCAAGAGAGTGAGATTAAAATAGCCTTGACTACTGAAGATAATTTGGTTATTTTTAAAATTGAGAATACAAATTTTCCTAAAACGACGACGGATAAAAGTGGTTCGGGGATAGGCTTACAGAACCTAAAGAAAGGTTTGGCACTTTTGTATGCCGATAAATATACTTTTGAGACGCAATTAAAAGATGGTATTTATAGTGTAGATTTAAGAATAGAAACCTAAGAGATGAGTGTAATTACCTGTATTATAGTAGATGATGAACCTATGGCACTAAATTTAGTGGAGTCCTATGTTTCAAAAACACCATTTCTGCAACTTAAAAAAAAATGCAGCAGTGCATTGGAAGCTTTAGATTACCTAAATGAAGTGCCGGTAGATTTAATTTTCTTAGACATTCAAATGCCAGATTTAACGGGCTTAGAGTTTTCTAAAATGCTTCCTAAAAATACGCGGTTTATTCTTACTACGGCTTTTGATCAATATGCTTTAGAAGGGTTTAAGGTAGAAGCTTTAGATTATTTATTAAAACCTTTTGATTATGCAGAGTTCTTAACTGCAGCAAATAAAGCGAAGGTCTGGTTTGATCTATCAAAAAAGCAAACGGTACCGGTTCCAGTGGTGCCAGAATTAAAAGAACAGCCAGAAAAAGAATTTCTTTTTGTAAAATCTGAGTACAAACAATTGCGGATTAAATTAGCCGATGTATTGTATTTTGAGGGTTTAAAAGATTACATCAAAATTTGGATCAAAGACAATCCAAAAGCAATTTTAACATTGATGAGCTTAAAGTCGCTCGAAGAGGAACTTCCCGAACAGAGTTTTATGCGGGTACATCGCTCGTTTATTGTTTCATTAAAGAATATTGAAGTTATAGAGCGGAGTCAGATCCTCATAAACAACCAACGTATTACGGTATCTGAGCAATATAAAAGTAAATTTTTAGACTATATAAATTCCAATTCTCTAAACTTGTAATTCCCTTTTTTGCTTATTCTTTCTAAATGCATTGTAAAGTGCACTAGAACCCTAGTGGCTAATTTTAGGATTAGTACTACTGTTTTTAAGATTGATATTAAAGGGGATTGTGAGCACTAAATTTAAAATATATGAAGCTATTTCGTAAATTAAGAAGAAACCTAATTGCCTTGGGTAAGGTAAAATCTTATATCATTTATGCTTTAGGTGAAATTGTATTGATTGTCATTGGGATCTTGATTGCTTGGAAAATAGGCGATTTAAATGAAATCCGAAAAAATAACATTGTTGAGCAGAAAGTGTATGAAAGTTTAAATGAGGAGCTGAATACCAATTTGAGAATATTAAATGGATTGGTAGCAGAATATCCGCGCGCTATAGTTCGGTTAGAAAACACTTTGAATTATGTTGGGTATACAGAAGATAAAATTACTCAAGGTACCAAAGACACTATCATCAATGTATTAGATAAAGAAGTAAGTTTATTAGATGGCTCTATAAATTCCATTATCAATACTACAAAGTTTGAGTTTATAGAGAGTGCAGATTTGAAAGATTTAATCATCATGTATCCAAATAAGATTCAGAATTTTAAAGAACAAGATGCTAAGATTAAGCTTATTGTAGCAAACCGACTCAAACCAGTATTAGAAAAGTACATTTCGTTGGTTGATATGTTGCCTCATACGGATCCAAAATACGATAGTATCCGAAAGTATGGAGCCAAATCTGATTATATTGGCTTGTTGTCAGATAAAGAATACCAGAATAGTATTATAGATCGCATGTTACAAACACAAATTCAGTTTGACCATGTAAAGAGTCTCCGCAGTAAAACTAAAATCCTTATCAATACTTTAGCGGAGGAGCTCGACTAATTTGAAAGCTAGTGTTGAGGTTTTCCTACTAGTAGGAAGTATCTAGTCCAAAGTAAAGAGTACAAAGTATTAAGTATGAAGTAAAAAGAGTAGGAGCAGCTATGTGTACTAATTATAAAACAAAGCGACGCTGTCACTTCGAGTGAATAATAAAGTAGCGTTAGCGGATGCATCATTAGTATCGAGAAGTTGTCGTGTTTCAAAAGTTCTCGATACAATTTTCTACCGAAAATCACTCGAACTGACATTTGTTTTTATAGTATTAAGTAGATAGTATTTAGTACGAAGTATTGAGTATTAAGGGTAGGAGCAGCTATGTGTACTAATTATAAAACAAAACTACGCTGTCACTTCGAGTGAATGATGCCATAGCGGTAGCGGATGCATCATTAGTATCGAGAAGTTTTAGAGTAGTAAAAAGTTCTCGATACAATTTTCTACCGAAAATCACTCGAACTGACATTTGTTTTTATAGTATTAAGTAGATAGTATTTAGTACGAAGTATTGAGTATTAAGGGTAGGAGCAGCTATGTGTACTAATTATAAAACAAAACTACGCTGTCACTTCGAGTGAATGATGCCATAGCGCTAGCGGATGCATCATTAGTATCGAGAAGTTTTAGAGTAGTAAAAGGTTCTCGATACAATTTTCTACCGAAAATCACGCGAACTGACATTACACGTTACCCCCTAAATAGAAAGAAATCATCCTTCATATACTCAATTTTAGCATCTTCATTTGTAATAATATAATCAATAGCAAGAGAGGTAAATTCTTCTCCTTTTTCTGTTAAGGAAACCACCCCATTATCAATAACAATCATGTTATTTTTTTGGGCAAGTTCTACAACCGTTTTACTGCGGACTTTCTGCCAATTGATATGCTCATTTAAATGGTTCACATGACGTTCTTCTTCCTCTTGGTGATTTTTTAAATGCAATAAAAAGGTAAGTAAGGAAACCTCTGTTCGTTGTTGCCGCTCCCGATAGATTACGGCAATAACCCCTTTGCTAGGCGCAAATAAGTAGACTAAAAAGAAGATAACCCCTAACATCGTAGTTATAGAACCCGCAATAGAAGCATCTAAGAAATGCGCTAGCCAATAGCCAGAAATAGCGCCTGTAACCCCAAAAACTATAGCTAAAAGAAGCATTCGCTTTAAATCTGTTGTTAATAAATAGGCAGTTGCCGCTGGTGCAATCATTAATGCAACTACCAAAATAGCCCCGACGGCATCAAAAGCACCCACGGTAGTCACCGAAGAAACTGTCATTAATCCGTAATGAATTACGGTAGGCGAGAATCCTAATGAAGCCGCTAGACCAGCATCAAAAGTGCTTATTTTTAGTTCTTTAAAAAAGGCAATCAGAAGGATAATTGTAAGTACTAGAATACTCCCGATGATCACTAGTGATTTTGGACCAATATCTGTTCCACCAATAATCATACGATCAAAAGGCGCGAAGGCTAATTCTCCTAGGAGAACGGCATCTACATCTAAATGCACATCGTTTGCATTTTTAGCAATTAGAATAACACCAATGCTAAATAAAATAGGGAATACCAATCCTATAGCGGTATCTTCTTTTACTAAGCCTGTTTTTTGAATGTACTCTACTAATACTACGGTAAGAATCCCTGTTAGTGCTGCAAGAATAATGAGTACGGGCGAATTTAAATCTTGGGTGATAAAGAATCCGATAACAATACCTGGGAGTATAGAGTGACTGATGGCATCACTAATCATGGCCATTTTACGCAACACCAGAAAGGTTCCTGGAATAGCACAAGCGATGGCTACGATACTAGCAATAAGCTGAATTTCTATTTGTGAGCTACTCATCTTTAGCGTTTTGTTGGTTGTACAAATTGGAAGCTACTTTAAAACCTTCTTCGGTTAAACTCCACATATTCCCTTGAATAGTAACGTAATGTTTATGCTCTAATTCTTTTAGTGTTTTGGTGGTATACCCTTGAAAATTATTCAATATTTTAATTGTATGCGGATGCGAAATATTATCATGTGTTTCTGCTATATGATACATGAATGCTAAGGTTTTGTGTAACTCTAAATCACGTCTGTTTTTAATAATCCGTAGCTGTTTAAAAAGTAAGCCGCGACTTGGAGAAAAGATAAAAGAAAATAGTACAAAAACACCGGCTACAATAACAATTACAGGTCCTGTAGATAGGTTGGTCTGGCTAGCACTAATTGCCGTGCCAAATACCCCAGCAAAGGCACCAAAAATAGCTGCAAGAACTACCATAAAGCTTAAACTATTAGTCCACTGTCGTGCCGCAGCAGCGGGAGCAAGGAGCATAGCGCTCATTAGCACAACACCTACTGTTTGTAGCCCTAAAACAATAGCGAGCACAATAAATGAGGTAATTAGAATATCTATGAATTTTGTATTGAAACCGAGTGTTTTGGTATAGTCGGCATCAAATAGAAGAATTTTAAATTCTTTCCAAAATAGTAGTAAAATGATTAGGCAAATACCGGTTACGATAGCCATAAGCCACACATCGCTTTCTACGAGTGTTGCTGCTTGCCCAAAAAGGTATTTATCTAAACCCGCTTGGTTGGCATTGGGCTGCTTTTGAATAAAAGTAAGGAGCAACATACCAAATCCGAAAAAGAGGGATAATATTAACCCTAATGCGGTGTCTGATTTTAAATGCGTTTTAGTGGTAATTCCACGAATCCAAAACGTGCCTAAGAGTCCGCTGATCAGTGCTCCAATTTGCAGTACGCTACTGTCTTTTGTTCCTGTGATTAGAAATGCAATAGCAATACCTGGTAACGCAGCGTGTGAGATGGCATCTCCTAATAAACTTTGCTTTCTAAGAACGGCAAAGCTACCGAGCATACCACAAACAGCTCCTAAAATGGCAGTCCCTAACGTAATGGTTCTCAGGGTATAATCTGAAAAGACTAGTTGTATGTATTCTAAAGGATCTATGATTGTTTGTTTTAATGGTTTGTCTGTAATGTTTCGTTAGTATTGTTTGGTACTCAAGGTTCAATATGTGTTCTTAAATGTTTTTGTAAGCCGGTAATCGTCTTAGACAGTTCTACTAATGTTTCTCTTCAACCTCTAATCGCTATTCTTGCACACTAACTTTAAAATTAATCCCGTAGGTTTTGGTTAAATTATCATCATTAAAAATATCTTTTACCGGGCCTGTGGCAATTTTCTTTACGTTTAAAAAGGTTACCCAATCAAAATATTCGGGTACGGTTTGCAAATCGTGATGCACTACAATGACTGTTTTATTGGCTTTACGTAATTCCTTTAGGATATTGATAATGGCAATTTCCGTAGTAGCATCTACCCCTTGAAAGGGTTCATCCATGAAATAGATAGCTGCATCTTGTACTAAAGCGCGTGCTAAAAAGATACGTTGTTGTTGCCCACCAGAAAGCTGATTAATTTGTCGGCTTTGAAAGGCGAGCATGCCTACTTTTTCTAAGGCCTCTAAGGCCGATTTCTTTTCTTTTTGTCCTGGACGCTTTATCCACCCTAGGCTACCATAGGTACCCATCATAACCACATCTAATGCCGTGGTAGGAAAATCCCAATCCACACTCCCTTTTTGTGGTACATAGGCAACTAAAGAGCGTTGCTTGTTATAAGGTTTACCATAAATGGTAACGCTACCTGCTAAAGGTTTTAAGATTCCCAAAATAGATTTTATTAAGGTAGATTTACCTGCGCCGTTGGGGCCAACGATGGCCATAAGTACTCCTTCGGGGATTTCTAAATCGATATCCCAAAGTACAGGTTTGTAGTTATACGCTACGGTTAAATCATCTACTTTTACGGCTATATTTGTCATTTTAATAGGTGTTTAGCCCTGATAGTAGCGGCATACTTTTTTGATTTTTCATCAAAAAAGATACAGCGGATAGCAGGAAATAGCTTCTAGATTCCATTATTTTAAAGCGTTTACGATGGTATTGACATTGTATTCAAACATACCAATATAAGTGCCTTCTGCCGTACCCGGATTCCCTAAGGCATCTGAATAGAGCGAGCCACCAATTTCTACCTCATATTTCTTAGCATTTACAGCAGCTTTTACCGCTTCAATAGTACGCTTAGGCACGGAACTTTCTATAAAGATAGCTTTTACTTTTCGCTCAATGATAAAATCTGACAGTTTTTGAACGTCTTGAACGCCTGCCTCAGTAGCCGTAGATAGTCCTTGTAGCCCTACCACCTCAAAGCCAAAAGACTTTCCGAAATAGTTAAACGCATCATGAGCTGTAACCAATACACGTTTGTCTTCTGGTAGGGTTTGGATAATCTTATTCAGTTTTGTTTTCAGGGTTTCTAGCTTATTTAAATACGCTTCACCATTAGTTTTAAAAACAGCCTGATGCTCTGGAAGCGCTTCTGATAATTGCAGTACAACAAATTTGGTAGCTTCTTTCCAGTAGTCTACATTAAACCAAATATGTGGGTCATAATTAGAAGCAAAAAACTCTGAACCTATTAAAGTACGTTCATCTAAGGCATCTGAGAGTGCAATGGATTTTTTATTCTGGTGCGCCATTTTCTCAAAAACTTCTACCAGCTTTCCCTCTAAATGTAAGCCATTATAAAAAATGATATCTGCTTCTGATAGTTTAGAAACATCGCCTTCACTAGCCTTGTAGAGGTGCGGATCTACGCCGCTGCCCATTAGGCCTTGGAGGTTAATATAATCTCCGCCAATATTTTTCACCAAATCTGTGATCATAGAAGTGGTAGTAACGACATTTATTTTTCCGTTATCTTTCTTATCTGATTTACAACTAATAATAGCAAGGGTACAAAGCGTAATTATAAGGTATTTTTTCATTTTAGTGTTGGACATTTTTTGATTCGTTTTCATTCACATAAATTATGGTTGAAAAATCTTCGTTTAGTAGTATAGTATTGTTATTTACAACAATCTGAGTCATTTTATTTTTAATAAACTGTTTGGAAACGGTAATGGTATTGCCATATTTTAAACCATGTTGTGCACAGAAATCAAAAAACTCTTTATCATCGCTCATTAAGCGTGAGATGATATAGGTTTTACCTTCATTAGCTTTAGAAAGGGTAAAGGAAGTATCTGTAGTGGTTATGATACCGTTTTTATCAGGTATTGGGTCTCCATGGGGGTCAAATTTAGGATTGCCTAAGTATTCACTAATTTTATTAGCCAGTAAATCTGAGGTCTGATGCTCTAATAATTCTGCTTCCCGGTGAATATCATGTAAAGACATATCAAACATTTTAAACAGAAGCGATTCCCAAAGGCGGTGCTTCCGAATTACGTTTAAAGCCATTTGATTTCCTTTAACGGTGAGCTTTAACTCTTGATATTTTTCATAATGTAGCAAGTCTTTAACGGCTAGTTTTTTTGCCATATCTGTGGCTGCAGCATTAGAAATGCCCAATTCTTTAGCGATGATCCCCGGTTTGGTATCGTTGGTACGCTTGGCATTTTTGTAAACCGCTTTTACAAAATTCTCTACTGCTACAGACATAAATGAATTGCTTTAAACTATTTTTAAGTATACTTAAAAATTTATCAAATGTAGCTAAAATTAATAGTTCTGCAAGTTAAAAATATAACTTTAAGAAAGCTTTATGTGTTAAGGAGTAGGAGGTTAGTAGTGGAAGTTGATTGCAGCTAAAAAAAATAGAGCGCCGTTAGGCGCTCTATTATCTATTTGATGATGTGCTTATTCTTTATGCTGAGATGGACTTTTTTCTCATTTTTAGTATTCTTGCGGTACTAAGAATTATACCTAGCGCAATTAAGATATACATGCCATAGGTATTAAAGAAGGATATGTTTTTTGATCTGGCCACCTGTGGGGTTTCTGGATCGTAATAAATCATAATGATATCACCAGTAGATTTTACGGCGCCATAGATAGGGATGGCTAATATTTCTACTCTGGTCTGGATGGCTTCTTCTTTTTTTGTGGTAAAGGTCACATCTGCAAAAGCGTTTGTTCTACCTCTGCGCCCAATACTTTTATGAGTTTCTGTTATGGTAGCTTCGGCCTCTATCCATGTAGGATCTATTTCTTGGGCTGCCAAGGGGAGTAGACCGCCTAGAAGAGCAAGTGTAAAGAAAATTAATTTTAGAGTAAATGTCATATTGATTGTTGGATTAATTACAGGAAAGTGCTAGTGCTCTAATTTCTTAAATACTCATGTTTTGAATCGCTACCATGGTAGGATACTGTTTTATCATTTATTGTAGTATACAAGAGTAAGGTTCATTTGATTTTCATCAGAAACAACTCCATTATTAGCCTTAGTACAACTAGAAACAAATTCGGTTTATTGTATATCTGACCATCTATTGGATTTTGATTCATCACATGAATAGTTGCATAGTGCTATTAGTGACAATAGTAATACTGTCTTGATTTTAGGCTTAACTATTTTCATTTATGGTTGATTTATTGTCAGCCTAAATATAGTGTAAATTCTATTGTTCTTTATTCTTTAGGTTTAAGTCGATTTAATTTGAACTAAGCATTCTAATTTGTAGTGCACGTAAGGAATAAAATGTATAGTGTAAGAAGTTACTCTAGCGCTTTAAATTTACCGGGGCACAACTTCTTTCCATTCCCCATGTAACGCAATATTTTCAGGTGATTGCCATAATTGATGTGTAACATCTCCATTTTGGTTCGTTGAAATAATATCTTTCCAATGTTTGTCTCGCTCTATTTGCCATTTCAACTTAAATTCATCCGTAGGAATAAAGGTTCTAAAAAGTGGAGGAGGAAAACCTTCTTCTTTCCTGCGTTTATACTATTTTTTACGGTAATCATCAAAGGCATCTCCGTTGGGTAAAGGTCTGTTCTTGTCCATATACCAAACTATAAACGATAAATTAGTATCAAGATTACCTCCAACGTGAAGCATATATTTAGAACCTATAATTCTATCTGGACGTTTTACATATAACATATCGGCGGTTGGTGAGCCAAAAGCTCCGCCTGCATGTAACATCCGAATACTTTCAAATTTCATTGTAATTGGACGATTCCATAAAAAACCAGGAAATGTTATTAAACTATTATATCTATCAAAAATCACCTGTTTTAAAGGCATTGTAAAATAATAAATAGTAAAGAAAATTACGGAAGAGGTACATATAATAAGAATAATAGTATTAGAAATACTCCATATATCAGAAAAGTATAAAATGGATAAAAAGTATAAAGCTATAAACAAGGTTATTCCTCCAAAAATTAATGGAAAAATATGTTGAGGATCCTTACTAACAATATATGAATTATTTAAAAAAATAATATCTTCTTTTTCACCTACATATTTGTCTTTATAATCTATAGGCTTCTCAGTTATTTTAAAGGGCATATAACCTGCCCAATAGTCATTTCTTTTTCTATTAGAAGGATATGATACATGCGTAATGTCTCTTTTTAAACTTGAGTTTAGTTTTGCCATGTTTTATATTTACGTAGTTCGGTTAAGGGAAGATTTTTTACTTTTTTACTTTCACTAGTATTAATAAAGGTAAGTCCTTGAGATTTTGGCGTAATTTTTATGCCCATATAACGATTATTGTTTCCGCCTTTTGCCTATGGAAAGAAAAGCTTTTTGTTCGAATCAATAGTAAGTTAAGCAGCATATATAAGTTCTGTTTTTGTATGAATTTAAGCGTTTTAAATTACGTTATTTTTTTCACTTCTGCTTTTCGTTACTACATGTCCCCTTGAGAGGACGGCCGATAGGCTGGGGTGTTTTACGGCTGTTGCTTAGAATTAGATATTAAATTTTACTGCAACTATTTTACATCCCCCGCCCTCTGTGCACCCCCTTCAAAGGGGGAATTGTTGGCGTTGAAAATGTGTTCTTTTTTAGTTATAAGTGGTTTTGTTTCTTATACTATATGTGCTAAAAGTAGACTACCAACCACCAATTTTCTCACGGTCTTCTTGTTGTTCTGGTGTCGCTTCTGGGGTAGGTATATTACTAGGGTAGAGTGGACGTGGGAAACCTTCTGCTTTCCGTCTTTCAAAATCTTGTAACCTATATTCATCAAAGGCGTCTCCTGGAGGTAAAGGGCGGTTTTTATCCATATACCAGGTAATAAAGCTCCAATCTTTAACGAAAGTATCATCTGTAATCTCATTAGTAAAAAGGTAAATTAGATAATGTTGCTCATCTTCTCTTTTTTGATAAACCCTTTTTAATTTAAAATCAATTTTTATTGACTCAAAATTATAAATTGCTGTTTGTCTCTTATAAATATTACTAGGGAAAGTAATTTTATTTTCTAACCGATCTATCGAATAATCAATAACTCCTTTTCTTCGTCTCTTTATTTCAAGTTTAATGATAAAAACTAAACAAACGACACACCAAATTAAGCCAATATAGACTAAGGGTTCTGCTTCTACTAAACCACGATAAACAAAATATAGGCCGCCTAAAAGCATAAGAAGATTGAACCACATCATTCCTAAATCAAGTTCTTTAGTTATTTTTAAATGATTTAGATCGTTGGCTTCGGCAAAAAAATTACTTTTATTTTCATTTATTAACTTTTCGTTCATATTACCAACCCCCAATTTTTTCACGTTCTTTTTGCTGCTCTATGGTAGCTTCTGGGGTAGATATATTGCTAGGGTAGAGTGGACGTGGGAAACCTTCTGTTTTACGTCTTTCAAAATCTTGTAAACTATACTCATCAAAGGCATCTCCAGGGGGTAAAGGCCTGTTTTTATCCAAGTACCAAGTAATTAGTGAAATATCTTCATAACAAGATTGGGCTCCTATCATAAAATCTTCAAAAGTATAGCCTTTGGTCGGCCTTATGACCTGTAGCATAAATGCTCCTGTAGCATCCTCGCCACCAGTACTGTAGCAAAATGTTGCATTCTTAAACGGCATAGTAATGTTTTTTTGCCAAAGTAAGCCCGTAAAGGTAATTAAACCATCTTCACGGTTGAGAATTTGTTCTTTTTTGGGCATAGTAAAAAAGTACACCGTAAAAAAAACAAAGGCAATGCAAGAAATAGAAAAAATAATAATTGGCATAAAGGTCCATTCTTCATCTGTAGGGATTAAGAACATAATAATCATAGCTAAAGCGACACCTCCAACTATATAAGGTAAGTAATTGGAAAATGTAGGAAGAGTTATATATTTATCATTAGCATAAATTCTTTTATCATTTTCTAGTAATTCTTTGCTTATCCGAAAAAAATCTTTCTCAGTAATCACTTTGTTCACCCCATGTGCATATTGCTGTAAACCAGTTTCTCCTTTGCCATAATCTGTATGGGTGATTTTTCTTTTATAATCTTCTACTTCCATCTGTTATTACTGGTTTATTTCTCACCAAAACTACTAAACAAAGTAAATAGATTTACGTTCACTACCATCCCCCAATTTCTTCGCGTTCTTTTTGCTGCTCTATGGTAGCTTCTGGAGTAGGAATATTGCTTTGGTACAAGGGTTTGGGAAAGCCTTCTGCTTTTCTACGCTCAAAATCTTGAAACCTATATTCATCAAAGGCATCTCCTGGGGGTAAAGGCCTGTTTTTATCCATGTACCAAGTAATTAGTGAAATATCTTCATAACAAGATTGGGCTCCTATCATAAAATCTTCAAAAGTATAGCCTTTGGTCGGCCTTATGACTTGTAGCATAAAGGCTCCTGTTGCATCTTCGCCACCTGTGCTGTAACAGAATACTGCGTTCTTAAACGGCATCGTAATGTTTTTTTGCCAAAGTAAGCCCGTAAAAGTGATTAGACCATCTTCGCGGTTAAGGATTTTTTCTTTTTTGGGCATCGTAAAAAAATAGATAGTAAAAAAAACGAAAGCAATGCAGGAGATGGAAAAGAAGAGGAAATAAATAAATGTCCATTCTTCGTCATTATGTATTAAAAATATAAATATAGTAACTAAAGCTACCCCCCCCCGCAATGTAAGGTAAGCTATTTGAAAAGGTAGGTATTGTTAAATATTTATCATTTGCATCGGTTTTCTTTTCATTTTCTAGTAGTTCTTTGCTTATCCGAAAAAAATCTTTCTCAGTAATCACTTTGTTCACCCCATGTGCATATTGCTGTAAACCAGTTTCTCCTTTGCCATAATCTGTATGGGTTATTTTTCTTTTATAATCTTCTACTTCCATGTTTTTGGTTCTTTTAATTCTGACATTGTCCCTGTCTTAAAAGTAACATTTTGATTCGTAATACCCTTAGAATTGTTATTCTCTTGTAATTGTACCAAGGCAGCTAGCTTGCGTTCATCGTTAGTGCGAGTGTCACGCTCGTAACAACCGAGAGAGTAAGATACAAAAGAGTGAAAGAAATGAGTAATGAAATATTATACTCAAAGCAGTGACGGCACAAGCGAGACGCTTGTGTTAGGGAGAAGTTTAGGGTTTTTATAAATTGCAAATATTTATTTATCACACTTGTATAGGATAACTGGGTTTTGATTACTGATTAATGCTTCTGAATATTGTCTTTCTCCATTTATCTTATTATAATAACCTAACCAATTTAATTTAATCTTAAAATTGTCTTTTCTCTCTAAGGTTACTACTGTACTATCATTTATATATGCTTCTGAAAAAACATCCTCACCAACAGGCCCCGTTATACTTTTTAATCTATAGCTAATAATATTGTCATTACTATTTACTTTGGATAAATGAATATAATACTGATTTGGCTCAACACAAATAATCAATTCTTCATTCTTCATTATTTCGATACCAATTGGATTTTCACATTCTGAATTAGCATTCCATTTCCCTGAAATTGACTCGTTTCCGTTTTTGTACCTAATCCTTGAATTATGTACATAACCTAATTTTCCTTCTTTTGTTTCTACCAAAAACCATTTGTCCGTATTGTCTATGATATCAATTTCTTCACTAGTATTTATCGTTGTTATTATTTTAGAATCCGTGTTTTTTTCTCTTCTTAAATTTGTGTATCCATCAGAATCATATATAAAACTTTTTTTTATTTTTCTGTTTAATTTTTCATTAATTAAATTGTAGATATTTTTATCTTGTCTAAAGAAAATAACAACATTTTCATCAATTTTTTTTATTGTTGTTATTTAAAAATTTTAAAAGTTCCTCCGTATCATAAATGATTGCATTTTTATATATCTCAATGTAAAGTTCGGCATCTGCGCCATCGGTAACATTTTTTAGAGAATCTAGACTCTTATATGTTTTTTCATTTGTAGAGTTATTTTCAATTTCATTTTGAATTAAATTTAACTTCTCAAAGTTTGATATTGTTTTACTCACTTGTGAATTGCACGATATTAAATTAATCAGTGAGATTATCAGTATAATGATTTGTTTCATTTCTATATGCTTTTTTATGTGTTATTCCTTTTACCAAAATAGTTTGGTCATCAGGATTAGTTAAAATCTTTATATAGTCATCGGGAGTGTAATACTTTCTACTCGTGCCACATCTATAATCACAGAACCTGGCGCGCTTTTGTAAAGCGTGACTAATTGTTTTTCTATTTCAAATTACCCTAGAGGATGTACTTTAACCGAAGGGATTTCTAGATTGTCCTCTTCATAGATTGCATAGCTACTGTTTTTCCAATCTCTTTCATGATAAACTAATTCTGAAGCCAAAGGATTATAATGTACATAATTTATACGTTGTTCTATTTTTTTGCTAGTATCTAAAATTACGGGATGATACCCATCTTTCCAAACCTTATAACTAACACCTTTCTTTACACGCTTTGCTGCATAATTAAATTTAACTAAAAGCCATGCCCTTCTACTTTCAGGAAGTTCTTTTATTGCTTTTTTAAATTCCTTAGAGGTGTGTTTTTTTAAATCGCGAATAATGTCCTGCAACCCGTTTTCCTAAGAACTAATAATAAGATGTATATGACTACTCATATATACGTACGCATTTACGGTTAATCCTTTGTCTGTAATACAATAATTTAGAGAATCATCTAATATTTTAAAATAGGTTGGTCGAATAAATAAATCTACCCAATCAATTATTGTTTTTGTCACAAATGTTGGAACGGTACTATCTATGACTTTATATCTCTGAGATATTTTTTAAAGATTGTAAATTGTATTGCAAATACTAAAGAAAATTAGACACACTTTACAGAAGTGCGCCAGGGTAGCGGATATGTCGCGCGAGGGGGTTACGCGCTATCGGATTATAATAAATCAAAAACCTAAATAAACATATTTTTTCAATAATTCTCCTTTATCTAAAACAAATAGCACGTTATAGTTTTCGGAAGCATTATTATCTGCTCCTGTCATTGAAATAATTATTTGTTTATTACTTTTTTTGTAAACAATGACTTTCTCAAAACTAGGGTCTAATAAATTATAGAATTCTTTTGATGATATATTAAAGACTTCTTTATAAAGCGTAATAACAATACTTTGTATTATATATTTAGGATTTGCATATCCACCATATACACCGTCTCCTTCTTTTGTTTTTACAGATAGATTACCTCCATCATTAACAACATTATAATCATCTAAATTAAATTCATTTTTAGATATTTCTATTTTAATATCCTCTTCGGAAAAAAGAATTGTATTGTCACTTTTTTCTTGTTGATTTAATCTAGGGTAAATTAATTCTTTAATCAAAAAAGGTGTCTTTTTATTTAAAGAATTAATATTAACAATAGTGTCTTTGTCATACGAAGAGTCTGATGGGTCAATACTATTTATAGTAGCACAAATCTGCTTATTATTATTAGCATTATTTATTCTGCTTTTGTGCACATAACCCTTTAATCCCTTTAATGTTTTTACAGAATACCAATTGCTATTAGATATTGTATAAAAAAAATATTCATTTTTAGAAATAGTACCAACGACAAGAGATTCAGAGTCTGGTTTTAATCTAACGTTAGTATATCCATCTGGATCATTAATTAAACCTATTTTAGTAGTATATTCTTCATTATTAGGAGAATAGTATTTTGTGTCTTCAACATGTACTACATTATTTACTTTGCTTACTTCTTTATCTTTACATGAAAAAAAAGCAAGGAATATATATATAAATACCATTCTTGTCATAACATTATTGATTAGCGGATCTAGCTCCTCTTGATTTGTCTTTTATATCTCTCTTTAAATCATAAAATTTATAAACATCATTAATATCTCCATCATGGTCTTCTATATAACAATAGATTTTTTTTCCTTGACTTTTTAAATCAGAATATAATTCTCCTAATTTTTTCATTTCATTATTATAAACTCTTATGCATCCATGTGTACCCATTAATTTACCTATATCTTCTAGTGATTTTTTATAATACCCAGAAGTGTGACCACAATGAATAGCTATACCAGCTCTTCCATTACTAGTAGCTTTTTTAAATTCACCTTCTAAACCTATCAAATCTATTAAACCATAATTACCATAACTGTATTCTCCTTTATGTCTTATTGAGTCATAGGAAGTGCTGGCTTTTCCTGTTGGAGTATCACCATTACCACCACCTGTAAATCTATCACTGCTAGATCCTCTACATAATGAATGTGTTTTAAATAATATGCCTGAACTATCGAATACCACCAAAGGGCCTTCTAAATCTCTACCTTTTGGAGTTATAACATTAATATAAACTTCATTTCCTGTAGCCTTATACTTATTATCAAATGTATGATTAACACCTCCGGTAATGAGTTTCATTTGTTCAATAAAAGCAATTGGATGAAAATGCCAAACATTTTTTTGTGAAGTTTTAAAGCTTCTAATGTTTTTTTTATCAGATTCTTTTTTTTCTTCATTCGTAAAATAATAATATATAAAAGCAGCAGGCAGTAATGTTAGTGTTGATAAATTTGAAAAAGTACTTTTAGTTTCTTGTTCTCCTTTTTCTACCTTATCCCAAAAACAGGTGTTTTTTACCCGTTTTTTTAATAAAGCTATATTTTCATCCTGTTTTTTTTCTAGATTTTTTTTCTTATCTCCTGTAGCTTGGTTTAATCCTATTTTATAATATTCTTTTATTTCTTTTTCAATTTCGGACTCAGTATAGCTCCATTCACTTTTATGTTTGCAAACTAATTTGCTAAACTGTGATAATACTTTTGTATTTTTTGCTCTATTCCATTCATTTTCATCGATGATATTATCATTATTTTCATCAATAGTTTTCCATATTTTTTCTAAAAAAGGAGAGGTTTCAATGTTGTTTTTTACATCTTTAACACTATAACAATATTCATCACCAGCGTCCATAACTTCAAAACCAAATTCTTCCCAATCAAATGCTGATATTTTTGTTATTTTTGGGTCATCAGTTTTAATCCATCCTTCTTTTTTATTATATGTTATTTTATAATATTGTTTTTCACCATCTTTATGTTTAGGTATACTAGCACTATTAATTCTCAAGATTTCTTTCGTGATAATAGTATCACTTTCAGTACTAGGTTTTGAGATATAATACTCTGTTATATCTTCAGTTAAAGTAAACTCATCATTTTTTACAGGTTTTATTAATGTACTTTCTGCCATTTGTTTTTGTATAGCAGTATTATTTTTTACCCAAAAAGTTTTATCATAATGTTCAGGCTGATATTCAGCTTCTCGT
Source organism: Cellulophaga baltica (assembly GCF_900102165.1). Taxonomy (GTDB): domain Bacteria; phylum Bacteroidota; class Bacteroidia; order Flavobacteriales; family Flavobacteriaceae; genus Cellulophaga; species Cellulophaga baltica. The sequence continues at coordinate 296,856 of NZ_FNBD01000004.1, forward strand.
TTTTCTGTGTTTTTATAAATGATATAATTTTTACTATATAATGGGGAGTCTGCTTTTAAATATTTACCGAATAATGCTTTTAAAATTTCATAACATTTAATTTCTGTTTCAACTCCATCTATAGTTTCCGTATAATCATCTTTAATGGTATAGTGGCCTTTTGTCTTATATTCATCATTGAGGTGTTTGTAAAAGACTTCAGCGCTTGGTTTAATTATTTGTATCTTACAATAATTGTCATCAATTTCTAAAATTTTTACTGGAGTGTGTTTTTTTATGGAAACACTAATTTTTAAATTTAATTGTAGTTCAGCTCCTTTATCAATTTTTAAGAATTTTTTATTCTCTTCTTTCTCTGAATCTTTTCCACCTTTTAAAAAATCTTTTGGATCTTCAAAACTAAAAACCTCAACATGTGCCGCTCTGTATTGTGAAATGCTAGGCGAATCAAACAAGCCTGTATGACCTATAATTGTTCCCGCTTTAAGCAATCCATCTGATTTTACTACCTTATCAAAAAAAAGGTTTTCTTCATCAATTTTTTTTGTTTTTGTTAGATTATCGTCATTTTTAATAAATCCTTCTTCATCTTCTAACTTTAACCATTTATTAGTACTCTTTTTTTTATCTATTTTGATTTTTGTGCTTTTCTCTATGATTCTTAATTGTTCAGAGGTGTCTTTTGCTTCTTCATAAACAATAACTCCCTTCTTAGGTGACTTGTCTCCTTTATAATTAGCCTTACCATTTACTATAAGACCCTTAGAAACGTAAACATCACTATGCGTGGTTCCTTCATAATCTTTGCACTTAATCTTGTTATATTTTTTATTTGATTCTAATAGAATATCTTTTCCATTGTTTGTTAATACTTCAACTTTGGTTTTGTATTTTAAAAAAACAAGATTTGTTTTGTCTATTTCCTTCTTACTATTTAATTTGTAAACTTCTAATCCCTTGATAGCATCATTAGCCTGGTCTGATACTTTATAAGAAAATTCAGCGAGAACGTCTGGTATTTTTTTCTTGCTATAGTCATCTTTTTCGTAGTCTTTTTTACTCATTAAATGATTGTACAAACTATAAAAAGTAAACTCTAAACCCTCTTCGCTCTTATAATAGTGTTGCATTAATACAAAACCATTAGAATATTTAGGATTGTCTTTTCCCTTGCCTAAATCTTCATAGAAATATTTAGTTGGTATCCTGTATGCTATAACCCTACCATCAGCTATGCATTTTACATGTGAGTCACCTTCAATATGTATTCCTCCATGCCATGCATTAAATTTACCAATAGGGTATATACCAAATCTATTACTAGATTTTAGACTGTCTGTTAAAGATTTTATATTGTAAGGATATTCTATGTTCATAACTACATACTAAATGAAAAATCGTTTAAATACCCATTTTTATCTGCTTCTTCACGAAGCGCCTCTTGCTTAGCAATAGCCTCAGTTAGTTGCCCTCTAAGGTTTGAATTAATAGTAGGGAATGGTATTTTATGTAGGGGCATAATTGCGGTTGCAGAACTTGTACCTGTGCCAATTAGAACAGTAGGTTCTCCTGCTGTAATAGCTCCTCCGTGCGCAGTAGAATCTCCCATTGTAACAGCAGGTTTCCCCCCAATTAAAACAGTGCTTTGACCCATTACTATAGTATCCGGTGGCCCTGCACAGGTGCACAAATCGCCTAATACGGAGGCGGGTTTACCTCCAATTAAGACTGTCGGTACTCCGGGCCCAGATATTGGTCCTCCAACATGAGGTGGTGGTGGGGTCCCTGGGTTTAGCATTGGGCATACATGCATGCTTCCTACTGTTGCTGCTGGTCCTGGCATACTATTATTTTTTTAATTTATTTTTACGATTGCTCCAGAAACTTCTGTTAATGCGCTACCTGTTACTTTTGTTTGTGCTCCATTGAGTTCAACAGATACTTGCCCCTCAATTATAGTGTTAGTACTTGATATTGTGGTATCACTTGTAGCTTCAATTGCTATATTAGAATCGCTATTAATTGTCGTATCTAATGCAGATTGTAATGCTAATGTACTTTCGGATATAATACTTGTATCTCCTTCCGATGCTGTGTTGATATCTCCTTGAGCTTGAATCTCTATATTTTCTTCAGCTATCATTTTTATATTTTTTGCTTGAAATTCTATGTTTTCTGTAGCGGTTATATATAATGATTTGGCTTGGGTATCAAACGTAATTATGCTTCCTTCATGATCATAAATATTTATTTTTTCTTCACCGTCGGTATCATTTAATTCTATAGTATGCCCACTGCGAGTACGGATTGTTTTCAAGTTATTATCCGCATCCGCCATACCACTCTTTGCACTGCTATTAAAACCAGCACTCAACACATAGGGTTTTTCAGGGTTGTTACTTTCAAAACCTACGAGTACTTCTTCGTCCAGTTCTGGAATAAAGTAAAAGCCTTTACCGTTACCGCCATAAGGGGTATTCATTTTTATCCATGGGGTAGAGGTGCCCATTCTGCGTTGCCAACCAAACTGTACTTTTATACGTCCTAATCCGTCAGGGTCATTGTTATCTAAAACAACACCACGTTGTTCTTCTGCAGACGGTGTGGCAAATACCGCACTATAATGTGGGTGTTCTGTGCCTTCAGGTACCCCTTCAAAATGATTCTCATAGTTACCACTATGATCAAAACGGTGGGCTACTTTTGTAACCATATAGGATCCAAACGCATCTCTACGTGTTTTATCAGAAAAACTAACGCCTTCAATGGTTAAATTATCACCCACACGTAAACCAACAATTTCTGAAGATCCGTTGGCAATAATCATATTCGCTGCTTTAGATAAGGTATCTACTTTTGCTACATGGTCTAAACCTTGTTGTCCGCTATATTCATTCTGATTGTGGTTCCAAGAGTAGTTTTCTTTCTTAGCAAATAAACCCTCAGATTCTCTTTTTACATGTCCTGCATACATATGTCCGCTTTGTGCGCTGTAAGAAGAGGAAACCGATTCTAAGTCGCTATCATTTACCCAATCTTTAGACGTAAAGCCACTATTTTGGGATTGCAGAGTCGTAGAGAGTCCAAAGGTTTGAATATCCTGACCATATACGCCGCTAAATTGTTTATCTCCCGTACGGCCTACGCAAAAGGTTCTCCCATTATCATACATCCAAACGCCATAACGTGCACACATACGTTGTAAGAAAGAAAAATCTGATTCGTTGTATTGTACGGTATAAGGCAAACGGATGTTAGTTCCACTCCCAATTTCCATTTTTAATAAATCTGTGGAGTGTCCATTAAAGGTATCGCTCACTACTTGGCTAAAAGAAGACCCTTCTTCATAGCTAAAACATTGCACGGAGCGTGAGAGTAAAATACTAGCTCCTTGTCCAGAGACTACAATAGCGCCAGAAGCACCAATCCCTTTTTGTAAAGCTACAGAAGTAATAATCCCCACATATTCTAATTCGCCATCATTAACGCCTATAGATATTTTTTTACCCGAATAATTAATAGAATTATTCATGAGTGTACCGCCGTACCCTTCGGTAGCATTGGTTTGAAAAACCACACTAAAAGAGCTGTGGGTACCCATGGATTGTTCTATAGAAACCTTATAACCAGATTTAGGAAGAAAACGTTCTCCATCGATAATAAGCACTGGGGTAATCATTTTAGGCATGGCTGTCGTTATTTAAAGGAGGTTAAAATAGACACAATCCCTGAGGTGAACAAAAAATACCGCTGTATTTCGATGAATTACCGTATTGATTGTAGACTATCATCTCTAATTTTTTTGTTTTAAAAAATAGTGGTGGACCAAGAATACCAGAAAAACAGGGTTATTAGAGAAACTTTAATTTAAAAAAATGAACAGAAATAAAGGAACTAGAAAAAGCATAGAAACAAAAAAAGAGGGCTAGAAAGCCCTCTTTTTTTATTGCATTTTTAAAGAAATTTATTCTTCACCAGTTCTAGGTTCAAAATCTGTTTCTGTTTCAGAAGCTAAAACATCTGCCAATTCTAAATCATCATTAAGTTCTGCAACTACTGGCACAGAAGCCTTTACTTCATTGAATCTTTTAATACGTTCCATATCATCTTCTTCTCCGGAGAAATAAGGGAAGACATCCATAATAGGCGATTCTGTAATAGCAGGGATAGAATATTCTCCCATAGTACCTTTCATGACCGAAACCGTATTATCGTAGGCCTCTTTAACATCATTTGCTTGTATTAATAAATACATATTTGTTTTACGCTCTTTACCACTCTCTTCATCAAAAGCAATTAAAGAAACTTTTGATTTAAACCAACGGTCAGAATTCTCAAAAGGATGTATTTCAGAATAGTTCGCTACTTTAATATTGGTAATTTTTATATCATCACTATCACTAAGGTAAGCAGCCATTTCTTCTGTAATTCTGCTTTCTGCTTCGGTATACGAAATAGCATCTACCAAATAAGGTTCTGATGCTACTTTTTGCATTCCACTAGCTTCATCTAGCTTTCTATATTTTATTTTACACTCGTACCATGTTGCACTCATAATGTTATTGTTTTGGGGTGGCAAATATAGGGGTTCTCTTAGGTATGATTTCTATAAATGAAAGAATAGATATTCACAATTTTAAAATTGAAAAGGTATTGTATTTATTTTGAGGACATTGAGGGCAAATTCTGAAAAGTTAAATGCTAAAGTTTTCTAAATAGATTAAACCAACTGTGATGCATACGGTCAAAGATGTATAAACCCTAAAATAATAATCATTATGATAAATAATCGCAAAATATTCGCTTTGATAGGTATGGCCTTAATTGCCTTTTCATTTTCAGGAAATGCGCAAACTAGGAGTACAAAATCAAAATCTAAAACAGTGGTGGCAAAAACAAGTACAGTTTCTCGTGTGGTACCACGTAAGACTGTAGTATATAAGACGCCTAAAAAGAAGGTTACCACCTATAGATCAGTACCTACGAATGCTAAGGTAATAAAGCATAACAATCAAAACTATTACTATACTAACAATAAATATTATAGAAATTATAATGGTCGCTATATCGCTGTAGCTCCAAGAGCAGGAGTGCGCGTGACTAATTTGCCTACAGGATTTCGTCGTGTGAAATTCGGAACTAGAAATTACTATAATTATGATGGTGTTTTCTATATTCAAATTCAAAATGAATATGAAGTAGTGGCTCCAGAAGTTGGAACAATAGTTTATGAATTACCTGACGGTGCAGAAAGGGTAGAAATAGATGGAAGTATTCTTTATGAATATAATGATGTGTTGTATGAGAAAATACAATATGATGGAACTAGAGCTTATGAAGTGGTAGGAATGATAGAATAGGACCTATTCTGATATTTTAGATAAAAAGGGAGCATGGATAATGCTCCCTTTTTTGGTGTTTAGTAAAGACTTACTAAATAATTTCCTATATTAGTAAGCTTGTATTTTTTTAAGCAGCCTATGAAAGAAGAAATCAAAAAAGAGGCGGTAAAATTATTTAACACCTTTGGGATGTCTAATGTTTCTATGAAGCAAATAGCAGATAGCCTTTCTATTAGTGCAGGAAACCTTCAATATCATTATAAAACTAAGGCAGTTTTGTTGGCAAATATCTATGATGATATGTTTGAAGAAACAAAGAATAATATCCTTCCGGAAAATGCCTACATTACGTTATTTCATTTTGAAGAAATGATGCGAAATTTTGATCGTCTCCAAGAGCATTATAATTTCTTCTTTAATGATATTGTAAACATCAATAAAACATATCCTGAAATTGCAGAACACTATAAAGTGACGAATTTAAACCGATTTGAGGAAGGAAGAAAATTAATAGATTATTATATAGAAACAGGAAGAATGCTTCCAGAGTCTGAAACAATAGATTATGATAAAACAATGCATTTAATTTGGATGTCTAGTACCTTCTGGCAGTCACAAAAATTAGTCATTACAGCAACCACTTATGAGACTAATAAATGTGCGTCTATAGAAATGCTTTGGACCTTACTTTTACCGTACCTCACAGAAAAAGGTTTGGAAGAGTATCACCAAGTTAGAAAATTTGTAACATTACCTAAAACCAACAAATAAAGAGATGCCCCCTATGAGAAAAATAGATGCTTTATTGTCTGAGTATGGAGAGAGCCACCAGACAAAACTTAATATTACGATTCATTACATTTGTGTCCCTGCTATTTTTTTTAGTTTGATAGGCTTATTAGCAAGCATTCCGGTTTCAGAGGCTGTAATTTTAGCATTCCCTGAGTTTTTGCAATCGTATGTGCATTTTGGTACTTTGGTGATTTTACTAGGATTGGTTTATTATTTAAGCCTTTCTAAAACCCTTTTTGTAGGCATGTTGTTGTTTTCTATTCTTGTTTTATTAGGCATAGATGTTATAAAAGTAAGTACTAGCTTGGCTTTATGGATACCTATGTTGGTTATTTTTATAGTCGCTTGGATAGCACAGTTTATAGGCCATAACCATGAAGGGAAGAAGCCTTCCTTTTTAAAAGATTTACAATTCTTAATGATAGGTCCAGCTTGGACAATGAGTCATTTATTTGAGGGATTGAAAATTAAATATTAATCTTTTTGGATGATCTTAGCAATTAGATTTCTTACGGACTGGGGTATATTGGCATCATCAAATTTGGCCTCATAATTTTCGGACCCCTCTGCTACTTTTAAATGGTATTGATGCCCGTCTCTTAAGTTTTTATTTTCAGAACGGCCAGCAGCTGTAAGGATGTCTAGAAGCTCTTTTTCTTCCGTACTAGCTACGGTGATGGTGCCTGTATACCGCTTAGGAATTCCAGTAAATCCTCCAGAAATTAACAAAGAATACTTCATATTAAAGCTTTTTGTGGCAAACCAACACTACTAAAGCTATCTTCTAGAACTGCTATGGTCTTTTCAGAAATCTTTTCTTGGGCTATTAAGGTAGTAGATGTGGTGATCAAAACATCATATAGGTCGTTAAAAGTAGCGGTGCGCCATAGGAATTTTAAGGTTTCAAACCATAAAAGAGCAGCGTCATCAATACCTATTTCTAAACAGCATAGGTAAAAGGCCTTATTAGGAATGCCAGAATTGATATGCACTCCTTGGTTGTCTTCGGGTCCGGCATAATAGTTATCCATGTGATCTGGTTGTACATCAAAATCATTGGCGGTTCCAGGTTCTTTCATAGAGCGTAAGGCCACGCCAGGAAAAGATTCTGTAATAATCGTATCGCCTATCAGCCAATTTGCATCTTCTAAAGATTGGTCTAAATATTTCTGTTTTATAACGGTACCGAATACATCAGAAAAATGTTCGTTTAATGCTCCAGATTGTCCTTGGTATTCTAAATTTGCCATAAACTGGGTGATTCCATGGGTAAGCTCATGCGCTACAACATCAATAGCACTAGCAAATTCTTTAAAATCTTGTTGGTCACCATCGCCATACGTCATTTCATCACCATCCCAAAAAGCATTATTATAGTTCTCGCCATAGTGTACATTAGAAACTAAATTCATCCCTTCTCCATTAACGGAATTAAGGTTAAATGTAGTTTTAAAATAGTCTCGTACAAACCCAGATGTTTCGTACGCATTATTTATGGTTTCATCATCAGTAGCAGCATCTCCTTCGCTACGGCTCAAAGAAACACGTTGTTGAAACCTATTCTCACAGTCATAAATGAGCCTTTCTCCTTTCGCAATTCTTAGTTCTTGTTGCAACAAGCCATTTAAAAGTGTATTCCTTTTTTCTAAAATGCGGCGGGTATCATTCAAGGTTTTTTTACAACTCTTACTACCGCGCTTGGCTAAGGCAGCTAATATATGTTCTGGAACAATATGACAATGGTGTTTCGTACACATAAGTATCGATTTTAGGGAATTATAATTTCTAATATACGAGCATTTATACTATAAACAACAATAGATTATGTTAAGCTTATGAAATTTTGAAGTACCGTTAATATTTATAAAGATGTATTGGGCGGGTTTACTGATTAATAGAAGCCTTTCACTGAAAACCTTTAAAAGCTAAGTAATAATGTGGCAAATTAGCCTACTGTTTAACACAATAACTCAATAGTATGAAAAAATTAAGCACCTTATTTATTTTACTAGTTTGTTTCTCCTTATTTAATGCATGTTCAGAAGATGATATAACGACCACCACAGAAGAAACGGTAGATACAACCGATACTTCTAGTGATGATGCTTATGTAGAAACGTACTCAGATACAGATTTTGATACGGTAGATTGGACGGATGCCACACATAGTAAATCTGCAGATCCTGATATAGAAGAAATTTTTGAAGATGAAGCGGTTAAACGTTTAGATATTGTGATTACTGCAGAACGTTGGCAGGCGATGTTAGATGATATGACATCTTTGTATGGCGATTTCGGGACGAGCACTTCTGGAGGTGGACCCGGTGGTGGGGGATTGGTAGAGACCGATGAAGACCCCATTTTTGTTCCGGCAGAAGTATTTTATGAGGACAAAGAATGGTATAAAGTAGGAGTTCGTTTTAAAGGAAATTCTAGCTTACAGTCTACCTGGTCTAATGGTAACTTAAAACTTTCTTTTAAGCTAGATTTTGATGAATTTGAAGATGAATATCCGCAGATAGATAACCAACGTTTTTATGGTTTTAAAAAACTTAGTCTTAAAAATAATTACAATGATAAATCGATGATTCGCGAGAAAGTAGCTACAGATATTTTTAGAGATTTTGGCGTGGCCAGTTCTCATGCAGGTTTTTATACGGTATATGTAGATCATGGAGACGGACCTGTTTATTTTGGAGTTTACACCTTAGTAGAAGAGGTAGATGATACGGTAATAGATACACAGTTTTCAGATAATGATGGTAATTTATACAAGCCAGATGGCAATGGTGCTTCATTTGCAGAAGGAAGCTTTTCTGAAAGTGTCTTTGTAAAGAAAACAAATGAAGATGAGGCCGATTATTCAGATATAGAAAGTGTTTTTGCAGCTTTACATTCAGAGACGAGAACCACAGATCCTGCCGCATGGCGAGAAAGTTTAGAACGTATATTTGATACGGATACGTTTTTGAAGTATTTGGCGGTAAATACGGTGATTCAAAACTGGGATACGTATGGTAGGATGACGCACAATTACTTTTTGTATAATAATCCCGATACGGCCGTATTATCATGGATTCCTTGGGATAATAATGAAGCCTTACAAACAGGGAATATGCAAGGCTCTTTGGCTTTAGATTTTTCTGATTTGAATGCTACAGAATGGCCGCTTATAGGGTATCTGTATCAAGATGAAGTGTATCAAGCGCAGTATGATGGGTATGTCCAGGATGTGGTGAATACCGTATTTAATGCTTCATTAATGCAGCCTAAATATGCCACATATGCTACCTTGATAGCACCGTATGCTACGGCAGAAGTTTCAGGCTATACCTTCTTAAATTCAAGCTCCGATTTTCAAGCAGCCATTAACGAACTTAATAGTCATGTAGAGCTACGGGTAAGTGCCGTATCTAATTATTTAGAATAATAGAAGTCATCTTATTATTAAAAAGCCTGATTTCTTTTCAGAAAGCAGGCTTTTGTATTTTTTAGCACCTATTGTGGACGCCATTTATTTTTTGCCCATTCGTTTTATAAGTGTTTCAAATCCGTTTTGGGAAAATTTCAATCCGGCATCTGAATCTTCTAAGCGTTCTAGTGTGGCGCCTACAGTGGTGTCAAATAATGTGGTTTCGTTTTTTTGAATTAATTCGCTTTTCACTCCTTGTGCTTCTGCTAGTAAATAAAGTTTATTGTCTTCCTCAATAATTTCTAAAACTAACTTTGCTTCTTCCAGATGATATGTTCCTATAAAGTCTCTAAATTGACTAACATCAAGAGCTAATGTGTTTTTTATAGTTTTGTTAGTCAAATATGCATCCAAATCATCCACAAGGACTTTTTGAAAAGGGAGTGTTCTTGAGTTGGTAAAAGCAAGGTATAGGGTTTTGGTAACGGGATTATATTCATTTCGAAAAGCATACCCAATATTATTACCGCCATGACCGTAGGAAATGATATCTTGATTAGATGATTTCATGAGTCCCAATCCATAGTGCTCACTACCTTTGGTCATCATCAGTTGTGCGGTTTCTTTCTTAAGAAGTTTTTCAGTCTCAAAAAGAGCGGTATAAAATACTTCCATATCGGTTAAGGTAGAAGCAATACTACCTGCGGCATATGCGATATTAGCAAAATAACGGAAGTCTAAATATTTAGATACATTCTTATCTTCATGTCTTGGTTGTGCTAAATTCGGTATATTTTTGTGTAAATAAGGATAGGTGTTGTGTAGTTGTAAAGGCTCTATGATGCGCTCTTGAACAAGATCAAAATAACGTCGGTCTGTCACTTTTTCTAGTACTTTTCCTAAAAGAAAATAATTAGAGTTACAATAGGAAAATTTACCATGTTCTTCTGGGTGGTGTGCCTCTAGTTGATTTAGTAGGGAAGTGTCATAGAGTGAATCATTTTTACCAAAATAAATAGTTAGAATATTCTTACCTATGATTTCATCCAATCCACTTTCATGAGTCAAAAGTTCTTCTAACGTCAAAGTACCAGGGACATTATTGATAGGGGTCAAAAATTGATTAATACTATCGGTTAAAGCTAAATTACCTTTCTCCATTTCCTGTAGAATTAATATCGCCGTAAAGGTTTTAGTTGCGCTACCAATGTTAAATACACTGGTTTTGGTGAGATGATGTGCCCCCATACTTATGGTTTCTATTTGCCCTTCTTTTTTTGTGAGTATTGCAAGTCCCTGCTGTTTTTCTAGAAGAGAAGAATCATATTTTAATTTGATGATGTTTAGTGATACATCTTGAGCAGAACTGATAAAAGCAAAAGACATTAAAATAAATAGCATTAAAGTTGATTGAAGTGTTTTCATGAGATATTGTTTTTTAATTATACTTCAAAATTCTTCTTTATAGCTTCTGAACCCTAATAAGAATGATGAACGGATAGTGGTTCATGACAAGCAGAATTTTTACGTTGATCCTTATTTTGAAAGCGTTTGGAGTATATTTTAAGACATACGTCATTAATTAACCACTATTTTTAGCGTAAAAAGTATCTTTAGACTTCAATTATAAAGGTGAAGGATGATAAAGTTTGATAGCTTAACGGAAAATAAATTGCTACAGAACATATTGGTATGGCTTTTTTTGTTTTTAATCCTAATGGGGGTTGTAGTCACCGATGATAAACTAACCACAGTTTTTTTTATCCTCTGTATTTTTGCGGCCGCAGTGTATATAAACAACTTATTGATTTTGCCTTATTTCAATAAAAATAGGATAATTTTTCTCCTTTTATTTATTTTGAACAGTTCATTTTTTACGGGTGTAATGGTTTATTTTTTAATAAAATATTCCAAAAAAAATTTTGAGTGGTCTGTATTTATAAACCTTTACGGTCTATTGGTATTGGTTTTAGCTTTTGGAATAGCACTAAAAATGGCAAGAGATAGTATCAATAGGAAACATACAGAGCGCGAGGCGGAACTTATGTTACTTAAAGCGCAGTTAAATCCCCATTTTTTATTCAATACTTTAAATAATTTATACGGACTTTCTGTATTGAAGTCAGACAAGCTGCCAGAATTGATGCTAAAACTGTCAGACTTATTACGGTATAGTTTGTATGATACAAAAGACGCTTTTGTACCGCTTGTTAAAGAAATTACCTATTTAGAAAATTATATTGCATTGGAAAAAATTCGACTAGAAAATCAGGCAAATATCACTTTTCATTTAGACGGAGTGATTTCAGCAGAAAAAATTGCACCTATGTTGTGTATTATATTTGTTGAAAATGCCTTTAAACATTTAGGTAATTCGGATAAAATTAAGAGCAGAGTATTAGTTAGTTTAAAGCTGAGGGCAGATAAGCTTATATTTTCTTGTGAAAACTCAACTGATGAACTAGCATTAGATACTCAAAAATTAGTTCAAGATGAAAAAAATAGCGGAATAGGATTAAAAAATGTTGAAAAACGTTTACTATTACTGTATCCGGATAAACACAGTCTAGTAATTTCAAAAAATGAAGGACTTTTTATCGTAACACTAACCTTAGACCTTAATTAATGATGTTACAGTGTATTATTGCAGATGATGAGCCCATTGCTCGTCAAATTATAGAGACTTATATACAACAAATACCCAATTTATCACTAGTAGCATCCTGTAAAGATGCCTTTGAAGTAATGCAAGTATTAGCAGAGCAACATGTAGATATTTTGTTTTTGGATATTAACATGCCAAAACTCTCAGGATTAAGTCTTTTAAAAACCTTACAGGTTAAACCCTCAGTAATTCTAACCACAGCTTATTCTGAATATGCATTAGAGGGGTTTGAATTAGCCGTTACAGACTATCTTTTAAAACCATTTTCGCTTGAACGTTTTATCCAAGCAACACAAAAGGTACAGCAGAAGACAATAGACACCAGTCCAATGATTGCTATTGAAGAAAAAGAAGAGGCTCAGACTATTTTTGTCAAAAGCGATAAGCAGATTATGAAAATTAATTTTGACGAGATAGCATATATTGAAGCCTATGGCAATTATATTAAAATTTTCACCACGAAAATGATACTCACACCACAAACCTTAACCGAATTTTTGACCAAATTACCGCAACAATTTGTTCGGATTCATAAGTCTTTTGTTGTCAATTTTGAAAAGATTAAGATGATTGAAGGAAATTTGATTCACCTACAAAACGATGTGAAATTGCCTATTGGAAAATCATTTAAAAAAGATGTTTTAGAACGTGTACAACTAGGCTAGTATACTATGTGTATTTTATTTTTCATACAATGTGTAAGGCTTTAGACTTCAGAAGTACTAACCTGCTTTTATTATAACGAGCGATAGTATGCGTTTTATGTCTATTTTTACTTTTACCACTGAACTCCAGTAAACCATGAATGAAGATATCCTTTTTGAAGCTATTGTATTTCTAATAGGGGCTATTATATGTGTGCCCATTGCGAAAAAATTAGGCTTAAGCTCTGTTTTAGGCTATTTGTTGGCAGGTGTTCTAATAGGGCCCTATCTTTTAGGCTTTATCGGAGAAGAAGGCGATGATATTCTTCACTTTGCAGAATTTGGTGTAGTGATGATGCTATTTTTAATAGGATTAGAGATAGATGCTAAGAGTTTCTGGAAAATGAGAAAAACCATTGTTGGGATGGGCGGAACCCAAGTGGTTTTAACGAGCCTTATTTCGTTTGCAATTCTAGTAGCTTTTGGCGTTTCGTGGCAAGTATCTTTAACCTGTGCTATGTCCATCTCCATGTCTTCTACAGCCATCACCTTGCAAACCATAAGTGAGAAGAACCTTATGAATACCACCTATGGAGCTTCATCATTTGCTATTTTACTTTTTCAAGATATTATTGTTATAGTCATGTTAGGGCTGTTACCGTTATTATCTACAGTAGATGCTTCTAAATTAGAAGGGGAGGGGAGTTCTAATATTTTAGAATCGCTACCCTTAGGCTGGCAAGCTTTAGCAACAATAAGTTCTGTGGTGTTAATTGTTGTTTCTGGGCGTTACCTTATTATTCCAATGTTACGGTTGGTGGCCATTTCAAAAGTACGCGAGTTACTTACAGCATCGGCCTTACTCATTGTTTTAGCTATTACATTTCTAATGGAATTTGTAGGGCTAAGTCCGGCTTTAGGAGCCTTTTTAGGGGGAGTGGTATTAGCTACGAGCGAATTTAAACATGAATTAGAAAGTACACTAGAGCCTTTTAAAGGATTGCTTTTAGGCTTGTTTTTTATTACTGTGGGGACTACGGTAAATTTTGTAGTCATAGCTGATAATCCTTGGGTAATATGCGGTTTAGTAGTGGGGGTTATTTTAGTAAAAGGATTGGTATTGTATATAGTAGCCACCTTGTTTAAACTAAAAATAAATCAGAAATTTCTTTTAGCAGTTGGTCTGGCTCAAATTGGAGAGTTTGCGTTTGTGATGCTTACTTTTGCCCTACAGTTGCGCATTTTAGATCAAAGACAATTGGATATTATGTTAGTCGTTACCGCACTTACCATGGCATTAACACCTATTATTGGTCTGTTAAATGAGAAATTTGTACTTCCTAAATTTGGAACGAAACAAGCAGAAGAAAAACCAATGGATGCGATAGAGCGTTCAGATAAAATTATATTAGTAGGCTTTGGTCATTTTGGGAGCACAATAGGACGGTTTCTGAGAGCTCATGGGGTAAAAACTACTATTCTTGACCAAGATTCTAGTCGGGTAGACTTTTTGAGAAAAATGGGTTTTGAGGTATTTTATGGTGATGCTACCCGTTTAGATCTCTTAGAATCTGCAGGGATCGCTAATGCCGAGATCTTAATCTGTGCTATTGATAATCCTGAAGTAACCCTTAGTTTAGTTAAAAAAATTAAAGAAAAATACCCCCATATAAAACTTATGGTTAGGGCAAGAAATAGGTATGATGCCTACGAGTTACTTAATATTGGTGTAGATCATATTTATAGAGAATCTCTGGATACTTCTATAAAATTGGCAAGCGATGTCTTGCATCATGTAGGTTTTGATATAGATGCTACTAAAGAGCAAGCTAGCAAATTTATTCGTTTAGATGAAGAAAGTATGCGTAGGTTAGCTGGAGCTCCTAAAACCGAAAAAGAATATATTTTTAAGGCTAGAATGGAAATCGAGCAACAAGAAAAATTACTAGAAGACGATCAAAAAATTGGGAGCAGTCAGCTTAATAATTAAAGTTAATAACAATTTAAAGAGCTAATGGTCTTTTCAATTTTCTTTGTATAAAAATCCTAGACACTACAAAAGGGGATTTATTTTTCAGATAAAATATAGCGAGTAGGGGTTCAATTCTCTATTAACTGCAGTATTTCATAGATGAAATGCGTTAATTTTCTATTTCATTTATTTTTTCATGTTCAGTTTATGTCTAGTCGACTTTCATAAGCTGTTCGGGTTTAAATAGTATCATTGAGGCTAATAATGATGTTTTAGCATTTTATCAAAGTATTTTTTGCGATAACATCAAATAAATAAAGTTAATAACTTCAAAAATTTAATTTAAATGAAAAAAATCAACCTACTTATTTTAGTAACCTTCTTTCAAATGGTATTAGGCTACGGTCAATATGATTGGGACGGTGTTGCAATACCTGCCAATGCGGGTTCAGGACAAGAATGGCAATTACAGACCGATGCCAGTGATGATTTTAATTACAACTTTGCGCCAACCAATTTAGTATCAGATTTTGGACCAGCAAACCAGAGTAAATGGTATAACAAATTTCACAACCAAGCGAATGGACAACCGAATAACTGGACAGGTCCGGGGGCCACAGAGTGGAGGCAAGACCACGTAGCCGTTTCTGGAGGGAATTTAAATATTTGGGCTTCGAGAATACCGGGTGCTACCAAATCATTCATAGGTTCAAGTGGTACCGCAATTTCGAGACCAGAAACCAGAGCAGGGTGTATTACTAACAAAACGCGCGTTATTTATCCCGTTTTTGTCGAGGGAAGAATCCGTGTGATGAATTCTTCTTTAGCTTCTGATATTTGGTTACTGAGTCCCGATGATACGCAAGAGATTGATATTATTGAATGTTATGGAGGCCCAGGAGAGGATAATAGAAATAGTTTTTTCTCTTCTAAAATTCACTTAAGTCATCATGTATTTATTAGACCACCAAATTTTAAGGATTATCAACCGGCAGATTTAAATAGCTGGTGGAAAAAAGATGGTGTTGCCCAATGGGGTGGTAGAGTTGTGCGTATTGGAGTTAATTGGGTTTCTCCAACACGACTTGAATATTTTGTGGATGGCCAAATGGTACGTGTGTTAGATAATGATGCAGTACAAACACGTTTAGGTGATGGTACATGGCAGTATACGTATCCTGCAGGCGTTACTAGCACGGGTAATGATGGTCAATTAGTTAGAGAAAATGGATATCAAAAGATGACCGTAGCCTCAAGTTTAGCAGACGCAAAAAATAAATCGAACATTAGTGTTATTGATCCTTTTAATTATTTAAATAATGGAAGGAAATTCTCTAAGGAGATGGATATTATTATCAATGTAGAAGATCAAAGTTGGCAAGCAGAAGCAAATAGATCTCCGAATGACTCAGAAATGACTAATTTTCAAAATAATAATCTTTTAGTAGATTGGATTAGGGTATATAAGCCCGTGAATGTTTCTGGTAATTCTAATTCTGGAGTAAGTGCTGGTAATTATGACTTTGGTGCTACAACATCTGCATTAGCTAATGGATATACTAGAGTTTCTTATGGTATTAATGACAACGTATGGACCAATACCAATGGTTTAAACTATGCAGATAGAGGAGGAAATACAGGAGCAAGTGCATTGAACAGAGATTTTGCTTATGATCAAAATACGACTAGAACTCTTCAGTTTCCTGTTTCAAACGGAACCTATTCTATTTCTGCAACTTTTGGAGATCAGTTGAGTGCGCGTGTTAATAATTCTATTAGAGCAGGCGGTCAAACAGCTACGGTTACAACTAAAATAGCGGAATATAAAAATGCAAACTTAAATAATGTCGTAGTTACCAATGGCTTATTACAGGTAGAGGTATTTGCTTCTGCTAACCAAAGTTGGGCATTAAACAGAATTACATTTTTAAAAAGTGCAGCAAATCTTAAAACATCAACTACAGTGGTAGCGGCTACGGAGACTGTTGAACCAGAGACTTTGCAAATTTATCCAAACCCTGCCTCAGATGTTATTACTATTACAAATAAGGACTACATCCAAGCGAGAATGTATAATTTAAACGGACTTACGGTGCTTAGAAAAGATGTAATAGATCACAAATTAGATGTTTCTACTTTAGATAATGGTATTTATATCTTAGAAATTACCAAAGAAAGTGGTGAAACTGTAAAGCAGAAAATTGTAATTGCAAATTAAAGGTTTACCATAATTTTATAAAATTATTTAAAAGTGAAAAGCACCCGCTAAAGGGTGCTTTTTTTATTGGCAATACATGCTCGTTAATCTTTACGGATCATAATTGATTTTACGTTCACGAATTCTTTCATGCCGAATCCGCCATGTTCGCGACCAAAACCAGAATCTTTTACACCACCAAATGGCATGGTTGGTTCTGCTGTTCCAAAAGAATTTATAAATATCATTCCAGTATCAAAATGCTTTTCGGCTAATTCAATCGCTTTTTTCTCATCTTTAGAGAAGATTCCTCCACCAAGACCAAACCTACTATCATTAGCAATTCTCATAGCATCTTCATTATCTTTAGCTTTAATCAAAGAAGCTACAGGTCCAAACAACTCGTCATCATAGGCCGGTTGCCCTTGGGTAACATCCTCTAATACTGTTGCCGGATAGAAGTATCCTTCGCCCTCTGGAATTTTACCTCCACAAAGTATTTTAGCGCCTTTATCAATACTTTCTTGTACTTGGTCGTGAATTTTTTCTCTTAAATCTTTACGCGCCATAGGGCCTAATTGCGTTTCTTCCAAGGTAGGATCTCCTAGTTTTAAGGCACTCATAGCGGCTACAAACTGCTCTTTAAACTCTTCGTAGACAGCCTCTGTGGCAATAAATCTTTTAGCCGCAATGCAGGTTTCTCCATTGTTATAGATACGTCCTTGGACACTCTTTTCTACTGCTAACGCTACATCAGCATCATCTAAAATTAGATAAGCATCATTACTACCTAATTCTAAAACAGTTTTTTTAAGTTGTGCTCCTGCTTTTTCCCCAATTTTCTCACCGGCTACGGGACTCCCCGTTAGTGTTACACCGCGAACAAGTTTATGAGATATAATCGCATCCGATTGGTCGTGCTCTATGACCAAAACGGTAAATAGTCCGCTTGGTAAACCAGCAGTATCAAAGATAGATTTAAGCAATTTAGCGGTTCCTGTCACATTAGAAGCATGTTTCAATAAAATGCTATTTCCCGCCATCAAATTGGTAATCGTATAACGAATAACCTGGTATGAAGGGTAGTTCCATGGTTGAATCCCGTAAATGATCCCTAAAGGAGCATAAGCAACAATTCCTTTCCCTCCATTTAATAATTCGCGCTCCTCACTTTTTAATATTTCTGGCGCATTCTTAGCAGAATAGTCGCATATGGCAGAACAAATATCTACCTCTTGATGACTTTGTGATAGTAATTTCCCCATCTCATCCGTCATCAGCGCTGCTAATTCTGATTTGTAGTTTTGTAACTCTTTACCAAT
The DNA here is from genome assembly GCF_900102165.1 of Cellulophaga baltica. Classification (GTDB taxonomy): domain Bacteria; phylum Bacteroidota; class Bacteroidia; order Flavobacteriales; family Flavobacteriaceae; genus Cellulophaga; species Cellulophaga baltica. The sequence goes on from NZ_FNBD01000004.1 coordinate 315,202, forward strand.
CGCAGTAATAATTTTACCACGCTCTTCTATTGATGTAGTTTTCCACTTCAGAAACGCTTTTTGCGATTCTTGAATGCTATCTTCTACCTTGCTATCGGTCATATATTCATAGGACGATAGGGTTTTTCCCGTTGTTGGATTTGTAGTTTTAAATGTATTTTGTTTTGTTGTCGTAGACATACTTTTATTTTTTTAATTTAAATTCCTTTTACTTTTGCTCACTAGGAACAATATAAACATCATTAATATTTACACGGTCTGGTTGTGTCAAAGCGTAGTAAATGGCATTGGCAATATCTTCCGCCTCTAATGTTTCCATCTCGAACATTTCTTTCATCATTTCTTTGATATCATCATCTGTGATGGTACTCGTAAGATTCGTCGCTACAGCTCCAGGTTCTATAGAGGTTATATTAATTCCATACTTTGGCGCTAATTCTTGTCGCAGTCCTTCAGAGAACATTTTTACAGCGGCTTTTGTAGCACAGTATACGGCTCCACCGGGAAAGTAACGGTGTGCAGCCATGGATGAGATATTAATGATATTACCGCCTTTATTGGCTTTTAATTCCGGCAATACTGCGGCAACGCCGTTCAATACTCCTTTAATATTAACATCCACCATTTTATCCCACTCATCCGTTTTTAATTTTTCTACAAATGATAATGGCATTAATCCGGCGTTATTAATGAGTCCGTTTACCGTTCCAAATTTCTCTTTGGTTTTGGTCACTACATTTTCAAAATCTTCCATCTTAGTAACGTCTCCAGTAACTACTAAAGCTTCTCCACCGTTTTTTTCAATTTCTGTTTTCAAATCATTTAACTCATCTTCGCTTCGAGCCATAAGCACCACTTTAGCTCCGTTTTCGGCTAATTTATGCGCGGTTGCTTTTCCAATTCCACTTGATGCTCCTGTAATTATTAGTATGCTATTTTCAATTTTCATAAGTTTCTTTTTTTTGTTCCAATCAAAGGTAGTGGCTAGGTGCGGGGTTCATTGACTAGAATAAATTAAGAATTGATCGATATGCTTTTACTCCCATAAGATTATGGAAGTAAAAAGAGATGGGAATAAAATGGAGTATACTTGAATTGTATTTGTTCTGTGGATGAAGCTATGGGTATAAAAAAACCTAAGTAACCTGGTTGGCGAGATGAAATAGGGTTTAAGAAAAGAAGTTTAAAATATTAAAAAGATGAATATAATTATTTCATTTTAGGATAAAATCAATCTTGATGGTTGCTGGCTAACCTGTACACGCTGTTCTTTTTAATAACAGATACTCGCCATTAGTTTTAAATTCTTTTATAGAAACTCCAGAATATCGTTTAAAGGTTTTAGAGAGGTGACTCACATCGGTAAAACCTAAATCGTCTGCTATTTGTGTTAGGGTGAAGTCTGAATTTAAGAGTCGGATTTCTACGAGTTTTAATTTTGCTTTGATGATATACTCGCGCAAAGGCATATGTACTTGCTTTTTAAAATACTCACTTACGTAAGTAGGAGACATCATAAAAACAGCTGCTAGTTTCTCAACTTTCAATAATTCTGTTTTATCAATATTTTCATTGATGTAGGTTAGCATTTTTGTAATCCTATCATCTGCATTTTTTTTAGGTACTTCAAAATAAGTACCTTTTTTTATATTCCGAATTAAAATTTCTAGAATACTAGTCATAAGGCTTGTAATTAAGCTAATAGATTCTGCGCCGTAACTTCTAGACTCTTGAAAGATCATACTCACTAAGCTTTCTAGGTGGTTTCGGTCTAGGTCGTTCTTAATAATATCACCAGGTAATTGATTATAATTAGAAAGGATGTATGATGCTTCTTTGAACCATTCATTTCTATCTATAGTCATCCGGTTTACATTCTTAAAAAAAGAATCGGTAAATTTTAAAAAGACAAATCTGGTAGGTTTTTCGATTGTAAACGAATGGCATTTTAAAGGTGGTAATAAAAACATACTACCTTTAGCATACGGATAATGGTTGTAATTTATACACTGTGTGCCATCGCCATCACTAATCAACACTAACTCAAAAAAATTATTTTTAACAGGGCGTTGCTTCCAACTGGTTAATTCTATTTCTTGTATTTCAAAAGGTTTATAGGCTTCTAATACTTGCATTATACAACATATTTAATGGTAAAGCTACTTAATTTTGTTTAAACCGTCGTAAAAACACCTTATTAACCTCAAAAAATACCAAATTTACCACTCGTTATACCAATGGTACCCTTAAAATATTAGAAACCTTTGTACATAGTAGCAGGTTAATGATAATAAGTAATAGCTTCAAAGGAGTTAATATATTATTTAATTCCATTAAGTATTTGTTCTTGTGTATCCGTTCTTGTTTAGGTAAAAGAATGGTATTAATTTTTAAAATAAACGCTTATGTCAAGTATCACAATAATTAATCCAGCTACCGATGAAGAGGTGGCTACTTATGATAGAATAACTCAAAAAGAATCAAAAGATAAAATTGCTATGGCCAACCAAACTTTTGGCCGTTGGAAGGCTACCTCTTTTGAAGAACGATCTAATTTGATGCATAAATTAGCAGATTACTTAGAGAAGCACAAGGAAGAATATGCACAGCTAGCAACTAGAGAAATGGGTAAGATAATTGGCCAGTCAAGAAAGGAAATTGAAAAATGCGTTTGGATTTGCAAGTATTACGCCGATCATACTAAAGAATTATTGGCAGATGAATTAGTAGCTACAGAAGCTAAAAAAAGCTACGTGACCTTTCAGCCTCTGGGCGTAGTATTGGCAGTTATGCCTTGGAATTTTCCTTTTTATCAGGTGATTAGATTTGCTGTTCCTGCTTTAATGGCTGGTAACGTAGGGGTTCTTAAGCATGCTTCTAATGTTCAGGGTTGTGCTTTTGCGTTAGAAGATGCTTTTTTAAAATCGGGCTTTCCTGAAGGGTGTTTTACTAATTTAAATTTAAGTTCTGAACATATAAAAGAGGTTATAGCAGATAAAAATATTGTTGCAGTAACGCTAACGGGTAGTGATCCTGCTGGGCGCTCTGTAGCTTCAATTGCTGGTCAAAATTTAAAGAAAACGGTCATGGAATTAGGCGGCAGTGATGCTTATATAATTTTGGAAGATGCAGATTTAGAAGAAGTGGTAGAATTAGCCACTTTTGGTCGTTTACAAAACAATGGACAAACCTGTATTGCGGCAAAGCGTTTTATCGTATTAGAAGATATATATGATGATTTTCTAATAGCTTTTAAAAAGAAAATGAAAGCTGCAAAAATGGGCGCTCCAACAGCGGAAGACACGTATTACGGACCTATGGCACGTAAAGACTTGAGAGATGAATTGCATGAGCAAGTACAAAAAACAATGGAACAAGGTGGCCGTTTAGTACTGGGAGGAGAAATTCCACAAGGTAAAGGTGCATATTATCCAGCAACTATTTTGGCAGATTTAACACCAGGAATGGAAGGTTTTGATGAGGAGTTGTTTGGTCCAGTAGCCTCCGTGATTAAAGCAAAAAATGATGATGAAGCTATAGCCTTGGCTAATAATTCTCAATTTGGTTTAGGTTCAGGCGTATTCACTAGTAACTTAGAGCGAGGGGAACAGATTGCTTTGCAATTAGAAGCGGGTAGTAGTTTCGTAAACAAGCTCGTAGTTTCTGATCCAAGATTACCCTTTGGAGGCATTAAAAATAGTGGTTATGGAAGAGAACTTTCTGCATCTGGTATTAAAGAATTCGTAAATACGAAAAGTGTCTGGATAGCATAAGCAACTGGCACGTGTAAATAATGTTCACTTAAGTATTTATTAGAATGGATTTATTTAATCAAACAGATCTTTTTTCAACAGATGAAGTCCGTAAAACGGAATTTGTTTTGCCTGGGGCAGATATTGTTTTGTTTGAGAATTATTTTAGTACCGAAGAAAGTAACAAACTGTTTAATAATTTAATAAAAAACACGCCTTGGCAGCAAGAGCAAATTACGATTCACGGTAAAGAAGTAGATTACCCTAGATTGACCGCTTGGTATGGAGATGCTACCAAGGATATGAAATACACGAATACAAAAAGTACAATGCATTCATGGAGTGCTGATTTACTTTTTATTAAAGAGCGAATAGAGCAGGAGGTCAATGTAAAATTTACACGTTGTTTGCTTAATTATTATAGAGATGGCAAAGACAGTGTAGATTGGCACCAAGACTATAAGGGAGAGCAACGTAAAAACACGGTTATTGCTTCGGTTACCTTAGGAGCAACAAGACCTTTTCAATTAAAACACTCCACACGTAAGGGTTTAAAACGTTTAGCTATTCCGTTAACCCATGGCAGCCTACTTTTAATGCAAGGTGCTACCCAAGAGAATTGGAAACATAAGATACCGAAAACAACGAAAAAAATTAAACCTAGAATAAACCTCACCTTTAGGTGGCTGCCAGAATAGGTATCTTGTATAATTAAAGGATTAACTAGGTAGTATAGATCTTAAATTCTGTTTTAATATGTGTTATGGGTGTCATTTTTAGTAAAATATAGAAGTATCTTCTTGTAAAACCTCGATTTATACCTATATCACCATTTTTTGTACCTAAAAAAGACTTATTAGTGTTATTACATTTGTAGCGAATTAATAAAACAACATTTTTAAAAAATATATTATGAGTACGCCAAACATTTCAAAAGAAGACATCTTAAACGCATTTAACTATAGACACGCAACAAAAGAATTTGATGCAACTAAAGCTATTTCTGACGAGGATATGAAATTCATTTTAGAAACAGCACATTTATCTCCTAGTTCATTTGGTTTTGAACCTTGGCATTTTATTGTTGTACAAGATAAAGAATTGCGTGAGTTGTTAAAGCCTGTAGCTTGGGGAGCGCCTTTAAAATTAGATACAGCTAGTCATTTTGTATTAGGGTTAGCTATGAAAGCGCCAATGGTAAAGCATGATGCAGAATATATTATGCACATGATGAAAGAGGTAAAGCAATTACCAGCAGAAGTTATAGAAATGTATTCTAAGTTTTATAGAGAATTTCAGGAACGTGATTTTGATTTAGATACGGATAAAAAATTATTCGATTGGTCATCAAAACAAACCTACATAGCTTTAGGAAATATGATGACATCTGCTGCTTTAACAGGTATAGATAGTTGCCCTATTGAAGGGTTTCATCAAGAAAAAGCAGAGGCCTTATTAAAAGAAAAATTTGGTGTAGATACAGATAAATATGGTTTAGCGTTTATGGTTGCTTTTGGATACAGAAAAGCAGCTCCTGAATTTGGTAAATCTAGAAGAAACTTTGAAGATATAGTTACATTTAAGTAAGCATATCAATCTAAAAAAGTAATAAAAGATGAAAGCAATAGGGCATAAAGAGAATCTTCCAATAGAAGATATTAAATCTCTACAAGACATAGAATTAGATACTCCAAAAGCAACAGGGAGAGATATTTTAGTAGAGATCAAAGCAATATCTGTGAATCCGGCAGATTTTAAAGTACGTGCAGGGATGCCTGTAGAAGGTGATGATTGGAAAATTATTGGTTGGGATGCTACCGGAATTGTAAAAGAAGTTGGAGAAGATGTTACGCTTTTTAAGGTTGGTGACGAAGTTTGGTATGCAGGAGATTTTACGCGTCAAGGAAGTTATGCGCAGTATCAAGTGGTAGACGAACGTATTGTGGGTAAAAAACCTGCTAGTATTTCGTATGCAGAAGCTGCTGCATTGCCGCTTACCACACTTACGGCTTATGAACTATTATTTGATAGATTACAGGTGGCTAAAGACGATGCGAATAAATCTATTCTAGTCATTGGTGCAGCTGGTGGTGTTGGTTCTATTTTAGTACAATTAGCCAAGAAGCTTACAAAACTGAACATTATAGGAACGGCTTCCCGTGAAGAAACTACAGATTGGTTAAAAGAATTGGGTGCAGACTCGGTTATTAACCACAGAAATAAATTGAGTGAGGAATTTGAAAAATATAAGCTTCCTGCTCCTGATTATATCGTGAGTTTAAATGCTACCGAGCAACATGCAGACGAGATTGTAAAGGTCATTAAACCACAAGGTAAATTCGGTTTTATTGATGACCCAAAGTCATTTAATGTAATGCCTTTTAAAAGTAAAGCAGTGTCTACTCATATTGAGTTGATGTTCACTCGTTCCATGTTCCAAACGGAAGATATGGTAGAACAATACAACATCTTAAATGAAGTTTCTAAATTGATAGACAACGGAACTATTAAAACTACTTTAGGAGAAAACTTTGGAATTATTAATGCAGAAAACCTTAGAAAAGCACACGCTTTCTTAGAAACAGGAAAAGCAAAAGGTAAAATTGTTTTAGAAGGATTCTAGACTCAATGAGTCAAATAATAAGGACATGTCACTTCGAGTGAATTTTGAGGCACGAGAAATTTGTATCGAGAAGCCTAACTAAAAAGAATTTCACTGGAACTGACGAAATATATAAATAGAAAAATGAATTTCAAATCAATTATAGCAGCACTAGCTGTAACTGCATTTTTTGCTAGTAATACAGCAAATGCACAGGTAAATACGATAGATTCTTTAGCCACTTCAAAAGTGCAGCATTTCAATTTTGATGATATGGAATCGGAAACGATTGGAGAAGGTATTCAGCGTAAATGGTTTCATGGAGAAAAAGGACAGATGACCATTTTTAATTTGGAAAAAGGGGCACATATTCCATGGCACCAACATCCTAATGAGCAGATTACCTATATCATGTCCGGTAAGGTTAAAATCAAGACGATTATAGACGGCAAAGAGGAGTTTGTTATCGTTTCTGGAGGTGAGGTAATTGTGTTTCCAGAAAACATTCCCCATGAGTTTTGGGCTTTAGAAAAAACGGTAGATTTAGATGTACACGTTCCTGTGCGTCAAGATTGGTTGTCTAAAGAGCTTCCAGATTATTTGAAGAAAAGCGAATAACATGAAAAAACAACTAATTACACTTAGTATACTACTCTCTGTCATGAGTACAAATGCTCAGAAAACCTTAGCCAAAGCAGAAGTTTTTGCAACAGTAGACCAAGCTGTGGGGAATATTACTTTCACCAATGATGGCGATTTGGTATACAGTCATCATCCATTTTTCGGTCCAGAAATTAGAGTGGTCAAGTTTGATAAAAAAACAAATTCAACAACACCATTTCCTAACCTAGAGTGGAATACTCCTAGAGCTACAGATGATAATTATTTGAGTAATGTTTTGGGTATCCGTAATGATGAAAACGGAGTTATTTGGATGTTAGATATGGCACAACGTGATAACGTAACACCAAAAATGGTGGGTTGGAATACACATACCAATACATTGGAACGTATTTATTATTTACCAAAATCCGTAGTGCCAGCAATTTCACAACCTAATGATATGGTGGTAGATACCAAAAATGGTTATTTTATTATAGCCGATGAAGGCATTGGTAATGGAGGTGAGGGTAGCAAAGCAGCTTTTATTATTGTAGATATGAAAACCGGCAAAGCACTTCGTGTTTTACAAGGAACACGTACTACGTTACCAGAAAATACACCAACAGTAATTGACGGAAAGCATTTGGCTGTAAACGGTAAAGATTTATTGATTGGGAATGACGGAATTACTGCTGATGCTAATTTTGAATATATATATTATGGGCCATTAAACGGCACCAAAATCTACAGAGTTAAAACATTAGACCTTGTAGACGAGACTTTGACCGAGGCTGCATTAGATAGCAAAATTGAAACCTACTCAGAGAAGCCGAATAATGGGGGAATGTCTATTGATAAAGAGGGCAATCTATATTTAACGGCTTTGGAAACAAAAAGTGTTGCTGTGGTTTTAGCTAAAGACCGTAGTGTGCACACAATGATAAAAGATGATAATTTGGTATGGCCAGATGGCGTAAGTTACAATCATGTAGATGGTTACATGTATGTATCCGCAGCGCAAGTTAATAGAGGTGCAGCTTTTAACAATGGTAAAAGTATAGCTACGCAACCATTTTATATTTTCAGATTTAAACCTTTGGTAGAAGGCGTTTCTTTTAGATAAGCTTAACTACTTTAAGGTCGCTTTTAGTAAGATGCTAAAGACTGTTCTCACTTAAAAAGTCGCTTTAGGGCGACTTTTTTCATAAAAAACCAACAAAATAATCCAACGATGGCCAGGACTATAATAGAGAATATTGTAATTGAGCAATACAAGGATCAATCGTATTTTACGTTTTGTAAATACACTACCATTCGTTTTTTTGAGATTTTATATTTTGAAAAAGGAAGTGGCGTTATTCGTATTAATGGTAAAACCGTGAGTTATACACCAAATAGTATTTTTGTTTTTGTTCCAGACGATATTTACATAGTAGAAGCCGATACTGCAAGTACCGTTACAACTATTAAATTTTTAAAAAGTTTTTTTAGAGGTGACGTTTCACAAAATGTAAATCTCCCGGTGAACAATAGCAGAAAAAGTTTTGCCTATATTTTATCAACATAAAAAATAACAATGAAACATATATTAATTACAGGAAGCACAGACGGTATCGGTAAATTATTGGCGCTGCGTTTAGCAAACGAAGGTCATTTTGTGGCTATTCACGGTAGAGATACAACAAAATTACTAGCTACGTTAGCAGAAATTAAAACAGCATCTAACAACGAGAATGTAATTGGTTTTTTAGCTAATTTTTCTGATTTAGAAGCTGTTAAAAAAATGGCGATAGACGTAGAAAAGCAAATGCCTATTATAGATATTCTTATTAATAACGCAGGTTTATTTATGAGTAAGAATGCAAGTACAGCATCTGGTATAGATGCTCGTTTAGTGGTGAATTATTTAGCCCCTTACCAACTAACAGCAGCAATAGTACCCTTATTTAAAAAGGCAGAAGCACCACGTATTATAAATCTTAGTTCTGCGGCACAAGCACCAGTATCTTTAGAAGCTTTACAGAAGAATATTGGATTGGGAGCTAATGAGGCATATGCTCAGAGTAAATTGGCATTTACTATGTGGAGTTTTTCTTTAGCAAAGCAAGAACCATCCATTACGGTGGTAGCAGTAAACCCAGGGTCGCTACTAGATACCAAAATGGCAAAAGAAGCATATGGGCAACATTGGTCTCCAGCGGAAAAGGGAGTGGCTATTTTGTATGATTTAGCTTTGACAGATTTAGCAGAAACGGGAACCTACTATGATAATGATAAAGGATTTTATTCAGAAGCCCACCCAGATGCTTATGATTCCAATAAAATTAGTACGCTAATTCAATTAACAAAAGGTCTGTTGTCAAATTAGATTGATTATTAAAGGGCATAAACTCAAATAATAAGAGGATTTTTTCTTTGTATACAATGCTTAACCATTTAAATAGATATTTTTGCACCCCTAGCCAATTTGGTTTAACAGCAATTCAATATGAGTTTAAGAATTGAAAATCTTTCCCTTCGCGAGGTCCAAAAATTGGTGTTGTTATCACAAAGGTTACCTGCTTCAAAATTTGTGGGTACAGCTAGAAATGCTACGCTCACGGCTATAGAACATTTGGGGTATATTCAAATTGATACCATTTCTGTTATTGAACGCGCGCACCATCATACGTTATATAATCGGAATCCGAGCTACCAAGCGGCACATATACAGGAATTAATAGCGGATAAAAAAGTATATGAATATTGGGCCCATGCGGCTTCCTTTCTTCCTATGGTCGATTTTCGTTTTAGCTTACCTCGCAAGCATGCGATTGCTTCGGGGAAACAAAAACATTGGTTTAAGCAAGATGCTAAACTTATGGATTTGGTGACAGCGCGTATAAAAGCCGAAGGCCCTTTGATGGCTAAAGATTTTGATAAAAAAGGAATCAAATTTGGTGAATGGAAGACGGCTCCTACCAAACAGGCCTTGGAGAATTTATTTATGCAAGGAGAGTTGATGATTACAAAGCGGGTAAATTTTCATAAAGTGTATGATCTCACAGAGCGGGTATTACCAAGCAGCATAAACACGACAACACCCACGCAGGAAGAATATGGTCGGTTTTTGATAACAAATTATTTACGTGCCAATGGGGTAGGGACCTTACAAGAAATGACCTATTTACTAAAGCATACCAAAGCAATAGTTACAGGGGCATTAAAGCAGATGCTGGTGCATGGTGAAATAGCGCAAGTACGTGTTGCAGATAGTGATTATTATGTCTTACCAGAATCTCTTGAACTTTTAAATAAACCTTTATCGCGAAAAAAGCTCCATATTCTATCGCCGTTTGATAATTTACTGATTCAAAGAAAACGAACATCTGCTATTTTTGGTTTTGATTATCTTTTAGAATGTTATGTGCCTCAGCATAAAAGAAAGTATGGCTATTTTTCACTGCCCATTTTATGGAATGGAAAACTGGTAGCCCGAATGGATAGTAAAGTTGATAGAAAGAAAGAGATTTTTCATATTCATCAACTAACATTAGAAGCTAGTTTAAAGAACAAGGAAAAATTTGCAGCAGCATTGAATAAAGAATTGAAATCGTTTTTGATGTTTAACAAGTGTACAGCGGTTCGTTTGCATACAACTAGTCCTAGCTCTTTCCAAGAGTATTTTGAACAGTCTTATCCTGAGCTGTTGTCTTAATAACGTTTGTGGGGGTAATCTATAAAAATTGCGATCATTTAAGGGCATGTTCAGATTTTGTTGAGTCTTAATTTTGATTTCCTATGGCAAATAACTGTATTTTTCATTTTTCTAAATTCTAATAAAAACCCCAATAAAAATGAAGCATATTTATTTAATAGCTAGTTTAATTAGCCTTATGGTATTTTCCTGTAAAAAAGATAACAATTCAATTGATGAAAATACCCCAGCTGAAGTTTCCGAAGAACCAACCACAGATCCTGTTACTGAAACACCAGAGGAGACTGCTCCAGAGGTGGTAGATTATACTACGTTAACACCACCAACGCCTCCCGAAGGCATGAAGTGGGTAGCGGTTTCGGAACTTACGGATGAGTTTAATGACACTTTTGATACCGATAAATGGTTTAAACCTTTATGGAATTATGATGTTCCCGTAAATATGAAGGCAGAAAATGCTGGAGTAGCAGACGGTAATTTATGGATAAAAGCCACACTAGATGATACCCAAGAACGCTGGTTTTTAACTTCTAGAGTACAATCAAAAGCACAGATAAATTATCCAATATATACAGAAAGTAGCATCAAAACGGCTCATATTTCTGCATATAATACTTTTTGGTTAAACAATGGTGATATCTCAGATAGAAACGAAATAGATATTATAGAAAACAATTCAAAACCTTCATGTGATTGTCAGCCAGATTTTCCATGGCAAATGAACTCTCAGTACTTTCACGTGGTTGATGGTGATACTAGAAGGAATAAAGGTAATTTTGATAATAGAACGCTTTCTGATGATAATCCATTAAAAGGAGTAAAATGGAATGAAGAATATCATACGGTTGGTGTGTACTGGAAAGACGCAAAAAATATACAATTTTATTTGGATGGCGAGCCCGCAGGAAGTGTTGTTTCTGAACGTGACTTTACGAGAGATTTAAATGTTATCTGGGATTTATGGACTTTTGATGTGGATTGGCTAGGAGGTCTTGCTGTAAAAACAGATTTAACAGATGAGACTATAAATACGATGAAGGTAGATTGGATCCATACATACCAATTAGTAGTAGAATAACTGAAATTAACATGTATTACATTAAATGCTCCATTCTAAATCAGTAGAATGGAGCATTTAAAAATTTTTACGCAATTTATTAATTGCAAGAAGCAATGGTACCAATACCGTTATTACAGACTTTTGCAGTGTTGTGTTTTACATTTAAAATATAGTTGTTAGGAAAGCCTTGTACTTTAGATGTAATTAATTGTACATTATAATTACCCAAACTATTGTCTCTTTTTGTATTATCTATAGAAACTCCTAACGAAGGGCCATTATACTCAAAACCAGTAGGTCCCGGTTTACATAATTTAGACCATTCTGAACAAGGTAAATAGGGTAAGAAAGCCTGCTTTAGTTTAGCACCAGTATTTTTATAAATTACCTTAATGTTACTTACGTTTGAAGTATCAAATTTCCCTGGTTTTATTCTGTTAACCGCAGGGTTAGCATGGTTGTAGGCTCTTTCATTAAAATCATTGGCAATACGGGCAGCCCAAGTTCTTCCATTATTACGTCTGTAAACAATTTCTACAGAACCTGCACCAAGTATTCCTTCTATGTAATTTTTAAAATCGTCACCGGAAGCTCTATTTTCTTTGTCAAAAATTTCAATAAAACCATGCTCTACGCGAACAGCATATGCGCAACCTATGGCGGTAACATCATCTACCGTAACATTACCATTCTCCATAAAATGTGGAGAAAACATTAAAGGCGTTAATCCATTTGTATTTTTAATTTTAGAAGCAAAAATAGCGTTAAGACCTCCTTTATTTGCGGTTTTCATCGCAAGATTATCAGTTTCTAAACGTAAGGTAACACCACCTGTACAGGCTAAATTTTTGAATAAGATATTATCTGCAGCATAGGCCTGAATTAATCCGTAACCCGTATGGGCATCTAGCTGATTTATATTCTCAATAATACCATTATGTGGCCAAGCATTGCCGGTTTTGTCTGTAAAACTAATTAATATGGAAGCAAACACCGTTTTTTCATCCTTAATAGTCATATTAGCTATTTTAAAATTATTTACATTACCTACATCGGCAACAATAAGATTATTAGAGCTGTTTCCTCTTAAATCTACTATAAACTTACCCTCTTTACCACTTATACTCGCATTCTCAATTTTGTTCTCAGTTTTACTTGCAAAATCAAAAATTCTATGGTTTTGGGCAGCGACTAATCCTCTAGTTGGATAGATAACGGTCCCTTTTTTAATTTCTAAATGCACATTAGAGCGCATTCTAATTTTATTGAAATAATACGTTCCTTTTGGAATAGTTAAGACACCACCATTATTAGATTAGTTTCTAATAGCATTATTTAATTTGTCGCTATCATCATTTGAGTCGGAATTATTAGCTCCAAAATCAGTCACTAAATTCTTCTTGTTATTACGAACGGCGGCATTGGGTAGCGTGTAAAATTGGGAGGCAGAAACTTTCAAAACAGTGAGGTCTTCTGAAATTTCGGCTTCATTCTGGCTTTCTGTTTCTTCATAATTTTGCGAACATCCTAACGTAAGGAGCGCAATAGAAGCTACGTAAATAGTTTTTAAATGTACTTTCATTGTAAGATTTTTTTAAGGTTAAGGGCGCAAATTAGAGCCTTTGATCTGCAAGTGCTGCCTGTATATTATTCCAGTTAAGTACTATTTTACCCTCTATAGCTTGTGTTCTATGTTGACAAGGAAAGGTAGCATGCTGGGAACCCTTTTTATCTATGGTGTTTCGTGCTTTATTTTTTATAAAATATAGATTATGTATTATGATGTTGTAAATAATACGAATTTGTAAATAATTTGTTTTATTTTTTGTCAAATTGATTTTGTATAGATTTTTTTCGTAAAATTGGTAAACCAAATTGGTACACCAATTTGACCCCAATTTTATTAATTTAAATAATTACACATGAAAAAAATGACCAATTACAAATTTTTGGCAACAGGTATTTTCTCCGTTGCACTATTTTTAACAAGCTGTAGTCAGACAGAGCAAGAAGAAGTGGTTGTAGCACCTGAAGCTATGGAAGCACCAAAACTCAGTGCTAAAGTGTATCAAATTTCAGACTTCTATATTGAGACAAGTTGGCTCAGTGGGGAGGACAGTAGATCTACTAAATCTTTTAGTTCTACAGGAACCGATAATGAAAGTTGGTATGATAAAAATTCCAGTGGATATTATATCATGAAAAGTTTAGCTACAGACGGTAACCGCACAGAATGGAAAGAGATTGAAGAATCTTCATTGACAAATGGTAAGAGTATGATCTATAAGGCCAAAGTAGAGTCCATACCAGAAAACGGAGTAACCATAGCACAAATTCACAACAGAGGTAATAATGTAAACAGACCTTGGTTACGTGTTTTTATAGATGACGATCGTAAAATTAAGATTAAAGTAACTACAAATAATCCTTCTAACAGTTCTGGAACGTATCAAGAGTATACGGGAGCTACATATTCTCAGGGAAGTGATTATATTTTGTCAATTACCTATAATGGCGGTGGCGCTAATGTAAAAGTTACCACTTCTAGTGGCTCAACTATCATTAATAAAACCTTATCGCCCTCAAGTTCATGGAATAACTATTCTAATACCTACTACTTTAAAGCAGGGGTGTATACTGAGGGAGATGACAAGCAGCCTAAAATTACATTTAACTATTTCTATTTTAACGACTAAAATAGCGATGTTGTAAAATATAAAAGACCACCTAAATTGGGTGGTCTTTGTTATTAGAAATAGTGGGGTGCTACGCGCTATTTGTTTTTTGAAGCGCAATCTACACAAGTGCATTTTCCTGATTCACAAATGCATTTGCCATCTTCATTCATGACACAGTCTTTATTCTTTTGGTGTTTTTTGCAATTTTTGTCGGCACACTTACCATCTTCACCTATGGAGCAAGACATTTTTTTAGCGTGTTCTTCACAATTTGTACATGCACAGGTATCGCCCTCACATTTACACTTGCCATCTTCATGCATTTCACAGGTTATTTTACCAGCATGTTCTTTGCAATTTGCGCATTTACATGTAGCACCTTCGCAGCTGCACTTACCCTCTTTGTGAGCTTCGCAAGTCATAATTTTATCTGTAGTGACCAACATCAAATCCATCTTACACACGGGGCAACTCCCTGCTTCATGATATGATTTACCGTCTTCGCAATTCATAGGACAGCTGTAAGTTGCATCCACAATTTCTGAAACTTTATCAGGTTTACCGTTTTCTTTTTTGTCTTTACAAGCGGTAAAAATGCTTACAGTTAATAGACAAATAACTATAGGTGTTATAATTGCTTTGATTTTCATAGGGTTAGATTTTTAATAAGGTAAGTTATTTATATTCATACTAAAAGTTAATAGACTTTCAAATAATATGGGACGATGCACAAAAAAAGTGATTATAAAACAATTAAGCTATTTTTTTTATTCTTGATCCAATAAAAATAGGCAAGACTTAGCAGTACTACTATTGCTAGCAGCAATCCTAGGTGCTTGTTGCCATCAGAAGACTCTTGTACTAGTTTATTATTTTTAATTTGGAGCTTAGCCGTATAATCATTGTCTTCATTTAGGATTACTTTATTTTTTAGGGTAGCTAGGGCAACAGAAAATATGGTTTGATGTTGTTCATTCTCTCGGAATGCATTAATGGAAATAATAATGGTACTAATAGCTTTAGGAAGATCATCCAGTATAAATTTAAAATCGGTTTGATGATTCCCCAATTTAATTCCCCCATCATTTATTGGATACTCACAATTGTTAAGCCGCAAGTCAAAATTGTCCTTAATGTACTGTACGGCTAATTCCTTATATTTAATAGTTGTAATTGTGGTGAAATCTTCTAATGGATGCTGCTTTATCAAGGCTTCATTTAATCCGTCTTGACTTACACTAATGCTCAGGATACCTAAATGATCCTTTAGTTCTAAATAATAGACTGCGGATAATGGGTTATGAGCCATTGCCGAAGAATAACTTAGTAGGACAAATAAAATAGATAATACGAGTTTTTTCATCTTTTTATCTAAATTTAAAACCACGGGTTGCTGCTACACCTTTTAAACATTTAGGAACGTTGGGCGCTCTAGTTGTACTGGCCACATAATGATAAATTCCCCCAGGATATTCTGTTGTATTTGCTATTCTACCACCACAATCATCTACGTCTGAAGGTTCTTGCGCATAGGCATAGATAGGGAAACCATCTTTAGCAAAACCTATAAGTTTTATCGTTTCTGCTTGATTTATTAAGGTACACGAGACTTCGGTAATATGATGAGCGGCTAAAACCTGGTTCATTACTTCTGGTGCAAAATGCCAGTGGTAATACCCCGCAGGATCATTGTGACCGCCACAAGGGTCTAAGGAAGGGATGTTCCCTCCAGTGGCATTTGGTATTGGCGGACCATTGATCACTGAAGGAGGGTTACCATTTATGGGGACGCCATCTAGAGAAACACCTACTAATTCAATAGTTTCAATAACATTATTGGTACCAGATAGCTTCGGTTCTGCAGGAATCAAGAAGGTAAGTTTTAAATCATTATCTGGAGCGGCAGCCAAGCAATAATCAAAATTAGGATCTGGTCGTCCAGAGTTAAAGTCGTCCATTCTAATTTTTCCTTGATCATCGATAATATCGTAACCATCGGTTTCCATGGCGTGGAACAAACTAGCCTTTAATACTTGAAATCCAGGATTAGTTTGGCCATCATAAGTACCCAAACCACCTACGTCTTCAATGGTTTCAGGACAATAAGGACCATCTTCTACGGGGTTACTAGAAAAGACCAGTTCATAACAATCACCCGTAGTGCCATCTTCTAAGGTACAAGCTACTTTTTTATAAGATAGTAAAGAGGTAGCATTAAAATAGCTTTTTTTAATAATATCATCATTGGAAACCACCAAATCGGATCTAAAAATTGGTATGTTAGCTCCAAAAATAAAATACAGTGCTATTAGTCCTATAGCGCTATAAGCAGTGATATATAGTTTGGAGCGATCCATAAGTTATTTATAGTTTTTTGTATTAAAAACTAAAGTTCCATAATTAAAAGATTGGATGAAATTGAAATCAGTGAACGCTGTGTTTTAATCAGTAAATGGTAGGGGTAATACCAATCTTAAGTTATCGGTTAAGGGGTGTTATGTATTGTTAAAAGAAGAAAGTTAATAACTAAAATAAATCAGGTGTGCTGAAGCTTAGTCATAGACGCTTTTCAAAGTTAAGCGATGCAGCAAATGAATTCTAAATTATATGCTACTTAGAAATACTTCAACTTCAAATACCTCGTTTACCATCTCAGAGGATATAGTCTTGTGTTTAGAAAAAAAATTCAAAACATATGGTTCAATACCTAAAATTTACCTAAATTCCATTTTTTAAAAACTTTTTGAATATGATATTTCTAGTAGTATTAGCAATAATTTTGATTCCTTTATTTATGGGAATCTCTATCTATAATGGTTTGGTTCGTAAAAAAACCTTAATGAAAGAGGGGTGGAGTAGTATAGATGTATTTCTTAAAAAACGAAATGATCTTATTCCTAATCTAATAGAAACGGTTAAAGGATATGCTACTCATGAAAAAACATTATTCGAAAATGTGACCAAATCTAGAAATATGGTACAAAATGCAAATACGGTTGCAGATCAAAGCGCGGCAGAAAATGCATTAAAAAATTCAATGATGAATTTATTTGCTGTATCTGAAAATTATCCAGACTTAAAAGCCAATCAGAATTTTATAGAATTGCAGAATGAGTTAACTTCTATGGAGGAAGAAATAGAAATGGCACGTAGGTATTATAATGGTACGGTAACAGATAACAATATTGCCATAGAAACTTTTCCATCAAATATAGTAGCCAACATGTTCAATTTTGAGAAAGGTACTTTTTTCGAAATTAAAGATGCAGCACAAAGAGAACCTGTAAAAGTTTCTTTTTAAAGCATACAAAACATGTTAAACATTTATGCTTCTTATGATGTGTTTCCTAGCTCAAAAGGCTCCTCTACACATATAAAAGAAATGATCACGGCTCTAGCCACACATGCGGAAGAACTTTCGTTGTTGTGTCTAAGAGGTAATGCTAAACTTCCAGCAGTACAAAAGCACGATAATATCCTTATCAAACGTTTTTACTCGGAAGTAAAACTGAACTACTTAGAAAAGGCATCGCTATTTTCTGAACGTGTTTATCTAGAAATATCTCAAAATGAAAATGAAATTAAAATTGCACATTTTAGAGATATTTGGAGTGGTCTAGGAATTACAGCCCATAAAAATATCCCATCGGTTTTTGAAGTAAATGCATTGACTTCTGTAGAGTTACCATATCATTATCCAAACCTGACGGATGAGTTTTTAGAAAAGCTTAAATTTTTAGAGCAGAAATGTCTAGACGAAGCCACTGTAATTATTACACCATCCGCCACAACAAAAAAGTTTTTAATCGCTGCTTATGCTGTTCCGGAAGAGAAAATTAATGTGATTCCTAATGGCGCATATATCCCAGAATCATTTGAAAAACCTGAAGACGCACCTGATCACTATATTATTTATTTTGGGGCTTTACAACGTTGGCAAGGAATAGAAGTGCTTTTAAAAGCCATGAGCTATTTAAAAGATTATCCAGATTTAAAATTGCTCATCTGTTCTTCTGTAAAAGAAAAGGCGTTTAAGCCATTAAAAAAACTTATTGAAAAACTAGAGCTTACAGATAGGATTATTGTAAAAACGCAAGTACAGCGAGAAGAGCTTTACAACTATATCCATTTTGCAACGCTATCTATAGCGCCTTTAAAAGCTTGTGAACGAAACATTACGCAAGGATGTAGCCCATTAAAAATATTGGAAACTATGGCTTGTGGTACGGCCCTTGTAGCATCCGACTTACCCGTAGTTCGGGAACTGGTATCAGAACAAGAAGCTATGTTGGTAGAGCCTGATAGGGAATTAGATTTGGCTCGCTCCATTCGGTTTTTATTAGATACTCCAGAAGAGCGTGAAGTTTTAGCAGCCAAGGCATTACAAAAAATGAAAGAAGAATTTACTTGGGAATTGCAAGTGAATAAGTTGAACCAAGTTTATAAAAACCTAATCTAATTATGAGTCAACAAGGATCTGTCTTAACCCAGGAACAGTTTCAAGGTGCCCCAATAGAAAGAGCACATTTGCACAGGGGGTTTTCATCAAAAAAAACACCTTTAAAATGGATTCGCTTTTTTAGAGCGTGCGTTTTGCAACGGGAAAGTGCGAATACTAAGAAAAAGAAAGAAATAAAGAAGGTCTGGTTGATCACCGTAGGGGCAATTATCCTATCGCATTTGATTGACTATGTCGCCTACTTTCCTACAACGCTATTTTTTATTGCCGCTATAATTACGGCTATCATACTCAATGTAAGGATCAAAAAGAAATTTAAAAAGAATTATACAGAAGGTTTTGATTTTTTCTCCGATTACTTCTCTGCTTTTTTTACCTTAATAGAAGAAGACTTACAACCGCAATCAAGAATTACATTAGAGGCTAATGTAAAAGATACCATAGAAAAAAGCAACCTACAAAAGGAAGAAGAGTATACCTCAGAGAACAGAAGTTTTTTATCTGGTAAAGATTTTTACTATGAAAAAATTATTAGTAAAGGTTCTTGTTTTTTAAGTGATGGTTGTACCTTAAACTTTAGTTTTTCAGAACGTTTACGAAGCAGAATCGTCAAAAAAAGAAGTGCTAGTGGAAAACGAAAAACAAAACAAAAATATAAGTCTATTTATCCTTTTATTTTAAAAATGAAAATACCCAAGGATAAATATGTACTCAATACCGCTAATGATAGGAGTACCTTGGAATTAGCGGAAGATGCCGAATTCTATATTATTAAAACGACTCGGAAATTTGATATCAAAAATGAACATCCTGAAAAATATGAACCGTACAGATCAAGTTCTATTTCGATGTTTTCTTCTGATTATTTTGCCTTAGAATTAATCAATTTAATTAATGTTAGTTACGGTTGTGTAACTCCAAGAGCATAAACGTTTATGGAACAAAGAAAAAATTGCGAAGAAACAATAGGATTGTTTGTATTAAGACCTTGCGAAACGAGCATGGTTCTTACCTGTAAAAAGTGCCAAAAACCAGTTTGTAATGAACATTCGTTTAAGCCTTTAAAAGCAAATAAGCCAGATGCTACCGCGTCTAAATTATGCTTGACTTGTTTTACAGAATTAGATACGAGACTTACCAATGATATTGAGTTATTTTCCAAAGATAGATATGTATGGCGTCGTAAAATGATTGATCGTTTTCATAAAGAATACGAGTACATGCGTTTTATTGCAGAAGATCATGGCTCTTTATTCATGGTTCACGATACCTTTTATGGCTATGATGATACCGATGATAATAGTTCATTTTTTGATAGTTAAATGAGTCTGTTATTCATTACACAACATTACTACCCCAGTAAAGGAGGTATGGCAGAATCTTGCGATCGATTAATTCGAAATTTTAGGAAATCTGGTGTTGCCGTTCATATTATTCATTTTACCAATAGACGAAAAAAGTTTCATACAGAAGCTGCGGTACATGGCAGTTATTCTGCAGTGCCCGTAAATAATTCAGAAGAATTTACATTAAACCTCGCATCGCAATTTATTGAAGGTTTGCCTATTCTAAAGGATGTAAAGTATGTGGTTGCTTTTGGAGGATATTTGCCGCTTAGTTTAGGGCCTATTTTGTCAAAATATATAGCAAAACCTTTAATTACCTTTATCAGAGGAAATGATTTTGATGAAGCAATTTTTTCTAAGCGTAGAGAAATGTTATTGTATGCGTTAAAAAATTCTGAGTTTATTTTTACGGTAACTAAAGAAAAGCGCGATAAGATAAAAAAGTTGACAGCTCATTCTAAGGTGTATTTCACCCCTAATGGTATTGATACCAAGCTGTGGAAACCAGCAATAAGTCAGCTTCCACAAATAGAAGCTTTAAAAGAAAGTAGTGCGGGTAAAAAGAGAATTGTTATTGTAGGCCAGTTAAAAGCAAAGAAAGGAATTCTTGAATTTTCTAAAACCTTTGCTAATTTCAGTTATAAAGACGCATATGAAATTTGGTTGATTGGAGATGTAGAAGATAGCGTTAAGAATCATATTGAAACGCTCCCAATTCAAGTGCAGTTTTTCTCTTTTGTAAATAAAAATGAATTAATTGCGTATTATCACGCTGCAGATATTGTGTTAATACCCTCTTTTTATGACGGTATGCCTAATGTTTTATTAGAAGCAGGAGCCTCAAAAAATGTCATTATAGCTTCAAAAGTAGGAGGAATACAAGATGTTATCGAACATCAAAAAGATGGTTTTTTATTCAACCCCTTAAAACCAGCAAGCCTATTAGAGGCGCTAACACATGTTCATAGGGCAACAGCGGAAAAAAAAGAAGGTATTGCTAATGCGTTATTTGAAAAAATTGAAAAAGAATATACAGAAGAAAAGGAAATACGTAATTATTTAAAGAATTTAGAATTATGAAAAAGTTTTACATTTTAAGCCTATTTAGCCTAATACTAGTTTTTGGTAGCTGCAAAGAAACTGCAGATAAAAGTACCACTAATAGCCCTACAGAGAATACTACAACGGAGGAAGTTTCTTATAGTGATGCACAAGTGGTTCTTTCTAATCCTGCAGGAGAAGAAATAGGAGGTTTTTCTTTGAGTCCGATGACTATTTATTCCGGGAATACAAAGTATACTAGCAAAGATAAATCAGAAAAACACAAGTACTATACGCACGGAGATTTAGCATTTGAGGTAAAATTTAAGAGTGATGGTTTTAAATTGAGAGATAAAAATTCAGCGCTCTTATGGAAGATTAAAATGTACCCTGATAAAATTAAAATATCAGATAATGAAGAGAATACCAATGCTTTTGAAATAAAGCGTTATGAAGAGAAAATTAAAATTAAACAAAATGATGACGAGTTATATACTGTAGCCCTTGAGGATGCTACCATCTCTGCAAATGATACGGTATTGTACAAACTATCCGCAAATCAAGAGAGTTATGCGTATGCTATAATGGCCTTAAAAGAAATTCCGGAACAGCAAAGAATTTTTATTTTAGCCGAAGTCTTAGCGCAGCTATAATGATCTTATTTTATGCTTATGGATCAGGGTTAGGCCATATTAACCGCATACAAAGTTATATACAGGATAAAAATATTCCATTTTCATCCTGTATTATTCTTACCAATACCAAGCATAAAAATTTTATTTCTCCAGCGATAAAAACCATTTACCAGCAGGATTCTTTCTTCAAGGATAGCTTGTTATTCCGTGACACTTTGCATCAACTTATAGAAACCTATCTCATTAAAGAGCTGGTGGTAGATGTTTTTCCAAGCGGATTTTATGGGGAGCTTCAATATTTTGATGACGTACCCCTAAAAAAAACCTTGTTAGCACGAATTCTGAAAGCCACTTATTTTGAAAAACAAGGCCCCCCGCGTTATGATGAACTTTTGGTGCTAGAAAAAGGCATCGATTTAAAGCACTATAATTATAAGAAAGTTACTTATGCTCAGGTTCCAACAGATTTACGTCATTCCAAAAAAGAAATACGAATTAAAGCACCCTTCTTTTATATTATACATTCAGAACCAGCGGAAGAAGTGCATCAGTTATATAAAATGGCTAAGATGCATCAAAAGAATGGAGAGCACATTTACATCCAAACCTTTTGTGCCCTAGATGATTTAACTAATGAGGAGGGAGTTACCGTACTACAGAATACACCGCCACTTTTAAGCTTATTAGAGGAAGCAGATAAACTATTTACGGCCTGTGGGTTCAATTTGTTTTATGCTACAGAACAGTATAGAGCTAAACAATATTTTATGCCCTTTAAGCGGCGTTATGATGATCAATTTCAAAGAAAATTACTAAATACCTAAGTGTGGGTTCTTCGCTTCAGAGCATTGTTAAGAATATAAAATTAGAAATACACCTGCCATGATACCTGCCAATGGAACCAGCTTTTTTCGTTTGTTTTGTTCTTTAAAAATAATACCACCAAGTACTACAGCAATAATAATCTGACTTCTTTTTATGGCTGAAAGTAACATAATTAAAGCATCAGGATCTTGCAATGCTTTAAAATAGAAGTAATCGGCTATTTGCAACAGAATCCCAACAAGCGGAATAGACCAACGCCATTTAAACGCTTTTCTTTTTTCTGCATGCGGAAACCAAGTAATACTTAAAATAACCAATAGGATAAGAACAGTATACCAACAAAACCAGAATTGTAGTGTTTGTGGATTTAAATGTACGGTTTGAATTAAAAATTTATCATACAGACCACTAGAGGCACCTAAGAAAGTAGCACCGATTATGGCAAAAATCCATTTGTTGCGTTTAAAATTAATACCCTCTTTTTTTCCTATTTTAGAATACAGCATTACAGATAAGATGATTAGAAAAAAACCAATCCATTGATAAAGGTTCGGTTTTTCTTGGTAAATGGTTATGGCGCCAATAAATGTAAAAAATGGACCTGCGGAACGTATGGGAGTGACTATAGTTATCGGTAAATGCTTTAGGGCCTGATAGGCTAAAACCCAGGATGCCGCCATGATCGCGGATTTTATGAGGATAAAACCATGTGTTTTCCAAGGGATGTCTGTAATATAGAAGTCTATGTTTACCATCTCTTCTTTAAAAAAATGGGAGGCCATATAAAAAGGAACCAATAGTAAAAATCCAGAAGAGATGGTACCTAGTAGCACAGGAAAAACTTCATTGCCTTGTACGGCATGTTTTTTACATAAGTTGTGTAAACCAAGAAATAAAGCTGCTAAAAGACCAAGATACATCCACATAATGCGCGCGAAGATATATAATTTATAAAATTAGCCTAAACATTTACTAAAATGTATTGCGATACTATTGTTGGGTGTTTTGTTTTTTAAAGTAATCCAGACTCTAAAAAGAAACTTTTAAAGGACTTAGAAACCAAGTGTGCACATTAATTTCTAAAACAAGGTGCTTGCTGGTTTAGATTTTGAAGATACATTGAGTAAATTTGTAGAGAAGAACAAATAATTTTTAGATCTTTAGTTGCGTAGCTACCTAAACCTATTACACTTCAAATCCTGATACTAGGATTTTGTAGTATTTGGTGATATGTTTTTACAAGGAGAGGAATTACGGCGCAAAAGATAAAAACGGAAGTAGTATGAATAACGAAACTCAAATAAAATGTCCTAATTGTGGAACATCCATAGACGTGCAGGATATTTTATCCCATCAACTTGAGGAAGAAATAAAGCAGAAATATCAGTCTCAAATTGCTGAAGAAAAGAGAAAGTATAAGAAAGAGCAGGAGAAACTGAAACAAGAAAAAATTATATTTGAACAAAAGAAGAAACAAGAAAATGAATTGTTTCAAGAGCGCTTAGAGAATCAACTAAAAGCAGGTAAAAAAGAGATTGAAGCCAAGCTTAAAAAGAAAATATCAGACGAACAGTCCGAACAATTTGAGGCTTTACAAAAAGAGTTGAATGAAAAGTCGGAACAAGTAAAAGAACTAAATCGCTCTAAAGCCGAAATAGAAAAACTCAAACGAGAAAAAGGCGAATTAAAAGAAGCTGCTGAAGCTGAAGCTCAAAAAAAGCTTAATCAAATTCTTATTGCAGAAAAAGAAAAGATTAAGAAATCTGAAGAGGATAAAAATGAATTGCGTTTTAAAGAAATGCAAAAGCAATTAGAAGACCAGAAAAAGCTGACCGAAGAAATGAAGCGAAAGCAGGAGCAGGGTTCCATGCAATTACAAGGAGAGGTTCAAGAATTGGCTATCGAAGAATGGTTGGCAGCCCAATTTCCATTAGATACGATAGAGGAAATTAAAAAAGGTGCTAGAGGTGGCGATTGTATTCAAATCGTAAATACCCGTACAGAACAGAACTGCGGTAAAATATATTATGAGAGTAAGCGTACCAAGGATTTTCAACCTATTTGGATTGAAAAATTTAAGAATGATATCCGCGAGAAAGGCGCTAATATTGGGGTTTTAGTGACAGAAGTGATGCCTTCTGATATGGATCGAATGGGACTTAAAGAGGGTATCTGGATTTGTAATTATGAAGAATTTAAAGGTCTTTGTAAAGTGTTACGCGAATCTATTGTAAAAGTAAATTTAGCCCTTAGTACGCAAGAGAATAAAGGGGATAAAATGGATATGCTTTATGATTACCTGACAAGCAATCAATTTAGAATGCAAATAGAAGCTATTGTGGAAGGTTTTACGGCAATGAAAACTGCTTTAGATAGTGAGAAAAGAGCTATGCAGCGTATCTGGAAAGAACGGGAAAAGCAAATAGATAAAGTAACGAATAACACGATAGACATGCATGCGTCTATAAAAGGAATTGCGGGGAACGCTATTCAATCTGTTAAAGCGTTAGAACTTCCAGGAGATAATGAGTTGTTATTATAACTCATACCGGATGTCTTTCGACTTGCTTTAGGAAATGCTATTTGCATTCTATCACAATAAACGAATCAGAAAGGGTATTAAATAGCTGAAAAGTCTATTTAACACCCTTTTTTACTGATGGTTATTGCATAGTTTTAAGCTATTTGTTTCTTGTTAAACGTGGTATAGACCGCATAGGCGAAGGCTAGATCTTCAGTAGCAAGACCCAAAGAAGCAAAAACCGTTGGTTTGTTTTGATAACTACTGTTATCCTGTGAAACTACCTCATAGACACTTTTTTTAATAAGATCTTCTGGAGACGTTTGTATTTCATTTGCGGCAATTATAAGCTCTCCTTTTTGTTGTTCTGCCGCATGATAATTATCTACAATTATAGCTGAGTTTAAAACAATATCAGAAGCGAGTTCTCTATGTTTAGGATCCCAAGCGCCAACGGCATTAATATGTACATGACTACGTAATCCTTTTTGTGAAATAAGGGGTGATTTTGCACCAGTAACGGTACACACTATGTCAGAAGCATTAGCAGCTTCTTGCGCTGAATTACATTCCTTGAATGTAATGTTAGGGTAACGGTTAGTTACCTTTTCGATAAAACTATTTAGATTTTTTTTATCTCTTCCGTATACAAAAACAGTCTTAATTTCGCGAACTAAGGTGATGGCGTGTAAATGAGAATAGGCTTGTGTTCCGGTTCCTAGTATTCCTAAGCTTTCGGCATTAGGTATGGCGGTGTAATCTGTAACTAAAGCACTGACAGCAGCAGTTCTCATTTCTGTCATGGTGTGGGCATCAAAATTAGCGAGAAGCTGTCCTGTCTCCGTTTCAAAAAGATGCAATATTCCTTGATGAGAACTTAGCCCTTTTTTATGGTTGTCAGGAAATATACTTAATATTTTTACGCCCATAATATTATAGGGTTTAAAGTAAGCCGGCATTAAGCCCATGATACCATTTGATGGTTCTGGAAGCTCCATTTTAGAACGCAGAGGGTTCAGTATATTTTCATCAGAAGCAATCTTAAAAAGAGCTCTCATGACCTCAATGCATTCCTTCATGCTAATCAATTCGTGTATTTTATTGTGATCAAAATTATGAACCATGTATAGCGGGTGTTTAATGTGATGTATAATGTAATATGGAGACCAGATCGTCAGCGTTTTGGTGTAAACGAAGGTATTCATTTCTTACGTAATGGCAGGGACCAAAGAGCGTTCTTTTTGTTTTATAAAAGCGAATTATTGTAGGTCTTTTAAGAAATAATCAACGTTTTAAGTGGTAAATAAATAAGTGAGCCAATGCTGTAATGCTTGTCATTTGTCTGTTGCCTTAGAGATAAATATCGCTTTCCAGTTTAATAGGCCATATAATAATCCACCAAGTATAAAGGAATCTATAAAATAAGCGTGCGTTAGTTGAAACAGTTCCAAATAGGTAAATACGGTGATGATAGAGCTAAGCACCCAACTGATTAAGGCCTTAGGTTGCCATTCAGGAATCTCATCCAATTCATAACGTTGTTTTTTTACCCAATAGAAATTAATGATGTAAATAGCGGAAATGGATGGTGCTAAAACACCCAGAAAATTTAGAAAATCAAATAAGTATTCGGAGAATCCTAATAAGGCGAATACAATCCCAAAAACACTTACGATCAGGACTATTTTTTTAAAAGCCCATTCCGTTTTTATAGTGGAAAATGTCAATACTGTGGAATATAAATTACTCGCATTCCCTACCCAGGTAGATATCAATAATAAAACGAAGGCTGGAATAACCAAACCTAACTCTTGCATTACTTTAATAATATCTACTTCCCCTGTTTGTATCGAAGGAATAGCACTAAATAAAAGCGCAACAGGAAAGCCAATGGTGATTCCTAAAACGGCAATCATACTTTGTTTATCATTGTAGATAAACCGAGAGAAGTCTGCCATCATCACAGGAAAAAGAATAGAAGAGCCCACCAGTATAGAAGTGGCTTCAAATAAGGTCATTTTAGGATTTTCAGGAACAAAATTTATTACCGCTGTAAGCGACATCCCTTGGTCAAATGAAACATAAATAACATAGCACAAAAAAAGGGTAAGCACGGGTACCGCAAAATTTGCTAAACGCTCTAAACTTTTAATTCCATAGAGTGTAGTACCGGTGATCATGGCTCCCATAATAATGATAATAGGCCATTGTGGAAGCGCTACTGCAAAGGTGTCAAGCGCCGTATCTACTACAGCAACAGAGAGTAATTCTAGGGCTACAGAAAACCATCCTAAAAGTGTAATTCCGAAAATAAAATTCATGATTTTGGCACCCTGTCTGCCAAAACTAAAATGAAGGATCATATACGTAGAAAGCCTAGATCTATTCCCAATTTTAGTGGTTGCTAAACACATCAACGTTAAAACAACAGTACTGATACCAAAAGCCCACAAAGCATCTTTGAAACCGACACCCAAAGCCACTTCAGAACCCAAAAATAATATAGGAAGAGTCAAACCTGTCCCAGCTATTATAATGGCGATAAGCCAGCCAGAAGTAAAATCTTTAGGCTGTACTTTTGTATTTGCGTATTGGTTGTCTTCGGCCATAATTGGTTATTCTAGTTGCTTAAGTAGTGTGGTCAATAGTTTCCAGAATTTCTGAGTAGAACTTATTTGTAAACGTTCTTCTGGTGAATGAGCCCCAAGGATATTTGGACCAAATGAAACCATTTGCATCGTAGGGAAAGTACCTGATAAAATACCACACTCTAATCCGGCATGGATAGATTTTACAAGTGGCAAGGCTCCATTAAGTTCGGTATAGCATTTTTTGGTGAGATGTAACAATTCACTTTCGGGATTAGGCTCCCAACCTGGATACGGACCAACTTCCTTGACTTCGGCAAAAGCAAAGCACTCTTTTATTTTCCCAGCGAGTTCATTGCGCTCTTGATCAACGGAACTTCGGGTATGACAGGCTGCATGAAATTTGCTATCCCCAACATTTAAAATAGCAATATTGTTAGAGGTTTGTACTAAGTCTGCAATTCCTTTACTCATGGAGTACACGCCATTCGGGATAGTCAAAATAGCCTTTAGTAGCTTATTTTGAGTTTTAGAGTCTAAAACACCTGTAGTATTTTTTGTTTTTACATACTCCAATTTCATACTTGGGTCTGTGGCACTATATTTCTCTTTAAGTTGCGTTGAAATTTTTGTAAACGCTTGGGAAAACACTTCTTGCTTGCCTTTTTCAATAGCTACTATGGCCCACCCGTTTCTAGGAATTACATTGGTTAAAGTGCCAACATTAATACTATGAATGTTACACCCTGTTTTTAAGACCAACTGTTCTAAACACGTTGCCAATACAATAATTGCATTTGCTTGGTTTAGGTGAATTTCTACACCAGAGTGACCTCCTGCCAATCCACTAAGCTTAATTTCAAATAAACTATAATTCTTGGCGTCTAAAAGTTCTAAATCGTAGGAGCCATCTATAAGAACATCAACACCACCAGCACAGCCAATGGTAATAATATCGTCTTCTTCTGAATCCAAATTCAAGAGCATGGTTCCTTTTAGTTGCTCTTTAGTCAAAGCCATTGCACCCGTCATACCCATTTCTTCATCTACTGTAAACAAAGCTTCAATAGGAGGGTGTTCTAAGTCTTTAGAAGACAATACTGCCATAATT
Organism: Cellulophaga baltica; assembly: GCF_900102165.1. Lineage (GTDB taxonomy): Bacteria > Bacteroidota > Bacteroidia > Flavobacteriales > Flavobacteriaceae > Cellulophaga > Cellulophaga baltica. The sequence goes on from NZ_FNBD01000004.1 coordinate 344,120, forward strand.
GCTGCAACGCCAATTCCGTTATCAGCACCTAATGTGGTTTCTTTTGCTTTAACCCAATCTCCATCAACAAACATTTTAATTCCTTGTGTATCAAAGTTGAAATTTGAATTTGGTTCTTTTTGATGCACCATATCCGTATGTCCTTGAAGTACGATAGTTCTGTGATCTTCCTTACCGGGAGTACCTGGTTTTCGGATGATGACATTTCCAATAGCATCAACAGAGGTCTCTAGGTTTAGAGATGTACCGAAGGCAATCATAAATTGAGTGATTTCCTCTTCCTTGGTAGATGCTCTTGGTATGGCATTTATAGCTTCAAAATGCTGCCAAATAGCTTTAGGTTCTAAATTAGTAATAGACATTTAGTTACGTATTTTCTTTAAAATTAAATATAAGGTAAAGGCGACAATAAAAGAGTCGAAAAATGATATAGAGGTTAAGGTAATATAATCAAAAGCCCCTAAGTAGGCTACAATACAAGCTACGATCCAACTAACTAATGCTGCCGTATCCAATTGGGGTAATTCATTAAAACGTGCTAACTCATACTGTTGTTTTTTTACGAAGAAAAAGTCGGCAATAAAAATAGCAGAAACAGGAGGGATGAATATGCTAGAAATATTTAGAAAATCAATAAAATGAGTGGCAACACCAAAAAGAGCCAATAGGGTTCCAATGCCACTTGCTATGATACCCAATTTAGCATCTTTTGTTTTAGTGATTACCGTAGATAAGGTAAGTTGGGTAGAGTATAAATTTGCGGTGTTCGTTGTCCAAGTTGAAAATATAAGGATACACAAGGCAGGAATCGTCAAGCTTAGGCCTATCATAATTTTCATGATGTCTATTTCTCCTGTAATAAGGCTTGGTATTCCACCTGCTAAGAGTACTAGAGGGAAACCGATAGTCAGCCCCAGAATTGAAATTAAACTATCCTTATCTGTTTTAGCAAATCGGGAATAATCTGGCATTAATACCGGCGTTAAAATCACCATGCCCACTACTGCTGAAATGGCTTGTGTGGTTGTCATAGATGCATTACCCGGAATTTGCAAAAGGGTAGGTATGCTATTCTGGGAAGTAGTGATATAAAGGACATAAACTACAAACAAAAGCATTAATGGTACTGCAATAGATGAGAAACGTTCAATAATCCGAAACCCATAAATGGAGGTCAAGGTCATTAAAATACTTCCTAATAGGATACCGATCCATACAGGAAACGATACGTTGAAAAGTTGCGCAAATGCATCTGTTAATGCTTGTCCAAATATTTCAACAGTCACCGCATACCAACCTAAGAGCGTTATGGCAACAAGCAAGTTGATGAGTAAAGCTCCTTTTTTTCCGAAGGAAAAATGAAGGAGCATATAGGTAGATAAACGGGTTCTGTTCCCAATAATAGCGGTCACCGTACAAAGAATACTTAGTACGAGGCAAACGCCCATAAAGACCCAAAAGGCTTTTTCTAGCCCTAGGGCCTGAGTAACTTCTGAACCCACAAAAAAAACGGGTAGTGTGACGCCAATACCTACGATAATAGAAGCAATACGAATGCCGTTGACTGTTTTGTCTTCAGAAACTTTAGTTCTTGAATAATCATCGATAATCGGTGCTTCTTTATCTAGCATTAATACGTTCCTATTAGTTTTTCAGCCAAGGGCTTCAGAGTTGGGTGTGTGTACACACCATCTTCTACTATTTGTATATCATCTAGGTAGATACTTACTTTATTTACAATCCCATCGAAATGAGATTTAGCGATTTGCCCTAGTGGCGGCATATCCATGGGACTGGTATGTCCAAAACCAAAATCGACACCACCCCACACACGCTCGTCTTCAACAATTTCTCCACACATTTTTCGTACACTAGGATTAATCCCAAACATATTATGAGATATTTTATACATGTTGGGGTCATCGAAAGAAGCTAAATATTTTTTGAATTTTTCCGCTTCTTTTTCTGTGCCTTTTACATCGACGATAGTACTGTCTTTCATGGTAAACGCTACGCTATTATCATTTCCATAGATATCAGTATGTTGTAACAAATCAAAAACAATGGTCCCTTTCATACTTCCTATTTTGGGTACGATATTTACATATCCGGGAGCAGTCCCAAATTTAGGCATTGAAAAATCACCATCATCAATATCAAAGGAATAATCTAGATTAATATCATACGAAACATCCGTACCGTTGGCACTAGTTATACGTATGGTTTTGCAATCAAGAATCATATCTTTTACCTTGTTGAGCATTTTACCCAAATCAGGTACGCTGTACCCAGTAAAAGTTCTTTTTAAGGATTGTATGCTAGAATCGGCAATGATTAAATAACGTAATTTTTTATTGTTTTTAAAAGCATTTTCCCAAATATCAGAATATAAAAGAACTGTAGAATTACATTCCAACCAAACATCTACATTACTCAAAGTGGCAGTTAATGCGGCTGCTGGCCAATCTTTGACTCCTGCCTGTCCGTCTTCTTTTGCTTTTGGTGTCCAGATTAGTAGTGGCAATCCGCCTACTTCAGAAGCAGCGTCTACAAAGGCTTGCATAAGTTGTGGGTCAGAACCAGAATCGGCCGTAATGGCAACAGATTCACCTGCTTTTACCTTAAACATATCTTGTATAATTACCTTGGCAACCAAGGTGCAGTCTAAATTTGTATTAGTGCTCATAGTATTTGTGTTATAAAAAAGTAAGGAGTAATATTTTTAAGGGGATCTTCTTTTTGTTTAAAAATATTAGAAATTGATTGAAATTGAAGCACCGTATGTTGCTGGTCTGCCTCTCCAACCAAAGTCATCAAAACCACCAAATAATGATCCTGGAACATACTCTGTATAGTATTGTTTATCTAATATGTTATTTCCCCAGATGGTAAATTTCAGGTTGTCAAAAGAAATAGAAGCACGTGCATCTAGTAATTGGTAGGCATTTGTTGTAAATGCATCTGAGTTATTTTCATCCCAATAGGTTTTTCCTGTGCTATTTAGGTTAATAGTACCGTCAAAATTTAATTTTTCGGTCAAGGCAAAACTAGATTCTAAACCTATATTGAAGTTATTTTGAGGAACAAAAGGAGTCTTTTTACCATTAAAGGCATTAAGATCTGTTGCGGTACCATCAACACCACCGGTAGTACCACCTTCTGTAATCTCAGAATCAACAAAACCATAATTAGCTAATAAATCTAAGAACTTAGACAATCTAATTTTTGCATCAAATTCAAAACCAATAATTCTGCTCTTATCATAATTATAGTTTCCAGGATAAAAGGTGTCTAGATCAAATATATACTGCTGTTGGTTAGAGAAATCTGTGTAAAAAGCAGATCCATTTAAAATAAATCGGTTGTTCCACATGGAAGATTTGAAACCTAGTTCAAAATTATCCGTCAATTCATCTTCATAATCTCTGTTAAAACGATCGGTCACTGCAGGGTTAAATCCACCTGTTCGGTATCCTCTTCCGTAATTGGTATAGACCAAAACATTCTCGGTAGCTTGGTACGATATAGAAGCTTTAGGTTGTATGATATTATTAGAACGCTCAAAAGTATCACCAGATAAATGATCTTCTTGTTCGAAAGTATCATTATCGTATCGGAAGCCTGCCGAAGCCGTAAGCTTGTCCGTTAATTTATAATCTATGAAACCAAATAGGGCATAGGTCTTTGTAGTGTTGATAACATCTGCGGCTATTCCGTAAAATAACTGATTTAAGTCAAAATCTCTATTTAATCCGTCTTGAAAAAATGGCTTTTCAATATCTTGATAAAAGCCACCAGCACTCCAATTAATTTTTCCTTCAGAAGCGATGTTATTAAAGCGTAGTTCTTGATTAAATGTTTTGGTTTCAGCGGTCTCTCCTTGTGTGAAATCATCAAAAGGAATAAAGTCTAAATCACCACTCAAAGAACGATCAACATAGTTGTAGGAAGTAATACTTTGCATTTTAACTTTGCCCGGAGTATATTCTAAAGAAAGGCTTCCAAAGGCATTGTTGATATCTGATTTTCCAGGTTCATCATGGTTTATAACATTATTGCCGTCTTCTGGGTTTGGAGAAAGTGCTCCTCCAGGAGCGCCATCTACAAAGATATTTCCTGTAGGATTTACGGAATAGTATGCGGCACCGCCACTTACATCAATAAATTGTAGTGTAGCACTGGCTTTAAAATTGTCTGCAATTCTAGCGATAATCTGACCACGAACATTGAATTCTCTAGAGAAATCTACTTTTTCATTGTTATATTCATTGGTTAACAAACCGTCAAAATTTTTAAATTGTGTAGATAAGCGGTAAAATACTTTATCTTTTTTGATAGCCCCGGAAGAAACAAATTGGGTTAATAAAGCATTTGCGTTTCCATAGCCTAAGGTCAAATTGTTTTTGTTCGTATTTACAGGTTCTTTAGAGTAAATGTTAATAGCTCCTCCAATGGCATTTTTACCATAGAGTGCCCCTTGAGGACCTTTCACTACTTCTATCAAAGCCAAATCAAACAATTCTTGATTTAATAAACTTGGATCTGGAATGGTGACACCATCTATAACAAAAGCCACAGGCGCATCTGCATTTCGTATTTGAGGAATACCTCTTATGGTTAAAAAATTTATCCCTGCAGCTTGTGAACTGTTTAATTTTAGGTTCGGTACTAATTTTGCGAAATTGGTAACATTATTTATGCCATTTTTCTCAATGCCCTCACTGTTTAGAGCAGTTACAGATTCTGGGATAGACTGTATTGATTCTGTACGTTTCCGAGCCCTACCAACAACGCCTGTAAACCCTTGGACAACAACCTCATCCAATGCTTTTGCATCTTCTTCCATGGCAATACTAAGAACCGTTTTGTCTGTAGTATTTACTTCTTGATTTCTAAAACCGATATAAGAGAAGTTTAATACAGCTCCCGAAGCTACAGAAATTTGAAAATTTCCATTAAAGTCGGTAGTCACCCCATTGGTGGTTCCTTTTTCTAAAATATTAACGCCTGGCAAGACATCACTGCCGTCTGTTACAACGCCACTTATCGTTGTACGTTGCCCCAAGCTTAATAGGGGTAGTAATAATAGGGTAAATAGTACATTTCTCATAGTCCTCAGTTTTTAGAAATAATTTCGCTTTGGTTAGTTTTATGTGTTATAAATTTAATCTTCATCTATTAATTATGATTATTTATACTTATTAAAATATTATTTAATAATTTTAGAATGAAAATCGGAATTTATGAAAAAACAGGAAGTAGACTCTTTGCCACTGACTGCAGCATACTTTAAACTATTATTAGAAGATCTGTATGCAAAATTTAAAGAGAATCATAAACTAAATGAACTTCCTAAGTCCATGCAATTTTTTGGTTACGGGAATTATAATGCGGAGAAGCCTAACCTTAAGAGTGATCTGGAGCAAATAGGGAGCGATTTTATTAATGGTAAATATTTATATGATAAGGTAAGAGATTATCATAAAGGAAAACCAGTCATAAAACTCAATAGGTATTATAAGGCTATTGTTTTATTATATCTTGGATATGAATCTATTGATCAATTTTTAAATAAGAATACTTTAGGCGATGTAACTGAAAAGAAGCAACTAGATCTCTTGTATGATGCTACTGCGAACCAAACCTACTACTATGTAAATTATTATTTTGGAGAAGAAAATTTAATTCTAAAAGGGGAGACGGTGATTTCCAATAATTGGAAAAAGGTGAAGCACACCTATGTATATCCTAAGGAAGATGGGAGTATTGAAACTCATTATAATTTTGGCAATATTATTCGTCGTGAAGACACTTTACATATTAATTCTAAGACCTTGTTAGATGGTAAGTTGGTAGAAGGAGCTAGTGAAATTTATTATGTAGGTCATAATGATCTTGCTTCCTTAAAATTTTTAATTGGTACCTACTGCACTTTCGATAATTATACCAATACCGTTGCTGGCGAGGCAATTTGGGAAAAGTGTGCTTCTAAGGAGGATATGGAAGAACGGGTAAAAGACCCTAGGATTCCGCCTTATATTGCTATGGAGGTAAGGAATAAGCGCATCGTTAACAAGAGTATTGTACCCACTCAATTTTTAGAAATTTCTAATCATAGTCCCTATGCTTCTATCTATGAAAGTCTCACAGGTACGTATGAATTTAATTTTATGATAGATGGCGTAGGCGTAGAGCAGTTAAAATTTAAGATCGCGCCTAATAATTATAAGATGATTCCACTTACAGAGAATGTGTATTTTGAAAATGACAGTTTAAAACTTTTGAATAAAGGTTCAGTAGTGCATTTTAGTTTTGATTTTACAGGGATTATCGCTTTTGATCAAGTGCAAATATATTTTAAAACCTATTTTTTAAAACCGAATAGTGAAATACAAAATGGAACATTTAGTGGTATTGACAATGAAAATAGATTAGTAAATGGGGAAGTAAGAATTCAATTTAAAGCGAATGTTTATTAAAAGTGTGGATCAATAAATTCTTTCAAAGCTGATTGACAGTTGCCATCGTAACATCTTCAAAGTACACCACCCGTTTGACATAAGTTGCCGCTACTTTCCCTATTAATACCTACTTTAGTAACCCATACTTAATAATTAGGTAAACTTAGTGCTAGATAAACGTAAGATATTTGCTGCGCTAAAATACGTATGAAATGAAAACACCAATGATTAAACTAGTAGCACTCGCAGTACTCTTTACGATAGGTTCTTGTGATTCTGATGAGAAAACAGAAACACCGGGACCGGAAGAACAAGAAAGTATAACTATTTCTGAAGTACAGTTTGTCAATGAATTTATACTTCCGGCAGCAACCGTTTTTGAGAATACTACAGTGGGCGGACTATCAGGAATAGATTATGCTAACAATACGTGGTATCTGATTAGTGATGCTCCTAATGCGCCACATTTTTATACGGCCGCTATTGCTTTAAACCAAGATGGGATCTCTGCGGTAACCATTACGTCTGTAAACAATTTTAAAGATGCGACAGGTACCCCTTTAGAAACGGGAATTACAGATCCTGAAGCCATCCGCTTTGCAGATGGAAACGTACTATGGACGAGTGAAGGGAATATGAACAACCTTATTGATCCTTCGGTACGTATTGCAGCCTTAGATGGTACAATACGTCATGAAATTACCTTACCAGAACGCTACAAAGCAACGGAATCATCAGCATTTGGACCACGCCATAATGGTGTTTTTGAAGGTCTGAGCCTTAGTTATGATGGCAACGGGTATTGGGTTTCAATGGAACTTCCTTTGAAACAAGACGGGGAAGAACCTACCTTGAAAGATACGGAGGCGCCAGTGCGTATAGCTTATATTGACAAGGCTACCAATACTTTTGGAAAAGAGATTGCCTATGAGTTAGATGCTGTTGCGCGCCCTGCTTTGCTAGGCACTACTTTTGAACTCAATGGAGTGGTGGAAATCTTATCCTATGACGAAAATAAGTTTTTAGTAGTAGAACGTTCTTTTTCTACAGGCTATGCAGATGGTGGAAATACTGTTAAAATTTATAAAGTTGATGCTACAAATGCAACGGATGTGAGTACGCTAGAAACGTTAAAAGGAGCTACCTATACCAAAGCAACGAAAACGCTTTTGTTTGATTTTGAAACCGTGCGTGACCAACTAACCGAAAATATGGTAGATAATATAGAGGGCATAACTTTTGGCCCTACTTTAGAAAATGGGAATCGTTCTTTAGTTCTGGTGGCGGATAATAATTTTAGTGCCTTTATTCCTCAACTAAATCAGTTTATCTTATTGGAAATTCTCAACTAAACTCCTTTCCGGGCACCTTTAAAAAATCTCCTCTTTAAGCATGCGCTTAAAGAGGAGATTTTTGCTTTAATCCCAGCATCACCCGGCTAACCATGTATAAAATGTAAACTTAGCTATACAAGGTATTGTCATGCGCTATCACATGCTCTTTTACCTTAAGTTGAAATTCTTGTGGTGTTTGTCCTGCATGTTGTTTAAAAAAGCGACTGAAGTACGAATGATCTTTGAAGTCTAAATTATAGGCTATTTCTTTAATTGTATTTTCACTGTGTATGATTTGACGTTTTGCTTCCAAGATTAACCGATCATGAATTAATTGCACGCCTGTTTTGTCTAATTTTTCTTTTAAAATCTGATTGAGGCGTTTAGCACTAATGCCTAATTGTGCTGCATAAAATTTAGCAGTGCGTTCCTCTTTATAATTATTCTCTAACAACAACATAAATTCATAAACACGCTTTTCATTAATGTCTTGTAAGGTAAAATGCTGCTCTTTTAAATGTATCAGCTTTAATAAGAATACTTTTAATAAGGCTTTGATCATGACCAAGTTCACCGTTGGTTTGTTATAATCTTCTTCTAAAAGCTGTAATACAGCAACCAAACCTTTAGAAGTTTCTTCATTGACTTGTAAACATGAAAACTCGCCTTGTATGTTAAACATTCTAAAAACATCCATCAGAAATTCCTTTAAATCGCCTTCCAATAATTCTTGTTTAAAAGAAATCAAAACGCCATTTTTTCCAGCCTTGTTTAATTGATGCACACGGTAAGGTGGAATCAAATAAATCCAATCGCCCTTTAAGGTTTGAAAATCATGTTGTGGCACATGGAGCGCATCTTCGTTCCGTAACCATACAATCTCAAAGAAATCTCTGCGGGCAGGATCATTTAAATAGGCAGGAGGACAGTTTCCTAAATCTCGAATATATAATACTTTATCACTAAGCATAGTATGTGTGTTTGCGGCATTTTATAGTATTTTACTATCTGCCTATTATCGCCCTAAAAAAATAGGGTTTCCAAAATGTACCACAAAAATAGCGAATATCACCATTGTTTTTTATCATTAGGGCAAATAGTACCAGACAACTATCAAATAGTATAACTATTTAGCTTAAAAGCGGCAATAACTTTGTACTCGAAAGTACAGAGCAATCAATTAAAGTATTAAGCGCAATGAAAAGCATACTCCATAATAAAGAGACCCAATTAGTAGAAAGTGCTATGAACACCATTATTGATGAGCATATAAAACTGATACATCTGATAAAGTATGAAGAAATAGCAGGGCTAATTCCTACGATTACCGATGCCAAACATATTTTTATTATGGGCGCTGGTAGAACGGGACTAATGATGAAAGCTGCTGCGATGCGATTAATGCATTTAGGGTATGAGGTTCATGTGGTCGGGGAGACTACTGCACCGGCAATTATGGAAGGTGATGTCTTCATCGCAGGCTCTGGTTCTGGAACTACGAGTGGGATAGTTAGCGCGGCAGAAACGGCAAAGAAAGTAGGGGCAGAAGTACTTTGTTTTACAACCAATCCCGCATCTGCATTGGCACAGCTAGCAAAGCATACGGTAACCATTCCCGCAGCACAGAAGCAAGAGAGAGATACGGCAGTATCCAAACAATATGCGGGTAGCCTCTTTGAGCAATCTTTATTATTAGTTTTTGATGCGCTGATACAAACGCTCTGGGAATTAGACGGCAGTACTGCTTCCGAATTATGGAAGCGTCATGCTAATATGGAATAATACGAAGCATACACATAGAATTTAAGAATAGTTAAAAAAAGAAGAAAATGGCAAAATTACAAGTAGCAATAGATTTATTAGATATAGACGAAGCAATAGCTTTAGCAACTAAAGTAGCTCCGTACATAGATATCATAGAATTAGGAACTCCGCTTATTAAGAGCGAGGGACTAGCGGGAATTAGAAAGATGAAAGATGCTTTTCCTGATAAAATGGTGTTAGCAGATTTTAAAACGGCCGATGCCGGAGAATTAGAAGCAAATATGGCTTTTGGTGCAGGAGCGGACTACATTACTGTTTTAGGGGCTACAGGAGATTCTACCATTGCGGGAGCAGTAAAAGCAGCTAAGGAACATGGTAAAGGAGTTGTAGTAGATACTATCGGGGTAAAAGACAGAGTAAAACGTGCAAAAGAAGCTATCGCTTTAGGAGCAGAGTTTGTAGAATTACATGCAGGTTTAGATGAGCAGGCAGAAGATGGATACTCTATACAAGTACTGATAGACGAAGCAGCAAGAGCAGGAGTAGCTGTTTCTATAGCGGGTGGTGTTAATTTAAAAAGCATTACTGCAGTTAAAAACTCTGGAGTTATAGTTGCTGTTGCGGGTGCCGCAATTTATGGTGCGGAAGATCCAGCAAAAGCAGCTCAAGAGTTACAGGCGTTAGCAATGGCTTAATCGTTTTGTAAATTGAATAAGCAGTTTTTATAAGTACAAATCCCCATTACGGCATTATGGGGATTTGTTATTTGGTATAGGTTGCTAATGGTTGCTAAGGGTACAAATAGGGTAGTAGGTAGCGGGTACAAAAAAGGTTCAAGAGTATTTGTAGTATTTTAATTACGGATTGCGATGACATTGGTCCGCATTTATCAATAATTTTGGATATCTTAGGTATTAAAAACCAAATTGTTATGACCGTATTAGATTATGTAATTATTGCCTTAAAACTTATTGTTTCTTTAAGCATCTTAAATGTGTGGTTGCTGCAACCTCAAAAAGCTACAAAATGGCGTGGCGGCGCTGCTACGACAATCAAAGAAGAGTTTAAAGCGTATGGCTTATCAGAAACAGTCTGTTACGTGATTGGCTTTTTAAAAATAACTTTGGCGCTGATTCTTTTAGCCTCTATAAAATTTGAAAGCTTAAGTTTAATTGGGAGTCTAGGATTAGCCCTTTTATTATTGGGGTCTATCGTGATGCACTTTAAAATAAAAGATCCACTATATAAATCATTTCCAGCCTTCTTATTTGTGGTGATGAATTTAGGTATTGCCTATTTCTTTCTTTAAAAATACAGTGTATACGTCTTAAATGCGATAATACTATTAAGCACGGCAAAGAAGAAAGACGGAGAAGATTGTAAAAAATTATCTTTGATTTTTAAACGAACGATAAATCCTGCTAACATTAAAAGACTTAACCCTATAGCCGCTATAAAAAGCACTATGGGTTGAAGGTATAATCCTAAAACTAGACCTATAGCACCAAGTAATTGCAGGTATCCTGTGGTGCGTCTAAAGCGGACTAAATTATACCGCACAAACTCTTTGATTATAAAATCGGAGTAGAAGCAACTGAATCCGAAATATAGAAAAGCCAGACTAGAAAACCAGATTAAGAGAGGCAATAGATTCACAACGTTTTTAGCTAAAGTTAATGATATTTAAAAGATATAAGCTTAGTAGTTTACTTGAAATTTATAAAACAAAAAAACCGACCTGTAAAGGTCGGTTTTTTTGTTATGTACATATGTGTTTTCTATAAGTACGCCTTTAGCACTTCCTTTTGCGATTTTCTGCGCAATAGTCTAATTGCTTTTTCTCTAATTTGTCTTACACGTTCTCTTGTAATTTCAAATACTTCACCAATTTCGGTTAAACTCATTGGTGCTTTTACACCAATACCATAATACAAACGTATAATTTCACTTTCTCTACTCGGCAGAGTGTTTAATAAATCTCCGATATCAGAAGTAAGTGATTCCTCCATCAATTGTGAATCAGGACTATTGGCTTCTTTAGACTGTACTACATTATATAAGTTAGAATCTTCACCTTCTTTGAAAGGAGCATCCATAGAAAGGTGCTTTCCAGAGTTTTTCATCGCCACTTTTACTTGTGCCGTACTCATGTCTAATTCTCTTGCAATTTCAATAGCACTTGGTGGTCTTTGGTAGCTTTGCTCTAAATAAGAAAAGACTTTATTTATTTTACTAATCTCCCCAATCTTATTCAAGGGTAAACGTACCATTCTAGATTGTTCTGATATCGCTTGTAAAATTGCTTGTCTGATCCACCAAACAGCATACGAGATAAATTTAAATCCTCTAGTTTCATCAAAACGCTTGGCTGCTTTAACCAGACCAACATTTCCTTCATTAATTAAATCTGAGAGACGCAATCCGCTTCCTTGATATTGTTTCGCTACCGAAACTACAAAACGCAAGTTGGCGTTTACTAAAGTGTTTAATGCAACTTGATCTCCTTCACGAATTCTTTTTGTCATTTCTACTTCCTCATCAACAGTAATCATATCTAATTTTGATATTTCTTGAAAATACTTTTCTAATGATTTCGTATCTCTGTTTGTAATTTGTTTAGTGATCTTTAGTTGCCTCATATATATGTTTTAGTTACTATTTCTTTTCCTTATTATACACTTTTTTCTACGTTATTCCTAATAAAATGACATATATTATCAAAAAAAGCCTAAAAAAGAGCCTATTTCGTCCAAAAACGGTGTTTTTTCGTCATTTTAGAAGAAATTATAGCTTTGAAAAGCTTAAATAAGCGTTCTTAAGTAGGTATTTATACTTAAAAAACAGACGAAATAGTAGAGGTAGCTCACTCTAGGATAAGCAGAAAACAGAAGCGAAATAGGTATAGAACTAGACCTATTAAAAAATGCCTTTCTAAAGCGGACTTCAAAAAGGCATTTTTTAGGGTGGAACATTAACGTTTACCAACCGTCTAGCACACATTGCATGGTATAGGGTTCATTTTCTGATAAAGGCAAATCTTGTAATTCATCTTCTAAGTAATTGCCACTAGCCATACCGGTTGCATTTTTAAATCGGTAAGACCAGCAATATCTTAGGTTGGTATGTTCTTGAGAATAGGTAACTAGATTATCTTCTAAGATTAAGTTGTCAAAATCAGAAAACGCAACAAAATATCCTAAGAATTTATTTCTGCGAACATCAGCATCGGCACTTTTATACATATACATACCGCAATTGTTCATGACATTATCATGTACATAAGTAGCGCGGCTATGGCCTTTGTCGCCACCGCCAGAGTATTGTATATAACCTAATCTGCCATTTACAGAACCACTAAGCATGGTAATGGTATTTCTTGCAATGATGTTGTGGGTTTTATGCCAAGACACAAGCGGGCCGTCTATATAGGTACTGCCTTCTCCTTGCTCTAAAATATTGTCTAGAATGTATACATTTTTACCACTGGTATTTACAATATCGCCACCAGCATTATGGTGAAAATAATTATTTTGGATCAGAATATCCTCATCTACACGACCAGCACCTTCTATATCTATTCCAAACTGCGGACTCGTACCATTCATATGGTGTATTTCATTATCAGTAATGGTTATGCGGGTGCCGCCCACTACAGAAATTCCCTGTCTGCGGTTGTTGTAAATGGTATTGTTGGTAAAAGTAACATCCGTAGCTTCTAAGACAAGTGAACCATCACCAGTGGTATTTCTAATAATCATATTGTCAATAAGGACAACGTTACTATCGTTCCAAACACAAATTCCATGGCCTTCATCATGTGCTACCTTATTATCACTCTCGCGAGGTGTAAATACATGGGTATCTCTATCGCCTTGGATAATACCATCTCTAACAATAATATTATCGCCATCTAAGCTAAGTACGCAATAGTTCCATTTGTCATTGGTATCTATTTCTAAGATTGCACCTTCACTAAATACAAACTCTGTATTCTCGTGTATTTCTATTCCGCCTTGGTAGATTTCATTTACGTCTTCGCCTACTAAAAATGTTCCGGCAGGCAAAATAACGGTCGTATATGCTTTTTCATGTGCATAGTCTATGGCTGCCTGTAAATTGGTGGTGGTGGTGGCAGCATCCGTACCATTGGTAGGAATGTTCCATTCCTCGGCATCTATGGTATAGGCTTCAGTAATACTCATTGCAGGGAGTACAGAGCTAAAATTAAGTTCTGGTAAGCCAGCGTCATCTAATTTTTCTGTAGTTACAGTTTCCAGTACGTTGAGCTCGTCTTGCTTACAGGAGTTTAAAGCCAATAGCGAAACAAGAAATAAGGTATAATGGGTCTTTTTCATATTATTTTTTTAGAAAAAATTTAAGATGTAAACGGACAGCTACCCCAACTTTTTGGACATAGCTCACCCATTAGATAGTAAACAGATTTTTTTATGAATTAGTATAGTATTATCACACTAGTGTCTTGTAGCGTAGTGGTAAATTCCTTTTTTTTTAATGTTACTCGCAATACGAAGGAGGAAAGCAAAGCGCCATACGACAATCTTTTTTCTTGACACTGTAGGAACCGCAGTGTTGTAATTTTTGTTTTTGGTAATTTTATTCTCAAGCAATTAAATTAAGTATTATGATAATAGTAGAAGCCATTAAGCCAGGACCAAAACCAAACAAACCAGATGGAACTCCAGATAGAAGAAGACGAGTTACTCCCTATAATAAACCAAATCACCGCATAGACATAAGCCGAATGATTAGTTTTGTAAGTGATATTTATGATGGATATGTAAAAATCGTAAAATTATATAAAGGATATTTTTATCCTCTATAGAATTTATATATCTTTGGCATCTAAATAGGGGAGTTATGTTTTCGAAATCTTGTGAGTATGGACTTAGGGCAGTACTTTTTATCGCACAACAGAGCGATAAGGGTGCCAAAGTGAGTATGACTACTATTTCGGAAGAAATAAACTCTCCGCAAGCATTTACTGCAAAAATATTACAGAAGCTTACGCGTACAGACATTGTAAAGGCGGTAAAAGGGCCACATGGTGGTTTTACCATAGAACCAGAAATGATGGATACCAAGCTTAGTGAAATTGTCACTATCCTTGATGGAGACAGCATTTATAAAGGCTGCGCTTTGGGATTAAAGCAGTGTGACGCCAATTCACCTTGTCCACTTCATTTTAAGTTCATCGAGATCCGTGATAACTTGCAAGAAATGTTAGAAACTACTTCGATTAAGTCGGTCGTGAATGATTTAAGTCTGGAAAGCATCATTCTTAAACGTTAAAAATTTAAATTAATAAAGGATAAAAAGGTCTTTAAATCGCTTATGAAAAAACAATCTACTAGTATCGCCATCACCTTTATATGGGTAGGGTTCATAGGAGCCATCAGTTTTATGGAAGCCTGGCTAAAATTTAGAGCACCAGGTATAGATACCGCATTGGGTTTAGGCATTGGACAATTGGTATTTAATGCACTCAATAAAGTAGAGATCACCAGTGCTGTTTTAATAGTGCTCCTAAGTATTGCATCCAAAGAAAAAAAACCTATACAAGTACAAGGATTATTCTATGTAGCAGTAGCCATTTTGGTCATGCAAAGTGTGTGGTTATTGCCCGCTTTAGATACGAGAGCCAATTTAATACGGGAAGGCGTAGTGCTAGGGAAAAGCAAGTTACATCTATGGTACGTGCTCGTAGAGATCGTAAAAATAACCTGTCTTATTTTATTTGGATTTAGGAGCTTTAAACATTTAAATACAAACAATCAATAGGAATTTGTAAGTACTTGTAATTAAGAATATTAAAATTAAAACAACAACAAATATATATACTATGAAAACAGCATCAATAACAGAGAATCTTAACTATTTGGAAGACCGACCAGCAGTGAGTGTTTTATTAAAAACAGACAGCACAAAAGAGGTTCGAATTCTTATGAAAAAAGGTCAACAGATGAAAGAACACAAAGCACCATTTCCTATTGTAGTATCGCTTTTTGAAGGCGCCATAGATTTTGGTGTAGCAGGAGAAAAAATGCAATTAAAAAAAGGCGATTTAATTGCTTTAGACGCAAGTGTTCCGCATGACTTGTTCTGTACAGAAGATGCTATCATTCGCTTAACAATTGCTACGGCAGATAGTGTAGATCGTGTAAAAAATGTAGCCAATTAATTCTTGAAAAGAAACAACCATGAAAAAAGTTTGGATTGCATTTTCTAGCGTAGTCATACTCTCATTTATTGCGCTTATATGGGTAGGAACAAAAGTATATCAAACACAACCACCTATTCCTGAAACCGTTATGATTAAAGAAACGGGAGAAACGGTATTTACAAAGGCCGATATACAAATAGGTCAGAATGTCTGGGAATCTATAGGCGGGATGGAAGTAGGTTCTATCTGGGGTCACGGAAGTTATGTGGCTCCTGATTGGTCTGCCGATTGGATTCATAAAGAAGCTGTGTTCATGTTGGACGCTTGGGCTCAAAAAGATTTTAATACATCTTATGGTGTCTTAGATGTTGAAAATAAAGCAGCCTTAAAAGCGCGGTTAATTAAAGATATTAAAACCAATAGCTACAACCCAAAGACCGGAGCTATAACTATTTCTGCCGCACGTTATGCTGCAATTAGGAGCAATACTGCTCACTATACCCGTATTTTCTCTGAAGGTTATGAGCAATATGCCATTCCGGAAGGGGCCTTAACAGATCAAGTAAAACTAGCGCAACTAAATGCTTTTTTGTTCTGGACCTCTTGGGCGGCGAGTACCAATAGACCCAATGAGGACTATACCTATACCTCTAATTGGCCGCATGAACCACTAATAGGAAATACCATTACTCCAGATTCTCAAATTTGGTCTGGTTTTTCAATTGTGTTATTACTCCTGTTTATTGGCGCCTTGAGTTATTATTACATTCGCAACCATGAGAAAGGAGAGGCGGTAATTCACCCTAAACAAGATCCTTTAGATACCTTAGTATTAACCAGATCACAGAGGGCGGTATTAAAATACTTTATTGTGATCTCGTTATTGATTGCCTTACAAGTGGTTCTTGGAGCGCTAACGGTGCATTATACCGTAGAAGGGCAAGCGTTTTTTGGATTTGATTTGTCCAGTTTCTTACCTTATTCCATTACCAGAACATGGCACACCCAATTGGCAGTATTTTGGATTGCCGCTACATGGCTGGCTACTGGTTTATTTTTAGCACCGATGATTAGTGGTAAAGAGATGAAATTTCAGGTTTTTGGAATTAATTTTCTATTTATCGCCTTACTTCTTATTGTTTTAGGATCTATGTTAGGGGAGTGGTTAGGCGTACATCAGTTTTTAGATTTAACCACCAATTTCTTTTTCGGCCATCAAGGCTATGAATACATGGATCTTGGAAGGTTTTGGCAAATATTCTTAGGGATTGGTTTGGTTTTATGGGTCGTAATGGTAGGCAGGCATGTAATCTTTGCAATTAAAAAGAATGATGATTCTAAACACCTGTTAATTATACTACTGATTTCTGTAATTGCTATAGGGATGTTCTTTTTCTCTGGATTGATGTATGGTGAAAATAGTAGTCTGCCCGTAATTAATTATTGGCGTTGGTGGCTGGTACCCCTTTGGGTAGAAGGCTTCTTTGAAGTATTTGCGACAGTGATTATTGCCTTTATCTTTTTGAGGATGAAAATACTATCTGCTAAAACTGCAGGAAAAGCATCTATTGCTTCGGCTACTATTTTTTTAGCAGGCGGAATTATTGGAACCTTACATCATTTGTATTATTCCGGCACACCCGTACAAGCCATTGCATTAGGAGCTACATTTAGTGCACTAGAAGTAGTGCCACTAACGCTCATGGGTTTCGAAATTCGTGAAAACTGGAACCTTTTAAAATCCAATGAATGGATGCAAAAATACAAATGGCCTGTATTCTTTTTTATTGCGGTAGCTTTCTGGAATATGGTAGGAGCAGGAGTATTCGGATTTTTAATTAATCCACCTATAGCGCTCTACTACATTCAGGGTTTAAATACTACAGCAGTACACGCACATACTGCTTTATTTGGGGTGTATGGTTTGCTGGGAATGGGTTTTATCATCATCTGTTTGCGTTTTTATTCAGACCGGGTATGGAATTCTGTAAAATTAAAGAGAGCTTTTTGGTTCCTAAATGTAGGTTTAGTGGCTATGGTAGTCTTAAGTTTATTACCTATTGGAATCATTCAAGCCTATACTTCTATTACTAAAGGATATTCTTTTGCTAGAGATGCAGAATTACTATATTCACCAACCGTACAAACCTTAAAATGGATGCGTATGATTGGCGATATTATATTCTCTGTAGGGATATTTTATTTCTGCTGGTTTACTATTCAAGAAACAGTGTATTGTATTAAAAAGAAAAACTAAAGACCAATGCCGTACAGGTCAATTTTTGGCCTGTGCTGCATTTTATAACGCATAAGATGAAAGACATAGAAAACAGAGCAGCGATTACCGTATTGGTACATACTTTTTATGCTGAAGTTAGAAAAAACGATTTGTTGGGGCCTATCTTCAATGAACATATTGCAACAGATCAATGGCCTGCGCATTTAGAAAAACTAACCGATTTTTGGGAAACCGCATTATTAGGAAATGTATGTTTTAAAGGCAACCCAAGCGAAGCGCATTTAAAAGTAGATGCGCATATGAAACATAGTATTACCCAAGAGCATTTTGATGCCTGGTTAAGCTTGTGGGCGGCAACCATAGATACCTTATATGTGGGTGCTGTAGCGGAACGTGCTAAAGAAGGTTCTAGAAGAATGGCTATTGGACAGTTTCAACATATTTCTAAAAACAGACCAACCTGCATGCGGTAATAGGGTGCTAAAATATGGTACGCTATTATTTAAAAGGGTGTAAGAACGTAAATTCAAAAAGATAGGTCTAGTCGCTACAGGAGCATGCTAGACCTTATTTTATTTACGGGGTAAAAGAAGGGAGTTCTACGACGTAAGATTCAACAGACTTGCCATCTTCAGAACCGCTCCAGTCAGAACCAAAAAGGACTCTAGTTCCTGTAGGGCTGATTACCGCATGCGGTTCTCCCCAATAATCAAATTGGTCTTCATCGGCTCTGTGGTGTCCAATTCTGTACACCTCAATATTTCCAGGTTCAACACGTGCAATCACTAATTCTTGATCTAATAATGCTTGTCCGTCTTCATCAAAACCAATCATTGAAGCAGCAATCCACCCCGGATTTTTATGAGCAACTGCAGAAATATGAGTTCCTGTTTTTGGATAAGCATACCCTTGAGCTTGAGAAATCACAGGAAGACACTCCCCCGTGTTTAAATCGAAAGCAATAATATTCCCTTGACAACCACCATTAGGTCCGCCGTCAAAACTTACGGAATAATCAGTATCCGTTTCATCGGTCATTTGCCCTAAACAAGAATGTTCTGGTTTGCTTTTATTAAGTCTAGCCACGAAATTACCATTGGCATCATAAGAAGACACGTTATGATAAAATAAGGTGCCACTAGGTGCAGGCATAACGGCTGCATAGTTTACATCATCAAGATTAAAGGGGGTTAGGTTCTGAGTAGAGAAACGATACGAATAGGTGGTGCTATTATCACATCTAAAGCTTATCACATCAGAATCCCAAGACATCATTTGCACATCACTGCCCATACTAATACTACCATCACAACCTGTGACGTCTTTTAAATTGACTAAAATCTCTTTCGTTAATGTTGAAATGCTGTATTTAATAAAATCATCCGTACTCGCATCTAAATAATACAGGACATCTGCATCATTGAAATCCCAGAATATTTGCTCTAAATCATCCGGGCGGAGGTCATCAAGATTCCGAATGAATTCATAAGTCATGC
The DNA here is from genome assembly GCF_900102165.1 of Cellulophaga baltica. Classification (GTDB taxonomy): domain Bacteria; phylum Bacteroidota; class Bacteroidia; order Flavobacteriales; family Flavobacteriaceae; genus Cellulophaga; species Cellulophaga baltica. Next base: position 363,595 of record NZ_FNBD01000004.1, read on the forward strand.
CATCTAGCAATTGATGTACCCCGTTTGTTTGGTCGTACAGAATCATTCTAGTTTCATCGGCATTCCAAGCTTGGATGGTACTGTACATAGGTTTAATAACCCCACCGTCTCCAGCATTTGATATTCTACGAATGGTTGTTCCGAAAGAAGGATCTACGATAGTTTTTAAATATTCGGGTCTGGCAATATCTTGCATAGGGTGTGGTTCAAGATCATTGGCAATCAATGTGGTAGCAACAGGGTTTTCTTCATTAGGCTCTTCTTCATCAGTAGGAGTTATTGATTCTTCGGTTTCACTAGGAACAACAACCTTGGCATCATCACTAGTACAACTATTTAAAGCGAAAACTAGGTATAGAATGCCTACGTAAGATTTTAAATTTTTCATAAGATTCATGTAATGGGGTTTAAGGATGTACGTAAATAGTGACCCTATAATTGTTTTTGTTTCCTTTTTTTGTTTAATCTATGCGGTGTAAAGTCTTAGCAGTGTTTAACTTATGCGTTATTACAACTGATGGCTACAGTGCAATTAGAAAGGAGAATGGGTGCTTTTCCGGATATCTTCGCGTTCCTATTTTTGTAAGATGCTTATAAATTGTCACCCTAAAATCAAAAGATTATCCGCAGGTTTTTTATCTAATTAGGAAATTAATAGGACTAAAAGTTACGATTCATAAATAATACGTAATCAACTAAAATAGAACTCTTTTACTACCTAAATAATACTTAAATTGGTTGGGCATTGGAAAATATCCTGTAGCTAAAAACAAACTTATTTTCACGTGTTTTATAAATCACTTTCCTTATGGTATTACGAGTTAGCTTTTATTTATTGTTCGATTTGGAGGTGCCTACGCCGTTTATATTAATGCTGCGCCCACGAAGTAATGCTACACAATGGGTAGAACGCGAAGAATACAAAATTTCGCCCATGATACCCGTGGTTGAACATACAGATATTGTGGGTAACCTTTGTCAGCGACTGATTGCTCCTTCGGGAAATTTCTCCATTAGTACCAAGGCAGAGGTACAAGTTCCAGATGTAGTTGCTGTAGATTTTGGGGCTCCATTTGTGGAAATTCAAAATTTACCAGATTCCATTTTGCGTTATTTGTTACCGAGTAGGTATTGCGAATCAGATCGTTTCAATGATTTGGCGGTGTCTATTACAGCAAATGAATTACCAGGATATAACCAAGTTGCTGCTATTGAATCTTGGTTACGGAATACAATCAGCTATATTCCAGGAAGCAGTAATTTTCCTATTTCAGCGGTAGATGTCAATTATAGGCAATCTGGAGTTTGTCGAGATTTAGCCCATTTGGGTATTGCCTTATGTAGAAGTATTAGTATCCCAGCCCGTATTGTTGTTGGATATTTGTATAATTTAAAACCGATGGACATGCATGCATGGTTTGAAGTGTACGTAGGTGGTTGTTGGTATACATTTGATGCTACACAAGAGGATAAAAAAGGAGGTTATGTTGCTTTAGGTTATGGCACGGATGCAGCAGATGTAGCGGTGTTTAATCAATTTGGTCCAGGGGTCGTACCCTTAAAGCACTTGGTAAATGTAGAAATAGTAGCCCAAGAGCATGAAAATTTTCATCCCGAATTTTAGTTTTCATAACAGGAAATAAATAACAGGTAATGATAGTATGTTTCAAAAAAAAACACTTTATTAATGCTTATGATGAAAAGCTAAATAAGCATTACTAATTTCAGTATTATAAAAAATTCTAAGGGTCAATTTTACGCTTAGTTAGTTCTCACGTTAATTTCTCAGTCGATGTCAATACAAGTAGCCATAAGGCATTACACAGAATACAAATACGATAAGCACATAAAATTATCGCCTCAGGTAATTAGGCTTCGTCCAGCACCACATTCTCGAACACCTATTAATGGATATAGCTTAAATATTCATCCTAAAAATCACTTTATCAACTGGCAGCAAGATCCTTTTGGGAACTATATGGCAAGAATTGTTTTTCCAGATAAAGTAGATCATTTTTCAGTAGATGTAGAGGTTATTGCAGATCTGGTGGTGATTAATCCTTTTGATTTTTTTATTGAAGAATATGCTTCAAAACCAGGTTTTACGTATGAGGATGGATTACTACAACAATTATCGCCTTATTTAGAGATAAAAGAAAAAGATAACCTGATGCTTATTCTGGTTAAGGAAGCAAAATCGCTTTTAACCGATGATATGAATATGGTTGATTGGTTGGTTGCTTTAAACCAATTAATATACAATCAATTATCCTATAACATCCGCTTGGAGGCAGGAGTACAATCCTGTGAAGAAACCCTGCAGTTAAAATCAGGTTCTTGTCGTGATTTTACTTGGGTATTGGTACAATTGCTGCGTCATTTAGGTTTAGCATCACGCTTTGCATCGGGGTATTTGGTACAATTAAAAGCAGATGTTAAATCGCTTACGGGACCTTCTGGAGCGGAACAAGATTTTACAGATTTACATGCTTGGGCAGAGGTATATGTTCCGGGAGCTGGTTGGATAGGTTTAGATGCAACCTCAGGCTTGTTTGCAGGGGAAGGACATATTCCTTTAGCTTGTACTCCAAATCCAGATAGTGCGGCCCCAATTTCAGGACTTGCAGAAGCTGCGAAGACAGAATTTCATTTTGAAAATATGGTGACCCGTATTGTAGAAAAACCCCGAGTAACTAAACCTTATTCGGACGAACAGTGGAATGAAATTGTAGCCCTAGGGGAGCAAGTTGATAAGGTATTGTTAGCTAAAGATGTGCGGCTAACCATGGGAGGAGAACCCACTTTTGTGGCAACAGACAATCAGGATGCACCAGAGTGGAATTCTGCAGCAGATGGTGCACAAAAGCGGAAATTATCGAATGAGCTTTTTCATAAACTAAAAGATGAGTTTGGTACGGGAGCCTTAATGTTGTATGGGCAAGGAAAATGGTATCCTGGAGAACCTTTACCTCGTTGGAAATTAGGGTGCTATTGGCGCAAAGATGGCTTGCCAATCTGGAACAATGATCAACTTTTAGCAGACCTATCTCACGATTATAAATTTACGGTAGATGATGCGGATACGTTTATGAACGCTTTAGCAGCATCCTTGCAATTAAATCAAGAATGTATACACCCGGCGTATGAAGATCCGTTTTATTTTGCTTGGGAAGAAAGTAATATACCTATAGATGTAGATCCTTTAAAACTCGATTTAGAAGCTCCATTAGAACGTCAGCGTTTATCAGAATTGTTGCAACACGGGATGAATAAACCTATCGGTTATGCTATACCAATTGCATGGAGTTTTGAAAATAGCACGTGGGAAACCTGTGCGTGGAAATTTCGTAGAAAAAATCTATTTCTAGTTCCAGGGAACTCTCCTTTAGGGCTAAGACTGCCTTTAAAATCTATTCAGGCATTTGATCACGAAGAAGTGAAAGTAAAGCCTGAGCCTAGTTTATTTGAAGCTGCGGAGACCTTACCCACTATAAAAGAAAATAAAGAAAGTAGCGAAGGGCGTCAGCAAATAGCAGATAGCGATTCTATTTTTATCACCAGTTTATCGGTAGAAATAAGATCAGGAAAACTCTTTATATTTTTACCACCGCTTACACATTTTGAACATTACCTTCAATTGGTTAATCATATTGAGGTGGTGGCAGAGAAGTTGCAGATGCCTATTCTTATAGAAGGGTATGATCCTCCTTCAGATAATCGCATTCAGAAATTTCAAATTACACCTGATCCAGGCGTTATTGAGGTGAATGTACACCCCGCAAGTAGTTGGAAAGAAATTCTCAATAATTATGATATTCTTTATAAAAAAGCTGCGGAAACTCAATTAACTACAGAAAAGTTTAATCTAGACGGGAAACATACCGGAACTGGTGGTGGGAACCATGTAACGCTAGGAGGGGTAACCCCAGCAGACAGTCCGTTACTTCGCAGACCAGATGTATTGCGTAGTTTTATTACGTACTGGCAGCATCACCCTTCATTATCGTATTTGTTCTCTACACAGTTTATTGGTCCTACAAGTCAGGCGCCACGAGTAGATGAAGGGCGTGATGAGATGTTGTACGAGTTAGAATTGGCTTTTCAACAAATACCAGAGGACCTAAAAGAAAACGAAGTACCGTTTTGGTTGGTAGATCGCATCTTTAGAAATTTGTTGGTAGATATTACGGGAAATACGCATAGAGCAGAATTTTGTATTGATAAATTGTATTCTCCAGATTCTTCAACAGGCCGTTTGGGGATTTTAGAATTTAGAGGATTTGATATGCCACCACATTATCAAATGTGTATGGTACAATTTTTATTGATACGCTCCTTAATGGCTTGGTTTTGGGAAAAACCTTATAGACATAAATTAGTGCGTTGGGGTACAGCACTCCACGATCGGTTTTTATTACCACATTATTGTTCTAATGATTTAGGTGATGTGATGAAGGACTTGCAAAATGCAGGATACAAAATGAATTTGGATTGGTTTGATCCATTTTTTGCCTTCCGTTTTCCATTTTTGGGAGAATTACAAGTAGATAATATCCATATAGAATTAACCATGGCAATTGAACCTTGGCATGTACTAGGAGAAGAAATGTCTAGTACGGGAACAGCACGTTTTGTAGATTCATCATTAGAAAGAATTCAGGTAAAAGTAAGCGGATTAACAGACTCTCGTTATATACTCATATGTAATGGATGTCGTATTCCATTAAAAAACACAGGAGTTCAGGGCGAATATGTAGCAGGAATACGCTACCGCGCATGGCAGCCACCCTCTGCATTACATCCTACGCTAGGGGCTGATACTCCTTTAGTGATTGATTTGTATGATACTTGGTCTAAAAAATCTGTGGCAGCTTGTAAATATCATGTGGCACATCCAGGAGGACGCAATTATGAAACCTTTCCTGTGAATAGCTATGAGGCAGAATCACGACGTATTTCTAGATTCTTTGATTTTGGACATACTGTTAACCTAGTAGAACCTACCGTAGCAACACAACAGTCTGCAGGACGCTATATTACACCAATACAAATTACTACGCAATATGATATTAGTGGTGACGTAGTAAATCCTGATTATCCGTATACTATGGATTTGAGACAATATAAAGCGAAAAAGAAAATTTAATAATGGACAACCAGCTTTATAAAGAAGATATGATCTCTTCTTTATTACATAGAAAAGTTAAAAGTAATTCTCCCTATTTTGACGAAATAACCTCGCCTGACGGATCAGTGCATCCACATTGGGAAAAGATTCTGGATACCTTTAATACGTTAGGGAAAGAAGAGATGGACGAGCGCCAGCTTCAACTAAAGCGGCAATTGAAAGAAAATGGGGTTACCTATAATATTTATGGTGATCCGGATGGGATGAACAGGCCTTGGATGCTTGATGCTGTGCCCATGATTTTTGGAGAGGAAGATTGGAATGTCATAGAATCAGGGCTGAAGCAGCGTACTATTTTATTAAACCATATTTTAAAAGATATTTATGGCAAACGAACACTTATTCGTTCTGGCCACATCCCTTTTGAGTTGATTTATAATCATAAAGGATTTTTGCGGCAGGTTGACAAACTCAAGATTCCAGGAGAGCAACAACTGATACAGTATTCTGCCGATTTAGCACGCGGACCGAACGGTAAAATGTGGGTTTTGCATGACCGTACAGATGCGCCTTCGGGAGCAGGATATACTTTTGAAAATAGGGTGGCCATGACCCGGGTTTTTCCTGAAATGATCCGAGAAAATCAGATTAGAAAAATCAACACCTACTACGAAACTTTAAAGAGAACCATAACCAATCTCGCATGGCAAAATAAGGAAGAGCCAAGAGTAGTTTTTCTTTCGCCAGGTTCAGAAAATGAAGCTTATTTTGAACATGCTTACCTTTCTTCATTAATGGGTTTTACCTTGGTAAGCGGTGCAGATCTTACAGTTAGTGATGGGTATGTTTGGCTAAAAACCATAAAGGGACTTAAAAAAGTAGATGTTATTGTACGTCGTGTTGATGACGTTTTCTGCGATCCTTTAGAGTTTAAAATGAACTCGCAATTAGGAGTTGTAGGTCTTATGGAGGCAGTACGGCAGCAAAAGGTAATGCTTATTAACCCTTTAGGTAGTAGAATTCTTGAAAATCCAGGCTTAATGGCGTTTTTACCTAAGCTATGTAGGCATATTTTAGGCGAAGAACTTATTCTACCTTCTGTCGCTACATGGTGGTGTGGACAAGCAGCTGCAAAACAATATGTATTTGATAATTTAGAAAAATTAATTATTAGAAAAATATATAGTGATGATACAAGTAGTGCCATGTACGGGTCATCATTAGATGAGCAACAGATAGCGACCCTGAAGAATGAGATTAATATGAGGCCTTATTTGTATGTAGGTCAGGAAAGGGTAAATTTTTCTACAACACCCTCATATATTGATGGGCAATTAGCCTCTAGGAATGCTGTTTTTAGGAGTTATGTTGTGGCAGATACAACGAACAATTCATACCAAGTGATGCCGGGTGGGTTAACCAGAAGTTCTGCGGACGAAGGTACGTTTATAGTTTCTAACCAAGCAGGAGGGATTAGTAAAGATACTTGGGTACCTGGGATGGATAAAGACACGAAATCAGATCTTGTACCAAATAAAATTCCGCAAACCGAAAATGTACTGCCTAGTAGTACGGCAGAAAAATTATTCTGGTTAGGGAGGTATGTAGAACGTTCCATTTTTCTAGTACGGTTGGCACGTGTTATTATAAAGAAATACTATGAAACCGAGGATAATTTAAATGTTGAAAAAGATGTAGTACTCTGCTCTTTATTAAAATCATTTTCTAATATCACCTTATTATTGCCAGGTTTTGAAGATAAAGAAACATTAGTAAATCCTGAAAAAGAACTCATTTCTGTAATCACTGATGTAACGAAGGCAGGTTCCTTGAATCATTCCTTACAAGCATTTCTACGTAACGCCTATGCGGTACGTGACCGTCTAGGCCTCGATAGTTGGCGCATACTAGATCATATTTCCGAGGAAAGTAACAAGCTTAAAGAAAGCACTAGAATCAATGATATTAGTTATATTTTAGATGGCTTGATTATACGGCTTATGGCATATCATGGCTTACGGGTAGATACGATGACAAGAGATGTTTCTTGGAATTTGCAGTGCATAGGAAGTGATCTAGAATCTTCTTATATGACTTGTACTTTTTTAAAAAACATCCTATCTAAGGAGTTGGACAGCGAAACAGAAAAATCGCTCTTAGAATGTGTATTAATTAATAACGAAAGTTTAATTACGTATCGTTATATGTATAGATCTACTATTGAATTTACCAATACATTAACATTGTTATTGTTAAATGAATTGAATCCGCGATCTGTAGTGTATCAAATTACACAACTTGAAAAGCGTGTGAATCGTATGCCAAAAACGTCTGGAGTACAGTTGAGTTTAATTCAAAAAAAGCTATTAGAAGCAACAACATTGGTTCGTTTAAGCGAACCTAATCTGTTAAAAAAAGGAAAGAAAAAGTCAGGGTCTAGAAAAGACTTGATCCTATTAATGGAAAAATTAGAACAATTGCTTGGAGATGCTTCGGGTTTATTTATAAGTCAATATTTTAACCATACGGAAACTACATTTGGTTTTGTAAGCACTAAAATTCCAGAAATATGATTTATCAAGTCAAACATAAAACAGTATACGAATACCAATCTATGGTTTCGTTATGTCATAATATCGTATTTCAGGTGAGTGGTAATAATGCCTTACAGGAAATCAATTCTACGAAATGTACTATTGATCCCGAGCCTAATTTTATAATGGAACGAGAAGATTTTTTTGAAAATAAGTACTTCTATTTTTCACTGCAAAAAGCCCACAAAAAGCTTGTCGTTGAAAGTACCAATGAAATTACAGTGCATCCGCCAACGTGGTTATCTATAAATCCTGCCGAAACACCTGCTTGGGAATCGGTAGTTAAGTTGTTGCAATCTATAGATACCTCTAATGACATCCGACAGTTTTATTTAGAATCGCCTCATGTCACCTTCTTAACAGCTATACGTGCGTATGCATTAGTGTCTTTTACTCCAAATAGGCCAATAATGGAAGCAATGCATGAATTAAACACACGAATTTATACTGATTTTACATTTACGCCCGGCTTCACGGAAATAAGTACTCCTTTAGAAGAAGTGTTCAAACATAAAAAGGGAGTATGCCAAGATTATGCGCATTTTGGTTTGGCTTGTGTTCGTTCTATTGGGTTGTCTGCTAGATATATAAGTGGATATATTGAAACCATTCCTCCACCTGGGAAACCCAAGTTAGCAGGAGCAGATGCTTCTCATGCTTGGATGTCTTTATATATACCTGACATAGGTTGGGTAGAGTTTGATGCTACTAATAATCTTTTAGTATCAGATCAACATATACGCGTAGCCAAAGGACGTGATTTTTCAGATGTTGTTCCTTTGAAAGGAATCGTGTATTCAGGAGGAGGTCAACATATGACGGTTACTGTAGATGTCACAAGAAAAAATTAGAAATTAGATATAACTAAAAAATCCATAAGATAGAGTTGCTAATATGTTGCACTTCTATATCATGGATTTTTTAGCTAATTATAAAAACGTCCTTTAATTAAGAACTATTTGAAATTAATTATCTTTTAAGGGGATAGGTTTTAATTGGATAACGCCAAAAGCATTTAAGAGTTTTATAATAACATAAGTGACATCTATCTCATACCATTTAACCCCAAAATTAGCTCTACTAGCATATTTATGGTGGTTGTTATGGTATCCTTCGCCCATCATTAAAAAGTCAAAACGGAATAAATTTTTACTTGTATTCTTCATTTGAAAATTTACATAGCCATAGATGTGACCAAACCAGTTAATAATAACGCCGTGAATAGGTGCCATTAAGAAGGTGATAGGAAGTAAAGCCCATTGCCAAGCTGCGGTAGTAAAGAAAACAAAGAAAAGTACATACAAACTAATCCATAATACTCTAGAAATACGGGAACTAGCGAATTTATCAAAAGCTTTCCATTGCGGTACGTTTTTGGTAAAACGTTGATCTACAGCAATACGTTCTTTATTTATGTCTTGATAAATTGTTTTTGTACGCCACATCATCGCAAATAAATTAGGATCGTGAGAAGGGGAGTGCGGATCTTTATCCGTATCGGTATACGCATGGTGCATGCGGTGCATTACTCCATAACCATAAGCGCTTAAGTAACTAGAGCCTTGAAAGATCCAAGTTAATATAAAGGTGATTCGTTCCATGGTTTTAGACATGGTAAATACTTGGTGTGCTGCATAACGGTGTAGAAAGAACGATTGAAAAAACAAACCTCCATACCAAAGCACTAAAACAAATAGGATTACTGCCATAACTTTTATTTGCAAAGATACTGGCTTGTTTTTGGCGAAACAATGAACCTAAGTCAATAAAACACGTACTATAAACGCTTTCTAATTCGGCTTAAAGCCTGGGGGGTAACACCAATATAAGAGCTAATATACTTTAGGGGAATTACTTTTAAAAGCTCTGGACGTTCCTTAAATAATTTCATATAACGTTCTTCAGCGTTGAGATTCAATAAGTTCTGCTCTCGTTTAGATTTTAAGAGAAAGAGGCGCTCTGCTGTAAGTCTCCCAATAAGATTTCCTATTTGCGTATTTTTATAAACCTCTTGCAAATCATCATACGTGATACTTAACAATGTAGTTTCTGTTAATGCTTGTAATTGGTAGGCAGAAGGTTGTTGCGTTAAAAAAGAATCATACGCACTTATGAACTGGTCTTCAAAACTAAAACCAAATGTAATTTCTTTATCAGGATTCTCTTTTGGAATATATAAACGCACCACTCCAGATTCAATAAAAGAAATATGATTTTCTATTTCATTGACTTTCAAAAATATAGTTTTCTTAGGAATAACACGCCCTTGTAATTTAGACGTAAAATAATCCCAATCTTCATGCGATATCTTCGCTATTTGATCTAAGTACGCTTTTATCTGTTGCAAAGTTGTTTCATCATCAGTATTATGCCTGTAAAGATAAGGATTCCTGTTAGGATTATTGGAGGATGACTGCGGAGAACTAATTTAAACGAATAGGTAATTATACCGTGTTCACAAAGAACTACGGGCTGTTCACTGAAAGTAAACTATTGGTTTGCTATTATTTGATATGTTTAGGGCAAATTACACCTAATTTAAGAAATAAAAATGAAATTTATTTTCCATAAAATTAAGTTGTCCCTTTGTATTCTAGGAATGTTTGGGCTATTCAAAATTCAAGCTCAAGAACCTCTTAAAAATAGCGAGGGCACTATAAACTATAGCAGTACCATGGATGCTAAGAACATCTACGTACAATTAAATACTACCGATGAAGCAACAATGCTTTCTATGTTGCACCGTGGTTTTTCTATATATTTTGATGTGAAAGGCAAACGTAAAAAGAATGTCGCTATTCAATACCCTTCTGAAATAGAAGTACCACAAGGGAAACCTAATAGAAATGACAATGCTCGTGGAACCAGCGAAGAACGGGAAGAAGAAGAAGGCGAAAGAGGTCCAGATATTTTAGCAGAACTTGGGGGGATGTCAAAAATGGCGCGCTATACAAATCCTGATTTGTCTCAAGAATTTCATTTAGACCTGAATAATTTGGGGGTCAGTATGGCATATAACTATGATAAGGAGGCGAATGTTTTACAATATGAACTCATAATGCCTAAGAAAAATATAGGTACACCCCCTGTAGATTTATCAAAATTGACCATAGGAGTAGTGACTTCTAAAATAGAACGAGAAGAGAATACGGCATCAAATATTAGTTTTGGTGGTGGCGGACAGGGTGGACGCGGGGGGCAAGGCGGCGGACCTGGTGGCGGAGGCCGAGGTGGTCGTCAAGGTGGATCACAAGGTGGAGATCGTCCAGATCAAAACCAAAGGCCTAAAGAAATCGTTATAGACTTTTGGTTCAAGGCCAATTTGAGTCAATAAAAATGTCTACAAAAAAAGCTCCTATTTAGGAGCTTTTTTTGTGAGGTAATTTCCCTTAAGATAGCAAGAGTTGTATTTTTGATATTGCTGTTTATAAATTAATCTCAAGTTGTTTAGTAGTATCTAGTTACCTCTATGCATTCTAGGTGCAATTTTTTTAAAAAAAATATAAAAAGTTTGTAACAGGCATTTGATACTCTACTGTTTTTAATTTGTTATTAGCAATGGTGCTTAGATCTAAAATATATTCGCGGTAAAACTATCATTTTGGTAATTATTGCTTTAGGAGAACTTTGTGCTTAAGTGGTGCAATAATCATAGCTTATGTGGTAAATGTGTAGGATATTCCCTTAATTTTTGTATATTGAGGTCATATACTGCAATGGGTAGTATGTACTTTTTTAATCACTCCTTTTTTAATTTACAACTAATCTTTTTTTTTAAGCTGAATTTTCAGCAAGAGAAAGGTGTATTAAATCTGGAATAAATCCACACTTTTTTTCATGCCAAAATTAGATTTCTCAGCTTACGAAACCAAAGGGTTTTATGATGAAATGTTTGATGAAAATAATAACGTTAGGCCAAATTACAAATTGTTCTTAGAACGACTTCAAAAAATGAGTCCGAAAAAGCTAAGCACACTTCAGCATTCTACAGATAGAGCACAACTATCTTTGGGAATGACTTTTAATGTGTATGATGACAATCAGGGCGTAGAACGTATTCTTCATTTAGACATTATTCCAAGAATTATTGATAATAAGGAATGGACTCATTTAGAAAGAGGCTTGCAGCAACGTATTAAAGCACTTAACTTATTTATTCAAGATATTTATAATGATCAAAAGGTTCTGAAGGATAAAATAATTCCTAAAGAGATAATTTTTTCAAGTATTTCGTATTTGAAAGAATTAGAAGGTTTTAAGCCTCCAAAAGATATTTGGTGTCATATTACAGGGTCTGATTTAATTAAGGGCGGAGATGGTCAATACTACGTACTCGAAGATAATTTGCGCTGTCCTTCTGGAGTATCCTATATGTTAGAAAATAGAGAGATTTTAAAACGTACTTTTCCTGAGTTATTTGAAAAACTAGGGGTAAAGTCTGTCTATGACTATACCCATATTTTAAGAGATACCTTAGAATCACTCACCGATGCAGAAAACCCAACGGTAGTTGTACTAACACCTGGAATATATAATTCTGCCTATTTTGAACATTCTTATCTGGCGCAGCAAATGGGTGCAGAGTTGGTAGAAGGTAAAGATTTAATTGTGCAAAATGAAATTGTTTATATCATTACAACCAATGGTTTGAAACGTGTAGATGTAATTTACCGTCGTGTAGATGATGAGTTTATTGATCCTTTAGCGTTTAACAAAAAATCAGTTTTGGGAACGCCAGGATTATTTAATGCCTATCTAAAAGGTAATGTGGTTTTAGTTAATGCGCCGGGAACAGGCGTAGTAGATGATAAAGCCGTTTATGCCTATATTCCAAGGATTATAAAGTACTATTTAGAAGAGGATATGATTTTACCAAATGTAAAAACATACATCTGTGATGAAGAACAAGACCGCAAATATGTTCTGGAAAATATACACAATTTAGTAGTTAAGCAAACAGATGCTTCTGGGGGGTATGGAATGCTTGTAGGTCCAAAATCTACAAAAAAAGAACAGCAGGAATTCATTGAGAAAATTAAACATAATCCTAGGAATTATATAGCACAACCTATGATCAACCTGTCTAGAGTGCCTACCATTACCGATGAAAATACAATAGAGGGAAGACATGTTGATTTAAGGCCATATGCTCTTTATGGTGATGATATTAAAATTATCCCAGGAGCATTAACACGTGTAGCACTAAAAAAAGGATCAATTGTAGTTAATTCTTCACAGGGTGGCGGAAGTAAAGATACATGGGTATTAAATCATTAAATTAAAAAATTATGCTTGGTAGAGTAGCGAACACAATATATTGGATGAATAGGTATCTAGAACGCGCGGAAAATTATGCGCGCTTTATAGATGTAAATTATAATTTATCTCTAGAAATGCCGCCTGATGAAGAACAACAATGGAAACCTATTGTAGTGATTACTGGAGATTGGGAATTGTATAAATCACTAAACACAAAAGTGTCTAAATCTAAGGTGATTTATTTTTTAGCTTTTGATGAAAAAAACCCAAACTCTATTTACAATTGCATTCAAAAAGCAAGAGAAAATGCACGAGCCATACGCCCTGAAATAACGAAAGAATTTTGGGAGCAAATTAATGCATTAAACTATCTAGTTAAGGCAGGCTTAGAAAACAAGTGTCACAAAGAAAATAATTTACGAGAATTTTTTACTAACGTTAAAAATGGGTGTCAATTACTTTATGGTATGTATGATGCTACTATTTCAAGGAATGAGGGATGGCATTTTGGTAAGTTAGGACAAGCAATTGAACGTGCAGATAAAACATCTAGGGTTTTAGATACGAAATATCATCTCTTGTTAGACTCTCCTAATGAGGTGGGTTCTTCGTTAGATTTAATTCAGTGGTCGTCACTTTTAAAGTCGGTCAGTGCTTATGATATGTATAGAAAAAAATACGGGAAACTAACTTCGGCAAGTATAGCAGAATTTTTAATTTTAGATACAGAATTTCCTAGATCTATACTAGCTTGCCTAATTAGAGCCGAGCAATCTCTTATTACGCTATCGGGGAGTTCTTTTGGATTTAGTAATAGTGCTCAAAAACAATTAGGAGCTTTAAAATCACAACTAGAATATACAGCGATAAATGAGATTATTTCTGGAGGCATGCATGAATATCTTGATGATATTCAGAAAAAACTAAATGGAATATCTACAGCAGTTTATGAATCTTTCTTTACCATTGAAAATCAAATAGCGACTTAAACGAAAATCATCATTACTACATCACCTTTATTAAGTTAGTATTAAAATAGGTACGCAATGAAATTCAAAATTACACATGTCACAACTTATCTATTTGATTCAGAAGTTTTTTTAGAACCTCATTATCTAAGATTCCGTCCATGCCAAACTTCTTACGTTGATGTTTCTGATTTTATAACCACAATTCACCCACAACCCGTAGGTCATAAAATAGTACAAGATGAAGATAACAATGTCGTAGAATTTTGCTGGTTTGAAGGCATGACAACTCAATTAACCATTAGAGCAGAAAGTGTTCTTCAAACAAAATCTTACAATCCTTTTAATTTTTTAATATATCCACAAAGTTTTAATACATTACCTTTTCAATATAATGACTTGCAGAAAAAATTACTTTTTTCTGCATTAGAACAACTACCAATTTCAAAGGGATTAATTGATTATGCTTTATCTATTTTGAAGCGTTCAAACTTTAACACCATTTCATATCTTACTAATCTTATCAAACATTTGCATGATGATTTTAGTGTTGAATATAGAGCAGAGGGAGCCCCATTTATGCCAGAGGAAACTTTTCAACTAAAAAGAGGTTCGTGTAGAGACTTATCTTGGATGCTGATTGGCATTTTAAGGCAGCAAGGTATTGCTGCACGTTTTGCTAGTGGTTATTATTATTTCGATATGATAGCGCCTGCATACGAACTCCATGCTTGGGTAGATGTATATTTACCAGGTACTGGTTGGTTTGATTTAGATCCGAGTCATGGTATTTTTACAGGGAACACTCATTTTCCTCTTGCTTCAAGTGCCCACTATCAGCATACTATGCCTGTTTCCGGAGGTATCAGAGGTAGTGCTAATTCAAAGCTAAATACACAATTAATCATTAAAAAATTATAATTTAGTAATAATATTCTGCTTATTTTTGTCACCATTTTGTATTTATAAAATGTCAATGGTACTATCCCTTTGTATGTTAAAAAATAATACAATCTAATTTAAATGAAAGTATTTCAATGTGGTCACTGCAACCACTCTGTTTTTTTTGAAAATTATTCGTGTGAAAATTGTGGACATTTAACAGGATTTAGAGCTAAAGATCGCAAGATGTTGACTTTCAAACCTAATGAAATGTCTTTATTTTCTGATCGTCAAAATATAGAATATAAATATTGTAAAAATAAAGAATACAATGTTTGTAATTGGGTTCTCAAAAAAAGTAGTAAAGAAGACTATTGTAGTGCTTGTCAGCTTAACCGAACCATACCAAATCTTTCAGATGTAGAAAATTTTGAAAAGTGGCAACATTTAGAGATTGCTAAGCATCGGTTGATTTATCAACTGCAAAAAACAGGTTTGTTACTAAAGAGTAAATTGCGCCATGAAAACGGTTTGTGTTTTGATTTTGTATCACAGCAGGATGATCCTAAATTAATGACAGGTCATGCTAACGGTGTGGTTACCATCTTGTTAAAAGAGGCCGATTCTGTAAAGAGAGAGCAAATACGAAAGCAACTTTCAGAACCTTACCGGACGCTTGTAGGGCATCTTAGACATGAAGTTGGGCATTATTTCTGGAACCAGTTGGTATATACTAATCAGGATATTTTATCTGAGTTTAGAGCTATTTTCGGAGATGAGCAATATAATTATGGAGATGCGCTAACTGCATATTACAAGAATGGTGCGCCTAAAGATTGGAAAAAATCATATATTAGTAAGTATGCTACTTCACATCCTTGGGAAGATTGGGCAGAAACTTGGGCACATTATCTTCATATTATGGATATGGTGGAGACTGCTTACTTTTTCGGTATAAATGTGAAGCCTATTAAGAAACTTAGGATAATGAAAACTAAAGTATCTTTTGACCCATATACTAAAGAAGACTTTGATGTTATTGTACGGACCTGTGTACCGTTATCTTTTGCGGTCAACAGTATCAACAGGGCTATGGGGGTACCAGATGTGTATCCTTTTGTCATTACCCCTCCGGTAGTAGAAAAACTAAAATTCATTCATAAATTATTATTGCCTAAACGATAATTAGATAAGTACGTACAATATTCTACCATTGGATAGTCTTTAGAAAAAAAGACACGCTCTCTTAAGCAAATAAAAACTTGGTTGATTGCGGATGAATTAGTTAAATGTTTTCTAAAAACTCTCTATGCTCTTTGGTCCATAAGAGTAGCGCATCTGTTGCAGCAACTAGCCCTAATTTGGCAATAATATTAGCGCGGTGCTTTTCTACGGTTCTATTTGAAACACTTAAGAGGACTCCAATTTCTTTAGAAGATTTTTCTTGAGCGACCAAACGCAGAATGGTTCTTTCTGAAGGAGATAATAATTTTATTTTTTTTAATTGCGGTGCTACTTCATTTTCAAAGACATCACTAAAAAGTGTGCTAAAATAAGGTACACCCATACGTACACTCTGAATACATTTATGTAGCTCTTGAAAAGGTTCGTCTTTTATAATATATCCAGAAATTTCTAGGGTTTTTGCTTTATACACAAAGGCCTTTTCTTTATGGGACGTAAGGATGATAAATTTGGTTGCTATATTTTGTTCCTTACATTTTTTTATAATTTCAAACCCCGTAAGCATAGGCATTTCTTCATCTAAAATGGCAATAACCGGTTGAAACTGCATTATTTTATCGAGTGCTTGAGCTCCGTTTTCTGCGGTTGCTAAGATACTGTAATTGTAGGCTTTAAGTTCGTCTATTAAACCTTTCAATAAAAGAGGGTGATCATCTGCTACAACTAAGGTAATGGCGTTTGTCATTTAGGTGATTGGTATTTGTACTGTGATGGTGGTGCCTCCTACTTTTTTACTTTTAATTATAAAACTTCCCTTAAGCATACTAATCCGTTCTGCCATTGTTTTTAAGCCTAAACTACTTTGTTTTATTTGTTTACTAAGCTCAAATCCTTGTCCGTTATCCTTAATGAAAACCTGAAGAGCATTGTTTTCTTTTATAATGGTCACAATTAATGTCTTTGCTGCCGCGTGTTTTAAAACATTATGTACTGATTCTTGTATAAATCTATAAAAATTAAGGGATTCTGTAGCATTAAAATAAGAATCTATAGGATCAATCTCAACCGATACAAACAAATCTGTTTCTTCATCTATGCTCAACAGTAATTGTGCGATACTTTCTGTAAGTCCTAATTTTGCTAATATTACAGGGTATAATCCTCGAGAAATATTTCGGACATCTTCTAGAGCATTGTGTGCTAATTTCACAAATTCTTTTTGGTTCGTTTTCTGAGCTTTCATTTTAAGCAATGTAATTTGTTGCCCTACGCCATCGTGCAGCTCTTTTGCAATCCGCGTACGTTCTTGCTCTTGTGTTTTTATAAGTTTTTGAGAGAACACTTTTTGTGCAATTCCTCTTTTTTTAGCATTGATAAAAGAACGGTAGAAGTTGAGTCCTCCAAAAAGTAAAAGTAAAACCAGAGCACTAAAGAGAAATATTTGCGTTTTGTTCTCATTTTCAAGATGTAAGATATCAATGCTTGAGTTTTGAGTTTCAATTTTAAGATCTCTTTTTTCTGTTTCGTAGAGCGTTTGATAGTAGGCTAAAGATTTTATATTTTGAACATTAGCAATAGAATCTTTTATGGCGTAGTACTGTACCAAATGGATATTACTCGCAATGGTATCTTTTAAAGCCCTATAAGTTTTTGCTAAAAATTCTTCAGCTAACATGATGTCCTCCTTCTTTTTTCGCTCTTTTTGAAAAGCTAAAAATGTTTTTCCATGGACTAAAGCTTCTTTATAGTTGCCTTGTTCAAATGATAGTGTCTTTTTTGCATCAATATAGTGCCGCGTATTTTGTGCCGTTTTATCGTTCTCATAGATGGCCTTTAAGCTTTTAAAACTTTTATCGGCAAGTGCTATGCTATCACTCTCTGCATAAGCATTGGTGATGGCTGCAAGTAGGGGAGCTCTGAGGTAAAACATTTTAGGGTCCTTGGTATTTGCCGCTAAAGATGCTTTTAAATACGCTATTTGTTTTACCCTATTTCCCATCCGCTTATAATCTTCCGCAGCATTAGCATATAGGGGGATTAGCATGTTATAGTTGTTGCTCATTTGAGCAATGGCTATAGCTTCTTCGCGCTCTTTCTGCGCTTCTTTATAAAAAGCATTTTTGCTATAGAGAATAGATAATCCATTTTTAGCGGAGAGCACATTGGTGGTGTCGTTTAACTTGGTATAAATTAGGGAAGCTTCTCTAAAACTTAATGAGGCCTCTGCAAATTTACCGGTATCCGTTAATACAAAACCCAAATATAATTTGGCAAGCCCTACAATGCGTTCTTTTTTTAAAGCAATACCCAGTGAGATTGTTTTCTTGTAAAAGGCAATAGCCTGCTCTAAATTGTTCGTAAAGTTGTATCCATCTCCCGTGTACAAGTGTAATTCTGCCCAAGTATAGTCATGTTCTAGTTTTTGCAATTGAGGAGCATAGGTATCATACAATACAATAGCCTTTGCAGGAGATTTACTGGTGTATACATGGTAATAAATTAAGTCAGTTAAATCTTTTGCGGCATGTGATAGGGAATCTAATTCAATCGCAAAAGAAATGGTTTGCTGCGCTATGCTATCATAATGAAATGTAGGTTTTTCAAAAACTACTTGGTGTAGGCTATCCATCCACTGCAGCCGTTCACCCTTCTCTGTATGTTTAATCTTGGCATTGAATTGTGAAATTTTCTCTGCTATACTTGTGTTCTGAGCAAACACACCAGTGGTGAAAAAGATGAACATAATGCAAAGGAAAGTACTTTTCATAGGTTCTTTTATTTCTTTTTAGGTGTCTAAACATCAAAGTTTTTTTGATGCATTTGCGCCTTTCTCTTAGAAACAAATAACGCAAAATTTATAGACAATCGGACTTTTAGTTTTCAGGACCACCCAATTAATACGAGGATAAATACGAATTTTTTAGGGTTTTAACTATTTGTAGATGCTGATGTATAAGCTTGAAAGGCTTGTTATCATTGGTGTTGTGGTCGAAATTGATTTTCAATAAAGCTCTTCTTTCTTCATTCTTAAAAGCTAGTACCCCTACGTAGTAATAGACTTAGCTACTTATTTTAAGAAAGCTGCCTAATAAATAGCTTGCATTAAGATTAAACTAGAATGATGATGACCCTAAAAGCACTTTTTATTACCTGTGAGTTATGGAACCTAATTTTAGAAAAGCGTTCAGAATGCGATAGCTATCGGCAGCTAAAGTTCAAGAAAAAGTACGGTGAGTTATAGGATTAGAAAGCAGGATTAAGCTATAAAGAATTATGTAAATCTTCGGGGGAATGATTTTCATAGTGTTTGCTAAAAAAGAGTTCTAGTTAAATCGTTAGGACTCTTTTTTTTAATGCTCCCCCAGTAAAAAATGTAACCAATAACAGATAACAAATAATCAAATTTATGAAATCATTAAAAATTATTTTCACACTTGCACTAATCAATTTGGCTTGTATTACAAATATGCAAGCGCAAGCTCAAGGCACAAGCGAATTGAGTTTAGGCTATGGCTCTAACAGTATTTATAAAATTTATAAATTTTACGATGTTTCAATTTCTACAGCACTATCATCTATCTCGTATTCTGAAATTGAGAGTAGTGGGGTGGTTAGCTTAAGCTATAAATATGTCGTAAATAATCGGTTTATGCTTGGAGGCTCTGTAAGTTATGAAAACCTAAAAATCAATAAAATCGAATATTTTGGATTATTAGATTTTGAACAAACTTCAGGACAAAATTTCTCCAATTTCAGCATAGCTATAGAAGCAGATTATAGGTATATCTCAAATCCTAAATTTCAAATGTACTCAGGTTTAGGTATTGCCTATTTCACAAGTGAAGCGTTTGAATCAAATACATCCTATCAATTAACTGGTCTAGGATTTCGTGTAGGGAAAAAGGTCGCAGCCTTTGCAGAATTAGGGTTTGGTTATAAAGGATCTTTTGCCCTTGGTGCTTCATGGCAATTTTAAATGTAAGTTCTATAAGAAGAGGCGACTAAACCGCTTCATAAATAACTTATATGTCTTTAACTATGAAATTATCATTTAAAAACACCCTTGCAAGTGCCATCGTAGTATTTGCTTTTACCTTTTCTATTGCAGCGCAAAATACAGATACTAAATCAGCATCATTGTTAGATGCCCTAGAAACTGTAAATGGTGGATACAAAAAATTGTCTACTAAAAAAGATGTAGAGTTTACCTATGTCTATGATAACTTTGAGAAGGGGAAAGATGTCTCGTTAGAGCGTCATATCTTTAATGGAGAACAATCATGGGCTTCTTACTCTCAACATGATCTTAATGTGCTTCCTGGTAAAAAAGGAACGGCCGTACAATCATTAGTAGATGGTACTCCTGCATTAACTTTAGAAGGTAAAGCAATAACGGATCCCAAAGCGATTGGTGGAACAAAATTTTTACGTGAAGTAAACTTTTATTGGTTTGCCATGATGTACAAACTAAAAAATGAGGGTGCTAATTATAAATTTTTAGGAACTGAAAAAGTAGGTAACATTACTTATGATAAAGTAAGCTTAACTTATAGTTCTGATGTTACTAATAAAGAGCAGAATGATGAATATATCTTGTACTTTAATCCTGAAACACATTTAGTAGATCAATTCTACTTCTCATTGCCAGCATGGGGTATTAATAAACCAGTATTGAAAATGAACTTAACTTATGAAACTATTGATGGTATTTTAGTATCTACAGTTCGTAAAGGATTTGGGCCTGATGGTTCACCAATGGGAGTTTTCACTTTCAGTAACGTAAAATTTAATAACGGTTTCAAAAAAGAAGCGTTCTTATTAAAATAAGAAACGTAACAAACACTAGTTCGAAAGTCCACCTCAAAAGGGTGGACTTTTTTTATGCTATTATAAAAAATTTATAATTAAGTTATTGATATTGTGCATTTTATACATTATTCGCTACCATTTATAAAATACTAACATGTTCTTTTTTAGATTATATGAACCTTTAATACAAATTAATAATAACCTTATAATAGAGAACTATGGTATTAATTGAATTTGATGCTGGGGTGTTTCCCAGAACATTAACGGCAAGGTCTAAAGCTAATATTAAGGATTTTATACAAGGCCAAGAATTAGCAAAATTTTTAAAAAGGGGCGATTTAGTAGGTTATACGCCAAACCCGTTGGGGCCAGATGATAATCCACGCCCATGGCCTTTCCCTTGGCCAGGTCCACCATGGTGGAATTTTAAAGCTCCAGATCCACAAACTAATCTTTCTAACCTTATTCAAGGAGAACTATTTTTAGAGGCTCTCATTAAATCTAATGGCGCAAAGGACAGCTTGTCTGTAATTGATACAATTAAGAGAGAAGGTATTGCTTCAGAGGCCTTAAAGGAGCTATCTGTTACGCTATCAAACTTACAGAAGTCTGTAGAACAACAGATAAAATTATTAGGGTAAGTAGCACATTAAATAGTCCATCATTTTCATGATGGACTATATTTTATTTAAACATTTAAGTCTTGCAAAAAAAAAGTTTATTTTGAATCTCTGAAACTTGAATTGCTAGGAAGCTCAAAGAGTTCTAAATGAAAATAAGGTACTGCAGCAATGATATGATCAAAGATATCTGCCATGATATATTCATAATTCTGCCAGCGTTTATCACTACTAAAGGCATAAATTTCTAAAGGAATTCCATGAGCTTCAGGAGCTAATTGGCGTACCATAATCATCATGTCTTTATTGATGCCAGAATGATTTTCTATGTGGGTTTCTATGTACTTTCTAAAGACACCAATATTCGTAAGATTTCTACCATTTAATAGCAATTCTTTGTTAATGTTATGATTGGTGTTATAGGTATCTATATCTTCTTGTCTAGTTTCCAAATAGGTAGTTATAGATTCAATTTTCTTAAGTTGCTCTATTTCTTCTTTTGCTAGATATTTAATACTGTCTAGTTTTATATGGAGAGCTCTTTTTATACGTCTCCCATCAGAAATTTCCATACCTCTCCAATTTTTAAAGGAGTCGGATATTAGTGCATACGTGGGAATAGTAGTGATGGTCTTATCAAAATTTTGAACTTTAACTGTAGAGAGGTTAATTTCAATAACATCGCCATCTGCCCCATATTTTTCAAAAGTAATCCAATCCCCAATTCGGACCATATCATTAATCGATACTTGAATACTGGCTACAAAACCCAAAATAGTATCTTTAAATACTAAAATAATTACTGCTGAAGCAGCACCAATGGTGGTAATAAATTTGATAAATTCTATTCCTGTGATGATGGCAAAGGCAGACATGATTCCTAGAAGCCATGCAAAAATCATAAATACCTGTATGTAACTATCTATAGGTTTATCTTTTAAACTGTTTAAGGTTTTAAAGTAATCCTTAAGTGTATTTAAAAAACTACGAACAATCCATAAGGTTAAAATAATAGCAAATACTTGCAAACCTTTTTCTACAAGATTTTCAAAATAGGGGAAATCTATAAACACGTAGGGAATTAGTTCTAGGGCTATGATTAATGGAATGATATGTGCAATGCTGCGTGGAGCTTTATTCTTTACCAATAAATTATCAAAATTGGTTTTTGATTTAAGGGTGAATTGGGTGAATAGTTGTATTAAAACTTTTCGAAGAACAAAATCTACCAGCACAGTTAAAAGTAAAAGTACTACCAGTAGTGTAAGCATGTTTAAATATTTAGCAGAGTTGTGAGATAATCCTAACTCTATTAAATAAGTATATAAAAGGTGTTCAAAATTCATAGTTGTATAGTTTCAAAAAATAGCGATGCTAAGAAAAACGGAGTCGTTTTTATGGACCGCAAAAATAAGTATCTGTACATGGAATTCCTTTATTTTAGCATATTTTTATTAATTATGGGGATTTAGAAATTTTTTTTACACTTGTAAGTAGCGCTATCAGAGCCCTCGTAATAAAAAACAGTTAAAAAAGCCCGTAATATGTTGTTTATTAATAAAATGGCACGACCTTTGTCTTTTAACAAGTATTATAAATTTAATTACATTACCATGAGTAAAGGAACAGTAAAATTTTTCAATGACACTAAAGGATTTGGATTTATCACAGAAGAAGGTGTTGAAAAAGATCACTTTGTACACATTTCAGGATTAATTGACGAAGTACGCGAAGGCGACGTTGTTGAATTTGATCTTCAAGAAGGAAACAAAGGCTTAAACGCAGTAAACGTAAAAGTTATTTAATATATACTTCAAGTTTTACAAAAGCCCATCTATTTATTTAGATGGGCTTTTTTTTATTTAATATGTAGTCAAATAACATTCTTTTTTTAAGATAGGCCATCAGCCTATAGTATATGGGGTATAGGGAATTTGTAGAGATTTTAGTAACTATTATTTTTGATAGAGAGAAAATATCAATTAGCTTAGTGTCTAATTAAAACCCCAATATCATGAAAAAAAGTAACTTTAAACAAAGGATAAACGCCTGTTTATTCTTCACAAGTCTGCTGTGTAGTTCCGTAGTCTTACAAGCCCAAAATTATTGTTCCTCTACACCCGTAGCGGTTCACGGTAGTTTAAGCGTAAGTGGGAATAGGATTGTAGACAAAAACAACAACCCTGTAAGTTTTGCTGGAAATAGTTTTTTCTGGTCCAATTCCGGATGGGGAGCAGAAAAGTATTACAACGCAGATGTTGTAAATTGGCTAGCGGCCGATTGGAATACTACTATTGTGCGAGCAGCAATGGGAGTAGAAGATTCTGGTGGGTATTTGAGTAATCCTACTGAGAATAAGAACAGAGTTAAAGCGGTAGTAGATGCTGCTATAGCAAAAGGTATTTATGTCATCATAGATTGGCATTCTCATCATGCAGAGGATAATGAAGCTTCTGCGATTTCTTTTTTCCAAGAAATGGCTCAAACCTACGGCAACAATCCACATGTAATTTATGAGATTTACAATGAGCCTTTACAAGTATCTTGGTCTAATACTATTAAGCCGTATGCAGAAAGAGTATCTGCGGCCATTAGAGCGATAGATCCAGATAATTTAATTATTGTTGGAACATCTACTTGGTCTCAGGATGTAGATATTGCTTCAAATGATCCTATTACCAGTACCACTAATATTGCATATACATTACATTTTTATGCGGCTACGCATAAAGAAAGTCTGCGTCAAAAAGCACAAACAGCCTTGAATAATGGTGTTGCGCTTATGGTAACAGAATGGGGTAGTGTAGAAGCTAGCGGTAATGGCGCAGTAGATACTGCGTCTACTGATGCTTGGATGTCTTTTCTAGCTACTAATAATATTACGCATGCTAATTGGTCTCTTCATGATAAAAGTGAAGGAGCTTCGGTATTAAATCCAGGTGCGAGTACCACCGGTGGTTGGGCAGCCAATAATTTAACGGCTTCAGGGACTAAAGTAAAAAGTATTGTCAAAAACTGGAAGCAGTATTGCTCAGATACTGACACTGGTGGTGGTACGACTAACCAAGAGCCTAGCGTAAGCATAACAAGTCCTGCAGCAAACAGCTCTTCTGCAGCTGGAACGACTATTCAAGTAAAAGCTACAGCTACGGATGCGGATGGCACAATAACTCAAGTAGCATTTTATGCAAATGGGAGTATTATTGGTACAGACGTGAGTAGTCCTTATACGCAAAACTGGAATCCAATTTCAGGATCTTATACGTTAACAGCTATAGCAACAGACAATGGTGGGGCTAAGACCACAAGTACAGCAGTTGCGGTTACGATAGGAACTCTGCCTGGTGGTGGCACCTGTACTGATTTACCAGTATGGAATGCCAATACTGTGTATGCAAATGCCGGAACTCAAGTTGTTTTTAATGGTAATATTTATAAGAATAACTGGTACACCAAAAACCAAAGTCCCGCAACCAACTCTGGACAATGGGAAGTATGGACTTTAGTAAGTTCTTGTACCGCCATAAATGCTACGAGTGCAAGTACTGAAATAAAGCTCTATCCGAATCCTTCTAGTGATAAAATACAAATTGAAATAGGTGATACAGAAGATTTTTCGAGAGTATCCATCTTAGATTTTCAAGGAAGAGTAGTGTATGAAAACAAAATCACCTCAAAAGGAACCATTGAAATTCCTTTAAATGACTATAATGAGGGCATGTACTTTGTAAAACTATCGGGTAAAAAAGAAGTAACCAAAAGCTTTATTAAAAAGTGATAGCAGAAACTAGTAATACTATTTAAAAAGAAAACCGTCTCTTGATTAGAGACGGTTTTTTTTATAGAATATATAGGATGAATTACCATGGTAGGCAATCCAAACAAAGCATTGATTGTATCACAGTTGATTATTGTATATATTAGCGTACTAAATACGCATAGTATGCCACAATCAATTCAACTTTCTGTAGATGCTGTAGTCTTTGGCTATGAATCAGGAACCATATCTGTATTGCTTATTAAAAGAAAATATGAGCCTTTTATGGGGCAATGGGCAATTCCTGGTGGTTTCGTTTTAGAAGAAGAATCTTTAGAAGAAGCGGTAGCAAGAGAACTTAAAGAGGAAACAGGTATCGCTATAAATTACCTAGAACAATTGTATACATTTGGTCATCCAAAGAGAGATCCAAGAAATAGGGTCGTGTCTGTGGCTTACTTTGGTTTAATTAAACCCAGTGCATTTAAAATATTAGCAGCAACTGATGCAGAGGAGGTGCAATGGTTTAAAATAACCGAACTACCAAGTTTGTCTTTTGATCATGAAGAAATACTGCAAATGGCGATAACACGGTTACAAGGAAAAATTACTTATGAGCCTATTGGTTTTGAATTATTAGATACTAAATTTCCTTTTTCTGACTTAGAAAAATTATATACCACACTTTTAGGAAGAGCTATAGATCGACGTAATTTTAGAAAAAAGATGCTAAGTCTTAATATTTTAGATGAACTAGATGAAAAGGTTTCTAAAGGTGCGGGTAGACCTGCTAACTTATTTAAATTCAATAACAAGCGCTATTTTGAGCTTAAGGAAAAAGGTATAATTTTCGAGATTTAAAGGGCTTATAATTAGTTTGTGTGAAAATAACGCAAATAAAAGTTGCAGAATCTTTAAAAGCATTTTATATTTGTGTCATAATTACGCAAATAAAGATTATGGTATTCACATCAGAAACAGCGCTTCCAATAAAAGAATCAGACCAACGTTATATTTTCTTAGCAGGAAGTATGGCATCTAAGCAGACTATAAATTGGAGAAATCAAGTGGTCAATAGCTTACGTAATTCCTATCAATTTTTAGATCCTACGAAAGAGCATCGTGACACTTTAAATGCAACTCAAATGAAAACACATGTGGAGTGGGAGTTAGACGCTATGGCTATGGCAGATATCGTTTTGCTTAATTTCCTTCCCAAAGCTTTATCACCCATATCCTTAGTAGAATTGGGTTTGTATGTAAACACAAATAAATTATATGTAGTCTGTCCTAAAGCGTTTTATAAAAGTAGTTATGTGGTTACCTTATGTGAAAGGTATCATACGCCCACTTTTACAACACTCCATAAGGCAATAGACACGCTAACTTAAAATAACATAACATGAACGGATTATTTTTAACAGACGGATACAAAACAGGACACCACCAACAATACCCAAAAGGGACAGAAGAAGTATATTCTAATTGGACGCCTAGAAGTAATAAATATGCACCAAAAGGATGTGATAAGGTAGTTTCTTTTGGGCAACAATATGTATTTCAATGGTTGCATGATTATTTTCAAGATAATTTCTTTTCGAAACCAAAAGCGCAAGTGTGTAATGAATTAAAAGAGGAATTGTCGTTGTATTTAGGTACAGATTACGATGTGACGCACTATGAAGAATTACATGATTTACAATACTTGCCTATCAGAGCTAAATCTTTACCAGAAGGACTAGAGGTTCCTATTAGAGTTCCTATGGTAACTGTGGTAAACACAGACAAAAAATTCTATTGGATTACAAATTTTTTAGAAACTATTTTGTCTACCATGTTATGGCAACCGATGACCTCGGCATCTATTGCCTTATGTTATAAAAGGATTTTCAAAAAATGGACATTAGCCACCGACAAAGAAAATATGGGCTTTATAGATTTTCAAGGACATGATTTTTCTATGCGCGGAATGGGAGGTTTACAAAGTGCAGTTTCTTCTGGTATGGGGCATGCTGCAGTATTTTTAGGATCGGACACCTTACCTGTAATTAGTACGCTTCGCAACTACTATCATGCCAAAGGCTTTGTGGTAGGCTCTGTGAATGCTACAGAACACTCCGTAATGTGTGCAGGAACAAAAGATGATGAATTGGGTACATTTAGAGCTTTAATGGATACGTATCCTACTGGGATATTATCTGTGGTGAGTGATACTTGGGATTTATGGAAAGTACTTACGGATTATCTCCCACAGTTAAAAGAAGAAGTTTTAGCAAGAGATGGTAAATTGGTGATTAGACCAGATAGCGGAGACCCTGTAGACATTATCTGTGGCGAAGCTGCGGTACTTGGCGCTCAAAGTCCTAAAGATAAAGGTGTTGTAGAACTCCTTTGGGATATTTTTGGAGGTACTGTAAATGCCCAAGGTTTTAAAGTTTTAGATGCACATATTGGTGCTATATACGGGGATAGTATTACTACAGAAAGAGCAGAGAATATTTGTCAACGTTTGAGTGCTAAAGGTTTTGCTACTACGAATGTTGTCTTAGGAATTGGTTCTTTTACTTATCAATTTAATACTAGAGATACTTTTGGTTTTGCAATGAAAGCTACCTCTGTAGTGGTAAATGGTGAACGAAGAGAAATTTTCAAAGATCCAATTACAGATGATGGAGTTAAAAAATCGGCTAAAGGATTGATAAAAGTGGATGTGGTTGATGGAGAGTTTGTTTTGGTAGATCAAGTAACACCAGCAGTCGAAAGCGAAGGAGCATTGCAGGTAATTTATGAAGACGGAAAATTTATGAATCAAGTAAACCTGCAAGAGATAAGAGATCGGATCAATGAGAATCTATAAATTTTTGTAATGATAAAGGAAATACTTTTAGGTATAGCGATTGGAGATGCATTTGGAGCTGGAGTAGAGTTTCAAGATAGAGATTGGATACGCCAACATGTAGATTTCTCAAAATTTGTAAATGCTAGAGACAAAATAAAAGTTGCACCAGAAAAAAAAGAAGTATTTACCAAAAATTACACTGCTTGGGAGTATACAGATGATACTGAAATGACTATTGGATTAATAAACGCCTTAAATTCGGGAGAAGTTTTTTCTGAAGATTTATTAGTTCAAAAATGGAAAGAAGAATATGAACTTGGTAAAGCTCAAAAGGGATACGGAAGAAATGGTCATGGCTCTATGAGTTGGTACTATTCTGGAGCTAAAACAATAGAAGAAGTTCGGGATTTTCAAAGGGATAGACCTAATCCAGGAAATGCTCCAGCAATGAGATCAGTTCCTTTGGGCTTGTTGCGGGATGATTTGATTAATGAGTATGCCGCTATTAACGCCAACGCTACGCATCCAAATAAAAATGCTGTACTATCGAGTCAATGTATAGCCAGAGCATCAGAATATGTTCTTATAAAAAAAGGAGATACAGCCCATGTTATAGACTATTGCTTTAGTACGGTTAATTTAAACGAAGAATACAAAGCATATCTGTCAAAAGTGAATGAGCTAAGTATGTATGAAAACTTGAATACAGAAGAATTTACCATCCTATGCGGAAGTCAACCCATACAAGCTCCGTATTTTTTACCTGGAATAAACGGAGTGCCGTCAGATTCAAAGTTTACTGCAGGAGCGGTTTTATATGTACTTAAGAATTCTAAAAATCCTTTTGAAGCATTGAAGAAATCAGTTTTATTAGGAGGAGATGTAGATTCATTCGCTTCTATTACTACAGGGATAATGGCTGGAAGATTTGGTTTAAAAGGCATTCCCCAGTTTATGATCAATACTATTGAAAACTTAAATTATTTAGAACAAGTAGCTGAAAAATTTGAACAAAATAAAAAACTTACAGATGAAATACGAAATAAAGAAATTTAATGATGGGCAAGTAACCGCCAAAATTATAGAAGGAGGCAATTTAGACCTTAAGATTAGAGGAAATAGCTATCAAGATTTATTTACCATAGCTGCTATAAAAGAGGCTTGGGATGCAGAAAATGCCATGCATAAAAATGCAGTCGCCATTTTAACCATTTTATGTTTAATTGGGCAACGTTCCGATAGACGGTTTCATAAAGCAGAATCTTTTGATCTGAAAGTCATTGCTAATTTTATCAATAGTATGAAGTTTGATAAAGTTTCTATCTTACATCCGCACAGCCCTATTTCTCTAGCATTAATAGCGAATAGTGAAATGATTTCTCATTTTCAATATGTAGAAAAGACTTTTAAGGCATTAGGCCATCCGGTATTGGTGAGTCCAGATGCAGGGGCTTATAAAACCACGCATGAAATTGCAGAAAAGCTGGCAGCGGATTTAGTACCTTCTAATAAAGTTAGAATTAATGGCGCTCCGGTAATTAGTATTCAAGGGGATGTAAAAGGCAAAGAATGCTTGATTGTAGATGATTTAGCAGACGGTGGAAGAACCTTCAAATTCTTAGCAGAAGCACTGAAAGCACAAGGAGCCACTAAGGTATTTTTGTATGTAACCCATGCACAATTTAATTATGGCTTTGAGGAGTTAAAAGAGAGTATTGATCATATTTATTGTACTAATAGTTTTAAAGATATCACAGATACTTATGTAACGCAATATGCAGTACTTTAAAGCGATAGAGAAGTAGTCTTTAAATAAAAAACGCTAAAATTAGAAGTGTAGGAACAGATTATAAAAAAAGTATTCATTAGAATACGTTTTTTTATAATCGTATCTCTTGTAGAAAAAGCGATATAACCTAGCAGAAGCTAATAATTTCATACTTTTACTTTATGATAAGCTCCTTGCCTCAGATAGCGTATAAATCAGATATTCCATTGGATATTGAGGTAATGACTTTTGCTCAAACTCAAGCACAATTGAATAAAACTGAAGATCATGATCCATTTTCTCCTCATAAGATTCAGTTTTATTTAATATTGATTGTTACAAAAGATTTCTATACCCATTATGTTGACTTCAAATTTTACGAATTAAAAAAAGGGAGCATTCTATTTATTGCTAAAAATCAAGTACATCATTTTACAGAAAATTTTCAAAATATAGAAGGGTTTTGTATTCTATTAAATAGTCAGTTTTTAGAACAAAATTACTTCCTTTCTAATAGTATTCATTTAGACAGGTTATATAATTACCATTTAGAAACACCATTAGTGACCTTAGAAGGTACAGAGGGAGCTATCTTCTTAGAGACAGTCCAAAACCTTTATGTAGAGTATCATTTAGAAGGTGGTTTTGCAAAAGCAGAAATGTTACGTGCTTACCTACATATATTACTTATAAAAGCAGAGCGCGTTAAACAATTACACTCTACGAGTAGTGTTAAAACGCTCTGGCTTGAAGTATTTAATACATTTAAAAATTCACTTGAAGTGAATTATATAACTACAAGAAATTCAAAATTTTACGCAGAAGAATTAAGTGTGTCGTATAAGTTTTTAAATGATGTCGTGAAAAAATTAACGGGTAAAACAGTTAAAGCCTTTATTGACGATTTTGTGACGATTGAAATTAAAAGATATTTGTTATCAACCTCCTTATCTGTAAAAGAAATATGTTATAAAACAGGCTTTGATGAGCCTGCGAATATGACTAAGTTTTTTAAGAAAAACACCCAGATTACTCCCTTGAAATTTAGACAACAAGTCTAAATAGCTGGTTATACTTTTACTTTTTTTGTCATCATTTTGATAATTGAAATATGTCTTGCAAACCGCAACTTTGCAGTATCAAAAAAACCAATTGAAATGATGAACTATCTAAAATTAGCCTTAGGGCTTTTAGCCATTTTTACCACACCATTTTTTGTATCGTGTTCAGATGATCAAGAATATGCACTACGAAAACCGATTTTAAAATAGCACCTTCCAATTCTTTTTAATTACTCCTGGAGCAGATTGGTTTTAATACATCTACTAACTAAACACACACATATACATTATGAAAACAAAATTAATAGTACTTAGTCTATTTACCATGGTAATAGCAAGTTGCCATGCAGAAAAGAAAGAACCAACAACAGTTTTAGAGTTCACAAGCTTTAAGCTAAAAACTACGGCAAGTGAGGCAGAATTTAATAAACTTGATGCAGAAATAGAGGATTCATTCACGAGTAAACAACCTGGTTATATCAGACGTCAAAGTGGCGTTAATGAGCAAGGGGAGTATGTGGTAATGGTGTATTGGGAATCTCTTGATGCAGCAAAAGCTTCTATGGATAAGTTTATGGCAGATAAAGCTGTTGCCACTTATGCGGGTATGATTGAAAGCAGCACCATGAAAATGTCTCGCTTTACCATCGCAGATAAATTTACGGCCACAAATAGTACGTTTACAGAAGTAATGACCTTTAAAACAAAAGAAAATACGGATGCCAAAGCCTTTAAAAAGGTAAATAAAAAAGTTGGTACGGAATTTAGTGAGCAACAAAAAGGATTTTTACAGCGTATTACGGGCTCTAATGAAGCGGGAGAGCAAATTGTAGTAGCGTATTGGGATACTAAAGCAAATTCTGATGCCGTAATTAATGATTTTATGCAGGCGCCAATTGCCAAAGAATTTATGGGAATGATGGATCAAACGTCTATAGCTATGATTCGTTACCAAGCATTAAGTGCATTAAAAAATGTGACACTCACGAATAAAGATAAAGTGGTTGCTTTGCTAAACAGTTTTAATACTGGAGATCAAACACCAATTTCGTATATTAATCCAACAAAATATATTCAGCACAATTTAGGAGTTGCAGATGGTTTAGAAGGTTTTGGAGCTTTAATGCAACATGCTCCAGAAGGAGGTTTTAAAGCTGATGTACTTCGTGCTTTTCAAGATGGTGCTTATGTATTTACCCATACATCTTATGATTTTTTTGGTCCAAAAGCAGGCTTTGATGTTTTTCGTTTTGAAGATGGGAAAATAGTAGAGCATTGGGATAACTTATTACCTGTTCAAAAACCAAACCCTAGTGGTAGAACACAATTTGATGGAGCTACAGCGCTAACAGATTTAGATAAAACGGAAGCTAATAAGGCTGTTATTAAAGGGTTTATTGAACATGTTTTATTGGGGCATGAAATGGATCAATTAACGAGCTATATCAATCCTAAAGAGTATGTACAACACAATCCTGCAGTAGCAGATGGTTTAGAAGGTTTTGGAGCAGCTATGCAGTATTTCGCAGCCAATAATTTAGTGATGGAATATGATAAGCTACACTTAGTGTTAGGGCAAGGCAATTTTGTGCTTAGCATTAGTGAAGGTAAATTTGGAAAAGGAGCACATACCGCTTATTATGATTTATTTCGTTTAGAAAACGGACTTATAGTAGAGCATTGGGATGTTATAGCGCCAATTCCTCCAAAAACAGAATGGAAAAATAATAATGGGAAGTTCTAATAACTATCCTATTTAAAAAATTAAAAAGGAGGACTATCAATATTTTGGTGGTCCTCCTTTTTTTATAAAGCAACGTTGCTGCTATTACTTGTAAAACCTTAAATTTTACCGAAGCACTATGGGAGGAAATTAAGTATCAGTAACGTAATGTCACGAGTCTTTTCTTCTACGGCAAAATGACCAGCATCTAATAAATGTAGTTCCGCATTGGGTAAATCTTTTAAATAGGCTTTTGCACCATCAGCATTAAATTTTACGTCTTTAGCACCCCATGCAATTAATGTTTTGGGCTGAGTTTCTTTCAACATCTTTTGCCAAGTAGGGTAGGCAAGTAGGTTGGTGTAATAGTCTTGGAATAATTGCACTTGTATCATTCGATCTGCTTGCGACTGAAGGAATGACAAATCATGAGTCCAAGCATCAGGACTTTGAGTGTTGTAGTTGGTCGTGTAGACTTCCCCTTCTTAGGACACCTCTAATTTCGATAAATAATTATTATTTGGGTCAGATTTGATGAAGAATTTAAATTCTTCATCAAATCTGGGCATGAATTCTTTAGGTGATATATTACCTAAAGATTTATGCGGGTGATTAAAATTATAGTCTTCTCTCCAGTTGTCGCTTATTTTTTGAAGTTGATAAATGTCATTGAAATAATAGGCATCTAATATATCCTCCCTAAAGAAACGGTTAAATCGTTCTATATATCCATTTTACATTGGCTTTCCCGGTTGTGTATATTTAATTTCTATAAAGTTCTTTTTACACCAGTTC
>NZ_FNBD01000007.1 GCF_900102165.1 Cellulophaga baltica
CAACCTATCTCTAGGTTCGTCGGGGTGGCAGGATTCGAACCTGCGACCTCCGCGTCCCAAACGCGGCGCGATAACCGGGCTACGCTACACCCCGAGAAGTGTTGTAACACTATCTCTTTCAATAATAAAAAAAAGCGGAGAGACAGGGATTCGAACCCTGGGTACACTTTTGATGTACGACGATTTAGCAAACCGTTCCTTTCGGCCACTCAGGCACCTCTCCAGTAATTTCAATTATCTTGCATTTAAAATGCGGTTGCAAATGTACTTTTTAGAATACGATATCGCAACTTTTTTTTTACTTTTTTTTTATCTATTTTCTACTACTCTGGATACTCGACTCTTAGATGATAAATATTTGTTAGTTTTTGCTTCATCACCTTCTTTATGGCTTCAATTTCCTTAAAAGTGATGTTCGCATTTAAAAACTGATTGGCGTTCATCTGTCCGCTTATTATCTTGTTTACAAATTCGTCAATAATCAAGAACGTAGGATTTTTTAAACTTTTTGAAGCTGCCTCTATGGAGTCTGCCATCATTAAGATAGCTGTCTCCTTAGAAAAAGGAGTTGGTCCTGGATATCTAAAATCCTTTTCGTTCACCTCCCCATCAATTTCTAATTGCTTTTTATAAAAATAATAGACCAAAGTAGTGCCGTGATGCACCCGTATAAAATCTATAATCCGGTCGGGGAGATTATTTTTTCTAGCCAATTCAATACCTCCGATAACATGATCTATGATTATCTTCGCACTATCTATTGGCGCTAATTCATCATGCGGATTAACATTGGTAATTTGGTTTTCCGTAAAATACGTTGGATTATTCATTTTACCAATATCATGATACAAAGCCCCTACCCTAACCAGCATAGCATTTGCTCCTATCTCATTGGCTGCCGCCTCTGCCAAATTAGCCACTTGTAAAGAATGATGAAATGTCCCAGGAGCCTTATTGGATAATTCTTTTAAAAGTCTAGAATTTGTATCAGACAGTTCTAATAAAGAAACATCAGACACCAGTCCAAATACCTTCTCATAAATATAAATTAATGGTTGCACAAAAAGAGTGATCATCCCATTCAATAAAAACAAGCCGAAAACTAGCCATTGAACATTATCAAGATTTCCTTCGTGAATTATATGAAACGCAAAATATGCGACAATGTAAATAAGGATAATCTGCCCCACAGAGATAAAGAGATTCGCACGCTTGTACAATTCAGAAACCGTTAGAATAGTTACGATACCAGTAATAATTTGCAGAAAAACGTACTCAAAACTATTAGGCACTACGAAGCCTAAGATAAGCACTGCCAAAACATGTACAAACAGCCCTAAACGCGCATCAAAAAATGTTTTTAAGATGAGCGGTAAAATACAAAGCGGCACTACAAATACATAAGCCTCATTATACTTAACCACCAAGGTGGTCACAAATACCATGATAAGTATATTGAAGAAAATAAAAGTAACTTTCGTATTATTTTTATAAATGTCTTTCCTATATTTCTTTAAGAAAAGCAAAAGCATCATGAGTACTAATGCCACCAATACGGAGTAACCAAATAAAATAAAATAGTAATTATTTGAGGTCCACAATTCTGACTCATACTCACTTTTAAGCGATAATAGAATTTTATAGTTTTCAGATTCAACCACCTCTCCCTTAGCAATAATTAACTTGCCTTGATCTACAGTTCCGCGCGTATAAGACAGCTTAGAATACGCATCTTCTAAAACTTTCTTAGACAATTCTCTATCCTGAAACACATTAGGTTCCACTATTTCAAAAAGCAGCCGTTGGTACTCCTTTTCTAAATTAGAAACATTGTTTCGTTTAAGAACAACATTAATAACACTATCCAAATCTTCTTTTGTAAACAGCTGATTACTATTAATTCTTATCTCCTCATTATTCCGAATAAGATTTATACTATTGGATGTAGATTTAATTGCGGCATCATTCGACACCCCTTTTTCATAGAGAACATTCAATATATTTTCACCAACATCATAAAGTTTATCCTTATTTGCCGGCACCTCAGATAACCCGTCTATCAATCTTTTAAACTCAGAAGAATAAGCAGCGTACACTCCATTTACAATCTCCTTATCATAAGAGTAATACGGTATTTGTCTGTTTTTAATGGCAGCTTTCTCTTTCTCTATGTCATCATCAGACTTTTTTATAGAGAAATCTACCGGAGCATAGTAATTATCATACTGCCAAGGTTTCCCTTTTTGGAATTCATACTTAAACTTTCCTCCTTTGGGGAAGAAAAAAACAATAAGCACGGTAGAGAGTATATAGATAAAATATTTATATACGGTAGATTGATTTTTATAGAGATTATCTAAAAATGTACTCATTAGGATTTGTTAATGTATTTCAAAAATAGAAAATATAAGCTTAACAATTGATTTTAGGAGAATTCATAAATGCTATAGGAGTAAATAAAGTATAAACACTGAGGAATAAGTAAATATTAACAATATTCGCCTCCTTTTTTTAAAATCATCCCAGTTCATTGCACTTAAATTTATTAATTTCGCACAACTAATTATTCGACAAAATGAAAAAAGTAGTAATCGTATCTGCAGTGAGAACTCCTATAGGAAGTTTTATGGGTAGCTTATCCACTGTATCAGCACCAAAATTAGGCGCGACAGCAATTAAAGGCGCTTTAGATAAAATAAAATTAGATGCTTCTTTAGTAGAAGAAGTAATCATGGGTAATGTTGTTTCTGCAGGAACAGGTCAAGCACCTGCAAGACAAGCAGCTATTTACGCTGGAATACCAAATACTGTTCCCTGTACTACTATTAATAAAGTATGTGCTTCTGGAATGAAAGCCGTTATGCAAGCCGCTCAAGCAATTGCATTAGGAGATGCCTCTATTGTAGTAGCTGGTGGTATGGAAAACATGAGTTTAATTCCGCATTACGTACATATGCGTAATGGCCAAAAATTTGGACCTACTACACTTGTAGATGGGATGCAAAAAGATGGTTTAGTAGATGCTTACGATGAAAATGCTATGGGTGTTTGTGCAGATGCCTGTGCAACGAAATATGAATTCTCTAGAGAGGATCAAGACAATTATGCCATACAATCTTACAATAGATCTTCTGAGGCATGGGAAAAAGGCAATTTCAACAATGAAATTGTTCCTGTAGAAGTACCTCAACGTCGCGGTGAACCTACAATAGTACATCAAGACGAAGAGTATAAGAACGTAAGAATGGATAAAATTCCATCACTTAGACCTGCTTTTACAAAAGACGGTACGGTAACCGCTGCAAATGCTTCTACGATCAATGATGGCGCTGCTGCTTTAATACTAATGAGTGAAGAAAAAGCAAAGGAATTAAACTTAACTCCTTTAGCGACTATTATAGGATATGCTGATGCTGCTCACGAACCAGAATGGTTCACTACAGCACCTGCCAAAGCACTTCCTAAAGCTTTAGATAAAGCCAATATTACTATTAAAGATGTTGATTACTTTGAATTTAACGAAGCATTTTCTGTTGTTGGCTTAGCTAATATGAAATTATTAGGTCTTACGGATAAAAACGTCAACGTAAATGGCGGTGCTGTCTCTTTAGGACATCCTTTAGGCTGCTCTGGCGCAAGAATCCTGGTTACCCTAATAAATGTCTTAGAACAACAAAATGGAACCACAGGAGCTGCTGCTATTTGCAACGGTGGTGGTGGTGCTTCAGCCATTGTAATCAAAAGAAATTAATTATCAGTAGACCAAACTATGCAATACGGCATATGCCCTCTTAGTGTTGTTCCTGTACGATTAAATCCTGAAGATACCAGCGAATTAATAAGTCAGTTACTTTATGGCGATTACTATAAAGTAATTGACACTCGTAAATTTTGGAGTAAGATCAGGATCGCTTATGATGGTTGTGAGGGCTGGATTAGCAACTTACAATTAAGATTTATCACCGAAGAGGAATACACAGCTATTGCTGCTAAAAAAGACCATGTATACGCCAATGATTTGGTTTCTTTTGTAGCGAC
Source organism: Cellulophaga baltica (assembly GCF_900102165.1). Lineage (GTDB taxonomy): Bacteria > Bacteroidota > Bacteroidia > Flavobacteriales > Flavobacteriaceae > Cellulophaga > Cellulophaga baltica. The sequence continues at coordinate 4,039 of NZ_FNBD01000007.1, forward strand.
ACCAGAAAATGCGCTGATACCTGTACTCTTAGGAGCCACCATAAGCAATGCTGCATTATTACAACATACCTTTGAAGGAAGTGCTACGGTAAAATCTTCTAACAAAAATAATCTAATCGAAGTTGCATTGCTTTACCTAAATGCACCATATGTATGGGGAGGAACTACTCCCTTTGGCATTGACAGTTCTGGCTTTACACAAATGGTCTATAAAATTAATGGCCATAATTTACTCAGAACCGCTGGCCAGCAAGCTACGCAAGGTGAAGCATTAAGTTTTATTGAGGAAAGTGAAGCTGGCGATTTAGCTTTTTTTGACACCAATGAGGGGATTATTAACCATGTGGGTATCATCATGCAAAATAATTATATCATTCACGTAAGTGGCACGGTAAGGATTGATCGTATAGACCACACCGGTATTTTTAATACTGATACAAAAACCTACACGCACAAACTCAGAGTAATCAAAAAAATATTTTAAACATATATCTTCTGATTACTTAAGAGCAATAAAAAAGCCTTTACATAATTTGTAAAGGCTTTTTATATTATTAGTAGTACATTGAATTACTCTCCAATTAACTTCTTTAATCTCATGAAGTTTTCATTATCACCTAAAGCTCCATAAATGTTCTTTAATTGCTCTAAGATTCCTTGATTATCTGGATTTAATTTTAAAGCTTGCTCTAAAATATCAGCACCCTTTTGAAACAATCCATCTTTTTTCTTTTTAAGCTCATCGTATTTTGCGATATCGGCTCTAGAATTCCCTAATGAATTCATAGAATCTATCATTCCGTTTCCTTCGTTTACATACGTTGTAGATAAGTTTAATTGTGCATTTACATAACCAGGGTTTATTTCTAAAGCTCTATTATATGCAGCTCTTGCATCTTCAATATTACCTTGCTCCATATTAACAACACCGATATTATAAAACAAATCTGCGTTATCTGGCTGCAATGCTGTAGCTTCTGCCATTAAAGACTTAAACTTATCTTTATCTCCTAATTTGAAATAAAGATTAGCTTCATTTAAAATTAAGTTAACATCTTCAGGGTCATTTGCACGTGCATCTTTATAAGCACCTAACGCTTTATCATCCTGACCTAATTGCGTATAAATTAACGCGATGTTTTTAATAATTTCAGAACTCTTAGAAGGACTTTTCTCTTCTTTAGGATCTTTGTAAGTCTTAGACTTTACCATAAGATCTCTTTGAGTCTTATCCATTTCTTCAGTTTCACCAGTAGCTACGTTAACCGCTGTATACTTAACTTCAGAACCGTCATACCCTAAGTCTTTAAGCTCATTGTAGTATGTTAATGCTTGCTCATATTCACCACCATTCACAGCACTACTTGCCGCATAATACAAGTAAACAGTATCTTTTGGACTCAATTGGTAGCCCATGTACAGTTTTTCTGCTGCTGGTTTGTATTGCTTATTGTTGTTATCTTCAACGGCAGCATTGATTAAATCTGCTGTCATTCCTGATAATTTTTGCTTTGATTCTACTGTATATTTAGCTTTTCCTGACGCTTCTTCCGTAGCAATAGTTTCTCTGTAAGACTCGATAGCTGTATTAAAGGCACTTGCATCTCCTTTTTTTGCAAGCATAGCAAAAGTTTCTCCTTTTAAGAAGTGATACTGTGCTTTCATTTTATCATCTGCACCACCTATTAAAGAGGAAGCACTTTCTAAGGCAGTTTTAGCTTCAGCTGCACTACCTGACTTTAATGCTTTTTCTGCAGTTTTTAACTCGTTCTTCTGCGAGAATGCTACCATTGTGCAAGACATTGCAGCTGCTATAAATAATCTAGTTTTCATTTTTAATATAATTTTAATTTAGTGTTTATTCTTCAGTTTCAGTATCCTCAGTATCAATTGCCGTGCCATTCTCCGGATCTACATCCAAATCGTTCACATCTAGCTCATCTACAGCATCTTCGTCTTTCATGACTTTTGCCACAGCTGCGATAGAATCTTTACCTTTTATATTGATTAATCTAACTCCTTGCGTAGCTCTACCCATAACACGTAGATCTTCAACGCTCATTCTAATAGCAATACCCGATTTATTGATAATCATTAAATCATCAGAATCAGATACATTTTTAATAGCTACTAAACCTCCTGTTTTTTCAGTAATAGAAATTGTTTTAACTCCTTTACCTCCTCTATTCGTCACTCTATAGTCTTCAATACTTGAACGCTTACCATACCCCTTTTCAGAAACTACAAGAATCTCTTCTTCAAAGTTATGTACAGATACCATTCCTATTACCTCATCATCATCGCTAGCTAAAGTAACCCCTCTAACCCCTGAAGCATTTCTACCCATTGGCCTTGTCTTACTTTCTTCAAAACGAATAGCTTTACCTGACTTAAGTCCTAAGAATATTTCACTAGTACCTGTAGTCAGTTTAGCTTCTAATAGCTCATCATCTTCTCTAATACCAATAGCATTAATACCGTTTTGACGTGGTCTAGAATATTGCTCTAAAGAAGTTTTCTTTACAATACCTTTCTTAGTCGCCATAATCACAAAGTGACTATTTACATATTCTTCATCTTTTAAATCTTGCGTACAGATGAATGCTTTTACTTTATCATCACTTTCAATACTAATTAAGTTTTGAATAGCTCTACCTTTTGATGATTTACTTCCTTCAGGAATTTCATAAACACGCATCCAGAAACATTTTCCTTTCTGGGTAAAGAATAACATATATTGGTGGTTGGTACCCACAAATAAATGCTCTAAGAAATCTTCATTTCTAGTAGAAGATGCTTTTTGACCAACTCCTCCTCTATTTTGTGTTTTGTACTCAGAAAGCGCTGTTCTTTTAATATAACCTGCATGAGAAATAGTTATTACCACTTGCTCATCCGGAATCATATCTTCCATACTAAGATCACCACCTGCAAAGTTTATTTCAGAACGTCTATCATCACCGTACTTAGCTTTTACTTCCGCTAATTCTTCTTTGATAATTTCCATTCTACGCTCTTTACGCGCAAGAATATCTTTTAAATCTTCTATAGTCTTTTTAATCTCATCGTATTCCGCACGTAACTTGTCTTGTTCCAGACCTGTCAATTGGCGTAAACGCATCTCAACGATTGCTTTTGCCTGAATTTCTGTCAGTTTAAAGCGTTCCATTAAGTTTGTTCTCGCTTCGTCTGCATTAGAAGAGGCTCTAATAATAGCGATAACCTCATCTATATTATCAGAAGCTATAATCAAACCTTCTAAGATATGTGCTCTATCTTCTGCTTTTTTAAGCTCAAATTCTGTTCTACGAACAACTACTTCATGTCTATGCTCTACGAAATAATGAATCATTTCTTTCACATTCAACATCTGTGGTCTTCCATTAACTAGTGCAATGTTATTAACACTAAAAGAAGACTGAAGCGCTGTATACTTATATAAGGTATTTAAAACAATATTAGGAATAGCGTCTCTTTTTAAGATGTAAACGATACGCATACCATTTCTATCAGACTCATCTCTAATGGTAGAAATTCCTTCTATTTTCTTATCATTAACAAGATCGGCAGTCTTCTTAATCATATCTGCCTTGTTTACCTGATAAGGAATCTCGGTAACAATGATACATTCACGCCCTTGAACCTCTTCAAAAGATGCTTTTGCACGCATTACTACACGCCCTCTACCAGTATGAAAAGCTTCTTTGACCCCATCATAGCCGTAAATAATTCCTCCCGTAGGAAAATCTGGAGCTTTTATATGGGTGATTAACTCATCAATGGTAATATCATTATTTTCAATATAAGCTATGGTACCATCTACAACTTCTGTAAGGTTGTGAGGAGGCATATTTGTTGCCATACCTACTGCTATACCAGAAGCACCATTTACCAATAAGTTTGGTATTCTGGTAGGTAATACTTTAGGTTCCTGTAAAGAATCATCAAAGTTTAATTGATGATCTACAGTATCTTTATCTATATCTGCCAACATGTCGTCAGCAATTTTACGCATACGCGCCTCTGTATAACGCATTGCTGCCGGGCTATCTCCATCAATAGACCCAAAGTTACCCTGACCATCTACAAGCATGTAACGCAAACTCCATTCCTGAGCCATACGTACCATAGAGTCATAAACAGAAGTATCACCATGTGGGTGGTACTTACCTAAAACCTCACCCACGATACGTGCAGATTTCTTATGAGCACTTGTTGAACGAACACCTAATTCGTACATTCCAAATAAAACTCTTCTATGTACTGGTTTTAAACCATCCCTAACATCAGGTAACGCACGTGACACAATGACCGACATTGAATAATCAATGTAAGCGGATTTCATTTCATCATCTATGTTGATAGGAATTAATTTTTCTCCTTCTGCCATTTTAAAATCTTATATTATTTACTAGGTTAAAAAACATGCCAATATACAGAAAATCGAAGCTATCAATACAATTCTTTCATAGTTTATTTAAGAATTTATCAACAGTTTACACTATAGTGTTATTAATAAAATGAATTGCCTTTAGTTGTGAATGTATGTTTTTTTCCGTCTATTAGATATAATTTATCGAATATAGGAACAGTATTTGTTATTGTTTCAGATAGATTTAGTATTTTTAATGTTGAAAGGAATATATATGGATGATAATTTTTCACCTAGAGTAAAAGATGTAATTGCTTACAGTAAAGAAGAAGCTTTACGACTTGGTCACGATTTTATAGGTACTGAGCACTTAATGCTTGGGCTATTGCGTGATGGAAGTGGAAAAGCAATTAGCATTCTTGACGCTTTAGATGTAGACTTAAATCACCTTCGTAGAAAGGTAGAGATTTTAAGTCCGGCAAATCCCAATGCTACTCCTATGCAAAAAGACAAAAAGAATTTGCATTTGACAAGGCAGGCGGAACGCGCACTAAAAACAACTTTTTTAGAAGCAAAGCTTTTTCAGAGCTCTTCTATCAATACAGCACATTTATTGTTATGCATTCTAAGAAATGAGAATGACCCAACTACAAAATTGCTACATAAATTGAAAGTAGACTATGATGGAGTTAAAGAACAATTCAAATCTATGATTACAAGTGATGATGACTATGTAGATTCACCTACATCAGAATCTTTCCCTAATGATGCCGATGATGCAGCAGAAGGTAAAGAAGGAAACTTTGGAGGAACAACGAATCAGAAAGGAAATAAAAAATCTAAAACTCCAGTTTTAGACAATTTTGGTCGCGATTTAACACAAATGGCGGAAGAAAATAAATTAGATCCTGTGGTTGGTAGAGAGAAAGAAATAGAACGTGTTTCTCAAATCCTAAGTAGAAGAAAGAAAAACAACCCCCTTCTTATAGGAGAACCTGGTGTTGGTAAAAGTGCAATCGCAGAGGGTTTAGCACTACGTATTATTGATAAAAAGGTATCACGTATACTTTATAATAAACGTGTAGTTACCTTAGATTTAGCTTCTTTAGTTGCTGGTACAAAATACCGTGGCCAGTTTGAAGAACGTATGAAAGCGGTTATGAATGAGCTTGAAAAGAATGATGATATTATTCTTTTTATTGATGAAATTCATACTATAGTAGGCGCAGGTGGTGCTACAGGAAGCTTAGATGCTTCTAACATGTTTAAACCAGCATTAGCAAGAGGAGAAATTCAATGTATTGGTGCAACTACCTTAGATGAATACAGACAGTATATAGAGAAAGATGGTGCTCTAGAGCGTCGTTTTCAAAAAGTAATTGTGGAGCCTACTACCGTAGATGAAACTATTGAAATACTTAAAAACATCAAAGGAAAATACGAAGATCACCATAATGTTATTTATACAGATGAATCTATTATTGCTTGTGTAAAGCTTACCAATAGATACATGACTGATCGTTTTCTTCCAGACAAAGCCATTGATGCATTAGATGAAGCGGGTTCTCGTGTACATATAGTAAATATGGATGTACCTAAGCAAATTCTAGAGCTTGAAAAGCAACTAGAAGATGTGCGTGAACTTAAGAATACTGTTGTAAAAAAACAACGTTATGAAGAAGCTGCGAAACTTAGAGATGACGAAAAGAAAATTGAAAAAGATTTAGCGGTAGCCCAAGAAAAATGGGAAGAAGAAAGCAAATTACATAGAGAAACTGTAACTGAAGAAAATGTTGCAGACGTAGTTTCTATGATGAGTGGTATTCCTGTAAATAGAATTGCTCAAACAGAGATAACTAAGTTATTTGAGCTACCAGACCTTATTAAGTCCAATGTAATTGGTCAAGATGAAGCGGTTGCTAAAGTAGCCAAAGCTATTCAAAGAAACAGAGCTGGATTAAAAGACCCTAATAAACCTATTGGATCTTTTATTTTCTTAGGTCAAACTGGTGTGGGTAAAACTCAATTGGCTAAAGTTTTAGCAAAAGAATTATTTGACTCTGAAGATGCATTGATTCGTATTGATATGAGTGAATACATGGAGAAATTTGCTATCTCTCGTTTGGTAGGAGCACCTCCAGGATACGTGGGTTACGAAGAAGGTGGCCAATTAACTGAAAAAGTTCGTCGTAAACCTTATGCCGTAGTTCTTTTAGATGAAGTAGAAAAAGCGCATCCAGATGTGTTTAACATGATGCTTCAAGTATTAGATGATGGCTTCTTAACAGATAGTTTAGGCCGTAAGATCGATTTTAGAAATACAATCATTATTATGACCTCTAATATTGGTGCGCGACAATTGAAGGACTTCGGACAAGGTGTTGGTTTTGGTACTTCAGCAATGAAATCTCAAACTGATTCTCACCAGAAAAGTGTTATAGAAAATGCATTAAAAAAGGCTTTTGCACCAGAATTCTTAAATAGAATTGATGATGTAGTGGTATTTAATCCTTTAGAGAAAGAAGATATTCATAAGGTTATTGATATTGAGCTTCGCAAATTGTTATTACGAATTAAAGATATTGGCTATGAATTAACCTTATCTGATAAAGCCAAAGATTACATTGCCGAAAAAGGTTTTGATAAACAATACGGAGCAAGACCATTAAAACGTGCTATTCAAAAGTACATTGAAGATGCTTTAGCAGAAGAAATTGTTAGTTCTAAACTACAAGAAGGTGACACTATATTTATGGATCTTGATGAAGAAAAAGATGAATTAACCATAAAGATTGAAAAATCTAAAAAAGAATCTGAAGCCTAATACCTTCTAAATTCAATTAAAAAGAGAGCCAATTGGCTCTCTTTTTTTGTTTTCACTACTGCTATACAAGTATGAAAGCCATATATAGCAATTAGGCTATAATCAGATACTTAAAAAGTACTACAACAATATAATTAGCAACAAAATAAATGTAATCGTTTTCATTCAATCACATTTCAGTATTCGCAAACTTTAGTTACTTAAGCGATATATAAGCGCTTTATCTATTATTTTTTAACAGTTTTAAGCTTAGTAGTATTTTCGTCCGCGAGACACACTATTTAAAATACGAAGAATGAGTATTGAACAATCGAAAAAAAGAGTCATCGTTCAAGAGTATCATCTTGAAACTGGTATGGTTCAAGTATACGATGATTACATGGTTGCTATTTTTGCCGAAGGCGCGACCATCACTCTAGAAAGAGCTTATCAAATCATAGGAATTGCAGAAATACACTTTAGGGAAAAAAACTTTGGATACATCAGTTTACGAAAAAATTCGTACGCTTTAGATCCTACCGTTTACAGCTACATTCGTGAAATTGAGAATTTAAAAGCATTTGCTGTTGTTTCTGTTAAAGAGATTGATATGCATAATTTCAAAATAGAAAAGCTATTCTACAAAAATTCCATGAAATTTTTCATTGAATTTGATAACGCACTCGCTTGGATCAAAAGACGTGTAAAAGCTAAATAAAACAGAAGAGCCTTTCATTTACATGAAAGGCTCTTTTTTTATCGAATCTATTAGTATACCAGAAAGAGCTAATCTGAATATTCGTTATGTAAATCAGTATTTTTTTTCATTGGCTTAATCTTTCCACTTCTGTTTTAAGTATTTCCCTAGCATACTCCCCACTATCCCTAAAAGAATAACTATCACCAGCTCTACCCAGTTAAAACCGCTATTCGGAACGTTAGTGGCTCTTGAGTAGATAATATACCCAACCACAGGACCATATGCTACTAAATTAATTACCAACTTTTTCATAGTTATTCCTTATTAAAATTACTTTAATTAATCTCGAAACTGATTGCGTTTTTCTTTCTTCTCCTGAACCTTAATTACAAAACCCGCTTTTTTAATACGCACGGTATCATAAACTGGTTTATCTAAAAAAATTTCATTAATCTTTGGGTCTTTACTAGAGTATTGCACTTTAAAATGCTTGCCCACCCAACCTGGATATATCTTACCATCTAAATAAGTAGCACCTTCAATTTTTTTACTGCCGACATAAAACTCATACATAGCATATGAATTTGAATTTTGAATATCAATCTCTGTGCACTCAACTATTCCATATACCGAAAAATATTTTAAATGAAAGTATGCCTGCAAATTAGTATATAAAAAAAAACATGCAAATAACAAACCAATAACAGCTACTGGTTTTTTAGAGCTAAAAAAATCTTTAAACTTATTCATTCTCTATTGCTGTTCTTGTTCTTCCATTTGCGGGGGCTGTTCCGGCTGCTTAAATAAATCGATATAGGCATTACCCAAACTATCTATGAGTGCACTAGCGGTGAGTGATTGGTAGCCAGTACTCTCCACCGCAATATCTCCAGAGGTTCCATGCAGGTACACCCCGAAAATTGACGCCGTCAAGGGTTCATAGCCTTGAGCAATTAATCCTGTGATGATTCCAGTTAATACATCACCACTTCCAGCAGTAGCCATACCAGGATTTCCTGTAGTATTTATATAGCCTTGACCATCATATACCGTTATGGTATGCGCCCCTTTGATCACTACAATACAATCATACTTTTTTGAAAATGCTTTTACTTTTTTTAATTTATCAAAATCGTCTTTCCACTTACCTAACAAACGTTCCAATTCTTTAGGATGCGGCGTTAATACCGTTTGTGCCGGCAAATTCTTCAAAAAGGCTTCATTTAAAGCCAAGATATTAATAGCATCAGCATCTAAGACCAATGGCGTTTTATTGCTTTTGAGAAAAGTACCTAATGCTTCCTGTGTCTCTTTAGCAGTACCTAAACCCACTCCTATTCCAATAACATCGGGCGTGATATCAAAATTAACTGCACTTATGCATTCATCCTGATCATCTGTTAGCACCATAATTTCTGGCAAAGCAGTCTGCAAAGGCACGTAACCACATTTAGGTAGGTATGCCGTCACTAAACCAGCACCAGAGCGCAAACAAGATTTTGAGGCTAATTGCACAGATCCTATTTTACCATAACTCCCACCAATAATTAAAGCGTGACCGTAAGTACCTTTATGTGCAAATTTCTCTCGCGGAATATAAGACGGTAATACCTCTAATTTGCTTATCAATTCATAGTCGACTTCCGTATTCGCTACAAATTCAGCATCAATCCCAATATCTATAATTTCCCATTGATTGGCATAAACACCTGTTTCTGGAAGGAAAAACACCAATTTAGGGGTTTGAAAACTCAAAATATGATTTGCTTTTACAACGGCATCTTCATTCTTTACTGGTTTATCCGTATAAAGTCCCGAAGGTAAATCTACCGCCAGAACAAAAGCATCTGATGCATTAATTTTTTGCATCAACTTAACCACCCAAGCATCTGGATTCCTATTTAATCCAATACCAAAAATAGCATCTATAACAATATCTTCTTTACTAATTTCTGGAAAATCAGAATCGCTATTAATAAAATTTGGCCAAATTTTACGATCTTTTAATCGCTTTAAATTCAATAAAAAATCATCAGAACGTTTCTCACTATAGTTTACGATATGTACTTCTATACTATAACCATGTTCTTGTAAATGTCTTGCGACAGCTACACCATCGCCACCATTATTACCAATACCACAAAACAGCTGAATTTTTACCGGAGCACCCTGAAGTCTAAGGTGTAACCAATTAAAAATTTGAATAGCGACGCGCTCCATGAGTTCATCACTTTTTATTTGCTGTTTTTCTATTGTATATTTATCAGCTTGGTAGATTTGTTTTGCGCTAAAAATCTTCATTCAATAATAATATTTAACATTAATTGCTGATTCCGTAAAAATTTCGGAAATCATTTGATAATGAACTCAAAAATACTACATTTGACTATATCTTTAAAAGATATAAAGACCTAATAATGGATAGTCAATTTAACCTTTCTACATTTTATATTGCGTGTGATACTACTATCACTTTCAGCACCACTACCCCATTGGGGTAATCTGCTATATACTCGTCCGTTTTCGCATATTCATGCATTTTTATTTTTATTACCACAAAACTATTTCTCATAATGAAAGTTCTAAAATTTGGAGGCACTTCTGTTGCTAACGCTAAAAACATAGCCCTTGTTAAAAACATTGTGGCTAATTCTCAAGTCAATAAAAATATCGTCGTAGTTTCTGCCTTAGGCGGAGTTACAGATTTACTATTAAGTACAGCAACACTAGCTTCTGCTCAAGATAACACCTATAAAAATAGCCTTAAAGAAATTGAGGAAAGACACTTAATTACCATTAAAGAATTGATCCCTGTTTTACAACAAAGCAAGGTATTAAGTAAGGTAAAAAGTGAACTTAACACGTTAGAAACCTTATTAGAAGGTGCTTATTTAATAGGCGAAATTACACCAAAACTATCTGATAAAATTGTTAGTTATGGCGAACTATTATCGTCTTACATCATCAGTGAATATTTTATTGCAGAACAACTCAACTGTAGCTACAAAGATAGTAGAGAACTTATAAAAACAAATTCTAACTTTGGTAAAGCCATTGTAGACTTTGCCACAACAAATTCTAATTGTAAAGAGTTTTTTACAGCCGTTCCTGAACAAGTTATTGTCATGGGTGGCTTCATAGCCTCTTCTACTTCTGGAGATTCTACTACCTTAGGCAGAGGGGGATCTGATTATACAGCTGCCATTATAGCTAGTGCTATTGATGCTGAACTTTTAGAAATTTGGACGGATGTTAGTGGAATGTATACGGCTAACCCAAGAATAGTAAAGCAAGCGATGCCTATTCCGCATATTTCTTATGAGGAAGCTATGGAGCTTTCGCATTTTGGAGCTAAAGTATTATACCCTCCAACAATACAACCTGTACTTTCTAAGGGTATTTCTATTGTCATTAAAAATACTTTTGATGCGGAAAACGAAGGTACCTTAATTACAAAAAATAAAAATGAACTAGGAAAAACTGTTCGCGGCATAAGTCATGTAGAGCATATTGCATTACTCTCGTTAGAAGGGCCTGGTATGGTTGGAATTCCTGGAATCTCTAAACGCTTTTTTGAAGTATTATCACAAGCAAATATTAGCGTTGTATTGATTACACAAGCATCTTCTGAACACTCTATCTGTGTAGGTGTTTCGGATAATGACGCTATAAAAGCGGTTCAAATTGTAAATGAAGCTTTTGAATATGAAATATCCTTAGGCAAAATTAAACCTGTTATTGCAGAAGAAGATTTAGCTATTATTGCCCTTGTGGGCGACAATATGAAGCGTCATCAAGGATTAAGCGGTAAAATGTTTAGTACTTTAGGAAAAAATAATGTTAACATAAGAGCAATTGCACAAGGTGCTTCTGAACGTAATATTTCTGCGGTCATTGTAAAAGATGACGTCAAGAAAGCCTTAAATACATTACATGAGGAGTTTTTTGAAGACAATACCAAACAATTAAACCTTTTTGTAATGGGTGTCGGTAATGTGGGCACAAAATTCTTAAATCAAATACAGCAACAACGTAAATTTTTAAAAGAGAACCTAAAATTAAATATCCGCGTTATTGGAATTTCTAATTCTAGAACAATGGTTTTTGATGAAGACGGTATCAGTCTTAAAAGTTGGGATGAAAAACTAAAAGCTGGAGAAAAAACAGACAAACAAAAGTTCTTTGAAAACATTCAAAAACTAAATTACAGAAATAGCATTTTTGTAGACAACACCGCTAGTGCAGAAGTTTCTGAAACCTATGCATCTTATTTGAAGAACAGTATTTCTGTGGTGACCTGTAATAAGATTGCTTGCTCTTCTGAGTACAACAATTACAAAAACCTGAAAGATTTAGCTCGCAAATACAATGCGCCATTTTTATTTGAAACCAATGTAGGTGCTGGTTTGCCTATTATTGATACGCTTAAAAATCTGATTGCGTCAGGAGATAAAATATTAAAAATTCAAGCAGTACTTTCGGGTAGCTTAAACTTCTTGTTTAATAATTTTAATGACCAATCTACTTTTCATGATATTGTTAAACAAGCACAAGAGCAAGGTTATACAGAACCAGATCCTAAAATAGATTTGAGTGGTATTGATGTAATGCGTAAGATTTTAATTTTAGCACGGGAAAGTGGCAACAAAATAGATATTGAAGAAATAACCAATACACCTTTCTTACCTGAAGAAAGCCTTGCTACCACAAACAATGAGGACTTTTTTGCTTCGCTAATTAAATATGAAGCTGATTTTCAAAAAATGTTTAAAGAGGCTAATGATACCGGCAGTAAATTAAAGTATGTTGCTCAATATGAAGATGGCAAAGCAAGCGTTGGCTTACAGCATATCCCTAAAGGTCACGACTTCTATAATTTAGAAGGTAGTGACAATATTGTATTATTCTATACAGAAAGATACCCTAACCAACCTATGATTATCAAAGGTGCTGGTGCTGGTGCTGAAGTAACTGCATCTGGTATTTTTGCTGATATTATAAGAATAGGTAACTTTTAATCTGTAGGCTATGAATGCAAATGAAATTAGAGTTTTCTGTCCAGCAACTATTGCTAATGTCTCTTGCGGATTTGATGTTTTAGGACTCGCTTTAGATGCTGTAGGTGATGAAATGGTGGTTAGAAAAACAACTCAAAAAGGCATCAGAATTACCAAGCTTATAGGGCAAGATTTACCTATGGAAACTCTACATAATGTAGCGGGTGTTGCCGGTTTAGCACTGTTAGCACAAAGTGATTACGAAGGTGGTTTTGATATTGAAATTTATAAAAAAATAAAAGCAGGAAGTGGAATTGGTAGCAGTGCTGCCAGTTCTACTGGTGCTGTTTGGGCCATGAATGCCCTTTTAGGCAAACCTTTTTCTCCATTAGAATTGGTGAAATTTGCCATGGAAGGAGAACGTTTAGCAAGTGGCGTAGCCCATGCAGATAATGTTGCTCCTGCCCTCTTTGGCGGTTTTACGCTCGTACGCAGCTACCAACCATTAGATGTTATTAAAATAAATACACCGAAAGAATTATATGCTACCGTTATTCACCCTCAGATTGAAGTAAAAACATCTGATTCTAGACGTATCTTAAAGACTACTATTTCTTTAGAAGACGGAATTAAACAATGGGGAAATGTGGGCGGATTAATTGCAGGCTTATTTACAGAAGATTATGAGCTAATTGGAAGATCATTAGAGGACCATATTGTAGAACCCATTCGTTCTATTCTTATACCTGGCTTTGACATGGTAAAACAAAAAGCAATAGAATCTGGCGCATTAGGTTGTGGCATATCCGGTTCTGGCCCCTCAGTGTTTGCATTAAGTAAAGGTATAGAAACTGCAAAAAAAGTAGCACAGGCCATGACTGATGTATACGATAAAATTGGGATAGATTACGACATTCATGTATCTAAAGTAAATACAGAAGGAATTAAAGTTTTATAAATAAGTTTGATGTATCGTTAAATTAAGGATTTTGAGATTAGATCAATTAACATTTTCTAGATTCATAGCTGCCATAGCAGTTGTAATATACCATTACGGCCTAGAAGTGTATCCTTTTAATTTAACACCTTTAAGAACATTATTTGAGCAAGGAAACATAGCGGTAAGTTACTTTTTTATACTCTCGGGATTCATTATGATCATTGCGTACCATCAGCATAAAAAATTAGAATTCTTAGCGTATATTAAGAAAAGATTTGCTCGGATTTATCCTGTGTACTTCTTGGCATTAGTGCTTGTTTTAGCTTTTAAATTATATTACCACAAAGACAGTGAACTCGGCAATCTGTTTTTGAATTTACTAATGCTCCAAAGTTGGATTCCCGGTAAAGCCTTAACGTTTAATTACCCAGCTTGGTCATTGGCTGTAGAATTCTTTTTTTACGCGTTATTTCCATTCTTATTCAATACGTTTTATAGCAAGCTGTCCCTTAAAAAATTACTATTTCCGATACTGAGTATTTTTACTTTAAGCCAAGTTGTGTTTCATTGGGGAATATTCTCAACATCCTACACAGGGTATCCTTCAAAATTTCATGAGTTCCTATTTTATTTTCCACCGATGCATTTAGCAGAGTTTTTAATTGGGAATTTAGCAGGCATATTTTTTGTAAAAAAACTACAGTACCATATTAAAAATTATGATTTAGGTATTTTAATACTTCTTTTCATGATACCGATTATATTATGGTACAATACGCAATTAAATTTTCACAATGGATTATTAGCCTTGCTGTTCATCCCTCTCATTTTACTTATGAGTGCAAACTCAGGATATATTGCTAAGATTACGAAATATGGTCCCTTAATTTTTTTAGGAGAAATAAGTTATGGCATCTACATTTTACAGAGTCCTGTATTTGCTTGGACTAAAGCACTATTAAAAGATTACAGCATCACTAACGAAACCACAAAATTCTATATAGCAACCGCTATGCTAATTGCGTGTTCAGCACTTTGTTTTACCTATATTGAAACACCATTACGCAATTTTTTTAAAAAATTTTAAGCCTATGAAAAGTATCCGACTATTATTTGTCTTAATTTTATTTTCGACTGTAGCCCTTGGGCAAGAAATACGAAAAGAAAGTTTGTTTGAAGGGACTTACAACAATGAGCCCATTCAAATTTACATTCAATCTTTTATGCAGGAATGCACCGGAGATATTTATTATAAAAGTATTGTACGTTTTCTTGATGCGGATAGAAATGAGAAAACTTGGCGAAAATTTGTAGTTTATGCAAATGACAATAATGGTTTTTTATTGGTAGATGACTACTGGAATTCTGGCAGGTACACTAACTACCTTTTTATTGAACAAAATGGATCTGAATTTAAAGGATATATTAAGAATGAAAAAATACCAAAAAAAGAAGTTTCCTTATATAGAAATACAATACGATCTGATTTTTCTGAACTAAGAGAAGAAGTTCAAAGCTTTGAAGATACGGATGATTGCTAGCCAACACTACAAGACATTATAAAACAACTCAAAAACTCCAAATTAAAAGAAAATGAATTTTTACAGCCTCAACAAAAAAGCCCCGAACGTAAGTTTTAAAGAAGCAGTAATTAAAGGTATTGCTCCCGACCGCGGTTTATATTTTCCTGAGAAAATTACTCCACTAACTAGTGATTTTTTTGAAAATATAGAAGATATGTCTACGATAGAAATTGCCCATAAAGCAATTAGACAATTTGTCTCTGATGACATTGATGATGATAAACTCAAAACTATATTAGAAGACGTTTTAAACTTTGACTTTCCTGTTGTGGAAATTAACAAAAATGTAGGAACCCTAGAACTGTTTCACGGCCCTACACTAGCATTTAAAGATGTAGGTGCTGGTTTTATGGCTAGGTGTTTAGGCCATTTTTCTGAAGGTAGTAAAAACGAGGTGACGGTATTAGTGGCTACCTCTGGAGATACTGGAGGTGCTGTTGCTAATGGTTTTTTAGGCGTAGAAGGTGTAAAAGTTGTAATCTTATACCCTACAGGTAAAGTAAGTGATATTCAAGAAAAGCAACTTACCACACTGGGCAAAAATATTACCGCCTTAGAAGTAGATGGTACCTTTGATGATTGCCAAACCATGGTAAAAACCGCCTTTCTAGATCAAGATATTACGAGCCTAAAACAATTAACCTCTGCCAATTCTATAAATGTAGCACGCTGGTTACCTCAATTATTCTATTTCTTATTTGCTTACAAACAAGCAAAATCTCAAGGAAAAGAGATTGTGTTTTCTATTCCGAGTGGAAATTTTGGTAATATCTGCGCAGGTATTGTTGCGCAACAACTTGGGATGCCTGTAAAGCATTTTATCGCTGCTACAAATGTAAATGATGTAGTCCCTAGATTTATGAATACGAAGAGTTATGATCCTAAACCTTCAATAGCGACTATATCGAATGCTATGGATGTAGGAGATCCTAGTAATTTTATAAGAATTAGACATATCTATAAAGATGACTTTAGCACCATAGAGAAAAATATATCTTCTTATGCGTTTACAGATGAGGAGACCAAAGAAGCCATGTTAGAGCTGTATAATGACTATAATTATATTGCAGACCCTCATGGAGCGGTTGGCTATTTAGGGCTTAAAAAATACCAAGAAACAAATCCTGACACTTATGGTATTTTCCTAGAAACAGCACATCCTGTTAAGTTTTTAGATATTGTAGAAGATACGATAAAAGAGAATATAGATATTCCTAAAAAGATTATCAAACAAATGAACAAAAAGAAAAAATCTATTAAAATCTCTACCTATGATGAATTAAAAAACTATCTGGTAGGTTAATTTTATTTGTACAAAAATTAGCATTAAAAAAGGGTATTCACATTAAATGAATACCCTTTATTGCTATCAACTAAATAACAAAAAATTATCGTTTTTCTAAAAGTGTTTTGCGAAGAAGTCATAAACAACAACTTCACCATAATTTAGAGGATCATCGGTATCACTACCTTCTTTTTCAGAATTACTTTGCGTATAGTTCCCAATTTTGAAATAAGACTGGTCATAATCTAAATCCATTAGCACAGCATTGCCTTCATCTAAAACAAGGTATTGTGTGGCTGTACCATTTTCATAGTTTGCCTTTAAATCTCCATCTTCACTATAATAACAGTAATGCTTACCATCTATGACTTCAAAAATTACTTCGTGGTTAGTTCCTAAATTATAATCTGTTTTTATGGTAACATCGGTTCTGAGTTTATTACCATTAAAGCTTAAAAATAAATGAGCATCTTCCAACCTTAATACCATAGCATCATCAATCCCAGCCTCTTTATCGCCATGAATTTGAGTTCCTACAACATGACTTTTATTTATAGGTAGCTGCGTAAATGCTTGTTTTACGTAAACTACATGTGTACCTGTGGTAGTCCAGTAAATATCAGCAGTACCATCTTCTGTTCTCTCTCTAAGTTCAGAGCGTATATAGGTAGAGTTTGTTGTGGTATTGTTAGTACTTCTAATTGGTGCTCTAAATACAATTCCGTTTTTAGCTTCATTCACATAGAAATATTCATTGTTATCCTCATCACAAAGGGTCTTATCTTCTGTTCCATCAGGATACGTAATTTTCCATTGTGCACAATTAGCCATCAAATCTGCCGGAATTTTAGCGGTGCCACTCGTTTCATCAGGAGTAGTGTCATCTTCTGGAACTGTTGGATCCTCAGGTTCCTCTACTTCTTCTACCGGAGTCTCCATTTCTTCAGCTGCACTAGTATCTTCTTCTAATGGACTTCCTTTATCTGAGCAATTTACATTTGCGCCTAAGATGGCAATAGCTATAAAAAATTTAAAAAAAGTAGTACCTAAGCTTTTCAACATAATTAAAATTTAAAATTACTTTTTGGTAAACCAAATTGGTTCACCAATTACAAATATCGTAAATAAATCGTAGCTATAGCGCTGTAAATTTAATATTTCGTTGAATGGCTTCAACTTTATCAAAAAATAGACCTAAAAAAAAGGGTATTCACATTTCTGCGAACACCCTTTACTGTTGACTAACTTACTCAAAAAAATTAAAAACTATTCCTTAATCATGATCTACGAAAAAATCATAAACCACTACTTCACCATAATTATTAGAGTTTCCGGTAGAACTACCTTCTTCTTCCGCATTACTTTGTGTGTAATTTCCAATCTTAAAATAGGATTGATCATAATCAATATCCATTAATACACTATTACTACCATCCTTTACTAAATAAGAGGAAGCTGTACCATTAAGATATTTACTTCTTAGATCACCATCTTCACTATAGTAACAATAATGCTTACCATTTTTAACTTCGAAGATTACTTCATGAACAGTTCCTAAGCTATAGTTAGATTTTACCGTTACATCACTTCTAAGTTTATTACCATTAAAACTTAAAAATAAATTAGAACCTTCTAAACGTAAAACCATTGCATCATCAATACCAGCAGCTTTATCACCATGTATTTGAGTGGCTACCAAATGATTTTTTTCAATAGGTAAATGTGTAATTGCTTGTTTTACATAAACTACATGGGTACCATCTGTAGTCCAGTAAATATCAGATTTACCATCTTCCGTTCTTTCTCTAAGTTCAGATCTTACATAATCAGAATTAGGAGTAGTTCCGTTATTACTGCGAATAGGAGCTCTAAATACCATCCCATTCTTTGCACTATTTACAAAGAAATATTCATTGTTAGCCTCGCCACAAAGTGTTTTATCTTCTTCTCCGTCAGGATAGGTGATTTTCCACTGGTTACAGTTACTCATTAAATCTGAAGGAATAGAAGCATTCCCTGTTGGCGGGTTGGTTGTACCTCCACCATCGCTCTCGCCACTAAACACTTGAACCTCTGCTAATGATAATGCATTTGTTCCTTTTAGTTTAATTCGAACTCTTGATCCTGTTACGCCACCTGTACTTATGGTTACTGAAGGATTAGGTGTGCTTGTAATAGTTGTTTTATAAACTTGTGTCCCTGCATCATTGTATACAAAAACATCAAAATTATTTAAGCGTGAAGAACAACAGCTATCAGTTCTGTTCCATATAACAATATCTCCAATGGTATAATCATCACCCAAACGCACTTGCCACCATGGGGAAGAACTATTAGAGGTATGCGTTACACTACCTTGACTCCAAGCTCCTGAAGTATTCCCATCTACAGCAAGACCAGGAAGACCTGCACTAGAAGAATAGTTAGAAGATTGTTCTGCTGTTTTACCTAAAGCAAGATTATCACTTACCGTAGTTTGACTAACACTTACTGGAGTAATTTTAATCCAGTTAATGTTCCATCCACCACCTGTTGCAAGTAATTTTAATGTACTGGTCCCTGCAGATAAATTAACGGTTTTAGAGGTGGTTACCCAACTTTGATATCCTCCTGTAGCCGCTTTATTTACATTTGATAATTTTGTATTCCCTTGGTAAAAATCAAACTTAGATGCGTTGGACTTAGAAGCTACTCTAAATTCAAATTTGTAGCTTCCTGAAGCTGGCACCGTCAGTGAATATTCTAGATAATCTCCTGAGTCTATCCATCCAACATTACTACCTCCTCCACTATCCGAAGTAGATTCTGTTTGGATACCCTTCATACCATCAAAGTTTTCTGCTTGAATGGTCTGCGCATTAGTCGATGAAATAGTCACGTTAGGCGACACCAATAAATTTTCATCTGAAAGATCGTTTTCGGCACAATTAAAAGCTAAAGCTAAAATTGGCACTGTTAAAAGTCTTAAAACTGTTTTTGACTTCATCAATTTTTGTGTGTTTTTCATAATACTTAAGTTGAGTGTTTCAATTGGTACTCCAATTTGGATTACCAATTTGGTTGACCAATTATAGACCCGAAATATTTAAATTCCAAATTAAATGTCATTTAATCGATGAAATCCATCTTTTTGACCGATTTTTTTAAAGAATTGATAATCTTGAAGAAAATAATGTAAGACTGTTCAATGAATATTCTCTGGCATTAAAGTGACATATCTAACATATTTTCAATAATTTTGAACGACTAAATAAATTAGAAATGAAAAACACCGCATTAACAGAAATACACGAAAAATTAGGCGCCAAACTTGTTCCTTTTGCAGGATTTAATATGCCTGTATCTTATGAAGGCGTAACTATTGAACATGAAACCGTAAGGGCTGGCGTTGGTGTATTTGATGTTTCTCATATGGGAGAGTTTTTAATTAGTGGACCAAATGCTCTTTCATTAATTCAAAAAGTAAGCTCTAATGATGCCTCCAAGCTCTCTATTGGTAAAGCTCAATATAGCTGTATGCCAAATGAAACCGGCGGTATTGTTGATGATTTAATTATTTATCAAATAAAAGAGGAGCAATACTTATTAGTAGTAAATGCTTCTAATATTGAAAAAGATTGGAACCATATTTCAAAATACAATACGAATATTAGTGCAGATATGCGCAACATATCTGAAGACTATTCCCTATTGGCTATTCAAGGACCGAAAGCTGTAGAAGCAATGCAGTCTCTTACCAATGTAGATTTAGCTACTATTAAATTTTACACTTTTGAGGTCGCACCGTTTGCAGGTATTGACAATGTTATAATTTCTGCCACTGGTTATACTGGTTCTGGAGGTTTTGAAATTTATTGCAAAAACACAGAAGTAGCACAAATTTGGACTAAAGTATTTGAGGCTGGAGAAGATTTTGGAATTAAACCAATTGGCTTAGCCGCTAGAGATACCTTACGTTTAGAAATGGGGTATTGTTTATATGGCAACGATATTAATGACACCACGTCCCCTATTGAAGCAGGTTTAGGATGGGTTACAAAATTTACTAAGGATTTTGTAAATAGCGAAAATTTAGCCAAAGAAAAAGCAGAAGGTTCTAGCAGAAAACTTATTGCATTTGAACTTGATGAAAGAGGTATTCCGCGTCATGATTATGAGATCGTAAATGCCGCAGGTGAAAAAATAGGTATAGTTACTTCTGGCACCATGTCTCCATCAATAGGAAAAGGAATTGGTTTAGGATATGTACCTAAAACAGCGAGCGCATTAGGCGAAAAAATTTATATTCAAATTAGAAAAAAAGCAATCCCTGCAACCATAGTGAAATTACCATTTTATAAAAATTAATGATTAAATACCCCGATATACTTCACAACATACAACTGGAAATTAATAAGGTTCCTGATCGAGGGAACGTGGCGAGTTATATTCCCGAGCTCTCAAAAATAGATCCTCATAAATTTGGTATGCATATTATTGATGCCAACCAAAATGAATTTTCCGTGGGCGATTCTGAAGAAGCTTTTTCTATTCAAAGTATTTCTAAAGTTCTCTCACTGAGTCAAGCAATTGGTCTTATCGGAGAAGAGCTTTGGAGTCGTGTTGATGTAGAACCATCGGGAGACCCTTTTAATCATTTATCGCTATTAGAACAAGAAAACGGTATTCCAAGAAACCCCTTAATAAATGCAGGGGCCATTGTTGTTGCAGATATACTCGTGTCTAAACTGAAAAATCCTAAAGAAGATTTTTTAACATATATACAAGAGATATCAGGAGATAAAAGCATTAATTTTGATGCTGATGTTGCTACCTCTGAAAAAGAAACAGGTTTCAGAAATTATGCAGCCGCCAACCTATTAAAATCATATGGGAATTTACACAATGATGTAGATACCGTTCTTGATTTTTATTTTCACCAATGTTCTTTAGCTCTAAACTGCAAGCAGCTTACCAAGCTCTTTTTCGTATTTATGAACCGCGGAAAATGTTTGCAAAACAAGACTTATTTAACCACCAGCCAAGTAAAACGAATTAATGCATTAATGCTAACATGCGGTTTTTATGATGAAGCCGGAGAATTTGCTTTTGAAGTGGGGCTGCCTGGTAAAAGTGGTGTAGGCGGAGGAATTGTGGCACTTTTACCCGACAACTACTGTGTAGCTACATGGTCTCCGGGACTTAATAAAAAAGGAAACTCTAAATTAGGCATGTTAGCGTTAGAGATGCTAACTACTGCAACAAAGCAGTCAATTTTTTAAAAGGTGGATAAAAAGAAAATTCTTATTCTTGGAGCCAGTGGCTTTATAGGCAATGCTATATACAAAGAGTTATGCAACTACTTTAATACCTATGGCACCTATTTTACTGCGCGCAAAGGTTTTGATAAAAACAAACAGTTCTACAGCTATAATTTAGAAGAAGACGATATTCACGAAATTTTAGAACTCGTACAACCAGATATTATAATATCTGCTTTGCGAGGTAGCTTTCCGGCGCAAATTATTGCACATGAACACCTGGTAGAATATGTAATGCAAAGTCATTGTAAGCTGTATTTTATATCATCTGCCAATGTATTTGATTCTTACAGCAAATACCCTTCTTATGAATATGACAAGACCTTATCGGAGAGTATCTACGGGCGCTTAAAGATAAAAATTGAAAATATGTTGCTTCGTATTCCTAAAGAAAAAATGGCCATCCTAAGAGTACCTATGGTTTTTGGAAACGGTTCACCTAGAATAAAGGAAATGAAAGCAAGTATTTTAAATAATGATCCCGTAGAAGTATTTCCTAATCTAGTTTTAAATGTGACCCATGATTTGAAACTTACACAACAAATACATTATTTAGTAAGTAAAAACAAAAGCGGTATTTATCATTTAGGAAGTAATGACTTGGTGCATCATGATGAATTTGTAAAGGAAATTTTAAAACGTGTAGGAAATTTTTCTCCGCTATTTAAAAGTGTTTACACCACCAATGAGGAGCGCTATTTGGCCGTTTTACCAAAAGATAACAAACTACCTAAAAACTATCAAACCACCTATGAAGAGATTATTAACGATCACGTTATAGGTTAACATTATATGTATTAAAAAAAGAACTATGGAAGCATTAAATTTATTAGAAATAGAACGTATTTTAGAACAATTAGACGGTTGGGAATATGTAGACGGCGCCATTGAAACTTCTTTTCAATTTGAAAATTTCAAAGAAGCTTTTACCATCATGACTCGTATTGCATTTGAATGTGAAGCACAAGGCCATCACCCAGATTGGAGCAATGTTTACAATTCTTTACATATTCGATTAAACACACATGATGTAGAAGGTGTAACCGAAAAAGACTTTAGATTAGCTAGAGCTATAGAAAGTATTGTTGATAGTGAATAACCTATCTTTGACTTTCACTTGTTAAAAATGCAAATTATATTAAATTTGTACCTACTAATATTATAATCAGATTTAGAAATGGGAAGAGCTTTTGAGTTTAGAAAGGCACGTAAAATGAAAAGATGGTCCGCAATGTCTAAGGCGTTTACGCGTATTGGAAAAGATATTGTAATGGCAGTAAAAGATGGCGGCCCAGACCCAGATACTAATTCCAGATTAAGAGCTGTTATACAGAATGCAAAGGCTATTAACATGCCCAAGGATAATGTAGAGCGCGCAATAAAAAGAGCAAGCGACAAAAGTCTTGGCGATTTTAAGGAGGTTCTTTTTGAAGGCTACGCACCACATGGTATTGCTATCTTAGTAGAAACAGCTACAGATAACAACACAAGAACCGTTGCGAATGTCCGTAGTTATTTTAATAAATGTAATGGGAACATGGGAACTTCTGGTTCCGTAGAATTTATGTTTGACCATACATGTAATTTTAGAATTCCCGCAGAAGGTATTGATCCTGAAGAACTTGAATTAGAAATGATAGATTTTGGTGCGGAAGAAGTTTTTGCTGATGAAGATGGTATTTTAATCTATGCTCCTTTTGAAAGTTTTGGAGCCATTCAAAAAGAATTAGAAACCAGAGAATTGGAAATTTTATCTTCTGGTTTTGAAAGAATTCCGCAAGTAACTAAAGAATTAAATGAAGAGGAAGCTGCTGATGTAGAAAAACTTCTTGAAAAATTGGAAGAAGATGATGACGTTCAAAATGTCTATCATTCTATGCAAGAATAAGATTCTTTCATTTTTCTTATGATAAAAAAAACCTGTTGAAGAAGTTCAACAGGTTTTTTAGTACAACACACAATTTATAAATCAACCTGAAATTCTTATTAGTTAGCGTAAAAATATAGCGAAGATGCCATTGCTAAACTTGTATTGATGGTTGGTGATAGATCTCCTCCAATAGTACTATTTGAAAAAGAAAGTACTCTACCTCCACCATTAGCAGCTTCCGCTATAAAGACAGTTTTTGTAGTCGCATCATATTCTGCTGCAACTGGGTTTCCTAATAATGTATTACTACCCGCTACCCGCACTTGATTATTTGCAACAGCCATAGTATCACCATTATTTACAGTGTCAAATTTGTTTTCAAAGTCTGAGATAATATGAAAGACACCATCGGAATCTGAGGCAGCATCACCAACATCTGTCAAAATCATTGTTCCGTTATCATAAGCCAGCCCATGAGTTCTTACAATACCTTCTATCGCGATTCTTTTAGAAGCACTTACTGCTGCATTTGTGGTGTTCATCGTTGTAAAATTGGTATAAACAGCTAATTCATTAGTCTTATCTACTACAGCATATAAATCTCCATTAACGAATTCGATACCCCACAAAGCAAAATCTGTAATTACAATATTGCGCAAAGTTAGTGTTCCATTGGTTTTAGTATATACAAACAACCTTCCGTCTGGAGTCGTAGTATCTCCATCTACATCGCTATTATCCGAAACAACGACAATATCATTATAAACTGCAATATCACGAGGACTTTGTAAATCTGAAGCGCTTGAAACAGTCGCTGAAATTGTAGCGCTAGCCAAGAATGTAGAAATATCAGAATAAACATTTAATTGGTTTGATGATCTCGAAGCCTGGATTACTTCATCTATAGCTGCATCATAGTAAATTCCTTCTGCAGCTGTTGAAGTAGTCGTTAAGGTTTTGATCTCTCCAGAAAGTATATCAAGAACCGTAATGTTTCCATCTGAATTATTAGAAACATACAACTGAGAACTTTTAATTGTATTGATTCCTGAATCATTATCATCATCATTATCACATGAAGAGAATGCTATCAATGTAAGAGCAGCTAGTAAGCTACAGCTAAATACGTTTTTTTTCATCTTTTAAATTTTATAGTTTTCTCTACCTACGAGAAACTTATAAAGAGGGTTTTAAAAAAATGAAAAAAAATTAATCTACTGTAAAACTCTTCTTAGGAATTCTACCTAATACGCCCTTGAAAAATGATTTGTATAATTTGAAATCTGCCGCTTGGTCTTCTGTAGGATTATAAGCTTCAGAAATTCTAATTTGTTTTTTTCCATAATCAAAAGCTACCATTACCACGGGTACTTTAGCCGCTTTTGCTATAAAATAGAATCCTGTTTTCCATTCCGTAACTTTATTTCTGGTTCCTTCTGGGGATAAAGCCAATCTAAACTTTTCTTTACGGTTGAAAATATCTGCAATAGCAGAAACGGTATCACTATTTTTATTTCTAATGATGGGTGCCCCGCCAACTTTTTTTAAATACCACCCAATAGGACCTACAAACAGACTCTTCTTCCCTATAAAGTTTATTTCTTCCTTCCATATTCTTCGCACTAAAAGGCCTAAGAAAAAATCGGAATAACTGGTATGAGAAACTACAATCATAACACACTTTTTTACGTCAGGAAAATCCCCGATAAGTGTCCACCCCATTAGTTTAAAATAAATAAATTTCGCAATAGCATGCATCATAGGATGAATTTATTTTACGTTATATCTTTTTAAATAGTTGCAGTAAACGATCATAGGTCATTATTTCTTTCCAATTATCCCCTAGTGCATTTTCCCACAACGGCACTAAACCAAAAGATACTTGAATCATAATATCAAATTGTTCCTCTGATAAACCGGCACAAATACCGGTAGGTAATTTAATTTGATGTTTTTCTTGCATCTGCTTAAATACTTTCACACCTTCTGGATAAAATTCTTCTAGGTATTGAAAAACCAAACAATTACCAATACCATGTTTTACGCCCAACAAATAAGACAATCCGTAACTCATAGCATGAGCAATACCCACTTGAGAATAAGCAATACTCATACCCCCATGCCAAGAGGCCATCATTAACTTATCCCGAGATTCTTCTTTTGAAATATCACCTAGATATACCTCGTGACACAAGTCTAGCGCTTTCTCTCCATAACTTTGACTAAATGCATTTAAATAAGTACCGTTCAAAGACTCTATACAATGAATATAGCAATCCATACCCGTATAAAACCATTGTTCTTTCGGAACACCATGTGTTAATTTCGGATCTAGAAGTACTTGATCAAAAGGCGTATGATCAGAATTGATTCCCAGTTTTTTCTCTGGCCCCATGAGTACAGTAGTTCTTGAAACTTCTGCTCCAGTACCACTAATGGTTGGTATCCCTACATGATAAATAGCTGGTTTTTTAACAAGGTCCCAACCTTGGTATTCCGCTGCACTTCCTGGATTGGTAAGCATTATAGCTACAGCTTTAGCTACATCTAATAAGGTACCGCCACCAATACCTACGATCCCAGAAGGCATTTCTGTGAAACTCTCCTTAATTTTAGCTACGAGAACATCTACTTGCGCTGTTTTAGGCTCTTCCTCTGATGAAATAAATATAATTTGATCATTAAAAAGCAAGGGAACTTCTGTAATTAAAGGTTGCCCCTCAAACACATCGTCTATAAAAAATATAAAAGGTGCTTCTGAGCTCTTACGCTTTGGCATTAAAATTTCTCCTAATTGAAGAAAACTCCCATGACCAAAAACTACTCTGGGTACCATTGGAAAATTCCTGTATTTCATTCCCTATTATTTATATGAATTTAAATATTCTTGAAATTTATCAAAGAAAAGACTTAAATGATACCCATCTATTAAAGCATGATTAACACTTGCGGCTATCGTCATTTCAAACTTACTATTTGATGCTTCTGCTTTTCCGAAAGCAAATTTAGGAACAGATTCCTTTACCCCTTTAAGTGGCTCCTTATGACCCTGAATAGGAATCCAAGGCATTGAAGAGCAGTAAATACAATCTAAAGTATTCACTGGCGGAAACAATGAATCACTATTAAAGATCCGTTCTTTTTCTCTGTTTAAATTATTGATAAACGTCAAGAGCTCCTCACTAAACGGAACAAAAGAAAAGCCAAATGTTTTATTAGGTCTGAGAATTGTAGCTGAAGTATGAATGGTATCATAGACAGCTACCTTATCATCTTCAATTCTATATTTAAAATTCTCCACAGAATTTATCGCACGCATGCAAGCATGTAAATACACCGCAAAAAAAGACAAACTATATTCTTTAGCGTAAGCCTTTGCTATAGTTACATCTACTTTTGTTGTTACTGAGAAATATGGGTCTAAAAAAGAATTAAAAAAATGAAAATGCTCTTTTCTATCCCAAGTATCTAAATCTAAAAACTTCATAGTTACACAAGTTTCAGTAGCTCTTTAAGTCCGCTAATTGTTTGGTATTCTTTTCCATTTGTTTCATGATCTTCTACTTGTTCATGCTGCCAAGTTGTATGAAACGGAACGTGTATTGCTTTTGCTCCAATATTAATAAGCGGCAATACATCAGACTTAAGTGAGTTTCCTATCATTAAAAAGTCCTTTACATCTATTTCTAAATGATCTAAAAGATTCTGGTAGTTAGATTCTTTTTTATCACTTAAAACTTCTACATGATGAAAGTAATCAGACAAATTAGAACGGTCTAATTTACGTTCTTGATCCAACAAATCTCCTTTAGTCAGGACAATTAAACGATACTTTTTTGATAACTGTTTTAGTACTTCCTCTACATCTGGCAACAATTCTACAGGTTGAGAAATCATCTCTTTTCCTATATCTAAAATTTTATGTAAGGTTTGATGCTGCACTTTATTATTTGATAATTCTAAGGCAGATTCTATCATAGAAAGTACAAAACCTTTGATACCATACCCATACAATTCGAGGTTTTTAATCTCCATTTTAAAAAGATCCTGATCTATAGTATTCTTAGTTTCGTAGCCTTCCAAAAGACTAGCAAATTTCTCTTCTGCTTCTCTAAAGTAGGTCTCATTCACCCAAAGGGTATCATCTGCATCAAAACCAATAACTTTTATTTCATCGTACTTTACTTCCATGCTTTTATTGCTCTTTCCAAATCTTCTGGAGTGTCTATTTCTATTCCTGAAACAGTAGTTTCTACCATTTTTAATTTTTTACCATACTCTAAATACCGGATAGCTTCAATTTTCTCAGTAGCTTCTAGAGCTAACATTGGCAAGCGTTGAAAATCCATTAAAGCTCTTTTTCTAAAGGCATATATTCCTTTATGCTTATAGTATACGCTCCCCACCTCTTTTGCTCTAGGATAAGGTATTGGAGAACGCGAAAAATACAAGGCAAAGTTCTTATTATCTACAATAACCTTTACCGTATTTGGATTACTAATTTCTTCCCAATCCGTAATTTTCACCATTAAGGAAGCTAAATCTATTTCTTTAGTAGGATCATTATCAAAAACGTCTAGCACACTTGCAAGACTTTCTTTTTCAGTAAAAGGCTCATCACCTTGTACATTTACGATAATATCAACATCCATAGCTTCTACAGCCTCTGCGATACGGTCACTACCACATTCGTGCTCTTTGACACTCATCATAGCTTTTCCACCAGCTTCTACAATAACATTAAAAATTACGTCGCTATCCGTAACTACAAAAACATCATCAAACAAATTGGTATTAACAGCAGCTTCGTAAGTTCTTAATATTACAGGCTTACCCTGTAAATCCTGCATTAATTTAGCAGGAAAACGAGATGCCGCGTAACGCGCAGGTATCATTGCAATTCTTTTCATGTTTTCAGTATAAGATTTGTAATTAAGCTCTTCTAGGTCTAATTTTTCTATAAATCCAGAAAATAACAGCTAAGATAATCACAACTAATACACCTGCAATTATTGGAGCAAATATTGATGCTGTGGTGACCACCATTGCAGTACCCGTTTCTACCGTAGATACAATAGGATTCGCTAATCCGCCTGTCGTTGAAGTAGAAGCCAGTCTTGTTGTTGCTGATGCTCCCTTTATTGCGGTTGCAGTACCACCACCAGCTATAATAGCTAATGACCATGTAACAACAGGATCTAAATTTGCAACCGTAGATACCATTACCGCAGTACCTGCAATTGCCGCTAAAGGTACCGCTGCACTATCTAAAAGGTTATCTACCCAAGGAATGAAGTAGGCAAATATTTCTACTAATGTAGCAACACCTAGCGCCACAACCGCCGCCAAACTCCCTATCCATTGCCAACTATCATTTAGTTCCCAAAGGTTAAAATAAGAAGCTAAGCTTAGTGCAAATAAAGGTAAGAAAACTCTAAACCCTACAGAAGCTGCAAGCCCTATCCCTAAAAAAATACTCAGTATTGTTTCGGTTGTCATGATGCGAAATTAGGAATCTAAATTAATCTATTCTGAATCAAGAAAAAAATCCTTCTTAAATCCTATTAAATACAACTTGTTTTTTGCCCTTGTTACTGCGGTATACAGCCAGCGCATATTCTCCTTATCCATACCGTTTGGCATGTACGGTTGTTCTACAAATACCGTATCCCACTGCCCTCCTTGAGATTTATGACAAGTAATGGCATAAGAGAATTTTACTTGTAAGGCATTAAAAAATGGATTATTCTTTACCGCTAAAAACTTTTTATATTTTGAAGTTTCGTTTTCATAATCTAAAAGTACTTCTTGGTATAGCCTGTTCCCATCTTCATAAGGCAATGAAGGTGCTTCTGCAGTAATAGTATCTAAAAGTAGCACGGTATCAAAAGGTTTCTGATTAGGATAATCAACCATTTTCACACTCACTTCTGCAAATTTAAACGAATATAGCTCCTTGATAGAGTAAATTTCTAAAACTTCAATAATATCACCATTCGCAATAAAACCAGCCTCAGACTCTGGTTTCAACCAAAAGTAATTGTTCTTGACTACCATCATATAATCACCCACAGATATTTCATTCTCTAGGTATAAAATGCGATGCCTAATATTTTCATTATAAAGATTTGCACGTTTATTAGATCGAACAATAAAAGCTGTTTCCTCTTTACCATTCTGAGAATAAGAATCTTCTATAGCCTCTAAAATTTCGTTGCCTTCTATAAGTCGAACGATATCCTTAAAAGGAGCTACATCAAATTTGAAATCATCATAGAATTCACTTTGCAATTGTTCCCGCAAATTAGTGGCATTATAGAGAATACCAGAATCTCCTGCTTGCCTTACTACTTGGTCTAATTCTAAAACAGAAACTTCCTTATTGTAATTTAAACCTAATTTTCCAGCGTCTAAAGCCGGACTAATATCTAAGCGCACCGGAGGCAACTGTGCCGTATCTCCTATTAAAATAAGTTTACAGCCATGACCAGAATACACAAATTGCATAAGATCATCTAACAAAGAACCATTCTCAAACAACTTAGAATCTGCTGGTGCATCTGGAATCATTGAAGCTTCATCTACAATAAAAATGGTATTTCTATGCTTATTTGGTGCTAAAACAAACTTGACACCTCCTCCTCGTTCTTTTTTGGGGAAATATATTTTTCGGTGAATTGTTAATGCTGATGTCTTTGAATAATTAGACATTACCTTGGCAGCCCTACCTGTTGGCGCCATCATAACCGTTTTCATATTGGTATTCCACAGGTTGGTAACTATGGTACCTATTATAGTAGTTTTACCAGTTCCCGCAAAGCCTTTTAATAAGTAAACCGTGTCTTTCTCTTTCGATAAGACAAAGTCTGCTAAATCTTTTAGAGCATGACTTTGAGCATGTGTAGGATCGTGAGGAAATTTTTCTTTTAAAATTTTATAAAAAGAAGCAGAATCTATAGCTTTCATATATGCTCAAAGATAATGATGATTTTTAAGCACAAATACTTTTGTGATTAAAAAAAAATTGTAGATTTGTCATAACCACTTAAATTAATTAACACGAAAAAAAATGAAGATCGTTTTACAAATTATACTTTGGATTGCATGTATTGGGTTTGGGTATTTGATTTATAGTTCAGTTAATGCTCCAATTGAGTTTGCTAATGTGAAAGAAGAGCGTTTCCAAAAAGTAATTAATACTTTAAAAGATATTAGAAACTCTCAAGAAGCGTACAAAAGCTCTAAAGGGGAATACGCAAAGGATTTCAATTCATTAATTAATTTTGTTGAAAATGGAAAATATACCATTACACAACAAAGAGATACTTCATTTTTAGAATTTAATGAGCAATTTGGTATTGACATGCTTGTTGAAAAGAAAATTATTGACACTTTAGGTTTTGTTTCTGTAAAAGATTCTTTATTCAAAAAAGATACTCGTTACAAAACAATGATGAATGTTCCTGAAGCTCCAAATGGTGAAAAATTTACTATGGATGCTAAGAAGATTGACAAAAGTGGATTTAGTGCGGCAGTATTTGAAGCTAAAGTTGCTAAAGAAGTTGTTCTATACGATCAGCCAAAAGATTTAGTTGCTAGAGAAAAAACATACGTGAACGTTGAAGAAGTTAACGGTCCTGATATTAGAGTAGGATCACTTGAAGAGGTAAGTACCAACGGTAACTGGCCACCGATATATGACAAAAAAGAAAGAAATTAATACTACCAACTCTGAATTGAGTTATAAAAAATTGTCCATTCAGATTAGTTTGAATGGACTTTCTTTTTGTGTCTTAGATTCAGTTGAGAATAGCATTATAAAGCAGGAACATATTTCCTTTAAAGAAGAGGTAATTCCTTTTCAACTTTTAAAGAATTTAAAAGAAACTCTTGAAAAGTTTGAAATTACTAAAATGTCTTTTTCGAACATTACGGTAATACACAGAAACCCTCTTTTTACCTTAGTACCAAAGGCGCTTTTTGATCCAGAAGAGTTACCAAATTACCTTAAGTTTAACGCTAAAATCTTAGCGAACGACCAAATCGCTTACGATGAAATTAAGAATTATGACATTGTAAACATCTATGTACCTTTTACAAACGTCAACAATTACATCTATGAACTCTTTGGTGAGTTTGAATATAAACATAGTGGAACCATCCTAATTGAAAGTTTACTTAACAATTTCACAGCAGGAAAAGAACCAATTTGCTACGCACACATTACAGAACAACAAGTAGATATCACTGTAATTGCAAATAAAAATTTAGTATTCTATAATAGTTTTATATTTGAAACTAAAGAAGATTTCATATACTATATTTTATTTACTATTGAACAACTAAAACTTGATACTGAAACCATCAAACTGAGGTTATTTGGCAGTATTGAAGAAGGAGACGAACTCTACAACCTTATCTTTACGTATGTTAGAAATGTTGATGTATTTATACCATCAAGTCTTTCGCAACACCTCAATGATAAGGATAAAAAAACAATTGATTTCACTACACTAAGCGCTTTTTAATGCGAATAATATCAGGAAAACACCGAGGAAGAAGATTAACAGCACCATCAAAACTACCCGTTAGACCAACAACGGATATGGCTAAAGAAGGTTTGTTCAATATCTTAAATAACGATTATTATTTACCAGATATTTCTGTTTTAGATTTATTTTCAGGAACAGGAAATATTGCTTTTGAGTTTGGCTCTAGAGGATGTACAACAATTACAGCCGTAGACGCTGATCAAGGTTGTGTGAAATTTATAACCGAAACTACAGAAAAGCTAGAATTACCGATTTCTACGATCAAAAGCGATGTGTTTAATTACCTAGAAAAAACAACATCGAAGCATCATATTATTTTTGCAGACCCTCCTTACGATCTTGCCATTGAAGATTTTGAAAAAATTCCTGAATTGGTATTTTCGAGAGAACTTCTTTTAGAAGACGGGTTGTTGATTGTAGAACACTCCAAACATACCGATTTATCTAAGCTAGCCCAATTTAGCAAGCAAAGAAAATATGGCGGTAGTGTATTTAGCTTTTTTGAGTAAATTTCAGCGCACGCATACCATTTATAGGATAGTGCCGTTTGCTACTCATATATAATCGACAAAAATCAACCGATGAAAAACCTAAGTTTTCCAATTAAATTCGTTTTTAATGTTTCCTCTTTTGCAAATGATTTTACTGCTACCGATGCCTCAGGACAGACCGTAGCTTATGTAAAACAAAAAATGTTTAAGCTTAAGGAAGATATTTCCATCTTTGAAAATGAAAGTAAAACCAAATTAAATTTCAAAATTAAAGCTGATAAATGGATTGATTTCTCTACAGCGTATAGCTTTACAGATGCGGAAGGTCAAGAATTAGGAAAAATCGCGAGAAAAGGTTGGGCTTCTATCTGGAAGGCTAAATATGAATTAATAGACCAAAATAAAAACTTACAATACCATATTCGTGAAGAAAATGCTTGGGTCAAAGTATTTGACAGCATGCTTGGTGAAATACCAGTTCTTGGAATGTTCACAGGCTACTTATTTAACCCTTCCTATATTGTAACGGACTTAGAAGGTAAGAACGTCACCCGTTTAAAAAAAGAAGCCTCTTTTTTTGGTAGAAAATTTGAAGTTTCAAAATTAACAGATATTGATGTGGATGACGAACAACGTATCACATTAGGATTAATGATGATGATTCTTCTTGAAAGAAGAAGAGGATAAAAAAGCAGGCCGTAAGCCGGATTCTGTGACCCTTGATTTACATCAAGGGTTTCTTATCATTTATCTAGACCTTTAGTTACCCAAAGGCTCTAACCGCCTACCCTTCAGCACGAGCGTGCCGCCCTTAAAGCTGATATACATGACGTTTCACCGTATAGAGTTTACCTGGTTTCACTACAGCATTACCTGTACATACTTTCTGTTGCACTTGTCCTCCTCTAGTAAACTAGAGTGACGGGCATTACCCGCTATACTGCACTATGGTGTCCGGACTTTCCTCGTTTTGCACAAAGCAACCCGCGATAAGATGACCTGCTGCCGGCAAAGGTAATTTAATTGTTGATAAATTAACTGCTAATAAACTATAAATAGCACTTATTCTGCTAAGCTATTTTTATATTTGTAATTACTGTGCTAAACAGTATCATAATTTTTAAAAAGCAATACGTATTGGAACCTTTTGTAGTATCGGCAAGAAAATATAGACCCCAAACATTTAAAGATGTCGTGGGGCAACAAGCGATTACCAATACGCTTTTAAATGCCATTGAAAATAATCATTTAGCGCAAGCTTTATTATTTTGCGGTCCTAGAGGAGTAGGAAAAACTACCTGCGCCCGTATTTTAGCTAAAAAAATTAACGAAGATGGTGAGCAACATCCCGATGAAGACTATGCATTCAACATTTTTGAGTTAGATGCCGCATCTAACAACTCGGTAGATGACATTCGTAGTTTAACAGATCAGGTTCGTATACCACCACAAGTAGGAAAATATAAAGTCTATATTATAGATGAGGTTCACATGCTTTCACAATCTGCATTTAATGCTTTTTTGAAAACATTAGAAGAGCCACCAAAGCACGCAATTTTCATATTAGCAACTACTGAAAAGCATAAAATAATTCCTACTATCTTATCGCGTTGTCAAATTTTTGATTTCAAAAGAATAACGGTTAAAGATGCTGCAGAATACCTAAAGTATATCGCAGAGAATCAAGGAATTGAAGCTGAAGATGATGCTTTACACATCATTGCCCAAAAAGCAGATGGCGCTATGCGAGATGCTTTATCCATTTTTGATAGAGTCGTTAGTTTTGCCGGCAAAAAATTAACCCGTAAGGCCGTTACAGAAAATTTAAATGTTCTAGATTACGATACGTATTTTGGAGCTACAGATTTAATATTAGAACACGATATACCCGGCTTATTAGTACAGTTTAATGATACCCTTGCAAAAGGATTTGATGGTCATCATTTTATCACAGGACTAGCATCACACTTTAGAGATCTTATGGTATGCCAACATCCATCTACGATAGCGTTGTTAGAAGTTGGTGACGAAGCCAAGAGATTATACCTAGAACAATCCAAAAAGACTTCTAGCAGCTTTCTAATGAAAGCCATAGATATAGCTAATGATTGTGACATTAAGTATAAGTCCAGTAAAAATCAGCGGCTCCTAGTAGAACTATCCCTCATGAAATTATCCTCTATCGATTACGATGGAGAAAAAAAAAATCCTAATTCCGTAACAAGCGAAGACTATATTATTCCAGCTTCTTTTTTTAAAAGTGAACACTTTAAAAAAAGAACAACAAATTCTACTAAAGCAAATCATGACACCTTAGTCACCACCAACGAATTACCAAAAATAGTTGATGAAAAGATTGATGCTACCGCACCTATTTCAAATACCCCCGAAGGAACGACAGCAGTAGACCATGCCGAAACATATATTCCTCAAGAAAACTTATCTGAGCAAAAAGTAGAAGAAGCTACACCTGATAGTTTCGAAGAAGAAAAAAAGCCTGTAGCAAAATTATCTATCAACACGCCAAAAAACAGAGTTTCCGGACTATCCTTATCTAGCTTGCGTGTAAAGAAAGAACATCAGCTGAATCGGAAAGAAACGGTTATTGACGAAAGCAAACTCCCGAGATCTCCTTTCTCTGAGGAAGATATGCAAAAACATTGGGCAGATTTTGTTCATAAAATTGATATTGACGGCCGTAAAATATTAGCATCTAACCTTAATAGCGATACTCCCAAACTAAGAGATAATTTCACTATTTGGATTGAACTCCCAAATAGCACTATGAAAAAAGAAATTGAACGGGAGCAGTTTGATTTGATGGAATATTTACGCTTAAAACTAAACAACCACTTTGTTAAATTACAAATTACCATAAACGAAACTACCTCTACCAAATTTGCCTTTACTCCCGAAGAGAAATATGAAAAACTGAGAGCCAAAAACCCTGCAATAGATCTATTAAGACGTGAGTTTGATTTGGATTTATAATGATTGATACCATAAAAAAGATATTTTAATTGGTAGGTCACCCTACTATTAGTGCTTAATATTAAAAAAAATGCTAGGATTAAAATTACCAACAGATCCAAGATGGGTTAATATTGTTGAAAAGAATATAGATGAGATATTAACAGATCATGCGTATTGCGAGCAGAAAGCAGCCGCTACCGCCATATCTTTAATTGTATCTTTTCCTGAATACACGGAACTTGTACAAGAAATGATAGCTTTAGTTCGTGAAGAAATGGGGCATTTTAAAATGGTTCATGATCGCATTATCGCAAGAGGTCAAATTCTTGGACGTGATCGAAAGGATGAATACGTAGTGCAATTATTGAAATTTTTCCCAAAAGGTGGCAGTAGAACTACACAGTTAGTACATAGACTTCTCTATGCAGGACTTATTGAAGCTAGAAGCTGTGAAAGATTCCGTTTACTATCTGAAGAATTAGAAGATAAGGAGTTAGCTGATTTCTACCACAAGTTAATGATTAGCGAAGCAGGCCATTATACCATGTTTTTAAAATTCGCTAGGCAATACGGTGACCGCAATGAGGTAAGTCAAAAATGGGAAGACCTTTTAGTATACGAAGCCAACATTATGAAAGACTTTAGCAAAAGCGGCAGTATTCACGGCTAAGGTTTCTTTGCATTAGTATCGTAATAAAGCGTTTTTATAATACCGTCAGATAATCCTATTTTAGGAACATGAATTTTCTTCGCACCGCTCCACTTTGCAGCAGATAAAAAGATCTTAGTTGCCGGTATAATAACATCTGCCCTATCCGGGTTTAAACCAAGTTCAGAAATACGCTCGTCATACGTAAGGCTCTCTAAAAA
Source organism: Cellulophaga baltica (assembly GCF_900102165.1). Classification (GTDB taxonomy): domain Bacteria; phylum Bacteroidota; class Bacteroidia; order Flavobacteriales; family Flavobacteriaceae; genus Cellulophaga; species Cellulophaga baltica. The sequence continues at coordinate 40,775 of NZ_FNBD01000007.1, forward strand.
GCTGTACTGCGCTTTTAACCAAATTGATGATAAAGGCTCCCCCTCTTTACGTCCAGAAATTTTATGCAATTTATTGATATTACCTCCTGAACCAATAATAGAAACATCTGGAATATTCCGAACATGTTCTTTGATCCAATCTTCTAATTTTTTCCAAGTTGCTTCGCCTACCATATTATTTAGCAAACGCACTGTTCCTAACTTAAAAGATTTAGAAACCAATATCTTTCCCTGTGTAAACACTGTAAACTCGGTACTCCCTCCTCCTACATCAATATACAAATAAGACTTATCCTTTTGCATTAGTTGCTTAAGATCTGTAGAAGCAATGATCGCAGCCTCACGTTTCCCGTCTATTAACTCAATTGTAATATCTGCTTCGTCTTTAACACGTTTAATAATCTCTAAACCGTTATTTGCTTCGCGCATCGCAGAAGTAGCACAAGCCATATATTGTTCTACCCCAGCAACATCCATTAACAACTTAAAAGCCTTCATCGTATTGACAATACGGTCTGCATTACGATCTGTAATTTCTCCTACCGTAAAAGAATCTTCTCCTAAACGCACAGGAACCCGAACTAAAGCACTCTTGCGAAAAAGAGTGGTCTTATTTTTCTCCTCTATAATGTTATGTGTCAACAATCGGATAGCGTTTGAACCAATATCTATTGCTGCAAATTTCCTTACTTTCAATATTTCTAGTATTTTAAGATTCTAATTTTGCTTTGTAATAATCATATAGCGCAAATTGAGAACGGACTTCTGGACCTTTTATTTTTTTGTATGCATTATCTTGTTTCTGAGAAAAAACACGTGCTTTTAAATTATCACTCCATGAAATCTCAAAGGTATCTATCAGCTCCTGCTTAATATCTTTATCATAAATAGGACAACCCACCTCTACTCTATAGTCTAAGTTTCTAGTCATCCAATCTGCTGAAGTAATAAATATTTTAGGATCCCCATTATTCCCAAAAATAAACGATCTAGGGTGCTCCAAAAATTTATCTACCACACTAATGGCTTCAATATTTTCACTCATACCTTTTACGCCAGGAATTAAGCAACAAATACCACGAACAATTAATTGAATTTTAACCCCTGCATTACTAGCTTCATATAATTTATCTACCATCTTATACGAAGTAAAGCTATTCATCTTTATTTTGATGTACGCCTCCTTTCCTGCTTTTGCATTTGCAATTTCAGTATCAATCAGTTTTTTGAAAAGATTTTTCGTATAATGTGGAGAAACAATTAAATGCTTGTATTTATTAATCTTGTAGGTGGTCTCAAAGAAATCAAACACCTTATTCAACTCTTTTAAAATATCCTCATTAGCAGTAAACAAAGTATAATCTGTATAGATACGCGCTGTAGCTTCGTTAAAATTACCAGTACTTATAAAACCATATCGTTTTATAACATCATTCTCCTCGCGCTCTATTAAACAAATTTTACTGTGCACCTTTAATCCCGGTACTCCAAATATTAATTTAACGCCTTCAGCTTGTAACTGCTCTGCATACTCAATATTGGCCTGTTCATCAAAACGTGCTTGAAGTTCTATTTGAACCGTAACTTGTTTTCCATTTTTAACTGCATTTATTAAGGATGCCGCTACCTGAGAATTATTTGCAAGGCGATACACTGTAATCTTAATGGTTTTTACTTTTGGATCTAAAGCTGCCTCCCGCAAAAACTTAATGATATATGAAAAAGTATGATAAGGAGTGTATTGTAAAAAGTCTTTCGTTGCAATGGGCTCAAACAAACTGCCTTCCATATTTAAACCTTTAACAGGTAATGGCGTAATTTTATCATACAAAAGATCTTGTCTTCCTAAACTAGGGAAGCCCATATAATCTCTACGGTTATGATACCTTCCACCAGGAATAACACTATCTGTATCCTCAATATTCATTTTCTCTTTTAGAAAATTAAGGGTGTCTTTTGCGATACTTTTATCGTACACAAAACGAACAGGGTCACTCGTTTTCCGATGCTCTACACTGCTCGATATTTTTTCGATAAAACTCTTACTCAAGTCGTTATCCATATCTAACTCTGCATCACGAGTAATTTTTATCATGTGAGCAGAAATAGACTTGTATTCAAACATGTTGAAGATACTTCCTAAGCAATAGCGAATCAGGTCATCTAAGATTATAATATAATCTTTACCATCTTCTTTTGGCAAAACAACAAAACGATCTATTCCCTTAGGAATCTCAATTAAAGCATACCTATTTTCAGAATTTTTAAGATCTGTTTCTGGTTTTAACACCATTTTTATGGCCAAATAGGCTGCAGTATCCTTCAAAACAGGAAACTCTCTTAAGTCATTTAAAATGATGGTCATTAAAACAGGACTCACCTGATTGGCAAAATATGTTTTTATAAACTCAGACTGCTTAGGGGTTATTTCCTTTTCATTTATAATGTAAATGTCTTCTGCTTCTAATTCTTTTTCAATTTCACCCAGAATCTTTAAACTTTCTGTTTGCTGTTTGATAACGATGTTTGTTATCTGCTCTAATAAATCTTTCGCTATCTCACCACCCAAAACACTTTTACCTGTTTTACCAGCCTCGACAATACGTTTAACCGTAGCATAACGTACCTTAAAAAATTCATCTAAGTTGTTAGAAAAAATACCTAAAAAGCGCAACCTTTCAATTAAAGGCACCTTCTTATCCGCGGTTTCTTGCAACACACGTTTATTAAATTGCAACCAGCTAATTTCGCGATTAATATATTGATTCTTACTCTTTATCATTTTTTAAGATATTTTGGTACTAAAGTTCTTTCTGTTTTTCCTTTTGTAATGGTTTTCCAGTGTTCTACATCAAAACTAAGCTGAACAAAACCAGCAGTGGGCACATTATCAATAAACTGGCTCCCTAATGAATTTGCAATTTCGGTAAAGGCGTGATTATGACCAAAAATAAAAACACTATTGAGGTCATTATTTAATTCTTTTATAAATTGGAGCACGGATTCTCCTGAAAAATCATATAAATCATTCGAAATTTGAAATTTATGTAAAGAGAAATCCAATTCTTTTAAAGCAATTATAGCAGTATGCAAAGCCCTATTTGCTGGACTAGAAAACGCAGCATCTATAGGCAACTGTAATTTACTAAGCGTTTCGCCAACAATGTGGGCATCTTGGATACCACGCTCTTTTAAAGGTCGGTCTCTATCTGAAACAGCATATTCCCATGTAGATTTGCCGTGACGCATTAAATAAATAGTCTTCAATAGTTTTATTTTAGTTGAATTAGGGGTACTAATTATGGCGCTAGTCTATCTATTTTCCAATCGATATTCTCTAAGGAAAACCTGATACGATCATGCAATCTATTAGGTCTACCTTGCCAGAACTCCATAGAGATAGGCTTTACGATATATCCGCCCCAATTCTTAGGACGTAAAATTTCTTTAGTTTCGTATTCTTTTTCTAATTCTTTAAGCCTCCCTTCCAATACCTCTCTAGAAGCGATTACGGTGCTCTGTTCTGAAACTATAGCCCCAAGCTTACTACCATCTGGACGCGATTCAAAATACCCATCTGATAAATTTTCAGGAATTTTCTCTGCCACACCTTTTATAATAATTTGACGCTCCATAAAAGGCCAGAAAAAAGAAACACAAACTTTTGAATTATTTGCTATAGCTCTACCTTTTTCACTATCATAATTGGTATAAAAAATAAACCCTTCATGAGTGTATTTTTTTAGTAGTACAACCCTACTCTTAGGAAAACCATCTAAACCAATAGTAGAAACTGTCATCGCATTTGGTTCTTCTACCCCTTCTGATGCTTCTGTCTCATAGAACCATTTTTGAAAAAGTTCCATCGGGTTATCCGAAATACGTTCTTCTGTGAGTTCGCTTTTTTCGTATGTTTTTCTGTAGCCTCCTAAATCTTTTTGCATCTAATTTTCCCTAATATGTACACTTACAAAGTTCTGAAAAAGATACTAAAAGATGAAGATTACTGAGTTTAATTATTTAAAAATATTCTATGCTTTAAAAGTTAAAAACCTTGCCATCATCTGCGAGAGAAACGGCATCGAAAATTTCAGAAGCTTCTTCTTTAAATAAGTCTATTGATTTGTAGCGCGTAGAATAATGCCCTAGTATCAATTGCCCTACATTTGCTTGTTTAGCAATAGAAGCAGCCTCTTTTGCCGTTGAATGCTTTGTTTTGGGCGCAAGTTCTGCCTGTGTTTCCAAAAAAGTAGCTTCATGATACAACACATCTACGTTTTTAATTAAAGGAACAATATCTGGTTTGTAGGCCGTATCACTACAAAAAGCATAACTTTTTGGTTTTGGCGGATCAAAAGTTAACTCATCATTAGGTATCACCCTACCATCATCTAAAGTGATGTCACGGCCATTTTTAATATTTTGAAAATAACAGGTTTCAATTTGGTACCGTTGTGCTGCTTCAACATCTAAAGTTCTAGCGGCTAATTTTTCCTCAAATAAAAATCCGTTAGTATATACCCTATGACTTAGCGGAATAGTTTTAACCGTTACTTTATCATCCTCATAGATTAATTCAGATTCCTTAGAAGTTAATTCATGAAAAATAAGTTTATAATTAGTCCATGAATTTCCCAATCTCAGCAATAAATTTATAGCTTCTTCAATTCCTTTAGGTCCATAAATATGCATTTCTGAATCCCTTCCCAGCAATCTAAACGTAGAAACTAAACCCGGCAGACCAAAAAAATGATCTCCATGAAGGTGTGAGATGAAAATATGATTAATTTTCGAGAATCTAATTTTATGTTTTCTTAGCTGCACTTGCGTGCCCTCTCCACAATCTATTAGAAACATGTGGTTTTTTATTTCAAGAACCTGAGACGTAGGGTTCGTCATTGTTCTAGGAGTAGCTGCATAACAACCAAGTATTGTTAATTTCATAAAAAAATTATCTTGTTTTACGCCATAAAGTTTTCTGCATCTTCTGCCGTAAATTTACTTTTAAATGTAAAAGCATAGGGAGTTTCTCCATGCTTTTGAAGATAAGCCAAGCGCTTCTTAGCCTCTTCTACTGTTGGTCGATGATTTTCTTGTACATACCAAAATGCCATATGCATGGCTGTCATCTTATGGAACCATTCTTTTTTCCTTTTGAATATTTCAACATGCTCTGATGCATAGGTAAATTGATAAAGGGCCTCCATATGTTTCCAAACAGACATGTTAACTAGAATAAACGTATCCTCAAAAACCTGAATAGACGTTGCATTATCTTCATTCGCTACTAAACGCCAAATAAAACCAGAACTAGCTTCTGCCAAAGTATTTATCCGATCTAAGTTGTTTGCGAAATCTTCCATAATAGGACTATCGATTTCCGCAACCATCTTAGCTATATTTACCTGAGCAAGGTAGCTCATATACCCAAATCTCTTTCTATCTCTTCCATTTCAATAATATCTTTCGCCTCTTGAATACTAGGCGCGACCGAAATATGATCAGGAACATCCTCATAAGAAACCGCATCTGTAACCAATACAAATGATTTATTTGCTTTCTTATGCGTATTAGAAATATCTAAAAATTCTAAAATATCATTCTTAGTAATTTTAGAGAACGAGAAAAGATTAATGATAATATGATCATTTTTTATATTCTCATAGCCTTTAGAAAGGTTCTCTAAAAATATGTTTAAGGTTGGATTTTCTTGATAAACAATCGTTGTATTTTCATCTTTGTCAAAAATCATAACTAACTATTTTATTTTTGAAGCTAATAAATAAATCACTGCCATGCGAATGGCCACCCCATTTTCTACTTGATTTAAAATAATAGATTGCTTAGAATCTGCCACATCACTAGTAATTTCCACTCCGCGATTTATGGGACCTGGGTGCATAATTACGATTTCCTTATCTAAACTTTGAAGTAGTTTCTTATTTACACCGTACTGTTGTGTGTATTCTCTTGTGGTAGGAAAATAGCTAATATCTAAACGCTCATTCTGTATTCGCAGCATGTTTGCAACGTCACACCATTCTAAAGCTTTCTTTAAGTTTGTTTCCACACCTACCCCTAAAGATTCTATATACTTAGGCAGCAATGTTTTAGGGCCACAGACTTTTACATTTGCACCTTGTAATTTTAAAGCAAAAATGTTAGACAATGCTACTCTTGAATGCAAAATATCTCCAACAATCACCACGTTCTTACCAGCTACATCTCCTAACTTTTCTCGGATAGAATAAGAATCTAATAATGCCTGGGTAGGATGCTCATGCGCCCCATCTCCCGCATTTACGATAGATGCTTTTACGTGCTTGGATAAGAATATACCGGCTCCAGGATTAGGGTGACGCATCACCACCATATCTACTTTCATTGCCAAAATATTGTTTACGGTATCTATTAAGGTCTCCCCTTTTTTAACAGAAGATTGCCCTGCCGAAAAGTTAATCACATCTGCAGACAAACGTTTTTCTGCTAGCTCAAAAGAAAGTTTTGTTCGGGTACTATTTTCAAAAAAGACATTGGCTATGGTAATATCACGTAAAGATGGTACTTTTTTAATAGACCTATTAATTACCTCTTTAAAATGATCTGCAGTTTCAAAAATAAGCTGAATATCTTGTTCTTTAAGATATTTAATTCCTAATAAGTGATTTACACTCAACTCGCTCATATGCTTATTTTTGCTATTCTATATTAAATTTTATGCCGTAGTATTAATTAAATAGACTGCATCTTCGCCTTCATTCTCTTTCCACTTAACCTTTACTTTCTCATTATTTATAGCATCAACTTGTCTGCCTCTATAATTAGGTTGTATAGGCAAATGACGGCTAAACCTTCGATCAATTAGTGCTAACAGCTCTACATCTAAAGGTCTACCAAAAGACTGCAAGGCAGTTAAAGCGGCATTTATACTTCTTCCCGTATACAATACATCATCAATAAGCACTACATTTTTATCTTCTATAAGAAAATTAATTTTAGTTTTATTAGCTTCTAAAGTTTTGTCTCCTCTACGGAAATCGTCCCGATAAAAAGTAATATCTAAAAATCCTAAATTTATATTTTTAACGCCGTAATCGTTTTGAAGAATATCGGTAAGTCGCTGTGCTAGGAATATGCCTCGAGGTTGAATACCTATAAGTACTGTATTTTCAAAATCTAAATGATTCTCTAAAAGCTGACAAGCCAAGCGATGCAGGATAATATTTATCTCTTTTGAAGAAAGCAATACTTTTTGACTCATGCTAAAAATTCTGTGAATACAAAAGTATCAAATTATCTTTTAAAATAGGAATCAAACTAGATAATCATTTTACGCAAATTTGAGAATTCATCATAAAAAAAGCCCGAACAAATGTCCGGGCTCTTTTAAACCTACTTGAGCAGGTTAAGATTATGATAGAAAAGACTATTTAGTCTTACCTTCCATTTTATCTTTTAACGCTTGTAACGCTTCATTAGCATCTCCTAAAGTAGGTTTTGCTTCATCAGCTTGAGCAGCAGCTTTCTTAACAGCAGCTTTTACATTACGTTGTTCTTCAGCTTTGAATATAGCAGTATGACTTGCTACAACTCTCTTGAATTCTTTGTTGAACTCAATGATTTTGAATTCAGCAGTATCACCTTTACCTAATTTAGAACCATCTTCTTTTTCTAAATGACGTGTTGGTACAAATGCTTGAATATCTTCATTGAAATCAATAGTTGCTCCTTTATCAACAACCTCACCGATAGTACCAGTATGCGTTGTATCTAAAGCAAATTCAGTTTCATATTTATCCCAAGGATTATCAGTAGTTTGTTTATGACCTAAAGATAATTTACGTCCTTCAACATCTAACTCTAATACTTCAACTTCTAATTTGTCACCTACAGTTACAAATTCTGATGGATGCTTAATTTTCTTAGTCCAAGATAAATCAGAGATATAGATTAAACCATCAATACCTTCTTCTAGCTCTACGAATACACCAAAGTTTGTAAAGTTTCTTACAATTCCAGTATGTTTAGAAGCTACAGGATATTTAGTTGTAATGTCAGTCCATGGGTCTGGCGTCATTTGCTTGATACCAAGAGACATCTTACGATCATCACGATCCATAGTTAAAACTACCGCTTCAACCTCATCACCAACTTTTACGAAATCTTGAGCAGAACGTAAGTGCGTTGACCATGACATTTCAGAAACGTGAATTAATCCTTCAACACCTTCAGCAACTTCGATAAATGCACCGTAATCAGCAATAACGACTACTTTACCTTTAACTTTGTCACCAATCTTAATTTCATCAGATAAAGCTTCCCAAGGATGCTTCTCTAATTGCTTAAGACCTAATTGGATTCTTGATTTGTTATCATCAAAATCAAGGATTACAACATTTAATTTCTGATCTAACTCAACAACCTCATTCGGGTGGTTAATTCTAGACCAAGAAAGGTCAGTAATGTGAACTAAACCATCAACACCACCTAAATCAATAAACACACCATAAGAAGTAATGTTTTTAACAACCCCTTCTAATACTTGTCCTTTTTCTAGTTGACCAATGATTTCTTTTTTCTGTTCTTCGATATCAGCTTCAATAAGTGCTTTATGAGAAACAACAACGTTTTTAAACTCGTGGTTGATTTTCACTACTTTGAATTCCATAGTTTTACCTACGTACTGATCGTAATCTCTAATTGGCTTCACATCAATTTGAGAACCTGGTAAGAATGCTTCGATTCCGAAAACATCTACAATCATACCACCTTTAGTTCTACACTTAACAAAACCATTAACGATTTCTTCTTTATCGTGAGCAGCATTAACTCTATCCCAAGCCATGATAGTTCTGGCTTTTCTATGAGATAATACTAATTGACCACTTTTGTCTTCACGAATGTCAATAAGAACCTCAACTTTATCACCAACTTTTAAATCTGGATTGTAACGAAATTCGTTCAGTGAAATAACACCTTCTGATTTTGCGTTTATGTCGATAATAGCTTCACGATCTGTAAGATAAACTACAGTACCTTGAACTACTTCTTCATCCATTGTATCTACAAAGTTTTCAGCAACTAGTTGCTCAAACTCTTGAAGTTTGGCATCATCAACTTGCTCAATACCTTGCTCGTACTTTGTCCAGTTAAAATTTTCTAAAAATTCTTGAGGGTCTTGTACAGGTGCCTGTACTTTTGCTTCAACAGCTTCTGCTGCTTCAGCTTGTTTTTTGTCTTCAGCCATTTGCTGATTAATAATTTGTATTCTGCAGTACTTAATAAGAGTTAAAACTTATACTACAAAAGTATTATACATTGTTTTGTTTAAACGTCCCTTTCTCCTCTTAATATTACTAGTTTAAAAAAGGTGTGCAAAAGTAAGCATTTTTTTAAAAATACACAAGCTAATCTGCTGACATAAAATTCAATACCACAAAGCCTTATTTTTAGGACACTTTTTTTAATCGTATTTATACTATTTTTTGTATTTTTAAGTTATTAAATTAACTATTAAAATAAATAAACATGAGCGTAAAAGCTAAATACCAAGGCGTTTTAAATCTTGGAGAAGAATTAGGAATTAAAAATGGTGACGTATCTGAAGAAGGTGGCGTTTTAAAAATAAAAGGTGAAGCAAACACACCTTATGAGAAAAACCTTATTTGGGATAAAATAAAGGAAGTAGGTGGCGAAAATGCTTCTGACGTAAAAGCTAACATTACTGTTGCTGACGAATCTGTATATCACAGACATACTGTAAAAGGTGGAGAATCTTTAAGCAAGATTGCGAAGCAATATTATGGCGATCCTATGAAGTACACTAAAATATTTGAAGCAAACACTGGCGTTTTAAAAAGCCCAGATGTTATTCATCCAGACCAAGTATTAGTTATTCCTAACCCATAATACAGGAACATATTTCAAATTTAAAAGGCGCTCTATGAGCGCCTTTTTTTGTGCCTTTAAAAATATTCAATTACCCATTATTTTTTAATGTTTCTTCATATCATGTAATCATGATGGAACACTCACTTAACCCATTTGTTATAAAATGTAAACCATACCATTTATGGTCTTTTCTTAAAAAAGGTTTTCTTTGAGGAAAAACCACCTATGAATATTAAAAGACTACCTCTACTCTTATTCCTTTTATTCAGCCATTCATTAATTGTCGCCCAAACATTATATGTTGCTACAGATGGCAATGACACTAATGATGGATCAATAGCGAATCCGTATAAAACGTTTAGCAAAGCTATAACTGAAATGTCTGCCGGCGATGTCTGCATTATCCGAGGAGGTATTTATGAAGAAGAACTTACTATTAACAAGAGTGGTACAGCTGGCAGCTATTTAACTTTCAAGGCTGCCGAGGGCGAAAATGTACAGATAAAAGCTACCTCCTATATTAATGGATGGCAACCACATAGTGGATCTATATTTAAAACGATTGTTGACATTCCTATTGAAAGTAGATTTCGGGCAATATACCATAACGACGAATATATGGATTTAGCGCGCTGGCCGAACAATACTGACAACAATCGATGGACCATAAACAGTACCCCTGTAATAGATGGTGATGGGACGCATTTTATGGTAGACAACCTACCTAATATTGATTGGACAGGCGGCTTAGTTTACTACTTAGGAGCACACTCCGGAACTAGCTGGACAAGGTCAATTACGTCCAATACGGCAGCAAGAATAAATTATACCGGTGTAGATATCACAAAATGGCCTTTTACCCCCCATAATCCAACGGTTTGGCGCGACAACCCAGGAAACAATCGCGGTCAATTATATGTATTTAACAAGCTTGAAGCTTTAGATTATGCACGAGAGTGGTATTATGAAGAAACAACAAAAACATTATATTTTCAAACTGCCGATGGATCTATTCCAGAAGATAACACGGTAGCTTATGCGAGAAATAAATATACCGCTCAACTATATGGAAATTATATTAAGCTCGAAGGATTAAACTTTTTTGGAGGAAGTCTAAAAATACACAACAATGCAGATAATAACCAAGTCATCAATTGTCAAATTATTCATGGGAGTGAAGGTCATGACTCTTTAACAAATACCTCTGCACAAGCCGGTGAAGCTGCCATAGAGGTGCTTGGAGACAATACAGTTATTTCAGGCTGCATAATAGATCATAGCGCTGTAAGCGGAATACTGATAGCAGGATGGGCTGCTTCTAATGGAATTATCGAGAAAAATAAAATAAGTAATATCGATTATATAGGTATTCATGCCTCACCAATTAGAACAAGTGCATCGAATATGAAAATACTAAAAAATACTATTTTCAATACCGGAAGAGACGGCATGTATGTTAATGGTCTTAATTCTGAGGTTGCCTATAACGATGTTTCAGCTTCACAAAAAATAAATAGTGATTCTGGTATTTTTTACACTGTTGGTAATGCAGATTTAAAAAACATTGAAATTCACCACAACTGGTTTCATGATGCTACAGCACCCGCTTACTCTCACCCTACAGGAAGTCCTGGCAAAGCAGCAGGAATTTATCTAGACAACAACAGCAAAGGATACACTGTACATCATAATGTCGTCTGGAATATTTCATGGAGCGGTTATCAAGTTAATTGGAATAATACCAATTTAGATTTTTACCATAACACCATTTGGAACGCTGAACGCGCAATGGATTCTTGGGTTAATGGGTATACTCAAGAAAATAATAAAATTTACAATAACTATTCTAATATTGGAGATTGGTTTAGTAAAACCGCATCTGATTTTGATATTCAAGACAATCTAATAAATTCCATTTCCCCTTTTGAAGATGCTGATGCTTCGAATTTTATGCCAATAACTGGAAGCGCGGTCGTAGATAAGGCTCAAATTATAGCAGAATTCTCAAAACCATATAAGGGTGTAGCACCCGATATTGGCGCTTATGAGTTAGGTGGCACTCGATGGACTGCCGGAATCAATGCTGTTGAAGACACTGGAGAAGGTATTTCCTGGTCTGTTTTAAAAACACAATTCCTAATTACTACTTCATCAGAAACTTGTCCAAATCAACACAATGGGAAATTACATATAGAGGCCGATTTTTCTGAAAATTACACCCTAAATTTCAATGGAAGCGATACTACGTTCACAAAAGACACCCTTTTTGAAAATCTTGATCCCGGCACTTATGATTTTTGTATTTCTATCATCGGGAATACAGAAAGTCAATGCTTTAGTATAGAAATAAAAGAAGCTAATGAAATAACCGGAAAATCGGTAGTTTCTCTAAATAAATTATCGGTAAAAATAGAAAAAGGAACTGCTCCCTTCCATATCATCGTAAACGAGAAGTTACTTTTTCAAACCAATGAAAATTCATTTGATGTAGCGGTTAGCCATGGTGATATTGTAAAAGTAACATCAAGCGCTCAATGTGAAGGAACATTAAGCAAATCGATTGAAATACTAGAAGATATAGTTGCCTACCCGAATCCAACAAGCGGAATTTTTCAAATTTCAGTTCCGAAAAACGAACACCAGATTACTATTGATTTATACCATATAAATTCTCAGTTAGTATCCTCTAAACCATATCTAGTAACGAATGGAAAAGTAAATTTAAACTTAGTAGGTGAGCCTTCTGGAGTATACATCGTTAAAATTAATGGTAAAAACCCTAGCGCTATTCAAATACTAAAAAACTAAAATCATGAAAACTATTAAATCTATTGTAATCATAGCGCTCATTTCTGTTTCATGTTCAAAAAGTGGCAGTAGTTCTGATGAAGCGCCTGAACAAAATTTAGCCCCGACTAAAGTTAATTCTTTAATCTACCCATCAAACAATTTATTATGCATCACTAATCTTTTAGATTTTGAATGGAATAAAGCTACTGACCCAAATGGGGATACCTTATCCTACATTCTTGAAATATCTAAAACAAATAATTTCTCAAGCAACAATCAAACCTTTGAGGTTGATAACACTACAAAATCTGTAACACTGGAGGAAGGAACTGCTTATTACTGGCGTGTTAAAGCAGTTGACAGCAAAAATCTAAGCGGTGAATATTCCTCAACATTTCAATTTTATACTGAAGGTCTTGCCGAAACAAATCATATTCCTTTTTCTCCTCAATTGCTTGCTCCAGAACGTAATACTGCAATTACCAGCAATACTACAAAACTAGAATGGCTCTGTACAGATGTAGATAATGATCAACTTCTTTATGAAGTTTATTTAGACACCAATAACCCACCAATGATTAAAATTGGCGATAATATAAATGTTCAACATTTAGAAATTTCATTAAACCCGATGAACACTTATTATTGGAAGATTATTGCCAAGGACAGTAACGGAGGACAAGCTATAGGTCAAGTATGGAGTTTTAGCAGTAATTAAATACTAAAATAAAAAGCGAGATAATCTTTTTATTGAGATCACCTCGCTTTTTATTAATCGACAGTTAAAGGCCAAAACAATATCACTAATTACAGTTTATTAATCACCCTTTGAGCATAGCCTAAAATACGTTCAAATTGCTCTTCAAGCCCCATATCGCTATTATCAAACTCAATAGCATCATCTGCTAATTTTAACGGCGAAAATTCTCTATGAGAATCTATATAATCTCTTTGTTCTACATTTTTAAGTACTTCTTCAAAAGTAACATCATCTCCTTTATCTAGTAATTCTTTATACCGTCTAGTTGCTCTCTTCTCCGCAGATGCCGTCATAAACAATTTTAATTCTGCTTCAGGAAAAACCACGGTTCCTATATCACGACCATCCATGACAATACCTTTCTCCTGCCCCATTTTCTTTTGCATCTCTACTAATTTGTAGCGTACTTCTTCAATGGTAGCAATTTGACTTACATTTCTAGATACTTCTAGCGTCCTAATTTCTTTTTCTACATTTTCATTATTCAAATACATCTCTGCAAAGCCTACTGTTTCATTGTAAACAAATTTGAGATTTATTTTAGGCAACAGTTTTACCAACGCCTCAATATTACTACTCTCCGTACCAATAAATTCACTGCGCATAGCAAATAAAGTCACTGCTCTATACATAGCCCCTGTATCTACATAGATATATCCTAGAGCCTTGGCTAGTTGCTTGGCTATCGTACTTTTTCCTGTAGATGAATATCCATCTATTGCTATCGTAATTTTTCGCATGGAATAAAATTAAAAAGAAATGTTTAGTTCTCTCTTTTAGTTAGGAAATATTTTAGAAAAAAAGGATGGTTATTAAATCAACAACCATCCTTTTAAAAATCAGTTATAAAAAAATGCTTTTACAGCTTTTTAGCGTTTTTTACTTTTTGGTTTGTAATTGCTAATGCAACCACTTCATGCATTTCTGTCACATAATGAAATGTCAAGCCTTTTAAATATTCTTCTTTAATCTCAAGAATATCTTTTCTGTTCTCTTCACACAAAATGAGCTCTTTGATACGTGCGCGTTTTGCAGCTAAGATTTTTTCTTTAATACCACCTACAGGCAACACTTTACCTCTTAACGTAATTTCACCGGTCATCGCCAAACTTTTCTTCACTTTACGTTGCGTAAACAAAGAAACTAGAGACGTTAGCATTGTAATACCCGCGCTCGGACCATCTTTAGGCGTTGCTCCTTCTGGCACGTGAATATGCACATTGTATTTTTCAAAAACATCTGCATCAATACCAAATAAATCACAATTAGATTTAATATACTCCATGGCAATAGTAGCCGATTCTTTCATCACCTTACCAAGGTTACCGGTGATGGTTAAATTACCTTTTCCTTTTGTTAAGATAGATTCTATAAATAGAATATCCCCCCCAACACTGGTCCAAGCTAATCCTGTAACTACACCCGCAACATCATTGTTTTCATACTTATCACGTTCCATACGTGCTGGACCTAGAATTGTCACTATATCGTCATTCGTAAGTTTAAGATTGTGCTCTAATTCCATCGCTATATTCTTAGCCGTATTACGTACTACCTTAGCCACTTGCTTTTCTAAACCACGCACACCAGATTCTCTCGTATAGCCTTCCACAATTTTTTCTAATTGTGGCTTCCCTACTTTAAGATTTTTATCGGAAAGACCATGTTCTTTAAGCTGCTTTGGCAATAAATGTCTTTTTGCAATCTCTACTTTTTCTTCAATAGTATAACCACTTACAGGAATCATTTCCATACGGTCACGCAATGCTGGCTGAATATTTCCAATATTATTAGCGGTAGCTACGAACATAACTTTAGAAAGGTCATAGCCCATCTCCAAGAAATTATCATGAAACTCGCTATTTTGTTCTGGATCTAAAACTTCTAACATGGCCGAAGAAGGATCTCCTTGATGGCTATTAGATAATTTATCTATTTCATCTAAAATAAAAACAGGATTAGATTTCCCTGCTTTTTTCAAGCTTTGGATTATACGACCTGGCATGGCCCCAATGTATGTTTTTCTATGTCCGCGAATTTCAGCTTCATCTCTCAAGCCTCCTAAAGATACCCGCACATACTCTCTTCCTAAAGCTTCTGCTATAGATTTTCCCAAAGAAGTTTTACCAACTCCCGGAGGCCCATAAAAACATAAAATTGGAGATTTCATATCATTACGCAGCTTAAGCACAGCCAAATATTCTATGATTCTTCTTTTTACATCTTCTAAACCGTAATGATCTCTATCTAGAATTTTCTGAGCTCTAGCTAAGTCAAACTTATCTTTAGAAAATTCATTCCAAGGTAAGTCTATAAACAGCTCTAAATAATTGCGCTGAATGCTGTATTCTGCCACTTGCGGATTCATACGTTGCATTTTAGCAAGCTCTTTCATGAAATGGTCATTAATTTTCTTGCCCCATTTCTTCTTTTTAGCTTTTTTACGCATTTCCTCAATCTCTTCTTCATAAGACCCGCCACCCAATTCTTCTTGAATGGTTTTCATCTGTTGATGTAAGAAATACTCTCGTTGTTGCTGATCTAGATCCGTACGAACTTTAGACTGAATATCATTCTTAAGCTCTAATTTCTGAAGCTCAACATTCATATACTTTAGCATTGCTAAAGCACGTTCTTGCAAACTAGGAATCTCTAAAAGTTCTTGTTTAATATCTACATCTACGCTAAGATTAGAAGATACAAAGTTGATTAGAAAAGAATTGCTTTGAATATTTTTTATCGCAAAAGAAGCATCGCTAGGAATATTAGGATTATCCTTGATGATTTTTAAAGCTAATTCTTTCACAGATTCTATAATTGCTAAGAATTCTGGATTAACAGGATCAGGACGCTCTTCTTTAGCTTCTCGAACTGTAGCCGTCATGTATGGCTTTTCGGTAAGTACTTCGGCTACTTCAAAACGTTTTTTACCCTGAATAATTACCGTAGTATTACCATCAGGCATTTGTAAAACTCGCAAAATTCTGGCGACAGTACCTAGCGTATTAATATCCTTTACCCCTGGATTTTCTACATTCTCATCTTTCTGAGAAACAACCCCAATGACTTTACTACCATTATTAGCATCTTTTATTAAGGCGATAGAAGAATCTCTCCCTGCCGTAATAGGAATAACTACCCCCGGAAATAAAACCGTATTACGCAAGGGTAATATTGGTAATGTTTCTGGCAGCTTTTCACTGTTCATCTCCTCTTCATCTTCTGGAGTTAGAAGAGGTATTAACTCAGAATCTTCATCGATACCTTGTAACGACATATTGTCAAAATTTGAAAATTTAGAATTTCCCATAGTTATATTTCGGTCATTCTGTCACCGTAGTGCAGAAATCTGTTTAGTATTTATTTTTTAACATAGGCTGAAAACCCTAATAACTACAGGAGTTAGTAAGGATAGCAACTTTTTTTCAATTATAAAAAGCAATTCTTATGCCAACACATAAAAAATATTTTAAAAAAAGTGTAACATTACAGAAACAGAATCATCATTACTACAAAACAACCATTTTTTGAGCCACAAAAAAGAACATATTGATACATTGTTGCAAATGTGTTTAAACGGAAAACAAAGTGCGCAACTAGAAGTTTACAATAGGTATTACAAAGCAATGTTTAACACTGCGGTAAGGATTGTAAAAGATAGTGCCATTGCAGAAGACGTCATGCAAGAGTCGTTTTTAAGCGCATTTACCAAACTAGATTCCTTTAAAGGAGAGGTAGCGTTTGGAGCCTGGTTAAAGCGCATTGTGATAAACAACAGTATCTACCAGTATAGAAAGCAACTAAAGAAAAATGAAGTTGCACTGGACGAAGTAATGTATAAGGTCGAGGATACTGACGGAATTGCCTCTGATTATGTGTTTACGGAACAAAAGGCTCAAAAAGTGATGGAAACCATGAAACAGTTAAAAGACAATTACAGAATTTCTTTGACCTTACATTTAATTGAAGGGTTTGATTATGAAGAAATAAGTGAGATTATGAATTTAAGTTATGCAAATTGTAGGACAACCATTTCTAGGGCGAAAGACAGTTTGCGAAAAAAATTAATGGCGATATAAGATGGAGAAGGATATGATAGAGGAATTATTTGACCAGCACGAAGGTCGTTGGGACATAGAAGAGCCAAGCAAAGGGCACGAGCTTCGGTTTTTAGAAAAACTGAATACCGCTAACGGCGTAAAGAGCTTCCCTAAGAAAAAGAAAACACCTTATAAATTTCTTTTCATCGCAGCTAGTTTATTGCTCGTTTTTGGACTGGGCTTTTTGTTTCTAAATGAAAGTAATTCTATTGATGATCAAGTGGTAGAAATATCACCAGAGATATCAAACACAGAATTTTATTTTGCGAATGTTATCGCTCAAGAAGTAAAAAAATTACAAAGTGAAAATTCTCCAGAAACAAAAAAAATAGTGGATGATACTATGATTCAACTATCTAAGTTAGAAAAGAATTACAAAGGATTAGAAACAGATTTAATCAATGGCGGTAACAGTAAATTAATACTAAGCGCTATGATTACCAATTTTCAAACAAGAATAGACTTGCTTGAAGATGTTTTACAACAAATTGAAGAAATAAAAAATATCAAAAAATCAGAACATGAGAATACAATTATATAAATACGCATTGCTTTTTGCAGCCATCTTGCCCTTCAATTTAATGGCAACAGATGGTCTAAAAGGAAAACATACCAAAGAAAAAACAATTAAAAAAGAGTTTACTGTAAATTCTGATGCTCTTTTAAAAGTATCTAACAGTTATGGAAACCTAAACATTACATCATGGAATGAAAACAAAGTAGTTATTGAAGTTCATATTACTGTAAATGGAAATAACGAAGAAAAAGTTTCCGATAAGTTAAATGGAATAACCATAGCTATTGATGGAACGAGTAGCATTGTTTCTGCCAAAACTTTATTTAACGAGAATAAGAGTAGTTGGAACTGGGGCTGGGGAAATAACAGCAATGTAAATATGCAAATAGATTACAACATTAAAGTCCCTGTTAAAAACAGTGTTCATTTAAACAATGACTACGGAAGTATTACCCTAGATAGAATAGATGGTCATGCAAAAATTTCTTGCGACTATGGCCGTCTAGAAATTGGTGAGCTACATGGCCGAAATAATGAATTGAATTTTGATTACACTTCAAAATCTACCATTGGTTATATTAAAAGCGGAAAAATAAAGGCAGACTATTCTGGATTTACAATTGATAAGGCCGGAGATTTAGACATCAATTCTGATTACACCAATGGTACAATTTCTAAAATGCAAAATTTAATCTACCATAATAATTATGGTAAGATTGAAGTGCAGGAGGTAAATAATATAGACGGAAATGGTGATTATATTAATGTGAAATTAGGAACGGTACATGGTAATGTAGACATCACTTCTGATTACGGCGGTATTCAAATAGGAAATATGGCTGCAGATGCTAATAATCTAACCATTCGTTCTGATTATACCGGAGTAAAAATTGGATACCATCCTGACTACCATTTTAATTTTGAAATTAGTACAGAATATGCCGGAGTTAGTGGTAAGGACAATTTTGAAATTATTGTGAGTAAGGAAGAGTCTAGTGAGAAATTCTATCAAGGATATTATGGAAAGTCATCCAGCGCTAACAGAGTTTCCATAACAAGTGATTACGGTGGAATATCCTTCAGCAAAAACTAAAAAACAATCAATCAAAAAAAGAACAAAAATCATGAAAAATTTATTTATCGCAGCCTTAGTCTTAGCTACAATTACTTCCTGTTCTGCGCAATGGGGAAAAAAAATTAAAGGAAATGGCGTCATTAAAACTATAGAAAGAACCACAGGAGATTATGATGCTATTACCATTAGTGGCTTTTTTGATATTGAATTAGTAGATGGCAACGAAGGGGAAATACGTATTACTGGAGAGGAAAATCTTTTGGAATATATTATTACCGAAACTAAAGATGATCAGCTCGTTATAAAAATAGAAAATAACAAAAACATACAACCTTCTAAATGGAAGAATAGCATAAAAATAACAATCCCTGTTGAAGAAATTGAAGCACTTTCACTCTCAGGTTCTGGTGATGTTGTTAGTAAAAAAACACTAAAAACTTCTAAGTTTAAAACAAGCATGTCTGGCTCAGGAGATATTACGCTACACCTTGAAGCCAACGCTATTTCTGCAACTATGTCTGGGTCTGGAGATATGAATTTGAGTGGTAGTACTACTGAATTTAAAGCGACTCTTTCTGGTTCTGGAAATATAGAAGCCTATGAACTAGCTACTGATCATGTAGAGGCAACGGTTTCTGGCTCTGCAGATATACAAGTTGTCGCAAATAAGAGCATTAAAGCTAGGGTCTCTGGTTCTGGAGATATTAGCTATCGTGGTAATCCTAGCAAAATAAACACGAAGATATCGGGGTCTGGTAGTGTTTCTAAAAAGTAAAGATCAATCAAAAATCGAAAAGTCAAAAACCTCTTTTAATTAAGGGGTTTTTTATTTGGTACCCGATTGTAAATCTGTTTTCCATTTATTCCAATCATCTAAAAAGTAATTTAGAATAATAGGACTGTCTAAAGTATTTATTTTTGTTTCTGCTATTTGAATGTCTTTAGGAAACTCAAATGCCATTTGAAATTGGCTTTCCGTTAAAAATTTTAGATTATCCGGCAAGGCTCTCTTTACATCTTGCTCATCAACAGGAATATCACTAGCAATAATAAAGCCCCAATCTCCAAAAGAAGGTATGTATGTATGGTAGGGTTTTACATGCTTATAAACCTCCGTTAAAGTGTTATTAATGCAACTGAAAACAGAATTTGAAAAGTAAATTTCTCCGGACTGCGTCACAAACAACCCATTCTTATTTAGCTTTTGTTTTGCTAATAAAAAAAACTGCTTGCTATACAACCTTGCAATAGCTTCATTTGTAGGATCTGGCAAATCTGCAATGATTATATCATATTTCTTATCAATACGATGTAAAAAAGTAAAGGCATCTTCTGCAATAAGATGCACTCGTTTATTCTTTGCCGCTCCGTCATTTACTTTTACAAAATTAGGATCGGTCTTGGCTAAATGAAACATCGTACTATCTATATCTACCACATCTATAGCCGCAACAAGTTCATGTTTTAACACTTCTCTACTTGCTAAGTTCTCTCCTCCACCTAAAATCAAGACTGTTTTGGGTTGCGCATGCAAACTTATAGGAACATGCACCAAAGGCTCATGATATCTATATTCATCTGCCGAAGAGAACTGGATAACTCTATTTAAATACAATCGCAAGTCTTCTTGCTTTTTAGTCACCACAATTTTTTGATAGGGCGTCTGCTCATTTAAAACTATCGGGTTTTTATAGATCGCATGATCCCATGCTTTTAAAAGTTGTCCGCCAAAAATAACCAAGACCAATAATACTGTAATAGAGAGTAGCCCTAAGAATAGTGTCTTTTTTGATTTTTCTAAAAAAACATGGTTTAGCGCCAAACCTAATAAAATATTGAAAATACCAAATATTAAAGAGGAGTAATACAAGCCAACGAAAGGCAACAATAAAAAGGGAAAAAGCAAGGTGGCCAACAGTCCGCCGATATAATCTAAAGACAATACGTTCGATAGGTTATTCTTAAAATCAGATTCGTCAGAAACAAAGGTAAGCAGCGGCACTTCCATCCCAGTTAAAAGGCCTATTAGAAAAATTATTGCCAAGCATATAATCTGAAGCGTTAAAGCATCTACACTAACAAAAGAGTAGAAAAGCAACGGCACTGAAATACCTCCTATTAACCCCAATAGAAATTCTATATGTACAAAAAACTTTAAAGGCATTTCTCTAAAAAATTTTGATAAAAAGGCTCCGATACCCATTGAAAACAGATAAACACCGATAATTATAGAAAATTGTCTTACGCCATCTCCCAAAAAATAAGTTGCTGTTGTACTTACCAAAAGCTCATATATAATAGAACAAAGCCCTGCTATAAAGACAGCAAACGAAATAAGTATTCTTTTTCTCATAAAAATTAGTTATGTTTGAATATCGTTACATAATAGAAAACAATTTCAAAGATGAATAAAAAAATGATGACTGGATTAGCATTTTTAAGAAAAATGATGCTAGCCGCTGTTTTAAGTAGTTCGATATTGGTAATTAGCTGTGGAGACAGCGACGGAAGTCCTAAATTAAAGGATTCTGAAGAAAAAACCATCTACGAAACTACGAAAGGCACAGTCACAGAAGTTGAAGAAATTGAACCAGGTGATGATTATAAGATTATTGACGAACGAATTATTGACAAAAAAGAAAATTCTATAGCCATTGTTCACGGATTAAACGGACAGATAGACACCTTGTCTTTGGCTAAAATAGACAATGGTTCTGAAGAAAATGGATACCGTAATAGATCTGGCTTGCGCTCTATATTATATTATTCTTTAGCGTCTTCTTTTTTCAATAGAAACTTATCTAATGTATCTCCAAATTCTGGCTACTATAAAGATGCCAGTGCCTATAATAAATCTACAGGATTAAAGAATGATTTAACTAATTCTGCAACCTCAAGAAAAGTTAGAGTACCAGGAACATCATCAAAAGGATACGGAAGTGGAAAATCGTTTAGATCGTTTGGAGGATAGTCGTTTTAAAGAAATAAAACGACTTAAAAAAAAAGATGTATCACACCATTTGCTGTGGTATTTAAAGCAAGATTATTTTTCTGAAGAATTATTAGGGCTCCATAATTTTGAAATAGAGAATTTCAAAAAACTTAGTGCTGGTGCGTATGCTTTATATGAAAAAGCAACGGAAAAGATCCTACGAGAGAATCAGCTGGGACTTTTAGACATTCCTGATTTTTTTCATGATTGCATCAATCACAGTTGGAAAAACAGAACAAAACATCCTTTTCTATACGGTAGATTTGATATCAACGGGGGTATTAAACAGCGAGATTCTAGTGTTATAGAATTTAACGCAGATACCTGTAGTACCTTACCTGAAACTATACATTGGCAATCGTTACAAAATAAAGAATTGAAAGGCAATAATACAATGCAATTCAATAATTTAGCTGCAGATATTGCACAAACTTTGAGACATTTAAAAACTACAATAGACCATCCTAATCCTTTTATTTTAGGTTCTTCTTTTGGATACGAAGAAGATGTTCTTAATGTAAATTCTATTTTAGACATTGCACATGAAGAAGGATATAAAACATTCTACACCAATTTAGAAGAGGTAACTTTTTCTCAAGAAAATGGCATACTTTATGAAATTAATGGCGAATATCAAATTGTAGATGTTTGGTTTAAAATGATTCCTTGGGATTGGATGTTCAATGAAGAACCACAATTAGCAAAAGACCTTTCGGGTATTATCCAAAAAGATTTATGTACTGTTTTGAATCCGCCTTATACCGCCATTTGGCAGAATAAGAAGTTCATGGCCTATATTACGGAGCATTTTCCAAATCATTATATCGCCCAAACACTTACGAAAACACCCTACTATAATGACTATGTTACAAAACCTGTTTATGGAAGATTAGGTGAGAATATAGAGATAAAAGGAACTCTAAACACGCAGTCTAAAGGCGATTATGAAAATCAAGATGTCGTGTATCAAAAATATTATCCTTTAGAAAGAGATTTAGAAAACTATTATTACCAAGCAGGCGTGTTTTTTACAAACCAACCTTCTGCCTTAAATTTACGTTCAGAAGAAAACGCTATAATTTCTGATGATTGTGAATTTATGTCGCACTACATTATTTAGCTGGAAGATTAACCTTCTGAGCTAGTTTTAGTTCTCCCCTATTTAATTCGTTTAATGTGATCTGATCTGATTCAAAAAGTTCTTTTAGCAAACTTGTGACTACAGCTGTATCAAAAGCTTTACAAGAGAAGACATCTACGGCAGCATAGTTATGTTCTGGCCACGTATGTATACTTATATGGCTTTCTGCTAATAAGATGAAGCCCGTAACCCCTACAGGTTCAAATTGTTTAAAAGCTTCGTTAAGCTCTTCTAAATCTAATGTAGCGGTTATTTTATGAAGAGATTTTTTAATATAAGGAACAAAAGAAAGTTTTTCTGTGTTGCAATTATATACATCCCAAGTAGCGTGAATCCCTATGAACAAAATTTAAAGGTTTAAAATTAAATTATTCAGAATCGCGTGCGTTATTGATTTCTGCTATAAATTCTTGTGGTGAAAATAATTTTTGTAATACTTCATAACTATCTCCTTCTTCCATCTCAATCATTTCTGGCAAAGCCTCTCTTGGTCCATAATCCCAAGTTACAGGATTTATTAAGCCAGTAATTAAAGCATAGTTACCTTCAAGCTCCAGACCCAAAAACTCTACGGTTTTTTGCGCATTGGTTAATTCATACATGCTATACGTGCTATTATCTCCATAATATTCTCCAGACATTAAGTACTCCGTTAAAGTTGGATTCACCATGTAAACATCGGCCGTAAAATTAAAATTTACAATACTATCATTTTGCAAAGTAATCGTATGTTGGCCTTTTCCCATTTCTACCCAAACTACTTGTTCAGCAGGAATTTCTACTTCCAAAGAATCTACTTTTAAAAGTACTGGACTTGAAGTTGGATTGTCTATCGCTAAATCTACACTATTACTGCTACAAGAAACAAGCACTATGGCTACACTTAGAATAGTAAAAATAATTTTCATAATTGGCGGGTATTGGTTCAAGGAAAAATTAACAAAATATACTGATATTGCTAATATACTTAATTGTATATAAAATATTCACTAAAAGTCAATTTTATATCATTTTTTCTCCACTCTAAACAGTAAAACAATACCTGCTAAGAAAAATACGAACAAGAATAGTATAGCATATCGCATGCTACTCACCTGATCTACAACAGCAAAAATAACCATTCCGATAACGATACCTATTTTTTCTGCAACATCGTAAAAACTAAAATACGAGGTTGTATCCTCTGTATCTGGCAAAAACTTAGAATATGTAGAACGGCCAAGAGACTGCACACCTCCCATGACTAGACCTACCAAACCTGCCGCAATATAAAACTGCATAGGTGTCATCATAAAAAAGGCATAAAAACACAAACACAACCATATAAGGTTAACCGCAATTAAAGTGTTGATATTTCCAAATTTCGCAGATGCCTTAGACGTTACAAAAGCCCCCAGCACCGCGACTAATTGGATGACCAAAATACTTATAATAAGTCCTGTTGTTTTTTCTGAATCTGTAGCCCAACTTATTTCCTTTTCTCCAAAATAAACAGCCATTAACATAATGGTTTGCACTGCCATACTAAACACGAAAAATGCACCCAAATAGCGTTTTAACCTTCTATTCAACTTTAAATTCTCCCAAACCTGCTTCAATTCTTTTAGACCGTTGAAGACAACCGACTTCGTGATTTTATGTCCTGTAGACACTCCTTTAGGTAAGACATAGAAGGTATACTGACTAAATAACGCCCACCAAATACCCACTGTAATAAAGGAGATTTTCATAGCCTCAAACTTAGCAAGGTTTAAAGATTCTTCTGTATCTCCTACCTCAAAACCAAACAGTTCAGGCATCATGACCATGGCTAAGTTTAGAATAAGCAATAAGACACTACCAATGTATCCCAAAGAAAACCCTTTAGCACTAATACTATCTTGCTGGTGTTCAAATGCGATGTCTGGCAGGTATGAGTTATAAAACACCAAACTCCCCCAATACCCAATTAGCCCCATAAAATAGAAAAACATACTTAAGTGAATATAATCCAAGCTAAACCAATACAACCCCATGCAACCAATGCTTCCTACATAGCAGAAAAACTTCATGAACATTTTCTTATTTCCTACATAATCTGCTACTCCCGATAATATTGGCGACAATATTGCTACCGTTAGAAAAGTAAAAGCCGTGACTATTGAAATTAGCACAGTTGGCTTCATTTCATATCCAAATGCGGTAACCAATTGATCTGAAGACGCAAAAAGCGCTGAATAAAAAATAGGAAAGATAGAAGAGGCAATTGTTAAGGTATAAACAGAGTTTGCCCAATCATAAAAAGCCCAGGCGTTTAATAATTTCTTACTCCCTTTTTCTGCTTGAATTTTTGCCATGTTTGTGGTTGTTGGTTGATTTTTTTAAATAAAAAAAGCTGTCCTTTTAAAAGAACAGCTTAATATATTACTTAATAATTAAATTTCACTACTATTATTTAAAACTAGTAACACCAAATTTAGCCGCTTCGGCTTTTGCTTCTGGCGCCCAAACGGTTAGATTATTAATTCGCGTGTCATTAGAAGGGTGTGTACTCATAAATTCTGGTGTAGATGATGCACCACTATTTGCTTTCATTCTTTTCCAAAGCTCCGCAGCTTCATCTGGGTTGTAGCCCGCAATTGCCATGATCTGCAAGCCTATTTTGTCTGCTTCTGTTTCGTGGCTTCTGCTAAAAGGTAACATTCCTAATACATTTGATCCTACCCCATAGTATTGGTTAAACAAACCTAAAGCTTTCTCATCCTTTAGGGCCACATTACCCACTACAGCACCAATTTGCTGACCGTAACTGGCGGTCATACGTTGCGCTCCATGATCTGCCAATGCGTGAGCAACTTCGTGCCCCATAACAACCGCTACTCCTGTTTCTCCTTGACAAATAGGCAATATTCCTGTATAAAAAACGATTTTCCCTCCAGGCATACACCATGCATTTACGGTCTCATCTTGCACTAAGTTATACTCCCATTTATAATCATTTAAATATCCTGGATAACCGTTTGCAGTTAACCAACGTTCTGCAGCGGATGCAATTCTTTGACCTACCGTTGTAATCATTCTTGAATCTGCCGTATTCTCAACCGTTTTATTTTCGGTTAAAAATTGATCATACTGCGCAAAGGCTGTTGGAAAAATTTGACTGTTCGGAAATGCGTTAAGCATTTTCTTTCCCGTAAACGGATTTGTTTTACAAGCAGATACGCCTATAAATATGGCAAGAATTAAAATAATTTTTTTCATAATAATATTTTTAATCGCTTAAAGAATACAACCTTAATAGGTTACACATAAAGCATATTCTTTAATATAGTTAATGTTTAGTGGTTAAAATTACAAAAAATTAGCTCCCTAATAATTGTAATGTTGTAAATTCTTTATTCACTTCAATACAATTGTTTTCTAGAAGTTTCACATCATCTAGACTTACCTTTTCACTATCAATTAAAACAGATTCTATTGTAAAGGGCAATCCATGTAATTGCATTTTTATAGTTTCATAAGATGTAGTATATGTACCATCTTTAAATTGTTGAATAATAAGTTCATTCTCTTTACCATTTAATTTAAAGTTGCGGAGACTGTACCTTCCTTTTTTATAGTCAAAACCATCTTGCGCATCTTCATAAACCGTAGAGTTTTCTACCCCCAGCTTGAAGTACACGTCTATCAGTAATTCTAAAACTTTAAGTTCTCCTACATACTGCTGTACTGGGTACTTAGGAATCATAGCGCCTTCTTTTATAAACATTGGTATCTTGTCAATATCTGCTACAACCCACTTCTCCATACCACCAACAATTACTTCTCCGGTCCAGTAATTATACCAGTTTCCTCTAGGCACATACATTCTTCTACCTTTAGAGTTAGGTTCTTGAATAGGGCACACTAAAATTTGCTGTCCGAAGATAAATTCATCGGTTCTAAAGTGCGTTTGAGGATCTTCTTGATCATATAAAACCAAGGCCCGAAGCATAGGCAATCCTTCTTTAGAATATTTATAAAACATGGTGTATAAATACGGTAATAACTGATACCTTAATTCAATGTATTTCCGAACAATATCTGTAATTTCTTCCCCGAAAGACCAAGGCTCTTGATCTCCATGGTCCCCACTAGAGTGCACTCTACAGAAAGGGTGAAAAATTCCTAACTGTACCCATCTCGCAAACAATTCACCATCTGGCTGCTCTGCAAATCCACCTATATCAGAACCTACAAAAGAATAGCCGCTGATGCACATGCGCTGCATTTGCACGTTTGCCAACCACAAATGTTCCCAGGTAGCTACATTGTCCCCTGTCCAAGTACAGGCATAGCGTTGTGTACCGGCATAGGCCGCTCTTGTAATCACAAAAGGACGCTTTGGATACACATGCTTTTTGACTCCGTTATAGGTAGCCCTCACCATTTGCATACCATAGACATTATGTGCTTTTCTATGCGTACTTGGGTGCCCATCATAATCATGACGTGTATCTAATGGGGCTGTTTTAGAAGGTACTTCCATTACCGCAGGCTCATTCATATCATTCCAAACCGCATGCACTCCGATATCTGCCATAAACTCTTTATAGAGTTCGGCCCACCATTTTCTTACTTTAGGATTGGTAAAATCTGGAAAATTACATTCCCCTGGCCACACTTTACCATGCATATAAGGCCCATCTCCCCTTTTACAGAAATAGTCATGCTCCATGGCTTCCTGATAGATCCAATAATCTCTATCAATCTTGATTCCAGGATCAATCATGACTACGGTTTTAAAACCATCTTCTGCCAATTCGGCAATCATTCTTTTTGGATCAGGAAACAATTTTTTATCCCATGTAAAACATCTAAACCCATCCATGTAATCAATATCAAGGTATAGACCATCACAGGGAATTTTCAGATCTCTGAAGTTTTTTGCTATTTCTTTAACCCTACTTTCTGGGAAATAACTCCATTTAGACTGCTGAAAACCTAAAGCCCATAGGGGCGGTAATTCTGGAGTTCCTGTTAAATCTGTATACAAGCGCACTACTTTCTCCATTTCTGGCCCATAGATGAAATAATAATTCATCTCACCACCATCTGCCCAAAAGCTTGTTACATGTTTCTTCTCTTGTGCAAAATCAAAATGCGTTTTAAATGTATTATCAAAGAAAATACCGTAGGCTTTATTATCTGTTAGCCCTACATAGAAAGGAATGGCTTTATATAAAGGATCTTGATCCTTACCATACGCATATTGATCTGTGACCCAATTTTCTACACGCTTGCCTTTTAAGTTAGAATGTGTGGCTTTATCTCCCATACCATAGAAGCTTTCTCCAGTACGGGTAATTTTACTCATTTTAATAATATTGCCACCGTATTCGTAATTCTCTTCCCAATGAAACCCTAATTCATCTTCACAAATAATGTTGCCCTCAGGATCAGAAATTTGAGTACGTAGTGTTTTTTTATCTACAAGAATTCTCATTCTTACTGTAGCAATAATATATTCTGTAGGAGTTTCATGAACATTAAGTTCATTATACCCTCTTAGTGCGTTTTTGTTTAAAGCATAAGAAAAATCTGGTTCAAAATTATGATCGGTTGCATATCTGAAACGGACCATACTATTTCTTAATACTGTAATTTGAAGTATTACTCCATTTGCCGTAGTGAAATATAGTTTATCCGTATCCTGTTTGAAATCTACAATTTCATTTGGATACAAATTACCTTTATATTCAAGCTCTGTATTCGTAATCATAGCGAATCAAATTATTTAACTAACAAAAAAAAGATATTATGCGCGAATAATAAAACTATATTTTACGCATTTATAAACTATTACGTTATAGTTACATTTTACTATTGTAAAATAACAATTCCTAGCGGTGGTAAAGTAATTTCTATGGAATTCTTATAGCCGTGCGATGGTATTTTATCTGTTTTAATTTTCGAGTTTAAAACTCCAGAGCCTCCATATTTTTTAGCATCACTATTAAATATTTCTTTCAATTTCGTTGCTTTCGGAACTCCTATTCTGTAATTTTCTCTTTGTACTGGTGTAAAATTACAGATGACAATCACATCATTTTCCGCATCATGCCCCTTACGGATATAAGCAAGGACTGAATTTTCTCCATCCCCGTAATCTATCCATTCAAAACCATCTGCGCTAAATTGTTTTTCATACAATGCAGGATAGTTTTTATAAAGTGTATTTAAATCTTTCACAGTAGATTGTATGCCCGAATGAAAATCATACTGTGTTAAATGCCAATCTAGACTTCTTTCAAAATTCCATTCTGATGATTGACCAAATTCTCCTCCCATAAAAATTAGATTTGTCCCTGGATGTGTAAACATGTACCCAAATAACAAACGTAAATTAGCAAAGCGTTGCCACTCATCCCCAGGCATTCTGTCTAAAAGCGATTTTTTACCATATACAACCTCGTCATGTGAAAAAGGAAGCATAAAATTCTCAGAAAATGCATAGGTTAAACTAAAAGTAATATCATTCTGATGGTGTTTTCTGTAGATTGATTCCTTTTTAAAATATTCTAAAGTATCATGCATCCAACCCATCATCCACTTCATACCAAAACCTAAGCCTCCTAAATCTACTGGTCTAGAAACGCCAGAAAAAGCGGTAGATTCTTCTGCTATGGTTTGTATCCCATCAAAACTCGCATACAATTGTTGGTTCATTTCTTTTAAGAAAGAGATGGCATCAAGATTTTCATTATTCCCATAAATATTTGGCTCCCACTCCCCTTCTTCTCTGGAGTAATCCAGATAGATCATAGAAGCAACGGCATCTACCCGTAAGGCATCTACATGAAACTGATCCATCCAGAACATAGCATTGCTAATTAAATAGGCCCGTACCTCATTTCTGCCGTAATTAAAAATTAGACTTTTCCAATCCGGATGGTAGCCTTTGCGTCTATCTGGATGCTCATACAAATGAGAGCCATCGAAAAAACCTAGCCCATGTGCATCTTCAGGAAAATGTGAGGGTACCCAATCTAAAATTACTCCAATATCATTCTGGTGTAATTTATCTATTAAAACTTTAAATTCTTCTGGATTTCCAAATCTAGAGGTAGGTGCAAAATATCCAGTTAATTGGTATCCCCAAGAAGGGTCATACGGGTATTCCATAATCGGCATAAATTCTACATGTGTAAAATTCATTTCTTTTACATACTGCACCAATTCTTCCGCTAAATCTAAATAACTTAAAAATTGATTGTCTGCTTTACGTCTCCAAGAGCCTAAATGAACTTCGTAAACAGAATAAGGTTTATCTAAACCATTTTTATCCTTACGGTAACCCATCCATGCCTTGTCTTGCCAAGAGTAATCACCGCCCCAAACTACAGAACCTGTTTTTGGTGGTTTCTCGCAAAAACGTGCAAAAGGGTCTGCCTTCTCCGTACTAATCCCAAAATTATTAGACCTAATATTATATTTATAAAGTGCTCCTTTTTGAATTCCCGGAATAAAACCTTCCCAAATACCACTATCATCCCAACGTACATTAAGTTCATGACCGCCTACTTGCCAAGAATTAAAATCGCCTATAACACTCACCGAATTGGCTGTTGGTGCCCATACTGCAAAATATGTACCGTCTATACCCGCTACAGTGATAGGGTGTGATCCTAGCTTCTCGTACAATTTAAAGTGTTTACCTGCTTTAAATAGATTTATATCAAATTCTGTGAATAGACTATGTACTGCTACGTTTGGCATGAGAATATTTTATTTACTGCAATATAATCAAGTTTGAATAATAGTTCATTTAATAAAACGTTACTTTTGAAACAGTTTCCATTTAAATGTTGAGAAATTAATAATGGAATGCTTTTTGATTCTATCATTAAAAGTGAAAAACTATATATAATTTAAAATACAAAAAATGAAAAAAGCGATACAATTATTAGGAATGTTTTCAATAGTATTATTTGTTTCTTGCTCAGGGAGTGATGGAGTAAACGGAGCGAATGGTTTAAACGGTGAAAACGGAGAAGATGGTATTAATGCTCAAGTTTTTGAAGTAGATGGTGTGAATTTTGATTATGAAGCGAACAATAATTGGTTTGCTACACGATTAACATTTAATGATTTTACAAATTTTGAAATTCTTGAATCTGATGCTATTCTAGTTTATAGATTTGATGGTGAAGTAGACTTGTCTGATGGCCCTGCAAACAATTGGAGTTTAATTCCTCAAAATTTCTTCGTGAATCAAGGTACTATACAATATACTTTTGCACACAATTTTGTAGATATGGATTTATTTATTGATGGAAATTTTGATATGACTACATTAAGTGATGATTTTACGCAAAATCAATTTTTTAGAATAGTTATACTGCCTGGTGATTTTCTAAGTTCTAAACTAGATAAGTCCAACATGGCTGCCGTATTAAATGCAATCAATGTTGACGAAGAAAGTATTACGCGTATTTCTATGAAATAATTACTTCTTAAAATATTTAAAAGCTCCATTGGATAATTATCTAATGGAGCTTTTTATTTATAGCTACCTGTACATTTATCAAAATTTTAACGACCAATTGATTCTGAGCTACGTAAATTAGAGTGAAAAGAAAATTTAAATTAAAAAAAAAGCTATGATTAAGAATATCCTATTAGGTGTATTATTTATTGTCACCGGATGCAACGGTGTATCTCAAGAGAAGAAAGTTGCAATGGACGATAACACCCAACAAGAAGAAAATTTTGAAGTGAGTCTTTCAAACGATGAATGGCGTAAAAAACTAACGGCTACAGAATATTATATTCTCAGAGAAGAAGGTACAGAACGTGCATTTTCTAGCAATCTTTTAAAGATAAAAGAAACAGGTGTGTACTCTTGCGCTGGTTGTGGCACCCCGGTTTTCAAGAGCGAAAACAAATTTGACTCAGGCACGGGATGGCCCAGTTTTGATCAAGAAATTAAAGGCAACGTTGCTTTTGATGTAGATTACAAGATTGGTTATGAGCGTACGGAAGAGCACTGTGCTGTTTGTGGCGGACATTTAGGACATGTTTTTAATGATGGCCCTAGAAATACTACAGGTAAAAGACATTGTATCAATGGTGCTGCACTACACTTTACTCCTGCTAAATAATTTATTTAACACCTTAAGAATAACGGTACCGAATTAGAATTTAAAAAGGCTATTTAAAAAAATAAATAGCCTTTTTCTATTTGTAACAAATCTCTCTTGTAATTTTCAAAAACTAGTTACCCCTTTGCGTTCGATTTTGTAACTTTGCAACTTCAAATTAAAACATCAAAAAAAATATATACATGAGCAATTTTGATATTATTGTTTTAGGAAGTGGCCCAGGAGGCTATGTAACTGCGATTAGAGCGTCTCAATTAGGATTTAAAGTAGCTATCGTTGAGAAGGAATCTCTTGGTGGGGTTTGTTTAAATTGGGGGTGTATACCAACTAAAGCATTGATCAAGTCTGCTCAAGTTTTTAATTATTTACAACATGCGGAAGACTACGGTTTAAAAGTTAATGGCGTAGATAAAGATTTTAATGCTGTAGTAAAAAGAAGTCGTGGTGTTGCCGAAGGTATGAGCAAAGGTGTTCAATTTCTTATGAAAAAGAACAAAATTGAAGTTATCAACGGGTACGGTACACTAAAAGCCGGAAAAAAAGTTTCTGTTAAAGATGCAGAAGGAAAAGTAACAGAATACAGTGCTACCAATATTATTATCGCAACAGGTGCTCGTAGTAGAGAATTACCAAATTTACCTCAGGATGGTAAAAAAATAATTGGTTACAGACAAGCAATGACTTTAGAAAGTCAGCCTAAGAAAATGATTGTTGTAGGTAGTGGAGCTATTGGAATTGAATTTGCATATTTCTATAATGCAATGGGTACCGATGTTACCGTTGTAGAATACTTACCAAATGTAGTTCCTGTAGAAGATGAGGATATCTCTAAACAATTGGAGCGTAGCTTCAAGAAAGCAGGTGTTAAAATCATGACCTCTTCAGAAGTTACTAAAGTAGATACTTCTGGTGAAGGTGTAAAGGTTACTGTAAAAACAGCAAAAGGTGAAGAGCATTTAGAAGCAGACATTGTATTATCTGCTGTAGGTATTAAAACAAATATTGAAAACATAGGCTTAGAAGACGTTGGTATTATTACCGATCGTGATAAAATTTTAGTGAATGATTTCTACCAAACAAACATCCCTGGCTATTACGCTATTGGTGATGTTACTCCAGGACCAGCTTTAGCACACGTTGCTTCTGCTGAAGGAATTCTTTGTGTAGAAAAATTAGCGAACCTACATGTTGAACCATTAGATTATGGTAATATTCCTGGCTGTACATACAGTACTCCAGAAATTGCATCTGTTGGTTTAACAGAAAAACAAGCAAAAGAAAAAGGATTAGATATTAAAGTTGGTAAATTTCCTTTCTCTGCTAGTGGTAAAGCTAAAGCTTCTGGAACTCCAGATGGTTTTGTAAAAGTTATTTTCGATGCTAAATATGGTGAGTGGTTAGGTTGTCATATGATTGGCGCTGGTGTTACAGATATGATTGCAGAAGCAGTTGTAGCTCGTAAATTAGAAACTACAGGTCATGAAATATTAAAAGCAATTCACCCACACCCAACAATGAGTGAGGCTGTAATGGAAGCTGTTGCTGCTGCTTACGATGAAGTAATTCACCTATAAAGGCACTAGCACATAAGATAAATAAAACAAAAAATGCTGTGCCAAAACACAGCATTTTTTATACCCTAAAACATACAATTATGCTTAAAATTTTTAGTCTTACTGCAATTTTAGAAGGAATTTCTTATTTACTTTTATTTGGCGTAGGCATGCCCTTAAAATACTTAGCAGGCATGCCGGAACCTAATATTTATATAGGTTACGCACATGGGTTTTTATTTATTGCCTACTGCGCATTAGCCGTACTATTTTCTTACGAAAGAGAATGGGGACTAAAGAGGTTATGTATTTTACTAGTTGCCGCACTACTACCATTTGCTACATTTTATATTGACAGAAAATATTTAAAGCCATTGGAAGCATAAAAAACAACTATCACCTAAAACCATATTTTAAAACCCCTGTTAACAGGGGTTTTCTCTTTTAATAAATACAACATCTTTGTTACAACCAATTAATAACGCATGTATGTATTATAATGTAACAGATTATTATGATCCGGTTGGAGCGAAACAAATACCTAGTAAATGTCCCGGTTGCGGGACTTCTAATTGCTTAGAACTTCTCTTTTATCAGAAAAGAATAGAAACCTCATTTTCAAAAAAAGTAACCACCAAAGTTAGTGGCGTACTTTTCTGTGACAATACACAGTCAGAAATTGCTCCCGTACTATGGAACGATGAAATTGAACAGTATTATGTCCTCGAAAAAAGCAAATTAAATCTACAGCCTAAAAAACTGAGCTTCAATAAGTGGTTTTATTGTTTGATAATTCTACCTCTCATACTCATCGCTACTACCATAGGTTATAATATATATGAAGAAGAGAGCTATATTGACGAAACAAAAGCTATTGAACAAGTACATGTCGGAGAAAAAGTAATGGTCTTATACACCACTACAGATAGCAACAATGTGACCGATAACGGTACAACTTGGTTTTTAGTTAAGAAAATTGAAGCTGATTCTATTTGGGTACAACGTCATGAAGTATTTGATACAGAAGGCGATGTTCATTTTGATTTAGCAGCATCTAAGTTTACCAGAGAAACGTTAAAAGCATCCCTTACACAATTTAAAACAAGAGGATTATTTGGACACGATTACCCTTCTCAGAAATTTTCAGGCTACATCACCACATTACAAAAATAGGTATGAAAAGCATGTACCTAAACCAATCTTCTAGAAACCCTAACAAGCCGTTATTTATAGGCCTACTTTTAGGGATAGGCTGTATTGCTTTTGGCTGCTATTTATATTCAGACTTAGCCGCTTGGGAAAATTCTAATGAAGAAATGCACCTACCTGCATTCTTATGGGGCGTATATGACCATACCGGCAAAATAGGTATTACTGGATTGTTTTCTGGTATTGGTCTTATGAGTATTATTTCTGGCTATAAAAAAACAAGTGCCTACAAAAGGCTCATTAAAGCTACGAAAAAACAAAGGTGATCTATAAAAAACTCTGTATGGCTAAATCGTAACTCTGCAATCCAAAACCTAAAATAACACCTTTAGCTACCGGTGATATATAAGAAACATGTCTAAATTCCTCGCGCTTATGCGTATTAGAGATGTGTACTTCAATAACCGGTGTTGTCACCGCCTTTATGGCATCGCCAATTCCTATAGACGTATGAGTGTAAGCAGCAGCATTTAGCACAATGCCATCGTATGAAAAACCTACGTCTTGGATTTTTCCGATAAGTTCGCCCTCAATATTGGATTGAAAATATTCTAATTCAAGGTCTTTAAACTTAAACTGAAGCTTAGCAAAGTAATCTTCAAAAGTATCCGAACCATATATTTCTGGTTCACGTTTGCCTAAGAGGTTTAAATTTGGACCGTTAAGTATTAGTATTTTCATCAAGTAGTTCTTAGTTGTTTTTTTATTGGTCTGATGCAATTCGCCAATCAACAATAAAGCTGCTAGTGCTTTTTGCCTAGGTTCATTTCATTCTGCTAAATTAATAATTAAAAAGGCATAAAAAAAGCAGAAGAGTATCTTCTGCTTTATACCAAGTATTTTGAACCGTATTCTATCTAATGCACTATGAATACCGAAGTATAGTCACTTGACTAAATACACCACCTATTTTAGTCTAAAACGTATCTAAATCCTAGACCAAATCTAGCGGCTTCAAAATCACTACCATCTCCATTAAAGCCTAAAGCAGGCCTCCAATCAAACGTAAGCGCCAAAGGAACAGTGTTAAATTTAAGATCCATCCCCACCATCGGGCGTACTAAAAAATTAGAACCACCATCATATAAAGTAACCCCTGGTCCTACTCCCGCATACCATTTTAGACCATCGGTGCCTTCTATAGCTCCATGATATTCATAGAATGCCTGGATTAATGTAGAGCCACTCGCAAATAAAACATCAGCTTCAATAGCCGTATCCGGAGCTAAGAAAAATTTAGCACTTGGACCTACAAATGTTTGTCCTGAACCAAAGTCTATCCCTAAGCCTACCGCTGTTTTATAATCTGATTGTGCGTGTAGTTGCGACAAGCCTAACCCACATAAGATAAGCACAAATATTGCTATTCTTTTCATAATCTATTGTTTTACATTAAGAAATCAAAGCTATTTTTTTTAGCTAACACTGCAAAATTTATCCTTTAGTTTTATGCAAAAAAAGGAAGCCAATTGGCTTCCCTTACTATTCAAATTTGTGTATTCTTAGAAGTGTAGTGCAAAACCAATATTGAATTGTAATGCATTTTCATATACATCATTTAATGCAAGATTATATCGTAAACCTGGCTCAAGACTAACATTCTGTCCTAAAAAGATAGCGTAACCACCTTGCAAACCAATATAGCTAGGGTTCTCATCAACATCTTTTATACTTGCTCCTGCATAATCAACCTGAACAGGAATCATACTTGAAATATAGTATTTTGCACCAATCTTGTAACTAAAAGTATTTAGACCATTATCTGCATACCCAAGACCAACTTTTACCGCTAAATCATCAGCTACAAAATAACCACCTTCAGCACCAATAGACCAAGAAGTATCTCCATCAACTGAAGTTAAAGAGAATGCTGTATTTGCCCCAACAGGAGCACCGAAACCAGTATTAGCTTCAATCAACCAACTTCCCATGGCTGTTTGACCACCACCATTTTCATCT
Source organism: Cellulophaga baltica (assembly GCF_900102165.1). Lineage (GTDB taxonomy): Bacteria > Bacteroidota > Bacteroidia > Flavobacteriales > Flavobacteriaceae > Cellulophaga > Cellulophaga baltica. The sequence continues at coordinate 77,884 of NZ_FNBD01000007.1, forward strand.
TGTGCCTGAACACCAAATCCAAATAACGCCATAGCAGCAATTAAAAACACTTTTTTCATAATTTTAAGATTTTTGTTTATGTTATACTTAGAAATGAAAACGATGACAATTTCATTTTATTTTAAAGTATTTTCTACGGAATACTCAAAATATCTAAATTATTTTATCAAAATACACAAAATCAAGTCATTAGACACTAAAAAAAAGTTTGTTTTTAATCCAATTTTTCAGGTACATTTAACCTATGAAATGGAACAATGCATTGAGAGATTATCAAAACTATTTAAAAATAGAGCGTGGTTTATCTGAAAATTCTATCAGCAGCTATTCTCTAGACCTACAAAAACTACTTTTATTTTTGGAAGCAAATAAGATAGTCACCTCTCCTATTCAAATAGATAAGCATATTGTTCAACAATTTATTTACGAAATTTCTAAAGATGTAAATCCACGTTCTCAAGCTCGGATCATTTCGGGCTTAAAAAGTTTTTTTAATTACTTAGTTTTTGAAGACTATAGAACAGACAACCCTTTAGAATTAATAGAGTCTCCTAAAACAGGTAGAAAATTACCAGACACCCTTTCTGAAGATGAAATCAATGATTTAATCGCGGCTATAAATCTGTCTACCCCTGAAGGAGAACGAAACAGAGCTATTTTAGAAACTTTGTATGGTTGTGGACTAAGAGTATCAGAACTCGTCAACCTTAAAATTTCTGATTTATTTTTTGACGAAGACTTCATTAAAGTTACGGGTAAGGGAGATAAGCAGCGTTTTGTTCCTATTAGCGAAATCAATAAAAAATACATCACTTTATATAAGAATGAAATAAGAGTACATCTAAACATTCAAAAGGGCTTTGAAGACATCCTGTTTCTTAACAGAAGAGGTAAACAACTGACTAGGGCTATGATTTTCACCATTATAAAGCAATTAGCTGTAAAAATCGATTTAAAGAAAACCATTAGTCCACACACCTTTAGACATTCATTTGCTACACATTTATTAAAAAACGGAGCAGATTTGAGAGCAATTCAACAGATGTTAGGACACGAAAGTATTACTACTACAGAAGTATACATGCATGTAGACCGGTCTCATTTAGCTCAAGTACTAAATGAGTTTCATCCAAGAAAGTAACTTTAGAATTTTAAGGTTGTTCCTAGCTTTATTAAACTGCTATTATAATTATTATTAAAATTCTGCTTTCCTATTATAGTTTCGCTCATGAGTTCTATCAATAAATTCTCCTGCACCTCATAACTTAGTCCATTCATAGCACTAAAATTCATGGTGCTGTTTGCGCCTCCCACAATATTACGTTCCATAATCATTTCCGCCCCTGTTAATATACTAAGCTTTCCTATAATAGGTTTACGAAATAGCAATTGAGGTTTAAAAACATCTCCCATCGCATTGGTATCATAATACCCTCTTAACATCAATGCATTTTTTTCATTGATCTTCCAGTCCATTATAAAACTAGAGTGCTGTTCATCATTAGCGAAATTAGCATACCCGATAGAGGAAATAGAAAAACTTCCTAAACTTTTAGGTTTCTTTTCTTCTTGGGCGTTTAGGCTTATAAGCCCTAACGCAAAAGTAAACGGCAGTAATAATTTGATCATTGTAGTAGTTTTAGGAAACATAATGCAAGAAAAATAACTAAAAACAACTACTAATCATATTGTAGTAGAGAATATTACCCTAATATTAACATACTGCATCGAAAACACCCCATCAGGATTACTCTTTAAACATGGTGTAATCTCTCTTATAAGGCCTAATAATTAAACGTGCTTCGCGATCAAAACGAACATAATTATATACCCAATTTATAAATACCACCATACGGTTTCTAAATCCTATTAAAAAGAATAGATGTACAAACATCCAAACAAACCAAGCAAAAATTCCTTGAAATTTATACGCATCTAAATCTACTACCGCTTTATTTCTGCCAATAGTAGCCATACTTCCTTTGTCCTTATATACAAAGGGCTTTAAAGGTTTATTCTCTAACAGATATGTTAAGTTTTTACCTAAATTTTTACCTTGTTGCATTGCAGGTTGTGCCATCATAGGATGCCCACAAGGGTAGTCTGGAAGTTCCATTCCAGCAACATCCCCTACTGCAAAAATATTTTCATGACCAATTACTTGGCTAAACTCATTTACTTTAATCCGGTTGCCTCGTATTAATAATTTTTCCGCATCGAGACCTTTTATGGCTGCTCCTTTTACGCCAGCTGCCCAAACAAGGGTTGCAGCTTCAAAAGATAATTTGGTTTGCGTTGTTGCGAGCTTACCATCATAACTTTTTACGCGTGTATTTTTCCAAACTTGCACCCCTAACTCTTCTAAAAAATCTTCCGCTTTTTGAGAGGCCTTTTCACTCATCTCCTTTAAAATGCGGTCACCAGATTGCACTAAATTTATCTGCACCCTTCGCGTATCTAAATCCGGATAGTCTTTTGGTAAAATACCTTTCTTTATTTCTGCTAATGCTCCTGCCAATTCTACTCCCGTTGGACCGCCACCTACAATCACAAAATTCATTAAGGCATCGCGCATATGAAGATCATCCGTAAGTAGTGCTTGCTCAAAATTTTCTAAAATTAAGCTTCTAAGATTCAAAGATTCTGGAATAGATTTCATCACCATTCCATTTTTTTCTATCTCTTTGTTCCCGAAAAAATTAGTTTCAGATCCTGTGGCCATCACCAAATAGTCATAATTAATGGCTCCAATATTGGTAATCAACTCATTCTTCTCTGGAACCACCTCTTCTACATTTGCCAAACGAAAGAAAAAATTTGGATAATCTTTTAAAACTTTACGAATAGGATATGCGATGGAGTCTGGTTCTAAACCACCTGTAGATACCTGATATAATAAAGGTTGAAAAGTATGATAGTTATTTTTATCTAAAAGTAAAACTTGCACTTCTTTCTTACTTAGCTCTTTAGCTAAAGAAATACCTGCAAAACCACCTCCTATAATTATGATCCGGGGGAAATTACTTTTGGGAATATTCATTGCGCTCATAAAAGTAAAAATAAACAATCGGTCTTAGCTAGCATAAAAGAAAATGCTATTTTTATAATGATCTAAAATAGCATAACCCCTTTGCCATGAAAAAACCAATAGTACTTACCGTAATTAGTCTTTTTTGTATGTCTTTGCTTTTAGCGCAAAAAACCAAAGAAGAAGTCTTAAAAAAAATAGACACAAAGGATGAAATTTATACAGGTATTGCACAAAGCATCTGGAATTATGCCGAGATGGGATATCAGGAAGAAAAGAGCAGTGCTTTATTACAAAAGACTTTGAAGCAAGAAGGGTTCTCTATAAAAAAGGGCGTTGCGGGAATGCCAACAGCTTTTATAGCGGAATATGGAACAGGTACGCCTGTAATTGCTATTCTTGGTGAGTATGATGCATTACCAGGACTTTCCCAAAAAGCAACTCCTAAAAAGGAATCTCTCGGTAAAGATGCAGGGCATGCTTGCGGCCACCACTTGTTTGGCACAGCATCTACCGCTGCTACAATAGCTGTAAAAGATTGGATGAAGTCTAACGCGCAAAAAGGAACCATCCGTTTTTATGGATGCCCTGCGGAAGAAGGTGGATCCGGAAAAGTATACATGGTTAGAGAAGGCCTATTTGATGATGTAGATGTGGCCTTACATTGGCACCCTGGGAACCATAATGCCGCTAGTGCCGGTGCGGCTTTAGCTAATAAATCGGCCAAATTCAGATTTCATGGTGTTTCTGCACACGCTGCTGCATCACCTGAAAAAGGCCGTTCGGCATTGGATGGCGTAGAAAGTATGAATGCTATGGTTAATATGATGCGCGAGCATATTCCCCAAGAAGCAAGGATACACTATGTGATAACAGATGGCGGTAAAGCACCTAATGTAGTTCCAGATTTTGCAGAAGTTTATTACTACGTGAGGCATAATAAAAGAGATGTGGTGATTGATCTATTTGAACGTTTAACGAAAGCTGCCGAAGGGGCTGCTTTAGGCACGGGTACTACTATGGATTATGAGATGATTGGTGGCACACATGAATTATTACCCAACCTAAGCTTACAGAAAGTTATGCACGCTAATTTAACTACGGTAGGTGGGTTTACCTATACTCCTAAAGAACAATTATTTGCTGATGAAATTACACGTACATTAGGCTTACAAAAAACAGATATGCAAAAAGTGACTGCTATAGCACCTTATGCTACGGAGGCAAAAGCTTTTGGATCTACAGATGTGGGCGATGTAAGTTTCGCTGTCCCAACGGCGGGACTAAGTACAGCAACATGGGTGCCAGGAACAGCAGCACATAGCTGGCAAGCGGTGGCTGCCGGAGGTACTTCTATAGGCTATAAAGGAATGATGATTGCTGCAAAAACCTTAACATTAACCGCTATTGATGTATTTGAAAACCCTGCATTAATTATAGAGGCTAAAGCAGAACTAGAAGAAAAAAGAGGAAAAGATTTTAAATACATTCCCCTTTTAGGCAATAGAAAACCAGCCTTAGATTACAGAAATTAATGATTTTCAGGCTGTTACTTAGAATTTATACCACAACCGATACGATTTTATCGGTTTTTTTAATTAATACTGTAACAAAACCATAGTTTGTACTACTAATAAGCATCAACCAACCACAACGTGAGTAAAGAATTAGAGCATTCATTTGTAACTGAACTTGAGAACAATCAAAATATTGTTCACAAGGTTTGTACACTGTATACAAATGATAAGGATGCTCATAATGATTTATTTCAAGAGATTGCCATTCAACTCTGGAAAGCATATCCAAAGTTTAGAGGTGATGCAAAGTTTAGTACTTGGATGTACCGTGTAGCGTTAAATACAGCAATAACCCTATACAGAAAATCAAAGAAGAGTATACGTACCATTGATTACGATTCGGTAATATTTAAAATAAAAGCCGACGAATATGACGCAACAGAAGAACAACAGTTAAAATTAATGTATAAAGCTGTAAAGCAATTGAATGATATTGATAAGGCATTAGTCTTTCTTTATTTAGAAGATAAAAATTATACAGAAATTTCTGAAACACTGGGTATCTCTGAAGTAAATGCAAGAGTGAAGATGAATAGGATCAAGACAAAATTAAGAACCATACTTAATCCATAAGATTATAGCATGATGGATGAACTAGAATTATTAAAAAGAGATTGGCAAAAGAAGGAAGTAGAACACCCAAAGTTGACCTACAATGAAATCTATAAAATGCTATGGAAGAAATCTTCTTCTATTGTAAAGTGGATATTTGTGATTAGTATTTTAGAGTTTGTATTACCACACTTACTCTACTTACTGCCCTCTACAAAAAACAATATAGACCTTTTTGGTACTACTGGTTTTGATAACTATTTTATAGGATTTTCGGTATTCTACTATGCGGTAGTTTTCTATTTCATCTACCAATTTTACAGTCGCTATAAAGAAATTTCCGTGTTGGATAATGCCAAGCATTTAATGGCTAAAATCTTAAAAACACGAAGAACTGTTAAGAACTACATTATCTTTTCATTATCAATGGTTTTTATAATGATTGTAATGTTTATGTTGGGTATTTACTTGAACAATGACTTTTCCTCACTCCTTACAGATATGAGTGCTAATGCGGAAAATATCAACCCTGTTGAATTAAAAACAACCTTAATTATTACCATTGGAGTCTTTGGCCTAATTATGATTGCAGTGATGGGAGTTGTGTATTTTTTGCTCTACGGATTGCTTCTAAGAAAGTTAAATAGCAATTATGCAGAACTTAAAAAGTTAGAAATTTAAACACGCCATTTACGTTGTTTATTTTCTTCTTCTAAGGCCGCTAAATCTTTGGCTGAGATTACTTTTAAGAAGGAAGGATGTTGCTCAATAGCATATTCTAATTTCTCAATTATAGCTTCAAAAGATTCGTTTTCGTAGTCTATTTCTAAAGGTGCTTTTACCACCATAGATTGTAAAATACCTTTCTTTTTAACCCGTAATCCTTTTTTATCAAAAGAACGTCTAAAACCATCAATTACCACAGGCACAACAATAGGTTTGTATTTTTTAATAATATGCGCCGTACCTTTTCGTAAGGGTTTCCAAGGCGTAGTAGTTCCTTGTGGAAAAGTAATTACCCAACCATCATCAAGTGCTTTTCCTATATTAGAAATATCACTCATTTTAACCTGTCTGTTTACATCTTTCCCTTCTGCTCTCCAGGTACGTTCTACGCTTATAGATCCTGCGTAGGCCAAAATTTTTGTTAACAAACTTTTTTTCATAGTCTCCGCTGCTGCAACATAATACATGTTAAGCTTCGGTTTCCAGATATACCCTATATTTCTAATATTATTATCCCGACCACTTAAACTAGCATTAAACACATGAAACATAGCCACAACATCTGCAAAGTAGGTCTGGTGATTACTTACGAACAATACATTGGTATCTGGCAGACTACGCAGAATGTCTGCACCTTCTATTTCTAAAGTATTAAAACCTTTATATCGTCTATGCGAGAGCAAGGCTAAAATACGTATCAACCATTTCTTAATAAATAAATTATGTCCAAAAGGATTTTTCTTAAATAGGGGCATCGAAGTTAATTTTGTACCTGCAAAATTACAAAATAAGCTTTATAGTACTTGCTTTAATAACTCTTTTACTTCACTTAACATCATTGCAGTAGCTCCCCAAACCGTGTAACCATTTAATTTAAAGGCAGGTACGTCTATATTCTCCGCATAGGATGTTGTTAAATTTTGACTAAATATTGCGGTATCATCCATGAAATCTTGCAAAGAAACTTCAACTAAGGCTGCAACTTCTCTTTCTTGAATAATAAACGGACTAGGATTTTTATACAAGCCTATATAGGGCTGCACTTCAAAATTACTTGGAGGAATAAAGAGTTCTGTCAATGATTTTATCACCTCTACTTTTTCTGGCAGCACGCCTACTTCTTCATGAGTTTCTCGTAATGCGGTATGTAGTAAATCGGGATCAAACTTCTCTGCTTTACCTCCAGGAAAACCAATTTGATTGGAATGTACCCCTTTATAGGTTTTCCTTAAAATTAATAACAAGGTAGTTTCTTCTGCCTTTGGATAGAAAAGCGACATTACCGCAGCCTTACGAGCTTTTTTTGGTGCCTTATCTAGTTTTTGTAATTCTTCAATACGGATATCTGGCGCCATTTTATAGTGCGAATCTGCTCCCGGAAGCGGTAGATTTTTTATTTTTGAAATCCGTTTAGAAAAATCATCAAAATTCATGATACAAAAAAAGTTCTATTTTTTAGCCTTCAGCATTGTCCTTTTGGCTTCTTCTTGCAAAGATACGCCAAGAGAAACAACTCCAAATTCTTCTACTTCTGAGATTAAGAAAGATACAATTATTGAAGCACCCAAAGAAATAGAGCCAGAGAAATTTGTGCTAGATGAAGAAAATGCTATACCTTTTTTCTTCGAATATGAAAAAACTTTAAAAGAGGATAAGGTTAAAATAACTACTAATTTAGGCAGTTTTACTATTGAACTTTATGATAACGTACCGTATCACAAAGCTAATTTTATCTACTTAGCCAAAAAAGGATATTTTGATTCTACTCTTTTTCATCGGGTGGTGAAAAATTTTATTATCCAGGGAGGAAACTCAGATAATCCAGAAACAGGAAAGAAACGTGCCGAAATTGGTCGCTATTTATTACCTCCAGACACAAAAAAGGGATACAAACATCATAGAGGTACTATCTCTATGCCCAGCAGTGAGTTAGATAACCCTCATAAATTAGCCTCTCCTTTTGAATTTTTTATTGTGGTAACAAAACCAGGCTCTTATCATTTAGATAGTACCTACACTGCATTTGGTAAAGTCATTGAAGGTATGGATGTGGTAGACCTCATTAATAGTCAACCTGTTGAACAAGGCGATTGGCCAATACAAAACATACACATTCTAAAAGCAGAAGCTTTTTAAGGTATAGCAGTTAATAATTGCGCTAAACTTCCTCAACGGGTTTGTAAATATTTGGTAGCGTAATTTTAAAATGCACCGCCAGTAACCGAACGGTGATTACAATTATAATACCCCCTACATATGGATAGGCGTCTTTTAATGGTAGTTTTTCTAATAAAAAATACCCTATTCCGCCTAAAATACATGCGGTGGCATAAACTTCTTTTCTGAAAATTACAGGAATTTCATTACACAAAATATCTCTTATAACCCCTCCAAAACTAGCGGTAATAGTCCCTAAACCCACACACATAACAGGGTGAAGACCAATGGCAATCCCTTTTTGAATTCCTACCATAGTATATAAGCCAATCCCAATAGTATCAAATAAAAATAAAGACCTACGCAGGTATTTTAATTGATTTCTAAAAATAACGGCAGCCGTTACGCTCCCTAATATGGTAGCTAAGTAAACCATATCCTGCAACCACACTACAGGAGTACTTCCTATTAAAATATCACGCAGCGTACCTCCACCAACTGCAGTAACGAAGGCAATAATAAACACTCCGAAAATGTCTAGCCTTTTATCCATCGCCATCATCACTCCTGAAATAGAGAACGCAATAATCCCTAAAATATCAATTGCAAAATAAAACATATCTAATCTTGTGTGTAATAACTATAATCTTTAATAACAATATCTACAAATTCTATAGCCATGATATCTGTCGTAATTACAGCTACATCTTTAATTTTTTTACTTAATTCTACAATCACGTTATGATCTCCTTTTCTACGGGCATCATCAAACATTTGCTTAATGGTTTGCATTTCGCGATCACTAAATACCGTTACTTGAGGAAACTTAGGCACATAACCTTCTGGTAATTCTCTTAGCACAGTATCTCTAATACTTATTCTTTTCTTCTCACTAATAACGGTGGTCCCTGCAGCCATATCTCCTACGCGTTGGCCATTACCACGTAGCAAAATTGTTAATACCGCAACCCCACCTGAGCTTAAAGATATATCCAAAATTCGCAAAATCCATCGAACAAAATAATTTGCAAATGTAGGGTTAGATCCGTCAAGTTTCACCACTCTAATTTTTAAAGCACTTTTCCCAACCGTTTTACCATTATTAAAGGTTTCCAATAATAAATAGTACAAAAACGGAGGTAAGGAAAACAGCATATACATCGTCCAAGAATCTCCAGAATCTAAATCTAAAGAAACCATAAGGATTATAACCAAGATATAATAAGCTACAATTATGAGGGTATCGATTAAAAACGCCAGCATTCTATCCCCTAAATGAGCCGTATTTTGACTTATACTAATATTTTGAGCGGTTTCTATTTGAAATTGTTCCATATTTTACTTTCTTTGAGTAAATACCCAAGGTTAATGCGCGAGGCTGCTTTCGTCAAACAAAATAAAGACAAATGGACAACTTTTGAAAATGTCCTAGCAAAGAAAACAGAAATAAATCCTGATGAACTTTCTGACCTTTATATTGAAATTACGGATCACTTAAGTTATGCTAAGACCTTCTATCCGCAAAGTAATACTGAATTTTTTCTAAATGCATTAGCAGGTCAAGCCCATAGGCAAATCTATAAAACAAAACGAGAATCTAAGAACCGTATTGTACGCTTTTGGAAAACAGAATTTCCGACCATGTTTTACCACCACCAGCGAGAACTATTAATTGCTTTTCTAGTCTTTGGTTTTTTTGTTGCTGTAGGTGTTTTCTCTTCGGCCAGCCAAGGAGACTTTGTCCGTTCTATTTTAGGCGATGGCTATGTAAATATGACTCTTGAAAACATAGAGAACAATGACCCTATGAAGGTTTATAAAGAACAAGGGGAGTTTAATATGTTTCTAGGAATAACGATTAATAATATTAGAGTAGCCCTCATGGCTTTTGTTTACGGCATATTGCTGGGTGTAGGTACTATCTATGTACTTCTTAGAAATGGTTTAATGCTAGGCTCTTTTCAATATTTCTTTTTTGAAAAAGGCTTGGGGTGGGAATCTGTAAGAACCATTTGGATACATGGTACTATAGAAATATCTGTAATTATTATTGCAGGTTGCGCAGGCTTAGTCCTAGCCAACGGCTTACTCTTTCCGGGCACCTACCCAAGAATAGAATCTTTTAAAATGGGCGTAGTAAACGGACTAAAAATTGTAGTGAGTACCATTCCCTTTTTTGTCATCGCTGGCTTTTTAGAAGGCTTCATTACAAGACACACAGAAATGCCAGATTGGTTAGCTATCTTCATCATCTTAGCTTCCTTATCTTTGATTATATTTTATTATATAATTTACCCTATACAACTCCATAAAAAAAACCAACCACATGAATAACCAATTTATAGACTTTAAGCAAAAGCGTGAGCTAGGTGATATTTTGTCAGATACTTTTGCTTTTTTACGCACACAATTTAAGCCCTTTTTTACCACCTTTTTTAAAATTGTAGGTCCTTATTTGGCCGTGTTTTTAATTAGTTACGGATTCTATTTTTCTAGCTTCTCTTCTATTATCGATTTTAATGCGAGTACGGAGTATGGCGTTAACCCTTTTGATGTATTTTCAAGCGTTGCTTTTGTTATTGCTGCAATTGTTTTACTATTTTCTGGTATTGCCACCTATGTACTTTCACAAGCTACCACACTTTATTACATACAATCCTATACAGAGAATAATGGAACTATTAACGATTCAGAAATTAGAAAGAATGTCTACAAGAATTTCTGGAGTTTCATAGGGCTAGGTATTTTAGTGATTTTATCAGTAGGGGTCGCCTTTCTATTTTGCTGCATTCCTGGAATATTTTTATATGTACCGCTATCCTTAAGTTTTGCTATTATGGTCTACAGTAAACGAAGTGCTACAGACTCTTTTGGCTACAGTTTTGATTTAGTCAAAGATTATTGGTGGATGACTTTTGCTACTATTTTTGTGGTAGGTCTTATTGTTACTTTTGCCTCTTACGCTTTTAGTATTCCTGCTATTATTTACCAATACTTCAAGATGGGTATCTTTTCTGGAGAACTTGATTCAGAAACTATGGACGTAAATTTTATAGACCCCATCTATATCGTACTTAATTTAGTTTCTACACTCGCACAATTCTTACTTAATATCATATCGCTCGTTGCTATTACCTTTATTTATTTTGACCTTAATGAAATAAAGAATAATGAAGGAACTATGGAACGTATTCAAAAATTAGGAGGAGACTTAGATTCATAAATTCTATGAGCAGACTGCTATTTCTCTTTCTAATTTTCTGTGCTTTTCTAGTACCAGTACAGGCGCAGCAAGATTCTCTTGTACGCTATGACGATACGCGTTTAACAGTAAAAGAAATTACAAAAGATGACCTCAGCACCTATCAAGGTGATCCTGATTTTAATTATGAAGAAAAAGTAAAAGAAGCTTCGTGGCTAGATGATGTTTGGGCTTGGTTTCAAAATATCCTTAAACGCATATTTGAATGGGTCTTTGGTATAGATGCTGCAGTTGGCCCTTTAGCTTTTTTCTTAAAACTGCTTCCGTACCTTTTGTTATCATTCTTGATATTTCTCTTAATTCGTTTTTTTGTAAATACGAATTTGCGCAACCAAAACAACAGTGCAACCAATGCCAATAGTGTAGGCTTATCTGAAGAAGAAAATATTATTAAAAATGAAAATATTGATGATCTTATTGCTAATGCCGTTGCTAATAAAGAGTACCGCTTAGCCATTCGATATTCATATTTGATGATTTTAAAACTCCTTACGGATAAGAATATGATTCAATGGGAATTGCAAAAGACCAATTCAGATTATCTAAATGAACTAACCCAAAACCAATTAAAAACACCCTTTAAAGCAAGTACCCGCCTCTATGAATATATTTGGTATGGTGATTTTACGATAGATGAACCCAAGTATCAAAAAGCTGCCTTAGCTTTTGCTACTTTAAAAAAGAGCATCAATGAAAATTCGTAAGACAAACATCGTTTATATCATCATAGGGATACTCACCTTTGCGCTCATATTATATCTAGAGTATAATAAGAAAGAAGAAATCAATTGGTTCCCATCTTATGTGGCTCAACATAAAATTCCTTATGGGACTAAGGTATTTAATGATATTTTAGAACAGAAATTTACAAAAACTACGCCTATTACGGTACCTCCTTTTCAGTTTCTTGAATCAAAAGGTACCGAAGAAGAAAGCACGTATCTCTTTATCAATAATTCGGTTTCATTCCAAAAAGTAGAATTGGAAGCTCTTCTTGACTGGACTGCTAAAGGCAATACCTTATTTATTGCCTCTTCTAATTTTGAAAAAGAATTATTAGACACCCTGCACTTAGAAACAAAAAGCCTTTTTGGCGATGAAGGTTTGGCGCATGAATTTCAGCACCGTTTGGTAAATCCACAATTAAATTCTAAAATAAAATATCAATTTAAAAAAAGTTATAGCACCATGTATTTTAGCCAATTGGATACGCTAAATACCGTGGTTATCGGAGAAGTATCTAATGGTTCTGGGAGTAATTCAGTTTTTGAAACATACCCCAATAGTGTTCAACAACAATTTGGAGCAGGAAAAATTATTCTAACAGCCTTCCCTATAGCCTTTACTAATTACTTTATTTTAAAAGATAATAACAGAAATTACACGGCTGGAATGTTATCGTATATAGATGAAGAAAAACCAATCTATATAGACGCTTATTATAAAAGCGGCAAAAAATTCTATACGTCTCCCATGTATATATTCTTAAATACAAAAGAGTTAAAATGGGCGTATTACATGATTATTATTGGAGCCTTGGTCTACGTACTTTTTGAAGGGAAACGCAAACAGAGGGCGGTACCCATTGTTAAGCCATTACAGAACCAAACTTTAGCATTCACTAGGACTATTGCAGAAATGTATTATGAAAAGGGAGATCGTAAAGCTATTGCACAACACAAGATAAGTTACTTCTTAGAATACATTCGGTCTCATTTTTATTTAAACACCTCTGAAATTAACGAAGACTTTTTTGAAAATCTCGCGGCAAGAACGCATCATGATCCACATGAAATTAAAGACTTGTTTTTAATCTTCAGCTCAATAAAACACAAAGAATTTATAACAGATGTAGGATTGATACAACTCAATACTGCCATAGAAAATTTTAAAGCAAAAGCTCATGGAAAATAACGATACCAATACAAACGATCTAAGTTTTGATAACAGAATACCCTTAGAAGATTTAAAGAATGCGGTAGAAGCTATAAAAGCAGAATTGGCCAAAGTAATTATTGGGCAAGAAAATTTTATAGAATTATTGATTGTTTCTCTCTTAGTAGAGGGTCATGTGCTTATAGAAGGTGTACCTGGAATAGCAAAAACAGTTACGGCAAAACTGTTTGCAAAAACGTTACAAACAGATTTTAGTCGTATTCAATTTACACCAGATTTGATGCCTAGTGATATTCTAGGAACTTCTATTTTTAATGTAAAAACCTCTGAATTTGAATTTAAAAAAGGGCCTATTTTTTCTAATATTATTTTAATAGATGAAATAAACCGCGCCCCTGCTAAAACACAAGCTGCCATGTTTGAAATCATGGAAGAGGTACAAGTAACTATGGATGGTACTACTTATAAAATAGCCGAACCGTTTATGGTCTTAGCCACACAAAATCCTATTGAACAAGAAGGCACATATGCGTTACCAGAGGCCCAATTAGACCGTTTCTTGTTCAAAATTAAGGTAGAGTACCCTACATTAGAAGAGGAAATAAAGATCATACAAACGCATCATGATCGTAAAGGCAGTAAACCTCAAGGATTAATAAACGCGGTGATTTCTCCTGAAAAATTAATGGACTACAAGCAAAAAATTCAAGAGATTGTAGTAGAAGAAAAAATTATAAAATACATCGCAGAAGTAATTTCTAAAACGCGTAACCATCCTCATTTATATCTAGGAGGTTCTCCAAGAGCTAGTATTGCTACATTAAATGCTGCCAAAGCCTTTGCAGCTATTGATGGGCGTGATTTTGTAATCCCTAATGATATCAAGAGAGCTTTAGTTCCTGTTTTGAATCACAGGGTTATCTTAACACCTGAACGTGAAATGGAAGGCATGAGTACCGATAGCGTAATTAAAATGATTATGGAATCTGTTGAGATACCGAGGTAGTTGAAATAGCCACCAAAAACGGCAGTACACATTACCTTTTTACATTTAAACCTGTAGTTAATTAAGAGCAAATGAATTTTTTAAAATCGTTTTACATACATAATTCCTTTTTTAGGTATATCGCTATTTTATCAGCGTTATTTATTGTGTCGTACTGGGTAAAATGGCTTTATCCTATTGCCTGGATGACTACATTTTTTCTAATAAGTCTTTTTGTTTTAGATATTTTCCTATTGTACCGCTCAAAAAAAGGCATCGATGCCAGCCGAATAGCCCCTCAGAAGCTATCAAATAGCGATCATAATACCATCACTTTAAATTTTAGAAGTTTTTACCCTTTCAAAGTACTTATCACGATTATTGATGAGCTACCCGTACAATTTCAAAAAAGAGATTTTGAATATCATACGATGCTTACAAAAGGAGATAAGAAACAATTTGATTACACGGTACGCCCCGTAGATCGTGGTGAATATGTTTTTGGAAATTTAAATATTTTTGTTTCTTCAACCTTAAAAATGGTAAAACGCAGGTATATATTTCAGAAAGATGAAATGGTTCCGGTATACCCTAGTATTATTCAAATGCAACAGTATGATTTTCTTGCAATGAGTAATAATTTAACCGAATTTGGGCTTAAAAAAATTCGTAGAATTGGACACACTCAAGAGTTTGAACAAATTAAAGAATATATTGCTGGTGATGATTTTAGAACCATCAATTGGAAAGCCACTGCAAAAAGAAGTCAGCTGATGGTAAATCAATACCAGGATGAAAAATCACAACCTATCTATTCTATTATAGATACTGGAAGAGTCATGAAAATGCCTTTTAACGAGCTTAAATTAGTAGATTATGCTATTAATTCAACCTTAGCTTTTTCTAATGTCGCTTTAAAAAAGAATGATAAAACCGGGATGATTTCTTTTTCTAAAAAGATTGAAACTTTTCTACCTGCAGTTCAAAAAATCACCTATTTAAATACTATTTTAGAAAAACTATATAACATCACTACGGCCTTTACAGATTCTGATTTTGGTTTGCTCTACGCACATATTAAAAGAAAGGTAAACCACAGAAGTCTGCTTTTATTATATACCAATTTTGAACATATTTCTGCCATGCGCAGACAGCTTCCTTTTTTAACCGCTATCGCTAAAAAACATGTATTAGTAGTTATCTTTTTTGAAAATACAGAGTTAAAAGAACTTATAGAAACCAATGCAGAAGACATTCAAAGCATTTATCACAAAACAATTGCTGAGAAATTTTCTTTAGAAAAGCGATTAATGCAGAAAGAACTGCAACAATATGGTATACAAACCATACTTACAAAACCAGAACACCTTACCATAAACACCATAAATAAATATTTAGAGATAAAGGCGAGAGGCCTTTTATAACAAACATTTTGATTGCTTCTAGAGATGATTATCTATTCATTAGAAGCGTTTAAAATCTACTTTATCAATAGAAAATAGTATTAAAATTGAGGATATTAATTATTTAGCTTTATTTTTAGAACTTAATAATGAATACCTACCATCATGAAAAACACCATAGTAATCTTATTACTTTTTATTGCATCTACCCTACAAGCACAAGAAACGTATTTGATGTGGAACGATGTAGACACTCAAAGATTCGGAAAAGAAACTATTTTTAAAACAGATAACAAACCGCTAGAAGGAGCTTATAAAATTGCAGAAAATAGTGGTGCCTATACCCAAGCTACTTTTAAAAATGGTAAAATGGTAGGTACTAAGAAAGATTTTGATTTTACTGGTAAATTAGAACAAGAAATTACCTTTAATGAGAATGGGCAAGCAGATGGCAAAAGCACATCTTACTATTCTAATGGTAAAGTATATGAAGATTTCATGTATAAAAATGGTCTGAAAGAAGGCGAATGGAAAACCTACACCAATAAAGGAGTTCTTCAAAAAATAGAATCTTACAGCAGTGATTTAAAGAATGGCAAATGGGTTGCACACCTTAAAGATGCTGGTACCGGAACAAAACTTATAGAAACATCTTACTATAAAGATAATGAAGCAACGGGCAAATGGAATCAAAAAACAGAAGACGGCCGTTTAATCTGGGAAAAAAATTACTCCGATGCTAAAGATTATTCTAAAAAGGAATACTTTTCTAATGGGAAATTAAAATCAGAAGAACTTTACAAAGACAATAAGTTAGACGGTATTTGTAAATATTACAGCTCTGCAGGAATCATCCTTAGCGAGAAAAAATATGAGGCTAGTTACTTAAAAAATCTAGTTAATTTTTATGCTAATGGTACAAAAAAAGAAGTGGCAGATTCTAAAGACGGGCACCGTAATGGTCCTTATCAACTATATTCTGAAGATGGCACCCTTATTCTTGAAGGACAGTTTACCATGGGCTACAAATCTGGTGAATGGAAAAGCTATACAGATGACAAGATGCTCAAAGAAATGTACACTTTTGAGGACAGTAGAAAAAAAGGTCCGGCTAAGACGTATAATGCTGCTGGTAAAGTTGAAAGTGAAGGTGAATACCTAAACCACGTAAAAACTGGGCTATGGAAGTACTACAAGCTTAACGGAAAGGTTTCTAAAGAAACGGAATACAAAAATGGAAATATTGTTTCTGAGAAAAAATACAATTAATTTATAAAGAACAACCACTAAGTACGACAACGGAAATACTTAGTGGTTATTTTTTGCTTTAAAAATACTAAAGCACGCTAATTGTAAGTTATCAGAAATCAACTATGGAATATTTAGAAAAAATAGATTGGCCTTTTATTTGGAGTATAGTAAGAGATACCGTAATTCCACATTCAGGCACCTTAATTTTTAACACCCTCTTATTTCTATTTTTAGGTTTCGCTATTTCACTTACCTACTCCATAGCCATTGCAAAGAAAAAATTACTCAAAAGAAAACCAAAATACTATAACTGGGCTGTGAAATTATACATCCCTATTGTCATACTATCTTTCTTATATGTTTTTGGGCAGATAGGTCTTATCCGTGGCATTTATAAATGCTTAGAAAAAGAGAAAACAAACATTGTCACTGGAATCTACACCAATACTCTAGGTTTTGCTTTTGAAACCGAAGAATCTAAAAATGATTTCATTAGCAAAATACAAGCCACTGCCATAGATACCAAAAACCGGTCTGATGAATTTATCTTTCAATTGAGAAAAGAATCAAAAAATCACAACTCTGGCTATTCGCTCGTAGATTCAGGGAAAAATAAAATAGCTGATTATTTAATTACAAAATATGGTACAGACATTTACAAAGCAGGAGTGTATGCCATGCTTAATCTTGCCGTTGCAAAAGCTGCACATACCAATTTAGATGATGTAATGGCTTACGATGATTTTAGTGCAGGAATGGATTTTCTAATTTCTGTGGGTCATAGAGATATTGAAATGGCCGTTTTAGAAAAATTAGACACTTGGTTTACTTCTTTACTAAGTAATCAATATTGGGCCATGGTAAAGTCTTTACTTCTACTAGCTTTTATTATAGTACTTATCCCTATTGCCGAGTTCTTTATCTATAAACAATGGATTGAACCAAAACTTCTTGAGAAAGAGCTTTTAACGGCGCAAGAGCATAAACCCAATCCCGTAGGAACTCCTCTAGAATAACCTTGTTGTCTATGCGGCCAAGCTATTATAAGGAAAATATTAAAGATTTACTGGCCCCCATCATATGATATAGTAGATAGTAAAAATCTAAAAAAATAGAATAGTAACAGCATCTAGGAATAGCTTATGAATTTAAAATATACTTTAGGAGCCATCTTGACTATTCCATTATTACCTCTTCTATATTTTCAAGGCAAAAAAATTAAAAAAAGTGTTCCAAGGTTACCCGAGGCAAAAAATCCCAAAGGAATTTCAACAACTACTTCAGAAAAAACGTTTCATTTACTCACTATCGGAGAAAGCACTATTGCAGGTGTGGGTGTAGCTACCCATCAGGAAGGTTTTACCGGTAGTTTAGCTAATGAGCTAGCTAGCAAATTACATAAGAATATAAATTGGACTGTATTTGCTAAAAGTGGCTATACTGCAAAAAAGGTAGCCAAGAAAATAATTTATAAAATTCCTGAACAACCTATAGATTTAATTGTTATTGGACTCGGTGGTAATGATGCTTTTGAACTTAATGGTCCAAAAAAATGGAATCATGATGTACGTAATCTTATTAATAGACTTCAAGTAAGATTCAAAGGCGTTCCAATTATATTTACTAACATGCCTCCCATTAAAGAATTTCCTGCCTTTACAGGCTTAATAAAATTTACTATCGGCAATCTTGTAACAATATTAGGAGATGAATTAGAAAAAGTGGTTAAAGATTTTGATAACGTATATTATTATACCCGACCAGTAAGTTCTATAGATCTTATAAAACGTTATGACCTCAAAATAAGTAAGGCCGATTTTTTCAGTGATGGCGTACACCCGTCTAAAATTACCTATCAAATTTGGGCTAAAGATATTTCCAATTTCATTCTACAATCTCCAGAAATAAAAAAAGCAATAGGCTTTTAATTTTTTAAACGCTTACACCGTTGGTTCCTCTAGCATAATTTTTAATTTTACAGAAAGTCAGCGCTTTATGGAGAAAATAACTAGTATTTTTAGTTTTCAGGATTCCAAAATATCCTACAACTAGAATTGTTAACTACCCTAACAATTTGTAGCACCAAAAAAAAATGAACATACAAGAAGAATTAAACGGCGTTCAAATCTATTTTTCACCGAGAATCCTTACCGCAGTGAATGATCAATATGTGAAAGTAGCTAAAATTAAAGGCGAAGATATTCCTTGGCACCATTATGAAAATGAAGACGAACTGTTTTTTATCATCTCTGGAGAACTTTTAATGGAAGTTGAAAATGAACCCAACAAAATTATGAAAACCGGAGATTTATATGCGGTCCCTAAAGGAATTAACCACAGAGTTTCGTCTAAAGAAGAATGTGCCATCATGCTAATAGAAACAAAAACCACCAAACATACTGGTGCTATAGAAACGAACATTACTAAATCAATCCAAGAACAATCCTATTAAAGCAGCCTTTAGAGATAGGTACTGCTTAAAAATTAAATAAATCAACCACCAACACCATTTACATTGAAAAAGAAAGTTCACCATTTCATCAACAACAATCCAATATTCTTAAAATTTATATACGGACTTATCATCCTTAATATTTTAGCCATAATATTAGCCTCTTATAAAGAAATCCGATTCAATTACAGTCAGGTTCTAGAGAATTTCGAATTGTTTTCTGTCGTAATTTTTTCTTTAGAATATGTTATAAGACTTTGGACTGCAGACGTGGAATATAAAAAGGGAAGCGCTTTTTCAAAAAGAATAAAATTTGCAACATCTGCCTATGGTATCATTGATATCCTAGCGATTCTTCCCTTCTACTTGCCTTTATTTTTCCCTTTTGATTTAAAAGTCTTAAGAATACTCCGACTCTTTAGATTACTTAGAATTTTTAAATTAGGTAGGCTTTCAAAATCAATGAAAACAATTACCAATGTTCTAAAAGAAACAAAATCTGAATTATCTATCACTGTATTTGTAGCATTTGTACTGCTTATTCTATCCTCTACCCTCATGTATTATTTTGAGAACGAAGCGCAACCAGAGAAATTTGAAAATATAGGACAAGCATTATGGTGGTCTGTGGCCACACTTACTACCGTTGGTTATGGTGATGTGTATCCAGTAACTGGCGTTGGGAAAATATTAAGTGCTATTATTGCGTTAATAGGAATAGGCTTCATTGCTTTACCCACAGGTATCATAAGTTCTGCTTTTATAGATAAGGTACAAACGGATAAACAAAAAAAAATAGACAATATGCATATTTGCGAATGCCCAAAGTGCGGAGCCAAACACGAAAAAAATGTTATTTAAAAGAAAGCTACAACAACTAATATGGACGTCGTAACCTTAAACATAAAAATATATGGATCAAATTGAATTTCCTGTTATCAGAATCAACAGTAAAAACTGGTCTGACACAGAAGAAGGTATTCCGCTTGAGACCCCCTATATTTACACTCCAAAAACTACCATTTTTAATCAGTTTTATCTAAATAAAGAAGTTGCCGATTGTAAAGGTACCATCTATAAAATCATAGACAGGAAGCAACCTGATAATTTTTGGCGCGTTATTTTTAGTTTTATTCCGGGAGTTTATAAAGCTGAATTAGTCTTTCAAAATACTTCTAAAACAATAACACTACCTGCCTT
This sequence comes from Cellulophaga baltica, assembly GCF_900102165.1. Taxonomy (GTDB): domain Bacteria; phylum Bacteroidota; class Bacteroidia; order Flavobacteriales; family Flavobacteriaceae; genus Cellulophaga; species Cellulophaga baltica. The sequence continues at coordinate 98,373 of NZ_FNBD01000007.1, forward strand.
GAAGGAGGATTTAATTATGGGTATAAAACGCTTTGAAACTGAAGATACCAAAAATATCACCAAAGATTGGATTGCAGAAACAGAAAGCGCAAACAGCATCAGAGAAATGCTTGCAGGAGCATAAAAGAAAACTAAATACTGGTTTCAACATAAAATCAATAAAGGGTTTATATAATTGACGGTGAAAACCTCAACTATCAATTTCTAATGTAATACGAGAATATTTTGATTGAAAAAACGCTATTGTTGATTACCTTATTAGATGAAAAGTCTAAAACCTATTCTATAGAAAGAGTACAACTAAAAAATACTCTGCAACAGTGGAACTAATCTTTAAAATAAATTCTCTTGAACGAAATTGAAAAACCAAAAGATCGCGGACACTTAAGACAAGTTTTAGGGAAGGAATACTTTATTCTCAAACGAAGGTACCATTGGTTATTTACAGATCGCACCTATGCAAAAACGACTACCAATGAAGGTCATGAGCATTCTGTTTTTTACCACAAATCTCTCGTATTAAGACCTTTAAAAGATGTAGATATGTATCTGCAAGAGAATAAAAGAACGAATCTTAGCATAGCCATTAAACATTTGCATGAAATAGAAATAAAACCGAATGAACATTTCTCATTATGGAAACTTGTGGGGCGTCCTACAAAAAGGAAAGGCTATTTAGAAGGGCTGGTATTAAAAAGTGGCGCTATCGATAGAGATATTGGAGGCGGACTTTGCCAATTGGGCAATCTTCTCTTTTGGATTTTTGCTCATAGTCCTTTAACAATTACGGAACGATACCGCCATGGATTTGATGTTTTCCCTGATGTAAATAGGAAGGTTCCTTTTGGTGCAGGAGCTACACTATCCTATAATTATATAGATTTACAAGTTAAAAATGAAACCAAATATAGTTTTGTAATTAAACTATGGTTAGATAAAACACACTTAAACGGTGAGCTATTTTCTAATACTAAAATTAAAGAATCTTATAAAGTTGTAGAACGTAACCATCAAATAAAACAACAATCTTGGGGTGGTTATTCTAGACACAACCAAATAGTGAAGATAACCAATACAGGAGAAACTGAGACAGCCTCCATAATTGTAGAGAATCATGCTATAATGATGTACAATCCGTTTCTACAGAACAAAGAAGAGTAACCCAGACATACAACTAAAACCCGTACCACCCTGCATACTTACACTACGCTAAGAGAAATTGAAATCAGCAACACCTTATTCTAAATCGCTCTTAGCCTGCGTCACGTTTTGAAAAGAAGGAAAAGTTTCTGTAATACTCCCTACCCCCTTTTTGTTAACTTTAAAAATAACGTCTTTAGATGTAGTAAATAATAATACCGATAAAAAAGGATTTTTAATATGTGGTTTTATAACCTCTAAGGCTTCTTCTAAGCTGAGCTCTTGCTCTTGATCTTCTGTGTCTCTAGACCGGTATCTAAACTTAAGCAATACTTTAAAACCCTTATCAGAATAGACTGGTCTTAAAAATATATTTTTTAATTCGGGCTTACCAATGGTCTTTGCCATAGTTAACTTAGCGAAGCGGCCTTCCTGAATACTTTCTTTTACTTGTTCCCAGAAAAGAACAAACACTTCTTGATATGGCATAAACTAAGGGTATTATTGAAAAATTTATTTAGGCTTCAAAAATACTACTATTAATTCAAATCAAAAATTTGAATTGACATCAAATACTCGTTCACTAGAAATAACAGGTCGAAACCTACATATGTAGCCTGCGCCTAAGTACACCTATAATTGTCTTTATTTTATTCCAAGAATTTTATTGAAAGTTCTTACTTCACATTGATAAAAACGAACTAACTTTTGTTTAAGAGTTTTTAAAAAATCATGCATGCTATTGAAGTTTAACTATTTACTATTGGACGCCAAATAAAAAAAATGTTACACTTTCTATATAAAAAACGCGCATTATATACATCAGAACAAAGCAACCTAATAAATTTCTTAGTATTTTTAAAAAGCGTTAAAAACAGCATCTAATGAAAAAAATACTACTTGTTTTGATTACGATCTTATGTTTTACAGGCATAAAAGCCCAAAGTATTAAAGGTGCTTGGGAACGCTATTACACCAATGATAAAGGAGACCAGATTAAAAGTGTGGTTATTTTTTCTGATGGCTACCAAGTATTAACCAATTATAATGCTACAACTGGAGCTTTTATTGATTGTAATGGTGGTACCTGGCGTTTAGATAAGGAAACCATTACTGAGAAAGTTGAGTTTGATTCACAAAGACCAAAAAGAATAGGTACTGAAGTCAGTTTTAAAGTGGCAATAACCAATTCTACACTGACAAAACTAGAAGGTGCTATCCAATTTCATAAAATAGATGATGGCCGTCCTGGAGCTTTACAAGGAGCTTGGTTAATGTCTGGACGTATTAAAGATGGAGAGCAACAAACAAGAGACACTACACTTCCTAGAAAAACCATGAAAATATTATCCGGAACACGCTTTCAATGGATTGCCTATAATACCGAGACCAAGCAGTTTATGGGAACAGGTGGTGGCACCTATACAACACAGAATGGCGTTTATACAGAATCCATCGAATTCTTCTCTAAAGATAATTCCAGAGTTGGTGCTAGCCTAGATTTTGACTATCAGATCAAGGATGGCAATTGGCATCATTCTGGAAAATCTAGCAAAGGAAACCCCATTTACGAGATTTGGAGTTTACGTAAGTAATAGGACCAATCCCTAATTAGTATGGCTTTGGAGTAAAATGTACAGCCCATTTATAACCAATCAGAATCTTCTAAAGTAAATAGCTGGCTTATTTCAACTTTAAAAACTTCAGCTAATCTAAGCGCTAAGACTGTTGAGGGAATATATTTACCTAGTTCCATCGCATTGATGGTCTGCCTACTGACTTTTGCCAATTTTGCTAAATCAGCTTGTGTAATATTTTTCTTGGCCCTTTCAACTTTTATATTATTCTTCATAGAGAGCTGCTTTTTTTAGTTTGGAAATCTGCCAAGTAAACCTGATGATAAAAAAAAGCAAGATGGTAAACATATTAAATATCATAACCCATAAAAAGGAAAAGTTGTAAATAAACACAAAAGAAAACAAAAGTGTTCCATAGTTTGCATAAACAGACCAAACTAGAGATTCTAATCTGATTTTTGAAATATACTCATCTTCTAATTTTTCTTTGGAGAAAGCAACAAACAAAGAGCTCACAATAATCAAAATTCCAAAAATTTCATTTAAAATATTATTTTCCACCATTCCAAACACTAGCTTATTTTCAAATATATCGTCTAAAAAAATAGCTGGAACATTGAAATCTAAATAATAAGGTTCATATTCAAATACGAGTACGAAAAAACCTAGAATAGCAGATGGAATGAGCATAATAAGGCCCATTTTTTTAAACTTATGAGGAAGGAGGTAATTATTATTCATATAAAATTCATTTAAATATAATCAAATGTAAAACAAACTTTACTTTTAGACAAGCGTAATTTACATTATATGAATTTATTATCTATAAAATTTAATTAATAAGTGAGAATATATAACGCTTCGGTTCGTCGAAAACTATAATATTAACAGGCAGCGCAAATAAAAACAATCACATTACTCTTCTACTTTTGTATAGTTTTAAGACAAACTCAAGTCGTACATATTTTCTACACAAGAAGTGTATTCTAAAACCAAAATAATTTATACCCTAAAAAATACTGATTACAAAAACCACATACTATCCAATTAGCTCCTACATTGAATATATAAACCACACTAAAAATTATAACATGGATATTTTCAATTCAAACAGAAAATTAGAAGAATTAGTAATGTTCGGAATTGATTGGGGTATATTTCTTCGTCATGATATGGAGGGCCAAATTGCTCCTTTCATGTATTTAAAAAATGGAGATGAAGAGTATGTAAGGATGCTGATGACTGATGGTGATCCTTTAGAATATGCAAAAAAAGTTTTAGCCCAAGAAGAAAAACCTTTTCAACAATTTATTGTTGGGTACGAAGGATATCTGAGTGATGACCAAAAGGAAAGAGTCGATACAATTATCGTACATAGTTTTGATGTAACTCAAGGAAAAGGAGTTTCACTTGGTCAGATGTTTTCACCTAAAGAAAATGGTGCTTTTAAGAAAATTGATAAAGTTACCTTCCTTGGAAATCCAGATATAATTATACCCTTACAACCAAATTTAAATCCTGATTATTCCGTTGAGGAAATAGGATTTAATGCAATAGCCTTAAGTGATAATGAAACAGGCCTAACTAAGTATGTTGCTATACTTACACATGACAGTCCTACCATAATTGCGAATACCTGCAAGCAATTTTTAAGAGGTAAATTTTCTTCCGAAAAGGCGCATGAATTAAGTGGTGATTTTGAAGTTAAAATTACGGATAATTGCATAAAAAACACAGAACTGCTAAGCTTCTTAGTTACAAACGCTATTGATGAAATACTTACTACGGATACTATTACAAATTGGGGTGACAAGTATAAAAGAAAAGCATCTATTTCAGCTACATATAACAATGAAATTATATATGAATCAGCAATTGATGTTAAGCCTTTAGTTGCTGCAAGCAAAAAGCAAGAAATTGATATGTCTAAATTGACGACAACAGAATTGGATCAAAAATTTATTGAGATCATAAACATACCTAATGCTAGGACAAATATAGAAGCGTTAACTAAAATGTCTGAACTTTTAAAGGAATATGAAAAAAGAGGTATTTCTACTCCTGATAAACGAAATCCTGTAAAATCGGGGAACACGGTAGAAAAAAAATGGTGGCAATTTTGGAAATAAATTTTACGTAGTACCAACCTTAAAACATTTGAAATTTAAAGCTCATAAAACCTATCTTTTATATGGAAAATTGTACTCTTTACAGCCACAAACTAGAATTTGAAAAAATTGTACAATTACTAAAAAAGCACGTACCAAAGGCGCATATTGATGTGCAGGATCAGGAAGAAAACAAATCAATTACAGCAACTCTTAAAGGTGGTTTTTTCAGAAAGGCGAAATCCTTAAAATTAAATTATCGTCAAAGAAAAAATCCTTCGTACACGCTTGATAAAGTAGCGTGTGGCCTGACCCAAAACTTAGAAGGTATGGTCAATTACATTCAAGCATTTCCAGCCAAAAATGAAGCTATAAAAAAAAATTTTTACACAAAGTTAAGGCGGCTAATTGTGAAATTGCTTTTATAGCAACACCAGAAATAACCCAGGAATTTGAAACTTTTTTACGAGAATTAGCACTAGAGTTAGACGCATACATCTTTGCACAACCCAACAAATTATTCGCTAAATCTCAAGGGCAATATTTTGCAGATAAGCACTTAAACCTAATAATAGATAACACTGGTGCTTGCGAAATTCAAGAATTGGAAGTAAATGTTGATGCAAAATATTACGATCAACCCGCAGAAAGCTATACTAAGGAACAAATAGAACGCAAAGAAAAATCAGAATCTTTTTTAGAACAGCATGGGATAAAAACGAACAAGAATTTGCCCTGCACTATTGATGCTGTAGCTGTAGAAGTAAAAACTGAAAAAGAACTAATTGATAGAGCCTATGCCTTACTCGTTATTGCCGCTAAAGGTGAGGGTGTGGAACAAGAACATTTAATAAAAATTGTTGAAGCCAAGCGAATTGATAGTTTTTCGCCCTATGAAACTTTTATATATGACGCAGCAACCTTAAGCGATCAAGAAAGAGCATATGCCACTTGGCGCTATGAAAGTTTGTATGTAGTCTTATGGGCCTTAGGAATAACAGAAGAATTAAAATATCCAGACGAAATTTGTGACGTAAGCGCTATTGTAAGTGCCATTTTTCAGCCTTCACGAGAAAATTTTGAAAAAATGGTTAAATTAAAAAGTCCGTTTGAAATTTTAGATGAACTGGATAAGACATACCGCATGAATTGGGCTTGCGTAGATGCCAGAATCAGCGGGAACGAAGTTGCAGGAGGAATAAATTCTAGTGTAGTTTATGAACGGCATTATGCCTTAAATTGGCTTACAAACCACCAAAATCAAGATTGGGATGCTGTTCAAACAAACACGTAATTATTCATATTAAACTACAAACTTATACTTTTAGCTCCGTAAACAATTGCACAATGAAAAAAATCCTACCACTTCTCCTATGTATAGTTACGACTATTATATCTGCACAATCAGAAGCTCATTTAGAAAAATTTAGCACTTTAGAACCCGATTTGTGGTTGGGTATTTGGGATAGTGCTCATTCTAATACCAAACTTAAAATAGATACCTTAAGCTATGATGATATTCCTAAAGCCATAGATTTTAGAGGTACCGTTGTAGAAGCCTTGCAATGGGAAGATGGTATAGGAGATAATCTTTTAATACAAACCGTAACAGGCCATTTTAATTGGAAAGATTATGAGGATAACGGAATAGACTATATGGTACAAGATAAAGCAGAGCTCTACGCCTATTTATTCACCAAAAACAAGGAAGAATCTAGCTATCAAAGGAAATGGAAAATTTACGACTATACAGAATGTTTTGGGGTAGATTGGTATATAGGGTTTTTAGCAAAAGCTACCACTATTACCGATGTAGATGAGGACGGAATTTCTGAAATCAGCATTCCATATATAAGTGTTTGTCGTGGGGGAATGGATCCTAGTTCCTCAAAAATAATCATGTATGAGGACACTGAAAAATATGCCCTGAGAGGTGCAACTATGATCATGTGTGGGTCAGAAAACGCTTATGGCGGAGATTTTACGATGAGTACTACAGTACAACATAATGCCATCTTCAAAACTTTCTTAGCAGAGCGTTGGGATAGTATTAAATGCGAAGACAGCATGCAGTTCTAATAGCCCTTCCCTATTAAGAACATTTAAATTACCCCTCAACCACAATTTCCGAAGGGCCCTGTCTAAACAACAAGAAAATAACTATTGCTGTTATTCCACACAAACTCAAACCAACAAACAAGGGTAAAACAGTTATCGTAATATAACTACCAATGTAGGTAGCAATAGGAATGGAAACGAGGGTAGATATAAAACCAGTAATCGCCGCCCCTATTCCAGCAATGTGCCCAATAGGCTCCATAGCAATAGAACGCATATTTCCCCAAATAAATCCTAAACAGAAAAATATTAGCGATAAGAAGATCATTAATACCAGAACACTAGGATTAGCACTGCCCCAAAATAAGGCCACATACATCAAAGAAAGTGATGTAAAGGTAATCAAAGCGATAAAGGCTAATTTTCGCATCCCAAAACGCAACACTAAGGTTCCATTTAAAAAAGTAGAAGTCCCTATAGACACGGCTAAAGCCGCAAATAAATAAGGAAAGGTTTCTTTTAAATTATATTGATCTTCAAAAACATGCTGTGCGGAACTCAAATATACTAAAAAGGCCCCGGTAATAAGACCTGAAATTGTAGTACAAGCTAAAGTCTCTTTATGCTTTACCAATTCTTTTACGCCGCTAATAAAAACACGAGAAGTAAACTTCACTTTATATTCTGGATGTAAGGTTTCTTTTTGTCTTCTCCAAAACCATGTACCTACAATTAGCGCAAAAAATACTTGCATATAAAATATTGCTTGCCATCCCATATGCTCAAGAATAATTTTACCGAAAGCAGGAGCAATCACAGGAACAAGTATAAAAAATGCAGTAACAAAAGACATTACTTTTGCCATATAGTTCCCCTCATAAGTGTCTCTAATTATTGATATAGATATAGTTCTTGCAGCAGACAAACCTATACCCTGCAAGATTCTACCAATGATCATAACTTCTAAAGAATTCGCAAAAACACAGATGAAACTAGAAACGATAAAAATAAAGAAACCAATGTAGATAATTGGCTTTCTACCAAAACTATCTGATAATGGTCCAAAAAATAATTGTCCTACACCCAAGCCCAAGAAAATCATAGTAATTAACAACTGATGATCTGTAGAATCTAAGGTATTAATCGCTATTCCTATGTCTGATAATGCCGGCAATAATGCATCTATAGACAAGGCTACAATAGACATCAAAGACGCCATTAATGCAATGAACTCAAAATTAGGTTTGGCACTCTCTTTTTTCATCCTGCAAAAATAACAATAAGCGAGTTCTAAGAAGGTTCTTTTACGTAATCATTTCTGTTAAATAAATGTAGTATTAATAGAAATTTAAGATGCTTAGATTTTTATATGCTTAAAGCAATGATCCGTTAATCCTATTTATCATTTCGTACTTTATATTCTATTTCAAATACCTATTTTTGTCACAAAATTCATTGAAATGCTTATAATTGGAATTGCGGGAGGAACGGGCTGTGGAAAGACTACAGTTGTAAATCAGATAATTAACGAACTTCCAATAGGTGAAGTTGGTGTTATTTCGCAAGACTCATACTATAATGATTTATCTCATCTCACGCTTCAAGACCGTCGTAAAACAAATTTTGATCATCCAAATTCCATTGATTTTGAACTCTTAACGCAACATTTAAAAGATTTGCGGGAGGGTAAATCAATACAACAGCCTGTATATTCTTTTTTAGAATGCAATAGAACAGACGAAACCGTGCCTACGCATCCTAGAAAAGTAATGATTGTAGAAGGTATATTAATACTTACCAATCCTGAAATCAGAAAAATGTTTGATATTAAAATATTCGTACATGCAGATTCTGATGAGCGTTTGATCAGACGTTTAAAAAGAGATGTAAATGAGCGCGGCTGGGATCTTGATGAAACCATCAGTAAGTATCAGTCTATAATTAAACCTATGCATGAAGAGTTTATTGAGCCTTCTAAAGAGTACTCTGATATTATTATTCCTAATAATAAATATAATACTGTTGCCGTAGAAATTGTAAAGAGTATTATAAACGAAAAATTGGTGTAATTTAGTAACCTTACGACACGTGCTCAATGAAAATTAAGGAGTTAAAAGAAAAAAAGTGGTTTTCAATCGCTACCAATATGTATGTATTGGTGCTCACCGTATTTGTCATTTGGATGCTTTTTTTTGACACCAATTCTCTTTTAATACATCTTGAACTTAAAAAAGAAATTAATAAACTCGAGAAAACGAAAGAGTACTTGCAGAATGAAATTGTAAAGGACAAAATTATAATTGAAAAACTATCTGATCAGGACGAGCTTAAAAAATTTGCGAGAGAACAATACTATCTAAAAAGAAAGAACGAAGAAATCTACTTAATAGAATATGCAGATAGCCTAAAAACTGAGGACGATGAATAACACGAAGCTTTTTAAGGAGTTTACCGATGTTTCTACCCAACAGTGGAAGCAAAAAATTCAGTTTGATTTAAAAGGTAAAGATTATAATGAAAGTTTAGTTTGGGAATCTTTAGAAGGTATTAAAGTAAAGCCCTTTTATAATTCAGAAGATAGTCTTATAGAAAATGCTATCCCGAAGCCTTTAAAACCTTGGAAAATTACGCAAGGTATATACGCAGGTAATGAAGAGATTGCAAATAAAAAAGCCCTTAAAGCCATAGAAAAAGGGGCTGAAAGCATCCTGTTTACACTTCCCGATGAACGTGTTTCGGTTAAAGGACTGCTAGCTTCTATTGATGTACAAAAAATAAGTTTATATTTTGACTTTCAGTTTTTATCCTCTGGATACATTCTTAATGCTCATGCCTACTTAAAAGGCTTAGAAGCCGAATTCTATTTCAATTTTGATCTAATTCATCACCTGACAAAATCTGGTAATTGGTATGCAAGTGTTGAAGAAGATTTTAGGCAGTTTGATGGTATTGCAGCTACCACAAATGCACTAACACTGGATGTTACAAACTACCAAAATGCAGGAGCAAACCACGTGCAGCAATTAGCCTATAGTTTAGCCCATGCAAATGAATATTTAAACAGAATACCTACTACACAAATTCAAAATTTCCACATCAATTTTAAAATAGCAATAGGTAGTAATTACTTCTTTGAAATTGCTAAAATTAGAGCCCTTCGCCTACTCTATAAGACATTAGCGGCAGCGTACGGAGCTCCGGAAGATTGCAACATATTGGCGGTTACTTCTAAAAGAAATAAAACGATATACGACTATAATACTAATATGCTTCGTAGCACCACAGAATGCATGTCGGCCATATTAGGCGGTGCAAATGCCGTATACAATATTCCTTATGATGCGCTTTATCATAAAACTAATGAATTTGCGGAGCGTATTGCTCGCAATCAATTAATTGTACTTAAGGAAGAAAGCTACTTTGATAAAACCACTAATCCGGCAGACGGTTCTTATTATATTGAGAGTATTACAAAACAACTGGCAGAAAAAGCATTGACTCTTTTTAAAGAATTAGAAAAAGCAGGCGGATTCTTAAGTCAGTTGAAAACAAATACCATCCAAAAGAAAATTAAAGAAAGTGCTCAAAAAGAGCAAGAGTTATTTGATGCAAAAAAAGAAATACTAGTAGGCACCAATAAATATGAATCTAGCTTAGATAAAATGAAGGGTGATTTAGAATTATTCCCTTTTGCAAAAAATAAGCCTAGAAAAAGCAGTATAGAACCTATTTTAGAACGAAGGTTATCGGAAGAATTAGAACAAAAAAGGTTGGAAAATGAATAGAAAAGACCTTCAACATATCACGCTAGATACTTCTTCTCTGCAGGAAACGGGTACTCCAACAAGTGCATTTGAAACTGCGGAAGGTATTGATATTAAATCATCCTACTCAAAAGACAATCTCAAAAATGTAGAACATTTAAATTTTGCAGCTGGTATTCCACCTTATTTAAGAGGTCCGTACTCTACCATGTACGTCCTTAGACCGTGGACTATTCGGCAATATGCAGGGTTTTCTACTGCAGAAGAAAGTAATGCCTTTTACAGACGTAATTTAGAAGCAGGCCAGAAAGGGCTTTCAGTAGCTTTTGATTTACCTACCCACAGAGGTTATGATAGTGATCATGAGCGCGTAGTGGGTGATGTTGGAAAAGCAGGGGTTGCCATTGATTCTGTAGAAGACATGAAAATTTTATTTGATGGAATTCCATTAGATAAAATGTCGGTTTCCATGACCATGAATGGTGCTGTTTTACCTATTCTTGCTTTCTATATCGTAGCAGCACAAGAACAAGGTGTTTCATTAGAACAATTATCAGGAACTATTCAAAATGATATTTTAAAGGAGTTTATGGTACGTAATACGTACATCTACCCTCCTACACCCTCCATGCAAATTATTGCAGATATTTTTGAATACACGAGTCAGAAAATGCCAAAATTTAATAGCATTAGTATTTCTGGCTATCACATGCAAGAAGCTGGTGCAACTGCAGATATCGAATTAGCCTATACTTTGGCAGACGGATTAGAATATATTAGAACCGGATTAAAATCTGGCCTTAAAATTGATGAATTTGCCCCACGCCTTTCGTTCTTTTGGGGAATTGGCATGAATCATTTTATGGAGATCGCTAAACTTAGAGCAGGAAGAATGCTCTGGGCAAAATTGGTAAAACAATTTGATCCTAAAACAGATAAATCTTTAGCTTTACGCACGCATTGCCAAACCAGTGGTTGGAGTTTAACAGAGCAAGATCCTTTTAACAATGTAGCTAGAACTACTATTGAAGCTATGGCAGCAGTTTTAGGGGGCACCCAAAGCTTGCACACCAATGCCTTGGATGAAGCCATAGCATTACCAACAGATTTCTCTGCCAGAATAGCAAGAAATACACAACTTTACATTCAAGAAGAAACCAAAGTAACAAAAACGGTAGACCCGTGGGCTGGCAGTTATTATGTAGAAAGCTTAACCCATGAAATTGCAGAAAAAGCATGGGCTCTTTTAGAGGAAGTTGAAGAATTAGGCGGAATGACTAAAGCTATTGAAGCCGGAATTCCGAAAATGCGTATTGAAGAAGCCGCAGCAAAAAAACAAGCAAGAATAGATAGCAATAGAGATAAAATAGTTGGTGTAAATAGTTACCGATTAGAAAAAGAAGATCCCCTGCATATTTTAGAAGTTGACAATCAAGAAGTACGTAGACAACAACTGGAACGCTTGGCACAAATTAGAGAAAACCGCAATGAAGCTGCTGTAAAATCTGCGCTATTAAAGTTAACTAATGCTGCTGTAGCAAAGGCAGATGGTACCGAACAAACTTCAGAACCTGATAAAAATTTATTAGCTTTAGCAGTAGAAGCCGCTAGCGCACGTGCCACATTGGGAGAAATTAGTGATGCATTAGAGGCCGTTTACAATAGACACAAAGCAGTTATTAAAACATTTACAGGCGTGTATTCTAAAGAAATTCAAAACAATGAAAGCTTTAAAAAAGCTAGGGAGCTTGCTGATGTTTTTGCACAACAGGACGGTAGAAGACCGCGAATTATGGTTGCAAAAATGGGACAAGATGGTCATGACCGTGGAGCAAAAGTAGTTGCAACCAGTTATGCAGACCTTGGTTTTGATGTAGATATAGGCCCTTTGTTTCAAACACCTGCCGAAGCCGCAAAACAAGCGGTAGAGAATGATGTACATATTTTAGGCGTATCTTCTTTAGCTGCCGGACACAAAACGCTTGTTCCTCAAGTACTAGAAGAATTAAAGAGATATGGTCGTGAAGATATCATGGTCGTGGTTGGTGGTGTCATACCAAAGCAAGATTACCAATTCCTATATGATGCTGGTGCGGTTGCTATTTATGGACCTGGAACTAAAATAAGTGATGCCGCTATAGAAATTTTAGAAATTTTAATTGATTAGGACGTTTACCCGAATATTTAAGCTTTTGGAACTAAAAAAATATTGTAGTGAATGAAAAATTTGAGAATGTAGAAGATACACAAAGTACAAAATAGTAATTTTTAGTCCTTGTATAAATAATGGTATAAGGTGTTGCACTTTTAGTACTTTATCTACTTAAATAGCTATTGAAAATCAATAATTTAGCGCAAAAAAAATTTCAAAATCTGGCATATTGTATCTTTATAGGTAAAAATATTAACCATTTTTAACGCTCTAAGCCACGTTTATTCACGAACTGTTAACAAAATACATTTTTTAGCATTGTAAATAATCGTATTTTTAGCCCCTAACTTACTTTATATTATGGGCAAGATAATAGCCATAGCAAATCAAAAAGGTGGTGTCGGCAAAACCACTTCAACCGTAAATTTAGCCGCAGCCCTAGGCGTGCTAGAGAAAAAGGTCCTTTTAATTGATGCTGATCCCCAAGCAAATGCAACATCTGGTTTAGGTATAGATGTTGACAGTATCGAAATAGGTACCTACCAATTATTAGAACATACTAAGACAGCAGAAGAAATTATCATTGAAACCACGTCTCCTAATGTAGATTTAATTCCGGCGCATATCGATTTAGTTGCGATTGAGATTGAATTAGTCGATAAGGAAGAGCGTGAATATATGATGAAAAAAAGCATATTGTCACTTAAAGAAAAGTACGATTATATCTTAATAGATTGTGCTCCTTCATTAGGTCTACTAACGTTGAATGCGTTAACCGCTGCAGATTCTGTCATTATTCCTATACAATGTGAATATTTTGCCTTAGAAGGTTTAGGCAAATTATTAAATACCATAAAAAGTATACAACGTATTCATAATCCTGAATTGGATATTGAAGGGATGTTATTAACAATGTATGATTCTCGTCTGCGATTATCTAATCAAGTAGTAGAGGAAGTGCGTAAGCATTTTAGCGAAATGGTTTTTGATACCATTATCCAACGTAATGTGAGATTGAGTGAAGCTCCAAGTTATGGAGAAAGTATTATAAAATATGATGCTTCTAGTAAAGGTGCCGTTAATTATTTAAGTTTAGCACAAGAAGTATTAAACAAAAACAAGGAGAAAGTATAATGGCGAAAGCAACCCAAAAACAAGTATTAGGTAGAGGTCTATCTGCTTTATTGAAAGACCCTGAAAATGATATTAAAACTGCATCCGATAAAAATGCAGATAAAGTTGTTGGTAATATTGTAGAGTTAGATTTAGATGCTATTGAGGTAAACCCTTTTCAGCCGCGTTCTAATTTTAATGATGAAGCTCTGCATGAGCTAGCTTCGTCTATTCGAGAATTGGGGGTTATTCAGCCAATTACAGTTCGTAAATTAGAATTTAACAAATACCAGTTAGTTTCTGGGGAAAGAAGATTTAGAGCTTCTAAATTGGTAGGATTAGAAACGGTCCCTGCCTATATCCGTATTGCTAATGATCAAGAATCGTTAGAAATGGCTTTGGTAGAGAATATTCAAAGACAAGATTTAGATCCTATTGAAATTGCATTATCCTACCAACGTTTAATTGATGAAATTCAATTAACGCAAGAAAAAATGAGTGAACGTGTCGGTAAAAAACGTTCTACGATAACTAATTATTTACGTTTACTTAGATTAGATCCTATCATCCAAACAGGTATTAGAGATGGCTTTTTAAGTATGGGTCATGGTAGAGCGCTTGTAAATATTGATAAGAAAGACGACCAGCTTGCTTTATACGAACAAATAATTAGTCAAAATTTATCTGTTCGTGATACAGAAAAAGCCGTAAAAGAATACCAAAACCCAAGTACCAGCCAAAAAGAAACCGTATCTAAAGTAACTAAAACCCCAGGTTTTATTGAAAATAGTTTGAATGATTTTAATTCTTACTTATCTGTAAAAGTTGAGGCAAAAGCTACGGATAAAGGAAAAGGAAAATTAACAATCCCTTTTAATTCTAAGGAGGATTTTGAGCGTATTAAAAAATTAATTCTTGGTGAATAAATTCTTATTTTTTCTACTATTTTTTGTAGGGTTTACTTTTGCGACACTAGCCCAAGAGGAGAAATCTACACCAAAAGAAGATACTCAATTAGACAGCATTCAAACTGATTTAAAAAGTCAGGGTATTGTTGTTAAAGATTCGGTATTCAAAAAGCGTGTTGAAATAAACCCTTTAGCTCCTGCTAAAGCTGCATTTTATTCAGCTATAATTCCTGGTTTGGGGCAAGTCTATAATAAAAGGTACTGGAAAGTGCCTATTGTTTACGCTGCCTTAGGAGCCAGTATTTATGCTTACGACTACAACAACACCCAGTACAAACGTTTTAGAACGGCCTTTAAAAGCAGACAAGCAGGTTTTACAGATGACGAGTTTTATGACTTGGCACCTTTTAGCGATACAGAACTTACAGAACCGGAGTTTTCTACAGATGCACTACAGGATGCACAAGAAAACTTTCAAAGAGATCGCGATTTAATGGTCTTGGTTACTATTGGCTTATATGTATTGAATATTATTGATGCTAATGTTGACTCTCACCTAAAACAATTTAATGTAGATGATAATTTAAGTGTAGATTTTCAGCCTTACTTAGATTACAACGAGATTACGGCTCAACCAAATTATGGTATGGCTTTAACTATAAAATTTTAAAGAACATGAGAATTGCACTCTTCGGATATGGAAAAATGGGGAAAATGATAGAAGCTTTAGCGCTAAAAAAGAACCATACTATCGTCGCAAAAATTGATAATGACACCACTGAAATAGATTTTTCTTCTTTTGATGTTGCTATAGATTTTAGTCAGCCTTCTTCAGCTTTCAATAATATTAAAATGTGTTTAGAAAACAACACTCCAATTATAAGTGGCACTACAGGATGGTTAGACCGTTATGAAGAGGCTGTTATTTTATGTAATGAAAATAATGGAGCCTTTATATATGCCTCTAATTTTAGCCTAGGAGTAAATTTATTTTTTGAGCTTAATGAATGTTTAGCTAAAATGATGGCGAATCTAAGAGACTACAATGTATCTCTAGAAGAAATACACCATACGCAAAAACTAGACGCTCCTAGCGGAACTGCTATAACTTTAGCAGAAAGTATTATCAAAAACACTTCATATACAGGTTGGGAATTAGATGCCACCAAAGATCACATACTACCCATAAAAGCAATTAGAGAAGCTAGTGTTCCTGGAACACATAGCGTTACTTACGGCAGTAATGTAGATAGTATTGAAATTAAGCATACAGCACATAATAGAGAAGGGTTTGCTTTAGGCGCCTTAACTGCTGCAGAATGGATTATTGGTAAACATGGCGTTTTTTCTATGAAAGACGTATTACATATTGATTAAGAAACAACAACATACAGCACTAAATACATACGTATAATGAACGGAACGCAGTGGTTAATATTTATAGTAGTTATTCAAGTAATTCACTTTTTAGGTACTTGGAAATTATATATTAAAGCCGGTAGAAAAGGTTGGGAAGCAGCAATACCTGTATATAATGCTATCGTATTGATGAAAATTATCAACCGCCCAAAATGGTGGGTAATTTTGCTATTTATTCCTATCATTAACCTTTTAATGTTCCCTGTAATTTGGGTAGAGACCATTCGTAGTTTTGGCAAAAACTCTTTATTAGACACTTGGTTAGTATTATTAAGCTTTGGTTTTTACACGTATTATGTAAATTACGCTCTTGATGTAACCTACATTGAAAATAGAAGTTTACAACCAAAAACAGTTGCAGGAGAATGGGTAAGCTCTATCGTATTTGCTATTGTAGCCGCGAGTATTGTACATACGTATTTTGTACAACCTTATGTAATACCTACATCTTCCTTAGAAAAAACATTATTGGTGGGTGATTTCTTATTTGTAAGTAAATTTCATTACGGCGCAAGAACACCAATGACTACCATAGCCGCTCCAATGGTACACGATACACTTCCTGTGTTGGGTGTAAAATCATATTTAACAAAACCTCAATTACCCTATTTTAGACTACCTGGTTTTAAGAAGGTAAAAAAGAATGATATTGTTGTTTTTAGTTGGCCCGCAGATACGGTGTATCAATTTTTTAAAAAAGATAAAGGGGTAATCAAACCCGTAGATAAGAAATCTAACTATGTAAAACGCTGTGTAGGTACTCCTGGAGATTCGCTTTCTGTAATTAATGGTGATGTATTTATTAACGGAAAAAAACTAGCACTCTCTTACCGCGCTAAACCACAGTTTTACCATACGGTGATTGCAGATAAGGACATAGACAATACTATAATTGATTTAGCCGGCGGGATGCAAAATTACGTGGATGGCGTCATCAAAATCCCTAAAGAAGTCTTGTTGCAAGATAAAGCAGAAGAAATCTTAAAGACTAGAACAACTCTAGAACTTATAAAGTCTGATGCTACCTACAATTACTATACTGGTCGCTTTTCTGCCAACAATGTCGCTTCATTCTTGAAAGCAGAGAATGTAAAGAATATGGCATTGTTTAATATGACCGATGCTGAAGCAGCTGCTTTAGTGGGTAAATCTGGTATTACCGAAGTTCTTCGTTTTAGTGAACATAATGCAAGTACTGCTGTTTTCCCTCAGAATAAAAATTTAGAAGGTACGGTAGACAATTTTGGACCCGTGTATCTTCCTGAAAAAGGGCAAACGGTAAAGCTT
Organism: Cellulophaga baltica; assembly: GCF_900102165.1. Classification (GTDB taxonomy): domain Bacteria; phylum Bacteroidota; class Bacteroidia; order Flavobacteriales; family Flavobacteriaceae; genus Cellulophaga; species Cellulophaga baltica. Next base: position 115,899 of record NZ_FNBD01000007.1, read on the forward strand.
ACGCTTGAAAATTTACCATACTATAAAAAAATCATCCGTGATTACGAACATCACACGCTTAGCGTTTCTGGTAACCAGATTATAATTGATGGCACAACAACCGATCAATATACATTTAGCCAAGGATATTATTGGATGATGGGTGATAATAGACACCGATCTGAAGATAGTAGAATTTGGGGATATGTTCCTGAAGACCATATTGTAGGTACGCCCATATTTATTTGGATGAGTATTGACCATTTCACAGAAGGGTTTAAAAATTGGAATATTCGTTGGGAACGAGTATTTACTACCGTTAGTGGCGATGGTGAACCTACTTCCTATTTCAAATATTTCTTGATCCTTTTAGTTGCTTATTTCGGATTTGATTATTTTAGAAAAAAGAAGAAGGCTAAAAAAGAATAATACACACTTATGAAAGTTTTAATGCATCCAGGTTATTTCCTTAACCTGACCAATTTTGCAGTAATCGCCCAAAAAGATATTATTTGGGAAGTATCTGGAAATTATCAAAAGCAAAGCTTCAGAAACCGTTGTAATATTGCGAATGACCGTGGCTTTCATACTTTAAGTATTCCGATTAAACACAATGGGAAGAATAAAGGTAGAAATGCGTATGCAGCTGTTTTAATTGACAATAAGTATGCTTGGCAACGTCAGCACTGGCGAACCCTACAAACCGCTTACAGAACGTCTCCGTTCTTTGAGTTCTATGAGGATGAAATATCCGAACTATACACAAAGACCTTTGACTCACTACTAGAATTTAATCTTAGAACGATAGAGATTGCTTGTGAGTGTCTACAATTAGAAATGCCAGAAGTTAAGACAAGCATATTTCACAAGACTCCAGAAGATGACAGTCTTGATGGCCGCTACCTCATAGATGCAAAAAAACAAATAAGCGTTCCTCAAGAACCTTATGTTCAAGTTTTTGGAGACCGAAATGGCTTTATTGATAATTTAAGCATTTTAGACTTGCTCTTTAATGAAGGTACCAATGCCCTAAGCTATCTTGAGCAAATGCCACTTTATTTTTTAGATGCTTAGGTTTATAGCACATTACGGAATTCATTTTATAGTCCCCATTCTTATCGGTGTTCTTTTTTTTAAAAGAGAAACTAGAGCTAGGGCTATTATCATACTGTTAGCCGCAATTTTAATTGATGTAGATCATCTTTTTGCTGCACGTATATTTGATCCCAATAGATGTAGCATCAATTTTCATTTCTTTCATCAATACTGGGCTATTGCTATTTACTTTGGATTACTGTTTTTTAAGAAAACTAGAATTTTTGGCATTGCATTATTGCTACATATGGTCGCAGATGCTACCGACTGTTATTTAATGCAGTTAGAAATTAAATGAGGTCATTACCGGAAAGTGATCTGATAGCTTTACGTTATAATTTTTATGTGACAATACTTCAAAGCTATTATCTAAAAGAATAAAATCAATCCGAACAGGATAATATTTAAAGTTATATGTTCTCCCATATCCAGAGCCCTTTTCTTGAAAAGTATCTAACATTTCTCCTCGAATTGTTTTATAGACATTAGAATACTGCGTGCCATTAAAATCACCACACACAATTACTTTATAGGGCGATTGCTCTTTGTGTTCCTTTATGATTTGCGCTTGTTGCTGTTGCTTCTTAAATGAATTAGTGAGCCTCCGGTAAAGCTTCTTAGACTCCTCCTGAGCTATGATATCTTTATCTGGCACTACACGTAAAGATTCTAAATGAAGGTTGTATACACGAAGCGTGTCTTTTGCCACCACTATATCCACGAAAGCAGCATTATTAGGACTTTCTGGGAAATTAATTAAGCCTTGGTTAATGATAGGATACTTCGAATAAAAGCCCAATTTGACTTTACCCTGATTGGTTTTATACTCTAGATATTTATACTTATAATTCACAAAATCATTTTGTTTTCGAAAATTAAATTCTTGAAAACAAATTACATCTGGATTTTCCGTAGTAATTAAATCTAAGGTCTCCTCAAAAACGGCATCATTTTTAATATTCATGTTCTTATTAAAACTGCGCACATTAAAAGTCATCAGCGTTACATCTGCCGAAGTATCAGTAGCATTAGAAAAACGTAATTTAAAAAAGGAACTTAGAGAGAGGTAACTAATCAACAAAATAAAGAATGAAAAGAAGGCACGTTTGTTTCTCCCAAATACATAGTATAACAAAAACAATAAATTGGATAAGACCAAAATAGGAATGGTAAGGCTAAAAAAAGCAATAAAAGGAACCGTTTCTACAGAAACATAGGGCACCAAACAAGACAGCAGTAACAGTGCTCCAAGCAGCACATTAAGACCAAAAATTACTTTACTAAAAAAAGAGCCTATACCCACCTAATTATTCTTTACCTGCTTTAAATAAGAAGTCTTTTTCTGCTTTAGACAGACTTTCATACCCAGATTTACTTATCTTGTCTAAGATAATATCAATTTGTCGTTGGTGTTTTTCTTTATCGGACGCTGCTACGGTTTTTAAATTAGAAGATGGCTTGCGATACACCGTTTTTAAAGGAGCCTTTTTCTCTTTAGTAAATAGGTTTTGAATACTGTCTAACATTCCAGAAAATCCTGCACCTATATCACGCCCCTTTGTTAATTGGCTTGCGTATAAATACCCTATAAAGGCACCCCCTAGATGAGACAAACGCCCGCCAATATTAGAGTTTCCTCCAATAAAGACTAAATCTATCACTATAAAAGTAACCCCTAAATGCCAAAGTTTAATATTAAAAAATATCACCCGCACTTCTTGATTAGGTGTATAGGTGCATACAAAAATCAGCACCGCCATTACTGCCGCAGAAGCACCAATTAATGAATTATTCAAACCTGTTAAGGCCGGAAATATATTATAACTCAGCATAAATAATAATCCGCCGAAAATAGCGCCCAAAAAATATACATTGATAAATTTACGTTCGCCAAACAGGTTCATAAATATCCTACCCGTAAAATAGAGCATGATCATATTAAAAAAGATGTGCCCTAAATTACCATGAAAAAAAGCATAAGTCACAATAGACCATGGTTGCGTGATAAAAGTTCCAAAATCTTTAGGAAGCTCAAACCAATGCACTAAGGCATCAACGCTGGTGCCAAAAAGCACAGCCACTAATCTTGTTATAATAAACAAGGCTACATTGACTACAATAAGCTTTTCAGCTATATTTAATCGGGTAAATTGATATCTTAGATTTACAGCCATATTAGTCCCAACGGTTCTTATTAAATGAATTTTTCTTCCAATACCACATCATTATAAATCCAAATATTGCACCACCTACGTGCGCCATAAAAGCCGTATTACTCGGACTGAAATAAGATTTTCCTGAAAGTGCAGAAAAAAGATCTAATAATATAATCCCTGGAATAAAGTATTTCGCCTTTATTGGAATAGGTATAAATATCATCATTAGTTCTGCATTAGGCTTCATCACTCCAAAAGCCGCCAATATTCCCATGATACAACCAGAAGCCCCTACCATTGATGCATTGTAAATAGGAAACATTTCTTGCAACTTAAGACGTTGTGCATCATTCACAGACTCTAAAAGCTGATTAGAGCTTAACATTTGTACAATTTGATCTCCTGATAAACCAGAACTTATTAAGTCGGTATAAGCAGGCAAGTAAGAGAAATAATAAAAGCCTAATTGAAAAATCACAGCTCCTAATCCCGCAGAAAAATACAAGAATAAAAACTGTTTCTTCCCTAAGTAATCTTCTACCGCAGACCCAAACATCCAAAGACCAAACATATTAAACAAAATATGTGAAGGCCCTCCATGCATAAACATATGGGTAATTAATTGCCAAACTTGAAAATTTTCATTTTTAGGAAACCACAAAGCAAACCATTGATACATTTGATCTCCGACCATCAACGTGGCCACGAAGAACAATACATTAATGATAATTAGATGCTTTACCGCTTCAGTAATTCTAATCATTTAAAAGAATTTTTTATCTATATCTTCCCCAGTAAGGGTAATATATATAGGTTTGTTAAACGGACTAATCTTAAATTCCTTACACGCAAATAAATTATTAACTAAGGCCAATTGTGATTCACTATCCAATTGTTCACCTGTTTTTACTGCTAGGGTTTTACTTAATGTTTTAGCCAAAATATCTGATTGTGAAAAACTATCTTCCGGAGTATCCATTTGATAGTCAGAAATAAGCTGATCTAAGACCATTCCTACCTCACTTTCAGGCACCAACAAAGGTACTCCAGAAATTGAAACATATTCTTCTTCTATCGCATCAAAGGCAAAACCTAAATTTATTAAGCTATCAATAATTTCTTTGATGATATGTACTTCGGTACTTGAAAAGTTTAATTGCAATGGAAAAAGTAATTGCTGACTTACCCCTTCCTTAATTGTAATATTCTTCAAGAAATTTTCATACAACACACGTTGGTGTGCTCTGCTCTGGTCTATAATAATCATTCCAGACTTAATTGTAGTTACGATGTACTTACGTTTTAACTGAAATGTAGTAGAAACGGTGTCAATAGCTTCGGCCTGATTATCAAAAATAGAGCCCGTAATGGTTTCTGATTCAAAACTAACACTACTAAAATCTGATTCTTTACCCACTTTAGATTCTAAACCAACATACATATTCTCCCAACCCTTAGTACTAGGCTTTTCATACGTAGAAGATCTATGACTAGTTTTAGGAGTCTCCTCTGCAAAAGGATTGAAGCTAGCATCTACGGATACTCTAGGTACTTCTGCTAATTTTGCCTTATAATCATAAGGCGTTTCTAAGTTTTGATCTGCCTCAAAATCTAAGGCAGGCACTACATTAAACTGCCCTAAAGCATGTTTTATAGCAGAACGTAATAATGCATAAACGGTATGCTCATCATCAAACTTAATCTCTGTTTTTGTTGGGTGTATGTTTATATCTATAGAGGCTGGGTCTACATCTAGATATAAAAAATAACCCGGATGGTTTTCAGACTTTATTAAACCTTCAAAAGCACTCACTACTGCATGATGCAAATACGGGCTTTTAATAAATCTATTATTAACAAAGAAAAACTGCTCTCCTCTACTCTTCTTAGAAAATTCTGGCTTACTAATAAAACCAGAAATTTTAACCACTTGCGTTTCTTCCTCTACCGGAACGAGCTTTTCATTAGTTTTAGATCCAAATACATTAACAATACGTTGCCTGTAATTAGATTTTGGAAGGTGAAAAATTTCACTTCCATTATTATAAAAATGAAATTGAATATCTGGATGCGCTAAGGCTACACGATGAAATTCATCGGTAATATGCCTGAACTCTACTTGATTAGATTTTAAAAAATTTCGTCTTGCTGGAATATTAAAAAATAGATTCTTAATGCAAAAAGAAGTTCCTTTTGGCGTTACAATAGGTTCTTGAGAACTAATTTTGCTTCCTTCTATTTTTAACTGCACTCCCAGCTCCTCATCTTCTGTTCGTGTAAGCAGTTCTACATGTGCAATTGCCGCTATAGAAGCAAGTGCTTCTCCTCTAAACCCTTTGGTATGCAAACAAAACAAATCATCTGCGCTTTTTATTTTTGAAGTAGCATGCCGTTCAAAACTTAAACGTGCATCTGTAGCACTCATCCCCACGCCATTATCTACAACCTGGATCAAGGCCTTTCCACCATCTTTAATGATCAATTTTATAGCATCAGCACCAGCATCAATTGCATTTTCTAAAAGCTCTTTTACAACAGAAGCAGGTCGTTGCACTACCTCGCCAGCAGCAATTTGATTCGCAACATGGTCGGGTAAAAGTTGAATTATGTCAGCCATTAAAATCTAGTAAAAAGGGATAAGTCAAAATCAAAAAACCACCAAACAATAAGAACCAGGACTGCAATAATAACTACAAGCCTAAAATTAATATCTCTATTTCCTTTAGTTCTTCCTGCCTTTCTTGCTTCTCCCCAACTGCCACGCATATCACCAGGAACGGTAGCATCTTTATATTTGGAAAATTTAGAATCAATTTTATAAGCATTCTCCACACCCTCGTTCTCCATGTAACGTGGTACGTACTTAAAACTAGTGTTTTTTCTAAGTTTAAACCCTTTTAATCTCAAGATAAGAATGTTATGATTCAGCATCAAAAATACTGAAAATACAGCACTCCACCTGACATCCAATGCTAAAAATTGTTAACATTCCAATCAAGAACTAACAAGTTATAGCATCTGTGGTTGTATACTATGTAGCCTTTAAAATAGATAAACTAAAAATAAGAAGAGAAATTACTGGTCTAATAAGCCTCATATTCATTAAAAAATAAGACTAAGGAAAGGGTTAAAAACAAGTTTAGCTTTAAAAACAACACCCATAGGTCCATTTTTAAAGCTAAAACTCAATAATTTAGCTCCTATTACGAACCTAATGCCGCCATTTTAATAGCTGCAATAGCAGCCTCTGTACCTTTGTTTCCGTGAATACCACCACTACGGTCTATTGCTTGTTGTAGATTGTTATCTGTTAAGACACAAAAAATCACAGGAATATCAGTTAGCACATTTAAGTCTTTTATTCCTTGAGCGGTAGCATCGCAAACAAAATCAAAATGCTTCGTTTCTCCTTGAATAACACTTCCTATGGCAATAACAGCATCAACATTTTGTGTTGCTATCATTTTTTTACTTCCAAAGGTTAATTCAAAACAACCAGGAACATTCCAACGAATAATATTTTCGGCTAAAGCACCACAATCTAATAAGGCTTCTTTAGCTCCGTTAAACAATCCTTCTGTAATATTCGTGTTCCATTCAGAAACAACAATCCCAAATCGAAAATCTTTCGCATTTGGGATTGTAGCTTTATCGTAAACAGATAAATTTTTATTGGCTGTAGCCATACTTATTTATTTTTAGCCATTGCAATGTAAGCATCTACCAAACTAGCTTCTGGAGATTTTGCAAATTCTTCTTTTATTCTTTCAAAATATTTTAAAGCAGCATCATTCTTATTTAGCTCTAAAGCAGCAACACCAGCTTTTTGTAAAAACATTGGTGTACTATACTCATTTGTATTAGCACTTAATGCCTTTTCATAATATCCTAAAGCATCTTCTGGCTGATTCAATTGCATAAATGCATCACCCATACCACCTTTTGCAATAGCATCTGTAATAGCATCTTTAGCGGTATAATCACTTAAATAATCAATTGCTTCTTGATATTTTTGTGTGTTTAAGTAAGACATCCCTGCGGCATAAGAAGCAAGATTTGCACTTTCTGTACCACCGTAGTTATCAATAACATCAATTAAACCATATTTACCATTACCACCTTTCAATGCTAAATTGTATAATGAATCTTGCGCTACTGGGTTTTGCAAAGCTTCATTAAAATATTGCATGGCATAAAACATTTCGTTTCCTGCATCTGCTTCTTGTGGTTTCTTCACAAATTGATCATAGGCTAAATACCCTAAAACCCCTACTGCAATAGCACCAATAACACCTAGAATATAATTTTGGTTTTTAGAAACCCATTCTTCAGTTTTATTTGCACTATCATCTAAGGTACTAAACACCTCAGCCGTTGTACTGTCTTGTTCATTGAACTCAACTTCGTCTGTAGAATCAATATTTACTTCTTTTGCTTTATATCCGCGCTTCTTGTATGTAGCCATTATTTAATTTTAATAATCGGGCAAAAATAAAGTTTTTATTCAAAATCGGAAGCTTCTTATTCGTTATTTTTCGATAATTTGCACGTTCGTCTACTAATCAATCTAAAAATCACGGTTACAGAGCATGTTTCTGAAGAAATTATCCCTTATAAATTACAAAAATTTTAGTACCGAAAATTTCGATTTTGACAGCAAAATCAACTGTTTCGTAGGGCAGAACGGTATTGGAAAAACAAATATCCTAGATGCCATTTACCATTTATCATTTGGTAAAAGTTATTTTAACCCTATTGCCACTCAGAATATAAAACATGGCGAAGATTTTTTTGTCATCGAAGGGAATTTTGAAAAATTAGACCGAGAAGAAAAAATAGTATGCAGTCTTAAAAAAGGACTGAAAAAAATTATTAAGAAAAATGGCAAAGCCTACGATAAGCTTTCAGACCATATAGGCTTCTTGCCACTAGTCATTATATCGCCTTCTGATAGAGATTTGATTACCGAGGGTAGTGATACACGCCGAAAATTTATAGATGGTGTTATTTCACAATCCGATAAAGAATACCTGCAGACCTTGCTTAAATATAATAAGATTGTGAGTCAGCGTAATTCACTTTTAAAATATTTTGCTGCCAACCATACTTTTGATGCCACTAATCTAAGTGTCTACAATGAGCAACTAGACACCTATGGCACTCAAATATTTAACAAACGTGTGGCCTTTTTAGAAACCTTTATTCCTATCTTTAAAGAACAATACCAGATTATCTCTGGCGGAAATGAGGAAGTATCCTTAGTCTACGATAGTAAACTACTAGACACAAAGCTTTTAGACCTGTTAGGCAAAAATATTGAAAAAGATAGAGCACTACAATATACCAGTGTTGGGGTTCATAAAGACGATTTAAATTTTGATTTAGGCGAACACCCTATTAAAAAATTTGGAAGTCAGGGGCAACAAAAATCATTTCTTATTGCATTGAAACTAGCACAATTTCATTTTATCAAAGAGCAATCTAAAACTACACCTATCTTATTGTTAGATGATATTTTTGATAAGCTAGACGAAAACCGAGTGAGTCATATTATTAGTTTGGTGAACGATGAAAATTTCGGACAGCTATTTATAAGCGATACTCATGCGGACAGAACAGAAAATGTAATTAAAACCACTCACCAGTCCTATAAGATGTTCAAATTAGGGAGCTAGTTGATGGCAACTAAAAAGTTCAAGTGCAAAGTTCAAAATAATGGAGAATGTCAGTTCGAGTGATTTTTGTGCAGCGTAACGAAACAAAAATAGTATCGAGAACAGATTAAAAGTGAAAAATTCAAGACTCTAATGACAAGTTCAAAATAAAAAATCTAATGATAAAAAAAATAAGCGCCGTAGTATTCCTATTCCTAATAACTTCTTGTTCTCAAAAAATTACAGAAGAGCAATTGAGTGCTTTAAACGGATATTGGGAAATTGAGAAAGTAACGCTCTCTGACGGACAAAAGAAAGAATACAAAGTAAATGAAACTATAGATTACATAGAACTAGACGGATTAAAAGGTTTTAGAAAAAAAGTAAAACCCACATTTAGCGGCACCTACATTACCAGTAATGATGCTGAACTATTTAGTATTTACAAAAAAGAAGACCAATTCTTATTCACCTATAAAACGGAAATAAGTGAGTGGACGGAAACCTTAAAATCTATATCAAAAGATAAGTTTTCAGTCACCAGTGAGGATAATATCACGTATTTTTACAAACGCTACGAACCTATAAATATTTCTAAATAATGGCGAAAAGACGCAGAGAAAACATTCCCTTAAGTGAAGCTCTAAAAGAGTTTATTGACGTGAACAAACTCCAAAAAGGTATGGATAAGGTTGATGTTAGAGAAGCTTGGACCAATCTTATGGGTAATGGCGTTAATAACTATACTACGGCCATAGAATTACGGGGAGACACCTTATTTATATCGCTCTCTTCCTCCGTATTACGATCAGAACTAAGCTTGGGGAAATCTAAAATTATCACCATGCTTAACGATGAGTTAAAAAAAGAAGTGGTGAAGAAGTTGGTGTTGCGTTAAGCTACCATTTTCTAAATTGAATAATCAACCCTTTACTTATTACAAGTCTAATTAAAATAAAAAAAAAGGCCACTCATCACGGAGTAGCCTTTTTTAGTATATTCTATGTTGTTTTCCTAGAAAATTTCTCTTCCAGCAAAATGAAAAGCTCCTTCAATAGCAGCATTCTCATCACTATCAGAACCATGTACTGCATTCTCTCCAAGAGACGTAGCAAACATTTTACGGATAGTACCATCTGCAGCCTCAGCTGGGTTAGTTGCACCAATTAAAGCTCTAAAATCTTCAACAGCATTATCTTTTTCTAAAATAGCAGCAACGATTGGTCCTCTAGACATAAAGTCTACCAATTCTCCGTAAAAAGGACGCTCACTATGAACAGCGTAAAACGCTTGAGCATCTCTTTTGCTTAATTGCGTATATTTCATAGCTACAATCTTAAAACCAGCAGCATTAATTTTGTCTAGAATAGCACCAATATGTCCGTTTTCAACAGCATCTGGCTTAAGCATTGTAAATGTTCTATTTGTCATTTTCTTTAAATTTTGTGCAAAAGTACTATTTTAAATACATTCTACAATAGATTAATAAAAAACTGAAGGTAAGTTAACGATTATTTAAACCCTTGTTCCAAGATACCCAAGACATTACCCTCATCGCCTATCATTTTGAAAATAATATGACTGGTTTCAAAATTAAACGTCAAGGTACCAAAACTCACTTCAGAAACCACCTCTCCTACCCGATACGGATTTTCTTCTCCTGAGTACGAAGAATACACATGGGTAAGTCCGCTACTCGTAAAATCTATCAATGGATACGCAACACCCGCTATAGTTGTTTTTGAAAATTCTGAAATATGCCGGTCTCCAGAGAGCACCACAACACCTTTAGCTTTAGAATCGGCAATCAACTGCTCTAATTTATCTACTTCATGCGGAAAATTACCCCATGTTTCAAAACCATGCTTATTAGACAACACTTGTATGCTACTTACTAAAATATTAAAATCTGCCGTACTAGAATTCAGTTCCTTCGCTAACCACTCCCATTGTGCTGCTCCTAAAACGGTACCTTCGCCGTAAGTATTTGGTTTCGTTCTTTTTTTTGTTTCGGTATCCTTAGTTAATGCAGTTCTAAAGTAACGGGTATCTAATACTATTACTTTCATACTCCCTTCTGGCGTATTATAGGTATGAGCAGCATACACCCCTTCTTGTTTTCTACGTGGGCTATCTTTTGCTACTTTAAAGAAATCTAGAAATACTTGCTGACTTTCTTTTTTGAAGGCATACTCTACTCCCCCATCATTTAAACCATAATCATGATCATCCCAAGTACCAATCACAGGAACTTCGGCTCTTAATTTTTGATAGCCTAATACACTATCTTGGCTTTTATAAAACTGTTGAAGCTTTTGCATGTCATTAGTATCTGCATAGACATTATCACCTCCCCATATCCAGACATCAGGATGGGTATTTAAAATATCATCCCACAATACATTAGGGATGGTACTCTTATTACAGGACCCAAAAGCGATGGTAAAATCAGCCTTTTCCACACGCGCATCAGGAACACTTTTGTCTTGTGCTTGCCCTAGTACTACCCCTAATAAAATAAATACACTGTTAAATACTATTGGTAACTTCTTCATTTTCAAATATTGTTTCCTTACAAAAATAGCAATTCTTACTGTAGCACTATAGTATAAAATAGTATCTTTGCCGCCATGAATTCAGAGGATATTAGCAAAGTAAAGGAGCTACTTAGTGTTCCACAAAAAATAGTTATCATACCACATAAAAATCCTGACGGAGATGCTATTGGCTCTACATTAGGCCTATGGCACTATCTGAAAAACAACGGACAGGACGCTACAATTATTAGTCCTAATGATTCGCCTAAGTTTTTAAAATGGATGCCAGGTAGTGAAGATATTCTAAATTTTGAGGTAGAAAATTCACAAGCTAAAAGAGCTATTGATGAAGCTACGCTAATTTTCACCTTAGATTTTAATCATTTAGGACGTGTTGGGCAGATGCAATCGTTCTTAGAAGAAGCTTCTGCTACTTTTATTATGATAGATCATCACCAAGAGCCGTCTGACTATGCATTAGTGACTTATTCTGATGTTACTATGAGTTCTACCTGTGAGATGGTTTATAATTTTATCGATTATTTAGGTGATACCGATAAGATTACCTCCGAAATTGCCAACTGTCTTTATACAGGGATCATGACAGATACAGGCTCATTTAAATTCTCCTCTACCACTAGTAAAACGCACAAAATTGTTGCAGAACTAATAGATAAAGGGGCAGAAAACACCCGTATACACAACGTTGTGTATGACACCAATTCTCCTAGCAGATTGCATTTATTAGGCTGTGCGCTTAAAAACATGGTGATTTTAGAAGAATTTAATACGGCATACATCACCCTTAGTCAAGATGAGTTAGATACCTATAAATATCAAAAAGGAGATACGGAAGGCTTTGTAAACTACGGATTAACATTAGACGGTATTCGCTTCGCGGTAATCTTCATTGAGAATAAAGAAGAAGGTATTATAAAAATATCTTTCAGGTCTGAAGGAGATTTTTCTGTTAATGAATTTGCACGTGCTTATTTTCATGGTGGCGGACATAATAATGCTGCTGGAGGAAAAAGTGACCTTCCATTAGAAGAAACTGCAGCGTATTTTGTAAACTTGTTACCGAAACATTTAAAAGAATTAACCCGATAATGAAGTATCTGTTATATTTGAGTGCATTATGTTTACTTTTTATAAGTTGTGAGGAGCCTATAGCGCGTAAACCAGTTCGTGTATCTACGCCTAAGCTGGTAAAATCTACCGTAGAACGCAACAAAGATCTTTTAGAAATAGAAGTGAAAATTATAAATAGACTGGTAAAAAAAGATACGCTTCATGAGTACTTACCTACAGCTACTGGATCATGGTTTTATTATGAAACAAAAAATGATTCATTACCCTATGTACCTCAAGAAGAAGATGTCGTAACGTTAACGTACAATATCATGACGCTAACCAACGACACCATATATTCAGCAAAAGAAATTGGCACACAACGTATAAAAGTAAATAAGCCTAGTTTATTTAAAGGCTTACGAAATACCTTTACTCTTTTAAAGGAGGGCGAAAAAGCTACTTTCTTATTCCCATCTTCCCTAGCTTTCGGCTACCATGGAGATGATAATAAAATTACTCCCAATACCCCAATAAAATCATCCGTAGAAATTTTAAACATTGAAAAACACCCAACAAATAAATAGATTTAAAAAAATGAAAAACATTCTTAGTTTACTTCTTATTGCAACTGTTTTAGTAAGCAGCTGTAAATCTAGCAAAACAGCAGATTTAGGCGATGGCATTTTTGCTGATATTCAAACAACACAAGGAGATATCATTGTAAAATTAGAATATGATAAGACACCTGTTACTGTTGCCAATTTCGTATCTCTTGCCGAAGGAAAAAATCCTTTTGTAACTGATAGCTTAAAAGGAAAAAATTATTATGACGGACTTACTTTTCACCGCGTAATGAAAGATTTCATGATTCAAGGTGGTGATCCAACAGGAACCGGAATGGGAAATCCTGGATACCGTTTTATTGATGAGTTTGTAGATTCTTTAAGTCATAGCAAAAAAGGAATCCTTTCTATGGCCAATTCAGGTCCTAAAACTAACGGAAGTCAGTTTTTTATCACCCATAAAGAAACGCCTTGGTTAGACAACAAGCATACAGTTTTTGGTGAAGTTGTAAACGGAATGGATGTTTTAGATAGCATTGCTACCGTAGCCGTTGGTGAAAACAACAAACCTGTGGAAGCTGTAATCATGAATAAGGTAAAAATTATCAGAAACGGTAAAGAGGCAAAGAAATTTGATGCCGTTGCTGTTATGAAAAAATATTTTGCGGATGAAGAGCTTAGAGAAAAAGAGGCTGCTCGTTTAGAAGCTGAGCGTGAGCAAAAATTAGCGGAAGCAAAAGCTGCGTTTGTAGCTAATTTAGAAAGTCAGAAAAAAGCGGCACAAACTTTAGCTTCTGGTTTAAAAATATTTACTTTAGAAGAAGGTACTGGCGAAAAGCCTAAAGTGGGTCAAACGGCAAACCTATATTACGCAGGTTATTTTGAAGATGGCCGTTTGTTTGATAGTAATGTAGAAGAAACATCTACCTTATACGGACAATTTAATTGGAACAGAAGAGATCAAGGTGGCTATGAGCCAATGCCTATGGTTGTAAGTATGGATGCACCAATGATTGCTGGTTTTAAAGAGGCTGTTATGAAAATGAAAGTAGGACAAAAAGCACGTGTATTCATTCCTTCTCATTTAGCCTATGGCGAATCTGGTAGAGGACCAATTCCTGCAAATACCGATTTAATTTTTGATTTAGAAATGGTTGATATTGCGCAATAAGTAAAAAATCACAATTTGTTTAAAAAATATAAAACACCTGCTTTTTGCAGGTGTTTTTATTTACTATACCTTTAGCCCTTAACCTATATATTTAAATGATTATGAGAATTCCCCTTTTCAAAACAGTATTTTTTTTGAGCCTATTTCTGCTAATTTCCTGCAGCAGCGATGCGGAGCCGGAAATTATTGACCCGGTAGACACCGAAGAAACTGCCGATGCTACGGATGATGAACCCGCAGCTCCCGAGCCAGAGAGTACCCCTGAACCAGACACTAATACAGAAACAGCCACCAATGTTGTGGAAGCTTACGGACAGTTAAGTGTTTCTGGAAGCAAAATTGTAGATGAGAACAATAACCCGATTCAACTTCGGGGTATGTCTTTATTTTGGAGCCAATGGATGGGACAATACTACACAACAGGAACGGTAAATTGGTTGCATGCAGATTGGAATGCCACCGTAGTGAGAGCCGCTATGGGTATTGAAGATGCAGATGGCTACATTAGCAACCCTGCTACAGAAAAAGCCAAAGTATTCGCCGTGATTGATGCCGCTATAGACGCTGGAATTTATGTGATTGTAGATTGGCATAGCCACCATGCAGAAGATCATATCCCTGAAGCTAAAGCTTTCTTTGCGGAAGTAGCCCAGAAATACGGAGATCAACCAAATATCATCTATGAGACATATAATGAGCCCTTAGATGTTTCATGGACTGGAGTTTTAAAACCATACCACGAAACTATTATCGCAGAAATACGAAAGTATGACCCAGATAATCTAATTATATGTGGTACTAGAACATGGTCTCAGCGTGTAGATGAAGTAGTTGGTCATGAAATTAATGATGCTAATGTTGCATACACCTTGCATTACTATGCTTCAACACATAAACAAGAGCTAAGAGATATAGCGCAAATAGCACTAAACAACAATCTCGCCATTTTCGTTACAGAGTATGGTGTTACGGAAGCCTCTGGAAACGGATATATTGATGAGGCATCTACCAAAACCTGGTGGAACTATTTAGACGATCATAAAATTTCTTGGTGTAATTGGTCTATTGCAGATAAAGATGAGAGTGCTGCGGCACTAACATCGGGTGCTAGTGGCTCAGGAAATTGGGCCGAAAGTGAGCTTACTGTTTCAGGAAAATTAGTCCGTTCAGAATTATTAGCTAAGAATCCTACCTACTAAATAGAGGTAGAAATACCCCATAAAAAAAAGCTCCTTACAACCAATTTGTAAGGAGCTTTTCTGTTTAATAGTATTATAATTAATTCTTTGCATCTTGTTTTTCAGCCCATTCTTTAGCTCTTTCAGAGCGTTTTGCAGAACCTGGGTGAGAAGACGTTAACGATCCTTTACCACCATTATCACTTAAGTCTGCTAATTTTTGAAAAGCACCTTCCATAGCATGGTAATTTAAATCATGACGTACTAAAAATTCAAATCCGTATTTATCAGATTCAGATTCATTGGTTTGAGAAAATTGAGCATTTAAAACATTCTCTACGAAACCACCAATTTCGCCATCTGCTAATACTTTACCAGAATTTGTATTAGCAACAGCTAAATCTTTAGCAGCCGAAATTTTATAAGCCGACTTGTAACGCTCTTTAGAGTGTCCTAATTTAACATGCCCTATTTCATGACCAATGACACTAAGAATCTCATCATCGGTCATTAAGTCCATTAGACCTGCCATAACACGCACACTACCATCTGGAGTTGCAAATGCATTAATATCGGTTACTAAATATACTTTATAGTTTAAATCTAAACCATCTTCATTTTCGAAACCTTTCACCAAATTAGCCAAACGATCCGCATAAGGATCACCCGCTTCTCCAACAGGATTGTTTTCATCCATCCATACTACAGATTCCAATGACAATTTAGCCATATCTTCATCTGTTAAAGATGCTGCAGCGACCATTTTCTTCCCTGCATCAACATTTCCTTTTTTTAACATTTTGCCAAATTGCGCCTGCAAACTAATTGTTCCTAAGGCAAAAACGGCCATTAAAATACTTGTTTTCATTATTTATGGTTTAATTATTTAAGTTTCAAATTTAATTTTAAAAGTACACATATGGTTTATTTACTCCGGAATATTTTTAAGAATATCTAACGTAAACTTCCAAAACTTCTGTACAGATGAGATACTAACGCGTTCATCAGGAGAATGCGCTCCTTTAATAGTTGGACCATAACTAATCATATCTAGGTCTGGGTAATTCTGTCCTAAAATACCACATTCTAAGCCAGCATGGCAAGCAACCACTTTTGGTTCTTCTTTAAACACCTTCTTATACTGTGCTTTTAGCACCTCTAAAATTGCTGAATTAGGGTTGGGGTTCCATCCTGGATAATCACCACTCAAGGTAACTTTACAGTCCGCTAGTTCAAAAGCAGACTGCAATGCGCTTGCTAAATCTATTTTAGAGGAATTAACAGAAGAACGCGTTAAACAACCAATATGTATTTTTCCACCTTCTACTAGTACACGAGCCACATTATTTGACGTTTCTACCAAATCATCAATAGCGGCACTCATAGTATATACTCCATTATGCGCGGTATACAAAGCTTTTAAAAGCTTAGATTGCGTTTTAAAATTCATAACCGATTTCGGTTTTTTAGCTTCCGATAAACTAATTACCATATCAGGCTCCGTTACGCATAGTTCCTCTTTGATTGTGTTTGACCATACTTCAAAATCTTTCTCAAAATCTTTAATACGTGTTTTCTTCACACTTACAACAGCCACACTCTCTCTTGGAATAGCATTACGTAAGCTACCTCCATTAATACTAGAGATTCTAAGTTTATACTTGTCTGCTCCTAAGAATAAGATGCGATTCATGATTTTATTAGCGTTTCCTAGACCTTTATGAATATCCATTCCGCTATGACCTCCTGTTAACCCTTTAACGTTCAGCTCAAAAGATACTGTACCCATTGGCGTTGAACGTTCTTTGTACTTGCCTTTAGCGGTTATATCAATACCTCCCGCACAACCAATGTCTATTTTATCATCTTCCTCGGTATCTAAATTAAGTAAAATACCTCCTTTAAGAACTCCGCCTTTTAGCCCCATAGCACCCGTCATACCTGTTTCTTCGTCAATAGTAAAAAGGGCCTCTAACGCAGGATGATCAATAGTAGTACTTTCTAATAGCGCCATAATGGTAGCTACTCCCATACCATTGTCGGCGCCTAAGGTGGTACCTTTTGCTTTCACCCAATCATCGGCTATAACCATTTCTATACCTTGGGTATCAAAATCAAAAACAGTATCGTTATTTTTTTGATGCACCATATCTAAATGAGACTGAAGCGTCACCATTTTACGTTTTTCAAAACCTTTGGTTGCTGGCTTTCTGATAATAACGTTCCCTACTTCATCTTTAAAAGTTTCAAAACCTAGACTCTTTCCGAAATCTAACATAAACGCAATAACACGGGCTTCTTTTTTAGAAGGTCTTGGTACTGCATTTAAATCTGCAAATTTATTCCAAACAGCTTTTGGCTCTAATTGTCTTATCTCTTTACTCATATTTATTTTATCTTCTTCAAAAATACGGATACTTAAAGAATACCTTATTTTTGAATGTATAAATTTTTAACAACCTGAATGAATAATAGACTTAAAAACGTAATTGCCTTATCCTTACCTCTGCAAATTTTCTTAGTGCAATGGCTTAGCAACTACCCTGAGTATATTGAAAATTACTTTAGCACAGGAATCTACCCCTACACTTCTACGTTTTTTAGATTGATTTTAGGATGGGTTCCTTTCTCCGTTGGCGATATCATATATGCCTTTATAATTATTTATGCCATTAGATACCTTGTTGTTAAAAGAAAATACATTTGGTCTCATAAATTAGTATTTTTAAGAAATATAGCTATGGTACTCGCTGTAGCCTATTTTACATTTAATCTCTCTTGGGGTTTAAACTACCACAGAGAACCTATTTCAAAAAAACTAGCCCTTACCGAAAAATGCACCAAAGAAGAATTGGTGTCTTTTGTTAATGCTTTGATTCTAAAAACAAATCAAACTCAAATGCGTATTATGGGCGACTCTTCTAAAATGGTTATCAATACCTATACTAATAAGGAGATGTTTACCAAAACTATTCAGGGCTATACCCAACTAGAAAAAACACATCCTTTCTTATCTTATACCCAACACAGTATCAAAGAATCTTTATTTAGCTATCCATTAAGTTATATGGGCTATGGTGGCTATTTAAATCCGTTTACGAATGAAGCACAAGTAAACGGACTCATTCCATCCTTCCGATTTCCAGTCGTAAGTGGTCATGAGATTGGCCATCAATTAGGATATTCGGCAGAAAACGAAACAAATCTAATAGGCTACATTGTCACCTTAAATAATGAAGATATTCAATTCAAATATTCGGCATACGCTTACGCACTTAGTTATTGCTTAAGTAATATTAAAGAAAATGATCCTGAGCTATTCACCACCTTAATTGCTAAAGTTAATGGTGGCGTAATACAAAATTACGAAGCCATGAATGCCTTTTGGTTGGGGTATGAAAACATCACCGAACCTGTTTTCAAAGCCATTTTTAATTCTTTTCTTAAAGCAAACAAACAAAATGATGGAATTAAAAGTTACAGCAAAGTGGTCTATTTAATGGTAAGTTATCATCAAAAATACCCCCTTTAAAATACCTATCTCAAAAATTAGTTCGCATTTTTTAGCAAGTACTTATAACGTTCCCAATAATCTGTTAAAAATAATCCAAACACCTGTGTAGGTTATCAATTTAACTTATTTTTAAGAAGACTAATTAACTAAAACTACATATATGAAAATGCGATTACTCGTGCTCACCTTCCTATGGTGCAGCAGTTATTTATTTGCGCAAGATTATTTTCCGAAAAATGATGGCGTAAAATCTAAAAACAACAACTACACAGCTTTTACCAATGCTAAAATTTATGTGACCCCATCGCAAATTATTGAGAATGGGACCCTTTTAATTCAGAATGGCAAGGTAGTACAAGCCGGAAAAACGGTATCCATCCCAAAAAACGCAGTGACTATTGATGTAAGTGGTAAATCTATCTACCCCTCTTTTATTGATGTATATTCAGATTTTGGTATCGAAAAACCTAAAAGACCAAGCAGACGTGGACGTACGGCAGAATACGAACCTTCAAGAGAAGGCTTTTATTGGAATGATCATATTATGCCAGAAACTAACAGCATCTCTGCTTTTAAGTACGATAGCAAAAAAGCAAAAGGCCTATTAGAGGCTGGTTTTGGCGTTGTCAACTCACACCTTCAAGATGGTATTGCTAGAGGTACTGGAGTATTAATTGCCCTTAACACGGAAGGTACCGATGCTAACCGGGTACTAGATGATAGATCTGCTCAGTATTTTTCTTTTGAGCGTAGTGTGATAAAAAATCAATCATACCCAACTTCCTTAATGGGAACTACGGCTTTATTACGCCAAATGTATAGTGATATGAATTGGTATGCTCAAGGAAAATCTGATACCAAAGATCGTTCTTTAGAGGCCTTGATTGCGAATAAAAATCTAGTACAAATTTTTGAAGGGAAAGACAGAGGTAATGATTTACTAGCCGATCAAATTGGCGATGCAAATGGTATACAATATGCTATAGTTGCCGGCGGTGATGAATACGAAAACATGGCCGAAATAAAAGCTACAGGCGCAAAATATATTCTGCCTTTAAATTTTCCAGACGCTTTTGATGTTTCTAATCCTTACCAAGCTGGTTATGTTTCTTTAGAAGACATGCGTAATTGGAACCAAGCTCCTTTGAATCCTAAAATGATGTCGGATAACGGGATTTCTTTTTCTTTTACAATGCACGATTCAAAATCTGCCGCAAAGTTCAAAGAAAATTTAATGAAAGCTATCACCTACGGACTTTCAAAAACAAAAGCCTTAGAAGCCCTAACTACCGTACCCGCGGCCATCTTAGGTAAAAGTTCAAAAATAGGAACCTTACAAGCGGGTAGCTATGCTAATTTTTTAATTACTTCTGGCGATGTGTTTGAAAAAAGCACCACCTTATATGAAAACTGGGTACAAGGAAATAAGACTATTGTTAATGACATCAATGTTAAAGATATTAGAGGTGATTATTCTTTATATACTGATGGAGCCACATTTAAAATTTCTATAAGTGGAGAAATTAGCAAACCTAAAGTTGAGATTAAGCAAGACACCTTAAAACTAACCTCAAAAATTAGTTATGCTAATGATTGGTTAGATCTATCCTTTTCTACCGATGAAGGTGATAAAGTATATCGTATGACTGGTTTGGTAACAGAATCAGATGAATTATCAGGTAGATTAATTTTACCAAACGGAAAAGAATCTTTTTTTAAGGCTGATAAATTAAAAGGCTTTGAGGAAAAAGAGAAAGATGAAAAAGACAAAAAGGCTCCTAAAATAATGCCAATCACTTATCCTAATATTGGATATGGTTACACATCAATTCCTCAGCAAGAAACTACCTTATTTAAAAATGCGACGGTGTGGACAGGTGAAGAAGCTGGTGTTCTGAAAAATACGGATGTCTTAGTGAAAAATGGAAAGATCACTAAAATAGGGACCAACCTAAATGCTGGTAGCGCTAAAGTTGTAGATGCAACAGGAAAGCATTTAACGGCAGGGATTATAGATGAGCATACCCATATTGCACTTTTAGATGTAAATGAAGCAGGACAAAATTCTTCTGCAGAAGTGACAATGGAAGATGTTGTAAATATAGAAGACATGAACATTTACCGCAATTTGGCTGGTGGGGTAACCTCTGGTCAGTTGTTACATGGTTCTGCAAACCCTATTGGAGGAAGATCTGCTATTATTAAATTAAAATGGGGAGAATCTGCTAAAAATATGATTTATGACAACAGTCCTAAATTTATAAAATTTGCTTTGGGTGAAAATGTAAAACAATCTAATTGGGGTAGTTTTAGTCGTTTTCCACAAACAAGAATGGGTGTTGAACAAGTGTATATGAATTATTTTCAAAGAGGTAAGGAATATGATGCTTTAAAGAAAAGTGGCAAACCCTATCGCTATGATCAAGAGATGGAAGTAATTGCAGAGATTTTAAACGGAGAACGTTTTATTAGCTGCCACTCATATGTACAAAGTGAGATAAATATGCTGATGAAAGTTGCTGATAAATTCAACTTTAAAATAAACACCTTTACCCATATTTTAGAAGGTTATAAAGTAGCAGACAAAATGAAAGAACATGGCGTTGGCGCTTCTACTTTTAGTGATTGGTGGGCGTACAAATATGAAGTAAATGATGCTATACCTTACAATGCGGCTATTATGCATAGTCAAGGAATTACAGTGGCTATTAATAGTGATGACCGGGAAATGTCTCGTAGATTAAACCAAGAAGCTGGTAAAATTGTAAAATATGGTGGTGTTTCTGAAGAGGAAGCTTGGAAGATGGTCACCATCAACCCAGCAAAACTTTTACACCTAGATGATAGAACTGGAAGTATTAAAGTAGGTAAGGATGCGGATTTGGTCTTATGGTCTGATCACCCTTTATCTATGTATGCTAAATCTGAAAAGACAATGGTAGATGGTGCTGTATATTTTGATTTAGAGAAAGATAAATTACAGAGAGAAGCTATTGCTAGAGAACGCAATGAGTTAATAAATATGATGCTTCAAGAAAAAGAAAGTGGCAAACCAACACGGAAGCCTATGAAAAAAGACAAAGAAGAATTTCATTGTGATAGTTTATAATAGGTTTATATTTTGATGTGTACTTATTACTCAGTAAAAGGGGAACAAGACAACATCTAAGCGTACTACCTATAAAAGCATAAATTTTAAAAATACAGAAATGAAAAAAATAATATATATACTCGCATTAGTATGTGCCACTTCGCTCACATATGCACAACAGACGCCTGCTCCTGCGCAGACGGAAGCGATTACCATTGAAGGTGCTACTGCACATTTAGGAAATGGAAAAATAATAGAAAACTCCCTTTTAATGTTTGAAGGTGGTAAAATCACCTTTGTTGGTGATGCCAAAATGAGAATTGCCAGAAAAGGAACCATCATTAATGCTACAGGAAAACATGTGTACCCAGGGATCATTGCTCCTGCTAAATCTTTAGGTTTGGTAGAAGTAGATGCCGTACGCGCAAGTGATGACCAAGATGAATTGGGTGATATGATTCCACATATCCGTAGTTTAATAGCGTACAATGCAGAATCTAAAGTGGTAGAAAGTATGCGCCCGAACGGTGTACTTATTGGACAAATAGCACCACAAGGAGGTCGTATTTCCGGAACCTCATCTATTGTACAATTTGATGCCTGGAACTGGGAAGACGCTGCTGTGAAAGTAGATGATGGTATTCATATGAATTGGCCAAATTCTTTTAAACAAGGTCGCTGGTGGATGGGCGAAGAACGCGGATATAAGCCAAATGATAAGTATGCAGAAGAATTAGATGAAATCACTAGCTTCTTTAAAAACTCTATGGCTTATGGTAAGGCAGCCGCTCCAGAAATGAACTTAGCCTTTAAGGCTATGGCTGGTTTATTTGATGGCAGCCAGAAGTTATACATCTATACCGATGGTGAGAAAGAAATTATTGATGCCGTTACTCTAGCAAAAGCGAACGGTGTTAAAGAAATAGTTATTGTTGGTGGATACCAAGCATACAAAATTACAGATTTCTTAAAAGAAAATAATATTGCTGTTCTTGTCAACTTCACGCATAACAATCCTAATTTTGAAGATGATGATTATGATTTACCCTATAAGAATCCTAAATTACTATTTGATGCTGGTATTTTAGTAGGCATTCAAAATGCTTCAGCCGCCAATTTTCAAACCAGAAACCTCCCTTTTTATGCTGGGCAAACTGTAGGTCAAGGTTTAGATAAAGAAGCTGCACTACAACTAATTACCGGAAACAATGCTAAAATATTGGGTATTGATGCGGATTATGGAACTTTAGAAGTAGGTAAAAGTGCAACACTCTTCATTTCTGAAGGAGATGCTCTTGATACCAGAAGCAACCAATTAAGCCATGCTTATATTGATGGTCGTAATCTATCATTAGAGACGCACCAAACAGAGCTTTGGAAAAGATACATGGGAAAATACGAAGGCCAGAAATAATCTTCGCTATCCCATAATTTACAAAAGCGTCTAGATAGTTCTAGACGCTTTTTCTATTTTATTTGGAAGGTATGAAATGAACTTGTGCCCCTTTTTCATAGTTAGCCTCTCCTGGAGGTAAACAAACAAAACCATCTATTTCTGCTAAGGAAGTTAAATCTCCTGATCCATTATTTGCAACAGTTTTAGCCAATAATGTTGCACCATCCCATTCTAAAACTGCAGGAATATATAGGGTAAGTATCGGATGTTTCTCTACATCGTTCTTCAAAACAACAAAACGATCTCTAACACCCAATCCCATAGAGTTTTTTAACCATGGAGCGAAATACACACAGTAATTAGAAAACGTAGAAACAGGGTTACCTGGAAAAGAAAAGACCATAGCGTTATATTCTTCATGAACACCAAACCAAAAAGGTTTCCCTGGGCGTTGTAGTACTTTATGAAAAACTTTCTCTACCCCCAATTCATCCATTACTTCAGGAATAAAATCAAATTTCCCCTTAGAGACACCGCCACTTAAAAGTAAGACATCATATTCTGTGAGTGCTTTTAAAACAGCCGCCTGTATTACTTCTTTGTTATCGTTTAAATGCAAATGTGTAGCCGTAATATTTTCTTTCTGCAAAGCTGCCTTTAAAGACAACACATTAGAAGTACGGATTTGATGTGGTTTGGGAATTTCTGAAACAGGAACCAACTCATCTCCCGTAGAAATAACACAAACTGTAGGTGTTTTTTGTACGACTACAGATGCTTTACCTACTGAGGCCAAAATACCAATCTCAGCAGGAGAAATTCTTATCCCTTTTTCTAGTAAAACAGTCCCTTCTTTTTTATCACTTCCTTGAAGATGTATGTTTTGACCTTTTACCGGCTCCGTATGCACTGTAGCATAACCATCCTTAATCTCTATATCTTCATACATGACTATCGTATCTGCATACGCTGGAACCACAGCCCCTGTCATAATTTCCAAACAAGACTTTGGGTTTTCTAATTTCTGTTGCGCTAAACCGGCACCAATAATGCCCTCAATTTTAAATACTTGCTCATTAGTTTCAAAGGCACTATGCTGTAGTGCTATACCATCTTTCGTAGACCTATTAAAAGGTGGGAAATCTCTATCGGCATAAATTGTTTCTGCTAACACACAATTTACACTTTCCATAAGCGGTACAGATACCGTCCCAAAATCTTTTGTGTATAACATTACGCGTCTAAATGCCTCTTCATATGTAATCATAGTACGTTCAATCCATTTTTAAGTAAAACTCGTATTCCAACAACAAAAACTAATAATGCTGTTAAGCGCTTTATATTGTTGGGAGTTAATTTTTTTAAACTTAATCGTATTCCTAATTGCCCTCCAAGATAAACTGCGATTATTAAGAGAATCGTTTCTTTCCAAGGCAAGGCTATCGTTCCGCTATTTAATACTCCAAGCAATCCTGAAATAGAATTTACTAAAATAAAAAAACTAGCCAGTGCTGCTATTTTTAATGCTGTATTCCATTTGAAATGATTTAATACGGGCGCCAAAAATATACCACCACCAATACCCACCAATCCTGAAAGAAAACCAATAGCTCCTCCCATAATATAATTGAAATAGGTAGGATACTTTTTTACATCTTGAGCCGCTCTCTTTTTCATAAAAGTTTGGCCCGCCAAAGCTAAAGCAGAAAGCACTAAGGATATCCCTAAGATTATAAAAAAAACGTGCTCATTCAACTTAAATGATGCTCCAATAAATGCCAGTGGAATACTCGTAATAACAAATGGAATAAAATCTTTGATTTTTGCATGACCATGCTTAAAGTACAAATAACTACTACCACTTACCACTACCAAATTACAAATGAGTGCAATAGATCTTATCGCGAAAAAACTAGGCAAAAATAAGGTCAATAGCGCTAAGTAACTAGATCCGCCACCAAAACCAACTGAAGAATACAAAGTGGCAACAATAAAAAATCCTAAACAAAGCAGTAAAAGTTCTGTATTATCTAAGAGCATATCTATTTAATTTATTCATACCGCCGTCAACATTTATAAGTGTAGCATTTGGCTTAAAGGCGCCAATTAATTGTATAGCTTTCTGACTCCTAATCCCTGATTGGCAGATAACATAAATATCTTTTGAATAATTAATAGCTTCTAGCTTACGTTCTAAAGCTGATAAAGGAATATGTATGGCTTCTTCTAAATGAAATTGTTGGTATTCCGCATCAGTACGGACATCTATTACTTGAAGGTCTTCTTTTTTTAAAAGTTCAGTTAATTCTTGGGAAGTAATTGCACTCCCGCCTATTTCACAACTAAACTCATAAGAATCTTTCAAATGTATAATAGCGTCGTTTCCTGCTACTTTCTTGAAATTTATTTTCCGATAGTTTTGAGACAACCCATCAAATAGTAAAAATTTACCTGAGAGCGCTTCACCAATTCCGGTGATAACTTTTACAACCTCTAAGGCCTGTAAGTTTCCTATAATTCCAGGTACTACTCCTAGAACCCCGTTTTCATTACAATTAGGAATCTCTGCCGGATTTGGCATTGTTGGAAAAATACATCTGTATGTTGGTCCGTCTTCAAAATTAAATACACTTACCTGTCCTTCAAAGCTATGTAAAGCGCCATATACAAATGGTTTTTTAAGAATAACACAAGCATCATTTACTAAATAACGGGTAGGAAAATTATCTGACGCATCTAAAACAACATCATAAGCAGCAATTATAGCCAACGCATTTTCTGTTGAAAGAAAAGTATGGTGTGGTATTAAATTGGTTGCTGAATTTTGAGCCTGCAATTTTTTGATAAGAGAACTTACTTTAGATTCCCCTACTTCATTTTCGTAATAACTCACTTGCCGATGTAAATTAGACAAGCTTACCACATCACTATCTACAATCCCTAAAGTGCCCACACCCATAGCATTTAAATAGGTTAATGCAGGAACACCTAAACCACCAGCTCCAATTACTAAAACCTTAGCTTCAGAAAGCTTCTTTTGTGCTTCTAAACCAAATTCTTTTAATTGTGTTTGTCGGGTATAGCGTTCTAAATTCATCACTTTGCTACAATTTTTAATGCTTCCTCATATTCTGAGACTGAATTGGCGTTAAGGAGTACCTTTTCATCCGAAGGAAAAACAAGGCTAACATCATTGCGAATCAAAAACTTTCGAGGACAACTACCTTCTCCAGAATTCATATAGTCTACCGCGGCCTTTAAACCTTCTGCTTCCCACAATGCACACAGAGGTTCTGGTAATGGGTTTTCTTTTAAGGCAAAAGACGTGGCTAATTTTGTGGTATCTCTAGCTTGTATGAGTTCTTTTAATGCCTTAACATCTATTAAGGGCAAATCACAAGCTAAGACCAACCAAGCTACTTTGGGGTATTTTTTGTGTGCTGATAAGATTCCGTTAAACGGACCTTTAAATTTATTCTCGTCTGTAATTATTTGAAAATTTTCTGGAATCGTGGCTGCTTGATCTTCTCGTATGCTCAAGAAAGTTGCATCACAAACCTCTTCCAACAATTTATAAATATAATCACGTTGTGGAATGCCGTGATAAGTAATTAAACCTTTATCTGTTCCCATTCGGGTACTTTTACCTCCAGAAAGCACCAATCCGTAAAGCTTATCTATTGAAGTCATTCTTCCCTCCCGTTTTTTTAGCAAGTTGCACATCAGTAATGGTGATATCTTGAGATAATGCTTTACACATATCATAAATAGTTAAGGCACTTACAGAAACTCCTGTTAGTGCTTCCATCTCTACTCCTGTGCGCTCATTACATTTTACCGTGCACGATATATGTAAACTTGTACCTATTGGCTGAATATCAATAGCTATTTTAGATAAGGCTATTTGATGGCAAAGCGGTATTAGATCAGAAGTTCTTTTTACGGCTTGTATCCCGGCAATAACTGCGGTTTGAATAATACTCCCTTTTTTACCTAAAAAATCTTGAGCAGAAAGTGTGTGGAATACTTCCTGCGGAAAAACGACTTTTCCGGTCGCTATCGCTATTCGTGCTGTAATTTCTTTTTGAGAAACATCAACCATAGTTGCGTTTCCTGAATCATCTATATGTGATAATTTGTTTTCCATTATCCTCCTATTGAAGTCATAGAGTTTGAAAAAACTCCTTTATATTGTTCTTGTGCTTCAAAACCAGTTTTAGCTCTACTGCCCACTGCTTTTAAAATAGCCTCTTTTACATTTTCTTCTGAATTTTCTGCCCGAAGCGCCGTAATTAAATTAGCACTTGCTTTAGCATACAAACACGTAATGACATCTCCCGTTGCCGAAATTCTTAAACGATTACAAGACCCACAAAAGGTTCTTGTAAAAGAAGGAATAACCCCAAAGGTACCCGCAAAACCAGGAATCTTATAATTCATAGATGTAGAAGTTTTTGGCGATTCTAAGAGGTAATAATCTGGATACGCTTCTGCGATATGAGCCAAAATCTTTTTGTAATCCCAAGTGATGGCGCTAAACTCTTTTGAACCTCCGTTAAACGGCATTTCTTCTAAGTAACGAACACAAACATTATAATGTTTCGCTAAATCTAACATCGGAATAATATCATCAATATTTTGCCCTTCTAAGGCAATACAATTAATCCGTACATTAAACCCTTCAGTGATTAAACGGATGATATTTTCATAGACAATATCATATTGTTTGCGTCGGGTAATTTTTTCAAAAACATCTTTAGTAATAGCGTCCATGCTTACATTGATATTTTTAATTCTCAAGGTTTTTAATTCTGAAATATACGGTGCTATTACGGTGGCATTTGTTGTTATAGAAATATCCTCCAAAGCATCCATTTTAGAAAGTTCTCGAAGCAAAACCATTAAATCTTTACGAACAAAAGGTTCCCCTCCAGTAATTCTAATTTTGGTGATGCCTTGAGACACTAGAATTCTGCTCAGTGTAATTAATTCCTCTATAGTAAAAAGTTTATCGTTCTCCGCAAAATTTATTCCTTCAGACGGCATACAGTAATTACAGCGTAAATTGCAACGGTCTGTAACCGCTAAACGCAGGTAATTAATAGTTCTATTGTGATTGTCTACCAACATAAGCCAAGGATGCTATAAAACACCAACTAATTTAAACGTTAAAAAATAAAATAACCTTACTAACACCGCTAAAAAACTAGCCCCCACTTACTGGTGGTATTATGGCAATTTCATCGGTTGAATGTAACAAAGCATTCTCTTCTGCGTACTCACTATTTATAGCAATAGCCAGAGAAGATAGGGTACCAAATTCTGGAAACAAAACAACCAAAACATCCTTTAACTCTTTTACGGTTGAGGGGTGTTTTGGTTGTGCAGGAACTTCAAATTCAGAAGCTCCAATAATGTCTTTTGCTATCCCGAATAATAAAACTTTCATTATAATACTTTTGAAGCAGAAAGTTACGGATAATCACTCGCAATAAAAATCCTAAGCTGTTATATTTTTGAGATTACTTACGGGTAACGTAGATAGCAGATTCTGGCTTAGCATAATAGCCATTTTCCATTCCTTTTTCAGAAAGGGTCGCATTTTCAAAAACTACCGTTTTAGCAACATCCATAATCTTATTTCCTTCGGCTTTATGCCAAGAGATAGATTTTGGTAATTTTAATCCTGAAACCTCGGTCCAATCATTATAATTAATCCAACTAATTTTATCAGATTTCTCTCCTGTCCTATAGGTAACGGTATACCCTAACCAAGCCATTTGATTTGTTGTTGGGTCATAATGCAAATAGTAATTATCTTTTGGAGAGGTGCCTACGCCTTGATCAAAGCTTACTTTTATTCCAGGATAAGAAACACCGTCTACTTCCAATGTTTCTGTTTCAGAATAATTAATTCCTTTATCTGCTAATACAAATGGCATCGCATAGAAATAAAAATATAAGTTTTTATAAAAAACAGCGTCACCTTTAAAATTATTTTCAGGATCTAAGACCCACGTTTTATCACCTTCATTACCCCTTTCTACTTCCTCCGAAACTACCTTTTCATTTCTAGTATGTAAATCAATGGTATAGTGTTCAAATCCTTTATCATTTGGTTTAACAAAAGTTAAGGTCTTTTGAGCTCTCCATGTAGCAATACCGCCATGTGCCTCTAAAACTTTCATGAAATCTTCTGGATACTCCTCCTTACTTTCTGTTGAAGAAACTTCTTCTATAGTTTCTTTTACCGGTTCAGAAATTTGCTCTTTCTTTTTTGAGTCTTTACACGAAAAAAGGAGCGTTACAACTAACGAAATAAGTACTAAGCGCATATTATGTATTTTATGGATTGAACTGCTGAGTCGGTAAAAACATATGTTCATTACAAGTGTTGCCGAAAATAATAGCTTTAATTTACCGCAAATTAACTTAATACATTTTAAGGTCGATATATTAAGATTAGTTTATTTTTGCAGTAATGAATTCAACCAAACATATTAGCAGTCTTCAAAATGCGCTCATTAAAAATGTTTTAGTCTTAAAAGACAAATCAAGAGAGCGTAAAAAAACAGGGAGCTTTTTATTAGAAGGCATACGCGAATTTGAATTAGCACTTAAAGGTAATTATAGCATTGAAACTATATTTTATGCCGAAGATTTATTTTCGGAAACTAAAATTGAAGCTTTAATAGCATCTTTGAGTCCACAACCAGAACTCATTAGTGTTTCTAAAGAAGTATATCAAAAAATTGCCTACCGTGAAACCACAGAAGGAATTATTGCCATCGCTAAAGCTAAAGTTCATCAATTAAGTGAATTAAAATTTAAAAATAAAAATCCCTTAATTCTAATTGCAGAAGCACCAGAAAAACCTGGTAATATTGGCGCTCTATTAAGGACTGCAGACGCTGCAAACCTTGATGCTGTAATTATTGCAAATCCAAAAACCGACTTATACAATCCTAATATTATACGGTCAAGTGTAGGTTGTGTTTTTACAAATGCTATTGCCATGGGCAACACCACGGAAATTATTGCGTTTTTAAAACAGAATAACATTAATATTTTCTGTGCTGCATTAACTGCATCAAAAGTATATACCCATGTTAGTTACAAAACTTCTGCTGCCATCGTGGTTGGTACGGAAGCAACAGGACTATCTAATGAATGGCTAGAAAATGCTACGCAGAACATCATTATTCCTATGGAAGGAGAAATAGACTCTATGAATGTTTCTGTTTCTGCGGCTATCGTAATTTTTGAAGCCAAAAGGCAACGAAGTTTGTAAAAACCAACGCTAACAACCAACATACAAAATGACATCCGACGTATTATTTTACCTCATCATTGCCATTGTAAGTCTTCAATTTATACTTGAAACCTCATTAGATTTTTTAAATGCTAAGCGTTACAAAGATCCTATTCCTGAAGAATTACATGATGTTTTTGATACCGAAGAATACCAAAAATCTCAAGACTACAAAGAAACTAATTATAAATTTGGACTAATAACTTCTAGTTTTTCGTTAGTACTAACCTTATCGTTTTTAATTTTTGGCGGTTTTAAGTATTTAGATACCATAGCAAGATCTTTCTCTGACAACACAATTGTTATTGCTCTAATCTTTTTTGGAATTATAATGATAGGGAGTGATCTTATCACCACACCGTTTAGTTACTATTCTACGTTTGTTATTGAGGAGAAATTTGGATTTAACAAATCTACCCTTAAATTATTTATTCTTGACAAATTAAAAGGATGGGCAATGACCATTGTTATAGGAGGAATAGTCATCGCTCTGTTTATTTCATTTTACAATTGGGCAGGTACAAATTTCTGGATCTATGCTTGGGGCTTTATGGCCGTATTTGCGCTAGTCATGAATCTTTTTTACAGTAAATTAATTGTACCCTTATTTAACAAACAAACGCCTTTAGAGGAAGGTTCCTTAAAAACTAAGATTGAAACCTACGCACAGAAAGTAGGTTTTGAACTCAAAAATATATTTGTGATTGATGGCTCCAAAAGATCTACAAAAGCGAATGCTTACTTCTCTGGTTTTGGCAGGGAAAAAAGAGTAACTTTATATGACACCTTAATTAACGATTTAAATGAAGACGAGATTGTGGCTGTTTTAGCCCATGAAGTAGGCCATTACAAACGCAAACATATTATCTTTAACTTAATTAGCAGTATCTTATTAACAGGATTTACGCTATTTGTACTATCCTTTTTTGTGAACACACCCGAAGTTTCTTTAGCTATTGGCGTGAGTGTTCCTAGTTTTCATGCTGCATTAATTGGTTTCGGAATTTTATACAGTCCTATTTCAGAAATTACTGGTTTGGTGATGAATATTCTATCTAGGAAATTTGAATACCAAGCAGATGATTTTGCGAAAAATACATTTTCGGCTACTCCATTAATCACCTCTTTAAAAAAATTATCAAAAAATAGTTTAAGTAATCTCACCCCCCACCCTGCTTATGTTTTTATGCATTATTCACATCCACCATTAATAGCCCGAATTAAAAACCTAAAGGCATAATTTTTGTAGGATAGTTAAACGGATTGTATTAAATTTAAGAGATGATGACAGAAGCTGATATAGAAAAAGAAAATAAACAGATTGCGAAGCAGTACAAGGAATTGCTCCGTATCAGTTATCAAACGCTTACCGATGAAGATAAAAAACTTATAAGGACGGCATTTGACACTGCTGTTGACGCCCATAAAGATCAGCGTAGAAAATCTGGCGAAGCTTATATCTTTCATCCTATTGCTGTGGCTAAAATTGTAGCTTCTGAAATTGGTTTAGACGCTGTTTCAATTGCTTCTGCGCTACTACATGATGTGGTAGAAGATACAGAATACACTTTGGATGATATTGAACGTATGTTCGGAGAAAGTGTTGCTCGTATTGTAGACGGACTTACTAAAATTGCTCACCTGAAAAAAGATATGAACATATCTCAGCAGGCAGAAAATTTTAGAAAGATGTTATTAACGCTTAATGATGACATCCGTGTAATCATTATTAAAATTGCAGACCGGTACCACAATATGCTTACGATGGATTCGATGCCAGAGTATAAGCAAGTAAAAATAGCTTCAGAAACACTCTATATCTACGCCCCATTAGCACATAGAATTGGGCTCTATAATATTAAAACGGAGCTCGAAGACTTAAGTTTAAAGTATACGGAGCCTGAAGTTTACAATGATATCCTTGGCAAAATTGAAGAAACCAAGGAAGAGCAAAAACAATATATTGAAGATTTCTCTGGCGTTATTAGTGATTCTTTAGACAAAGAAGGACTGAACTACACCATTAAAGGAAGAATGAAATCTATTTATTCGATCCGTAAGAAGATGGTTGCGCAAAGCGTTACCTTCGATGAAATCTATGACAAATTTGCGATTCGGATTATCTATAAATCAGACAAACCGAATGAAAAGTTTTTAGCATGGAAAATTTATTCTATTGTAACAGATCACTTTACACCAAATCCTGTGCGCTTAAGAGATTGGATTTCATCGCCTAAATCTACGGGATATGAAGCCTTGCACATCACGGTAATGGGTCCTATGGGTAAATGGGTAGAAGTACAAATTAGAAGTGAACGCATGCATGAAATTGCAGAAAAAGGGTATGCTGCACACTATAAATACAAGCATGGCAATCAAAAAGAAATAGGTATTGAAGATTGGCTTAATAAGCTACAAGAAGCATTAGAAAATGCAAATACGAATGCTGTAGATTTTGTAGAAGAATTTAAGTTAAATTTATATTCAAAAGAAATTTTTGTATTTACCCCTAAGGGAGAGTTAAAATCGCTCCCTAAAAACTCAACACCTCTAGATTTTGCATTTAATATTCATACAGAGGTAGGTATGCACACCCGTGGTGCAAAGGTTAATGGCAAATTAGTACCTTTAAACACCACATTAAACAGTGGTGATCAAGTAGAAATAATTACTTCAGAAAATGCACATCCTAATCAAAGTTGGCTAGATTACGCTACAACAGCACGTGCTAGAGCTAAAATAAAATCTACGCTACGCGAGGAAAAAAAGAGTGTAGCCTTAGAGGGTAAAGAAATTTTACGAAGAAAATTAAAGTCACAAAAAATTAATTTCTCTGAAGACACCATTAATAAAATGGTCTTATACTTTAAGCTTAAAACAAGCTTAGATTTATTTTACAGAGTAGGTATTGGCGCCATAGACAATCAGAAGATAAAAGAATATAGTGCCTCTGATAGTAATGCATTTATTAACTTTTTTAAGAATAGAATTCGTAGGCCACAGACTTTAGAAGATGTAGATAAAGACGAGATTACTTCTAAATATGATTTACTTGTTTTTGGCAAAGAAGAAGAGAAATTGCCGTACAAAATGTCTCCTTGCTGTAATCCTATTCCAGGAGATGATGTGTTTGGATTTCTAAGTATTAATGAAGGTATTAAGGTACATGCAAAAACATGTCCTAATGCCATATCACTTCAGTCTAACTATGCATACCGAATCATAAGTGCAAAATGGATAGATTCTAGTCAACAAGAATTTACCGCAGAAATTAACCTTACAGGTATTGATAATTTAGGCCTAGTGAGCAGCATTACAGAGGTTATTTCTGGGAATATGCACGTGAACATGCGCAACATAAATTTCAGCACAGATGGCGGTACGTTTAAAGGAAAAATAACGGTAGTGGTTAAGAATAATGAAATATTAAAAAAACTTATCAACAATTTAAAGGGCATTAACGGTATAGACAAAGTAACTAGAATTTAAATTTTAGCTGTACATTTGCAACCTGAATGATGCAAAAGTTCTTATGAGCAATAACAAGAACCAAGACATCGTAAAAAATGTCTTTACAAAATTTTTAGAAGAAAACGGGCACCGGAAGACACCTGAACGATACGCTATACTCCAAGAAATTTACGATAGCGAAGAACATTTTGATATTGAGAGTTTGTACATCAATATGAAAAATAAAAACTATCGGGTAAGTCGTGCTACACTATACAACACCATAGAACTTTTATTGGACTGTAAACTGGTACGTAAGCACCAGTTTGGAAAGAATCAAGCACAATATGAGAAATCATATTTTGATCGCCAACATGATCATGTAATTCTTACAGATACCGGCGAAGTTATGGAGTTTTGCGATCCTCGTATTCAATCTATCAAAAAGACTATAGAAGAAGTATTTGATATCTCAATAACAAATCATTCGCTTTATTTCTATGGCACAAAAAACAAAGCAGAAAACAACGACGATAATAAAAACAACTAACCAAATACACTAATGGCTGTAGATTTACTACTTGGGCTTCAATGGGGAGACGAAGGAAAAGGAAAAATTGTTGATGTACTTACTCAAGATTACGACATAATAGCGCGTTTTCAAGGGGGTCCAAACGCAGGACACACTTTAGAATTTGATGGTATCAAACATGTTTTGCATACGATACCTTCAGGAATATTTCATAAAGGTGCAATGAATATAGTTGGAAATGGAGTGGTAATAGACCCTGTCATTTTTCAAAAAGAATTAGATAACTTAAAGCAATTTAATCTTGATATTAAATCGATTTTATTAATATCAAGAAAAGCACATTTAATTTTACCTACACACCGTTTGCTTGATGCAGCTTCTGAAACAGCTAAAGGAAAAGCAAAAATTGGTTCTACACTAAAAGGTATTGGTCCAACATATATGGATAAAACCGGTAGAAACGGAATGCGTGTTGGTGATTTAGAATTTTCTGATTGGAAAGAAAAATATAGAATTCTTGCTGATAAGCATGAAGCTATGATTGGTTTTTACAATGTAGACATACAATATGATTTACCTGAGTTAGAAGCAGAATTTTTTAAGGCTGTAGAAGCTTTAAAAGAACTTACTTTTATTGATAGTGAAGAATATTTATTTAAAGCACAAAAAGAAGGTAAAAAAATATTAGCAGAAGGGGCACAAGGATCGCTGTTAGATATTGATTTTGGAACCTATCCGTTTGTAACTTCTTCTAACACAACAGCAGCAGGTGCATGTACTGGTTTAGGAGTTGCTCCTAATCAAATTGGCGATGTTAAAGGTATTTTTAAAGCATATACTACCCGTGTAGGTAGCGGACCATTCCCTACGGAATTGTTTGATGCCGATGGAGAAACTATGGGTAGAGTTGGTAATGAGTTTGGTGCTACCACTGGTAGAGCAAGACGTTGCGGATGGCTAGATTTAGTGGCTTTAAAATATGCTGTTCAAATTAATGGCGTTACAGAATTAATGATGATGAAAGGCGATGTGCTTAGTGGTTTTAAAAAACTAAAAGTATGTACTTCTTATAATTACAAAGGAGAGACTATCACTCATTTACCGTATAATATTGAAGCAGAAAACTTAACTCCTATCTACAAAGAGATGGAGGGTTGGAATGAAGATTTGACAAAAATGACTTCTGAAGATCAATTCCCTAAAGCTTTGAATGAATATATTTTATTTTTAGAGAAGGAATTAGAAGTGCCTATAAAAATAGTTTCAGTTGGTCCAGATAGGACACAAACAATACACAGATAAATTTAAAAGCCACTTTCGAGTGGCTTTTTTTATACCTAGTCCTCTACAAACGTATATAGTTCTAATTAAAATCTCTATATTAGATTAAATAGGACTAGAGATAGCCTATCACTAAAAATTCAATAAAATGAAGCTTTCAATTAAATTCATATGCATCATACTTTTCTTATCTTATGGTCACTGTAAGGGGCAAGAAAAGACACATGTTGAAAATGAAGTTATAGTATCTTTTATTAATGATATCCTAAAAAGTGACTCGTTAGATCTTCCACAGTTCTATGCCTATACCGACGTTCATAAATCCTCGAAAGGAAATCCCAAATTTGAGTTCTTAATACCATTTGTTGTGGATCAATTAAGAACAAGTAGTTCCACAAAAGAGATAACCAAGAGCCAAGTAGTATCGTATAAAGAGGCTCTTATTTTATTTAAAGGAACGAGTTCAGAAGAACGATTAAACAATATTCATTACTCAAATACTGATTTTATCTATTTCTGGATATTCTCAGATGACATACAAAAAGGGGAGTTTTTAATGTTTATTATCAAAAATGACAAAATAATCTCTTTTTTCCCATATTCACACATCACCGATAGACAAAAAATTGTTCCGTTTTTATTGAATAAAAAGCATAAAGAAGAAGATTTTATATTAATAAAAGCTTAATTATTGAATATTCAATTAGCCTTTCATACTAAAACAACCTCTAGATAGTTTTATTTATTTCGCAGCCGTTAGACTATAATAGTGGGGGAAATACTAAATTTATGCTAATCGGCTTTTGCCTGTATTAAAAATCCCTATTTTTGAGCAAAATTTTAAACCTAGTGCAAAAACTCTTTGTTTTATTTTTAGTCCTATTTAGTTCAGCCTTAAGTTTTGCACAGCAAGACACACTTGCTGAAAACAAGCAAATAAATATTGTTTACGGTGGTACCTTTACTAAAGATGAAGCTAAATATCCTGGCGCTTCCATATTTAGTATGGATGACAGACAGGTGCAATTTGAGCACCAAGGAGCCGATTTATGGTGCGATTATGCTATATTTCATCAGAAGGAAAACCGATTGAAAGCAGTAGGTAATATACGTCTTCAACAAGGAGATTCTGTTCAAATGACCAGTGGCAAAGTAGATTATGATGGAAATACAAAGCTTGCCAAAGCATGGCAAAATGTAATTTTAGAACAAAACCCTGGAATGCGATTAGAAACGGATACCCTACGTTTTGATCGTGAGAAGCAAGAAGCATACTATAAAGATTTTGGTACGGTCATAGATTCTACCAATACCCTTACCAGCCAGATTGGTCGCTATTACATGGAAACAAAAAAATATCAGTTTCTAGATAGCGTGCATATAGACAACCCTGAATACAAAGTAGATTCTAAACAGCTTGATTATTATACTTCTTCTAAGAACGCCTATATGTACGGACCTTCTACCGTAACAGGTAAAACCTACAAAATTTATTGTGAGCGTGGCTTTTATGATACCAAGGTAGAGAGTGGTTACGGAATTAAGAACACACGAATAGATTATAACAACAGAATAATTGTTGGAGATAGCGTTTATTTCAACAAAGCCAAGGAATATGCTTCTGCAACTAATAACATTACCATTACAGACACGATAAATAATGGCATTATTCGCGCACATTATGCCGAGGTATTTAAAGCTAAAGATTCTGTTTTTGCAACAAAAAGAGCAGTAGCCATTAGTTTGGTAGAAAAAGATTCGCTTTACATACATGGAGACACTTTAATGATCACCGGGAAACCGGAAAAGAGAATCATGCGCGCTTTTAAAAATGCTAAATTTTACAAAACTGATTTAAGCGGAAAAGCAGATTCTATTCATGTAGAAGAAATTACCGGCTTAACACAATTGATTGGAAAAAAAATCCCGAAGGATACCAAAGAAATAAATTGGCCAAAATATTACCCCGTGATATGGAATGGCGAAAATCAAATGACTGGAGATAGTATTCATTTGATATCAGACCTTGAAACCGAAAAATTAGATTCTCTAAAAGTGATAAAAAATGCTTTTATAGTTTCTTTTGACACCATAGGAAAAACAGGATACAACCAAGCAAAAGGAATAGATCTTTACGGGAAATTTCTTGAGAACACTTTAGATGAAGTAGACTTGATAGGAAATACCGAAGTTGTTTACTGGATGTATAATGACGACCAAGAACTAATTGGAATCAATAAAACCATCTGTAGTAAAATCAACATCACTTTTGTAAATAATGATGTTGAAGACCTTACCTTCTATGTAGATCCTGATGGTGATATTTTTCCTGAGAAAGATTTAGAAGAAGAGTTAAGAATTTTGAAAGGAATGGTTTGGCGCGGCGATGAACGTATTTTAACTAAAGATGATATCTTTGATGAAGATGATAACAACATCAAGCTCGTGGTTATTCAAGGAATAGAAAACCCTATTGACATTGATGCAGAGGAAGAGCAACGCAGTAAAAATGCATCAGATCCTGTAAATAATTTACCCACGAATGTTGCTAGCCCATCGCCTAGCAGCAAAGCTGTGGTCACCAAAAGTAAGTCTAGCAAAATTAAAGCTGCTGATAAAAAGTCTAATTAAAGGTATGAAAGAAGACTTTTACAAACATCAAACTCAAACAACGCCACACCCTCTAGCCTTAGAAGTTTCTCATGCTAAAGGAAGTTACATCTATGATACGGACGGCAACGCACATTTAGATTTTGTAGCTGGAGTCTCCGCTTGTAGTTTGGGACACTGTCATCCAAGAGTATCACAGGCTATAAAAGATCAGGTAGACCTTTATGCACATGTAATGGTTTACGGGGAATACATTCAAAAACCTGCTGTAGCATATACCACCCTCCTAGCCTCATTACTTCCTGAAAGTCTTGAAACCACCTATTTAGTTAATTCAGGTACCGAGGCTATTGAAGGAGCTTTAAAATTAGCGCGAAGAGCAACAGGCAGAACAGAGATTTTTGCAGCTACACATGCCTATCATGGCAATACCATGGGAAGTTTAAGTGTAATGGGCTATGAAGAACGAAAAAGTGCATTCAGACCCTTATTACCAGATGTTCGGTTTTTACAGTTTAATGATGAATCCGCTATTGCAGCCATCACCGAAAAAACCGCTGGTGTTATTCTAGAAACGATTCAAGGAGGAGCGGGATTTATTGTTCCTGAAAATAATTTCTTAACAAAAATTAGAAAACGCTGCTCGGAAGTAGGCGCACTACTCATATTAGACGAAATACAACCTGGTTTTGGTAGAACAGGAAAATTGTTTGCTTTTGAACATTATAATTGCATTCCGGATATCTTAGTGATAGGAAAAGGGATGGCAGGCGGTTTACCTGTAGGTGCATTTGTAGCATCACGCAGCTTGATGCAAACACTACAGGACGCTCCAAAATTAGGCCACATTACTACTTTTGGAGGTAATCCCGTAATTGCAGCAGCATGTTTGGCTACTTTACGTGAGATTACTGAAACAAATTTAATTGCAGATACTTTAGAAAAAGAAAGGCTTTTTAGAACCTTATTACAGCACAAATTAATTAAAGAAATTAGAGGAAAGGGATTAATGCTCGCTCTAATTGTTGAAGACTTAGAAGTCGCAAACCATTTAATACTAACTGCTGCCAAAGAAAAACTAATTCTTTTTTGGCTATTGTTTGAGCCTAAAGCAGTACGTATTTCTCCACCGCTAACCATTTCCAATCAGGAGATTACAGCAGGTTGCCAACAAATTATATCCATTTTAAATCAGTATTAAACTTATTTTGTTAACTATTTTGTTAATAATACGGAAGGTTTATCTCCGTAAAAATAAGCTGTATGTACTATATTTAAATTATTAGAAAAAAAAAGGCCTATGGCATTAGATGCAGAAGAAAGACCAAGCCAACCTATTACCAAGTTTGAATCCATGTTAAAGACAGATGATGTCTATTTTTTTGACTCGGAAGATTTTGAGGATATTATTCATCATTATCTAAACAATGGAAAAATTGCGTTGGCAAAGAAGGCTATTAAGATTGGCTTACAGCAACATCCAGGTGCAATTGAGCTAAAACTTTTGCAAATAGAAGTTTTTGTTTTTGAAAACAAACTTGAAGAAGCTGAAAATATGCTGGATGATTTACAGCAACTAGATCATCGAAATGAAGAAATATACATTCAACGTGCTAATATTTTTTCTAAAAAAGATGATCATATAGGAGCTATAAATTTACTTCAGAAAGCGCTGGACTTAACCGATGATGGTTTTGACATTTATTCCTTGTTAGGAATGGAGTATCTTTTCATGGACGATTTTGAAATGGCCAAAAAGAGCTTCATGAAATGCGTTGAGTTTGATGATGAAGATTATTCTTCCTTATACAACGTAATTTACTGCTTTGAGTTTTTAGAAGATTTTGATGGCGCCATTGTGTATCTTAATGATTATCTAGAGGAAAATCCCTATTCCGAAGTTGCATGGCATCAATTGGGGAAACAGTACTTCTCAAAAAAAATGTACAAGGAAGCTTTAAGTGCCTTTGATTTTGCTATTATTTCAGATGATAGATTTATAGGTGCTTATTTTGAAAAAGGAAAAGTATTAGAAAAACTGGGCCTATACAATGAAGCTATTGATAATTACGAAACTACCATTACTATAGAAGACCCTACTTCTCATGCCTATTTACGTATTGGCAAATGCCATGAAAAATTAGGAAATGAAGAAATGGCGAAATATTATTTCTACCATACGGTTCATGAAGATCCACTTCTTGACAAAGGCTGGTTAGCCATTACCGATTTTTATTACCGTCTAAAAAACTATGACCGAGCGGCTTATTACATCAGTAAAGCCATAAATATTGACAGTGAGAATCCGGTGTATTGGAAAAAAAGCGGTAAAATAAATGCTGCAATTCAACGCTATGACGAGGCAGACTTTGCCTTTAAACAAGCGGTAGACTTTGGTAACTACGAATTAGATACTTGGCTATTATGGGCTTTTGTCAATGAGAAAAATGAAAATTACGAATCTGCTATTGCCATACTCACACAAGGAAAAGAATTTCATCCTGAGGAAGCAGATATTTTATTTGCACTTTCTGGTAATCATAGTTTGTTGGGAGATATTAAAATGGCACGAGATTACGTTACGGAAGCATTAATTTTAAATTCCAAAGGCTTAGAAACTTTTCAAATTAATTACCCAAAATTCTGTGCTACAGATTGGATGCAAAACATATTAGAACAATATAAAAACGATTCCAAATAAAAAAACTATTTTTGTTTTTTTAGCTTATGGAAAATCGCAATTTATTACACTATTTTTTTATCACCTTAAAAGGAATGGCAATGGGTGCTGCAGATGTAGTACCAGGTGTTTCTGGTGGTACCATCGCATTTATTTCTGGAATTTACGAAGAGCTTATAGATTCTATAAACAATGTAGATATTTCGCTTTTTAAAACCTTAAAAACATTGGGTATAAAAAGCTTTTGGAAGCAACTTAACGGAAATTTCTTAGTAGCACTATTTTTAGGAATTGGAATTAGCGTACTTTCTCTTGCGAAAGGAATTAGTTGGTTACTTTTAAACCAACCTGTACTTTTATGGTCTTTCTTTTTTGGCCTTGTAGTTGCTAGTATCTTATTTGTAGGTAAATCTGTTGAAAAATGGAATTTAGCTACTATCGTTATGCTTGTCATTGGCACTGGTATGGCTTATTATATTACTACCCTACCCCCTGCTGAAAATACAGATAGCTTGCCTTTTTTATTTTTATCTGGAGCCTTAGCCATATGTGCCATGATACTACCAGGCATCTCAGGTGCTTTTATCCTCGTACTTTTAGGGTCTTATAAAGTTATTTTAGATGCTGTTCATGAGTATGATTTAAAAATTGTAGCTACCGTTGGTTTAGGTGCAATATTTGGACTATTGAGCTTTGCCAGACTTTTAAAATGGATGTTTAAGCATTATAAGGATATAACCTTAGCCGTACTTACTGGATTTATTTTAGGATCCCTAAATAAAATATGGCCTTGGAAAAAAATACTAGAGACCAAAGTTTTCGGCGACAAAATTATCACGGTATCTGAAGAAAGTGTTTCTCCTTTTTCTTATGAGGGTGATCACCAATTGATGTTTGCTATTATTTTAGCCCTTGTTGGTTTTTCTTTGATATTACTCTTAGAAAAATTAGCCTCTAAAAAGTAAACCGTGTAGTTATGCAAGCACCTAGAACATTTTCAGATAAGTTTTGGCTTGTCATAAAAGGCTTGTGCATGGGTGCCGCAAATAAAGTTCCTGGAGTTTCTGGAGGTATTGTAGCCTTTGTAGGCGGATTTTATGAAGAGTTTATTTATTCACTCCAAAAAGTAAACCTAAAGGCTTTTAAGCTTCTTTTCAACAGTAGATTTAAAAGCTTTTATAGATATATTAATGGTCAGTTCTTAGCTTTATTAATTTTTGGGATGCTAGTGAGTTACTTCAGCATCTCTAAACTTTTAGATTACTTTTTGGAGCGTAAAGAACTCTATGTTTGGTCGGCCTTCTTCGGTATGATCATTGGCTCAATCTATTATATTTCTAAAGATTTCAACCATTGGAATAGGAAGACTATTTCAGCAGGAATATTCGGTTTAATCTTAGGAATTGCCATTAGCTTTCTTAATCCAGCAACGCAAAATGATAATCTAGTTTTTATTTTTTTCTGCGGAATCATAAGTGTTTCAGGTATGACACTTCCTGGATTATCAGGATCATTCATCTTAATTTTACTAGGAAACTATGTCTTGCTATTGGTCGATTCTGTAAATTCTCTTTTTGATACGTTTTCAGAATTTCTACAGGGCGATTTTAGTTTTTATCAAAATGAAAAAAGAGTAAAAACCTTGAAAATATTAGCCGTGTTTACCGCAGGCTCTACAGTAGGCTTAGTAACATTATCACACTTGCTCACCTACTTGCTCAAACATTTTAAACACATTACAACTGCCATCATCATAGGTTTTATTACAGGATCATTAGGCGTTGTTTGGCCTTGGAAAAAAACAATCCTAAAAACAACAGTAGACGGAAGCCTACAGTTAGATTCCAATGGCAATGAAATTATAGTTAATTACAAAAGATATTTACCAGAGATCACGAGTTCAGAAACATGGTGGGCATTTTTATTTGTAGCAGTAGGTATCTTTATATTTTTAGGTTTAGATTGGTATGGAAAACAAAGAAAATAAAATTCGTTTTGGCTTAATAGGAAAAGATATCGATTACTCTTTTTCAAGGGCCTATTTTACTCAGAAATTTAAAGACTTAGAGCTACCTAATTACTCCTACGAAAACTTTGATTTTCAAGACATAAATGAACTTAGCGAGGTTTTAAAAAAGAATACGAATATTAATGGCTTCAACATCACCATACCCTATAAAGAGGAAGTGTTCCCTTTTTTAGCTCTTATTGATGAAAAAGCAAAGGCTATTGGGGCAGTAAACACTATTAAATTTACAAAAGACGGACTAAAAGGATACAATACCGACTATTACGGATTTCAAAAGTCTATAGAACCTTTTATACAACCACATCATAAAAAAGCATTAATCTTAGGAACAGGAGGCGCTTCTAAAGCCATCGCATTTGTGTTTAAAGCGTTGGGAATTGAGTATACTTTTGTTTCTAGAAGAAAAAAAGAGGGGCAATTTACCTACGAGGAACTGAACCAGCAACTAATGGAAGACTATACCGTTCTTGTTAATTGTACGCCCGTTGGAACATTTCCAGCTATTCACGAAAAGCCCGCTTTACCCTATGAATTTATTACAACGAAGCATTTGTTATTTGATTTAATTTATAACCCCGAAAAGACAGCTTTTTTAGTAGCTGGAGAAGCACAAGGGGCACAGATTA
The DNA here is from genome assembly GCF_900102165.1 of Cellulophaga baltica. GTDB lineage: Bacteria > Bacteroidota > Bacteroidia > Flavobacteriales > Flavobacteriaceae > Cellulophaga > Cellulophaga baltica. Next base: position 159,827 of record NZ_FNBD01000007.1, read on the forward strand.
AGAATGGCGATAAAATGCTGGAACTACAAGCAGAGAAAGCTTGGGAAATATGGAATAGCTAGCCGCGTGGCTTTTAAAGTTACAATCCATAAATAATTAGATTTTCTACACAACTTTTTTACATTTTTTTTGGTATTCAAGTGGTTGTTACTATCTTACCAATGAATTAGGCAAAAAAGCCAAATACGTACATAATGTTGGACGAGAAAGACGAGAAACTATCAAATGATAGTAGTAAGGAAAATTCAGTAGAAACAAATGAAGTGGTGAATACTCCTTCAGAAAACCAAGCTACTGATGATGTAGAAGCAACTTCTAAAAGCACCGCTGAAGAAAGCAAAGAGCTCAATGAGGAGAACATTGTTAGTGAAGATGTTCTTGAGGAAATTGATGATTCTAATGCAGAAGATGCAGAAGACACTGATAATCACCAAAGGCATGTTATTCCTCTTTTGGATTACCACGCAATGTCTATGGAGAATTTAGTGGGAGAATTACAACGACTTGTTAAGAATGAGAAAGTACAAGCCATTAGAAAACATATAGATGGTATTAAGTATGAGTTTGATTTAAAATTTCAAGAATTTTTAGAGCATAAAAAAGAAGAATTTGTCAGCAATGGCGGAAACGAAATAGACTTTAAATACAACTCTGTCACTAAAAGACAATTCAATGAGGTTTATTCAGAATATCGTGAAAAGAAAAACCAATACCACAAGAGTCTTGAAAATAGTTTAAAAGACAATCTTGAAAAAAGACTTCAAATTATTGAAGATTTAAAGGGATTGGTTAATGTAGAAGAAGACATAAACACTACCTACAAAAATTTTAAAGATTTACAGGAAAGCTGGCGTACTGCCGGACCTATTCCAAGAAATAATTATAATGATGTATGGCGAACATACCACCATCATATTGAAATATTTTATGATTTCTTACATCTAAATCGTGAATTAAGAGATTTAGATTTCAAACGAAATCTGGAAGAAAAACAAAAACTTGTAGAAAGAGCAGAAGCACTAGAAACAGTAGCTGACTTAAATACGGCATTTCAAGAATTACAGACCCTACATAAAATCTGGAAAGAAGATATTGGCCCTGTAGACAAAGAACACCGTGAGGCTATCTGGGAACGTTTTAGCAATGCTACAAAAGCACTACATAGCAGACGACAAGGACATTTTGCCGAACTTGAAAAAACCTATGAAGTAAATCTTGTGAAAAAACATGAGATTATAGAAGGCATTAAGGCTATCACCACAAATGTTTCTAAAAACCATAAAGGTTTACAACAGCAAATTAAGGAAATTGAAGCGCTTAGAGAAAGCTTCTTCAGTGCTGGGAAAGTACCACAAAAAGTAAATGAAAAAACTTGGGCTTCTTTTAAAGATAGTGTTCGTGATTTTAATAGACAAAAGAATGCTTTCTATAAAGATCAAAAGAAAGAGCAACAAGATAATTTAGATAAGAAGAGAGCCTTATTAGAGCTAGCACTATCTTTAAAAGATAGTGAAGACACAGAAATGGCTACTTCTGAAATGAAGCGCATACAGAACGAGTGGAAAAAAATTGGCCATGTTCCTCGTAAGTTTTCTGATAAAATCTGGAAACAATTTAAAGATGCGTGTAACTATTATTTTGATCGTTTAAATGCAAGTAAGAATGAAGCACAAAAAGACGAGTTAGAAAATTTTGAGCTTAAAGCTGCTTGTCTAGAGCGTCTGCAAGGTTTTCATTTATCAGGTAATAGAAATGAAGATTTAGACGCTATTAAAGGTTTTATAGCAGAATGGAAAGCAATTGGTCGCGTGCCTTTCAATAAGAAAAGCATCAATGCTAAATTCAATAAAATATTAGATGCCTTATTCAAAAAGCTAGACATAGAACGTCAAGAAGCTGAAATGATGAAGTATGGTAATAAAATTCAGCAAATCACCAATGGTGAAAATACAGAACATGCTTTACAAAGAGAACGTACTTTTATCCGCCGTAAAATTGATGAAAGCAAAAGTGAAGTTCGCCAGCTAGAAAACAATTTACAATTCTTTTCAAATGCTTCTGAAGATAGTCCTGTTGTAAAAGACGTAATTAAAAAGATTAACGCACATAAAGAAGATTTAGCTACTTGGAAGGCAAAATTAAAGAAGCTTAATATTCTTAAAAACAATTTAAACAAAGAGGAAGTTGAAGAAGAAAATGATAGCGTAGACGCTGAAAATGACACTGAAGCTTAACTAATACCCTAAGCCAATGATATACTTAATTGTAGGTAATACTGGCGCAGGTAAAACAACCTATTCCCACCAACTTAAAGAAAAAGTTGGTGGTTTTTTGTTTTCTATAGACGTCTGGAATTCTATTCTTTTTCTTCCAGATAAAAAAGATGAGGATGGTTTAGCTTGGTTTCTGGAACGAATTGATCGCGCAGAGGACCTGATGCAAGAACAGCTGCTACAATTACAAAGAATTGGAGTAGATGCTATTCTAGACTTAGGATTTTCAAAATATGAGCATCGGCAAAAGTTTAGAGATTTTGCTCAAGCAAATAGCATTGAAGTTGAACTTCACTTTCTAGATATCCCTAAAAAAGAACGACAAAAACGGGTTATGCAACGAAATATCAAAAAAGGAGCTACTTTTTCTTTCGAAGTTACGAATGAAAATTTTCAGTTTATGGAAGATTGGTTTGAAACACCCACTTCCAAAGAATTACAAAATGCTATAATACGTATCCTATAAAGTAAGCTGTTCTATTCCGAAAACTGAATATTGCTTTTTTATAGTAGTTATCTTACTAAAAATTAGTACCTTATAAGGAAGACTCAACGATTCACCTTAAAACTAATACTATGAAAAGCAAACCTAATTATTCCCATTTTAAATCATGGAAAGCATTATTGGTGGCCTTACTAATCTTCGGAGCTACACCACAAAGCAATGCTGCTACTATTTTACAAGAAGAGCAACAAGAAGAATTTAATCAGTACAAAGGTAAAATTATAGATGCTAATAGTAAAAAAGAACTTGTATTTGCAACAATTACCATACAAAATTCTAATATAAGTACAGTCACAAACACAGAGGGAGATTTTGCTTTAAAAGTTCCTAAAGCTTTGGCAGACGCCACAGTTTCCATAAGCTTTTTAGGATATAAGACAAAAGAGTTAAGCCTAAAAGAACTTAAAGAAAGTAATAAGATTGCCTTAGAAACAGCAGTTACCGCTTTATCTGAGGTTAATATCGTTGTCCCTAAGAATGCAGAACTTCTGGTTCGAGAAACATTAAATAAAAAAGGTGCAGATTATTTTGAATTCCCAACCCTTATGACTGCTTTTTACCGCGAGACTATAAAAAAAAGAAAGAAGAATGTTTCTTTATCAGAAGCGGTAGTCAATATTCATAAAGCGCCATATACTACCAAACAAAATGATGCGGTAGAATTATATAAAGCTAGAAAAAGTACTGATTACAGTAAATTAGATACCTTAACTTTAAAATTACAAGGAGGCCCATTCAACACCCTATTTATCGACTTAATGAAATATCCGGAGTATGTCTTTACACAAGAAACTATTCCGCTTTACAACTATACCTTTGAACGTTCCGCTAGAATTAATGATCAATTAATCTATGTTATAAATTTCTCTCAGAAAGAAAACTTGACAGACCAACTCTATAAAGGACAGCTGTTTATAGATGCTGAACATAAAATTTTAACTAGCGCTATTTATGAATTAAATATTACGGATAGAGAAAACGCCGCACGTATGTTTGTAAAACGCAAACCTGCTAAAGCCAATGTATACCCTACTGCTGTGGCTTATCGTGTAGACTATAGAGAGAAAGATAATAAGTGGTATTATGGCTACAGTAATGTCATGTTGGAGTTCAAAATTAATTGGGATGATCGATGGTTTAATTCTGTGTATAGCATGACCTGTGAAATGGCCGTAACCGATTGGGAAAAAAATGAAGGTAAAAACTTAAAAGGAAAAGAAAAATTACGCAGAAATATTATTCTTAGTGATGAAGCCCTAGGTTTCTCTGATCCTGACTTCTGGGGAGAATACAATATTATTGAACCCGAAAAATCTATCGAATCTGCCATTAAGAAAATCCAACGACAAATTAAAAAAGATAAAATAGGCGGTACAGCCGCAATCCCGAAGCCTTAAAACAAATTTTACAGCACCTGGAAAAAGGCCGATTCTTCGGTCTTTTTTATTTTTATAAACCTATATAATAAAATATGTTAAATTAAGGCTTCGATACAATTATACTATTAGTTTTTCGTTCTTCTATTTGTAATATATTTCTCACTTCATAAATCAAAAGCATGCTTGCTCCAAAAGCACACAAAGAAGAAGAAAAAAGATTAGCCGAGCTTCAATCTTATAATATTTTAGACTCTTTACCCGAAGAAGACTACGATAATTTATCTAAGATAGCCTCCGAAATATGTGGCACTCCTATTTCAATGATTACCCTTGTAGATGAAAATCGGCAATGGTTTAAGTCTTCCTATGGCGTAGATATAAAAGAAACTCCTAGAGAGATATCTTTTTGTGGTCATACCATAAATCACTCTGGCGATGTATTTATCGTTCCTGATACTAGAAAAGACGAGCGCTTTTTTGACAACCCTATGGTTACAGGAGAATCTAATGTGGTTTTTTATGCTGGAGTTCCTTTAATGACGGCAAACAACTTACCTATTGGCTCTTTATGCGTTATAGATCACGAACCAAAGACCTTAAACAAAAGTCAGATAGAATCGCTTCAAGCGCTATCCAATCAAGTTATGAAGTTAATAGAGCTTCGTAGAAATGAACTCTTACTACAGCAGGCCTTAGTCAATCAAAAAGAGAAAAACACAGAACTAGAATGCTTTGCCTATATTGCGGCCCATGATTTGAAGTCTCCATTAAATAATATTACCACCTTAACAGATATTTTCATCGATCAATATGGAATCAATATAGATACACAAGGATCAGATATTTTAAATATGATTGTGAGTTCTTCTAACCGGTTAAAAGGACTTATTGAAGGCTTATTAGAATACAGTAAGAGTGACAACCTTTTAAAAGAAAAAACTAAAGAGGTTAGCATAGAAAATGTAAAGAATAACATCAATAGCATATTTAGCAGTAACCCTCATATTCATTTAACAGTTATATCAGAATTAAAAAAGATTACTATTAATGAAACCGCATTAGATCAAATACTCATAAATTTAGTAACCAATGCCATAAAATACAATGACAAAGGAGAGGTTCAAATTACAATTGGAATTGACGCATCTAAAACACACTACCTGTTTTATGTTGCTGATAATGGCCCAGGTATTCCTGAAGATAAGTATGACCGTATTTTTGATATTTTCACCATCAATAGTCCCCAAGATAAATTTGGAGTAAGGGGTAACGGAATAGGTTTAGCCACCGTAAAAAAAATAATTGAAAAATTAGGGGGTGAGATTACGGTGAGATCTACTCTAGGAAAAGGTTCTAAATTTAGTTTTACAATAAAAAAACACTCTTTATAATTACATATATTCTACTCGTTTTAAATGATTAATAGTTACTTTTAAACTTAAAAGCTAACTATAATGTTCACTCCAAAATATTACGAGCAAAAGGATTTAAAAGAAATCAAACAATTTTTAATTGAAAATAGTTTTGGCATCCTTGTAAACCAAGTAGACAATAAACCTTGGGCTACACATATTCCTTTAGAATTAGATACTGACCATGATGGCTCCGATATTTTAGTAGGCCATATTGCAAGAGCAAATCCACAGGGAAAACATTTTACAGAAAATGGTACCGTACTTTGTATTTTTAATGGACCACACTCCTACATATCATCATCTTGGTACAAAAAAGAAGAGGTTCCTACCTGGAATTATATTGCGGTTCATGTATATGGGAAGTTAAGTATACTTAGTGAGGACGAAGTTATGGCATCTATGCACAAACTGGTAAATAAGTACGAAAAAGCATCTAAGAATCCTATAACCTTAGAAGACATGTCTAGCAAAACACTGAGGCAAGTTAAAGGGGTTATTGGTTTTAAAATTAAAATAGATGATATCCAAGCTACTTATAAGTTATCCCAAAATAGAACGGAAGATCATGAAACTATAATTTCAGAACTAGAAACTATTGATGATGCCAATGCCTGTGCTATAGCGCAAGCAATGAAAAAGAATACCCTATAAATTTAAAATATGTTCCTTAAAATTTTTCCATTAATTATAGGTATGTTTCTAGCAACAGCTTCATATTCTCAAGCTAAGCCTATGAGTAGAGATACAATTTCTGGTTTGTATTTGACTAAAAATTATGATGGATTTACTGGTGATAATTATGAAACTCTTATCCTGCAAGATACACCTTCCATTTATTTATCTGATATAAAAGAAGTTTCTCAAAGTTTTAATTATTTAGGAAAGCCTTCTGTCCATTTGGTTTTAAACACTTTAGGAAGTGCAAAACTAAAAGAAATAACTACAGAATTCACAGGTGAACCCCTGGTCATTTATTTTGGAAAAAAAATAGTTTTAGCTCCTACAATGATGAGCCCGATTACAGGTGGGCAATTAGAAATTTCTAGTAATCTTACCTTACAAGAAACAGATGGAATGGTCCGTTGGTTAAAATCGAGAATTGGTAATTGATTCTACGCAGCTCTTTAAAACATAGTTTTTTAATTTTTTGCATAAATACTACAATTCGGAAATCAATTTCTACAGTTGAGTTTTTAAAATTTACCCACCTCCTTCTTATTTTTCAACTTTGAGCTATTAATAACTACTACCGCATACCAACGGTATTAAAAACCAGATTCAAATGAAAAATTTACTTGTTACCGCTATTCTAATTCTATGTTCTATTTTCGCCAAAGCTCAAGAAACACAGAGCTACACCCTAGCGGTGTCTATTGATAATATCTCTAGCAACAATGGTAAAGTGTTACTTTCATTACATACTGCAGATACGTTTATGAAAGGGCCCGGCATACAAAATATAGCTAGTGAAATAGTAGACGGGAAAATAAATATAAGCTTTAAAAATGTAGTCCCTGGAAGTTATGCTATTATGGCGGTGCATGATGAAAACGATAATAAGCGCATGGATTTCGAAACTAATGGAATGCCAAAAGAAAACTTCGGTATGTCTGGAAATGATATGTCTTATGGTCCACCACGTTTTGATGATGCAAAATTTTCGCTAACAAATGAAGATTTAGCATTTACCATTCGGTTTTAAACCTAAAAAAGCCTCTTAGCATAATGCTAAGAGGCTTTTTTTTATTACTAATATTAAATTTATACTTCTTCTGTTAACCAAGCTTTCATCATCCAAACAGTTTTTTCTTGTTCTGCAATAAAATCGCTCATCATAGAATTTGTACCCTCATCATCGGCATCTCCTGATGTGTTTAATATTTTACGCTCAATAACAAGTAATTTGCTCAAAGAATCAACAATTAAATGTATTGCCGCTTCATCTTTGTGAATATTTTTACCTACTTCAATCGTAGAATTTGCAATATAATCTTCAAAGGTGTGTAATGGTAGTCCACCTAAGGTTAATATCCTTTCCGCAATCATATCTACTTTCTCATTGGCATCAGTATATAACTCCTCAAACTTTATATGCAAGTCAAAAAAGCGTTTTCCTTTAATATTCCAGTGAATACCTCTTAAATTTTGATAATATCTTTGAAAGTTGGCTAATAAGGTATTTAAATCATCACTTAATTGGGCTGATTTTGCGGCGTCTAATCCTATGCTATTTAGTTTCATAATATATGCTTTTGATTTCATAACAAATTTACGAAACATATACCCCTAAGACCATAAGATTCATTGATAGTTTTTATATTTTTATAGCCTAAAACAATACAAATGACGATAACGCAATTGCAATATGTTTTGGCTGTTGCCGAATACCAAAATTTTACTCTTGCTGCTGAAAAAAGTTTCGTAACTCAGCCAACTCTAAGCATGCAAGTTCAAAAATTAGAGGATGAACTGGATGTGTTAATTTTTGATCGTGGTAAGAAACCAATTGCTGTTACTGAAGTAGGAAAAAAAATTGTAGCACAAGCAAAAAATATTGTCAACGAAGCCAATAGAATAAAAGATATTGTTGATCAAGAAAAAGGATTTATAGGAGGTGAATTTACATTGGGAATTATCCCTACGGTAATGCCTACATTACTACCTATGTTCTTAAATACCTTTATCAAAAAATATCCTAAAGTAAATCTTATCATTAAAGAGCAGAATACTGAGGATATGATCCGAAATATTCAAGACGGCCATTTAGATGCCGGTATTGCTGTTACGCCTTTAGAAATAGAATATATCAAAGAACGCCCCTTGTATTATGAGCCTTTTGTTGGTTATGTGCCTAAAAACCATAAATTAAGTGGAATAGACAAGCTTAAGACTGAAGATTTAGATATAAATGATGTGCTACTCTTACGAGACGGACATTGTTTTAGAGATGGGGTTATTAACCTTTGTAAAGCATCTAAAGATGCCCAGGGTGAAGCTTTTCAATTACAAAGTGGAAGTTTTGAAACCTTAGTGAATTTGGTAAATGAAGGAATGGGAATGACATTACTTCCTTTTTTAAATACGCTAACACTAGATGAGCGTAAAAAAGAAAACTTAAAGTATTTTGAAAGTCCATCTCCTGCCAGAGAAGTTAGTTTAATCTATCATAAAAGCGAATTAAAAATACAAATAACAGAAGCGCTTAGAGAAGTGATTTCTAGTATTGTAAGAGGTGCTATTGCTTTTCAAGACGTAAAAATTATTAGTCCGCTTAATAAAAAGTAACACTAAAAATTAACGCAATAAAAAAGCCACTAATTAAAGTGGCTTTTGTTTTATGTTAAGTATATTAAGCTTTGTTTTAGTTCTGGTTTATCATATATAAACTTTTCTAACCAGAGTTTTAGTTCTTCTACTTCTTCAGGCATGAGTGTTGAAAAAGCTTTCTTTACTTCTTTACAAAATAACTTTGTATCAAAACTAACTTTATTAAGTACCATTTTGGTGTACTCAAGCATTGATTTAGTCATATTAAAATATGTATTAGTTGATTTTACTAAGTTAAACATAAAAAGGTAATATCTATTGCTCTATTTTAGTTAAAAAATAGATAAATTGTTGTTAATATAGACAAAAAGCATAAATTGTTCCCCTAAGAACTAGCCTTTAAGAATGCGAAAAATATTATTTTTATTACTGATTATCAACTTATTACACAGTTGCAGCGTTTCGAAAATTAAAAAAATACGTAAAGAAACACAACAAGCATTTATGAAGCCTTTTTACGATAATCAATTTTTAGGCGTGTTCATTTATGACCCTATAAATAATGATACCCTTGTAAAATATAATAGTGAAAAATATTTTACTCCTGCGAGTACTACAAAAATAGCCACCTTATATACTGCCTTAAATGTGTTGCCTAAAAATATACCTACCCTTAAATATCATACTACTGGAGATACTATTTATATAGAAGGCACAGGAGATCCTAGTTTATTACATCCGTATTTTAAAGACAGTACGGCTCTTCATTTTTTAAAAGGATACAATCATATCAAATTGAATCTAAATAATTTTAAAACGACGGCTTATGGGCCCGGATGGGCTTGGGAGGATTATGATGCCTATTATCAGCCAGAACGTTCCTCTTTTCCTATTTATGGCAACGTTTTGTCCGTTTATAAAAACGATTCCATAACAATTACTCCATCATTCTTCAAAAATAATATTTTAGCGATGGTTGCACCAAAGGCTCGTGATCAACACCGCAATATTTTTTATAATGATCTCAATAAAAAAGACACTACAGTAACTCCATTTATAGTAGATGATACATTAGTTAAAAGTTTGCTTGATTCTGCTTTAAACAAGAATGTAGAACTAATAATCAAATTTCCTGAAGTAAATAAACAAACAGTCTATAGTATCCCCACAGATTCTATATTAAAAAGAATGATGGCGGTTAGTGATAATTTCCTAGCCGAACAATTACTTATTTTATCTAGCGCTACACTATCTGATACCTTAAGTTTAAAAAAAGCACAGCGCTATATTTTAGAACATCATCTTGCCGATTTAAAGCAGCCACCTAGATGGGTAGATGGCTCAGGACTATCTAGGTATAATTTATTTACCCCTGAATCTTTAGTTCATATTTTAAAAAAAATATACATGGAACAATCACAGGAACGAATCTTTGATTTATTTCCTGCAGGAGGAGTTTCCGGTACGTTGACGAATTGGTATGGAGGAATAAACGAACCATATCTATATGCTAAATCTGGTTCTTTAGGTAATGTGTATTGTTTAAGTGGCTATTTACGAACCAAATCGGGTAAGACTCTGATTTTTAGCTTCATGAACAATCACTATAAACAACCTACTGAGGAAATAAAAAAACGAATGCAATTGCTCTTCGAGAATTTAAGAGACCACTATTAGAGACCCTTTAAGAAAGCTGCTGTATTTTTACATGTTGTAATAACATAATTGATTTACCATCAATTATACCTCCAGAAGCAATCATATTATAAGCTTCGGATAGCGGAATTTCTAACACTTCAATATTTTCAGTTTCATCATCTGCACCACCACCCGCATTGATTTTCATGGTATCATCCACATAACCTATAAAAAAGTGGACTTTTTGCTTAACGGTGCCCGGCACCATAAAACTCTCAAAAACTTTACTGACTTCTGGAATTTGATATCCAGTCTCTTCAAGAACCTCTTTCTTGATAAACCTCAGGAGTATCTCCTTCTAAAAGTCCGGCGCAAACCTCAACCAGCATTCCTGTAGCCACACCATTTTGATAAGCAGGCATTCGAAACTGTTTGGTTAAAATAACAGATGCTCTTTCCTTATGCATTAAAAGAATAGCTGCAGCATCACCACAATCATAAACTTCTCGTTCTTGTTTTTCCCAAGCACCATCTTCTCTATGATAATCAAAGAAATATTTATCTAACCTATACCAGTTATCTGATAACAGTTTTTTCGTTATATTTTTTACCGTTCCGTTTTTCAAACTTTTTATGTCTACAATTAATTATCACCATCTAATAAATTTCCAATACCTCCAAGAATACTTCCTTCTCCTTTGGTATTGCCCCCGCTTGGTATTGCAGCAAGAACACGACCAGCCAGTCTGCTAAAAGGCAACGATTGTACATATACGGTTCCTGGTCCGCGCAGTGTAGCATAAAATAATCCTTCCCCACCAAATACAGTATTCTTAATACCTCCTACAAATTCAATATCATAATCTACATGTTGTGTAAAGCCTACGATACATCCAGTATCTACCCTGAGCACTTCTCCTGACTTTAATTCTTTTTTTGCCAAAGTACCTCCTGCATGCACAAATGCCAAACCGTCTCCTTCCAATTTTTGCATGATAAATCCTTCCCCACCAAACAAACCTCTGCCCAAACGTTTTGAAAATTCAATGCCAATAGAAACACCTTTTGCGGCACAAAGAAAAGCATCTTTCTGGCATATAAATTTACCTTGTGTTTCTGATAAATCTATCGGAAGTATTTTTCCGGGATAAGGAGATGCAAAACTAACTTTACGTTTTACTTGACCTATATTTAAAAAAGCCGTCATAAATAAACTTTCCCCTGTAAGCATACGCTTTCCTGCAGAAAATATTTTACCTAAAACACCTTTATCCTGATTAGAACCGTCTCCAAAAATGGTATCCATTTTAATATCTGAGTCCATCATCATAAAACTCCCTGCCTCTGCGACAACAGCTTCTTGAGGATCTAGCTCTATTTCTACAAACTGCATTTCTTCCCCAAATATCTGAAAATCTATTTCATGTGCATTCATGTCCTATCTATTTTTTGATTGATGATTATTAGTACGGTCTTGGATACAAATGTTACAATTTCACTATTTATTTTTGATGACATTCGCTAACTCTTCCGGTTTTTGAGTGCCCACCATCAGCTTTTTTCCATTTTTTAAATGAATAGCTAATCCGTGATTTCCTTTTATATTATACACCGTTCCATACTTTAAACTCAACCTAATTCCATACCCTACAAAGCCATAGGTAACAATTTCTGTAGTGTTTATTTCTGACCAATTCCATTTTTTTGTAAAAAAAGGAAAAAATGAAACTTGAATATAATCTTTTGATAGGGTAGTTTTTAATTTTAAAATTAGAAACAGAAGAATAACCAGACATACCAATATAAGAGGAATTAAGTTTTCCGTATTAAAAATAATCGTACCTACAGTAAATATTTCATCACTTGAGTAAGAAAAACTTATCAAATCAAATAATAAATACCCAATTATAAGCAATAACAGCAACCACAACCACCATTGTGTAAATTTTTGTTCTTCGTAAAATAAATAATTTTCTCTCATAGATTATTAAAATAACTAATATATTCGTTAAAAGTAAAAAACAGAAATTATAATTCTGTAATTTCTGTTTTTACTTTTGAGCCTTTTTATTTTTTTGCATTAATTGTAATAAGGACTTTTTACCTTAGACTTCACTTTTAATTTATAGGTTACACCAAAATTATAATAGGCACCATTCTCCATTGAAAAATTATAAACTTCATTAGTGTCATAATCCTGAACTTCCATACTATTAAAAGCGGAATACCCTGCTTTAGCATTAAATTCAAAATCTTTTAGAAAACTAATGGTATATCCTACCCCCCCTAACATATAGGTACTCTTTAAATTTCCCCTATAATCTGTTTTATAAATCTCCACATCATCATTCATATTGCCTGCAAAACCATCTAAGGTGGTGAACGCTTCTATCCGGTGATTTTTATGAAAAGACCACTTTAATCTTGCATCAGGAAATCCAATTTTATAAGCCCACTTCTCATCCAATCGTTTTGTGTAGGCTATAACGGGGATTGGAAAATCTAACCCATTTTGAAAATCATATGAAACTCCAAAACTCCACATAGATTGATTCTCTGTATTCAATTTATCAAATAGTAAGGATCCATTGATAAATATATCTCGACTATCAAAAGCGTTGATATCAAAATTGGAAGATATTTGTGGCGCTAATTTCAAAGAAAAACCCCATCCGTTTTCTAAAACTCGATCATATAGAAGCCCTAAACTAACGGTTTGAAAATTATCTATTTGGTGGGTCTCAAATGGCACATCTTTATCAACATAACCAATATTTAAATTTTGATACTCCCCAAACAAACTAATAGTCTCCTTTCCAAATACTGTTTTTAGAGGAATATCAAAACCTACTTTATTTTTTTTAATAGTACCTACTTCTGAATTTGGTAAAAATTCTGAAGTAATATACACACTTCCTGTTTCCTGTGAGAACCCTACACCAACGGTACTAAGAATTAAGATCACTACCAATTTTCGCATTTTCTTTTTCATTTAAAAAGTTAGGAATTAGATCTTAGCAGCTACATAATAGCTACTGCTCTAATTTCAAACGAAATTGATGAAAATGTAAAAAAACAGCAAAGCAAATAGATATGTAAGGGGTTTGGCTATACCAACCCACCATATTCATCTATAGAATGAGGAAAAGAAGGTAATTTTATTTCTTCCTTAACTTAATGGTCCATTCAAAATTAAAGGTAGATACCACTACTCCATCGGTATTAACTCCTACAGATTTCATCCAAATAGTTTGGCCTTCTCCTGTCGCTACCGTTTTATCAATACCTTCTTTAATTAAATGACCGTCTTCACAAGTAAATGTAATTTTACCTGTAGCCTTTTTAGTGAAACTAGCGTTATTATTTGCTACTAACATAGATATTTTCTGTCCGCTTTCTTTAATTTGATCAATCATCATAGCTCCAGTAGATAATTCTGCGGCCATACCTTGAACTGCCCAGAACATAGAATAAAAAGGATTTTGATTTATCCATCTATGGGTTACTGTTACTACAGCTTTCTTTGTATCTATATGACGCAAACGCACACCACACCACCAAGCAGAAGGCAATTTAAAAAATGTAAACGAATTAAACTTACTTGCGGAAACTCCCATAACTACTCTAAATTTTGTATAAAAGTATTGAAAATTAACGAGCTTACAAATGTTAATAAAAAGTTAATTTACAGTACTATGTGTTGCATAGTACCTTTTTTTAGACATATATTTGCATAAGAAATTACTAAGCCATGACAGATACTATATCAAAACACGAAAAAAACCTCTCTGCAATTTTGCATGCATCGACGTTCTCTAAGTTTTTTATTCCTTTCGGAAACTTCATAGTTCCTTTGGTTCTTTGGACCGCAAATAAGAATGAATATAAGTATGTAGATTATAATGGAAAACAAGCTTTAAATTTTCAATTAAGCTTATTGCTTTATTCTATACTTATTGGCATTATAAGCATTCCATTATTTTTAGGGTTAGTTCCAAACCTATTTGATTTCGGAAATTTCTCATTTGGAAATTTAAATCATTTCAATACTATGAATTTTCATTTTGACAGCAATGACTTCAGGTTTGGTTCTTGGCTAATTCCTTTTGGAGTAAGCGGTTTATTACACGGAGCTCTATTTGCACTAAATATTGTTTATACCATTTTAGCCGTCATAAAAACAAATGAAGGTCAAGAATTTTCATATCCATTAACTATTAATTTTATAAAGTAAAAAAAGGTCTTAATCACACCTTTTCAGTACAGGAGTTTATTCATTAATCACAATCAAAAAAATCAATCTGGATGTTTATTCATCAATCAAAAAACGAACCGTTAATCTATGCAAGAAGTTAGTTCTAAGAAAACAGAAAGAATTTCGAGGCTAAAAAAGCTGCATACAAAGCAAGACGAAATTATGAATGTAGAAAATACAAAGGCGCAAATGCGTAAAGGTGTACTGGAATATTGCATCCTCTCTATTTTAAATGGAGAAGACAAATATGCATCAGAAATCCTTGAAACATTAAAAAATGCCAAAATGCTTGTGGTAGAGGGTACCATCTATCCTTTATTAACACGATTAAAAAATGCAGGCTTATTAAATTATCGTTGGGAAGAGTCTACCTCTGGACCACCAAGAAAATACTATACATTGACTGAAACAGGGAAGCTATTTATCAAAGAATTAGATACTACTTGGGATGAATTACGAAGTGCTACTAACCTAGTGACCAACAACAAAAACAACTAACGATGAACAAAACTGTAAATATAAATCTCGCTAATATACTTTTTCATATTGATGAAAATGCGTACAATAAAATGCGACGTTATCTAGAATCTGTAAAAAGATCATTTGCAAATACCTCAGGTAGTGATGAAATTTTAGCAGATATTGAAGCAAGAATCGCAGAATTATTTCATGAGAAACTAGCCAATGAACGTCAGGTAATTACCACCAAAGAAGTAGACGAAGTGATCGCTATCATGGGGCAACCAGAAGATTATATGGTTGATGAAGATATTTTTGATGATGAACCTGTAACCACTTCAAAAGAGCCCAAAAGAGTTAAAAAATTATACCGAGATATTGATGCTAAATATGTAGCAGGTGTTTCCGCTGGTTTAGGGCATTATATTGGAGTAGATCCTATTTGGGTGCGTATTCTTTGGATTGTCTTAACCGTTGGTTCGGGAGGTAGTTTTGCGTTAATCTATGGCTTATTATGGATTTTGATTCCTGAAGCCAAAACAACCGCACAGAAACTAGACATGCGTGGTGAAGATGTGAACATCAGTAACATTGAACGTAAAGTAAAAGAGGGTTTTGATGAAGTTGCAGACCGTGTAAAAAATGTTGATTATGAAAAAGTAGGTAATAAAGTTAAAAGTAGTGGGAAAACTTTTTTTGACACCCTTGGCGAAATCATCATGTTCTTCTTTAAAATTATAGGAAAATTTGTTGGAATCATATTGATTATTACAGGCGGTGCCGGATTAATAGCTATGCTAATTGGTCTCTTTACAGTGGGTGTTTTTGATACTGTTCACTTAGGGCCCTTAAACTTATATGAATTAGTAGATGCTTCAAATACTCCTTTTTGGATTGTAGCCATAGTGGCTTTTCTCTTAGTAGCTATACCCCTATTCTTTTTATTATATCTAGGATTAAAAATTCTAATTACCAATTTAAAATCTATAGGGTCTGTCGCTAAATTTTCACTCTTAGGCCTATGGTTAATATCATTTATTGCTATTATCATACTTGGTGCTAAACAAGCTTCTTCTAGAGCTTTCTGGGATAGCGCAATTACAGATACAGAGTATTACATTAACAGCCCTAATGACACTTTAAATATTGCTTTTACCTCTAATGATCTACATTGGAATAGACGTACTTTAAATATTGGTGATATGATTGTGAGTTACGATGACAACGGACAAGAAATATTATCCTCTCAAGATGTAGAGTTTAATTTTAAAACTTCAAAAGATTCTCTTATTCACATAGAAGTTCAAAAAAACTCTAATGGAAAATCGTTCTTAAATGCCCGAGAGACTGCTGAAAAAATTGATTATGAATTTAGATTAGAAGGCAACACGCTAGAATTAGATGAATTCTTGACAACGCGAAGAGAAAACAAATTTAAGAATCAAGAGGTTCGTGTATTTATTTACTTGCCAAAAGGTATGAAATTAAAGTTTTTGAATACTGTAGATAATTGCTGGCGCGTAAACACTAAAAATGACAGCAAAATTAACGACTGTGATGTCTATGATTTTAAATGGATGATGGGAAACAATGGAACCTTACAATGCCTAGACTGCCCTGTAAAGGAATTAGAATTCTCTGAGGATGAAAATCGCGTAAAAATAAATGGTAATGGTATAGATATCAACATCAACGAAAATGGAGAAAAAGGCAAAATTAAAATAAATGAAGATGGTATTGATATTGATGTTCAAGACAATGGCGAATCATTTATTTTAAAAATAGACGAAAACGGCATTCGTGTTGATGCCGATGAAAACTAGTATTTAATACAAAGCTCTACACTAAACCACTAGTGAACTGCAATTAAATGTAATCTTAACAATTCATCAATCAAAAACAACAGTTGGGTTAGTATAATTATACAACAACCTAAAAAAGCATCAAATTTACACCAATCATAAAAACAACAATCATGACAACTTTAGTAAGAATTGCAATCACACTAGCACTAAGCGTTTTTTTAAGTTCCTGCGGAATGGATATAAAAATAGGCGAATTTGGATCTGGCGTTAAAGGAAACGGAATAGTAACCCAAGACATCAGGCCCGTAAATGAAGATTTCACAGAAATTTCGGCCTCAGAAGGTTTAGAAGTCATTGTAACCCAAGCAGCAGTATTCGAAATTAAAGTTGAGGCAGATGAGAATATTATTGATTTAATAGGAACAGATGTTAATAACAATGTCCTTAAGATTCATGCTATCGAAAACATAGGTAATGCTACAAAGAAAGTATACGTTTCTTTACCTAATATATCTGAGTTAAAAAGCTCTAGCGGTGCAAATGTAACAGCAACAAACACCATTAAATCAGACAAACTAACAATAGATTCTAGTAGTGGTTCTCTAGTTAATGTAAATATTGTAACAGATGAACTAACTGTCGATGCTAGCAGTGGCGCTAATCTTAAAATTCTAGGAGAAGCTACTAATGCTACTATTGATGCTAGTAGTGGCTCAAATGTAAGTGGTAAAGAATTGACTTCAAAAACTTGTAACGCAGAAGCAAGTAGCGGTGCTAATGTTGCAATTTATGTATCAGAAACATTACATGCAGATGCTAGTAGCGGAGGGAATATATCTTATTCCGGTAAAGCAAAAGTAAATTCTAATAAAAGTGTTTCGGGTAGTGTTACCTTTAACGATTAAAAACTAACTTAAATAGATGAAAAGCCATTGAAATTTCAATGGCTTTTCGTTTTTTTATATTTTCTCTTTGCCTATTTTCGTAGGAAAGATTTACACGATGGAGCTTCAATTAAAAAAATACATTTTACCCTTAAAACACACCTTTAGTATTTCTAGAGAATCCCATGATTTTCAAAATACATTAATTGCAAGCCTTAGTTTAAATGGATATACTGGTTATGGAGAAGCAACTTCAAACCCATACTATAAAATTTCTGTAGAGAGTATGATGGCAGAAATAAATGCCGTCCGATCGGCTATAGAAGAATTTACATTTACAACGCCCGAAATATTTCATGCTTTTATAACAAAAAAGGGACTTTCTAATTTTGCGATATGCGCTTTAGATTTAGCTGCTCATGATTTATACGGTAAACTAAAAGGAAAACCGCTTTATGAAATATGGAATACAAGCTTAGATCATTACCCAACAACCAACTATACAATTGGTATTGCTAGTATTGAAAAAATGGTGGCTAAGATGCAAGAAACACCATGGCCTATTTACAAAATAAAGTTAGGAACAGATGATGATGTTAATATCGTAAAAGAGTTGCGCAAACATACCGATGCAATTTTTAGGATTGATGTGAATTGTGCTTGGACCGCAGAAGAAACAATTTTTAATGCCCCATTATTAAAAGATTTAGGTGTAGAATTTTTAGAGCAACCCTTAAAAGCTGATGATTGGGATGGGATGGAAAAAGTAATGCACCATAGTGTTTTACCTATTATTGCCGATGAAAGTTGTATTGTAGAAAGTGATGTAGCAAAATGTGGGTTGCATTTTAGTGGTATAAATATTAAATTAACGAAGTGTGGCGGACTCACCCCTGCTTTACGGATGATTAAAGAAGGTAAAGACTTAGGCTTAAAAGTCATGGTGGGTTGTATGACGGAGTCTTCTGTTGGTATTTCGGCAATCGCCCAAATATTACCGCAATTAGATTATGTTGATATGGATGGTGCTCTTCTATTAAAAGAAGACATCGCAGATGGTATCATCATTCACAAAGATGCTAGTCTAAGCTATCCTAAGCTTGGAGGTAGTGGCATAACACTAAGATCATGACAAAATATATTAATTCTTTTCCAAGCAAAAACATACAAGTAAAAGGCACTAATTATCTTTATTTTGGTGGCACTGCGTATTTAGGCTTACAAACGGATTTAGAATTTCAAAATATATACATTGATAATCTTAGAAAATATGGCACAAATTATGGCGCATCAAGAAAATCTAATATTCGGATTTCTATTTTTGATCAAACCGAAAGTTATTTAGCAAAATTAGTAGGTAGCGAAGCTTGCGTAACCTTATCTTCTGGATACTTAGCGGGTCAATTCATAAGTCAATTTCTAAACAGAAAAGAGTTTCGCTTTTTCTATTCACCCAATACTCATTCTGCTCTTTACCTCTGTAACAATCAAGAAAATAAGCCTAAATCATATATTACATTTGCAGCGCTAAATATTGCATTGCGTGATCATTTAGAAAAAAATAAAGACAGTACGCCTGTTGTATTTCTTGATTCTATCGATTTTTCTGGCGCTAATTTTCCTGACTTTAATGGGTTAAAAGCACTACCATTAAACGATGTAATTTTGGTGGTAGATGATTCTCACGGAATAGGTATTCTTGGAAAAAATGGAGGTGGTGTATTTTCTTCTTTGAAAAAATTACATCCAAAAGAACTTATAGTATGTTGCTCCTTAGGAAAAGGTTTTGGCGTGCAAGGAGGTGCTATATTTGCAGACACTAAAAGAATTAATGAGTTTATTGAAACTGATTTTTTTGGTGGCTCTAGTCCCGCTGCTCCTGCCAACTTAGCTACTATCTATTTTGGAGAAGAATTATTAAATAAAAAGCGTTCTTTATTAGAACAAAATATTGAATTTTTCAGAACACAAATCAATCTTATCACTAAATTTAAATCTATGATTGGTCATCCAGCTTTTACTTTTGCAGATGAGAATTTAACACAACACTTGGAAGAGCACCAAATCTTGGTTACCAGCTTTCGTTATCCAAATGAGAAAGCCAGTTTAATGAGTAGAATTGTACTTAGTGCCGCACATACTAAAGAAGAGATTAACACCCTTTGTGGTGTTATTAATAAATATTAGTAATTTTCTTACATTTTAATAAAAAAATATTGTAACTTATTGGTATATAACAATTTAAAAATACAAGATCATGAAAAAATTAATCGGATTGATTTTCTTGATGTTATTTTTAGTTTCTTCAACTAATGTTACACCTCTTAAATCTTTGAAAAACCCTTCCTTAGAAGGTACATGGGAGCTCGTTAACCGTTTTAACTACGACGGTGTGAATGTAACTGACACTCTTTCCAATATTAATGGATATCGTCAGGTAAAAATTTATAGTAAAGGTAAAGTGATGTGGACACGTTATTCTCCAGATGATCCATCAGAATGGTTTGGTTATGGTTCTTATTCAAATTCAGAAAATAACTTGGAGGAACAATTAGAATTTGGCTCCGAAATGATGATGAAAATTCAAGATACTGTTCAAGTATTTAAATTTGAGTTACAATTGGACAAAGATTCCTTTAAACAAATTACAGTAGATGACGAAGGCAACAAAATTTCTTCAGAAAACTATAAAAGAATAGATTAATACTATTTTTCAAACTTAACCTTAAAAGACGTTGGGAGTATTAAAAAAAAGAGCCGCTAAAAAGCGGCTCTTTTTTAATTTAAGCCATTGAGGCCGGTGTTTCTATCGCTGCCAGGTAACGCTCGGCATCTAAAGCTGACATGCAGCCTGTACCCGCCGCAGTAATCGCTTGTCTGTATTCTTTATCTTGAGAATCTCCACAAGCAAATACTCCTGGAAGATTTGTCTTAGTAGATTTTCCTTTTGTAATTAAGTAACCAGTTTCATCCATATCTAACTGACCTTTAAAAATATCCGTATTTGGCTTATGCCCAATAGCGATGAATAGGCCTGTAATATCTATTTCTGATTTTTCACCAGTCACATTGTTTACCATACGTAAACCTTCTACTACTTGTCCTCCTAATACTTCATCTACTTCTGTGTTATATAGGACTTTAATATTTTTTATATTATGAACTCTGTGTTGCATTGCTTTCGAGGCTCTCATCTCGTCTTTACGAACTAACATGGTAACACTTTTGCAAATATTTGCTAAGTAAGATGCTTCTTCCGCTGCAGTATCTCCTGCTCCAACAATAGCCACGTCTTGGTTCTTATAGAAAAAACCATCACAAACAGCACAGGCAGAAACGCCTCCACCTCTTAATTTTTGTTCACTAGGAATATTTAAATATTTAGCGGTTGCTCCTGTTGAAATAATTACTGTTTCTGCTTCAATTTGAATAGAATCATCTACTGTAGCTTTGTGAATACCGCCCACTTCTGTGCTGAATTCTACTGCCGTAATCATTCCTATTCTAACTTCCGTACCAAAACGTTCTGCTTGAGATTGCAATTGCATCATCATTGTCGGTCCGTCAATTCCTTCTGGATATCCCGGAAAGTTATCAACTTCTGTTGTTGTCGTTAATTGTCCGCCTGGCTCCATTCCCGTATAAACAACAGGCTTCAAATCTGCCCTTGCTGCATAAATAGCCGCAGTATACCCTGCAGGTCCCGAACCAATAATTAAAGTTTTAATTCTTTCAATTTTATCTGACATAATCTAGTACTTCATATTTGTTACTTCAAAAGTAGGTTTTTTGTCAAAAAACTTACATTAAAAGTTATCAAAAGTTGTTATAGTTTAATAGTAGATTTCTCTTTGACGCATTTTTCTAAGAAAAATCTTAATTTTTAGTGAGCATCTTTGGAGTAGCCACAGTTCTAAAACCAACATGTTCTGCCCCGGAATCTGGACTTGAACCCATTCGTGAAGAAATTCTATAACTCGCACAATACGAAGCACTGCATAAAAAAGAACCTCCTTTTATTACTTTTTCTATAGCATACGGGTTATTGGGATTATAGGTTTTAGCGGGCCCTTGAGGATTTCTTGCCAGTGCCACATTATTGGCTACGTCTTTGAAATAATTAGAACTGTACCAATCTGAAGTCCATTCCCACACATTACCTGCCATATCATATAAACCAAAATCATTGGCAGGATAGGACATTACTGCTGCTCTGCGTTCAAAACCATCTAATTTAGAATTGGTAACAGGAAACTCCCCTTCCCAAGTGTTTGCCATAGTGGCTAATTTGCTAAGGTCATCACCCCAGAAATATATGGTTTTCTCTTGATATCCACGGGAAGCACGCTCCCACTCCGCTTCTGTTGGCAACCTTCTTCCGGCCCATGTACAATAAGCCATAGCATCCTCATAAGAAATTTGAACTACAGGCTCTTTATCTTTACCCTGTATGGTACTTTTTGGTCCGTTAGGATGTTTCCAATCTGCTCCAATCTTCCATTCCCACCATTGAGAAAAATCGTATAAATTAGGAACAGAACTTTTTGTTTTTTTGAAAATTAAAGCTCCCGGCTGTAAAATAGAATCATGAGGTTTTGGAGTACCTTCAGGTAGTTGTGTTTTCATTTCCTCCCAATCAATTGCTCGTTCAGCCACGGTAATATAGCCTGTCTCTTTTACAAATTTTGCAAATTGGACATTGGTAACTTCGGTAATATCCATAAAGAAACCATCTACTTGCACTTCATGCATAGGTTTCTCATGATCCATAGCCATTTTATCTTGAGGTACTGCTCCCTGATTAAAAGTTCCTCCTGGGATCCAAACCATGCCTTTTGGCACTTCAATATCTGCAGGTTGCTCCACTAAAATTTCTTTTAACACTTCTTTTTCGGGAGTTACAAGCACTACCTTATCCTCTTCTCTAACCAATTCTTCTTTCTTTTGTTCTTTACACTGGGTATTCAATAAGAGTAGCGCAAAAAGGGAGGGTATTAAGAACTTCATTAGAAAGGGTTTATCGGTTAAGTGTCAAAAATACAATTATAGTCTAATCGAATAAAACATTTAACTTTAAATTAATCCATAAAAAATCAGTAAATTATTAAACAAATGCATTTACAAAAAGTATACTTTTACTATGATTTAAATTTGATCACCCCATGAAAACCAAATCACTTTCTACTTTTATTCTGGTTTTATTCACCGCTACATTATTTTCTCAAAAACTTAGCAATGAAAAGATTACAGAACAAATAAACACCTATAAAAACGATATAAGAGGACCTTACAAAGATATTCGTTGGTTTTGCACCGATGGTAGTATTCGACAACCAAAAGACCCTTGTCCTGAAAATATTGGCCCAGGGGTACAACATGCTCGTTATAAAGATGCGGTAGTTGCTTTAGGAGAACAGAACCATATTTATTTTGGTCAGATTTTAGCATATACCGATATTCAAGAATTTTGGGATACGGAGCATAACCATTCTCGATTAAAACAATATCAATTAGATAAGTATCTAAGAACAATTGATGACGGTTGGATTTTGCAAAAAGGACAATACTATAGAGGTTCTATTCAATCTGAAGATGAACAAGCGTGGGGCATTCAATTTTATAAATGGTTATTAGCAGATCAAGAGCGCGTGGCTCAAAATTATTTTTTAATCCGACAATCGTTAAAAGATATTCCGCATGAGGGTGATGATAACACCTCTCAATTAATGCGTAGCCAGTCTAAAGTAATTTCTGATGGATATGACTCTTTTATGGATCTTAGGGTGAAAATTCATAGTCAACCAGAATTTGTAGACATTCAAAAAGTAAAAGATTTCAAACAGAAACATACGGCAAAATTAACAACGAGTCTTAGCAAACAAATTGATGCGTTGATTGGTACCATGCAAACCTTTTATAAACCTATAGATCCAGCTACATTTTTAGCGAATGCTCCTCTTGTAAAAAAAACAGCCATAGGTAAGAAAATTGAAGCGTATGCAATTACTTCCGCAACTGATACTCCAAAAAGTATTATCATTAATTCTTCTGACTTACTTTTGGAGTTGAGAGCTGCCATTTTAGAAGAAACAAATCCTGAAATTAAACTACAATTGCTGGATATCTCTTTAAAAGTAGAAGATATCCTATTCAAAAATGCTCCTAAATGGGAACCGGAATCTGTAAATGTTTTATTAGAAAAAATCTGTTATTTAGGAATGGCGACTGCAGGTGCTGGCTATGCTGAAACTTGGGAATGGGAACAGTTGATGGGGGC
Organism: Cellulophaga baltica; assembly: GCF_900102165.1. Taxonomy (GTDB): domain Bacteria; phylum Bacteroidota; class Bacteroidia; order Flavobacteriales; family Flavobacteriaceae; genus Cellulophaga; species Cellulophaga baltica. The sequence continues at coordinate 183,984 of NZ_FNBD01000007.1, forward strand.
GTTAAGCAAATATGAAGCTAAAAAAATGACTTTAGGTGAACTTACAGCTGTTTTAGAAAATGCCCGTAGAGAAGTAGAATGGAGCGCCGCGATGGTAAAGGCTACCTATCAAGACATTGTTAGTGAATACACGGGTTTTGAACCTAAAGCTTATGGTTTTATTGATGATAAGATTAGAGGATCTATTGCCTTGTATTTAGGTAAAGCTGTAGGTGAGCTTGGCGATTTTATTGCAAAAGAATCTTCTTTGAGTAATAAAGTTTTAGACATACAAAACCAAAGCACATTTAGAGGCTTAAATCCCGGCTACGCCTATGGAGAATTGGTGGTGGTTGATGGCTCTCCTGATGAGATAGAAGTAGCCTCTGATAAGATTTATATTTTCCAACGTCCTCCGGCAGATTTAAAACCTGTTGCAGGAATAGGTACTGTAGCGGAAGGAAACATGGTTTCTCACGTGCAATTACTAGCCCGAAATCTAGGCATCCCGAATGCAGCATTATCCGATGAAAATTTAAAAGATTTACTAACCTATAATGGTCAGAAAGTATTTTATGCGGTCTCTAACAAAGGAAACGTAATTCTAAAATTGGAGAAAAACATGACAGCAGATGAACGTGCTTTATTTGCAAAAAAAGAACGGAAAGAAGAAAAAATTGCGGTGCCGGTAGCTAATATTCGTTTAGACGAAACTGAGATTCTAAATATGCGTAGTGTTGATGCGGATGATTCAGGAAAGCTTTGTGGACCAAAAGCGGCCAATTTAGGTCAATTAAAAAAGATGTTCCCGGACAATGTTGTAGAGGGATTAGTGATTCCTTTTGGAATTTTTAGAGATCACATGGATCAGCCCATGCCAGGACAAACGGTTACGTATTGGAAGTTCCTTAACACTATGTTTGCAGAAGCAGATAAAATGCGCGCAAATAATGTTATTGAGAAAGAGGTAGAAAACTATCAGCTTATTCAATTAGAAATCTTGAGAGCTGCTATAAAAATAATGCCGCTAAAAGATAGCTTTACCTCTTCCTTAGAAAAAGAATTCTCAACAGTTTTTGGTAAAGATTTAGGCGCAATTCCTGTTTTCCTGCGCAGTGACACCAATATGGAAGATTTAAAGGATTTTACGGGAGCGGGACTTAATCTAACCATTTTTAATGCGGTAGCTAAAGAAAAAATTATCGCGGGTATCAAAGAGGTATGGGCTTCGCCTTACACCGAACGTAGTTTTAAATGGAGGCAGAAATATCTATTAAACCCAGAAAATGTTTTCCCTTCTATTTTAGTCATTCCTAGTGTAGATGTAGATTATTCTGGTGTTTTGATCACTAAAGGATTAAATTCTGGTTTTGAAGAAGATTTAACCATAGCCTTTAGTCGTGGCGCTGGTGGTGCCGTTGATGGTCAGTCTGCAGAAACTTATGAAATTAAAAATTCTGGTGGCTATGAATTATTAGCGCCTGCACGTGAACCTTACCATAATACGCTACCAGATACGGGCGGTACTGGAAAAAAATTAGCAACTTTTGAAAAAGCGGTTTTAAATGAGCAGAATATAGAAGAGATACGGGCCCTTGCAGAAACGATCCGAAAAAGAATGCCTGCAGAAACCACTACAGATTATAAAGGTGCATATGATGTAGAATTAGGATTTAAAGACAATAAATTATGGCTGTTTCAAATTAGACCTTTTGTAGAAAACAAAAAAGCATTGAGTTCTGCCTATTTAGAATCCATCACCCCAAAAATAAATACGAATAAAGAAATAGCCTTATCTACTAAATTATAACCATGAAAAAATTACTTATCCTAGGAGTACTAATTAGTTCTTGTTTTGCATTTACGACCCTTTTATATTACCCTATTGATGGGTATGAGCAAACAGGAATCAAAAGATTACTCCGCTTAGAATTAATTAAGAATGGTGAGCTAAAAGAAGCTACTCCTTTACCAGAAGGGGCTAAAAAATCATGGAGTGACATTAAATTGAATTTAATCTCAAAAGCATCTGATAGTGTAGGGAGTTTTTTACAAGTAGATGAAGATTTCCAGAAGGAAATTAGTGGTTTATTCAGAGGTTTAGATAAAAGCTACTCGCTTACTGTTTTAGATATTTCAGATTTAGATAGCATTCGGTATGCCAAAAGAAATGAAACTGCCGGGTACCAACCAGGTAGTGTAGGTAAACTGGCGGTATTAAATGCCTTGTTTACGCAATTGGCTAAAATATATCCAGATTCTTGGGAAAGCAGAACAAGCTTATTGAAAAGTAAAACTGTTAAAGCGGGTGTTTGGGGGCTAACCGATGAGCATACCATCCCCATCTATAATGTAGAAAAGAAAACCTTGGTAAAACGCCAAGTTGTGGCTAGTGATGTATTTTCATTGTATGAGTGGGTAGATCATATGTTGTCTGTAAGTAACAATGGGGCTGCAAGTATTGTTTGGAGAGAAGCTTTACTAATGGCAGCTTTTGGCAAAGAGTATCCTGAATTGACAGAAGAAAAGGCATCAGCTTATTTTAAAACAACACCTAAAAAAGAACTGACAGACTTAGCAAATGATGTGGTTAATTTACCTCTGCGTGATTTAGGCATCACCCATGAAGAATGGCGTCTAGGGAGCTTTTTTACAGGCGGTGCTAATACGTATGTCGGTGACAAAGGAGGTAGTACTGGAACTCCTATCGGATTGATGAAATTTTTAGTACAACTGGAGCAAGGAAAAGTGGTAGATGAAAATAGTAGCCTAGAAATGAAGCGTCTTATGTACATGACAGATCGTAGAATTAGATATGCACAATCTCCTGCGCTAAAAGATGCTGCGGTATATTTCAAATCTGGAAGCTTGTACAAATGTGACCGTTCTAATGGTCAAGTTTGTGGAAAATATATGGGGAATGTTTCAAATTTTATGAACTCTGTTATCATCGTTGAACACCCAGATAATTGTACGTACATGGTGGTATTAATGACCAATGTATTGCGTAAAAATTCGGCTTCAGATCATATGTATCTAGCTTCTGCCATAGACAAAGTCATTAAGAAATAATAATTAAATTCTTCTTAGCTGGTTTACTACTTATGGACACATAACGTCATAATTCCATGTTAATAAAGTAAAATAAAAAACATACTACCTAGTATTTTATTACTTTTACTACATGGAGCAAAAGCAGAAATCGGAATTCACTAAACAATTAATCCTCGAGGAATCATTTAGATTATTTTATTCTAACGGTTTTAAAAGTACTAGTGTAGATAAAGTTATGCTCGCTACCAAGCTTACTAAGGGTGCCTTCTATCACCATTACAAAAACAAACAAGAATTAGGTCTCGCTGTAATTACCACAAAAGTAAAAGAGCGCGTTTATGATGGTATGGTTGCTCCATTATATCAACCGGGTAACGCTTTAGATATTTTAAAAGCTACTTTTATCGATCGTCTAAAATCATTTTCTATTCATGAAAAGAAACATGGTTGCCCCATGAATAATTTAATTAATGAAATTGGAGATGAAGAAATTGCATATCAAATCGCATTAAAAAAAATTATAGAAGAATGGCAAGCAGCGCTAATTTTCTTAATTGATAGAGGTAAATTAGAAAAGAGTATCCAACAAAATATAGAAAGTAAAGCGGTTGCTATTTATTTAATAAGTGCTTTTGAAGGCATCCGAGGGATAAGAAAGCTATACCAAGATGATGCTATTTTAGAAGCCTACATCTCTGGACTTTCTTTCTATCTGCAAAAATTAGAAGTTTAATTTTTTTTACATAAAAACATACTACATAGTATGTTTTAAAAAACCCCCATAATTATGAGTCAACAAAATGAACAAAGAAGAAATTTCGTGAAAAAATCTGCCTTATTAGGCTTAGCGGGTATTGCCGCGCCACACTTAGGCTTTGCTACCAATGACACCAAAGAAAATATAGCACCCACACTTTTGATAGAACGTCCTAAAGTAATTTTCTTTGATGTAAACGAAACCTTATTAGACCTAAACGCAATGAGAGAAAGCGTAGGGAATGCCTTAGGCAAGAGAAATGATTTACTATCCTTATGGTTTACCACCATGCTACAATATTCATTAGTAGACACGGTAGCAAGGCAGTATCATGATTTTGGAATCGTAGGCGTTGCTGCGCTACAAATGGTTGCCTCAAACAACGGAATTACAATATCTAAAGACGAAGCTACAGAAGCCATTCTCACACCCTTGCGATCACTACCTGCACATCCAGAAGTTAGGTCTTCTTTAGAAAATTTAAAAAAGGCTGGTTACACTTTGGTCTCTTTCACTAACTCATCAAACATAGGTGTAAAAACACAGTTTGAAAATTCTGGATTAATAGATTTATTTGAAGAGCGCTTGAGTGTAGAAGATATCGGAAAATTTAAGCCTCATGCAGATGCGTATGATTGGGCTGCACGAAAAATGGGTGTAAAACCCCAAGAGTGTTTACTAGTAGCTGCACATGGCTGGGATATTGCGGGTGCACTCTGGGCAAATTGGAGAGCTGCTTTTATCAGCAGACCCGGCGCACAATTATATCCTTTGGCACCAAGTCCAGAACTCAATGAATCTAATTTAAAATTAATTTCCGATAAATTGATTGCCTTAAAATAAGTGCAATATGAACGTCATTAAGGAAAATATTTTAAATGCTATCACCATCATCATCATCATGGTATTTTTTGCATTTCCTAAATTAACAGGAATGCCTCGAAGCATAGAAGGCTTTAAGCAAATTGAAATTGCGCTAGGTATACCTGCAACTTTTTTTAGAATATTCACTGGCATTTCTGAAGTAGCTTTAGCAGTTCTTTTAATATTCGCATTTGTCTATAAAAAACAAACGTTAGAAAAAATAGCGTTTGCCTTTTTATTGATTACCATGTTGAGCGCTATTTTACTTGAACTCCTGGCTAGACCAGAACCTAAACTTATTCTTGTAGCCATAGCCGTATTTCTAGCTATTGGCGCTACTTATAAATTAAATAAAACCTATAACAACAAAACATGGTATACAATAAAGTAATTATCGTAACAGGATCCTCTAAAGGTATTGGTAAAGAAACAGCCTTACTATTGGCTAAAAACGGTGCAAAAGTGGTCATAAATCACTCTAACAGTGAAAAGGAAGCTAAAGAAACCGTTGCTCAAATAGTTGCTAACGGCGGAAGTGCATTTTCATTTAAAGCGGATGTGAGCAAAAAAAAGGAAGTAACCGCCTTATTTGATGCTACTCTTGAAGCTTATGGTAAAATTGATGTTCTAGTAAACAACGCCGGAACCATGGTTTCTAAACTATTGAAAAATAGTAGCGAAGACGATTTTATTACCCTATTTAATGTCAATGTTAAAGGGGTATTCAATACGTTACAAGAAGCCAGTTCTAAATTAGCGGATAACGGTATAATCATCAACTTTTCTTCTAGTACCGCTAAATTAATGTTGCCAACCTATTCTCTTTATTCGGCTACAAAAGCTGCGGTAGAACAAATGACACGTGTATTCTCAAAAGAAATTGGAAGAGGAATATCTGTAAATGCAATTGCTCCAGGGGCCACAGAAACAGATATGTTTTTAGATGGAAAATCTGAAGAAACACTCACAAAACTTCGAGGCATGAATGCCTTTAATAGATTGGCAAAACCTATAGATATTGCTAAGATAGTATTGTTTTTATCAAGCGATGATTCTAAATGGATTTCTGGTCAGGTGATTGGAGCCAATGGCGCTTTAGTATAAAAACGCTCTAAATATAGCTCTCTTTTTGTGTATAAAGAGGGCTATACTATTTTATGCAATTCTTCCAAGGCTTCTTTTGCAAAAGATTTGATTTTGAAATTATCATCTTCCAAATACTTTTCTAGCAAGGGAATAAATTTTTTATCTTGTTGCTTACCGATCAAAAAGAAAACAGCAAGCTTTAGCTTTTGATCATTAGCTTCTAATAGCAATTGAAAGCATTCTAATTCCGTTAATATCTTTTGTTTAAATTGATGTATTATTTCTTCAGAAGTTACATCTACCACGCTACTCTCTATAATAGGAAGTAATTTTCGTTTTAATTCTCCTGAAAGTAAATTATCTAAAAATTCTATAGCATTAGTTCTTGCCTCCTGTTTTTCACTTACCAAGCCCGCATAGGCAATGGTAATATCGTTCTGCTTATATTTTAATCCTAATAATTTAAAAATACGTTCTAAACCTGCATCCAATCTACGCTCTAATAATTCTAATAAACTTGCACGTGCATCGCGTTCTGCTTCAGAAACTATTTCTTTTGTTTTTTTTCTATTTCGATACGAAACTATAATCTGCGTATGCATCGCAGATAAGGTATTATGATACAATTTGCACTCCTCATAAATACTAGAAACAATTTTAGCATTATTAAAGTGAAGGCTAGGAAAGTCGGCTTTTAAGTCGCTCAAGGCTCTAATTGCTGATAGCCGCACCGCTAAATCTTTATCTTCTAGTAAGCGAAATAGGTTACGGACAGAATCTTGCGAATGAAATGCTTTAAATACTAGCGGAATAAACCTAGCAACTTCTATAGAAACCTCATGAGTTTTAACCATATCTAACAAGGTAGGCTGTATTTGCTGCCCATAGTTCTGTAGTGCTAACAGGGCTGTATTTCTCAAACTTTTATTAGGTAAAAAGCCAACAAGTAATGGAATAAACTCCGGACTTAAGGTTTGTCCTGCGGCATAAATGGCGGTTTTCTGTACCGCTTCCGAAGAGTGCAATAGGTATTCTTTTAGGATGTCATGAAAGCTTGCAATATTAGCAGCCCCTATTGTTTTCAATAGAATCTGCAATCGGTCTACATCTGCTTGATTTTCTTTAACCGCTGCAATCTCCCTAGCTATTCGTTCGGTTAGTTTATAATTTGTACGCAATGAATAATTATCTCTAGACTCCCGTGCCAAACAGAGCAATGCGGTTGTGGCTACTAATAAATTTTCGTCATCCAAATAAGCATCAAATACAATAGCTTCATTCTTTTGAGCGTGTAATAATAAGTAAGCCAATGTAGCCGCTACCAAATCCTCATCCTCACTTTTGAGTAACTCAGGTATTTGAGAAATCATACTATTACTATTCAAAAAATAAAGGCTTTGGATTGCTGCTGTTTTTACTTTAAGAGAAGGATGATCTACTAATAGCTCAACTTCTTTTATAAATCGTTTGTCATTGATTTCCTGTAGTTTTTGCAGCATAAATAAGATTTGAGATTCTGATCCTGATTTAAATACTGTCTTCATACCTTCTACCACTGAAACGTTCTTTACAACGGAAGTATCTTTTATTTTAATATTGGCTAACTCGGCAAGGTTTTCTCTAAAGGTTTGAAAGTATTCTTTTCTAACTTTATAAATGAAAAACATCCAAATCCCCACAAGAAATATGATAATTGAAGTAATATAGTATATGGGTAAATCTAACCCCTTAATAGCAAAAATTAAGATAAAACCAGCGATACCAGTAGCTACACTATCTACAACAACATCTATAAAAGACTTTGTTTTGTTTTTAAGGTCAAAAGCTAAGGGTAAGGACAATAATTCCGTAGCACTCTTATGAATAGATTGCTTTAAGGTGCCATCTACCGCTTTAATAAAAATGATTACCGATAATTCTGGAACTACAAAAAATAATGCTGCTCCCAAGAATATTCCTAAAGGCAATAACATCAAAGAAAAACCAACGCCCCAAATACCTACAACTCTTTGCGTAAAAAATAATTGAATTAATAGCGCTAATAAATTGAAGGTGGAAAACCAAAAAGCAAAGAAAGAAGTCAGCTCATCTGGGTCTGGAATACGTGCAGAAGCAAAATCACTGTACAAATAGTCTACCAGTTTCGCAACAATAACACTGACCCCCACAATACCCGCTAGATAGGTTAGGTGCTTAGAGTTTTTAATTAATGTAATTGGTTTTACCTCTGGCACTCCGGTGCGCTTCTTCTGCTTAAATGTATTTAGTTTGATAATTCTGGCTTTCCATATTTTATTTAGCAAGGCGATACAAATCCCTAAAAACAAGGCGGCAATGAATATTACATTTTCATTGCCAATAAGCGGCGCTAATAATGATGTTAAGTACCCTCCTAAAATTCCGCCTAGAATAGCCCCAGAACCAATAAACCCGAACAGACGCTTGGCTTCTCTGGCGTTGTACACCAAATTTGCCATGACCCAAAACTGTGATGCGGAGAGAACAGCGTGAATGGCTACCCACACGTAAAAAAAATAGAGTGCCCACTTATTTAAGTAATGAAACCTCAGCAATAAGGCAAGAGCAATACTAAGAATTATAGAAACCGATAAGGTAAATCTAATTATTTTTTTTAGTGAAAAACGCGCTAATGCCCTAGAATAGGCATAGGAGCTTACTATTGCGGTTGCGGCAACTAAAAGAAAAGCCAAGGGAAGGTTTTCTACTCCTAATTCCGATAAAAATAAGGCGTTTACTGTTGGCTTGATAATTAGCAAAGAGGCTATTACCAAAAATATATACGCCAACATGTAGAAAGAAATTTTAAACTCTCCTTCTCTTATATCAAATGTTTTCTTAATTAAGTTTAGGAGCATGAAAGGTTTAAAATAATGCTAGTTACTAGCCAAAGATATTCGCTTTTTTAAAACTTTTTCTACTGGTTTTACTAAATCTCTAATAATTTGCTCTCCATTCGCATCATCTATTAAAGCTACTAGAATATAACGGCGGTCTGGATCATCTCCCCAAACCAATATAGAATCTGAATGGAAAGTACGCCAAGAACCAGATTTTCTAAACAAACGGGCATCTGGAGCAATTTGATCTAAGGTATTTACAAATTTGTGATGCAAGTCTGGATTTTCCATAATGGCCAACATTTGCTTAGAACGCTTTTCGTTCACTAATTTCCCATTAGCTAGTAAATAATAATACCTACAAACTTGCGTAACCGTAGCTGCATGACTTAAGTTCTTTAAAGGTTCTCTGTTAGTATCACCTCCGCTACCGTAGCGTTTGCCTACCCAAAGACCTCCTCCTTTATGCTCATCATAAAAAGCATATTTAGGATCTGTCATGACATCTTCTATTTTCTTGTACCCTACACGGTCTATCATTCTAGTAGAAGCTTGGTTGTTAGATTTGCTAATCATTAAACGCATATCTGCCTTCACTTCTTTAGTTTCCTTTAATTGTCCTTTTTCAATAGCATCCATTGCTGCTAAAAGAATGGCAATTTTAGGTAAGCTAGCAGCATACATCATATGATTACCATTGATTCTTGCAAATCTTGTTTGCTCTGGATTGCTTAAATCTACCACACCAACAGCCATTTTCTTTTCTGAGATTAATTTCCTCCACTGTGGATTTGATTTTAATTCTTTCTCAAGGCTATTTTGTAATGATTTATTGAAGACACTAGGAAGACTTTTAATTTCTGTATCAGGAATACGAATTGGCAGCTCATCTTGTGCAAAAAGTGACGTACTGATAAGTACTAATAAAACTACAAGTAGTGAGTTCTTTTTCATAATTAAAACACAGATTTATGCTGTGTCAAAAGTATTTTTTTTATTGGTTCCTTGTGTGTTAAATTTTCATTACAATGTAAAAAAATAAAATCCATATAACACAATAGCTTACAGCAAATTACAGCGCTAGATATGTTAAAAAATTAATATTCTACTAGGTAAAAAAATAAAGTTACGTATTTTCTAGCACCTTAAAAAATAAGGCCGGATTCGCAATAAAATGTGTAAAATATACGGCATTAAAAATTCAGCACTTCTTTTTCATCAGTACCTATTATCGTTATTTCAAATTTATAGGAAGAGAGATCAGCTTTTAACCGGACGCTATTACTGCCTTCAACCCATGAAAAATCAAGCTCATGCTCCGTAGTTGCTGCAATCGTCAGTTTTCCTGTAAAAGCCGCATTAGTATTTCTTAAACGCAATAGTTTTAATTGTTTTAGCACTACTGGTGTTGCTAGGCTTTTTTTAATTTCTTCAAGAGATAGGGTGGTCCTATTTATTTCTTTGTGCCCTCCACTACCACCATGATCAGCAGCTTCATAATTGTTTTTACCTGCAAATAAATCTAAATACCATATCTGAGGTGTACCGGGCATAAATATTTGAATAGCTCTTGCCAATACTAATTTCTGATCACTTTCTCCCAAAGCACTATAAAAAGTAGCATTGACTTGGTAATAAGAAATTTTCTTCCCTGACGGATCATAAAGATTTTTAACCCTTCCACCACGCGCAATAATGGTGTCCATAATTTCTTCTATTTCTTTATCGGCTAATAAACCCTCTTGGTACACACCCTGTACTTCTTTTCCTTTAAGGTCTAGCACAGGAATACCATCATGGCATCCTAACATATTTACGGTAGTATAATTTTTAGCAACAATCTCATTCGCCCATTTCAGAAGCGCTTTATTGGTACCTTTTTCTAAAGCATGAATGGTTAAACCTGGTAAGAAAAAATCATATATAACATATCCTTTAGCCGCTACCTCATCATGAAGATGTAATCCGTATTCCGCATGGATTTCTGGTAAGAGTTGTAACTCATTTTCTTGTGCAATTTTATTAATGCGCTCTAAATAATCCCAAGTACCCGGTGTATTAAAAAAATTAGTTTGTCCCACTTCTTTATGCAAGTATGCAAAAGCATCTAACCTAAGCACATTACACCCATAAATTCGCACTTTTTGTAAGGTCTCTTTGTAGAACTCCCATACTAAGGGCGACTTTGCATTTACATCCATCTGCCCTAAATACGAACGTTTCTTTTCTATAATTGCTAAGATCTGATCTTTATATATTTCGTGAGCTCCTAGATTAAGAGTTCTAAAATCTTGTTGCGTCGCTATCGCTGCATTCATGGTTTCACAAATAGCTACTGCTATTTTCTCTGATACATTTAAATTAGATACATCACCTATTGCTATTGGCTGATACTTAATTTCTTGGTAAAAGGTATTCCAATAGGGCTTTTCTGTGCCATCTGGGAAGATAACTTTAAGTATCGGTAGTCCAGATTTACGCATGAATAACTTATTCAAATGTTTAGCATCAGGTATAATCACTCCATTATCAGCTAGTTCTCCATGGCCCTCCCAAAATTGATTCCAATCAATAAAAAAGTCTTTATATTTTGATGCTTTCCCATATTGCAACATATCTTTAAATTGCGGGGAAGCAACAGAAAGGTGGTTTAAAACAATATCAAACTTAAGCATAATGCGCAATGCAGCTAAAGCTTTAAGGTCTTCTTTTGAAACAAGTTCTTGGTTAAAGTTATAATCAATAATAGAAAAACCACGATCTAAATCACTATTAAAGAAAGTAGGTAGTATATAGAATAATGAAAAAACATCTTCAAATTCGGGCATTTGTAATACCTCTATAGTATCGCTCAATTTGCTTCCAATACTATCTGGGTAAGCGTTTAGCATTACACCATTTCTAATCTCTGTCATATCTGAGGTTTATAATAACTTATTGTCTATTGCTGTAATGGATTGCTTATAATAATTCTGAAATAATATTAATATTATCTGGGAGTCGCCCTACATTTTGAAGCTTTAACGCCGCTAATTTAAGAGCCACTTCTAAGCACTTTTCAATGGGTTTTTCATTGATATAAGCAAATAAAAATCCTGACCAAAAAGCATCTCCTGCACCGGTAGCATCCATAATTTTGTCTACCTTAATTGCTGGTAAAGTGATGACACCATAGCCTTGCTTTGAAAGCTTAACACCTTTACTCCCCAATGTCAAACATACTGTAGTCACCCCCTCAGAATGAAAGAAGTTAAAAATTTCATCATGCGGTACTTCTTTCTTAAACAAGCGAAGCATATCATCCTCGCTAATTTTAACGAGTGGATTAAATTTACAATAGGCTTTGATAACTCTTAATGCTTCTGCCCTACTCTTCCACAGTTTTCTCGCATAATTCACATCAATACTTAATTGACAGCCCAATTCAAAAGCTTCATGCGCTTTTTTAAGAATCGTAGCCTGCGCAGGGTTTTTACTTAGGGCAAAGCAGGTGGTATGAAATATTTTACTATCTAATAGTAAGGCTTTACTTAATTGTTTTTCCGTGATTGCTTTATCGGCTTGTCTAAACGGAATAAAATCTGGCGTACCCGCTGTTCTTGAAACGAAGATGACACTGGTGGGTTTGTTCTTTTTCTTAGTGATGTATTTTGTAGAAATCCCCACCTCATCTAATCGTTTAAAAATATAAGACCCAAAACCATCATCACCAACGGAAGCCACAAGCGCGGGATTTAACCCCAATCGTGCTGCATTCATCGCTACATTGGTAGGAGAACCACCTAAATAGCGGTGATAATCTCTCGTATTATCAATTCCCATTCCGGATTGATGGCCTATAAAATCTATTAAAATTTCACCTACACAGAGAATGTCTATCGTTCTTGGTTTTGTTTTCAAGTTTTTGGTTTTAGAATACTATGTTATTTGGTTTAGTTTTAAGACGCTGACTTATAGTAAAGTATAGCCACTTTTACTAAATTAATTACCAAGATAAATCATAATTAATTTGTTTTGCAATTTTAGCTTACGAAAATGATTTCGTAATTGACTAAAACGATTTCGATTTTTATTTCTAACTTACTTATGAAAGCAAAACCTATATTTAGACTATGAAGCCGGCAACCTTAAAAGAAATAGCTCAAAAATTAAATATATCTGTATCTACAGCTTCCAAAGCATTGAAGGATTATCCTGATGTTAGTAAAAAAACGAAAGCATTAGTTCATGAATTGGCTAAAACCTTAAATTACAAGCCTAATAGTTTAGCGGTTAACTTACGTAATAAAGAGACGAAAACTATTGGTTTAATAGTTCCCGAGGTAGTACATCACTTTTTTTCTAGTGTCATTAAAGGAATTATCTCTCAGGCGGAAAAGAAAGGCTATTTGGTAATTATTTTACAGTCTAACGAATCGTATAAATTAGAAAAAAAACAGCTTAATTTATTAATGCAGCAACGTGTAGATGGTATTCTTATTTCCTTAGCAAATGGTACGGCCGATTTTATGCACCTCAATGAAATTGTTGCTCAAGACAAGCCACTCGTTATGTTTGATAAAATTGCAAAACTAGTACGTTGTTCTAAAGTTATTATTGATGACCGCAAAGCAGCATATGATGCTACGCAACACTTAATTGATATAGGTTGCAAGAAAATAGCGCATTTTAGAGGTGCCTTATTGCCGCAGAATTCAATAGATCGTTTTTTAGGCTACAAGAAGGCTTTGTTAGATAATCAAATGGACTATGACCCTTCACTAGTTTATATCTGTGAATGTGGAGATAAAAGTTTTGAGGAAGGTAAAACCAATGCATTACAACTATTAGAAGATCATACAGATGTTGATGGCATCTTTATAAATACCGATTTAGTTGCCATTGGTGCTTTAACAGCGTTTCAAGAAAAAGGAATACAGGTCCCTAATGATATAGCTGTAGTAGGATTTAGCAATTGGTTTATGTCTTCGGTCATATCTCCTAGTTTAACCACAATAAACCAACCTGGATTTTTAATGGGTAAAACAGCCTTTAAGCAATTATACAAAGAAATTAAAAGCAAAAAAAAGAATAAACCCATTGCTCTAAAAGAGATTATTTTACAAACAGACCTGATACAAAGAGCATCTACAACCCTTAGCTCTTAACCATTAAATCTTTTGTAATTTCTCTGGCTAACATTCCTTCAGAACAATTTTTAAATGACTTAGCTAAACTCTACTAAACTGTAGTATAGGCAATATCCATTCACACTCAAGTCTAATGCTAATTAACAATTTCCTGAAGCTCCGATGTCAATTCGTTATAAATCTCCATCTCCGCTTCACTTAATGTATTATCAAGTAAGTTCGTAATTTCAAGAGGATCTAAGTCTAGATTATAAAGAGCTTCAGTACCATTTCTAAATAACATATACTTGTACGTTGCAGATCTAACCGTATAATCAAGCGTATCGTCATCATAACTAACCTCTGAAAACGCATATTCTCTACTTCCTACACCTGAATCTGTTAGAACATTTTTAAAACTCTTACTATCTGTATTTGAATTCGTTGAATTTCCTGATAATTCTAAAATGGTGTTATATAAATCTGTAGCATTTATGATACTATTCTCTTCTATGTTTGTTCTAGTGATACCTTGACCGGATAATACCATCGGAACATTTATACCACCTTGATAAATAGATCCTTTTGCCCTAGACCTATCATATTCTTGCGCAACTTGGTTTGGCGACCCATTATCGCCTATAAAAATAATAACGGTATTGTCTCTTACCTCAGCACTCATTGCTCCTAAAAGCCTTCCTATTTCAGAATCCATAGCCTCTAACGCCGCTAAAAAATAAGGCAATGGATTGGCATCAATACTTGCCTGGTCTATAGGCAAATCTCCTTGGCTATGTAAATTTGATGGTGGTACATGAAACGGAGTATGAGGTGCATTATAAGCTAACCATAAAAACCAAGGATCATTTTGAGCATTCACCCAATCTATAGATAAATCTGTTAATTTTGAGGTCACATACTCGGTACTTGTAGCTGAATTTGAGTTTTCTACAAGGCTCCAATTGTAATAATCTTGAACGGTACCATTTAGTATTCCTGCAAAATAATCTATTCCCATTGTTGTAGGCTGGCTAGCATCGGTTGAAAGATGCCATTTACCAATTAGTGCGGTGTTATAATTAGACATATCATTTTGAAGAATATGCTCTGAACTTACAAGGGTCTGCGCCACTCTTGTGATACCTATCTGAGTACCGTATTTACCTGTTAGCATTGTTGCTCTGGTGGGACTACATAAAGGATTTACCCAAACATTATTAAACTTAATCCCATTTGCCATCAACCCCTCTAGGTTTGGCATATTTGGTTTTATACTCCCAATAGGATAATTAGGCGTCGCGTCTAAACCCATATCATCTGCTATAATTAAAAGTATATTAGGAGGGTTATCATCTTCAGTGCCATTATCTGCAATTTCTTCTGTAATTTCTTCCGCTGTGGTTTTACTGCTACACGAAAAAATAAAAAGTGCCATGACTGAATATGTAAAAATAGATAGTAGTGATTTCATAAGGAATTAATTTTTATTACTTTTTGTTTTAAGCATGAAGTATTAAAAATCTTCGTTTTTTAAAATATCAATATGCCGTATAAGACGTTTAATATCTAATGCAATAGTACCATTATAAACACCACGTATATAGCCGCTCTTATCTACCAAAATAAAATTTTCTGTATGTATAAAGTCATCTACATCCGTAGTTTTCGTAAAGTCATCATCTGCAAAATAGCCATCTCTTGCAATGGTATAGAGTTCCGTTTTATCCCCTGTTACCAAATGCCATTTTTTTGCATCTACATTTTTTATCCTGCTATATTTTTTTAGCTCCTCAACTGTATCAACCCACGGCATAACCGTATGTGACAATAGCATAATAGCATCATCATTCTGGTAAACTTCTTGAAGACTACTCATGTTTTCCGTAAGTTTTGGACAAATCCCAGGGCATATAGTGAAGAAAAAATTAGCCACGTAAATATGCCCTTTATAGGTTGCATTGGTAATCGTATCTCCGTTTTGGTCTAAAAATGAAAAAGACGGAATTTTATGTATTGGTGTATTCCATTGAGGTGTAAAATCTGCCGTATTAAAATATGGCAAAGCACTGATCTGTTTCCCATTTTTTAGTGAGTCTGTGTTTATTTTTTTTTCATTTTTACATGAACTTAATACTAGGAATAAACTTAATATTAGTACTATCTGCTGCATTTATTTATTTTATATTTTTACTATCAACCGTAACTTTGTAGCATTTCTTAAGACCAATTAAACCAAAACGTTCCCCATTGATAGTTTCAAAATTCGCCCTTATTTTACCTGAAGCATACCACATCTTTTGACTCCCCGCTTCTTTTCCTTTTGAATAATTAAAGTCTTTAAATAGCGTTCCTGTTTTATACCATTCTTTGAGATTTCCATCATAGGCTCCTTTAGCATTAAAATGATACGCAAATTTTGGAGTACCTGTGTCCCACCAACCTTTGTGAGTCCCTATTTTTAAATTATTAGCATAGGAACGCTCTGAGGCTTTTACCCCATTTTGATGCCAAAAAGATTCCAAACCTTCTTTCTTGCCCTTGTCGTAATTGATTTTAGATTTTAATTGACCATCCTGATGATACGCTACTAATACACCTGTGTACGGAATATTTTTATATAGTAACACTCCATTTTCCAAATTGAGGTTGGCATCAGATTCATTAAGATTTAATTGATCTTCTGAACATCCACAAGTAAGTATCAGACATAAAATGCAACCAATAAGTTTTGTAAATAATTTCATTGTACAGCGTGATGAATTAACTCATGCAATCGTTTGTAAATACTCTTTTGCTGTTTAAATTAATTAGTGATATTTCCTGGCGTTCCAAAAAAGCCATTTCCATTAATATATGGATCATCAGCTGTCACGTGATAATGGTAAATTCCATCCGGGAAATCTGCCGTTACCCCTATGTGCCCATGAAACTCATCTAAATCGGCAGATATAATTATCTCACCATCCTCTAGAGGCCCGTAAACTGGAAATCCATCTGCTAACAAACCTATAAAGGCATCTTCTCCAAACTCTTGAGTAAGAAAAGTAGGTTCAATATGATAGTGATAGGTGCTTTGGCCTTGTGGATGCCCCAACCATTGATCGAAGCTATCAATTTCATTAGTTAATGGTTGATCTGGTCCTGCATATTGATTATAGAGAACAATCCCGTTTCTTGCAATGCCTATAGTACCTAAAGACGTAGCCTCATGAATAGCCGCTTCTTCGGGATTTAATGTAATCGTTAAAGTAATATTCTGAGTCGCAATTTTATTAGGGTTTTGATGAAAGGCCGTATTTGTTCCATTATATTCCTCATACAAGTCATTTGATGTTGGCCAATATGGGCTTGTATGATTTGGTAGATCTTCTGTTGTAAATGTTACTGTACCATCATTAATGGCATAGGATAAACCTGTGCCATCAAATTTTGATAGTAACATAGATATATCGTTTATTGTATCTGGAGTTTCAGGTGTTACTTCATCAGCTATAGTATCATCAGCAGCATCATTAGTACTAGAACAGGCAACAAATAGCGCTAGTATACTTATTGTAGCTATTGATTTTAATTTCTTCTTCATTGTAATAGGTTTTGGGTTTTCTATTTATTTAGATGCCAATTAAAAAAATACCTTGCGTTTATTTTAAAATGAAATGAAATTGCAGTAATCCTGTGCTTCTATTCGTCTTTATGCTCAAAGAACTTAGGCCTTTCGTGTGTTGCTTCACTCTTATTTAATGCCTCTTTAATTATTTCCTGTAATTTCAATCGTTGCTTTTTAGTACAAATACGTTCAACATCCTTGAAATAATAAAAAGTCTTTTGCTCTTTCTGTTGTTGAATTTGCCCCATTAATGAGGTTATAGCATCTATTTGGTTTTCTTTTTTTGTTGAATCTGCCAAACTATTCCATAATTGCTTTTTTAGACCTCTATTTTCCATAGATAATTCTCGGATGGACCGTCTATGCTTTCTCGTAATTTTTCTAAATTGCTGTAATTGCCCTTTGTCAAATCCTAATTCTTTAGCAATAAAATTACTGGGTTGTTCTGATGCTGTTGGTTGTTTTTTATTGCCATCCGTCATATAGGTAACTAAAAAGAAACCATTCACTGCGATCAAAAAAAATAGGAATATATATGTTATTAAATTTTTATTCATTTTATCTATATCATCCGTCCAATAAAATTTAAAATAGCCAAGAATAGACAAATTATAAAATTGTATTGGTCGTATTTATTTTAGTTAATTAAACAACGCTGTTTCCTTATTACCTGATAAATCATAGGCTTCCACAAACTGTTCAAGGTTATCATTGTAGCTAAATTTTTTCATTTTAGTAAAGGCTAAAGTATTTAAAACAAGTATTAAAATTAGTAGTGCAAATTGAACTCTTACTGTTAACCATGAAAAAAATACTTTTTCATTTTCAGCTTTATGAAACAAGGTATGCATCACTTTTTCTTTAAAAAAAGGGGACACCGTTACAGGTTTAATCGCTGTTGTACTCTCAAAAACCTCCTGTACGCTATTCTCTATGTTACTGTCTTTTCGCTTCATACTATTTATTTGGATGTGAAAAAAAATAAAATCTCTCGCTAAATTTCATTTTTATAATAATTAACTAATAATTCCTGTAATTTCTTCTTTGCTCTAAACATTAGGGATTCTATTGAAGAAATACTTTTTCCCGTTAAGTCATTAATTTCCTGATAGCTTTTCCCTTCTAATTTATGCAAGGTAAAAACTAGTCTTTGGCTTTCTGGCAATTGGTTTATAGCATAAAAAAGCAATTTGGTTTTTTCTTTATTTTCTAGGATAATACCTGGATGATTCACCTCCGTAAAATAATTAGAATTAGTTAAAGAAATATCGTTTCCATTTATAACTTGCAGGAAGGCAAAACGCTTTTTCGTATTCTTTTTTCTAATAAATTCTAGACATTTATTCGTGGCTATTCTATAAATCCACGTAGATAAAGCTGAATTTTCCTTAAATTTTTTGATGGATTTAAATATTTCTATAAAGACCTCTTGTGCTATATCTTCAGCATCTTCTTTATTTGGAACAAAAGATAGACAAGTATAAAATATTTTATCTTTATATACATCAATTAGCTTACTATAGGCCGCCTGATGCCCGCTTCTTAATTCATCAATAAAATTTGAATCTTCCAATTATAAAAGCTGCATTAGTATTAAAGAGCACAAAAGTAAGTTTGTAATTCTCGGTATCGGTAAAAAGTTACGTTAAGACTTCCTCTTTTTTTGTCTGCTCCCTTTAGTTAACTAACGATATTCGCCTTAATTAATTGCAAGTCTAGACTTATGAACCTTTCCTCATACTAGAAATAGTATATTTATATCTTTGTATTAGACACAAGCTCAAAAATCAAGGTTGGAATTTCAATATTATATTCACGAAGATACATTTAGCACGAACAAACAAGGTTTGAAAGTTGGTACTACAATATCAAAGGTTCCTACCATTTACCAAATCAAATACTCAGAAGATAAAGATGACGGACCTTTTAAAGATATTCCAAGTCTTCGAAAAGAATCCAAAATCTTTCAACAACTTCTAATAACAAATCCAAAAAGAGCTCAACAGATTTGTTTAGAAAAGAATATCCACGAAGTAAAAAATTTCATTATTACAGATGAAAACAAAAGTGTTTCACCTGATTTTATAGAATTGTTAGAGCATTGTAGTAAAGGAAAAATTAAAAATGGATTAATAACTGGAATTCATTTTTACGATAAAGAAGTAGTGAAAATTAAAAAAATTCTGAAAAAAAATAAGTTCGGAGTGTTTGAAGCAAAGATAGAGTATTATGACTCTGAAATGAATAGATGGACAAGAAAGGAAAAACCTAGCACCTTCTTCCCTTCAACATGGACCTACAATCAGTTATTCCATGAATGTTTATTTGCAGTAAAAAATAAAAATAAAAAGTTTGGGACTTTAAACGTTTACAGGTCTAAAATGGAATCTGGAATAAAAGTAGAAATTATAATTAAAAACGGACTGCTTAAATCAATTTATCCCTTGATATAAAAAGCTTGTGCCTTACAATATCTATGAAGCAATACAGATTATGGTGTTTAATTTAATGTTTTACGTACATTTACTACGTCTGCAAAATCTTCCCGATTTTGCTCTGGAAACTAAAAATAAATCAAAACAAAAAAGCTTTTGATAAGTGCTAAAGCGGAAACGAAACAGTTTCCTTGCCCCCGCACTACTCATAGCTGTAGTTTTATCGAATAAATCAAGATCACAATTTCTCATAAATACAGAAAGGCGCATGTAGACCCTTTCTTTTAAGTTTTTCTATGGCAGCATTATTTATTCTAGGCATATTTTTAGTATTCATAGTATTTCTAGTTTGGCTTGTATTAAAACGTACTAAAATAGCCGCTAAACCTCCTGAACTTATCATTGGTTCTGTATATATATTTACACTCTTCTTATTTCTCATTGGCTTTTTATTTCATAGCAATCCATATTACAAAGCTGTAGATCCTGTAGATGGAGAATGCTACAACCCTTTCTCGGAGCAACACATACTCACCCTAATATTTTATTTTATAGCCTATAATAGTTCACTTTTTTTGGTGTGGACAAGAAGTAAAAAATTACCTCCTTTAAGTTTAGTACTTGCTATGATATTCATCCTAATAGGAATTGTATTGAATCTCGTTATTATATACCAAACCTCAACACACGATACCACTAGCTTAGATATATATATAAGTGATACGGAACACATCTTACTACTATTTGCCCCAGTTGCAGCCTTGTGTGTGGGTATACTTCTAATATATAAAGTACTTACGGAACAGCTTACAGAAACCGCAGATAGAACTTATGCTAATCCTTATCTACACAAAATTCAGGATTTCCTATTACATAAGAGCAGGAATCCGCTTTGGATACTTGTATTCCTATTTCCTGTATTTATTATTTGTACGCTAGTACTTATTTTATTTGGCCAAGCTCCTGATGCTCTTATTAAGGTATTTACAGAAACTACCACTTGGAAACTATCGCAACAAATGCATCCACCAGTCTTAGATCATAAAGGACATTATTTATGTACCGTAGCCGCTTCTGGCCATCCTACAATTGTAAAACCGATTAGATTAGGTCAGCGCAATGGCAGGCCCATCATTGTAAATAGACAATTACTCATTGCGAATGCTTTTGAGGAAATGATTCAAGATTTCTCCCCAAAACTACACCACATGATTCGTAAAAAATATGACCGATATGGGTATAACCTTTCAACAAAAATAAATACTCCAAGCTTATCAAGTATCACCTATGTGGCTATGAAACCTTTAGAATGGTTTTTTCTAATAAACTTATATCTCTTTTGTCACAAACCGGAATTAAAAATTAAACAGCAGTATACCTTGAAACTATAAAAGCATAAGCGCGCAACCTTAAAAAGGGAAACCTTCTGCATTTTAGGCAGTAATATAAACTAAGCGTATATTTACTCTGATCTGATGTGCCTTAGAAAACCCCGATCTTTATTGCCTTAAAATATAAAACCATGAAATACCTATTATCTTTTCTTTTTGCTGCTGCCATTATTCTTCTATTCTCCTTTAATAAATTTTCTGATGCCGGTGAGATCAGTTGGAATAAAATTGATGAAGGTTTATACTATGCCGAATACGATGCTCCAAAAAAATCTAGCCTTGGAGACAGTAAAATCAATATTTTAAAGATTTCTCGAAAATTATACAACCTTAATTTACTGAGCGCCAAAGAAAATGGGGAACGCATTAAAACGGCTAAAAAGTGGGCACAAGATAAAAATCAAATTGCAGTTATTAATGCCGGTATGTATATGCAAGATTTCGCTACGAATGTGGGCTTTATGAAAAATTTTGATTTTACAAATAATGGGCGATTAAACAAAGATAATACAATTGCTGCTTTCAACCGAAAAAACGATAGTGTTCCTGAGTTTCAGATTATTGACAGAACCTGTCAGAACTGGGATGAACTAAAAGATCAATACAACTCTTATACACAATCTATCCGCATGGTAGATTGCAATCAGAAAAATAAATGGGGACAGCAATCTAAAAAATGGAGCATGGTGGTTATCGGAAAAGATAAGGAAGGCAATGCCCTTTTTATATTTACACGCTCTCCATATTCCGTTCATGATTTTATTAATATCCTCTTGAATTCTTCTTTGGAAGTATACAATTTAATGTATTTAGAAGGCGGCCCCGAAGCATCATTCTACATGAACCATAATGAAACTAAAGTAGAAAAAATGGGAAGCTACGAAACTGGCTTTAATGAAAATGATGATAACAACGTATTCTGGTCTATTCCAAATGCTATTGGAATTAGCAAAAAGTAAACCATACACAGCATGACCACCATTTATGTTAAGTGCATAACTATTTAATGAACCACAACTACAACTACAAACTACCCTATGAAATATAAAATAGCTGTTTTTTGCTTCGTTAGTTTTCTTTTTTTTAGTTGTACCACCAAAAATAAAACCTTCCATGCTCCTGAGATAGGATGGACTATTAATTTAATTGATGCTTGGGACATTGAAAGTACTAGAAAAGTAGATCAAGATATTCATGAAGGTTTAGCTCTTATTGAAAATTCGGGAGAAAGTGTCTATGTTAGTGGAAAAGAAATAGGCCTCTTTGTGCTTCGATCTGATGAAATAACAAAATTTCAAGCAACCATCATTCCTTTTGAAGAAACCTGTGAAAACGAATGGAATGATAAGTACCCACAGATAAAAAATGTTATTTATTCTATTTTTGCCTCTCAAGGCGTACAAGCAGATTCTACTTCAAGTAAAGAAACCATAGATAATGTAGCTTTTGAAGTGTTCAACATCAAACTGTCACAAAACGGTAGTACGCTTATGGAACAAAACATGTATAGAACGTACATTAATGGTTATGATTTTATCATCAATATGAGTCACAATAGTATTAACGATAAAAATGCTATGTTAGCAACATTAAGAGCCTCAAAATTTGATAAAAAGTAGATCTTGCTAAAACTTAACAAAAAGTTAAAGAATTGCAATATGAGCTATAAAGTTTTTCTGTGTTGATTTGTTTTTTAGATTTGCGGCTAGCTATCGCTAAAAATGAAAAAGACAAATTACATTTCTAAAGCACTAACAGCAGTATTTCTACTGTTGTTTATGATGTTGCCTTTAGCCATTCAATTTGTACATTCTTTTGAAAATCATGAGCATACTACCTGTAAAGATCAGGATAACCAAAAAACTCATATTCACCAGAAATCTCTTGATTGTCACATTTGCGACTTCCACTTCTTTTCATTCTCCTATGATATTTCATCCTATCCAGAGTTTGTAAAAACTGCTTTTTCTTTAAAAGCAACTACTAGTTTTGCAACTCAATTTATCAATACTTTCTTTAACAACAACACCTCATTAAGGGGTCCTCCTAGTTTTCTTGCTTAATTTAAAAAACATATTTTTTAAAATTTAATCAAGAATCTTTATGCGCATTTATGCACTGATGGTACTGCTATTATGCAGCTTACCTTCATTTTCGCAAATCTGCAATAATACACTATCTGGTAAAGTAATAGACTTACATGACGGTACCGCTCTAGTTGGGGCGATGATTATTATTGCAGGATCAGAACAAACTGTAGTCACTGATATTAATGGAAATTTTAGCATCCAAAATCTATGTGACCAAACCTACGCTATTCAAATTTCACATCCCTATTGTTTGACAAGTGGTCATAAAATAAAAGTGGATGGAAATACGATTAAGACCTTTCAACTAGAGCACCATTTGGAAGCCTTAAATGAAATAGTCCTGAAAGGGCATGCCCAAAATAAAAAATCTAATACCCTAGCTCAAAATACTTTAAGTGGGAAAAAGATTGAACAATTTAGCAGTGGCTCCTTGGGTGATGCTTTAAATAGTTTGTCTGGAGTAAGCTCTTTAAATACAGGAAGTACCATTGTAAAACCTATAATCAATGGTTTACACAGCAGCCGCGTGATCCTAATCAATAATGGAGTGCGTATGGAAGATCAAGAATGGGGGGTAGAACATGCTCCAAATATTGATATAAATACTGCCGAAAATATAACCGTACTAAAAGGAGCCAGTGCCATACAATACGGTGGTGATGCTATTGCGGGTGTTATAGTAACAGCACCAGAAAAGATATTTATTAAAGATAGCCTTTATGGCAAAACATTGCTTTCCGCTAGCTCTAATGGAAGAGGTTCTACACTAACTTCTAAGCTCACAAAAAGCGACGACAACGGGTGGTTCAGCACATTACAAGGAACCATTAAACGCTATGGCGATTTTGAAGCCCCCGAGTATGTTTTGAGTAACACGGGAACTTTTGAACGCAATGCGTCTGTACGGGTAGGCTTTAATAAGTTCAATTACGGTATTGAAGGTTATTATTCTTTTTACAAAAATGAAATAGGAATATTAGCCGCATCACATATTGGTGGCGCTGAAGATCAAGTTAGAGCTATAAACAGCACTATTCCTTTGGTACTTAATGATTTTACCTATGCTATTACGTACCCGAAACAAGACATTACACATCATTTGGCGCGTATAAAAGCTTTTAAAAAGTTTAACGGTTTTGGAAAAGTAAATCTTCAATATGATTTTCAGCAAAATCAAAGATTGGAATATGACATTCGTGTTGGAGATGATTCGGATACTCCGTCCTTAGACTTAGTACTGAAAACACATACCCTATTAGTAGATATTGATAGTAACTTATCTGAAAACATCTCTATAAAGTCAGGTTTCATGGCTAGGTATCAGGATAATTTTGCAGATCCGTCTACTGGTGTTCGAAGGTTAATTCCTGATTATGAGAAATATGACTTAGGAGTTTATGGCATTAGCACTGTTCAATTACAAGATAATTGGTTATTAGAAGCGGGAGCAAGATTTGATTTTACCTACATGGATGTTTTCAAATTTTACAGGACCTCCTTTTGGGAATCAAGAAATTATGCTGCCCTATTTCCTGAAATAGTCGTGGAAGAATATGACAATCAGTTGCTAACAAATCCTCAATATAATTTTTTCAATGCATCAGGAACAGTAGGCTCTACCTACTCTTTCAACGATAAGCTTAAATTGTTTTTTAATTACTCTTTGGCCTCACGGGTGCCCAACCCTTCTGAATTGTTCAGCGAAGGTTTGCACCATTCCGCTTCCAGAATTGAGTTAGGAGATTTGAGCTTCAAAAGCGAAATTGCGAACAAAGTTGCACTAACCTTACAAAAAGAAGGAACTGTTTTCGGGTTTTCAATTCAACCTTTTATAAATAACATCCATGACTTTATTGTAATAGAACCCACTAAAGTAGAGCAAACGATAAGAGGAAATTTTCAAGTGTGGGAATACCGGCAAACCAATGCGCAGTTACTAGGTATAGACATTGACGCTACTTATGCACTTAGTTCTCATGTTAATTTCAACCATCAATTTTCTTTAGTAAAAGGTTATGATCGCCAGGGTGGCGGTGCTTTAATTAGTATGCCTCCGGTGAATACTACCAATGAAATTACGTATGAGAATCCTAAGGCAAATAATTTAAAGCTAGCCCTGCAAAGCACGTATGCTTTTCGTCAAAATGAATATCCAAATACCAATTTTGAAGTATACATTGCTCAATCAGAATCTTTTGAATTGGTAGATGTTAGCACTCCGCCTGAAGCGTATCACCTTTTAAATTTTAGGTCCAGCATAGCTGTTCCAATCACTGAAAAATCTAACCTAAGTGTAGGCTTCAATGTTACAAACCTTTTAAATACCCGATACAGAAATTACCTCAATAGCCTGCGGTATTACGCCGATGATTTGGGGAGAAACTTTTTATTCAATCTTAAATTTAATTATTAATCTATTCAAAAAAAAGTACAATGAAAACAATCAAAACATTAAGTTTAGCAGTAGTAGCAGCATTATCATTTGCATCATGCTCCGATGATGATGATACTCCAGAAATTGTTAATGAGGAAGAAGTAATTACTACCATGACCGTAACATTAACGCCAACTGATGATAGTGAAACCATTACCTTACAATCTAGAGATTTAGATGGTGACGGATCAGATGCTCCCGTAATTACCGTATCCGGAAATTTAGTTTCCGGAACAACCTATAATGGTGCTATCGTTTTATTAAATGAAACAGAGAGTCCTGCAGAAGATATTACGGAAGAAGTAGCAGACGAAAGTGACGAGCACCAATTTTTCTATACGATAAGTTCTGGACTTGATGCCACAACCGAGTATACTAGTTTTGATGAAGATGGAAATCCATTGGGAACAACCTTTATCTTAACTGCTGGTGCCGCAAGCTCAGGAACTTTAACCTTCACACTGCGTCATGAACCTACAAAACCAAACGATGGTATTGAAAGTGCAGGAGGAGAAACTGATATTTTAGTATCTTTTGACGTATCTGTAGAATAAGTATCCTTTAAGATTTTAAAAATGCACTTTATAGCTGGTCTATAAAGTGCATTTTTTTTTGGTAACCTTCGAGGAAAAATAAAACTAGCTTTTAAGCTTAAAAATCCTTGAGCTTCAGTTGTAAATTCCCTATTTTTAGAGGAGCCAAAAATTATAGACCACTTGTCTTTTGAGTAGTTTACTAAACGTCTTAATTCAAACATACCACAATGAAAATTAAAGGAATAGTATTTTTTTTCTTGATCACCCTATCAATTTCCCATGCTCAATCTGTGAGTATATCTAACATCTACAATAGAGAATATACATCCTTGAATGGCCAATGGAATTATATTGTAGACCCTTATGAAAATGGATTTTATAATTACCGCTATGAACCGTTTGAAAATCAAGAAATTCCAGAAAGATCTGCCTTTTTTACCAATTCTAAACCTACGTCCAAATCTGATTTAATCGAATACGATTTTGATAAGATGGATTCGATTACCGTACCTAGTGATTGGAATACACAGAAAGAAAAATTGTACTATTATGAAGGTTCTGTTTGGTATAAAAAATCATTTGATTATACGAAAAAAGAGCATTCAAACAGAGTCTTTATATATTTTGAAGCATCAAACTACAAAACAGATGTTTACCTTAATGGTAAAAAAATAGGGCAACATTTAGGAGGGTTTACTCCATTTAATTTTGAAGTGACACATCTATTAAAAGAAAAAGAGAATTTTCTAATTACCAAAGTAGATAATAAAAGAGAAAAAGATGCGGTACCAACACTTAATACAGATTGGTGGAATTATGGAGGAATTACCCGAGATGTAAAAATAATTGAAACAAGCGAAACTTTTATTTCTGACTATTTTATACATTTAGACAAAGAGAATTCTAAGAAAATTACTGGATACCTAAGCTTAAATGGCACCCATATTATTGGCCAAGAGGTAACCGTAGAAATTCCAGCGTTAAAAATAAAAAAAAGGTTTAAAACCGATGCTAATGGAAAAATAAACATTGACATTACCGCATCAAAAATAAAACTTTGGTCTACAAAAAATCCACAGGTATACAAGGTTATTTTTACAACAGCTACCGATACTACAACCGATGAAATTGGCTTTAGAACCATTGCTACCAAAGGCGCTGATATTCTATTAAATGGAAAGAAAATATTTTTAAAGGGGATTTCTATTCATGAAGAGAGCCCGATAACAGGCGGTAGAGGAAATTCTTTAGCGGACTCAAAACAACTGCTAGAATGGGCTCAAGAATTGGGCTGTAACTATGTGCGTTTAGCACATTATCCGCATAACGAACATATGCTGCGCTTAGCTGATAAGATGGGTATTTTAGTCTGGGAAGAAAATCCGGTTTATTGGACCATTTCTTGGGATAATGAATCTACGTATGACAATGCTAAAAACCAACTTTCTGAAGTTATCCAAAGAGACAAAAATAGGGCTAGTGTCATCATCTGGTCTATGGCTAATGAAACCCCCACCACAGACGCACGAAATACTTTTCTAACACGGTTGGCAAAATATACTAAAGAACAAGATCCTACGCGTTTAATAAGTGCGGCCTTAGAGCAAAGTAACTACGAAGGAAATCCGCTTGTGCGGACCATTCACGATCCGTTTGCTGAAGTGGTAGATATTTTAAGCTTTAACCAATATATTGGCTGGTATGACGGCACTATTGAAAAATGTCAAACCATAAGTTGGAATATTCAATACAATAAACCTGTTCTTATTTCTGAGTTTGGTGCGGGTGCTAAATTTGGATTACATGGTCCTAAAGAGGAACGTTGGAATGAAGAATACCAAGAATATCTTTATGAAGAAACCTTAAAAATGATTGATAAAATTGATCAATTAAGTGGCTTTTCTCCTTGGATATTAGTGGACTTTAGATCCCCAAGAAGGCTCTTACCAGAAATACAAGATGAATACAATAGAAAAGGATTAATTTCTGAAAAAGGCGAAAAGAAAAAAGCGTTTTATACCCTTCAGAAATACTATAATAATAAAAATTAATAGTTTTACACTAGCTTCAAAATTTGGTAGCACCCCAGAAGTTAATTATAAAGAGAGACTACATGAAAGAGATGGTTTTAAATGACGGAAACAAATTACCTATTGTAGGTTTTGGAACGTATAAAGCAACAGAACAAGAAGGCATTGAAGCAGTAAAATTTGCCTTAGAAAACGGATATCGCTTATTAGATACTGCCGCAAAATACAACAATGAAGAAGCAGTGGGTAAAGGCATCAAACTAAGTGGTGTTCCTAGAGAAGAAATAAAAGTTACTACAAAATTATGGAGAGAAAATCTTTCCTATGAAGAGGCTAAATCTGAATTTGAAACCTCTCTACAAAAATTACAATTAGAATACATAGACCTATACTTAATTCATTGGCCCGCAAACGCTAAGAATTATGATAATTGGCAGCATGCAAATGCGGAAGCATGGCGCGCCATGGAAGATCTACAGATCGAAGGGAAGATAAAGTCGATTGGAGTTAGTAATTTTTGGCCAGAACATTTAGAAGCGCTTTTTAAAACAGCGCGCGTCTTTCCCGCTATTAATCAGATAGAGTTTCATCCTGGATATTGGCAACCAGATGTTACGGCTTATTGTAAAGCTAAAAATATTACGGTACAATCTTGGTCTCCCTTGGGCAGAGGTGAGATTCTAAACAATAACATACTGAAATCTATTGCTAAAAAGTATCAGACTACGGTTGCCAAGGTTTGTTTACGATGGGTAACACAGCATGATGTTATCGTTATTCCAAAATCTACCACTAAAGAACGAATTAAAGAAAATATTGATATTTTTAGTTTCGAATTAACGCAAGAAGAAATTCAAGAGATTAATGCTATCCCTAAATTAGGGTATAGCGGGGAGCATCCTAATTTATGGCCCGACAGAGAATCGTAAATTCGTGTTTTCTATGATCTAAGTCAATCAACCTTAATAAACCAAAATGAAATCTCGCAGAACTTTTTTCCGTAGTTTTATAGGTGTATCAGCAGTGTCGCTCCTCCCCTTTTCTATTTTCGCCAACGTAAAACAGAATAAAAAAACTACAGAAACTATCAAACCTAAGCGCCTTAAAAAAGGCGACACTATAGGTTTAATTGCTCCAGGTTACGCTATAAAACCTGACGTATTAGAGAAAGCTAAAGAAACTTTAGTTGCCATGGGATTTGTTCCATATCATACGGAGCGCCTACTCTGGAACCATGGTTATTTTAGCAATACCGATACGGAGCGCGCTGCGGACGTTAATGAAATGTTTGCCAACCCTAGTATAGACGGGATCTTATGCGCTAGAGGTGGCTACGGTTGTACAAGAATCATGCATCTTTTGAATTATGAGTTAATTAAAAACAACCCAAAAGTGCTTGTTGGATTTAGTGATATTACAGCCCTAGCCAATGGCATATATTCAGAGACCGGACTTGTAACTTTTCATGGTCCGGTTGGGAGCACTCTCGATAATAAATATTCTATACAACAACTGGAAAATGTTATCATTCATCCTGAACATCAGCTGCTAATAAAAAATGCTATTCTTGAAGATGAAACGCTATTAAACAATCCAGAATTTGATAGGTATACAATTACTCCAGGGAAAGCTACGGGTACATTGGTGGGTGGAAGTTTAACCCTCATCAATGCGTTAATTGGTACTCCACATGAAATAGATTTTACCGATGCCATTGTTTTTATAGAGGATGTAGAAGAAGCTCCTTACCGCATAGATCGGATGCTTACCCAATTAATACAAAGTGCCACTTTTAAACATGCTGCAGGTATTATGGTGGGTGTTTGTAATGGCTGTGATAAACCGGCGGCTTCAGGAAGCTTTACCCTCAGAGAGGTGATTTTAGACCGACTCAAACCCTTAAATATTCCTGCAGCCTACGGTATGAGTTTTGGACATGTAAAAAACAACATGACACTTCCTATTGGTATTAAGGCCACTTTTGATGCGGATAAAATGACACTGAAACTACAAGAAAAAGCCGTTCTATAAGTTTAAGAATAGGCTTTATCCCAATCTTTGAATACAACCTCATAACCTTGAGATTGAATCATCGCTTTTATTTCGGCTGTAGAACGCTCGTCAGAAATTTCAAACTGCTCTAAGGATTGCGGTTCTACACTATACCCTCCAGGGTTGGTTTTAGATTCCGCACTGATAGACGTAATACCTAAATGAATAATGTGATCCCTGAATTTTTCACTTTCGCGGGTAGACATAGATAATTCCACATCTTCATCGAGCAAGCGATACGCACAAATTAATTGCACCAAATCTGAATCTGTCATTTCTACTTTAGGAGCAACATCACCTTCAAAAGGGCGCAATCTTGGGAAAGAAATAGAATACTTCGTTTTCCAATAGGTCTTTTGCAAATACCGTAAATGCAAAGCCGTATAAAAACTATCTACGCGCCAATCTTCTAAGCCAAATAAAGCACCGATACCTATTTTGTGGATTCCCGCTTTCCCCAATCTATCCGGAGTATCTAAACGGTATTGAAAGTTTGATTTTTTCCCTTTCGGGTGATGTACTTTATAGGTAGCTTCGTGATACGTTTCTTGATACACCAAAACAGCATATAAGCCTGCGGCAACTAAGGTTTCGTATTCCTCTTGGTCTAGTGGTTGTACCTCCATGCTTATATTGGAGAAATTGTTTTTTATTAATTCGATAGCATGCTTTATATACGACACTCCTACCGTTTTATTAGCCTCACCAGTAACTAATAAAATATGATCATATCCTAAGCTTTTTATTTTAGATACTTCTTTTAAAATCTCCGCATCGGTTAAGGTTTTCCTAGGAATTTTGTTGGTCATACTAAAACCGCAATAAGTGCAAATATTCTGACATTCATTAGACAGATACATAGGAATATACATCTGCATAGTATTCCCAAATCTTTTTTTCGTTAGCTGATTGCTGCGCTGTGCCATTTGTTCCAAAAAAGGTTTTGCGGCTGGAGAAATTAAGGCTTTAAAATCTTCCAATCCTATTTTTTCTTTTTGAAGTATTTGAGCAACCTCAGCAGTGGTTACGGCATAGATTTCCTTTTCCAAGGTATCCCAATCATACTGCTCAAATGTGGTTTTAAATGACATAGTGTACTTTTAAATTTCGTTTAAAAAAGAAGTTAAAGGGCTGCTGGCTTCTGCGCGCTCTTTAATAGGTGCTAATTTTGCCAAATAGGCCATTCTTCCTGCTTCTACGGCCATTTTAAAGGCATGGCCCATAGCTATTGGGTTCTGAGAAACGGCTATTGCTGTATTTACTAAGACAGCATCTGCCCCGAGCTCCATAGCATAAGCGGCATGAGATGGGGCACCAATACCCGCATCTACAATTACAGGCACATTGCTTTGTTCTATAATGATTTTTAAAAAATCTTCTGTTTTTATTCCTTTATTACTGCCAATAGGAGCGCCTAATGGCATCACACATTGCACCCCTACATCTTCTAAGCGCTTGCACAATACTGGATCTGCATGTATGTATGGCATAACTACGAAGCCTAGCTTCACTAATTCTTCGGCAGCTTTTAAGGTTTCTATAGGGTCAGGCAATAAATACCGAGGGTCTGGATGAATTTCTAATTTTATCCAATTAGTGTTCAGCGCTTCTCTGGATAATTGCGCTGCAAAGACAGCTTCTTTTGCAGTACGAACCCCAGAGGTATTCGGTAGTAAATTTATCCTACTACTCGTTAAATGGCTTAAAATATCATCGGCTTCATCTTCTAAATCTACCCGTTTCAAAGCTACAGTAACCAACTCACTCTCTGAAGCAAGAATAGCTTCTTCCATTACTTGCGCACTAGAAAATTTACCAGTCCCCGTAAATAAACGTGATTTAAATATTTTATCTGCTATGTTCAATATATCTGCCATATTTATTGATTTAGATTAGGTCTCCACACCTGTTCTTCAATGCTTGTTTTTTCTAACGCTTTCTTAAATAGATTAATGTTATTAAAATTCTTAGTGATTTCTGAGGCTACTGCTACCCCGTAAATTCCCGTTTCTAGAATTTTAGGAACATCATTTATTGCAATACCGCCTACCGCGATAACAGGAATAGTTGTTTGTAGCTCCTTCATGATCGCTGCATAACCTTCAATTCCCAAAATAGGGCTTAGACGCTCTTTTGTTTTTGTAAAATGATAAGGCCCTAAACCTATATAATCTACTTTCTTAATTAGTAGTAGGTTACAATCACCAATAGTATTTGCAGTACCGCCAATAATCTGCCAGCTTTCTAAATATTTTCTAGCAATAGACGGGCAAGTATCTGTTCTTCCTAAATGAACACCATCTGCTTTTACCTCTTTGGCTATTCTATAATGATCATTTATTATCAATCTAGTTTGATAGTGATCTGTAATTTCTCTGGCTTCTGTAGCAAATTTCAAAACCTTTTTAGGACTTAAATTTTTTAATCGTAGCTGTACCAATGCTGCACCTGCTGTACAGGCACTTTTGATATTATTTAAATGCTCTTGAGGTGTTTCTCCTTGTGATATGTAGTGTAAATTTGGTAATTGCATGGGTATTCTTTTTAAAATATATTAGTCCGTAGTTTTATTATTTATTGTAGTAGTGTTGCATGGCTGTAAATGCTGCTAGAGGGGAACCGCTATTCCATACGCCCCCTAAAACGCCTATGCCTTGATACCCTAATTCATGTAGTTCTTCTATATTGTTTTCTGTGACACCGCCCATACCAATAATCCGTTTTTGAATATGGCTTACCTTAAAACCTTTGCCTTCATATCCTTTTTTAGAAATTGAAGAAAAAACGGGACTAAGCAAATGATAATCAAACTCAAACTCACAAGCCATTAAAACGTCTGGATCATGAAATGAAGAACTGATGGTTTTACCATACATATTGAGCGGTTTAAAATACTGCCCTGGATTATCTATATGATCTATTCTTTTTTGCTCCTGAAAATGAATACCTTTTAAATTATATGCATTCACTAATTCATGAAAATAATGCACAACGATACGGTTATGGTACTTCTCATCTATCAAATCTAAATAATCACAATGCTCTTGATAATTTTTAGAAGGCTTTCTTAAATGAAAATAGACCAAACCGGCTTCAAAAAGCTGGTGTAAAATTTCAATTTCATTGGTAATATCGTCTTCTAGCGCTATAAGAACTATCATATTTTTTTTGGGTTAGGGATTGCAGTGGCATCCTTTTGCTGTTGGTGTAAATTTATGGCGTAAAACGACATAAACTTATACGAATAGGCAAAAGATATAACGGAAAGCCCGACTACGCCTATTTTCAAGGCGTAGGAACCTCCAGTGTATACTACAAATATACTTCTGACCCTTTATCTTTAAATTCTTTAGACTTTTCCTCCATTCCTTTTTGAATGACTTCATTATCTACAATATCATGCTCCGCGGCAAAATCTCTTACTTCTTGAGATATCTTCATGGAACAAAATTTAGGTCCACACATGGAACAGAAATGTGCCACTTTTGCCCCATCGGCAGGCAAGGTTTCATCATGATACTCTCGAGCTAATTCCGGGTCTAGTCCTAAATTAAATTGATCTTCCCATCTAAATTCAAATCGCGCTTTTGATAAGGCATTATCTCTATGTTGCGCCCCCGGGTGCCCCTTTGCTAAATCGGCTGCATGGGCCGCTAGTTTGTACGTAATTACTCCTGTTCTCACATCTTGTTTGTTAGGCAACCCTAAGTGTTCTTTTGGTGTTACATAACATAGCATAGCACAACCAAACCAACCAATCATAGCGGCTCCAATACCGGAGGTAATATGGTCATATCCTGGCGCGATATCTGTTGTTAAAGGTCCTAACGTATAAAAAGGAGCTTCATCACAAAGTTCTATTTGCTTCTCCATATTTTCTTTGATCATATGCATTGGTACGTGACCAGGGCCCTCTATAAAACATTGCACTTCATGCTTACGTGCTATTTTTGTGAGTTCCCCCAATGTTTCTAACTCTGCAAATTGTGCCTCATCATTAGCATCTGCAACAGATCCAGGACGTAAACCATCTCCTAAAGAAAACGCTACGTCGTATTGTTTTAAAATCTCACAAATATCTTCAAAATGCGTATACAAGAAACTCTCTTTATGATGTGCTAAACACCATTTAGCCATAATAGAACCTCCACGAGAAACAATACCTGTAACGCGTTTAGCCGTCATAGGCACATAACGCAATAAAACACCTGCATGAATTGTGAAGTAATCTACTCCTTGCTCTGCTTGCTCAATAAGTGTATCTCTAAAAATATCCCAAGTAAGATCTTCTGCAACGCCATTTACTTTTTCTAAAGCTTGGTAAATAGGCACAGTCCCTACAGGTACTGGAGAGTTACGAATAATCCACTCTCTCGTTTCATGGATGTTTTGCCCTGTGGACAAATCCATAATATTATCGGCACCCCAACGGCATGCCCAAACCGCTTTTTCTACTTCTTCTTCTATGGAAGAGGTAACGGCAGAGTTACCAATATTGGCGTTTATCTTCACCAAAAAGTTACGACCCAAAATCATAGGTTCTGCTTCTGGGTGATTTATATTACTAGGAATTACA
This sequence comes from Cellulophaga baltica, assembly GCF_900102165.1. GTDB lineage: Bacteria > Bacteroidota > Bacteroidia > Flavobacteriales > Flavobacteriaceae > Cellulophaga > Cellulophaga baltica. The sequence goes on from NZ_FNBD01000007.1 coordinate 218,841, forward strand.
GCTCTACCTCTAGCCACTTCTTCCCGTACAAATTCTGCCGTAATTTTATTAGGAATGGCCGCGCCAAAATGTTCTCCTTTGTGCTGTTTTGCAATTTCGGTCATTTCTTCCATACGCTGATTCTCACGAATAGCAATGTATTCCATTTCTGGAGTGATTATTCCCTTTTTAGCATAATGCAGCTGCGTTACATTTTTACCCTCTTTAGCACGCATTGGCTTTTTTAAAAGTGAAAAACGCATATGATCTAAACTCTTATCGTTGAGACGTTCATTACAATATTCTGAGGTAAACCCCTCTAATTGCTCCACATCTCCACGCTCTAAAATCCACTGCTCACGGATTCTATCTATTCCTTTGTGAACATTTATTTCTATGTTAGGGTCTGTATAAGGACCTGAAGTATCATAAACTGTAACTGGCTCGTTGGGAGTAAGCTTCCCTGTCAAAGAATCTTTAGTATCACTCAACGCAATTTCTCGCATAGCCACTTTTAATTGTGGATGTAGTTTTCCTGCTACATAAATCTTTTTAGAATTAGGAAAAGGTTGCGTACTAAGCTTTTCGTTTTTTGGTGCGGTGTCTTTGCTTTTCATATATTGTGAGATTTGACCTTTAAGAAATAAATACTGTACTAGGGGGTTTCAAAGGGGCTATTAACCGCCTTGAGTGGCCTGAATAATTAGAAGGGAATCATTCTCATCTAAAATTTCATATTTCCAGAAATCTTTGGTGATAATGTTATTGTTCAAAGCGACTGCAATTCCGTTTTGAGGCGTTTGCAATTTTTCAAGAAGTTGCAATACGTTTGTATTTTTTTCAATACGTATTGGTTTTTCATTTACGGTAATAGAAATCATATACAGTATATTTTAAATATGCTGTAAATTTTAGGAGCAGAGAATATTCTTTGAAAAAGGAGGTGCTTCAAGAACAAAGCACACACATATGAAAAGGTTGTAAACACCCATTGCAAGGTGCTATTCAACTTTTCCCTTCGACGGTACTAACCGCATCAGGTTCAAAGGGTATTTCTCAGTTCCGTAAAAGGAACACCCCTAAAGTTTACACTGTAAAACTATAAAAATTCTATGGAACTAAAAGCTTTATACACATATTTAAAAGATAATTTCAAAGAATTAACAATTTAGCAACATGCCTGTAAAAAAATAACACCCCTAAAATTTAGGAGTGTTATGCTATAGTATAAACTAAAAGATGCTCTTAATTAGCTACTTCGCTAATAAATTTAATACGATACAATCGAAGTTCTTCGTCTTCATAGTCGCCATCAAACTCTTTTAAAGCTAGATCTATATTATCTGATTCTGCTTCCAAATAATAGTCATGAATTTCTTCTTGTTGGTCTTCATCTAAGACATCATCAATCCAATAGGAAATATTTAGCTTCGTACCGCTATATACAATCTGCTCCATTTCTTTTAATAGCTCTGGCAGACTTAAGCCCTTTGCTGATGCAATATCATCTAAAGGTAATTTACGATCTACATTCTGGATGATGTATAGTTTTAAGGCTGAATTAGCACCGGTACTTTTTACGATTAAATCATCTGGACGAATAACATCATTATCCTCGACGTACTTTTTAATAAACTCTACGAATGGCTTACCATATTTTTTAGCTTTGCCTTCTCCTACCCCATGAATATTTACAAGCTCTTCTAAAGTCACAGGATACTTTAGGGCCATATCTTGTAGAGAAGGATCTTGAAAGATTACAAAGGGAGGTACGCCTAATTTCTGACCTTGTTTTTTTCTAAGATCTTTTAATACTTTTAATAAGGCTTCATCTGTAACGCCAGCACTCGTCTTTGCGGCACTTACAATAGCATCATCTGCTGCCTTATTGTACACATGATCTTTGGTCATCATAAAAGAAACTGGGTTCTTCACATATTCCGCTCCTTTCGGAGTTACATGCAAAATTCCATATTGTTCTATCTCCTTTCGTAGGTAACCGGCAACTAAACCTTGGCGCACTAATGCCATCCAATGTTCTTTATCTCTATCTTTTCCGATACCAAAAAATGGCTTTTCATCGGTTTTATGCGATGCAATAATAGCATTGACTTTACCTGTAAGTACTTTGACTATTTCTTTAGATTTGAACTTCTCCATGGTGCCTTGTACCACCTGAATCACTTTTACCAAATCATCTTTTGCTTCTTCTTTATCCTTTGGATTTTTGGTATTATCATCCATAAGGGCTCCATCGCCATTAACATCATCAAACTCCTCACCAAAATAATGAAGGATGAATTTTCTTCGCGACATGGATGTTTCTGCATATGCTACCATTTCTTGCAGCAAGGCATTTCCTATTTCCTGTTCTGCAACAGGTTTACCAGACATAAATTTTTCTAACTTTTCTATATCCTTATACGAGTAAAAAGCCAAACAATGCCCTTCGCCCCCATCTCTACCTGCTCTACCTGTTTCTTGGTAATAACTTTCTATACTTTTAGGAATATCATGGTGAATCACAAACCTAACATCTGGTTTATCTATCCCCATACCAAAGGCAATGGTTGCCACTACCACATCTACATCCTCCATCAAGAACATATCTTGATATTTAGATCGTGTCTTAGTATCAAAACCTGCATGGTATGGTACAGCACTCACGCCGTTTACTTGGAGTACTTGTGCTAATTCTTCTACTTTTTTTCTACTCAAACAGTAAATTACTCCAGATTTCCCTGAATTTTGCTTGACAAAACGAATAATATCTGCTTCTATATTCTGAGTTTTAGGACGTACCTCATAAAACAAATTAGGTCTATTGAAGGATGCTTTAAACAAATCTGCATCTGTGATCCCTAAGTTTTTTATAATATCTTCCTGTACTTTTGGAGTAGCTGTAGCGGTTAATCCAATAATCGGAATGGTATCATCTAAGCGACTAATTATACTTTTTAAATTTCGATATTCAGGTCTAAAATCATGACCCCATTCTGAAATACAGTGTGCTTCATCTACCGCAACGAATGATATTTTTACAGATTGTAAAAACTCAACATATTCATCTTTCGTTAATGATTCTGGTGCCACATAAAGTAGTTTGGTAACACCACTAGTGATATCACTTTTTACTTGTTTTATTTCTGTTTTCGTCAATGATGAGTTCAAAACATGAGCAATACCGTGCTCTGAGGAGACACCACGAATGGCATCTACTTGATTTTTCATTAACGCAATAAGTGGGGAAACTACAATTGCAGTACCTTCTTGCATCAAAGCAGGGAGTTGATAACAAAGCGATTTTCCACCGCCTGTCGGCATTACTACAAAACAATTTTTACCTTCAAGAATACTTGTAATAACACTTTCCTGAAGTCCTTTAAATTGTGAAAATCCAAAGTATTTTTTTAGTGAGGAATGCAAATCAATTTCACTCAAGCTCATAATATATTTTACTATTAATACTGATGCTAAGTTCGCATTTTCAATGCGATATAGTTAGTTTCTTAACAAATTTAAAATTAACACAAAAAACAAAAATTTACTTTAAAGAATTTAAAATATCTTTTAACACTAAGTTTATGTAATTTTGTAACTAAATATAAGACATTCTTTTAGGAATACAATCAGATAATTGAATTAATTGATTTGAAAAATAATACTGCGATACTTGACATAGCAAGAAGAACCATTGAAAATGAAGCTAATGCCATTCAAAATTTATCTTCATTATTAGATGCTAATTTTTCGAACACCGTCAATCATATATTGGATTCCACAGGCCGAATTATTATTTCTGGAATAGGAAAAAGTGCCTTAATTGCATCGAAGATAGTGGCTACATTAAACTCCACCGGATCACCTGCAATTTTCATGCATGCGGCAGATGCAATTCATGGAGATTTAGGGACCATACAGCAGAATGACGTGGTCATCTGCATTTCTAAAAGTGGCAATACTCCCGAGATAAAAATGCTAGTTCCCTTGATAAAAAAAACAGGAAATACACTTATTGCCATGACCGGTAATTTAGACTCTGTTCTTGCAAAACAATCAGATTTTATCTTAAATACTTTTGTAGAGAAAGAAGCCTGTCCAAATAATTTAGCACCCACCACAAGCACTACAGCTCAATTAGTTATGGGTGATGCTTTAGCTATATGCCTTTTAGAATTACGAGGATTTAGCAGTAAAGATTTTGCAAAATACCACCCCGGAGGTTCTTTAGGAAAAAGGCTCTACCTACGTGTTTCAGATATTGTAGAAAATAACATGAAGCCGGAAGTAGAAATCCACTCTGATGTAAAACAAGTAATTGTAGAAATATCCGCAAAAATGCTTGGAGTAACAGCCGTACTAGACCAAGGTAAAATTGTAGGCGTTGTTACCGATGGTGACATCCGTAGAATGCTAAATAAGCATGATGATATCAAAGGACTTACCGCTAAAGATATTATGAGTGCTAATCCTAAAACTATTGAGAATGATTCTTTAGCCGTAAAAGCTTTAGAATTAATGCAAGCAAAAAACATATCACAACTAATTGCCATTGAAAATGGCACCTATAAAGGTATTGTTCATATACATAATTTAATCAACGAAGGAATTTTATAATGGCAAATAAGAAAGACACCGTAGATATGTCATTTCTAGATCATCTAGAAGAATTACGCTGGCACCTAATCCGTTCAACTTTAGCAGTACTAATCGTAGGTTCTGTAGCTTTTGCTTTTAGCCGTTACATTTTCGACTGGGTGATTTTTGCCCCTAGTAAAATGAATTTCGCAACCTATGAGTTCTTTTGCAACATTGCAAAGTTTTTTAATTTCACGTCTGATTTCTGTGCTGAAGAATTACCATTTACCATACAAAGTAGAACCATGGCAGGGCAGTTTTCTGCCGATATTTGGACCGCTATCTGGGCCGGAATAATTATCGCATTTCCGTATATTTTATTCGAAATGTGGAAATTTATTAGCCCAGGACTTTATGAAAAAGAACGCAAGAATTCTAGAGGTTTTATTTTTATAGCTTCTTTCTTATTTTTCTTAGGCGTATTATTTGGGTATTATATTGTAGCCCCTTTATCTATCAACTTTTTAGGAACCTATTCTGTCAGTGATGTTGTTAAAAACGAATTTGATCTTAGCTCCTATATATCAACCTTAAGGTCATCTGTAATTGCATGTGGAATTATATTTGAACTCCCAATCATCATCTATTTCTTAACAAAAATAGGATTGGTTACTCCTGAAATTTTAAAGAAATACAGAAAGATAGCTTTAGTAGTTGTATTAATTTTATCTGCCGTTATTACTCCTCCAGATGTTGCCAGTCAAATTGTAGTTTCTATTCCTATTATCATCCTATATCAAGTTAGTATTTACATCTCTGGATATGTAATCCGAAAAGAATTAAAAAAAGAAGCAAAAAGAAAGAAAAATGCCTAATCAAATAGAAGAATTTAATGCTTACCGTTCTAAAATGAATGATAAGCTGCTTGCCGATAATAATAAAATCATCAAAAGAATATTTAACTTAGACACCAATGCTTTTGCTCCTGGTGCATTAGATGTCAAAACAAAAGAACTTCTGGGGCTTGTAGCTTCTGCTGTACTTCGTTGTGATGATTGTGTGAAATACCACTTAGAAAGCTCTCATAGTGTGGGCGCCAGCAAAGAAGAAGTTATGGAAACCTTAAGTATTGCCACACTTGTTGGAGGTACCATCGTAGTTCCGCACTTACGTAGAGCTTATGAATATTGGGAAGCTTTAGAAGAGCAAGAGAACGAATAAGGGTTAAATTTTCTCTAATTAGTTGAGAGAGACCACATTTTCCATTAGTTTTGAAACGATATAAAAGGTAAAAACCAACAACGAACTAGCATTTATGAAGTTACGTGCAGACAATATAATGAAGTCCTATAGAGGGCGACCAGTAGTTAAAGGAATTTCATTAGAAGTTAATCAGGGTGAAATTGTGGGTCTTCTTGGTCCAAATGGCGCCGGAAAAACTACATCGTTCTACATGATTGTTGGTCTGGTTAAACCTAACGGCGGGAATATCTATTTAAACGATATGGATATTACTAAGTTTCCGATGTACAAAAGAGCACAAAACGGAATAGGTTACCTTGCACAGGAAGCTTCTGTATTTAGAAAACTTAGTATTGAAGAAAATATATTAAGTGTTTTACAGCTTACCAAGCTCAGCAAGAAAGAGCAAGAAATGAAAATGGAATCGCTTATCGAAGAATTTAGCTTAGGCCATATTCGAAAAAACCGTGGTGATTTACTTTCTGGTGGCGAACGTAGAAGAACAGAAATTGCGCGTGCTTTAGCTACAGATCCTAAATTTATTCTACTAGACGAACCTTTTGCAGGTGTAGATCCTGTGGCAGTAGAAGACATTCAGCGTATTGTAGCACAGTTAAAAGACAAAAATATAGGTATTCTTATTACCGATCATAACGTACAAGAGACCTTAGCGATTACTGAGCGTTCCTACCTGATGTTTGAAGGGGGAATTTTAAAGTCTGGTATTCCTGAAGATCTAGCCGCTGATGAAATGGTACGTAAAGTATATCTAGGTCAGAATTTTGAATTACGTAAAAAGAAACTGTTTTAGACAACTAAAACAATTAGAACTATAATTAAAGCCAATACTAAAAAACATCTTTTTTAGTATTGGTTATTTTTTTTTGCGTAAAACTCAAATAGGCATTCAAAAACTAATTAACGGAAGTTTAAATAGTATCCGCATCAGTAAGAATTGTGTTTATCTTGAACATACACACTCCAATAGTCTACAAACACTACCCCTTTACCTTAATTAAATTAAGGACAGATGTTAATACATAAAAGAGGATGATAGCAGGTACCGCCATAAACTTAAGGGTTACCAAGAGTATAATACTTACCACTAAAAACACGTAGCGAATGGCATTATCTTTAAAGCTCCAATTTGAAAATTTTAAAGCAAATAATGGGATGTTTGCATTCAGCAAATAGGCACTTAAAAACGTCAACCCTATTAAAAACCATTGATTAAGTATAATGCTGTTTAGCACTTCATTAGTATGGTACAGTAAAATTAAAGGCAAAGAAATAATCAACAAAGTGTTTGCTGGGGTTGGTAAACCTATAAAAGAGTTGGTCTGATTTTCATCTATATTGAATTTCGCTAAGCGATAGGCAGATGCCAAAGTAACAATTAATCCTAAAAGAGGAATCAATTCTTGAGGATTTAGTTTAAAAGATTGCCATGTAGCCATACTTGAACTTTCTGAAAGCAAACCACTACTCCAACCTCCTGTTGAAGACATTTCTAAAAGCTTAAACATCACAATACCCGGCACCACACCACTCGTAACCATATCGGCTAAAGAATCTAACTGTAAACCCAAACCACTTTTAACATTTAGTAATCGCGCAGCAAATCCGTCAAAATAATCAAAAAATATGCCTAGAAAAACAAACAATGCTACCATTTCAAAAACTCCGTGAACTGCAAAAAACACAGCAATACAGCCACAGAATAAATTGAGTAAAGTAATAAGGTTTGGTATGTGTTTTTTCATGTGTTAAGCTTTTGGTAAAAATAGGATATTTTTATCGGAACTAATTATCTCAAATAAATTCTTCGCATATTTGTTTGTAGAAAAGTTTTACCCCATACTATGCTATTTAAAAAATACATTTTAAGTTTCTTTCTTACTTTTTCTTTATTTGGATTCTCGCAACCAACACTATCTCCTAAATCAAAAATTAGTGTCTTAACGGTAGGAACAGCAGATGAACTTTATGCTAAATTTGGTCATAGCGCTATACGGGTTCAAGATCCTGCTTTAGGAATTGATGATGTCTATAATTACGGTCATTTTGATTTCAATACGCCCAACTTTTACACAAAATTCACCCGAGGCAAATTGTTATATAGCTTAGCACGTGAGTCTTTTGAAGGTTTCATTTACGGTTATCAACTAGAAAACAGATGGGTAAAAGAACAAGATTTACAACTCACTGTTCAAGAACGTAATGATTTTTTGAAATTTCTAGAAAACAATCATCTTCCAGAAAACAGGTTTTATAAATATGATTTCTTATTTGACAATTGCTCCACTAGATTACCCGATGCCTTACAAACCGTTTTAGGAGCTAAACTAAGTTTTGACTATACACATTTAGAAAATCAGTTTACATTTAGAGAATTAATACATCAAAACTTAGATGTTAATTCCTGGTCTAATTTTGGTATAGATCTGGCCCTAGGATCTGTAATTGACCGAAAAGCGACGCCATGGGAACATCAATTTTTACCAATCTATGTATTTAAACAACTTCCGCACGCTACGGTAGATGGAAAAAAATTAGTTTCAAAAGAAAGAACTTTATTAAAAGAAGTACCTGAAGAAAAAAATTCCAACTTTCTTCTATCCCCACTACTATGGCTTTCCATACTTAGTATACTAGTATGCCTAATCACTTTAAAAGATTACAAAGCAAAAAAAAGATCTAGATATCTGGACTTTATTTTATTTTTAACCACAGGACTAGCCGGACTCTTAATTGTGTTTCTTTGGTTTGGAACAGACCACCAAGCCACCGCAAAGAACTTTAATTTCTTATGGACCTTTCCTATAAATAGCCTTATCGCATTCTTTTTACTTAAAAAAGGAGCGCCTGCTAAATGGATTTCTAGCTATATGCTATTACTCCTTATTTGTATTGGTATCGCACTGATACTTTGGATTCTTAAAGTACAAATATTCAGTATTTTGATCCTTCCAATCGTATTTGCTTTAATCGTTAGATATTCCTTTTTAATTTATTATCAAAGGTCTGCCAGAGTTCACTAACTTTGCCAGTTCTAATACAAAAATTACATGAATCTATTATCAGTAGAAAATATTGCAAAAGCCTATGGCGAACATGTTTTATTTTCTGATATCTCTTTTGGAATAAACAAAGACCAAAAAATAGCGTTAATCGCTAAAAACGGAAGTGGAAAAACATCCATTTTAAATATATTATCAGGATTAGACACTCCAGATTCTGGCCAAGTAAACTACAGAAAGGGAATTAGAGTTTCATTTTTAGATCAAGAACCTAATTTAGATCCTAATTTAACCATTGAAGAGACCATCTTTGCCTCTGACAATGAAATATTAAAGGTTATTAGAGCCTATGAACATGCTTTAGAAAACCCAGAAGAAGCAGATGCATACCAAACCGCTTTTGAAGGGATGGAGCGCTTTCAGGCTTGGGATTTTGAAACACAATACAAACAAATTTTATCGAAGCTTAATCTTAACGATATTCACCTTAAAGTAGAGATACTTTCTGGAGGGCAAAAAAAGCGTTTAGCCTTAGCAAATGCATTGATCAATAAACCAGACTTACTGGTACTTGATGAACCTACCAACCATTTAGATTTAGAAATGATTGAATGGTTGGAGCAGTATTTTGCCAAGGAAAACATGACCTTATTTATGGTAACGCATGATCGTTACTTCCTAGAACGCGTCTGTAATGAAATTATAGAACTAGATGAAGGTGTTATGTATCCTTATAAAGGAAACTACTCTTATTATCTAGAAAAGAAAGAGAACAGATTAGAGCAAGAGGCCACAGAGCAACATAAATCTAAACTTTTATTTAAAAAAGAATTAGATTGGATGCGCAGACAGCCTAAAGCTAGAACTACAAAGTCAAAATCTAGACAAGATGATTTTTACGAGATAAAAGAAAAGGCGAGCAAACGCAGAAACGAAAATGAGGTAGAGCTTGAAATCAATATGGAACGTATGGGAAGTAAAATTCTTGAGTTGCATAAAATTTCTAAATCATACCCAGGAAAACCTATCTTAGATAAGTTTGAATACAACTTTCTTCGTGGCGAACGTCTTGGTATTATTGGTAAAAATGGTGCCGGAAAATCTACCTTCTTAAATATTCTAAGTGGCAATGATGAGCCCGATAGCGGAAAAGTTATTGTTGGTGAAACTATAAAGTTTGGATATTACACGCAAAAAGGTATAAACATTAAAGAGGGCCAGAAGGTTATTGATGTTATTCGTGAATTTGGCGATTACATTCCATTAGCCAAAGGAAGACAAATATCTGCACAACAATTATTAGAACGCTTTTTGTTTGACCGCAAAAAACAATATGATTTTGTTGATAAATTAAGTGGTGGTGAGCGCAAACGTTTGTATTTGTGTACCATTTTAATTCAGAATCCTAACTTCTTAATTCTTGACGAACCTACAAACGATTTAGATATTGTAACCTTGAATGTTCTAGAGAGCTTTTTAATGGATTTCCCTGGATGCTTACTAGTTGTTTCACACGACAGGTATTTTATGGATAAAATTGTAGATCACCTGTTTGTTTTTAGAGGTGATGCGGTTGTTGAAGATTTTCCGGGTAACTATTCAGATTTCAGATCTTATGAGGATAGTGCTGTATTGGAAAGCAGAGCTGCTAAAAAAGAAAATACACCCACGGAAGTAGATAAGGGGAGTAAGAAAAAAGAAGAGAAAAAGAAGCTTACGTTCAATGAACAAAAAGAGTTCACAAATATTGAACGTGAAATAAAAAAATTGGAAGCAAAAAAAGAAGCTACACAACAAAAGTTTGCTGACCCTGCTTTAACTGGAGATGAAATAGATAAGTTATCTATAGCGCTTAAAGAAATTGAAGCTGCTATAGAACTAAAAACAGAACGTTGGTTTGAACTTTCTGCACTTACAGAATAAAGCTCATGTATTTGCTTAGGTACTTATCTTTTCTATTCTCATCTACAAATCAGCATGGTGTACACTCCCCTTTTGTGTATACTTTGGTGACCAAAGGTTTGTATAAAAAAGATAAGTACACCTCTATAAAATCTTTAAACACCGCTTTAAAACTATTAGATTATTTTAAAATTTCTGAGATAAATCTTAAGGATCAGAACGAAACTTTTAAAGCGCTGATAACAGAAAAATTTCCGAATATAGGTCTGGATACTAATTCCGAATCCTTCATATATTTAGACAACCTATCTGACAAAAATGTACTGTTTTTTAAAGAATTGGAGAGATTCAACAACGATACCCTGATTTACATCAATAATATCAACAAAAATTACGCTCATTGGCAAGCACTAATTACGCTTGAAAAAATAAAAGTGAGTATTGATACTTTTCATGGCGGAATTCTATTTTTTAGGAGAGAGCAAGTAAAAGAACATTTTAAGATTAGGATATAATCCAGTAATTTTAGACTAAATACGATTACAAATGAAATACACCCTTTACATACTATTTGTCGTCTTTGCCGTAATTTTTGTAATGAATCTTCTCAAGAATAAGAAAAGAACCAAAGAGCGAAAAAATCGCAGGTTTATGGACCGTAACAAGCGCTAAGCGCAGTACTAATTATTTTAAAAATAGCTCATGAAAATTTATACAAAAACTGGCGACAAAGGAACTACAGCACTTTTTGGAGGAACTCGAGTAGCTAAACACCATATTAGAATTGAAAGTTACGGTACCGTTGATGAGCTAAATGCATGGATTGGTATGATAAGAGACCAAGATATAGATGAGCATTCTAAAGAAATCCTTACCCATATTCAGCATAAATTGTTTATTGTAGGCGCTGTTTTAGCGACAGATCCGGAGAAAGCGGTTTTAAAAAACGGAAAAGAACGTTTAAATATTGACAAAATCAGTGATGGAGATCTTTTACTTCTAGAACATGAAATGGATGCTATCGAAGCGAAGCTACCGCAAATGACACATTTTATTTTACCCGGTGGCCACACCACTGTGTCATACTGTCATATTGCCAGAACTGTATGCCGTAGAGCAGAACGTATCGCGTCACATTTAAATGATACTGAACCGTTTGAACCAAATGTCTTGCGGTATCTAAATAGGCTATCAGATTATCTTTTTATGTTGGGTCGCGGTTTATCTGCACATTTAAACGTTGAAGAAATAAAATGGATTCCAGAAAAAAAATAAAAGTAACAAATTGTTAATCAGCAGAATAACAATATATCCAAAAAATAATTTATTAATAACTAGTAAAAAACTTGGATATATCATTTTAAAATTTATTTTTGCAAAAAATTAAAATTAATACCACTAACATGTATTGGACTTTAGAATTAGCATCTTACTTAAGTGATGCACCTTGGCCAGCTACCAAAGACGAATTGATCGATTACGCAATTAGAACCGGAGCTCCACTAGAGGTTGTAGAAAATCTACAGTCTATGGAAGAAGAAGGCGGTGAGATTTACGAATCTATCGAAGAAATTTGGCCAGACTACCCAACGGAAGAAGATTACCTCTGGAACGAGGACGAATATTAAAATATTAACGTAATAACATTAAAAAAGTCTCATTTGAGGCTTTTTTTTTACTTAATTTTGAACTTGAGTGACAGCATTACTGATTATGTTGTTGATTATAGTTCATTCTGTCATGTTATTCCGCTAAAATACCTTTGGTATGGTTATAGCATAGATTAAAAAAAATAATTTACCGTATGAGTTTTTTAAATTCTGTTTTAAAAGTTTTTGTAGGCGATAAGGCTAAGAAAGATGTCAAAGAGCTACAACCTATCATAGATAAGATTCATTCTTTCGAAAAAGAACTTGCTAATCTGAGCAATGATGAAATTCGAAATAAAACCCTTTCTTTCAAAGCACAGCTTAAAAATGACACACAAGTCATTAATGATAAGATACAAGCCCTTGAAGTTGAAGTAAAAAACTCAAAGGATATTGATAAGAACGAAGATATCTACGCAGAAATTGACGGACTGAAAAAAGAAGCTTACGAAATTTCTGAAAAAACCTTAAAATCAATTTTACCAGAAGCTTTTGCTGTGGTAAAAGAAACTTCTAAGCGTTTTGCGAATAATACAACCATAGAAGTTACTGCTTCTGAATATGACCGGCAACTTTCTGGAACTAAGGATTATGTTTCTTTAGAAGGAGATAAAGCCATCTGGAAGAATTCTTGGAATGCTGCAGGTAAAGAAGTTACTTGGGACATGGTACATTATGATGTGCAACTTATTGGAGGTATTGCTTTGCATGAAGGTAAGATTGCAGAAATGCATACGGGAGAAGGTAAAACCTTAGTGGCTACTTTACCATTATATTTAAATGCCTTAACCGGTAACGGAGTACATCTAGTAACTGTAAATGATTACTTAGCCAAGCGTGATAGCGCGTGGATGGCTCCTATCTTTCAATTTCATGGTATTACCATAGAATGCATTGATAACCACCAGCCAAATTCTGACGGAAGACGTGCTGCTTATAATGCCGATATTACCTATGGTACCAACAATGAATTTGGATTTGACTACCTAAGAGATAACATGGCGCACACGCCAAGTGATTTGGTGCAACGTCCTCATAATTTTGCTATTGTTGATGAGGTGGATTCTGTTTTAGTGGATGATGCACGTACACCATTAATTATTTCTGGTCCTGTGCCCAAAGGAGATATTCAAGAATTTGATCAATTAAAACCTAAAGTAAATGATATTGTTTCTTTACAAAAGCAGTATTTAACTGGCGTTTTAGCAGAAGCAAAAAAGCTAATAGCCTCGGGTGATACAAAAGAAGGTGGTTTTCAATTATTAAGAGTACACCGTGGACTACCAAAAAATAAAGCATTAATTAAATTCTTAAGTGAAGAAGGCGTAAAGCAATTACTTCAAAAAACTGAGAACTATTACATGCAAGATAACAACCGTGAAATGCCTAAGGTAGATGAAGAGCTATGGTTTGTTATTGATGAAAAAAATAATCAGATAGAGCTTACTGAAAAAGGGGTAGAACACATTTCTGGTGAACAAGATCCTACCTTCTTTTTAATGCCAGATATAGGCGGAGAAATTGCTAAAATTGAAAATCAGCATCTTGATGTTGAAAAAGAAGCGGAGCTTAAAGAAGAACTTTTCAAAGAATTTGGTGTTAAAAGTGAACGTATACATACATTAAATCAACTATTAAAGGCCTATACTCTTTTTGAAAAAGATGTAGAATATGTAGTAATGGAGAATAAGGTAATGATTGTTGATGAACAAACAGGTCGTATCATGGACGGTCGTCGTTACTCAGACGGTTTACACCAAGCAATTGAAGCTAAAGAGAATGTAAAAATTGAAGCAGCAACGCAAACCTTTGCTACGGTGACTTTACAAAACTACTTTAGAATGTATAATAAGCTTGCCGGTATGACAGGTACAGCTATTACAGAAGCAGGAGAATTTTGGGAAATCTACAAACTAGATGTTATGGAGATCCCTACCAACAGACCTATTGCTAGAGATGATAGAAACGATTTGATTTATAAAACAAAACGTGAAAAATACAATGCAATTATAGACCAAGTAACAGAGCTTTCTGCTGCAGGTAGACCGGTCTTAATTGGTACAACTTCTGTAGAAATTTCAGAACTTTTATCACGTATGCTTAGTATTCGTAAAGTACCACATAATGTACTGAATGCTAAAATGCATAAAAAAGAAGCAGATATCGTTGAAGAAGCTGGTAAGGCTGGTATTGTTACGATCGCAACAAACATGGCTGGTCGTGGTACTGATATTAAATTATCAGATGCTGTTAAAAAATCTGGTGGTTTAGCCATTATCGGTACAGAACGTCATGATTCACGTCGTGTAGACCGTCAGTTAAGAGGTCGTTCTGGTCGTCAAGGAGATCCAGGAAGCTCTCAATTCTATGTCTCTCTTGAAGATAACTTAATGCGTTTGTTTGGCTCTGATAGAGTTGCTAAAATGATGGACAGAATGGGCTTAGAGGATGGCGAAGTTATCCAACATTCCATGATGACAAAATCTATTGAGCGAGCGCAGAAAAAAGTGGAAGAGAATAACTTTGGCGTACGTAAAAGATTATTAGAGTATGATGATGTAATGAATGCACAACGTGAGGTTGTTTACAAACGTCGTCGTCATGCCTTACAAGGAGAACGTCTAAAGGTAGATATAGCCAATATGATCTATGATACTTGCGAGGTTATTGCAGAAACCAACAAAAACGCAAGTGACTATAAGAACTTTGAATTTGAATTAATTAAATATTTCGCTATTACCTCTCCTTTAACAGAAGAAGAGTTTTCTAAGAAGAGCGTACAAGAAATAGCTTCTTTATTATATAAGAACGCCTACCAACATTACCAAGATAAAATGGAGCGCAGTGCTACTGTTGCTAACAGGGTAATTAAGAATGTGTATGAAGATGAGGCTAATAAATTTGAACGTATTGTAGTTCCTTTCTCTGATGGAATTAAAACGTTTAATATTGTTACCAATTTAAAAGAAGCATATGAAAGCGAAGGGAAGCAATTAATTACAGATTTTGAAAAGAACATCACCTTAGCAATTGTTGATGATGCTTGGAAAGTTCATTTACGTAAAATGGATGAATTAAAACAATCTGTACAACTTGCTGTTCACGAACAAAAAGACCCTTTATTAATCTATAAGTTTGAAGCTTTTGAATTATTTAAAGGGATGATTGAGAAGGTAAATAAAGAAGTTGTAGCATTTTTATACAAAGGAGAAATCCCTAATGGAAATGACACAAACATTCAAGAAGCCAAAACAATTAGTGAGCCTAAAGAAAACTTAAACGTTAGTAAAGAGGAAGTTTTAAATAGCGATGAGCTTGCTGCACAGAACCGTGCTGTAGGTCAAAATCAAGGAAGCAGACCTTCCATTACGGAAACAATTACGCGTGAAGCACCTAAGATTGGGCGTAATGACCGTGTAACTATTAAAAGTGTAATGTCTGGAGAAAGCAGAACTGTAAAATTTAAACAAGCAGAGCCACTTCTTTCAAAAGGAGAATGGGTAATTACAGAGCATTAATTTTTATATAAATCATATTCTAAAACGACAGCTTATTAAGCTGTCGTTTTCGTTTTTAAACAAATTTCATTTAGAGTTTTACATAAGATTCTTTGTATTTTGATGGTATTATAGAGAAAATACTTATCTTAATGCTTGGAAATTCCACCTGTTAAGGAAAATTATTAGCAGTAAAACTAAATAAATGGCTCACCAACAACGCCTTAAAACCAAAAAAAACCTCATTTTAAGAGTAAATTACATTTCCTCTGCCCTATCATTAGTGTTTGGTTTCATGTGTATTTACTTCCTAAACATTACAGAAGTAATTCCGTACGTGTTTTTTTTATTTTCATTATTAAACTTAGCAAACACCTTTGCCTTTAAAAAACACCAGAACTTATCCTTGATGTATAACGTTACATCACTCGTAACTCTGTTTAGCTGTATTGTTATTACCTTATTTAGTGGAGGTATAAACAGCGCATTTATTTTTGTCTTAGGTTTAGTTGCTTTTGCCGGCTATGTAACCACAAAACGCTATGGAGAGGTTTACCTTTATAGTGCTTTCATTATTGTTACCTTAATCTATTTTCAATCTATCTTAAGTCTTCCTTTTGTTAGGAATGTAGTTCCCGAAGCTTCGCAAGATCTTTTTAATTTTATTAGCATTCTATTCTCCTTATATATACTAGGTGGTGTATTTGGTAAGATATTAGTAAAAACACATTATAACTTATACCGATCTAAACTCGAAGTTGAGCAAAAAGTACGTGAGAAAGAAACACTTATTAAAGAGGTGCATCATCGGGTAAAAAACAACTTACAAACCGTATCCAGTCTTCTAAGCTTACAAGCTAGAAACATGAAAGACGAGGAGATGAAGAAAATGATTAAGAGTAGCCAGAA
Source organism: Cellulophaga baltica (assembly GCF_900102165.1). GTDB lineage: Bacteria > Bacteroidota > Bacteroidia > Flavobacteriales > Flavobacteriaceae > Cellulophaga > Cellulophaga baltica. Next base: position 235,617 of record NZ_FNBD01000007.1, read on the forward strand.
TAGAGTAAACTCCATGGCTATGGTTCATGAAATGTTATACATGCGTGAAGATTTATCAAAAATTGAATACAAATCTTATGTAGAAGAATTAAGTGATTATCTTGTACGATCTATAAAAGGCACCGATAATAGAATAAAAGTAGCTATTGACATTATTGATATAAATCTTGGAATAGATACAGCAATACCCTTAGGGCTGCTTATTAATGAAGCCATTACAAACTCTTTAAAATATGGTATTAAAGATAATGGTGAAGGAGAGATCAGTATCGCTCTTAAGAAAAGTCAAGATGAAAAAGATTATGTTTTAAATATTGGTGATAATGGTGATGGCTACGAAGAGAGTATTACACCACAAACTACTACATCACTTGGATTAAAACTTATTTACAATCTTACAAGACAACTGCAAGGTTCTATATTAAAAGATTGTACTAAAAAAGGAACCAACTATATTATAACCTTCAAGGAAATTGGTCAAAACTTCCAACCAATCGGATAAGCCATTTACTTTCTAACGCTTATTTACCTTCACTTTTAAAGGCTTTAACATTTTAGCCGTATTTTTCGTAGCTGCCATTATAGCAACAACAATAGATAAAGAAAATACTAGTACTACTATAGATACCATCATAATTACGCTAATTTAGATTTGTTTGCTTTGGTATAAAAAGATAATTCTTTTTTTACTTTATAATTTCTATCCATATATAAACGCGCAATTTTCGTTTCATTACTATTTAAGGTAGTTTCTACAGTTGGCGTCACTAAAACAACGTTTGCTGTTTGTGTAGCTACTTTTGCTTCTTGTGCTTGAGCAAATAGACCTATAAAAAGAACAAATAAAATAGTTAAAATAGATTTCATGACTTGGGTATTACACTGTAAAGGTACTACCAACTTCAAGTGCATTTCGTCGATTTTCGCCCAATACCATGTATCTATCGGTGACTGTAAATTATCTAGATGTAAAGAACTTTTTGTTCGTCAACGGTAATTCAACTAAAAATAACTCATCGTAATAATAGGTACTTTATCGGAATACTACCCTCTCCTGCAGCACTAATCAAATTTATAATAGAATAATAAATAGTTTTTTCATTTATCCCCTTTTAATAAGAACCTCAAGTAAGAGTCTCAAATTTTCAACATCAAGAAACTATATCTGTTAGATTAAAATCCATGTAGCAGTGCTATAAGAAGTAAATCAGATTAATTATCGAATAACGAATACAAACACGATCTTAAACAAAAAAAGATTCCTTATTAGGAATCCTCAGAACAAAAGTTCCTATAAAATTTAATTTTCTAATATATGGACGGTACTATTTTTTACTTCCAAGAAGCATTTGCTTCATTCTTGAAGCCGTCGCTATATTCATTCTAATAATATTAAAGAACGTAAATGCTATTACTACTATTAATGATACTTCCATAATTATGCTAATTTAGTTTTGTTGGCTTTTGTATAGAATGACAATGCTTTTTTTACTTTATAATTTCTATCCATGTATAAACGAGCAATTTTTGTTTCATTACTATTTAAGGTAGTTTCTACAGTTGGCGTCACTAAAACTACATTTTCTGTTTGTGCAGCAACCTTCACTTCTACTTTAGCATCTTGTGCTTGAGCAAATAGACCGATAAAAAGAACAAATAAAATAGTTAAGATAGTTTTCATGACGTATGTTTTATACTGTAAAGATACTACCAAGCCAAAGCGTATTTCGTCGGTTATCGCTCGATATCGTTTATCTATCGACGAATGGATCATATTGTTATGTGAACAAAACCGGAAGAGATATACGGTATAAAACTAGACTTCTATCATCGTATTTATTGGTATTTAAACGATGCTTTAAAACTCAAATAATGGCCGACTAGTACCAAAAAATCAGGTTTATTAGCCATTTTATCGCATTGAAATACGATATACGCTTAGTAGCGTTAAAATAACTACATAAGAGTTACATCTCATGGCGTACTACTTTAAAATAAAGTAGAAAGATAAAATTGCGTAAAGTTGAAGCGCTTATAAAAAAGTTGGTAAGTTAATGAACGCTGGTTCATTGATTGTAAAAAAAATCGGGACGAATAAAAAACCTTTAATTATGCTAATTTAGTTTTGTTGGCTTTTGTATAGAATGACAATGCTTTTTTTACTTTATAATTTCTATCCATATATAAACGAGCAACTTTTGTTTCCTTACTATTTAAAGTAGTTTCTATAGTTGGCGTTACTAAAACAACATTTTCTGTTTGTACAGCAACCTTCACTTCTACTTTAGCATCTTGCGCTTGAGCAAATAGACCGATAAAAAGAACAAATAAAATAGTTAAGATAGTTTTCATGACGTATGTTTTACACTGTAAAGATACTACCAAGCCCAAACGTATTTCGTCGGTTTTCGCTCGGTATCGTTTATCTATCGACGAATGGATCATAACGTTATGTAAACAAAACCGGAAGAGATATGCAGCAATAAAATAGCCTTCTATCATCGTATTTATTGGTATTTTAACGATGCTTTAAAACCCAGTTAATAGCCGACAGTAACGGAGACTTAGGTTAATTAGCTATTTTATCGCATTTAAATTCGATATACACTGAATAGCGTGGAAATAATTACATAAGAGTTACATCTCATGGAGTAATACTTAAAATAAAGTAGAAAGATAAAATTGTGTAACGTTGAAGCGCTTATAAAAAAGTTGGTAAACGCATGAAGAATAGTTGTAAAAAAAGTGGATATGAATAAAGAACCTATAATTATGCTAATTTAGATTTGTGTGCTTTTGTATAAAAAGACAATTCCTTTTTTACTTTATAATTTCTATCCATGTATAAACGAGCAATTTTCGTTTCATTACTATTTAAGGTAGTTTCTATAGTTGGCGTCACTAAAACAACACTTTCTGTTTGTGCTGCAACCTTCACTTCTACTTTAGCATCTTGCGCTTGAGCAAATAGACCGATAAAAAGAACAAATAAAATAGTTAAGATAGTTTTCATGACTTGGGTTTTACACTGTAAAGGTACTACCAAGCTAAAGTGTATTTCATCGATTCTCGCCCAATACCGTTTATCTATCGGTGAATGTAAATTATCTAGATGTAAAGAACTTTTTGTCCGCTAACGGTATTTGAACGATTATTCTGTCACCGTAATTATTGGCATTTAAACGGTATTCCTATGACCCTATTTTTAATAGAAGATTAGGATCAGGACAATTATTGCTATAAAACTCCAAATCATTACCATTACATACCCCTGGATAGTCTCCGAAATAAGCTCCAATAGAATTTATAATTTGAAAATGTAGGTGTGGTGCATAATTAACATTGATATCTGGAGTCCCTAAATAACCTATACAAGCTCCTGCTTTAAAACGAGCTCCAACTTCTAGATGCCTAATAGTCTCTAAAGACAAATGCCCATATAAGGTATAGAAGGTTACTTTATTAAGGTTATGCTTCAAAATAATCGTAGGACCATAATCTCCCACAGTATCATTATTCTTAAAACTATGAACTATACCGTCTATAGGAGCTAGTACTTTAGTACCTGCAACACACCAATAATCTATTCCTAAATGAATATTTCTGGCGGTATGTTGTTCTTTAGAAAAGCTAGACTTATCAGCATACAGATTTCTTTTTTCTAAATACCCGCCATGAGCAACTTTGGCATTGTTTGCAGAAAGGATCGAATCTATATACTGTTGACATTCATTTGGATCCGTAATAGCGATATTATTTAGTAATTGATTGGTCGTAGATAAATCTAAGGCACAATATTTAGCCAAAGGGATACTTTCATCCAGAATAGGAATACTTGTTTTAGAATATTCTATTAATACGTTCTCTAATTCACTCATATCATTAACTACAAAAAGCCTATTTTAACCCAAGAAGTAATAATTTAATAATTAATTAACAACTTGCACAAGAGGTTATACGTAAGTAAATTTAAAGGTATCCCACTAATAATAAAAAAACAATATGAACTATTTGAAAATTACTTTTATTGGACTCTTAGCGCTAGCCACCACCAGCTGTCAATCTAAGACAAGAGAAACTAAGAATACTCCTATAACTACTGAGGCTTCCGCTCAAGATTTGTCTTCTTATGAAACTGCCTATTTTGCAAGTGGTTGTTTCTGGTGTGTAGAAGCTATTTTTGAAAGTGTAAAAGGTGTTAAAGAGGTTGTCTCTGGTTATTCTGGAGGAAAAGAAAAAAATCCTACCTATGAGGCCGTTGGTTATGGTAGAACAACACATGCAGAAGCCGTTAAAGTTTATTACAATCCTAAAGAAGTAAGTTTTGAAACCTTAGTAAAGGTATACTTTGGCTCTCATGACCCAACAACTGTAGACGGCCAACGTCCTGATATGGGAAAACAATATAGATCAATTGCCTTTTATAAAGATGATCGTGAGAAAAAAATTATTGAAGCTTATATGGCTAAATTAAAAAATGATAAGATCTATAATAAGCCATTAGCTACAGAGGTTACCAAATTTGAAATCTTTTATGATGCAGAAGATTATCATCAAGATTATGAAAAAAAACACCCTGACAATTCTTACATAAGAGGTGTATCAGTGCCAAGATTAAAGAAATTTCAAAGTAAATTCCCAGAGTTAATAAAGAAAAATTCTCATTAAACTATTCTAAAACTACGGTACTATACTTAGCATTGATTCTTAGGTTTTTAGTCGTGTTTTTCGAAATATGATAGCCTCTACTCAAGGTTGTCCTATCATTTTTGGTTTTCACTAAATGTAGTATACTAGGTGCTATTAATTTAGAATTCTCCCCATTTACAGTAATTGTAAATGGGGATATTGGTAGTTCACAACGAAGCGTTCCGTTTTGCACAGAAACATCTATAGCTGAGAAATCTTTATTTATTTCATGAATAGCTAAAGATCCAAAATTATTTTCCGCAAAAATATTCTGCAACAAATGCCCTATAATAACTTCTGATGATGTTGCACTTAGAGTAATATTCTTAGCGGTATTTATAGACACCTTATCAGAATAACTCACTTTTAGCTTGCCATAATTCCAATTTTGAATATTGATTGGCGAATATGAAGCATCAATTTGTGTTTGAGCACCATCAATACTATTTGCGTATAAACCGGCATAGGCAAAAGTTCCTTGAATATTTTTAGTATTTTCTGCAAGCTTAACTTCGCCATGACGTACATTTAATTTAAGAGTTACTGACTTAGGCATTTTTATTTTAATGTACTTTTTTACTTTTATTTTAGAATTACTACCCTGTGCATTAGATGACTGGTAGTATACATTAGGCATCGTTAAGTAGCTAAATGATGCCGAATCATTAAGAATAGTATCTATTCTTCTACCTGTAAATTGGTGCTTTTTATGTTGCGATTTGTCTTTCAACGCTTCAAGCAGCGCTCCTCTCCTCTCTTCATACTCTGCCTTACGCTCCTCTAAGAGTTCCTTCCTTTCTTCCAATTCACCAAAACGTTCCGCACGTGCAGCGGTCAATCTTGCCCTGCGCTCTTCATAAGCACTTTCTCTAGCACTCATCATTTCCTGTCTTATTTTTTCTGCCTTATGCTTTTCGGATTCTACCTTTTTTTCCAATTCTTTAAAGGCTTTCCTATCTTTTTCAGAAAAGCCCTCATCAAGCTCTTTTTGCCACTTTTTCATATAAGCATCTCCCTCTTTTTTAAAGGCTTCAAAATTAAATTCTGGAACATTTATTCTAGGAATTTCAGGGAATTCAAGAGAATCTAGCATAAATGTCAGTTCTTCTATTTCTGGCAATTCTTCTATTTCCGGTAATTCGAATTCATTAAAATCCCATGAACTTTTAAATCCGCCTGGAGCATGAAGCGTCGTCCAAGAATTCTGCGCTCCCGAAGCAATGTTTATTTGACGACTATTCCCCGTAATATTTAATTCATTTTGCTTGAAATACTTTTCCATATCTTTTGGAGAAGCCCCTTCTATAGCGATTACTACTTCAATTTCTACTTGGTCTTTGTTCCATGTTTCAAACTCAATATCCGTATGTGATGTATTGAGTTTTATAATGGCATCCTTATTTACATTATAATTTTCAATATACGTTTTAGTTTGCTTTTGTGCCGCTGCAGAAGCCACGGCAAAGAGAAACACTACTAGTAACTTATATGCTGATTGCTGTTTCATTTTTTGATGATTTTAATTCGATTAATGTATCTTTTAGTTTTTGCAACAACCGTAAACGCAACTGTAGATTTTGAATTAATGCAGAAATAGTTTGATCATTTGGCCCTATGGTATTTAGTTCTTTATTCAAACGCTGATATTCAACATTTAATTCCGCCAATCGTTCCATGAATCCATCTACAAGATCCTTATTCTCCTGAGAAACCTCTAACTTTGCCAACTCTAAATTAATGGTAGCCAAGTAGTAATTCTCTACTTTTTTAAGATCCGGAGATAAATCTCCTAAGGATATTTCTTGAACATCAGTTTTTGAAGCTGATTTTACTAAGGTGGTACCTTCCTCAGGTAGCCCTACTTCTTTGTTTACAAAGAAATATACCCCAATGCTGATCAAGATAAACAGTGCTGCTGCAATTTTCAGAAAAAAGAGTATAGGTCTAGGTTTACGTTCTGGAAATTCTTGATGCAAGCGTTCTGAAAAGCGCGCTCTATGTCCAGAATTTAGCCTAGGCTTCTTTTGCTCTTCGGCATCCTTACAAAGCGTTCTAAGATCTTGATTCATATTCTTTCTTCTTTAATTTATCTTTTAAATAAGCTTTACCTCTCATTAATTGCGTTCTACAAGTGGTTTCTTGAATACCTAAAACCTGAGCAATTTCAGCATGATCATATCCTTCTAGTAAGTAGAGCAGTAACACATACCTATATTTCTCAGAAATAGTATGTATAGCCGTCCGCACTTCTTCTATCGTAATTGACGCTTCTATGTTCCAATCTTCATCTTCAACCACAAGTATCCTATTTTCTTCTAACGGAACATGCTCCGTGCGCTTTGCTTTTAGAAAATCTATACACTTATGAACTACAATTGTTTTTAACCATGCACCGAATGTTACCTCTCCTTTAAATTGATGAATTTTTTGAAAAGCTTTAATAAATGATTCTTGCAAAACGTCTTCTGCATCATCACTATTTCGTACAAATCTCATCACTACGCAAAACATACCATCACAGTACTTATCATAGAGTTTCATTTGCGCTCTACGATCGTTAGCCTTGCATTGCTCAATTAAATCTGTTTGGAATTTTAACAATTTTTCCAAGTTAGTTTATAGTTGTTGTTATCTTAAAGACGATGACTTTATTGCAGTGTTGCAAAAAAGTTTAGATTTGTTTTATAAAATTTTCTGTTTTGATTCAAAATACAATTAAAAATGACAAAATTGAGCTGACGGTTCTTGATTTTGGTGCTATTATTCAAAAGATAATCGTAAAAGATAAATATGGGACCCCTACAAATATGGTGGTGGGTTTTGATGAACCAGAAGATTATTTAAGCAACCCTATGTTTTTAGGTGCTTGCATAGGGCGCTATGCCGGAAGAATCTCTCAAGGGGGATTTTCACTAGATGGTAAAACATACTCTATTCATGAAGAAGACGGCGTTCATTTACATGGCGGAATTGCGGGTTTTAACACAAAAACATTTGAGGTAACTCATATGAATCACGGCACGAAACCTTTCATCCAACTTTCTTATGTAAGTGAACATTTAGAAGAAGGTTATCCCGGAATTTTAAACGTAACCGTTACTTATACGTTAGATGATGATGCACTAATCATAACACATGAAGCGAGCACCGACCAAAAAACAGTAGTTAACTTAACCAATCACTCCTATTTTAAATTAGATTCTACAGAAGAGGTAAATCATTATACCTTACAATTAGATTGCTCAAAGGTTTTAGCTACTCATGACAATCTTATCCCTACTGGAGAATTAATAGAGGTATCTAAAACAAAATATGATTTTTTAGAACGTACACCACTAGCAAACACACGACTAGATACTCCATTTGTAATTGATAAGCGTCATGAAATTTGCGCATCGGCCTATTCAGAAATTTCAGGTATTACGCTGGAAGTAACAACCAACCAACCGGCAGTTGTAATTTACACTCCGGAAACAACAGGTTCTATCTGTTTTGAAACTCAAAATTATCCTGACGCTCCCAATCATCCTAATTTTCCATCAAGCGTGCTAACACCTGAAGACACCTATTATAACCAATCTACTTTTAGATTTAAAGTATAAAAAAAAGCCCGTATTAACGGGCTTTCCTATTATAATCTGATTTATCAACCTGCGTTATTCATCTAAAAGCAAATTAAGATTTACGGTGATATTATCTCTTGTAGCTTTACTGTAAGGACAAATTTCATGAGCGGCATTGATTAACTCCTCTCCTTTTTCCTTATCTACTGTTGGTAAATATGCGTCTAAGGTAGCCTCAATATTAAAACCGTCCTCATCTTTACCAAAACCAATAATCGCAGTAACACTAAAATCTCCTAAATCATCTACTCCATTGTCCTTAGCTACTGCTTGAAGGGCACCAGCAAAGCAAGTTGAATATGCGGCCGCAAATAATTGTTCTGGATTTGTATATTTCTCTTCAATAGGATCTCTTCCATTTGGCATTTTCACATCTAAATCAATCAATCCGCCTTCGGTTGTTACATGACCAGATCTACCACCTGTATTTGTTGCACTTGACTCAAATATTGTTTTCATTTCAATTTATTTTAACGTTTAAGACCATAATATACTAATAGAAGAAACGCTTACGAAAAATGAATTATTAAATTTGTGTGAATGTTTCACAAAAAACCTTATTTTCCTAAAAATCACGTATCATCTCTTTGAAAAAAAACAATAAAATATCTGCATTTGAAGAAAAAGAAGGAATACATCTTACCGATGTTTCTAATGAAGCCTCTATTGCTAAAATAAAAAACTTTAGAAAAAGACAACCTTCAGTAGCTTCTCTAATTCAAGGAATACGAGATGGAGATAAAACAGCCTTAAGCAGAGCCATCACCTTAGTAGAAAGTAAAAATAAAACGCATTTAGTGCAAGCAAATCAAATTATTGAAGCTTGTATTGCAGATAAAAAAAACACCTTACGTATTGGCATCACAGGAGTTCCCGGTGTTGGTAAAAGTACTTTTATTGAAGTCTTGGGTAAATATCTTACGAATCAAGGAAAAAAAGTAGCTGTTTTAGCCGTAGACCCTACAAGCTCTTTGAGTAAAGGAAGTATTTTAGGTGACAAAACTAGAATGGAAGTTTTGGTAAGAGATGAAAATGCTTTTATAAGACCCTCTCCCTCTGAAGATTCTTTAGGAGGTGTCGCTAGAAAAACAAGAGAATCTATTATTCTATGTGAAGCTGCTCATTTTGATGTTATTCTAATTGAAACTGTAGGAGTTGGCCAAAGTGAAACAGCAGTTCACGGTATGGTAGACTTTTTTTTACTCTTAAAGCTTGCCGGAGCAGGAGATGAATTACAAGGTATAAAAAGAGGTATCATGGAAATGACCGATACCATTGTGATTAATAAAGCGGATGGCAAAAATAAACAAGCTGCGAATCTAGCAAAAATAGAATTTACTCGGGCGCTACATTTTTATCCTCCAAAAGAAAATGGTTGGGTGCCTAAAGTACTACAATGTTCTGCTTTAGAAAATGAAGGTATTTCTGAAGTATGGCAGACCATTCTAAACTTCAAAGATGCTACTGCTGACGCTATCTATGACAAAAGAAAATACCAGAATAAGTTTTGGCTTCTACAAACCATAGAAGATAATTTAAAAATGCAGTTTTATGAAGATACTGCAATACAACAGCAGCTAGAACAACTTACTACACTGGTAATGAACGCCAAAGTGTCTCCGTTTGTTGCTGCTGAGCAATTGCTGGCCTTACATCAAAAAAAACTTAAATAAAAAGCATAAATTTGCAGCTTCAATTTAATTACTATGACTGTTTTAACTGATGCGCTTCTTTCTATTGTTGTTCCTTTATATAACGAAGAAGACAATGTTGTTTTGCTTACGGAGAAAATCCATGAAAGTTTGGTTGGTTACAACTATCAAATTATCTACATCGATGATTTTTCTAAGGATGCCACACGCATGGTTGTTAAAAAAATGAATGATCAAAAAGTTCACTTAATAGAATTGAAGAAAAATTATGGCCAAAGCTTGGCATTGGCTGCAGGTATAGATTATGCCGAAGGAGATTATATTATCACTATGGATGGTGATTTACAAAATGATCCAAGCGATATTCCCGAGATGTTGTCTTATGCTATTGAAGGCGAGTATGATTTAATTACTGGTATTCGTCAAAAAAGAAAAGATTCTCTAGTTAAGAAAATCCCTTCTAAGATTGCCAACTTTTTAGTAAGACGTGTCACCAAGTTAGACATTAAAGATAATGGTTGCGCTTTAAAAGTTTTCACAAAAGATATTGCGAAGGACTTAAATTTGTACGGTGAAATGCATCGTTTTATTACGCTATTAGCACATTTAGAAGGCGCACAGATAAAGCAAGTTCCTGTAAAACACCATGCTAGGCATGCAGGAGTTTCTAAATATGGTTTAGAAAGAGTATTTAAAGTTATTGCCGATATGATGTTGTTATTATTCATTCGTAAATACTTTCAAAGACCCATTCACTTATTTGGAATATTTGGTGTTTTACTAATGCTTTTAGGGGGCTTAATTAATATCTACTTATTAGTGATAAAATTAATGGGCGAAGATATTGGAAATCGTCCTCTTTTAATTTTTGGTTTGATGTTTATTCTTGCTGGGATACAACTATTCACTATAGGAATTGTTATGGAGTTATTAATTAGAACCTACTATGAATCTCAACAGAAGCGACCATACCGAATTAAAAAAATTCTTGTAGGTGATAAAGCCCAATAAAAAAATAGTTACAGCACTTAAAATTAGTATAAGTGCCGTATTACTCTATTTTGTTTTTACAAAAATTAATTACACAGATGTTTTTAGTACGTTAAAAAAAACGAACCCATACTACTTAGGCTTGGCTGCGCTTTTTTTTATTATTTCTAAAGTAGTTTCTGCTTATAGAGTCAACCTCTATTTTCACTTATTACATGTATTCTTGACTCCTTTAAGTAATTTAAAACTGTACGCTTTAGGTATGTTTTACAATTTGTTTCTACCAGGAGGTATTGGTGGCGATGCCTACAAAGGATACATAATTAAAAAAGAGTTCCCAGTAGACACTAAAAGAATTGTAGCTGTATTGGTATTAGATCGTTTAAGCGGTTTGTTATTACTTTTTATATACGCATGCCTACTTATTACTTTTCTAGATGTAAGCTTCTTAAACGCTATTGAAATCTATGCTGTAGCTGCAATAGTTTTAAGTATCGTCGTTTTTTATCTGCTTACTAAAAAGTTTTTCAACTATGTGCTTCCCATTTTTTGGAAAACATTTGGGTATTCTGCTTTGGTGCAATTAGCACAATTAATAAGCGTCTTATTTATATTAAAAGCATTGAATTTTGAAAGTAATACGGTAGCCTATCTCTTTATCTTTCTTATATCGTCTATTGTATCTGTAATTCCGTTAACCATTGGCGGAATAGGAAGTAGAGAATTAACTTTCTTCTATGGAGCAACGCTCTTAAATTTAGATGAGAACACTTCTATAAGTATCAGTATGGTATTTTTCTTAATTACAGCAGCCGTATCTTTTATAGGAATATATTACCACTTTAAAAGACCTAAGCTACAAACCAAGTCTTAATTCACAATATGAATCAAATATTTGTGCTTAATTACTTTCTTGCGTGTCGCAGGATTTAAAAACCTACCCTGAAGTCTAGTTATTCTAAAATCATCCACTTCATATTGTTGATCCCAGTCAAAACCAATATCTCGAAGTTGCAGTAATTCTTCTTCCGAAATATACACCCATGAATCTTCACTATCTTCCAAAGCATCTACTTTAGTGATTTGAACAGGTTTCTGATTGTAAAAATCTAAAGACCATGTGTGTTCTTCCGTTAGTTTAAAAATTTTATCTACTGGAATATCATTCTTAGAAATTACTTTTGCCATAGCAGAACCAGCTTGATATTCTAATAAATTAGGGTAAAAGTGAAAATTTAAAACTGAGTTAATCAATACAGAAGCTAGCGCAGCGATAGTAACAATCCTAATGGCATAAGCTTCTCTTTTTAGTGTGAAATAGACGCCAATTACACCCGCTACAGCAAACAAAATATAGGATATAAGAGACTCAAATTCGAACACGTAAAAGCAAAATAAGGAAACTACCACGAAGATAAGGCCGAATATAAAATACTGAACCCCTAAAATAATTTTTATCGTTTTATCCTGAGAGTGTACATTTAAACTATGCAAGTATGAGGCAGTAAGTATCGCAAATAAAGGAATTATAATGTTTAAATAATGCGGCAATTTAAATTGTGCAAAACTAATTAGTATAAAAATTAAGGTAATACCTCCTAAGGTTAGAAATTCATATTTAGGCTTATAGGCAAACTTGAGTTTTATAAATGTCTTTACTCGACAATAATAAGCGACCAAACCTATTACCGTCCATGGTAAAAATACCCACAAAAAGGTATGAAAAAAGAAAAAATAATCGCTACTGTTTTTTCCAATTCCTTCACCACTCATGCGTTCAAAACTTTGTTCCCAAAGAATAAAAAATATACCGCTCCTATTGCTACGGCCACGAATAATTTTTTCTGGATGTAGATCAAACTGAAGGTAATATGCATATAATATTGGTCCAATAGTTATTGCAAAAACTACAATAGCCACAAGAACACGCCAGTTTATAAATTGCATCCATTTGCGGGTATATGCCAAATGGCATAAAATAGGTAGTCCTAAAACAACCAAAGCTATTTGGCCCTTTGTAGAAAAAGCTATCCCAGCCCCAAAAGCTCCTAAGACAATATTTAAAAGAGAATTTTTATTGATATAACTAGTTAATTGCCAGAGTGCAAAAATTGTAAACCCCGTTAAAACAGCATCTGTTCTAACATCTATTACAGATAAAACAATAGTTTGAGAGGTAAGAAAAATTAGTGCGGCAGTTTTACCTACATACTCATTATACAACAATTTACCAAGACCGAAGCAACTATAAGCCCCTAAGAAAATGGCTAGCATTCCTGGAATTCTGTACGCCCAATCATGAAGCCCAAAAATTTTAAAAGATAATGCCGCAAGCCAATAGTGCATGTGTGGCTTATCTAAGTACTCATTAGTTCCTTTTATTAAATTTATAAAATCGTTTTCTTGAACCATTCTCATGGCCATTACTGCAAATTGCGCTGAATCATTTTCAAACAATGTAGAAAATAGTCCCGCAATATATACGACACTTATAAGAAACAATAAAAGCCAATACCTTGTATTAGATATCATAAACTAATCTTCTGAGTTGCAAATATATACAACTTTATAAATAACCAACTAAAAATGAAACCAATTACACCACCTGTTAGTACATCTAATGGAAAATGGACTCCAATATAGATGCGACTGTATGCCACTAAAAACGCCCAAAAAAGTAGTAAATAACCTATGAATTTAAATTTTTCTTTTAATAACGATCCTAAAAATAGGGCAATCGCAAAAGAATTAGAAGCATGAGCAGAAAAATAACCATATTGACCTCCACAAGATTTTTTAACCAAACGCACCAAATGCCCAATCTCTTCATCGTGGCAAGGCCTTAAACGTTTAAAACCATACTTAAATAGATTTGCAACTTGATCTGTAACCGTTATCATTAAGGCAACTACAACGAGTAAAATAAGTGTTTTCTTTAAACCGTAAGATTTATAAAAAAGAAAAGCTAATACTAAATAAAGCGGAATAGAACTCAATTTATTGGTAATAAACAGCCAAAAGGCATCCCAATTTGTAGTTCCTAAATGATTTAATAAGAGGAAAAGATTTTTATCGTATTGTAAAAGCTCTTCTAGCATCTGAATTATTCTTCGTAACGAGCTACCTCTCTATCATAAAAAGCTGTTGCCTGTTCTATAAGGTTCTCAGCTTCAGATTCTAATTCGTTCTCATCGTCTGCCGTAAAATCTTCTAGCCACTCTACTTCATCGTTCTCCAGATTAATGATAAACCTTGGATACTCTGTATGTATTACGAATATTGCGGTTGGGTAATCTGTATTATCGCCTAATAAGAATTTAGGAAACTCCATAGTTATTTTTTTAAGGGTGTTAAAAATACAATTATTTGATTGAAATTGATCAACTTATAGCTTTTAAAAGAAAATTATACTGCGGCTATTTTCTTTTTTGTTTGGGTATTAAATCTAATATATAACAAGATTGCAGAGGCTGTTAAGCCTGCTAATAAACCTATCCAAATACCTGTACTTTTTAATTCTGTATACAAGCTCAAATAATAGCTTGTTGGAAACCCAATCATCCAATAGGCAACAAAGGTTATAATCGTAGGCACTTTTACATCCTGCAAGCCTCTTAAAGCTCCTAATATGACAACTTGTAATCCGTCTGATATCTGAAAAATAGCGGCAACAACTAAGAGCTGCGCTGCTATAGAAATCACTTCCATATTATCTACCTGATTGGCAACATCATCTACATTTAAGTATATAGTGGGTAGCCACTGATTAAAAATAAAGAAGATTGCTGCAAATACAATCTCCAACAAAAATGTTAAGAAAAATATCGAAATTGCTATACGCCTTAATGATTTAAAATCAGACAATCCTTTTTGGTTCCCTACCCGTATCATAGCGGCAACACCTAATCCCATTCCTACCATGAATGTCATACTAGAAAGGTTTAATGCTATTTGATTTGCGGCCTGATGATTTTTTCCAAGTACGCCACTCAACCAGACGGCAGAAGTAAAAATTCCAACTTCAAAAAACATTTGTAAAGCCGAAGGAAAACCAAGGTTTATAATTTTACTCATGACTTTATCCTCCAACTTGGCAAAATTAAAGCCTGTAACGTAGTCATGAAATTTCTTTTTACTACGTAATAGAAGCCAAATAAATAAAACCATAATCACCCGAGAAGCCAGCGTACCTATTGCTGCACCTACAATACCCATTTTAGGAAATCCTAGATTACCAAAAATTAAAAGATAGTTTAGTGTTATGTTCACCACGTTTGCTATAATCGTAGCATACATAGGATATTTAGTCTGAGACAGACCTTCGGAGAATTGCTTAAATGCTTGAAATATAATTAAAGGCACTAATGACAAGGCCACTAGATCTAGATACGGTAAGGCTAATTCTACGACCTCTGGAGGTTGCTTCATTAAATACATAACCGGTTTGGCTAACATAATGACCCCAAATAAAAGCAAGCCTAAAATAGTACATAGTATTAACCCATGTTTCAAGGCGCTTTTTCCGTCTTCTTTTTTTCCTGCAGCATCTGCTTCTGCCACTAAAGGGGTAATTGCCGTAGAAAATCCAATTCCTAAAGACATGGCTACGAAAACAAAACTATTTCCAAGAGATACCGCTGCCAATTCTGCCGTACCCAACTGCCCTACCATGATATTATCTGCTAGTTGCACAAAAGTATGCCCCAGCATTCCCATAATAACAGGAACCGCAAGAGTCAGATTGTATTTAAATTCTTTAGTATATTGCTGTAACAAAGGGCTATTTATTTATTGGGCGGTAAAGATACGTGCTTCCTTTTTCTAATTCTTTGAATTAAAATTCTTTATTTAAATTTTAATGTTTTTTAGCTTCTTCCCAGAAAACATCCATCTCTGCCAAGGTCATATCCTGTAATTCCTTACCCAAAGTTTTTGCTTTACTTTCCAAATATTGAAATCTTCCTATAAATTTCTTATTTGTACGTTCCAAGGCATTTTCTGGATTTATTTTTAAGAAACGTGCGTAGTTGACCATCGAGAAAAATACATCTCCGAATTCTGCCTCCATCGCATCGGCATCTTTCTTTTCTACCTCTACTTGCAGTTCTTGTAATTCTTCTTGCACTTTTTCCCAAACCTGCTCTGGTTTTTCCCAATCAAAACCAACTCCAGCAACTTTATCTTGTATTCTACTTGCTTTGACCAAGGCAGGCAATCCTTTAGGAACGCCTTCTAAAACGCTAATTTTCCCTTCTTTTAGCTTTAGTTTTTCCCAATTCTGTTTAACTTCCTCTTCATTTGCTACTGTTACATCGCCATAGATATGTGGGTGTCTATGAATTAATTTATCACAGATTTCATTAGCCACATCGGCAATATCAAAATCATTGGTCTCACTTCCAATTTTTGCATAAAAAATGATGTGTAGCAACACATCTCCTAGTTCTTTTTTTACTTCTTGTAAATCATTCTCCAGGATAGCATCTCCTAATTCGTAGGTTTCCTCTATAGTTAAATGTCGCAAGGTTTCCATGGTCTGCTTTTTATCCCACGGACATTGCGCCCTTAATTCATCCATTATCGTTAGTAAGCGATCAAATGCTTCCAATTGTTTTTTGCGCGAATTCATTATACTATGTTCTTTATAAGGTACTTACTCTGGCTTTTACTGTATTGTATTCTTGAACCATGTCTTCAATAATATTTTTTGCGGGTTTAATATCATGAATTATAGCAGATACCTGACCTATCTCTAATTCGCCCTCCTCCATATCGCCTTCAAACATGCCGCGTTTTGCACGCGCTCTTCCTAACAAAGTTATCAAGTCTTCTTTGGTTGTACCTGCTACATACTTGGCTTGTATATCTTCATAGAATTTATTTTTAAGCAGACGTACAGGAGCCAGTTCTTTTAATGTTAAATGTGTATCTCCTTCCTTAGCTGCAACTACGCTATCTTTAAAAGATTGGTGAGACGATGCTTCTGTACTCGCTACAAAACGACTCCCTACTTGCACCCCATCTGCTCCCAAAATCATTACCGCTAACATAGCATTTCCAGTAGCAATACCACCAGCAGCGATCAAGGGTATTTTAATTTTTTCTTTGACGGAAGGAATAAGTGTTAATGTTGTGGTTTCATCTCTCCCATTATGACCACCAGCTTCAAAACCTTCGGCTACAATGGCATCTACACCCGCTTCTTGTGCCTTTAAGGCAAACTTTACGCTACTTACCACATGTACTACGATAATGCCTCTTTCTTTTAAAAAAGAAGTCCATGTCTTCGGATTACCAGCAGAAGTGAATACAATTTTTACTCCTAGTTCTATAACGATATTCATTAGTTGATCTAGATCTGGATACAGCATAGGGATATTCACCGCAAAAGATTTATCTGTTGCTTTTTGGCATTTAATAATATGCTCACGCAAGACCTCTGGATACATAGACCCCGCACCTATAACTCCTAGACCACCCGCATTAGAGACAGCAGAAGCCAAACGCCAACCGCTAGCCCAAATCATCCCTCCTTGTATAATAGGATATTGAATATCAAATAATTCTATTAGTCTGTTTTGCATCTTTTATGAAATTACACCTGAACCTATTAGATCATCTTTTAAATACCAAGCTACAAATTGACCTTCGGTAATTGCGGATTGTTTTTCTTCAAAATCTACATACATTCCCCCTTCAACCTTATACAAGGTTGCTTTTTGCAACTCTTGGCGGTAACGTATACGTGCCAGCACTTGCATAGAATCATCCGTTTGAAGCGCTAGATCTGTTCGCACCCAATGTAATTCTTCATTTGAGACAAACAAAGTTCTTCGGTACAAGCCTGGATGAGTTTTACCTTGCCCTGTATAAATGACATTTTCATCAACATCTGTTTCTATTACGAACAAAGGTTCTTTAGTACCACCAACATCTAATCCTTTACGCTGCCCTTTGGTAAAATAATGCGCCCCTTGATGGTTTCCTACAACTTTTCCGTCTGTTACTTGATAGCTTGGCTTTTTAGAAAAATAAGCCAATTCTTCCTGCTTAGAAGAAAACTCAGAAGGCGCTGCATCAAATTGCGAAATCGTAGAAGGTACTTCTACAATCACCCCTTTTTGTGGTTTCAACTTTTGTTGTAAAAAATCTGGCAACCGCACTTTACCTATAAAGCAAAGCCCTTGCGAATCTTTTTTATCTGCCGTAATCAATTCATTTTCCGCAGCTATTTTACGCACCCCTGGCTTTAACAACTCGCCTATAGGGAAAAGTGTTTTTGCCAACTGCTCTTGTGATAACTGACACAAAAAGTATGATTGATCTTTATTAGGATCTTTCCCAGCCAACAATTGATACGTTTCTGAACCATCCTTATTCTCAATGGTTCCTTTTCTACAATAATGGCCTGTTGCCACAAAATCTGCACCCAATTGCAGCGCAATTTTCATGAAAACATCAAATTTTATTTCTCGATTACAAAGAACATCAGGGTTTGGTGTACGCCCTTTAGCATATTCATCAAACATATAATCAACGATACGCTCTTTGTATTCTACACTCAAATCTACCGTCTGAAAAGGTATTCCTAATTTTTCAGCAACAATCATCGCATCATTACTGTCTTCTAACCAAGGACATTCATCTGATATGGTTACCGTATCATCATGCCAATTTTTCATAAAAAGACCAATCACCTCATACCCTTGCGCTTTTAATAAATACGCGGCAACACTAGAATCAACACCACCCGAAAGGCCTACAACAACTTTTTTCATTTTTTAAATAAATAGGAGCACAAAAATACAAAATTAGATGCTCAAAAACACGTACTCGCAGGCTCAGTTCCTAATTTCATTTCTGTTCCTTTAATTTAAAAGAGACAAGAATCCGATTAAACAATTCATGTTATTTTGTTAAACTTTTATTAAAATTAGTTAAACAAACGCAACCTTTTCAAAAACTTCTATCTTTATATTGTTTAACATTTAACTCATAACATTAAACAATAATTTAAAATTAAACATTTATGAAAACAAATTTCAAATTCAAATCCGTATTTTTCGCCCTATTCTTATTGACTTTTATTGTAGCTTGCGATGATGATGATTCCGATAATCCTGTAGTACAAGAATCTACTACTATAACAGCACTAGCTATTGCAGATCCAAACTTATCTAGTTTAGTAGCTGCACTTACTGCTGCAGATGGCGGATTACCGTCTGTATTACAGGGCGATGGACCATTTACCGTATTAGCACCAACAAATGAAGCGTTTGATGCCTTTTTGGGTGACAATTCTTTAGAGGACATCCCAACCGATGTATTGACACAAGTATTATTAAATCATGTCATTAGCGGTAAGATTGAAGCTGCAGACTTAGCTGCGCTTACTGCTGAAGGAAGCTACTATGCTTCTACGCTAGCAGATGGAGCCAAAGCAGATACTAACATGAGTATTTATTTTGAAACAGAAGGCGCAGTTACCTTTAATGGAATTTCTGAAGTTATCGATGCAGATATTCAAGCAAGTAATGGTGTAATTCACAAAGTGGATGCTGTTATTACACTACCTTCAGTTGTTGATTTTGCATTGGCAGATGATCGTTTTTCTTCTTTAGTTACTGCTTTAACAGCCGATTCATCATTTGAATATGTAGGCGCTTTAAGCACAGCAAATGGTACTGCACCAGCACCGTTCACGGTATTTGCACCAACTAATGATGCCTTCACTGCGCTCTTAACGGATTTGGAATTAACACAATTGAGTGAAGTTCCTGTGGCAACACTACAAACAGTTCTAGAATTACATGTAGTTCCTAGTGCCAATGTAGTTTCTTCAGAATTAGCAAGCTTAGACGGTCAGGCAGTAGCCACACTAGGAGGTAGTGACATTACTATCAGTGCATCACCAGCTGGGATTGTAGGACCAGGGGAAGATACTACTCTAAATCCTATCGTCATTGCAGATGTACAAGCATCTAATGGAGTAATACATGCTATTAGCAGGGTTATTAGATAATACTTTAGATACCTTATTGGTATTATATAACAATATAGCAAAGAGGCTTACTAATATAATTAGTAAGCCTCTTATTTTATACCCTATATTTTTATGTTACAACACCAAAGGTTTATTTAATATACAGAAATGGGCATTTGGCAACTATTATTTTAAAAAACTTAGTCTTTGTCGCATCTTTGAAGTCCCAAATCTTACCAAACAAACCGCAATAAAAAAGCTCCTAAGCAAGTATAAACTTGACTAAGGAGCTTTTTTTATTTGTAACAAATCTAGCTTACTTTTTTCCTGTATTTTTCTGAGCTTCTGCCTGTTCCATCATCTCACGCATTTTACGTTGGAATTTATTTTCTTTCTTAGGCTTCTTCTTATTCTCTTGAATTTGTGCATGTATTTTTGCATCATCAATAATGAAATTCTTGATCGCTAACATAATAAATATAGTAATTAAGTTAGAGATAAAGTAATACAAACTCAATCCACTAGCATACCCGTTGAAGAATACTAACATCATTAATGGAGAAAGATACATGATAAATTTCATGTTTGGCATTCCCGGTTGTTGTGTCATATTCTGTCCTGTAGTCATCATCATATAAAAGAAAATTGCAATAGATGCTAGAATTGGAAACAAACTAACATGATCACCATACACAGGTATTGTAAATGGCAACTGCGCTATTACATCATAAGACGATAAATCATCTGCCCATAAAAATGGCTTTTGACGTAAGGCAAAAGAAGTTGGAAAAAAACTAAACAGTGCATAAAAAATAGGCATCTGAATTAATGCTGGAATACATCCACTTAATGGACTTACCCCTGCTTTGCTATTCAGTTTCATGGTCTCTTGCTGCTTTTTCATAGCATTGTCTTTGTATTTCTCATTGATCTCTGCAATTTCAGGTTTTAACACCTTCATTTTAGCTTGAGATAAATAGGATTTATACGTTACTGGAGACATGGCCAAACGTACCATTATAGTCATAATGATAATCGCTATCCCTGCAGGCAACATTCCACTTAAAAAAGTAAATAACGGAGTAAACACATACCTGTTAATCAACCCAAAGATTCCCCAACCAAAAGGAATAGAATCTTCTAAATTTAATTCTTTGTATTGCGCCAATACCTTTACATCCGTAGGACCATAATACCAGTTCATTGCATAGCTTAATTCACCTCCTACTAATTTCAGTGGTGCTTCAGAAGCATAATCTTTCATATATTTTTGCGTATGCGACTCATCTTCTACTAAATTCTTAGAAGATAGGTTTGCGGTTGCAAAAGGAGTATCCGTGACTAATATAGAACTAAAGAAATGCTGACGGTATGATAACCATTCCACATTCTCTTCCGTTTCATCATCCTCATCGCTACTATCCGACAATTTACTAATCTTACCATCCTCATGGCTGTAGGTAAGTCTTGTGTATCTGTTAGAGTATTTTATACTTTTAGAATGACGAATTGCTTTTAGTTTCCAATCTAAATTAATTGGCTTTTGAGCATTAATGATACTATTTAATCCTTGAGATTTTATAGAGAAATCTACCAAATAATCATCTGGTTTCATCTCATAACGATACTCTAAAAACTGATTCTGAGAAACCTTAGCTTTCATAGAAAGCACTTGGTTATCACCACTTGTAGTTAAAGAGGGTTCAAAAAATAAATCAGCAGTATTTAAATTGCGATTATCACTAGTAGAAAAATTTAAAGCAAATGAAGCATTACCATCTTTTACTAAGTAAACAGGAATAGAATCATAGGTATTAAAATTTTTCATTTTAGCCTCTATAATCTGGCCTCCTTTGTTGCTTATAACTAAATAAACAAGACTATTTTCTAGAACCGTAGTTCCTTCTGAAGGCTTTGTAAAACCAAAGGCTCCAATGGTACTTTTATAATTTGCTACAGCCGTAGAATCCTGTAAGTTTAATACTGGTGCTTTTTCTATTTCGGTATTTGTTTCAACTTTTTGCTCCTGAGCTTTAGCATCAATTAGCTCTTGTTCTGCTTTTTTTGCGGCTACCTCCTCATCTGATGGCTGATTTTGCCAAAACATAAAAAGTAATATTCCAAAAATTAATACAAAACCAATTATCGACTTAACGTCTAATTTCTTTTCTTCCATTTATCACTATTAAATAAATCTAATGCTATTGTTGCGCATTTCTATTTTGAACCGGTGCAAATATAGCCCCAATTCTATTGTTTGTGCCATAGTGGCAGGTAATCTTATATTTTATGATCTAATGCTGCTTTCACAAAGCCAACGAATAAGGGATGCGGATTTAATACCGTACTCTTATATTCTGGGTGGTATTGTACACCAACAAACCATGGATGGGTAGGAATTTCTACAATCTCTACAAGTCCCGTTTCTTTATTTATCCCAGAGGCTATCATTCCTGCTTTCTCTATTTCTTCCTTGTAATCGTTATTAAATTCATAACGATGACGGTGACGCTCTGATATTTCTGTAGCCCCGTGGTAAATTTTACTAGCAAGACTTCCTTTTTTCAATTCACAATCCCAACTCCCTAAACGCATCGTACCACCTTTATTGGTAATATTCTTTTGCGCTTCCATTAGGTTAATAACAGGATGCTCTGTACTCTCTAACATTTCTGTAGAGGTAGCATCTGAATATCCTAATACGTTTCTAGAAAATTCAATTACAGCCATTTGCATTCCTAAACAAATACCTAAAAACGGAATTTTGTTTTCTCTTGCGTATTGTACTGCTTTGATCTTACCCTCTATTCCTCGCTCTCCAAAACCAGGCGCAACTAAAATTCCGTTTAACCCTTTTAATTTAGCCTCGAAATTTTTATCGTTGATGTGTTCTGAATGAATAGAACGTACATTAACCTTTACTTCATTTACAGCTCCGGCATGAATAAAAGATTCTAAAATAGATTTATAAGAATCTTGTAATTCTACATATTTACCAACCAAACCAATAGTAACTTCATGTTTAGGGTTTTTATGTTTATTCAAAAATTGATTCCATTGATCAAGGTTTGGTCTTGTAGTATCTGGCAAACCTAAACGTTGTAAGGTTACCGTATCTAAACCCTCCTCTTGCATTAAAATAGGCACATCATAAATAGTAGATGCATCTATAGATTGAATAACAGCTTCTCGTTTTACATTACAAAACAAAGCCAATTTATGCTTGATCTCATCAGAAATCTCATGCTCTGTTCTACACACAAGGATATCTGCTTTAATACCGCTTTCCATCAAAGTTTTAACGGAGTGTTGTGTAGGCTTCGTTTTAAGCTCACCAGCAGCAGATAAATAAGGAACTAATGTTAAGTGAATTACGATACCATTGGTATCTCCTAATTCCCAAAGTAATTGGCGTACCGCTTCAATGTATGGTAAAGACTCAATATCACCAACAGTACCTCCTATTTCGGTAATCACGATATCATAATCGCCACTTTTACCTAAAATTTGGATTCGCTCTTTAATTTCATTGGTAATATGAGGAACAACCTGTACTGTTTTACCCAAAAACTCTCCTCTACGCTCTTTTTCAATAACACTCTGGTATATTCTACCTGTAGTAACATTGTTTGCTTGAGAAGTTGTAGAGTTTAGAAAACGCTCATAGTGGCCAAGATCTAAATCGGTTTCTGCACCATCATCAGTCACATAACATTCCCCATGTTCATAAGGGTTTAATGTACCTGGATCAACATTTATATATGGATCTAATTTTTGGATGGTAGTTCTATAGCCTCTGGCCTGTAATAGTTTGGCTAAAGAAGCTGCAATAATACCTTTACCGAGCGAAGAGGTAACCCCACCGGTTACGAAAATATATTTTGTCTGTGACATGAAGCGTTAGGTTGTTTTCTTAACGCAAGCAAAAATACAAATTGCTACCACATATATTGCTTATTGTTTAGGAAAATCTTTCTGAATTTTATAGATAAGACCTTCTAAGCCATTTATTTTAATCTCCGTCATGGCTTTTAATAAGTCTCCTAGCTTACCTTCAGGAAATCCTTTCTGTTGAAACCATATTAAATACGGCTCTGGAAGCGCTACCAAATAGCGGCCTTTATACTTCCCAAACGGCATGCGATAATGCGCTAACTCTATAAGCTTATCTGTATTTGGTTGTATTTCCATGAAAATAACGGATTTAAAAACTTTTAAAAGTGAGGTGTAAACTTATTGTTTTAAAAATAGAAAACTTCAAATTTCAGGAGCAATTTCACGAATACTTTCTTATCATTTATGCAAAAGAATTTTAAAATGATAAAAAGATGTACGCTAATTTTATTAAATGTCTAACTTACATTTATTGATTAAAATACTATATATTTGATTCTTATCACTTAAATATTGGAAAATGGAAAGACGTAAATTCATTGGAACTGCTGCTGTTGGATCATTAGGTATTGTTTCTTGCCAAGCCGCAAGTACCCCTATAAATTCTGAAAAAAAAGATTTTGTTTTGAAAAACAATATTAATCACAGCGTTTGCCATTGGTGTTTTGGTAAAATTCCATTAGAAGATTTTTTAATTACGTTAAATGAACTGGGTGTTAAAGCTGTAGATTTAATGGGACCAAAAGAGTGGCCTCTATTAAAAAAATACAACATTCACTCCACCATGTGTAATGGTGCCGAGATAAGCCTTACTGAGGGCTGGAATGACCCACAGTACCACGAGGTATTAATCAAAAATTATTCTGAAATGATTCCGAAAGTAGCCGAGGCCGGGTACACCAACCTCATCTGTTTTAGCGGAAACCGAAGAGGAATGGACGATAAAATAGGGTTACAAAATTGTATTGACGGACTATCTAAAATAATGCCCTTAGCAGAGAAGCATGGCGTAGTTATACAAATGGAGTTATTTAATCAAGTGAACCATCCTGATTATATGTGTGACACCTCAGCTTGGGGAATTGAACTTTGTAAAGGTTTAGGGTCTGAAAGTTTTAAATTACTGTATGATATTTATCACATGCAAATTCAAGAGGGAGACATCATCAGAAGCATTCAAAATAACCATCAGTACTTTGGTCACTACCACACTGCTGGAGTTCCGGGAAGACATGAAATTGATGAATCTCAAGAGTTATATTACCCAGCAATTATGAGAGCTATTCTTGCTACTGGCTATACGGGGTATGTAGCTCAGGAATTTATACCTGAAAGAGAAGATAAAATTGAATCTTTGAAACAAGGATTTCTAATTTGCGATGTTTAAAACATTGCAAATTAGTTGCTCAATAATTTCTGAAGTTTAATCTGCCAAGCTTCTTGCTGGTCTCGGTTACGAGAAAAATTAGTTTCAGAATCATACAGATTCTGAAACTCATTGAGCTCTTTATTGATTTGATTGTAAATGGCTTTTACTTCCGCTTTTGCCTTATCAGTAAAGCTTGCCTTATTCAAGCGTTCTAAAAATTTCCTGGCATATAACTCTGTAATATCAAAATGCAACTGCTCATGCTTCAAAATTACATCATTACACACCTCTGGCCGGTACCAAGATTCCTTAGGATAGAAATGTGATTTTACTTCAAAATTTATTTCCAGAGCAGCATCATTTTTACGAAGCGTAGAAAAACTATAGGTTAACCCGCTTGCCGTTACCGCTGCAGCCCTAGTATTCGTAGGCTCCCCTTTAAAATCTGCCCAACTTAATTTGACATCTGGATTCCATAAAATGATGTCTTCATCTTGCGCTGAAAGCGGCAAAACAAAAAAGAATAAAAACGCGGATAAAATTTTTATAAATCCCAATGATATGTTATTACTTTTTCAATATCTGGATGCAAACTAAAATGAACAGGACAGGTATTTGCTGTATGCTCTAATATTTTTCTGTTTTTATCAGAAATAGCATTTGGCAAATGTAGCTCTACTTCTATCTTAGAAATTCTTCTAGGATCTATTGCCATATGTTTTGTCACTGCCGCTGTAGCACCCTTTAAATCTACCTCTAGGCCATTTGCTTTAATACCCATCATAGTCATCATACAACTTGCTAAGCCTGTTGCAACAGTATCTGTGGGCGAGAATGCTTGCCCTAATCCATTATTATCAACAGGAGCATCTGTTGTAAATTTATTTCCGGAAGCCATATGCTCACAGCTATTACTTAATGCTCCTAAATAGGTAACTTTTGATGTCATCTTTTAATCTAATTGTTTAATCCACATTTCGTCATACGCCATGATATAACTGGAATGATTGCGGTATCCTGCAGCGCCCTCTCTTGTGTAATTGAATTTATTTGCACTATACTTTGTTTCCCCAACAAATTTTGAAGCTTCAAAAAGATTTTGTTTGTATGCCAATTTTAATAAAACATCAAACGTAATATCAAAACCTCTACGTGCAAATTTATCTGGAGATTTCCCTTTGTTCATTCTCTTATAAGCAGCCTCAAAAGAATCAGCCTTATCTTCCCCATCAACAGAAGGATAAGTGAATGATAAATACGAAAGGTGTGTATGATTTATTTTATCACTGTCAAAAGCTTTTCCTTTATTCGTGGTAAATACACGGATTTTTCTTTTATCAGTAATAGAAGCATTCAATACAGATACTACACTGTTAATAGTGTTTAACTGATCTGTTTCTAAGAAAACCCAATTCTCTTGACTGGAAGAGAGTAAAGCTACAATCTTATTTTTCATTGCATATTTCTCTACCAACTGTAAAGACTTTGCATTTGGAAATTCTTTAAGAATCACTTCTTTTGTTGCTTTATGCTCATCATCAGCAATAACCACTATATTTTCTGTTCCTACATTCTCTTTTACATAAGAAAACATATGCTTCATCAAATCACTATCAGAAGGCACTGTATAAAATACATTAGAAAGACTAATATCGCTTTTAGCTGGCAACGGTGCTATCACTGGAATTTGGTTTTGCCCTACACGAACCGCAACCTCTTGTAAGGACTGAGAATCTAAAGGACCTATTATAGCATCCGCATTTTTAAGTTCTGGCTTAGCCAATAATGCTCTAGTTTTTTCAACACTTTTCTCGGTATCAAAAACAGATACATTCACATTTAATCCTAATTTTTTAATAGAATCTAATGCCACCAATGCCCCACTATAGAGCCCTAGGCTATAATTAGCATCTTTTCTTTTGACAATAGCATCACTAGCAGCTGTCTTATTACTCACATCTATCATATCCAACCTAAACGGTAATAATAACACCAAGTTGGGTTTTGTTGCTAAATTCATTTTACTAACAAGATCTACATTCTCGATAATTAATGAGTTTTTTACTTCAAAATCTCCATCACTATCTTTCGGAATTTTTAAAACCATTCCTGCTTTCAAACCATTTTGCAGCTCCGGATTTAAAGCCAATAATTCTTTGTACGAAAGTCCTAATTTTCTATTTAAAGAATACTCCCCTTCACCTTGTTTTACTTCATAGAAATTAAAATTCTCCGTATCAACCGACTTTTTATCCGTTTTTTTCTGAGGTATTCTAATCACCATACCTTCTTGCAAGCCTCTATCTTTGACTTCAGGATTTAAGGCTTTAATTTCTGCTTCGGTAGCTCCAAATTCTTTTTCAATACTATAGAATCCTTTTTTTGCCGGAACGGTGTACGAAATAAATAACTGAGAAGTTTGATCTGCAATAGTACTACCTGCTTTTTTAGGCAAACGCAATTCCTGACCCGATGCCAAATAGGTATCTTCTTTTGATAGGTCTGGATTAAGCACCAATAAACTATCAATAGTAATACCGTATTTGTTTACGATAGACCATCTGGTTTCTTTTGGTTTTACTGTATACATTTCAAAAAGATCACTATTAAAAGGATTCTCCTCAGGCTTCATCTTTTTGAATTTAGGAATTTTTAACGTCATTCCTTTTTTCAATTGCACAGAATACAATTCTTTATTGTATTTCTTGATAGCATCCTGGCTAACATCAAATTTTTCTGCTAGTCTAAATAGATTATCTTTTCTTTTAACCTTATAAGAAATAAAACTTGTAGGCTCTTCTTGCACAAGTATAACCTCTCCTGCTGTAGCACCACCCGCTGTCTTGACAGCAACTCCAGAAGATTCTGCTGCTTTAGCATCTAAAGGAATAATTAAAATGGTACTGGGTTTTAATTCCGCTACATTTTTTATTTCTTTATTTAAGCTTAGAATACGCTCTGGTGTTGTTTTATACTGTGTAGAAATACTATGAATAGTTTCTCCTTTTTTTACAGCATGTGTTGTAAATTTCTGAGCTACTGCCGAAAAGCTTACCAACATAAACAATAGTGTTGGTAAAAAGTATTTCGCGAATGGTCTCTGCATCTTTCTTTATTTTCTTTAGTATTGATCCTCTATAATTGAAGCTCCAAAAATTACACTTGTATAATCCTGTTGCTTCAATAAATGTTTACTTCAAATTATTAGTACTCTAATTTTCTATTCTTATTCCCACTCAATAGTTGCTGGTGGTTTTGAACTAATATCATACACCACTCTATTGACACCTCTAACTTTATTTATAATATCATTAGATGTCTTTTGCAAAAACTCATAAGGTAAATTTACCCAGTCAGCAGTCATACCATCCGTACTTTCTACAGCACGTAAAGCTACACATTTTTCATAAGTTCTTTCATCGCCCATTACTCCTACACTATTTACAGGTAAAAGCATGGCTCCAGCTTGCCAAACTTTATCATAAAGTCCCGCTGTTTTTAAGCCGTTAATGAAAATAGCATCTACCTCTTGTAAAATAGCCACTTTTTCTCGTGTAATATCTCCTAAGATTCTGATGGCTAAACCAGGACCAGGAAAAGGATGTCTACCTAACAATAAAGGGTCTAAGCCCATACTAGCTCCTACTCTTCGTACTTCGTCTTTAAACAACATACGTAACGGTTCTACCACACTTAATTTCATAAAATCTGGTAATCCCCCTACATTATGATGACTTTTAATAGTTGCCGATGGTCCACCCGTTGCTGATACAGATTCAATAACATCTGGGTATATTGTACCTTGGGCTAACCATTTTGCATCCTCTACTAAATGAGATTCATCGTCAAATACTTCAATAAAAACACGTCCAATTATCTTACGCTTCTTTTCTGGATCACTCTCTCCTGTCAACTCATCCAAAAAGCGTGCCGAAGCATCTACGCCTTTAACGTTAAGTCCCATTCCTTCATATTGCTCCAATACACTAGGGAATTCATCTTTACGCAATAATCCGTTATTTACGAATATACAGTGTAAATTTTTACCAATTGCCTTATGCAATAGCATTGCAGCTACAGAAGAATCTACCCCTCCTGAAAGCCCTAAGATGACTTTATCCGTACCTATTTTTTCTTGTAATTGTGCAACGGTAGTTTCTACAAATGAATCTGGCGTCCATGTTTGGGCCACCCCTGCAATATGTACTAAAAAGTTTTCTAATAGTTGCTTTCCATCTTTAGAATGATAAACTTCTGGATGAAACTGAATTGCATAAGTCTCTTCTCCTTCTAATTTATATGCGGCATTCTCTACATCATTAGTACTCGCCAAACGTGTAGCGTTTGCCGGCAATTCTTTAATTGTATCTGAGTGACTCATCCATACTTGACTACCAACATTGATAGCATCAAAGAACGGTTCGTCTGTTTTAATAAATGATAAATTAGCTCTACCATATTCTCTGGTATTTGAAGGCGCTACATTACCACCTTGAAAATGTGCTAGGTATTGCGCTCCGTAGCATACTGCCAACATCGGTTTTTTACCTTGTATTTGTGATAAATCAGGATGTGGTGCATCTTCTGCTCTCACAGAAAAAGGAGAACCAGAAAGTATCACTGCTTTATAGGTTGATAAATCTTCAGGAAGTTTATTGTAAGGCTTAATCTCACAAAAAATATTAAGCTCTCTAACTCTTCTAGCTA
Source organism: Cellulophaga baltica (assembly GCF_900102165.1). Classification (GTDB taxonomy): domain Bacteria; phylum Bacteroidota; class Bacteroidia; order Flavobacteriales; family Flavobacteriaceae; genus Cellulophaga; species Cellulophaga baltica. The sequence continues at coordinate 265,524 of NZ_FNBD01000007.1, forward strand.
TGAGTTGTGTGTACTGAGAACCAAAATCTAAAATCAGGACGTTATTTTGCATCCGCAAAAATAGTAAAATGTAAATTTTAGAAAAGGTTCTTTTCGTTATATTTATATAAAAATTTCCAACACCCTTTTTTTAAGCCTCTTATCTGCCTTTTTTATCAGACAAAAAACATCTTTAAACTAAAAATTCTTCATATGACAACAGCAGTATTTTCCGAATTAAAAGATGAGTTACAAAAAGGTGTAACGGAGTATGGACACCCTTTTAGATTGGGCACCCTAGGTACTGTGGGCCTAGACAAAATGGCCCGTTTACGAACTGTAGTACTACGCGATTTTTCTGAAGACTTAGAACTGAGTTTCTTTACAGACAAACGATCTAAGAAAGTAACTCATATTATTGAAAACCAAAAAGTTTCCATTTTACTCTATCATCCTGAAAAAAGAATTCAATTAAAGATTGAAGGCAATGCATTCATAATTAAGAACGATAAAAAAATAGCTAAGTATTGGAATCAAGTTAATGACAATGCTAAAAAAGACTATACCACAACAATAGCTCCTGGTAGTGCTATTGAAAATTTGAAGGACATAGATTATTTAAATAACGAAAACCATTTCTGCATCATTACTATTGAAGCGCATAAAATTGAATACTTAAAACTAGACCAACCCAATCATATAAAAATTAGATATTCTAGAGAAGACAACCATTGGAAAGGCGAATTTCTAGTACCTTAATGCATCGTAGCCAATATATCTAAAATATCTTTTTCCGTAGTATCTGGATTGATGAAGCAAAAACGAGCGACCGTTTCAAATTCATCTCCATTTTTCCATTTTGTAGGAGTAACTAATGCAAATCCTTTTCTGTGATTCTCATAGGTCCAGTTTCTATAGTCATCAGGAGTCCACCCTTTTCTTCTAAAAAGCACACAAGACAAGCTAGGTTCCCGAACCAATTCTACATGCTCATCTTTTGTAATAAACGCTCCTGCGGTATTAGCTAACGTAATTCCACATTCTACAGCCCACTTATATTTTTCTACACCATGCATTGCTAATGAAAACCACAAAGGCAGCCCCCGCAATCTTCTTGTTAGCTGTATTTGATAATCGGACGGATTAAATCCGTGTGCACCTTCATCTTTGAAAATTTCAAGATATGATCCTTCTTGCGAATGTGCAGCCTTTGCAATTTCTGGGTTTTTATATAAAATAGCACCACAATCATACGGAGAGAAAAGCCATTTGTGAGGATCTATCGTGATACTATCTGCTTTTTCTATCCCCTTAAACAAATGACGCACTGAATCTGCTAACAACGCACCACCACCATATGCACCGTCTACATGAAACCATAAATTTTGATTTTCACAAAAATCTGCTATACCGTCTAAATCGTCTATAATTCCTGCATTTGTGGTCCCAGCAGTCGCTACTACCGCAAATACACGCTCTTGCTTCTCCTTTGTTAATTGTTGAAATAAACCATTTAAATCTCCTGCATCCATTCTTTCTTCAGAAGGGACTAAGAGTATTTCTGCATCCATAACTTTAGCCATGGCTTTTACAGAAGAATGCGCTCCTACAGAAGCTATAATAATTCCTTTTCTATCATTATTTATCGGATCTTGTCTCCAGTTTTCACGCGCAGCTACCATTGCGGATAAATTTGCGGCTGTTCCTCCACTCGTAAAAACTCCGAAAGATCCTTCTGGCATGCCGGTTAAAGAAACCAACCAATGCATGGCTTCATTCTCACAAAAAATACCTCCTGCTCCTTCCATCCAATAAGCACCATGAATACTGGAGGCAGAAGTCACCAAATCAAACATTATAGCTGCCCTGGTGGGTGATGCCGGTACAAATGCTAAATGCCTAGGATGATCTATAGGCACTGTTGCTTTCACTAGAACGTCACGAAATAATTGAAATGCTTTTTCACCACCAATACCTTCAGAAGTAATTGTTTCCCCTACCAAAGCCTTTAACTCTTCTTCTTTTTTTGGTTGCCCAAGTTCTGGAGATGTTTTTGTAATTCTATTAATTACATACTTCATGACATCCAGAGTCATTTCAACTAATTCTATATCAATGTTGTGCATTTTGAAATTTTTAATTGTTGCTGGTTATTTACTCCGAGCATTTTAAAAAATAGATTGCCTGTTTACGTCTTCCAAAAGCCAAAATACTATCTTGAGGATTTTGATTCTTTAATTGCTCTTTACCAAGCTCTACCTCTACCGTTGTTTTTCCTTGCAATTTAAATTCTGGTAAAGAAAAATCATCCATGGCATATATTTCTCTACCCGTATTTAATAATCTGATGTTTCCTGCATAGGTAACATTAGGAAGGACCCAAATATCTTTAGGGTATTTTGAATTTAAAATTTCTGATATTGGTTGAAATCCAAAATGTACATCGGAAGGAATATTAAATATTTTTTCAACGGGTGTTCTTATCGTCTGAATCCCTACAACTACCAAAAACAAAATAAAAGTTATACGCTCTATTTTTTTAACATTCTTAAAATCAATCACCTTCATCAGTAAAGGTAAAAAAGGCAATAACAACGGCAGAAACCAACGTTCTTCGGTTTTATTAACGCCCATCATCACAAAAAATAAAAATATAATGATGATCTGTGCAATCATCATTTTAAACAACCAATCTTGTTGAGCAAATTTTAAATCTATTTTTTTTCGCCATTTTAAAAGAAAAATCAACACAAATAATGGTGCAATAATTATAATAATGTTTTTAACCATCGCAATAATAGGCGATAGAACTGGAATACTATTCTTGCCTTCCATAGACGTTTTTAAATCTACACTAGACTGAAGTTCTTGTAGGTAATTTTGATTTCCTAAAAGCCAATTAAAATGAGGTGCCGCAATTAATAGCGCTGGAAAAATCACCATCAAAATCCGCGGATTGAGCAGCACTTGCCTTACCTCTTTATCAATTAATATAGTTACTCCTAAACCACCTAATACAAAAACATAATTATACTTACTTAAAACACCCAAACCAATTACTATACCTAATAAAAGATAATTAATTAACGATTTTTTCTGAATTAATTTTTGGATAAGAATATAGGTAATAATGATAAGTAAGCACAGAAGGGAGGTATGCGATAGTCTTCTAAACGTAAAATCTATAAACACCGGAACTAGCGCTAATGAAAATACCACCAAATTTGATTTAGACTCAGATTTTAAATAAGATAAACTAAACCTAAATAAACATACTAAAATGAAGGCAAAAATAATAGCTCTCACTATGGAAAAAGAAAGTATTTGAACTCCTAAAATAGCATTAACTCCATATTGCAACCAAGTATATAGTGGTGGCTGATCATCATAACCCCATCGCAACCACTGCGAAAAATAAGCCTGTTCTGCATCTTCCAACTCCATGGCGCTCTTCATAAGAGATACCGCTATTATAGCAATAAAACTTACCATAGCAATAATACGGTTTCTACTGAATAACGTATTTGTGATCATAGGTTAATTAAATTCAAGAATCGTAAACTCTTGGCTTAATGGCTTCAAATTTTCTACCAAGGCAGGAATTAATTGATCCCCATATTCTAAATAGAATTGCGAAAAATTTTGTTGACGCTCTTGTAGTGATTTGTTCGGGAATAAATCATTTTGTATTTCCGTTATTCGAATCACATGATCTTTTAGTTTACGTTTCTGTGCTTTCAGCAAGCGTTTTTCAAGATTCTCTAATCCTTTTACTTGCTTTACCTCTTGTGCCTTTACGGCTCCTAAAAAACTTTGATCTGTTTGTGTAGCTAAATCATATAGCGCTTCAAACTGAACTTTCAGCAATTCTTTCTGAGGCGAAAAATCAACATCAATATTAGATATGGCTCTAATCTTTTTATTAATAAAGGTATTCTGTTTCAAAAACAAATCTGAAATATTCAAATCTAACTTGGCTATCTTTTCGCTTTGCTTTCCCGTAACCAATAAAGCTGAGTTTCGCAGAAGTAACATAGGAAAAGTAACACCAACGGTATCAAAATAAGCTTTAAGCTCCAACCAATAAGCAAGCTCTCCCCCTCCGCCAATATAACACAAGTTTGGAAGTATTACTTCTTGGTATAACGGTCTACAAACTACATTGGGAGAAAAGCGTTCTGGACGATTTTCCAATTCTGTTAATACCTCATCTTTTGTAAACGCAATGTTAGTATCATTTACGAAGTAGACACCTTCCTTTTCTATGATTCGCTCACGAACACCATCAATAAGATAAAAATAATTAATTTCTCTAGGATTCACCTGAATGCCATAATTCTCTGGCAAAGCATTTAAGGCCTCTATAGTAGTACTTACCGCTTTAAATGATTTCTCTTCTACTAAATCTGATTGAACGTAAGGTTTTAATAAGCGTTTTAAGGCCGCGTCATCTCCATCAACAATAACCAATCCGTAGTCTTTGAACAATTCATTTGCTAAAAAACGTGTGGCCTCCGTTAAATTTGCATGATTTAAATAGGCATTTGCAAAAAGAGTCTTGAGGTACTCTGCATTTTTACCACCTCCTAGTTCCGCAGCTAATGTTTCACTCAATAATTCTAGTCCTTTAGTATCTAAACGGCCTACACCACCAGATGCATCTTTATTCCACTGAATTTTCTTCCCGTTTAGGGTAAAGTAATTAATTTCATCAAAATCATGATCTTCCGTTGCCATCCAATAGACAGGAACAAAATTATACTGGGAATGCTTTTTTTGTAATGCCTTGGTAAGGTTTATAGTTGCAATAATTTTGTATAAAAAATACAAGGGTCCCGTAAACAAATTTAATTGATGCCCAGTAACTATAGTAAATGTATTTTCTTCTTTTAAACTAGCTATGTTCGCTTTAGTACCCGCACTAGTTTCAATCTGAGCATATTGGTTTGTTAATGCTTGTGAAAGAATTTCTCTATGGCTACTCGGAAAGTTTTTCTGCTTTTCAATGATTTGCGCTTCAAAGTTTTCAAAAGCTGGAAATCTATTATAAAACGGTTTTAAGGAGTCTACTTCTTCTAAATAATCACACATTATTTTTGAAAAATACCCAGTTTGTTTGAATGGAATACCATCAATCTTCATAATTCTATTTAAAAATGGTTGTAAAGGTAAAATTCTTAAAGCATACCAGAATCTAAAAATACGTTAAGAAGTTAAATTTTCTAGCATAAAATAATTTTTATATCCCTTATATTTCTTCTTTAGAATAATGTTAAATTTGAGTAAAATCAAACGAACACCACATGAAAAGAATTTTAGTCGTACTTTTTTTAACTGCTTACATTGCAACCAACGCTCAAAATATTAAATCTCCCTCAGAATTTTTAGGCTACGAACTAGGCACCGAATTTTCTAGACATCATGAAGTTATAGCATATTACAATTATTTGGCACAAACTGTTTCTGAAAGGGTTTCACTAAAACCTTATGGCAAGACCAATGAAAGAAGACCTTTAATGCTAGCCTATGTGTCTTCTGCTGAGAATATGAAAAATATTGAAACCATACGCACTAATCACCTAAAAAACACAAGAGGGGAAGGCAATACTGAAATAGCCATTGTATGGTTAAGTTACAATGTACATGGCAATGAAAGTGTAAGTACTGAAGCTTCAATGCAAACCATTTATGAGCTTTTAACCAAAAAAGCATCTTACTTAGAAAATACCGTGGTTATCATAGACCCCTGTATTAATCCGGATGGCCGTGATCGTTATGTGAATTGGTATAATGAAAACAGAAATACCCCAAACAATGTTGATCCAAAAAGCAAAGAACATCATGAGGGTTGGTTAAATGGTAGAGCTAATCATTATATGTTCGATTTAAATAGAGATTGGGCCTGGTTAACGCAGGTTGAAAGTCAACAACGTTTAAAAGTATACAACCAATGGCTACCGCATGTACATGTAGATTTTCATGAACAGGGCGTAGATTCTCCTTATTATTTTGCCCCTGCGGCAGAACCTTATCACGAGGTAATTACTAATTTTCAAAGAGACTTTCAAGTGACTATTGGTGAAAACCATGCTAAATATTTTGATGAAAACGGGTGGTTTTATTTCACTAAAGAAGTCTTTGATCTTTTCTACCCTAGCTACGGTGATACCTACCCATTGTATAATGGAGCAATTGGAATGACTTACGAACAAGGTGGTAGCGGCCGTGCCGGATTAGGTATTTTAACTCGCAGCGGGGATACCTTAACGTTAAAAGATAGGATTGCACACCATTTTACCACAGGCATATCTACTGTAGAAGTTGCATCTGGGAATGCAAAAAAACTGAATGAAGAGTTCAAAAAATTCTACACCAACAAAAATTTTAAATATAAAAGTTACGTATTAAACGGTGATAATGACAAGATAAAAGCTTTAACCCAATTACTAGAACAACACGAAATTGAATACGGATGGTCTGATGCTACTACGGTCAAAGGATTTGATTACGGTAGCGGTAAAACAAAAAGCAGCAAAACAAAAAATGAATCATTAGTCGTCTCTACGGACCAACCAAAAGGCACTTTAGTCAAAGTTTTATTTGAGCCTAATGCTAAATTGAGTGACTCTTTAACTTATGACATCACAGCATGGTCTTTACCTTATGCATACGGACTAGAAGCTATTGCTTCTGAAACCAAAGTGAACTCTACTAAAGCCGGCAGTATTTCAGATACATCAAACACTATAATTACAGAAAATACATATGCTTATATAGGTACTTGGAATGGCATGAACGATGCTCGTTTTTTAGCCAATCTTTTAAAAGAAAATATTAAAGTAAAATTTTCTAAAAAACCTTTTAGCTTAGAAGGACAAAAATACGATAGAGGGAGTTTAATTATTACGAAGTCTGACAATCGGAATAAAAAAGATTTTGCCATCAAACTTTCTGAAATTTCCAAGAAACACGCCAAGCAATTGACACCTACTTCTACAGGGTTTGTAGATCGTGGTGACGATTTTGGGTCTAGCTCTGTACACTTAATAAAGAAAAATAATATAGCAGTTCTTACCGGAAAACCAACAAGCACTTTACAGTTTGGCGAAGTATGGCACTTTTTCGAGCAACAATTAAAATACCCGGTTACGGTATTAGAAAGTGATTATTTAAATGCCGAAGATTTAGAAGAATATGATGTATTAATCCTCCCAGATGGTTGGTATGGAAGTTTTATGAATAATAACATCCAGAAAGAATTGAAGGAATGGGTGAAAAATGGCGGTAAACTAATTGCTATGGGTGGTGCTATTGAAGGACTCGAAGGCAAAAGTGGATTTAGTATAAAAAGTAAAAAAACAGAAAAAGACAGTACTTTAATTGAACATCTAATTACGTATGAAAACTCTGAACGAGAAGGGATTAAGGATTTAATTACGGGTGCTATCTTTAAAACAAAAGTAGACCATACAAACCCTTTAGCCTTTGGCTATGGTGATAGTTATTTTACGTTAAAATTAGGAGATGATTCTTTTGAATATTTAAAAGAAGGCACCGCAGTGTATTTAGAAGAAGAAACAACTCCTGCTGCAGGATTCGCAGGTAGTGAAGCTAGAAAAAGAATAGCGAATACCCTTGTATTTGGCACTGAAAATTATGGCCGTGGTCACGTAGTTTATATGGTAGACAACCCTTTGTTTCGAGGATTTTGGGAAAACGGAAAATTGTTTTTCGCAAATGCCTTATTTATGGTCGACTAACCAAACCCTATTTCAATAAAAAAGAGCGTTGCAATGCAACGCTCTTTTTTATTGAAATAGAATAATTTTTAATACCTAGCGGAATCTAGATTAGATTCTTCGCCGTCTTTAGTGATTAGTTTCACTTCATCAAAGCCCATCAGTTTAAATTGCTCAAACTGCGTCGCGGCGTCTCCAACTACGATATAAGCCATTTTATCTTGATTAAGCAACTTATTAGCTAAGGCTTTATGATCTTCTAAGGTCATAGTACGAATAACATCTTCTTCTTTTTCTATATAGTCTGACGCTAAACCATATTCACTCATCTCTTGTAACATTCCCAATAATGATCTTTGAGTTTCAAAACGACGTGCATTTGATTTAATTAGAGCATTTTTAGTAAAGTCTAGGTCTTCTTTAGAAATACCTTCTTTATACTTTGCGATCTCATCTTTAAAGATCTTAACAGATTCTCCTGTAGTATTTGTACGTACGCTAGATGATGCTGTAAATGTTCCTGGAACCTTACTTCCACTAAACCCAGAACGAGCACCATAGGTATACCCTTTTTCTTCCCTTAGAATTAAGTTTACATTCCCTGAAAATGATCCTCCTAATTTATAATTCATTACTTCTGCAGGGAAGAAATCTTTATCTGTTCGTGAAAGTCCAATATTACCAATACTAATAACAGACTGTTTTGCATCTGGTATATCAACAAAATATAAAGAAGCCTTATCTCTAGTGTTTACGATAGGATATTCTGGAATAGTCACCTCTTTTGCTGCCCAACTAGTTTCTAATTCTTTTAAGGTTTCTAAAACAGTAGCCTCATCAATTTTTCCAACAACATGCATACTACTAATAGATGGTGAAAAATTATTCGTATAAAAAGTTTTTAAATCAGCTATAGTAATCGCTTCTACCGAAGCCGCTGTACCACTGGTTGGGTAGCTAAAAATATGATCCTCTCCATAAAGTATTTTCTTATACACTCTATCTGCTACGGTATTAGGATCTGCATCTGAACGTTTAATCCCATTAATCGTACTCGTTTTAATACGCGAAAATTCTGCCTCATCCCATCTAGGTTCCAAAAGAATTTCTTTTACCAATGCCATAGTTTTATCAAAATTACGAACCAAGGTGTTCCCTCTAATAATAATTGCTTCATTGGTCGTATACATGTTTATGCTAGCTCCAAGCATTTCAATTTCTTCCTCTAGTTGTTCTGGAGTCTTATTTTTAGTTCCTTCCATTAGAATATCTGTCATTAGATTTGCGACTCCATTCTTCTCCATGTCATCCAAAAGATGGCCACCATCTATTCTCAAACTAAAATTAACGGTTGGTATTTCGTTCTGCTCAATACCGTACACTTTAAGTCCGTTTCCTAGAGTAGATGTCCAACTTGCAGGCACATTTAGCGTCGGAGTTTCACCTTGATTGGGTGCTATAGAACGATCTATTTTAGAAGGCGTTTTTACAATTTCTTCAGAAGTTTCTTCAATAACTTTGGTAACATTCTCTTTAATTTCCTCTTCAACGACAGCTGCTTTTGTAGAATTTTCTGCAATTAATTCCATCTGCCCCTTAGGAACAAAACTAGTAATAACAAAAGGCTTATCTTTTATATACGTTTCATATACTCGCATGACATCTTCTTTGGTCACCTTTTTAATGTTTTCAATATCCTTCTCTATAAATCCAGGATCACCAGCAAATGTATTGTATTGCGCTAATTGAAATGATTTTCCTAAAACACTACTGATACCATTATAGAAATCTGTTTCTAATCCTGCTTTAATACGTTCTACATCCCGATCTGTAATACCATCTTTCTCAAAACGAGCAAAGGCTTCGAACATTCCTTTTTCAATATCATTTAAACTCTTACCACTATTAGCTGTTACGGTTACATGAAATTCTCCAGCAAGTACTTGAGAATTATTATAAGCATAAAAACGTGAAGAAAGTTCTTTCTCTTTTTCTAACACCTTATACATAGGTGCTTTTTTTCCATTAGAAATCAATTCTGATAAAAAGTCTAAGGCATATGCGTCTTCTGTATATTGGTAGGTAGTGGGCCAAACCATATTTAACTGGGCCGTATTAGCGAAATTATCTTCATGATATAATCTCACCGTTTCTGCAATAGTGACAGGTTGAGGCTCTAGAGGCGCTACTTCTTGCCTTCTTTTAATCTCCCCAAAATATTTCTCTACTAAAGCCTTTGCATCTTCTTTTTCAAAATCTCCTGCTAAAACCAAGGTCGCATTATTAGGCCCATAGAATTTATCATAAAATTCTTTTACATCTTCTACAGTAGCATTTTGTAAATCTTCCAATTCTCCAATTACCTGCCAGTTATAAGGGTGGCCTTCTGGATATATATTCTTATCTAACACCCAACCTTCATGCCCGTAAGGATTGTTATCTACCCGTTGTCTTTTTTCATTCTGTACTACTTCTTGCTGATTATTAAAAGCCGATTCGGTCACTGTATTAATCAAATACCCCATACGATCACTCTCTAACCAAAGCACCGTTTCCATAGCATTCTTAGGTACCACTTCGTAGTACACCGTACCATCTTTCCAAGTACCTCCATTTAGGGTTCCACCAGCATCCTGAATTTTTTTAAAAAATTGATCTTGAGGAACATTTTCCGATTCTTGAAAAAGCATATGCTCAAAAAGGTGTGCAAATCCAGTTCTTCCTGTTTTTTCTCGGTTAGACCCTACATTGTATTGAATAGCTACAGAAACAATAGGGTCACTTTTATCTTGATGTAGAATTACATCAAGTCCGTTTTCCAATTCATACTTTTCAAATTCCACAGATAACGTTGCTGCATCTTCTTTTGGAACTTCTTGTTTTTCCTTACATGAAGTAAATGTTAATGCTGCTGCAAATACACTTAACATAGAATAATTAAAGAGTTTTTTTGTTGTCATTATAATAGTTTTTAGTCTCTCTAAAGATACAATTACAAGACCTCTAAATTCAAAATATTCTGTTAAAACACGCAATAAGCATCTGAAAACAGGCGAGTTATGAAACAAAAAAAAGCGAACCCTTTTGAGGTTCGCTTTTTTACTATTATATAATTTATAGACTATTTAGCCACATTCACCGCTCTAGTTTCGCGGATTACGGTTACTTTAACCTGACCAGGATACGTCATATCTGTCTGTATTTTTTGAGAAATTTCAAAAGATAATTCTGCCGCTTTATCATCAGTTACCTTTTCTGATTCTACAATAACACGTAGTTCTCTACCTGCTTGTATTGCGTATGCTTTTTGCACACCACCAAAACCAAAGGCTATTTCTTCTAAATCTTTAAGACGCTGTATATAGGAATCTAATACTTGTCTTCTTGCACCAGGTCGTGCGCCACTAATAGCATCACACACCTGAACAATTGGAGCAATTAAGTTTTTCATCTCAATTTCATCATGGTGAGCTCCAATAGCATTGCATACATCTGGCTTTTCTCCAAACTTCTCTGCCCATTGCATTCCTAAAATAGCATGCGGAGTTTCCATCTCTGCCTCTGTGTTAGGAACTTTACCTATATCATGTAATAAACCAGCTCTTTTAGCCATCTTGGTATTTAAACCAAGCTCTGCTGCCATTACACCACAAAGTTTTGCAACTTCTCTTGAGTGTTGTAGTAAGTTTTGCCCATAAGAAGAACGATATTTCATTCTACCTACCGCTCTAATTAATTCAGGATGCAATCCATGAATTCCTAAATCGATAACCGTGCGCTTTCCTATTTCTACAATTTCTTGTTCTATTTGCTTTTCAGTCTTTTTAACGATCTCTTCAATACGTGCTGGGTGAATACGCCCATCTGTCACCAATTTATGAAGGGACAATCTAGCTACTTCTCTACGTACAGAATCAAAACAAGAAAGAATAATTGCCTCTGGCGTATCATCTACTACAATCTCTACTCCTGTAGCTGCCTCTAAAGCTCTAATGTTACGTCCTTCACGACCAATAATTCTACCTTTTACATCGTCTGACTCAAGGTTAAATACAGACACACAATTTTCAACAGCCTCTTCTGTTCCTATACGTTGAATTGTGTTTATAATGATTTTCTTAGCCTCTTGTTGGGCTGTTAATTTAGCCTCCTCCATGGTAGACTGCATGTAGGACATGGCATCAGATTTTGCAGTTTCACGAAGTGATTCTAAAAGCTGCCCTTTAGCCTCTTCTGCAGATAAACCGGAAATTACCTCAAGCTGTTGTACTTGATTTTTATGCAACTTATCTAATTCTGACTGTTTCTTATCAAAAAATTCATTCTTATAAGAAACCTCTTTAATCTGCTCTTCTAATTGATCGCTAAGTTTTTTATTTTTTGCTAATTCACTACTAATTTGAGACTCTTTATCTCTTGTTCTTTTCTCAGCTTCACCAATTTTTTTATCCTTGGTGTTAATTACTTTTTCATGCTCTGCCTTTAATTCTAAAAACTTTTCTTTAGCCTGAAATATTTTATCTTTCTTAATATTCTCTCCTTCTACATTGGCATCTCTTAATACCCTTTCAGCCTCTTTTTTTGCACTCTGTATGGTTTTAGAGGCTTTCCCTTTTTCCATAAATTTTGCAACAGCAAAGCCAATCGCTACACCAACCAACACTGCTATTATCCCTATTGTTATACCATCCATAATTTTAACTATTTATATAAAAAAACCCACATTGGGTCGAAGTTTTGTACAAACTCCAAAAAAACAAGTTTAGGGCTAACAAATTGCTCAAGGGTCCTGGACTAGCAGGCATGCTTTTACAACTTAAACTCACCCTTTTTAAACAATTTAACGTTGAGTTTGTCAAAAATAATCACCAATGTGGGTAGTAATTTTATTTATTTTAAAGAACGTATTTACTTTATTTTACACTTAGCTTTTCAGAAACCAATTCATCTAAGGCCTTTAATTTTGCCGTGACTTCCGTGGTATCTTCCATTTGTTCAATACTGCGTTGTTCTATCTTAGAAGCAAATTGCAAAGCACACATGGCCAAAACATCTTGCTTGTCTCTTACTGCATAATTACTCTCAAAATTCTTTGCAAGCTGCTCTATATTTTTAGCCGCTTTACGCAAACCTTCTTCCTGACTAGGATCTATCGTTAAAGGATAAACTCTATCAGCAATAGAAAGTTTTATTTTGAGCTTTTCCGCCATGATATTGTTACGTATTATTCAGACAATTGTGCGATACAATGATCTAATTCTCTGATTAATGTATTTATTTTAAGCTTAGCTTCCGTTTTATTCGTATTACTACCCAGCATCGAATTTGCTAGCTTAAGAGAATTATATTTTTCCTCCCAAACAACAAGCGTATTATTAGCGTCGATTTTTTCATTTTCTACGTTAGCAACCTCTTCTTGTAATTTAATGTTCTCTTGCTGCAAAAGTTCTAACTTGTGCAGTAACTTACTAATTTTGTTTTCTAAAGAGTCTACTATATCTACTAATTCACTCATGTGCAAATAGCAATGCATTTTACACAAAGTTAACACACATCTTAAGACTTCCCAATTCTTTTTTTAAATATTATTTTTTTTGCGTCTTTTTTACAAAAAAGTATGATCCTTCATTTTTTAACACAACATTGTTTTCACGTTTTAAAATGTATTAATTACTTTCGTACCACAAGTTATCTTAATTATGAAAGCAACCATATTTGGTTTAGTATTCCTATTTATTAGTACAGCATTTTCTCAAGAAAATTTTCCTCAAGATGCATTTAGATCTCCATTAGACATTCCGCTGGTATTGGCAGGAACTTTCGGCGAATTAAGAAGCAATCACTTTCATAGTGGTATTGACATAAAAACACAACAACGAGAAGGTCTAAAAGCTTATGCTATTGCTGACGGAACCGTTACGAGAATAAAAGTATCTTTATGGGGCTACGGTAAAGTAATTTATATTGCACATCCTAATGGATATACTTCGGTTTATGGACACTTGCAAAAATTTTCTCCTAAAATAGAAGAATACATCAATAAAATACAATACAAAAAACAAGCATTTGAAGTAGAAGTATTTCCTGATTTTGGCGAGCTTAAAGTAGATCAAGGAGAACTTATTGCCTATACCGGGAACACAGGAGGCTCTTCGGGACCACATTTACATTTTGAGATTAGAAGTAGTGTTTCTGAAAAACCAACGAATCCGTTATTATACGGTTATGATATTAAAGACAATACTGTACCGGTATTATCAGGACTTTATGTTTACCCATTAAGCAAAGACAGCCAAGTAAACCAAAGTGCTAATAAATTAGAATTAAAATTTTCTAAGCAAAGCGACGGGAGTTTTCTTGCTGAAAAAGTATATGCTACAGGAACCATTGGTTTTGGCATCAATTCTTTTGACAGGCAAGACTTAGCTGCCAACCAAAATGGCTTATATCAAGTGCAGCAACTAGTCAACGGAAAGGTCTACACCGATTATGACTTAGAATCTTTTTCTTTCGGAGAAACGAGGTATATTAATACCTTAATAGATTATCAGCATTTTGGAAGATACCGTCAGCGCATTCAAAAATTGTTCAAAACGCCACGTAATACCATGAGTATTTATAACGAAGTTTATAATAATGGCGAGATAGATGTGGCAGAGGGACTTAGTTACAATGTTGAAATTTTAATGAAAGACATTGAAAATAATACCACCAAAGTGGTAATCCCGGTAGAAGGAAAAAAGGAAGTTTTAAAAATCTCAAAAAAAGAAGATAAGACTGCGAATTATTTAGTAGCCAAAAAACCGAATACTTATGATTTGGAAGGAGCACAAGTTTATTTCCCTTCCAACACTTTTTACGAGGATTTTTATATCGATTTAAAAAAAGGAGCAGATACGGTTACCATTCATAATAGCACCGTTCCTGCACATCAGAATTTCACCATTACTTTTGATGCTGCTAAATTTTCCCCAGAAGAACGAAAACAATTATTTATTGCTCGTTTAGATAGCAGACTGCGCCCTAGTCATATGACCACATACAAAAGAGGTAATACCTTTTCTACACGTACCAGAAATTTAGGAACTTATACTATTGCAAAAGATAGCGTTGCCCCGAAGATCCGTGCCACCAATTTTAAGGAAAAACAATGGTTAAGTAATTACAAATACCTGAGTTTACAAATTACGGATGATTTAAGCGGAATAGACAGCTACTCTGCTACCTTAAATGGAAAGTGGATTCTTATGGAATATGAACCAAAAAAGAATACCATTACCTATAACTTTGATGCTAATATCCTAGATCAAAAAGAGTGTAACTTAGAAGTTGTGGTAACAGATAATGTAGGAAATAGCACTACCTTTAAGAGTTCATTCTACAGAAAATAGATTTTGAAATGTATTAAATTCTTTTGTTTACTTTTATTTCCAGTTATTCTACTCGCCCAAAAAGCAGTGATTACTGGGGTTATTTTAGACGCTACTAATGTACCTCTTTCAAACACTAATGTCCGTACTGCTACAAAAGGAACCATCTCTGACGAAAATGGCTTTTACTTTCTAGAGGTTGATGCTGATCAGCAAATCAACATTAGCTTTTCTCATGTTGGTTATAAAAATGTGATTTTAAAAAAAGTACTTCTTAGTACAAATGAAACTTTTGAATTTAATCCGGTTTTAAACACCGCTATTACTCAAATAGATGAAATAACCATTACAGCTTCCGGAAGAAAAACCGTAGACGCTATCACCACAATTGAGCCCGAAATTATCCGACTGCTACCAGGGGCAACTGCAGGAGTAGAAAATGTATTAAAGCTATTACCAGGAGTGTCCTCTAACAATGAGTTAAGTACACAATACAATGTACGCGGGGGTAATTTTGATGAAAACTTAGTCTATGTAAATGAAATTGAAGTATACAGACCATTTTTAATACGATCTGGTCAGCAAGAAAGCTTGAGTTTTATCAATAGTGCTATGATTCAGAATGTAAGCTTTTCGGCGGGAGGTTTTCAAGCAAAATATGGAGATAAACTCTCATCTGTTTTAGACATCACCTATAAAAACCCAGTTTCTTACGGTGTGCAGGTAGATGCAAGTTTATTAGGCGCCAATGCCACTATAGAAACCAGTGGAAGAAATAAAAAATTAAGTACTATAACCGGTGTGCGATACAGAGACAATAGTTTACTGATAAACTCACAAGAAACAGTAACGAATATTAATCCGGTAGCTTTTGACTTTCAAACCTATGAGAGTTATACAATTTCAAAAAAAATAAATATTGGCTTTTTAGGGACGTTTTCGGTAAATGATTATCAAAATAAGCCTAGCGCAAGAACTACAAATTTTGGCACCTTAAATGATCCCAAATCATTGACGATTTTTTACGCAGGCCAAGAACACAATCAATATAATACGGCATCCGGTGCTTTAAAAGTTACTTACCATCTCACTGAAAACACAACACTTAAATTTATCCCATCACTATACCATACTGTAGAAGAAGAATCTTCTAGTATTATTGCTCAATACCAGTTGGGCGACTTAAATTCTGATTTAGGCACAGTGTCTAACACCAAGAGCTTAGGCACACAACTTAATAGCGCTAGAAACACCTTAGATGCCTTAATCTTTAACCTAGAACACAAAGGTATTTACCATAAAAATACCAGTAAATTAGAATGGGGCACAAAATACAGTCACGAGGATATTAGGGACCAATTAAGGGAATCAGAATTCTTAGATTCTTTAGGTTTCTTAGTAAGACCCAATACGAGCGAGTTTACCAATAATGAGCCCGACACACCTTTTAATACTCCTATAACTGCTTTAGAAAGTGTAAATGCCACCAATTACGTTCAGACAAATAGATTATCTGCGTATCTACAGTACAGCAAACAGGTTGATTGGCAATCTAATGCACTATACTTAAATATAGGAGCAAGGACGCAACATTGGTCTGTTTCTGGTAAAAATATAGCGCGCAATGCTCAAACAGTTTTCAGCCCTAGAGCACAAATAGCATTTAAACCCAACTGGGAAAAAGACATGTTTTTTAAAATTGCAGCTGGTGTATATCACCAACCGCCATTTTACCGTGAGTTTAGAGATTTGAATGGCAGAGTAAATCCAAATGTAAAAGCACAGAAATCTATCCATACCGTCCTTACCAATGAATATAGCTTTATGCTTTGGAATAGCCCTTTTAAACTTGTAAGCGAAGCCTACTACAAAGATTTAAGTAATGTAAATACATATACTGTTGAAGATGTACGGATACGCTATGCCGCAAACAATAATGCCAAGGCCTATGTGTATGGTACAGAATTTAGATTAAATGGCGCCTTTGTACCTGGAACAGAATCTTGGGTAAGTCTTGGTTACATGAAAACAGAAGAAAACAGCGACAATCGCGGATATATCGCTAGACCCACAGATCAACGCATAAAAGTAGGCGTTTTATTTCAAGATTACATTCCTTCTATACCCCATGTAAAAATGTATTTAAACTTGGTATACAACACGGGTCTCCCTGGCGGTTCTCCAAACAATGCAGACCCGTATTTATTTAATAGTAGATTAAGAGATTATAAACGGGCAGATTTAGGAATTTCCTATACTTTTGTTGACGAAAACAAACAAGCATCCAAAAATAGTTGGCTTAGTGGTTTTAAAGAACTGTCTGGCGGATTTGAATTATTTAATTTATTCAACAACCAGAATTCGATAACGAACACATGGGTTCGTGACATAGACACAAAACAACAATTTGCAGTGCCTAATTATTTAACAAGTCGGATTTTAAATTTAAAAGTTCGCATGCGATTTTAGAACCAGTACAATGAAAAAATTAAGTATCATACTCGTATTATTTATCACACAGTTTTCTTTTTCTCAAAAAGATATTTATGAAAGTCCTAAATTTAATGAGCTTTCTAAAGATCATAAGGAATTAGCCATTTTACCTTTCTTTACAAATTTAGATTTAGAAGAAACTTTATCGAAAGAAGAAAAAAAGGCTTTGGAACAAAAAGAAGGTTACGCAGTACAAGATGCTCTTGAGATTTACTTTTCACAACCTAAAAAGAAAAAGAAATTTACGGTAGAGTTTCAGAATACTAAAAACACCAATGCTATTCTTGCTCAGAATAACATTAACTATGATAACATTGATATCTATAGCATCAAAGATTTATGTAAGATTTTAAATGTTGATGGGATTATAAGCGGAAATACACATTTAAATATTTTATTATCAGATGGCATTCCTACGGAATTTAGTTTTATGGACTATATTTTAGGTGAAGCCGATTATGGCCGAATCGGTATTAAGATAAGTGATGGCGAAAGCGGAAAACTGTTATGGCGATACGAAAAGAAAATCAATAAAAAATCTGGTAAGAATACCCGAGATTTAATTGATCTAATGATGAAACAGGCCACAAAAAAATTCCCTTACGATACCGAAAGAGTTAAAAACAAGAAGCAGAATTAATTTTCGGCAAAAGCTTTTAGTTCTCCAATAACATAATCTAAGTCGTCTTTAGTCGTATATTTCGAAAATGAAAAACGAATTGACGGCTTTTTCATTTCTTCAGGACTCAAAATCTCCGTAAGTACGTGTGATCCTAAATCACTACCAGACTGGCAAGCACTTCCTTTAGAACAAGCTATACCTTTAATATCCAACTGAAATAAAAGCATCAGAGATTTTTGCGCATCAAAAGGTAATCTAGCATTAACCAAAGTGTAGGTACTCTTTTCTAAATCTCCTGAGTGTCCATTAAATTGAACTTCTGGCAAAGCTTTTTTAAGTTGCTCTATAAAGTAAGATTTCAAATCTGTAACATAGGCCTTTTCTTCCGCTAGATTATCATATGCACATACAAACGCTTCTTCTAAACCAACAATATTATGAAAAGCTTCGGTACCTGCTCTAAAACCACGCTCTTGTGACCCTCCAAAAATCATAGGTTTTAAACCAGAATTTCGCCTAACAAAGGCAAAACCTATACCTTTTGGTCCATGAAATTTATGTGCTGCTGCTGTTAAAAAATCTGCAGAGACCTGCTGAACATCAAAAGGTAAATGCCCTAAAGATTGCACGGTATCTGAATGAAACAGCGCATTATTAGCCTTACAAAGTGTTGCTATTTCTGCTAATGGAATAATATTCCCTATTTCATTATTTACATGCATTAAACTTACCAATTTCTTGGCATCATCTTTTTGCAACAAAGCTTCTAAATGTGATAATTTAGGATTACCATAGGCATCTAAATCTACATAAGATACGGTAATCCCGTATTCCTTTTCAAGCTCTTCTACGGTATGAAGTACCGCATGATGCTCAATTTTAGTAGTTATAATTGTGGTTACTTGTGCATCGCGCACAGCGCAACGCAAAATCATATTATCAGCTTCCGTACCTCCAGAAGTAAATATAATTTCAGAAGGATGAGCATTGATGTATTTAGCAATAGTTTTTCTGGTTCTCTCTATAGCTGTCTTTGCCGTACGACCAAAACTATGGGTAGAAGAAGGATTACCATAGCATTCTGCCAAAGCATCCTGCATTTTTTTGATAACAGATTCTCTAACCTGTGTTGTAGCCGCATTATCTAAATAAACTTTTCGCATTCTCTAACATCTAATAAGGGGTGCTAAATTAAAAGAATTAAATTTTATTACACCCCAATTAGGAAATAATTAGCGTGATAAAAAAATGAATTAATTCGCTTGAAAAAAAAGTTCCCCTTGTAATTTTATTGCTTTTCATAAAATGAACATAAACCACTAGGTAATTAGCAATTAAAACTTGTAAATTTGAAGCAGGATAATAAATTAAAATTTGGTAATGAAGAAGCTATATATTGTTTTTATATTCATATTCATCTCTTCTTGTGATGATGGTGATTTACAAATTGAATCTTTAGATTTTGATGACGTAAGTGTACAAACCTGTACTGCTATTGATATTGCACAAGCTAATACACTTTTCAAAATTAATGATGATGAGTCTTTAATTCTTATTTTAGGCGCTAATGTTTTAACCCAAGAAGAAGGTTCTATTACTGTAGAATTAACAAGTTCTACAAGCTCTACCATTGTTTACAGGTTATTTTCAGATACCGTAACTAGTGATTATTTTTGTGATGACATTCCTCCAAGCACCCCAACAGTACTTGACGAAATTACAGCTACCGAAGCTACACTTACCATTACCACTACGTCTACAGGAACTGTAGATGCTCCAGAATATGAGCATAACATACAACTGAATACCATTAGTTTAATTACGAGTAGCAATCAACGAATTACAGATTTAGCGGTTGAGGAATTTGGAACTGTTACTTCCAACTAACTGTTTTGATAAATATAAATTTCAGTAGCACCTAACCCGTACTTCTGATAATCTGCATCGTAGTATTTTACAGCATCATATCTACCAAACAAGTAATGTAGTTCTTCTTTAAGAACTCCTTGTCCTACCCCGTGGATAAATACTACTTTTTGTATTTTTTTCCGAATAGCAAATTCCAATTGTCTTTTAGCGGTATCCAATTGTATGTTTAACATATCATAGTTAGACATGCCTCGTTGCGATGGGACTAGATTATGGATATGCAAATCTACTTCCATCTTGGGAGCGCTTCGTTCTTTTGGCTTAACAAGCTGAGAATTTCTTTTTTTAGGGATTGCTTTTTCAGATTTAATTTTTGCAATTTCAAAGTTAGAAACGGTAAGATTACGATCGTCTATAATTTTAATTAGCTCTGATGGTTGGTATATCAGCAGAAATCCATCATCACTTAAAACCGTAATTTTATCACCCTTCATTTCTTTAATGATACCTGTGATCGTATCATCCATAGCTTCTACCCTATCATCAATTTTAAAAGACATATTATAATTCTTTTGATTTTTCCTCAGGTTCTTTCCAAGAAGTACTGGTCTTATAGGCACCAAACATTATGAAAACAACACCAATAGCTAAGGCATATTCTTTCACGATAAACCTAGGGCCATACCCCATAATGAGAGCCCCCATTATAATTAAGATAAAATAAATGATTTGTTTTATTTTCATTGGTTAAAAATAATAGTAATTTTCGGCAAAAGAATTCAATTTAAAGTAAAAAATGCAGCTGGCAACTTATATTTTAAAATTAGACGAGTACATGCTCCCGTGTTTTAGTAAAAAAATATTGGGTGTTGACTGTCCTGGCTGCGGTATTCAACGCTCAGTTGCGTTAATTCTTCACGGAGAATTTGGAGCTGCTTTTAAAATGTACCCTGCCATTTACACCCTGTTATTGCTTTTTGGTTTTTTGCTTTACAGCAGCTTTTATACCGTAAAATATTCAAATAAAATAACAATAACTTTAACAACTATTACAGTATTTTTGATTTTGATTAATTACATTTTAAAATTCACATAACTAACAACTAAACCTTTTTTTAAATTATGGAACAACAAAAATTACCTAATGCAACAATGATAATCGTTTTAAGCATATTTGGTTATCTATGCTGCTGCCTTGCAGGAATTGGAATTATCCCATCAGGTATCGCTTTTTTTATGGCAAAT
This sequence comes from Cellulophaga baltica, assembly GCF_900102165.1. GTDB lineage: Bacteria > Bacteroidota > Bacteroidia > Flavobacteriales > Flavobacteriaceae > Cellulophaga > Cellulophaga baltica. The sequence goes on from NZ_FNBD01000007.1 coordinate 286,841, forward strand.
AAATCACAGAAAATATATGAAGAAAGTCCAGAATTATATGATAACTACGGAACTATTAAAACTGGTAAAATTGTTGCAATTATTGCATTAGTTTTAAACGTTCTTATGGTTATTAGATGGATTTATGTTATTGCAACTGGTGGATTTGACACAATTCAAGAGCAATACGATGAAATGATGAGACAAATGGAAGCTGCACAATAAGAACTTATGCATCAACAATCGTTACCCGGATCTAGTGAAGCCCTAACTTATGGGATTCTATCTATTGTATTGACCCTATTTTGTTGTGGTCCCTTTGGTGCTATATTTAGTTTCCTTGGACTTTCAAGTGCTAAAAAAGCGCATCGGATTTATGCGGAAAGCACTGGTGAATACACAGGGTATGAAAATTCTAAAACAGGGAAGATATTATCTTATATCGGTTTGGCTATAGCGGCCATTTACCTTTTGTTTTTCCTTTTATACTTTGGCGTTATTATTGCTTTTATCGTTGCTGCAGCAGCAGACGGAAATTTTTAATAAGAGAAAACACTTTAAATCAAAAAATCCCGAGGCAAAAGCTTCGGGATTTTTTTTATTAAACAGTGAAAATATTATTTTTCAAACTTCTGAAGTGTATTGGTAATAATGGCAACACAATCTAACAATTGCTCTTTAGTCATAACTAAAGGCGGTGCAAAACGAATGATGTTTCCATGCGTAGGCTTAGCTAAAAGTCCGTTTTCTTTCAAAGCCATACAAATATCCCAAGCCGTTGAGCTCTCTTCTGTATCATTAATTAAAATAGCATTTAACAACCCCTTACCACGTACCGCATTAACGATAGAACTAGTAGGAATAAACTTGTTTAGTTCTGCTCTAAATAATTCTCCTAAATCAAAAGCATTCTGCGCAAGGTTTTCATTTTTAATAACCTCTAATGCTGCAACGCCAACCGCCGCTGCTATAGGATTACCACCAAAGGTAGAACCGTGATTTCCTGGCTGTATTACCCCCATAATAGCATCATTAGCTAAAACGGCAGATACTGGATACGCACCACCAGATAATGCCTTTCCTAATATTAAAATATCAGCTTTTACTTCTGGAGTACCACTACAATGCTTGTCTGCACAATCGCAATTACCACAAGTAGCCAAAAGCCTCCCTGTTCTTGCTATACCAGTCTGTACTTCATCTGCTATAAACAATACATTGTGCTTTGCACAAAGTGCTTTAGCGTCTTTCAAATAATTCTCGGAAGGCACATAAACCCCTGCTTCTCCTTGAATTGGTTCTACTAGAAAGCCTGCAATATTTTTATTCTGCTCTAAAACTTCCTCTAAAGCTTTTAAATTATCGTATTCTATTTTTAAGAATCCGTCTATGTAAGGTCCAAAATTCTTACGAGCAACAGGGTCATTAGAAAATGAAATAATTGTAGTAGTTCTTCCATGAAAGTTATTCTCACAAACCACAATCTGTGCTTGATTTTCTGGAATTCCTTTTTTCTCATAAGCCCATTTTCTACAAATCTTCAAAGCGGTCTCTACTGCTTCCGCCCCTGTGTTCATAGGTAACAACTTATCAAAACCAAAGGTTTCTGTTGCATACTTCTCATACTTCCCTAACACATCATTGTAAAATGCTCTAGAAGTTAATGTAAGTGTTTGCGCTTGTTTGGTCATTGCCCCAACAATTTCTGGATGACAATGTCCTTGGTTTACTGCAGAATAAGCAGATAAAAAATCATAATACTTTTTACCTTCTACATCCCAAACAAAAACGCCTTCTCCTTTACTTAATACTACAGGTAATGGATGATAATTGTGTGCTCCATGCTTGTCTTCTAAAGCAATTACGTCCTTAGAAGTCATAGTTTCTAAAATAGCCATTCTAATAAAATTTAAATATGAATAAAATAACCATTCCTCCTCTACCTTTATCCTTTCGAAGTTTCGAAAATTCAGCGTGGGAGAGAAATCACCCCTAGAGACCGCAAATTAATAAATATAAAAATACTACTAAAGTTTTTTATCAAATTCGTGATTATATCGATGAATTTCGCTTTTAAAAGTTTATAAAATTATAAACTTTTATGTACTTAAATAAAAACAATCTATTTTTGCGGCATGCGTAGAAAAAGTAATAAAACAAAAACTATTTTTGAAAATGTAACTGTAGTAGATGCAGGTGCAAAAGGCAAAACTATTGGTAAGGCTCCAGACGGCCGTGTTATATTTTTAAACAATACAGTCCCAGGAGATGTTGTTGATGTCCAAACTACAAAAAAAAGAAAAGCTTATTTTGAAGGTACTGCTACAAAGTTCCATACACTTTCTGATAAAAGAGTAACCCCAGTATGCCAACATTTTGGTACGTGCGGTGGGTGTAAGTGGCAAGATATGGGTTATGACCATCAACTTTTCTACAAACAAAAAGAGGTAGAGAATAATTTGATACGTATTGGTCATCTAGAACTTCCTGAAATAACGCCTATTTTAGGATCTAAAAAACAGTATTTCTACCGGAATAAAATGGAGTTTTCATTTTCTGATAGCCGTTGGTTATCCCTAGAAGAAATAAATTCTGACGCAGAAATAAAAGATAGAAATGCCTTAGGTTTTCATATTCCAGGTATGTGGGATAAAATATTGGATATTGAAAAATGCCATTTGCAAGAAGATCCTTCTAACGCCATACGTTTAGAAACAAAAGATTTTGCCTTAAAAAATGATATGTCTTTTTTCAATCCAAGAAATCAGCATGGTTTATTAAGAACAATGATGATCCGTACCACCTCTACTGGAGAGATCATGGTGTTGGTTCAATTTTTTGAAAACGATAAAACAAAAAGAGAACTACTTTTAAGTCATTTACAACTAAAGTTCCCTGAAATCACTGCTTTACTGTATGTTGTTAATGCGAAGCAGAATGACACTATTTACGATCAAGAAATAATTTGCTTTGCTGGTCGCGATCATATTTTTGAAGAAATGGAAGGCTTAAAATTTAAAATTAATGCCAAATCATTTTATCAGACAAATTCTGATCAAGCTTTTGAATTATATAAGATAACGAGAGATTTTGCCGGGCTAACAGGAAATGAACTGGTGTATGACTTGTATACTGGCACAGGAACTATTGCACAGTTCGTGGCTAAAAAAGCTAAGAAAGTTGTGGGTATAGAAGCCGTTCCGGAAGCTATAGAAGATGCCAAAGCAAATGCTGTTTTCAATAAAATTGAAAATACCTCTTTCTTCGCAGGAGATATGAAGAACATCTTTAATGAAGAATTTATACGTGAGAATGGTACTCCCGATATCATCATAACAGATCCTCCAAGAGACGGGATGCATAAAGATGTTGTTGCTCAAATTCTAGCTATTTCCCCTCAAAAAGTAGTTTATGTTAGCTGTAATAGCGCCACACAAGCACGTGATTTAGAATTGATGAAAGACGATTATAAAATTACAAAAACTCAGGCCGTAGATATGTTTCCACAAACACATCATGTTGAAAATGTTGTACTTTTGGAAAAGCGATAATAATCTAGTGATGATCTATTAATTTATGAGTACACTAAAATATATACTAGCCTTAGCTGTTATGGTATTTGCCTTTAATTCTTGTGAAAAAGATGATATCTGTGTAGATGGTGATACACCACTTCTAGTGATTAGGTTTTACGATGCCACTATAACTACAGATTTAAAAGCACCAAGCAACTTACAAGTTAAAGGCCTTTTAGATACGGGTGAGTATGGCGATATCATTACAAATACGTCTACTGATTCTATTCAAATTCCGTTGCGTATAGATGGTTTATCTACGACTTATAATTTATCTATAAACGCCACGACGGATGCCGAAAATGCAAATGAAGATGTTTTGGTTTTTGATTATGCTACTAAAGAAGTTTTTATATCAAGAGCCTGTGGTTATGTAGTTAATTATGAAGAGTTATCCGATGAACTAACTACGGATACTGATAATTGGATTAAAAATATAGAAATAACAAATACTACTGTTGAAGATCAAACCACTGCGCATGTTAAAATATTTCATTAGTCTTAGTTTTATTTTTGTTTCTTTATTGGGATGGTCACAATCTAAGCCTATAGATTTACAACCGAAAGATACGGTACAAAAAACAGATCGATATGGTTTACGCGTAGGTGTAGATTTAAGCAAGATTTTAATGTCTACGTTAGATGATGATTATACGGGAATAGAGTTGGTAGGAGATTTTAGATTAAAACCCAATTTATATTTAGCGGCAGAGTTAGGGAATGAAAAGAAAACAAAGCAAGAAGATTTGTATAATTTCACTACCTCTGGGAGCTACATAAAACTAGGAGTAGACTTTAATTCTTACGAGAATTGGTTTGGGATGAATAATTTAATTCACCTTGGTGGCCGTTATGCTTTTAGTAGTTTTAGCCAAACCATAAATGACTATCAAATTTTTAGTACTAGTCGTTATTTTAATGAAGACAGCTTTGCTTTAGGATCAGAAAATATTGGTGAATACTCATCACTCAATGCCTCTTGGCTAGAAGCTGTACTAGGATTGAAAGTTGAACTATTTTCTAATATTTATTTAGGTGCTAGTGTACGCTTAGGTCTTTTAATAACTGATAAAGCACCTGATAAAGATGCTTCTGATGGTTTCCAAAATTTGTGGATTCCCGGTTTTAATAAGGTTACAGATAATAGTAGATTTGGCAGCAGCTTTAACTATTCTATTACCTATTTTATCCCGTTGTATAAAAAGAAAAAACAAACACGTAAAAAGTATGTAGACGAAAGTGGAAGTCAACCACCTCCACCACCGCCAAGAAATTAGACTATAATTTTTTGATGCTTTTAGAAAAAAGCCACTTCATCACTATTCTAGTGCCTTCCTTATTTTTAAGGACGGCAAACTTAGGTGCAAATATCATGGTGACGAGTGCAGAAACGATAGACTTCACCACGGTACTCTCATACAGGTAATCCAATATAAAAAAGCGAAGTACTATAAATAATATAGCAAAGCTTAAAAAATTATAGAGTAAAGCCTTATTCTTTAATGACATCATTTAGGATTCTTTATTTTGAAATTTCGCTTTCTTACTTCCTTCGTACATCACATATTTAACGAGTCTAGATTCTAAGTGACTATTAAATACTTTGATCTTACGAGAAGGTCTCAGACCAACAAACTTCAATGCTTCTAGATTAGACGTTATAAGCCAAGCATCTGTGCCTGCATAATGATTTTTAAGGGTATCACCTATATTCTTATAGAAGTCTTCCATATCTATATCTAAACGCTCTCCATAAGGCGGATTAAATAAAATATGCAAGTGGCTATCTACCGCCTTTTCAGTTTCAAAGAAATTAAATTGTCCAACCTTTATGTATTCTGATAAATTTGCATTTTCAATGTTGTCTTGAGCTTTACGTATGGCAGAAGGCGCTTTATCGTATCCTGCAATTTTAAAATGAAATTCTCTTGTCTTATTCAAACAGCTCTCTACTATTTTATCAAACAACTCTTGATCATAATCTGGCCATTTTTCAAAAGCGAACTCTTTCCTGTTAATATTTACAGGAATATTACACGCAATCATTGCTGCTTCTACTAAGATAGTTCCACTACCACACATAGGGTCTAGAAAATCACTCTGACCATCCCAACCGCTTAATAATAGAAGACCAGCTGCCAAAACTTCATTAATAGGCGCAATATTGGTAGCTGTTTTATACCCACGCTGGTGTAAAGACCTACCTGAGGTATCTAAAGAAACATTACAATGCTCTTTCTGAATATGTATATTTATTCTAAGATCTGGAAACTTGATATCAACGTCTGGACGAATACCATCTAAATCTCTAAATTTATCTACAATAGCATCTTTAACTTTTTGAGATACATAAAGTGAATGCGTAAAATTTTCTGAGTTCACGGTAGTATCAATAGCGAAAGTGGTATGCGGTGTTAAATACTCGGTCCAATCAAACGCATATATTTTCTTATAGAGCTCTTCTTCATTCCTAACTGTAAATGAATGTATTGGCTTAATTATTTTAATAGCCGTTCTTAGACATAAATTGGCTTTATACATAAAACCCATATCCCCTTCAAAACTAACGCTTCTAACGCCTTCTTCTATATTTAAAGCCCCAAGCTTTCGTAGCTCTTTAGCCAAAACTCCTTCAAAACCAAACATTGTTTTGGCAACCATTTTGTAATTCTCCATACCTATCTAAAACATTACGACAAAAATACATTAATTTTGCGGCCTCAGGTTACATTTTAAAAAAACCTAATTCTAGCATGACCTATTTATTACCCATTTTAGCTGTATTAGTAAGCTTCCTATTTGTTTATTTAATAAAACCTAAAAAAAAAGAAGGCATAAAACTACTACTAGCCTTTAGTGGTGCTTTCCTTTTAGCATTGACTGTTTTTGAGCTTCTACCTGAAATATATGAAGGAACAGATCAAAAAAAAGTGGGAGTATTTGTAATGCTTGGAATATTATTACAAATATTTTTAGAATTCTTTTCTAAAGGAGCAGAACACGGCCATATGCATATGGATAGCAACAAGACAGAATTTCCTTGGCTGCTATTCATAAGTTTATCTGTTCACTCTCTTCTAGAAGGTGTACCTATAGGCGATCACCACTCAATGTTATATGCCATATTGGTACATAAAATTCCGATTGCCATCATTTTAAGCATTTTCTTAATTGGCTCTAAAATGAGTAAACCATCTGCTTATTTCTTTATATGTTTATTTTCAATAATGACCCCTTTAGGAACCTATTTAGCAGCAAATATTGAGTTACTTTCCACGATAAAATCAGAATTAAATGCGGTAGCCATTGGCGTATTTTTACATATATCTACCGTAATTTTATTTGAAAGTTCTGAGGGGCATAAATTTAACCTAAGTAAATTACTCGTAATTATCATTGGTATCATAATCGCATATTTCTTATAGATGTTTAGTAAAAGTGAATCAAAAAAATTAAGAGAGGATTTTTGGATATCTTTTGGCAAATCATATCCTACAAAATGGATACTTTACAATACGAAAATTAAAGATTTTTCATTTAAATTTTATTTTGACACGTCAAAAGCCATGGTAGCTTTAGATATAGAAAGCAAAGATCTAGAGAAGCGTATTAATTTATGGGAAAAAGTAATCTCTTTGAAATCCGTACTTATAGCAGATTATCTACCAGAAGCGCACTTCGAAGAATATACCTTTTTAGAAAACCAGACAGAAATTTCCAGAATCTATGTACGTTTAGATCAGGTAAGTATTCACAATAAAAATACCTGGCAACAAACCATGATATTTATGAATGAGCATATGATAAAATTTGAAGCCTTTTTTAATGATTTTGAAGCTGTTTTTATAGATTGATATTACACAACATCTAGGTAGATAAACAACCAGTGACTAATACTACCACCTAAAACAAATAAGTGCCATATAAAATGATTGTACGGTATTTTTCTAATAGCGTAGAAAAGTATCCCTACGGTATAAAATCCACCGCCCAACATTAATAGATTTATCCCTAAAGGGCTAGTAGCCGCTATTAAGTTCTGAAAGTCGAACACAATTAACCACCCCATTACCAAATACAATAGTAAGGATACAATTTCAAACCTTCCTGTAAAAAATAACTTCAGTATAGTTCCAAACAATGCTATACTCCATACTACTGTAAATAAAGTCCAACCGTTTCCATATACTAAACTTATAAGCGCCACAGGAGAATACGTTCCCGCAATTAGAAAGTAAATACTGATATGATCAACAATCCTAAACTTTTTTTTCAAACTAGGCTTTGCAGTGGCATGATATAATGTAGAAGCTGAATAAAGTAATAGTATGGAAAAAGAATAGATACAAATACCCAATATGGCGTACTCACTTTTACTAGAATTTTTATCTAATAAAAAATAGAAGCCAATGAATCCTAAAAGAATTCCGATTCCGTGGGATAATGTATTAAGAAGTTCTTCTTTTTTGTAGGGAGAAATCTCTTGCATAAGGTAAAGTACGTTTGTATGCTTAAAAGTAAGTCTTATGCGTAATATGAACCCTATATAAACAAAAAAAGTCCTCAATATTTCTATTGAGGACTTGATTAAAAAAAGGCGACGACCTACTCTCCCACTTGGTATAGCAGTACCATCGGCGCTGATAGGCTTAACTTCCCTGTTCGGAATGGTAAGGGGTGGACCCTATCGCCATGGTCACCTTAAATCGTTGTACTACACAAATGCATAGTAACTAATATTGTTAACATATTAAAGGGACAAAATGGTGTATAAAACACGCACTATAAACACAGTTTTAGATTAAATCTAAAGTAAGCTACGATTTTTGGTTATTATACCTTTAAAAAAAGGAAGTCCGCCCCCTAATTAAAGGGGGCAAGTTGTGCAAGCCT
>NZ_FNBD01000031.1 GCF_900102165.1 Cellulophaga baltica
TATAATTAATGGCTAGTTCTCGCCTACTTACGAAAATCCTCGCGGATTTTCTATTCGGTTTTTATTTGCTAAATTAGGTGCTTAAACACGCCACTAATCATACACAAACACGTTGTCATTAATACTGACCCGTCCTGAAATATGTATACAAAACACTTCAAGTATATGTATAAAAATGATGGATATGTAAAACGCTATAGTGAGAGCTTTAAGCTTAAAGTCTTGGCAGAACTTACCAAAGGAAACCATTCCAAAAGACAAATTGCATTAACTTACGGTATACAATCCAGTACTATAAATGTATGGATCAAAAAGTATGATCGTAAAGATTTAATGAACACCCGTGTAACCGTGCAAACAGACGACGAACTTTCCCGTATCAAAGCCCTTCAAAAAGAGCTGAAACAACTTAAGGACCTTCTTATTAAAAAGGACCTAGACAAACTGGTGACCGACAGCTATCTTGAGGTAGCCGCCGAAAACCTGGGCTATAGAGATGTTGAAGAATTAAAAAAAAACTTAAACATAAAGCCTTGATGAAAGTAGCACCGATAAACCGTAATGAAAGGCTGTATTCGATAGGTACTATCTGTAATGCCTTTGATATGAAAAGAGATGCCTATTACAAATTCCAAAAACGTTTTGTTATCAAAAAACAGATAGAACAAGATGTACTCGAACTTGTTCGAAAAAGCAGAAGAACACTACCTCGAGAAGGTACTAGAAAACTCATGAGATCCTTAAAAGGTGAGTTTCATAAGTACCACCTTAAAGTAGGTAGAGACCAGCTGTTCCGTATCTTAAGAGAAAATCGATTGCTCGTTAGAAGAAAGAAGTACTCCTCTAGAACCACCAATTCATATCACCGGTTTTACAAGTATGGAAATAGTATAAAAGACTTGAAAATCAATAGACCTAATCAGGTTTGGGCATCTGATATTACCTATATTAGAACCATAAAAGGATTCTGTTACCTAGCATTGATTACAGACATGTACTCCCGTAAAATCGTTGGATACGACCTAAGTGATAGCCTAGAGCTAAAAGGGTGTGTCAGAGCTTTAAATAAGGCTATTTACAATGCTAAGAACATTGAACACCTTATTCATCACTCGGACAGAGGTATTCAATATTGCAGTAACGTCTATACCCAAATACTAAAAAGAAAGAAAATTAAAATCAGTATGACAGAACAAAATCATTGCTATGAAAACGCCCTAGCCGAAAGGGTAAACGGTATTCTAAAAGATGAATTCTATCTTGATCAAACATTTACCAGTGTGGTCCAGGCTAAAAAAGCAGCCAAAAATGCAATCAAATTATACAACTCAAAAAGATTACATTTATCTTTAGATTATAAAACACCTAATTACGTGCATCAATATGCCGCTTAAAACTAATATTAATCTGTAGCCGTATTTTAGGACGTGACATACTGAAAAAACCAGCAACTAACATTTGAAAGAATCACTAAAAAATATATTTGACTTTTTAATTGAGAACCGAATCTACAATAAGAAATTGCAAACCAGATACTATTCCGGAATTGTAAAATCGCAGAATAGTCAAGCGGAAAAAGTCGTTTCTTTATTGTATCACACAGCGAATACGCAAAGTCAACCGAAAATTGACAACCTAGCTGAATTTTATAAAAAAGTCTACGAGAAACCTGATTTACTAAACTCGTTTTCCACATTTATGTCCGTAATTGACCCAAATGGAACAGAAACGAAAAATTATCACGGACTTTATACCGGTATGAAGAATCAAAAAGGTTGGGGCGAAAAGACTTCTGCCCTATTCACAAAGAGCATTTTTCATTTACACAATAACGAATATCCGAATGAACTGAAAATTTGGAATGATGCGCCGAGCGATTTAGAAAAGAATGATTTGTTTTATTTACCAGTCGATGCTGTAATAATTACAATTTTCAAGAATATTCAACCAAAAAATTGGAATTTTAAGAGCGTAAACAAAATTATCGGAAAAAATTATAGCGGAACGGATTTTGAAGTTTGGGACGATTTATGGTTTTGGGGCTTTATAACTCAAATCGGGACTGGGGACGGACGAAAAATGGATTGGAATTTAAACAAATATTGGACTTTAAGAGAAAGTGATAAAAACCCCAAAATGATTGCGGAAATAAAAGGAAAAGCGGAGCAGTTTCTGAGCGTATTACGGGAAAGTACTAATGACAACAAAACCTATAAACAATACGGGCTTAAGGCTTAATCACAGGGTTTGCGTATATTTATGAAGTCGCAAAATCTTTGGGATTTTGCTTTGTCGAGAAAAAAAGAAAAAACAAAACCAAAAGATTTTTGCTATGGGCGTGGGGGAATGTTAAACGTATTTTTGCCCCGTACTGTTCATAGCTCGAACGTTGTACCACATTTGAGAAAAAACTAATGAAATATTTTATAATCATTCTATTTATTACACTCGTTTCTTGCAAAAAAGAATCAAAAACTGAATGTGATTACATTACAAACTACTATCAAAATCTTTATCAAGCAGATATCGCATTTGAAACTGAAAATTACAAGAAAGCATTTGAAATGTATCAAGAAGTTTTTAATTATTGTGAACCGATAAACACAGAAGGGTATAATGAACTCGCAAATTTTGCAGAGACTTGTGCGATTTTAGGAAAGAATGTATTAGCAATCGAATTTATCAAAAAACAAATCGAACGAGGTTATGAAATAAAATGGCTTCAGCAGAATGAAAATTTTGACAAAATATTCGCATCTGAAGAAGGAAAAAAATTGATTTCTGAATATGATTACTTACGAAATATGGCTTTGTCGAAAATAAATTTAGATCTTCGAGAAAAAATTAAGCAAATGAAAATCGAAGACCAAAAATATCGAAATGGTAACTTTCAAAAAAACATAAAGAAACAAGTAGAAATTGATGCTTATAATACCAATAGAATTATAGAGATATTCAATGAATTTGGATACCCAAACGAAACGGTAATCGGAAGTTATTCTATAGACCAAACATCTGTGCATATTTCGACGATGTTATTACATACATCTGACTCCATCAGAATGAAATACTTCGTCCCAAAACTAACTGAATTTATCAAAAGCGGAACTTGTTCGCCAAATACATTAGGTACTATAATTGACCAATATTATTTGTATAATGACGAGCCTCAAATTTATGGAACGTATCATGCACAAGGAGGTGGATATGCCCGTATGATAGATGACCTTAAAAAGGTGGATAGCAACCGAATTTCGATTGGATTACCTCCATTGGAACTGAAAGAAAAAAAAGACAGTATTTTAAAAGTACGTTACCCTGACTTATTTTAAAAAAACGTGGTACAACAAAACCTATAAACAATACGGGCTTAGGGCTTAAACGCCAAGTTCTGCGTATATTTATGATGTCACGAAATCTTTGGGATTTCGCTTTGACGCAAAAAAGAAAAAACAAAACCAAAAGATTTCGCTACGTGCATGGCGGAAAGCAAACGCTAATTCGCTCCCGTACTGTTCATAGCTAAACCGTTACCTGCAACAATAAACCAAAATCTACAAACAGAATTTTAAAGTAAAAAAATTACTATTGGAAGAATTTATATCATTTATAAGAACGTTTGTCGGGATTGATGAAATCGATTTAGCCCTAGTGTTATCAAAATTCAGAGAAAGGTCAGTTTCGAAGGGGAAAACGGTTTTAAAAAAAGGGCAAATTGCGACACAGTATTATTTTATAGTATCGGGAGGGCTTCGATTTTTTTATGAGACCCCAGAGAAAGAAAATACCACTTGGATCATTTTTCAAAATGAATTCTTTGCAGAAATATCGAGTCTAAATCTAAAAACACCTTCTAGATTTAATATTGAGGCGATAGAGGACACGAGACTATTGGTAATTGACAAATCTGATATGGATTTTTTATACGGACATATCCCCGTATGGCAAGAATTTGGAAGAAAGATATGGGAAGATATATCCGTCAGAACGATTGATCAATTTTTAAATTTTCAAACTTTATCTGCCGAGGAAAGATATGCTCAATTAACAAAAAATTCTGAAATGGGAAAAAAAATAGCCGTTAAGACCTTGGCTTCCATTTTAGGTATTACACCCAATGCGTTGAGTAGAATCAGGAAAAATATCAAGTAGCTCCATTTGCTACCAATTGGTAGATTTACCAATACACATTCACGCTACTTTTGTGTCATAATAAATTAATAAAATTGACATGAAAGAAAACACAGCAACAAACAAGTTTTCAGACGAGGAATTAATCAAAAATCTACCTGGCTTTGAAAACCAATACATCACGACTAATGGTGTTAAACTTCATTATGTAGAAGGTGGTAGTGGGACGCCTCTAATTTGTTTACCCGGTTGGCCACAAACCTGGTATTCATACCGACCTGTTGCCCTACAATTATCCCAACAATACCGTGTTATTATAGTGGATATACGAGGCATGGGCAGTTCTGAAAAACCCCAAACGGGCTATGATAAAAAAACAATGGCCAAAGATATTTTGGGTATTATCGAGCAACTAAAATTAGGGAAGGTTTCTATCATGGGGCATGACATTGGCGGTATGGTGGCCATGAGTTTAGCCTTCAATCATCCGGAAGTCGTTGAGAAACTAGTGATGTTAGATGGTGCTCATCCTAACGAAGGGATGATGCAAATGCCTTTGATGCCAGCACCCGGTACATTTAATGAAAAAATGGATGGCAACATGCCTTACGCATGGTGGATGGGTTTCAATCAAGTGAAAGGACTGCCAGAACAACTTTTAGAAGGTCGTTTCCACTACCTACAAGATTGGCTTTTCCATTATGTGATGATTGATGCGTCTAAGATGACTAAACTGGAAAGAGATGTATATGCCCAGGCATACAACGACACAGAGAGTATCAGGGCATCTAATGCATGGTATCAAACATTTAATCAAGACATTGAAGACACTAAAAACTATCCGCAACTCACCATGCCTGTTTTAGGAATAGGTAGTTATATCAGCTACAACCATATGAATATCGGGTTGCCGTATGTCGCAACAGATGTTCAAGTAGTTGGTATTTTAGATAGCGGTCATTATTTGTTCGAAGAGGCACCAGAACAAGTACTTGAGGCAATAGTGCCCTTTTTAGCTAATAAAAAATAAATTCAAAATGAAAAAAATAATTTTAGTTGCTGGTGCAACAGGTAATTTGGGAAAAAGAATTTCCAAGGCATTAATTGAAAAAGGTGCAGATGTAAGAGCCATCGTCCGTAATTCTACGGATTCAGATAAAATAAAAGCCCTTGAAAAAATAGGTGTAACCGTTTTGCAAATTGACATGAGCGATAGTGATGCAATTGCGACTTCTTGCGAAGGTATTACATGCGTAGTATGTGCAGTGGCAGGCTTGGAAAATGTTATACTTGACTTACAAAAAAACATTTTAGAGGGAGCAATAAAAGCTGGTGTCCCTAGATTTATTCCTTCTGACTTTTGCACAGATTATAACAACCTGATAGCCGGAGAGAATAGAAATTTTGATTTGCGTAGAGATTTCAAAACATACATTGATGGCACATCCATTCAGACCACTTCTATTTTTAACGGGTGCTTTGCAGACATTTTAATGTACAACACACCGATTTTAAATGTAAAGGAAAAAAGTATTGGCTATTGGGGCGATAATGCGGACTGGGAATTAGATTTTACCACCATGGATGATACCGCTGCCTTCACAGCCGAAGCTGCGCTAGACGACACTGCTCCAAGAAATTTACAAATTGCTAGTTTTCAAGTTAGCCCTAATATGATTTACGATCATATAAAACAAATAAGCGGGAAGGACTATAAAATACATCAAATGTCTAGCCTTGAGGATTTTGCTTCCCACATAAAAAGACAACGAGAAGAAAACCCAGCAGGTAAAAATGAGTTGTATGCCAACTTTCAACAAAGTCAATACATGTATTCCATGTTCACTACCCAACATACAGAATTAGCGAATAACCGTTACAACAATCTTTCTTGGACTTCGAGTTTGGATTACATCAAGATATTTGTAAAGTAGGTTGAAATTCAATGAACGGATTTTATTATCTATGCTTTTGAACACAATGATGATGTGACAAAGAAATAAAAAAACTACAACCATATTTAGACGAATTATTTCAAAAATCTAAATGAATTTTGAGTTTTAAGATTTAGAAAAAAATTAAGTTGTGAAATCGAAAAAGTTTACTGAAGTTTTAAAACTGTAACTGTAGTTATTTGAATTAACATGGCGACAGAAAAAGGCAGCAGGTAATCGAGTAGACGGCTCCGCCCCTAATTAGGAACGGAGTGCGCCTCTCACACCACCGTACATACGGGTCTCGTATACGGCGGTTCAATAATTATACATCTCGTTTGTAGTACTCTATTAAACTAACATACCCTCTCATTCTCAACCTTTTAATGGTAATTGTAGTCCCTAAAATAGGGCTTTGAGCTACTGCCCATCCTCCCATTCTTGTGCGACTCCAAGCATAGGCGGTGTTTTGGTTTACACCTAAACGGATTAGGTTTTTCCGCTTCCGTTCTGGTTTCTTCCAATGGTGCCATATACAGTACCGCAATCGGTTTCTTAGCCATTCTTCCAGCTTTTTAAGCTTTGCTTGGAT
>NZ_FNBD01000032.1 GCF_900102165.1 Cellulophaga baltica
AAAATGGATATATAGAACGATTTAACCGTTTCTTTAGGGAGGATATATTAGATGCCTATTATTTCAATGACATTTATCAACTTCAAAAAATAAGCGACAACTGGAGAGAAGACTATAATTTTAATCACCCGCATAAATCTTTAGGTAATATATCACCTAAAGAATTCATGCCCAGATTTGATGAAGAATTTAAATTCTTCATCAAATCTGACCCAAATAATAATTATTTATCGAAATTAGAGGTGTCCTAAGAAGGGGAAGTCTACACTTGTACTGTAAATTAGCTTTCACCATGTCACCAATATCTTTCGAATAATTGAAGTGTTAATTTGTACTAAAAAAACATTTATAGGATATTTTAGGAGCATCATACCAGCATTTCAATATTATTTTCTTGTAGCTTAACTTCTGATAGGTACGTGGAGCTTTAGTTTTTAGTGAACTGCTATTTTTTATAATTTTCTTTTACTTTCCTGAATATTATGAAATTTTAGCTTGAAAAATCACTTTCATAATAACATAAAATTTATAAAATCCGTTTGCTTATATTTTCAATCTTAAAATTGAAATGCGCCAATTAGCAACCAATTTATCAATCGGTTTTAGCACTTTAATTTCTACTTATTTATACAAAATCCTGTAGACCGAATTTATTTTCTAAAAATTAGAAATCGGTTAAACGGTAACATAATATCGACATAACCCTTATTTTTTTCGATTAAACAACATGTCACATTTTAAAATAGAATTTATTTTCTTATTTTACGTAATCTATTACTTACATGATTTATATAAAAATTCAAACATCAAAAATAATATACCTTACAACTAATTAAGCTATAGTTCACAACAAATAATTAATTAAAAGAATTACAAAAAATATTTTTATCCTAATAAAACAAAACCCAATTAGGAGAAAAGTCGTACGTAATTAAAATTCATCTTACGTTATTGGTATTTGAACGATACATAATGGCTTTTGAAAAGTTTAGGACATTTAGAATTTGAAGATTTCGATAATTTCAATTATAAAAAATAAAACAGACCTCCATAAAAACACTTCCATGAAAAAACCACACATAAGGATTCGCAATAAAAAAATGATGGTTCTTTTTTTATTTATATTATCATTTTTTACGGGATTATCCTCAGAAGCAAATCCAAGTATAGATAAAGATAGTATCACAAATTCATCGCTGCCTCATTTAACTATGCTTTTTGCGGATCCTATTTTAGATTTAAATAGTACTACAGTTGGTTTAGATAATGATTTACAGTTTAAACCCACTACAGGTTCAATCACTGCTATATTCAAAAATCCTACACTCTCTTCTGACACCAATACAATATTGAGTGCCACCATAGATTTCTCAGGAACTGTTGACGGTACTGAATTGATGTATATAACAAATCCAGGAGATTTGTATTATTTTACCGCTCTTACAGCTTCTAAAGATTATAACGTGGGTAGCTCTACAATCAGACTAGTACAGAACCTGAACAGTTTTACTATTACTGAAGTATCAGGAAACACTATCCCAAATGCTGACTTTATTACTTTTTTTAATACAATAACCTACGGAAACCTAACAAATACACCTACAGATGGTAACAGAATTGCAACAGTAACCATTACAGATGCAAATTTAGCAAGTACTTCTGCGCAAAGTATTATTAGAGTCTATACCACTCCCCCAAATGCTGTAGATGATTCTAATAGCATAGCGGCAAACACGACAGGTACAATCACTGGAAATGTATTAATCAATGATATAGGAAATATACTAACAGTTTCAGAAGTAGATGTATACCCTACTCAAGTTTCAAATTCATATACTACTTTGTATGGTTCCATAGTTATGCAATCAAATGGTAATTATACCTACAATGTAGATGAGACAAGTTCATCTATTACAGGCCTTAAAAACGGGGAATCGTTGATTGATATTGTTTCTTACACCGCTAGAGATAACTTAGGAATAATTGATTATGGAACTTTATCTATTACTATTAATGGTGTTGATGAAGCCCCGGTAGCTTTAGATAATACCGATGAAATTATAGTTGTCACAGAAACCAACGTTACTGGAAATATTATTACAGATGTCGGAGTAGATGGCGCGGACTCTGTAGATAGAGGTTTATCCACCTTAGTATGGGAAACAGCATTTAGCGATCCAGGGGGCTTCTTTGTAGATTATTCTGCACCAATAAACGGAACATCTAGGACTATTGATGGCGTACTACTTAATTTTAGCTCTACAGATGCCGGAGGAATAGGAATCGCAAACCAGAATCAAGTAGTAAACCAAACAAACTCCAATGGTGGCCACACGGGTTATTTAGGTTATGCCATTGATGCCTCTACCAATAATTCTGATTTTACAGAGTTGACGATTACATTTGATCAACCGGTATATAACTTGGGGTTTTTACTAGTAGATATAGATTTTTCCCAAGGGACAAGCTGGCAAGATCAAATCCAAATAAATGGCTCCTTAAACGGTACTGCTTCTAATTTTAAATTTGTGACAACTGGCGGTGTGGTTGATGCCGGAAACAATACTTTTTATGGTATAGGAAGTGCTATTCCTAGTGATGCCACGGGAAATATCAACGTGTTTTTTGAACAACCTATTAATGAATTAAAACTAAGCTATAGTTATGGTCCAGATGCAACCGATGCAGATCAAGGAGGTCAAATAGCAGGTGTCTCTGATATCTATTGGCAAGGTGGCACAGGTAATATAGTAATATCAGAAATTGAAGGTAATGCTGCTAATGTAGGTGTTACATATACTGGCACATACGGGTCAATTGTTGTAAATAGTGATGGTAGTTATACCTATACTCCAAATACAAGTAATCCTGCTGTTGCCGGTTTGCTAACAGGAGATACGCTAACTGAAACTTTTCTATATAGACTATCAGATGGCACAAGTTCTGATACGGCAGATTTAATAATTACATTAAAAGGTTCTAAAGAATTACCTACAATTAATATTGACACTCCTGTTGAAAAAGATGGTATTGTAAATGCGGATGAAGATAATGATGTTACGGTTTCTGGAACTACAACAGATGTAGAAGATAACCAAATAGTTACTATTACTTTTGATGATGGAGTTAATCCTATTGTAACAACAACTGCAACTGTAATTGGTGGTATATGGACAGCTACAGACGCAGACATTTCAGGTCTAAACAGTGGGACTATTACTATCACCGCAAACGTAGAAGATGTTGTAGCAAACCCTGCTTCAGATACAGAAAGTATCATTTTAGACAATGTTAACTCTAATGACTTAGATGATGATAATGACGGAATACTAGATATCGAAGAACTTAATTGTTCTCCAGGTTTTATAGATTTAGGTCAAACTTTTTCTACCACAAACGATCCCGGAACAATAAATAGTGTGTACCCTTATGATGATGTTAGTGCTAATTTTAGTTTTGATCTTCTAGGTACAGCAACATGGGCATCTGGAGTAAGTAACCAAAGTAACGGCTCTATATCGGGCGATTATATTAATGTACAACCACAAAATACAAATTTTGAAAATGGAGATGTTGCTGTATATACAATTGACTTTACTAATGGCCCCGTATATAATGTACAATTTAAATGGGGAGGTTTAGATAATTCTGACAGAGCAGATTTTAAAGCATTAAACTCAGGTACAAACAGCAGTGTTATACTTTCAAACCCCGATGCTAACATAACAATCACTGGTCAGTCAGCTTTCAGTACTGCTTCAGGTAGTAATGCTCCTAACAACAGCATTATTGTTTCAATACCAGGTCCCGTAACACAAATAACAATAATAGCGGGTAAAGAAAGTCCTTCAAACCCAGGAAACGTTACAATGCAATTGTACGAACTACAATATTGCACAGATAAAGATACTGATAATGACAATGTCCCAGATCATTTAGACTTAGACTCTGACAATGACGGTATTTATGATGCTGTAGAAGCGGGTCATAATGCTCTTCATTCTAACGGAGAAGTTACAGGTGCTGTCGGTACAGATGGTATTCCAGACGCTGTACAAGGAGCTGGTAATGAGGATGCTGGTACAGTAAATTATACCATTTCAGATTCAGAAACAACTCCAGATGGTATACCTAACTATTTAGATTTAGATAGTGATGGAGATGGCTTACCTGATAATGTAGAAGCACAAACCACTGCAGGATATATTTCTCCAAATGCAGACAATGCTACAACTTACACAACAAACAATGGTGTTAATAGTGCTTATTTAGGAGGTATAACACCTGAAAATACAGATGGTACAGATACCCCTGATTATATTGACTTAGATAGTGACAATGAAGGTGGTAATGATACTTCTGAAGCCGGACTAACATTAGCAAATAATGATGCGGACAATGATGGTTTAGATGATAATATTGATGCCACAACTGGTTATTCGGACCCTAATGGTATTATTAATGCACCTATATCTTTACCTAACACTCAAAATCCTGATACACCAGAAGTAGATTATAGGGATGATACAATATATGATCCTTGTGGAACCGTTGACACTGATGGCGATGGTGTGTTTGACAATTGCGATTTAGACGCTGATAATGATGGTATTTTAGATGCTGTTGAATGTGATGTAGTTGAATATAATGATTCATTCGAAATTCCAAATCTTGTTAGTGATACTGCTAACCCACCAAGTAAATCTGACGGTGATTTAGACGGAGAAATAGATATTTTTATAAACCAAACTTCAATCGAAGGTTGGGCTGTAACAAATGGAGGAACTTTTGATGTTATTTATGATCTATTTAATTCAAGTAAAGGATTTCAACATATTGATCTTTACGGCTCCCCGAGCCCTGCCAATATTCAAAAAACATATACAGGTTTCACCCCTGGCAGTACTGTAGATTTCTCCTTAGACTTTAGTTCTGCTGAAGCTGCTTTTGAAGCGAGTGTTTATGTTAATTACGGATCAGGAAGAGTGTTACTTACTGTTCTAAAACCTTCAAGCGTAGCTACTGTAAATGGAGCGTCAGGAGCAGGAAATAGAATTTCAACTGTTATATGGAATACATATGCACTAGAATTAAACCCTACTGGTACATCTATAACAATTGATATTGAATCATCTGGTTTATTAGGCACAGGAAGTACAGGCGTACTGATAGATAATATTCAATTGTCTCAACAATGCGGTGATTTTGACAATGATAATATTCCTAACAATCTTGATTTAGATAGTGACAATGATGGAATTCCAGATAATATAGAAGCACAAACCACTGCAGGATATATATCTCCAAATGCAGACAATACTGCAACTTACACAACAAACAGTGGTGTTAATAGTGCTTATTTAGGAGGTATAACTCCTGAAAATACAGATAGTACAGATACCCCTGATTATATTGACTTAAATAGTGACAATGAAGGTGGCAATGATACTTCCGAGGCCGGATTAACATTAGCTAACAATGATTCTGATTTAGATGGCTTAGATGACAACACAGATGCAACTACCGGCTATTCTGATCCTAATGGTACCATTGACAATCCAACTACGTTACCTAATAATCAAAATACATCAACTCCCCAAGTAGATTATAGAGATAGTATTTTAGATACAACTCCTCCTACTGCCCCTACATTGATAATTACCGAAGACACAAATAACGATGAGTTTATCTCTCTAAGTGAACTGTCTGATGATATAGGTGTAGAAATAACTTTACCTGCAGATGCTGTTGCCGGAGATATTGTTTCTGTTACTGATGGAAATGGTTTTACTGAAACTGTTACCTTATCTGCAACAGATATCTCTAACGGAACTGTAAATGTGGAGTTTGCAAGTCCTGGTGATGGAGGTACAATACTAGCTACTGCTTTTATTACCGATGTTGCTGGAAATGTAGGCGCTAACAGCGCTACTGACACCGCTGTTATTGACATTACAACACCTACAATTGATATTACCACGCCTATTGAAGGTGACGGTATTGTAAATACAGCAGAAGACGGGGATGTAACTATTTCTGGAACAACAACAGATGTAGAAGACGGACAAATTGTAACCGTAACTTTTAATGACGGTACTAATCCTGTAGTTACCACTACCGCTACCGTAAC
>NZ_FNBD01000013.1 GCF_900102165.1 Cellulophaga baltica
TATCTGTAGTCACAGCATCATCCGCTAGTTCATTTGTTGTAATTCCTTCAGTGGCTACAGCAACAGTAAATTCATCACCAACAACTCCCGTTCCTGTACGAGTTAATGTAGTATTAGTTACATCAACAATTTCGTTTCCAATAATTCCATCAATTTCCGTGATGGTAAGTGCAGAATCATCAACTAAGACCCAATCAGTTCCGTCCCACTGCATCAATTGTCCGGCAGCAGTACCGTCTTCCAATTTAGCAAGCGTAACATTATTGTCTGTAATTTTATCTGTAGTCACAGCATCATCCGCTAGTTCATTCGTGGTAATTCCATTTGCGCTTACCACTAAAGTATAAGGGTCAGCAGTGTTCCCAACTCCGTTTAGCGTTAAAGTGGTATTTCCTAAAGTTGGTCCCACGACTTCATTGCCTATAAAACCATCTACTTCCGTAATTGCCAATGTAGATTGGTCGGCAAGCACCCAGTCCGTACCGTCATATCTTAATATTTCACCAGCTGTCGTGCCGTCGGCTAACTTAGAAGGCGTAATCGTTCTATCTAAAAGATCTGCGTCTGCAATGCTGCCATCTAAAATATCTTCAGATACGATAGTTTCATTTAAAATTTTGGCACTTGTAATTCCGTCATCTTTTACTTGAACTCCAGTAACATTATCAGGATTTACTTCTATAGTAAGGTCATCTGCTTTTATCTCTAGATCCATAGCTACTAAGGCGGCATCGAGAGCAGTACCTGTAATAGAACCGTTTGTAGAAGTAACATCTTCGCCTAAGTTGGCGGCTATAGTTACAGCATCTTGCCATTCAGGGTTTCCATTAATATCTGTTCCTAAAACTCTATTGCCGTCTGTAGATCCTGTTGTTCCTATCTTATCCGTAGTTACGGCATCATCTGCAAGTTCTAAAGTATTTACCGCATTGTCTGCAAGTTTTGCATTCGTAATCGCATCATCTGCGACATCAGCTTCCACAATAGTACCGTCTAGAATATCTTCAGAAAGTATGGTTTCATTTAAAATCTTATCGGTAGTTACAGCATCGGGACCAAGTTTAATAGTGGTGATTCCCGCATCTGCTACGCGCACATTTGATTCTACGAGTGTGGCGCCAAGACCGTTAGTTACCACAATTGAAGTGTCACCGGCCGTAAGATCTTTTCCGGTAACATTATCAACATTTAAAGGAGCCCATTCAACGAACGAACTTGCGTTAGTTTGTAAGATAGTATTAGGTAGGCCTGCCGCCATCTTTCCAGGTTGTATGGTTCCATTCTGAATTTTACTGTTGTTTACAGCGTTATCAGCTACTTTATTTAAGGTAACGGCGCCGTCTACTAATTTTGTAGTGCCTATGGTGCCATCTTGAATGTTAGAAGCATTTAATAAACCTACTTCAAAATTATAATTTGTATCTGTCGTTTTAGTGATGCTAATGGATTCAAAATTACCAGGATTTTCTAATGCCTCACTAGTAAACGTTAAGGTGTCACCAAATGCTTCACAAATATTAATCCACTGTAAGCCATCATAATAATGGATACATTGTTCCTCGGTATTGTACACCATGGCACCTTCAAGAGGGGTAATGGCATTCATTTGAGCATTGGTTACTCTTGAAACAACAAAAGCTTTGTCAATACTTTCTAGTTCCAATAAGGAGGATGGGTTTATGGTTTGAGGGTTGTTTCCTATTTTTACTTGGGCCTGTAGCTGTCCTGATCCAAGAAATAGAAAGGCTATAATTACAACTGTTTTGAAATAAAAATTGCGCATAAGTGTAAGAACTTAATAGGGGTTATTTTGATAAAACTACAATTATATAAAGATTTCACCACTTTTTTAGGATGAAATGCAATTGCTCTAGTTTAACTGGTTGAAAGTTAAGGAATAGCTCTGTAAAAGACCAAAGTTTTTAATGTGTAATCATGATTAAAAGTGTAGGTTTATTCCCTCATACGGAGCTTTATTTTGCTCGAAAATTCTTGCTTTGAACGCTCCTTTTAGTGTAGTATTTTTGTCTTGAATATGAATGAAACTTCCTTCGCGTAGCCCAACTACAGGAGTACTATTAAAGCAATGAAATTCCTTAATTCTAGTGGCTCTAGTTTCGCCATTATGAGTGCTGGTAGGGTCCGGATCTAAATAATGTGCGTTGATATTGAATGGTACAAGTCCTAATGTTTCAAAACTTGATGGATATACAATAGGCATATCATTGGTGGTTTGCATATTTACACCTGCAATATTGCTTCCTGCACTAGTGCCAAAATACGGTGCACCTGTCAAAATTTTGCTTTTCAACGGCTTCATTAGTCCTAGTTCATGTAATTGCTGTACCAATAAAAAGGTGTTGCCGCCTCCGGTAAAGAAGGCCTCTGCCTCTTGGATGCCCTTTGCAGGATCTTTATGGGTGTGCAAGCCCACTACTTTTTTGTTTATCGTAGCAAATGCTTTTGCAACTAGAGCCGTGTATGCGTCATGTGTAATGCCTCCTGGTCTAGCGTATGGAATAAAGGTAACCGTGGTTACCGTTTTAAAAAAATCTTCTAAAGTTTCTAAAAGATAAGCCAAATATGGTTCTCCGTGAAGCGTAGATGTGCTAGCAAGTAGTAAATTTTTCAATTTGTAGTATTTTTTGATCTGCTAAATTAACAAAAGTTTAATGGTGCATTATTTTTTTTTGAGGGCAACTTATATTTCCTTTATACTTAACTTTAACTTGTAATGATACGACCCTTGTTCAATATTGGAAAACGAGTAAGGTTTTTAACACTACGTATTTCTTAGATAAAAGAACCTTATGAAAAAAATTATACTTTTTATATGCTTACTTACTTTCTCAATAGCGCAAAGTTTTGCGCAAGACCAAGACCGTACCTTTTTGCGAGGTAAAGTAATGTACCGCAATAGTAATGTGCAAAATGAAAATGTTATAAATGTAAATACCGAATTAGGAGTAATTACGAATACGGATGGCGAATTTGGTATTAATGTTAAAGTAGGAGATGAGCTTGTATTTACGGCATTGAATTACCAGATGAAACGCGTTATTATTACTCCTGAAATTATAGCCAATAACAGGCTTGTTGTTGAGGTGAATGAAAAAGTAACCGAACTTGATGAGGTAGTAGTAGGTCCTGAAAACCAAGAAGCATTTCTTATTGTAAAGAATGAAGAGTTTAAAAAATACGAGTATGGTATAGATGAAACTTCAAGAGTAGAAAATATAGCCATGTCTGATCAAGAGCGCGGTATGCAAAACGGAATCAATTTTGTAAATATTTTTAAAGCTATCAAAAAAGGAATTAAAAATGAAGATGGTGCCACTACAGAAGCTGCGCCTAGATTAAAAGTGAGTGATGTACTGCGTCAAGTGTATGATGATCAATTCTTTGTGTCTGATTTGCAATTGCCGCAAGATAAAATTACGCAGTTCTTATACTATTGTGATACGCGTTTGCCAGAACAATCGCTACTTAAAAAAACCAATGAGTTTGAACTGATTGATTTTCTAGTGAATGCAAGTAAAGATTTTCGCGCACAACTAGATGATAAAAACTAGTCTCTATAGCGCCTTTTTTTTTATTTGTGCTGCAAGTTTGTACGCACAAGACACTGCTTCTAAAGAAATAGCAGGTAGGGTATCTAGTGCGGATGGTGATGTAGCCGCTACACATGTATTAAATATTAGTTTACAAAAAGCAGCGATTACAGATATTGATGGCTTTTTTACCATTACGGCGCGTTTAAATGATACCTTAGTTTTTTCAGCAGTACAGTTTCAGCGTAAAGAGCTTGTAATGACTAAAGAATTACTAGCCAGTAAATCGTTAAATATTAACTTAGAACCCTCTTTAAATGCCTTAGATGAGGTAGTGGTTATGCCCTTTAATCTAAGTGGCCAGTTGGGTAGAGACATGAATAGGATTGAAATTGACCCGCCCCTGACGGCAGCAAGTTTAGGATTGCCTAATGCTTTTGTCGAGAAAATGAGCCAAGCGGAACGCAAAGCTTTTTCTGCAAGATCAGGAGGACCTTTACTAACCGCACTCAATGCTTTGACGGGTGAAACTAAGAGGCTGCGTCTAATTAGTGAGCGCGAAGCAAAATATACGCGTACGGAGTTTATTCGAAAAGCCTATCATGATTCTCTCTATGTAAAGCAATTGAAAATACCTGCAGATAAGATTAATGACTTTATGTATTTCTGCGAGATAGATTCCTCTTTTGCAGCAATTGATAAGAAAGATAACTTAAGTATTTGGGAGTTTATGCTACATAAAAGCATGGCTTACCGAAAGAATTATGAATTAGATTAATCCTTATTTCATGATAAATTTAAACAAACTTTTATCCCTAAGCTTTTGATTAGAAAATTAAAACATACGCTTGTTTTTATATGCTTTGCAGCTAGTTTTTACGGGCAAGCACAGGGTGTTTTTTCAAAAGATATAGAAGGGAAGGTTTCTAGTGCCGATGGCGATGTTGCAGCAACGCATGTACTCAATGTTTCTACCAAAAAAGCTGCGATTACTGATATTGACGGATTTTTTAAGATTTCAGCAAGCTTAAAGGATACCCTAGTTTTTTCGGCCATTCAATTTCAACGAAAAGAAATTATTGTTACCGCAGAGATTCTCACCAGCAAAACTATTTATATCACCCTAGATCCTGCATTAAATGAATTGAAGGAGGTAGTAGTCATGCCTTATAATTTAACAGGTAATCTAGCTCAAGATATGCGCAGTGAACCGGTAGTCGTTGCTGCTACCTTAGGATTGCCCAATGCATACGTGAAGAAAAAAACACAGGGTGAGCGTAAACTCAATGAAGCTACCACAGGTGGTGGTTTGATACCTGTAAACCCGATAATTAATGCCATAACGGGTAGAACCAAAATGCTTAAAGACCGTGTAAAACGCGATGAAAAATATGCGCGAACAGAAAGAGTGAGAGCTTTTTATGCGGATACCCTTTATGTAACGGAATTAAAAATTCCCGCTTTAAAGATTGATGACTTTTTATATTTCTGTGAAGTAGATGACTCGTTTTCGAGTGTTGTTGATACGCACAATAAAATTAGGATATGGGAATTTCTTAAGAAGAAAAGTAAAGTGTATCGGGAAAATAACAACATAGAAACCCCCTAATTTAATAGCCTACAACCGTGAGAAAAAGCGCTAAAGAATATCTTGTTATACTGATACTGTTCCAAGCAATGGGGATGCAAGCACAAGATCATCAAGTGACTTTAGAAGGGAATGTGCAGGTGGTAAATTCAGAATTAGCAGGCATTCATGTGCAAAATATTTCTACCAAGAGGGCAACGATTACAGATGGCTATGGCTTCTTTGCGCTTGCGGTACGTTTATCGGATACGGTCGTATTTTCGTCCGTACAATTGAAAAACAAAGAAATCATAATCACCCAAGCTATTTTAGAAAGCAAGCAGCTTCTAGTTCCTTTAGAAGAGGCTGAAAATGAATTGCAAGAAGTGGTGGTGATGCCCTATAATTTATCAGGAGATTTAACTAAAGATGCGCACGGATTAAAGCAGTCTGTGGTGTCTTCTTCTACTTTAGGTTTGCCCAATACTCATGTGGTGAAAATGACCTACAATGAGCGGAAATTATTGGAGGCAGATCGGGGTACCATGATTAAAGTTCTCCCGCTAGGTTTTGCTATAAATACACATAAAATCTTAAATAGAATTTCGGGTCGTACGAAAATGTTGAAAGAACGTATTGTCAGAGAGGAAAAGAATAACATGGTTGCGCAACTAATGGCTTATTACCCAGATTCTATTATTACTAAAAACCTTAAAATTCCAGACCTACAACTACATGAGTTTGTATATTTTTGCGAAACAGATGAGAATTTTGACGCACTATTAAAATCAGAAGATCAATTACTTGTTTGGGAGTTTTTAGAGCGTAAAAGCATAGTATTTCTAAAAACAGAATAAACTAGATTAGCTTTATCTTTGGCACAAGCTTTGCTAAATTGACTCATAAAAAGAAGCATACTATATATTATGAAACCACTGAAGAAACTTATTTTAATTTTACTATTCCCTTTATTAGCATTTACTGCAGCGCATAAATTTTATGTAACCGTGACCAATATTGCGTACTCAGAAAAAGATAAGGCGCTACAAATTACCTCGCGTATTTTTATTGATGATTTAGAGAAAACGCTGAATGAGCGCTACGGAATTAAAGGAAGGATGGCTACTGAAAATGAACTAAAAGATATGGAGGTGTATATTGAAAAATACATAAGATCAAAATTCATCCTCACGATAAATCAGGAGCAACAAAAATACAAATTCATTGGTAAAAAGTATGATAATGATGTTGTTGTAGTCTACTTAGAAGTACCTAAGGTTAATTACGCTAAAATAAAATCTATAGCAGCCACAAATGAGGTTCTTGTAGATATGTTTGACGAGCAACAAAATGTGGTCCATTTTAAATTTCCTGGCAAGAAGAAGAGTTTTGTACTTACCCGTGAAAATAATAAAGGAATGTTAAACTTAGATTAATACGTTAACAATTTCTTAAAAAAGCTTTAATTTTCTAGCGACTAAATTAATTAATTCGAGAAATGAGCAAAATTAAGTACTACTTCACAGCACTTTTGTTTGTGTTTGCAAGTGTTCTAAGCGCACAAGACACAGAAGTTAAAGAAAAATCAGCGCCACATGGCAATGTTAATGAATTCAAACAGATGTACGAAGAGTTTGCAACTCCGAATACGTACAGATCTGCATCTGGAGCTCCAGGTCCTAATTACTACCAGCAGCAAGCTGATTATAAGATGGATATTACGCTAGATGATAAAAATGCAAAAATCTTTGGTGAAGAAACCATCACCTATACCAACAATTCTCCTGATGATCTAGAGTTTTTGTGGTTGCAATTAGATCAAAACGTACGTACAAAAGATACGAAGTCTGATTTAAGAAATGGGTCAGCAGCACCTTTTGCAAGTACTGTAGAACGTTTTACTGGAACTTTTATGACGGCACCTTTTGATGGTGGTTTTAATATTGAGTACGTGAAGGATGCAAATGGTAAAGCATTACCTTTCACCATCAACCAAACCATGATGCGTGTAGATTTACCATCACCATTAAAAAGTAAAGCTCAAGTTTCTATAAAAGTAAAATGGAACTATAATATTCCAGATCATACCGTAAGCAGAGCACGTTCTGGTTATGAGTATTTTCCTGAAGATGGGAACCGTGCTTATGTAATTGCACAGTTTTTTCCAAGAATGGCAGTTTATAGTGATGTAGAAGGATGGCAAAACCATCAATTCTGGGGGAATGGCGAATTCGCACTTCCTTTTGGAGATTATGAAGTAAATATTACTGTACCTGCAGATCATATTTTAGATGGTACTGGAGAACTTCAGAATACAAAAGAGGTTTTCTCTAAAGAAATGATGAAGCGTTATGAGTTGGCTAAAAAATCTTATGATAAGCCAGTAATCATCGTTACACAAGCAGAGGCGGAAGCAGCAGAAAAAGGTTTTTCTGAAAAAACAAAAACATGGAAGCTGAAAGCTGAAAATGTTCGTGATTTTGGTTTCGCAACGTCAAGAAAGTTTATCTGGGACATGCAAGCGGTAAAAGTAGGTAGCAAAGATGTAATGGCTATTTCTATGTATCCAAAAGAAGGAAATCCATTATGGGAAGAATATTCTACAAAAGCAGTAGCACATACCTTAAGATCATATTCTTCACACACGTTTGATTATCCTTATCCAAAAGCAATTTCGGTACATGCAAAAAATCAAGGAATGGAATATCCTATGATCTGCTGGAATTATGGAAGACCAGAAAACGATGGTACCTATTCTGACCGCGTTAAATACGGAATGATTAGTGTAATTATACATGAAGTAGGACATAACTTTTTCCCGATGATTGTAAACTCTGATGAACGTCAGTGGGGATGGATGGATGAAGGTTTAGATACTTTTATGCAATACATGGCAGAACAAGAATTTGGAGAAGCTTATCCTGCAGCAATTGCGCCAAATGATAAATACCCTTCTAGAAGAGGAGAGCCTTCTAAGATTGTACCTTACATGAGTGGAGATCAAGATTACATATCGCCAATTATGTCTAACCCAGAAAATGTATTTCAATTAGGGAACAATGCCTACGGTAAGCCTGCTACAGCATTAAATATTCTTAGAGAAACAGTAATGGGAAGAGAATTGTTTGATCATGCCTTCAAAACATATTCTCAAAGATGGATGTTTAAGCACCCTACTCCTGAAGATTTTTTCCGTACGATGGAAGATGCATCTGCAGTAGATTTAGATTGGTACTGGAGAGGTTGGTTTTATACCACTAACTTTGTTGATATAGGGGTTGGTAATGTTAAGAAGTATGTAGTCACAGATAAGCCAACGGCAAAAATGAAAGAATATGCTGCGGCTAGAAATCAAGATATAAAAGATTTACCACCATTAGTATACTTAGCAGAAGAAGGATCAGAAGATTATGATGATGCTTTAAGAGGTAAGATGGCATCAGAAGTTTCTAAGCCATTGAAAGAATTTATGATGGATAACATGACTCCAGCAGAGAGAACGGCTGTTAAAGAACCTAAGTTTTTCTATGAAGTTACGTTTACGAAACCAGGAGGTATTCCAATGCCATTAATTGTAGAGTATACTTATGCAGATGGTTCTAAAGAGAACATTACATACCCTCCACAAATATGGAGAAAGAACCCAAAAGAGGTTACACGTATGCTTTCATTACAGAAAGAATTGACGAGTGTTGTCGTAGATCCAAAAGCTGAAACAGCAGATATTGATACGACCAATAACTCTTGGCCTAAGAAAGAAGAACAGTCAGATTTTGATAAGTTTAAAAACGATCAGGAAGACTAAGCTTATAAATTATAAAGTTTAAGGTGTTAAAAGCCTAGAATGAAAACAGCCGTTTTTTATTCTAGGCTTTTTTCATGCAATGCGTTTTTTTAGTATTGTGGTTTGTAATATGTTAAATGTTTAAAAAGGGGAATTATGTTTTAGTCTTTTTTTTTATGGGACTCACAAACTTCTGATTATATTTGTATCATGTTAACGACACATTTTTTATTTATAAGTGGTGGAGAGATATTCTTCATACTTTTTATAGTGGTGATGGTATTTGGAGCAGATAAAATTCCAGATATCGCCCGTGGCTTGGGTAAAGGGATGCGTCAATTAAAAGATGCTACTGAAGATATTAAACAAGAAATTCAGAAAAGCGCAGATAAGCAAGGCATCAATACCGACTTCACTAGAGATATTAAAAGCGAAATAAATAAAGTAAAAGAAAACATTAACGAGGTTACGGGTACCATCAAGAGAAAGTAACTATGCTCGATAAATTGTTAACCTGGGATAGGGAAACTTTTATTTATTTAAATAGCCTAGGAATAGAAAAATACGATCAGTTTTGGAGTATTGCTACTAATATTTCTACCTGGATTCCACTTTATATCACATTCCTTTTTTTGGTCATCTATAAGAATAGTACCAAAGAAAAATTCCAAAAAATCAGTACGGCTGTTCTAATGTTGATTTTTGTTCTATTGTTAACAGGATTAACCAAAGAATTAGTTGGGAGAATACGCCCTAGTGCAGACGCAGAACTAAATACTTTAATACGTATTATTAAGGGATCTGATGGCTTTAGTTTCTTTTCAGGGCATTCTGCATTTTCCTTTTCACTAACGACTATTGTTGTCCTCTTCATAAAAGAGCGTTTTAAATGGAGTTGGGCATTTTATTGCTGGCCTATATTTTTAGCATTTAGTCGCATATATGTAGGAGTACACTATCCCGTAGATTTAATAACAGGTGCTGTTGTTGGAATAGTATCCGCAAATTTATTTTATAAAATTTATCTAAAATTTATAGTACCCTACTCAGCGTCAAACCATCACGAATAGGTAATAAAACCGTTTCCACTCGTGGGTCTTCTTTTAGCTTTTTATTGTAGTCCAATAGTATTTTTGTCACTTTATCTTTAGGATGCAGGGGTTCCACCACTTTTCCAGACCACAGAACATTATCAGAAAGAATAACACTGCCCGGTCTTGTTTTTTTCAATACGGTTTCAAAATAGTGATCATAACTTGCTTTTTCTGCATCAATAAAAATCAAATCAAAGGTTTCATCCATGGCAGGAATAAGTTTAAGCGCGTCACCAGTATGCTGGATGATTTGAGAACCAAATCCGCTTTTATCAAAATACGTACGCTGCATTTCTACCAGTTCCTCATTAACATCAATCGTATGCAAAGTTCCGTTCTTCTGTAAACCTTCAGCCAAACAAATAGCGGAGTACCCAGTATAGGTGCCAATTTCTAAAATGGTTTTAGGGTTGATGATTTTAGATAATAAACTTAGAGCTCTTCCTTGAAAATGACCCGTAATCATTCTAGGCTGTATTACTTTTAAATGCGTCTCTTTTGTAAGCTCTTGTAGCACTTTAGGTTCAGACTGAGAATGATCTGTAATGTAATTTTCAAGTAATGGAGATAAGAAATGCATGTAAAAAAATTTTTACAAAAATAGATATTAATAGTATCTTCAAGTAAACTTTTTAAAGATGAATACAATTAGACTTCGGGAAGCTCTTGTTACCGATATCCCTACATTACGATTATTTGAGCAAGGCCTTATTGAAGCAGAACGCCCGTGTGATGTAACCATAAAAGATAATCCTGTGCACTATTATGATTTGGAGGGACTTTTAAAAGATACTACAGCGCAGGTATTAGTTGCAGAGTATGATGCAAGCGTCGTTGCTTGTGGCATGGTGCTAACGGCGCAGGCAAGACCTTACTTAAAACATCAACAATATGCAAATATTCGTTTTTTGTATACGGAACCAGAGTATAGAGGCAAGGGTATCAATGCAAAAATAATAGCAGCTTTAAAAACTTGGGCAAATGAAAACGGATTATCAGAGGTGAGGCTTACGGTTTATCAAGATAATATGCCCGCAATTAAAGCCTATGAAAAAGTCGGTTTTACCAAGCACATTATAGAAATGCGATTGCCTTAGGGAAGTCAATCTTTATTGTGCGTACTAAATACAATTGTAAATCGTAATTTTATAAAAAAAAAGCTTTTTATGCCATTTGAAAATTCGCTAGCCTACGCGCAACAATTAGACCAACAAGATCCTTTAAGAAACTATAGAGAAGAATTTCATTTTCCAGAAGTTAATGGAAAGCCGGTGATCTACTTTACAGGAAATTCTTTAGGCTTACAGCCAAAGAGAACGGAAGCTATAGTAGCCGAAGTAATGACAGATTGGGCAAAGTTAGCGGTAGAAGGGCATTTTTATGCGGAAAAGCCTTGGTGGGATTACCATGAGCGCTTAGCAGCCCCTTTGGCAAAAGTTGTAGGTGCAAAGACGGCAGAAGTTTCCGTGATGAACACCCTTACGGTAAACTTGCATTTGCTAATGGTATCTTTCTATAGGCCTACGCCAAAACGTTTTAAAATTATTTGTGAAGAGAAAGCTTTTCCTTCAGATCAATATATGCTTACTAGTCAGGTGAAATTTCATGGATTAGACCCTAAAGATGCTATTGTTGAGGTAAAGAAAAGAGACGGAGAACACCATTGGCGTACAGAGGATGTTGTCGCCAAGATTAACGAAGTAGGAGATGAATTAGCCTTAGTGCTTATAGGCGGCGTTAACTATTACAACGGACAAGTTTTTGATATGGGAACAATTACAAAAGCGGGACAGGCCGTTGGTGCTTTTGTAGGTTGGGATCTGGCACATGGCGCTGGTAATATTGAATTGAAGCTTAACGAGTGGAATGCAGATTTTGCCGCATGGTGTAGCTATAAATATATGAATAGCGGTCCAGGGAATGCCTCCGGAGTATATATTAATGAAAGGCACTTAAATAACCCAGATATTCCAAGATTTGAAGGGTGGTGGGGAACCAAAAAAGAAACACGCTTTTTAATGAAGCCGGAGTTTGAGCCTATGGAAAATGCAGACGCATGGCAATTAAGTAATGCCCCAATATTATCTGTAGCCCCGTACTTAGCTTCCTTAACAATGTTTGAAGAAGTAGGGATGCCGGCATTAATTAAAAAGAGAGATACTATTGTAGCTTATCTTGAGTACATACTTCACGAAATAGACGCTGAGGTTTCTAGTAGCTTTGAAATAATTACACCGGAAGACCGTGGTTGCCAGTTATCTGTTTTTTTACATGGGCAAGGTAAATCTTTGTTTGATTATTTGATGAAAAATGGAGTGATCACAGATTGGAGAGAGCCTAACGTAATCCGTTTGGCACCAGCACCTTTTTACTGTTCTTATGAAGACATGTATAGATTTGGACAATTGCTTAAAAAAGGAATTTTAGCTTTAGAAAAAGAAAATTCTTAGCATTAAGGCTAGGGCAATAACTAAATGAAGTCACTGCAACTTATTTTATCTAATCCGCGATACTTTGCACCGGCTTGGTCTTTTGCTACGCTAAATATTTTGTTTGGAACCTGGGCAACCTATATTCCGTTGATCAAAGAAGATATTGGTTTGGATAAAGCAAGCTTAGGTTTTGCGATTTTTTTTCTGTCCTTAGGTAATTTTACAATTTTTCCGGTAGCGTCAAGATTAATTAATAAGATAGGAGTAGGCAAATCTGTATGGTATGGGCTAATTTTAATTTGCCTGTCTTCCGTTTTGCCATTTATTGCCGTTAATTATTTTACTTTAATTGCGGCGCTTTATTGTTATGGTGCTGCCAATGGTTTTTTAGATATTTCTATGAATACTTTGGTGACTGAAATTGAAAAAGAAGACCGTCAAAATTTTATGTCTGCCGCCCATGGTTTTTTTAGTTTAGGGGGTGTTATTGCTGGGATTGGTAGTTTTTTAATAGTACTTCTAGATAACAGGGTACTTCATATATGTGGTACTGTAGCACTATTGTTAATTGCAAGTGCGCTCTTACGTAAAAATTATATGCATATCATATCGCCGCCCATAGAAAAAGAAGCCTTTAAGATAAAGAATTTTAAACCGCTGTTTCTCTTGGGGATTATTTCTTTTGTAATTATGGGAAGCGAAGGAGCTATAATTGATTGGAGTGGAATTTATCTACAAGAAATTAATTTAGCGCCAGAAAAATTTATCGGATTAGGGTTTTTAGCTTTTTCTATCATGATGACCTTAGGTAGGTTTCTGGCAGATGGTATTAGTGCAAAAATTGGCCCTGTTAAGATTATAATTTTAGGTACGCTTCTAGCTATAGGTGGGTATTTTTTAGTGCTTTCAGGAATTCTTTGGGTAACCATTCTTGGTTTTGCTTTAATAGGGCTAGGGTTCTCGGCTATAATACCAGAACTCTTTAGGATAGGAGGTAAGGTAGAAGGTGTAGCGTCTTCTCAAGGAATTGCATTTATTGCAGGAACAGGTGTATCAGGGTTCTTATTAGGTCCTGTGGTGTTGGGTTTTTTGGCAGAGTCTTTTTCCTTGCGGATAAGCTTCATGCTCTTGCTGGTCTGTTCTGTAATTGTTTTAGCAGCATCTTTTATCTTAAAAAGGAAAAGAGGCGTATAAGAAACGAATACTACTATTTTTTTCTGTAAGGCATCCGTAATTTCAAAATTCAGAAGAAAACTTCCTCAATGGATTTAATTTTTGTGAAAATTATCTAATTGTAAATAGTCTATAATAATCGTTGTATAAGAATTTGTAATGTTCCTATTATCAATTGCTTACAAATTGTTTTAGCTTTATTCGAGTGATTTTTAGTCTTGCTATTATTTTTTAAATCATGTATTTCATCGAAAATATAAGCTGTTCGTCGTCATTTTTCTAGTTCTGTTCGTACATAGTCTAGAGTTTTAGCCCCAAAACTTATTATGAACATGAAAACTAAAAGTGAAAAAATGAAACAAACAAAAAGAATGTACCAAGCTGCTATGGCAAGTTTGGTACTTGCATTATGCTTGACTTCTTGTCAAAAAGAAACAGAAACGACAGGAGAAGATCAAGAAGCAGTAATCACTCAGGATGCAGATTTTACAACCAAGTATTTTTTAGGTACTGAAGTAAAAGTACGATTAGAAGATGATGGTACGTATAGCTTAGCAGGGAGTGATGTTCGCTTGTTCGAAGATCAGCTAACAGATAGTGCTGATGATTTTAATGAAAATCCAAACCCAGAAGAAGGCCTTACTCGTTTAGGTTTAGGTGGTGGTGTTAGAAAATGGACGAATAGTACCGTTGTATATACTATCCAAGGATTGAGTGCATCCGTACAATCTGAATTACAGAAATCTTTTGATGAATGGACGAGTAAAACAAATATTCGTTTTAAAGAACGTACCAATGAATCTAATTATGTGACTATTTCTTCTTCGGGATCTAATAGTAACTCTGGTGTAGCAACATTAGGAATGAATGGTTCTAATGGATTTATTCGTTTAGGAACACGTGCTACTGCTGTAGTGATTATCCATGAGATTGGTCATACACTAGGGTATATTCACGAGCAGAATAGAAGTGACAGAGATAATTATATCATTATTAACGAGGAAAATATCCAGAATGATGCTATTGATCAATTTTACAAAAGTAATTCTGCAACTTTAGTTACAAGTCAGTTTGATATTAACTCTACTATGATGTACGGTAGCTATACTTTTTCTAAAAACGGACAGCCTACAATTACAGATCTTAACGGTAATGTATTGTCTCAACGTCAAGCAAAAGTTTCTGACCTTGATATTTCTGGAACCAATTCTATTTACCCAGCTGTTGACGGTGGCGGTACTGATGTGCCTGCAGTAGATTCTTGCGATGGTGTTTCGGCTTGGTCTAGTTCTAAGCGGTACGCTGTTGGAGACCGTGTGACGTATGCTGAAGGTTTATATGAAAGAGATTTTACTAGATGGATCTTTATTAAAACCTGTAACTAATTTAAAACGGGGTTAAAGTTTTTTGGAACACATCTGTGTTTTAAATAGATAAAAAGAAACCGCTCGAAAGAGCGGTTTTTTGTATTCTAATACTATTACTTAGGTCGTAATTTAATTCATCAGGTTCTTTTTTATATATCACTAGATATACAAGCCTCATTGAAATGATGTTTAATTGATGTGTATCTCCGTAAAATTTAGATCAAATTTTTGACCGTCCATTTTATGAGATTTTGCAATTTTTATGCCATTAATCGTGGTGTAGTCTTCCCAAGTAGTTATCATAGAAGGTTCTTTTTGGTTTTCCTTTCTAAATACCCATTCTTGAATGACGTAGTCTTCCCCAAAATAAAAATCATAAGCATCACCAGGAGTGTAACCACCTTCATTATCGTAAACGATGCTTAATTTTTGCATCGGTTTTTTGCTGATAGGTGCTTCGCTTTCTGCGGTATGTGTAAACTCAAAACTCTTGGCATCCCAAACTAATTGAAAAGGAGCTAGAAGCCAGTACTTATCATTGATAAAGCCGGCATCCGTTTTTGTTACCGTGCTGTCTCTGTTTTTTCTGAGATAGGTGATGGTGTCTTCTTTCGTAATACTTGTTACCTCATTTGTTTTGGGTTTCCAAGCCCAAGAGCGTTCAAAATGTGTCGTATCGCGATCTACATTAAACGTAAATTTTAATTCATTAACGTTTTTCCAATTTTCATACCCATTGGCCTGTGCCACTTGTTCAAGAATAGTAAGTTCAGGAGTGGCGATAGATGCTTTTGTTTCTTTTTTATCTGTTTTGCAACTTGCTAAAAGAAGGATAAGAATGGCAGTAAAACCTATTGTTTTTTTCATTTTTTCATTTTTTTAACAAAGATAATGGCTTTTGCAGCTACTTAAATTAAATCCTTAGGTTTTTGAGTGTAACAATTAGCGATATTTTGATTAATTTTGATATTCAATAAGAAATAAAAAAATGAGTTCAAAAAAAGGAAAAATACAAGAGGCTATAGACGAGAAAATGTTAGAAGAGCGTAAAGTCTTCCTTTGGGGAATGGTCGATGACGATTCTGCAAAGCATGTAATT
Organism: Cellulophaga baltica; assembly: GCF_900102165.1. Classification (GTDB taxonomy): domain Bacteria; phylum Bacteroidota; class Bacteroidia; order Flavobacteriales; family Flavobacteriaceae; genus Cellulophaga; species Cellulophaga baltica. Next base: position 16,068 of record NZ_FNBD01000013.1, read on the forward strand.
GATCGTTTATTGTATCTCGATATGCAAAACGATAAAGAAATTCAATTATACATCAACAGTCCAGGAGGGTATGTAACTTCTGGTTTTGCAATGTATGATACTATAAAATCGCTAAAAAGTCCAGTTTCAACTATTTGTACTGGGTTGGCAGCATCAATGGGATCTATTTTATTATCTGTTGGTAAAAAAGGAAGGCGTTTTATTCAGCCACATGCTCAGGTAATGATTCATCAGCCTAGTGGTGGTGCAAGAGGTCAGGCTTCTAATATTGAAATTCAAGCTAAAGAAATAATCAAAACAAAAGAACTTAGTGCACGTATTTTGGCAGAAAATTGTGGCCAAGATTATGACCGAGTGATGAAAGATTTTGATCGTGACTATTGGATGGGAGCAGAAGAGTCTATTGCTTACGGAATAGTTGATGGTATTTTAGAATAAATAATATTTTTACACCTATAAAAACTAAAAATCCTTCGCGAGTAAAAGTGGAGGATTTTTTGGTTAATGTTACCTTAGTGTGCAGACACTTTTCCAGAATTAGGAATACATGATACAAACTCAAAAAAAAGTAGCCATTATTGGCTCAGGTTTAGTTGGTTCTTTATTAGCCATATATTTAAAAAAATATGGACATGATATTACTGTATTTGATCGTAGACCAGATATTCGCAATGTAGAATTTTCAGGGAGATCAATAAACCTAGCTATGAGTAATAGGGGGTGGAATGCACTTCATGAAGTGGGTATTGAAGAGGAAATTAAAAAAATTGCAATCCCATTAGATAAACGTGCCATGCACGTTGTGGGCCAACCAGAATATTATCAAAAATATGGTAAAGAAGGAGAAGCTATTTGGTCTATTTCACGTGGTGTCCTAAACCGTAAAATGATTGATCTTGCTGAAGAAGCGGGGGTGGTTTTTAAATTTGAAGAAAAAGTTTGGGATGTAGACCTTCCGGAAGGAAAGTTATTTACAGGAGAGACCGAAAAAGGAGCATGGCAAGAATACCAATATGATTTAATTTTTGGTTGTGACGGTGCTTTTTCACGAGTACGCCATAAAATGCAAAGACGCAGTAGGTTTGATTATTCTCAAGATTTTATTGATGTAGGTTACAAAGAGTTAACTATTGCGGCAAATGAAGATGGTACGCACAAGTTAGATAGACATTCATTTCATATTTGGCCAAGAGGTAAGTTTATGCTTATTGCTATGCCAAACCTTGATGGTAGTTTTACCTGTACCTTGTTTATGCCTTTTGAAGGCGAAGTTTCTTTTGAAAACATTAAAACCAATGACGACGCTAAGGACTTCTTTAAAACGTATTTCCCTAATGTGATGCAGGATTTGGATAACCTGTTGTTAGACTTCTTTAAAAACCCAACTAGCGCTATGGTAACGATGAAATGTTTTCCATGGACCTATTGGGATAAAGTAGCACTTGTGGGTGATTCTGCGCATGCTATAGTGCCTTTCTATGGCCAAGGGATGAATGCTGGCTTTGAAGACATCTTTGTGTTAGATGCTTTAATTAAGGAGCACCAAGACGATTGGCATACTATTTTTGAAGCCTATGAAAAAGTGCGTAAGCCTAATGCGGATGCTATAGCAGAATTAAGCTACCGTAATTTTGTAGAAATGAGTAGTAAAACGGCAGATCCTAAGTTTTTACTACAAAAGAAAATCGAGAAGTATTTTGCTTCACAACATCCTGATAAATGGATTCCAGTATATTCAAGGGTTACTTTTTCAGACAGGCCGTATGCAGAAGCATTGGCAGAGGGAGATGCTCAAGAGGCTATTATGAAAGAGGTGATGAGCTTGCCAAATATTGAAGAAAAATGGAATAGTGCGGAAGTAGAAAATTTAATACTTAGCCTGTTGTAATTTTTTTTAATGAGGCGAATTTTTTTCACTTTGCCGCATGGGCATTGTATCTATTAATGAGATGATAGTCTTTACAGGTACAACAAAGGGTTCTTTTAATTTAATACCACCATCTTTGCCTAGTAAAATCAATCCGCTAAAATCTTTTTTTCGATATTTTTCAAGTCCACTAAGATTTAGTAGCTGTTTATCGCTACCGTAGCTGCCTTTTGGGGTGCTAATGAAATAGATGATGTCTCTTTCTTGAAAAGCTGTATGCTGCCCTTCAAAGGCTTGAATTTGTTGCTTGATGTTTTTGCTGTTTGATGCTGTGTCTATGAGCAGTAAAACCCTATTTTTCCATTTAAAATCTGATATATCTTGAGCCATTGCAATAGGTGAGTAAAAGATAAAGCAGCCAAGAATCAGTACATATGTAGTTATATACTTCATTGTTTTGTGCTTTAAATTACGAATTTATTTAATGAGATACTATAAAACAAAAAAACCATCTGCAAAGCAGATGGTTTTTTTATGACTTTATTTTTCTAAGCTTATAACTTAGCAAAAAGTGCTTGCATTTTTTCTTGCTCTTCTTCAGCTAAAACAGGATCTACTAAAATACGACCACTGTGTTCATCTGTAATAATTTTTTTACGAGAAGCAATTTCTACTTGTACCTGTGGTGGAATAGTAAAGAAAGATCCTCCAGAAGCACCTCTTTCGATTGGCACAACTGCTAAACCATTTTTTACATTAGCACGGATACGCTTGTAAGCAATAACTAAACGCTCTTCAATATCATTTTGATAATCTTCAGATTTTGCTAAAAGTGCTTTTTCTTCTTTTTCAGTTTCCGCTAAAATAGCATTCAACTCACCTTTTTTATGCTTTAAGTGAGATTCTCTTTCTGAGTAACGCTCTTTCGTAGAAGAAACAACGGTTTTCTTTTGATCTATTTGAGCTTTAAATTCTTTGATGTTTTTCTCTGCCAATTGAATTTCTAATTCTTGAAATTCAATCTCTTTAGAAATAGAGTTAAACTCTCTACTGTTACGAACATTCTTTTGTTGCTCAGTATATTTTTTCATCAATGTTTTAGCATCATCAATTAAGTTCTTCTTTGCAGTGATCTCATAATTGATAGTCTCAACATCAGTCTTAAGCTTTTCCATTCTAGTTTTAAGACCTAATACTTCATCTTCTAAATCTTCAACTTCTAAAGGTAATTCACCTCTTACATTGCGTATTTCGTCAACTCTAGAATCAATTAATTGCAAATCATATAACGCTCTTAATTTTTGCTCTACTGTTGTTTCTGTTTTTGTTGCCATATTTTAAAAATACTTGATGGGATTTGTTTTGCTTTCCGATAAACGGACTGCAAAATTAGGAATTTTTTTCGTAAGATAGTCAACTAATAAATTTTTTGTAAACTGCTCAGTTTCATAGTGTCCGATATCCGTCAAGAGTATTTTGCCTTCTGCTTCATAAAATTGATGGTATTTTAAGTCGGCCGTGATGAAAACATCAGCGTTTACAGCCTTTGCGGCACCTATTGCAAATGAGCCGCTACCTCCAAGAACAGCAACTGTTTTTATAGGTTTTCCTAATAAATTAGAATGTCTGACGCATTTTACATCCATTTTTTCTTTTAAGAACTCCATAAATTCATGCTCAGTCATCGGATTTGCTAAAATTCCGTACATTCCCATGCCTATATTTTGATTTGTATTCTCCAAAGTGATTACTTCATAAGCCACTTCTTCATACGGATGATTTTCTAATAAAGCTTTGATAACATTTTTTTCTGCCGCTTTCTCAAATGTGATTGAAATTTTAGTTTCTTCTTCAAAATGTATGGTGCCAATTTCTCCTTTTACGGGATTTGCTTTTTCATTGGCTTTATAACTTCCAGTACCTTCTACCGTGAAACTGCAATTGCTGTAATTGCCAATATTGCCAGCGCCAGCTTCATATAAATGCGATTTTAGTTGGTTGGCATCGTTTTTAGGAACATACGTACTTAGTTTTTTTATAGTCCCTTTCTGAGGAATTAGTATTTTGGTATTTGCTAAGCCTAAAACTTCACATATTTTTGCATTAACTCCTTGATTAGAATTATCCAATGCAGTATGCATGCTGTAAATAGAAATATTGTGCTGAATGGCTTTAATGACAATACGTTGCACATAATTTGCACCCGTAATTTTCTTGAGTCCGCCAAAAATTATAGGATGAAAGCTTACAATTAAATTGCAGTTAGTCGCTATGGCTTCATCTACCACATTTTCTAAGGTATCTAAAGTAACCAATATGCCAGAAACTTCATTCTGCTGGTCTCCAACTAAAAGACCCACATTATCAAAATCTTCGGCATAAGCTAATGGCGCTAATTCTTCTAAAATTCCAATTACTTCTTTTACAATCATTTTCTAAGTTTATCTATTTTTCAAAGATAAAATATTATATTTTCGTTCTTGATGCGCGTCTTAAGAATATTAGCTTTTCCAATTTCACTGATCTATGCTGTAGTGGTATATGTTCGCAACTTCTTATTTGATATTGATTTTTTTAAATCTAAGAAGTATGAGACCCCAACTATTTGTGTAGGGAATTTAAGTGTTGGCGGAACTGGGAAAACACCTATGATAGAGTTTCTTTTGTCAACCTTAAAAACGGAACATAAAGTGGCTGTTTTAAGTAGAGGATATGGTCGAAAATCTAAAGGGTATCAAGTTTCTACTGAAATGGCTACGGTAGAGATTTTAGGAGATGAACCCTATCAAATTGCACAGAAATTTCCAGAAGTGCCAGTGGTTGTAGATGCAGATCGTCAACATGGAATAGCAGAACTCGAAAGGAGCATTGCACCAGATGTAATTTTGTTAGATGATGCTTTTCAGCATAGGAAAGTAACACCTTCGTTTTCTATGTTGCTTACGGCTTATGATAATAGGTACCAGAAAGATTGGTATCTGCCCACAGGAAGTCTCCGTGATAGTAAAAAAGAAGCTAAGAGGGCTAATTTAATAGTTGTTACTAAATGTCCCAAGGATCTGTCAAAAGCCACACAGGAAAATATAGTTGCAGAAATAGGGCCTGAGACAGGGCAAAAAGTCTTCTTTAGTTTCTTGCATTATAAAAATGAGCTAAAGGGCGGCGGCGAGAATTTAGTGGTAACAGATTTGATAGATAAAAAAGTGACGCTTGTTACAGGTATTGCAAATCCACAACCATTGTTGTCTTTTTTAGAATCTAAAGGAATTATTGTAGAACATTTAAATTTTAGAGACCATCACTTTTTCTCTGAGTCTGAGATTGAAAACTTCAATTCGAAAGAATTTATTCTAACAACGGAAAAAGATTATGTAAGGCTAAAGGGAAAAGTTTTCAACTTACACTATATTGGTATTGAGCATCAATTTTTGAATGATGGAGCTTTACGGATAAAAGAGGCAATTAGTGCGCTTCTTAACTAAGTGGTTTTGGATTAAAAACATGTTCTCCAATTTTCTGATAAAACACTTCTGGCTTAAAAGGTTTTGTAACAACATCATTACAGCCTGCGGCATAAAAGCTTTCTAAACTGTCATCTAAAGAAATTGCGGTTAATGCAATTATTGGCGTATGCTTATTAAATTTTCGAATGAGTATGGTAGCTTCCTCTCCGCTAATTCCAGGCATATGAATATCCATTAATATGGCATCATACTTAGTCTGAGAAACCATTTCTACGGCATCAGTACCGTTACTAGCAATTTCACAAGTCATTTCTTTCTTGATCAGCATTTTCTTCGTGATGACTTGATTAATTTTATTGTCTTCTACGATAAGTATGTGCAAACCTTTAAAGTCAAAATCTTGGGGAGCTATTACCGCTGTGGCTTCTTCTTCAGTAGTGTAACTCTTACTTTTCATATCCAACTCAAAGAAAAAAGAACTCCCTTTTCCTAATTCACTCATTAAATCAATTTTACTATTAAATAACCCTAACAGACTTTTTACAATAGTTAGGCCAAGACCTGTGCCACCATATTCTCTATTTATTTGAATAGAACCTTGTTCAAAGCTCTCAAAAATATTGGTGATTTGATCATCAGAAATACCTATTCCAGTATCTCTTACTTCAAAGTATATGGTGACATCATCATCACTCTTTCTAAGCAATCGGGTAATAACAGTAACGTCTCCTTTTTTGGTGAATTTTAATCCATTTCCTACTAGGTTTATTAGAATTTGAGAAATTTTCATAGAATCACTCAATAAACTTTTTGGAATATTTTCGTCGTAATCAAGCGAAATTTTGGTTTCGTTTTCTTTTGCGCTTTGTTGTAAGGAGCTGATGACTTCTGAAAGCACTTTCTTAAGACTAAATTCTGTATTGACAGGTTCTAATTTATCAGCGTCAATCTTATTTAATTGCAAGATGTCATTGATAAAGCTTAGTAAGTAATCTCCAGAAAATTTAAGCGCTTTTAAGTGTTCCTGCTGGCTTTCGCTAGGGTTTTCCTCTAGTAAGAGGTGAGTGAGCCCTGTAACAGCGTATAGAGGTGTTCTAAGTTCGTGACTTACTGTAGATAAGAAATTAGTTTTAGCTTCCATGGCTTTTACAGCGGCATCACGTGAGGCTTCTAATTCGTTATTTTTTGTCTGTAATAGATCGTTTGTTTTTACTTTAATTTGATTGTTGCGGTATAAGGATACTGCCAACAAAGAAATGATGGTTAAAAAGGCAGAGGTTAGTATCGCTGTTATTTCAGTTCTACTACTAGAGGCTTTTAATTGTTCATTTTCTTTGGTAAGGTTGGTAATGGTATTCTTTTGAGTTTCAAAATAAATATTATCTGCTTTCTTAGCTTCTGTCTTTACTTTGGTTTCGTTGTATATAGAATCTTTAATCTGAACAAGATTTTTATTGAACGCTAAGGCTTGCTCAAATTTAAATAGTTGTTCGTTTGTAGCAGCTAAGTAACTATTAAGTTCTAAAATTTCATTGAAAAAGTTATTTTTATTAGCGATGTCTAACCCTTGAAGTGCATATTCAATACCTTTTTCGGGTTCATTGGTTTTAGATTTTAATAAAGCTAATCCTAGAAACGCCCTTGAAGCAATGTAATCTTTCTCGTTGGTATCATTATTAACAATGAGCGAGTTAAAATTTTTCTCGGCTTCCGTATACTTGGGTAGTTCTAAATATATAAATCCTTTGGCTAACAAAATGTGTAATGTTAGGTTTCTAACATTAGTCATTTTATCGGCCTTATCTAACTCATGATTCGCTAGATAATATTTTTGCTCTTTCATTAAATGTAAAGCATCAATATACCTATGCGTGGCACTTCCGTAAGGGTATTCAGAGTCTTTCAACAATACATCTGCTCTTTGCCAAAGCTGTATGGATTGATCTATTTTATTAAGTTTTAAATAGAGTAGAGACAACTCATGATAGCAGTCGATAATTGTTTTTAAGTCCTCTAATTTTTCGGCCTTTTTCAAGGCTTTGTAAACAGACTCTAAAGAGAGATCTAATTTATCTTGGTTTTTATACGTTCTTGCCAATGCAAAGTAATCCTCCACTTCTTGGTATGTGGCGATAGAATCTTGGGAATATGTGGCTTGCCAAAAAAGCATGGCAAACACAAATAGCATTTTAAAATTGAAGTTGATATGTAGGTCTTTTATTTTCAAATGTACGATTTATCTTGCATCAATCTAATTAAATCTATTAATCTACTACTGTATCCTGTTTCATTATCATACCAACCGATAATTTTTACCATCTTACCAAGAACAGAAGTCATCAATGAATCAAACGTACAAGAGTAACAACTATTGTTAACATCGATAGAAACTATAGGGTCTTCTGTATAATAAAGAATATTTTTTAAAGAATTTTCAGAAACCTCTTTAAAAGCCTTATTTATTTCTTCGATGCTCGTTTCCTTTTTTACATTAAAGGTAATGTCTGTTAATGATCCATTAGCCACAGGTACACGTATTCCACAACCGCCAATAAGGCCATCTAATTCAGGGAATATTTTAGTAAGGGCCTTTGCTGCTCCTGTGGTGGTAGGTACAATAGATTGTCCTGCTGCTCGGGCTCTTCTTAAATCTCTATGCGGTTGATCATGTAAACTTTGATCAGTCGTATAAGAATGTATGGTAGTAATGTAAGCCTGTTCTACCCCACACAAATCATTAATTATTTTTATCATCGGAGCGGCATTATTTGTCGTACACGATGCATTGGAAATAATTTGGTCCTCAGCGGTAAGTAAATGTTCATTTACCCCCAAGACAATCATTTTAATATTTTCATCTTCTGGCGGTACTGATAAAATAACTTTTTTAGCACCATTATTCAAATGAGCATTTAAATGCTCTTTGGTTTTAAACTTTCCTGTAGCTTCAATAACAATATCTACCTGGTGTTTTTCCCAGTTTATATTTTCTGGCAAAGGCTGATTTGAAATGTGTACCTTCTTGTTGTGGTCAACAGTAATCGTATCTGCTGTATGGGTTACAGAATAAGGAAATACCCCATGTATACTATCGTATTTTAGTAAGTGCGCTAAGGTTTCTGTATTTGCCAAATCATTAATAGCAACAACATTTAAATTAGGATGCGCTTGAAGCAGTCTAAAAAATGTGCGGCCAATTCTTCCAAAACCATTAATTCCTATATTAATTTGTTTCATAACTACAATACGCAATCTAGTTCATTTTGTAGTATATAAAAGAACCTAAAATGAGGCTAGATTTGGATCTAAATTTAGTGGATGTGTTTATGTGCTTTGTACGAAGACCTGACAAGGGCGCCACTTTCTACGTGCCTAAAGCCCATTTCTAATCCTATTTCTTCATATTTTTTAAATTGCTCCGGAGTGATAAACTCTTTTACTGGAAGATGTTTTTTACTCGGCTGCAAATATTGACCAATAGTAATGACGTCTACATTTACATCTCTTAAATCTCGCATGGTTTGAATCACTTCTTCTTCAAGTTCTCCAAGACCTAGCATAATTCCAGATTTTGTTCTGTTAATGCCGTTTGCGCGTAAATAGCGGAGCACCTCTAAACTACGTTCGTATTTAGCTTGTATTCTTACTTCTCTGGTTAATCTTTTAACCGTTTCCATATTATGGGAAACCACTTCAGGATTAACAGCTATGATACGATCTAGGTGTGTTTCAATGCCTTGAAAATCAGGAATCAACGTTTCAAGGGTTGTTTCTGGATTCATTCGGCGAATAGCTTTGACAGTTTCTGCCCAAATAATAGATCCCATATCTTTAATATCGTCCCTATCTACAGAAGTAATCACCGCATGCTTAATGCTCATTATTTTAATAGAACGTGCCACTTTTTCTGGCTCTTCCCAATCTACATCTTCTGGTCTACCAGTTTTAACACCGCAGAAACCACATGAGCGAGTACAAACATTTCCTAAAATCATGAAAGTAGCAGTTCCTTCTCCCCAGCATTCACCCATATTAGGGCAACTACCAGAAGTACAAATGGTGTGTAGATTGTATTTATCTACTAAACCTCGAAGCTGTGTATACTTTTTTCCTGTAGGAAGTTTTACGCGTAACCATTTCGGTTTTCCTTGTGGTGGTAAAACACTTTTTACTGCGCTATCGCTCATCGTCAATTTTTATGCAAATATACAAAGAATTTTAGGTTCTATTGTTTTTTGAAAGGGAGGTTGTATCGCTTATTTTGAATGTATCTAAATGCTGATCAGTTAAGATTTTGCTCCTTTTATGGCAGAGGCTAATAGTTTTTTAGCTCTTAAAAGTTTGACTTTTACATTGTTAATTGGCTCGTTGAGTAGTACTGCAATATCAGCATAACTTAACTCATTGAAGTATCTAAGATTGATTACTTTTTGATAATGTGGTTTTAAGCTTTTAATATGTTCTAGAAGCGTGGCTAGATTTTGCTGATTTATAAGTTGGTCTTCAGCGGAAGGACTATCGTCTAATACTTTCTTTATGGCATCAGCGCTACTGTCTGTTTTTTCTAGAATATTACGTTTGCTTTTTCGAATAAGATCTACGTGTATATTTTTAGAAATAGTAATTAGCCAAGTTTTAAACTGATAGCTTTCATCGTAGGTATTTATCTTGTCAAAGGCTTTGGAAAATGTTTGAATGGTAATATCTTCCGCATCATTTTCATTTTTGGTACGTTGCAATTGAAAACTATAGACATCATTCCAGAAAGAATCTAACAATAAACTAAAAGCAATCTGATTTCCTGCTTTAGCTTTTGCTATGGATTCTTGTAAGGTGTCCTTGGTTTTGTCCAAATTGGCTTATTAAGGAACATCAGTGAGTTTTTACTGAAGTTCTGGAGAAGTATCTTTTTTGCAATCTTGTTCACTTGGCAGCTTGCCACAGAAACCACATGCTTCTCCTTCTTTGTTTAAAAACGGACTTTGACTAGCACAAGTTCCGGCAAATTCTCCATCTTTTTTTGACCATATTTTAATAGCAATCCCTGCAAAAGCAAGCGCTAATAATCCTATGGTTAATAAAACTAACTTCATGATAAAATATTTGTACAAAGGTACAAATATTTTATCTTTTGAATGTTTTAATGCAAAAAAATCAAGAGTTGTTAAAAGGTGATATTTGCTACTATATTTTCAACAGTAGGTGTTTCGTTGCTACCTTCGTTTTCTATAGTAATGTATCCTACCGCGTCTTCAGAATATGGAATAGCTAATAAGTTATCTTTAGAACCTGCATCTTTAAGAATGCCTAAGTTTAACATCTTTCCATTAACCTCTGCCCACATTTGTAAGTACTGGCCTTCCTCTAGATGAGGCAAGTTTTGTACATTAATGTATGATAATTTTTTTACAGGGTTTACATAAGCAACAGCCTTTAAATCTTTTGCTTTTTTGTTCCCTTTAAGTTTGTATTGTTTTGTATCTGGGTTATTTAATACAATAAATTGATTTCTTACATCTTCTAAACGTTCCTTCATATCAGCTTCTAAAAGCTTAATTTGATTGGTAACCATTGAATTTTCTTCCTGTAAGTTTAAATTCTGATTGTAGAAGAAATAAGATGCAGATGCAAATAATAGCGCAACAACACTTGCGGCAACTGCATAACTCATGAACTTTCTTCTCGTAGAGTTTTGAGCTTTAACTCTACTTAATATTTGTTCTTTTAAGCCTTCAGGAGCTTTTACGGCATACGATTTAGCAAATTCTTCTAAATTTTCTTGCAGCTCGTTGTATGTTTTTCTAACCTCTGGGTACATGGCAATATAGCGCTCTACTTGCAGCGTTTCTAAATCTGTTGTAGCTCCTAATAAATACTTTTCAAGAAGATCTGTATCTAAAAATAATTTAATTTTTTCTTTCATAATCTTATGCTATTAAGGTTAATAAAAATAGCAGTACTACAGGCTCAATATAGATCTTTCGTAATTCACGTAGCCCAATCTTTAATCGAGATTTAATTGTTCCTAGCGGAATGTCTAATTCCTCACTGGCTTCTTGTTGCGTCATTCCGTCAAAAAATAAAGCTTCAAGAACAATTTTATATTTCGAATCTATTTTTAAAAGATTCTCGCGCATGTCTATGAAATCAGGATTTAAACCTTCAATACCTACCTTATATACGTCAGAAACATCTAATTGGATTTCTTTGTCGGTTTTAGTTTTAGAACTTCTTAATTTATCTATGGCTGTATTTCTCGTGATCCTAAATAACCAAGTAAATAGTTTTGCCTTAGAAGGGTCATAGCTATCTGCCTTTTTCCAGATTTTTACAAAACTTTCTTGTAAAACATCTTGCGCAAGCATTTCATCTTTTACGACTTTATAGGCTACACCATACAGGGTGTCACTATAATTCTCATAGAGAAGAGAAATAGCTTTTTCATTGCGTTCATGCAATAATTCAACAATATGGTTTTCGAGTAGTGCGCTCATGAAAAAGTTAAGGTTAAAAAAAATATAGTTTCAAAAAATCTAAATCCAGTTTTACTACGTAATTAATATGTAACGAAAAATTTTACAATTGATTGTTACACAATAAATTTTGAATAATAGAATAAGTTTACGACTGGTTATCGTAAGCTTAATTTTTGGTTAGTTTGGTTTGGTATAACCCTGATATTTATTATCAGGGTTATTTTTTTTAAACGATATTAACTTCTGGCAAGATACGAATATTGAATTTTGCATAAACAGTATCTATAATTTTGTGGGCTAAATCTACTATTTCTTTTCCAGTTGCTGTACCGTAATTTACTAAAACTAATGCTTGATTCTTGTGAACACCAGCATCACCGTACCTTTTTCCTTTAAATCCACTTTGCTCTATAAGCCAACCTGCGGGTATTTTGTAGTTTTCTTCTGACAGCTTGTAGAATGGGGCTTCTGGGTGCTTCTCAATAAAGTGAAGAAAATCAATTTTATTTATAATTGGATTTTTGAAAAAACTTCCGCTATTTCCTAATTCAGCAGGGTCAGGTAGTTTACTTTTTCTAATAGCAATTACGGCATTAGAAATATCTTTAATGGTGGGTGTTGTAATACCCATATGTTGTAACTCTTGATCGATAGATCCATAAGATGTGTTTAGAACATGATCTTTCTTAGATAATCTTAAATTTACCGATGTTATAATGTATTTTCCTTTTCCTTCATTCTTGAAAAAAGATTCTCGATATCCAAAATTACAGGTTTCTTTATTAAATATTTTAAGTTTCTGAGTAGCTATTTCCATCGCTTCACAAGATTCAAACGTGTCTTTTAATTCAACACCATAGGCTCCAATATTTTGAATCGGAGAGGTCCCTGTGTTTCCGGGAATAAGAGACATGTTTTCTAAACCACCATAATTTTGGTCTAAAGTCCACAAAACTAACTCATGCCAATTTTCTCCAGCCATCACATTGATTATGACATCATGATCTGTTTCTGAAACTATTTTAATTCCCTTTAGATTTAAATGTAGTACTAAAGCATCTATATCTTTGGTTAATAGCATATTACTACCTCCGCTAATTATAAATTTATTAGGGTATTCTTCTAATTTTAGTACAGATTCTAATGCTGTTAGTGTCGTAATTTCATAAAAAAAACGAGCCTTAGCGTCAATGCCAAACGTGTTATAAGGTTTTAGCGATACATTGTTTTTAATCTTCATTTAGACGATATTCTTTTAATGCTTGTTCTAAAATACAAATGGCCCTTTTCAGCGTTTCTTTGTCTAGAACGTATGCAATTCTAATTTGGTTTTTTCCTAAACCTTCTGTGGCATAAAAGCCCGCGGCAGGGGCAACCATTACTGTTTCGTTAGCGATATTAAAATGTTCCAACATCCACTGTGCAAAAGTATCAGAATCTTTAATAGGAAGCTCAACAATGCAATAAAAAGCTCCTTGAGGAGAAATGACTTTAACTCCTGAAATTTTATTTAGCCCTTGTATAAGGGTGTCTCTACGTAAAACATATTCGGCGATTACTTCATCAAAATATTCTTGAGGAGTGTCCAAAGCCGCTTCACTCGCAATTTGTGCATAAGAAGGCGGTGAGAGTCTGGCTTGCATGAACTTTAGTATAGTATTTTTTAAAGTTTTATTTTTTGTAATAACACAACCTATGCGGGCCCCGCACATGCTGTATCTTTTAGAGACAGAATCTATTACAATACAATGGTCATCAATATTTTTCTCTTTCAACGCAGAATAATGCTCCTTTCCATCATACACAAATTCACGATACACTTCATCTACAATAAAAAATAGATCATGCTTTTTTACAAGATGCGCTAATTGTTTTATTTCCTCTTCACTATATAAGTATCCCGTAGGGTTATTGGGGTTGCAAATTAAAATGGCTTTGGTCTTGGCGGTAATTGCGTTCTCAAAATCGGCTATACTAGGAAGTGCAAATCCGGTTTCTATTTTAGAAACAATAGGTACCACGTTTACACCAAATGCAATAGAAAAACTGTTGTAGTTGGCATAAAAAGGTTCTGGAACAATAATTTCATCATCCGTATCTGCAATACTACCTATGACAAAAGATAATCCTTCAGATGCTCCTGTAGTTACTAAGATATCTTCTGCAGTGATCTCAATGCCGTGCTTTAAATAATAAGTGGCAAGTTTAGTTCTATAACTGTCATTACCTTCTGTCTTACTGTAGCTAAGAGTGGTAATAGAATTTTTTTTCACAGCATCTAAGGCAACTTGCGGAGTCTTAATATCTGGTTGACCTATGTTCAGGTGAATCACATTAATACCTCTTTTCTTGGCAGCTTCTGCAAATGGAACCAATTTGCGGATAGGAGATTCTGGCATTGATAGGCCCTTGGTGGAGATATTAGGCATCGGTGTATTTTTTTTGCAAAAATGGGAAATCAATAGGTACAAAGCAATAGAATAAATTTAATTTACAAAGCATCAGATTATTGTTAATATATTATGTTCTAATTGATTAAAATTGTAAATTATAGCATAATAATTATCTAATAACTAAAATTGAGGCAATTTATTAATCATTTTTTAATTCTTGTTTTGGTTCTTCCGTTTTTTTGCTTTTCGCAGAAATTTCAAATGGAAGAAGGGAAGCGGGTTCAGAAAATGAAGTTTCAGTTAATTAATAATGTTATTATTATTCCCGTTGAGGTAAATGGTAGTTCGCTATCATTTATTTTAGATTCAGGAGTTAGTACGCCTATTCTTTTTAATTTAACGGGTCAAGATTCTATCCAGATTAATGATGTTACGGAGGTTAAAATTAAGGGGCTAGGAGCTGCGCACTCCATCTTAGCTTTGAGTTCTAAAGGAAACACTTTTCGTTTAAGGGATATACAAAATACCCAACAAGATCTCTTTGTGGTACTAGACAAGGATATTAATTTCTCTACTACTTTTGGTATTCCTATACATGGTATTATCGGTTATGATTTGTTTAGAGATTTTGTGGTTGATATTAATTATGGAAAGCAAATTATAAAATTTTATAATCCAGAAAAATATGTCCCCAAGTTAAGTAAACACCATCAGGTGCTACCTTTGGATATACATAAAAAAAGGGCGTACATAGCCGCACATGTATTTTTTAATGATACGATTCAGACAGCAGTTAGATTATTAGTAGACACAGGAAGTTCTGATGCCATATGGCTTTTTGAGGATCAAGAGAAAGGAATAGGTGTTCCCCTTCTAAATTATGAAGCTTTTTTAGGAAAAGGATTAAATGGTGAAATATTTGGAAAAAGAACCATGGTAGAAGGTTTTAGGTTGGGTAGTAGTGAATTGCATGGTGCTAAAGTTGCTTTTCCAAAAATGGAAACTTTTAACTCAATTAATGATTTGGGAGATAGGAATGGTAGTATAGGGGGAGAGGTGCTTAAGAGATTTAATATGGTGTTTAATTATCCTAAAGGGGAAATTATCTTAAAGGAAAATAGCTATTTTAAAAAGCCTTTTAAATATAATATGAGTGGCATAGAACTAATACATGCAGGTATGCGCTATGTAGCAGATCAGATTACCGATGGAAAAGGAGTTTTGAAAAGTGGAGAGAAAGAAAATTCATTTGGCGATGTTCAGATATTATTCGAAGGAACAACGAGGCTCAGTTTGGTGCCGGAAATTGTAGTCTCTGCTATACGTATAGGAAGCCCTGCTCATGAAGCGGGCTTACAGGAAGGAGATTTGTTGTTATCGGTAAACGGAAAAAGCGTTCATAGATATAAATTACAAGAAGTGCTTGAGTTTTTAAATGAACGAGAAGGTAAAAAAATTAAATTAGTGATAGAACGTGCTAATCGAGATGTGCAGTTATCTTTTGTACTTAAAAAGCTATTCAAATAAAAAAGCCTAACACAGAGTGTTAGGCTTAAATTTTTTAAGTTGAAGTGAAAAACTATTGAACAACAGTTTCTTTAACCTCTCCTTTTATCTTTAATACAACAGTTGGTGTAGCTGCGTTAGAAATAACAGTAATTGCTTTTCTAATAGCGCCAACTCTATTGGTGTCATATTTTACTTGAATTTCACCTGTTTTACCTGGTAAAATAGGATCTTTTGGACTTTTTGGGATAGTACATCCACAACTAGAGCTAACTTTGCTAATAATTAATGGAGCATCTCCAGTATTTGTAAATAAAAACACACGATTTCCATCAGAACCTTTTTCAATAGTACCGTAATCTACAGTATCTGATTTAAAGTCGATTTTAGCAGCTTTGTCTTGTGCGTTTAGGCTAATTCCTAATAGACCAATAAATAAAATTAGTACAATTTTTTTCATCATTTTTAGTTTTGGGTGAGATTCAAATGTAACTATTTTGATATGAACCTCAAAATTCTTTTGTTATCTGATAACGTTACTTATTTTTGTTTCGTATTTCAAGAAGTCTAAATCTTATTTTTTAACATTTGTCGGGTTCTTCTAGAAGATACATATCACTTAAAACAAAAATTATACCAAAATATGGAAATAGCGTCAAAATACGAATCTCAGAAAGTAGAAAAACATTGGTATGATTACTGGATGAGCAATGGTTATTTTCATTCTACACCAGATGAAAGAGAGCCATATACCATAGTAATACCTCCGCCAAACGTAACGGGAGTACTACATATGGGGCATATGCTTAACAATACGATTCAAGATGTATTGATAAGAAGAGCTAGATTAATGGGTAAAAATGCCTGTTGGGTGCCAGGTACAGACCATGCCTCTATTGCTACGGAAGCAAAAGTAGTTGCGAAATTAAAGGAACAAGGGATTGATAAAGCCGATTTAACGCGTGAAGAATTTTTAAAACATGCTTGGGATTGGACGGATGAGTATGGTGGAGTTATTTTAGAACAACTTAAAAAATTAGGATGCTCTTGTGATTGGGATCGTACAAAGTTTACATTGGATGACAACATGTCTGCTTCAGTGATAAAAGTTTTTGTCGATTTATTTGAAAAAGGATTGATTTACCGTGGGTTTAGAATGGTAAACTGGGATCCAGAAGCGCAAACTACTCTTTCAGATGAAGAGGTAATCCATGAAGAAAAGCAAGGGTTACTATATTATTTAGAATATCAAATAGAAGGTTCTGATGAAAAAGTGACTATTGCCACGACAAGGCCAGAGACCATTTTAGGAGATACTGCTATCTGTATTAATCCTAATGATGAACGCTACACGCATTTAAAAGGGAAAAAAGCCATTGTGCCACTAAGTGGTAGAGCTATTCCTATTATTGAAGATGAGTACGTAGATATAGAATTTGGAACGGGATGTTTAAAAGTTACTCCTGCTCATGATGTAAATGATAAGACTTTAGGAGAAAAACATAATTTAGAAGTAATAGATATTTTTAATGCGAATGCTACTTTAAATCATCACGGTTTACACTATGAAGGTAAAGATCGTTTTGTAGTGCGTAAAGAAATTTCAAAAGAGTTAGAAGAAAAAGGCTTTTTGGTTAAGACAGAAACGCATTTAAATAAAGTAGGAACTTCAGAAAGAACTAAAGCCGTTATAGAACCACGATTATCGGATCAATGGTTCTTGAAAATGGAAAAACTTGCGGAACCAGCAATTAAAGCTGTTTTAGAAACAGGAGATGTAAAATTGTTCCCTAAGAAATTTGAAAATACGTACCGTCATTGGATGGAAAATGTTCGTGATTGGAATATTTCTAGACAACTTTGGTGGGGACAGCAGATTCCTGCTTACTATTATGGAGAAGGCGCAGACGATTTTGTAGTTGCAGAGCGTAAGGAGGAAGCGCTTGAAAAAGCGATTGCAAAGACCGGAAACAAAGCGCTATCTGCAGCAGATCTTAAGCAAGATGAGGATGCTTTAGATACCTGGTTTTCTTCTTGGTTATGGCCAATTAGTGTTTTTAACGGTATTCTAGAACCAGAGAATAAAGAAATAGAATATTATTATCCAACAAATGATTTAGTAACGGGGCCAGATATTTTATTTTTCTGGGTGGCTCGTATGATTGTTTCTGGATATGAATATAGAGATGAAAAACCATTTCAGAATGTTTATTTAACGGGCTTAGTTCGTGATAAGCAACGAAGAAAAATGTCTAAATCATTAGGGAATTCTCCTGATGCTTTAGGGCTGATTAATGAATATGGTGCAGATGGTGTTCGTGTTGGATTGTTACTAAGTGCAGCTGCAGGTAATGATTTGATGTTTGACGAAGCACTTTGCCAACAAGGTAAAAACTTTGCTAACAAAATTTGGAATGGTTTCCGATTGGTACAAGGTTGGGAAGTGGCAGATTTGCCACAGCCAGAAGCTTCCAAACTAGGATTAGAATGGTATAATGCTAAGTTTAATCAAACACTTTTAGAAATAGAAGATCATTTTAGCAAGTATCGTATTTCAGATGCGCTAATGGCGATTTATAAATTAGTTTGGGATGATTATAGTTCTTGGTTGTTAGAAATAGTTAAGCCAGCATACCAACAACCAATAGATAAAACTACGTTTGATGCGGTAATTGTAATTTTTGAAAATAATTTAAAACTATTACATCCATTCATGCCATTCTTAACAGAAGAAATATGGCAGCATATTGCAGAGAGAACACCAGAAGAAGCTTTGGTAATTGCAAAATGGCCTGAAGCAACAGCTATTGATGAAGCTTTAATATCAGGATTTGATTTTGCTGCTGAGGTTATTGCAGGAGTGAGAACTATTAGAAAACAAAAGAATATTCCGATGAAGGAGTATTTAGAGCTTTCTGTATTGAATGAAGGTGCAATTGCCAAAGATTGGGATGCAGTGATTACTAAATTAACTAATGTTTCTGAAATTTCGTATGTTGCTGAGGCTGTAGACGGCGCATTGTCTTTTCGTGTGAAAAGTAATGAGTATTTTATTCCCATAAGTGGCGCTATTGATGTTGATGCGGAAATTAAAAAAATAGAAGAAGAGTTAAAGTATACAAAAGGCTTTTTAAAATCTGTTGAAAAGAAATTGTCTAATGAACGCTTTGTGAGCAATGCACCTGAGCAGGTCATTGAAATAGAGCATAAGAAAAAGGCTGATGCAGAAGCAAAAATAGAAACCCTTGAGAAAAGTTTAGCAAGTTTAAAATAATTAATCAATAAAATAAATAATGAAAATAGTAGCCGTAGGGAAAAATTATGTAAATGAGTTGAGTGAAATGCCTTCAGAGAAGGTACTACCAATTGTTTTTACGAAACCAGATACCACCCTTTTAGAAAATAATGAAGATTTAGTTCTTCCTAGTTTTTCAAATGATGTGTGGTTTGAGGCAGAGTTAGCTTTTAGAATAGGTAAAAAGTGTAAAGCTGCAACTGCAGAAAATGCTTTAGATTTTATAGATGCGGTTACTTTGTCTAATGATTTAACGGCAAAAGATGTTTTGGCAAGCAGTAGAGAAACTAAAGGCCCTTGGGCATTAGCGAAAGGTTTTGATGGTGCTACGCCTATCGCTCCTTTTTACCCAATAGCTGATTTTCCAGATGTGACGGCTATTAATTTTTCTTATGAGGTAAATGGTGTAGAAGTGCAGAGAGGAAATAGTTCGCATATGATTACCAATTTGGTAGACTTTGTGGTGTATGTTTCTTCCATAATGACACTAAATCCAGGGGATATTTTATTAACAGGTACGCCTCCAAAAGGTGTTGGCAAAGTTAATTCTGGAGATGTGATGATTGGTTACTTAGAAGGAAAAAAGGTTTTAGAGACAAAAGTTAAATAGTTTTTTTGCAGTGTAAATACTTGAGGTAGCATTTGGTTTTTTTGTAAGCGATATACTACATAGTTAAATATGACGTTAGTTTCTTACCAACCAAATTTTATCATATGGATTTAACACAGCGTCTCGCATTTTGTAAGAAGTGCGAAAAAAGAACTTTTGACCCCAATAAGGGGATCGTTTGTTCTCTAAGTCAAAGAAAGCCAGATTTTATTTCAAATTGTAGTGATTTTATCATTGATCCAAAAGAGGCCTCAAAAATTGCAGCGAAATCATATGCCGCTCAATCTGTGCCTCAAGAAGAATCAAGCTCCAATCCCATTTGGGGAATTATAGGAGTTATTTTAATTGTGATTAAATTACTTTTCTACTTCGGAAGAAATTAATTCGTTATTAAAAAATAGAGTAATACTCCATTTGTATCGATACAGGTATAAATGGAGTTTTTTTATGGCATAGCTGGATGCTTTATTTATAGCGTGTGCTTTTTTCTTTCATTAGCTATATTGTTTGATCTTTTAGCGTTAGTGCTATAGTATTCAGAGGTATCTTTTTTTTAAGGGTGTTTGTTTTTAACTGTACATTTGCAGCATCAAAATCATTGAACAATAGTAGTAGTATGGATTCTGAAAATGAAAAGGAAATAACGGGTAGCAATGATACTCATGTAAGTATGGAAGAAATAGATGTGTGTATTTCTATTTTAGATAAACTTGGTGAAAACGCGTTCCAAGTATTAGCACTTCCAGAGGAGAAACGTGTTGCACTGCTTAAAGCTGCGGGGCTTTTATCACGGCCAAATCGTCATGAGTTTAAGCAGCGCAAAAAAGATGCGGCGAAAGCAGCTAAGCGTAAAATGATCGAACGCGATAAGCATGCTCGTAAAGAAACAGGAATTCGTAGCGCTAGAGAGTCTGTAGTTTTTAAAGCTCCAATTTTGCTAGAAGCAGCAAAATTAGGAGACTTAGAAGAAAGAGAGTTAGAATCTCCACGCAATTGTTATGTGTGTAAAACAGTATATACTAAACTGCATCATTTTTATGATACCATGTGTCAAGATTGTGGTGATTTTAATTATGCCAAACGTTATCAAACGGCAGACCTTACAGATCAAGTAGCTATTGTTACAGGATCGCGTTTAAAAATAGGATATCACATTACGCTAATTTTACTGCGTGCGGGTGCAACGGTTGTTGCTACTACACGTTTTCCTGTAGATTCTGCCTTACGCTTTTCTAAAGAAGATGATTTTTCTAAATGGGGCCATCGCCTTAAAATACACGGTTTAGATTTACGTCATATTCCGAGTGTGGAGATCTTCTGTAATTTCATAGAACAACAATATAGTCGTTTAGACATCTTGATAAACAATGCCGCTCAAACTGTACGCAGGCCCGCAGGTTTTTATCAGCATTTAATGAAAAATGAGGAAATGCCTGTAGATGCTTTGCCAAAAGCAGCCAAAGAAGTTTTAGCAGATCATCTGTATTGTTTAGATGAGTTAAATGCATTGGGTAAAAATACATCTAGTCAACAAAATGATACCTTACCTGTAACATGGCATGCTCCAGAACCAGGAATAGGCATTCGCGCATCTGCTAAATTATCTCAAATACCATATAGCTTTGATAATTCTTTAGCTACAAAAGAGGTGTTTCCAGAAGGAGAATTGGATGCAGATTTACAGCAAGTAGATTTACGTAAAACAAACAGTTGGCGTTTAAAATTAGGAGAGATAGAAACTCCTGAGATGATAGAAGTACAGTTGGTAAATGCTGTGGCTCCTTTTGTATTGTGTAACCGCCTTTCTAGGCTTATGCGTCAAGAGAATACCGGTAAAAAGCATATTATCAATGTTTCTGCGATGGAAGGTAAGTTTCATCGTTTTTATAAAGAAGATAGGCATCCACATACCAATATGGCAAAAGCAGCTTTAAACATGATGACCCATACTTCTGCATTAGATTTTGCAACCGATGGCGTTTTTATGAATGCTGTAGATACGGGTTGGGTAACCGATGAGGATCCCGCAGAATTGTCTAAAAAGAAACAAGAAGTTCATGATTTTCAACCTCCATTAGATATTGTAGATGGTGCTGCTCGTGTATTAGACCCTTTAATAGATGGTATTAATACCGGAAAGCATTGGTGTGGTAAATTCCTAAAAGACTATAGACCTATTGATTGGTAGCCAAACGCAGTTGCTTTTTAGTATGTACATCTTTTAATAATGTAGCTAAGGCGGCAATGATGACTATATTTTTGAATATGTACTGTCCTAACAACGTGGGGGCAAAGCTCGTATTTGAAAAAATGATTTCAGGCGCAATAAACAAAGGTGTAAATGTGAAAAACATATGTACTAAGGCCAATACTAATATTGCTTTTTTATGAAAATTTAAAAGCAAGCAGATGCCTACAAAAGTTTCCCATAGGGCAAGAAGAAGTAGGGCTGTTTTTTCAGGGATTAAATGCAAGGTGATGCTGTTAATGGTTTGAATAGCAAGATCTTCAGCCGGACTTAGAGATGAAAAAAATTTAAGGGCACCAAAAAAAAGGTAGACCAATCCTATTGAAATAGCTAGAAAATTTAATGCTTTTATCTTTGCAGATACAGTAGTGAAAATAGCTTTCATACTTTATAAGGTTTGGTTGGTTTAAAATTAAAAACCAACCAATAGGGGTAGGTTGGCTTTTAATAGGGCACTAATAATTTTTTTTTTGAAATTCAATTAACTCAGTCACTAAAGTACCGTTTATAGTTGTAGTAATAGATTAATAATAAGTCAAAAAGATTAATGAAAGGTTAATACGATTAATAAAGTAATGACGAGGCAGATTATTTTTGATTTTTACCTTACATTGTTGCTGTGTTACTTAGAAGAAAAATTTACATCATTGTATTTGTTATTTCTGTACTTGGGCTATTCATAGTACAATATCAATATTTAAGAATCGGATTAAACCTAGCAAAGGTTCAATTTGATAAAAATATATTGGCTTCAAGTAATCATATAAAAAAGGAACTAGCAACAGAAAATGAATTAACTTTTCTCTTAGGGAAGTCTATTACGAAAGATGGTTCTTATTTTAGCTTAAGTATAGATAGTGTACAAGATGCCTCAAGTCATTTTTTAAATGATTTTTTGATAGATAGACTAGCAGCGCAAGGTATCACCTCAGATTTTACATATCAGTTAGTGTCTAGAGATTCTGCCTATTATTTATATTCTCCAAAACGATTTGAGAAAGACGATACTCTTTTAAATTACCCATTAGAATTGGAAGGATATTTACCGAAATTAATAGGAGAAAAGCTATTTTTAGAACTGCAGTTTAAAGATATGAACACCTTTTTTTTATATCAGCTAAACGGACTAACGATTCCTAGTCTAGTTTTTATGTTGGCTATTATTTTTGTAGTCGTTTGGGTTTTAAAATCTTTTTATTGGCAGCGTAAGATTATTACCACTACCAACGAATTCATTAATAATTTAACACATGAGTTAAAGACGCCCGTATTTTCAATAGGCTTAGCGACTAAACTTTTAGAAGAACAAGGGGTGGTAGAGCAAAAACCAGTTTTAAAGCTTGTTAGGGCGCAAGTAGATAGATTAAAGAGTCATATAGATAAAGTATTAGATTTGGCAAAGCTAGAGGAGCGTAAGCAAGTCTATACGATGGTCTCGATAGATTTTTTTTCAAACCTAAAACAGGTTTGCGATGAATTTGAGGCAATAGCCCTTTTAGAGAATGTTCAGTTTAAGTACAACTTAGAAGTAGGGTCTTATGTACTTAGGGCAGAATCTTCGCATCTAGAGAATGCCGTTAATAATATCTTAGATAATGCGAAGAAATACTCTAAGGATTCAGAAATTTATCTAAAAGCTTTTATTAAAAATAAAAAACTTTTTATTCGTATTGAAGATAATGGTGAAGGAATCTCGGTAAAAGAGCAGCGGTATATTTTTCAAAAATACTATCGCGTCTTTGATGAAAATCTGCATAAGGTGAAGGGGTATGGTCTTGGTTTGAGTTACGTTAAAAACGTTATTAAGAACCATGGAGGTAAAATAACATTACAAAGCGAATTAGGAAAAGGAACAATAGTAGTAATTGAATTACCAGTGGCTCATGATGCAACCAGATAAATATGCTATTCTATTAGTTGAAGATGATGAATCTTTAGGATACCTTCTTTCAGAGTACCTTAAAATGAAAAATTTTCTAGTTACCTGGGTCAAGTCTGGATTGGAAGCAGTTGCGATAATTGAAACAGATGTATTTCAGTTAGCTATTCTAGATGTAATGATGCCTGAAATGGACGGGTACACTTTAGCTTCAAAAATGAAGAGCCAATTCCCTGAATTGCCTTTTTTGTTTTTAACGGCAAGATCATTAAAAATTGATGTTCTCAAAGGCTTTTCCTTAGGTGCCGTAGATTATTTAAAAAAACCAATTGATGAAGAAGAGTTAGTGGTTCGTATCAACGTGCTACTAGATCGTTTAGTGCCAAAAGAAAACTTATCACAAGAGTCTAATACGTTATTAAGCATCGGTGGCTATAAATTTGATGTTACCAATCAGCAATTAAAGTATCAGGATGCTGTAATAAAGTTAACCAGTAGGGAAGCGGAGTTGTTGCAATTATTAGTAGAGAACAAAAATCAATTATGTTCCCATAAAGATATCCTTGTAAGGCTTTGGGGTAAAAATGATTATTTTAATCGCAAGAGCTTGAATGTTTTTGTATCGCACCTTCGTAAATATCTAAGTTATGATAGTGCTATAAAATTAGAAAATATTCACAGAAAAGGATTTATTCTTTTGGTAAAATAGTAGTAATCTGTGATTGGTTTCGTTGTTTTTATGGTTGATTAAGAGTTGTCAAAATTGCCTAGTTCTGATCGTACCAATGCAATGTAGTTTTTCATAGCCTCCTTCTTTGAAAGGTTTTTAGCTTGAAATAAAGCATTTGCTTTAAAGGCATTAATTAAAGGGGTGCTACTTCCTGGATTGTCAAAATTTTCATTGGCAATCTTGTAATAAGCGTATAGCTTTAATAGAAAATCTGCGGGTAAAGGGTCTGTATAATCATTTACAAACTTTACGGCGGTTATGAATTCTGAGTGAAGTTTATCTGTCTTCATCTTTTATTGGTAAGCTAGCTATACAGGTTTTTGCACCAATAACTTTCTGATTAAGTTTCACATTAATGGTTGCATCTAAAGGTAAGAATAAATCTACTCTAGAACCAAATTTAATAAATCCAGCATCTTCTCCTTGATGTGCACTATCACCAACATTGGCATAGTTAACAATACGTTTTGCTAGTGCTCCAGCGATTTGTCGGTATAAAATTTCGCCAAATTTTGGCGTTTTGATAACGATTGTGGTTCTTTCATTCTCTTCGCTTGCCTTAGGGTGCCAAGCAACTAAAAACTTACCTGGATGGTATTTAGAAAAGGTAATAGCACCACTTGCAGGATATCTTGTAACGTGCACGTTAATAGGCGACATGAAAATAGAAACTTGAAGGCGTTTTTCTTTAAAGTATTCTTTTTCTTCTACCTCTTCAATGACCACAACTTTGCCGTCTACAGGTGCTAAAATTTCATCAAAACTTTTAGTAACGTTTCTTTTCGGGTTTCTAAAAAATTGAAGAATGATAATCAAAAATACTACTGCAGTACATTGAATAAGCAATTTCAACCAATTTAAATCAATATAATAATGAGCAGCTAAAACAATTATAGCTACTAAAAAAAACGAGATTAAAATTATTTTTTGCCCTTCTTTATGAAACATGGTTGAAAATATTTATGGTTAAATATGCGAAAGGTGCTGCAAAAATTAAACTGTCTAAACGGTCTAGCATACCTCCGTGGCCTGGTAAAATAGCACCGCTGTCTTTTACGCCAGCAGCTCTTTTAAATTTTGATTCTATTAAATCTCCTAAACTTCCGGTAACAACAATTACAACGGCTAAAATAAACCACTGTATAAGGCTGATATTGGTTTCGTATTTAGACATGAAATAAGCGGCGACCAATGCAAAGACTAAACCACCGATAGTACCTTCCCAAGTTTTTTTAGGGGATACGCTAGGGAAAAGTTTATTCTTTCCAATAGTCTTTCCAACTAAGTATGCAAACGAATCATTTACCCATATTAGTATAAAAATACCCATGATTAAAAATTTAGCAAAGTTATTTTGCTGGTAAGGAATCATGGTTAGAAATATACAACCTCCGCCGATATAAAATAATCCAATTAAAAACTTCTGTAAGCTTTGAAACTTTTTTTCTTTAGGTGAAAATAGATAAAATAGAAGAGCGATATTTATGGTAATCGTCAGAAACATTAAAACATTTATGATTGATGTTCCATAGGCATAATCATTGATGAGGTAGATAAATGCCCACCAAAGTGTTAGATAGGCCGCAAAAATATGGTAGCCAGGCAGTTTAGTCATTCTCTTAAATTCATACAAACATGCTAAGCCAAAAGCCATGAATAAAAAGTCAAAAGCATCTGAGCTTAAGAATATTGCAGACAGCAATATTACCACGTATACGATTCCCGTAAGTAATCTTCTGAAAATTTCTCCCATATTATAAGTCTTCCAGAAGGATAAGATACAAATTTTTAGAGCTACTCCCGTAGGTAAGAAAATCTTTTTTGTCCTCTGATATGGCTTGAAAGTGTTTAATAGTAGTAATGTTTGTAGGTATACTATTTAAGTGTCGCTTCTTAATTTTTTTTAATCCTTCCCCGATAGAATTTACCAATTGACTTGTTGTAGCAAATACAATAAAATTTTCTGGTAATTCATTGAGTTTTCTATCTCTTAATTGATTAGAGCAAATAAGAATAGAACCATTCTGTGCTACTAAATGTTCGCAAGTGGTAAAGAATATTTTACTTTTTTTAGGATTATCGGTAAAGGTTATGGCTTCGTGTTTAAACTTGTCCTCAAGTCTTTGATCCATAGAGAAAAAGTCAGTGTCATCCCAGCTGTTTTCTAAACGGATGTTTTTTAGTGCATCACTTACATCTTGATTGCCATCACAATAAATGAATTTTCCGCCATTCTTTTTGAAGTAAATAGTGAATTTTTCATCGATGGGAATATCAAGGTCAGGCATATGCATGCCTCTAGTTTCTTCTTCTTCCGTAGAAACCTTTTTTTTGCCACCTCCAAATAGTTTCTCAAATAGACCCATTCTTATCTTTAAAACTTCTACTACTTATTGAATATAAATAACCAGAAGTTTACAAAGATAAACTTCTGGTTGAGATAATGCTATTATATGTTGGTGTCTCCTTCTTTTGAAGCTTCTTCCTCTCTTGCAGCAGCTTCTTCAGCAACATCTTTCTCGAAAGGTCTTTTACCAAATATTTTCTCTAAATCATCTTTGAAGATAACTTCCTTCTCTAGCAAACGTTGCGCTAATTCCGTAAGTTTATCTTTGTTCTGATCTAAAAGCTCAACAGCTCTTTGGTATTGTTCTTCTATTAGAATAGAGATTTCTCTATCAATAGTTTGTGCGGTTTCTTCACTATATGGTTTTGAGAAGCCATAAGAATCTTGTCCTGAAGAATCATAATAAGTTAAGTTACCAATTTTGTCATTTAGACCATAAATAGTAACCATAGCTCTTGCTTGTTTAGTTACTTTTTCTAAATCACTTAATGCACCCGTAGATATCTTATCAAAAATTACTTTTTCTGCTGCTCTACCTCCTAAGGTAGCACACATTTCGTCTTTCATTTGATCTGGACGAACAATAAGACGTTCTTCTGGTAAGTACCAAGCAGCACCTAATGATTGGCCTCTTGGAACTATAGTTACCTTCACTAAAGGCGCAGCATGCTCTAACATCCAACTAACTGTTGCATGACCCGCTTCATGGTAAGCAATAGTTTCTTTTTCACCAGGAGTAATAATTTTATTTTTCTTTTCTAGGCCACCAATGATACGATCAACAGCATCTAAGAAATCTTGCTTAGTTACTGCTTTCTTCTCCTTACGCGCTGCTATAAGTGCCGCTTCATTACAAACATTAGCAATATCTGCCCCTGAGAAACCAGGTGTTTGTTTCGCTAAGAATTCTAAATCTAAAGCTTCTGCAGTCTTGATAGGCTTCAGGTGAACTTCAAAAATCTCTTTACGTTCTCTAATGTCTGGTAAATCAACATAAATTTGTCTATCAAAACGACCAGCTCTCATTAATGCTTTATCAAGAACATCTGCTCTGTTGGTTGCTGCCAATACGATTACATTTGTATTGGTACCAAAACCATCCATTTCAGTTAGTAATTGGTTTAACGTATTTTCACGTTCATCATTAGAACCTGTCATGTTATTTTTACCTCTTGCTCTACCAATAGCATCAATTTCATCAATGAAAATGATTGCAGGAGATTTATCTTTAGCTTGCTTGAACAAGTCACGTACTCTTGAGGCTCCAACACCTACGAACATCTCAACGAAATCTGATCCAGAAAGAGAGAAGAACGGTACTTTAGCTTCCCCAGCAACTGCTTTTGCTAATAATGTTTTACCAGTTCCTGGAGGGCCTACTAACAAGGCTCCTTTAGGTATCTTACCACCTAATGAAGTATACTTGTCAGGATTTCTTAAGAAGTCTACAATTTCTTCTACTTCTTCCTTAGCGCCTTCTAATCCGGCAACATCTTTAAAAGAAGTTCTTGTGTCTGTTTTTTCGTCGAATAATTTAGCCTTAGATTTTCCAATATTGAAAATTTGACCACCAGCGCCACCGCCACCGCCGCCAGACATTCTACGCATAAGATAAATCCAAATACCAATGATAAGTATAAATGGTAATACGCTTAAAAGAATATCAAGAACAACGTTGTTTTCTGTAGTATAATCTATTACAGTGTCTAGGTTGTATTCAACTTTAGTGTTTTTTATGTCGTTCTCAAAGTTTTGAGGGTCTCCATAATCCAATACATACTGAGGAGATTCTCCGCCAGATAATCCGAAAGGTTTCTTTGCAACTTCCTTATGCACATCTTTTTCTAAAGCTTCTTGTGTTAAGAATACTTTAGCTTGTCTTGTGTTGGTTACAATTAATATTTTGGCAACATCGCCATTTCTTAAATATTCTTGTAATTCAGAAGTTGTTGTTTTTTTCTGACTAGATAAACTAGCGCTGTTAAAAAACTGGAATCCTATTAATAATACTGCTATTATTCCGTAAATCCACCACGAACTAAACTTTGGTTTTTTCGGACTTGTATTGTTATCTTTTGCCATTTTTGTTTTTTCTTATTTAAAACTATTTTCAATCATGGTTACTTTTGCGTCTCCCCAAAGTCCTTCAATATCATAATACTCTCGTACTTGTTTTTGAAAAACGTGTACAACTACATTAACATAGTCCATTAAAATCCATTCAGAGTTATCTGAACCTTCTACGTGCCAAGGTTTGTCTTTTAATTTTTTGCTAACTGTTTTCTGGATAGAGCCTACTATTGCATTTACATGCGTGTTTGAAGTACCGTTACAGATTATGAAATAGTCGCAAACCGTATTTTCAATTTCTCTTAGGTCAAGTAAACTTATGTTATTTCCTTTAACTTCTTCTATTCCCTCAAGAATAAAACTGATGAGCTCATCTACGCTTGTTTGCTTTTTCTGCATTAAAAAAATTTAATTTTCGCAAAGTTATTATTTTTTTGTTTTCTTAGCTATTGTTTTTAGTAATAAGATTTAACTTTTATATAATAGTTAACAAATGCAAATAATCAAACTTGATGCCATAGACTCTACAAATGTATACCTGAAGGATTTGGTCTTTAATACTCAGGCATCAGATTATACTATTGTAGTAGCGGAGAAACAGACAAGCGGAAGAGGACAAATGGGGACTGCATGGCTTGCTGATGAAGGTAAGAACCTAACCTTCAGTATCTTGAAAAAATGCACGGATTTAAGTGTTCAAGAACAATTTGATTTAAATATTTGTGTTTCTGTAGCTATTTATCGCAGCTTAAATGACTTAAAAATACCTGACTTAAAGATTAAGTGGCCAAACGACATTTTGTCAGGGAATCATAAAATCTGTGGTGTTTTAATTGAAAATATACTTTCAGGAGCAAAAATTCAGGCGTCTATAATCGGAATAGGCTTAAATGTGAACCAATTATCATTTGATAATTTGCCAAATGTATCTTCCTTAAAATTAATAACGGGTATTCAATATGATTTGGATGAGCTACTAAAGAAAATAGCCAAAAACCTTGAAGAAGTTTTTGACTATTATTTTATGGTAAATAAGCAAGATTTAAAAATTGAATATTTAGAGCAACTATTTAGAAAAGATAAAGCTTCTACATTTTCAAAGGATGCTAATGATACCATGTTTACAGGAATCATTAGAAATGTCACCAGTGAAGGTAAATTAGTGCTAGAAGAGGAAGATGAAATCTTTAATGAGTACGCTCTAAAAGAACTAAAATTACGGTATTAAATCTTCTGTAAATTATCTGATAAAGTGCCTATGAAATTGGTAATAGGGTTTTTTATCATCATGGCCATCATAGCATTAAATTCTCCTTCAAAACTTAATACCACTTCCGTTTCTTTTGCACCTAATTCTATAATATTAGCAGTTAACGTAAACGGTAGTTTTTCACTAGCGGCACCTAAAACAACTTTGCTAGTTGGTACTGTTTCTTTGCGTTGAAGAACAATTTCTGGCATTCCTTTCAATGCAAATAAGAATCGCTCTTCGTTTAAGAGCTCAAATTTACTTATGTTGTCTGGCATTAATTGTTCAAAGTTTTTGATATCGATTAAGAAATCATAAACTTCTTGACTGCTCTTTTGTATTGTTTTTTTAGGAGTTTCTATATGCATAATATTATTGTTGCCATTCAGATGGATTTTTCTTCCATTCTATTAATGTGTTATATTGATCTTCTTTTATGTAATTGGTTTCTGTAGCTTGTTCTATTAAATGATCATAGTCACTTAAAGTATGAAGCTCTAAGTTGTGTTTTTCAAAATTAGACGTAGCAACATCAAAGCCATAAGTGAATATAGCTAGCATACCTTTTATCTTGGCACCAGAATCTTCCAGTGCTTTTACGGCATTTAAACTACTCTTACCGGTGCTAATTAAATCTTCAATAACTACGACTGTTTGGTTTTCTTCTAAAGCACCTTCTATCTGGTTTTGTCTTCCGTGAGATTTTGCCTCAGGACGTACATAGATAAACGGAAGCCCTAAATAGTCTGCAACAAGCATGCCTATTCCTATTGCTCCAGTAGCTACACCAGCAATTACATCTGGCTTGCCGTATAAGTGTTCTACTTGTTTGGCAATTTCTTCCCGCACGTAGTTACGTATTTGTGGATAGGACAAGATTATTCTATTGTCACAATAGATTGGAGATTTCCATCCTGAAGCCCATGAAAAAGGATTTTCAGGATTCAACTTAATTGCATTAATTTGCAACAAAAGCTCTGCTGTCTTTTTTGCTGTATCTTTATTTAAAACCATAATGCAAATGTATAAAGTTTTTGTTAATGAGTCTCAGTTGATTTTAACAAATAAACTGTCTGATATTGCTAATAACAAATATTTTTTATTGAATCAGAAGTCAATAAATGAAGCAATAGAATTACTATCTAAAGATAAACGAAGCATTGCGTATATCTATCACCCTAATGTGGAGGAAATTTTAAATAAATTCACTAAGAAAATTCCATTGGTGGTGGCTGCTGGAGGCGTAGTTACAAACAAAGAAGGAAAAGTGTTATTTATTTATAGGAATGACAAGTGGGATTTACCGAAAGGGAAACTAGATAAAGGAGAAACATTAGAAGAGTGTGCATTAAGAGAGGTAGAGGAAGAGACCGGAGTACAGGGCTTAAAAATTGAAAATATTTTAAAGACCACCTATCATGTTTTTAAAAGAAATGGGAAATACAAGCTTAAAGAAGTGCATTGGTTTGCAATGAAAACTTCATATAAAGGCGAGCTTGTTGGGCAATTAGATGAAGGTATTGAAAAGGTAAAATGGAAAGGGCCAAAGAAAATAGCTAAGGCCCTTGAAAATTCATATACCAATATTAAAATACTTTTTGAGGATTAAATCTTATTCAGAAACTACTTCAAAATCATTTAATACGCGATACACCGGATATTGATTGTGTGCTTTTTCATAATATTCTGATCGCTGATAAATATATTCTAATTGTGCGTACCAATCTTTTGCAAACGCTTCATCGGTAGCTTTTTTTAGTCGAAAAGCTTCATCTAATAAGCTGTTTGTTTGAAGTAATTCTGCAGCTACATCTTCAAAAACATAAGGAGAGAAATCTTCTTTCTGTTGTAAAATCGGATCAAAAAAGTTCCAATTAAAGAACGAGTCTGTTGCGCTAGGCTCCAATGTTTCTAAGATATAGCGTATACCTTTTTGTTTTATCGGGATAAATACGTCTCCTTGTTGAAACTGAACCTTTTGTTTACTCTTTACTATTTTTGTATCATAGTGTGGGTAGTGACCTTCGTAGCTATTCGTATACGTTTTGTATGTGTCTATCTTGTAAGATTCTACTTCTACTAAGGTATCTTTCTTAATTCGAGTAAACGCAATTTCATTCTTTGTTAGAAGGCTTATGATCTTAAAATTACTTTTCTTAAGTATGTAAGCATTGGGTATTTTGATACTTTCAGTGCCTTTGTAATAGTTATAATAGGTAGTAGGCTTTGTAAAGGGCTTGCTGCTATTGTATTTTAGCCTAGGAAAACCGGTTACTTCGCTAATAATGGTATCTGCTTCATACCCTTTAAACTCTAATGTGGTTGTTTGGCTAGAGTCTATTTCCCATTTTAATGGATAGTACTCTAAATTTAAAACCGCTTCATTGTAATTTTTACGTAATTCTTTTATTTTTTGGCCGTCATTTTCAGAGATCTCGATCATCTTCTTCATAAGCTCATAAGTGCCTTCTACTCTTTTTTTATAGGGCTTAAGCATATGAGTTTCTACCATTAGCCCTAAAGTGTTCCAGAGAGAAGTATATCCTGTAGAATATCTTGGGTGGTCTATAAATTGAGAAAATCCATTTTCAGGAACAGCATTATGTACATTTACGTATGGAGTAATGTCCCAGTTATCTTTTGCCAAACTAGCTTCTAATTT
The DNA here is from genome assembly GCF_900102165.1 of Cellulophaga baltica. Classification (GTDB taxonomy): domain Bacteria; phylum Bacteroidota; class Bacteroidia; order Flavobacteriales; family Flavobacteriaceae; genus Cellulophaga; species Cellulophaga baltica. The sequence continues at coordinate 48,864 of NZ_FNBD01000013.1, forward strand.
AGGCATAAGATTTTGGTTTAGATAGTCGCCCAACTCCAAACCTAATTTGTTGTGTTGCGTGAATAAATGGGTAAGGGTGTACTGGTAATCTGCACCGTTACTTACGTGATTATCTATAAAAATATCAGGCTTCACTAAGTGGTAGATAGTGGCAAAGGTTTCTGCATTTTTAGTGTCAGACTTTATAAAATCTCTATTTAGGTCATAATTTCGTGCATTACCTCTAAAGCCATATTGCTTAGGGCCGTTTTGGTTTGCTCTAGTAGATGAGTTTCTGTTTAAGGCTCCGCCGATATTATACACAGGTATTGTGGCAATCACGGTGTTTTCTGGCGGCGTAATATTTTCTGTTGCTAAATCTCTAAATAAAAGCATCGTAGCATCAATCCCATCGCTTTCACCCGGATGAATGCCGTTGTTTATTAATAAAATAGTTTTAGATTCTTTTATTTTTTTAAAATTAAAATCGGCATCTAAGTTATAGGTTACTAAATGTAATGGTAAGCCGCTATCTGTTTCTCCAATGGTCTGGATGTTAACTTCAGGAAATTCTTTGGCTAATTTTATATAAAAGTCAACAGTTTCTTGATAGGTAGCTGTTTCTGTTCCATTAGAAAGTTCAAAATGTGTTTTGTAATCTGATGTTTTGTCTTCTTTCTCTGATTCGCAAGAAATAAAGACGGTTAAAAGAAGTAGGGGAAGTAGAAATTTCATTAGCTATTAAAGGGTTGTTGCTCTAGAGTACCGCAAAAAATTAAGAGCTATCTATGCATTTGTTTAACAGGATAGTACTCAACAGTGTGTCAGTAATTCTTTTGCTATTTTACGCTTCAAAAATAATGAAAATAAAGTGTCTTTGTTAGGCTATATCCGTGATTTTCTCAATTTCAACTTTATTTAACGGTTTTGTATTATACGTGATATTATGATGGGTTCTGCACTTGTAAAAATTGGACTTATCACGGTCTTCTTTATTTATGGACGATGTAACAATATTTACGGTAATAGCATCTGCAATAGGTAATTTTAAAAACTCTTCTAGAAATTCCCACCCGTCCATTATGGGCATGTTTAAATCTAGAAATATCAAATCTGGAAGTTTTGTTTTGTTAGCAACAATTTCTGAAAGATATTCTATGGCTAGTTTTCCGTTTGAAAAAGCATCAATGTTATTACATTCAATAGTGCTTGTAAGCAACTTTTTTATGCCAAAAACAGTGATAGCATCATCGTCTATTATACAAATATGATCAATCATTTTCATTAAAATATATTTTAAATGTAGTGCCTTGTCCTACTTTGCTTGCTATCACAAATTTTCCATTCATAGCTTCAATTTGATTTCGAGCGATGTAAAGGCTAACCCCTCTAGATTTTTCTAGTTGATGGAAGGTTTTATACATACCAAAAATCTTGTCTTTGTTCTTTTCTAAATCAATTCCTATGCCATTATCTTTAATTACTAAAATAGTATAGCCTTTTATTTTGTCTGCACTTAGCTCTATCTTGTTTCCAGTTTTGTTTTGACCAAATTTAATAGCGTTAGAAAGGATGCTGATAAGAATGTTGTTTACATAGGTAGGCACCCCTTTTATGTAAACATCATTTGAGATATTGTTGATAATATGAGCTCCTTTATTTTTGATTAAGGAATGGAGATTCTTTTTTACGAAATCTATTTTTGTGTTGGCATGTATGTTTTTCTTTTCTTGTAATGGGTTAGAATTAATTTCTAAAACCTCATTTAAGTTGTCTATGGTTTCTAATAAGTTATCTGATGCGCCAATAAGCATGGAAAGGAGTTTTTCTCTTTCTTGCTCCTCTTTCTCTTTAATCAAAAAGCCTAAGAGCATGGAGAAATTTGCGGTATGAGAGCGTAAATTATGCGAGACAATATGAGCAAAATTTAGTAATTTTTTATTCTGAAGTGCAGATACATTGATAAGTCGCGTTAATTGTTCTTCTTTTTGTTTTATTTGAGTAATGTCTAGGCTAAACCCTATAAGGCCTACCACATCATTATCTTCGTTGAATAATGGAATCTTAGAGGTTAGGAAATTTGTTTGCTTTCCGTCTTTTCTTATGTTGATGGTTTCAACTCCTAACATTGGCTCCAAGGTGCTCAAAATCTTTAGATCTTCATCTCTAGACACTTGAGCAACATCATGATCGTATAAATCAAAATCACTTTTCCCAATCAATTCTTCACTTGTTAAGTTCAGGTAATCGCACTCAGATTGGTTGACTAATATTTTTTTAGACTCTAAATCTTTTACAAAAACATTCAGGGGTAAGTGGTCTATTAATGTTCTTAGTAGGTTTTCACTTTCTTTGGTTTTTTGTTGTGCTTTTACGTCTTCTGTGATATCTTGAAACGTGCCTATTATTCCTACAAATTTTTCGTCTTCGAAGAGCGGTTTCCCCGTAGCGATAACCCAGATTTCCTTACCTTTTCCGGTGATTATTTGAAACTTATCACTCCAATGTAATCCATCTTTTAAGCTTTGGTCTAAATATTTGGAAATCTTTTCTTGGTTTTTTCCTGGCTTGTAAAAACTTAAGGCGCTATCTGTATTAGGTTCATAGTCATTGGGAACTTCATGAATAATTTTGGTCATGTCAGACCATTTCAGTTCATCATTAATAGCATCGTATTCCCAACTGCCAATTTTTGCAATTTGGGATTTAACGGTAATTAGGATTTCTAATTTTTCTAGCTTTTGCTGAAGTAGAAAATGCTTCGTAACATCTTCTATTTGAATGATGGCACCAATAATATTCTCCGCTTCGTCATACCAAGGTAAAATAGTCCATTCTAGCCAGCATTTACTGGTGCTACTATCAAAATATTTATCTGTCTTAGGAGTGTTTTTATACCCTAAGAAAGCATAATCTATATCTTGTTTCCATTTTGTGGTTAGAGTAGGGAAAACTCCAAGTATGCTATTTTTTTCTATAGCTTGCAAGGATAAATTAAAATCGCGTAACCAGCTATCAGAAATGTGGGCAACAGATAGATTCAGATTAACATAAGCGGTTGCTTTTGGTAACTGTTTTATAAGATAATTGTCGTTATTTTTAATTTTTTGCCTCAAGACTAGTAATAAATTTCCTACTAAAGTAATGAGTAATTTTATAACTGACGGTGCATTTGTTGTGAATTCTTGAAAAACCGTGGTGATAAATAGGATATTTGTTACTGTGGCTTCTTCAAAGGTGTCGGAAATAAGATATAGGCTGTGTTTGTTTCAAGTTTCAACGGCGTATCAAATTCTATTTTGTAGGATTTTATTTCACACGAACAGAATCCGGCACTAAGCCCGTATAGTCTCCTCCGTTTTTGATAACATCTCTAACAATAGAAGAGCTGATGTATGATTTTCCCGAAGAGGTTAGAAGAAAAACGGTTTCAATTTCAGATAATTTTCGATTGGTGTGTGCTATAGCTTTTTCAAACTCGAAATCTCCAGGGTTACGCAATCCTCTTAAAATAAAATTGGCGTTTATTTTTTTGCAAAAATCTACCGTAAGACCCTCATAGGTAAGCACTTTTATTTTTGGCTCATGAGCAAAAGCATCTTTAATAAATTGCTTGCGGTCTTCTAATGAGAACATGTATTTCTTGTCAGAATTTACACCAATGGCAATAACAAGTTCGTCAAAAAGGGTAATGCCTCTCTGAATAATATCATAGTGACCTAAAGTTAGTGGATCAAATGAACCAGGGAATATTGCGCGTCTCATAGTTATATTTTAAGCTCCTAAAGGTACTTAATTTGCTTTTAAGGCTTCGGTTATTGCATTTTCAAAAAGCTCAGGTAATGATATGCCTGCAACTTTGGCTTGTTGTGGTAAAATACTTTCTTCGGTTAACCCGGGAGTCGTATTCATTTCTAGCATAAAAGGCTCATCGCCAATAAAAATAAATTCACTTCTAGAGAAGCCCTTCATTTTTAAAACATCATATGCCTTTTTTGCAATATCACTTACTGTTTGCATTTGTTTTTCCGTAATTCTTGCAGGCGTTATTTCTTGAGATTTTCCAGCGTATTTAGCTTCGTAATCAAAAAAATCATTCTCAGAAACAATTTCGGTTATAGGAAATACTTTTGTTTCCCCATGGTATTTTAGTACACCCACAGAAACTTCAGTGCCATCTAAAAATCCTTCAATGATGATCTCATCGTCTTCTTTGTAGGCATTAGCAATAGCGGCTTGTAGCTCTTCTATTTTATACACTTTCATTATTCCAAAACTACTTCCTGCCTTATTTGCTTTTACAAAACAGGGTAAACCTACCTTAGTAACTATGGCTTCTTCGTCAATAAGGTCGCCAAGGTTAAGATAGTACGATGGGGCAGACTTAATACCGTATGGTTTTAGTACACTCAATAAGTCTCGTTTATTAAAGGTTAAGGCAGATTGGTAAGCATCACAAGAGGTTTGTGGAATGTTTAATATCTCAAAATAAGATTGCATTAAGCCATCTTCACCAGGAGAACCATGAATGGCATTAAATACGCAGTCAAAAGTTATTTTTTGATGGTTTATTTCGATTGAAAAATCGTGTTTATTTACAGGAAATTCTTCGTTGTTTTCGTTTACGTAAACCCATTTTTCTTTAAAAATATGAATGCTAAACAGGTTAAATTTTTCCTTGTCAGTATACTTATAAACAACGCTTCCGCTTTTTAACGAAATTTTATATTCGCTAGAGTAGCCGCCCATGATAATGGCAATATTTTTCTTCATTACTCAATCTTAATATTAGAAATAAACAAACTGCAATTGTAAGTCAAAGAAAAGAAAAAACACCATGTTTTAGTTCATTACGTATATTTTTTTTCTAGTGAACTATAAATATAACGTGATTTTACGAAACGGCTGTTCGTTTCTTAGGGTCCATTTCTTATATTTGCTGTCACAATACATAATAAGATGAGAAATTTTTTAAACTTTCTGAAAAGTAAAGTTTTTTTAATACAATTAGGATTGGCACTTTTAGTTATAGTCCTATTTATATTTGGAATGCTACAATGGTTAAAAAGTTCTACCAATCATGGAGAATTTGTAGAGGTACCAGATTTGGCAAAATTGTCTGTAACGCAAATGCGTAAAGTGGTAGAAGATGCAGATTTACGTTTTGAGGTATTAGATTCTGCGAATTACAATCCAGATTATCCTAAATTTTCTGTTATTGAGCAAAATCCTCCTGCGGGAAATAAAGTAAAGCAGAGTAGAAAAATTTATGTAACGGTAAATCCTTCTGGATACAAGAAGGTTAGTGTGCCAAGTATCATCCAGGTTACCTTGCGTAATGCTACGGCAAAACTTAGAGCTGTAGGGTTAGATGTGCAAAGGGTAACTTACATTGATGAGTTTGGAAAAGATATGGTGTACCGTATCAAGTACAAAGGAAAATATATAGAGGAAGGATACAAACTTCCTAAAACTTCAAAAATAGAACTGGTTTGTGGTAATGGTAATGAAAGCCAAAGCAATCAAATAAAATCAGATTCAGAATAATATATGATGGAACCAGAAGAGCGCTCGGAGTTAGAAAAAGATGAACTTTTTGAGCACCATAAGGTAATTGCATCCAAGGGGCAAGAGCCGCTGCGTGTAGATAAATTTTTAATGAACTTCATAGAAAATGCGGTTCGAAATAAAATTCAGCAAGCAGCAAGAAATGGACATATTTGGGTTAATGATATTCAAGTAAAACAAAATTATCGTGTAAAAGCAGGGGATGAAGTTAGAGTTCTTTTTGAGCATCCTCCACATGAATTTTTATTAGTGCCAGAAGATATTCCTATAAATATTGTTTATGAGGATGATGTATTGATGGTGGTAAATAAAGAACCAGGAATGGTAGTGCATCCTGGTCACGGTAATTACTCTGGGACCCTTATTAATGCGCTATTGCATCATACAAAAGATCTTGCCGTAAATATTAATGAACGTCCAGGATTAGTGCATAGGATAGATAAAGATACTTCCGGACTTTTAGTGATTGCTAAGACAGATGAAGCGATGACTTTCTTGTCAAAACAGTTTTTTGATAAAACAAGTGAGCGTGAGTATGTGGCGTTAGTTTGGGGTAATATCGAAGAAGATGAAGGAACTATAGAAGGGCATGTAGGAAGGCATCCGCAGAACCGCTTACAAATGACTGTTTTTCCTGACGGTGAACAAGGTAAAGATGCAGTTACTCATTTTAAAGTCATAGAGCGCTTAGGATATTTAACCTTAATTTCTTGCAAATTAGAGACGGGTAGAACACACCAGATTCGGGTACACTTAAAGCATATAGGGCATACTTTATTCAATGATGCACGTTACGGCGGTGAGAAAATATTAAAAGGAACAACATTTACAAAGTATAAGCAGTTTGTTGATAATGCCTTTAAAATATTACCACGACAGGCCTTGCATGCAAAAACCTTAGGTTTTGTACACCCTGTTACCAAAGAATTTATGCGATTTGATTCTGAAGTACCAGCCGATATGGCTAATTGCATAGAGAAATGGAGGGCTTATGCCAAGCATAGCGCAGAGAATCCTCAAGGATAGATTTTTGTAATACAGCTATTGAAAACCTATCTTGAAAGATGAAATTTATACTAGATATCTTCTTTAATTTTGCGAAGAAGATATCGTATAACTAGTGAACTACTAAAAAGTATCAGATGAAAATAGTGATCTCTCCTGCAAAATCCTTAGATTTTGAAACGGAATTACCTACGGCAGCATATACTAGCCCTGTATTTCTTGAGCAATCAAAAAAACTAAATTCAGTTTTAAAAAAGAAGAAGCCCAAAGATTTATCAGACTTAATGCATATTTCTGATAAATTGGCACAATTGAATTGGGACCGAAATCAGAATTTTTCATTGCCTTTTACTCCAGAAAACGCACGTCCTGCAGTATTTGCTTTTAGTGGTGATGTATACCAAGGATTGGATGCGTATAGTTTAAAAGAAACTAAAATAGCCGAGTTGCAAAATCAGCTTCGTATTCTATCCGGTTTGTATGGTGTTTTAAAACCCTTAGATTTAATGCAAGCATACCGATTAGAAATGGGAACGAGTTTGAAAGTTGGGAATGCTAAAAATTTGTATGAATTTTGGAAGAAAGGCATCACAGCCTCTTTAAATTCGGAATTGGAAGAAGGGGAATTGTTTGTAAACTTAGCGAGCAACGAATATTTCAGTGCCGTAGATGAGAAGAATTTAAGGGTGCCTGTAATTGCACCAATATTTAAAGACTGGAAAAACGATAAATTAAAAATAATAAGCTTCTATGCTAAAAAAGCAAGAGGTGCTATGGTGCGCTATATCGTAGATGAGAAAGTTAATTCTCTTGAAGAATTAAGAGGCTTTAATTTAGATGGATATCTGTTTAGTAAAGAGCATACTTTAAAAGAAAATCAGCCTGTATTTATTCGCTAATTATCAAGGTCTGAATTTTTATAAAGAAAAAGTAACTACAACTGTAGTTACTTTTTCTTTATTTTAAACTATTACTTAGTTAATGCACTTTAGCGATTTTATAGTAGATCATATAGAACGATTGATTAATAATGAATTTTCTTTTGCTTCGACTGCAGGGCAAGAGCGGGTTCGTGAATTTAAAACTAATAGCTCTGAGATTAGTTCCTTAATATCAAACCAAAAAGGATTATTTAATAAATTACTTACAGTGACGGTTAGTGAAAAGAAGATAAAAAAATATGGAAGGCCTATGATGCTGTAAATGAGGGAGCAATAATTGCTGTAACCATTGGTTTTCCTGTAGTTATTATCGGTGCAGTTGAGGCATTGCCTTTAGTTTACTCTTTTGGGCAGTCCGCATTACCAACGGTGGGTAAAGAGTTAGGTAAAGCATTTGCAGTAAATAAAGGTAAGGTGGCATTGTTAAATGGTTTTTCTAATTTAGGGGAACAATATTTGTCAACAGGGATAGCAGAGAGTAAATGGGGGAAACAAAATTGGGGTCAGATTGATTTGTTTGATGTAGGGGCTAGTGCAGCATATGGCAATTTTGGTAGTGTTCCGCTAAAATCGGGACTAAATTATACTATTGAAGGAGGTCCCAATTTGAGTTCGTTGGAGGATTTCTCTAAAATATGCTTTTTAATAGTCTTAAATTTAAGGCAAGCAATTCTTTTAGTACTGCTGTGGGTAAGCCATTGATGGAATTAAGTAAACCAATAGGCTCAGTTTTTGATTTCGGGGGGAAGGTTACTATAAAAACAACTATATCTAGCGCAAAAAAAATGCTAACTAAAAAATGCTAACTAAAAAAAACATTATTAAATATCATAAATAATGAAATTAGATAAAGACCAAAAGAGAACATTGTTATATTTAATGGTTTTTGCTTTAATTTTAATGTGTATTACTGCTTATATAAAAAAAGACCTTAAAGAAAATTCTGTATATACGGTCTGTTTTGTAGATAGTTATATGGATGGCCCGTCTTCAAGTCCTGCAATATTTTATTATTATTATGTTAATGGTAAAAAATATGAAAATAGTAATTACTTAGATTCTAACTATGATGTTAAGGTAGGTGAGTTTTATGTAGTGAAGTTTTCAAGTAAGAATCCTGATTTGGCAGAAATACAACAAGATCAAAGAGTATTCAGTACTACTAAGATAAGAAAAGCAGGCTTGAAAATACCAAAAAAGAAAAAGAATCAGTTTAAATTTTGAACTAGGTTTGTAGTTACTTTTTCTTTTTTATGGCAATTTTTTCTTCAACGGTTGGTCTTCTTTTAATTTTTTTAGGTCTTCTGGCGCCAAAAGAATTGTTAGCGATCTTTCCTTTTCTAGATTTTTTATCTCCTTTTCCCATGTTTTTCTTTTTCTTAAAATTACAACTTTCAATAGTACTATAAAAATGCAAGGTACGCTTCTCTTTGGTAGAGTTTTGTAAGTAATTATTTAAAATTTGTTTCAAAAGTTAATTTACCTAATAGATTTCGTTTTCCTTGCTTAAATTGCTGACAAATTGCAATAAAAAGGGTTAATTAAATGCATTCGATTAATTGTGATGCGTATTCAAAAAATGTAACTTTACGATGTTTGTACATCGTAAAGATTAACAACATTTTTATAAAAAAAAACTAACCACAGAGAATTACATGGAAATCAAAAAGGTTTTAGTAGCAAATAGGGGAGAAATAGCAATTCGTATTTTTAGAGCTTGTGTAGAGATAGGCATAAAAACAGTTGGGATTTACACCTATGAAGATCGGTACTCTTTACACAGATATAAGGCAGATGAATGCTATCAAATTGGAGAAGAGAACGAACCTTTAAAACCTTACTTAGATATAGAAGCCATAATAAAAGTGGCAAAAGATAATGATATTGATGCCATACACCCTGGGTATGGATTCTTATCTGAAAATGCAAAATTTGCGCAAGCTTGTGAGGATAATGGAATTATTTTCATAGGTCCTAAAGTGTCTGTTTTAAAGGCGCTAGGAGATAAAATTACAGCGAAGGAAGTAGCTGTAGCTAATCATATTCCGGTCATACAAAGTAGTACTGAAGATTTAGTAGAAGTGTCTGTTGCTTTGTCTGAGGCAGAGCGTATTGGCTATCCAGTGATGCTTAAAGCTGCTTCTGGTGGTGGTGGCCGCGGAATGCGAGTTATCCGGACAGAAGAAGAACTAAGAAAAGGTTTCCCTGAGGCTCGAAGAGAATCTTTAAATGCTTTTGGTGATGATACCGTTTTCTTAGAGAAGTTTGTAGAAAATCCAAAGCATATAGAAATACAAATTGTTGCCGATTTACATGGGAATATAGTGCATTTATATGAACGTGATTGCTCTGTACAACGTCGCTACCAAAAAGTAATTGAGTTTGCACCTTCTTTTGGGTTGCCTCAAGAAACGCTAAATAGCTTGTACACCCACGCTATTAATATTTGTAAGGCGGTAAACTATAATAACATTGGTACCGTTGAGTTTTTGGTAGACGATGATGGAAGCATTTATTTTATTGAAGTAAACCCAAGAGTTCAAGTAGAGCATACGGTAACAGAAATGATTACTAATATTGATTTGATTAAAACACAAATCTTTATTGCTGGCGGTTATAAATTATCAGATCAACAAATAAAAATAGAAAGTCAGGAATCTGTAAAAGTAACGGGGTATGCGTTGCAATGTAGAATTACGACGGAAGATCCTGCGAACGATTTTAAACCAGATTACGGGGTAGTAACTACCTACCGTAGTGCTTCTGGTTTGGGAATTCGGTTAGATGCAGGTAGTGTATATCAAGGGGTGGTTATTTCTCCATTTTTTGATTCTATGTTGGTTAAAGTATCGGCCATTAGTAGAACACTTGATGGTTCTTGTAGAAAAATGCGTAGAGCCTTGGCAGAATTCCGTATTCGTGGTGTGAAAACCAATATGGCTTTCTTGGACAATATTTTAAAACATCAAACTTTTAGAGATGGTGATGTTACGGTAAATTTTATTAAAAATGAACCGAAGCTTTTTGAATTTGTGGAACCTCGTGATCGGGCTAATAAATTAGTGCACTTTTTGGGTGATGTTATCGTTAATGGAAATCCTGATGTAAAAAAGAAAGACCCTAAGCATGTATTTTCAAAACCGATAGTTCCTGCCTTTCCTAAATTTGATCCGTATCCTAAAGGAACTAAAGATCTACTTACGGAGCTGGGACCCGAGAAATTCTCTGAGTGGTTAAAGAATGAAAAGAAAGTTCATTTCACCGATACCACCATGCGTGATGCCCACCAAAGTTTGTTGGCAACACGTATGCGTACCATAGACATGATGAAAGTTGCAGAAGGGTATGCTAAAAATAACCCTGAAATTTTCAGTATGGAAGTTTGGGGTGGAGCTACTTTTGATGTGTGCTTGCGCTTTTTGCAAGAAAACCCTTGGGAGCGTTTGGCTAGCTTGCGTAAGGCAATGCCAAATGTATTATTGCAAATGCTGATTAGAGGATCAAACGGAGTTGGGTATACCGCATATCCAGACAATTTAATAGAAAAATTTGTTGAACAATCTTGGGAAACAGGCGTAGATGTTTTTAGAATATTTGATTCTCTAAACTGGATGAAATCTATTGCGCCTTGTATAGAGCATGTAAGGACAAAAACGGGTGGTTTAGCAGAAGGGTCTATTTGTTATACGGGCGATATTTTAGATGTCTCTAAAACCAAATATGATCTGAAATATTATGTGCAGTTAGCTAAAGATATTGAAAATGCTGGTGCTCATATATTGGGAGTGAAAGATATGGCCGGTTTGTTAAAACCGTATGCCGCTTATGAATTAATTTCTGCATTAAAATCAGAAATTAATATACCAATTCATTTACATACACACGATACGTCTTCTACGCAAGCCGCTATGTATTTAAAAGCAATAGAAGCAGGTGTAGACGTGGTCGATGTAGCTCTAGGAGGTTTGTCTGGATTAACTTCACAGCCCAATTTTAATTCGGTAGTAGAGATGCTTCGTTTTACAGAAAGAGCGAATAACATGAATACGGCAAAATTAGCAGCGTATTCTAATTACTGGGAAACTGTTCGTAATTATTATTACACGTTTGAATCTGGATTAAAATCTGGAACAGGAGAGGTGTATAACCATGAAATTCCTGGGGGGCAATACTCCAACTTAAAAGGGCAAGCGATTGCTTTAGGTTTGGAAGATAAATTCCCAGAGATTACTAAAATGTACGGAGAAGTTAATCAACTTTTTGGCGATGTTATTAAAGTGACGCCGAGCTCTAAAGTGGTGGGTGATATGGCGCAATATATGATTAGTAATAGTCTAACGGTTGATGATGTATTGACGAAAGGAGAGGATATTTCATTTCCAGAGTCTGTAAAAAGTTTCTTTAGAGGAGACTTAGGGCAACCTGTTGGAGGCTTCCCGAAGGCACTACAGAAAATTATCCTAAAAGATGAGATTCCATATACCGAAAGGCCTAATGCGCATTTAGAACCTATCGATTTTGACAAGGAATTCAAGTCCTTCAAACGAAAGTTCAATAAGGGCATGGGTAGAGCGCTTGAAATTACAGATTTCTTGTCCTATAAATTGTATCCAAAGGTATTTACAGATGCCTATAATAACCATGTAAAATATGGTAATGTAATGAATATACCTACCAAAAATTTCTTCTACGGTATGGAAATAGGAGAAGAGATTATGGTGGAGTTAGATCGTGGTAAGAATGTCCTTATCTCATTAATGTTAAAAGGAGAGCCAGACGAATCTGGGAATGTAAGTATCTATTTTAAAGTAAATGGGCAGTTGCGTAATGTAGTCATTAAAGATACCGCCGTAAAAGTTACTAAAATAGAAAATACTAAGGCAGATGGGGCTAATGACAAGCAAATTGGTGCACCTTTGCAAGGTTTATTATCTACTGTTTTGGTAAAGAAAGGACAAGAAATAAAGCGAAACCAACCTTTGTTTGTCATCGAAGCCATGAAAATGGAAACGACCGTTACTGCAACAGAGGAAGGCGTGGTAGAAAGCGTTCATTTATCAGGAGGTTCATTGGTTAATTCTGAAGATTTGGTGGTAACGTTAAAATAAAAAATTAAGCAAAAAGTATAATTCCCTTTAGCTACTTTAGCTAAAGGGAATTTTTGAGTCTGACGCTTAGGTATACCATCAGATTTCGACTATAGAATAAAAAGAATTTTACGTTTAGTTAGCTATAAAATATGAAACAAGTACAGCGGTTAGAAGAATTTAAGAAGTCGGTAAACAATAAGTTTAATGTTTACAACAGTTTGTTTTTAAACTTACCATACCGAAATATAGAAAATGTGGGTATGGTTATTCCGTTGATGTTAGACCAATGTCAAAAGGGATTAAAATCGGGACAAAATCCTAAAGAAATTTTAGAAGCTTTCTTTGAGAATTTTATGGCCATAGATTCAGAGAAAGAGCGTATTGATTTTATGTTTCGCATTATTCAGTATGTAGAACGCCAAGTAGTTTTATATGATAGTGTAGAAGATGCTGCATTTCCAAAAATATATAAGCATAGCAATAATTTAGCGATTAAAGATTATTTTGAACTTGTAGACAAGAATAAAAGCTGGGATAAAATATCAGACCATCTGTCTAATTTTAGTGCACGTTTAGTATTAACCGCACACCCAACACAGTTCTACACTCCTGCGGTTTTAGATATTATTGCAGAATTAAGAACTCTTATTTTAGGAGATAAAATAGATGATATAGATGTTACCTTACAGCAGTTAGGGCTTACGTCTTTAATTAACTCTAAAAAGCCAACACCTTTAGATGAAGCCAAAAATATTATTTACATCTTACGTAATGTATATTATGATGCTGTAGGGGAGCTTTACGCTTATTTAAAAAGTAATATTAATAACGCTGAGTTTGAAAATTACAATATCATGAAACTAGGGTTCTGGCCTGGGGGCGATCGTGATGGTAATCCATTTGTTACAGCAGATATTACTAATGATGTGGCAGATGAATTGCGCATAACGTTGATGAAATGTTATTATAATGATCTGAAGAAACTACAGCAGAAACTTACGTTTAGCGGACTCCAGGAAGATATAAACAAGCTTAGAGCTAATTTGTATACGGCGATGTTTAACCCAGAAAAGCAGGTTGGATATCAGGATATTATAGGGCCATTAACGCAGATAAGAGCGGTGTTAGTAGAAAGATATCATTCTTTATATTTAGAAGAATTAGATTATTTCATTGATAAAGTAAAAATCTTTAAAACGCATTTTGCTACGCTTGATATTCGTCAAGATCATAGCATGCATGTTAAAGTAATTACAGAAATCTTAACTAGAAATGGTTTAATTAAAGAGCGTTTAGATGAGCTTTCAGAAAAAGAATTAATTGATATTCTATTGAATGAAAAGCTTAGTTTAAAGGTCTTCGATTACAATGAGGAAATTACTCAAGAAACAATTAAGAATATTTTACAACTAAAATCTATTCAAGAAAAGAATGGAGAAGAAGGGTGTAACCGATATATTATAAGTAATTCTGAAGATATATTTTCTGTGTTATTTGTATTTGCATTGTTTAGATGGTGTGGTTGGAATGCGAAAGAAATATCTTTTGATATTGTTCCACTTTTTGAAACCATGAAAGGTATGGAAGATTCTGAAGCTATCATGCAACAATTGTTTGATATGCCGGAGTATATGGCACACGTAAGACAACGTTCAGAAAAACAAACGATGATGTTAGGTTTTTCTGATGGAACTAAAGATGGGGGCTATTTAAAAGCCAACTGGTCTATCTTAAAAACTAAAGAAAGTTTGTCTGGGGTTTGTGCTAAGAATAATATCAAAGCAATATTCTTTGATGGTCGTGGTGGCCCACCAGCGCGTGGAGGAGGAAAAACACATCGTTTTTACGCAGCGCAGACTAAAGACATTGCTAATAATGAAATACAATTAACGATACAAGGACAAACTATTACCAGTACCTATGGTACTAAAGAGCAGTTTGTTTATAATTGCGAGCAACTTTTAACAGCAGGTTTGTCTAATAGTTTTTATGGTGATGAAAATGTCATTACTGAAAATCAAAGAACGTTAATAGAGCAACTCTCTGAATTGAGTTTTGAGAAGTATGATGCGCTTAAACATCATGATAAATTTATGCCGTACTTAGAGAATATGAGTACGCTTAAATATTATACTAAAGCTAATATTGGTAGTAGACCAGGGAAACGTGGTAATAAAGCAAAATTAGAGCTTTCGGATCTTAGAGCCATTTCTTTTGTAGGTTCATGGAGTCAGTTAAAGCAAAACGTTCCAGGATATTTTGGTTTAGGTACTGCTATTAAAACCATGAAAGACAAAGGCAAAATGGAGGAGGTGAAAAACTTGTATGAAAAAGTACCTGTTTTTAGAGCTTTAATGTCTAATAGTATGATGGCTTTATCTAAATGTTATTTTGAATTAACAGCCTACATGAGAGATGATGAAGAGTATGGCGATTTCTGGATCATATTGAAAAATGAGTATGACTTATCCAAAGAAATGCTTTTAGAAATTTCGGGAATGGAAATTCTTATGGAGCAAGAAGCACTTTCAAGAGAGTCTATTAAAATACGTGAGAATATCGTATTACCATTATTGGTTATTCAGCAGTATGCTTTACAGAAAATTGGAGAAGATTCTCCAATGAAAGAATTGTATGAAAAGATAGTAACGCGTTCGCTTTATGGTAATATTAATGCGAGTCGTAATTCAGCATAAAAATCACAAATTATTGTTTCATATAAAAACCTGTATTCTTTAAAGGGATACAGGTTTTTTTGTCAAAAATTATATAATTTAGGCAATAGTCAATAACTTAATTGGGTTAAAGAATGTTATATTTTTTAGGTATCGCCTTGCAGATCTTCTGTGTTTACCATTGTTATACAAACCGCAATTCATATTACTGGATTATGGCAATAATTTTTCTTCCAATCTTTGGGGCTTTGTCGTATCTAATTTTGAATGTGTTTACAAAGAGAGATTTAGATGTAGTTCAGGAAGGATTAACTTCGGTTATTAATCCAACGAAGAGGATTACGGATTTAGAAAAGAAGTTTAAATTTTCAAATACATTTAAAAATCAAGTAGCCCTTGCTGATGCGTATTTAGATCATGGAATGTATGAGAAAGCAGCAGAGAATTATGAGGGATCCTTAAAGGATGTTTTTGTCAACGATTATTATGTAATTTTAAAATTAATAAAAACAAATTACTTATTAGGGGATTATGAGCAAGCTAAATCCTATGCCCAAAGAATTAAGGAGGATAGTAAATTTAGAAAGTCAGAAGGTTTATATTATTATAGTCTATCCATCGAAAAACTAGGGAACATCAAGGAAGCCGAAATGTTGTTTGCTCAGTTCGATGCACCTTATTCTAATTATTTTGAACGCTTAGAATTGTCTAGGTTTTATATGCGAAATATGAAAAAATCAGAAGCTAAATTGCTGTTAAGCGAGATTTTGATGGAATCAGAAGGTATGTCAAGGCCAAATTATAAACAGCACAAGTCTGTGTTTAAAACAGCGAAAGAACTATTAAATAGTATTACATGATATTCCTTCATACGCATCCCTACACACCTTTTCTATTTCCAGAAGCCACAAAATTAATTGTAGGCACTTTACCGCCGCCAAGATTTACCACGGGAGATTTAAAAGAAGGAGATGTAAATTTTTGTTACGGAAGTAGAGACGGACAATTATGGCCTATTATAAATCGTATTTTTGATTTGGATTTGTTATTTGAAACCTCTGATGCTGCAGTAATACAACGAAAGGAGTTTTTAAAACGTGAAAAAATTGGTATTTGTGATATTGTTGCAAGTGCAGAACGTGTTAAGGTTGATGCTTCTGATTTAGGAATGCAAAACATACAATTGCGAAATGTTATTGGGTATCTAAAACAATACCCTACTATAAATACTTTATTATTTACAGGAGGTAATAGTAAAAATGGACCAGAATATTTTTTTAGAAAGCATTTAAAAGAGCAAAACATTCAGTTTGAAGTTTTATCTGATATTGTACCTCGCATCCATCAATTTCAATTAGGGGATAGGTATATAAAAACAGTATCCTTGACAGCGCCTTCTGGAGCGGCCAATAGAGCTCTGGGTGGTTTGGATGCTTATAAAATGATGAAAAGTAAAAACCCGGAATTCAATACTATTGATTTCCGGGTTTTACAGTATAGACAATTTTTAAAAAACGATATTTAAGGCATTGTTCTGTTTACGGTAATAGCATTTGACAAATCAAAACAACCTGCTAGGTCATTTGCATTCATCCCTACTTCGGCACCTGTTAATCCATCTTCATAACGTAAATACCAGATTAAACATACGCCAACTCCTGCGCCATCAAAATCTACACCTTCCACAGCTTCTAAAGTAGGAGGCATTCCTAAGATATTTCCATCTGCATCTGTAATCACATAAGTACTTAATGATCCGCTAACATTCGTATTATCTAGAGTAATCCCAGATACAAAATCTGATGTCCCGTCAATAGTAAAGTTATAAGGACCGCCAGAAAGTACTCCTGCTTCAGTTTTGCTCCTTGTTACAGTTAACGCGTTAGAAAGGTCATAATCTCCTGCTAAATCATTTGCATTCATCCCTACTTCAGCTCCGGTAATAGTACCATTGTAACGTAAGTACCATATTAAGCAAACGCCAGCACCAGCTCCGTCAAAATCTACGCCTTCAACAGCATCTAATGTTGGTGGTAATCCCAAGATATTTCCTTGATCATCCGTAATTACCCAAGTACTATTGTCACCAGAAGTATTTGCACTATCTAAAGAAATTCCTGAAACCATATCAGCAGTTCCATCAATACAAAAATCATAAGGACCTCCTGCAATTGTCCCTGCATTAGCTCCTTGTAATCTAGTTACTGTAACTGAATTTGAAAGACTAAAACAGCCATCTAGATCATTTGCGTTCATGCCTACTTCTGCACCTACTAAACCATCTTCGTAACGTAAATACCAAATTAAGCATACACCAGCGCCAGCGCCATCAAAATCAACACCTTCTACAGCTTCTAAGGTAGGAGGCATTCCTAAGATATTTCCATCTGCATCTGTAATTACATAGGTGCTATTACTACCACTAGCATCACTGCTATCTAAACTTAATCCGGTAACCATATCCGGTGTACCGTCTACAGTAAATTCATAAGGTCCACCAGTTAATACTCCTGCATTTGTTTTATTTCTAGTCACTTGTATAGAATTAGAAAGGTCAAATGTTCCATCTAAATTAGCCGTGTTCATTCCTACTTCTGCGCCTACTAAACCATCTTCGAAACGTAGGTACCAGATAAAACATACTCCAGCTCCAGCATCGTCAAAATTCACACCTTCTACATCAGTCAATGTAGGTGGCAATCCTAAGATGTTTCCTTGGTCATCTGTAATAACCCATGTGCTATTTGCACCTATAGCATTGGAATCGTCTATAGTAATACCGCTTACCATATCTGCAACACCATCTACGCAAAAGGTAAAAGGGCCACCAGCAATAGTTCCAGCTGCTGGGATTATTTGTACTTCTTGATTGTCATCATCGTCATCGCAACTAGTAAATGCTAAGGCGAGAATCATACTTGTAATTAAATAGATTTTTTTCATTTTTCTGAACTTTTTAGGTTTATACAAATGAAGTGAACCTATTCGGTAATAAAATCACACCGAGTTAAACTTACTGTGATACTTTCGGGATATTTGTAATAGCCTTTGTAAGGCTCGCATAAAAAAAGCCCCAAATTCAATTTTGAATTTGGGGCTTTTGAAAACAAACTAAACAACTATTATTTTTTGTTTTGCTGATCTTTTATAGTGTCCTTTTCAATATCAAACGTGTTAGTAGTTTGATTTGTGTTCCCAGTAGGGTTTGTCGGATTGGTTTGTTCTACTTTTCTTTTAAGTCTCTTATCATCTATAATTCCCATAGTTTTTTCTTTTTTATGTTCCACTACAAGTTATAAAAAGGGATAGTAACTCTCCGTTAAGACTATTGTAAAGCTTTGTTAGTGCCTTGTTAAACTAGTGTATAACTATTCTAACGGAGTTGATAACAAGCTGTAAAAAGTACGAATACCGTAACCTATCTGACTTATTTTTAAATTTTCATTAGGGCTATGCTGATTGTTGTCTGGGTTGACCATAGGAACAATAAATGCAGGAATTTTTAATTCATTAATAAAAGGGGCTATAGGTACGGTACCACCCATAATACGTATTTGAACCACGTCTTCTTGAAATTGTTTTTGTAATGTATTTAGAATGAAGTTACCATAGGTATTGTTGAGGTCTGTTCTAAATGCATCGGTAACACCACTTTCTGTAATTTTAATAACACGGTCATGTTTAAGGCGTTCTTCTGTTGTAGGTTCCTTCGTGGTTACAAAATACCCTTGTGCTTCAATATGTTTTTTTACGAGAGATTTTAATCGAGTTCCGTCAGACTCAGGAACAAGACGCAAATCTAATTCTGCCGTAGCACTCTCAGGTACAATTGTTCTGGCTTCTTCACCCACCCATCCAGAAGACAAGCCTCTAATGTTTAAGGATGGATATTGTAATGCCTCTTGATAAAAAGAGCCTACTTTTTCAGGAGCTTTTATTTGTAAATTTTTATTGATGTTTGCAGCATCATCAGGAACATTTTTTAGAATAGCCATGGTTTCTTCATTAATGGTAATGCCATCATAATACCCATCTATAGTAACCTTCCCATCTTTGTCTTTCATACTTGCTAATAATTCTGAAAGCTGAAAACCTGGGTTAGGAGCGTAGTTGCCATAATGCCCGCTATGTTGAGGTTTTATAGGACCGTATGTAGTAAGGCTCATTGTTGTTATTCCTCTACAACCATAAACAATAGTAGGTTTTCCAGAACTGTGAACGGGACCATCATTAATAACCAAAAAGTCGGCCTCTAATAATTCTCTATATTCTTTGACGGCATTAGGAAGTGGCTTACTGCCGTTTTCTTCTTCGCTATCTAAAATAATTTTGACATTAAAAGGAAGGGTTGCATTGTTCTTTTTTAACAAATCAAAAGCGTTTAGTAACAGAACAATCGGACCTTTGTCATCTGAAGTAGATCTACCAAATAAACGCCATTCCTCATTTAAATCAGTATTTAAATCTTCAAATAATTCATTTTTAAACGTATCGCCCTCTGGAGATTTTAAGACCACTTGATACGGATTTTTTTGATCCCATTTAGAGGCATCTACAGGCTGCCCGTCAAAATGCATGTAGAAAAGAATTGTTGGCTTGCCATCTATGATGGGAAGCGTCGCAAAAAATAAAGATTCTCCTGAAGTGGGTAGTACAGATGTATTGAACCCTCTTTCGGTAAATTTTTTCGTTAGCCAAGTTAAGTTTCTATTGATGTCTGCGTGATCACTAGCATTATTAGGGATGGAAACAAAATCTCTGATTTCATCAATGCTATGTCTAATTTGTGATTCTAATTGGGCTTTTTCTTGCGCGTTGATTGCTACACTTGCCATAGCTAAAAGGCAAATTATAATCTTCTTCATTCTCTAATTTTGATTTCTATTGAAAAGTAAGATTAAATGTATCGATTTTATATCAGAAAACAGCTTTATTTAACGTCCTGTTTCTTCCATAGCTTCACCACCATTAATCGTAGTAAAAGTAAAAAAGGAAAACCGTGTAAGAGTACATCAAACCAGTCCTGAAAATTCATTCCTGTAGCTCCGCCAGCAATCCATTTTAATTTACCCCATAGATGTGGTTCAGGGAAAAACGGAGCTAAACCTAATGTAAAACATGCTAATAAAATTAGCTTCCAGCTGTTTAAAAATTCTTTCATGCTATTAGCTATCTAATTTCCTTCACAAACTCAGGAATAGTAGCTACGCCATGTTCTGTAAGATGCTTTATAAAGGCAGAGCCAATAATAGCACCTTTAGCGTGTGTTGTAGCTTGCTTAAAAGTACTTGAGTTATTAATCCCGAAACCTACTATCTGAGGATTTTTAAGGTTCATAGCAGCAATACGATTAAAATAGGTAGTTTGTTCTTCACCAAAGCCAGACTTTGATCCTGTAACACTTGCGGTACTCACCATATAAATAAAGGCATCAGAAGCGGCATCAATTTGTAGAATGCGGGCATCACTTGTTTGCGGCGTAATTAGGAAGATATTTTTTAAATCATATTTCTTGAAAATAGCTTCATACTCGTCTTGATATACATCTAATGGAAGATCGGGCATTATTAACCCATCAATTCCTATTTCTGCGCATTTCTTACAAAAGGCTTCTACACCGTACTGCAACATTGGGTTAAAATAGCCCATTAAGATTAAGGGAATGGAAACCGATTTCCGGATGTCTTTCAATTGCTCAAAAAGAATATTTGTGGTCATCCCATTTTTCAATGCAGCTGTAGAACTGTTTTGAATAGTGGGTCCATCTGCCAGAGGATCACTAAAAGGTAATCCTATTTCAATCATATCAATACCATTGGCCTCTAAATCTTGAATCACTTTTACGGTATCATTTAAAGAAGGGTATCCTGCAGTAAAATATATAGACAAGAGTTTTTTATCCTCTTGCATTTTTTGATTTATTCTATTCATTGATACTATTTTTTTACAAATTGAAATATTTTATATAATTATCTAAATCTTTATCTCCACGACCAGATAAACTAATTACCACCACATCGTCTGGTTTAAAAGTTTTGTGTTTAAAGATGGCTAAAGCATGACTGGTTTCTATAGCAGGAATAATACCTTCTAATTGCGTTAATTCTAAGCCAGAATTCATAGCTTCATCATCTGTAGCAGAATAAAATTCTCCGCGACCAGAGGTATACAGGTGAGCATGTAAGGGGCCAACTCCTGGATAATCTAATCCTGCGGAGATAGAATACGGTTCTGTAATTTGTCCGTCATTAGTTTGCATTAATAAGGTTTTGCAACCATGGATGACACCTTCTTTTCCTAAAGCTGAAGTTGCAGCGCTCTCGCCAGAATTCACACCTTTACCAGCAGCTTCTACTGCAATAATACCAACTTCTGGTTCATGTAAAAAATGATAATATGTACCTGCAGCATTACTGCCGCCACCTATACAAGCTACAACATAATCAGGATTTTCACGACCTTCTTTTTCTTTTAACTGCCATTTTATTTCTTCAGAAATAATAGATTGAAAGCGCGTGACCATATCAGGGTATGGGTGCGGACCTATAGCAGAACCAATAATATAATGGGTGTCTACTGGATTATTGATCCAATCACGAATTGCTTCGTTGGTAGCATCCTTTAGAGTTCTACTGCCAGATAAAGCGGGCCTAACTTCGGCACCTAACATTTTCATACGTGCTACGTTGGGTGCTTGGCGTGCAATATCTATTTCCCCCATATATACCACGCATTTCATGCCCATTAATGCACAAACGGTAGCGGTTGCTACTCCGTGTTGCCCGGCGCCAGTTTCAGCAATAATCCTAGTTTTTTTAAGACGCTTAGCCATTAATATTTGGCCTATTGTATTATTTACTTTGTGAGCTCCAGTATGGTTCAGGTCTTCACGCTTTAAATATACTTTCGTATTGTATTTTTCAGAAAGGCGTTTAGCGAAATATAACGGCGATGGTCTGCCGACATAATCTTTTAATAGCTGATCAAATTCTTTTTTAAAGTCTGGTTCAACCATTACTTTCAAATAGTTCTGGCGTAACTCTTCCACGTTAGGGTATAGCATCTCTGGGATGTATGCTCCGCCAAATTCTCCGTAGTATCCTTTTTCAGTTGCGTTATAATTCATATGAATTAGTATTTAGTAAGAAATAAAAAGTATTCTCTTTTTTGTCGATAAAGAAGGCTTAAGATTTCTTTGTATTTTAGTTCTTTTTCAAATTTTTTATCAATTGTTCTAAGCGGTCTATGTCCTTAAGGCCAGGTGATGTCTCAAATTTGCTATTAACATCTATAGCATGGCAATATTTTGAAGCGGGTATCTTTAAAAAGGCTTCTAGTTTACTTATTTCTTCAAGACCAATACCGCCACTTAGAAAATAGGGTTTTTTAGAAGGGTAGTTATTCAATACATTCCAATTAAAAGTATAGCCATTTCCTCCTGGAAGTTTTCCTTTGGTGTCAAATAAAAAGAAATCTGCGACCTCTTCATAGGCTTCTAAAGCTTCAAAATTAAATTCGTCTTTGATAGAGAAAACTTTAATGATTTGAATGGTGCTAATTTTTGCTTTTAATGCTTCGCAAAATTCAGGAGATTCATGACCATGAAGCTGCACAGCCAGTAACTTATAATCTTCAACTTTACGAGAAATTTCTTCGATAGTAGCATCAACAAATACCCCCACTTTTTTAATGTGATGTGGAATTGCTTCCAGTGGGCCTTCAAAATTTCTTTTAGAAGGTTCCCAAAAGATAAATCCTAAATAATCAGGTTGCAACGCAGCAACATTAGCGGTATTAAATTTCATCCCGCAAATTTTTAACTTTAGATGATGATGCTCTAAAGTGGTCGGTGTGTTGTCTGATATGGTGTATTTATCTGCCGTCATTTTTATATTATTTCGCTTCTAATTGTTCAATAAATTTTTTGGCATGAGCTCCAGGAGCATCCGTTTTCATAAAATTTTCACCAATTAAAAAACCTTGGTATCCATAGTTTTTCAAATCTTGAATAGCAGCAATAGAACTAATTCCGCTTTCAGAAACTTTTACAAAATCATCAGGAATTAAGGTAGAAAGTGCTTTACTGGTTTCAAGGCTTACGTCAAACGTCTTTAAATTTCTATTGTTTACGCCTAACATATCTAAGCTTGGCATGATAGATTTCTGTAACTCTTTTTCATTATGAACCTCTAATAGCACATTTAGTTTTAGGCTTTTTGCAAACTCAGAAAGATTTTTAATTTCTTCTTTAGATAATATAGCAGCAATCAATAAAATTACATCTGCCCCGTATGCTTTTGCTTCTAAAAGTTGGTATTCATCAATGATAAATTCTTTACGCAATAATGGAAACTTAGTAGCTGCTCTTGCAATGAGAAGATCATCTAGCGAACCACCAAAATATTTGGCATCGGTTAAAACAGACATGCCACACACTCCTGCGTCTTCATAGCCTGTAGCAACATCTTGCACATTTAAACTTTGATTAATTTCTGATTTAGAAGGCGATCTTCTTTTGTGTTCTGCAATGATGCCAGAGGCACTATTGCGTAAGGCAATTGCTAGAGAATTTTCAGGTCTGTCAAATAAAACCGATTGCTCTAATTGCTTTATTGGAATTAAAGACTTTCTAAGGATTACCTCTTTGCGTTTGTCTATTACTATTTTATCTAATATGTTCATCTTATTCTTTATAAGGCGCTCAATGCTTGTAGTTTTTTTAAAGCGGCTAATCCTTTTCCGCTTACTAATGATTCTTTTGCTCTTTCAAAACCTTGCATAGGCGTTAAACGGTCAACCGTAGCAATGGCCATTCCGGCATTAGCACACACCACATTAATTTGAGCTTCTGTGCCTTTTCCTTGCAAAATATTTAAAAATATTTGAGCAGATGCTTCAATACTTTCTCCCCCTGCAATTTCTTGCATGGTAACAGCACGCACGCCAAAATCTGAAGGCTTAAGCATGCTTTCTGTAGTGTTGGATATAGTTTTTGTATTTCCGGTTAGTGAAATTTCATCATACCCATCTAAGGCATGAAGTACAGTGAAATTTTTATCGGTATTCTGATAAAGGTATCCATACATTCTAGCGAGTTCTAGATTAAAAACACCTACCATTTGGTTCTTTGGGAAGGCAGGGTTTACCATAGGTCCTAACATATTGAAAAATGTTTTAACCGCTAGTTCTTTTCGGATGGGAGCTACGTTTTTCATGGCTGGGTGAAATAGGGGAGCGTGTAAAACGCAAATTCCGGCCTCATCAATACTTTTTTCTAAAAAACCAGCATCACTACTAAATTTGATGCCTAGAAATTCCATGACATTACTGCTTCCGCATTTTGAAGACACACCATAATTACCATGTTTGGTCACTTTTATACCAGCACCTGCAGTAACGAAAGAAGCTAGTGTAGAGATGTTAAAAGTATCTTTACCATCACCACCAGTACCGCATAAGTCTACTGGATTATAGGCAGATAAATCTACCGCTAAACAAAGCTCTAGCAAGGCATCACGAAAGCCTTCTAGTTCTTCTATAGTGACACTTCGCATCATATATACCGTTAAAAAAGCAGCAATCTGGCTGGTGTTGTAATCTCCTTTTGCAATGTTAACCAATACCTGCTTTGCATCTGCTTTAGACAGTACATCGTGGTTAATTAGTCTGTTTAATATATCTTTCATAATCGCCTCTTTACCGCTCCAAACTAGGACGGTTTTTAGTGTGTTATTACTTTATTTTTTGGTCCTCCTAAAATTATGTGTTTCTTTTCTAGCTTAAGATAATAACCAGTTCTGTAATATCTTTTTCCCGTCAGGAGTTAATACAGACTCTGGATGAAATTGTACTGCGGATACATCATATGTAGAATGGCGCAATGACATAATTTGTCCGTTTACATCAATAGATGTAGCAATCAAAGAGTTGGGTAAATCTTTAGGGTTTACGACCCAAGAATGGTAGCGACCCACTTTTATTTCTGTCGGTAAATCTTTAAAAAGAGCATCTTCTTGTGTGATAGAAATAGGCGTAGCAATACCGTGGTATACCTGCTCAAGGTTAATTAATGATCCACCGAAGACTTCGGCTATCGCTTGTTGTCCTAAGCACACGCCAAAAATTTTCTTTGTAGGAGCGTAGGTTCTAATAATCTCTTTTAATAAACCTGCCTCTTCAGGGATTCCTGGTCCTGGAGAAAGAACAATGTATTCAAAAGCATCAACCTCTTCTAAAGAAAGTTGATCGTTTCTTTTTACAATCACTTCGCAATCTAGGTCTTCTAAGTAATGAACTAGATTATAGGTGAAGCTATCGTAATTGTCTATAACTAAAATTTTCTTCATGATTATATGGTCTCAGCAATTTCAAGTGCTTTTGTTAAAGCACCAAGTTTATTATAGGTCTCTTGTAATTCGTCTTCAGGGTTAGAGGCAGCAACAATACCTGCTCCAGCTTGGTAATGTAAGTGATGGTTTTTACTAAGGAAGGTCCTAATCATAATGGCATGATTAAAATTTCCGTTAAAATCCATAAAACCTATTGCACCACCATAATAACCTCTGCTTGTTTTTTCGTATTTTTCTATCAATTGCATGGCCATATGTTTTGGCGCACCACTCAGGGTACCTGCGGGGAAAGTATCTGCAACTACTTTCATTGTAGGGATGTCTTTTTTCTTTTGTCCCACGACTTTAGATACTAGATGAATAACATGCGAAAAGAATTGTACTTCGCGGTAGTTGGTTACTCTCACCATATTTCCATTACGACTCAAATCATTACGTGCTAAATCTACAAGCATTACATGCTCGCTATTTTCTTTGTCATCCTCCGTCAATTCTTTTGCGATAATCGCATCTTTTTCATCATCTCCGGTACGTTTAAATGTACCTGCAATAGGATGAATTTCTGCAGCACCATCTTTAACGACTAATTGTGCTTCGGGAGAACTTCCGAATATTTTAAAATCGCCATAATCAAAATAGAATAAGTACGGTGATGGATTGATAGAGCGCAGTGCTCTATATACATTAAATTCATCGCCTTTAAACCCTTGGGAAAAACGACGTGATAATACCAATTGAAAAACATCTCCTCTTTGGCAGTGCTTTTTAGCTAGTTTTACATGTTCTTTAAAATCATCGTCTTCTAAATTTGAAGCAACTGCACCATCTAAGGTAAAGTTATAAGAAGCAAAATTCTTTACATTTAATATCTGCTCTATTTCAGATACGTTATTTTCAGACTCATAACAGTTAGAAAAAATATACGCTTCATTTTTAAAATGATTTATAGCGATGATATTTTTGTATACCGCATAGTAGATATCTGGGATAGCAACAGAGTTTTCTTTTTTAGAAACCTTTACATCCTCAAAGTACCGAACCGCATCATATGCCATATAACCAAAGAGGCCGTTGTCAATAAATTTAAAATCGTTCTCATCGGCAATAAATCGCTTGCTGTAATTTTCAATGATACTTACTACATCCGTAGAAGCATCAATAGCTATTTCTTCAACCTTACCATCTGGGAACTGCTGGGTAATAATTTCGTTTTCAACTTTAATAGACGCAATAGGATTGCAGCAGATATAAGAGAAACTGTTGTCATTAGCATGGTAATCACTTCCTTCTAGTAGTATACTGTTAGGAAAGCGATCGCGAATTTTTAGGTATACGCTTACTGGTGTAATGGTATCAGCAAGTATTTTTTTGTAATGGGTATGTAGTTTGTACGTCATCTTAATGCTATAAAATAAGTAAGGCTTGTCGTGATGACAAGCCTTATATAAATTGAATACAATGGTGCTATGCTCACGCGTTTTTTCGTAAGTTATTCCACCACCAAGTATTTACAGTTAAATTTTTCATTGACTCCAAAGATAGAAATCATTTTTAAGATTTCAAACAGCATTGTGTAAAAAAATAAACCCCATTATACGAATTAACAGTACAATGGGGTTTTGTTATTTTTTTTAGTGAATTAGAACTGTAAATCAACCACTAAGTCAAATTCATCATAAATAGCTTTATCCTTTAAAGTATCTGTGAAATTTGTAGAACCATAATGTATATCATAGTTAGTTCTATCTACTTTTAAAGTAGCTGTTGCTTTGCTACCGTATACAGAGATGTCAAAACTAACTGCTTTTGTAATGCCTTTAATCGTTAAATCTCCAGTAACATCATAAGAATTTTTACCTGTTGCTTTTACGCTCGTAAAAACTAATTTTGATGTTGCGTAGTTTTCTGTTCCAAAAAAATCATCAGCTTTTAGGTGGCCTTCTAATTTTTCTTTTCCTTGACCAGCAGCTAAATCGCCAACCGTAATACTTGCCATATCTACAACAAACTCACCTCCTGTTAATTTATCACCGTCAAATAGAAGTTCTCCGGACTGCAAAGCAATCTTACCTTCATGAGATCCTGCAAATTTGTACCCTTTCCAAGTTACAGTACTCTCTGTTGTTTTAACGGTTTTCTTTTCACCATCTATTGGGTTTACTCCTGCTGTTGCAGCGGTAGCTATTACGATTGCAAATACGGCACTTAAAATATTTTTTTTCATGTTTTAAAAATTTAGTAATTAGTAATTGTTGTTTATATGTATTGAATTAATTTTTCTTTAGATTTTCTAACTTTTTTATAATGCTGTGTGTCATCATCTTCTGCTCGGTATCCAATGGTTACCAGTAAAGAAGTGTTTAAATTTTGAGCGTCTAAGCCTAAAATTTTATTGAACTCAGCAGGCTCAAAACCCTCCATTGGGCAAGTGTCAATTTTTAGATCAGCCGCAGCAGATAATACATTTCCTAGTGCAATATAAGTTTGTTTAGCTGCCCAGACAGCTTTAGTTTCGTCAGATAAAGAAATTAGTTTAGATTTCATGAAATCTGAATACCCTGCTAGTGCTTCAGAAGGAATACCTCTTATCTCACTTATATCCTGTAAATGAGTATCTATTAATTCTTCATTAAAGGTGGTGTGGTGCACAAAAGCTATTAAATAGGTAGCATCCGTAATTTGAGATTGTCCCCAAGCAAATGGTTTTAATTGTTCCCGTATAGCAGGATCTTCTATTACAAGTATTTTATACGGTTGTAGCCCATAAGAAGATGCTGTTAAGGATGCGGCTTCTAATATAGTTTCAAAATCTTCTTTTGAAACCTTTTTTGTAGCATCAAATTTTTTGGTGGCGTAACGCCAGTTTAAGTTGTCAATATAATTGTTCATGTGTTATTTTAAAATTTATCAAATAATTTGTTCAATACTATTAAGTCTTCGTTTGTAAATTTCTCAAGGATAGTCTCGTCTGCACTTTGCATTGCTTTATCCATTTGCAATAAAGCGTCTAAACCTGATTCCGTAATGTAAATCTCTACTTTTCTGCGGTTGCTTTCACAAGCAGTACGTAATACATACCCTTTAGTAATAAGCTTATCAACAAGTCTAGTGGTATTGCTCATTTTAGTAACCATACGGTCATTAAGTGTACTCAAATTGGCAGCTTTACCTTTTTGACCTCTTAAAATTCTTAAAACATTAAATTGCTGAAGCGAAACATCAAAAGGTTTTAGCTTATTTGTAGTAACCTCTGTTACCTTATTACTTACTAGATTTAAATGAATAAGAGTCCTTTGGCGTAAAGGAATTTCTTTTTCTGTTTTTATGATCGCTTCTACATTCATGTCTGTACAATAATTGTATATACAAATGTAAGATTTAAATTTAATTAAATATTTAATGAAATGTTAATTTTTTTAGGTGATTCTGAGAAGAATTTGTGTATAAACTAAACCTTTTCGTTAAATGCGTATCTTAGATATATAAATACTTGAGATAGTGAAAAAAGAAGATATATTACACGTGTATCAAAGGGCTGCATTTGGAATGACTCCGTCAAAATATAAAAAAGAGGAGAATAGATCTAGAATTGAAGTAGTACAAGACTTGTTTGCTGCTTCAGATAAAATTGAAAAACTTAAGGTTGAAACACCAGAATTAGATGAATTTTTAGAAAATTATTCCGAAAGAAACGACCGTAAAAAGTTAAGACATCTAATTCAAGAGAGTAGAAGTAAAACTATTGAGTTTAATTCTTTGTGGTTAGACCGTATGGCTACTTCTGATGCTGCGTTTAGGGAGCGCATGACATTGTTTTGGGCAACTCATTTTGTGGTTCGTTCTAGAAATATCATTTTTTATCAAAAATTTAATAATACGCTTCGAGAAAATGCTTTGGGTAATTTTAGAAAGCTCCTTTTAGTAGTTACGCAAGAATCTGCTATGTTAGATTATTTGAATAATCAGCAGAATAAAAAAGGGAGCCCAAATGAAAATTTTGCTAGAGAATTAATGGAGCTTTTTACGTTAGGTGAAGCCACCTTATATAAAGAGGCAGATATTAAGGAGTCGGCTCGTGCATTTACAGGCTGGGGACATACATTTAATGGGCACTTTGTAAACCGTAAAAAACTTCATGATGATGATGAAAAAACATTTTTAGGGAAAACAGGAAATTTTGATGGAGAAGCTATAGTAGATATCATTCTAGAGCAACCAGAGTGCGCGTATTTTATTTGCAAGAAAATCTATCAGTATTTTGTTAACGACACGATAAATGAAGCTCACATAGCGGAAATGGTAAAAGTGTTTTACGTTAATTATGATATTAAAGAATTAATGAAATTCGTATTTCTATCAGATTGGTTTTATAATCAAGAAAATTTGGGTAGTAAAATTAAATCACCTATAGATTTGCTTGTGGGCTTAAAAAAGGTAGTGCCGGTGTCGTTTAATAATGATAAACAGTTAGTATATGTTGAACGCTTATTGGGTCAGCTTTTAATTGAACCGCCAAATGTTGCAGGTTGGCCAAAAGGTAGAGGTTGGATAGATGCAAATACTATGATGGTTAGATTGAAGTTGCCTTCGGTATTATTGAAAAACGGGGTAATTGCTTTTGATGTTAAAGGCGAGTTTGAAGATAGCTTTGAAGAGTTTAATAAACAAAGTAACCTAAATAGAAAATTGAATGTTACTGTAGATTGGAATCAATTTACAAAGAATTTTAATTTACTAACCTATCAAGATATAACAGATTTATTAATTCGCTGCCCTATTAATAATGGCACTAAAGAATTTTTAAAAAACTTAGAACAAGTTGATAAACAAGAATATTGTATCCAATTAATGTCACTACCCGAATATCAATTAAGTTAAAACATTTAAAATATGAAACGTAGAGATTTTATAAGAAACAGTAGTCTAGCTAGTAGTGTTTTATTTGTGCCTAATTTTTTAAAGGCATTCGAATCATCGCAACTTAAAGTTGACGGAAATAAGAAATTGGTTATCCTTCAATTATCAGGAGGTAATGACGGTCTAAATACCTTGGTACAGTTTAATAATGATATTTACTTTAAAAATAGGGGAACGATAGGACAACAAAAAAATCAATTGCTTTCCGTGAGCGATGAGTTAGGTTTACATGAAAGTTTAAAAGATTTTAAAACATTGTATGATGAAGGTTTGGTTAGCGTTATCAATGATGTTGGATATCCTAATCCAAGTCGTTCTCATTTTAGAGCTACAGATATTTGGCAAACAGCAAGTTCATCAAATGAATTTTTGAAAGCAGGCTGGATTGGTAGGTATTTAGATACAGTATCAAAATCGCAACTTGGAGCTATAGAAGTTGACGATACTTTATCTCTTTTAATGAAAGGGGAACACATAAATGGTATCGCTACTAAAGATGCTAAATTATTCTTTAAAACTACACAAGATCCTTACTTTGGTGCTGTATTAAATAATTATAAAGATGCACATTTGAGTGAACATAATTTGGGTTATTTATACAAGACTGTCATCGATGCAAAATCTTCAGCCAAGTATATCTATGAAAAAACAAAATTGTATGACTCTAAAGCAGAATATCCACAGAACTCTTTTGGTAAACAATTGAAGACTATTTCGGAGTTTATAAGTTCAGGTTTAGAGACACAATTATATTATGCCAGTTTAGGTGGGTTTGATACGCATGCTAACCAGGTAAATTCGCAAAAAAGATTGTTAGAAGTTTTTTCTACAGGAATACATACTTTTATTAATGATTTAAAAGCAACTGGAGCTTTAAAAGATACTGTTGTTTTGGTATTTTCAGAATTTGGCAGGCGATTAAAGCAAAATGCAGCTAATGGTACAGATCATGGTGCGGCTAACTTAGTTTTTTTGCTCGGCGATAAGTTGAAAAAACCTGGAATGTATAATGCTCCAGCAAATCTTGTTGATTTAGATAGTAACGGCGACATAAAATATAAAGTAGATTTTAGAAATATATATGCGTCTTTATTAAAAGATTGGTTACTTACCCAACCTGATGCTATTTTGAATGGAAAATTTGAATCTCTAAACTTAGTGTAAGGTTTTATTTAAATAATGCACTATTTTTGGAGAACTTAAAAATACATAAAGAAATGGCAGATTTATCACAAGAAGAATGGGTAGCGCAACTATATAATGATGACAATGCTTTTATTTTAGATGTGCGTACACCTGAAGAGGTAGAAGGCGGTTACATTCCAGAAGCTACGAATATAGATATTCATTTAGGGCAAGGTTTTTTAGATGAAATTGAAAAACTAGACAAAAATAAAAGTTACTATGTGTATTGTCGTTCTGGTGCAAGAAGCGGACAAGCATGTGCTATCATGAATAGTGTAGGATTTGAAAATGCTTATAATTTATTAGGTGGTTTCATGAATTGGGAAGGTGAGGTTGTTGAGTAAATCCTATAAAATTACCTAGAATCTTATTTTATATAAAGGAAAGATCGTACTGCTGATTATATGAGCAGTACGGTCTTTTTTGCTTTTATTTACTATCTTATGCCTTGTTAATGATATGATTACATGCGCGAAGACTTTTTGCATTTTATATGGAAACATAAGAAACTTCCAATAACCAACTTGGTAAGTACAGGTGGGGAGGCTATTGAAATAGTTCAAGTAGGAACTCATAATCATCTTGCAGGTCCAGATTTTTTTAATGCCCAAATTAGAATAGGAAGTCAACTATGGGCCGGCAATGTAGAGATACATATAAAATCGTCTGATTGGTATGCACATAACCACGAACAAGATGAGAACTATGATACGGTTATTTTGCATGTAGTATGGGAAGATGATGCTACAGTTCATAGAAAAGATAATATTCCAATACCAACTTTAGCGCTTAAAACTTATTTATCTCCAAAATTGATTAAAGCTTATGAGGCGCTATTTTCAAAAAGTGGAAAACGTTTTATTAACTGTGAAAAGCAAATTTCGGGTTTAGATAGTTTTGTTTTAAAAAACTGGTTAGACAGGATGTATTTTGAGCGATTAGAAGAAAAATCGACCTTAATTCTAAGTCTTTTAAAAAAGTCTAAGAACAATTGGGAAGAAGTATTGTTTGTGCTGTTGTTAAAAAATTTCGGATTAAAAATAAATGGAGATGCCTTTTTGAGTTTGGCTCAAAGTGTAGATTTCACTTCTGTACGTAAAATAGGAGCAGATACCTTGCAATTGGAAAGTTTGTTATTTGGTCATGCAGGCTTGTTAGACGAAAACAATACAGATCTTTATTTTAGGGAATTAAAAGATGAATATCAGTATGTGAAGCGTAAATTTCAATGTGAGGACTCAAATGCAGTAAGGCCTGCATTTTTTAAATTGAGACCACCCAATTTTCCAACCATTAGATTGTCACAATTTTCAAATTTATACGCAGGGCAAAATAACTTATTTCGTCGGCTTATAGATGCCACTTCCATAGAAGAACTTTACGGTATATTCAGCGTATCGGCCAGTGAGTATTGGGATACCCATTATACGTTTGCAAAAGAATCTAAAAAAAGTAAAAAGAAACTTACTAAGAAATTTATAGATCTTTTGATTATAAATACGATATTGCCACTTAAGTTCTGTCATGCGCAATACCATGGAAAAGAGATTGAAAGTAATTTAATACCTATTATAATAGGTATCAAAAAAGAAGATAATTCGATTATAGAAACTTTTAATAATCTCAAAATCTCGGCTCATAATGCTATGGAAAGTCAGTCTTTGCTGCAATTGTATACTAATTATTGTTTGAAAAATAAATGCTTGCAATGTGCAGTAGGTAATAGTTTATTAAAAGGAAATGACTAATTTTAACAGATGAATTTCTTATATCAATTATTATACTTTTTTCAAAAACATGGTTTTGAAGTATGTAGGCGTATTGCGGAACGTTTAGGAATTCGTATTCGTGTAGTGAGAACATCTTTTATTTATTTAACCTTTGTAACCCTTGGTTTTGGTTTCGCCTTATATTTATTTGTAGCCTTTTGGTTAAAAATTAAAGATTTAATATACACCAAGAGAACGTCAGTCTTTGATCTGTAACTTATGCTTAGACTTTTTAGATCTAAAATATATTTAGCAATATTTTTAATGACAGCTGTGTTGCTGTTTGGAATACTAGGATATCGTTATATTTCAAATTATGATTGGGTAGATGCTATTTACATGACCATAATTACGGTAACCACCGTAGGGTTTTCTGAAGTACGACCATTGGATGCGCAATCTAAATTTTTTACCATATCATTAATTGTTTCGAGCGTTTTTATATTTGCCTTTGCGATTTCGGTAATAACCGAATATGTTTTAGGTAGAAATTCGCTTCAAATATTAAAAAAGAAAAAAGTGAAATCTAAAATTAATAGTCTTACAGATCATGTTATTGTTTGTGGTTACGGCAGAAATGGTACGCAAGCAGCAGAACGTTTAAAAGCTTATAAGCGCCCGTTTGTAATTATAGAAAAGGATAAAGAAATTATTGAACGTTTTGAAGAAAATATACTTTTTATTGAAGGCGATGCCAATGACGATGAAATATTGATGGAAGCGGGAATAGACCGCGCAAAGTTTTTAATTACTGCTTTGCCGGATGATGCTACCAATTTATTTGTAGTGCTATCTTCAAGACAATTAAATAAAGATCTTTTTATCATCAGTAGAGCCTCTTTATTAAATTCTCAAAAGAAATTAATGTTGGCTGGGGCTAATAAAGTGATTATGCCAGATAAAATTGGTGGGGATCATATGGCCTCTTTGGTGGTGATGCCAGATTTAATCACTTTTATGGACAAGCTTTCTGTGGAAGGTGGGCATACCACTAACTTAGAAGAGGTTTCTATAGAAGATTTTACAGATCAAATGGAATGTAATTCGCTTCGTGATCTTGATCTAAGAAGAAAAACAGGCTGTACAATTATAGGGTATATATCGCCAGAAGGCGACTATATAATTAATCCTGAAGCAGATTTGCAACTGCAGCCAAAAAGTAAGGTAATTGTATTAGGAAGGCCGGAGCAAATCAGAAAACTGAACGAAATGTTTCATATCGTTTAAAGAAATTTAAATAATATTCCTTGATTGCGTTGTTTTTTTTTAAGATATTGCTGACGACTAGACTAATTATAAAACAAATTTACATATTATGAAGTATAGACTTCTTACGCTGTTTGCATTAATGGCGCCTATTTTTACCTTTTCTCAAGAGGTAGTGGAAAAAGGATTAGATGAAAAAATTGATGAAGCATTTAAGCCTATTTCCGATTTCTTTTCTGCAGTAATTTTCTTCAATGTTTGGCAAGACCCAGATATTCCTTTTGTTTTAGTTTTATTAGTAGCAAGTGCTTTGTTTTTTACAATCTATTTTGGATTTCCTAATGTTAGGTTTTTTGGAAAAGCAATTAATACGGTAAGAGGTAAGTATGAAGATATTGAAAAGCATGGTGCAAAAGAATTATACGGTGAAGACGGTATTGCACAAGGTCAAGATTTATCTAACGTAGATATAGAAGAGCATTTAGTAGGCTTAGAAGATGATTTAGCAGTAAACGGAGATATTATAGATACCATCAGGGATGAAAGCTCAGACGGAGAAGTAAGTCACTTTCAGGCACTTGCGACCGCAGTATCCGGTACTGTAGGTAATGGTAACATTGCCGGGGTGGCATTGGCAATTGCGTTAGGTGGTCCTGGGGCTACATTTTGGATGATTGTCTGCGGTCTTTTAGGGATGTCTACAAAATTTGTAGAATGTACATTGGGAGTTCAGTATCGTGATGTCGGAGAAGATGGAACGGTTTACGGAGGTCCTATGTATTATTTGAGCAAAGGATTAAAGGAAAGAGGATTCCAAAAATTAGGTAAAGTTGCTGCGGTAATTTTTGCTATTTTCTGTATTGGAGGTTCTTTTGGTGGCGGTAACGCTGCGCAATCTAACCAAGCAACTATTGTATTAAAAGAATTATTTAACTGGCAGAGTACAGCGGCCGGTGCTATTGTTGGTTTAGGGCTTGCAATATTAGTAGGTATTATCATTATCGGAGGTATTAAGAGAATTGCGCAGGTAACGGAAAAAGTAGTTCCTTTTATGGCTATTATGTATGTAGTTGCCTGTTTGTATATCATTTTTGCTAATTTCAATTTAATTGATGATGCGGTTGCTTTAATCGTTACAGAAGCATTTAATCCAAAAGCCATTGGTGTTGGTGGGGTAATTGGTGTTTTGTTAGTCGGGTTTAAAAGAGCAGCATTCTCTAATGAAGCAGGTGCAGGTTCTGCGTCTATTGCTCACTCTGCAGTAAGAACAAAATATTCAGCAAGTGAAGGTTTAGTAGCTTTACTAGAACCTTTTATAGATACCGT
The DNA here is from genome assembly GCF_900102165.1 of Cellulophaga baltica. Taxonomy (GTDB): domain Bacteria; phylum Bacteroidota; class Bacteroidia; order Flavobacteriales; family Flavobacteriaceae; genus Cellulophaga; species Cellulophaga baltica. The sequence continues at coordinate 84,874 of NZ_FNBD01000013.1, forward strand.
GTTAATTTGTACCATGACGGCTTTAGTAATTGTTATCTTCAATTTTGGCGGATATTTTGAGTATGGTTTAGATGTAAGTACAGATGGTAGTGGTGCGGTTCAGATAGGGGCAGATGTTGTTCAAGGAGCTGGTATTACCGCTAAAGCTTTTGCGGCTTACATTCCTTACTCTAATGTTTTCTTAACAATAGCAGTAGTATTGTTTGCAGTTTCTACTATGATTTCTTGGTCTTATTACGGACTACAATCTTGGAAGTTTTTATTCGGTAGAGGTAAAGCGGCAGATTTAACCTATAAATTTTTATTCTTAACATTTGTAGTAATTGGTGCTGCTGCAAGTATGGGGTCTATTTGGGCATTCTCAGATGCAATGATTTTTGCAATGGTTTTCCCTAATATGGTAGGATTATTTTTCCTTTTCCCAGTAGTTAAAAAGCAACTTAAAAGATATCTTGATGCTATTAAGTTAAAGTATGATGCTATAGATAACTAAATAGTATTCTTATGAATTCATTTAAATCCCACTTCAAGTTCTCAAAACAAGAACGAAGTGGGATTTTCTTTTTACTTCTCATTATTGTCATACTTCAAGTGGGGTATGTGATATATTCTAGGGTAGCAAGTCGTAATTCAGCAAAACTTTTAAAGGTTGATGACGCCACGCAAGCTCAAATAGATGCACTTAAGGAAACTGCAAACCAAAAGGATCGTCTTATTATTTATCCCTTCAACCCTAATTACATTACAGATTATAAAGGATACACTTTAGGGATGTCCGTCTTAGAAATTGATCGGTTACATCAGTTTAGGGCTGCAAATAAATTTATCAATTCTGTTCAAGATTTTCAACAGGTAACCATGGTGTCAGATTCTTTATTGAATAAAATTTCACCTTATTTTAAATTTCCGGATTGGGTTAAAAAAGCTAAGGATCCAATCAAGGTAATGGTGGGTGATCTTGAAGGAAATCTTACATCAGGGGCTATAACGGTAAAAGATATCAATACAGTTACAGCGATCGAGTTACAAGAGGTGAATGGAGTGGGTGAAAAGCTTTCTGCTCGCATTGTAAAATTTAGAGATAGATTGGGAGGTTTTGTAGATGATGTACAAGTGTCAGAAGTCTATGGTTTAGAGCCTGCTGTAGTGCAAAGAATAACAAAGAAGTTTAAAGTGTTAGCTCCACCAGAAATAAGTAAGATCAATATTAATACTGCTTCGGCCTCAGAAATGGCGCAATTAGTTTATTTAAGTTATGCAGTTTCTAAGGCTATTGTTTTATATCGTGAAGAAAATAAGGGTATTCATTCTTTTGAGGAATTAAAAAATATAGAGGGTTTTCCTTCCGAAAAAATCAGTAGAATATCTTTATATTTGTAATTGTAAAAAAAAGCTATGGAAAGTACCATTATTTGCCCGTCAGATGAATGGTATTTTCATCTTAAAAATTAATTTTCAAAAAAAATATATAGATGAAAAGTATGTACTTCACAGAAGAGCATCAGTTGTTTAGGGAAAGTCTCAAAAATTTTTTAAAGAAAGAAGTTGTTCCTCATATTGAGAAATGGGAGAGTACGGGTACTATAGAACGTTTTATTTGGGCTAAGTTTGGTGAAATGGGCTATTTCGGTCTAGCTACACCAGAAAAAGATGGTGGTTTAGAATTAGATTTGTTTTATACCGTTATTCTTCTTGAAGAACTTCAAAAAATTAATTCAGGAGGCTTCGCTGCTGCAATGTGGGCACACGCTTATCTTGCCATGACACATTTAAATAAAGAAGCAGATGATCAATTAAAAAAAGAATATTTGACGCCTAGTGTGTTAGGGGAAAAAATAGGTTGCTTGTGTATTTCAGAACCCTTTGGTGGTAGTGATGTTGCGGGGATGCGAACTACGGCAGAGAAGAAAGGAGATACCTATGTTATCAACGGGTCAAAAACATTTATAACCAACGGGGTCTACTGTGATTATATGATTGTTGCGGCAAAAACTAGTCCTGAGTTAGGAAACAAAGGAATAAGTATTTTTTTAGTGGATAAAAAAGTATCAGGGATCACGGCGACAAAATTAAATAAATTAGGCTGGCGTGCATCAGACACCGGAGAGATTGCTTTTGATAATGTAACTATTCCTGCAGCAAATTTAATGGGAGAAGAAGGAAAGGGTTTTTCATATATTATGGAGCACTTTGCTTTAGAGCGTTTGGTTATGGGGATAAATGCTCATGCTAGGGCAGAATATGCATTAGATTACACGTTACAATACATGTCAGAAAGACAAGCCTTCGGTAAATCTATTAATAAATATCAGGCCTTACGTCATCGTTTTGTAGAGTTGCAGGCAGATATGGAAATGTGCCGTGAGTATAATTATTTAGTAGCTTACAGGTTAAATAAAGGAGAGTACGTGGTTAAAGAGGCTACCATTTCTAAATTAAAGTCTACTAAAATGGCAGATGTGGTCATCTATGACTGTTTACAGTTTTTAGGAGGCTATGGTTATATGGAAGATTATCCGTTGGCGAGGTTACTTCGTGATAGCCGATTAGGGCCAATTGGCGGAGGAACTTCTGAGATCTTAAAAGAAATCTTAGCCAAGATTATTATAGATAAAAAGGAATATAAGACTACGAAGGTAGAATAGTATTGTTTTTATAGTGTTGATTTTCAGTATTATAGTTTTAATTTTGTGGATTTCTCTAAGGATGGGTTGCTAGTTAGAGAATAGTTTATATATTTGCAGCCTTAATCACTAAAGAGAGGAGGTTGTAGCCCATGTTAATTATACCGATAAAAGAAGGAGAAAACATAGATAGAGCATTGAAGCGTTTCAAGCGTAAGTTCGATAGAACTGGAACAATGCGTCAATTAAGAAAGCGTCAGCAGTTTACGAAGCCATCAGTGGCACGTAGAGCGCAGATTCAGAAAGCGCATTATATTCAAGGCTTGAGAGATCAAGAAGAGATTTAATAGCTCTATGTTTATAATATAGTAAAGCCTTGCAATTTATTGCAAGGCTTTTTTTATTGCCTATTTTAAGAACATAGGTGTCTTAAACTTTTTGTAATTTTGAGATATGTCTGAAGCAGCATTTATTGCGTACCTAGCTCTTGAGAAAAAGTATTCTTTGAATACTTTAAAGGCTTATGAAAATGATCTTGCGGAATTTTCTTTGTTTTGTAAGGCGGAATGCCCTAAAGAGGTTATTGATCATGTCTCTTATGCAATTATTAGAAATTGGATTGTAGCTTTGGTTGATGCTAAAATTGCAAACCGTACCATTAATAGAAAAATTTCTTCCCTAAAGGCGTATTACAAGTTTTTGTTAAAGACCGAAACTATTGCTGTTAATCCATTGGCAAAACATAAAGCCTTGAAAACAGCTAAAAAAATCGAGATCCCGTTTTCAGAAGCGGAAATGCAGCAGGTGTTAAATGCGTTGTCATTTTCGGATGATTTTGAAGGGCTAAGGGATAAATTAATTATTGAGCTTTTGTATGCTACGGGGATAAGGCGTATAGAGTTGGTTATGATGCGGCTTTCCAATGTTGATTTGCAGCAGAAGACTATTAAAGTTTTAGGGAAAAGAAATAAAGAACGTATCATTCCTTTGATAGATTCTTTGGTAATGTTGTTTCAAGAGTATTTTAATAGCAGAAAGGCGGTAGTAATAAATGAATCTGATGATTTTGTTTTTCTATTAAAATCTGGAAGTAAGATTTATGAAACATTAGTTTATAGGATTATAAATCATTATTTCAGTTTAGTGTCAAGTAAGGTAAAGAAGAGTCCGCATATACTGCGTCATACCTTTGCAACACATTTGCTAAATAAGGGGGCGGATTTAAATTCTGTCAAAGAATTGTTAGGACATGCTAGTTTGGCTTCTACCCAGGTGTATACTCATAATAGTATTGCGGAGTTGAAAAAAGTACATTTAAGATCCCACCCAAGGAATAAGAATTAATTTTGGCATCACTTTTTTTAATTTTTGGTTGCTTATTTTTTTAGGAGGCAAAACCAATTTTTTGCAAACGGAAAAGTTTAATACGTGTATAATTGTATTAATTCTTTCTCAATGTGGATGAAATAAATTTAATTGGTGTAATAATTTTTTAATTTATTCAAATAGCTAGTTGAAAGTGTTAAAAGTGAGCTTTAGATAGAATTAAATTATATGGATTAAATTGTATCTGCCTAAAAATGAATTTATTGTAATTGGGAAGTGTGGGTCTTTGGAGGAGGTGTTTAATGTGGCTTGTGTGTTGTTGTGAGGGCTCTTGATAAGGGGGGGTGAAAAAAAATGAAAAAAAAATGAAAATTTTCTTGAAAAATATTTTGAATAACTAAAAATATATCTACATTTGCAGTCCGTTAGAAAAGCGGGCTTTTTTTAAGCCAAAAAAAGTAATAAAAAGCCGATGTAGCTCAGCTGGCTAGAGCAGCTGATTTGTAATCAGCAGGTCGTGGGTTCGAGTCCCTCTATCGGCTCTTAAGTTCTTTAAAATAATGGTTTGGGGAGATACTCAAGCGGCCAACGAGGGCAGACTGTAAATCTGCTGACTACGTCTTCGCAGGTTCGAATCCTGCTCTCCCCACTTTAAAGAATTTTTTTTAAAGGTATTAAGGGTAATTTGAAAAAATTGTTCTTAAATTTGAAATGTTGAAATATTGTTAATCTGTGAGATTAGCAAAATAATTGCGAGAGTAGCTCAGTTGGTAGAGCGTCAGCCTTCCAAGCTGAATGTCGCCGGTTCGAACCCGGTCTCTCGCTCTAATAAAACCTTGAGTTTAAAAGGTTGTTTTTTTTGGGTTTTAATCTTCTTTTTAGTATTTGGATTATGAACTCAGATAGGCCGGTGTAGCTCAGGGGTAGAGCGTTTCCTTGGTAAGGAAGAGGTCATGAGTTCAAATCTCATCATTGGCTCAAACAAGACATAAATTGTACACTAATATAAACTAAGATTAAAATTCAATAAACATGGCTAAGGCAACATTTGATCGTTCTAAACCGCACTTAAATATCGGTACTATTGGACACGTAGATCACGGTAAAACTACATTGACTGCCGCTATTACAACAGTTTTAGCAAACGCAGGATTGTCTGAAATGAGAAGTTTCGACTCAATTGATAATGCACCAGAAGAAAAAGAAAGAGGAATTACTATTAATACATCTCACGTAGAATATTCTACAGCTAACCGTCACTATGCTCACGTTGACTGTCCAGGTCACGCGGATTACGTAAAGAACATGGTAACTGGTGCTGCTCAGATGGATGGTGCTATTCTTGTTGTTGCTGCTACAGATGGTCCAATGCCACAAACACGTGAGCATATCCTTTTAGGTCGCCAGGTTGGTATTCCTAGAATGGTTGTATTCATGAATAAAGTGGATATGGTTGATGATGAGGAATTATTAGAGCTTGTTGAAATGGAAGTTAGAGAATTACTTTCTTTCTATGAGTATGATGGTGATAATGGTCCTGTTATAGCAGGTTCTGCTTTAGGAGCTTTAAATGGTGAGCAAAAATGGGTTGATACAGTTATGTCTTTAATGGATGCTGTTGATTCTTGGATTGAATTGCCAAAGAGAGATGTTGAAAAAGATTTCTTAATGCCAGTTGAAGATGTGTTTACGATTACTGGTCGTGGTACTGTTGCTACTGGTCGTATTGAAACTGGAGTAGCTAACACTGGTGATCCTGTTGAGATTATTGGTATGGGTGCTGAGAAGTTAAATTCTACAGTAACTGGAGTAGAGATGTTCCGTAAGATATTAGATAGAGGTGAAGCTGGAGATAACGTAGGTCTTTTGTTGAGAGGTATTGAAAAATCTCAAATCAAAAGAGGTATGGTAATCTGTAAGCCGGGTTCTGTTAAGCCACACGCTAAATTTAAGGCTGAGGTTTACGTTCTTAAAAAAGAAGAAGGTGGTCGTCACACACCATTCCATAATAACTACCGTCCTCAGTTCTACGTAAGAACAACTGATGTTACAGGAACAATTAATCTTCCTGAAGGTGTTGAAATGGTTATGCCAGGTGATAACCTTACTATTAATGTTGAATTATTATCTCCAATTGCCTTGAGTGTTGGTTTACGTTTCGCTATCCGTGAAGGTGGTAGAACTGTAGGTGCAGGTCAGGTAACTGAGATTACTGATTAATTCATTACAGTATAGTATATAGAAAAGTATTTTCATCAAGGGTGTCCGTTACTAACGGATACCTTTCGATGTAAATATATACGGGTGTAGCTCAGTTGGTAGAGCACTGGTCTCCAAAACCAGGTGTCGGGAGTTCGAGTCTCTCCTCCCGTGCGATTAAAGAAAGGTTATTAAGCGAGAAATTGGTTAGGACCTATAGAATTATAAAAGTAAATCTTTCGCAGCATGTTAACATATATCAAGGAATCCGTAGAAGAACTTAGAACCAATATAACATTACCTTCAAAAGCTGAGGCTTCAAATTTGATGGTAATTGTTGCTGTTTTTTCTATTTTGTTTGCTTTGGCAACTTGGGGTGTAGATAGTCTTTTTAGTGAATTGATTCAAATTTATTTTGATAAATTAATAAATTAAGAAAACACCTATGTCAGAAGTATTGGATAAGAAGTGGTATGTAGTTAGGGCTGTAAGTGGTCAGGAAAACAAGATTAAGGGTTACATCGAATCAGAGGTAGCTCGTTTGGGTTTTGGTGATTACTTAGATGAGGTTTTAGTACCTACTGAAAAGGTAATTCAAATCCGTAATGGGAAGAAAGTAAATAAAGAAAGAGTTTACTTTCCTGGGTACATTATGGTAAAAGCTAACCTAGGAGGTGAAGTTGCGCATATTATACGTTCTATAACTAATGTAATCGGTTTTTTAGGGGAAACTAAAGGAGGGGATCCTGTTCCATTGAGAAAAACTGAAGTAAATAGAATGTTAGGTAAAGTTGATGAGTTAACGGTTACAACAGATAATGTTGCTATTCCATATGTAATGGGAGAAACGGTTAAAGTTATTGATGGTCCTTTTAATGGGTTTAACGGAACTGTTGAGAAGGTTAATGAAGAGAAGCGTAAGCTAGAAGTTATGGTGAAGATTTTCGGAAGAAAAACTCCATTAGAGCTAAGTTATATGCAAGTTGAAAAAGTATAAATTTAGAACTGTTACATAAAAATTGTGTTGCTTCCAATTGACACAATTTAATTTAATTTAAGACAATGGCAAAAGAAATTAGTAAAGTAGTTAAACTACAAGTTAGGGGAGGTGCAGCGAATCCGTCGCCACCGGTTGGACCCGCTTTAGGTGCTGCCGGTGTTAACATCATGGAGTTCTGTAAGCAATTTAATGCACGTACGCAGGACAAACAAGGTAAAGTTTTACCTGTTGCTATCACCGTATACAAGGATAAGTCGTTTGACTTCGTTGTAAAGACACCGCCGGCGGCAGTTCAGCTTATGGAAGCGGCTAAGATTAAAAAAGGATCAGGTGAACCTAACCGAGTTAAAAACGGAAACGTATCTTGGGATCAAATTAAGACTATCGCTGAAGATAAGATGGTAGATCTTAATGCATTTACAGTTGAATCAGCGATGAGTATGGTTGCTGGAACTGCAAGATCTATGGGTTTAAAGGTTTCAGGAACAAGACCTTTTTAATATCTTAAAAGCAAAATAATGGCAAAATTAACAAAAAATCAAAAAGAAGCGCTTTCTAAGATTGATAAGAATAAAATTTATTCACTATCTGAAGGGTCAGCTTTAGTAAAAGAAATCACAAAGGCAAAATTTGATGCGTCTGTTGAAATCGCTGTTCGTTTAGGAGTTGATCCTAGAAAAGCTAATCAAATGGTACGTGGTGTCGTTACTTTACCTCACGGTACTGGTAAGGATGTAAAAGTTCTTGCTTTAGTAACTCCAGATAAAGAAGCGGAAGCTAAAGAAGCTGGTGCTGACTTTGTAGGTTTAGATGAGTATCTAGATAAAATCAAAGGCGGTTGGACAGATGTTGATGTTATCATCACTATGCCAAGCGTTATGGGTAAATTAGGTCCCTTAGGTAGAGTATTAGGTCCTAGAGGTTTAATGCCTAACCCTAAAACAGGAACGGTAACTATGGATGTAGCTAAGGCTGTAGCTGAAGTTAAAGCTGGTAAAATTGACTTTAAAGTTGATAAAACTGGTATCGTTCATGCTGCAATTGGAAAAGTTTCATTTTCTGCGGATAAAATCCACGAGAATGCAAAAGAACTTATTGATACTTTAAATAAGTTGAAACCAACTGCCTCTAAGGGTGTTTATATTAAGAGTATTTTCATGTCTAGTACTATGAGTCCTAGTTTGCAATTAGATACTAAATCAGTTTAATTCGTATTAAGATGACAAGAGAAGAAAAATTAAACGTAATAGAAGATTTAACTGCACAATTAGGTAATGCAAGTACAGTATACTTGGCAGATATATCTGGTTTAGACGCAGTAACAACTTCAGATTTAAGAAGAGCTTGTTTTAAAGCAAATATTAAATTAGCTGTTGTTAAAAATACATTGCTTGAGAAAGCAATGAACGCTTCTGATAAAGACTTCGGAGATCTTACCGATGTTCTTAAAGGTAGTACTTCTTTAATGTTTGCAGAAACGGGTAACGGTCCTGCAAAGTTGATAAAAGCTTTTAGAGCTAAAACTAAAGATAAGCCATTATTAAAGGGTGCTTTTGTAGAAGAAGCAGTTTATATTGGTGATGATCAATTAGAAGCTTTAGTTAATATCAAATCTAAAGAAGAAGTTATTGGTGATATCATATCATTACTTCAGTCTCCGGCTAAGAATGTTATTTCTGGTCTTAAGTCTGGTGGTGGTAAAATTGCTGGTATCCTTAAAACTTTATCAGAGAAATAACACGTACGCACTAAAAACAATTATATTTTAAAAATTTATTAAACGATAGAAAAATGGCAGATTTAAAAGATTTCGCAGAACAATTAGTTAACTTAACAGTAAAAGAAGTTAATGAATTAGCTAATATATTAAAAGATGAGTACGGTATCGAGCCTGCTGCTGCTGCTGTTGCAGTTGCTGCTGGAGGTGGTGGAGATGCTGCTGCTGCTGAAGAAAAAACTGAATTTGATGTTATCTTAAAAGCAGCTGGTGCTTCTAAGTTAGCAGTTGTTAAATTGGTTAAAGAATTAACTGGTTTAGGTTTAAAAGAAGCTAAAGATATCGTTGATAGCGCACCAAAAGCTATTAAAGAAGGTATCTCTAAAGATGAAGCTGAAGGAATTCAAAAGTCATTAGAAGAAGCTGGAGCAGAAGTTGAGCTTAAATAGTAGAAGCAACCATAATATTTTTGGTTTAGGTCTATTCACTTTCGTGTCTAGACCTAAACCTATTTATGTATGTAGCCTTGAGCTACATGCAATTATAGAATAAGTATTCATAATCAAAATTTTGTCCATTGATGATTACAAATCAGACTGAAAGAATAAATTTCGCATCCGCTAAGAACATTCCGAGCTATCCGGATTTCTTGGACATTCAGGTTAAGTCGTTTCAAGATTTTTTTCAACTAGAAACTAAATCTGACGAAAGGGGAGATGAAGGACTATATAATACATTTCAAGAGAATTTTCCTATTACAGATACTAGAAATCAGTTCGTATTAGAGTTTCTTGATTATTTTATTGATCCTCCTCGTTATTCTATACAAGAATGTATAGAGCGTGGTCTTACCCATAGCGTTCCGCTAAAAGCAAGATTAAAATTATATTGTACTGATCCGGAACATGAGGATTTCGAAACTATTGTTCAGGATGTATATTTAGGGACTATCCCTTACATGACACCAAGTGGTACCTTCGTTATAAATGGTGCTGAGCGTGTTGTTGTATCTCAATTACATAGATCGCCAGGTGTATTCTTTGGACAATCATTCCACGCAAATGGAACAAAACTATATTCTGCAAGAGTTATACCTTTTAAAGGTTCTTGGATAGAATTTGCAACTGATATCAATGGCGTTATGTACGCTTACATTGATAGAAAGAAAAAATTACCTGTTACTACACTATTTAGAGCTATTGGTTTTGAAAGTGATAAGGATATCTTAGAGATTTTTGACCTTTCTGAGGAAGTAAAAGTTTCTGTAGCAGGACTTAAAAAAGTGCTAGGTCGTAAATTAGCGGCTAGAGTATTAAATACTTGGCATGAAGATTTCGTAGATGAAGATACTGGCGAAGTAGTGTCTATTGAAAGAAATGAAATTGTATTAGATCGTGATACTATCTTAGAAAAAGAACATATTGAGCAAATTGTAGATGCTGATGTGAAAACTGTTCTTTTACACAAAGAAAGTGCCGCACAATCTGATTATGGTATTATACATAACACATTACAAAAAGATCCTACGAATTCTGAAAAAGAGGCAGTAGAACACATATACCGTCAATTACGTAATGCTGAGCCGCCAGATGAGGAAACAGCAAGAGGTATTATTGATAAATTATTCTTTTCTGATCAACGTTACAATTTAGGTGAAGTTGGTCGTTACAGAATGAACAAAAAATTAGGTTTAGATATTGGAATGGACAAGCAAGTCTTGACTAAAGAAGATATCATAACTATTATTAAGTATTTAATTGAGTTGATTAACTCAAAAGCTGAAATTGATGATATTGATCACTTATCTAACCGTCGTGTTAGAACTGTAGGTGAACAATTATCACAACAATTTGGTGTTGGTTTAGCGCGTATGGCTAGAACAATTCGTGAGCGTATGAATGTACGTGATAACGAAGTGTTTACTCCTATCGATTTAATTAACGCTAAGACCTTGTCTTCAGTAATTAATTCTTTCTTTGGTACCAACCAGTTGTCTCAATTTATGGATCAAACGAATCCATTAGCTGAGATTACGCACAAGAGAAGATTATCGGCTCTTGGACCAGGTGGTTTATCAAGAGAAAGAGCAGGTTTCGAAGTACGTGATGTTCACTATACGCACTATGGTAGACTTTGTCCTATTGAAACACCAGAAGGACCAAACATTGGTTTGATTTCTTCTTTATCTGTATTCTCTAAAGTTAACTCTATGGGCTTCTTGGAGACGCCATATAGAAAAGTTGAGAATGGTAAAGTTGATATTGAAAACTTTGGGTACTTAAGTGCAGAGGAAGAAGAAGGAATGAAGATTGCTCAAGCAAACATTCCAATGGATGCTGAAGGTAATATTACGGCAGAAAAAGTTATTGCAAGAGAAGAAGGTGATTTCCCAGTGGTAGATCCTTCAGAAATTCAATATACAGATGTTGCTCCTAATCAAATTGCCTCTATTTCTGCATCCCTTATTCCTTTCTTGGAACATGATGATGCGAACAGAGCATTGATGGGATCAAACATGATGCGTCAAGCAGTTCCTTTATTAAAACCTCAAGCGCCAATTGTTGGTACCGGATTAGAGCGTCAAGTAGCTTCTGATTCTAGAGTATTAATAAATGCTGAGGGAGACGGACTTATTCAATACGTAGATTCTCAAATCATTACTATTAAGTATGATAGGACTGAAGAAGAGCGTTTAGTAAGTTTTGAAGATGATTCTAAGACATATGAGCTTGTTAAGTTTAGAAAAACAAACCAAGGTACTAGTATTAACTTAAAACCTATCGTAAGAAAAGGTGATAAAGTTAAAAAAGGTCAAGTACTTTGTGAGGGGTATGCAACTGAAAATGGTGAGTTAGCTTTAGGTAGAAACCTAAAGGTAGCCTTTATGCCTTGGAAAGGGTATAACTTTGAGGATGCTATTGTAATTTCTGAAAAAGTAGTTCGTGAAGATATCTTTACATCTATTCACGTAGATGAGTATTCTTTAGAAGTTAGAGATACTAAATTAGGTGCAGAAGAATTAACTAATGACATACCTAACGTTTCTGAAGAGGCTACTAAAGACTTAGATGAAAATGGTATGATTAGAATTGGTGCTGAAGTAAAACCTGGCGATATTCTAATTGGTAAAATTACTCCAAAAGGAGAATCTGATCCTACTCCAGAAGAAAAATTACTTCGGGCTATTTTTGGTGATAAAGCTGGTGATGTAAAAGATGCATCTTTAAAAGCTTCTCCATCATTAAGAGGTGTTGTAATTGATAAGAAATTATTCTCTCGTTCTATAAAAGATAAGAGAAAACGTTCTGAAGACAAAGAAGCTATTTCTAAATTAGAATTAGAATACGAAGTTAAATTCCAACAATTAAAAGATATTTTAGTTGAGAAATTATTTAACCTAGTAAATGGTAAAACTTCTCAAGGGGTATTAAATGACCTTGGTGAAGAAGTACTTCCAAAAGGAAAGAAATATACCATGAAAATGCTTAATGCTGTTGATGATTTTGCTCACTTAGTGGGTGGAAGTTGGACGACAGATAAAGATAATAATAACCTAGTTACGGATTTATTACATAACTATAAGATTAAACTTAATGACCTTCAAGGTAACCTAAGAAGAGATAAGTTTACGATTTCTGTAGGTGATGAATTACCAGCAGGTATTATGAAATTAGCTAAAGTTTATGTTGCTAAAAAACGTAAATTAAAAGTTGGTGATAAAATGGCGGGTCGTCACGGAAACAAGGGTATTGTTTCTAGAATTGTACGTCATGAAGATATGCCTTTCTTAGCAGATGGTACACCAGTAGATATCGTGTTGAACCCATTAGGGGTACCTTCTCGTATGAACATTGGTCAGATTTATGAAACTGTTCTTGGATGGGCAGGTCTTAAGTTAGGGAAGAAATATGCAACACCAATTTTTGATGGAGCTAGCCTTGATCAAATCAATGAATATACAGATGAAGCTGGTATTCCAAGATTTGGACATACGTACCTTTATGATGGTGGTACTGGTCAACGTTTTGATCAACCAGCTACGGTAGGTGTTATATACATGCTGAAATTAGGTCACATGGTAGATGATAAGATGCATGCACGTTCTATAGGACCGTACTCATTAATTACACAGCAACCATTAGGTGGTAAAGCACAATTTGGTGGTCAGCGTTTTGGAGAGATGGAAGTATGGGCACTTGAAGCATATGGTGCATCTGCAACTTTACGAGAAATATTGACAGTGAAATCTGATGATGTTGTTGGTAGAGCTAAGACGTATGAAGCTATCGTAAAAGGAGAGACAATGCCAGAACCTGGTTTACCAGAATCTTTCAACGTATTAATGCATGAACTTAAGGGATTAGGTTTAGATATTAGACTGGAAGAGTAGTAAGAATAGGTTTTTGAGAGACACTATTTAGTAAAACAATTTTAATTTATCATCACCATATTGTTATGGCTAGACAAAGAGATAATAACACAATAAAAAGGTTCGATAAAATTTCAATAGGATTGGCATCACCAGAATCTATTCTGGCAGAGTCAAGAGGAGAAGTTTTAAAGCCTGAAACAATAAACTATAGAACGCACAAACCTGAGCGTGACGGTCTTTTTTGTGAGCGTATATTTGGCCCAGTTAAAGATTATGAATGTGCTTGTGGTAAGTATAAGAGAATTCGTTACCGTGGTATCGTTTGTGATCGTTGTGGGGTAGAAGTTACCGAAAAGAAAGTACGTAGAGATCGTGTAGGTCACATTAACTTAGTGGTTCCTGTGGCTCATATTTGGTACTTCCGTTCTTTACCAAATAAAATTGGATACTTATTAGGATTGCCTTCTAAGAAATTAGACATGATCATCTATTATGAGCGTTATGTTGTAATTCAAGCAGGTATTGCAAAAGGTCCTGAAGGGGAAGAAATCAATAAAATGGATTTCTTAACCGAAGAAGAGTATTTAAATATATTGGAATCAGTTCCAGTAGAAAATCAATATTTAGAAGATTCTGACCCTAACAAGTTTATCGCTAAAATGGGTGCTGAGTGTTTAATAGATATTTTAGCACGTATCGATTTAGATGTGCTTTCTTATGAGTTAAGACATAAAGCAAATACAGAAACCTCTAAACAACGTAAAACGGAGGCTTTAAAAAGACTTCAGGTTGTTGAGTCTTTAAGAGAGTCTCAAGAGAATAGAGAGAACAGACCGGAGTGGATGATTATGAAAGTAATCCCAGTTATTCCACCAGAATTACGTCCTCTTGTTCCTTTAGATGGTGGTCGTTTTGCAACGTCAGATTTAAATGACCTTTACAGAAGAGTTATTATCCGTAACAATCGTTTAAAAAGATTGGTAGAGATTAAAGCTCCAGAAGTTATTCTTAGAAATGAGAAGCGTATGCTTCAAGAATCTGTAGATTCTTTATTCGATAACACAAGAAAAGCTTCTGCCGTTAAAACAGAATCTAACAGACCTTTAAAGTCGCTTTCAGATTCATTAAAAGGTAAGCAAGGTCGTTTCCGTCAAAACTTATTGGGTAAGCGTGTAGATTATTCAGCGCGTTCAGTAATTGTTGTAGGACCAGAATTAAGACTTTTTGAATGTGGTCTTCCAAAAGATATGGCTGCAGAACTTTACAAACCTTTTGTAATCCGTAAGTTGATTGAAAGAGGTATTGTGAAAACAGTTAAGTCTGCTAAGAAAATTATAGATAAAAAAGAGCCTGTAGTTTGGGACATCTTGGAAAATGTATTGAAAGGTCACCCAGTATTATTAAACAGGGCTCCTACATTACACCGTTTAGGTATCCAAGCGTTTCAACCTAAATTAATTGAAGGTAAAGCTATCCGTTTACACCCATTAGTATGTACTGCATTTAATGCGGATTTTGATGGGGATCAAATGGCAGTTCACTTACCATTAGGCCCAGAAGCAATTTTGGAATGTCAATTATTAATGTTGGCTTCGCATAACATATTAAACCCTGCAAATGGTTCTCCAATTACGGTACCATCTCAGGATATGGTCTTGGGTCTGTATTATATGACCAAAGAGCGTAAATCTACTCCGGAAGTACCTGTTAAAGGTGAAGGATTAACTTTCTATTCTGCGGAAGAGGTAGTTATTGCTCATAACGAAGGAATGGTAGACTTAAATGCAGGTGTTAAAGTTAGAGCAAAACACTTTAACGAAGCAGGAGAGTTAGTATATCAAATTATCCCAACTACCGTAGGTAGAGTGCTATTTAATAGAATGGTGCCAGAAAAAGCGGGATATATCAATGATGTATTAAATAAAAAATCTTTAAGAGATATTATTGGTGGTATTTTAGAGGCTACAGATGTACCTACTACTGCAGATTTCTTGGATAAGATTAAAACAATGGGGTATGAGTTCGCTTTCAAAGGTGGTCTTTCATTCAGTTTAGGAGATATTATTATCCCACCTGAAAAGCATGAAATGATTGCTGATGCTAACGGACAAGTTGATGGTATTATGGCCAACTATAACATGGGTCTTATTACTAATAACGAACGTTATAACCAAGTTATTGATGTTTGGACATCAACAAATGCTCAGTTAACTGAGTTGGCTATGAAACGTATTCGTGAAGATCAACAAGGTTTCAACTCGGTGTATATGATGCTTGATTCTGGTGCGAGGGGTTCTAAAGAACAAATCCGTCAGTTAACTGGTATGCGTGGATTGATGGCGAAACCTAAGAAATCTACAGCAGGTGGTGGTGAAATTATTGAAAACCCGATTCTTTCTAACTTTAAAGAAGGTCTTTCAATTCTTGAATACTTTATTTCTACTCACGGTGCGCGTAAAGGACTTGCGGATACGGCATTAAAAACTGCAGATGCAGGGTACTTAACACGTCGTTTGGTTGATGTTTCACAAGATGTAATTATCAACACAGAAGACTGTGGTACATTAAGAGGTATTGAAGTAGAAGCTTTAAAGAAAAACGAAGAGATTGTAGAATCTTTAGGAGAGCGTATTTTAGGTAGAGTTTCTTTACATGATGTATACAATCCTTTAACGGAAGAGTTAATTCTTAGAGCTGGTCAAGAAATATTAGAAGTTGATGTAAGATTGGTTGAAGCGTCTCCAGTTGATAAAATTGAAGTACGTTCAGCATTAACATGTGAGGCATCAAAAGGTATTTGTGGTAAATGTTACGGAAGAAACCTTTCTACCAATAAAATGGTACAAAGAGGTGAGGCTGTAGGTGTAGTTGCGGCACAATCTATTGGTGAACCGGGTACACAGTTAACATTACGTACCTTCCACGTGGGTGGTATTGCGGGTAACATTTCTGAAGATAATAAGCTTTCTGCTAAATTTGGTGGTATTGCTGAAATTGAAGATTTAAGAACTGTAACGGCTAAAGATGGTGAAGGTAAAGATGCAGAGATCGTAATATCAAGAACTTCTGAAATTAAAGTAGTAGATGCTAAAACAGGTATTACTTTAAGTACAAATAACATTCCTTACGGTTCCCAATTGTTTATCAAAAACGGCGCTAAGGTTGCTAAAGATGATGTAATTTGTCAATGGGATCCATATAACGGTGTTATTGTTACAGAATTCCCTGGTAAGATTGCTTACGAGAATATTGACCAAGGGGTAACGTACCAAGTAGAAATTGATGAGCAAACTGGTTTCCAAGAGAAAGTAATTTCTGAATCTAGAAACAAGAAATTAATACCAACATTACTTATTAAAAACAATAAGGATGAAGTGTTACGTTCATACAACCTACCGGTTGGTTCACACATTATGGTAGATAACGGCGAAGATGTTACGGAAGGTAAGATCTTAGTTAAAATACCACGTAAATCTGCAAAATCTGGGGATATTACGGGTGGTCTTCCAAGAGTTACTGAGTTGTTTGAAGCTCGTAACCCTTCTAATCCAGCTGTTGTTTCGGAAATTGATGGTGTTGTTTCTTTTGGTAAAATTAAAAGAGGTAACCGTGAGATTATTATAGAGTCTAAATTAGGTGAGGTTAAAAAGTACTTAGTAAAACTTTCTAATCAGATATTAGTACAAGAGAACGATTATGTTCGTGCTGGTATGCCGCTTTCTGATGGTTCTATAACTCCAGAAGATATATTAAAAATTAAAGGCCCATCTGCTGTGCAGCAGTACTTGGTAAACGAAGTGCAAGAAGTATATCGTTTACAAGGGGTGAAGATTAATGATAAGCATTTTGAGGTAGTTGTACGTCAAATGATGCGTAAAGTTAGAATTCAGGATCCAGGAGATACTATCTTCTTAGAAAACCAATTAGCTCATAAGGATGATTTCATTACAGAAAATGATGGAATGTTTGGTAAAAAAGTGGTAGTTGAGACAGGAGATTCTGAAAACTTAAAAGCGGGTCAAATTATTACAGCACGCCAATTAAGAGATGAAAACTCTGTATTGAGAAGAAATGATAAAGCTTTAGTTGAAGCTAGAGATGCAATTGCTGCAACAGCAACGCCAATACTTCAAGGTATTACTCGTGCTTCACTTCAGACGAAATCATTTATATCAGCAGCTTCTTTCCAAGAGACGACTAAAGTATTAAA
The DNA here is from genome assembly GCF_900102165.1 of Cellulophaga baltica. Classification (GTDB taxonomy): domain Bacteria; phylum Bacteroidota; class Bacteroidia; order Flavobacteriales; family Flavobacteriaceae; genus Cellulophaga; species Cellulophaga baltica. Next base: position 102,322 of record NZ_FNBD01000013.1, read on the forward strand.
TGAAGCAGCAGTAGCTGGTAAGGTTGATGATTTAGAAGGATTGAAAGAGAATGTTATTGTAGGTCATAAGATTCCTGCAGGAACAGGTATGAGAGATTATGATAGTATTATCGTAGGATCTAAAGAAGAGTATGATGAGATAATGGCTCGTAAAGAAGAATTTAAATTCTAAAAGTAATAGTCTATTTATGAGTGATCAAAACCAAAAGCAAATTAATATAGAGTTAGATGAAAAAACAGCTGAAGGAATTTATTCCAATTTAGCAATCATTAACCACTCTGTCTCAGAATTTGTAGTTGATTTTATTAGTATGATGCCGGGAGCACCTAAAGCAAAAGTGAAGAGTAGAATTGTTCTTACTCCTCAGCATGCTAAAAAGTTCCTTAAAGCATTGAATGATAATGTTAAAAGGTTTGAAAGCGCTCATGGAACTATTAAAGATTACGAGCAGCCTTCAATTCCAATTAATTTTGGACCAACTGGAGAAGCATAAAAACAAAAAATCCCGTGATGTAAATCACGGGATTTTTTTATTTAATAGTTTTTTTATTCAAATTCAGAAGTAAATTTCAGAACCACACTTGGGTATTTTTGTTGTGTCATCTGCAATGAGAATTGAGAATCGGCAAGAAATACTAATTGTCCTCTTTTATCTTTTGCTAGAAATTTCTGCTTTACACGCTTAAATTCTTTGAATTCATCATTCTTAGGATCCTTAGGTGCTAACCAACAAGCCTTATATACGGGGAAGTTCTCATAGGTACATTTGGCACCGTATTCATGTTCTAGACGGTATTGGATAACTTCATATTGAAGAGCTCCAACAGTACCAATTATTTTACGCCCATTTAATTCTAGCGTAAATAACTGTGCAACACCTTCGTCCATTAATTGATCTATTCCTTTAAATAATTGTTTTGATTTTAAAGGATCAGCATTGTTGATATATCTAAAATGTTCCGGTGAGAAACTCGGGATTCCTTTGTAGTGTAACTCTTCTCCTTCGGTAAGTGTATCGCCAATCTTAAAGTTTCCGGTATCATGAAGACCTACAATATCACCTGGGTAGGAGATATCTACAATCTCTTTTTTTTCAGCAAAGAACGCATTGGGACTAGAAAATTTTAATTTCTTGTTATGGCGTACATGAAGGTAAGGGGTGTTTCGTTCAAACGTACCTGAGACAATTTTAATAAAAGCCAATCGGTCTCTGTGCTTAGGGTCCATGTTGGCGTGAATTTTAAAGACAAAACCAGTAAATCCTTTTTCATTGGCTTTTACTAAGCGTTCTTCTGCCATTTTCGGTCTTGGAGTAGGAGCAATGTCTACAAAGCAATCTAAAAGCTCTCTAACGCCAAAATTATTCAAAGCAGATCCGAAAAATACAGGTTGTAAATTCCCTTCTAGATAAGCCTCGCGGTCAAATTCAGGATAAACACCATGAACTAATTCTAAATTCTCTCTTAAATCTGTTGCTGCTTTTGTTCCAATAGTATTCTCTAACTCTGGATTATCTATATTGTCAAAAGCAATAACATCTTCAATATTTTTCTTACTATCACCACTAAATAAATTGATGTTCTTTTCGTATATATTATAGATTCCTTTGAAATCATATCCCATACCAATAGGGAAGCTTAGAGGAGTAACCTTTAAACCTAATTTTTGCTCTACTTCATCCAATAAATCAAACGCATCTTTACCTTCTCGGTCCATTTTGTTAATGAACACAATCATGGGAATGTTACGCATTCTACATACTTCTACAAGTTTTTCTGTTTGCTCCTCCACACCTTTTGCAACATCGATAACAACAATAACGCTATCTACAGCGGTTAGGGTTCTAAATGTGTCTTCTGCAAAATCTTTGTGCCCAGGAGTATCCAGAATATTTATTTTTTTGTCCTTATATATAAAGGCTAAAACAGAAGTAGCAACAGATATACCACGTTGTCTTTCAATTTCCATGAAATCACTCGTAGCTCCTTTCTTTATTTTATTGTTTTTTACAGCGCCAGCTTCTTGAATGGCTCCACCAAATAAAAGTAATTTCTCTGTTAATGTGGTTTTTCCTGCATCTGGATGCGAAATGATACCAAATGTTCTTCTTCTTTGAATTTCCTTTTCAAAACTCATATTCAATGTTTTTGCAAAAATAGGATAAAATTCATTGACGGTTCTTTTTATAAATAATTAAAAAACTTTTGCTTTTTTTTAAGATTATTTATTTTTGTAAAATACTGATTATCAGTATTTAAAATTGTTAAAATCATCGATAAACGGTATAATTCCTACAATTGTAAGAAATTACCCGACGTCTATATTTATCGTTAATCCGTATCTAAATCAGTTCAATTTATTTAGGTTTATGCATTACATCGAGTATATTTGCCTTTTAAAGATTTAAAGGACTTAGCGGAAGTTGTGGTTTATCAATTATATTTATAAGCTATATCTTGCGTCATAATTCTAAAGACCAGAAGACCCCATCTTCTTACTAAAATTTGCTAACCTAAATGCCATGGTGATTAGTTCAACTATAAACTAACTCATATGGATATTTTTACTTTAACGAATATTTTTAGGACAGTACAGAAATTTTCCTATAAATTTTTTCTTATACTTTTAGCGTTTACTGCTTTAACTTCATTTAGTGGTTATAGTAGAGGCTTAGATTTCGCAGTTTATTTTGTGGATTCTGATGGAGATAAGATTCCTGATTCAAAAGACATTGATGATGATAATGATGGTATCCTTGATACGGTAGAGGGTTATAGCCCTTACGGCTCTAGAGATACTGATGGTGACGGTGTCCCAGATTATTTAGATGTTGATTCTGATAACGACGGAATTTTAGATAACGTAGAAGCACAAACTACTACTGGTTTTATTCCTGCAATAGGAGTAGATAAAGACATGAACGGTTTAGATGATGCTTATGAGCATTGTCCTAAACAAGGTTTAACTCCAATTGATACAGATGGTGACGGTGTACCAGATTATTTAGATATTGATTCTGATAATGATGGCATCTTAGATAATGTAGAAGCGCAGAATTCTTCAAATTATATCAAACCATGTCTTTTAGATGCAAATGGGAATGGTTTAGATGATCATTATGAAAATTATTCAGGTTCAGGTTTAACTCCAGTAGATACAGACGGCGATAAAGTTCCAGACTATAGAGATATAGATTCTGATAACGATGGTATTCTTGACAATGTAGAAGCTCAAACACCATCAAGTTATACGCCAGTATGTGGTATTGATAGTGATGGCAACGGATTGGATGATCATTATGAAAATACTCCTGGGTCAGGAGAAGGCTTAACACCAAAAAACACAGATACAGATACAAATCCTGATTTTAGAGATATCGATGCTGATAATGACGGTATTCCAGATAACGTAGAAGCGCAAACAACGGATGGTTATATAGCACCAAGCGGAAACGATTCTGATATGG
>NZ_FNBD01000041.1 GCF_900102165.1 Cellulophaga baltica
CAACTCTTAGAAGAATCTAAAATCATCACAGCGCATGCAATTAAGTTACGTTACTTAGGAGAAGATGATCATCATAAAACATTAAAGGAACTTATGAGTTATCATAATGAGCATATGATTGCCATTTTGAAGCAGGGTACGTTAAAAAACTATTCTACCACAGAAACGTACTTAAACAAATTCTTAGCTCAAGAACAAAAAGTAAGTGATATTTATTTAAAACAATTGAACTATCGCTTTATCTGTGATTTTGAGCACTACTTAAGAAACTATAGGAATCGTAAAAAACAGTTGATGATGGCTAATAATGGAGTTATGAAACACTTGGAACGCTTTAAGAAAATGATCAATCTTGCAGTAAAATTAGAATGGATTCCTAAAAATCCATTTCAACAGTTTCAATTAAAGTTTGATAAATTCGATAGACTCTACTTGACAGAAAGAGAATTAGAACTCATTGAGCATACAGTTTTTAAACAAAATCGACTGGAACAGGTTAAAGATTGTTTTCTATTCTCTTGCTATACGGGTTTATCTTATGTTGATGTGAAAGAACTTACCGTACACAAAATTACAAAAGGCATAGATCATCAAAATTGGATTTTCACCAAAAGAGAGAAAACAAATGAACTCGTTAAAATACCGATTCTGCCGAAGGCATGGGATATTTTAGAAAAATATAAAGCGAATAAAAATTTTCAAGGATTATTACCGTTAAGCTCCAATCAAAAGACCAATTCCTATTTAAAGGAAATAGCAAAAGATTGTGGAATTCAAAAAAACATTACTTTTCATGTGGCTAGACACACCTTTGCCACTACAATCATGTTATCAAATGGAGTACCTATAGAGACCGTCTCTAAGCTTTTGGGGCACACCAAACTATCTACAACACAAATCTATGCTAGAGTAGTAGAGACCAAAATCAGTGAGGACATAAGTAATCTGTTATTACGATTTAAGAAGAAAGAAGAAATTAAATTAGCACAATAAATCAAAAGAAAAGGGAATCATATTAAATGATCCCCTTTTTTAGTAGTAGTTGGTCGTTTATTGCACTTTTAGTTTCATTTCATCAGTTTTTCCAAATAAGCAATCTTTTCTTGTTCAGATTTTAAAAGACGTTCGTAGAGTTTTTTATTTTCTTCATAAACTTCAACTAGTTTATCAATTGGATTGAATGTACAAGCATAGTTCAAAGAAGATGCATTATCATGATAAGTGTTCCCCATTATATTAAAAACAGCTTCATCGCTATAATTTTTTATAGCTTCAGGGGGAACTCCCAGCACATTAGCAATTTGTTCTAATTTCTCCTCTTCAATCTTTTCAGATTGTTCAATTTTAGAAACAGCCTGTTGGCTGATGCCTAGTTCTTCCGCTAAGGTTTCTTGTTTCATCCCCCTTAGTTCTCTGATACGGCTTATTTTTCTGCCAATGTGGTTTGGTTTTGTTGCTGTTTCCATACTTCAAATATACTATTTTTTTCAAAAAGTTTCCTACTTGTAAAAAACAAATAGGGTAAGGTAAAATACAAATCCCTGTGGTTGGATACTTCTTGAAGTCACTATTACTTTATATAAAAACAAAATAATATGGAAACCACTAACTTAAACAATTTACGACCAGAAAGTCCAAAACAGCTACAACAAATCATTATCCAATTAATAAAGGTAATAGCCGTAGAACGGATGTATTTAAATAAGGGAGACGCTGATCATTCTTTTGCATGGCGCTTGAATATTATTCTAAAACTTTCTCGCCAGCATACTATAGAAGCCATAAGACCCGTAATACAGGAAGTTTTCTCCAAGTATGACGACTTTGTTTACCGCATATTTTCCTTTAGTCATGTACAACAAGAATTACAGCAGGCGAATCTTTACTTTCTGAATAATTGCCACGATAAGGACTTGGTTTACAAAACAAATGTTGACCACTTAATTTGGGGTTATCCTATAAAAATATCTCAACGCATTGAAACCATAAATCAGAACTTCAAAAGAGAGCTGTCTCGGATGAATTCTTTTAAAAAGGGTATTCACTATTTTAAAACAGAAAAGAACTTTGCACAAAGCGCCTTTATGATGCATCAAACCTTTGAGCAAGGCTATCGCATTTTAGAACAATTCCTTTGTGGTACCGTAAAGATATGCCACAGTATTAAGAACCATCAAAGTTATGTGTTAAAAACGTTGAAGGAACAAGAAAGTATGTTCTTGGTAGAATCAGCTATAGAAATCAGATTATTAGATGTACTCGAAGACGCCTATTGCTCTGCAAGATATGCACAAGACTATAAAATCACAGAAAAGGAATTGGACCAACTATCGCAAAAGCTAGGGGTATTCATCAAGGAGATCAAAGAGCTATTCCATAAAGAGAAGGAGATTTTTAAGTCAATTAGCCTAAAGGAAGAACTAAATTTTTATTCAGAAAAATCTATTGACGCATCTAAGATTGAAAAAGAAAAGGAATATAACGTACGTAGCCTTGAATTTCATAACAGCTTTGAAATGTTATGCAGGGCAAGATCAATGATGCTCTTATGTGTTACTTGTTTGCAGAGCGATGTCCAACCACCGATGCGGGTAAATGGTTTTCATGAAGATATCAGAGAGGTTTTGGAACTTGCCATAGAATTGCTGCCACTCCGAGAGATAAGCCCTTAAGACTTACAGAAAGTATTGGAAAACTCATTGCTAATGAAAAGAAAAAAAATTGAACAAAATATATAATAACTCAAAAAGATACACTCATGAAGAACGAAAAGAAATTATCATCAGAAGGACTACTAGAAGAAATTAAAGCACTTAGCAAGCACAAGCTCACTTTGTTTGAATCCAATCCCCAGAATAGAGAAAAGGATATGCTATTGGTGCCTTTAGAAAGTTATAAAGAAGCGATGGACCTTATTTTGTATTTACTAAAGACCTGCATTATGTCTTTGCAAGCAGAATATACCTCTGATAAGTATATTGGGGCACCAGAACTTTGTACGAGTGAAGTATTAAAACTGATTACCCAACTTATGCCCTATGAAGAAATGGAACTTCTGGACGCCGTACATGCTATGATGAAACCAATGAATTAAAGACCAATACTATGAAAAAGAAAAAAAATAAAAACATTGGAAGCTTTGGCAAAAAGCAAGTTAACGGTATT
>NZ_FNBD01000011.1 GCF_900102165.1 Cellulophaga baltica
ACAATACGTCTTTAAGCATCTTATTATCAAGACTCACATCAGCATACATCTGTTTAAGTTTATTGTTCTCTTCTTCAAGTTCTTTTAAACGTTTAAGCTGCTGTTGTTCCATACCGCCGTACTTCTTGCGCCAATAGTAGAAAGTGCTTTTGTCAATTCCTAATTCTCTAGATAAATCACCTACGGATCTTCCTTGTTCATTTTCCTTAAGAGCTTTAATAATCTGGCTCTCGCTAAATTTGCTGTTTTTCATTGTGACAGTTTGAATTTAAAGTTAGTAAATTCGAATTATAAACTGTCCTATTTTTAGGGAAGCCTACAAATATATATTCCTTTTTTAACTACTGTTATTTCCTTTGGCTTATAATTAACGATGACTTCTCGTCGCATTTTTTGAATTATCCCATTTTTATATTCAACAATATCCTGATAAGCAGCACACTCAATTTTCCACTCTCCTTCTAACTTTCCATCAATAATTTCTCCGTAACCACTATAATTTTCTACAGACGAAGATTTCTCGTCTAAAAAAATGTAGAAATCATTCCTATCAGAAAAGTTTAACTTATGCAGACCTTTTAGAAGATGCCCATTAACAGAAAATTCATTTGTTTTTTTATTGTACTTAATATCTTTATCCGAACGCTCAATATAATTTAAACCTGCTATAGAAGTTCTATTAAAATGCGTTAATAAAGTATCAGTTTCTTTATTGTACCTATTGTCTACTATTACGTTTTCCTTTTTTGTAAATGCAGTATTGCCTTTGTTAAAGTCATAAAAATCGATATTATCCTTAAATGATACTTCTTCTAACGATATTTCAGTTTCTTTATAGTCACTGTCTTCATCTTTATCAATTATATACTTATTTGAAATGGACCTATTATTTATAAAATCTGTACTCTTTATTTTTACTTTAGAATTAGAAATTAAATTAATAATATCGTCTTCAAAATTATTATTTGTAATTAATGAGTTATCAATATTGAAAATATTATCTTGTTTACCGTCACTTTCAATTAAAGAAGAGGTTTCATTATCTGTAATATAACATTCTGAAATATTAATTTGGTTTATACAATCTACATATGTTTCATAATCAAAACCAGAAGCATCAAACATTGCTTCAGATAACTCATTGCCATAAATATCGCACCTTTTAAGGTTAATATATTTTGTATCATGGCTACGAATTATATAACTATGATTATTATAAAAATCACAATTGAAAAAATTTAAACTTTCAGATTCACTTGCATGAATCGCAGTTAACCCTGAACCATCAAAACTTGAGTTTTGAAAATAAAAATTATCACAATTAGAAAAACTCAAAACATCTCCGCCGCAACTGGAGACATTTTTATGGTAAAAATTAATATTGTCTATGTAAATATTACTAGAGTTTTTAAATTCAATAACATTTGCTTCTTGTTTTTCTGTGAAAAAATCTACAAGATTTTTACCCTTAATTTCTAAATCTAAAAAATTAGAGAACACCAATGTTTCTGCAAAATCATCGGCATAATAAATTAGATGAGAACCTTCTTCATCCTCTATACTCTCTATAATTTCTTTTCCTTTATCTAAGTTTATCTCTTTGGCATCTACAATAATAGTTCTGTTAGACCTAAGAGCTTTAAAAAATTCTTGTTCATTTTTAACAACTACAGTGTCTGTATATATGTTAGACTCTTTTGTGTAATATTTATAATCTAAATAGCCATCAAAAATTCGTCCTTTAACATAATCGTTTTTATCTTGATAGACTACTTCTACCCATTGACCATAAACATTAACCCTATTCATTACATTCATAGTTTCAAAATCACGAAACTTAGTAACTAAGACTTCTGCTCCAAATGGTATTGCTCCTAATTTAGTCTCCTTAATAGTATCTTTTAAAACAGTACCCGTTTTACTATTAATTATAGCCTTATAAAGGTAATCTCCCTCATATTTTTTTACTAGCGTATTTTTATTAGTCCTTTTTGTAATTGTATCATTTACAAGAATAGGATTATTATTTTGAGTAGTTTTATTTTCTTTCTTACAAGAAATAGTAACTAAAAATACACTAAAGTATAATAAAATATTCCTTTTCATTTGAAGTATTTTTTTTTAGACAAACATATGAAAACTAAACCCGTACACAACTAGCCTTATACTAATAACACCAATTTCTTATTATGTTTTTAATATGCACCAAAAAATATCCACAAAGACTACTTAGAACGTATTATGAAAAAAACCTTAGCTTTAAAAGCTTATAACCCGTTAACATACCTCTTCTTAAAACAAGCAAATTTTTGATCACTTTAATACATGAAAAAGACCATCTTATTCATTTTAGTTCTAGTTGGTGCCCTACACGCATTAATAGCCCAGCAACACAAAACACATACCACGGTTATAGATTTTAATAAGGATACCGTATTAGATACTCTTATCCACTTTAATGAATATGGAAGTTATTGTGGTGGTAGCGACCTTACCATCATTAATGGTAAAACCAAAGAAAAATTCTTCTTAACAGATCAAGGCTGTTACTCTAGCTTTACGAGATTCGTAAGAGTACCCACTGCTCTAAACTCAAAAGCAAATGCTGCTTTTTTAAAAGTAGTAAAAGACACCTTACTGCCTAAAGAAAGAGATAGCTTAGATAGTTCCCTAAAATGGATATGGAGTGGTTCCTTATCCTTACAACAACCCAAAGAACATCCTTTTTTTGACCGCATAGCCACTCCTAAGACTCTTTGGATACCCAACCCACTTACCGTACCAGAACCGTATTACATCACGATTACTGGTGATAGTTTGCAAAAAATAGCGCCAATATTCGGGCCTTCTTATGATGAGAAATTCAATACTGCCTTTTTGGTCTATTACCCATCTATGCTATCTAAAGAGAAATTAGCACATAACACACCTATCCTAAAAAATAATACCTATGAAATTTACAACACACCCCATTCCGTTTACGTAAAAAAAGGAACTAGCTATAAATGGTTGTTTATCTCTGATAATGGTGTTATGGGGGCACCGGGCAAACTTAGATGGGAAGCTATTGAACAAATTCAATTAATAGATAACTACCTCATCATTCATCAAAATTTACCCCCAGATCCTATTTATAATATTTTAATTGTAAATATCGAGACACAGCATGTGGCGCGTTTAAAATTTGAACCTTGCCACGAAACTATGACCAATAAAAGAGGTATGGACACTTTTGAAATTAGAAATAAAAAGCTACTATTCACAGCGTATGGCGATCCTAAGGTGAGAAAAATACCCCTAAAAAAACTCTTCAAAGCTTTAGACCAATCTTAACGAAGGGCCTAAGTGTAGTAATTTATCAAAGGCTTGGGCTTTACCATGCTCCTACCCTCTATCTATAGCATACAGCTCGGTAGCTTATTGTAGTGCTAATCATTTTATTTAATACAGCTTCATAATATACACTACAACAGCGGCAACTATTCTTCTGAAAAAATTTCTTTTTTGCGTATTCCCAATTTCTTGATTTTTGAATTTAAAGTGGATGTGGGTAAATTTAATAGTTCTGCTGCTCCCCCTTTACCTGAAATTTTTCCATGGCTGCTTTTCAATGTTTTTAAAATAAATTCTCTTTCCATTTCTTCTAAAGAAAGTATTTGCGCACCCTCAATTACATTGAAATTAGCTGTTTTTTTAGTTAAAGGCGCATATAGATCATCGATAATTTCATGCGGAGACATTAGTATACTGCGTTCAATGTAGTTTTCTAATTCACGAATATTTCCTGGCCATTGGTAATTCATCATTTTCTTCAAAACTCGAGAGGAGAATCTCATTTGTTTTGAGGTAAACTTAGAAATAAAAAAATCTACCAATAGTGGGATGTCTTCTGGGCGCTCTTTTAAAGATGGAATATTAATAGGAAAAACATGTAATCTATAATATAAATCTAACCTAAAACGGCCCGCCTCTACCTCTTCCTCTAAATTTCTATTTGTAGCGGCTATTATCCGGACGTCTAAAGGAATTGTTACATTACTTCCTATTTTTTCAATTTCTTTCTCTTGAAGTACTCGTAAAAGTTTAACTTGCGATGCCAGTGACATTTCTCCAATTTCATCTAAAAAAAGAGTTCCGCCATTTGCTTGTTCAAACTTTCCAATTCTTTTTTCCGCAGCCCCTGTGAATGAGCCTTTTTCATGACCGAAGAGAATAGATTCTATTAAATCACTAGGAATAGCTGCACAGTTGACCGTTACAAGCGGATGATGATCTCGACCTGAATGTTTATGGATGCTTTTGGCTATTAATTCTTTTCCTGTACCACTTTCACCCATCACCAATACAGATGTTCTCATTGGCGCAACATTTTTAATAGCTTCAAAAACGTTTAATAGCGCTGAACTTTTACCTATAATTTCGTTAAATTCTTCTGATTGTTTTTTCTTTAAGATAGGCTTACGCTTCTCTGGTATAACTTCCTGGAAATTCTCTTCTATAAGTTTAGACTCCGTTAAATGCAAGACTATAGTTCTTAATCTATTCGATAAATTAGTCAACACCCATAACAATTCGCTTCCGAAAAGTTTTTCTTTCTTATTATAGAAAGAGAGTGTGAAGAGATGATCAGTGTCTCCAACTATAGGAATTTCCAACAAAGATTGAACATGAAAAGAATCAACTATCAATTTTACTAAGCTATTTTTAACTACTAAATCTTCTAACAATTCATTCTCATAAATAGCAGTTGTGTGTGAACTCTCATGATCTCTAAAGACTTTCTCTAAATCATTTTTTGATAGATTAGAAATATTTTCTAATTCGTTGATTCCTATAATCTGAAATTCCTTATGACCAGTTCTATAAAAACCTAGTATTTTATTTTTTTTGGTATTTAAGGATCTTAGAGCTATTTGCAAATAATCAATTGGGATGGTCACTTGAAATGCTTTGGCAACATCAAGAAAAACGTCCTCCCATCGGGTACCGTTCAATGTAATTAGAGAAAGTTCTTTCTCAATTTTAGATTGTAACTGATGTTGATAATCAAAACTATGCTTATGGTGGTAGGCTGCTATTTCTAAAGCTACAAGCACATCTTTAGCCCTAAAAGGCTTTACTAAAAAACCATATGGCTTTGTCTTTTTAGCTTCATCAAGTATTGTTTTATTAGAATTTGCAGAAAGATATATAAACGGAATTCCTATTTTCTGAAGTTTTTTAGCTAGGTCAATTCCAGATAACTTCCCTCTTAATCTAATATCAAGTAATACAATGTTAGGTCTTTTTTTTTCAATAGATATCATAGCCATCTCTACAGAAGGCACGGTTCCTGTAACCAAATACCCTTTTTTCTGTAAAGTTTTAGAAAGATCATTGGCAACTATAAATTCATCCTCTACAATTAATATTTCCAAGTTCATAATCCTAACTTTTCTGTATTGTTTCTCAAATTTAAAAGTTTTTAATTTCTGTGTCAAAATTAATCTCAATAGCTACACCATCACAATTTTTAATAATGCAAGTACCTCCCAATTGTTCTGATAATCCTTTAATTAAAGACATACCTAAGGAAGTAGTATTTCTAAAATCAAAATCTTTGGGCAAACCAATACCAGAATCTTTAATTAAAATAAAACAAGTATTCTCTATTGTTTTCAATCCAATTTCTATAATTCCTTCTCCTTTATGAGGAAAGGCGTATTTAATGGCGTTAGTTATCGCTTCATTCAAAATTAACCCTACAGGCACAGATTGTTGTTCATCCAATAAAGTATCATCCATATTAAATATAAATTCTACGGAATCCAAAAGGTCAAAACTATCTACCAAATATGCTATAAGATCTTCAATATATGAACTCATTAAAATTTGAGTTATATTTTCATTCTTGTACAATTTTTGATGAATTAAAGATATGGCATATAACCTATTTTGACTATTCCGTATGGCAATTAAAGCTTCTTCACTATTAATATAATCAGATTGCGTGTTCAGCAAGCTCATTACTATTTGAAGATTATTTTTTACACGGTGATGTACTTCTTTAAGCAACCATTCTTTTTCATTTAAAAGCTTTTGTAAAGATGCATTTTGTTGGGCAATTTCTCCCTTTTGACTCGTTAATTTTCGGTTGCTTTTTTGTTTATGACTATAACTTTTATATAATAAAATGCTGACTATTACAAACAATATAAGACCTCCAAAAATATAGTTTTTAGTTATCGTTGTTTTCCTCAACTTACTAGATTGTAACAAACCATCATTAGTCAGTTGCTTAATTTCATTTTCTTTTTTTTCCGTTTCATATTGAATTTGTATTTCTTCAATTTGCCTACTTTTTGTTTCATTAAAAATGAGATCATTTAGTTGTTTATAATTTTGATAACGCTTAATTGCCTCTAAAAAACTGCCCTGTGCAGAATCTATTTTGAATAATAATAAATTTGCCTCTTTAATTTTAGATTTCGCGGCTATTCCGCTAGGAACATTTAAAGATTCTAGTAGGTATGTTTTGGCTTTTTCATATTGGCGTCTATCTAAATAAAATGCTCCTACTTCTAGATTAGCTTCTGAGACAAGCACCAAGTACACATCGTCTTTGATTTTTTTAAAAAAATCCATCATGGTCAAATACTCAATCTCCGCATTTTCATAATCGTTTATGGCGCAGAAATACTTTGCATTTACACTGGCATAAATAGCCCTATCATAAAATGTTTTTGGAGGTCTATTTTTATAGACCTCATGTATTAAAAGCCTAGCTTCTTCATTTTTATGAACTGTTATAAGCTCAGAGCACAAATAATTAAGATACCTATACAAATCATTAGTTCCTAAATAGGTATTAGTATCATAATTTTTTAACGCCTTACGATACCACAAAATACTTTTTTCATGCACTCCTAATTCTCTATAATTATCTGCTACAATGCTATAAAAATAGGATTCAAACCTAATGTCATTAGTTTCAATCATCCCATCAACACCTTTTAATGCATAGAATAGAGCCTTGTTAAAATCGCCCTGTAATCTATTGATTACAGTTAATAAATTATACGTATGATGCACTCCTATAAACCCAATTTTTTCATATTCATCTACAACATGAATTAATTCATTTTCTGCTTCATCTAATTTCCCCTCATTTAAATGTACATCTGCAATATTTTTAATTGTAGTAATTTCCTTTTCCTTTAATCCTAGAATTTTGTAAAGTTTCAATGCTCTAGTAAAATAATCGACGTTCCGTTCTTTTAGGGGGTTTTTTAAATTTAATATACTATGTATCCTAATCCCTAATTCACTCAAAGTTTCTGCTTCTTTCTTAAGTTGTTTGGTCCTATGATAATATGCTATGGCTTTATGATAATATAACTCGGCTTTTTGAAAATCTTTTTCCTCAAAACCAATTTCTCCATAAAAAAAATAAGTTTCATGAATATATTTGTCATTGCCTATTTTATTACTCAGCTTTAACGCTTTTTCAAAGTAATAATTAGCACTATCTAAATCTACTTTATAGCTGAAAGGTTTATATAAATAGTTACGTCCACTAGCTAATAAATCTTCAATACTATCAATATCTGCCTTTACCCTAGGATGTTGAAAATCTAGAGCTTCTTCTTGTCTTTGCGTTTTTTTTTGACATGCAAGAATCAAAAAAAGTAACAGCGGTAATAGGAATCTGTAGTTTTTTCCCATAAAAGTAAAATGAAGTATATGCCCTCTGTAAAGTTAATTAAAAAATACTCTTAGCATACCTTCAAAAACACTGCCATTATCTAAATAGCTCAAAAACAAATTAGTACAGTCTCTTCTCAAAATCACATAATTGATATGCAACAAAATTCGTCGCTAATTATTGAAATTTCGCTAATTAAAATGAATCAAAAAAATACAATCTATTGTATTACAATTAATTAACCAAAAGGCACGCCATTTGATTTACAATCCGAAAGTTCTAAACTAAAACTTTCTTGTCTTAGTTCAATGCATAGCAGCACCATATAAACCACTTTTGAAAAAAAAATATTTTAATCGTAATCAAAAAAAAGGAACATTATGAAATCAATTTTAAAAACTATAGTCCTCACGGGTATTATAAGTGCCCAGAGCATTCAATTGCATGCTCAAGTAACAGATTATAAAACCGACACACATTTAGCTACGGGTGTCAAAGAATTTTTAGAAGTATTGAATGCTCCTGGTGGCACACCTCTTGAGTTACGTTCTAAAGAAGATGCCAGGCAAGTATTATTAGGCGCACAAGCTGGAGTAAAGGTTGATCTTTCTGGTATTGAAGAATCTATAAAAACAATTTCACAAGATGGCTATACCCTTAAATTAAATCTAGTACGCCCTAAAGGGGTTAAAGAAAAACTTCCCGTATTCATTTTCATTCATGGCGGCGGATGGATACTAGGCGATTACCCAACACACCAAAGATTTGTACGAGATTTGGTGGTTGAAACAGGTTTTGAAGCGGTTTTTGTTAATTATACCCCTTCCCCAGAAGCCAAATATCCTACAGCAATAAATGAAATTTACGCTGCCACAAAATGGGTAGCTGCTCATGGAAATGAAATTAATGTTGATGGAAATAACCTGGCCGTTGTAGGCAATAGTGTTGGCGGTAATATGACTGCAGTAACGGCATTAAAAGCCCTTGAAAATAAGGGCCCTAAAATAAAGGCTTTAGTCATGTTTTGGCCCATAGTAGCTGCAAATTTTGATACAGAATCTTACAGGTTATATGGTAAAGATAGATTTTTAACCACCTCGGTTATGAAATGGATGTATGACCAATATACGACTGATTTAAAACAAAGACAAGAAGTATATGCATCTCCATTAAATGCTTCTATAGCGCAATTAAAAGATTTTCCTCCAACCCTAATTCAAGTAGCAGAAAATGATATTTTGAGAGATGAAGGAGAAGCCTTTGGCCGTAAGCTAAATGAAGCCGGAGTAAAGGTATCTACTATAAGGTATAATGGTATGATTCACGATTTTGGTTTATTAAATGCTTTAGCAGATTTACCTAGCACTAAAACAATGATATCACAAGCTGCGACGGAATTAAAAAAACATCTTAAAAATTAAGTTTATTAATATTAAAACGATAAAAATGGGAACACTTAAATTAAAAGACGGAACAGAAATCTACTATAAAGATTGGGGAACAGGGCAACCCCTTGTTTTTCATCATGGCTGGCCCTTATCTAGCGATGACTGGGATGCACAAATGCTATTTTTCGTCAATAAAGGATATAGAGTTATTGCCCATGACCGAAGAGGACATGGTAGATCTAGTCAAACTGCTTTTGGCAATAATATGGATACGTATGCCTCGGATGTGGATGAATTGGTTACTGCTTTAAATTTAAAAAATGCTGTCCATATTGGTCATTCTACAGGGGGTGGTGAAGTAATTAGATATGCCGCTAAATATGGAAAAGGAAGAATTGCCAAAGCGGTACTTATAAGTGCCGTAACGCCTATTATGGTAAAGACGAAAGACTATCCAAACAATGTTCCTATGGAAGTTTTTGATGAAATTAGGTTCAACACTGCAACCAATAGAAATCAATATTTTCAAGACTTTACTCTTCCTTTTTTTGGTTTTAACCGAGAAGGAGCAAAAGTATCTCAGGGGGTTAGAGACAATTGGTGGCGCCAAGGTATGATGGGAGGAATAAAAGCACACTATGATTGTATCGCAGCATTTTCGGAAACAGACTTTACCGAAGATTTAAAAAGCGTTGAAATCCCCGTACTTGTAATGCATGGGGAAGATGATCAAATAGTTCCGATAGACTTGACAGCTAAATTGGCTATTGGTCTTTTAAAAAATGGTTCTCTAATCACTTATCCCGGATTTCCACATGGTATGCCTACCACTGAAGCTGCTACGATTAATAAAGACCTCTTAGCTTTCATTTCTGCTTAATAAAAATAAAAAAGTAGTAGTCTTAGCCGTAATTATTATGTACGGCTAAGACTTTTTATTTATAATAAATTTTAACTTTAACACATGTATTCAGAAATAGACCATAATATATCAAAACATGTTTCATTCACTTCCGAAGAATTAAAAATCTTCCATGCTCTTCTAGAGGAAAAATCCGTTTCTAAAAAAGAATTTTTACTAAAAGAAGGTGATTTTTGCGATTTTGAAGGCTTTGTTCTCAAAGGCTGCCTAAGAAAATATTATATTAATGAAAATGGCATGGAAGTTATTGTCCAATTTGCTATTGAAGACAGTTGGATAAGCGATATCGCCAGTTTTTCAGAACACAAACCTAGCCACTTTTTTATTGAGGCACTGGAGGATTGTAAACTCTTGATACTAAATCCTAGCAAAAAAGAAGAATTACTTTCTAAAATACCAAAATTTGAACGTGTTTTTCGCATACTTGTACAACGTAACCTTTCCGTTACCCAAGACCGTTTGGTTAATACCATTGCTAAAACGGCGCCAGAAAAGTATTTAGATTTTTTAGAGCACTACCCTTCTATTCCCCAAAGAGTCGCACAACATTATATTGCTTCCTATTTAGGCATCTCCGCAGAATTTTTAAGCAAAGTTAGGACAAGACTTTCAAAATCTTAGTGCAAATAAGCCCCAAAAGTTTTTAAAATTTCAAAAGAAATTATTCATATACCGCCATTCATTACTTCGATTAGCGAAATAAAACCACACACCAAATTTAAACAAAATACAAAGTATTAATTACCAGATAATTAGCTATTTGGCATTTATTTTGACCTATAAAAATGAGTTTTTATCTCTAAAATATTGGTTGATTTATGCGTTCAAAAGGCAAGGTTTTTTTCATCACTGGTGCATTTGTAAATACCTCGTGCTGGGATAATTGGAAACTATTTTTTCATAAACATGGCTATACGATTCAGATTCCTATTTGGCCCCACAAAGATGAAAGTAATCAAGTGCTTTTAAAGCGACATCCAGATTTGGTATTAGGACAATTATCCTTAGAGGAACTGTTTCAGTATTTCGTAGCGATAATTGAAAAAGAACAAGAAAAGCCCATCGTTATTGGTCATTCATTAGGTGGGCTTATCGTACAATATTTGCTGCAAGAGAATCTAGCTTCTTTAGGTGTGGCTATTCATTCTATTCCTCCAAAAGGCATATATACACTTCATTTTTCTTTATATAAATCACTATGGAACCCTTTAGGTTTTTTTAAATATAAAAACACAACACACTTAATGTCATTTAAAGATTGGCAATATGCCTATACCAACGGAATGACGCTGAAGGAACAAAAGGATAGTTATGAAAAGTATATTATTCCAGAATCAAGAAGAGTGCTTAGAGATTTATTAACTGTAACCGCTAA
Organism: Cellulophaga baltica; assembly: GCF_900102165.1. GTDB lineage: Bacteria > Bacteroidota > Bacteroidia > Flavobacteriales > Flavobacteriaceae > Cellulophaga > Cellulophaga baltica. The sequence continues at coordinate 11,370 of NZ_FNBD01000011.1, forward strand.
GATAGCGTACAAAAAAAAGTTAGCACCATTACTTTTCATTGCCGGAGAAAAAGATCATATGATACCCGCATCCTTGAATTATTTAAATTATAAAAAATACCGCAAAAATACATCTATAACCAATTATAAAGAGTTTGAAGAAATTAATCATTTCGTATTAGGCCAACAAAAATGGCAAGAAATAGCAGCCTATTGTCTTAACTGGATAGAACAAAATAATACACTTTAAATGCTATGAAATATTTCTTTCTTGTCCTAGTTCAATGCACACGATTTGGATAAGCTGCAATTTTGTAATGTAATATTAAGGCATTCGATAGCGATGCTAAAATGAAAATCATTCAAATAATAAAACTTTAAAAATTAAAATTATGACAACTACAAAATGGTCAATTGACCCAACTCATTCAGAAATCGGATTTAAAGTAAAACATATGATGTTTACCAATGTATCTGGAAAATTTGAAAAATTTGAGGCAACCGCAGAAACAGAAGATGGTTTTTTTACAAATACAAACTTTGAATTTACTGCAGAAACAAATTCTATAACCACTGGTAATGTAGACAGAGACAAACATTTATTAAGTGCTGACTTCTTTGATGTTGAAAATTACCCAGAAATTAGGTTCAAATCTACTTCATACTCAAAAATTTCTGAAAGTAATTATACCCTAAAAGGAGATTTAACACTCAGAGGAATCACAAAGCCTGTACGCTTAGATGCTGAATTTCATGGAACTGCAAACGATCCTTGGGGAAATAAAAAAGCTGGCTTTGGACTTACAGGAAAGATCAATAGAAAAGACTGGGGATTAAACTGGAATTCTGCTCTTGAAGCTGGAGGAGTTCTGGTTGGTGAAGAAATTAAATTAAACATTGAATTACAATTTATTAAAGCATAACCCACAATTAAATAATAATAATAATACCTAAAACTAAAAATTATGAGAACATTTAAATTAACATTCTTAACTATTGTTGCATTAACAGTAAATGCTTTTGGACAGCAACCTAGTCCTGAATTACTAAGTCCAACAAACCATGCCTTGGTTTTAATAGATCATGAAGGTCAAATGGCCTTTGCTACTTCTAGTATTTCTATTACTGAATTGAGAAATAACACCGCAATTGTAGCTGGAGCATCAAAAATATTTAAGGTACCAACTGTTGTAACAACCGTTGCTGAAGATTCTTTTAGTGGTCCTGTATTTCCAGAAATTGAAGTGTTTTATCCTCAAGCTACTTCAAATTATATTGATAGAACTACTATGAATACTTGGGAAGATGTAAATGCTCACAAAGCCATTACAGGAAAAGGGAAGAAAAAATTGGTTTTAGCTGGCTTATGGACCAGTGTATGTATTGTTGGTCCTGCATTATCTGCTATTGCTGAAGGTTATGACGTGTATGTAATTACAGATGCTAGTGGAGATGTTTCTAAAGAAGCACATGAGCAAGCAATTACTCGTATGGTACAGGCAGGGGTTAAACCAATGACCTCTATTCAATACTTATTAGAGTTACAAAGAGATTGGTCACGTGGAGAAACATATGGTCCTGTTACAGATTTGGTTAAGAAATATGGTGGTGCTTACGGATTTGGAATTGTATATGCTCAAAAAATGGTGAAACATTAATATTAGTTTAAACAGCCTTGAAAACTCAAGGCTGTTTAACTCTATATACCTATGAAAACAAGCTATAACTTAATAGTTGTCTTTGCTCTTGTATTTATTACAGCCTGCAAAAACAAAACAGAACGACCCGTAGATACTAAAGTAGATTTAATCGTATATAATGCCAAGGTCACTACAGATAAAGAAGGGATATTCTCTGAAGCATTTGCTATAAAAGACGGAAACTTTTATAGAATTGGAACTTCTGATGAAATTTTGAAACTTAAAGGAGATAGTACTCACATACTAGATGCCAAAGGGAAAACGATTATTCCTGGTCTAAATGATTCGCACACCCATCTTATTAGAGAAGGTATTAATTACAACAATGAACTACGTTGGGATGGTGTTACTTCTATTGACGTTGCACTACAAATGTTAAAGGAGCAAGCTGCTAGAACACCCGAAGGCCAATGGATTCGAGTAATTGGCGGTTGGGGAGCTTATCAATTTGAAGAAAAACGTTTACCCACACTTGAAGAAATAAATGAGGCCGTTCCTGACAAACCTGTGTACATTATGTATTTGTATTCCCTAGGATATCTTAACCAAAAAGGCATTGAAACCTTGGGTTATAATGCTTCTACCCAATATCCGGGTGGTGAAATAGAATTAAAAAATGGCCAACCTACAGGGCTTTTAGTAGCAAAACCTAGTGCTTTAATCTTATATAAAACACTCACAAAATTACCAAAATTATCTCCTGAAGAACAAGAAAATGCCACACAACACTATTATAGAGAATTAAATAGATTAGGTGTAACTAGTGCCATTGATGCAGGTGGTGGTGGACAGTATTATCCTAATAATTATAGTATTTCTAAAAAATTAGCTGCTGAAGGAAAATTAAATGTAAGAACAGCCTACTATCTATTTGCTGTTGACAAAGGGACCGAGTTAGATTTTTTTAAAACGTGGACAAGCCAGCTCACTCCAGGAACTAACGACGATATGTTTAAACCAAATGGCTATACTTACCACGGTGCTGGTGAAAACTTAACTTGGGAAGCTGCAGATTTTGAAAATTTTTTAGAGCCCAGACCAGAATTACATGAAAATATGGAAGAAGAGCTTGATTCTATAGTGACCGTAATTGCAAAAAATCAAACCTCTTTTAGAATACATGCTACTTACAATGAATCTATTGAGCGTTTTTTAAATGTGTTTGAAAAAGTAGATAAAATACATCCCTTTTTACATAAGGTTAGATGGACTATTGATCATGCAGAAACAATAAATGAAGCCAATTTAAAAAGAATAAAAGAAATGGGTGGCGGTATTGCTATTCAGGATAGAATGCTTTTTCAAGGGGAATACTTTGTAGAACGTTATGGAGCGGAAGCTGCTAAACACACCCCTCCTATTTCAAAAATAATAGCGATGGGGATTCCTATAGGCTTTGGTACTGATGGTACTCGGGTATCTAGTTATAATCCTATGCTGACTTTGTATTGGGCGGTTTCCGGAAAAACATGGGGTGGTTTGCAATTATATGATGAAAGCAATAAGATTTCAAGATATAAAGCCTTGGAAATTTTAACAAACGGCAGTGCATGGTTTTCTAACGAAGAAACCTTAAAAGGGTTTATTAAAGAGGGTATGTATGCCGATTTTGTAATTCTTGCTGATGATTATTTTACAATTCCTGAGGAAAACATTAAAAATCTAACCTCAGACCTTACAGTTGTTAACGGAAAAGTGGTTTTTGCGAAAAATGATTTTAAGGGATTAGATCCCGAAGTACCAGTTATCATTCCAGAATGGTCTCCTGTAAAATACTATGGTGGATATCAAAATAAAAAATAATGGATACGTACGACACTTTATCTGAAGCAATAAAAGAAAAGCAAGAAGAAGGCTATACGTATGATTTTAATCTTAAAAATTCCTACTTAGAATGCCTTTTGATACAAGAAAAATATAATGTGACAGATTTTAACGTGGATGCTTTTTATAGGTTTGAAGGTGATTCTAATCCAGACGATTCTTCCATACTATATGCGATTCAAACCAATTCAGGTATCAAAGGCTTATTGGTAGATGCCTATAGTATGTATAGTGAAGCACTATCTTCTGAAATGATTCAAAAACTGACAATACGGTAATTTTATATAATTATGAAGAAGTTAATTAAAATATGCGTTACAACAAATTTAGAGGGGAAACCTGCACATGTTGCCCTGCTATTCTTTAGGGTTTTTATAGCGCTAGAATTAATGATTGTTCATGGTTTTAAAAAAATAGGTATCGGAGTGAATAGCCCTGAAGTGGTGCCAAATCCTTTAGGGCTTCCCGAAAATAGTAATGAATTGATCGCAATACTTGCCAATCTTGGGTTTCCCATATTTATTATTGTTGGTTTCTGTACTAGGGTAGCAACCCTACCCATTTTGTGCGTTACTTTAATAGGTTTAGTTGTAGTACATGTACATGATTCTTTGCTCATTAAAGACGTGCCATTTATGTATTCCGTAGTATTTCTTTTTCTTCTTGTCGTAGGTCCTGGTAATTACTCAATTGATGCTATTATTTACAAAAAATATTTAAAATGAAAACACAATTAATTCCCATTCTCTTGGCTATTATTGCAGGAGCAGTTTTACCCTTTCAAGCAGTTTTAAATATTCAATTAGGCAAAACGGTTCAACAACCTGTATTCGCTGCTTTCGCTTCTTTTGTTCTAGGAGCCATAGGATTGTTTATTTATTTAATCATTATAAAATTTGATTTTTCAACAATAATTCTAGCCAGAAATGCTTCTCCTGTGGTTTGGCTTGCTGGTATCTTGGGTGCTTTTTATGTAGCCGCAGTAATTATTTTAGCCCCAAAATTAGGAACCGCACTTACCTTTGGGTTAGTGGTTGCGGGCCAAATGACCATTTCATTAATTCTTGACCATCATGGTTTGTTAGGACTGCCTGTAAAGCAAATAAACTGGCAACGTATTTTGGGAATTATCATGCTTCTATTAGGGGTTATCATCATTAGAAAATACTAAGTTTATGCATCTCTCTTGGTCACTTTTCATCTCATTTCTTTTATTTTCTTGTCTAATTTATTCTCAAGAAAATAAACAAATCCAATTTAAACTGTTAGGGCAGGATGATGAGATGTCATTTTTAAGTGAAAAGGAAAGCAAATCAGTGTATGAAAAATTAAAATGGATTGATTTAAAAAACAATAATTCACTCTCCTTTGGTGGTAGTTATCGGTTTCAGGCAGAAAGCTTTATCAACGAAAATTTTAATCATCAAGGCGCTCAAGATAATATATGGTATTTAAATAGAATACTTCTCCATGCGCTTTTTAAAATAAATCAAAAATTTGATGCCTACATAGAATTAAGTTCAAGCACTGCAATTGGCAAAACGAATGTTTCACCCGTAGATAAAGATCTTTTGGCCGTAAACCAGGCATTTGCTGCCTATTATTTTAATAGTAATTGGAGTTTACTACTAGGAAGAGAAAACCTAGGGTTTGGTAGTAGAAGACTTGTAGATGTTCGTGAAGGACCTAATGTTAGACGCTCTTTTGATTTGGCACGCATAGACTATAAAAATGAAACAACAAAACTCACCACATTTTTTGCGATACCTGTAAAAAATAAAGAAGGCGCTTTTGATAATGATTATGTAAAGTCTTCTGAAACTTTTTCTGGAGTTTATCTAAGCAAAAATTTCCATAAGTATATAAATTTTGATATATATGGCTTCTATCAAAAAGATGATGATGTCACCTATGCCATTGGTACTGCAGATGAACGGCGTTATACTTTTGGCGGCCGATATTTTGGATCCTACAAAAACGTCACTTTCAATAACGAAGCTGCCTATCAATTAGGGCTCTTTGGAAATAATAAGATCAATGCTTACACGCTATCTTTAAACGCCGAATATGCCACCAAATTTATCGGTGACAAAACTACAATCGGACTTAAAACCGAGTTGATTAGCGGAGATAAGAATAGGAATGATAATCGTCTAAATACTTTTGACGCGTTGTACCCTAGAGGTGCTTATTTTGGTAGAGTTGCACGTTTTGGTCCGTCTAATTTAATAGATATACATCCGTATATCAATACAATTTACTCCAAATATTATGTAGCGATAGATTATGATGTGTTTTGGAGGTATTCTAAAAACGATGGAGTTTATGATGCTGCATTGTTTTTACAATATCCTTCAACAAATACTAGTGCATTTATTGGGCACCAAATTGGTACCGTGACTGGCTTTAATTTCACAAATCATTTAAATATTGAGCTAGAAACTAATATCATTATTCCTGGTAATTTTTTAAAACAAAATGGGGCAACAGCCTCACTCTTTCACTCCGTATTAACGGCAGAATATAAATTTTAAAACTAATGCTTACTTGTCCTAGTTCAATGCACACGGTTTAGAATTCTAGTAATTTTGAATAACAAATTAAAATAAAGAAATCATGGATAATAAAATACAAGGATTACACCACATTACCGCAATAGCAGGTGATGCCAAAAAAAATTTTAAATTTTATACAGAAATATTAGGTCTTAGATTTATTAAAAAGACCGTAAATTTTGATGACCCTAAAACCTACCATTTCTATTTTGGAGATGAAATAGGGAGTGCAGGGACCATACTTACATTTTTCCCTTGGGGTACTGGTATTCCTCAAGGAAGAAGAGGGTCTGGCATGGCTACTGAAATTGGTTATTCTATACCTAAAGGAAGTATTAATTTTTGGATAGATCGCTTTGAAAAACACAATGTTATCTATAACAAACCTGCCGTTAAATTTGGAGAAAAGTACCTGACCTTTTTAGATCCAGATGGCTTAAAATTTGAGCTTATAGAAACTGATGATTCCAGAAAACCGTGGACAACAGATGAAGTTACTTTTGAAAACGCAACTCGAGGTTTTCATAACATTACACTTACTCTAAATGATATTAAGGGAACAGCTAATGTACTCACTTCTATCTTTGGATATACCCTAGTTTCTCAAGAATCTAACCGATATAGATATGCTATTGATAGTGTTGATAATGCTGCTATTGTTGATTTAGTACAGATCCCAACAGAAAAAAGAGGGCATGTAGCAAACGGGACTGTGCACCACGTAGCTTTTAGAGTAAAAGATGACGAAACTTTAATGATGTTTCGTGAGAAAGTAGAAGCCGCTGGTTTAAATATTACCCCACAAATTGATAGAAATTATTTCCATTCGCTTTATTTCAGAGAACCAGGAGGTGTTTTATTTGAAATAGCTACAGATAATCCTGGATTTATGGTAGATGAACCTGTTGAAGAATTAGGTAAAAATTTAAAACTCCCTGCTCAGTATGAATATCGTAGAGATGAAATAGAAAATCATTTAGTAAAATTAAACTAAGATATTATGAAATATCAACCGTTAAAATATATTTATAAAGCTACCGAAAACCCTGAAGCAAGTACATTGTTACTGCTTCATGGTACTGGTGGAGATGAAAATGATTTACTTCCATTAGCAAAGAATTTTGGTTCTCACTTTAATATTTTGAGTGTTAGAGGTAATGTTTTAGAGCATGGAATGCCTCGTTTTTTTAGACGCTTAGGAATGGGGGTTTTTGATGAGAAAGATGTAGAATTTAGAACCCATGAATTAGTATCCTTTTTAAAAGATACTGCAAAAAATGAAGGTTTTGATACCACTAAAATAATTGCTCTAGGATATTCTAATGGTGCAAATATCGCAGGCGCTATTTTAGTACACTATCCCAATCTTTTACATGGAGCCATACTTTTTAGACCTATGCTTCCATACCAACAAATGCCATTTTTTAAAACAGATAAAAATGTAAATGTATTTATTAGTTCTGGAAAGTTAGACACAATGGTAAGCAATTCTGAAATTGATATGTATACCTCCCTTTTAAAAAAAGGAAACTTTATTGTTAAACATCACAGACTAAATACAGGCCACAATTTAAAGGAAGAAGATATATCCTTAGCTGCAAAATGGACACAAAAATTATTCTAAATGAATTTTGTTATTACACCAGTATATGAGAGCAAAAAAGAGGCATCTCATTTTGAGAACCTTAAAATTCTTTTAAAAACGCAAGGTAAAATAGGTTTCTTATCTGGAGCAATAAAAAGTGAATTTGTAGGCTTTATGCCTATTCAAAATAATAAAATTGCCAATTATTTACTAAAATATAATCCTGTGATATCTTATAATTAAGAAGATATCACAATCTCATTTTAAAAACTAATGTTATGCTAGAGCCACAAAATAATGTTCCAAAACTAAGCGAAAAGCAACTACTTGTATTAGCAAATTACGGAACCAAAATAAAAGTAAAAGCAAACGCTGTTTTAATAAATGAAGGAGTTAAAAATTTTGACTTTTATGTAATCCTCAAAGGAAAAGTGGCTATATATGACCCTTTTAATCCAAAGGAGCCCGTGGCAATACATAAAAAAAATGGATTTACGGGAGATAGTGACATGCTCTCTGATAGGGCTTCAATATTTAGAGCAGTTGCACTAACCGATATAGAAGTACTCAAAATAACACAGACAGCACTAAAAAAAATTCTTCTCGAAGACGCTAGTCTAAACACCTTGCTAATATCTGCCTTTTTATTACGAAGAGAAAAAATTTCTAAGAACGAAGGAGGAGTCATATTGATAGGTTCAAAATTCTCTTCAAAAAGTTTTGAAGCAAGAGATTTTTTAACTAAAAATCATATTAGGCATATCTGGGTAGAGCTCGAAAAAGACGATAATACCAAAAAAATTACTAAAAATTTCAAACTCAAAATAGAAGATATCCCAATACTTATCAGTACAAATTTAGAGGTCCTTAAAAACGTAACTATAGAAGATATTGCTTTTAAAATGGGCTTAAGTTCTCCTATTCAAAATAGAATATATCAAGTAATGGTTGTTGGAGCAGGTCCTGCTGGCTTAGCAGCTAGTGTATACGGAGCATCAGAAGGTTTAGATACTATTGCTTTAGATAAATTAGGCCCTGGAGGCCAAGCAGGTACAACCTCTAAAATTGAAAATTACTTAGGTTTTCCAACCGGAATTTCTGGGAGCGAATTAGCAAATAAGGCCTATTTACAAGCTCAAAAATTTGGTTGCACCATATCCATACCCTGTGAGGCAAAAAAACTTAGCATCTATTCTACTTATTTTGAACTCACTTTAAGTGATGACTCTACTATTAAATCCAAATCAGTTATTGCAGCTACCGGTGCAAAATATAGAGATCTCGCTATTGAAAATATTTCTTACTTCAAAGGAAGAGGCGTTTACCATAGCGCTACGGCTATGGAAGCAAGTAATTGCAAAAAAGAAGACATTATCGTAATTGTAGGAGGAGGCAACTCTGCAGGACAAGCTGCTATTTATATGGCCGATTATGCCACAGAAATTCATATCCTGATCCGTGGAAAAAACCTATCTAAAAGCATGTCTTCATACCTGATTAATAGGATTGATAGTAATCCTAAAATAAAAATACATCCACACACAGAAATTTTTAAATTAGAAGGTGATAATTATTTGGAACGCATTCACTTAAAAAATAATTTATCGAAGGAAGTTAAATCCATGGATGTAAACCATTTATTTCTATTTCTTGGAGCAATCCCAACGAATAATTGGTTGCCTTCTGCTGTTTGTAAAGATTCTAAAGGGTTTATTATTACAGGAAATGATTTAACAAAAGAACAATTGGAAGATTCTAAATGGCTTTTAGAAAGAAGCCCTTTTCCTTTAGAAACTTGTATTCCAGGACTCTTTGCTACAGGAGATTTAAGAAGCGGATCTACGAAAAGAGTGGCATCTTCTGTTGGAGAAGGTGCTATGGCCATAAGTTATATTCACAGTTATCTTAAAAATAATTAAAATGACAACAACTAGATTAGAAGCTTTTAGTGATGGGGTTTTAGCCATAATCATTACTATAATGGTATTAGAATTAAAGATTCCTGAAGGACACGATTTCAGCAGTCTAAAACCCTTATTCCCCACTATAATAACCTATGTACTTAGTTTTATTTATATTGGGATTTATTGGAATAACCACCACCACTTATTACATCTAACCAAAGAAGTTAATGGAAAAATATTATGGGCCAATTTACACCTCTTATTTTGGCTTTCGCTATTGCCATTTGCTACTGGGTATATGGGCGAAAATCATTTTGAAAAAATACCCACGGCTATTTATGGTTTTATATTATTGATGGCTAGTTTAGCATGGACTATATTGCTCCTAACCATCAAATATTCCGATAAGAAAAAATCCAACCCCTTTACCTTTTTAAATTTTAAAAAAATTATTATTTCAAATATTTTTTATGCCATCGCAACCCTTATCAGTTTCTTTTTCCCTCTAGTTGCAGGTATTATTTATATTGGGATTGCTGTTTTATGGTTTATTCCAAATAAAAAAATAGAAGAGAGCATCTAAATATATTCGAAAACTTACGCCAGTGCTAAAAACCTAGGTATTTCTTTGGCCAAAATATCCTCCATAAGAATACTATTAGCTGTAGCAACAAAGCTTACTTGTTTTACGCTCCCTTTCTTCAAATTCCAATACATAAGCGTATAGCCAGTAACTGGAGAAACCCAAACACCTAGTTGTTGTTGCTTTGCTTCCTTTTTTGTTTTCTTAGCTTCTGTAAATTCAATATACAACACCTTAGAAAAATCTTGGGGGTTCACATACGTGTCAAAATGATCATACAGTTGCTGCGTAGGATAACTCTTTTCTAAATAGGTCTGTAGCTCCTTGGTAAGCGTCTCTCTTACCGTTTCAAAGTCAGTAGCTCCTGTATATAGTTTTAAGGTTCTAAAGCGCCAATTACCATCTTCTTGTACTAACTCTCGCACTAAGGAAATCGCATTTTTATGTGGATACCTTATGACCAGTGGCAGTTCATGATAATACCCTAGAAACTCAGAATCTTCGGCTTTAAACAAGCTTAAAAAATAATCCGATTTCTCTAAAACCTCAGCTTCCGTAAATGGCGCTTCAAGCGTAAAAAACACCTCATTATAATCCCACAAGAGCGCTACGCCAAGAGGCTTCATTTTTGCTGAAATAACATCGTGAATTTCTACTAGCTTAATGCGGGCTACGTACCGTTCATGAAAAGTGAATCCGTCTGGGTAATCAGGAGGAAGATCTGTTTGTATTGCCACGGTCTTCGCATCAAACTTAATAAATAGTTCTACCCTGGGCTCTTTTTTCTGATATACGCTTACCCTGAAACAATTAGGATTCATATTGCTTGTATTAAAAAATCGCCTTAAATCCGTATACCCTAAGAGGTCTCCATAATTGGCTGCTAAAAAGGTTTCGAAGTTTTTAGCAGCTACCTTTTCCGTCAACATATATTTTGCTTTCAGGCTGTAAAAAACCACGACCAATAAAATAAGGATGCCTACTAACACCTCTTTAAATCCTATCTCCATAAAGTCAAATGTACTCTATCATTTTCTAATGACAATCACGGAATTCCGTGAAGAGATACTACTTAAAAATCGGCCACTGTATCTTATAGAAAATCATTCTTTAGTATTCACAAACCCAACTATAGTAAAGTTTATGCGTCATGAATATTACTACGGAACATAGTTTTGAAACGAAACCATAGCCTTTCCACTTAAAATAAAACACGGTAAAATTTAGCTATTATGAGATAATACAGTGGTAATACTATGAATGTATAGCTTTTAAATTTGATACATTATTAACCCTTCAAATTTTACTATTATGAATTTTAAAAATTTTACAAAAAGAACCAGTGTACGAACCTCGTTGGTTTTACTTATTACAACACTCAATTTAGCTTCAATGGCTGGGCAAAGTAATCAACCTACTAAATTACCTTCACAAAGAGCTGAGAGCGAATTTTTTACGGACAATTCTGGAAGTGTTCCAGCTGCTCGTAAAAAAACACTGACGAATAGTTCTGGAGATGACTCTGCTACTTTGCAGAATTTAATAAACACCCTCTCTCAGCAAGGTAGTGGTCTAATTACCATTCCTGCGGGAACTTGGCAATTTGGAGAAATAGAAATGAAGTCTAACATTCATTTATTCATTCATCCGGATGCTATCATTAAACCAACGCTTACCGCTGGTTTACCTAATTACTCTATTTTTAGAATAGGATACACCAATACAAAATCTACAAATGTTAGTATTAGAGCTATTAGTGGGGCATTTACCATAGATTTAACAGGACTTGCTCCAGAAACTAGAATTACACCTTTTAATGTTAAGGAAGCCGAAAATTTTATGGTAGCAGGCTGTAAAGTAAAAGACAGACAAACCATACATGCCACTTTAAATTGTTCTGCTAGCGAACGTGCAGGTATTTGGAGGGGACCAAAAAATGGTCTTATCAAAAACATTACCGTACAAAATGCTCATGGAGGTTATGGTGCTATACAAGTTAGAACGGGAGAAAATTTGTTCTTTAAAAATATTAACTCACTATCTGGTGGGGCAACGTTACGTATAGAAACCGATGATGTATCTGCCTCTGGAGGAAGAATTCCTCAAACGACAGCTATAGTAAATGACATATCAGGATATAATATTAGATGTAAAGATGGTAACGCGGCCGTTATGATACAACCTTGGGGAGCAAAAAACGGATGGTTTGATGTAGAGAAAATTGAGGCAATTGGTTGTATGGCTGCTGTACGAATAGATAAAGCTTATGTAGAACTTAATGCGCCTAGTATAGGTACTTTTAGTAACAAATCTCGTATCACAGATATTACTAAAGTTACCTATGGTGTTAATGCACAAGTAAAACAAGGTGTTTTTCCCTGGGTTCCTTGTACCCTTAGAACCAATAGTTCTATCTTAAAGCCTAATCCTATTCCTAATATGGAAACCTATCATCAAGGACCTAGTATTGCACCCATCTTATATAGAGCCTCTAGCGCCACAGCAAACGATCCTAGATTTTACAGTATAAACATACCAACTGAAAATGCAATTAGATCGGTAACTACTGGGTTTCCTAATAATTCTTTAATAATATCTAGAGAAAATAATCAAGTGGGGTCATGTCCTAGTTCCAACCAAGCAAATACTACGGTTGAGGAAGAAGTAAATGTATACCCAAATCCTGTTTCAGGAAATACGGTTACCATTAGTGTCAAATTAAAAAATACGGGTAATTTAAATTTACGCGTGTTTGATTTTAATGGTACGGTTGTTTATACAAACCAAATAGGAGAATATAATGCCGGAGCACATGAATTTACATATTCAAAACAAGCCTTAAATATCAAAGAAAAAGGAATGTATATTGTTGAAATAAGTAGCAATAGCAACATCTTGAAAAAGCATAAAGTTTTAGTTCAAGACTAATACTTTAGGTCTGGAAATTTTTAAGGTATCCTGAGGCCTACTATACTAGCTTCAATATTTTAAATGCCTACAGGCAGAAAGCAGTTTATCCTTTTCAATGAGATAAGCTGCTTTTTTGTTTATAAAACTTTCGTAGTAAAAAACAGATTCAAATATATAGTCTATTATTCCCTGCTACTTTAGTGGTACTTAAATACTGAAAACCATGTACAAAGTGCTCCGTTTATAGCCATCCACTATCGCGGAAAACAAACAGCTAAAAGATGACCTTGTACAGTTATAACGTTTATAAGGCTTCTGCTTTTTTTCTTTTTTTCATTATCACGAAAAATAAAGCGGTCAGTAAGCAAGTAAGTATCAGCCCTATCCAGTTAGAGGTCGTAGGACTCATATTAAAGCCAATGGTGGGATCATAAAATATATAGGAAAAAATGACCGAAGTAATAAAAAATGCAGGTACTAAAGCAATGATGTACTGTTTTTTATTTTCATATAGATATACGGTTCCTATCCATAAGGCGATAGCGGCAGTTACTTGGTTAGACCAAGAAAAATAGCGCCATAGCAATTGAAAATCCATATTGGTAAGGATAAAAGAAATAGCAAATAAAGGGATGGCTACAGCAAACCTATTACGCAACACTTTTTGATCTATGTTTAAGTAATCTGCAATGATCATACGGGCGGCTCTAAAAGAAGTATCTCCTGACGTAATAGGCAATACAATTACCCCAATAATAGCCACCGTACCTCCAACGGTTCCTAATAATATAATGGCAATTTTATTAACAACCGCAGCAGGGCCACCTTCTGCTAATAAGGCACTAAGTTCTTCTGTATCTAACAAACTCATAGAAGCCGCTGCCCATATCATAGCAATAAAAGCTTCTAAAATCATCATTCCATAAAACACTTTTCTACCATCCTTTTCATTATCTATCGTACGTGAAATTATAGGCGACTGTGTGGCATGAAAACCAGATAAAGCACCACAAGAGATGGTTAGAAAAATTACGGGGTAATAAGGTATTTTTTTAGGATGTAAATTTTCAAGCGTTAATTCTGGTAATGGATTCCCATACATAAACATCCCAATACAAATCCCAATAGCACTAAGAATTAATAGCACGCCTAATACAGGATATATTTTTCCAATTATTTTATCTATAGGCAATACCGTAGCAACAATATAGTAGACGAAAATACCCAAAATAATAACTTTTAGATAATCAGAATCACCTAACAAGGCATTGATCATTTCGGCAGGAGCCGTAACAAAAACGGTCCCTACCAATACTAAAAGTAATAGCGTGAATAAGTTTACCACATGGCTAAATGCTTTACCCAAGAACCGTGATGCCATAGCTGGCAAATGTGCTCCTCCATAGCGTATGGAAATCATTCCTGTAAGGTAATCATGAACTCCTCCAGCAAAAATAGACCCAAATACAATCCATAAAAAAGCAGAAGGGCCGTACAATGCCCCCAAGATTGGGCCAAATATGGGTCCGACTCCCGCAATATTTAAAATTTGAATAAAAGAGTTTTTATTGCTATTCATCGGAACAAAATCTACCCCATCTTGCAAGGTATGTGCTGGTGTAGTTTTGTCGGCATCAGATTTAAAAGTTTTGTCTACGAATTTACCATAGGTGAAATAGCCTAGTATCAATAGAATAAAAGCGGTTATAAATGTGATCATATTTTGTGTTATTGGTCTCCAAAAAACAGACCGCAAGGAACGTTCTAATCTTTTATGGTATTCTTCAAAAAATTTATACAGGGGACTAAAATAGCCCATGCCCCAAATTAGGCGCGCTAATTTACAAAAGTTTCCGTTTTTAATACGATAAGTGTTAAAGTGTTATGATAGGTAATTTTAGACTTAGAATGATTCCATACTATGTTCTTTACAACTCCTAAAGTATGGATTTTTCTTCCATGAACTTTGACTTTACAAATAAGTATGAGAATCACCTACATTTTTAACCCCTGTATATAATTTTAATTAGATAACCTGAGAAACTCACCTTGCACTAAACACTATAATCTATAGAAGGCATTTTTAATAAAAAATTGAATTAATGTTTAAATACTAGCCTCTATTTATTGAGGAACTGACACAAAATACAATTAATGAAAGGTGACCCTAAAAATTCACATTTAAGTAAATAGATAACCTATTTTTTAGTTCCACTTTGTCATTATTTAAATTTTGACTAATAGGCAACATCGAAACAACTCCTAACGCGTACCTACTGTAAGCTGCTTCTAGACTAACTTTACCTAGAAAAATATCGCCTTTCGTATTTGCTACTACTGCACCATATTCTTTATTAGTCTCATAGATTTCTCCTGCTACTCCTAGAATAGGCGTTAACGAGAAGTTATTATCTACATAATAGGTTTTAAAAGCATTTAGCGCGTAGTTAAACTGATTCCCAAACTGATACTCTTTTGGATTTTCTGTCTTTATGGTATAATTTAAGAGCGTACTTATCCCCCAATTCCTATAATTAAATCCATAATTAGCGGCTAATACATAATCCCAGCTTCCATTCCCCAACTGAAAACTAGGGTTAACACTACCAGTATTATTTGCTTTATCAAATGTTCCTGTAGGTATTTTCACCCCACCTCCTACTTGTACATAATGTTCTAGTTTGATAGAAACAATACTATCTGGTCTTACTTTTAATACATTATACATTGCCAAAACACTTACATCTCCTAAACCATTAATATGCTGCGTGGTATTGTCAGAAAATTTTCTGCTATGAAACTGGTAAGGAACAATCACATTTACCACCGTTCTTTTTAATACTGGAAAGTTACCCCACAACTGCATGGTATTAAAATTTTCATCGATCCATGGAGAGTCATTAAAAATTCCGTCTCTAGAGCGGTACTGTTGCCCTATGTACCTTACGCCTATAAAATTGTTGTTTAATCCAGTACCGTACCCCATACTGCCGCCACTGCTCCCGCAACCACAAGTATCACAAAAATCATATACATTATCCAGGACGTGAAAATGTCCTAAACATGTGATTGGGTCTGGATCCACACTAGGAAATTTGTCATTAGCCAAGGCCTGTGAGAAACCAAGTATGCTAATTACAAATGCTATGTATAGGTACTGTAATCTAAAATTCTGCAAATCGTTCATCATCAATATATTCTTCATCGGTTAATGTATTTAAAAACGCAACTAACGCTACCTTATCCCTATCAGTTAATGGTATTCCTATAGCATCGTTATGCTGAAGTTCTGGATCTAAGGTTGCAGATGCTACTACCCCATCGGTATAGAAGTCCAATACGGCTTCCAAACTCCCAAATCTCCCATCATGCATATAAGGTGCCGTTAATGCTACATTACGCAAGCTAGGCACCTTAAACTTGTATTTATCAGCTTCTAAACTGGTAGCTAAATAGCGTCCAGTATCATCTAGTTTTGCATTTGGTGCCAAACCATTATTCCTGAAACTATTATCCGTAAACAAATCTGTAGCGTGGCAAGAAGCACAATTACTTTCAAAAACAGCCAAACCTTCTTGTTCGGTTATTGATAGTGTAATACCATCTTCATTTCTAACATATTTATCATATTTAGAATTGGAAGAAACCATCATCACCATAAACTGAGATAAGGCTTTTAAAAAATATTCCATAGTAACTTCACCATCTACAAAAGCTTCCGAAAATAACTGTTGATACTCGCTGTCCGCAGCTAATTTATCAAGGACATTTGTTATCGTCTCATCCATTTCTACTGCGTTGGTAATTGGAGCTATAGGAAAGAGGTCTAAATGATCTATGGCACCGTCCCACATAAAATGCGACATGTATGCCATATTTTGTATAGAAGGTGTGTTCCTTGTCCCCTCTAGATCATCTACTCCATGACTAAATTGGTGTCCATGATGCGTAAAAGCCGAATTCTGTTCATGACAAAATCCACAAGAAATATAGCCTACCCGTGACAGGTTTCCATCATAGAACAATTTCTTACCTAGTTCAAATCCCATTTCCGTAGGTGGATTCGCTTCTAAGTCATACACTAATGCTGGAAAATTACTAGGCTGCTCAAAAACTAAAGCCTCGTTAACCGCAACATATTCGGCATCATTTGAACAAGAAATAATCAGGAGCAAACTAAAAAAAATAAGTATTTTTTTCATTGATATGCTATTAATACCTACAATACAAGAACTGTATTGCAGGTAATTTATATGATTTCTTAATGTCCGTTTCCGTTATGTACATGATCCACAGCAAACATTTCTGAAGCATTTACAGCTACTAATGGTGCTTTTTCTGCATCTGTCATTAAAATTGCTTTTTCGGATAACTTAAGATTATTGGTAGCTACTAAGATTTTAGAGGCATCTATTTTCAAATGAATGTTAGCGTCCATTTCATCACTTACCATAACAGTAGTTGGTAAGGCTAGACTAACTTCCTCATAATTCACTAAATCTCCAATTCTACCTAAATGAACTTTAAAATCGGTTTCTTCTGTAACCGATTCAGAAGTAAAAGTACCTTCATAATTGATATACTTGTATCCTGCAGTCCATGACCATGTTAAATTATGCGCTTCTGCACGGGTCCATAAATCTCCTTGGCCTTCACCGCCTTGTTGGAATTTCTCATCATCTATACCCACACCGAATTTTAGGGTCGTATATTCTCCTGAAGGAATATTAGGCAAAGCGATATCTTCTAAATCTGCCTCTTGACTGATAATAAAATAACTATCATCTTTAGGAAAAACATATTCATTTCCATCAACGTCTATTAAGCTAAAATTACTCACAATGTAGCTTAGGCGAGTCACCGTAAGTACTTCTCCATTAGTGTTTGCTGCATTCGTGGTTCCTAAAATTAGATCGTTACCTGCGTATCCATTGTCAAAAGTTACCGAAACCTCTCCAGCTCCCGTTAATCCCATGGCATCATCGTCGTCATTATCACAAGAAATAGCAAGTATAGAAATCAGTGCCAATAAGGCTATTTTAAAATTTTTCATTTAATTATTTATTAAGAATATTGTGTAATTGCGTATAGCGCTTAAAGCGCTTATACCTTGTTTTTTTAAGTATGTAAAATGTAAGTTTTGAATAAAACCTAGAAATAAAAAAGATTACAGCATACAAAAATTCGTACAGCAAGAAAGGTCAAAATGTGGATTCTCCTGTTGTTTGAATAAAAATGCTATGGTTTACTTCTATTAAGAATACTACGCAATAGGTGGCTTAATAAGGTTGTTGTAGAAATTAAATGAATATAAGGTTTCGCTATACGTCATAGGCAAAACTACATATTCCGTTGTATTAGAAAGTGCATTAAAATCTGCAGTATACGCTGAGAAATAGACTAAAGAAAAAGCATTTTCAATAGGCGTTTTTTTATTTGCATCATTCGCTTTAGATTCCTCCGCTAATTTTGTCATTAGATAACATTTACCATTACAGTTTAGTTCTGGTTTATCTTTATTAATACAAAGGACTTCTGAGATATAATCATAATTAAAAACATACTCCACTAACGGGAAAGTAGGTTTTAAGCAAATAAGAATTGCTATTATGATCAAACTATGTTTCATACTACAAATATATGTTTGAAATAATTCTTCTCTAAATAATAAGGCTTAATTTTTAGTATATTTTTAAGAAAATAAGTACAACCCTTAAACTTTTATGCGACTCCACATCACGGACGAGTGAAAACCAAATAGTCACCTAGCTATAATCTTTTATTTTTGTACAGAACCCATTAGAAATATCTCTGGTTTCATAAAGTATATTAAGAAATCCCTTTCATGGTTAAGTATGTGGTGACCCAAACGATTAGCGAAGAAAAAAAGATACCAATAGTGTTGGCTAAAAAAGCTTTTTTCTTTTCTATTTTAAAGAGGTATGTAGCTATACTCCCAGCATAAACACCTGTTCCTGGCACGGGTAACATTACAAAAAATATAAGCCCCCAAAAACCGTATTTAATAATCTTATCACCAGAGCCTACTTTTGCCTTTCTAGCAACATAGATAGCTGATTTTTTATAAAATTTCCAACGAAGAAAGTAATGATTGATTTTATCTAAAAAAAACATCATTAATGGAAATACAAGAACATTGGCCGAAAAACAAAGTAAAAAAACCAAATAAATATTTAACCCTCTTAGCATGCCAAAAGGAATTCCCACTTTAGCTTCTCCGAAAGGAGAAATACTCCATAGCATGGCGATAATATAATCTATGATCACTTTTTTTCCGCAAAAATAAGGTTAGATAATGTACTAAATTGTAATAAAATCATAAAATAATTTTAAAAGTAGTTCGTGCGTGGATTTTTCTTAATATATAAGGTATTTTTGTACTCTAATTTGCATGCATGTTTCATATTTTTCAAAAGAAAAAATTTTTAGTTGATCTCCTTAATGGTTTTGTTGATATTCATAATCATATACTTCCTGGAATTGATGATGGTGCAAAAACCGTAGAAGATTCCATGAATTTGATTCATGAATTCAAGCAATTGGGTGTTCATAAATTTGTGGCTACGCCTCATATAATGGACAATTATTATCCGAATAATTCTAAAACTATTTCTCAAGCATTAGCGCTTTTAAAAAATGAGTTGATGAAAAAAGGAATGACTCAAATTTCAATTGATGCTGCTGCGGAACATATGATTGATGCTAATTTTGATCACTTGTTAGAGCGTTCTGAGGTCATGCCTATTCGTAATGAATATTTATTAGTTGAGATGTCTTATTTACAGGCTTCTATTAACTTTGAAGATGCTACTCAAAAAATAACTACTTCACAGTATTTCCCAATACTAGCGCATCCAGAACGTTACAATTACCTACATAAGACTAAAAAATATGCACAGTATAAGCAAATGGGTATCCTGTTTCAATTAAATATGTTGTCTTTAGGGGGCTATTATGGAGATTCTGTAAAGAAATGTGCTTACCAACTATTGGAAAATAATCAAATTGATTTTATCGCTTCAGACGTCCATAGACTTCAGCACATCGGTGAACTTAAGAAAATTCAACTCAATCAAAAAACAATTGATTATTTACTTCCAATATTAGATAGAACAGTGAATCACTTTAGCTAAGCCCAAAATTTCCACCATTTCTTTTCTTCAGCCGAATACCCATATCCGTATTTACCACCATAGCCTAGGTCAGAATTTTTAACATCATTCACGACAAATGACAAGTTCTTCAGTTTTCCTTCAGCTTGTAATTTTAATGGAAATTGAATGACGCTATTTTCAGTCACTCCTGCTCTAGTAACATATAAGATATGATTTGCATACTCACTGATGATTAAAGTATCAGAAACAACCATTAAAGGTGCTGTATCGACAATAACATAATCATATAGACCACTCATTTCCTGCAACAAGCCTTCAATTCTATCACTCATTAAAAGTTCTGCCGGATTGGCTGGTATTTTTCCTGAGTAAATGATATCAATGGTACTATTATTGACCAAAAGCGAATTGATAATCTCTTTAGAGGAGATGTTATCATCTTTTAGATATTCTGTTAAGCCTATATTGTTTTTCTCGTTAGAAGCGTATTTTAGCTTATCTATATTTTTTTGATTGTCATTAAAGAAGTTTCCAATTTTAGGGTTTCTAATATCAGCTCCTATTAATAACACCTTCTTATTGGTATTTGCCAGAATCATAGACAAATTAGACGATAAGAACGTTTTCCCTTCCCCTGAAACACTCGAGGTTACATAAATGATATTTCCTTTCTGGTCTCCTATCTTATTGTTTTTGATTAAATAATCTAAGTTGGTCCTTAATATTCGTAGTGATTCTGCCAATACAGAACGATCATCGTTTAAAACCATCTTAGATTCGCTTCTAGAAATTTTAGGAAGCTCTGCTAATACGGCATTATTGACAGTGATTTTCTCTAAGTTTATTTTATTAGAAATTTTATTATCTAATAAATCTCGAGTATATATTATTGAGAAGGGAAGTAATAAACCTAAGATAAAAGAAGCTAAAAATATAATTGGCTTTTTAGGCGAAACAGGATTTTGGCTTGTATTGTAAGCCCATTCAATTATTTTAGATTTGGGACTTGCCGAAGCAAAAGTAATTTGTGACTCTTCCCGCTTCTGAAGTAAATATAAATATAAAGATTCTGTAGTCTGCTGCTTTCTGGTAATATCTCTTAAGGCTCTTTCATTACGAGGAGCAGAATATATTTTTGAATTAATTACAGAACGCTGGCTACTTAAACTATTTACCTGTAAACCTAAATTATTAGTCATACCACTTAAACTAGATTGCATGGTACGCTTAAGCCCTGACAATTCTTGATCCAAGTTTACTATAATTGGATTTTTCTCATTAGAACTTTCTAATAGCCGCTTACGCTCTAAGACAAGCTCATTATATTTATTAGTCGTATTGGCTATTGAAGGATCCGATAGTCCAATATTGGTTGGCAAGATATCATAACCACTTTGCGTATCCACAATTTCTTTCATGGAAGAAGCCATCTGCAACTGGGTCGTCATATTTTGAAGTTCTTGTTCATTCGCAGCTCCAAAATTTAAATTTATGTTAGCTTCCGATGCAATATCTGTTAGTCCTTTATCTGTTTTAAAATCTTGAGCATTTTGATCTACTGAAGCTAAATTATCATAGATACTCGTAATCCTATCGTTGATAAAGTCCGAAGTTCTATCTGCTACTGCCTTTTTGTCTGCAACAGCATTATCATTATAGATAACTATTAAACTATTTAAAATGTCCCTAGCCTTCTCCTGAACAGGATCTGTTAAAGATAAATTGATAATATTGGATTTTTCATCTGCTGGTGCTATTAATATTTTTTTTTGATAATTGACCACCATGTTCTCCAAAGGAGATATCTCAACTCTTAATTGTTTTCCTATATATTTTTTAAAAAAGGGCGGATTTGGAGTTATAATTAAATCTCCAAGTTTAGAAGGTATATTCTTTCCAAAAGCATAAGTTTTAGACGTTTCACTCTTACCTTCAATCAATGTAAATTCATTATCGTTTTTAATCCCAATAACTAAGTTTAATTTTGCTTTGTACAATAGCGAATCCGCACCAATAAAGTTTAATTTTATAGGTTCATTTTTATAAATCTCAGCATCTTTTATGGTTCCCTTGACCATAAAAATAGTGTTGAGGCCAAGTTTTAAGACAACATCTGTAACATTAGCTCTAGATTTTATAATTTCTATTTCATCCTCAATATTATTTTTACTTCCAGAAAAAACATCTAAATCTTGAAAAACATCCATAGAAGATCCTGATTGATCATCTTCTAATATCTGAATTTTACTTTGAGCCGAATATTGTGGTACAGAATACCTGATAAAAAAGAAGGCACACACTAATGAGATTATAACACAAAGTAAAAACCAATACCAATTTTTAGCATATTTCTTTATGATTTCATTTAAATCGGAATTCTCCATTGAGTTTAAATAATAATTAGAATTTATATAAATAGAATAAAGGCTATATTTTGTAAAATTAGTTACGTGTCAATAATAATACTGTAGAGGTTATTAAGACAGAAGCAATAGAAATAGCTATAGTGGCTCTGTTATCTAAAGCAGAAGAAGTAATAGCAGACTTATTAGGCTCCACATAGACTACGTCATTTTGCGTTAAGTAAAACACAGGAGATTTCATAGCCTCTTTGCTTGTTAAATCTATTCTATGGTGAACAAAGGTACCATTGAACTCACGAATTACTAAAATGTTCTCGCGCATACCCTTTATATTTAAATCCCCCGCTAAACCAATAGCCTCTAATATGGTAATTTGCTCTCCATTTACAGGGTAGGTACCTGGTCTATTTACCTGTCCTAAGATGGAGATAGAAAAGTTCTGTAATCTAATATTGATGATTGGATCTTTCAGATAATCTGATAATTTCCCTTTTAGTAGTTCTCTTAATTCATCAGAAGATAATCCTGATATTTTTATTTGTCCAATTACAGGAAAATCTATATTACCATTTTGGTCTACCAAATAGTCTACTTGTTGCGGTACTCCACTACCTATTCCTCCAGTAGATCCACCTCTAAATAAGTTAAAAGGAGCACTCGCTTCTGGGTTTAATGTAGAAATAAAAATACTCACAACATCATCTACCTTAAACTTAGGTACAAATTGTGTTTCGTCAATAAGCGTTTCATAATCACTGATGTCTTGAAAATAGACAACATCTTTTTTAGAACCGCAAGAAGATAACAGTAAAGTGGCTGCACACAGTACTAAGGCAAATTTCATTTTTAATGTAGTTTTTAACATGTTCTCGATTATTAGTATATAATTGTTTTAATATAAGTATCTCTAAGACTGTAGTACGTTTTTCTCTAAACTAGACGCATCAGTACCATTTTTTGTTTTCTCTTCTATTTCATCATCGACTTTACAAAGATCAGAATTTTTAGAAATATATTCTGGTACAATTTCTTTCATTAAACGAACAACATCTGCATCAAAAAACATGTTAGATACACAAAGCTGATTAATATTTGAACGCACCGTAGTATAGTCTAATTCCCTTATTTTACCAATCATAATTTTTTTATGGTAGGTAGGTAAAGTGTTTTCTCCATTTGCTAAAAGTTCTTCATACAATTTCTCTCCTGGTCGTAATCCCGTAACTTTAATATCAATATCCTCCGGATATTTTAGTCCCGAAAGTTTGATCATATTCTTGGCAAGATCAAATATT
The DNA here is from genome assembly GCF_900102165.1 of Cellulophaga baltica. Classification (GTDB taxonomy): domain Bacteria; phylum Bacteroidota; class Bacteroidia; order Flavobacteriales; family Flavobacteriaceae; genus Cellulophaga; species Cellulophaga baltica. The sequence continues at coordinate 35,204 of NZ_FNBD01000011.1, forward strand.
TTAACGGATTCTCCCATGTCAAAGATGAAAATTTCTCCTCCAGACCCCATAGAACCCGCCTCTAAAACTAATTGTGAGGCCTCAGGAATGGTCATAAAAAATCGAGTAACATCCTGATGTGTAACGGTTAATGGCCCTCCGTTTTCAATTTGTTTTTTGAATAACGGAATCACCGATCCGTTTGATCCCAAAACATTACCAAAACGTGTTGTAATAAATTTAGTCTTGTTTAATTGCTGCATACAGCTAATGTACATTTCAGCAATTCGCTTTGTAGCCCCCATGACATTTGTTGGGTTCACCGCCTTATCTGTAGATACAAATACAAATTTATCTGCATTATAGTGCGCAGATAAATCACATAACACTTTAGTCCCTGCTACATTAATTTTAATGGCTTCATAAGCATTGTATTCCATTAGCGGAACATGCTTGTAGGCTGCCGCATGAAAAACAATATTAGGGGTGTGTTCCTGAAAAATAGTGTTCATTCTATTTTTATCTCTCACATCACCAACAATTGGAATAAAATTATGAAATCCATTTTGCTTTAATTCTTGTTGTAAATCATACAGGGCAGATTCTGCCTGATCAATAACAATCAAGGTTTTGTAGTTATAAGTACAAATTTGTCTTACAATTTCACTCCCAATAGAACCGGCACCACCGGTAACCAAAACCGTTTTATTCTTTAACTCTTCGGCTATATTAGAATTCTTTATATCAATAGTTGCCCTATCTAGAAGATCTTCAATTTGTACTTGTTTAATTTGCGATAACTTTAGCTCCCCATTGATCCAATCTTCAACCGCAGGAACAATTTTCACTAAAACAGGATAGTCTACCAAGCTCTCTACTAAAACGCGTAATTTTTTGTGATCTATATTTTGAATAGAAAAAATAACTTCTGAAATATCTTTCTTTAAGATAAAACTTTCCGTTAAGGCACTAGGATTATACACTTGAACCCCATTGATATGCTTTCCTACCTTTTGTTCGTCCTTATCTATATACCCAACAACCTTTACCTTGCTATTAGAGGTATTAGTCAGGGCATTATAGGTTAATATCCCAGATTGTCCGGCACCATATATCAAAACATTTTTTGAGCTACTATTGTAATTATTCATCACAATATTAAAATACAAAGCTTTAAATATATAACGTGAAGCCGTTAATGCTATAAAACTTATCAAACTATGAATAATGATGATGGTTAAGGGAACGGTAAAACCATTAAGAAAATCATATTCTCTGTTCGTAACTACCAATACTATAGTAATAATACTCATCAAACAAATAGCATTAAAAATGTTATACACATCTCTAACACCCGTATGCCGTACTACTCCTTTATAGGATCCAATAATAAAAAAGGAAACTAGAGAAATTAAGGCAACGAAAGGCAACTGAACAAATAACTTATTAATATCAAAATTCATCGTTAGATTGAATAAAATAAAATAAGCTAATACAAAAGAAAATGATACTAGAATAACGTCAACGATAAGTACTAACCATTTAGAGGCGTACTTACTTGCTGTTGAATTCAAATAATTTTGAATCATGAGAATACTGTTTTAATTAACTGTATGATCGATAAAACTTCTTCTTTTGTTAGATTCGAACCACTTGGCAAACAAAGCCCTCTATTAAATAAATCTTCAGAGGTTCCGTTAGAATAATTTGGTGCATTTTCAAAAATAGGCTGCAAATGCATTGGTTTCCATAAGGGTCTTGATTCTATATTATGGTCTAACAATAACAACCGTACTTTTTCTCTAATCTCAAATGATGGAGTCAAAATACAACTCAACCATCTATTAGAAAAATAACCGGCTGGCTCAGGTAAAAATTCTAATTCGGTACTATATGATAATTCTTTTACGTATAATTCGTAATTCGCCCTTCTTGCAGCCACTCTATCGTCTAACACTTCCATTTGACCTCTACCAATACCTGCTAGAATATTACTCATTCTATAGTTGTACCCTACATTAGAGTGTTGGTAATGCGGAGCGTCATCTCTGGCTTGAGTTGCAAGAAAAATTGCCTTTTTTCTATAGGCACTATTTTTAGAGACTAGCGCACCTCCACCAGAAGTGGTAATAATTTTATTGCCATTAAAAGATAATATACCTATGTCACCAAAACTACTACATTTAACGCCATTATAGGTGCTTCCTAGTGCTTCCGCGCTATCTTCCACTACAGGAATATTATATTTCTCTGAAATTGCTTTAATCTCATTAATCTTATAAGGCATCCCATATAAATGAACAGCCACTATCGCTTTAGGCTTTTTCCCTTTTTGAATGCGATCATTAATCGCTTCTTCCAATAATATAGGACATAAATTCCAAGTATCTCTTTCACTATCTACAAAAATAGGATTGGCCCCTAAGTATTTGATAGGATTGGCTGAAGCAGAAAAAGTAAAACTTTGACATAGCACTTCATCTCCTGAAGATACTCCTAATATTTCTAAGGCCAAATGTATGGCACCTGTACCTGAACTTAAGGCTGCTACAGAAACCTCATTCCCAACATAGTCCTGAATAGCTTCCTCAAAAGCATCAACATTGGGTCCTAGAGGGGCTACCCAATTGGTATCAAATGCTTGTTTAACATATTTTTCTTCATTAGTTCCCATGTGCGGAGAAGAAAGCCATATTTTTGAGTGTACCATGTAATAATCTATTAGTGTATAAAATTCGAGGTAAAAATAGACATAGTTTTTTGTTTCCTCTTCTATTACATCCAGAATTCGTTTAAGCTATTAAATTATCGATTAAATACTAGCACAATTATATTAATAGTGCATAAACTGCATTTTATCCTATTAAATACTCAATTATTCTAATAGATAAGGCTCGTTAAAAAATAAAGTTTAATATTTGTATTTTAATTTTCAAGATTATATTCCAATGAAAGAAATCACAAAAATATGTTGTATCGGAGCAGGTTATGTTGGTGGTCCAACCATGTCCGTAATCGCTAAAAAATGTCCACATATTCAAGTAACAGTTGTTGATATCAATGCAGATAGAATTGCACAATGGAACGAAACTGACTTAGACAAGCTTCCTATTTATGAGCCAGGTTTAAAAGAAATTGTTGCTGCAACTAGAAATAAAAACCTTTTCTTCTCTACGGAAGTAGATAAGGCTATAGATGAAGCTGATGTGATTTTTATCTCTGTAAATACGCCTACAAAAACTTACGGAAAAGGAAAAGGACAAGCGGCTGATTTAAAATTCATTGAACTTTGTGCTAGAAATATTGCCAAAGTTGCTACGAATGATAAAATAGTTGTAGAAAAATCTACCTTACCAGTAAGAACGGCAGGAGCTATAAAAAATATCTTAGACAACACGGGCAACGGTGTCAACTTCGAAATCCTTTCTAATCCAGAATTTTTAGCAGAAGGTACTGCCATTCAAGATTTATTACATGCAGATCGTGTTTTAATTGGTGGTGACGAAACCCCTACGGGTCAAAAAGCTAAAGATTTATTAAGTCAGGTTTATGAAAACTGGTTACCTAAAGAGCGTATTTTACAAACTAACGTTTGGTCTTCTGAACTTTCAAAATTGGTAGCAAATGCTTTTTTAGCACAGCGTGTATCCTCTATCAACTCTATTTCTGCACTCTGTGAGAAAACAGACGCCAATGTGGAGGAAGTAGCTAGAGCTATTGGTTATGATTCCAGAATAGGTTCTAAATTCTTAAGCTCTTCCGTAGGCTTTGGTGGTTCTTGTTTTCAAAAAGATATACTAAATTTAGTATATATCTCACAAAGTTTGGGTTTACAAGAAGTAGCTGATTACTGGGAACAAGTAATCATTATGAATGATTATCAAAAAAGAAGATTCGCAGATAATATTATCAGCACACTATATAATACCGTATCAGGAAAGAAAATAGTTTTCTTTGGATGGGCTTTTAAAAAAGACACCAATGATACTAGAGAATCTGCCGCTATTTATGTAGCTGATGCCTTACTGGAAGAAAGAGCTGAATTAAGTGTTTTTGATCCTCAAGTAAAAGAGCAAACTATATTTAGAGATTTAGATTATTTAAATACACGTTCTCCAGAAGAGAATAAAAAGCTAGTGACGGTAGTAGATGATCCAATGGATCAAGTAGAAAATGCTCATGCGATTGCGGTATTGACAGAGTGGGATGAATTCAAATCGTACGATTGGCAAAAAATCTATGACAAAATGCTAAAACCTGCCTTTATTTTTGATGGACGACGTCTTTTAGACAAGGTGAAGATGGAAGAGATTGGTTTTAATTATTACAGAATAGGTCAAGTTTAGTTCTTAAGATCAAGTATATCCTAAGAATAAAAATGTTAAGTGACACCATAACTATTTAAATATGAAAGTACTAGTAACAGGAGCTGCAGGATTTATTGGCTTCCATACCGCACAAAAATTATTAGCAAACGGACATCAAGTTGTTGGTTTAGATAACATTAATGATTATTATGATACTGATCTAAAATTTTCTAGATTACAGGAGCTAGGTATCCTGAGAAAAAATGCAACAACTTTTAATAGCTTGAGTAAAAGCGAAACTTTCAAAGATCAATTTAAGTTCGTAAGGCTAAATATTGAAGACCGTGAGAACTTGCCTATCTTATTCGGCGAAGAAAAGTTTGATATTGTTTGTAATTTAGCTGCGCAGGCCGGTGTCAGATATAGTATTGAAAATCCAGAAACCTACATCGATAGTAACATAGTTGGATTTTTAAACATTCTAGAATGCTGTAGACATCACTCAATTAAACATTTAGTCTATGCTAGTAGCTCGAGTGTATATGGTTTAAACAAAGAGATACCTTTCAAAACATCTGACACTGTAGATCATCCGATAAGTTTATATGCTGCAAGCAAAAAAGCCAATGAATTAATGGCGCATACTTATAGTCACCTGTATGGGTTTGCAACCACAGGACTTCGTTTTTTTACAGTATATGGACCATGGGGAAGACCCGATATGGCTATCTATTTATTTACCGATGCTATAAGTAAAAATAAGCCTATTAAAGTTTTTAACCATGGAGATATGGAACGAGATTTTACGTATGTCGATGATATTGTTGAAGGAGTGTTTAGGATCATAGAAAAAGATACTAAAGAACGAATCACAAAAAACGAAGGTTATAAAATCTATAATATTGGAAACAACGACAGTGTAAAGTTAATAGATTTTATTATTGAGATTGAAAAAAATTTAGCAGTAACCGCTCAAAAAGAATTTTTACCGATGCAACCTGGAGATGTTGCAAGAACTTGGGCAAATGTAGATGAGTTAATTACAGATTATAATTATTCTCCGAAAACTTCTGTTTCAAGTGGGATCAAAAAATTCGTGCAATGGTATCAGGATTATCATACTAAAAATACATTAAAATAAAAAAATGGATATTAAAGAATTAAATTTAGATTCAAATTTTCATATCTTAGTTACAGGTGGGGCTGGTTTTATAGGCTCTAACATTTGTGAATCCTTATTATCTAATGGTAATAAAGTTACTTGCTTAGACAATTTTTCTACAGGAAAAAGAGAAAATATACAACTCCTATTATTAAATTCTAATTTTACACTTGTTGAGGGTGATATAAGAAAACTAGAAGATTGCTTAACAGCCTGCAAGGATGTGGATTTTGTATTACACGAAGCTGCGCTAGGATCTGTACCACGTTCAATAAATGATCCTATAACTAGTAATGATGTAAATGTATCGGGGTTCTTAAATATGCTAGTAGCAGCAAGAGATTCAAAAGTTAAACGCTTTATTTTCGCCGCAAGCTCATCTACTTATGGAGATTCTGAAAGTTTACCAAAAATAGAGGATAACATTGGAAAACCGTTATCGCCATATGCGATTACAAAATATGTAAATGAATTGTATGCCGAAATATTTTCTAAAACTTACGGTCTAGAGACAATAGGATTAAGATACTTTAACGTTTTTGGAAGGAAACAAGATCCCAACGGGGCCTATGCTGCGGTAATTCCTAAATTTGTTATTCAGCTATTAAATCATGAATCACCAACAATAAATGGGGATGGCTCTTACTCTAGAGATTTCACATATATAGATAACGTCATTGAAATGAACGTTAGAGCCATTACAACAACCAATTCAGAAGCTATAAATACTGTTTATAATACCGCTTTTGGAGAACGAACCGATCTAACAGAACTTATAACCCTGTTGAAAGAATACCTTGGAAAGTTTGACAATAAAATCAATAGTATCGAAATAAAATATGGACCAAACAGACAAGGTGATGTGCCACACTCTTTGGCTTCCATTGCTAAAGCGAAAAAATTGCTACAGTACGACCCCAAATTTGATATAAAACACGGATTGAAAGAAGCTGTAAATTGGTACTATAAAAATTTAAAATAGAAAAATGAAAAATATAAAAATAGCAATCATCGGCCTTGGATATGTAGGCTTGCCTTTGGCACGATTATTTGCAACCAAATATTCTGTTGTTGGATTTGACATCAATAAACAAAGAGTAAATGATTTGAATACTGGGCATGATGCTACTCTAGAAGTAGATGATAAAACATTAAACGCTGTATTAAAAAAAAGCTCAGACAGTGAATTAGGCCTATATTGTTCTTATTCTATAGAGGACTTAAAAGATTGTAATTATTATATAGTTACCGTACCTACGCCTGTCGATAAAAACAACAGACCAGATTTAACACCTCTATACAAGTCTAGCGAGACTGTTGCTTCAGTTCTAAAGAAGGGAGATATTGTTATATATGAATCAACTGTATATCCTGGAGCAACAGAAGAAGAGTGTATCCCCGTATTAGAAAAGGTAAGTGGCTTAGTATTTAATACTGATTTTTTTGCAGGCTATTCTCCAGAAAGAATAAACCCAGGGGACAAAGAACATACGGTTGAAAAAATTTTAAAAGTAACTTCCGGGTCTACCCCAGAAATCGGTGTTAAAGTAGATGACCTATACAAATCCGTAATTACAGCAGGTACGCACCTAGCCCCTACTATCAAGGTAGCCGAAGCAGCTAAAGTAATTGAAAACTCACAACGTGATATAAATATTGCTTTCGTTAATGAACTAGCAAAGATTTTTAATCTAATGAATATTGATACGCATGCCGTCTTAGAAGCTGCGGGTACCAAATGGAATTTTCTCCCCTTTAAGCCTGGTCTAGTCGGAGGACACTGTATAGGAGTTGACCCATACTATTTAGCTCAAAAAGCACAAGAATATGGCTATCATCCAGAAATCATATTGGCTGGGCGAAGACTAAATGATAGCATGGGAGGCTATGTGGCTTCTGAGGTTATTAAATTAATGCTTAAAAATGATTTAAAAATTAAGAATGCTAAAATTTTAGTATTAGGCATTACCTTTAAAGAGAATTGTCCTGATGTACGTAATACTAAGGCAGTAGATGTTATTTCTAATTTAAAAGAATACGGCATTGAAACTACTGTTTATGATCCATGGGCATCACAAGAGGAGGTATTGCATGAATACAATCTAAATACTATTAAAGATATACCTTCTGAGAAATATAGTGCCATTGTTTTAACTGTCGCACATAAAGAATATGAGGAATTAGATTTAAACAATTATCTTGAAAAAAATGGAGTCATTTATGATGTAAAAGGAGTCTTAAAATCTAAAGGCATCGCTAGATTATAAAAAAATGCTTTCAACGCTTTAAAGCCTTAATCTCAAAAAGATTAAGGCTTTATTTTTTTCAAAAATTAGACACAAAAAACATCTAAAGTGTATTTAATCGAAAAAAAAAGTATTTCATAGTCCAAAATGTGTATTTTGTCGTAATTATATAAAAAACACTAACTAATGAAATCTTTATCATTTTACATTTTATCACTTTCTTTCATATCTGCTACTGCACAATGGACAACTAACTCAAATGGATTGTATACTAGTCAAAAAGTTGGTATCAATACAACGAGCCCAAAAGCTAGTTTAGAAATTGTTTCAACTGTAAATGGAAAATCACTATCGTTATATGGAAATAATAGAGATATTGATTTCTATATGGGCCACTCCAATTATTCTTATGGTTATTACTTAAGATATGCTGGAACAAAATCTGGTAATGAAAATAGCCTAGAACTATGGACAAATAATTTAGAAGGTACCGATATTTTATCCTATAAGATTAAACAAACTGGAAATATTTCATTTTACCAAAAAGTAGGTATTGGAACAGAAGATACTGGAAGCCACAAATTAGCAATAGAAGGATCCGTTGGTGCTAGAGAAGTGGTGGTCGAAGGTGATGGTTGGTCAGATTTTGTATTTGAGGAGAATTATGAATTACCCACACTTGACAGCGTTCAGAGCTACATAACAAAAAATGGCCATTTGAAAGACATTCCTAGTGCTAAGGACATCAAGAACAATGGAATTCCTTTGGGTAAAATGGATTCTAAATTGTTGCAAAAAATTGAAGAGCTTACATTATATATTTTAGAGTTAAACAAGAACCTTAAGAAGCAAGAAAAAGAAATTGAATCTTTAAAAATTGAAAATAATAATATCCAAAATTTAATTTCTAAAAATTAAATTAAAAATTAAATTTCAATTATGGATTTCCCTTTAAATATTATCTTCAATTACAGAATTTTAATAGTAATTAGTTTGTTTATCACTAATGTTGAAGCTTCCGAAATTAAGGCTTCATCATTTGGATACAATTCCAGTGACGCTACTACTGCCTTAAAAAATGCACTAAATTCTTCTTATGACACTATAATCATTGATAAACAAAGTGGTCCATGGAAAATTGGACCTTTAAGTTTAATTGACCTAAGTAATAAAGTCATTATTATTGAAAGTGGTGTGATAATAGAGGGTATTACAAGTAAGTTTTATAATAGTACCGACGCACTTTTCAAATTCATTCGTCCAAATAATATAACCATAAATGGTTACGGCTCTACTTTTAAGATGGACACTGACAATTTAATTAAAAGCTATAGTAGAACAGAGCACAGACACAGCTTAAGTATATTAGGTGGACAAAACGTCAAAGTAAACGGATTAAATATTGATGGAAGTGGTGGTGATGGCATTTACATTGCAAGGTATAATACTACAAATTCAAAAAATATAACAATAAAAGATGTAATATCTAAAAAAAATGCAAGAGACGGGATATCTGTAATTTCAGCAGATGGATTATACATTAGTAATTCCGAATTCAATGAATCCTACAAAGGTATATTAGGCTGTGGTGTTAACTTTGAACCCAACACAACTAGTGATACCCTAAAAGATATAATATTTAAAAATTGTAAGTTTATAAAAAACTATTATAGTGGTATTCAAATAAGCACCCTACACTTGAATGGAAGCAGCGCAACATTAGATATCACTATTGAAGATTCCTACATATCAAATAACTCCTATTTAAATTCAGTAGGTGCAGCGGAGATAAATATTGGTGTTGGAAGTAGTGTCTTAAATCCGGCAAAAGGACGTGTTGATTTTATAAATACTAAAATAGAGAACGCAAAGGGTTATGCAATAAGTTCCAAGTTACCTTCAAATTCATTTAGTGTAGATTTCACTAACACCATACTTAAAAATGTTGCCATAGAAAAAGGATCTCCTATAATACTTTCTACTAACAACTATTCAAATAATACCTTAGGTTTTGGTAATATATCATTTAATAATACCGAGATAGAATATAGTAGAGATAGTCCTTTTACAGTAGTATATGCATCTAAAACAAATGGTGGCATGTATAACGTAAATGGAAGCTTTACTATTGTAAATAAAGCTTTAAACGTTAATAACGTGATAAAATATGATAATGTGTTTGCATTCAACAATGTCAAATTACAATATAAATTTGCTTCTATTTTACCGAGTGATATAATAACACCTCCGGTAACATCAAATTGTTCTGAAAACCTAAATTTGAGCATCACTGAAACTAAACCTTTTACAAAAAGCGCTCAAAGAACAATTACTTCGACTTCTAGTATAGTGCATTCTATTTCTGGAACTTCAACATATTCAGCCGGAGAAAAAATAACTTTAAAACCTGGTTTTAGAACAAATTCATCCTCTAATAAAAGACTTGTTATTAAAAACGAACCCTGTACATCTTCTTTAGCTTCTTCAAGTTTAAAAGCCTCTTTAATAGGAAGTTCTGATTTTTTCGTATGGCCATTAGACAATGATACAGAATTAGCAGAAACTAAAGCTTTTTTGACGGAAAACCCTGTTCAATACAATAGCTATTTAAGATTTGAAACCGAAACAGATGAAATTATTTCAATTAATGTTTTCAATCTTCAATCAATTCTTGTAAAACAAATACTTACCAGTAAAAAATTTACAAAAGGAACACATGATGTAAAAGTTGATTTCAGTTCTCTAAATACAGGACTTTACATAGTATCACTTCAAAAAGCAAATGAGACAATAGCAATTAAAGCCTTAAAAAAGTAATTTTAGGGCGCTACACTAAATCCATTATATTTCAAAATTTACACATATTCAATTAATTTTACGAGCTTAAATAGTACTTCTCACCCTAATTATATTAAAGTTTAGAATATTTATAACAAAGATGCTAAACAAGCACTTCTAAATAAGTTCTTGTCCCTCTAACACTAAACTACTTCAAGTATAATCTGGATAGACATCAGAAAAAGCGCGTAATAAACTAATAGATAACATCCATTTAATCCATTAATATATTCTCTTTTAGGCAAAGCTTTAATTGACGACTAATAAAGTTTTAAAGAAAAAGTATGATAATTCAAATTAATCCTCTATTTCTAGACATAAATCGATTTTCATCGTATGAATTTAAGAGTCAATAAGTTATGCCCTAATACTAACTACAATTCTTCTAGTAATATAGAAACATTGGTATTCTTAACCTTATCGTAATTACTATATTTAATAATTTGATTTCCATTTTGAGGCATTTTAAAATTACCTTTAATGTCTTTCAAGGTTTTTAAGGTTTCCCAACCATTAATCGTAATTAACGGTACATCTGTAGCGTATTCAACTTGTATATTATTAAAGGTAAAGCCACCTAAGGATTCGGTTTCACTGCTGTAATCCGCCACTTCTAAAGTTATCGGAGACTTGGAGTTATCCTTACATATATTTTTTAATACACAATCCGTAAAAGACACATGAAAACCTTCAGCTACTTTTCTACTATATAACATCCCCCAGTCGCTACCATCAATTGTTAATCTATCAAACTGCACATCACCTTGAACAAGACTATTGCTGTTACCTCCTATAACAATTTCGCTATCAACATATGCATTTTCGATAGAAGAATTAGAACTTGTAAAACAATCTGTAAAGTTTATTGAAATAGGACTAGAATTAGAAGTTAAATTACCTAAAGATAAAAGAATTCCCGCGTGCTTGTTATTAGTAAAACTACAATTACTAAAATTGATATTCTCTAATATATCACTTTCTCTATTTGGCTCAAAATCTACACCAGACTCTGGTAAAGCACCATTCGTTTCTGAAAACAAACTATTAGTGACCCAAACGTCTTTAGCCGAAATAATACTAAAACCTTGTCTTTTATTGTTGATTGATTTAATATCCTCTATAATAATATTCTCCGAAAAGGTTCCAGGGTTTTCTGTCCCTGATAAATAAATACCATCACCCCCACTATCTCTAAACTCTAATCCTCTAATTGTAATACCAGAAGAGCCACGAATTGATAAGGCATGCCTCCACTCTCCATCTGTATACTCTTCTTTATTCATCTGAAAAGAAGCTTCATAACCATCTATAATCAAATCTTCGCACATGATAAGATCAATTAACGAAGCGCTTAATGCTCCAAAAGCAGATGCTTTAGAGCGTATAACAACACCTTCTTCTAAGAAAATGCGTTTATTATTTATACCAAATAACTTCAAAGGCTCTATAATCCAATCAGCCTCTTGTTTGTCAATTATAATTACACTATTATTAGATTCCAGTGCCGCTTTCAAAGCCACAGTAGCGTTTTCTTTAGTATATCCAAAAGTTGAAGCCATAACTCCATTTTCAGGATATATTTGCCCTTCTTTTAAAGTTACAGTTGGAATTGGCGTTGAAATAGGAGGATCTGCGGCATCAATTTCTTTTTCATCTATAATATCTTCAGTAATTTCTTCCACGACAACAACCTCTTCCAAAAAGTTATCATTAGAGCATGCCATGAAAAATGAAACAAACAAATAAAGCAAGAGAATATTAAACGTATTTTTCATTTTTACAGTGATTTGAGGGGTATATATAGAGCGAAGTAGGTTGGCTTGCAATTTTCTAATATTTCGTAAATGAGTTAATAATTATACTAAGTACGTTAATAAGTTTCTTTTAGTATGAAATGCTCGATTTATTCGATGAAATGCACGTTTTAGATGTAAAAATGTTAATTATAAATTAAAAAATACTATCCTTTCTAGAACAAAAAAAAGAAAGCTTTAGTTATTACTAATAAAAAATTTTAATATTATATGTATAGCTTTGTAGATAACCTTTTCAATTAAAATGTATTTATTTATGAATGGAATAATTAAAAAAGATTTGTTTAGATACGCAGGTGAAACCTCAATGTTAAAAGGATTTAGAAAAGAAGGGTTCCGATACACCTTCTTATTTAGGAAAGCTTCAAAATATAAAAAGAAGTCAATTTTAGGTATATTTTATAGAGTATTGATCAAAAAGTACAATTATAAATATGGGTATCAAATACCCGTGAATACAGAAATTGGAGAAGGTCTTTATTTGGGGCATTTTGGGCCGGTTGTTATTAATTCAAAAGCTAAGATTGGTAAAAATTGTAATATTGCCCATAATACGACTATAGGGCAATCAAACAGAGGAAGATTAAAAGGGTATCCCACCTTAGGAAATAAGGTCTGGGTTGGAACCGGATCTGTAATTGTTGGAAAGGTATTTATTGGTAACAACTTATTAATAGCCCCCAATAGTTATGTAAATATGGATGTCCCAGATAATTCAATTGTCATGGGTAATCCATCTAATATCATCTCTAAAGAAAATGCTACAGAAGATTATATAAATTATACATCGTAATTATATTAATGACTTGAAAATATATAATTCAACCTAATATCAACATCTTTATTATTCTTTTCCTCATAATTGATGTACTCTATCTCTTTAGGGGTATTGCTTATTAAATTGATTGTGCCCTTAATATTGCTGATTCCTTTTAACGTATTCAAATGCGACCCTCTAATCCTTAAATAAGGTGCTTGTGTATAATATTCTAATTGTAAGTTATCAAAATAATACCCACCAAGAAAATCTGTTTCTTTATAATAATCAGGCACCTCTAAATTAATTACTGCACTCATTTCATTTTTAGATATATTATTCACGATGCAATCTTTAAAGGTTACCGAGTATGCACTACTTGTTTTTCTGCTATAAAAGAAACTCCAATCAGAGTCTTTAACCAAACATTTATTAAATTTAACAAGACCTTTTACTGAGTTTTCTTTTTCCGCTGTAAACACCAACTCTGCTTTAGCATAGGGGTTCTCAGGACGATGATTATTTGATATAATACAATCATTAAATGTAACACTGACAGGAATTGAATTAGAATTTAATTTACTCAATGCTAAAAGAATACCTGAATGTCCATTTTTTTCGAATATGCAATTATTAAAATTGATATCCACTACTCTATCGTGTTCTGAATTTGGTTCAATATCTATTCCTGCTTCTGGTAATGCCCCTTTAGTATCACAGAATATGGAATTTTCAATCACTACATGTTCCGCGCTTATTATTGATAACCCCTGCCTTTTATTATTTTGACAAATAATTGTATTTAAATGAATATTAGAACTAAAACTTCTTGTACTACTTCCTGCTATATAAATACCATCTCCTCCTGAATCCTTTATATGCAATTTTTCTATATACACATTATCACATCCCAAAAGACTTATTGCATTTCGCCATTCACCATTAACATATTCATTCTTGTTCATTGATAATTCACCATTATTACCAATAATAATTATATTATTACAATTTATAAATTTGAATAATACATCATTAGTTTTTTTAAAAGATCCTGGCTTGGCTCTCAGAGAAACACTATCCTCAAATATGATTGTTTTATTATAAATATTAAATAAAGTAACTGGATCTAAAAAATAATCTTCAATGTTACTTTTAATAATTATACTATCAACATTAGAATTTAAAGCTAATTTAAATTCATCGGTTAAATTGAAATTTAAATTGGTAACCTTTTCTGGGATTTTGATAGATTTTGCTATGCATATAGTCTGAAAAGAAAGAAGGATAATTATTATAATAATTTTTTGAAACATATCTAAATTAATTTACAAAAGCCCCGTATAACTTGGATTAACTTGAGTTAATCGAAAAAATTAAATATAATATAATTAAACGAAAATATAATGATGATATTTGCATTTTGGAACATGATCTATCTAAAAAGAAAAAGTTTATTTTAATGAATAACAAGTATTTCGACATTTTTTTAAAAAAAATAAAGAGTGTTTCAAAAAATCAAGTTGCCAGAAATTTCTTTATAGTAGGAGTTGTTACTTTATTAGTGAAAATTATTTCATTTTATAAAGAAGCTTTAATTGCAAGAACCTTTGGCCTTTCAGAATTATTAGATACATTTTATCTTTCAATTCTGATTCCTACTTTTTTGCAAACAGTTTTTATCGGTTCGTTGAAAAACCTATTCATACCAAATTATATCGTTGAATCAAAAAAAGGGAATGATTTAGGTAGCTTTCAATCTGTAAGTTTTTTAATTATTCTTACTTTAGTAACCATACTAAGCCTTTTTGCCCTAATATTTGTTCATTTCTTTTTAGAACTTACCTTTCCTGGACATGACCTTAAGTATTATACATTAATTAGAATGCAATTTTACATTGTATTGCCCTGTATTTTCTTCTGGGGTATGGCTTCTCTAATCTCTGGATTAATTGAAATAAAAGGAAAATTTATAATTACATCTTTAACACCAATTTTCACAGCATTTACTACATTAATATGTTTGTTCTTTTATAAGGATTATCTAGGAGATTTTGTATTGGCTGTGGGCTTGTTAACTGGTAGTATCACTAGCTTTTTTGTTTTATGTCTTTATTCTAGATATAAAAATCTAATAATCTTATCAAAACCGCAGAAGAGTGATAATATATCGGTAATGATTAAACAATTACCTCCAAAAATTTTCTCTGGCCTATTTACAGGTTTAAATGGTTTTGTTGATCAATTCTTTGCCGCTCAATTAATTGTAGGGTCTATAACAGCCATTAACTATGGTATTAAAATCCCATCGTTTGTTGTTGGTATTCTAATAATGGCTATTGGTAACGTTTTATTACCGCATTTTTCAAAATTAGTCGTAGAAGATATAAATTACGCCTATAAATACCTTTTTAAGGTACTCAAACTCTTGTTCATTGTCACACTTACAATTACAGGAATATTTGTTTTCTTCTCAGAATATATTGTTTGGTTGTTATTTGAGAAAGATCAATTTACTTCTCAGGATACCCAAGTGGTGTATCAAATACAACAAATAGCCTTAATTTATATCCCCTTTTATTTAACTACATTAGTAACTGTTAAATTTTTGACAGCTATAAATAAAAATAAATTTATGGCTTGGACATCTTTTTGGAATCTAGTACTAAATATTATTTTAAATATCATTTTCATTAAATACTACAAGGTCTATGGCTTAGTATTAAGTACCACATTAGTATACATTATAAGTAGTTTTATATACTTTGCTTACACTATAAAACAATATAAATTACAAAAACTAGAAATATGAAAATAGACTTTATTATTTCTGCTTTACATGGTGGCGGTGCGGAAAGGGTTATGGTATTACTAGCTGAATATTTTTCAAAAAAAGGACATATTGTAAAGTTAATAACGTTTAATGATGGAGAGTTTTACGAGCTTAATGAAAATATTACTCGCGTAAAATTACATCATGGTAGAATTAAAAACCATAAAATAAGGTCTTTCATAAACCTACATAGCTATTACAAATTGAAAAGTAATAGACCAGATTTTATAATATCATTTTTAACTTTAATTAATTTAATTACAATTATAGTTGCTAAAATTTACGGAATAAATATAATTGCCTCAGAACATATAAATCATCTACAACAAAAATCTAAGTTAGCATTATTCACCAAAAAATATATTTATAAATATGCAAATTACATTACTGTACTAACTTCTTACGATATTAATTATTACAAAAAACTAAAAGCAAATGTGGTAGTAATGCCTAACCCGAGTACTTTTAGTTCATTTAATGAAATTGGTAATATCAGAGACAAATCAATAATTGCTGTTGGTAATTTAGACAGATACAATCACAAGGGTTTTGATAATCTAATCTCAATTGTAGCACCTATTTTTAAAAAATATCCAGATTGGACTCTTAAAATTATTGGCGCAGGAGATGTTGGAAAGACTTTCCTTAAAAATTTAGTAGAAAAACATAATATAAATTCAAATGTAGAATTTTTTGGGTTTAAAAGTAATGTATCTACGTACATGCAAGAATCTGAAATATTCGTTTTACCCTCTCGATTTGAAGGATTACCTATGGTTTTGATAGAAGCTATGTCTCAAGGAATGGCTTGTATAGCATATGATTGTGTTACTGGTCCATCTGATATTATAGAAAACAATTATAATGGCCTTCTTATAGTTGATCAGGATAGTATTAAGATGCGTGAAGGAATTATCTCTTTAATAAATGATGAAAATCTTAGAGCCAAATTAAAAAACAACTCTACTGAAAGTATAAAGAAATATGATATTGAAAACATATATCAACAATGGTTAAAATTATTGAAAGATGGATAAATTAAAATATTTAATTTACATTTTCTTCTATGTACCGATATTTTATAGTTGTTTAAATTTACAGGTTTTTATAACAAATTTTATATCTGTAAGTCTTGGTCAAATATCGGCTTATTTAATGATAGCCTTTATTTTTACGGGTATTCTTTTGGTATTGAAAAAAAGCGAAGAAAAAGCTCCATTAATAAAATTATGGATCGCTTTTTATTTTTTATATTATACGTTTTCACTAATTGCAAGCGCTGTTTTAGGAAATGAAGCTGATATCTTAAAGACACTGGTTTATATAACCTATTTTTTAGGATTTTCTGTTCTTTTGAGTATTGCAGAGTATAGAAAACCCACCTTAAGAGTATTAACGGTTTCATTTTTCATCACTACTTTATTATTAATTTACTTCAAATTCATCAATTTCTCAGTAGATGTGAGCGGTATTTACGAATACAACTTAGATAGAGCAGGTGGTGTATACGGAGATGCCAACAATGCTGCGGTATCTTCTTTACTTTCATTCATATTTATAAATCAAAGTTTAAAAAATTCTAAGAATAAATATATTAAATACATAAAGTTGGTAGGAATGCTAATTTCATTCTATGCCGTTTTATTGACTTTTTCTAAAACTGGATTTGTAGTTGCCTTGTTAGTAATAATGCTTGTGAACTATAAACTATTTACACCTAAAAGAATACTATTTACCATAATTTTTGTACCGATCCTTTTAATAGGCTCTATAAACCTTGCTCTTAGTAGTGGAAAACTATCTACGGTTCAACAAACTCGTGTGCAAAACATAGCAAGTATTTTAACTTTAGAAACAGATAATGTTGGTTTATCTGGGCGAGATTACCTTTTACAAAACATGTTAAACTTCATCAATGAAAACCCGATAATTGGCAACGGGTTGAGATTTTCTAATATTATCAGAGGGCATAACACGATATTAGGGGTATGGGCAGATGCGGGAATATTTACATTTATATTCTTTATAATTCTACTTATTGCTTACGTAAGGTCATCATTTACATCTAACAGTAATGTTAAATATTTTTCTTTAGCAATACTTTGCACCTTATACATTTTCATGTTGAGCTTACAGACCATAATAAATCAAGGCTACATAATGGTAGTATTTGTCTATTTAGCATATAACATTAACGATAATCAAATAAAAAAACATGAGTATAAACCCTGAATATTATAAAACGCCAGAATATAATTTATTTAATAGAATAATTAGAAGTTTCTACAACTTTTATAGGTATACTCTTTTATCTGACGAAAAATATGTAAAGAAAAGGTTTCTAAAAGCACATGGATTTGAATTAGATTTAGAAAATCCAAAAACTTTAAATGAAAAAATTAATTGGTTAAAACTAAATGACAGAAGACCACTACATACAGAGTTAGCGGATAAATTTCGAGTTAGAGAATACATAAAAAAAAATATAGGCGAAGAGTACTTAGTTCCTTTACTGTTTTCAACAAATAAAATTGAGGATATAAGACCTGAGAATTTACCAGACGCTCCATTCATTATAAAGGCTAATCACGATAGCTCTGGGGGAATTGTAATTATAGATAAATTAAGTGCAAATTGGAATGAAATTAGGCAGGAACTTAAAAGAAGACTCGCTTTAAATTACTACGACAGAAGCAAAGAATGGCAATATAAAAATATTGAAAAAAAAATAATTATTGAGGATTTATTAATTGATGAAGGAGGAAAAGCTCCAAAAGATTATAAATTTCATATTATAAATCATAAAACCGAGACAATTTCAGTTGATGCTAGTAGAGGTTCAATAGAGCATAAACGAAATTGGTATAACTCGGAATGGCAAAGATCTCCTTTTTATTGGCCCTCCTATAAAAATGGAAAATCCTATGCTATTCCCGCAGATTATGAAATAAAAAGGCCTTACAACTTAAATAAAATGATTACGCTTTCTGAAATACTGTCAAAAGAATTTCCTTACGTTAGAGTAGATTGGTATGAAGTTGATAACAAATTATATTTTGGCGAAATAACTTTTCATCATGATTCAGGTTATAGTCCTATTATTGAAAAAGAATGGGATATAAAACTAGGTGAAAAATTAAAATTATAATATATGATTAATTCCAAAGCTGATTTAAAAAAATATATTGAAGCTGACAAAATCGCAAAAAACATTGATGACTCCAGTCTTAAAAGTAAGATTCAGTCATTCTTATATCCAGAACCTATCTGGAAGTTTCAAAAACTTTTAAGAAAAACCGAATATTATCAAAATAAAAATAAAACCATATTTGAAAAAGCATACTTCTACATACTTCTAATGAAGTATAAGAAACTATCTCTTAAATTAGGCTATTCTATACCCAGAAACGTTTTTGGCCCTGGATTGGCCATAATGCATTATGGTACTATCGTAATCAATAGCAAAACTAAAATTGGAAAAAATTGCAGAATACATGTCTGCGTAAATATTGGTGCATCGGGAGGAAAACCAGAAGCTCCCCAAATAGGTGATAATGTATATATTGGACCAGGCGCTAAAATTTATGGAAATATCTCAATTGCAAACAATATTGCTATAGCTGCTAATGCAAGTGTCGGAAAATCTTTTTCTGAGGAAAATATAGTTATTGGTGGGGTTCCCGCAAAGAAAATCAAAGAATTTGATATTAAAACAATCTTAAAACATTTATAACTTGAAAATTAAAGTTCTATTTATTCTACCATCGCTCAGAGCTGGAGGCGCAGAAAGAGTCATGTCATTTATCTCTCAATCAATTAATAAAGATACGTTTTCTCCTACTCTACTTATTATTGAAAATGAATCTGAAAGTGTTTATGAAATTGAAGGTATACCATGCGTTTATTTATCAAAAAAAAGAACTTTAAATGCTTTTGGCGCTATATTTAGTTTCTTGAAAAAAGAAAAACCAGATGTAGTTTTAAGCACACTTGCTCATGTAAATACCATGATGGCTATACAATCTATTTGGTTTAGAAAAATTAAATTTATAGGTCGTGAAGCAAATGTGCTGAGTGTATTAGGTAAAATACAAAAAAACAATAGTTTGCTCCATAAAGTATTTTCTGCAAAAAGATTTTATAATCTACTTGACATTCTTATTTGTCAATCTGAAGATATGAAAAAGGACATGATTACTAATTATAATTTAAAACCAGAAAATATAACCGTAATTAACAATCCAATTTCTGATAAATTCAATTTAAAAGAAAAAAACAACATAGACGAAATACCTAACTTTATAACGGTAGGAGCTTTAGAGAAAAGAAAAGGACATGAAAGGATATTAGAATCCCTTTCAATGCTTGATTTTAATTTTAGATACACTATAATAGGAAAAGGTTCTGAAAAAGAAAATATTGAATTAAAAGCAGCTAAATTAGGCTTGAGTAATAAGATTAAATTCATTCCTTTTTCCAATGATATTAATACCCACTTACACAAAAGTAATCTATTCTTATTGGGGTCTTTTGTTGAGGGTTTTCCTAATGCTTTAATTGAGGCAATTGCTACAGGTACAAAAGCTATCGTTTTTAACTGTCCAGGAGGAATCAATGAAATATTAGAGCCGGGAATCAATGGATATATAGCAGAAAGCAATGAAGAATATTCTCGTTATATTAAGAAGGCTTTAAATGAAAATTCAGATCCTAAGGCAATAGCAAAAGGTGTTAGAGAGCGATACGATCGTGATAAAATCTTAAAATTATATGAAAATTTATTTCTGAAACTTAACGAAAAATGAAAATTTTACAAGCAATAAATTCTTTAGCCACGGGAGGCGCTGAAAAATTAGTAATAGATTTAATAGATAAACTTGCACTAAAAGATTTTGAAGTATCTCTACTATTGTTAGACGGCAGCGACAGTGTTTTTTTGAAAAAGTTAAAAAGTAAACACCCAAAAATTAAAATTTATGTACTTGGGGATAATAAAAACATATACAAACCAATAAATATTTTAAAAATTAGAACTATTATAAAAAATTACGATCTTGTTCATGTTCATTTATTTCCTATGTTTTACTGGGTAGCATTTGCAAATCTTTTTACATTTAAAGCTAGTAAATTACTATTTACAGAACACAATACAACTAATAAAAGAAGAAATAAAAAAAGTATAAAATTAATTGAAAAATTTGTTTACAACCAATATGATAAAATAATAACAATTTCTGATGCCGTAGATTTAAATTTAAAGGAACACTTAACACCCTCTTACAATAAATGTATAGAGTTAGTTTATAATGGAATAAATTTAGAAGAAATAAAAAAGGCTAGTCCCTTAGACCTATCTGAGTTTAATATTCCTACAAATTCAAAAACAATTCTACAAGTATCAAGTTTTACCGCTCAAAAAAGTCAAGATATTGCTATAAAAGCATTACTGAAGCTTCCAGAAAATTTTCATCTAATATTAATTGGAGATGGAGTTACAAAAGAAATGAATATTAATTTAGCTAAAGAAAAAAATGTTTTAGACAGAACACATTTTCTGGGTGTAAGAGGTGATGTTCCTCAATTCTTAAAAACAGTAGACTTTGTGGTATTAGCTTCTAAATATGAAGGATTATCTCTTGCTAGTGTGGAAGGACTTGCATCCGGAAAACCTTTTTTAGCGTCAAATTCGCCTGGTTTAAAGGAAGTCGTAGAAAATTCCGGAATTTTATTTGAAAATGAAAATGACCTATCTGCAAAAATTTTAGAACTAAATAATGACCATAAATTTTATAATGAGATAGTTCGCAAATGCAAAACTAAATCCGAAAATTATAACATTGAAAAAATGGTGGATGCTTACATAAAAATATATAATAGTTTACTAAAATAGGAACTCCTATAAACTTATAGTAAACTCAATAAAAAGTTATGAAGAAAAAAATTATTAGAATTACAACAGTACCTCAATCTTTGGGCGGCCTTTTAACCGGACAATTAAGTTTTATGAGTGATTACTATGATGTAATAGGAATATCTAGTAATGAACAAGTTTTAAAAAATGTAGGAATAAAAGAAGGAATAAATGTAATTCCTCTAGAAATGACCAGATCTATTACACCTTTTAAAGATTTGAAAGCCATTATTGATTTATACAAAATACTCAAAAAAGAAAAGCCTTTTATTGTTCATAGTCATACTCCAAAAGCAGGAATGGTCGCAATGATTGCTTCACGATTTGCAAGAGTCCCTAATAGGCTACATACAATTGCAGGTCTGCCGTTATTAGAGGCCACAGGTCTAAAAAGAGTGATTTTAAATTTTGTAGAAAAATTGACTTATGGGTGTGCTACTAAAATTTATCCCAACTCATATGGCTTGAAAAAGATAATATTAGAAGAGAAATTCACAATCGATAAAAAATTGAAAGTCATAGGAAATGGTAGTTCTAACGGCATAGACACGTCTATTTTCGATCCAAAAATTTATACTGAAAAACAAAAAAAGGAACTCAAAAAATCATTACATATAAATGATAATGATGTTATTTACACTTTCGTAGGTAGATTAGTTAAAGATAAAGGAATCAATGAATTGGTCGCTGCATTTACGCAACTAGAAAAAGAAAAAGATAATGTCAAATTGTTATTAGTAGGCACTTATGAATCAGAATTAGATCCTTTGAGCACTGATACATTACATTTTATCGAAAATAATAAAAATATTATAAATGTTGGTTGGCAAAACGATGTAAGGCCTTATTTTTCCATCTCAAATTTCTTGACCTTCCCTAGTTACAGGGAAGGTTTTCCAAATGTAGTACTTCAAGCTAGTGCTATGAAATTATATAGTATCGTTACGGATATAAACGGTTGTAATGAAATAGTAATTGAGGGTCTAAATGGAACAATTATTCCGACTAAAAACACGGAGCAATTATATACTAAAATGTTAAATCTACATGACAAAAATATTTCAGGTTTAGATCTTGAAAAATGTAGAAGTCTAATAATTGAAAAATATGAGAGAACTTTTGTCTGGAAAAAACTCCTTGAAGAATATCAAAGCTTAGAAAATGAAATTTATTAAGTTCATCAATAGAACTATGTACAAAAAAAAAATAAAGCGATTCATAGATTTCTGTATTGCATTGTTACTATTATTCATTATGTCTCCAATTTTTTTAAGCTTAATTATAATTAACGCAATTATCAACGGAAATCCATTTTTCACCCAACAGAGACCTGGAAAAAATGAAAAAATTTTTCAAGTCCTAAAGTTTAAAACAATGACAGAGAAAAAAGATAAAAACGGTAATCTTTTACCTGATAATGAAAGATTAACAAAATTTGGTGTCTTTTTAAGAAAAACCTCGCTAGATGAGATACCACAATTAATTAATGTTCTTAAAGGAGACATGAGTATAATAGGTCCAAGGCCGCTTTTAGCACAATATTTACCATATTATAATACCCAAGAAAAATTAAGGCATACTGTTAGGCCTGGAATAACAGGTTTAGCGCAAATTTCAGGTAGAAATTTTATTTCGTGGGAAGAAAAATTTAAGTTTGATCTTCAATATGTTAAAGAAATCTCATTAGCGTTAGATTTAAAAATACTATTTAAAACTATATTAAAAGTCATTATTCGTAAAGATGTGGCAGTTGCAACAAACGAAGTAAGTGAGTATTTCGATACTTATAGGAAAAAACAAATTAGCAATGTATAAATTACTAGTAAAGCGAATATTGGATATTATCATCGCTATGATTGCTTTTTTACTGCTATCTCCTTTCTTTTTAGGAGTAGCCTTAATTCTCTTATTTACCAATAACGGGAAGCCCTTTTTCTATCATCCCAGACCCGGTAAAAACGGTGAAATATTCAAAGTAATAAAATTCAAATCTATGAATGATAAAAAAGATGAAAACGGAGAGTTTTTACCTTTTCATTTAAGAGTTACCAAATTTGGTAACTTCATTCGTAAATATTCCTTAGATGAAATTCCTCAATTACTAAATGTTTTAAAGGGTGATATGAGTTTAATAGGGCCTAGACCACTTTTAGTACAATATTTACCCTTATATAATGCAGAACAGGCAAAAAGACATGATCTGAAACCAGGCATAACAGGTTGGGCACAAGTAAATGGAAGAAATGCCATTTCTTGGGAGAAAAAATTTGAATTAGATGTTTGGTATGTGGAGAACATCTCATTTTTTTTAGATGTTAAAATTTTATTTTTAACGCTAAAAAAGGTACTAATTAGAGAAGGTGTAAATGCTAGTGAAAATGTAAACATGACTACTTTTACAGGTAGTAAAAAAGACCAAGGCATTTAAATTATAACCCCCAATAAAAAGCTAAAACATAAAAGCATGAAAAATGCCGTAATATTAGGAGGAGGTACTTATGGTGAAGTATTTTTAACCTATTTAACAGAGCAAGGTTTTAATATTATCGGTTTTGTAGATGATAACAAAGAAAGTCTTGGAAAATTAATTCATGGAGTCCCTGTCTTGGGTAATTTTCAAGATTTAGTGAAAAATAATTTTTCTAAAAAAATACATCAGGTATTTTGCCCTATTGGTGATAATATTATTAGGACCAAATACTTAGGAATCTTAAATAGAGAAGGTTTTGAAACCCCTAATTTTATTCATGATACTGCTTTAATTAATAAAGATGTTCAAATTGGGAATGGTGTTTATTTATTACCTGGAGTAATGATTATGCCACATACCAAAATAGAAGATTATGTAATTATTAGTATGGGGAGTCACGTAGCTCATCATACTTTAATTAAGAGAGGATCTTTTATATCTACAGGGGTTAACATTGGAGCTGGAATATTAATAAAAAGAAAAGCATTTTTAGGCATCAGTTCTACCGTTATGACCGGTGTTAAAATAGTTGGAGAAAATACTATTATTGGATCAGGCGCTGTGGTAATCAGAGATGTTGAAGATAACCATGTAGTTGCGGGAGTACCTGCTAAAACCTTAAAAGTTAGAGATCCTATTAATGATGAAGAACTAATACTAGAGAAACCTAAAAATAAAAATCTTAAATTACTTGGGTATAGCCTGCAGTGTTATAATTTAAAAAGTGAAGATGATATTGCCACCTATAACGTTCATCTAAAAAACTTTGAAGGCTGCGATGTATTCTATAAGACCGCGTTATTTAACATTGAAAATTCTGAAACTGAACATTTAAAATACTTTATTTTAAAGAAAAGAAATACCGTGATCGCTATGATGCCTTTTTCTCTTCGCAAAATTATTTTGCAAGAAAAAAACACGACCTATTATGATGTGAGTTCCTTTTATGGCTATAGCGGCCCACTTTTTAACAAAGAAATAAGCCCAACTGATACGGATACCTTCTGGCATTTAGTAGATGATTGGTACATAAACAATAAAGTTATCACAGAGTTTATCCGCTTCAATTTAGAAGGAAATTATAAGCGATATTCCGGAAATTTAATTCCTACCCTAAACAATGTAAAAGGAACTATTTTTTCTGATGAAACGCTGCAATGGGAAGGATTTACACCTAAGGTTAGAAATAATTACCGCAAAGCCGTTTCAAATGGCTTAACTTCTAAAATTTATCATGGTACCATAGATGAAAATTTAATAGAAGTTTTTCATGAAATCTACATTAGCACAATGAAACGTAATAATGCAGATCAGACTTATTATTTTAGTTTAGGCTATTTTAAAAAATTAATACACGATAACCCCCAAAACACAGTTTTGGCATTAATTTTTAAAGATAAAATTGCCATCTCTTCAGAGCTTTTATTACTGAACAATACTACCATGTATTCTTTTCTTGGTGGAACTTTAGAAAATTACTTTGATTTTAGACCCAATGATTTTTTAAAAATGGAAGCTATTAAATGGGGGCGTAAAAATGGTTACGCCAATTATATTTTAGGAGGAGGAAGATCTAATGATGACAGTTTATATAGGTATAAGAAAAGTTTTTTTCCAAAAAATAATGATGTCATCTATTACACTGGAAGAAAAATAATTAATGAAGTGGTTTATGAAAAATTGACTACGCTAGCTAGAAAATACGCGTACAAGCTAAATAAGAAAGATATCGTCGAAGATTTTTTTCCACTATATCGAAAAGCTGAGAAAGAACAATAGACTAACTTTTTTTGTAAGTTATAAATGACTATTTTACCTGCTTTAAGACAGCTCTCTTTCCTTTTCGTTCTAAATTAGAGAATAGGTAACGTTCATTTTCCGTGCGTGCTCTAATAATTTTTGCAGGACTACCATAAGCCACAATGCAATCAGGAAAATTTTTAGTAACCACTGCTCCTGCTCCTATAATGGTATGATCTCCTATCGTAATGTTCTCAATGACTGTAGCCCCAATTGAGATTGCACTACAAAAACCTAAATTAAAATTCCCGCCAATTTTCACTCCTGGAGAGATGCTAGAGAAATCTTTCAAAATAGCTTCATGACCTACACTAGCATTGGTATTTACAATACATGAGTCTCCGATAGCAGCATCACTGTTGATAATTGCGCCAGGCATCACGACAATACCATTTCCCAAAGCTACATTCTTGCCAAGAACTGCATTAGGATGTATAGCATTAATAAATTGAAGTGTTGGACAAATTTCCTGTACTTTATGCACAATAGTTTTTCGCTTACAATTATCTCCTATAGCCACTATAATTCCGTAAATATTATGTTCTTTTACAAGAGCCGGAAGATCATCTTCATTCCCCAATATTGAATACTCAAATAGGAGCGATTTTTTTGGCTTAAAGGAATCAACAAGTCCAAAAATCTCATATTGGTTTTCCTGCTCGATAATATCAATAACTACCTTAGCATGACCTGAAGCCCCAAAAACGATGACTTTTTTCATTCCTTATTATTTATCAGTTAATAACTTTAATTAAGCATCATATTGATTACTAGTTTCTTTTTTCCAGAATTTAAGGCTGGAATAATATCTACATATTCAATATTCACTTTAGACGCTTCTCCAAAATAAGTCTCATATTCTTCAATAACCTTACGCTCATCTTTAAAAGAATCTTGGTGTAACAATTTTATTTTTATAGTATACGTAGTCTTAGATTCTTGAATAAATTGAAATTGATCTATATTGTCATATTGCAAAATTTTATGGACGATATGCGAAGACAATAATTCTCCGTTTGTTGCTATAAACATATCCATTTTACGTCCATCAATTTTAGAAAAAACAAGATCTCCTTCTATACATTGCATGACACCTACATCTCCAGTATCATAACGAATCATTGGCATCGCATAATTATACAGATCTGTAATTACTATTCGTCCTAATTCTCCTAAAGGAACGGCATCATCAGAATCAAAAGCTAACACTTCAACATGATAGCTAGCCCAATTAATTTTATAGTATTTATGAGTTGCATTAAGTTCTTGTTGCCCTAAAATACCATTCTCACTATTCGAGTATCGTGAAATTGCTTGAACTCCAAAATAATGAAATAACTTATCACTGACATATTCATTTAAAGATTCTGCAATACAGATAATAGAACTACATTTATTTAAAATTGGCTTGCTGTTCGTTTTATCTAAGTAATTACACAAATTTTGAAAAGCAGAAGAGTAGCCTAGTAACCCAATGGAAGCATTTGTGTCCCTTAATTCTTCTACAGCTTTCTTATTTCCGGAATCATCCATTTCATCTACAGAATACATAGCAATGTTCTGAGTCCGTGCCAACCATTTATTCTTTTTATATTGTTTGTCCCACAATCTGAAATAAAAAAGACGATCTCCGATATTATATCCTGCTTTTTCTCCAAAATAAATAGTATCTGCCGTATTTCTCTGCCGTTTGTTATGATCTTGCTCTACGAAAAAAGGTTGTCCCGTAGAACCACTAGTAGCCACTCTATGCAACTTTGCTGTTGCGAATTTATCACTCTTAAAATGATGGCCTCCATTTCTAAGGGCCAACTTATTAACCACAGGAAAAGATGCTAAAGTAAGTGTTTCTCCTGCATATGATTTATAAAAAGAAACCGTATTTGTAGCGTGCTGTAGTAGATCTACTATTTTTGTTGCATTACTATTTACAAGCGCTTCTCTAGAAGTCTTTTCATGCAATGCCTTTATTTCTTTATAATGAAATGCCACCTGCCCTCCTTTGGCAAAGTCTAACAACCAAAATAACTTTCTACGTAAGTTTCCTAACATATCTTAGATCAAGTATTCTATAAAATTTAACGGGGGAACTATGCTACTTAGTACTAATATAAATAATTTTATTCGCTATACTATCAATACTAAATGTCACTCTTTCATTATTTGTCTTTGGCAACACCAAATACCGTGCATAATTAACTTCATTATAAATACCGTAAAATAACGGATCTTGCTTTAATGAGTTATAATTTATGGCGGAATAACTTATCGTATCATAAGCCTTTAAAGTGCCAATATTCTTAGAAAAAACAGAAATGTTTGTAAAATGAAGCGCCGTATTGTTAACAATTCGATACTTTATTTTCAAGATTTCAGTAGATGGTTTTAAGAAAATACAAGAACTCAAAACCAATAACGAACAGAAGCAAAATACAATGTATTTCATCTTTTTCTAATTAATTTTAAAAGTAGGTTAAAATGTATTTTATTTTATAACAAAAGGATGAAATACCAAAAAACTCTATGAAGTACTCTATAGATAAAATAAAACCAGCAGTGTAACCTCATAGAAAAAAAATAAATTAAATTTACCTCACGTATTACTATCTCTTACAGCCTTTTTATATGGTTCTAGAGTTTAAAATGTTTTAATGAAACCTATCCCCTTTTTCATATTACTTCTACTAACTCAATGCGCATTTTCACAATTGAAAATTACGGGAACCGTATTAGAACGCACAGAAAAAGGAGATCCGGATACCCTAGCCGATGTGCATATTTCTTGGCTAAATTCAACTTCCGGCACCGTCACCGATAGTAGTGGTAATTTTTCTTTAACCTATAGCACAGACCATAAAAAAATTGTATTAAGTTATGTCGGATACGTTTCTGATACCATTACTGTAAACAGACCTAACTTAGGAAAACTATACCTGCAACCTAATATTGCTTTGGAGGAGGTTGTGGTGAGAAAAAAAGTTAACTCCATTCAGAAATCTTTATTCAATCCGCAAAATACCGTAAATGTAGATAGTAGAGAAATGTTAAAAGCAGCTTGCTGCAACCTCTCTGAGAGTTTTGAAACCAACCCTTCTGTAGACGTAAGCATTTCTGATGGTATAAGTGGCGCTAAGCAAATTCAAATGTTAGGGATGAACAGTCCGTATTTACTGTTTACCCAAGAAAATATGCCTTTTATAAGAGGTGCCTCTCAGATCTATGGTTTGTCTTTTATACCTGGATCTTGGATTGAAAGTATCCAAATCACCAAAGGCGCAGGAGCTGTTTTAAATGGTTCTGAAAGTATTTCTGGACAGATAAACACAGAGCTAGTAAAACCGCTCACTGACCAAAAGTTTTTCTTAAATACCTACGCCAATAACAATGAACGCTTTGAACTCAACACACGCTATAATACGGTTCTTAATGACAAATTAGCCACAGGCCTTTATCTTCATGCAAATTCACGCTCTGGAAAATTAGATAGAAATGATGATAATTTTTTAGATACCCCTATCGCCAAACAGCTTAATCTAATGAACAGGTGGCAATATGTAGATTTAGAAAAAGGATGGGTGAGTTATCTTAATCTACAATACTTAACCGATAATAAACAAACTGGAGAGACCAGTTACGATCCAGATGTTCATGCCTTCTCTAACCAATTTTGGGGTAGTGAAATTGAAACCCATAGGTTTGATGCTTCTGCTAAGATTGGGTATGTCTTCCCGGAGTTACAGTACCAAAGTTTTGGT
Organism: Cellulophaga baltica; assembly: GCF_900102165.1. Lineage (GTDB taxonomy): Bacteria > Bacteroidota > Bacteroidia > Flavobacteriales > Flavobacteriaceae > Cellulophaga > Cellulophaga baltica. The sequence continues at coordinate 65,073 of NZ_FNBD01000011.1, forward strand.
TATCAAACTGCTTATAGTAATCATAGACAAAACTCGTATTATGGCAACAAGAGATACGACATTAACCATACCTCTTTTTACAGCAATCTTTTATTCAACAGTATTATAGGAAGCACCCAACATAAATTTAAAACAGGGTTTAGTTTTAATTACGACCAATATGATGAACTCGTAAATTCTGATGTTATTTCTAGAATTGATAATGGCGTAGGCTCCTTCTTTGAATACACGTATGATAGTCTAGAAAGATTAAGTTTTGTTGCTGGTTTGCGAGCAGATCATTCTAATAGGCTAGGTAATTTTATCACCCCTAGACTCCATGTACGCTATTCCCTATGGGACAAAGCTAGCCTTAGATTTAATCTAGGCCGAGGTAAAAGAGCTGCGAATATCTACGCTGAAAATCAACAGCTCTTTGCTTCCAACAGAAACATTACTACCATAAATTCCTTAGGAAAAATCTATGGTTTAGATCCTGAAATAGCTTGGAATTCAGGCGTAAATTTCAGTCAAAAGGGCTATTTATTTAACCGCCTTTTTGATATCTCTATAGATTATTACCATGTAAATTTTAAAAACCAAGTAGTGGTAGACTGGGAAACGCCACAAGAAATTTCATTTTATAATCTTAATGGAAAAAGTACTTCTAATAGCCTTCAATTTGATTTAAATTATGAAATAATACAAAACTTAGACCTAAGAGCCACCTATAAGCATTACGATGTGGAGGTTACCTATAACAAAGGGCTTTTAGAAAAACCTTTACAGCCTAGAAATAGAGTTTTCATAAATTTAAATTATGAAACTCAAAAAAAATATGAAGGGAGACAATGGGTGTTCGATTTCACCTCTAATTGGCTAGGAAAACAACGTTTACCAGATACAAGTACAAATCCTACAATATATCAATTAGACGCCTACGCCGTACCATATACCGTTTTAAACACGCAGATTACAAGAATTTTCAACACTAGCTTTGAAATGTATATAGGTGGGGAAAACATCGGGAATACTATTCAAAAACGACCTATTATTGCAGCAACTGACCCTTTTGGCCCCTATTTTGATAGCACTATTACTTATGCTCCTACATTAGGAGGTATTTACTATATAGGATTACGTTATAAAATAAAATAGCATCATGATAAAATTAAAAGTACTCACAATTTTTAGTACAATCTTAGTTACATTTTCCATGTTTTCTCAGGATAAAAACAAGAATGCATCCTTTAAAGTTCAAGGAAATTGTAGTATGTGCGAATCACGAATAGAGAAAGCCGCTATAAAAACAAAAGGCGTAAAATTTGCCAGCTGGAATTCCAATACGAAAACTTTTGAAATGATTTTCAATGAAAATATGTGTACTATAGCAGATGTAAAGAAAGCCATTGTAAAAGCAGGTCATGATGTAGATAGTCTGAGTGCTGACATAAAAGTATATGAAAAGCTACCGCCTTGCTGTCAATACAGAGATCCTAAATCTATGGAAATGGATCATCATTAATCTATAATTTTACAACTCTTTTAGCGATTACAATGTTTCCTTCGTTATCAACTATACGAATTACATAAAAACCAGATGCTAAGCCATACAAATCTTTAATAATGACTTTATCCGTGTTTTGAAAAGACTCATCACGGATTAACATTCCCATCATATTAAAGACTTCTACCTTGCAATCTATCTTTTTATTTAGATTGATATTAATAGTTTCTGTAAATGGATTAGGGTAGGTAGAAATTATAATAGGGGTATCATCTTTATCATCTTCTTCCCAAACGATCACTTGTAAATTGGATACCACGTCATAAGGCTTATACGTTCTATTGGTACTTTTCTTACCTGTATTAGCATTTTGCACGTCAATAGCAGCAGTAAAATTAGCACCACTATGTGCTTCAAAGCCTGGCTTTAATACAATTTCATTTACCGATTCTATTACACAATTGGTGCCTGTAGGCACTATAAAGTTATCCCCTGCCTCTACCGTAAATTGATAATAAAAAGATTCTAGAGGTCTGTATGTATTACTTACAATGTAATTGTCTAAGGAAGCTAAGCCATTAGTTGCATAAAAAACGCCCAATGCTCTTGTATCAATAATATCATTAGGGTTTACCACGGGCAGTGTTTCTCCATTAAAACTGTAGGTACCATCAAAACGAATCATATCTGTTCTAATAAACGCAGAATTATGATGTAGTTCTTCCCAAGTATTCCACACATAATCTACATAAGTATGGTGTAGAAAAAACACAGGATCTCTTGGGGATAATGGAGTTGGCATCGCCCCGCCTGTCCAAACATGCGAACCTCTATGTACTGGCCTTCTTTCTAATTCATTTGTAAATTCAAAGAAATCTGACATTCCGTACAAGGTGGCCAAATTTGCAGGTGTAGGCATAGGACCATTACCTCCTAAATTTCTATTCAAACTCCAATTGGTATTAAAACTTCCCATAAACTCATCATCCCATAAGACGGAAGTTGTTTCTTGATCTGTTGGAGATTCCCAATAAGGAATACTTAATTTTGGATTGTAATCTTGCACATAGCGTTCCAATTCAAAAACTGCTCTTCTATGCCACGCTAAAAAAATCTCTTTTTCAGATTCATCAGGTAAGTTAAAGTGCAAATCTAACCTTGATGTATCCGTTGTATTATCAAAATTAAAAAAGTTCATGTGAAAGGTAGCAATATCATCAAAGAAATTGTTTCCCGATCGTATATCATAAAAAGAATCAATTAATTCTGATTTTTCATAATCGGTCATTTCTAAATAATTTTTTCTAATACTTTGAGCGTTACTAACGTTCAGTATCAAAAGAAATATACAAATGGACAAGAGTACTTTTTTCATGCTGGTTATGCTATAATATTAAGCTCAATAATTCTTACTTGTTAGATAATGCTTTTTGAATAGCCGCTACTTGTTGTTCTAACAATTTAATTTTCTTTTCTTGGGTTATGGTATACAAAGTTAACTCTTCTATTTTTCTTAAAAGCTTCGCATTCATTTCACCTAATTGAATTCCGTTTTCTTGTACCTCAGATGCACTTGGCATGTGAATTAGATACCCATTTTCATTAATATGGTTTTCAACTTGCTCCAAAGAAGGCAAGTTATAGGCTTTATCGAAAACATAATCTGGCCAATTTACCTGTAAGGCTACTTTTACTTCCTCTGCTACTATATTACCAGCCACAGCTAATCTATATCCTTGCGTATTTGTGGTACCGATCCCTACATTCTGTTCTGCATACAGATCTCTAGCGGTCCAATCTACCGTTGTTAAATTTGAATTTAAGGAGGTATAGTTTATTTCTGGTTGAACACCGGCCAAGGTTACAACCGTTAGTTCTGAGCTCTGCAAAGATGCATTATTAGCTACATCTAAGGCTGCAACAGTAAATATATAGGTAGTTTCAGAAGCAAGTCCGCTTACGACAAAATTGGTGGCTCCCCCTGTTAAACCAATAGTGCTACCATCCTGAAAAATTTCGTAGTCTACAACCCCTACATTATCTGTAGCGGTATCCCAGAAAAGTTCCGTACTTGTTTCTGTCGTATTAGTTGCTAATAGCCCTTCAGGAACCGTTGGTACTTCTGTATCGGATACGGCCAGTGTAAGTACTGTAATACTTTCACTAACTTCGGAATTATTTGCTGCCGCATCTACGGCCGTTATCGTAAAATTATAAGTTGTTTCAGGAGTTAATCCATTTACTGCAAATACGACACTACCACTAGAAAGGCCAATTGCCACTCCATCTTGAAAAATTTCATAATCAACAACGTCTATATTATCTGTAGCTGCAGTCCAACTTAAATTAACACTCGTTGTAGTTATATTATCTACCACTAAATTGGTTGGGATTGTCGGAGCTTCTGTATCAGGAGTAGCTAAGGTGTTTACAGATATACTATTACTTTGTCCTGAGGTATTCGCCGATGCATCTAAAGCGGCAACCGTGAAATTATAAGCAGTTTCAGGTGTAAGTCCATCCACAAGGAATGTTGTTGCACCACCAGATAATCCTAGAGAGACCCCTTCTTGAAAAACTTCATAATCTGTAACGGCCACATTATCTGTGGCTGCTGTCCAATTTAGAGTAATACTAGTTGTTGTTATACTATTGGCAATTAATGCCGTAGGAACTGTAGGTGCTTCCGTATCTGGTAATGCCAAAGTCAAGATGGAAAGGTTATTGCTCTGCGCAGAGACATTCGTCGCTGCATCTAATGCAACTACTGTAAAGTTATAATCTGTTTCAGGCGCTAATGCACTTACTTCAAAAGTCGCAGTTCCTCCCGTAAGTCCTATAGATACCCCATCTTGAAAGACTTCATAATCTATAACTGCCACATTATCTGTAGCCGCTGTCCAATTTAAAGAAACACTAGTTGTCGTTATATTATTGGCAATTAATGCTGTAGGAACCGTAGGTGCTTCGGTATCTGGTAATGCTAAAGTAGTTACGGAAACGCTATTGCTCTGTACAGAAGAATTTGCCGCAGCATCGATCGCCGCTATCGTGAAATTATAGGTGGTTTGAGGCGCTAACCCACTTACTTCAAAAGTTGTATTTCCTCCCGTAAAACCTATAGATACACCTTCTTGAAAAACTTCATAATCTGTAACTGTTACATTATCTGTGGCGGCAGTCCAAGAAAGATTGGTTGTTGTTTCTGTTGTTGCGGTTGCTACTAGATTAGAAGGACTTGTGGGTGCTTGATTATCCAATGCTGTAATGGATACGTTATCTATATAAATAGTATTTCCTGCCACAAGTCTAAACGGATAATTACTGGTATAAATTCGAATCCTAGGATTGGTACTTGTAGCGGTAACATTAAACACATACTCTGTCCATGTGGTACTGGTAATTGGCGTTACATTAAAGCCAGACATGCCCGACCAAACTGCAAAGGCTGGCGAAACAGTTGGACTAGTAAGTGTGCCTATTTTTGCCCAAATTCGGATCACATATTCTTGTCCTACTACGGCATTAAAATTATAATCTAAAGTTCTACCATCTGTTGCTGTAGACACAGCACGAATAGAAAAAGCTCCATTCTGAACGTCTGTAGCTTCGGAAAACCGCTCTGCTAAACCACTCCATCCCGTAGTTCCATTACTCTCATTTAATGGAGAAACGGCATTACTATCATCATGTAAATTTTGTGAAATTAAAGTGCTGCTGGCAAAGATAAAAATTAGTAGTGTGTAGAAATACTTCATGGCGGTTGGTTATAAAGGCTAGTGTAAAAACAAAAAATACATACAAAACAAACCAAAAAAGCGATCACCCTAAAGTATTCTCTTCTAAAAGCTAAAAACATCTGTGAAATACACAAATAGTCTTAATAATTTACTATAAAAATTATCTCCTATTTCTTGCAGGAAAGGCTTTAAACTAATAATTAGTAGCAGATATGTCTAAATAATCTAAAACTAATTTAGCAACTAGACTTCGCCCACTTTTACTCCAATGTTGATCATAAATCAATGTAGTAGGTGTTTTGGCTTTAGAAAATGTGGTATTAATATCTAAAAAATTATATCCGTTGTGGTTAAGATACTCCAAAAACTGAACAGTACATAAACTACTATCTAATAGAAAAGTAAATTTCTCTTTATCAATAGGGTACTCAGCCAATAATGTTTTAAAATTATTTAAACTAAGCTCATTCTTTAATTTTTCTTGCTTCCTTAATTCCTCTTCAGATAGTGAAATTTCTTTCTTTCCGGATATGAAGTTCATGATTCTACCAGGTAACTGCAGCACAGGATCCAATGCGCCAATATCCTTTAGATAAACTAGCAACTTTATTTGTTTCGCAATTCTGGTAAAAGGAGTATCTAATCGTAGCCTTGATGATTCTTGATAAGCATCTCTATCCAAGTCATCTGTAAATCGTATGTAAATAAAAGTATGATCTATCTTCTCAAAAATATCTTTATACGCATGTATTAAATGTAATTCATCTGCTAAATCATAACCCGCATATCCAAACTCTAAAACCGTGGTATTGGAAAGGTTTTTTTCTATTTGTTGCCCTAATGAATTTGTATAATCTTCATGGAAACCTTCTATAAAAGAATCTCCTACTAATGCAATTTCAAAAGCATCTTCTTTTGGTTCATACTTATCATGCACCGAATTAAATCCAAAATCGTTAATTCTATACTGCCCTACATTCTGCTTTCTATTTCCTGTTATAGAATACTCTGATTGATTAGGTACCCATTTCTCGACCCCTTTTGTATCTGCAAACCGATTAGGCATTTCATTATGCAAATGAAAAAGACGCACAAGACCTTCTAAAATTAAAAGAACGAGTACCGCGTATATGATAACTTTTTTTATGATGCTTCCCATGCTTAAAATTGAAAATAAATGAATGATCTATCGACACCATCGTCATAAAACAAAATAATTGCAAATATCATCAGAACATACAAACAGAAACGCAATGCTTTACTCTTGAAATAAAACGGATTCCTTTCATTATTCCTTATAATATATTCAAATACGACAAAGCAAATTATCATTATAAAATAATCTATCATTCGATAGCCACTCGGATGCACATAAACATCTGCTGTAAAATCAAATAACATTTTCTTCAAGTACAACAGCGCCTGATTAATGCTTTCACTTCTAAAAAATACCCATCCAATGGTAACTAAAACAAAAGTTTGTAAAAACCTTAATATATCAAAAATAAAAGTCTTTGGCGATTGAAGCACATTAATAGTTCCTGTAAACTTTCTATTGGTACGCGTAATAAAGGATGGTAAAAATAATAAAGCATGAAAAAGCCCCCAAATAACAAAAGTCCAATTAGCTCCGTGCCAAAACCCACTAACGATAAAAATGATGAAGATATTTCTAATGTTACTAACTTGTGAGCCCTTTGACCCCCCTAATGGAATGTATAGATAATCTCTAAACCATGTAGATAAAGAGATATGCCACTTACGCCAAAACTCTCCTATATTTCTAGAAAAGTATGGGAATTTAAAGTTACTCATTAACTCCACCCCAAAGAGTTTTGATATACCTATCGCTATATCTGAATATCCACTAAAATCTCCGTAAATCTGAAAAGCAAAGAAAACGGCACCAACTATCAATGTGGTACTAGAATAGTCTGAAGAATTATTAAAAATATCATTTACAATAGGAGACAAACTATCTGCTATAACTAGCTTCTTAAAGAAACCCCATAACATTAATTTTAACCCATCGGTAATTTGAGTTTTATCAAAGTTTCGCTTTGTACTTATCTGCGGTAATAAATTTACAGCTCTTTCTATAGGTCCTGCAACCAATTGCGGGAAGAAACATACGAATGCAGAAAAGGCTATAATATCTTTAGTAGGCTCTAACTCTTTTTTATAGACATCAATAGTATAGCTTAAAGTTTGAAAGGTGTAAAAGCTAATCCCTACAGGTAAGATAATATTTAACGAGCCCGCATCTATAGTGCTACCAAAAAAGGTGAAGGCATTAACAAAGCTATCTACAAAGAAATTATAATATTTAAAAAAACCTAAAAAACCTAAATTAATAATAACACTTACCCATAACAGGGCTTTTCTTCTTGAAATACGCTCTTCATTTCTTAAAAAATTTCCTATGCTATAATCTAGAAGGGTACTAAATATGATTAAACCTAAAAAACGCCAATCCCACCAACCATAAAATAAATAGCTCGCAAAAACAATAAATATATTTTGAACCTTTAAATTTCGATTGCATACAAACCAGTATAAAAAGAAAACAATAGGTAGAAATATGGCAAAATCAATGGAGTTAAATAGCACTTTCTTGGTTAAATTTAATAGGTTATTGGCTTTAAGCTTTAATTTTGGTGTGACCCATCATTCAGATTTATATCAATTTCTCTCTCGTGGCAAAAATTACGTAAACACAGGTCTATTTTTACATGAGAACCAATTACTTTCTCTAATCCAAAATCAAAAAAGTAAAGATATTTTTAGGCAAAGACGTACACAATTAAGTCCTACAATCCGTAAGAATATTCGATATAGCGTAGCTTTAATCAGCCTAACACTAATCTGCTTTTACGAACTGTAGCTGTTTGGCTGTTTTTTTAATCCTATACATGGCAAATGGCGATGCCATTACTTCTGTGGAAGCTAAGGGTTCCTGCGAAGAACATTCAATAAAAACAACGCTGCTATCTTCGTCAACAATACGCAATTGAGGAATAGCTGTACTATAGTTTTCGCCACGGGCATAAATAATAATTTGCTCTTTAGAAAAATCTACTTTAGGAAATGCCAAGCCTGGTTTCCTTGTTTTATTTACCGTAGCAAAAAAAGTTCTAAGACTGGAAACTTCTTCAATCACCAATATCTGAGGTGCAGCTATATTACTATGAAGATCGCTCAGAATAAGAGTTAGATTCTCATTATTCCCAGAAGCTTTCGTCGATGTTTTTTGAGCACTACAAGACACAATAAAGAAAAAAAGAATGATATATTTCATAATTAGTGGGCATTTTTAAAGCGTGCATGTAAAGCTCGTTCATAGGCCGCTTCGTACAATGGCAATATTTTTTTGATATCAAATTTATGGGCATTAGCCACTGCATTATCTTTAAACTGCGCTAGAACTTTTGTGTCTCTTAAAATCTTAAGTGCATTTTCTGCCATTTCAGCAACATCTCCTACATCACTTAAGTATCCTGTAACTCCTTGAATGTTTACTTCCGGAATTCCACCCGCATTACTAGAAACCACAGGCGTTTTATTAATCATAGCTTCTAACGCTGCTAGACCAAAACTTTCTGTTTCCGAAGGCAGTAGAAATAAATCTGAGAAACAAAGAATTTTATCAATCTGATTACTATTTCCTAAAAATATCACTTTATCTGATATCCCTAATTCTTCACAAAGCAATTCTGCTTTCTCTTTTTCTGGCCCCTCTCCTACCATCAATAATTTTGCAGGAATTTCTTTCTGAACCTTATTGAAGATTTTAATCACATCGGGTATCCGCTTTACTTTTCTAAAATTACTGATATGTGTAATAATAGACTCATCTTCCTTAGCCATCATAGAGCGTTGACAATCCGTGAAGTTGTTATCATGATTATCTACATCAATAAAATTAGGTATTACTTCAATAGTGTTTTCTATATCGAAAAGCTCTAAAGTAGCATCTTTTAAATTTTGAGAAACAGAGGTTACTATGTCTGATTTATTAATGCTAAATGTTACGGCTGGTTTATAAAAAGGATGTTTTCCTACCAAGGTAATATCTGTACCATGCAGGGTAGTAATCATGGGAATAAAGATACCTTCCTCTTGTAGCATTTTCTTAGCCATATACCCGGCGTACGCATGTGGTATTGCATAGTGAACATGCAATAAATCTATACCATATAAACGTACTGTATCTACCAATTTACTAGACAAAGCCAATTCATAAGGTTGGTAATGGAAAAGTGCATATTCTGGAACATGTACTTCATGAAAAAAGATATTGTTATTTAATAATTCTAACCTTACAGGTTGTTTATACGTCACAAAATGAACTTCATGACCTCTATTGGCAAGTGCGATGCCTAATTCTGTAGCAACAACACCACTCCCTCCAAACGTCGGGTAACAAACAATAGCAATTTTCATCTTTATTAAAAATTTTAATCTCAATAGTACGGACCGACTTTCGGGCTGTAACCTGAAGATAATTTATCACTCACAAGTTTCCTTGATGGAGCTATGAATTTGGAATAGGTCGCAAAATCTTACCCCAAATTACACTCAAATCTAGTATTTAATTTTCTATTGCATCGTAAATTGCTCTTTGAATTCTGGTTCTTAACCCAGATTTAACTAAAAGCGTATTGGTAGCTGAAGGAAATGTTCTATTGGACAAGAATACATAGACAATCTCTTCCTCTGGATCTGCCCAAGTATACGTACCTGTAAATCCGCTATGACCAAAACTTTTCTGAGATACACACCCACAAGTAGGCGATCCTGTTCTAGCATCTGGCTTATCAAACCCTACTCCTCTTCTTACATTCTCTTTGCAAAAATAACAGGTATTAAATTTCTTTATGGTTCTTGAACTAATAAAACGGTCTCCCCCATAAAAACCTCCCTGTAAATACATTTGCATAATTTTAGCAATATCACCCGCATTGCTAAACAAGCCCGCATGACCACCTACACCACCTTGCATAGCTGCTCCCATATCATGCACATAGCCTTGCACTCTTTCATAGCGGTAGTAGTTATCTTCTTCACTAGGCACAATACGATCTTTTGCAAATTTATCTAAAGGATTATAGGTAGTTGTCGTTGCCCCGAGTGGCGCATAAAAATATTTATTCGCTAAAACATCTTGCTTATCGTTGTATGTATCCTCTATATATTTATGAAACACGTAATAACCTACATCACTATACCTATACCGGTTAGACTTCAAATCTTGCCTTCCAATACGGTTATAAATAGAATCTTTGTAGGCATCTGCTAGAAAAAGCTTATCCGTAACTCTTGTTGAAAATCCTGGCAATAGCTTATCTCTATAAAATTCGCCAGAAGGTTTTCTATTCTTATCTAAAGTACTGGTATAAAAAGCAATCCAAGCAGGCAAACGGCCATAATGAGACAATGCTTTTAAAACACTTACATTTTTAAGTTCTGTATCTGCGTACGCAGGTATTAACTCTTGAAAAGTCTGATTTAAAGATAATTTACCATCTTCTTCCATTTTCATTAAAAGTGGTAAGGTTCCTAAAATTTTTGTCAAAGATGCCAAATCATAAATATGGTCTAAGGTTAGTGCTTCATTAGCGTCATACGTAGGTTTTCCAAAGGCTTTTTCATAGACAATCTTTCCTTTCCTGGCTACCAGTATTTGAGCTCCTGGAAACATTAAAGAATCTATCCCTGCTTTTACAAGTCGGTCTATCTCTGTTAATTTAGAAGAATTCAAACCCACACGCTCTGGCAAACTATAGCCTAACCTTAAAATAGAATCAAATTGTATACTCCTATTTACTGGAAGCTCTGGGTGGGCCGTAACAGGCAATTTACCTTTAGCACCTATAGCTCCAAAAATAACTTCGGCTACTTTTTCTTGGGCAATTGTACTATTTTGATAGCCAATAACAACACTATTTATTTTTTCTAAATTTATGGTAGTTAACGCATAGGGCTTTGCAAATTCAGCCAAGATTAAATTAGAGGTTCTTAAGGCTCCGATACTACTTAAGACCTTTAGATCACTGCTAGAATAGCTATACGATTTCCAAGGACTTTCATTACTCTTATGATGTCCTACAATGATCAAATTATATGCTGATAAGCTACTCGGTGATGACAAAACAGTATTCTTATCTACATTTGTTACCGTAGTGTACTTATTTAAAGCATTTAAAAAATCTGCTCCTGAAATATCTCCTAATTCCACATAGGCTATCCTTTTATTTTCTAAGGTTTTCACAGGCAAAAGAGAAAAATCATTTTTAGCTACTGTAATTGCATTTTCAATAGCTCTTTCATACACCAGATCATTTTCCAAACTATTTAAATCTTCATATAAGTTTTTTAAGGCAATAGGTTTATAATTATCTAAACCAACTTTATATTTTGCCATTAAAATTTTCTTCACAGAAGTTTCTAACCTTTTTTCTGAAATCCTTCCTTTCTCATAGGCTTTAAGTAGCCTGCTTTTGGCTGCCAGAACATCTTTAGGCATTAATAAAATATCATTACCTGCATTAAATGCGGCTAGCTCTACATCACCCGGCGTTTTGGAAACCCCTACGCCATTCATATTTAAAGCATCTGTAAATACCAAGCCTTTAAATCCTAATTGATCTTTTAGGATCCCTGATATGATTTGTTCGGATAATGAAGATGGAATGTCTTTTTGGAATTCTAAACTTGGTACACTTAAATGTGCTACCATTATAGAACTGATACCAGCATTAATAAGTTTCTTAAAAGGATACATTTCAATACTATCCAATCTTTTTCTAGAAAAAGGTATCTCGGGTAGTGTCTTATGAGAATCTGATGAAGTATCTCCATGACCTGGAAAATGCTTACCACTAGACAATACTTGCTCACTTTCCATTCCTTTCATGAAAGCAATTCCATTTCGTGTTACATTATCTCTATTTTCTCCAAAAGAACGATTTCCTATAATTGGATTTTTTGGATTGGTATTAATATCAATATCTGGCGCAAAATTGATATGTACTCCTAGGCGTTTAGCATGTTTTCCTATTTGTTTTCCTACCCGTTCTACAATTGTACTATCTTTTATGGCTCCCAATGTCATATTCCAAGGGAAAGCGTAGGTAGAATCTAGGCGCATTGCCAATCCCCATTCTGCATCCATCCCTATCATTAATGGTATTTTAGAAGCAGATTGATATTTATTGGTAAGTTTTGCCTGTTGCACAGGTCCGCCATTAGAAAATATAACCCCACCTATATGATGTTCTGATATGAGTTGTTTTACTTTATCTGTTGCTGCTTTATTTTGGTTTGAAGCGACACTTACCATAAATAACTGGCCTACACGCTCTTCGAGAGACATTGCATTGTAGGTTGAATTCACCCAATTTTTTTGAGAAACACTATCTTTTACAATTAAAGGATTTCTTTGCGCTTGTACAAAGAATGATATACCAAATAGGAAAATTACAAGGGAGTTTTTAAACATAAAAAAGAGAATCTAACTGTAGACAACCAAAAATAATGTCTTTTATTGCATTTTGTCGATTGATTATAGTAAAATTAGGGTTTTTGATTGAAACAAAATTAATTAAAACACTAAATTCTATATAAATTTTAGCCTATTATTTATAAAAAAAGCATCTAATTAGAAGGTTCTAATTAGATGCTTGTTCTTTTATTTTCTTAACTCATTTTTACATGAATCTAGCATGCCAACTTTCTTCGGCAGGAACTTCCCAATGGTTTAAATATTCTTCTTTGTTCGTTACCAAATTATTAAAAACAATCGTATTCTTAGAAACTGATTTATTTTTTGCCATTTTCTTAAAATCTAGTAATGTTTTATAGGCAACAAATTCTCCCTGCTTGTAAGACACATTCATTTTATCTAACAAATCTACCGAATATTTCTGCTCTAAGGCTTGAATAAAACGAACAGAAGCATCTATGGAACATCCTGTAGCTCCGGCAACATTCTGATCTAAGGCGATAACAATAAATCTATTGTAAGGCATTTCATAACCCGCATTCAAATCGCTTCCATGTGCCGTCCAATCTTTTAAAAAGGCATCTAATTCTGAACGTATCTCTGTAAGTTCTTTCTCAGAAAAACTTCTACTAGCTTGATATATCCAAATTCTAGACGAATCTGGTAAGTCTTTAAAATCTATTAACATCTATCTTTTTTATTAAAGATCATCTGCAGAAGCAATAAGCTCCGCAATATCCATTACAGCAATACTTGCCTCTTTTTCTTTATTCTTAACCCCGTCCGTCATCATCGTATTACAGAAAGGACACCCAGCTGCAATAATATCTGGCTGTGTTTCTAAGGCTTGCTCTGTACGCTCAATATTAATGTCTTTAGCACCTTTTTCTGGTTCTTTAAACATTTGAGCTCCACCAGCACCACAACAAAGACCTCTAGTTTTACAGCTCTTCATTTCTACAAGCTCTGCATCTAATTTTCTAATAAGCTCTCTTGGAGCCTCATAAACATCATTGGCACGTCCTAAATAACAAGGATCATGAAAGGTAATACGCTTCCCTTTAAACTTACCACCTTCCATAGTAATACGCCCCTCTTCTAACAATTGTTTTAAAAATTGCGTGTGGTGTACCACTTCATAAGAACCACCTAAGCTAGGGTATTCATTCTTAAGGGTATTAAAACAATGCGGGCAAGCGGTAACTACCTTTTTTACATCATAAGCATTCAAAACCTCTATATTGGTTACAGCCTGCATCTGAAATAAAAACTCATTTCCAGATCTCTTTGCAGGGTCTCCAGTACAACTTTCCTCTGTACCCAGAACCGCAAAATTTACGTTTGCTTTATTTAATATTTTTACAAATGCTTTGGTTATTTTTTTTGCTCGATCATCAAAACTACCCGCACAACCTACCCAAAAAAGGACTTCTGGTTGCTTACCTTCTGCAAAAAGAGATGCCATTGTAGGCACATTTATTTCATTACTCATACCTAATAATTCTTATGATTCGTTAGCCCAGTTTAATCTATCTTGCTGATTAAAAGGCCAAGGTGCTCCATTGTTTTCTATATTTCCCATCATATTATTTAAATCTGATGGTGCAGCAGATTGCTCCATAACTAAATATTGACGCATATCCATAATAATAGATAACGGATCTATACTTACAGGACAAGCTTCTACACAGGCATTACACGACGTACAAGCCCATAATTCTTCATTTGAGATATAATCACCCAACAATTGCTTCCCGTCCGGAACAAAGGTTCCTTTATTAGCATCTATATTCTTACCTACTTCTACCAAACGATCACGTGTATCCATCATGATCTTACGTGGAGAAAGTTTTTTACCTGTAATGTTTGCAGGACATTCACTAGTACAACGACCGCATTCTGTACAGGTATAGGCATTTAATAATTGTACCCAACTTAAATCTGTCACGTCAGACGCACCAAATTTCTCAGGAACTGGAGCATCTTCTGCTGGCGCTGCAAACGGATCTGCTGAAGGATCCATCATTAATTTTACTTCTTTTGTTACCGCTTCATTATTTAGAAACTGTCCTTTAGGTCTTAGCTTACCATAGTACGTATTTGGAAACGCTAAAAGGATATGTAAATGCTTAGAAAAATACAAATAATTCAAAAACACCAATATTCCAATAATATGAATCCACCATGCGGTGCGCTCAATCATATGCAAGCTTCCTTCAGACATACCATCAAACAAAGGAGCAATAAACTGACTGATAACATTTCCTGAACCTAAATTCTGAAACGTAGTATCTGTCGCATTCATAACTAAGAACAAGCACATTAATACAACTTCAAAATACAAAATAATATTCCCATCACTTTTTGGCCAACCCGTCATTTCAGCACTTAAAAAACGCTTAATTTTTATCACATTTCTACGAATCCAAAAAGCAATCACAGCAACTAAAACTAGCAGCGCTAACACTTCAAAAGAACCAATTAGAAAACCATAAACAGAAGCATTCAACACCTGTAAACCTATACGGTGTGTGCCAAATACCCCATCAATAACAATTTCTAAAACTTCTATATTGATAATGATAAAACCTACATAAACAATAATATGAAGAAAACCCGCAATAGGTCTTACGACCATTTTGGATTGACCAAGTGCAATTTTAGCCATGTTCTTCCAACGCTGCGGTTTGTTATCACTAATGTCAAGGTCTTTTCCTAAACTTATATTCCGAAATAGCTTTTTTACATTGGAAGCAAAATAGCCAATACCGGCAATAAGAATAAGGGTAAATAGTATTTGTGAAATGTACTGCATAATTTAGTCTTGAATAGTTTGGGCTGGATCATTCTCAGGCACTTCGTAATCTATCTGTTTTTTTCCAAATACAGAAACATTTACGTAACGCTTAGGATTTAAACGAAAATCTTGAAGTAATAAATCTAATTCTTTAGATGAGTTTGCTAAATTGGTATATAGTTCCTCATCCGTCATCAATTTACCAATCGTACCATCTCCATTTTCCATCTTAGCCAACATAACATCCAAACTTGCAACAGTAGATTCCAAGCTTTTCATAGTTTCTACCAAACCTGCTTTAGAAATAGAGTCTGAAAGGTTTTTAAAATTATCAGTCATGGCAGCCATGTTCTTAATAGAAGTATCTAAATTCCCCTTATTATCTGCTAGAAGACCATTTAAGGCATTAGCACTTCCTTGAAAACTTTTCACTAAACTATTTAAACCGCTAATGCTTTCCCTTAAATCTTTCTTTGTCTTGGTATCTAAAACCTGGTTGAAGTTTATAAGTAACGAATCTGCATTGGTCACTGCTCCTTCTATTTTACTTTGTAAAGGCGCTAAATTTTTCTGGACTAAATCCGTCAGCCCCGGTTTTATGGAAGAGATTAAAGTATCTCCAGATTTTGCTGAGGGCGAACCATCAAACATTGGGATAATTTGAATTCCTTTTCCTCCTATGATACCTGTATCGTAAAGCTCTGCTTTACTGTTATTAGAAAAATCAAACTCATTACTCACAGAAAATGTAACCAACAACTTACCAGAATCGTCTTTAAACTTAATTCCGTTTACTTTTCCAACATTATATCCGTTTATAGATACTGGCGTTCCGGTCTGTAAACCACCAACATTATTATACACAGCATAAAATGTTTTGCTATTATCAAACAAGGATGATGATTTCAAATAACTGAATCCCATTAAAAATAATAGGATACCGCCCACAACTATAATTCCCGTTTTAATCTCTCTTGATATTTTCAAATGAATGAATTTAGGATTTGTAACAAAATTAGAAATAATTTATTTAAGACTTGTTATTTATCTTAAACCTATTTGATTGCTTCTTTAATATTGATTCTAACATCATTTTTATAGGCTACAACATAAGCTCCTTTAAACCCCTTATCTTCCGCATCTTTCCTTAAGGTATTCGCATAATCATAGGATGTAGTACTGCCATACATATACCTATAAATATTCTTAAAAGCTTCTTTTGATATTGTATTTAATCCTTTAAAATTTGCAGGAGTTAAACCCAAATCTTTAGAACTAGCCATTATTTGAACTTTAAATACTACTTCTGACTTCGGTGCTTCTTTTGCTACTACAGGCACTTCCTTAGGCTTCACCACTTTTGGGGCAACCACTACAGGCTCTTTAACCACTTTAGGCACTTCTTTTACAACCGTTTCTTCTTTTACCACTACTGGCGCCACTGGTTTTACTTCCGTTATTTGATCACTTACATTAGAACTAATAGCTTTCTTATATTGAAGAATAGCATTAGCAATAGCATCTCCCATATCATTTTGACCCTTTACAGAATTTAAATATTCTCCTTCTGGCTTATGGGTTAGAAAACCTGTTTCTACCAAAACGCTAGGCATAAATGTTTGATGCAATACAATAAACCCCGCTTGTTTTACTTTACGGTCTACACGCTGTAATTTACCTGTAAAATTATCCTGCATTGTTTTTGCCAACATAATGCTTTGGTCCAGAAACTCTTCTTGCATAATAGTTAACCCGATAACGGATTCTGGAGAGTTAATGTTGTATGCCGCATAGCGCGATTCATAATTATCTTCTAAATAAATAGAAGAGTTCTCTTTTTTAGCAATTTCAAAATTTTGCTTGTTCGCATGTAATCCTAATACAAAGGTACCTGCGCCATGTGCTTCTGATGTATGAGAATCACAATGAACAGACACAAAAAGATTAGCATTTGCTTTATTGGCAATTTCTCCTCGCTTGTATAAATCTACAAAAGTATCATCATCTCTAGTATAGATTACTTTGACATCTTTCTCCTTAGCTAAAATTGCCCCTACGCGTAAAACAATCTTCAGCGCTATGTTTTTTTCTAAAAAGCCATTCCCTAAATTTCCTGGATCATGACCTCCATGACCTGCATCCAAAACAACAATAAAAGGATCTTGTACTGTTTCAATTTTGTCATTTCCACCAAACGAAGTAAGCGTAAAACCTATTAATAAAAGTAATAGTGGATAAAAACAATTCTTAAGCATATGTTATTATATTTGTAATAATGGTTAAATTAATTGTAATGTATCCTATACAGAACAAAAAATATATGTAAGTTTGACTCCGATTCTTTAGTTAACAATGACAAGACAAACTATTACAAAAATAGGATTTATAGCCTTGCAATCAAACAAACAACATCTACTTTTAATTTTACTGCTATTCAGCGGTATTTCTGGTCTGTTTGGCCAAGAAGGAAAAGTAATTACCTTGCCAACTCAGCGCATTTCTGATTCTGTTAAGATTACCGCAACTACAGATTTTTCGGCAATTGCCATTAAAGATAGCATTCAAACAGATTCAATTCCTGCAGATTCTATATCGAAAAAAGAAACCTTACTTTTAGATAAGATCAAATATAAAGCCAAAGATTACGTAAAACTTAGTCAGAAGGATCAAAAAATCTATTTGTACAATGAAGCTGAGATTCTTTATCAAGATACAGAACTTAAAGCCGGCATTATTATCATGGATTATATTAAGAATGAGGTTTACGCCGGAAGGATTAAAGATTCTTTAGGTAACTACTCGCAGACACCCTATTTTAAACAAGGTGATAATGTGGTGATCCCTGATTCTATCCGTTTTAATTTTGATACCCAAAAGGCATTAATTTGGAATTCGAGAACAGAACAACAAGCAGGCTTGGGCTCACTTGGTAGTGACTCCATGAAAGTTTACGCAGAGATTACAAAAAAAGAAAACGATTCGGTTTACTTTCTAAGCAAAGGAAAATTAACCACCTCAAAAGATACGATAAATCCGGATTACTACATCTTAATAAATAAAGCGAAATTTGTCCCTAAAAAGAAGGTTATCGCTGGCTTCAGTAACATGTATATTGCAGATGTCCCTACTCCCATTGCATTACCTTTTGCTTATTTCCCTATGAGTACCGGTAGAACTGGAGGATTAATTTTCCCTACTTTTGGTAGCGTTGATGATCGTGGCTATTTTATACAAGGTGGTGGGTATTATTTGCCTTTAAGCGATTATGCCGATTTAGAAGTTACCGGAGATTTATATACCAATGGTAGTTACGGTCTTAATTCCAGGTCGGTATATGTAAAACGTTACAAGTATAGAGGCGGATTTAATTTACAATACCAAAACATCATTAATAGTCAAAAAGGTTTTGATGACTATAGCAGATCTACGAGTTACAATATTCAATGGAACCATTCTCAAGATCAGAAATCTAATCCTAATTCTACCTTTTCAGCTTCTGTAAACTTAGGTAGTAGCCAATACTACCAAAACTCATTACGTCTGCAAGATATTGCTAATACACAAAATAACACTTTAAACTCATCTATATCTTACTCAAAAACTTTTCCAGAATACCCATCTGTAAACATGAGTTTAACAGCCTCTCATAGTCAGTTAACAAGCACCACTATAGAAGGAGATAATATAGACATTACCTTACCTACCCTTCAAGCAAGTATGGAACGTATCTACCCTTTTGCCAAAAGAGACGGGATTAAAAAAGGAGCCTTTCAAAATATAAATTTTCAATACGATATAAATGCTCAAAACAGGATTTCTACCAATGATGATGATTTCCTAACAGGAAAAATGTTTGATGATGCACGAATTGGAGCAAAACACAACCTACCGATTAGTACTAACTTTAAAATAGCGAAATACTTAAGTGTTACTATGGGAGGTACTTATGAAGATGTGTGGTCTTTACAAACCTACAATCAAACTTATGATAATGATGAGAATGCTATTGTAAGAGATACGATACAAGGTTTTGATAGATTTAATAGCTACAATTTATCTACAAGTATAGGAACTACCGTATATGGTACTTTTAATTTTGGAGAAGACAAAAAAATACAAGCCATACGCCATGTCATGCGTCCTAGTATAAGTTATGGTTACACGCCCGCTTTTGATCAATACTATGACGACCTGTATGATTCTGATGGCGCACCAAGAACAGATACCAATGGTGATATCACTCAATATACTCGTTTTAACGGAACCTTATACGGAGTCCCCAGCCTAAGTAAATCTAACTCGGTTAGTTTCTCGCTTGCCAATACCTTGGAAGCCAAAGTACGATCTAAAGATTCTACCGATTTAGAACCAAAAAAAGTTGATATCCTTAAGAATTTAAATTTCTCAACAAGCTATAATTTTAATGCAGATTCGTTAAAATTAAGTCCAATTAGTGTTAGTGGAGGTACGGCTATCTTGAATAGCAAAATGTCTATAAATTTCGCAGGTACATTAGACCCCTACGCTATAGACAACAACGGAACAAGAATTAACACATTTAATAAAGCAAATGGCGGTAGCCTATTTAGACTAACAACCGCTAGAGCAAACATGAGCTACAGTCTTTCTAGTAAAGATTTTCAGAAAGACGATAAAGACAAAGGCAAAGAGGACGAGAACAAATATGATTATGCTGCAGCTAGTGGAGGTAGAACAGATGATTTATTTGGAGATGCAGATTTTAGCAACAACAGAAGACCTGGAGACGAAGAGGAAGAAGAGCGCGAAACTAAATTTTATTCTAACGCAATTCCTTGGGATCTTCGTTTAGCCTATACCGTTGGATATACAAACCCTAATAGACAAAATAGCATTAACAGCCACAGTTTAATGTTTTCAGGAAATATTGAATTAACTCCTAAGTGGAAAGTTGGAGCTTCTTCTGGTTACGATTTTGTAAACAAAGGATTCTCTATTACACAACTACGTTTTCAAAGAGAGTTAGGTAGTTTTAATCTTAGATTTAACTGGACTCCGTTTGGAACGTATGAGCGCTGGGATTTCTTTATCGGGATCTCTAGTTCTATCTTACAAGATCTTAAATGGGATAAACAAAGTAGAAGAAGTAACTAATAGCATACACAATGAAAAAAATAATAAATACTCCTAATGCTCCTGCCCCAATTGGGCCTTACAACCAAGCTGTTTTAGCCGGAAACATGTTATATATTTCCGGACAAATTCCTATAGATCCTAAGACTGGAAATTTGATAGAAGGAGATATTAAAGAAGAAACAAAGCAATCTATGGAGAATCTTAAAGCGATTCTTGAAGAGGCTGGGATGACATTTGAAAACGTCATTAAATCATCTATCTTTATTAAAGACATGAATCAGTTTGCTCAAATAAATGAAGTATATGCTACTTATTTTGATGCAGAGACTGCTCCAGCTAGAGAAACTGTAGAAGTTGCTAACCTTCCAAAGTTTGTAAATGTAGAAATTTCAATGATTGCTATGCTATAATCATCAGCAACTACTATAAAAAAAAAGCATCTAAGAACTTAGTTCTTAGATGCTTTTTTTATACTAATAACTAAAGAAGTTTATTAGATACTTTTTTGGTGAAACTTTACTAAACCATCAATAGGTTTTTGCAAAATCTGACCTACAATTAAATCATTACGTTCTAATGCTTTTCTAAGCTCATCACGTAAATAATACGCAATACTCCCCACAAACGATACAGGCACTTTAGTTGCCAGATCAAACTGCATGATGTAATTATTTATAAATTGTTGAAATCCTTTTTCAATAACTCCTTTGCAGTAAGGGTGCTCTTTATTCTCTACAATAAAACGCGCAAAAGTAGCCAGGTACGTATTTGGATTAGGCTGCTTATAAAGATTTTCTTTAATCACATCTGCCTCCAAATTATACTCACTTGCAAATTTCTCTGCCAACTCTTTTGGTATTTTGTTGAAATAATAATCTCGGATTAGTTTTCTACCGAAAAAATTACCACTACCATCATCCATAGGAATATATCCTAACGAAGTTACTTTTTGGTATAATTTCTCACCATCATAATAACTACAATTAGAACCTGTTCCCAAAATACACACAATACTTTGATCTCCTATTGCTGTAGTAGCATACACTGCTGCATAAGTGTCTTCACGCACTTCAGCTATAGCGTTAGGAAAGAATACTTTGAAAATTTCTTTTAAGAAATCTTGCATTCTATCCGTTCCACAACCGGCTCCGTAAAAATATAAAGCAGAAACATCTTCTCTATTTTTAGAAAGTTCAAAATTATTAGCCAACCTATCTTCTATAACAGGTCTTGTTAATACTTCTGGACTTAAGCCTAAGGTCTGCGTCAAAAAAAGTCTTTCTCCTTTTTCAGTTAAAGCAATCCAATCAGATTTTGTTGCGCCACTATCTACAATTAATATCATATGTGTTGGGTATGAGTAGTAAAAAAAATCCTGAAAGTAATCTTAGACTACCATCAGGATTTATTAAGATTAAAAATTATAATTTTGAAACGTGCTGAACTAAATCTAACATTTTGTTAGAAAAACCTGCTTCGTTATCATACCATGATACCAATTTGAAGAATTTAGAGTTTAACTCAATTCCTGCACCTGCATCAAAAATACTTGTTCTAGCATCACCAATAAAATCTTGAGAAACTACTGCTTCTTCCGTATATCCTAAAATACCTTTTAGGTCACCTTCTGAAGCTGCTTTGAAAACTTTTTTAATTTCTTCGTAAGAAGTTTCTTTTTCTAAACGAACCGTTAAATCTACAACAGAAACATCTGCAGTTGGCACTCTAAAAGCCATACCTGTAAGTTTTCCTTTTAAAGAAGGAATTACTTTAGTTACTGCAACAGCAGCACCAGTAGAAGCTGGAATAATGTTTAACATTGCGCTACGACCACCTCTCCAGTCTTTTCTAGAAGGACCATCAACTGTCATTTGCGTTGCAGTAGTTGCATGTACTGTAGTCATTAAAGCTTCTTCAATACCGAAGTTGTCATTTAAAACTTTCGCTAAAGGTGCTAAACAGTTTGTAGTACAAGATGCATTAGAAACAATAGTATCAGATGCCTTAGCATCTTTATGATTAACGCCCATTACGAACATTGGAGCATCTTTAGAAGGAGCAGATATAACTACTTTCTTAGCACCACCATCAATATGGTATTGAGCAGTTTCTAAGGTAGTAAAAATACCTGTACACTCTGCTACAATTTCTGCACCAACAGCATCCCACTTAATATTTTTAGGCTCTCTTTCTGCAGTAATACGAACAGTTTTTCCGTTTACTACTAAGTGACCATCTTTAACTTCAACAGTACCATCAAACTTACCGTGAACAGAATCGTACTTTAATAAGTATGCTAAGTGCTCTACATCTAACAAATCATTAATTGCAACAACATCCACACCCTCTTTGGCAACACTAGTTCTAAATACTAATCTACCTATTCTACCGAATCCGTTAATTCCTATTTTTAAATTTGACATTTTAAATTTATTTGTTATTATTATTTGTTTCTAAATTATACGGTCATGATATCTGAAACTCGCATAAGTTCCTTATCTATTTTTGTATGACCTTTTATTGCTTTACTAATTGGCGTAAGCGTTATCTTGTTATCTTGAATACCTACCATTAAGCTAGATTTCCCTTCAAGAAGCGCCTCTACAGCTCTAACACCCATTCTACTTGCCAATACTCTATCAAAACAAGAAGGTGAGCCTCCTCTTTGCATATGCCCTAATACAGAAACACGACAATCATAAATTGGCAAATGCTCCTCTACATATTCTTTTAGTTCAAAAACATTCTTCCCTGTTTTATCCCCTTCAGCAACAACAACAATACTTGAAGATTTCCCTGAAGCTTTACTTCGCTTTAAAGATTCTAACAAGCGCTCTAATCCTAAATTTTCTTCTGGTATAAGAATTTCCTCTGCTCCGGCACCTACTCCTGCATTTAAAGCAATATGCCCCACATCGCGGCCCATTACTTCAACAAAAAATAAACGGTTGTGAGAACTAGCAGTATCTCTAATTTTATCAATTACTTCTACCACTGTATTTAAGGCGGTATCAAAACCTAGTGTATAGGTCGTGCCAAAAATATCATTATCAATAGTTCCAGGGATACCAATAATTGGCACATTGTATTCTTTATGAAATATTAATGCTCCTGTAAAACTACCATCACCTCCGATAACCACTAAACCATCAATCCCTGCGGCTTGCAATTGGTCGTAAGCTTTTTTCCTACCTTCTTTAGTCTGAAACTCCATAGAACGAGCAGACTTTAAAATGGTACCTCCTTTATTTATAATGTTATTTACACTTCGCGCATCCATAGGCTTGAAGTCGCCTTCAATCATACCTTGGTAGCCACGGTAAATTCCCATGCAATCTATTTTCATATATGCACAAGTACGCACAACAGACCTTATTGCTGCGTTCATTCCGGGTGAATCTCCCCCAGATGTAAATACACCTATTTTTTTTATCTCCACTGTCATTTACTTCTATAAGTAACAAATTTAGGAAACTTTTCGGATTTAAATAAGCTATAAAACCCTTTATTTATAATAGTTACAAGCTATAACGTTTTCGTAACAAAGAGTTACATAAAAAAAGGAAATCGAACATTAGGCGCATCAAATTCTTAAGAATAATCTTACGATTTTGCCTTAGGCTTAAAGCGCATGAGGCTGTCCTTTGCCATTTCTGTACGGATAGAATCTGAAGCTATTGTCTTTTGCTTTTTAGGTTTTCGAACAAATAGTTTACTTTTTAGCTCCTTAAAAGAATTAAAATCTACTTGATAAGATAATCCCACTCCTTGGGTATATCCTTGCGTGTCTCCTATTAATTGCTCATCGGCGGTCTCTCTATTAAAGACTTTCCCTTTTAAAGAACCATCTTCATTAAATAAGTACTGCAACTCAAAATCGCCCCCAACATTAGAATTCGTTAGTCCGTCACCACCACCTACAGGAATCCCCACACTACCACTTAACAACCACTTTTCACTTAAGGTAGTCGCAAAATTAAAAATTGCTTTATTCTCGGTTTGATAACTAGAACTACCACTACTCCCCTGCTCATAAGAGAACCCAATATCTAGATTGTCATCATTATTATCAATCACAGAATTTAAAATCCCAGAAGCAGATTGCAATAAATTCCCCGTCAATGCTTGTTGATTAAAACTACCATTAGCCTCATTAACAAATGTACCTTGTGCCAACAGGAAGAAGGCATTATTAGCCGTTACCGTTGGATCTTGCAACTTATAAGCTAACTCTGATTTTATCACAGAACTCGCTGATGGAAAATCTATTTCATAATCAATAGTTGGGTGTTCTAAAGACTCTGATAAACTAATGATTACATTGGTGGCTATTCTTTTGGTGTAATCAGAATTATCCAATAGCGGCGCAGGATTTGCGTTTAAAGAATAAACCGCCTGCATTTTTAGTTGCGCATCCAAGGGGTCTCCTTCCCAATTTATAGTACCCCCAGGCACTACTTTAAATGTTTTATCTATAACCCCACCTAATTTAAACCTATATTCTCCTGTAACCACAACGAAATCTCCGTTCATGATAAACTTATCTCTAGTATTCAGTTCTATCTGGACTAACCCTGCACCAGTACCTTTTAAACTACTTCCTGTTTTCTGATCAACAATAATTTCTACTTCTGCATCTGGTGTAATATCTAAATCAAAGGTCAGTTCTAATCCCTCGTATTTCTTTTCATTACGTCCCGTTTCTTTTTCTTCTACTTTATTTTTGCTGATAAAGTTTATAAAGGAATAATCTCCGACACTAGCTACATCACTAATTGGAATTTTTAAAGATGTGCCTTTTGCCGTTTCTCCTTCTACATTTATAGTCAACGCAGTGGTTGGTCCGTAGATACGTCCTTTCCCATTTAAATATCCTGTACCATAATACAATTGCTCTTCATCAAAACTAGTATTTAAGATTAAGAACCTTTTGTTATTCGTATCCACATTAAGATCTAAATCCCAATCTCTAAAAAAGTTATGATTAATAACTCCGTTCAAAGAAGCCTTTGTTTTATGCAATACATCGGTAAGTTGAATATTCTGAAAATCGAATGTTTGGTCTGATAATACCACTTGCGAATTAAAGCCAAAATCATAATCTACATTCAAATATGGAATACCTAATCCGGCATTTGAAAGGTTTAATACTCCTGAAATATCAGGATTATCTACCCTACCCTCTATTCTTGCATTACCAGAAACATACCCTCGAATATTAGAAAGAATAGGCTCTCCCAAAGGAGCAAACGGTTCTAGATTAAAATCATTAAACGTAGCCATCAAATCTGCTATCGTATTTTTACCACTAATATCTAAACTACCATTTACATCTAAACGATCGACCCCTTTATCTGTAAGACGCGTGTTTAGCGTTATCTTGGTTAAATTTTTATTTCCAATAGCATCCATCATAAGATTTCCTAAGTGAATATCATTCACAGAAAAATCTGTAATATCTAAACTAGAAGTTGGTCTGTAGACCTTATTTTTTTGACGTATATGCAAAGTTCCATCTACCTTACCATCTAATCGTAAGCTATCTATTCTAGGTGTAATCTTATCTAAGGATACTATCTTAAACTCTAGCTGTAAATCTTTATATGTAGAGTCCGCAATCTGACCTCTTAACCGTATTTGCTCATCATTTTCATTATTCATCACAATTTCTTCAATTGTAATGCTATCCAATGTACTGTTTAAAATAACCTTGTTATGAGAATCGCCCTCTTTATTCAGCATCCATTTATTCCCTTTAAAACTTACATCGGATGTTTTTAAACCAATAACAGACTTACGTTGATCATTAAAAGTATGGTAGAAGTTTAAATTAAATTTATCGCTAAAATCTTTACCCCCCTTAAATTCGGTCCTAAAGAACAAAGTATCTTTTAAGGTAGTATTAATCAGGTTAAAATCTTTTACATCGTAATAACCGGTAGACAAATCTGCTACAGAAACGAAGGTATTAAAAAGCGGATTTTTATTATCAATCTTTATATCTAAGCTATCTAACGTATTCCCAAAAGCTTTAATACTAGGCGACTTAAAATTCAATTTAAAGTCACCCTTATCCGCAATAATATCCCCTTTTATAAACGTATTGGTACCAAAAGCGACTTCTGGCAGAAATACTTCTACAATCTTATTATAAATCTTGAAATTAAAGGCTAGTTCTTGGCCTTCTGAAATTTCAAAAGGTTTATAGTTAGTATAAATACTTCCTACAGAATTGGCTGCCAATTTACCTAGCTCTGCCACCTTAAACTTACCCTTCATGTATCCTGTGATGATATCTGGAGAGTTTATATCAATATACCGCACCTGATTTTCTTCAAAACGAGAAGACACTTTAAAGTCATCAAAATAATAGGTGTCATTTTTATTTTGATAACTGGTTCTAGAGAATTTTATATCTCCAACGATGTTATCTAGGGTATTACCCACGATATCCATATTTACATTACCCTTAAATATAGAAACGCTATCTTTTATAAAGTTTAGCTTTCGGAAATCGGCATATTCCACATCCGCTATAAAGTTGAAGTTATTTTGCGCATCAGAAAAATCTGCCAACCCTTTAAAGGTAAACTTCATATTTTCATCCTTAGAAACCAATAAACCGTCAAAAAGCTGTTCCTTTAAAATTCCGGATACTTTTAAATTTTGATAATTGTAATTATTAAAATTGATGGAATACACATCCCCAATGACTTCTGTATTCAAGGTTTCTTTGATAAACCCTTCCCCTTCCACATTTAAATCAAAGGTTGCGTTCCCCAAATCTTCACTACCCACAAAATACCCTAAATCAAAATCTATCAATGAGAAGAAACCTTTATAGGAAGCATTGTCTATATCCTGAATACCGATCATCTCTAAATCTGAATAACTACTCCCAATAGCGGTATTTAGGTTAACTTTTGAATTTATAGTATTCTCTGTTACTGTTGCTTGCCCACGAATAGTAAATTCTCCTAGACGTTCAAATGATGGTGGTATATTTTCTCCTAAAAGTCTAGGCATTAAACTTCTCAGTTGAAAATAACTACTAGATATATTCTTTATCTGAGCTTCCATTACAAATGGATTATCACTCTTAAATAAATTTTTGAAATTAAAATCGCCACGCACCCCCGTGTTGTCTGAAGTTAGAAATAAGTCATCTAAAGTCAAGTCATTTAAAACACCACTAAAATGCGAAGAGAAATAGGCTTCTTTATTTCTTCCAAATTCATTATACAAATGGTTTATTTCGTTAAACGAGAGTTTGGAGTCTACAAAGTCTGCCGTAAATTTCACTTTATTAACGAAGTCCAAGAAATCTCCTGGACCATAGTCCATTATCAAGTTTCCTTTCACATCTGATTCTTTAGATTTTATCTCGAGCGAATCAAACGTCATTTGCTCCTTTGTATACTTAAATGAAGTAGCCATATGCGTTACTTCCAAATCTCGTTTACTCTTAAATGATAAATCTCTAATATTCGTAGTGACCTCTGGCCCTAAAATTTGCAATTTTTCGGCATCAATTTGTAAATCTGTAAACTTTAATACTTCGTAAGTTTCTAGATTTTCATCGGTAAAGGTAAACTTGCTATTTTCTATAAATACCTCCGTTGCCGTAAATAAGAATGGAGGTGTTCCTGGATCTCTAGGCTTTCCATCATCTAGCTTTGCTATAAAAACATTTATATTAGAAGTGGTTTCTCCTTTATATGTTTTTAATTTAAAATTAAGCTCATCTACAGTAATGGCTCCAAACTCCAGATCTCCATTAATTAGATTTCTAATACTTACTATGGATGTGTTTAACTTCTTGATGTAAAAAAGTGTGTCTTTCTGATAATCTTTAATATACACACCTTTCAAATCGGTATCCCAAGTAATAAAAGAAACTTTGAGTTTATCTAAAGAAATGTTTGTCTTATAAGTATCATTAATAGACTTTGTAACCTTTGCCGCTAAAGAAGTCTGCACTATGGGGAGCGAAAAAACAAGCGTCGTCAAAACACAGATAATTAATATTACCAGCAGGAAGCGAACTATTATTTTACCCAGTTTTTTGATAGGACTTTTATGTTTTATCTTTGCACTCCAATTATTATTCCAATTTGCATGGAAAACGAAACAATTTATATACTTGCTATAGAGTCTTCTTGTGATGACACATCTGCAGCCGTTTTACACAACAACAAAAGACTCAGTAACGTCGTAGCAACCCAAAAAATTCATGAAGAATATGGCGGTGTTGTCCCTGAACTTGCGTCAAGAGCACACCAACAAAACATAGTTCCCGTAGTTCATCAAGCGTTAGCTAAGGCAAATATCGATAAAAAACAGTTATCCGCCATAGCTTTTACGCGCGGACCTGGACTTATGGGTTCATTATTAGTAGGAACCTCTTTTGCTAAGTCATTATCCTTAGGTTTAAACATACCTTTAATAGAGGTAAATCATATGCAAGCGCATATTTTAGCTCATTTTATTGAAGAAGAAAATAGCAGAAAGCCTGAGTTTCCTTTTTTAGCCATGACCATCAGTGGTGGGCATACACAAATTGTACTTGTCCGCGATTATTTTGATATGGAAATACTAGGGCAAACCCTGGACGATGCCGTTGGCGAAGCCTTTGATAAATCTGCCAAAATACTAGGCCTGCCTTACCCAGGGGGGCCGTTAATTGACAAATATGCGCAATTAGGAAACCCTAAAGCTTTTCCGTTTCCAAAACCGAAAGTAGGTGATCTCAATTTTAGTTTTAGCGGACTAAAAACAAGCATCCTCTATTTCTGTCAAAAAATGGTTAAAGAGAACCCTAATTTCTTAGTAGAAAATAGAGATGATATTTGCGCCTCTATCCAATATACTATCATAGACATACTAATGTCTAAGCTTAAAAAAGCGGTTAAACAAACTGGCGTAAAAAGAATAGCAATTGGCGGTGGCGTTTCTGCAAATTCAGGCATTAGAAAAGCCTTAGTTGATGCAGAGCAGCGGTATGGATGGGAAACGTTTATTCCTAAATTTGAATACTGTACCGATAATGCCGCAATGATTGGAATTGTGGGGTACCTAAAATATAAAGAAAGTAAGTTCTCTAATCAGAATATTAGTGCCAAGGCACGCTATGTAATTACGGAGTCTGCTAATTAATGGCCTATAACGAGCAACTTTCCAAGCGTATTGAAGCATCTTTGCATTATTTTCCCAAAGATATTTCTGAAGCCATCACTCAAAAAAGAATGTTTGGCGGAATAGTTTTTTTATATAAAGGAAAAATGGCGATTGGCGTTATCAAACAAGACCTCATGGTACGTGTTATTTCAGCAAAAATGGATGAGACCATGAAAAAAGAAGCCGTACGCCCCATGGACTTTACAAAAAAGCCTATCAAAGAATATATCTATGTAGGCGCAAAAGGCATAGAAACTGAAGAAGAATTACAATTTTACATCGAACTTGGGTTAGAGCACGCGCTAACCAAAGTATAATACCACAAAAAAATGCAACTTTTTTACAACCCTGATATTGATCAAAATTCTCCTGAGTTTGTCTTCCCTACCGAAGAAAGCAAGCACATTGTAAAAGTTCTTCGAAAAGCAGAAGGTGACATCCTCCATATTACCAACGGAAAAGGGTTTCTATTTGAAGCTCAAATCTTACGTGCAGATATGCGAAAATGTGCTGCTAGCATCACTAAAGCAACTTTTCATGAAAAGACAACACCAGCATTACACCTCGTGGTTGCACCTACAAAAATGAATGATCGGTATGAGTGGTTTTTAGAAAAAGCCACAGAAATAGGTATTGCAGAGATCACTCCCATTATATGCGACAATTCTGAACGAAAAGTTCTGAAATTAGAACGTATGGAAAAAGTACTACAATCTGCCATGAAACAATCGTTGCAATATCACCTACCAAAATTAAACGAACCTATTAGCGCCAAAACATTTATAGCACAAAACAACCCTGATAACAACAAAGAGCAGGAATTCTATATAGCTCATTGTGAAGAAACTGAAAAAACGGATTTAAAAGAACGCTTAGCGCCAGGCAATAATGCATTGATACTTATTGGCCCTGAAGGAGATTTTAGCGCCTCTGAAATAGCATTAGCGCTGAAACTAGGCTACAAACCTGTTTCTTTAGGAGAAAACCGACTTAGAACAGAAACAGCCGCCATTTTTGCTTGTGCTACCATGAAATTAGTCAATTAAGAACAAGTATTTAAGTTTCCATTAGCTCTAAATACTAACTTTAGTAGCGCCAGTTATATCAAAGTCATTGTTTTCCGCAATAAGTATGAGTGATAGTTTATCGTTTGCTTTTACAATATCCGGGACCTGAAGAACACCTCTGTGAGTCATTTTTAAGTTTACATACTTTTCAGCAACTACGATATTGCTATTCACTAGGGTTCTATTTCTATTTTCACCACGTTTAACCTACGTACTTCTCTGATCTAAAACCAAGACCGCCCGTAATTTTTTATCAGACAAATTACCCGTTATTTTATACTCAAAATTTACTGTAGCTGCATCCAATTTCACCATAGATAAAGTTATCTCATTACTTGCTTTTACTTTTCTAAACGTATTGATATTAGCATACATTTCTGATGAATTAGAGCCTACAAAATGAGTCTTTCCATTTACCACCACTTGCGGGGTATAATTGCTCTTGTTTTTGAATTTATGATTATATGCCGTTTGTTTTTCTGTAAACAACGCCTTACTAAATGGGTCTTTCCAACCTATATAATTCCAATAATCTACATGATAAGATAACGCTATCACCTCTTCACTGTAGGCCTTCTTCACTTTATCCAATAAAACATCTGCTGGAGGACAACTAGAACATCCTTGTGAAGTATACAATTCTAACACCACTATACTTTCATTTATTGATGATTTTACAGTAGACTCTTTAGTATTGAACGCAGATTTAAAAGAGGTTATCGCGAAACTTATTAAAAGTAATCCTAAAAATATCCCTTTATTCTTCATAATATTTTAAATTTGAAACTATACAGAATGTCGATTTTACATGAAAGTACTTACCTTTTTAGCGGTGTTTATTAGTTTTTTAACAATGAACGCACAAGAAATTGCCATTTTAAAATACAATGGCGGCGGAGATTGGTATGCAAACCCTACCGCATTACCCAACCTAATCAAATTCTGCAACACCCATATAGGAACCGCATTAACAGAAAAGCCCGAAATAGTATCAGCCAATAGCCCTGAGGTATTCCAATACCCTTTTCTACATATGACAGGACATGGGAATGTATTTTTCTCACAAGAAGATGCCGATAATTTGAGAACCTATTTATTAGGCGGAGGCTTTTTACATATTGACGACAACTACGGTATGGAACCGTATTTGAAAAAAGAACTATCCAAAGTTTTTCCTGATAAAGAATTAATAGAATTAAGTGCCGAGCATCCCATCTTTAAACAAACTTATAGTTTCCCTAAAGGATTACCAAAAATTCACGAACACGACGGAAAAAGACCTCAAGCTTTTGGTATCTTTCACGAAAACAAGCTTATACTTCTATTTACATTTGAAAGTGATTTAGGTGATGGATGGGAAGACCCTCAGTTACACAATGATCCGCCAGAAGTACGTTTAAAAGCATTACAAATGGGCGCCAATATTATTCAATATGTTTTCAAAAATTAATTAATGACATCAAAAATTATTTCTAAAGGCATTTTAAGAGCCATCGGTATCATTACCGCTATATTGCTTACCCTATACTTCATTTACCAGATACAGTCTGTCATTGCCTATTTGTGTATTGCGGCAGTCATAGCGTTAATAGGCAGACCTGTTGTAATTTTTTTACGTGATAAATTAAAAACACCCAATACCTTAGCTGTTATAATTACCATGCTATTAATGGTGGGGCTCCTATCGGGAATCATTGCTTTATTTATCCCCTTATTAACAGAGCAAGGAAAAAACTTATCTCTTTTAGACATTGATCAATTACAGGAAAATATCAATGATTTATACAATCAAGTTACGCAATACTTTAGCTCATCTCCTGAAAAGGTCACTAAGATATTGGAAGAATCTCACTTAGAAAAAAACATATTAGAAGGCTTAGATGTAGGATTTATTCCGAATTTCTTAAACACCTTTTTAGATGTTTTAAGCACCGCTAGTATTGGTTTATTTTCTGTTTTATTTATATCCTTCTTCTTTCTTAAAGACAGCAATCTTTTACAAAATGGCCTTTTAATGTTTATGCCAAAAGGCAAGGAAGGAAAGATGAAAAACTCTATTCTTAAGATTAATGATTTACTTTCTAGATACTTTGTCGGACTTCTTTTACAGTTGTTCATTCTCTTTGTAATTTACACCATAACACTGCTACTAGTAGGCATAGAAAATGCTATTGTCATTGCATTTTTATGTGCCCTATTTAACATCATCCCATACATTGGTCCCATCATCGGAGGAGTGCTCATGATCATACTCACCATGACTACCAATCTAGGTGCCGATTTCAGCACCATAATACTTCCAAAAACAGGTTATGTTATTATTGGTTTGATCGTAGGTCAACTCATTGATAATTTCTTTTCTCAGCCTTTTATTTTCTCTAATAGCGTAAAATCTCACCCCTTAGAAATTTTCTTAATTATCATTATCGCCGGATTATTATTCGGTATCGTAGGAATGATTGTAGCCGTACCGGGATACACGGTAATTAAGGTGATTCTTAAAGAGTTTTTATCAGAAAATAAGTTTGTAAAATCATTGACCAATAATTTATAGTATTACTTTGAATAAAAATATATTAAATACTGGTGTACAAGATTTTATATCTAATAATTGGAATACTGACATCATGTCAGTATTGCTCAAAAAACAACAATTTACAGCGGTAACTCAAAAAGAGCTTGCAGAACAGTTAGAAGCTAAAAAGAAGTGTAAAGAAAAGCTCCCTACTTGGTTTAATACTCCTGAAATTTACT
This sequence comes from Cellulophaga baltica, assembly GCF_900102165.1. GTDB lineage: Bacteria > Bacteroidota > Bacteroidia > Flavobacteriales > Flavobacteriaceae > Cellulophaga > Cellulophaga baltica. The sequence continues at coordinate 98,713 of NZ_FNBD01000011.1, forward strand.
ATCCTAACAAATTGAATATTGAGCAAACCTCCTCGGAAACTACTGCCCAATATAAGATAAATTTAGTGAACGGAAATTCATTGATAGACCTCACAGGAGGCTTTGGAATAGACAGCTATTTCTTTAGTAAAAAAATAGCCAAAATTCACCATTGTGAACTCAACGAAAATCTATCTAAAATTGCAGCACATAATTTTGAAATTTTAGGCAGAAAAAACATTACTTGCATTCCTGAAAACGGACTTGAATATCTCTCCAAAACAGCGCAATTATTTGATTGGATTTTTATTGACCCATCACGAAGAAATGATGCTAAAGAAAAAGTGTTTTTCCTTGCCGATTGCCTACCCAATGTCCCTGAAAATTTACCACTGCTTTTTTCTAAATCTAAACATATTTTAGTCAAGACTTCTCCCCTTTTAGACTTTACTATTGGAATAGGTGAATTGAAGTTTGTAAAAGAAATTCAAGTAGTTGCACTTCAAAATGATGTAAAAGAATTACTATGGATTTTAGAGTTTAATTACTCAGGAGCTATTACCATCAAAACCGTCAATCTTTCAAAGACCGCCACTGAAAAATTTGAGTTTAACCTCCATACAGAAAAAGAAACTAGCTCTAGCTTCTCTCAACCACAAACCTATCTTTACGAACCCAATAGTGCTATTTTAAAATCTGGTGCTTTTAAGAGTGTAGGAGCGCATTTTAAACTCAACAAATTACATGAACATAGTCACCTTTATACTTCTGATCGTCTAGTAGACTTTCCCGGAAGAATATTTAAGATTACGGCTGTGCTTCCCTACCAAAAAAAAGAACTCCAGAAGCAAAAATTTACCAAAGCAAATATCACGACACGCAACTTCCCCGAGCCTGTGGCGTCTATTCGTAAAAAATTTAAAATTAAGGATGGTGGTGACCAATATTTATTCTTTACTACAGCTATAGATGATACGTTAATTGTTCTTAACTGCACTAAAGCATAGAAACTATTGCTTTGTTTTCAAGGAACCAATCCACGTCAGCAATTGATTAGGCCATTCTTTTAAAAACTCATTATGAAGTCCTAGTCCAAATCCATGTCCGCCATCAGGGTAAATAAAAAGAGACGCCAGCACCTTATTTGCTCTTAAGGCATTATAAAACAATAGACTATTCTCAACTGGTACAGCCGTGTCATCTGTAGCATGTATCAAAAATGTAGGAGGCGTATTGGCGCTCACCTTCATTTCGTTAGAAAAATATTCCACCCGTTCTTGCGATGGGTTTTTTCCTAAAAGGGAATTTTTAGATCCTTGATGTGTTTTCTCTTTCATGGTAATTACCGGGTACACTAATGCCATAAAATCTGGCCTAGCACTAACATCATCTATATTGTCTTGCTTAGCATACACCCCTTCATTAAAATGGGTTCCTAAAGTAGCTGCTAAATGTCCTCCTGCAGAAAAACCAATAATTCCAATTTCATTAGGATTAATGTTCCATGTTGTAGCGTTTGCTCTCGTCATGCGCATTGCCCGCTGCGCATCTTGTAAAGGCACATTATGTGCTTCTATTAAAGATTTGGAATTAGGTAATCTAGATTTTACAACAATAGCTGCAATACCCTGTGCATTTAAAAATTTTGCCACATCTGTACCCTCCCAATCATACGCTAGAAACTGGTAACCGCCTCCAGGGAATATAAGCATCGCCTTACCATTAGCACTTCTTTTTGCTGGTAAAAATACTTGTATTGTAGGCTCTTGAACTAACCTATACCGCAAAATTTCGCTATATTCTTTTACCTCTCTTTCATCGGTATCAATTCTATTCGGAATTTCCTTAGGCCAAATGGGAAGAATCGTATCTTGAGCCGTTAGCAATCCTACTTCAAGAAAAAGTAAAAAACAACCGATCACAATCTTTGTCATAATTTATAATTGATTAAGACTCACAGTCCCATTTAAAATTAGCAATCTTGGCATTACTCCCTGCACTCAAATTATAATGCCACCACTCTGTTCTAATAGACCAAAAGCCAAAAGACTCCATAGTTTCTTTCAACACTTTTCGATGGGTTAATATTTCTTCTGGCAAATTGTAGTTATCATGATACGCTTTCTTTCCGAAAAAGTCAAAATCTGTTCCCATATCTACTGCTGCTCCTTCCATGGTAACAAGGGTAATATCTACCGCTCCACCTTTGTTATGAATAGAGCCTTTTACAGGATTTGCAACATATTGCGGGTTTGGCACAATCTCCCACATCTTGTATTGCACAGAATTAGGCCTATAACAGTCATAAAACTTAATCTTATAGCCTTTCTCCATAAAGGCAGCGTTTGCCTTAAGTAATGCTTTAGCGGTCCTTACACGTGTATAACATTCCGCACAATCATAAACTTTAGCTTTTAGAAAATTATTGGTTGTTGCATAGCGTAAGTCATATACAAAATCCGCACTATAATCTGCTAAACGAATGAAGGTGGTGTCGGCTAAGCCTGCTAGGCTTTTTAACTTAGGTAATACTGGAATTTTAGACGGTATCGTTTTTATAGTGTCTAGTTCTTTTTCCACTACTTTAACCGTATCCTGAACCACTTCTTTGGGTTTGTCTTTACACGATACAAAGAACAAAAAAACGACCATAACACAACTAATTCTAACCCACTGCATACTTCACTATAATTCAAAAATTGGAGCGTAAATTACTAGAAAGTTTTTAGAAATCCCTTTTTCAAGTCTAAAATATAGTTGTTTCACAAAACTTAGCATGTTATTTCACTGTAAAACGCTCTAGCAGGAAGCAAGTCATTCACTCGAAATATTAGGTTAATAAATTCCCTTTTTCATCCCATGCTGCTTTCGTATTTCGCTTGCTTTGATCTACACATTTTGCTAGCCATTCTTCCTCATAGGCCATTCCATGTTGTTTCAAAATATCCTCAGGCACGCCATCCCACACATTAGGAGAATTCCCGACATACCCCAAATCTTTAATTCCCATTTTTGAGGTGTAATAACCCGTCAAGGTTAAATTTCTTATTAGTGAGAAAAATTGAACCTCTAAAGGTCTTTCATTTTCAGGAACCTCAACATCGGGATAGGCAATAGCATCTAATACTATTTTTTGCTGTTCAGGCGTAGCTGCAATAAATTCAACACTAAAATCTGTATTACTCTTATGATCTAACCACATTAAACCACCACGTATAGGGGTTTGAAATTTAGGATAATCTTTCGTCATAAACTCAATGAAATCTGGCACTCCAGCATCTAAAGCACTACCGTAACTTTCATTAGCGGGCAGAATTAACGCTACTAAAACATTTAATGTTGCCAATTCATGAGGGTGTAAAAACTGTTCTGCATTGAGTTTTTCTATCAATTCTTTTTCCTCAGGAGTTCTCCCAAAATGGTTTTCTGCAGCTAAGGCTATATTTTCTCCTGTTGGCTCAACATTTTCGGGCTTACAGCCATTGAGCGCTAAACCACCTGCTACGCCACCTAAAATAATCGATTTTATACTTTTCCTTCTATCCATTTCTTTAGATGTTTTGCATTTTAAGCTGTTCTACAATATAGTCTGATGTTCTCCAGGATAGGGCTAGAATAGTCCAAGTAGGATTCTTATCTGCCTGAGATACAAAAGGACCTGCATCTACAATAAAAACATTATCAACCTCATGCAGTTGTTGATGTTGATTTACAACAGACGTTTTTGGATCATCACCCATTCGGGTAGTACCTACTTCGTGTATAATTTCTCCAGGAGCATAAATACCATTTTTCTGGGCCATTGTTGGTTTATCACCTAAAACAGTACCGCCCATATTATGAATAATCTCTTCAAAACTTTCATGCATATGCCCTACTTGTTTTATTTCATGGTCTGTCCATTCGTACTTAAACTTCAACACTGGAATCCCGAATTCATCTACTTTAGTAGGGTCTATATCACACTTATTCTCTTTTTGAGGTATAGACTCTCCACGGCCACCAAAACCAACGGTAGAACCATAATATTTTTTTACTTCCTCTCTTAATGGGTTTCCGTAGCCCCCCACTTTTATACCGAAATATTTATTAAAATCGTTGTGATTAAATCCAAACCCATAGCTAGGCATTCCCATTCCTCCCCATACTTCAATATGGTAGCCTCTCGCAAAATCTAGTTTTTTATTATCCAACCACCATGGTGTATAGACATGCATTCCTCCTACACCATCTTCGTTATACATTTTACGATTCATTAAATCAGGGATAAAAGCAGACCTACTCCCTCCTGTTGAATCATGTAAATATTTTCCAACAATATCACTACTATTCCCTAAACCATTAGGGTGTTGTTTGCTCTTTGAGTTCAAAAGAATACGGGCAGAGCTACAGGCTGACGCTGCTAGGACAACGATTTTTCCTTTTAATTTATATTCTTTCCTATCTTCTTTATTAATATAAGAAACTCCTGTGGCTTTCCCTTCTTCATTGGTTGTAATTTCGCGTACCATGGCATTGACAAAAAGATCTATTTGTCCGCCATTTTTTTGAGCAGGGAAAATTAAACAAGTCCCTGATGAAAAATCTGCATGCACAGAACATGCGCGAGAGCATTGGCCGCAATAAAAGCAAATTCCTCGTTCATCATTTATTCTTTTAGTAAGCATGGACATTCGCGATGGGAACACCGGAATATTAGACTTTCTAGCTCCTTTGATATAAAACAACTCATGCAATCTTGGTTTTGGCGGGGGAAGAAAAAATCCGTCTGGATCATTAGGCAAGCCTTCATTGGTACCAAATACTCCTATTAACTTATCTACTTTATCATAATATGGCTTTACATCTTCATAGCCAATTGGCCAGTTATCTCCTAAGCCATCAATACTTTTACGTTTAAAATCATTAGGACCAAAACGTAATGAAATTCTACCCCAGTGATTGGTTCTACCTCCTAACATTCTAGATCTAAACCATCTAAAATTTGTCCCTTCTTCATTTGTATAGGGCTCTCCATCAATATCCCATCCGCCATAGGCACTATCAAAATCTCCAAAAGGTCTAACTGTATTTGCCCCTCTTCTAGGAGACTCATACGGCCATTTAAGTTGTGTTTGCTGTTCTGGAGCTCCAGGATCAAAATAAGGACCTGCTTCTACAACAGCTACTTTTAAACCTGCTTCTGCCAGAATTTTGGTCGCCATGCCTCCTCCAGCTCCCGAACCTACGATTATGACATCGTACATGGTAGAATTTTCTATAATCTGCATAAATTGATACGTTTGGTTGCTAATTTATCGGAGTTAAGTTACATCTTTTTTTGATTCTTAAACCATTTATACAATTTTGGATCCTTATAAACTACATCCCAAATGGCATGACCGTAATGTTCATAACTCGTTAAAGAAACATTATATCCTAAAGATTTTAGCCTATGCACCATTTCTTCAGATTCCGCATACGGAATAATAGTATCATTCTTTCCGTGAAAGACTTTTATAGGTAAATTTTTGTCCATCCAATGCGCATAAGGTGTTGGTGCCATTCCGCAAACAACCGCCAATGCTGCAAATTTTTCAGGAAATGCTATAGCTAAGTCCCAAGCCGCAGCTCCACCACGACTCAGCCCTGTTAGATATATTTTTTTTTCATCTATTCGGTTTTGCGCAACCACGGTATCCAACAATTGCATTACCGCTTCTGTATTCCACATTTTTGTAGGCTCTTGTAATTGTGGCACAAGAATTAAAAATGGATATTCCGTACCGTCTATCAAGGCATCTGGTGGAGGCATTTTTTCTTGTCCTTTCTTGGGGATGCTTCCAGAGCCATGTAAAAACAAAAGAATTCCATATGTTTTTGTCGTCTGTACCTCATAGTCTTCCGGATAATACAGATAATAATCCATTGGTTTTGTTACTACTGTTTCTAGATGCCCTTCTATAACGGTAGATTGACTAGCACAGGATAGTATTTGAAAAGTAAAAAATATTAGGGCTGTAATTTTCATTATTTTAATCATGTAGCATTTTAAAAAGGAAAAGTTACAAAAAAGACACGTGGCTGCATAAAAAAAGCCCTGATCATCAAAATTGAACAGGGCTTAGTGGTTGTAGTTGTTTCTATGTAAAACTTACGCTCTTAATCTTTTGATTAAAGCTAATGTTTCTCTAACTGTTTTTTCTAAACCAGCATAATCTTTGTTTGCTAAGACTTCTTTGCTAATAAGTTTAGATCCCATACCTACACAAGTAACACCAGCATCAAACCAACCTTTTAGGTTAGCCTCATCTGTACTTACACCACCTGTAGGCATAATGCTTGTCCATGGTTGTGGGCCTTTAATTCCCTTTACAAATCCAGGACCATATAAATCTCCAGGGAAAAGTTTTACAACTTCACATCCTAATTCTTCAGCAGCATTTATTTCTGTTAAAGAACCACAGCCAGGAGACCATAATACTTTTCTACGGTTACATACTTTTGCAATATCAACACGTAATGAAGGAGTAACGATAAAGTTAGCACCCATTTGCATAAACATAGAAGCTGCAGCTGCATCTGTAATAGAACCTACTCCTAAGATCATTCCAGGAAGTTCTTTGATTGCATACTTGTTTAATTCAGAAAAAACTTCAAAAGCGAAATCTCCTCTAGCCGTAAACTCCATTAAACGAGCTCCACCATCATAAACTGCTTTTAATACTTTTTTTCCTAACTCAACATCAGGATGATAAAATAAAGGAACCATTCCGTTTTCCTTCATCACATTCGCTACTTCAATTCGAGTGTACTGTGCCATTTTTTAAATATAGTTTTAGTTTTAAAACTAGGCTGAAATCAAATTAAAATCAACCTACTTATAATTTTATTTGTTGTTAAATTGAATTCAAATGTACAATTTATAATTTTTATTTAAACGATTAACCACCAATAAAAACGCAATAATTTTAAAAATTCACATTTTGATTATCTATCGTATAAAAAATGAAATAGCAAGATACCCTTCTGGAATCTTTGAAAATTACAACTGCTCTAAAAACTGATGAAGGGCGGCATTTTCATTCGCCTTCTTCCATACCGCAAAAAGGGATGTGGTATGACTGACATTAGTTAATTCTATAAATTTTATTTTATAATTAAAGTCGTCTCGCAAAGAATTTGGCACAATTGCAATGCCCATTTTATTTTCTACCAATTTAAAAATAGTAGGCCCGTGAATAGATTTATGAGAAATTTTAGGACTAAAACCATATTCCGCACATAAATTCAAAATCTGTTGGTAATACAACGGACTATTCTCATTAGGAAACAGAATGAAAGATTCTTCAGAAAGTGCTCCTATATTCTCAAAATTACTGGCGTCAATAGCATGATCTTCTGGCAGCACTAAAGAAAAATTTTCCCGGTACACCAATTTTAGCTGCATATTAGAAGTCACCGAATTAGAGCGCATAAAACCAACATCAAGCGTATCATTTTCCAGCGCTCTTAATTGCTCTTTATTAATAAGCTCTTCTAATTTCAAATTAATCTTAGGGTGCAATGCACTGTATTTTTTAATTATTGGCGGCAAATAGCGGTACATCGCAGAACCCACAAAACCAATAGTAAGCTGGCCTTCTTCTCCTGCTAACTGAGAATGCCAATGTGCAAGAGCATCATCTACTTGTTTTAGTATCTGTTTTGCTTGCGTTACAAATAAGGTGCCTGCCGTAGTGAGTTCTACCTTTCTATTGGTTCTCTTAAACAATTGACGGCCAAGAATTGCTTCCAGCTGTTTTATTTGCTGGCTTAATGCAGATTGTGATATAAAGAGAAGCTCCGCACTCTGCGTATAGTGCAAATTTTCTGCCAACACCAGAAAGTAACGAAGCAATCTAAACTCTAATTGATTTGTTTTACTTATCATTTAACACTTAATAAGAATTGTTTCAAATTAAAAGTACACTTATTTTTGATTAAAAATAAACTTAGCAATGGTTACATCTAAAATAAAAGCCTTAGAGGCTATACTAGAAGCCTTATTTATTCCCTACAGAAATAGCGTCCCTGATGTTTTAAAAGTTACCAATGGAATGATTGCCGAGGGTATAATTACTGAAGAGCGCGAAATTATTAATGATCATATTGCTTTTAGAACATTAGGAGTACCACACTTGGGGATCACTTCTTTTGAAAAGATATTTTTGCACTATGGTTATGAAAAAAAAGACTATTACTTTTTCGAAGGAAAAAAGTTAGACGGCTACTGGTATGCCCCTACGGCAGATCACCTACCAAGGATTTTCATGAGTGAATTGCGCGTTCAAGACTTGTCTGAACAAACGCAACAAATTATCTATAAATACACAAAACACATCACTAGTGACCCTGTAGACGCATTAGACTTAGATGCTACTGAAGCTGTAGGATCTTTTTTTCACAAAGCACTTTGGGAACTCCCTACCCTACCAGATTATTTAGCACTTGCAGCTGAAAGCGAGTATGCGGCTTGGGTTATTTACAACCGCTACTATTTAAATCATTACACCATTAGTGTACACGACTTACCTGGCAATTACAACACAGTAGAAAAATTTAATGCCTTTCTTGAAGGCTTAGACATTAAACTAAATACCGCCGGAGGTAAAATTAAAGTAAGTCCAGACGGACTCTTAAAACAAAGTAGTACGGTGGCCAAAACATTTGACGCAACATTCGCCAACGGAGAAGTCTATACTATATCTGGAAGCTATGTAGAGTTTGCCGAGCGTTTACCACTGCCTGAATTTACCGCTAAAGGACTTACTAGTTTTACACGCCAGCAAAGGCGTGATGGCTTTGAATCTGCCAATGCCGATAAAATATTTGAAAGCACGTATAACGAGCAGACAAAAAAATAAAAGATTCAGACTACTTGAACCCACAAAAATCCCTTGATGTAACTCAAGGGATTTTTTTTTGTAGCACCCTAGGCATACATATGGCAAAAATGTACTTTTTATGATGCCCAAACATATCCACAACTAGAAATTTTGTCAGCTTTACACCTGTGGCATTATTACTGCAATTAGATGTAAAAGGAAGTTCCTATTTTATAGAAAAATTAAGTTCGATGCGTCAAGAAGTCCCCTTAAAAAACAGCAGCTATATACCTGATCTTCTGGGTGATGGATTTGAACGATTGACGCTAGAATTTCCCCCTGATTACGAAGGAGAAGTTATCGCTACTTTAATTCGCAGCACTACGCACAAAACATCTGAAAAAGCGGTTTTATATGTTCACGGTTTTAATGATTATTTCTTCCAAAAAGAAATGGCATTAAACTTTAATGATCATGGATATAATTTCTACGCGCTAGACTTGCGGAAATATGGAAGGTCTTACCTGAAGCATCAAAAATTTAATAATGTCCGCGCTCTATCAGAATATGATGAAGAAATACACCAGGCATTACAGCTCATCAAATTAGAAAACAATCATCAGGTACTTTTAATGGGGCATTCTGCTGGCGGATTGATCACCACCAATTATGCGGCAAACCATTTGCATAGTACATTATTTCATGGCTTGATAGGCAACAGTCCGTTTTATGAGTTTAATTTAGGGCATTTTACTAGAACACTGGTAGTTCCTGTTGTTGCCTTCCTAGGTCACTATTTTCCTAATATTCGTATTTCAGGAATACCTTCTGGAAGTTATGGAAAAAGTATCCATGCAGAGAGTCATGGCGAATGGGCCTATTCTCTGACGTGGAAACCTCATGAAGTGCCCAAAATAAATTTAGGTTTTATCACTGCCATCTATACTGCTCAAAAAAACATCCGAAGAAAACAAGTTATAGGTATTCCTACTCTTATACTGCATAGCAGCACTACTGTTCATGAAAAAAATTGGTCTGAAAAATTCCAAGAAGGAGACGCCGTTTTAAATGTTGATCACATAAAAAAATACGCAAACAAATTAAAAGGCACTATTACGGTGGTGGAGATAAAAAAAGGCTTACACGACTTAATTTTATCAAAAAAACCAGTAAGAGAAGCCGTTTACAAAGTATTATTCGATTGGATTAACACTAATTTTAATAGGACGCACTAAATATTATATACCGCCGTATCTATGCAAAAGATATGCAAACAACAACTTTACAACATATATTCAGAGTCCTATTAGCACTCTTTATGATTTACGCTGGCTATAGCCATTTAACGTTTAATCGGATAGATTTTCAAGCCCAAGTACCTGACTTTATTCCTATAAGCAAGGACTTTGTTGTGGTAGCATCAGGCTTTGTAGAAATAGCATTAGGGCTTGCCCTGTTGCTATGGACCCAGCATAAAACAACTATAGGGTGGATTCTTGCCTTATTCTTTATCTTAGTATTCCCAGGAAATATTGCGCAATACTTAAATCAGAAAGATGCCTTTGGTGCTCTAAACTCAGATAAAGCCCGATTAATAAGACTCTTTTTTCAACCTGTGCTCATTGCATGGGTACTTTGGTCTACTGGCGCATGGCAATCTTGGAGAACCGCTAAAAAATAACATATTATGAAAGCATTACAAATAATTCAATACGGAACCCTAAAAGACAGTCTATCTATACAAGAAGTAGAAAAACCAGAAATTAAGGCCAATGATATTTTAGTAGAAGTTAAAGCAGCCTCGCTAAATCCTATAGATTACAAACTAGCCGAAGGACACTTAAAAGATATGGTTCCTCTAAACTTACCTACCACCATTGGATATGACGTAAGTGGAATTGTGATAGCACTAGGCGATGACGTTCAAAATTTTGAACTTGGTGATGAAATTTATGCTAGGGTTCCTCAGGAGCAAATGGGTACCGTAGCCGAATATGTAGCTATTAACGTTAAATACGCGGCCAAAAAACCACTAAATAGTTCTTTTGAAGAAGCTGCTGCACTGCCTTTAGCTGGTCTTACTGCGATACAAGCTCTAGAACGTGTAGGTATTAAAAAGGACGACAGAATTTTGATCCATGCGGGATCTGGCGGGGTCGGGAGTTTCGCTATTCAGTATGCAAAAATTAAAGGAGCTATTGTGTATACCACCACCAGTACTAAAAATGTAGATTGGGTAAAAGCCCTAGGTGCAGACCGTGTTATAGATTATAAAACTGAAAATTACCAAGATGTTGCTGAAAATTTAGATATTGTTTTTGACACCTTAGGAAATGACTATACACTTGATGCTTTTAACATCATTAAAGACGGCGGGAGCGTAACGAGTATTGTTGGGCCGCCAGATGAAGAAACAGCAAAGCAAATGGGAATGACAGATTACACGCTTCCAGAAAAGTTAGCGCAGTTAATAGAAAAAAAATTGGCCACTTACAAGCTTACTTGGATGCAACCAAACGCAGCCCAATTACAAACCGTTGCAACAATGGTAGATGCCGGAGCTATAAAACCTATTATAGATTTAATTTACCCATTTGAAGATGGTGTTTCTGCCTATGAATATTTAGCGGAGGGTAGCGCAAAAGGAAAAGTAATTATTAGCCTTACGTAAACTAAGAACACTACCTCCTAGAAATTATAAAAGCAACTACTACTAGCATGTATACAAACAAAACAAGTCTCTTTAAGTTTCCCGCACTGCTCCTAATCATAACGTGTATCTTTTCAAATAGTGTAAAGGGGCAAACCCTAACACGTGAGGCATTTAAAGATACCATGCAACAAATTCCCTATTTCACCATTCATAAAGATAATTACTTTATAACGGGTGTACCCACTAATAAGGAGATAAATAGTACCACGGCCAACGCTAAATATCAAGTTAGTTTTAAACAAATGATTACGCGCGATGTTCTGCCTTGGGAAACATATTTGTTCTTGACCTATAGCCAGAAAGCATTTTGGGATGTCTACAAGGACTCTTACCCGTTCAAGGAAATAAATTTTAACCCTACTCTTGGTGTGGGTAAAGCTTTTTTTGATAAGAACGATAGGATACGAGGTATCGGTAATTTATATTTTGAGCATGAATCTAATGGAAGAGATAGTATTTATTCCAGAAGTTGGAATCGGCTTAGCGCAGAATACCACCGTGCAGTCGGACCTAAAACGATACTGACTATAAAAGGATGGATCCCGTTTGGCTATAAAAGCGGAAACCCAGAGTTATTAGACTATGTAGGTTTGGGGGAATTGACGGTATCTCATGATTTTAGGGAAGATAAATTTAGTCTTGAAGTAAAATTAAGAAAAGGGTTACAATGGGATGCCAAAGGCATGCTCCGAACTCGTTTTTACTACAGACCTTCTAAGCACAAATCTAATCAATACATTATGCTAGAATGGTTTGCTGGGCAAGCAGAAAATCTAATTAATTACGATCGGTTTACTTCAATGGTTCGTGTAGGGTATGTGATTAAAACCGATGAGCTTAATTTTTTAAAAGGGCGAAAGTGCTACTACCCATTTAATGAATAGCACTCGTACAAGTGTTTTGGATAAGGTTAGATCGTATATAGGTCAAAAGCCTAAAATTAAGTCAGTGACAAGAAATTTATTACTTCTGAATTTACAGCTATTTCAAAATTAAATTCATTTATAAAGCAGCAAAAGCAATGTAGATTCTAAATCAAGAGACTTTGAAGAGCGGGAGTAAGCTATTTAGCTGTAAATCTCCATTTTCAATTACTTTTCAACTTTTATCGTATGTCCCAGACCTAATTCATTTTCATAATTATAAAAACTAAAGGAGAGATACCCTCTTATGTCATCAGTAATCTTCTGTTCAAAAAAACGAACTGCTATTTCACTTTTACTAAGATCATAGACTTTTCTCCCTCCATTTTCTTCTAAATACACCGCATTTTCAAAGAGGCTATTTTTTTCTTTACTTTTAATAAACATCCTATATCCAATGTAAATATCGAAAACCTTAGTATCGTGACCCGAAAACTTAACGCCTGTTGGAGGAGGAGCTAATTTATGCTTATCTGTATAAATCAAATACTTACTGGGATTATGATATCCAGAACCACCTCCGGAATTCATACTAAGCCTGCTTGTTCTTATAGTGTTTGAATAATTACTTTTTACCTTAATTCTATAGGGTTTTAATAAAATTACAACCACACTATCAGCCATAGTGATAGACTCCATAACTTTAAGGGGCGCATCGGTTTTCTCAAAACTTAATTCTACGTTATCTTCCTGAGATCTACAAGAAGTGACTATTGACACAACTAAAGCAAAAAGGATATAGGCATGTTTTCCCATTTTAAATTATATTATTAATTCTAAGGCTTAATGTAAGTCCACCGAAAGTTCCTGAATTTCTGCAATATCTAAAGCACCTATAGCGACATCAAATTTTAAATAATTCTTGTTCATTTTTAAAAGATTAGAAAACACACAGGCTTTATTTTCATGCTGAAAATCTTTAAAAGAAGCTTTAACACTAGCTCTAAATTTCAACGGCACTCCATTAATAGCAATATTATAATAACTAAGGGTATCTATATTTTTTGCTTTTACCGTTAGTAATATCTTATCAATAGCACCGTCCTTGACCTCTTGAACCACATGATGGACATTTGTATTTAAAAAAGCTTTATGATCTAAATAGGTCTGTTCCATTTTAGCCAAGGCCAATGAATTTTCATAAGGGTACAAATTTGAAACTACAGTTTGTCCTTTTTCAACTCCTATAGTATTTACTTGTATATAATTAATAGTACTTAAAGTAACACCAGTAATTGGAAATGTAGCGGTAACAAAACCAGTTTGAGAATTTAAATAGAAATTTGATGCGCTTTTTTGTCCGATAAGATAACTGGAATCTTTTTCCATGTAGCCCATACTTGCCAACACATTCTCTAAACTGTAGTCGTTTTTATTTTCAAAAGATCGTTCGTCTAGCTCAAAGCTTACTTGAATAGAATCTATTGTACAATTTTCGTTAAAATAACTTTTTAATTCTACTTCATTTGTACTCGAAATTTTATGACTGGTAACTAAATCACATTTTGAACTACTTTGTTGTTGCTCTTCCTTTTTTTTAGGCATGCATGACGAAAGCAGGAGAATGATACCTAGTACTTTTATAAAAATAAATTTCATGGCGATTTAATCAAGGTACTAAAATAATAGTTTGGAATTTCTCAAACCATCTATCTGAGAATAAATTTTTAGAAAATTTTAATTCATCGTGTGCTATTTATCTCAATTCTTGCTCAAACCTCAAGACCCTCCCATCATTAGACCTCAGGATTATATTCTTTCCGTTCCATTTAAATAAGTAATTAATATCATCCAATTTCATTTGGTAATATCCATCTAAATAGTAACCTGTGAAATTAAATGTCTTGAAATTTTGAGAGTTTACAACTTCATTTTTTAATACATCAAAAGTAACAGCCTCATCAATTTTATTTTCATCAACATCAAACAAATTATAAGAGTTATTAAACACTGAAACTGCAAGAATATTTTTTAGCAAGTCAGGATCAGTAAATTGAAAAGAGCCAATACCATCAGTATACGAAATACTATCACTTTCAGTAATAAAGCTGATCTGATTTTTACGCTTAGCTATAAAAATTGAATCCGAATATTTATAATTGTTCTTATTCCAATTAGTTAAATAGTAGGTAGAATCATTAATTTCTAAAACTCTGACTTTTCTATAATCAAGATTAGCACTTTGGGAAAAAATAATTTTCTTTTCCCAATTTTCAATATGAACAGATTCAAAAGGATATTCCGTACTATTTCGTTCTACATAACTAATTCCTTCGCAATAAATATCTTTTACAAAATTAGTGGGAAGCCATGATTTATTGTTAACTGACTTTAAATAATCATGCATTAAATTGATACTGCAGGGTGTAATGCCCTTTTGCAAATCTAAAGGACTAGTATTTATACTTACTGAATCTGGCTTTGTGGTCTTTTTATTTATACAGGAGTTTAATATAAAAAAAAGCATAATAGCGTTAACTGCATTCCTCATTTGACACCTTTTATTTTGATAAACTTGCCATCATCTGAAATTTTATAACGCTCATAGCTAACAGTTTCTACTTCAAAGCCATCTATATTTTGAAAAGTCTTTACATGCCAAATGTAGTTTTCATCTATATAACAAGTTTTATTCACTAGCGTTTCTATGCGAGAAAATTCGTAAGTAGGTAGAACATCTAGAACCAGACCATTTTTCACGACTAAATATATGGGATTATAATGTATATTATTCTCGTAGGCAACAAACCCAAAGACCCTATTTCCCTGTGTATCTGGCAGTTTTATAAATGCTGAAACCTTAGGATTTAATGGGGTAATTCTGGAGTCATTATATTTCAAAAGTATTTTATTAATTTCAGAAATACTTTCTCCTAAATTGAAACTTTTATTTTCGGGTTGAGAAGCTAAATTGTCTTCTTGATTAAAGTGAATAATTGAAAAATATGCTTATGCATAATCTATACTATCTTTAGACGTATACCCCTCTTGCAGTAAAGAGCCCTCTAAATAACCCCCACCACAATACCAATGATCTGGAAAATCAGAATCTATTATCTCCTTTTTCCCATAAGGGAGTTCCATTTTCAGTGACAAAGAATCTAGTATTTTTACATCAATAAAAGTATTCTCTTTTTTCGGAGAATTAAAATTTTCAAAAGATTCTAAATAATTTGTACACTCCTCTGCTATATCAACAGTTATTTTATCCTTACTTGAGTTCTTACAAGATAAAACGTTAAATACACTAATTAATAAAAGACCTACAGTTAATTTAAACATCGCCCCTAAAGTATTATAGTTTTTTTTAATTTATAATAGATTCGGAAATTGTAAATTATCTCGCTCCCTCTTTATTAATAGACATTACAATTTAGAACAATTAATCGATCATATTAAAGTAACCTTCTTTATTAATTGCAAACCTCTCTTTTCGCTTTATAACCTTTGGTTCATCATTGTCATCAATAAAACCATCCTTCTCTTCGTCGTAAAAATTTTCTTCTATTTCATTTAGTTCTATATTAAATTCTTCATCTATTATGAAATTATATTCATAATTAATTTCCCACAAGAATCGGATATAAACGATAAGATAATCTATTTGTTCTCTGTTTTTGTTGAAATTGGTCAAAATAAAGAATACTCCTGGAATATCATTTTCCCCAAAATATTTGACTAAACTTCCTACCGTAGTAAAAGCACCATGCGAATATTTAAAAATCGGATAAAATTCTTTTTCTGGTATATTATAAAAAAAATTATCTACTGGTTTAGGAGACATTTCTTCATTGAAGATATCACCTACAAATACCTTGTTTTTTTTATAAAATCACTCTTAATTCCATAAATACCATCAACCTCATAAACAAATTTAGCTATAGAATCATGAGAAAAAGGCAAAATTAATTCTCTTAATTCGGGAAATAATGAATCTTTTGAAAGTAAACCATTTTGGACATCTATATTTTCTCGAACTTCTCTTTTATCGTTAATAGCCTGTTTTTTGTTTGCATCTAGGCAATTAATGTTCAGTACTATTATCAGTAGAAGTAAAATTCTCATTTTATAATAATTTTAGAATGATGGAAACAAACTTCGTAATTTCTCCCGACTTAGCGGAACTTACAAAGTCAAAAAAACTATTCTGAGCTCAAAACATGAAAGTAATGCAAGCACGAGCGTGACGCTCGCGCTATCGGGGGTTGATTTTTAATCTTTTCAACAATAAGGAACTGCTACTTCCTGATATTTATTTCGTCTTTTAAAATTATTTAACAATTAAAGTATAATAAAATGTTTGTAAAAATAGAGTAACACATTAATACTTATACTAAAAAGTAATATCACATTTTTATGTTATCTATTTCCAAAAGAGCTTTACCATTAACTATAGTAATTAGAAAGAGTTGATTATTTCTGTAGATTAAATGTATTTTTATTCTTTCGCCTACCTCCACATCATTAGAGATTAAAGCCTTTTCAACTTTATCCTCTAATAAACTAATTTTAGTTACAGCAGCATTATCATTATTAGTACTTAAGAGAAAAATAACATCATCACTTTCTGTTGCACTAATTAATTCAGTATTTAAATGATAATTTATTTCTTCTTTTTCACCGTTTAAGCCCCAATATATAACCGAAGTTTCTTTTGTATCTTTTACAAGAAATATCTTTTTTTTAGATTTTAGATAACCTAAATGCATAATAGAATTTGCATCAACATATTCGGACCATTTTTTGTTTAAATTTAGATCAAACATTTCTACTTTAAATGGAAATTTATCGGCTTCGAAGTAGGACATATTTGAAACGACAACCAAATATTTACTTTCAATCACCATACATTTTATAGGGTTGTAAGCAAAATCGTTATTCGCATTTTCAAACTTTTCTTGATTTAATATATTAAACGATTTATCAATTTCAGAAATGACTAATTTACTTTCACTTTCTGAGTTAGAAGTAACACCCGAAAACCAATCAGATATGTAAAATAACCTATCATCACTTTCTAAAAGGAAACACATAGCGTTAGGATATTTTGAAATACCCATGTCTTTCTCTAAAACAATCTTAAAATTTTTATCATATTTAGTTAGTACATCTGTAGATTTGGTGTTTTCACCTAAGGTTCTTGGGATGGTATTAAGAACAACAAAACCAGTGTCTAATAGAAGAAAATCTTTAGAAAAAGCAGGTAATTTTATCTTCTTCTTATCAAAAAGTATATTATTATTTTGAAAGCTGAGAAAATCTAATGTACTAATAGAATCCCAATTCGTAGCTCTATCCAACAAAACATTTTTATTTTCGTAAAATTCAAAGTAATGATTATCATTCAAGTATCTAGAATAATGATAAATATCATTAGTTAAAGGGGTTATATCTTTTTTTTTCTTACAAGCAAAAAAAAGAAAAAGAAGAAAAAAAAGATATAACTTGAAGTTCATATTAATATTTTTTTGAGACACTCTTCTAAAATCTGTGTAAGTTCAAAATTTCAGGATTAAATTATTTATAGTCTAATCCTGTTTTCAAAAATAGCTAAATATTATCTTTACCTCCTTTCATCTGTAGGCTTCCCTAAAAATGTAGGCTTCCCTAAAAATAATACCATTTGATAGTATCTGTTGTATTGTTTTTATTTCCCAACTAGTACCGTAATCTTTTATTTTGCCTCTATATTGTGGATTAATTATATCCATATCATTTAATAAAAAATACCAATTAAATTCCTCCCAAGTTGTTTCGTACTTATAGAATAACTATCTAAAGTAACCTGATGTTCATACGCAATTGCAACTCCATTTTTACCCGTCGTAAACGTACATCCTTCTACAAATAGAAAATTAGTTTTTGCTTCTTCTAAAATTTGCTCCTGTTCTGGGGTTGCTTTTCCTTTTCAAACTTATCATCCAATTCAAGTTTGTAAAGTTTTAAAAGCTTTTCTGCTCGTTGAGTAGATAACTCTTTTAATTCTGCATGTTGCCTTAATACTAAACTACAGTCTATTACTTCTGTCTCCAAAGCTTTACTGTAGTCTTCTCGTATTATACTATTTAAATAGTTTATTTTTTTATCGAAAACCTGAAAATCTTCAATATTTTCCGAAGCAACGGTACCAATTTCCACATTTAACTCAAGATTATATTTTATTTTATATTCTTTATTTAGACTCGAGGAATCTTCTTTTAATTTATCTGAAATATCTTCTAAATAATTCTCCATACCAATTACTTTTTCACAATCAGTCTCAAAAGGGTCAATATATTTATATCCTATCAATAAAATGGAAAAAATAAAAACACCAACTAAGAACGTTACTACTGGTTTTTTAAATTTTTGAGTGTATTTCAAATTATTTCTAGCACCAAAACTTAGAAAACACATCCCAATTAAATAGTTTAATAAAAAAACAATTGTTATATCGTCATAGTTCACCTCTATATCATCTAATGATGGGTTGGTAATAACATAACTAACAATTATGTTTAAAATAAATGAAACGATAAAAAAATGTAGGTAGCTAATTTCATTTTTTATATTCCAATATTTGACTATAAATAATAATCCTGAAAAACAAGCTATGCAAAAAGCATACACAGCTATAAATGGTTCATCATCATATATATAAGGAAAATTACTTGCAAAGTAAACTAAAAATTCACTAAAGAAAGCTGCTACTATTGCTACTAGAAACCAAATAAATAAAAATCCAAAAACACCAAATAAAATATGTTTTAAACTTGGTTTATTTACTAGTGAAAAAAAGATTGTTGTTATTAGCAAAATACTCAATCCCGAAACAGGAACTAGCTTGGACCAACCAAATCGTGTATCAAATATAGAATGGATTGTATCTTCTAAAAAAGGAATATTTGCTACATATAGTATTAGAATACATGAACTTAACAGTAATCTATTTACTTCTACTTGATTTGTATGTTCTAATTTAATGCTTCGTGATTTCTTGTCTTTTAGGACAAGAATTATCACTAAAAAAATAAAAATCAAACCTCCTATTAATATTTGAATATTTGGCTTTACGTATTCAGTTTCCTCACCCTTGTGATACTTATCAGTGGATGAAAGTGTGCCATCCTCATCATAATAGTTCCAAATACCGTCATTTAAACCTTTATAATAGTTTGCTGAAATGTGTAAATTTCCATTTCTATAATATGATTTCCATTTACCTATTTTTTTACCGTTTTGATAATTTCCTTCTTCTAGCACTTTATTAGCATAAAGTTCTTTATAAAGTCCATGTTTTATTATTCCATAATTGTCATCACTATAGTCTGGCTTAATGTATTCTCTTTTCCCTTCCTCGTTTACTTTTTTAAAGTTTACAATTTTTTGTAGCTCGTTTGAATTGTTATTAACATAGAATTTTTTTTCAACACAGGTAGCTGAATCTTTAGTATATGTACATATAGCTTGATATTCAAAGAAATAATCATTTGAACGCATTCTCTCTTCCCACTCTCCAAACTTTATGCCATGTACATATTTTCCTTTTTCTATACATTTACCTTCTTTTGTATATGCATAGAAATCACCATCTAATTTCCCTTCTACATCATAACTCCCTTGTTCATTTAGTTGCTTGTTGTCATAAAATACTTTATATGGACCAAACATTTTTCCATCTAAAAAATTTTGTTCATTAGACAGCTCTCCATTTGGGTGATAGCGATATTGTATTCCTTCTTTTTTTCCTTTTACATAGTTTTCTACTATATATAGTTCATTATTAGAACCATATTCAAATTGTTTTCCTTCTTTTCTACCATCAATTAAATTTGCTGTACTTTTAAGTAAACCTTCACTATCATAAGTTGTATTTTTTTCTACTTTTAAACCCTCTTTATTTGTATAATTTTCAATTTTACGATAATAGTCATGATAAATCGTAGTTTTTCCATTTTTCGGATGTTTGTATTCTTCTGTCCATGAACCAAGGCTACCATCATCAAAATAATTAATAATATAGCTCCCTTTACCAAATTCTTTATTTTGGTATTCACCCTTTCCTACAAAAATATATTCTTCTAAATCTTTGTCATATATTTTTTTTAGCGAAATTTTCCCCAATACAGGATGTTGAACTGTGCCATTTCTAATGCTTTGCGCATTAATATAATAGGTACAAAATAAAACGCACAATACACTAATAATTATTTTTTTCATTTACAAATTATCATTTAAGGCTTAATCTAAATTGGTCAATTTCTTTCCAATCGGATTCTTTTTTATATAAAGTATTTTTTAATTTATTTATTGCCCATTTTCTAAACAATGTGGTATCTGTAATTATAGTATCTTTTCTAACAGGCTGCTCATCAAGAGCATTATCTACATTTAAACCAAACTCAAAAATCAATTCATTAAATTCTTCTAAATTATTAGTGCCAATTTTAATTAGAACTTTTGACCTATTAGTTAACACAGAATCAGGATAAACACTAAAATTCACTTCACTAAATGAAGCAAGTGTTGCTAAATATTCCGCTTTTACTTTAGGAGGAACATATCTTACCATTTCAGGATTTTCAGTTAAATTATCTACATGTCTATTTATTTTATCGGTCAAGTTTGGAAAGTTTAACCTCATAAACTCATTATCATCTTTCTTTTCTTCTTTACATCCTATAAGTAGTAGCACGAATAGAAGACAAACAGAGATTCTTTTTTGATAAGATTTTTTTTTCATTAATCCAAATACTTATCTTGACACTCAAAAACCATTACTCTATTTTAGTTTTCTGATTACAAGCACAACGGAAACCTCCGCCAAAACCATCTTGTTCAGGTTCTCTAGAGCTACGTATATACACAGAATTACTTAAAGAGTGAAACCCACGGATTACTTTTACAGTACCAGAAACTATAGTATCGTATCTTGGATTGGTAATAGGTTCTTTCGGGTACAAAACAAGCCAATCATTGGTCCATTCAGGTCTACCACCAGACATATCATAAACTCCTAAAGGATTGGGAGGATAGGGCCCTACTATAGTATCATAAGCAGGGTAGTTTCTTTTCTCTGTGAAACTCCCTTCTATCTTACCACTATCAGTAGCATGTTCAACATTTAAACCGCGGCTACGTGCCGCAAATTCCCATTGAGCTTCGGTTGGTAAATCTATAGGTAAACCAAGTTGCTTGCCTAACCATTGACAGTATGATTGCGCTTGGTACCAATTCATGCCAACAGCTCCAAAATTTGGTCCCATATCTTCTTGATTTCTATAATTAGGATAAATAAGCTCTAAGTTATTCAATGCTGTGTACAAGTCAAACTCTTTCCATGTTGTTTCATATTTACTTATAGAATAACTATCTAAAGTTACTTGATGCTCCCTAGCAATTGAAACACCATTTTTACCCATTGTAAAAGTACCCCCTTCTACAAATACAAAATTAGCTTTTGCATCTTCTAAAATTTGCTCCTGTTCTGGTGTTGCGCTTTTTTGTGAGTTGCAACTTTGAACTAGTATGTAAAATAAGAACAAAAACAATTTTACACACATTACTTTATAGGGGTTTTTTGATTACATACACAACGAAAGCCTCCGCCAAAGCCATCTTGTTCAGGATCTCTAGAGCCTGATCTACTATATACAGAATTACTTAGTTTATGAAAACCACGAACTACTTTTTCAGTTCCTGAAACTATAGTATCGTACCTAGGGTTTACAACAGGTTCTTTTGAATATGACGCCAACCAATCATTAGTCCATTCAGGTCTACCACCAGACATATCATA
>NZ_FNBD01000016.1 GCF_900102165.1 Cellulophaga baltica
AGGTAAGAACATCTTCTTTCTCTCGATCACCGCCGTATCTACATAACTACCATTTTTGTACTCTTTAGGGCGTTACAATGATGTGGTTGCTTACCCAGATAATTATGCCTCATATACGGTTTCTGTTCGTCAGTACCGAGTTTTGTAGTCCTGCTTCCTTCAGTCCTAGTCTCACAACTAGCAACCTTGCAGCTTACTAATGGTTCAAGGCGTTACACCTGCCCATAAGGGACTTGCACCCTCTAAATTAATTATTTACCTTTCGGTAAACAAAAGATGCCCATGCTGGGCACACACACTGTATATAGCAAATAGGGCGTTCAATGGTTTACGAAAGTTCAGTGCTATTTACAAACACCTCCAAATCGTTGATTTAGCTTTTAACATGAATAAGATAAAAACAAAATACAACGCTTTGGCTCAGTGCAAACTTGAAAGGTTATCGCTTTCTACTGCCCTACTTGCCATATACTCAACGTTGTAGGGCATATAAAAAACAAAAATGGGACATATTTCAATAGTTTACGGAATGATTAAATTGAATGATATTAAATCATTTAATAAAACTATACAAGAAATGAAACCTGATGAAAATTACCCTTGGATTAGAGCTGAAATGTTTAACACTAAATCTATTGAACATCCATATTATTACGAGAGTCCAATAACAACTTTTGGGACTACTTATAAAAATTTAAGTGGAGGAAATGATTGGTCTGAATTCATTTTAAAATTTGAATATTTACTTGGTAAAATCGACTTTGATTATGCAAGAATTAGATTTGAAACTGAATTTTTAGGAGATTTTGAATTCTTTTGGGGTAGAAAAACTGGCAGAAAACCTGAGTTTTACAAAAAAGATGATTTAATAGAACGAGATAAATGGTTCTTTGGTTATGGATTTAGACATATGTACGGTGGATTAATTAGTGAAAATACTCCTGACATTCCTTTCGATTTCAAATACCCTCTCGAATTTGATGTAGACGCAAAAAATAGTTTTAATAAAAAAGTAGTTGAATTGAATGAAATTGAGATTGACACTAAAAAATATTTCAAAAATCACACTGAAATACTCAAAAATGATAATACGAATTTAATATTGACTTATTTAAAATTAAATAACGTGATAGAATATGGTTGGGAAGCAGAAAAAGGGTTCTTTTTGAAAAGACTGAAAGAAATCAAAAAAGTAAATACGCCCTACAACACGGTATAAAAAACATAGGGCGTTTGTGCTAAACCGAAAGAT
This sequence comes from Cellulophaga baltica, assembly GCF_900102165.1. GTDB lineage: Bacteria > Bacteroidota > Bacteroidia > Flavobacteriales > Flavobacteriaceae > Cellulophaga > Cellulophaga baltica. The sequence continues at coordinate 1,253 of NZ_FNBD01000016.1, forward strand.
CTGTGAATATTAACAAAGTCCGCTAAATATAAAATTTGGCGTTTATAGCAGAAAAGATAAAAGCAAAATATTTATATTTAGCTAAGTAATAAACCGAAATGATAGTGCTTATCACCTGCCCTACGGTTGTTATAATGAACGTTGTAGCTAATTTAAGAAATTATAAATATTGAATATTAGAAAAGCAATAGAATCCGATTTTGACCAAGTTTGGCTGATATTCTCAGAAGTCATTAAAACTGGAGACACCTATGTCTTCAATCCAAATACACCGAAAAAGGATTTGAAAAAGCATTGGTTTGCAGATTATATGGAAACTTTTGTAATCGAAGATAATGGACAAATACTCGGAACATATATTATCAAACCTAACCAAATTGATTTAGGAAATCATATTGCAAATTGTAGTTATATGGTAAATCCCGACACGCAAGGAAGAGGGGTTGGAAAAAAACTTTGTGAACATTCGCTTGAAAGAGCAAAGCTACATAATTTCGAAGGAATCCAGTTTAATATTGTGGTAAGCACAAATAAAGGAGCAGTAGAATTATGGAAAAAATACGGATTTGAAATAATTGGAACCACACCAAAAGGTTTTAGACATTCTGAATTAGGCCTGGTTGACACATACATTATGTATAAAGATTTGAAAGAAGAGTAATAAAAACTAGCTACAACAATACCTATAAACTATATGGGCTTTGGCTTCATCTAAAGGTTTAAGAATTTTTATGAAGTCCGCAAAATCTTTGGAATTTTGCTTTAAATATTAAAAGAAAAAAGAAAATCAATGAATAAACTACTAATTGGAGTAGCAACTTTAATTTTATTGGGTTGCAATACTGAAATAAAAAAAGAAAACAATAAGAATAAACAAAATCCTAAAACAGAAATAAACGGAGAAATTAAGGTTTTAAACTTTGGAACTGCTCATTTAAGTCAAACATCAGACGCAAACTCATCTCAAATAGACTTGAGTGACCCAAATGAAAAAGCTGACTTAAAAAAACTCGTTGAAAAAATTGTTGAATTTAATCCTACTATTATTTGTCTTGAGTTGGAACCTATAAACAATGACTATATAGCTTCGACTTATTCGGAATATATAAAAGACCAAACCAAAAGATTAAATTACTCGGACGAATTAAATTCCATCGGACTTGAAGTGGCTCGATTGAGTGGTACAAAACGAATTTATGGAATAGACAGCCAAACAGGATTTGATTATCCAAGCTTAGTCGAGATTGCCAATAAAAAAATCACTGATAGTCTTTATATTTCACAAGTAATGGATAACTACCAAAGGGTTAATGCTTTAAAGTTAAAAGAACAATTTAGAACGATTAACACGAGAGATTATAAAATGGAAACATTTGACTTATACAATTTCTTAGCAACACAACATACCACAGGAAATCAAGAAGGAGTTGATGAAATTACTAAATTCTACCAACGGAATTTAAAAATGTATAGCAATTTTAACGACATAGAAATGACAGAAAATGACAGGATTTTTATCCTTTTAGGAGCAACACACACTGCGTATTTTGACATTTTTCTGGAAAATAGCCCAAAATTTCGATTAGAAAATCCGAATGAATATAATGATTACTAAAAGGTACTAAGCATAATGTCGTGGATTAGTAATGCTTGTTCTCGTCTACTTCTGAAAATCCTCGCAGATTTTCAGTTTGGTGTGTACTTGCTAAGCAAAGTGCTAATCTACACAACTACTCAAAGCCCAAACCGTTAACCATTATTAAAAAAAGAGAACCATATTTGAAATAAAATATAACTCTTTTTAATAGGTAGAAAAGCGTTTATAAAGAATAGATTTCTAATAAAATTAAAAAAAATGAGTTATGACATTACGGCCGTAGAAAGAAATTTTGCAATGAAGTGTAGGTCTGAAAATAAGGATCTAGGACAGATTCTAGAAGAAACTCCTGAGATTGTCCCTGAATTCACTCAAGAATCAAGAAAAACTATAATCAAGTTTTTAACCACAGAAGAACCTTATGTAATAGAATCGGAACAAGGTCCTGAAATAGTGTTTAAGCATAAAGAGGCTGAATCTGTTCAAGTTACCTTAAGAAGGAATACCCTTGATTTTTCAGCTGGATTTTCGGAAAAATGGACAATTCTTGATACGACTGCACTCGTAACTATAGAGCCAGGAGCCGAGATTATGAGGTTTGATTTTCAAGATGCAGAATGGGGATAAAAAAACAATTAAATTTCTCCTTAATCTAAGACTCTAGTCTTGCAAGACTCCTAAATTCTAAAATCAGGCGCATTTAAATTTTTGCTAAATTAGGTCCTTAGATACGCCAATAATAGCCCAATAACAAGTTTGAATACTTTAAAAAAATAGCAAGAATTGATTGTGAATTTTAGAACTATTGAATATTTAAAATCTGGAAACGAAAGGCAAAAACTTGCTTTTTCCGAAATCAAAAAGCATAAAGTTTTAGAGAAACTTAAAAAATATAATCCAATTTTGACAGGAACTATTCCAATTGAAATAGATGTGCCTGAAAGTGATTTGGACATAATTTGTGAATGTCAAAATCATTCTGAATTTAAAGCATATTTATTAGATCAATTTTCTCAAAAAAAAGACTTTAAGGTGTATTCAATATTACAAAATGACATTGAATCGACTATTGCCGAGTTTAAAACGGAAAATTTTTTGTTTGAGATTTTTGGACAAAATATTCCTACCGAGAAGCAAGATGCATATCGACATATGATTATTGAAAGAAATATTTTAGAAGAAAAAGGTTTTGAATTTAAACAGAAAGTAAAAGATCTAAAATCGAGCGGAATAAAAACGGAACCTGCTTTTGCAAAATTATTAGGATTAGAAGGTAATCCATATATTGAATTATTAAAGTTAGAAAAATAAATACCGCCCACAACCCAGGTAAAATTAGAGGCTATTTTTGGTTAGTTCACAAAAATTCTCACGGATTTTTATTCGGTTTTATTTCCTAAATTTAAAGCTTAAAACATGTAAATAACCGGAGTGGCTAATAAAAAAATGATATGTCAATAACAAAGGAAGCCGAATTAATCGGAATGAAAAAAATTAGTGAAGTTGTTGGAACAACGCTAAAATTAATGAGAGAGTACGCTAAAATTGGTATGTCTACTAAAGAGCTTGATGAATATGGCGGCGAAATTTTGAAGAGTTATGGAGCTAAATCTGCACCTTTCGAGACTTATGGTTTTACTGGTTATTCTTGTATTAGTATAAATAAAGAAGCGGCACACGGTATACCTTCAGAGAAAAAAATATTAAAAGAAGGAGATTTAGTTAATATTGATGTATCGGCAGAACTTAACGGATTTTGGTCTGATAATGGTGGTTCTTTTGTTCTTGGAAATGACATTCATAACCACCAACCTCTTGTAGATGCTTCTAAAGATATTTTACGCAAAGCAATAAACAATATCAAAGGTGGAGTGAAAATTTCAGATATTGGATATTTGATAGAAACTGAAGCAAAAAAATCTGGGTTCAAAGTCATTAAAAACTTGGCTGGTCACGGAGTTGGTAGAAGTTTACATGAAGAGCCGGAAAATATATTAAACTACAGGGTAAGAAGTAATAGAGAACGATTTAAAAAAAATACAACGGTTGCAATTGAAACTTTTATTTCAACAAAGTCCACTATTGCGGTTGAACTGAATGACGGTTGGACTTTAGTAGGAAATAAAGGTGGGTATGTAACCCAACACGAACAGACAATATTAATTACAGACAAGAACCCTATTATTTTGACAGAATCAAATGGAATGTGGAATTAATCATTTGATAAAATAACCTTATCTGAACCCATTAAAATTTACGAACAGTCATTACAAACCCCAGTTAGAACACAGTTGGCGTTTTGGACTCTATAGCCATTAGGAACGGAATACGTTACCGGCACTTGCAAGCATTCAATTGTGTCACACGATAAACATCGAAAATGAAAGTGATGTTGAAGAACCGCTGCTTGATTCTCACATTTTTTGCAAATGGCAAAATACTGTTTCCCATCCTCTGCAACAATTCTATGGACTAAATCGTCCTTACAAAATCTATTCAATACTCGGTATATAGTTGCCCTATTGATTTTAATATCAAGTTGGTTTTCAATAGCGTCTTGGCTCAATGCTTTTTTTGAATTTAAAAGTAAATTTAAGACCGCTTCTTTTGTAGGCGTATTTCTTCGATTCATACATTATTGCGAATAAGTTGCAATAATACAAAAAAATTGTATTTTTGGCAACACACTATTGCGACTAGTTCGCGTTAAAATAAAAATGAATAGAAGAGAAATTATACAATTAATTGGAGTATTAGGGCTAGTTCTTGCGCTACCGAAGCCCATATCGCTCTTCACTCAACACAACAGCAAAATGGATAACAAAAAATTTGAAGTAATAATTATTGGTGGGAGTTATGCAGGACTTTCTACAGCACTGAGTTTAGGACGTTCATTGAGAGAAACATTGATCATAGATGCGGGAAAACCGTGTAACCGTCAAACACCACATTCTCATAATTTTCTGACCCAAGACGGAAGTTCTCCCAGAGAAATAGCTAAAATCGCTAAAAGTCAATTAGCTATATATGACAGTATCAAATTGTATAACGGACTTGCCGTAAGTGGCAAGAAGATTAAAAATGGTTTTGAAATCACAACCTCAAATGGTGATGTTTTTACAGCAAAAAAGCTGGTTTTTGCTTCAGGAATTAAAGACATAATGCCTGACATACCTGGATTTTCACAATGTTGGGGAATATCTGTAGTACACTGTCCTTATTGCCACGGTTACGAAATACGAAATAAAAAAACATCTATAATCGCTAACGGAGAAAGAGCATTTCACCTTGCATCTTTAGTGAAAAATTTAACAAAAGAGATTACAATCATCACTTCGGGTACGAAGGAATTCAAAGAAAACCAACTCGATACATTAAAGCAGTACAATATTAAAATTGTAGAAAAAGAAATTACAAGGCTTGAACATAAAAATGGGCAATTAGAAACTATTGTATTTAAAGATGGTAGTAAAGAAAATTATGAGTGTGCATATGCTTCAATCCCATTTGAACAAAATTCTAGCATACCAAAACAATTAGGCTGTGCATTTACGGAACACGGCCATATTGAGGTCAATTCTATGCAGAAAACTACAGAAGAAGGCGTTTTTGCTTGTGGCGACAATAGTACGTTAATGCGCTCTGTAGCAATAGCAGTTTCTGGAGGAAACATTTCTGGAGCTGTGGTTAATAATGAATTAACACAGGAATTTTTTTAATATGGTGGATGTCGTTATAACAAACGTAAAATCAGAATGTCACTCAGAAGAAATTCTGCAATTTTTAAAAAACAAGTATCCAACTCTAAAAATCAATTTTGACTTGGAAGATTTCAACAAACCCTACCCTTGTGGCCATTCTATTTTAAGGATTGAGGGTGATTTAATTAATACAAATACTATTGTGCAAGAACTTAAAAGCAAAGGAATTGAATGTGATTTATTAGAGGATAAAATTTGTAAATAACATGGCACAGATTTGGGAAACAGCTTTTAACAATTAGCAAGAAACGTGGGGAATGAACCCTGCACAATCTGCTGAACTGACAAAGCGTTTATTTATTGAAAATAGATTAAAAAACTACCAATTTCAGGAATCGGATATGGACGAAATGCGCAAGCGTTTCTCGAAAGTGCAATACATGTAAACGGAATTGAGATTTATAAATGCACCTGATTCATTTAGAAAATTTAGGGAGAAAATGTGGAATGAAAATGTTATACACAAATGGGGACAGTAAAAGCTGTCAACATCGCTAAAATTAATACAGGTTTTAGAGCTTCATTTAAAGTTTAGAGCCTGTAACTAAGTCCGCCAAATATAAAATTTGGTGTTTGATAGTAGAAATAATGATAGCAATATATATATATATATTTAGCTAAGCAATAAACCGAAACGAAAGTGCTTATCACCTGCCCTATGATCCTTTTATTGAAAGTTAGCTTTAATTAAGAAAAAATGAAATACATATACTTAGTTTTATTTACAGCAATATTTTCTTGTAATGGACAAGAAAAGAATAATGATTTTAAAAGCAACTCTAAAATAAGTCTATTAGCAAAAGGTAATGAAAACGAAATTAAGCGCGAACAAGAGTTAAACTATATCAAAAGAAGAAATTCTAACATTGCGTATTTTGAAGAAAAAGAATACAATGATAGAACATATAAACAAGTGAATGATTCTCTTCTTGCTTTAGAAAAATTACTTCAACATATTTTAATCCCCACTAGAGTACAAGAAATCAATGAAACAGGTAAAATAAACCTTGAGACATTTCTGCCTGAACTTGGGTTTAGAATGCTTGATGCTTTAACCGTCTATGAAAAAGAAATTTCTATATTATGTACAACAAATTTTATATTCTCTGATTATTTCAAAGAACAAGGATATAATTTTAATAATATTACTGAGAATAAAATAGAAGATATTTTTTCTTATGCATTTGCTTCTGATTATGTCATAACCGGTATTCATTCCTACAAAATCAATCAGACAGAAAACATACAAGCTTATGGTATGATAAGTATTGACGGACAAGATATCGGTCCTTTTAAACCAAACAGTTTATATGCTCTTGTTATAATTGAAGACAATATTTATCTAATAAGCAAGTCGATAAAAAAAGAATTAGAAGGTATAGAAAAATGTGAGAGAATTTGGAATAATGTAGATAGTGAATCCGAAGATAAAACTTGGGAAAATTATTGTGAATGTTACCAAAGAGAATTCACCAACAATGAACAACTTCTACCTCTAAAAAAAGAAATAGAAAAAATGGTGAACCTAATTATAGAATAAGACAAACATACAACACCGCTATATTTATTATGGATTTTGGAGCTGAACCTAAAGTTTAGAGCTTATTCGGAAATTAAGTACTTTTAATTCTCGTACTAAACGTACGAGCAGAGACATTGTAAGCCATTTGAAAAAACCAATAACTACATTAAAAAATGGATTATTCCGAAACAAATAGACTGTCACGATTAACAGCAATCTTAATTCAATTACAGACCAAACAGATTGTAACTGCCTCGGAATTAGCTAATAAATTTAGTATTAGCAAAAGAACTATTTACAGAGATATAAAGGCGTTAGAACAATCTGGAGTTCCTGTATTAACGGAGGAAGGAAAAGGCTATACATTAATGGACGGATATAAAATTCCACCTGTAATGTTTACTGAAAAACAAGCTAATGCTTTAATACTTGCAGAACAATTAGTGCTAAATAGTAAAGATGCATCATTTGTAAAGGACTATTCAGAAGCAATAGATAAAATAAAATCAATTCTAAAATATACAACAAAAGATAAAGCTAATATACTTCTTGAACGTACACGTTATGACCAAAACACAAATCGAGAAAGGAATAGTAATAATTTATCAGATTTACAAAATGCATTAACTAATTACAACCTTGTTAAAATAGAATATATCAATAAAGAAAATTCTGCTTCAATTAGAATAATAGAACCATTTGCCATATTAAATTCTGAAAATTGGTATTTAGTTGCATTTTGTCGTTTGCGTAACGAGTTTCGGTTTTTTAGACCAGACAGAATTCAAATAATAGAAATTCTAACAGAAAATTTCGAACCTCATAATATGACTTTACAAGAATATTTTGACATATATCAATAACTCTTTTTTACCCTTGCCATAAGGCTGTCATAGACTCAATTTACTTTTGTAGTACAATTATTTTAAAACAAAAAAATAACGACACAGATGAACAAAAGTATTAATTCAATCGAATTTCCAAAATCTACTATGATTTCAGTCAATAATATTGAACTTGAAGTATTTGAAGCAGGCAAAGAGAATAAAGGTAAACCTATCTTGCTCTGCCACGGATTTCCAGAAAACGCATATTCTTAGCGATTTCAAATCCCCGAACTTGTTAAAGCTGGTTACCATGTGATTGTTCCAAATCAAAGAGGTTATGGTAAATCATCTTGCCCAACTGAAATAACAGCATACGGCATTGAACATTTAACAGGAGATTTAGTTGCTCTACTTAACCACTACGGATATGAAAAAGCTACCTTTATCGGTCACGATTGGGGAGCAAATATTGTTTGGAATCTAGCTTTATTACATCCTGAGAAAGTAAGTAAAATAATAAATTTGGCTTTACCATATATGCAACGAGGAGAAAAACCTTGGATAGAGTTTATGGAAGAAATATTTGGACCAGATAATTATTTTGTTCACTTTAATAGACAAGTAGGAGTCTCAAATGCTATTTTGGATGAAAACAAATCTCAGTTTCTTGGTAATTTGTTCCGAAAAAATGTACCACTTACAATGCCTGAACCAGGTATGATGATGATTAATCTTGCAAAAGCAGAGAAATCACTTGGAGACCCTATAATGAGTGAGAGTGAATTGGCTGTTTATGTTTCTGCTTTCGAAACATCAGGATTTACAGGAGGTATAAATTGGTATAGAAACCTTGACCTAAATTGGCATTTACTAGCCGATGTACAGCCGATTATACAACATCCCACACTTATGATATACGGTGAACAGGATATTATTCCTAAGTCGGAAAACTTAACAGATTTTGTACCTAATGCAGAAGTGGTTAGTTTAGATTGTGGGCATTGTATCCAACAAGAAAAACCTGAAGAAACAAATAAAGCCATATTAAAATGGTTGGAACAACATAATGAATAAGAAGGAAATAGAAACATATTATCCTAAAAGTCAAACAGATTGGAGAAACTGGTTAGAGGTAAATCACCAGTTGAAACAGTCTGTTTGGCTTGTTTTTTATAAAAAATCAACAAAAGTGGCTTCTATTAGTTGGAGTGAATCAGTTGATGAAGCACTCTGTTTTGGATGGATAGATAGTACTAAAAAAACAATTGACTCAGAAAGGTACATCCAATATTTTAGCAAAAGAAAACCTAACAGTATTTGGTCTAAGGTTAATAAAGATAAAGTAGAATATTTAACTTCAAAAAAACTTATTCGAGAAGCTGGCTATAAAGCTATTGAAACGGCAAAGGCAAATGGTTCTTGGTTTATACTAGATGATGTAGAAGCACTAATTCTTCCTGAAAATTTAAAAAAAGAATTTGACAAAAGAGAGGGAGCTTTAGAATATTACGAGAGTTTAAGTAAATCAGCAAAGAAAATTCTATTAAGTTGGATTGTATTAGCTAAAAGAGATGAAACTAAACAAAAAAGAATTATTGAAATAGCAGAAAATGCTAGTAGAAACACCAAACCAAAACAATTCCGATAAAATAAAAAAGCTTACAAGAATACATAAAAAACATAGAGCGTTTGGAACTTGACTATAAAATGGTAGAATAGGCAAAAATTAAATCATTAGAATTTTGTCTTAATTCTCAAAACGTAAAAAGCGCTTAACTCCTACCCTACATTTGATAAGCTACACATTAGACAGAACCTTAAATTATGGAGTCTGATCTTTAACTTGTGTAAACCATGCCCTTAAATAACACATTATCAATATATTAATCTTTAGCTGAGATACCGAAATATAGTCCGAAAAAAAATATTCGCACGGGAAGTATTTTTAGTTGACTAAATTAGTAGGATCAATAGGATTTACGAGTATTGGCGCACATCTAAACGCGCAGAACCAATGCTTGTCCGTAAAAAATTCTATACCTAAAACGGAATGGCAGCTTAGGAGAAAATTGAATAGTTTGCGTATATTTACTACAATCTTAGAGTAAGTGCAATTTTACCAAGGTTATAAGAGATTAAATGAAAAACTTTTGTGAGGTTAAAAACATTGTAAGCTCTCATTAAAACATCAAAAAACCACCAACACCAATATGAAAAAAATGAATCTTTTAACGTATGTCTTAATACTATCAACCACCATCGTTTTAGGACAAACTAATTGTACAGAACTTGAAGCAGATAATGCCAGCCTAAAATCGGAATTAATAACTAAAGACGGAATAATAACCACTCAAAATGTTACCATTGATCAGCAAAAGAAAGAGATTCTCTATTATAAAGAAACCTTAGCATTGATCAATTCAAAAATAACTACAGAAAACAAAGAGGTTACCTTCAAAATAAATTCTGTTATTGGAAATTCAGATACTGGAACCGTAATGATTGAAGGAATTTTAATAAATAATGGTGTTTTAAGGTCTATTCAAGGACATAAAGCAAATGCTTTTGATCCGAAAGGTAACGGGATAATGTCCTATAAAATGACCGTGGGTAATGAAACAAGAATCGCAAAATTACTAAAGGACATACCCACCAAATTTACAGTTGAACTTAACGAATTAGTCTCTGGAACACCCATAATTACAGCTTTAGTAATTGATTTTTATTCCAACGTTGGTTACAAAAAAGATGCCCTAAATATAGTTTTTAAAAACCTAAATGTGCTTTGGGAATAAAATAGTTTTGGCTTAATTAACTCAATGCCAAAAAAGCCATTAAGAAATAGTAAAAAGTTCTGTGCTCCCCTATTCTTGGCTCGGGAAGTTTATGAAATCGCAGATAATTAGATGAAGTATTCCATCTTCACCTTGCAACAAAAAATTAGAAATAGACAAAAAAGCTTTAGCTTCGTGCCTAAACCTTGCAGGATGCAGGCGGAAACAAAAAATTCCCTACTACTGCCGCACTTATACTGGTGAAGACATTAAAAAGATATTCAACTTGCACGTAGCGCTAAAAAAAACAAGAATACAATGTTACAAATGCATGAGGCCCTCAAGCACCTGTATTTGTGAACATATTAGTTCATTCCATACCAAGACTCGTTTCATCATTCTTATGCACCCGAAAGAGTACAAAAAAGAGAAAAACGGAACGGGGCATATGACTAATCTTCAACTTGAGAATTCAGAAATTATAGTGGGTGTAGATTTTACTAATAACATTCGTGTAAATAAACTTCTGTATCAAGAAAATAGCACTTCTTTCTTACTTTATCCGGGAAAAGATAATTTCAATTTATCGCTAAGAGATAGTTCCGAAATCAATTCTACTATGGGAGCTCATCCAATCATTTTCCTTATCGATGGTACTTGGCCCTGTGCTCGTAAAATACTTAAATTAAGTAAAAACCTACAAAAACTAAAAAGAATAAGTTTTGATAATGAGATAAAATCAAAATTTATTATCAAGCAGCAGCCAGAATCGCTATGTCTAAGCACTATCGAATCTGTCTATACGGTCCTGAATTTACTTAAGGAAGGTAATTTAGAACAATGCGACACGAAAAATTTCCTTATTCCATTTGAAAAAATGATTGCGTACCAGCTAGAATATATGCTAAATCCAAAGAGCAAAAACTATGTTGCAACTGCAAGCAAAATAGTTGTTGCTAAGGATCTCTACAAGAAAAATACGGAGAGGAATATTATTTTTGAACAAGAATAACTATGTATTCTATAGCACTATGTAAAGTTAAAATAAATTAACCATTGGCAAGTTATGCTAGCGGAGAGAAAAATCGTTTACCAATTATACCGATTCCAGCGCATCGTTTAGAATGCTAGACGATTATACGAAAATAGGTTACGGGTATTGTTCGTAGCTACGTAATTACCAAGGCCATGAAACTTATACCGCCAGAGGTAAAGGCGGCCAATACTGATGGTGATAACCGAAATAAATGCAATTGTTGTAATTATTCAAGAATGGAATTTAAAGAAAGAGTTTAACATAAAGAATAATCTGTTGTTTGATCTATTAGCCGCATTGTTTAAGGATGAAACTGCTATACATGATACTGCCCTTAAATAATATAATGTTTCGTGTATGGCTCAAATTTCACTTTTATAAATATAACTAACTGAAATTTAATAAGTTGCAGTTTACGACCTATTAAAGACTGCTCTATTTCCTGTTATCGTCCACCAATTTCCAAGGCCTAATACAAACATTTGCAAACTGAAAGATCTACTTCAACTAAAATAGAAGAGAAGCCAAATATTTTCCAAATCAGTTTCATACCTCCTCATACACGCAGCAATTTTATTATGATCTGCATCAAAACTCCCAGAAAAAGAGATAAATGACGTATAGCTTTGTGAAAACACAATGCGTTAAAGTGTTTATTATAAAACGATTACAATCAATACAGCACCACCAGTGAATTTAATTTAAAATTGTTTCGCGAGCGTGTATGGAACATTTGCTATTACCTCTATAGGTTTCATAAATAGGTAGTCTTTGCCTTATAGCGCGTAAGCTACTTAGAGGAACTTAGCATTTCCGCTTAAGAAAAAATACATATGACTAATCTACTTAAAAACAGTACTATGGGAACTAAACAAAATACTTTCACCATTACTTTATTATGGGCCTTTCTTGCTCAAGCACAATCTGAGATAGCCTTTCCCATTTCCGTGGGCATGAAGCCCGAGAGTATCACGAAAGGTTTCTACGATAATTATTATGTCACTGTAATGAATGCAAAAGAACCAGGCGATGGCGAATTGGTAGATGTCTCCAAGAACGGTATTAAGGTTTTTGCAAAAGGTTTTGATGAGCCTAAAGGAATTGTTTTCCTCAATGGGTATTTGTATTTCTCTGATGTTACCCAAATCTGGAAAGTGGATAACGAAGGAAAGGCCAGTATTTTTGTTGATAAAGCCGACTTCCCTAAGCCTGTTCTCTATTTAAATGATGTCTCATTAGATGGCAAAGGAAACGGAATCTTTATTGCCGATATGGGAGCTACCGAATACATGCGGGACGCCAATAACAACTTATGGCCGCTAGACAGTGAGGAAGCAAAAAAAATTCCAGCCTTAGGGCGTATTTATCATGTAGATTTAGAAGGGCATATCACTATACAACAAGATACTTCTCCCCTAATATTAAACCCCAATGGTGTAGGTGTAGATAACGATGGGAATAGTATGGTTGCTGCTTTTTTTAAAGGAAATTTTCTAGTGACAAAAGATGGTGTACTCACCCCGCTAAAAGGCCAATTTAGAGGAGCTGATGCTGTAGAACAAGATAGTAAAGGCAACTATTATGTAAGCAGTTGGGTCTCTGGAAAAGTTTGGAAAATAGACCCAATAACAGAAGCGTCTACCCTACTTATAGAAGGACTAGCATCTGCCGCAGATTTTTATCTTGAAGAGGATAAAGACAGATTATTAGTCCCCGATATGATGACAGGTAAAATATATGCAGTACCACTGAAAAACTAGTTTTTCAATAAGCTTTTTGCTACTAACTTTATTAAGACTACAGCACAGAAATTAAAGGTTTTTTATTGGTGCGTTGTGATTCCTTCAAATTATTTTAGCCTGTTCACGATAGAGTAATCTGGAGGAGTTAGCACCATGCTTAGTAGCTTACTTTAGAAGTATTGCCCAGCTTTTGCTCTACAATCGGATACAAATCGTAGGTAGGATAAATTTCAGATCGAAAAGCTTTCCAAGCGCTTCTTTCTATGGCTAAATTTACCTCTTTAAGTTTTGAGGCGGGCAACTCCAACACCACCATTTGGCCTATCCCCATGACTACAAACCAATTGACCACAGAAACACCTTCTGGAGGGAAATTTTTATAAAAACCTTGCTCGTTCCTAATAGCTTCTATTTCATTTAGGTTCATAGACTGATCGTGCTTCAAGAAAATAGTCAATAGTAATTTCTCTGTTTCCACGTTCTTTAAATCCTCCTTAGCAGAAGATTGCGCAGTCAAAATATTAGTTACACATAGCATGGCAAATGCAGCAAAAAATATAGTTTTCATGAGTTGTATGTATTTAAATGATTCTTATTAATAAGCCGTTTATTTTAGTATTTCTAACATTATCTCTTTTACCAATATCAGCTTTTTTGTTACGGGTATACAAAAAGAGATGTTGGGTTTTATCATGATAGCGGAGTTCTTTTATGAAGGAATTCCATTTTTATGTAAAAACATAAGGCTATCCATTTTATGGCATTTCTTTAAGAAAATCTCAAGGAGCTCCTTATGCTTCGAAGGTAAATAGTTCACCATGCAGACACTATAATAAATTACGCATTGTATAGCATCCATGTGGCATTCCTCCGCCTCTATGAACACTTACTTTGACTGTATTGAAAATTATACACCCACAGGCGCAGATAGCTACATGGATCACTCCATCTCTAAAACCCATTGCGATGGCTTCCAAGGAGCATAATTGCCCATTTGCAACACCCGTTGCAATCATAGCTTCAAAGCTTATAGTCATACACCTGCAACTCAATTAAATTTACTTCTACAAGATTTAAAGGATGAATTACAATTTTAGTTTATATCGGTTTGCACATAAAACCGTAGTACTGCTTCTCTTCATAAGTGCAAATGCTGTTTTCTCACAAATGCAGATTCCCAAACAATCTGATAGATTACAACAGTATCTAGGGTTCTGGGTTAGTTCAATTCATTATAAGACCGATAGTGTGGCCAACCTACCGCTAATAAAAATGAACAATTATCCTAAAATAGATCATTCCGGAATGTCGGTTGATGTACTTCAACACAATGGAACATCGTACAAGCATACCTTAACAGAACTTATTGGGCACGACACCAAGACCGATTCAATTTTTGCATTGGGTAAAAGTGCCCAAGGTGAAATGTTTCTTGGTAAAGGTGGGTTTACTAACGACACAGACTGGATAATGAAAGACCGGGACTTTACAGGCAAAGAAACCATGACCGTTAGTTTTGATTTCAAAAATCAGACTGATGTGTACTTAAAGGGAGTAAACCCACAGAACGAAATGCTTTGGCAAACACGCTACATTAAAAAAAATCCGAAGCATAAAAATATAGGCATTCAGTTGGTTTCGGTACATGAAGAAATGCAGAAGAATCCTAAAGAGACCCTGAAGTACCTTGATAGAATGGGCTATAGCTATATTGAAACTTTTGTTTATAAAGATCGCTCTTTTTATGGCTTATCTCCAATTGATTTTAAAAAACTGGTAGAAGAAAATAACCTGAAATTTACGGGGTCCATGACATTTTACGACCTCCCAACCAATAACCATCAAGCTTGGAAAAAAGCTATGAAATGGTGGAAGGAATGCATCGAAGACCACAAACAAGCCGGTGTGGAATACCTTACTATATCCAACAATCAGCTTAAAGAAATTAAGACCCTTTCAGAACTAAAAAAGTACGCTGAATACTACACCGCTATTGGAAAACTATGCAAAGAAAGAGGCATCAGATTCGCCTACCATAACCATTCCGATGAATTTAAAACGGTAGAAAACAAAGTTATTTACGATTACCTTTTAGAGAACACTAACCCGAAATATGTTAGTTTTCAAGCCGACTTGCATTGGATGCATTTATCACAGATAAACCCCATTGACTATTTTAAAAAATACAAGAACCGGTTTATAAGCTGGCATGTAAAAGATTACAAAGAACTTGGGCAGAGTGGCAAAATGGATTTTGAGCTCTACTTTGAATATGCAGAAACGGCGGGTGTCAAATATATTGTAGCAGAAGTAGAAGCTTACAATTATCCCGTATGGTATAGCATCAATGCTGCTTGGAACTATTTATACTTTAACCTATTATAACCTTCTACTCTTAACACATAGATCTTATGAACACAAGAATTTTATCATTAACCTGTTTTATCATTTTTACCGGTAACCAAATGGCTTTTGCTCAAGACCAATTTAAGGTATTGCTATTCACCGTTCAAGATACGTGGCATTATGAGTGCATTCCCACTGCGGTAGTTGCTTTCCATCAATTTAAGTTCGATTGGACGCAAAGTCCTGAAGATCTTGCCTTAAAACTACCCTCATATGATGTGGTTGTCTTTTTAAATGCTGATGCTGATGTATTAACGGAGGACCAGCTTGATGTGCTAAAAACGCATCTCCATAACGGCAAAGGTTTTGTAGGAGTCCATTCAACCTCCGATAGTAAAATTAGAAACCTTTGGTTTGATAATCTTGTAGGCGGAGTTTTCAAAGACCACCCTCAATTTCAAACAGCGGTACTCACAAATCATGACGTGGATTTCCCCTCCAATATGCACCTACCCGAAAAATGGCTGTGGAGCGAAGAATGGTATAATTTTGAGCTTTTAAAATCAGAACATATTAAAGTACTCCTTTCCGTAGATGAAAACACGTATGATTATCAAAAAGGATATGATGAAATACCGCTTTTAGGTATGGGTAAAAACCATCCTATTGCGTGGTATCAATTTTATGAAGGAGGACGTTCTTTCTATACTACTCTCGGACATAAACCAGAAGCTTTCCATAATCAAACGTATTTAGACCATTTATTTGGTGGTATCTATTGGGCTGCGAATGGCGAGAAAAAATAAATCTTTTATTGACAGAGCGCTATGGTATAAATTTAATGGTCGGTATAGTACTATTTCCAGAAACAGCCCCTTTTTTTCATTAAACAAATCATCACTATCAATTAAAAACAATACCTATGCTAGCAGGACATTATACCACCGCATTAATCGTAAACCAAAAATTTCCAAAAGGGAGTTTACTCTATTTTTTAATAGCCTCGCAATTACAAGATTTATTGTGGTTCACATTTCATATAGTAGGCTTGGAACCTACAAAGCCCAGTGATGTACTAGATACTACGTTAAGTAATATGACGGTAGATATGTTGTATAGTCACGATTTGCTCCCTCAAATATTTTGGTTGCTTTTCATCTTTCTCGTCGGTAAAATTTTATTTAAAAGCACCAAAATTGGTGTTGTAGGTGCGGCATTAGTCGCTGGACACTTTATTTTAGATTTCTTTTCAGGTCACCCACATCATGTATTTGGAGCAGAAACTCCAGAGGTGGCTTTAGGACTTTATGCAACAAATGTTTACGTAGCTATAGCGATAGAAGCAGTTTTCAGTATTTTTATCCTGAGTTATTTCTTTAAACAAGAAGCACAAAGAGGAGTTCAACGTACTTCTAAAAACAAAGCTTCAATTATAGGCTTATTTGTATTTGGCATCGTTTTTATGCTATCAATTGCAACAACTTCATTTAGGCAATTACTTCATATACCTGATTTTAATTTGGGCTTCAATTCAAACATACCTACTTTAATAGCGACCTACCTAGGAATGATTTTGTATCTAAATTATTTCGTACCGAAGTTTCACCTTGATGAAAATGATTTTTGAGTGACCGTCATTATTTTTAAAATATCCAATTAGGTCTAATATATCTTGAAACGTTAAGATCATATACATGTTTATTGTCAGTGCTTAAAGTGAATATCTAATCTTCACTCCGCCAAACCAGTTTCTTGGCATTCCGGGATAATAATAACGAGGTTCAGCGCCTCCAAAACCTACTGCGTTTATGAGTATTGAAGAAGCATAGGCTTGGTCTGTAAAATTATTTATACCTACATTAACTCCTATAGAAAGTTGATCTGTAATATAATTTTTATAAGAAAACTGGCTATTAAAAATAGTATAAGCATCAGAGTATAGCGTATTTGCATCATTAAGGGGCATGTCACCTATATGAAGAACATTTGCATTGAAACTAAAATTCTTAAGTTCAAAACGTACTCCCCCATTCATTTTGTTATTGGGTACGCCAGTAAGGTCGTTACCTGAATAATCAGTTGTTCTATCTACAAAATCAATAAATCTATTTTGTGAAATTTCAGCATTGACATATGGCGAGATACTCCATCCATCCATTATTTTGTGGGTGTAAGAAATAGCAAGTTCCATACCTTTATGTTCTGTTTTCCCTGCATTTCTACCTATATACTGATCATCACCCACACGCTCTGCCACCAATAAATTATTTATATCTAGTAAATAAGCCGAAAACTGAAGATGTAGCGCACGATTAAATGCAAATACTTCACTACCTATTTCATAATTAAAACCTGTTTCTGGACCCAGTTCTGGATTAATGACGCCTTCTGGAGTTAAGGTTTCTTCAATAGACGGGTAGTTAAACCCACGGCTTACATTTACATAAGCTTTCATATTCGGCGTTAGTTGATATAGTACGTTTAGGTTGGGAGCAAAAATAGGATCAAAATTACGATCAGCATCTTTATTATTCATACCTGAATTAAGCACGTCTTTAAAGTCATAATTTGTTTTATTGATATTTACACCTAACTGCGCTTTTAATTTACCAGTGACTGGTACCGTTATTGTAGCAAAAACATTTAAGTTATTTCGGTTTTCTATGTTGTCACTAAGCAGTGAACCTTCTAAACTACCACCGCCCTCATTATCCTCGTACAAATTCTCTTTAGTTTTCCAATTGTATTGATCCTTATAAAATTCACCTCCAAAACTTAAACTTGCTTCTGTGTCCCAAAAATTAAAATCCTTAGCAAAAAGTGTCCGCATCCCATAACCATTAGTGAATTCGTCAAGTATATTAAAGGGTCTTGGTTCATAATGATCTAAGTAGTTGTAATATACAGCCGTAGTGTTACTGAAATTTTCAGAAAATAGATGCGTATAGGTTATTCCTGCAAGCAATTGCTTATTATCTTCATAACCTTGAGATGCGCCCCAGGTATATGCTGCTTGGGTAGGATCTTCTTCAAAGGCAGTTTTACTAATAGAACTCGGAATTTGAGCGTTATAATCTATATAATTAAACAATACGCCAACTTCATTTTTTTCATCAAAAGAATAGGTAGAATTTAAAAAAACAGTACTCCGCTCATACCTACTATTATCTCGAAAACCATCAAACACCATATGGTCATAATTCAGATTGAATGTCGAGTTATTAGCTGCGGTAGCCACAGATACACTATTTTTCATCAAACCATAACTTCCAAAGGTATTACTGGATTTTAGATAGGTCTCTCCGGCTGAAGCTTGTTTTGAATTCAGCAACAAAGTTCCACCAAGATTAGTTCCGTATTGTGTTGCCTTGGGGCCTTTCACTATTTCCATATCTAAAATATCCTCTGAATTGTACGCATCAATAGCTGTAGCTCCTGTACCATTTGTGATGGGAATACCATTAAAATAAGCTCTTATTTTATTAGTTCCATACAAGGTGCGCGATCCTACACCACGAATTACGATTCTGTTCGTATTTAAGGCACCGCTTTGTATATAAACTCCGGGGGTTTCATTGATGGCTGAAACCAAATCAACAGGACTATATTGATCTAATTTAACTGCTGTTATTCTAGAGCTTGGAATAATAATCCTACTTTGCTTTTGGTAGGTTGATGAAATAATGACTTCGTTAAGTAATTGCGTACCTTCTAAAACAGAAAGTTGAAACACGCTATTATCACTTGATACTATAAATTTTCTACTAGAATAACTTGGATGCTGAAGTTCTATTTTAAAAGGTAACTTCACTATTTCTTCAATGATAAAAACTCCATTTTCATCTGTGGTCGCAATTATTTTGGAATCCCGTAAAACGGCCACTTGTGAAATTGGAGTATCTTTTTCGTCAATGACACGACCATTAATATTTTGAGCATATATTTTGTTGATGGTAGCTATTATAAAAATAGCCACCACCATTAATTGTACTGGTAAAAATTTCATAAGATGGTAAAGTTGATGATCAGGAACTAATTGCTATAACTTACTTTCCAGATGGTATTTCCAGAATCGTCATTTACTAATAAATCTCCGGTTGGCGTTACGGTAACACAAACAGGCCTTCCGTATACTTCGGTATCACTATTTTCAGCAATAAATCCGGTAAGAAAGTCTTCAGGTTCCGAGACTGGTTTGCCGTCTTTAAAAGGAATAAAAACTACGCGATATCCAGAAAGTTCAGAGCGATTCCAAGAACCATGTTGTCCTACAAATACACCGTTCTTATATTTTTCAGGAAAACTATCTTGATCATAAAATGTTAAACCTAACGAAGCAGTATGTGATCCTACAGACACATCTGGCACAATTGTTTTTGCCACTAACTCTGGCGCAGCACCTTTTAACCTAGGGTCTGGTATATCCCCGTAGTATGCATAAGGCCAACCATAAAAACCACCTTGTTTTACACTAGTTACATAATCGGGAACTAAATTATCTCCAATTTTATCACGCTCATTCACAGCAGTCCATAGCTCACCATTTACAGGATTCCAATCCATTCCTACTGGATTTCTGAGTCCGCTAGCATATACTTTTTCATTTCCTCCATCTAAATCGACCTCTAAAATATTGGCACGGCGTACCTCTTCTTCCATTCCATATTCTGCAACATTACTTGCAGAACCTACTGAAATATAGATTTTATCTTCGGCTTTATTGGTAATTATATTTCGTGTCCAGTGATTATTGTACCCTCCTGCTGGAAGCGCTACAATTTTTTCTCCCTCAGATGGGTTTAATTTAGTCTGCCCGGCTTGGTAAGGATATTTATATAAACCATCTGTGTTAGCCACATAAAAATGATTTCTTATGATTAACATTCCTAGCGGCTGCTTTAGTTCTTCAAGAAACACTTCACGCATTTCAATAGTACCATCATTATTAGCATCTCTTAATAGAGTAATTCGTCCAGCACTATTTTTGGTATTGGCTTCACATACAAATATATCTCCATTAGGACCAATATAAGTCCACCGAGGGTTTTGGAATCCGTCTGCAAATTTCGTCACTTCAAAACCTTCTGGAGCTGTTGGCATCTTACCTGCAGGCCAAGCTACAAGTTTGTTTTGTTTTCGCACAGATTCTGTTGCATATGGTTTTGGTAAAATAAGCTCACCAATGGCAGTTTGCACCGTATCTGCTGGTTGTTGAGAAATCATTGCTTTCACATCTTCCGGTACTTCTATTTTATTTTTTTCTTTAGACTTACAACCAAAAAAAACTGTTGTAATTGCGACAGTTAATAGGGTAATAGTTTTCTTCATAATTAAAATTTTTATGAAAATATAAGATTCATCAGATGCTTTCTAACGCAATCGATTTTTTATTTAACATAAATAAAAAGTGATGAAATATCTTAAAAATAACAACTTCACTTCATGCGAAATCGCCCACGGTAAATGGAGAAAAAACACCCACTTCTGGTGTTTGAAACAAAGAACATTTAGGAAGATTTAAAAACATATTAATGGGGATGCCTTATAATCCCCTGAATAATACCGTGACAGACTGAAAGTCTGTAGCTTGTTGGATAGACTTTGATCTAAGCTTAAGACCATAATTAAATGATAGAAAATACCAACACTTTTTATATCTTTAGGATTAGTAAAGATGATTAAAATTAACAAACGCTATACATTCCTTAAAAAGAGAACGTTGCTTTTGCCTTTTGATAGTATTTTATGAATCTCATACTATAAAAACTTAACTGACAAATGCAGCATTCCCCCTCCAATACATTCTTTGCCATAGTATTTTTTGTACTTATGGCACTGAAGCTAAATGCGCAGTCTAAGAATCAATTTTTAGAAAAAGTTGGAATTGAGAATGGCCTATCTTCCAATTACCCTACTTGTGTTATTGAAGACTCTAGAGGGTTTATTTGGATAGGCTCTAACAACGGTTTGAACCGTTATGACGGATATCAATCTAAAATTTTTAAATATGACCCAAACGATAGTAATACCATATCTGAAAATTGGATAACGAGTCTCCTAGAAGATAAAGAAGGTAATATATGGATTGGTACAGAAGGTGGCGGATTAAATCATTACAATACAACTACCGATGTCATTACGAGATTCACTCATAAAAAAAATGATTCAACATCGATTAGTAGCAACGTAGTGCATCGCATATACGAGGATAGCCAGTCGAGATTGTGGTTAGGCACAAAAAATGGTTTGAATTTATTGGATCGTGATAAGCTAAGCTTTCAACATTGGATTCAACCCAATGAATGCCAACATTGTGAATTTTCTCTGAAAGCGATTACAGAGGATGAGAAAGGCAACCTTTGGATTGGAGATGAGTTTCAAGGTTTGTATTATTTTATGCCTACAAGCGGTAAGTTTTCCAGACCCCATTTAAGCTCCCCCAATAATAACTTGCTCCCTTCAAAATTCATAAACGATCTGTATTTTTCAAAAGGAATGCTATGGATAGGTACTGACAATGGTTTGGCTATAATAAACACAAAAACTGAACCATTTTCAGAGATGACATTAGACGGCAAACATAAAGATGCCGTTAGCACAATGTGCATCTGGAAAATTTATAATGACCATAATGGAAGTATTTGGTTATGCACAAATGGAAATGGTTTAATAAATTATAATATAGCAACTCACGAAACCACTATTTATAAAGCCGATGGCAACTCCGCCTATAAAATTGGTAGCAATTCCATCGAAGATGTACTTGTAGATAAATCAAGAAATATTTGGATGGCCACGACAGGCAACGGGTTAAATAAATTTAATTTAAAAAACTTAAATTTTCATCATTGGGAGAAAGATAACGACGATCGTAATTCGTTAGTAAATAATAATGTCCGGGCCATGTTACAAGACCTAGACGGCACTATATGGATAGGCACCAACAATGGCCTTAGCAGGTTTAATCCTAAGTCTAAGCGGTATCGAAATTATATAAAGGATTTTAATTACAGAGCTGATGTAAATACTACAAAAATACGTGCAATTTATCGTTCTCAAAATAATACCATATGGGTAGGTACCCAAAGTGGTGGACTCTATACCTACGATAAAAAACTCGATAAATTTAGCTTAGCACTAGGGTTTGCTGATAGCCCGTTGGCCACTAAAATAGGGCACATACAAAGTATTTATGAGCTTCAAGCTGGCCAATTATTGATTGGAACCGTAGGAGCTGGCCTGATTACGTACAACACTATCACCACAGAACTAAAACGTATCTATACCAATAGTGTACCCAATACCTACTTATTTAACTTGGACGTAAAATGCATGTTAAAAGCGTCTGAGTCCGAGGTATATATTGGAAGTGACAACGGACTACTCTTACTCAATACTAGCACGCTTAAATTTGAATCTTATATAAATGAAGAGGGTTGCACAAACTGTATTATTGGGAACAAAATCCGATCGCTATACCGTGATAAGAACAATAAATTATGGATTGGAACTAGAAGTGGCTTAGCACTTTTTGATCCAGAAACTAAAAAATTTGAACAATATAGCATCGAGAACGGTCTACCTAGTAATATTATTTTTGGTATTCTCTCTGGTAGTGATGGAAACATATGGCTGACTACCCCTAACGGATTGTCAAAGACAAACCCTGAAAATATACAATTCAAAAATATCACCATACCTGGAAATAATATTCTAGATATGGGAGGTCATTCTCAAGGGTTAAATGGAAACCTAATTGTAGGAGGCACCTCTGGGTTCACCATTTTTAATCCAAGTGATATAAAAAGTAATCCATACATTCCTACTGTTGTTTTTACAGAGGTTAAGATCAATAATGAATCTATGTCATTTGATCAAAGCATTTCCGAATTGAAAAGCATAGACTTATCTCATAACCAAAACAATATCACATTTGAATTTTCAGCACTAGAATTCACCAACTCACAATTCAATAAATACAAATACAAGCTAGAAGGATTTAATGATCAATGGATTGCCTATGGCAACAAACACGATTTGACTTTTACCAACTTAGATCCTAAAACGTATGTACTAAAAATAAAGGGTTCAAATAATGAAGGCATTTGGAATGAAAATGAAACCTCACTAACCATTACTATTAGTCCGCCTTGGTATAAAACACTATGGTTTAGAATACTTAGTATTTTACTCATTATAGGATCGATTTTTACCTTCTATTATTTACGGATTAAAAGGTTAAAGAGAACAAAAACCATGCTTCAAAATGAGGTGACTAAGCAAACTAAAGAATTAGTACGAAACAACAAGAAGCTTGAAGAGCTTGATAGAGAAAAAGATGGAATCATCGGGATTATGGCTCATGACCTCCGGAGTCCACTGAATAATATACATGGGCTTACACAACTTTTAGAAGGGAATGAAAATTTAGATGAAGAGCAGAAAACCTATCTTAAGTATATTAACAAATCTGTGAACAGTGGCAATAGTTTAATCACTGATTTACTATTCATGAGTAATGTTAATCACCCTGAAAAAACAATTGAATTAGCAGATATAAAACTTTCTGAATTTATTGAGGAATGGGAAAAAAGCTATATCACTAGATTAGATAAAAAAGATCAAAAACTTAGAAAATTTATTGATCATAAACCTTTGATAATTCATGCAGACCAAAAATTAGTAACCCGTATTTTTGATAACCTGATGACCAACGCTATAAAATTTTCAGATAAAGGTAGTACCATTGATTTATCAGTGAATTCAAGCAATGGTCTTGTCTATATTTCATTTAAGGATTATGGTCCTGGTATGTCTGAAGCTGATAAAAAAAGAGCCTTTAAAATGTTTCAAAAACTCTCTGCACAACCAACTGATGGTGAAAGCTCTCACGGATTAGGTCTGGCAATTGTTAAAACACTAGTTGAAAAACTAGAAGGGTCTATCAAAATACAAAGCACACTGGGGCAAGGCACAGCGTTTATCATCAGTTTACCTAAAAAATGAATATAAGACCCTTAATATCCGTTAAACCTCAGATAGCTTTCTAAAATATAATCGGCAATAGGGTGTACCCCTACATAGCAGTAATAAAGCTTGCTTATTTAAAAAATAATGGATATTTCCTATGTGTGGTATAACTTTTGTGACCTATTTATTTTTTAAAAAACATGTATGCGGAAACGAGTAAACCTTTTCCTCCTGCAACACCACTAGTTAAACCTCTTCATATAATTTAAACGACCACACCCATGAGACGCTTCCATTTTAAATTCTTTCTTATTTTGTTTTTACCATTTACCATGCATGCTCAAACCCTAGATACACTCGTAGATGTTGGAGGTTACCGTATGCATTTCAAAATAATAAAAGGAGAAGGGACTCCAATTCTTTTTGAATCAGGAGCGGATAGTGATGGTACTGTATGGGACCACCTATTAAATAAAATACATACGGTTACAGGTACAACGTTAATCACTTATGACCGATCAGGATTTGGGAAAAGTGAAGTAAATCCATCGCTAAAAAATGATTCAGATTTTGGAATCATTAATGGAATTAAAGAACTCGAGACAGGCCTTTCCAAGCTAGGATATAACAAGGATCTTATTTTAGTTCCTCATTCCTATGGCGGATTTTATACTCAATTATATGCATCACGACATCCTGATAATGTAAAATATATTATTCGTATTGATGCAAATTTAGTAGCACATTATACTGATGAAGTACTTCAAATGATGGGTGCACAGGGAGTTCCTCCTAAAACTCCTGAGACACTGGGCAGTTATTATCTTGGAACAACCTATCCTGAAACCGTTAAACTATTACGTACAATTAATTTTCCGTCTAACGTACCTGTTATAGATATTACTTCACCAATTAATAGAGGGTTTCCTGACTTTTATTGGACACTTGTACAAAACGCACATAAGAATTTTGTAGATGCGGAATCCAATCGGGTTCAACTTATTGCTGAAGGAAGCGGTCACAATATACATTTAGATAATCCTGGGCTAGTCATTAATGCGATTATTAAAGCATACGCACAAACGTTAAATGAGAACGATAAAAATGTACTGTTAGAAAAAGCATTGGATAATGCCATTGTGTTAGCTATTGCCGCTAAAAAGACAGAAACAGAAAATAAGCATTCAGAAAGTGACTTGAATGATTGGGCCTATACGTTTTTGAGAAATGAAGAATCAGAAAAGGCATTAGCAATTTTTAAATTAAATACCATGTTATTTCCAGATAGTTTTAATGCTTTTGATAGTTATGGCGAAGCTTTATTGCTATCCAATAATAAACCAGACGCTATTAAAATGTACGAGAAATCTATTGCATTGAATCCAGAAAATGAAAACGGAAAAGCTGTTTTATTAAAAATAAAACGAGAATAACAACCTATCGTATTACTAATAAATCAACCAAAAATGAAATACGCTTATAGAATACTACTCCTAGTTTTAACCTATTCTTGCGGAAATCAGCAATCTCCTCAGAAAACAGAAACCACAGAGTAACAGACTAAAGAACCAGATGAGACGCAATATCAAGGCAGTACATTTCTAAAAATCCTCGCAACGATTCAAGATGCTGGTTCTCCTCATATTGGTTGCAAAAAGGACTGTTGTAAAGACTTATTTGATCATCCAGACAAGAATAGACAAGTAGTTGCCTTAGGCTTGGTTGATAATGACCATGGTAATAAATACTTATTTGAGGCTACACCTGATATCACAAGACAAATGAAAGCCTTGGTAAAAGATGATACTCAAAACGAAATGGTAGACGGAATTTTCTTAACCCATGCGCATATTGGTCATTACGCAGGGTTAATGTATTTAGGTAAAGAAGCTACTAATGCAAAGAATATTCCTGTATTTGCTATGCCTAGAATGAAGAAATATCTAGAAACCAATGGCCCTTGGAGTCAGCTTGTTTTAAATAACAATATTAAATTGACTCCCATTGAAAATGAACAATCAATTTCTCTTTCTCAAAATCTAACAGTGACTCCCTTTGTAGTACCCCACCGAGATGAATATTCTGAAACCGTTGGCTATAAGATTCAAGGACCTAATAAAACCGCATTATTCATACCAGACATAGATAAATGGAATAAGTGGGATAAAAATATTGTCGCAGAAATTGAAAAAGTAGATTATGCCTTTTTAGATGCTACATTTTATAGGGGAAAAGAAATAGACAATCGTGATATTTCTCAAATCCCACATCCTTTTATTATTGAAAGTCTTGAGCGATTTAAAGCATTGGATACTTTGGAAAGAAATAAAGTGATTTTTATTCATTTTAATCATACCAATCCGGCAATTAACTTAGATAGTAATGAAGCAAAGGATATTTTAGATCAAGGATTTAATATTGCAAGGATTAATGACGTATACGGCTTATAACTATTGGCTTTGGTAAGCACTATGAAATAAACTAATCATTACACTGCAATGAATTATTCGTACTTGCGTTTTGATATAATTAAGGCATAGAAAAATCATATGAGAATAATATCCTACTCACAAAAAAGAATAGTTCATGATGTTGAAACACACTTTAAAGAAGTAATTGAAAAATATAATTTTTCAGTTAATCAACGTCTGGCTGCAAAATTAAATAAATCAGAAGACTTAAATGTTTTCTTGGAAAACGACTACTTGGTTATTTGTCTTGACTTTGAAGAATCTTATTCGTTTCTAAATATCAATTTTCAGTTTTATTTCAAAGTAGAATCAGAGTTTAAAGAAATTGAAAAAAAAGCAATCCACTCCCTTTTACATATTGATGATAATGCTTTCATAAAATGGACGACAGCCTACAATGATTCTAACCAAAACTCCATACAAAAAGAATATAAAGAGGGCTTATATGAGTTACAATTGACCAATGATTTATTTATTACATTTTATACTAATTTACTTGATGGCTCTCTAAGTTATTACAACTATTCAAGTTTTAATTATAAGCCTAAAAATTGGTTCCTACTTTATTTTAGTACCAGGCTACTAACTGCTGCTTCTTTCCTTATAGCCCTAGTTGCTGCAGGAGAAAGACTTTTTGATCGTTGGGAGGAACTTTCCATCAAAGCAATTATCGTTTTGTTATTTCTAACCGGTATCACCTATTTTGTATACCTAATTATGTTAAAACAAGTGGTTAAGAATGGATTTTACTCAAAAAAAACAATTGAATACTTGGAACCTGTAGGCTATGCCAATGCAGGAATGTTGGCTTTATTCTTTGGCTATGTCTTCGCTGACTCAAATATATTAAATACAACCGCTATTGTAAGTATCACAGTGATCTTCTCACTTTACATTTTTAGTTGTTACAAGCTTTCAAAAATTAGACAGTATTATTATATCTCATAGCTCTAAAAATTTCACGAGTCCAACAAAAAACTAATACTACAAACGCTCATTTTAAAAATGACAGTTTCAAATACAAAAAAGGCTATCTGATCTAGATAGCCTTTTTTTATTCCATTTAAAACGGAATCTATTTCATAACTTTTACGTCAATTGAAATTCTTTGAGCATTCAGCATATTTATTTTAAATGCACCAATCTTACCTTCGGCAGTTTCAAAAAGAACCACTTCTCTATACGTTATAGATTGTGCTTCATTATCATCCGAAACTGTCAAATCTTTAAGTAAGGTGTCATCTTCCATAGCATCAAATTCGGCTACAGTCATAGCTACATTGCTCACTTGTATTTTAGTAGACTTTGCCCCTTCAATTTCACTAAGAACATCATCTGCATCTGGGCTATTAAAAGCAATAAATGCTTGATTGGTTGCAGAAACTATATCAATATCCGCAATATTATCTGCGCTAATTTCAGCATAAGAATACGTTTCTCCAGTTGCTGTAGAAAATGCAATTCCATAATCTTCGGTATCAGAATCATCTAATTTTAATTCAATTCCCTCATAAGATAAAATCTCGTTATTTTCTTCCACTACAGGCTCATCGTTATCCTCTGAATCTGAACAAGATGTAAATCCTACAAATGCTACTAATAATGGTAATGCTAAAAATTTTCTCATTGTTAAGTTTTTATAATTAATAGACTTAAAACGATGAAAATATATTCTTATTATAATCTATATTATTATATTTTATTATAAACATATGACATTTAAGTCTTAAAAATGAAAATGATTCTCTCAAATACGGCACTAAAAATCACCAATTTTCTATAGTTCATTTAACCTAGTCTAAGCTTTGATCTGTCTAATTATATTTTTTAAAAATTAAAATCTACCCCACTGCAACAACCAGTGAAAAGAGTTTAATCTTTTGAAAAAAAATGCTTATAAATTTCTTTAGATGTTTAGCAAAAATGTGCTAGCCTTTGCTACTATTTATCTTAACACAAAATTAAGCACATAATTTAATCCTATTCTTACCTTTACGATACCCACATCTCGTACTGCCTTTAACTGGCTATCATAAAGGCTTTCAGAAAAGAGAAACTAAAATAGTTGAACCCTATCTGAAATGAACAATAGATTAAAGCAAGAATGAGTAGCTATTTGAAATTAAGAATATGAAAAAGAATTTACTCGGGTTACTTCTAGTAATCCTTACAACACAACTAAGTAATGCGCAAACCGATAAGTTATCATGGTTAGATATTGAACTAGCTAATTATGAATACCCTTTTCCCGTTGAAACACTGCACTTAAACGTGCAAAATCAGGAATTAAAAATGGCGTATATGGATGTAACGCCAAATAATTATGCGGGAAAAAACATTGTACTATTACACGGTAAAAACTTTAATGGTGCGTATTGGAAAACCACAATAGCGGCACTCACCAAACAAGGCTACCGGGTAATTGTTCCTGATCAAATAGGTTTTGGAAAATCTTCTAAACCAGATCATCTGCACTACACTATTCAACAGCTTGCCCAAAACACAAAAACATTATTAGATACGCTACACATAAAAAGATCTGCTATTTTAGGACACTCTATGGGAGGTATGTTAGCAACACGATTTGCATTAATGTATCCTGAAATTACTGAGAAATTAATTTTAGAAAATCCTATAGGATTAGAAGATTGGAAACTAAAAGTTCCTTATAAACCTGTAGAATGGTGGTACAACAATGAACTGAAAAAGAATTACGAAGGGATTAAAAAATACCAACTAGTGAATTACTATGACAATCAATGGAAACCAGCATATGACCAATGGGTAAACTTGTTAGCAGGGTGGACGTTGAATTCTGATTATAAAACAATTTCATGGAATGCTGCACTTACTTATGATATGATTTTTACGCAACCCGTAGTATATGAATTTAAAAATATTACGGTTCCCACTCTTTTGATCATAGGCACCAGAGATAGAACTGCATTAGGAAAAGGTTTGGTAACCGATGAAGTAAGAAAAACTATGGGCTTGTACAGTGAATTGGGGAAACAAACTCAAAAAGCAATTCCAAATTCCACATTGGTCGAAATAGAAAATGTGGGTCACTTGCCACATATTGAAAAATTTGATACGTTTATAAAGGCTTTGATCAACTATTTAGAAGAATAGAGGAGCATCATTCTAGGTCTAAAAAAACATAGCTTATTTTAGACCTAATTAGTAGCAACTATGTATTTGGGGGTATGGAATATGCTAAAACCATGTCTATTTTAAATAAGTAAATAGGTATTCTATTCTATGAAAATTATAAAAAAAACATTAAAGTGGTTCTTGTATTTTCTACTCATTCCATTAAGCTACCTCCTTGTTTCTTTACTATTTGCTTCTATCACGATAGACAGTAAAGCAGCTACTAGTAGTGAAGAAAAATCTATCTATTTAAGTACAAACGGTGTTCATCTAGATATCGTGATTCCCAAAGAAAATTTAGATCCATTACTATTAAAAGATTTGCTGAATACAGCTACTGATCACTATTTATCTTTTGGTTGGGGTGATGAAAATTTTTATGTGAACACTCCTACTTGGGGAGATTTAACCTTTTCCAATGCCTTTAGAGCCTTATTTTTAAAAAGTTCAACCTTACTTCATGTAACACGTTATAGCGCAGTACGGACGGAATGGGTTGAAGTAAAAGTAAGTGCCTCCGAATTACAAAAACTAAATACCTATATACACCAAACTTTTACGAGAACTACCAATGGTTCAAATATTCTATTGGAAAATCAAGGCTATTCTTCTTTAGATAATTTTTACAAATCTAACGGAAGCTATTCTTGTTTTAACACCTGCAATAGTTGGGTAAATGTTGGCTTTAAAGAAAGTGGTATAAAATCTTGTTTATGGACTCCCTTTGATTTTGGCTTATTAAATAAACATGAATGATCACAGGTTTCAAGTGATGCACTAGAAGTAAAAAAATCTATATTTTGAACGCGATTAAAAAACACATCACACTACGTATCATAAGATAATACCTTATTTTTAACGTATAAGTACATTTTAACCTAGATTCTTTATTTTATGAGACTCACAAGTATCTTTTTATTTTTAATGTTGATATGCTGCAAAAGCGAAACAAAAAATCATCAGGATACAAAGATCGCTGTTGAGAGTATGTGGACTAGTTTTAAAAAAGCACATCCTGAGGCTCAAGAAGAACAACCAGAATCCTATTTTTTTCATGATAATAAAGAAGATGCAGACCGGTTGGCAAAGCTCATTTTAGATGGGAAAAAGAAGGCAGGTTCTGGACTCTATATGTGGTATAAAGAAGCTAAGGCCCCATTGCCTGAAGTAGGAACAGAAATTATTGTCACAAATTTTGAAGGCATTCCTCAGGCCATCATCGAAACTACTAAAGTAGATACAATTCCTTTTAATAAAGTTTCTTCAAGCTACGCTCAGATGGATATGGGAACAGAAATTGATGCGCTAAACAAATGGAAGAAAGCCCACTGGGATTTCTTTGCAAATGCCATGGAAGAAAGCGGAGAACAACCTACCGAAACGATGTTAATTGTTTGTGAGCGTTTTAAAACTATTTGGCCTGAGAAAAACTAAGTCGCTAAGCATAACTCCTACATTCAACACAGACCATAGAGCAAGGCCTTCATAGAACTTGTGAAAATAGCACATCGTACACGCTATAACTTTAGCAATATCAACACACTAAAAAACTTATAGGCTCCATCTAGCCATCCTTCAATTAAAACCCAACTTCAAGGCATTTGAAATTTTTAATTCAAGCTTAAATTCTTAAATTTGCAACGTGAAAACAGAAATACTTCTAAGGCCTCCCTCCTGCTTTAGAATTCTTTTTTCCAATGTTTATTTTTTGTTAAAAACAAGTACACTCCATAGAGTACTAGTGACTATTAAATTTCCTTAATGAAGAAGCATAAAGCCCTTCGACTTTTTATGATCATACATGTTATTGGCATTCAAATTACATTTATGACCATGATTTTCAGAGAAAACTATGACACCAATAATTACGCAGCGCTTTTGGCGTTATTTTTAATTACCTTATTATTATTTGGGCACAAATATGTAGATCTGCACCACAGTGAATACGCTTATGAAAAAATAGCGGTGGTTGTCTTGATTCCTATTGGCGCAGTTATTACATATACCTTAAACAACATAGTAGGCTTAGGAAGTGTCCTATCTGCTGGTATTGTTGGGACAACGGCTTCATTTATTCCAAAAATAAAAAAACAATCACGCTATTTAAAAAAATTACCTCCGGCACTATATTGCGGTGCATTTATAGGGATGTCTAGCTCAGAGATAACACCTTCAATTTATTTTATAATTGCCGCAGGAATGGTTGCAGGGCTATTTTATATGTTTTCTAAAAACTTATTTCTAGGAGTCGGCGGAAAACTAGGTACTATCGCTTTTGCAGGCGTAGTCACGGTATCTTTAATTTACTGGTTGAGTTTATGAATACTTTTATCATTATCATCACAGGAATTTTTGGAGCTACGCTAACGTTTTATTTCAATGAACATCTAAAACAAGGGCCAGTAAGGTCTTCTGCCATGTTATCTTTAGTTGTTGGTTTATTTTTTCACCTATTTCCTGAACTTCTTAATCCTTTTTTAACCAAAAATATCCCTGTGGTATTTATAGGAGGATCATTTATTGGTATGGTTTCTTTTAAGGCCAAAGGCACCTATGTCATTTTAGTTATTGCCAGTATCATATTTAGTTGTATTTATCTTCATAAGAGTCAATTTTTTAATGGCTATGGAGGTGCATTAGGCAATTCTGCATTCATCGCTTTATTAACTACAATGGGGATTTCCGTCTTATTTTTTAAAAGAAATAGATTAACGAATCGTATTCTCTTAGCTAGAAGAAGAATAGTAAAACGGAGAAAAACGCGCAATAAAAGATTCTTTTAGTTCATTTACCGTACAGGAATTACCTTTAAAAAACGCATTGCTTTCTGGATTAATACAATTTCACATGCCCTTTATAAAAAGTATAATTAAAATGATCGCGCACGATAATTCTAACTTTTTTCTATATTTATACCTTCCACTACATAATGCATCTGAATAGTTGTGGATAAATAAAATTTAAAAACCAAACAATAACCTACCACGCATGAAAAAATTAGTGCTGCTTTTACTTATCGTATTATCTATACCTTTTGTTCTGTTTTCTCAAACGGATGCTTCACAAATACAGCAAACGCTCACTCAAAATTTTAGTCTCGTAGATCAATTTTCACAATTGGCACCCATGGCTATTAATCCGTATATCACCATATTTCTGACTTCTTTATGTTCAAAAATTGGCTTTCATAATGATTTTGTCGCGACCAATCCTTTTTTTAATAATTGGTTTGTATTGATACTTTTTGGTGCTTTATTTCTATTTACAGCGTTAGTAGGCACTGTATTTAAAACAAATAAAGCTACCGCTCCTATTGGTTTAGCAGATAATTACCTATCCAATCATGCTGCTTTAATAATTAATGGCTTTGTTATGCTAGCGCCTACCTTTTTGTCTGATAATCCTGCTCATGATGAAATTGTATACCAAGCAAGCTTCTTTTCCATCAGTTTAAAAACAATTATAGTGTTAGCCGTTTCAATGTATTTTTTAGTAATCGTGATGACCTTTAGATTCTTTATTGATATTTTAATCTTTCTATCGCCTATACCATTAATAGATACAATTTTGGAAGTATCAAAAATTGTATTGTCTATCGTTTTTGTTCTCATCAGTATCATTAGCCCTATTACTTCGGTAATCTTCTCTGGAATTATGTTTATTGTAGCGCTGTTCTTCTATCGAAAATCTATACGCCTAGTGACTCGAATTAAATATTTGTTAGTATATCCTATTCTAAATGTCTTTAGAAAAAAAGATACTATTTTAACCAACGGAACTACCTTGTCTATTTTGGTCTATATCAATAAAGAAACCAAGCAATTTAAAAAAGGAAAAGTAGCGCGACTTGAAAAAAGAGATAACCAAATTTTCTTGCTACAGAAACGGTTTCTTTTAGCACATAAAGAGGAAGAAATAACCCTTGAGAATTGCTACCTAACCCAAACACACCTAGATACAAACCTGACTAATGAAATTGGTGATACATCATTAATTCTTAATAGATCTTACCATAAGTTTATTGATGAAATCGCAAAAGAATTACAGGTTGATATTCGGAAAAAAGCCACGCTATCTCTTAATTTAAATACTGGTTTCCTAGCCAAACTTAAAAATATGTTCACAAAAAGTGATATCGCAGAATTAAAGTCGATACCTGATTAATGTAAGCTCTACATTACAAAGCAAAAAATAGAAACAATTGAATAAACTCTACTAGTATCAGTGTTCTGAGCACTTTAAAAAGCACGAAAAAAAATATATTTATTCCTGTCTTACAAACTAAAATTCATACCCTTAGAAAGTATAAATTAAACATTCTTAAGGGTTTACTTGTAAGTTTTATCTATATTTATAGCGTGCGTAAAATCTTTAGGTATTGAGTATAATACGTATTATTTTAGAAATTGGCACCCTAGAAATTTATACTTAGAAAATAAGTAGAATTTTTTAGAGTACAACAGTCATACTTGAGGGCTTTATGGACCTGATCAAAATTGGTTGAAATAAATCATGGTTTTATTCCTGATGCACGAGCTTAAAATTAATATGCTTATCTAAACCTATTTTAATGAGTCCTAATGTAAATGCTGAAATAATAGCGGTAATAGCTACAACAAACGATGATATCATATCTCAGTTTAATTCAGGAGCCCACACCTTATTAGGGTATTCTCCTGATGAAATGGTTGGCTCAAAAAAAAGTGATTCTTTTCTTTTAAAAGAAGAAATTGAAAACTTCAAAAGAGATTTAGCAGCACGCTATCAGTTAAAAACTATTGACTTTGATCCCTACAAAATATTGGCTGAGCATGATGCGAATGATGCTAGAGAGTGGACTATCCTAAAAAAAGATGGCAGCACCTTTATTGCACATTCCACCATTACTCCTATGAAATATGAGAATGGTAAAAGCAACGGCTATATAAGAATTATACGAGATATCACTGATCAGAAAAAGGTGGAGCGAGATTTGCTGCGTAAAAATGAAGTATTGAACCATGCCGAAAAAATAACCCTGATGGGGCATTGGCAGCTAGATACTATTACTGATAATGTCAAATGGTCTAGCAACTTATACAATATTTTTGAAGTACATCCAGATGAAGTTTTAACATATGACACCTATTTTAGTTATGTTCATCCTGGAGATAAGGAAACTGTAAGTACTTCTTTTGAAAAATCTAAACAGGATAAACATTTTTACGATTTATTACATCACATTAAATTAGATAGTGGCAAAATCAAAATAATTCAGCTTCTCGGAGAAGTTATTACAGATGAAAAGGGAGATGTTATTGAGATCATTGGAACCTGCCAAGATGTGACCCAGCAACGAATGGCAGAAATTAAGTTTAAAGGTTTATTAGAATCTGCCCCAGATGCCATGGTTATTGTAAATGAAAAAGGTAAAATACAACTCATTAATAAACAGGCAGAAAAACTATTCGGATATTCTATAGGAGAACTATTAGACCAACCTGTAGAATTATTACTTCCTGAACGTTATATTAATGCACACGCTAACCACCGCGAGCTGTATTTCAATATTCCCAAAACAAGAAAAATGGGAGAAGGAAAAGAGCTTTTTGGAATTGATAAACACGGAAGAGAAATTCCTATCCAAATAAGCTTAAGTCCGCTTAAAACAGAAGAAGGAGTACTTGTTTCTGCTGCAGTTAGAGACATTACATTTCAGAAAAGAGCTGAAAAAAGAATCATAGACGCCAAAGGAAGCTTAGAACTATTAACAGATAAGCTAACCATAAAAAACACCCAATTAGCAGATTTTGCGCATATAACCTCCCATAACTTACGAGCACCCGTGAGCAATCTAAATTCTTTATTAGAATTTTATAAGGATGCAGAAACAACTCTTGAAAAAGTGCAATTGTTTGAGAAATTTGAGAGTGTCATACATCACCTTACTTCTACCCTCAACACCTTAGTAGAAGCATTGAAAACAAAAGATGAAACCTCTAAAAATATAGAACTCCTCTCCTTTGAAGAAATCCTCTCTAAAACTAAAGAAATTCTTTCAGGTCAAATAATAGCTACTAATGCTAAAATAAGTAGCGATTTTACAGCAGCTCCAACTATTATGTATAGTAAAGTTTATTTAGAGAGTATTTTCCTTAACTTAGTGAGTAACGCTATAAAATATAAAGCGGAGGATAAAACTCCTGAAATTTTTATTAAAGCAACGGTAGAAAACGGAGTTCAAAAACTAAGCTTTAAAGATAATGGTCTGGGTATTAATTTAGTGAGACATGGCAAGAAAATATTTGGTTTAAATAAAGTGTTCCACCGCCATCCAGATGCCAAAGGAGTTGGTTTATTTATGACAAAAGTACAAGTAGAAGCCATGGGTGGTAAAATAACTGTTGAGAGTGAAGTCAACGAAGGCTCTATTTTCACCATAAAATTTAATAAATAGAAGATGATTAAGAACTTTAATTTTTGTATTGTTGATGACGATGACATTTACCAATTTACAGTAATAAAAACAATAAAAGCGCTCAATCTAGCTAAAAAAATTATTGCTTTTTCTGATGGCGAAGAGGCCTTAGATTTCATGATAAAAAACCTTCACAAAGATGAAGAATTACCAGATGTTATTCTACTAGACATCAATATGCCTATCATGGATGGCTTTCAGTTTATGGAAGAATACATAAAGATTAAACCTAAATTAGGAAAAAAAATAACTATTTACATGGTTTCATCTTCAGTAGATACTGTAGATATTGAACGTGCAAAAAAAATAAGTGAAATCTCTGATTACATTATAAAACCTATTAAAAAAGGGGAATTAAAATCTATTGTAGATAAACTTATTGATGAAGGTAATGAGGACTAAAATACAATTAATCTACTATCCTTTTTTTTACACCTTTAATACCAAACTATATAAAACAGTGGCTATTGAATTAGTTACTGCTACAGGAAGTAGTTTTCAGTAATCTATAGTAAAAAATAGCACATTCAGAATGTAACCTATGCACTTAAAAACACTAATCTTCATAGGATTTAGCGTCTCGTTAATTACTTATGGGCAAGAAATTGACAAATCCGAATATGTAAAAGACAGTCTGCTACATCGTTTTACGCGAGAAATTGAAGAAATTATCCAATCTAAAAATGACAGTACTAGCATCTTAAAAATAGTAAAAAAGAAGTGTGATGCTGCTATGTTTCATTTTGAGTCTTTTAAGGATACCAACAGTAAATTACAGCTTTATCATTTTTCAAAAGATTTTTATCATCTTAATTATATTTCCGAATTAATAGACCGTGAAACACAGAAAATTGTTCATACTGATTTTAAAAGGCATCAATATTTTGTAGAGGTACATGCGCTGAATGCTAAAGAATTTTTGATTATTGAAAGGCAAGATGATTTATCCTTCTCTTGTTATTCTGCCACCGTTTTTAAACTAAAAAAAGAGACTGCCATAAAAAAGAAAGGATTTAGACAAGGATCAGAATTGATCGTATGTTCTTGGACATCTATAGCCACATCCTATCCTACGGATGAGAATAAAGAATTGCTCCCTAAAAGTGGACTCACATTTTACGAGCCTTCTAAAATAACGTATGAAACGGACACAAAAACCATTTCCTACCCTTATAAAAACAGCACTACTGGAGCACTAGAAGAACAGAAGGCTACCTATAAAAATGGCAAATTCAAGATTGATGATTATGATGTACGCAATTTTTTAGATGGAATAAAATGATAAAAAATAGCTTAAGTATCTGTATCCTTTGTATAGGTTTTATGGCATTTGGCCAGGAAACTTAAAATGATAGCATCCCGAATTGGGGGTCTCACCATTTTAGTTCTGAAAAACAAATTTCGTTTCGCGTTGGAGCAGGAATACAAAAATCATTCTATAAAGAAATTGGTCTAGCATTACATAAATGTAATTATGGCGATACTGGCTTTTTCTCTAATGATATCTATAGTGCTCTGGAATGGACTCCTAGCCAAAGAAAAGATATCTATGGTTTAAAAATTGGCTACGAGGTCAATACCTACTTACTTAATTTGGGTTTAGAAGCTAAATACCTGAGCGATTTTGAAGAACGAGATTTTGTCATAACACCAAAAATAGGTTTAGGACTCTATGGTGATGTAAATATCTTTTATGGATATAGCATTTCTACACATAAAAATCCTTTTTCAAAAGATATAGGTCGCCACCAATTATCGATCATATTAAACCTCAATAAACATTTTTTAAGCTCATAAAGCTACTATATACTTCTTTTCTGTATTTTTAGGCTAAAGGCACTATGCCCACAAAGTACCTAAACAATGTATACAGAATTTAAAACAGAACGCTTACGACTAAGACCTACATTAGAGGAAGATGCTGAATTAATTTATCAGTTAATGAACACAGATAAGTTTATAAAATATGTAGACGATAGAGGTATTATTTCTATTCCGATGGCTGCCGATTATATAAAACGTATGATGCTCCCACAACTAAAGGCGCTAGGATTTTCTAGTTATACTATGATCACAAAACATGATGAAGTAAAAATTGGCACCTGCGGACTTTACAATCGGGATGGTGTAGCGGGTATTGATATTGGATTTGGG
This sequence comes from Cellulophaga baltica, assembly GCF_900102165.1. GTDB lineage: Bacteria > Bacteroidota > Bacteroidia > Flavobacteriales > Flavobacteriaceae > Cellulophaga > Cellulophaga baltica. Next base: position 40,063 of record NZ_FNBD01000016.1, read on the forward strand.
CTTTTACCTGGTTTTGAAGGGCTAGGCTATGCCTATGAAGCGAGTCATAGAATTTTGAATGCCGCTTTTGATGAATTTAAGCTGAATGAAGTAAAAGCAATTACCTCTAAAGAGAATTTTTCTTCTCAAAAACTGTTAGAAAAACTAGGCCTACAAAAAGACGGTGTAACGAAACTTCCTAATTCCGATGAAGAGATTTTACTTTACACATTAGCAGCAAATAAGCGCAGAATAGCTCAAAAAGATTAAAGAAAATATCAGGTTGCCGAGAAAATAGTTTTATATTTAATGGATATGAAAACGCTTATAACTACATTTTTAAGTAGAAAGCATATTTTAATTCAACATAGAACGGCCATACAAAAAACACTTTTCAGTACACTTAAACAATACATTTTATGGAATCATCTGCATTAAAAAAAATTATTCAAGGTATTCCCAAAGCCGAATTACATTTACATATTGAAGGAAGTTTTGAACCTGAGCTGATGTTTAAAATAGCTAAAAGAAACAACATTACACTGGCGTATGATTCCATAGCTTCCTTAAAAGAAGCCTATAAATTTAATAATCTTCAAGAATTCCTAGACCTATATTATATTGGCGCACAAGTCCTCATTCATGAACAAGATTTTTATGATTTAACGTGGGCATACCTTACTAAAGTCCACAGTCAAAATGTAGTGCACGTCGAAGTCTTTTTTGATCCACAAACCCATACCGATAGAGGCATTTCTTTTGATGTAGTATTCAATGGAATTTTTAAGGCATTAGAAAAAGCCAAAGAAGAATTAAATATCTCCTACCAACTTATTATGTCGTATTTGAGACATTTAAGTGAAGAAGAAGCCTTTAAAACACTAGAATCTTCATTGCCTTATAAACAATACATTCATGGTGTTGGGCTAGATTCTTCTGAAATGGGCAACCCGCCTAGTAAGTTTTCTAAAGTCTTTAAAGCCTCTGCAGACGAAGGTTACAAATTGGTAGCGCATGCAGGAGAAGAAGGACCATCAACTTACATTTGGGAAGCTTTAGACCTCCTTAAAGTTGTCCGTATAGATCACGGAAACCGGTGTTTAGATGATGAAGCACTGGTAGAAAGGTTGCTAAAAGAAAAGATTGCATTAACCTTATGTCCATTAAGTAATGTAGCACTTAAAGTTATTCAAAAAATGGAAGAACATCCTGTAGCTAAAATGCTTGACAAAGGGCTAATAGCCACTATACATTCAGATGATCCTGCTTATTTTGGCGGGTACATGAATGAAAATTACTATGAAACGGCTAAGGCGCTAAATTTAAATAAATCACAACTTATGCAATTAGCCATCAATGCCTTTGAAGCCAGCTGGTTGAGTGCTGCACGCAAAGAAGAACACATCAATCAAGTAAAAGAATATTTTAGTTTACTTGACTAATAATACATTTTATTCTTGCCAAGATTAAGCTAAGATTTCAACTAAAATATCTTTACTTATTATCCTTCAAAAAACTAACAGTCAGGTTTTTAATTTGATGTTTAGCGTATATTTCCTAAGTCAGCAAAACAAATAGTTTAACGCCAGCGTAGCTGTGGTCTCTTTTTTTAATAAAACCAATAACGATGAAAAAAATAGCTTTAATCAATCTAGTTTTAGTAACATTCCTTTCCTGCAAGGATACTACAGCAGAAAAAACGAATAAAGAGATAGAAAGCAATACCACTCCGGTAGCGGTTCCCACCGAAAAAGCACCAAATAAAGAAGTTGAAAAAAGAATTTTCTTGGGCAGAAATCCCAGAATCAACCGTTGATATCGGTGAATTTCCCTATCTAACACCTCCTAAAGGGATGATTGTAGATAAAGACGAATCAGAATCTTTTGAATTTGATAAATTGGAATTTTTTGACGGAAGGCAGTTCTTTGTTCTTGATGGAAAAGTGGAACGAATGAGTATTGCTATGGAAGGCGATAAAGAATGGGAACAATATTTATTTGACAAAAGCGTATCTGAATATTTAAATCTATAGGGGCGATCTTACTTTTTGAAGGACAGATTCCTTACGAACAAACTCAAAAATGGGGAGATAACCCAAATGCTATTTATAAACACATGCATGAGTTTTACGCAGGAGATGTTGTAAACGGCCCAATTAGCCTATATGTTTTACAAACAGCTCAACAAAAATTAGGCTTTCAAATTTCTTCAAAATCAAGAACTATAGGTGTTGTAGCATATAAAGATTTTGAGCAAACTATTGAGAAAATTACAGCTGAAACCATGTTAGAAGATATCAACGCTAAAGGCTTTGCTACGCTGCATATAAATTTTGACAAGGGTAAATCTAGAATTAAAGCAGATTCCTATGATATAATTAATGAAATTGCAAAAATGATGAAAGCGAGTCCCGATTTAAAAATTAAAATCGAGGGACATACAGACAATACAGGGGATGAAGTTGCTAATTTGAAATTATCAAAAAATAGAGCTAGAGCGGTTCTTATGGCGCTTACAGATGAAGATATTGATGAAGCACGATTAAAAAGTGAAGGTTTTGGACAAACAAAACCTGTAGAAGACAATGCTACGGAAGAAGGTAAGGCTAAAAACAGAAGGGTTACATTGAGAAAGTTGTAATCATGACTTCATACTCAAATCTATAGACAACTTGTAGAAACCGCTCATACACCTAAAAACTTGCATACCGGTGCCCACTTATTAAAAGACCTATCTTCTTTTTGTTTGCTAAATTACCTACTTGCCTGTACTTGTATACCACAAATACTAAAGGTTATTAAAACGAATACCGAACATGAAAAATAAAACAATATCCTTCAAAAACTCAAAAGGAGTTCTAATTTCCGGTAAACTAGAAGTACCTGCCAACCAACATCCTATTGCTTATGCCCTATTTGCGCATTGCTTTACATGTAATAAAAATTTAACTCCTGTCAGAAATATATCAAGAGCACTAACGCTTCAGGGTTTTGGTGTTATACGTTTTGATTTTACCGGACTTGGACAAAGCGAAGGTGATTTTTCAGACACAAATTTCTCTTCTAACATTCAAGATCTAGAAGATGTCGCTAATTATATGGCGCTTGAATTAGAAGCTCCTAAATTAATCATAGGCCATTCTTTAGGGGGTGCCGCGGCAATATACGCTGCTAGAAAAATAAGTTCTGTTGATGCTGTAGCCACAATCGGTGCCCCATCATCTCCCCAACATGTGCAACATCTTTTTAAAAATGGCTTGGAAGAGATTGAAGCTAATGGAAAAGCAATGGTAACTATTGGAGGAAGACCTTTCGCTATTGCAAAACAATTTATTGAAGATCTATCGAGCAAAAATATGAGTGCTATTGTAAAATCATTACGAAAACCACTTTTGATCCTACATTCTCCACAAGATACGACTGTAGGCATAAAAAATGCTGCCGAGATCTATGCTGAAGCCATGCACCCTAAAAGCTTTGTTTCCTTAGATGGTGCAGATCATTTGCTATCACATAAAGAAGATTCTGCCTACGTTGGTAATTTAATTGCACAATGGGCATCGAGATATATTAAAAAAGAGGATAAAAAGAAGCTTACAACCTCAAAACAAGTTGTTGTACAAATTGGAAACGAAAGTCTTACGACCTCTATTTTAGCTGCAGGACACCCTTTAATTGCAGATGAACCGGAAAGCGTAGGTGGCAATAATTTTGGACCAGCCCCTTATGACCTTTTGCTTTCTTCTTTAGGCGCTTGTACAGCAATGACCTTACGATTATATGCCAATCTAAAGAAATGGGATTTAAAAGAAGTTATTGTACACCTTACCCATGGCAAAGATTATATAAAAGATTGTATGGAATGTGATGAGAAAAAATCAAAAATTGATCATATTACAAAAAACATAGAACTAATAGGTGATTTGGATGAGGCTCAAAAAAAACGCCTTCTTGAGATTGCAGATAAATGTCCTGTACACAAAACGCTTCATCAATCTGTTGTGGTAACTTCTAGTTTGATTGTTTCCTGAAAAATATATGCTTGTTAACCCTATCTTTCTTATGATAGATTGGGTTCCCTATACACGCTAAAGACTATAAATGCGTTTATCAATTAAACCATTAACAACAACCGATGATAAGCGCCATGAATTTGATTCTTAACTATAAATACGCCTTTGTTCTTTTTTTATTAATACTAGCTTCTTGTAATGAAGAACAGAAGATAACTCCACCAACAGATTTCTGTGCTAACATTCATAAAAACGACAGTATAACATTAAGCAAGGAATTAGCCAGCGTAAAAGAATTGATGGCTACGAAAACCGGTGTATATGTTTTAGAAGACGGCAGTGGTTCTATGGTGGCCAGAGCGTGGCTTAGCGAATATGCAGAAAAGACCATAGACATTCAATATTTTATTTTTTCTACCGATATTGTAGGTTTAATTGCTTGTGATTATTTGATTAGAGCAGCAGATCGCGGGGTTAAAGTAAGAATTATTGTAGATGACATTATGGTAAATGCAGACATTCAGGATATTTTAACCTTTGCCTCTCACAAAAATATTGAAGTCAAAATTTATAACCCAGGAGTTAATCTAGGAAAAAACATTTTTAAAAAAATACAAAAATTTACAACAGATTTTAGAACTGCCAATCAACGTATGCACAACAAAACGTTCATAGTAGATGGTAAAGTGGTCATTACTGGAGGCAGGAATATTGCCGATGAGTATTTTGATTATGACCATGAGTATAATTTTAGAGATAGGGATATTCTATTATTAGGAAAAATAGCTAAAACTGTAAATACTTCTTTTGACCAATTTTGGAATAGCACCTTAACAAAAGAGGTTTCAGAAGTTATTGAAGAGCTACCTGAAAATATAACATCAGAAGAAAGATTTGACAAACTTCATGAATATGCCTGTAATCCTTATAATTTTTGGCCACAAGTTAGAAAGCGTATTGCTGCCTTACCTACAACATTTAAAAAAATTAATGCATCAGGAGATTTAGTTTGGTTAGATGATGTACAGTTTATTTCTGATGCTCCCGGAAAAAATGATGGAGAAAGTGGTTTAGGAGGTGGCGGAATTTCTACTAGTGCCTTAATTAACCTAGTTAAAAATGCGAAATCATCTATAGACATTCAAACCCCATATTTAATAACAACAAAATTAGCGCAAAATTTATTTAAAGATGCCGTAGACCGCGGTGTAAAAATTAGAATCTTAACGAATAGCTTAGCTTCAACAGATAACGTAGAAGCTTTCAGTAGTTATCAAACAGATAGAAAAAAATTATTACAAACAGGTGTAAGAATCTTTGAATTTAGACCTGATGCTGCAGAACGTAAAAAAATTATGACAGGAGAGTTACAAGAAAAACTAGACTACACTCCTATTTTTGGGTTGCATGCAAAATCTATGGTTGTAGACCATAAAACAACAGTCATTGGCACCTTTAATCTAGACCCCAGAAGTGCTAATTTAAATACTGAATGTGTGGTTATTGTTACTTCTGAAAAAATTTCAAAGGGTGTTTTAAGCGGAATGGAAGAAGAGTTTAAACCTGAAAATTCATGGGAGACCACGTTAGATTTCAATCCAGATTCTGAAGTAAATAAGTATAAACGATTAAAAACTTGGACCAGAAAATTAATTCCAAAAGAAATCCTGTAAGTTATAGTACTTCACAAACTATTTTAAAGCCTTAAAGCAGCTCCACTTATCTAGATATAAAAAATCATAAGGAATACCCTACAGGTCATGCATTCAGTATGCTTTTTCAAAAGATCTTATTAATTAATAACAGCTCATACTACCATAGTGATCATAGAAATTAAAAGAATTAAGCTGTTGTAATGGGTCAAAATTCAAATACAATTTTAACCTTCTTTAATCGTTAATTTCTAACAATAACCATCTAAATTATTATCCTAATTATGAAAAAAAAATATTATTTAAGTGCATTAGTTGTATGTCTTTTATTCAACTTAAGTTCTTGCTCCTCTGATGGAGATACTTCTGTAGATCCTGAAACAGAAGAAGTTGATGAAAACGCAACTGACGATCCTACTGATGAGGAAGTTAGCCCAGAGACACCCGATCCAGAAACACCTGATCCAGATCCCGAACCAACAGATCCTGAAGAGGTCTTAGACTGTCTAAAGACATTTGGAACAAACTATGTGGTTTTTGAAGCAGAAGCAACAGAATCGCCCTTAGACCAATGGGAATTAATAAGCAAAGGTGACGCGGGCTATTTGGATAAAGAAAGTCTTGGTCCTATAAATGAAACGCATTTAGAATTTACAGGTAACAATCAAGGTAGTGGTCCTGCAACGTCTCCTTTAGAATATGTATTTACAGCTCCGTCTACTGGAGCATATAAATTAGTTATGCGTCTATACCAGCGTTTAGAGGGTGCAGAGGAAGATAAATCTAATGACGTTTATATAAGAATGGCAGGTAATTTTACTACGGCTACTGATAAATATACCACGGAAGACTTAGAAACTGACTTGAAATTTTTTGGTAGAGGTGTTGATCAATGGGGTGGAGTTTATTCTGGTGATGGCGGAGCAGCCCATAACAAATCGGCAATTCTATACAATTTGATAGAAGGTGAAGAATATACATTCACCATGTCTGGGCGTTCAAAAAATGCCAATATAGACTACATTTTATTTTACGATACGAAAGATATCACCATCCAAACTGGCGCTAATAAAGATATTGCTGAATTAAATGATGCGCAGTACAGACCTGATTGGGATTGTAATCAATAAATCTGTTTCTTTTAAAATTACAAAGGAGCGCTTTAGAAGCAACTTCCGTATTCAAAAACTAAATCGCTATAAGCAAGTAAGAACACTTGCCTATAGCGGTTTTTAATTTTAAAAACACCTATACTCTGTTGTAGGTATTGTATTTTAAGCCATAGAAGAAACATATGAATAATAACTAGCAAAAATCCAATCATCTCACCCCTTCACCTCAATAATAGGATTTATAGAATCCTAATAAACACACATTGAAAATATAAAAATAAAGGCTAGCGCCTTCTCATTTTTTGCTTCCAAACGCTTACACGAACAAAATCTGGATTTACAGAATCCGAATAAACACTCATTGCAAATATCAAAATGAAGGCTAGCGCCTTCTCATTTTTTGTGTCCAAACGCTTACAGAACAAAATCTGGATTTACAGAATCCGAATAAACCCTCATTGCAAATATCAAAATGGAGGCTAGCGCCTTCTCATTTTTTGTGTCCAAACGCTTACACGAACAAAATCTGGATTTACAGAATCCTAATAAACCCTCTGTGCAAATACCAAAATGAAGGCTAGCGCCTTCTCATTTTTTGTCTCCAAACGCTTACACGAACAAAATCTGGATTTACAGAATCCTAATAAACCCTCTGTGCAAATACCAAAATGAAGGCTAGCGCCTTTTCATTTTTTGTGTCCAAACGCTTACACGAACATTGTTCGTGATGCTCTTGGAAACAAAAAATGAACCGCAACACGATTCATTTTCTTATTCAGTCGGGATGACAGGATTTGAACCTGCGACCACACGGCCCCCAGCCGTGTACGCTACCGGACTGCGCTACATCCCGATTAATTTGATGCCAAATATATAGAATAGTAACACTAAAAAAAAGAATTTTTACAGGATGATTTCGCTGCGCTTGAATTACAAAAGTTATTACTTGTAATATATTTTAAATTGAAGGTTTCACAGATAAAAGCTATCTTAGAAGCTTAAAGCATTTAAAGTGAAATTTTTAGTATTATTTTTAGTTCCCCTATTTTGCATGGCGCAACCCAACGCTTATTTTAAAGATGAAGTAACAGCCATCTCTAAAAAATATGATTCGCTATGGGATTCTTCTAGAGAAACCATTGTCTTTACAGGCAGTTCTAGTGTACGTATGTGGAAAACTTTAGATCAAGATTTTCCGAACCATCAAGTACTAAATACTGGTTTTGGTGGGTCTCAAACTATTGATTTATTAGGCTATACCAAGGAGCTTATTTTTACGTATCGTCCTAAAAAAGTCTTTATCTACGAAGGAGATAATGACATATCATCTAAAAAAAAATCAAAAGAAATTCTGACAACATTTTCAGAATTAATTGAGACTATAAAAGTAAATGACAGTACAACCAAAGTGGTTATTATATCGCCTAAACCAAGTATTTCTAGATGGAAATACAAAGGAAAATATAAGCGATTAAACAGAAAATTGAAACGTTTTTGTGAAGAAAATGACAACTTAGAATTTGCAAACGTATGGGACATCATGCTAGAGAGAAAGCAATTAAAAAAAGATCTTTTTATCAGTGATGGCCTTCACATGAATGAAAAAGGATATCAACTCTGGCATTCTGTTATTAAAGATTATATTGACTAATACGCTAGTTTTTTATTTATGAAAAAAAAGATTTTTGCCTTAAAAATAGCTTTATTCGCTTTAGCGATTGTATCCCTATCCTGTGCAGAGAAAAAGAAGAAAGTTGTACTTGTATTTCCTGAAACAAATTTATCCGCAGAAAATATTATTCCGAAGCCTTCTAAAGTTATTGCGACAAATTCTGCCTTTGGCTTAGATCAGAACACCGTGATTTACACTTCTCAAGCATTTAATGGATTTACCGAAGTAGGTACTTTTTTATCAGAGAAAATTGAAACCTTAACATCATTGAAAGTTCCTGTAAATACTACTGATTTAGAACAGGTAGATCGCATTATTTACATCAATCAAACGGACAGTCTAGAACTAGAAACAAAAGAATCTTATCAATTATACATTTCAAAAGATTCTATTATCATCAATTCTAAGACTGCTGAGGGCGCTTTTAGAGGTGTGCAGACCTTACGACAGATAATCCCAGAGAAAAGTAACGATAGCATCACAGATCATCCTATGTGGCTTATTCCAACAGGCAAAATTATTGATAGTCCTAATTTTGAATATCGAGGTGCCATGCTAGATGTTACAAGGCATTTTTTTAGCGTTACCGATGTAAAGAAATACATAGACGTATTAGCTTATTATAAAATCAACAAACTACACTTACACCTTACGGATGATCAAGGATGGCGTATTGAAATAAAATCATGGCCAAAACTGACTGCTGTTTCTGGTGCTACAGAAGTTGGCGGTGGCGAAGGTGGTTTTTATACGCAAGAAGCGTATAGTGAAATTGTAAGCTATGCTTCTAAACATCATATGACGATTATTCCTGAAGTAGATATGCCAGGACATACCAATGCTGCTTCTGTTGCATATCCAATTCTTAACGGAAATGGCAAAACGTTAAAGCCATATACAGGTACGCATGTAGGTTTTAGTACGTTTGATGCGCACAAGGATACCGTTTATGCTTTTATTGATGATGTTGTACGTGAAATAGCAGCACTTAGTCCAGGACCTTATTTTCATATTGGTGGAGATGAAAGTCATGTAACTAAAAAGAAAGATTATATTCTTTTTGTAAATCGTGTAGAAAAAATTGTTCAAAAACATGGTAAGCAAATGATTGGCTGGGATGAAATTATGCAAGCGGATGTAGATAGCACCAGTATTGCACAACATTGGAACACCAAGAAAAATGCAACTAAAGCAGCTGCAAGAGGATCAAAAATAATTATGTCACCTGCTACGAGAGCTTATCTGGATATGAAATATGATGACACCTCTATTCATGGCTTGGATTGGGCAGCACTCATTCCTGTTGACACGGCTTACAACTGGTCTCCTACAACATATATTGAAAATCTAAAAAAGGAGGATATCTTAGGTGTAGAGGCACCACTGTGGTCTGAAACAATTTCCACAATAGCTGAGCTAGAATATTTAGCATTTCCTAGAATTATTGGCTATGCAGAACTAGGTTGGACCACGGACGAAAATAGAAATTGGGACGATTTTAAAACACGCTTAGCCAATCAAACTCCTTATCTAAACAGGATGAATGTAAACTACTACCCGTCTACTTTGATTGATTGGAAGAAAGACGTATCAGAAACCATACTTAAAAACTAATTAATAGTACCACCACAAACCCACTCAATGAAGTATTCTATCTTTTTTTTAGTAGTAATTATGCTTACAAGTTGTAAAACAGAAACCAAACCTACTCAAAACACACCAGAAGTGGCACAAGAAACGGCACAAGATGCTACTTTTTATGTAGGCACCTATACGGATAAAGAAAGTAAGGGCATTTATAAATATAGCCTTTCGGCCGATGGAAAATTAGCTAAAATAGGCTTGGCGGCTACAACAAATAATCCGTCGTTTTTAGCCTTGAGCCCAGACAAAAAATTTCTTTTAACCGTAAATGAAGTAGCCGAAAAAAACACCGGCTTTGTAAGTTCTTATCAAATTGAGAAAGATACTTTACTTTTCAAGAACATGAGTTCATCAGGTGGTGCACATCCTTGTCATGTTGCTATTAACGATAAAGGATACGTTTTAGCGGCAAATTACAGTAGTGGCTCTGTGGGCTTATTACAAATAGATTCTGCCGGAAAATTGACTGATTTATTAGATACGCAACAACATAGTGGCCAAGGAACTACAGCAAGGCAAAAAGGACCGCACGCGCATTCTGCTTGGTTTGATGAAAACATTGTTATCGCAGTAGATTTAGGAACGAATGAGCTTTGGTTTTCAAGTATCAATACCACTAGGAATACACTAGATTCCGTAGCTCCTTTTAGATTGCCTATGGCAGAAGGTGCAGGACCAAGACATTTGGTACAACATCCTACTAAAAAAATCCTATATGTTTTAAATGAATTAGATAATACCATCACTAGCGTTTCTAGATTAGCGGACGGTACTTATGAAAAAAAGCAAACCATCTCTTCTATTCCTGAGGATTTTAAAGAGGCAACTAAAAGTGCCGACATCCATATTTCTGCAGACGGTAAATTCCTATACGCTTCAAACCGAGGTCATAATAGTATTGCCATTTTTAGTATACATGAAGATAGTGGTGACTTAAGCTTAGTTGGTTATGAATCTTGCCGTGGAGAGAATCCAAGGAATTTTTCATTAACGCCAGAAGACACTTATTTAATTGTAGCCAATCAAGACACCAACAATCTAATTTCTTTTAAAAGAAATGCGCAAACAGGACTATTAACATTTGTTTCAGAAATTGAAGCTCCTACGCCTGTTTGTATTCTTTTTGACTAAATATTTCTAAGACCATCTACTTATTAATGGCTAATAGAATTTTTTTCATTTTCTCATAATTCAAGGGCTTTTCTAAGTACTCTATGACATTGCTATACCTAGAAGCCATTTCTTTGTCTTTTGGCCTACTAGAAGATGTTAATAAGACAATGGGTATGCCTGAGTATTGATTTTTGACTTCCTCTGAGTCTAAAAACTCAAAGCCGTCCATGACAGGCATGTTAACGTCCAAAAATATTAGATTAGGTTGTTCCTTCGCTAAATATTCTAGTGCCAACTCCCCGTTTAATACAGCGTCAACATTTTCAAAGCCTATATTTTTTAATTTTGTGGTGGTTATGTAATTGGTAATTTCATCATCTTCCACCAACAGTATTTTGAAAACGCTACTAGTTTGATTTTCCATTAAAATGTAATTTTAAATTCAGTTCCTTTATTTATATCACTTGTAGCACGAATAGCACCCCCATTATTTGTAATAATAGAATTCGTAACATAAAGTCCTACTCCAAGTCCATCTACATGGGTGTGCATTCTTTTAAACAATCCAAAGATTTTATTGGGATCAGTAGCCGGCTCAAACCCTAATCCGTTGTCTTTAACCGATAAAACCAACCGCTCTTTAACTAAGGCTGTTTTAATAAGAATAACAGGTTTCCTGTTTGGGTTTCTAAATTTTATCGCATTAGAGACTAAGTTTTGCAAAATGCTTTCTAACTGAATTACATTATAATCTATGTTAGGCGCACGGGCAAAATCTTCTTTAATTATAGTCCTACTCTGTACTATTTCCTCAGCGTGATTAACTTTTATTTTTTCAATAATTTTAGAAAAACTTAGAAGTTCTTTTTTATCATCCGATTTCGTTTTCAAAGCAATTACAGAATTTAAAGCCCTAAGTTTATCGCACATTTGTTTGGCTACCTGCTGTACTTTATCAAATACCGGCATACCTGCTTCAGAAATAGCATTCTCATTCTGTAACATATCTAATAAGCTATGAATATTAGTAAGGGGCGATCTTAAATCATGTGCCGCTACATAAGAAAACTCTTCTAACTCTTGATTTTTGCGCTTAAGATTATCGTTTACAGTCTGTAAGTTTACTTTTGTTGTTTTTAGTTGATCTATAGTGTTCGTTAAATTCGTAACATTTAACGTACTCATGCCTAAATAATCACCAATCTTGAAGGCTTTTATCATGAATTTAAGTACTCCGGCATCGGTATGAAAAGAAACTTCATCAAAACCGACAGGCTTACCTGTTACTAAAACATCCTTATATAACTGATATCTTTCATTCTCTTTTAAATACGGAAAAAAATCTAATAAATTTCTTCCTATAAAATCTTCTCTCTTAATTTTGATAGCCGTTAGAGCTGCTTGATTAATATCTACAAAATTTAGATCCTTATTTAAAATAACAAATGGCGAATAGGCCATATTAAAAAAAGCACCTCGAAGATCTCTATCGAATTCTCCTTCTACTGCTGCCATACTATCTTGTTTTTGATTTGTAATAAATCATTATTAGGTCTCAAAACTCCTCTTTTTGTGTGATAACATCAGGAATAAAGCCGCCACTACGATAAAACCATAGACGAATAGCAATAAACTGTAGATAAAGGAATTTGAAATAGACAGATTTTAACAAAAAAAGGCAACGAATATGAATTTTCATATTCGTTGCCTTTTCAAACAACTGGTTTTAAAGTGGATAGATTTACTCTCCTCCTTCTTCCTTTGCTGCTTCTTTTACTTCTTCTTTAGCTTCAAAATCCGTAATTCCTTGCTCTTGGAGCATATTATACCACTGAATTACTTTCTTAATGTCGCTAGCATATACTCTATCTTCGTCATAATTAGGAAGTATCTCAAAAAAGTACTCCTCCAATTTTAACTTATCATCTTTATGAGAAACTGGAGTTTTTTCTCCATTCTCTTTTTCTTGAATTTTCTTAAACACTTCGCGAAGCGGAATTTCTGCATCTAGTGTATAAATAGCAATTTCAGAAAGAACACTTACGTTGTTCTTAAAACCTACCGTAATTTTTTTACCATCTAATAACGATTCTGCTACAAAACCAGCTCTAGTTTGTGTTAATAATTTAAACAAACCTGGTTTTCCCCCTATGGATAAAATTTTATCTAAACTCATGTATTATTTTAATTTCTGGACAAATATTAAACTTTTACGGTAATAAAAAAACTAGATTATCTTCCTTTTTTCATATCAGGGAAACGCATGCGGTAATCTGCATTAATTTTTCCTTTAGAAATATTACTTAATTTACCTTTTATCAAACGTTTTTTAAGACTTGAAAGCTTGTCTGTAAACAAAATTCCTTCAATATGATCGTATTCATGTTGAATTACTCTTGCCAACAAACCACCATAGGTTTCACTTTTCTCATTAAAATTCTCATCTAAATAAGTGATTTTAATGGTTTCTTTTCTATTCACATCTTCACGGATATCCGGAATACTTAAACAACCCTCATTAAAAGTCCACTCTTCTCCCGTCTCCTCCTCTATCTTGGCATTGACAAAAACCTTTTTAAAACCATTTAATGCTTTCTGATCTTCCGGAGCTAAATCTTCATCCTCAGAGAATGGAGTGGTATCAATAACAAATAAGCGAATAGGCAAACCAATTTGTGGTGCAGCCAAACCAACGCCACTTGCATTATACATGGTTTCCCACATATTTTCTACTAAGGTCTCAAGTTTAGGATAATCTTTTGTAATATCAGTTCCTACTTTTCGTAAAACTGGATCTCCGTACGCTGTAATGGGTAATATCATTGTATTAAATTCTATTTAAATATGCTTGTAAAATAATGGTAGCACTAATCTCATCAACCAGAGCCTTATCTCTTCTTTGTTTCTTTTTCAGGCCACTATCAATCATCGTTTGAAAAGCCATTTTAGAAGTAAAACGCTCATCTTGGCGTTCTATTCTCATCATTGGAAAACTTACTTTCAATTTCTCTAGAAATGGAAGTATCAATGCCTCAGATTCTGATACCTGATTATTCATTTGTTTAGGCTCACCAACTACAATAAGTTCAACACTTTCTGTTGCAATATAGTTTTTTAAAAATTCAATCAATTCCTTAGTGGCTACCGTAGTTAATCCTGATGCAATAAGTTGTAACTCATCGGTAACAGCAATTCCTGTTCTAACTTTACCAAAATCAAGTGCAACAATCCGTGCCATCTAAATTATATTTTTTGCAAAAATAAAGGATAAATTGTTATAACTATAAATTCCCGCGAATAATTAGCGCGTAGGACTTATATTTGAGAAAATTTTAGCGTAAAATGACTGAATTAAGAGAGCAAATAGAAAAAGCTTGGGACAACCGAGATTTATTGAAAGAAGAGAAGACACAAACTGCAATACGCTCAGTAATAGACTTATTAGATGACGGAAAATTGCGTTGTGCAGAACCTACAACAGACGGATGGCAAATAAATGAGTGGGTTAAAAAAGCCGTAGTACTTTATTTCCCAATTCAAAAAATGGAAACTCTTGAAGCGGGTATTTTTGAATATCACGATAAAATGCCTTTGAAAAAAGGATATAAAGAAAAAGGAATACGTGTGGTACCAGGAGCAACAGCAAGACACGGAGCTTATATTTCTGCTGGAACTATTTTAATGCCTAGTTATGTAAATATAGGTGCTTATGTAGATGAAGGCACTATGGTAGATACTTGGGCTACCGTTGGTAGTTGTGCTCAAATAGGCAAAAACGTTCACCTTAGCGGTGGTGTTGGTATTGGTGGTGTTTTAGAACCATTACAAGCCTCTCCTGTCATCATAGAAGACAATGTATTTGTTGGTTCTAGATGTATTGTTGTAGAAGGTGTACGTGTAGAGAAAGAAGCAGTTTTAGGTGCAAATGTTGTGCTTACAGCATCTACCAAAATTATAGATGTTACTGGAGATACCCCTATAGAACGCAAAGGTTTAGTTCCTGCAAGATCTGTAGTTATACCGGGAAGCTATACTAAAAAATTCCCTGCAGGAGAATACAATGTTCCTTGTGCATTAATTATAGGTACGCGTAAAGAAAGTACCAACAAAAAAACGTCTCTAAATGATGCCCTTAGAGAATATGATGTAGCCGTATAAGGCTACAAACGACTATTTTAAGAATAATCTCCCATGGTTTTAATAGCCTATGGGAGATTTTTTTTTGAAATCGTTTTCACATAAATACCTTAAAATATTATTTATACAGGCCATTTTTTTTTAGGTTTGCCAACCTATAAAAACGATTGTTCTTGTAACTATTTTACAAGTTTAAAATATACTTTGATTATGAAAATAGTGATACTAGCTGCCGGAATGGGGTCAAGATTGGGAAATCCATTTCCTAAACCTTTAACGCCTTTGGTGAATGGAAAAAGTATCATGCAAATGCAGGTAGATAATATAAATTCTTACTATTCTGTAGAAGACATAAATGTAGTAGTAGGTTTTAAAAAAGACTTAATCATGGAACGTTTTCCTGAGGTAAGCTATATCTACAATCCTCTTTTTGATACTACAAATACCTCTAAAAGCTTATTAAGAGCTTTAAGAAAATTTAAGGATAAATCTGTTCTTTGGATGAACGGCGATGTTGTTTTCGATGAAAAACTATTTGACGTCTTAAATCCATTTATCAAAAAGAAACAGTCTTTTGTTGCTGTAAACACCAGTAAAGTGGCCGATGAAGAAGTTAAATACACCCTGGAAAATGGATTTATTAAAGAACTATCAAAAACGGTAAAAGGCGGACTAGGAGAAGCGGTTGGTATTAATTATATTGCTTCCAAAGATATTAATAGCTTTATTGCTAGACTAGAAGAATGCGATGCCAATGACTATTTTGAACGCGGCATTGAAATTGCCATTGAAAAAGATGGTCTAGAAGTATGTGCTGTTGATATTTCACAATTCAATTGTATGGAAGTAGATTTTCAAGAAGATTTAGATAACGCCAATAAGCTACTAGAATAATGAACACTATTCTTTTTTGTCAGAATGCCTATGCTTTTGGGATTTTAGCTCCCATTAGAGATGTATTGCAAAAGGAAAATCATGAGTATATCTGGTTTATAGCACCGAAGTTATTAGATACATTCCCTTTCAAAAAAGAAAATTTTACGACGAGTATTTTAGACCTTCAATTGTTTGAAAGTGATGCTATATTTGCTCCTGGTAATGAAGTCCCGTATTATCTACGAGGCGTAAAAGTGCAAATATTTCATGGCTTGGCAGGTGAAAAAAAAGGGCACTTTAGAATCCGCCATTATTTTGATTTGTACCTTACACAAGGACCCTATTTTACAGAAAAGTTTAATAGATTTAAAGCGCAACATCAAGATTTTGACGTTGTAGAAACGGGATGGCCTAAATTAGATATTTACCATACAGCTGTTCAAGAATATCAGAAAGAAAAAGAGGCACTTTTAAAGGACTATCAAACAGATAAAATTATTTTGTATGCCCCTACCTTCTCTCCTAGCCTAACTTCTGCACCTTATTTACTAGATCAAATTAGAGAATTAGCCCTAAGTACAGGCTATCTCCTGCTGCTTAAATTTCATGATTTAATGGATCAAAAATGGATAGCAGCGTATAAAAAACTATCCGAAGAAATCCCTAATATTCTTTTTAAAGAAGACAAGAATATTACCGAATCGCTATTGCTGGCAGATCTAATGATCAGTGATACTTCTTCTGTTATTTATGAGTTTTTATTGTTAGATAAACCAGTAATTACTTTTAAAAATATCTCTAAAAATATACAGTGGCTAGATATTAAATCTTATGAAGGGTTAGTTGGCAAGGTTAAAGCTACGCTAGAGCATGATACGTATGCTCCTCAAAGAAAAACGTTGAATGAACAGTACCACCCGTATAAAGATGGAAAATCTGCAGCGCGAATGGTGCAAACTACCCAAGAGTATATTGCAAAGAATGGTGTGCCAAACGAAAGGAAGTTATCGTTTTTAAGAAAGAAGAAAATACATAAAATCTTTGGAACACCAACGAAAGACATATTTACAGGGCCTAAAAAAAATAAAATTTCGGCGCTTGTCATTACCTATAATGAAGAAGAACATATCAACGGTGTTTTAGAGAACTTACAATTTGCAGACGAGATCATTGTTGTAGATTCTTTTAGTACGGATACAACCATTGAAAAGCTAAAGGCTTTTAACAACATTCATTTAATTCAAAGACCTTTTAAAGATTTTACAGATCAGAAAGCGTATGCCTTAGCACAAGCTACGCACAATTGGGTTTTATTTATTGATGCTGATGAGCGGCTAACAGATGCCTTGAAAAATGAAGTGCTAAAAACTGTAAATTCTGATCAAAAGAAAGCAGCTGCTTATTATTTTTTGAGAATATTTATGTTCGAAAAACAACGGATACGTTTTACTGGAACGCAATCTGATAAAAATTACAGGTTGTTTCAGAAATCTAAAGTGAAATTTGATACTACAAAAACGGTACACGAAACACTGTTGGTAGACGGAGAATCTAAGGTGTTAAAAAATAAGCTTATCCATTATTCCTATAACAACTTCGAGGAGTTTAAAAACAAGCGATTAAAATATACCAGCATGCAAGCCAACGAATTATTGGCTAAAAACAAAAAACCTACGGCATTTCACTTTATTGTAAAACCAGCGTTTCGTTTTTTTAAACACTATGTAATTGGCTTAGGCTTTTTAGACGGAAAAAAGGGACTTGTCTTAAGCTACTTAATGGGCTTGGGAATCTATAATAGGTATAGTGAACTCAAAAGATTACGCAAAGAGAATCAGCCTTAAAACATCAACTGTTTCTTTACCTGCTTATATTGTTCATTGGTTTTCATATATTTAATCCCCATATAATACGCTGCTAAATAAGACCAATAGAATCCTTCTTGACCATTTAAGAAATTAAGCTCTAGGAAGTATTTTTTAAAAAATTCAAATTTTACTTTTATAAAAATATACCCTATTCCATACTGCTTATTTTTAAGGTATTTTCCTTCTGAGAAGATAGAAGCGTAATTCGACAGCTTTTCTATATAATTGTCTAATGAACGGGTTGTAAAATGGAGAAAATCATTTTTCAACTTATCTGACGGTCCTTCTAAAACAACATTTTCATGTACTTTTTTACCGTCAAAATTACCCATATTCTTTTTAAAGAAACGCAAGATATACTCCTTACTCTCAGGACCGTATTCAAAAACTTTACCTAAAAAAACGTGCTTCCTTTTTAAATAATATCCATTGTTAGCGGTGCCAGAAGCAAGCACATCTTGTATTTCGGCTATTAATTCGTCCGTTAAAATTTCATCAGCATCTATGCTAAGCACCCAATTATGGGTCGTTTGCTCCAAAGCAAATTGCTTTTGGGTGCCAAAACCTTCAAAATCTTTATGAAATAATTTTACCTGATATTTTTTACAGATTTCTATAGTGGCATCTGTGCTTCCTGAGTCTACCACAATAATTTCATCGGCCCAAGAAAGCTTATTCAGACATTTATCTATAATTCGCTCCTCATTGTACGTAATAATAAAAACAGACAATTTCTCCTTCATAGTACACTTTTAAAATAGCTGTAATTGCATTTCTACTACAAATTACATCAAAAAAACATTGCTATAACAGCTTTTAGAGCCCTATTATTATCTCATTTGCACTAAAACATCTGGAAAAAGATTTATTTTAATCGTTATTAAAAGGTTATTTTTGAGCCCTAAAAATTTTATCATGCAGGAAGAAATAAATAAATGTATCGAAATTCTTTCTAAAGGTGGGCTAATTCTGTACCCTACAGATACAGTATGGGGTATTGGTTGTGATGCTACTAATGAGGAAGCCGTTGCTAAAATATATGCGCTAAAAAAGCGGGCGAACACTAAAACAATGATTTGTTTAGTCGCTAATGATTTTATGTTAGAAAAGCATGTAAGCGCAGTACCAGAGGTAGCTTATGACATCATAGATTTAGCTACAAAACCTACTACCATTGTGTATGACGCTCCTAAAGGGGTTGCTAAAAACTTAGTTGCAGAAGATAACACCTTAGCTATTCGTATCGCTTCAGATAAGTTTTGCCAATACCTGATTAACAAATTTAAAAAACCCATTGTTTCTACCTCGGCAAATATTGCAGGAGAACCAACACCGCAAACTTTTAAAGAAATTAGCGGTGCAATTTTAAAAGGTGTAGACTATGTGGTAAATTTGCACCAAGATAAAAATTCAGAAACACCTTCCTCTATTATTAAACTCGGAAATGATGGAGTTGTAAAAATTATCCGAGAATAGCATGACGCAGACAAATCACGAGCAGGCCCTAACTAATCCAGTATTTAAAGTAATTTCTAATGCAGCAAAAGAGCTAAACCTAGACTGTTATGTTATTGGAGGTTTTGTACGTGACTACCTTCTAGAAAGAGGTACGGCTAAAGATATTGATATCGTTGCCATTGGCAGTGGTATAGCACTTGCTAAAAAAGTAGCTAGTAAGCTAAAAGGAAAACCAGAAGTTTCTGTTTTCAAAAATTTTGGTACGGCCATGATTAAACATGGCGATCTTGAATTAGAATTTGTTGGGGCACGTAAGGAAAGCTACCATGAGGATAGTAGAAAACCGGTCGTAGAAGACGGTACTCTAGAAGACGATCAAAAAAGAAGAGATTTCACTATCAATGCTTTGGCGATTTCTTTGAATGAAGAAAATTACGCTACGCTTCTAGATCCTTTTAAGGGTATTCAAGACTTATCAGATAAAATAATAAGAACACCCCTAGCTCCAGGCATTACCTATTCTGATGATCCATTAAGAATGATGCGCGCCATCCGTTTTGCTACGCAACTAGATTTTAAAATCGAAGAAGCATCCCTAAATGCAATCACAGAACACAAAGACCGTATAAAAATTATTTCAAAAGAACGGATTGTAGATGAGCTGCATAAAATTCTAGCGAGTAAAACTCCGTCTTTAGGCTTTTCATTATTACATAAAACAGAATTACTAGGTTATATACTTCCAGAACTTACTGCCTTACAAGGTATTGAAGAGATAGAAGGACAACGCCATAAAGATAATTTTTGGCATACTTTAGAAGTGGTTGATAACATTGCCAAAAACACAGATAACGTATGGCTACGTTGGGCTGCCCTACTCCATGATATTGGAAAAGCTCCTACAAAACGTTTTGATAAAAAAATAGGTTGGACCTTCCATAGCCATGAATTCATAGGCTCCAAGATGGTCTATAAGTTATTTAAAAGGTTACGCATGCCTTTGAATGATAAAATGAAATTTGTTCAAAAAATGGTCTTATTGAGTTCTAGACCTATTATCTTATCGGAAGATTTTGCAACAGACTCTGCTGTACGTAGATTAATTTTTGATGCTGGAGAGAATATTGAGGATTTAATGACCCTATGTGAAGCAGATATCACTACCAAAAATCCTAAAAAGCAAAAACGCTACCAAAATAACTTCAAACTTGTAAGACAAAAAATTGTTGAAGTAGAAGAACGTGATCATGTACGTAATTTTCAGCCACCAATTAGTGGCGAAGAAATAATGGAGACGTTTAACTTAAAACCATCTAAAGAAATTGGAATTATAAAAGAGGCAATTAAGGAAGCAATTCTTGAAGGCGAAATTCCAAATGAATATGATGCAGCTTATCAATTCATGCTTCAAAAAGGTAGTGAAATTGGTTTAGAAAGCTAATTAATACACTAAATTTGATTGATTTCTTTTCTTACTAATGGATCTATATTCTTGTTTTTTTTCTAAATTATAGTCTTATGAAAGCTACTTGTGTAGGCTTCCCTAAAAATAGGACAGTTTATAATTCGAATTTACTAACTTTAAATTCAAACTGTCACAATGAAAAACAGCAAATTTAGCGAGAGCCAGATTATTAAAGCTCTTAAGGAAAATGAACAAGGAAGATCCGTAGGTGATTTATCTAG
Source organism: Cellulophaga baltica (assembly GCF_900102165.1). Lineage (GTDB taxonomy): Bacteria > Bacteroidota > Bacteroidia > Flavobacteriales > Flavobacteriaceae > Cellulophaga > Cellulophaga baltica. The sequence goes on from NZ_FNBD01000016.1 coordinate 61,273, forward strand.
AGAATTAGGAATTGACAAAAGCACCTTCTACTATTGGAGAAAGAAGTACGGCGGTATGGAACAACAGCAGCTTAAACGTTTAAAAGAACTTGAAGAAGAGAACAATAAACTTAAACAGATGTATGCTGATGTGAGTCTTGATAATAAGATGCTTAAAGACGTATTGTTAAAAAAGTTCTAAAGCCTTCCGACA
>NZ_FNBD01000003.1 GCF_900102165.1 Cellulophaga baltica
GACTTGCATGTGTTAGGCCTGCCGCTAGCGTTCATCCTGAGCCAGGATCAAACTCTTCATCGTTGTTTTGTAAATATTATATAACATCTATTAACCAACCAATAAATCATCCGAATCCTAGCCCTCTATATTCTTTAAGCTATTATGTTAATTCAATTTATTTAATTACCGTTTCCAGTAATTAAACGCTGTCTTACAATATGTCAATGAACTTTTTATCTCTTTTACTCTCCGCCTAATTAAGTATCGTTGTTTCCCTAAGCGGCTGCAAATATACACCCTCTTTTAAAACCCACAAGCGTTTTTGGAAAAAAAATTCAATCTTTTTTTTGACGTTTTTATAACACCCTAGAAACAAAGACTTAACAACAAATTAATTTTTGAAATTATAGCAAAGAAATACAGAAATCAGCATTCTTATTTAAGAAAGAACCCTCACTGCCATAACCCAAATAACCAAAAAAGATCTAGATAAGCTTACCCTCGCTCTCAAGATTACATGAAATTCTACTACAGAAAGACCAAAAATTACCTAACAGTTCTTTTTAGAAACAAAATAAACCTCTTAGAAAGTAGCAAACATCATTTTTAAGCATAACTAAATGACCACTCGAAAACAAATACACCGACATCAGCTAAAAAAATCGATGTTTAATTTGAAACATAATCACTCCACAGCTACAAAACCGCAGATCTACAAACTATAAAATAACCCATTAAAAGCAAGGAGCCATAAGAGCCCTAAACAACCCACAAAACATCAACCTTAAAAAGAAAGGGAACATAAAGGCCTAACAAAAAACAAATCATTTATAAAAAAGCATATCAACTCAAAAACAAATGAAATACAACCACAGGAGCATCTTAACGCACAGACAAAAAAGAAAACAGGTCATCATACAGCATAGAACCACATGAAGTTACCGCTACAAACCACTAACCCCACCTTAGCTTGAAGACTAAAGCAAGAACACTTATTAGAACCAATAAAGGTAAACAGCCATAAAACAAAAAAAATCCAGCGAAGAGAACTTCACTGGATTTTTATAATACGTGTAATTGTTCTCCTATAAAAGAAGACCATTTATTTAATTTTGCTTAATCTGCTAAAACGATGACTTTATTATCTTTCATTTCAACAGTACCACTAGAGATTACTAAAGTAATTGCTCCTGTAGCCGACTTAGAAAATTTTGTTTTGTAAGCCTCCGCAATAACTACATTGTTACCTTGAATTTTAACAACACCTTCTTGCAATAAAGAAACGATAGGTGCGTGATTCGCTAACATTTGAAACTCTCCGTTTATTCCTGGTACAGTTACCGAAATAACTTCTCCTGAAAATAAGGTAGCTTCTGGTGATACGATTTCTAAATACATCTTTTTAGTATTAAGTAGTTTGTAGCTAGCACTAAGATTTCTTAGTACCAGCTACTTTATTCTATTTAAGCTTCCGCTAGCATTTTCTCACCAGCTTCAATAGCTTCTTCGATAGTACCTTTAAGGTTAAAAGCAGATTCTGGTAAGTGATCTAACTCACCATCCATAATCATATTAAATCCTTTGATAGTTTCTTTAATATCTACCAACACCCCTTTAAGTCCTGTAAACTGTTCTGCTACATGGAAAGGCTGAGATAAGAAACGTTGTACACGACGAGCTCTACCTACTGCTAATTTATCTTCTTCAGATAATTCTTCCATCCCTAAGATGGCAATAATATCTTGAAGTTCTTTATAACGTTGTAATAACTCTTTTACATTTTGAGCACACTCATAATGATCTTTTCCTAAAATATCTGCAGTTAAAATTCTAGATGTAGAATCTAAAGGATCTACCGCTGGGTAAATACCTAACTCTGCAATTTTACGAGAAAGTACCGTTGTTGCATCTAAATGCGCGAACGTAGTTGCTGGTGCTGGATCTGTTAAATCATCTGCAGGAACGTAAACCGCCTGTACTGATGTAATAGAACCTCTTTTTGTTGATGTAATACGCTCTTGCATGGCACCCATCTCTGTTGCCAAAGTTGGTTGATACCCTACCGCAGAAGGCATACGACCTAAAAGAGCCGAAACCTCTGAACCTGCTTGCGTAAAACGGAAAATATTATCTACGAAGAATAAAACATCCTTACCTTGACCTTCACCTGCACCATCACGGAAATATTCTGCGATTGTCAAACCAGATAAAGCAACACGCGCACGTGCTCCAGGAGGCTCATTCATCTGACCAAAAACGAAAGTCGCTTTTGATTCTTTCATTAAGTTTTTATCTACTTTAGATAAATCCCATCCACCTTCTTCCATAGAGTGCATGAAATCATCACCGTATTTTATAATCCCTGATTCTAACATCTCACGAAGTAAATCATTACCCTCACGAGTACGCTCCCCTACCCCAGCAAATACGGAAAGACCACCATGACCTTTTGCAATGTTGTTAATAAGCTCTTGGATTAATACTGTTTTACCTACACCTGCACCACCGAATAAACCAATTTTACCACCTTTAGCATAAGGCTCAATTAAATCGATTACTTTGATACCTGTAAAAAGTACTTCAGTAGATGTTGATAAATCTTCGAATTTTGGAGCTTCTCTGTGAATTGGAAGACCATCTTTACCTGCTTTAGGTAAATCTCCAAGACCATCAATAGCATCTCCGATTACGTTGAACAAACGGCCGTATACATCATCACCAACTGGCATTTGTATTGCACTACCTGTAGCAACAACTTCGGTTCCTCTACTTAAACCATCAGTAGAATCCATAGAAATAGTTCTAACGGAATTTTCACCAATGTGAGATTGAACTTCTAATACTAAAAGAGAACCATCCTTTTTCTTGATCTCTAGAGAATCATAGATTTTTGGAAGTTCAGAACCTGATTGAAATTCAACATCAACAACCGGCCCGATTATTTGGGAAACTTTACCTGTAACTTTAGACATTACCTAAGTATTTATGTTTAGAATTAAAGCGTGTGAGAAATACAATCCGCTATGTTTTAGCTTCCTGTGTTTTTCAGGCTGCAAAGATATGTTTTTAACTTTTAAATAGAAATTGTTTTTTTCTTTTTTATGAACATAAAAAAAGCACCCTTAAAAAGATGCTTTTTTTTACTATTATTTATGCTATACCTACTGTAAACCAGCAGCATAGTTTGTTGGATAATCTGAAGGGCTTAACAAAGAACCCGAAGCTTCGAAGTTAGAACCATATGTTACATCAATAGCTTTCATGAATTCATTCGCTAAAAATGAATACCCTCTAGCTGTTGGATGAACACCATCTAAAGAAAAGGCACCACCTGTAGCCAAGTTAGACTTTAATATGAAGTCTCCCGTTGCAATACCTGAAGTAGCCAATTCACTTAAGATACTATTTACATCTACAAGCGCTAAGCCTGCTTGGCTAGCATTTGCCGCTATAATATCATTAAAAGCACTCACTGCTACTGCTATTTCTTCTTGTTCACTAGGTAGTAACACCCATTTATCTGCCAAAGGCATGGTTATACCTTCTAAAGAAAACTGTGTAGCCAAAGCTTCTGACAAACCTTGCGATTGTAAGAATGCAACCGAATCTGTATTTACTGTACCTATTATTGAAGAACTAGGTAACACTAATAAATCTTCAGCAGTTGCTTGCCTTGCTTGACCATATATAGTACCAAATAGATTTGCTACTAATGGCGCTGCCTGCGCTGGCAAACCAAAAGACTGTACAAATACAGGAAATGTATCACTAGCACTTAGCACTGCTGCAATCTGTGCAGATAAATCCGTTAACGATTCATCTTTAACCACCACTGCACTAGCCGCGGTTTCTGAAAAAACTATTTGACGATCTGTAGCACCAGTAACTCCTTGGCTCTCTAAAAATGCAAACACCTGATTTAATTGACCAAATACGCCATTAAGGGTTGGAATCTGAGGCCCAAATGCTTCATTAGCAGGACTCAAAGGACTAAACGGTACCGTAGTAAAATGAGGAATACTAGTTACATTCGGTATATTAGCCACAACTCCTTTTGCGCCATTTGCCGTTAAAGCACCAATTAATGTAGCATAAGTTGCACTAAAACCAACGCCTACTGCTCCTTCTACAGGAGTTAAAGGATTTGTACCATCACCACCAGATAACGCATAGCCGAGAACATCATTATTACCAATCCACAACGAAAAAAACGTTGGCGCTTGTGCTAAGGTTAAATCTAACACACTAACATTTGGGGTTGCCCCGGTCATACGAACAAAATATGGGTTCGCTAATCCTAGCGATAGATTTGCTAAGCTGCCATACCCAGGCGCTAATAGATGAAAACTTTTTGCCCCAGGAACTCCCATATTATTAAAAGGCCCCGTAGGGTTATTAAAAGCTAAATCTGTACTTACAGTAACTGGCCCTATAATAGACTCTAATGAAACCGGACCGGCTCCACCAAATACCAAGCGTGGTTCTAAAATTCTATTACCACCAACAGCAATTCCTCCAAAATTATCATTCATCAATGGCTGCGTAAACTCTCCACCACCGATTAATGCAAATTTCTGAGATAACATATTAGGCAATGAGTTTTCTTGCGATGCAATAAATAATGCATTATCCGTAAAACCAGCCGTTAGTGAATTACCAACAGCAACAAAATTAGAAAAGTCTGCAGAACCCGCTACAAGCGCAGGGGAATCTACCATTAACTCTGCCTCTACTCTATCTACATCTTCAATATCATTACACGCAAAAAATGTAAGTGACACCGCAGACAACAGGATATATTTTATATTCTTCATCTTAATTTTTTAGTTTATTAGTTATTAATTGTCCAAGATAAGTAGTACATAGATCCTATAAATCCTGTACCAAAGGCTGTGAAATATTCATCACCTAAAATATTGGTACCTCCCAATTTGAAAGAAGATTTAATACTTGGAACCGTATAGCTTATTTGAGCATCTAATGTATGGAACTCAGGAACCACACCATTACCAAACGTAGCTTCCCAGAAATAATCATCACTAAATCTATACGCAAGATTGAAACCAAAATTTTCAAATAAGGCATCATTCCCGAAATTAGCTTTAAACTTATGCTCTGGTGTATTGAAGCTAGACATGAAATCTGGATTTGCTTCTTGATCAAAATCTTGCTTCGTGAAGGTATAACTTCCTCCTAAATCATAATTTCCTAAGACTTTCATGGTCAAACCTAATGAAGCACCGTAAGAATTAATATCTACATCGGAGTTGGTATACGCACTATAGCGCTGAAAATCATCATTTCTAATTGCATCTACAGAAGCACCACCATCACCGGCAACACCATAGAAAGTAGCATCTACAACTTCTTGCGAAATAAAATCTTTATAATTATTATAGTAAGCACTAAAATCTACCACTAACTTATTTATTTTACCTCTATAGCCTACTTCAAAAGAAGTAACTTGTTCTGCTTCTACTAAATCTGCATTGGACACCCTTAAATCATCAGCATTTCTGGTTACCTTGAATGTTTCTACTGATTGTGCAGAGTAGGTATCACCATAAGCAACCGCACCTGTTTGCGTAACTTCTGCTGGATTACCATCTAACTGACCACTTTCACTAACCGCAAATGTTCTGGTATAACGATCTAAATTGTCTTCCGCAGAACCAATTAAAATTGCTCTACCCGCATCTAATCCAATAAATAAATCTTGAGTAGTTGGATTTCTAAAACCAGTTTGCACCGATGCTCTAATATTATGATCTCTGTTTAAGCTGTAGCCTGCAGAAATACGTGGAGAAAAGAAACCATCGAAAAATTCCGACTTATCATAACGTACAGAACCTGTTAATTTTAAACTCTTATCATCCGAAAAATCGAATTTCTTTTGAATTTGTGTATAAACACCATACTCTGAGTATCCAATAGGCCCATCAAAATCTGTATAAATAGTTCCAAAAGAATTTAATCTATATCTTCTAAAAGAACCACCCAATTGAATCTCTGCAAAATCTGTTAAATGTCCGAAGTTATAATTAGCATCTGCATGGTAATATTTAGAAGCATCTTTAAATTGAGATCCTGTCGCTAAATCTGGATCTTTAATTACGCGATCAAATGCCGATTGAAATTCTGGCGTTCCAGGCAAATAACGACCTGTATCTGCAACTGATCTTGCCGCAGCATGTTTTTGATCATCTGTTAAACCTGAAGGATTACCACTAAGCTCGATTCCTGCATACGTCTGAATATAATCCCCAAACCAATCTGCATCTGACTTCCATGATCTGTTGATGTTGATTCCAGTAAAAACCATATCATAAGAATCACCAGCTTTATCACCAACTAAATAACCTCTTACAAAGAAATTATCATTTTTAATTTCTAATTTATGTTGTTCCTGAAAAAACCCATTAATATTATACCTATTAGTTCCTTGATAGATCGTAGTTCCCGTACCCACCTTACCTACGTAAGAGAATTCAAGATTACTATCTTCTATAGGACGGTAATAAAGGCCCCAATCTGCCTTAATACTTTCTGCATTGTAATTGGTTAAGTCGCTTTCATTATACCCAGTTCTACTTACCACCACGTTTGGAATGATTCCCAAACCAGAAGCAGAACGAATGTTTGTAGAAACTTCATCTCCATACACATTGATACCATCATAATTATAGTTGGCTCTTGTTCTCGTAGGATCAAATTTATCTACTTCACTTGTAGCAGCCCAATCCGTACCTTTTAAATATCCGAAGTTAGCTTTGATTGCAAATTTATCTGAGAATTTGTGAGCTGCACGAATTCCAAAATCAGTATAAGCATTATCTCCAGAAGCTTCTTGAGAAGTGATACCTCTTTTTATAGATACACTAATACCCTCATGATCAAACGGACTTTTACTTCTCATAAAAAGAATACCATTAAAGGCATTCGCACCATAAAGCGCAGAAGACGCCCCAGGCAGCAATTCTACACTTTGAACATCTGTCTCTACCATACCCACTAAATTTCCAATCGGGAAATTTAATGCTGGAGTAGAATTATCCATTCCATCTACCAATTGCATGAATCTAGTATTTGCAAAGGTTGCAAACCCTCTTGTATTTACAGACTTAAATGTTAAACTGTTGGTGTTAACATCTACACCTTTTAAATTTTCCAGGCCACCGTAAAAATCGGCCGCCGTTGTATTTTTAATTTGTTCAATCCCAAATCGCTCCACGGTTACTGGAGATTCAAAAATACGCTCTGGTGTTCTTGAAGCCGATATGACAATTTCATCTAAAAGTGTTTGCGATTCCGTTAAAGAAACAGAAACATTTTGGTTATTAGCCGTAATGCTCACTGTACTTTCAGAATAGCCTATACTTGAGACTTTTAATTTGAAAGGGGGTACTTCTGATGTTTCCAGTACAAAATTACCATCAAAGTCAGACACTGTTCCTACAGTTTTACCGACGATCACTACATTTGAACCAGGAATTGGTTGCCCATCTTGATCTACTACATTTCCTTTTACTGTGGTTTGAGAGAATCCCAATGTTCCCACCAAAAGGAAGAATACATACATTATTGTTTTCATTCGAGGGAGTTAAGTTTAATTAGTTTAAAATCGAAGATACAGAATTTTTTATATGATTTCTAAGAAAATAAAAAAAATTATGCATGCATAGTACTATTTTGACAACAAGACACCCAAATTATTGAATATTTTGTAAAACAAGAGAGTGCAAAAGCCTCATTTCAAAGCATAAAAAAAGGGGAAGATGTTGCCATCTTCCCCTTTTTTCCTATATGTTAATGTAGTTACTATTCTACCGTAACTGATTTTGCTAAATTTCTTGGCTGATCTACATTACAACCCCTCATTAATGCAATGTGGTACGACAATAACTGTAAAGGAATTGTAGTTAGTAACGGCGTTAAGCTTTCAAAAGTTTCTGGCACTTCAATAACATGATCTGCAAGTTCTTTAACAGCTTCATCACCTTCTGTTACAATAGCAATAATTTTTCCTTTTCGAGATTTAATCTCTTGAATGTTACTGACCACCTTTTCATAATGACCTTTTTTGGTTGCAATAACAAAAACCGGCATATGCTCATCAATAAGTGCAATAGGACCATGCTTCATTTCTGCAGCAGGATATCCTTCGGCATGAATATAACTAATTTCCTTTAACTTAAGTGCACCCTCTAGGGCTACTGGGAAATTATACCCTCTTCCTAAATAAAGACAATTAGTAGCATCTTTATAAACTTCTGCTACTTTCTCTATCAATTCATTGGACAATAAAGCCCTTTCTACTTTTGATGGGATGTTTTCAAGTTCCGTTAAGAACTCATGGTACTTACTTTTAGAAAGCACACCTTTTTCTTTCGCTAATTTTAAAGCAATTAAGCTTAATACTGTAATTTGAGTTGTAAATGCTTTTGTTGAAGCTACTCCAATTTCAGGACCTGCATGCGTATATGCACCAGCATCTGTTTCTCTTGAAATTGTAGATCCAACTACATTACATACTCCAAAAACAAAAGCACCTTTTTCTTTTGCTAATTTAATAGCTGCTAAGGTATCTGCCGTTTCTCCTGATTGAGAAATAGCTATTAATACATCTTTATCTGTAATTACAGGATTTCTATATCTGAACTCAGATGCATACTCTACCTCAACCGGTATTCTCGCAATATCTTCAAAAATATATTCTGCTACAAGACCTGCGTGCCATGAAGTACCGCAGGCTACAATGATAATTCTATTAGCATTCATGAACTTTTCCAAGTTATCATCAATACCCGCCATTTTTATCAAACCTTGATCTGCCAGAAGACGACCACGGTACGTATCTTGAATAGCTCTAGGCTGCTCATAAATTTCCTTCAACATAAAGTGATCGTAACCACCTTTTTCAATTTCTTCAATGTTTAATTGCAATTCCTTTATAATAGGATATACAACAGAATCATCTTTTATCTTACGAAGTTTAATTTCTTTTCCAAGACGAATAATTGCCATCTCTTCATCTTCCAAATACATTGCATTGTTTGTAAACTCAATAAAAGGAGATGCATCTGAAGCGATAAAAAATTCATCTTCACCAATTCCAATAGCCAATGGACTACCTAATTTAGCTACAACAATTTCATCTGGCTTATTTCTATCAAAAACAGCAATAGCATATGCTCCGACAGCTTGATTCAATGCAATCTGAACTGCTTTACCTAATTTGACGTTTTCTTTTTTCTTTACCTCTTCAATAAGATTCACCAATACCTCAGTATCCGTATCTGAATGAAAAACATACCCACGATTTATTAATTCCTTTTTAATAGAATCATAGTTTTCTATAATTCCATTATGAATAATCACTAAATCGCCCGAATTGGAATAATGAGGATGTGAATTTACGTCATTAGGAACCCCATGAGTTGCCCATCTTGTATGGCCAATTCCTAGATTCCCTCCCAAAGCCATACCAGCTTCAGCCTTATTCTTAAGATCTTCTACTTTTCCTTTAGTCTTACATAAGTTAATAGTAGAACCGTCATAAATAGCAACTCCTGCACTATCATAACCTCTATACTCTAACCTTTGAAGTCCTTTTATTATAACTGGGTAGGCATCACGATGCCCTATATATCCTACAATTCCACACATACTAAATAAATAATTTGGTTAATGCTCAAAAATTCTGCGCAAAACTATGGATAACGCAACAATTTCTAAACTAACTATAGACGTAAAACGAATAAAAACTTTGAGTGGTATACTTATAAGCAATTACTTACTCTACTTCCGTATATAAAATCTCTAATTGAAGTTTCTTTTCTTGATCTGATGTATTACTACCATAAAGTACGGTACCGAATGGGTTAATAGTTGACATTATCGGAATTTTAACTTCAGAAGTTTCTAATTTTGCACTCCCTATGCTCACTACTCTAATATCTGAAGTAACAGATAAACCAAGTGTAGCAATAGATAAGTCGCCACTAATTAATCTATTGATGTAATCTGTAATTCGGATCTTATATTTAATTCCTTTCTCACTTTCTTTTTGCAACACGCCATCATAAAAAGGAAATACAGATAATGCTGTTGGGTTAGAAACACTAAATTCTGTTACGGTATTATATAAGACTTCATTTGTTTCAGCGTTATACAGATAAAGACGCATAGGCTCTATTACCCCTGGAGCAGCATCTAAACTAGTTCTATCTACATAGAACACTAAATTAGCCTCATTAATAATCCAATTATTAGCTTTTATCTGGCTAATAACGCTTGTACTCAATGCCGTTTCTTCTGCAAATAACTTAAGCTGCGTGTAGGTACCTGCCCCACCTTTTAGATAAATTTTCTCTGCATTTTCGGTTGAACTCAATGCTTCTAAGACCTCTGGAGAATACTCTTCATTAATAAAAGTATTTACTGCATTCCCTGTAATAGCTGTTGATATGCCATCACCTGTAACCAGATTAATTACAAATCGTTTCTCCAAAACCACACTCTCATCATCGGATTCGTCTGTAGCAGTGCCGTTTGTATCAATAGAGTCGTGAGTATAGGTAATGGTAATATTTGCCCCTGCTAAATTCAACAACATAAAAATATCATCAGCAGCATCAATAGAAACATGAATACCTCGTAAGAAATTTTTAAAATTTGTATTATTTAAAAGTTCTTGAGAACCTTCTTTATCCAAAATATTTTCTTGAAAAAACTGGTTATCCAAAGGCACCCATATACCTGCACCAATAGTTTGATCTACAGTACCCTCTTCATCTACATCTTCCGTATCAGGATCATCCTCATTATAGGTTATAATTTCTGTATCACGAACCGTTTCTGTGCCCTCAAACAAAACATCTGTAAGAAAAGGCGTAAAATCATGATCTGAATAAAAATCTTGTGAATCCTCAAAGTTTGTATCAGGATTTAAATCTCTTAAAAAATAAGTAGAACGCTGTACTTTTAAGTGAAATGGATTTGCTTTTCCAGAACCATATATACTATCTAAAATAAATTTCTTAGGATATGCTGCCAGGCCATTCTCACCATCTTCAGCATCTAAAATTCCATCATTATCTGTATCATTACTTAGCGGATTTAACCCAGAAATTCGTTCTTGGTTATCCGAAATTCCGTCTCCATCTGTATCACTATTAGCATCCGATGCATCAACATCCAAATCATCCGGAACCCCATCACCATCTGTATCCTTTACATCTTGCAAATAAGGAATATAAAGATAAACACTCTTTACTGTTTCATTCTCTACAATGGTTGCTGGTATTGTATCTGATACTGCTACGTCTTCCGTAGCCTGTGTATAGGTGCCAAAAGTTGGCGCCACAGTAGAAAGCTGTAGTTGAGAAGTTATTGTTGCGGTAGTTTTACCGTACAATGGGTCGTTAAGGTTTCCTAATTGATAGATAGGCAACCGGTTAGACTTTACCGTATTAATTTTATTATTGTAAGCAAAAACATCAAAAACAGCTTTGCCTGTTCCAAATGGTTCACCCGCAATAACGCCTGAACCTATGGTTGTAACCTCATCTTCACAAGATGAAAATAACCCAGCTACCACTAATCCTGCAACAACAGAAAAGCTTATTTTTTTAATAAATGTCATGTAATTCACTTTAGAACTTCAGTGTTATAAAAATTTGCATAAGCTTCTTCAAACTCATGAAAAGGAACGTACGGAAGTACTGGTTTTTGAAGGTTTGTAATATGCGTACTTAAGTCCTCCGAAATTTCCTCTGACGCTAAAATAACAGCATCTGAATAATCCACCGCTACTTTTAACAAATTATTATAGTCTGGCTTTGCAAGCGTAGGGATAGCATCACTTGGAATACCATCAAATTCTATCTTCTTAACAATGTCCGGATTTAATTCTTCCTCAAATCCTTTAGAATAAACAGAAGTAACCACTTTACTCTCTGAAAATAAAGGCTCATCTGCATAATATTTTTTCAAATACAACGGCACTAATGAAGCCATCCATCCGTGTACATGGATAATATCTGGAGACCAGTTTAATTTTTTAACTGTTTCTACGATCCCTTTTGCAAAAAAGATGGCGCGTTCATCGTTATCCGGAAAAAGAGTTCCGTTTTCATCAGCAAAAGTTGCTTTTCTTTTAAAGTATTCCTCGTTATCAATAAAGTAAACCTGTATACGTTCTTTAGGTATAGAAGCTACTTTAATAATTAAAGGCATATCCATATCATTGATGACTAGATTCATCCCTGACAAACGTATTACCTCATGCAGTTGATGACGTCTCTCATTGATATTACCATACCTCGGCATAAAGATTCGTATTTGACCTCCATTGCTATTTACCATTTTAGGTGTTTCGTATGACATCAGTGAAACCTCGTTCTCCGGCAAGTAAGGTACTAATTCAGAAGATACAAACAATATCTTTTTACCATCCATAAAAGCTATTTTTTATTTTTTTTATTGGCGTGAGTGCAAAATTACAAAAATTATGCAGATTAGCAGTAATTATATAAGTTTGCGGGTTGTTAAATACAAACAAATGTTAGTAATAGAGACTAAAAAGGAGTTAAAAGACAATTTGTCAGCATTTATTTCAGATTCAAAATCGCTGGGACTTGTACCAACCATGGGCGCTTTGCACTCTGGCCATCTTTCTTTAATTGAAAAAGCGTCAAAAGAAAATGATCAGGTAGTTGTGAGCATTTTTGTGAACCCAACGCAGTTTAATAACCAAAATGACCTCGAAAAGTATCCAAAAACTTTAGAAAACGATTTAAATTTGATCAAAACAGTGTCAAATAACATCATTGTTTACACTCCTTCTGTTGAAGAAATCTATCAAAATAACGTTTCTGCAGAAATTTACGACTTTCAAGGGCTTGACACTGTCATGGAAGGAGAGTTTAGAGACAACCATTTTAATGGCGTAGGCACTATTGTTGAAGAGCTTCTAACCAGTATTGCTCCCAATAAAGCCTATTTTGGAGAAAAAGATTTTCAGCAATTACAAATTATTAAAAAACTCATTCAGATAAAAGCTATTCCTGTTGAAATTATTGGCTGCCCAATTGTTCGCGAAGAAAGTGGATTAGCGATGAGCTCAAGAAACGAAAGACTTTCTACACCGATGCGCAAAGAGGCTGCTTTTATCTACAAAACACTTAAAGATGCCAAAGAAATGTTTGGCACAAAAAATGCAATACAAGTAGTAGAATGGGTAGAAAATCAGTTCGAAAATAATGAATTCTTATCCTTAGAATATTTTCAAATTGCTGATATTGATACGCTAAAATCTGTAACAGAAAAATTAAATAACAAAAAATACAGAGCGTTTATTGCAGTTTTTGTTGATGACATTCGACTAATTGATAACATTGCTTTGTAAATTATTATCTTTGTACCATGCAAATAGAAGTTGTAAAATCTAAAATACACCGTGTAAAAGTTACCGGAGCAGACCTTAACTACATAGGGAGCATCACCATTGACGAAGATTTAATGGATGCTGCAAATATCATAAGAGGAGAGAAAGTTCAGATTGTGAATAATAACAATGGAGAGCGTTTAGAGACTTATGCTATTCCTGGACCTAGAAAGAGCGGGGAAATAACTCTAAATGGCGCAGCTTCCAGAAAAGTAGCCGTAGGAGACATTCTAATCCTTATCACGTACGGACAAATGGATATTGAAGAAGCAAAGACGTTTAATCCGTCATTAGTATTTCCTAACGAGGAGACTAACTTACTGAATTAATCTCTTGAAGAAATCTTTAAAAAAAACACTAAAAACAGTACTCCCAATTGGCTTGGGAGTTTTTTTAGTTTGGTATTCCTATAATGCTACATCAGAAGAAGATAGAGCTCAAATTATTTTTTACATAAAAGAAGCTGATTTATTTTGGGTAGGTATTTCTGTTTTAATGGGAATTTTAAGCCATGTTTCGAGAGCCATACGGTGGAACTATCTTTTAGAACCGCTAGGCTATAAGCCCAAAATAGCAAACAATATTTTTATCATTCTCACCTCCTATTTTGCGAATCTAGGAATTCCTAGGTCTGGAGAAATCCTTAGAGCCACGGCCTTAAGTACTTATGAGAATGTCCCTTTTGAAAAAGGGTTTGGCACTATTGTTACGGAACGAGTAGTAGATTTAATTATGCTACTTTCCATCATTGCTATTACTTTCTTTCTTCAAACAGATATCATATTAGCTTTTTTTGAAGAGAAAGGCTTTAATTTAAATAAACTATTATTAGTTTTAGGCGCCGGTATAGTTCTTGCTGGACTTGCATTTTTCTTTTTAAAAAAATCATCAAACCCTTTTCTTTTAAAAATTAAAAACTTTGGACTAGGATTACTTCAAGGAGTTACTAGTATTTTTAAAATGAAGCATAAATGGGCGTTTATATTCCATACTCTATTTATATGGTTTATCTACATTTCTATGTTTTGGGTGATCAAATTTACCGTTCCAGAAACCATAACTTTAACCATCAGCCAACTTCTTGTAGCCTTTGTTTTTGGTGCCTTTGCTATGACAGCAACTAACGGGGGTATAGGGCTTTACCCTATTGTAGTAAGTAGTGCTTTAGCCATTTTTGGAATCAGTAGCGTATCGGGAGATGCATTTGGTTGGATCATGTGGATTTCACAAACTTTAATGGTTGTTGTTTTTGGTGCAATATCTTTTCTTGTATTACCGTTATTAAACAGAAAATAATAACGCAAGCACCTAAATCTTTCTGTCATGAAATGCATACTTACCGTATTGACTTTCTTTTTATACCTTGGATCTAACGCACAAGTTACTCAAGAAATTTTTGAATCTTTTAAGCTTCAAGAGAGAAGAGATGTACAATATTACATTCCTGAAAATTACACCCAAGAAAAAAAGTATCCGTTAATTATTGTTTTAGATGCTGAATATATGTTTGAAAATGTTGTAGCCACGGCTAAGTTTTACAGCAGATTTCATGGTATGCCCGAAGCTATTATTGCAGGTGTGAATCAATCTAAAGACAATGAACGCTATCAAGATTGTGCTTTTGACGAAGCCACTGGTCTGCCCTCTGACAGCTCTAAACTATTTTTTGAATTTCTGGGCATGGAGCTTATTCCATATCTAGAAACGAGCTATAATACAGCACCTTTTAAAATGATTGTTGGGTATGATATTACAGCCAATTTTAGCAACTACTATCTTTTTAAAGAAGATTCTCTTTTTAATTCTTACGTAAGTATATCTCCAACCTTAGCCCCGGAAATGGAAACAAGAGTTCCGGCCCGATTAAGCGCTATGGAGAAAACAATATTTTATCATTTGATCACTGATGGTGAAAAAGCAAAGAAAGATACGCAAACACCTATTTTAAATACGGCAATTAAAGCTATAGAAAAAGAAAATTTACACTATTTCTATGACGAATATAAAGATGCAGATCATATTTCTGTAGCTACCTACAGCATCGGGAAAGCCTTTGATGATGTGTTTACGATGTTTAAACCCATTAGCCCTACTGAATATAAAACGCAAATTTTAACGTCTGAAGAGCCTGTATTTGATTACCTATCTAACAAATACGAAATGATTGAAAAATTATTTGGGTTTAGAAAAAGTGTAGATTTAAATGATATTATGGCCATCTATGCAGCTTCTCGTAAAAAAGAAGATTTTGAATCACTAAAGCCTTTGGCCGATTTGTGTAAAAAAGAATACCCAGAAACTATGTTAGGTTTCTATTTTGAAGGCGAATACCTAGAACAAATGGGTGAACCTAAAAAAGCACTAAGAACTTTTGAAAAAGCGTTTGGAATGGAAGAAATAGATTTCTTGACCAAAGACATGGCACTAGAGAAAATTGATGCTTTAAAAGCTGATTTCGGATATTAAATATAGATTTCGAGTGTTTACATATCCCTCTAAGTGTTTTTTACGCTTAAATTTTCCCTATTTAATTACACGGTATTTATTACCTTTATCCAAAACCTAAAAGAGGGAATGGCTAAAACAAAAACAGCTTTTTTTTGTCAGAATTGCGGCACACAATATGCTAAATGGGTAGGACAATGTACCGCCTGTAAAGAATGGAATACCGTTGTTGAAGAAGTAGTCCAAAAAGAAGAAAAATCTAGTTGGAAGACTCCGACAAATACCACTAAGAAAGTTTCCAAGCCTTTACGAGTTAACGAAATTAGCACGGAGAAAGAATTACGATTAAATACATTTGACCTAGAGTTTAATCGTGTTTTAGGCGGCGGTCTTGTTCCTGGCTCTTTGACACTTTTAGGTGGTGAACCTGGCATAGGAAAGAGTACATTACTACTTCAAATTGCCTTAAAACTACCTTACAAAACGCTATACGTATCTGGAGAAGAGAGTCAGAAGCAAATAAAAATGCGTGCAGACCGTATTCACCCCAATAGCGATACTTGCTTTATTCTTACAGAAACAAAAACTCAAAATATCTTTAAGCAGATAGAAGATACCGAGCCTGATATTGTCGTGATTGATTCCATACAGACGCTACATTCTGATCATATTGAATCTGCCGCCGGAAGTATTTCTCAAATTAGAGAATGTACTGCAGAGCTTATTAAATTTGCCAAAGAAACCAATACTCCCGTGATTTTAATTGGCCATATTACCAAAGATGGTTCTATTGCCGGTCCAAAAATTTTAGAACACATGGTAGATAGTGTGCTTCAATTTGAAGGCGATCGGAATTATGTATACCGCATTTTACGCTCCTTAAAAAATAGGTTTGGCTCTACCTCTGAACTGGGAATTTATGAAATGCAAGGCAGTGGTTTGCGTGAAGTGAACAATCCGTCTGAAATTCTAATTTCTAAAAATGACGAAGGCTTAAGTGGTACCGCAATAGCATCTACTGTAGAAGGCA
Source organism: Cellulophaga baltica (assembly GCF_900102165.1). Lineage (GTDB taxonomy): Bacteria > Bacteroidota > Bacteroidia > Flavobacteriales > Flavobacteriaceae > Cellulophaga > Cellulophaga baltica. The sequence goes on from NZ_FNBD01000003.1 coordinate 16,905, forward strand.
TGCGCCCTCTTATGATAGAAATACAAGCTTTGGTAAGTACTGCTGTTTACGGTACACCTCAACGTTCTACAACGGGTTATAATGCCAAACGTTTAAACATGCTTTTAGCTGTATTAGAAAAGCGTGCTGGATTTAAATTAGCCGCAAAAGATGTATTCTTAAACATTACTGGAGGTATTTCCGTAGACGATCCTGCCATTGATTTGGCCGTAATTGCCGCTATACTTTCCAGCAATGAAGATATTGCCATAGAAAAAGGAGTATGTTTTGCTGCCGAAGTTGGATTAGCTGGCGAAATACGCCCTGTACAACGCGTAGAACAACGCATCACGGAAGCCGAAAAATTAGGATTTGACACTATTTTCGTTTCCAAGAACAATAAAATTAGTCTAAAAAATACACAGATAAACATTCAACTTGTAGCAAAAATTGAAGATGTAGCCAACTATTTATTTGGATAAATTAAGGTGCTGGGTTCGGGAATTCATTATGAATTTTCTCAATACCTTCTAAAACATCCGCACTTAACTCCACATTAATACTCGCTATATTTTCTTCCAATTGACGCATACTCGTTGCCCCAATAATATTGCTTGTTAGAAAAGGTCTCGTATTCACAAAAGCTAAAGACATTTGCGCTAAGGACAAATCATTATCTTGTGCCAACTCATAATATTTTTGTGTGGCTGCTATTGCAGTTTTTCCACTGTATCTATTGTAGTTAGGAAAAAGTTTTAATCGAGAATTATCTGGCAGTCTATCGCCTAAATATTTACCACTTAAAACTCCAAATCCTAATGGAGAATATGCTAAAAGGCCAAGATTCTCACGATGTGCTATTTCTGATAATCCAGTTTCAAACTGTCTGTTCAATAAACTATATGCATTCTGAATCGTGATCATTCTAGGTAAAGTAATATGCACCTTACTTTCTTCCAAATAGCGCATAGCGCCCCAAGGAGTTTCATTAGATATACCTATTTCTCTTATTTTCCCTTCTTGTTTTAAATCACGTAATGTTTCTAGAACTTGATGAAAATTATCTTCCCAAAAATCTGCTGCATCATGGGTATAGCCACGTTTACCAAAATAATTGGTATTTCGTTCTGGCCAATGCAATTGGTATAAATCTATATAATCAGTCTTTAAACGTTCCAAACTGTCCTCTACCGCTTCAATAAGCGATGGCCTATCAAAACCCGTAGTCCGTATAAATTTTGTAAATTCTGCTCTCCCAGCAATTTTTGATCCTAGGATAATTTTATCGCGATTTTTATTTTTTTCAAACCAAGTACCTATTATCTTTTCCGTTGCCGATTTGCGATCTGGATGCGCAGGAATAGGGTACAATTCTGCAGTGTCAAAAAAATTAACCCCTTGAGATACGGCATAATCCATTTGCTCATGACCCTCAGCTTCTGTATTTTGGTTTCCCCAAGTCATTGTTCCTAAGGAAATCTTACTAACTTCTATATCGGTATGTGGTAATTTAGTATAAAGCATAACAAATGAGTTGAAAAAATTTAAAAACCAAAAATACGCATATCAACTGCCTATTTCTTTCCTATTGAAATAAAAATTAACTCAATTCGACTAAAATAGGACAATGATCACTATGCCTTGCTTCTGCTAAAATTACAGCTCTTTGTAAGCGCTCTTCTAAAGGCTCACTTACTAAGGCGTAATCTAAACGCCATCCCTTATTATTGTTTCTAGCATTTGCCCTATAACTCCACCACGTATAATTATCTGGCTCATCATTAAAATACCGGAAACTATCAATAAAACCACTATTTATAAAAGTGCCTATCCATTCTCGCTCTACAGGCAAGAAACCAGAAGTGTTTTTTAAGCCCACAGGATTATGAATATCTATGGCCTTGTGGCAAATATTATAGTCCCCAAGAATTATTAAATTAGGATGCTCCTCCTTTAATTTTGTAACATATTCTTGAAAATCGGCCATGTATTTCAATTTAAAATCCAAGCGATCCATATTGGTGCCAGAAGGTAAATACATACTCATAACAGATACACCATCATAGTCTGCACGAATATTTCGGCCTTCAAAATCCATATAATCTATACCTGTACCGTACACCACATTATTGGGCTTTATTTTAGATAAAATAGCGACCCCACTATACCCTTTCTTCTGTGCGCTATACCAATAATTATACGAGTATCCCACGTCTTCAAACAAGTTTAGATCTAGTTGTTCCTCCATTGCTTTAATCTCCTGCAAACAAACCACATCTGGATTTACGGCTTTTAACCAATCTATAAAACCTTTATTTATCGCTGCTCTAATTCCATTTACGTTGTACGAAACAATTTTCATCTGTAGCTATTTTTCTCCTGAAGGATTTATTTTATGAATCTTATTGATTGCCGAAAATACATAATGTTCTCCATAACAAGCAAGCTTGAAGCCATTTAAAAGGCTATCTATTTCTAAGGTTTTAATTTCTGGTATGCTAATTGATTTTTAATCCCCAAATACTATTCAAATGAAAAAAATATTAGTAGCACTGCTTGTTTTAAGTAGCGGGTTGGTTTCCGCACAAGCATATAGAACCTACAATCAAAACCATGAATTGAAATTTAATATTGGTCTGTTTTTAGCCTCCACCACGGTAGAAGGCAGTTATGAATATTATTTAAATGAAGATACCAGTATTGGCGGCACCTTGTATTTTGATAATACGCCATTGAATTACAATGGAAACTTTGGAATAGGTCCAAATTTTAGGGCCTATTTTGGTTATGCACCACGTAGTGGCTTTTTTGCTGAAGCATTTGGATTGTATTATTCTGGAGAAATTGATGATCCTGAATTTACGGGTAGCACTCTAAACCATCGCTACAACACTACCGCAATCGGTATAGGTATAGGCCACAAATTTGCAACCCGTAGTCAGAAGTTCACGCTAGAGTTCAATGCTGGCTTAGGTCGGAATGTGAACCCTCAAGAATATCAAAACACTTTTATGTACAGAGCTGGACTTTCTATAGGATTTCGATTTTAAAATCTTACGAGTTCACAACACAAACTTTAAAATTTCTTAACCTTTTTCTTACCCACTAAGTATGTAACTTTTCATCGAGTTTATAAATCCCTAAAAAAATAATTTTAGCAGATAATTATAACTTGGAACACTGATGAGAAAACTATTATTTATAGCTGCATTAAATCTTGTCCTACTGTCTTGTAAAAGCGATAAGAAAACAGAGAAAGAAATAGAAGTACAAATAGAAACACCTGAACTACAAACTGTAGAGATAAATAATACCCAAGCAGCGTTTACAGATTTTGACTGGTCTCCGATTCCAGTTTCCAATACTGAAATTGGCGAATTTCCATATATAACTGCACCTGAAAATTTTATCATTTGGAAGGATGGACATAACGAAATTGCAGAAAATGGAATGACTAAATATTCTAATTTCAACAAATTAATAACCTATACAGGCACTAACTTTTTCAATGCTGAAGGAAAAAAGGCAGAACTGGACTTTGCTATGACTGATCCTAATACCGAATTTAATCAGTACAAATTTGACCAAAGTATGGAGCAGTATTTAGCAAGTATCGGGGCACACTTAATTTTTGAAGGTCAAATTCCTCGAGAGAAAATTGAGGACCTAAATAAAAAAGATGATAAGACTGTTTTTAACTATATTCAAGGAGACCCCTATAATAGTTCGCCTGTAAAGCACTATGTGCTGAATCATTCAAACGGAAAAATAATTTTCCAGGTATGGAGTAATTCTGCCCGCGCTGAAGTTGGCGTTGTTGAACTAGAAGCTTTTAATCAAACCATAAAAGCCCCAACTGCTCGTGAAATAAAATCTGACATTGACAAAACAGGAAAGGCAATTCTAAACATCAATTTTGACACGGATAAAGCAACTTTAAAACCAGATGGCGAAAAATTGGTTGCTGAAATATTCACCTTATTAAATGAAAACAATAATTTAAAGTTATCTATTGAAGGGCATACTGATTCAAGTGGAGATGTGGAGAGAAATAAACAACTATCTATGGATAGAGCAAACACTGTCATGTATGCCCTAGCAGCTAAAGGTATTGCTATTCACCGCTTACAAGCAAAAGGTTTTGGTGCTAGCAACCCACTTTCACCTAATAATTCCGAAGAAAGCAAAGCAAAAAACAGGCGCGTAGAATTGGTTAAATTATAACAAAGAAAACTAACCCAAAAAAATAACGTAGTGCATTACACCATAAACAAATGCATCTTTCATAGATTAAAAAATGTGATTATTTTTTAATTATAAATCAAAGCTATTCAGTACATTAGATACTATAATATTGTATTTAATTTTTATGAAAATAGTTGCTTCACTTTTGTATTCAATTTTCTTCTTTACTAACGTTTCTCAGAAACTAGTAGCCCAAGAGAATGTATTATATCCGCAAGTTTGGTTCGATGAAAAAGATGCCACTGCAAAATTAACGGAAGGTAATGGTACCATAACTGGGAGTGCATTTACTTTTGAAACTAACCAAGTCTATACCGGAAGAGAGAAGCATAAAGCCAAAGAACACACTAAAGTGCTCCTATTTCCCGTAACCGAATACTTAATAGAAGTTTCCAAACTACAAAAAGTTATTGGTGGTTCTGGCCGCGTAATTATGACTGAAAAAGCTTTTAGTTATCGTCTTGAAGCAGAAACTGATCAAAACGGGAATTTTACTTTTTACAAAATGAGACCTGGAAAATACTATATTCAATGTAATTTGGAATTTGTAGGACACGGGGTAGGACAAAAAGAGGTAGGGAGGACAAATTATTACAATGGATATGGTTATTACGCAGGATCCTCTGCCATTTATGAAGCCTATAACTACAGTTATGATGCTAACCACGTTTTAGTAAAGTTCGTAGAAATAAAAGCAGATGGTGAGGTCATCGAAGCCAAATTAAAACCAAATAAGTTATTTGAAGGTTATAAGAAAATTGGAGCAGCATTTGCGATGGGAGACCGCTGTGGCAGTTATGGTGGAAAACAATTTGGAAAGTGTACCGAATATTATGATAATGGACAGGCAAAAATTATTGCAAAATGGAAAGATGGCGCACAAGAAGGCACTACCCTTGAATATTATGATACAGGGGAGCTCAAATCAAAATCAGATTGGAAAAATGGTCAATTAAATGGTGACACCATCTTTTATAATAAGGACCAATCTGTTGCAGAAATTGTTACGTATAAAAATCATGTAGAAATAAAGTCCAGGAAGAATTGAATCTATTACACTTGACAGTATCATTTACACTATATCGCAATAAAAAAAGGTGGTCTATTTCTAGACCACCTTATATATAAAGTTTATTACGTTATTATTTTTTCAAATCATAACGATCTAAATTCATCACTTTCGTCCAAGCTGCAACAAAATCTTTCACTAAACGATCTTGGCCATCACTTGCACCATATACTTCTGCAATTGATCTTAATTCCGTATTAGAACCAAAAATTAAATCGGCACGCGTTCCCGTAAAAACTACTTCATTTGTTTTACGATTACGACCTTCAAATAAGCTATCATCATTAGAAGTTGCTTTCCATGTATAGGTGAAGTCTAAAATGTTTTTAAAGAAATCATTTGTTAAACTTCCTCTATTATCTGTAAAGACTCCATGGTTAGAACCATCATAGTTGGCTCCTAGCACACGTAGACCTCCCACTAAAACTGTCATTTCTGGAACTGATAAAGTCAGTAAATTTGCTTTATCAATTAACAAATCTTCTGCCGCTATTTTCAAACCAGGTTTCATGTAATTTCTAAAACCATCCGCTAAAGGTTTCAGGTAATTAAATCCTTCAATATCAGTTTGTTCTTGCGTAGCGTCTCCTCTACCTGCTGTAAATTGCACTTTAGTAGTGTATCCTGCATTCTTAACGGCTTGTTCTACCCCTACATTTCCTGCTAATACAATTAAATCGGCTATTGAAATCTCTCCTTTAAAATCGGCTTTAATACCTTCTAAAACCGTTAGTACTTTTTGTAGTTCCGATGGATTGTTTACTTCCCAGCTTCTTTGTGGTTCCAAACTAATACGAGCACCATTTGCGCCACCTCTTTTATCAGATCCTCTAAATGAAGATGCAGAAGCCCAAGCTGTAGTTACCAATTGTGAGATGGTTAATCCTGAATCTAAAATCATACCTTCTAATGTAGAAAGGTCTGCATCACTCAAAGTATAATTAACAGCAGGAATAGGGTCTTGCCACAATAATTCTTCTTTAGGCACTTCCGGTCCTAAATAACGAGATATTGGTCCCAGATCACGATGTGTTAATTTGTACCAAGCGCGTGCAAATGCATCCTCAAATGCTTGATGATCCGCATGAAAACGTTTTGATATTTCTAAATATGCCGGATCTACTTTTAAAGCAATATCCGCAGTAGTCATCATTAAATCTTGTCTTCCATTAGCATCTCCTGCCTTTGGAGCTCTTTTAGCATTAGAGGCCGCTGTTGGTTTCCATTGATGTGCTCCTGCCGGACTTTTAGTTAATTCCCAATCATAATTTAACAAAACATCAAAATAATCAGCATCCCATTGTATAGGGTTTGGTGTCCATGCTCCTTCGATACCACTCGTAATAGTATCATCTAAAACCCCTGTTCCAAAACTATTTTTCCAACCGGTGCTCATCTCTTCAATAGGTGCTCCATGTGGCTCTTTTCCAACATATTCATTTGGATCTGCAGCTCCGTGTGCTTTACCAAAGGTATGCCCTCCAGCCACTAACGCTACCGTTTCTTCATCATCCATTGCCATTCTTCCAAAGGTCTCTCTTACATCATGTGCAGAACCTAAAGGGTCTGGGTTTCCGTTTGGCCCTTCTGGGTTCACATAAATCCACCCCATCATAACCGCTGCTAAAGGATCTTCTAAATCTCCTTCTTTATAACGTTCTTCATTTGCTCCCCATTCTGTTTCACTACCCCAGTATACATCTTGCTCTGGCTCCCAAACATCTTCACGACCACCCGCAAAACCAAATGTAGGAAAGCCCATAGATTCTAAAGCGCAGTTACCAGCAAGAATCATTAAATCTGCCCAGGAAATTTTGTTACCATATTTTTGTTTTATAGGCCATAATAATAAACGTGCCTTATCTAAGTTACCATTATCTGGCCAACTATTAATAGGTGCAAATCTTTGGTTACCAGCTCCTGCTCCACCGCGTCCGTCTCCAACTCTATAGGTGCCTGCACTATGCCAAGCCATACGAATCATTAATCCTCCATAATGACCATAATCTGCCGGCCACCAATCTTGTGAATCTGTCATTAAATCTGTGACATCTTTTTTAAGTGCTGCAAAATCTAGACTAGCAAAGGCTTCTGCATAATTAAAATCTTCTCCCATAGGATTAGATTTTGTAGCATTTTGACGTAAAATATTAAGCTTTAGCTCATTTGGCCACCAGTCTCTATTTTCTACACCACCACCTGCTGTATGTTTATTTGTGCCACTTAAAAAAGGGCATTTTGCCGAACTTTCATTAATGTCGAAGTTTTTACCTTGGGGAGCGCTCCCTGAATTAGCATTATTTTCCATTATAAAACTGTTTTTTTTGATTTTCTATCGTAACAAAAGCTAAAGTACCACATGTTTATCTATTGAATATATTTTTTTAATAGATAAAAACTATATTGCAATTAAGTTTCTGATTCTCAATGAAAATACAAAAAATAGCGGTTAAATGTTTTACATTTTCTATTACTAGATTGTAAATAATTCTTAAGGCACAAAAAAAGGGTCTAGAATTAAAAATTCTAGACCCTTAAAATATCATTAAAAAATATTATTGCATTTTCATCAACCATTCTTTCATAGCTACCGCTTTACCTATGATGGTTTTTAAATCTTCAATAGCCACTCTTTCCTGCTCCATCGTATCTCTATGACGAATAGTAACTGTTTTGTCTTCTAAAGATTGATGATCTACTGTAATACAAAATGGTGTCCCATTAGCATCTTGTCTTCTATAACGTTTTCCGACGGCATCTTTTTCATCATAAAACACATTAAACTCCCACTTTAATTCATCAATAATTTCATGAGCTAATTCTGGAAGTCCGTCTTTTTTCAACAGAGGAAATACCGCTGCTTTTGTTGGAGCTAAAACAGCAGGAAGTTTCAATACGGTTCTTGTTGTTCCGTTTTCTAATTCTTCTTCCTCTAGAGAATTAGAGAAAACAGCTAAGAACATACGGTCTAAACCAATAGAAGTTTCTACCACGTAAGGAACGTAATTCTTTTTTAAATCGTTATCAAAATACTGCAATTTCTTACCAGAGAATTTCTCGTGCTGCGATAAATCAAAATCAGTTCTTGAATGAATCCCTTCTAATTCTTTAAATCCAAATGGAAATTTAAATTCGATATCTGCAGCAGCATCCGCGTAGTGTGCTAATTTTTCATGATCATGAAAACGGTAATTGTCTTGCCCCATACCCAAAGAAAGGTGCCATTTCATACGGTTTTCTTTCCACTTTTCATACCATTCTTGTTGCGTACCTGGTTGTATAAAAAATTGCATTTCCATTTGCTCAAACTCTCGTTGTCGAAAAATAAACTGACGTGCTACAATTTCATTACGAAAAGCTTTCCCAACCTGTGCAATTCCGAAAGGAATTTTCATACGTCCTGTTTTCTGAACGTTTAAAAAGTTTACAAAAATACCTTGTGCTGTTTCTGGCCTTAGGTATAAGTCCATAGCACTATCTGCAGATGCTCCTAATTTGGTACCAAACATTAAGTTAAACTGCTTAACATCTGTCCAGTTCTTTGAACCAGAGATAGGGCAAACTATATCTAACTCATCAATTAAATTACGAACATCTACTAAATCTTCATTTTCTAATGATTTACCCAAACGTTTTAATATAGTATTTATCTTTTCTTGATAATCTACAACACGTTGATTGGTGGCTAGAAATTGATCTTTATCAAAAGTATCTCCAAAGCGTTTTGCTGCTTTAGCTACTTCCTTATCTATTTTAGCTTCAATCTTAGCAGTGTAATCTTCTACTAAAACATCTGCCCGATATCTCTTTTTAGAATCTTTATTATCTATCAATGGATCATTGAAGGCATCTACGTGACCTGAAGCTTTCCAAACCGTTGGATGCATGAAAATAGCAGAATCTAGCCCTACAATATTATCATTCATTTGAACCATGGCTTTCCACCAATATTCTCGAATGTTCTTTTTTAGTTCCGCACCGTTCTGAGCATAGTCATAAACCGCACTTAAACCATCGTAAATTTCACTAGATTGAAAAACATATCCATACTCCTTAGCATGCGATATTACTTTTTTAAATTTGTCTTCTTGATTTGCCATGCGGCAAAAATAGAATATTACCCTAAAAACGAATAATTTATTTTAACTGAAATTCAGTTGAAGTAAGCAATTTTTCGTTTTCAAATACATTTAGGGTATAAGTTCCCTGTTCTAACGATCCTTCGGGCACACTTATAGCATCACAAATATCTTCTCTAGTACCGTCAAAAATAAATTCAACTTTCTTACTATAGGTGTTACCGTTTACATTTATGGTAAATGCATTGTGTGCAATTACCTTTTTCTGCGGATCTAGAAACTGTAAATAGATAATCTTCTCTTCCCGAATTACATCTACATTTGCAGCAACAGCAACACAACCTCTAAGCCTTGAAATAGTAGAAGCTTTGTTGGTCTGTATTGGATCACCTCCACGAATTCTATACCCAGTACCCTCTGGTCCTTGCAGCCTTAGGTAGCTTTTAATTTTTAGCTTCTCACTAATAATCTTATTTTGCTTAAGTAAGGTAGCTTCTGCTTCTTCTAACTTTCCTGTTTTATTTTCTAAAATTTCCATCTTAGTTTTTGTCTCGTTATATTTTTGAGACAAAATAGAATTGTTATAACGTAAAGAATTGTTTCTAAGCCTAAGCGTATCATGCATTAACTCCATTTTACGAAGCTCTTTGCGGTATTCACGAAGCTTTGCGATATCAAAATTTAAAACCCCTACAGAATCCAGTAGCTGATCAATTCGGTATTGCGCGTGCTGCATCTCTATTTCATTCACTTCATTAGAAGTAGAAAGCCTAGAAACCTCTGCTTTCATCATGGTTAAATCTTTAACCAATATAGCTTTCTCATCCTCTAAATAATCAATTTTATTTTGAGATTGCGCATAGCTATAGTAAAATGCAATTAGAATACCAATCACAACAGCAATTAGTGCCGCAAGGAGTATTTTATAATTGAATTTAGTATCTTGATAATTCATTTAAGGCTAAGTAGGTTTTTGTAATTCGGTTTTAGTCAATCAAATATATGTATATAAGGTTTTCAAAGATACTAAATGATATTAACAGCATCCTAGTACCCAGGGGGTGTTTTGGATGTAATGCACACTTGAGTAAAGGTGAACGATTAATCTGCACCGTTTGTCGAAACCAATTGCCGCTTACCGAGTATACCTATAACGTAGAAAACCCTTTTGATAGTATTTTTTATGGTCGCGTTTCTGTAAAAAAATCAAATTCTTTTCTATTCTTCACGGAAAACGGTATCGTCAAAAATCTTATTCATCACTTAAAATACAAAAATCAAGAACAAATTGGAGCTTTTTTAGGAGATTGGTGCGGAAGTATCCTTAAAGAGAACGGAAATATTCCTAGCATGGACCTTGTAATTCCTGTGCCGCTACACAAAAAGAAATTAAAAAAAAGAGGATACAATCAAGTTAGTTTGTTTGCTCAAAAAATTGCCCATCACCTAGATGCAACTTTCCTTGAAGATGTGCTTATAAAAACTAAAAACACAAAAACGCAAACAAAGAAAGACCGTTTTTTCCGATGGCAGAGTAATCAAGATTTGTTCAAGCTAAATACGACCCACATAGTCACCAATAAGAATATCCTCATCGTAGATGATGTAGTAACTACTGGTGCTACTTTAGAATCTTGCGTAAAAGCTTTTGAAACAGAAAAAGGAGTTACTATCTACCTTCTTACGATGGCTATTGTATTATAAACTTAACATTTTGTTTTATTTTTTACTCCTAGATCAAAATGAAATTTTAGTAAAATAGTTGTTTCTTTGTTATTTAGAATTTGACTTTTATTATGATCAGACGATTCCTTGCTTGCTTGTTTCTATTATTAGCTTCAATTTCTTTATACCAATGTGCTCGTAGAGGAACCCCTTCTGGTGGTATTAAAGATATCATTCCGCCAAAATTGGAAAAGGCGGAACCAGCAAATATGACGGTGAATTTCAAAGGGAATAAAATTCGCCTTTATTTCAATGAATACATCAAATTAAATGATGTACAGAATCAGCTCATTGTTTCACCTCCACTAAAAAACACGCCTATAATTACTCCTGCAGGTGCTGCTAGTAAATATGTAGAAATACAACTGAAAGACACTTTAAAAGAGAACACCACCTATACTTTAAATTTTGGGCAGAGTATTGTAGATAATAATGAAGGAAATCCTAATAGCTTTTTTACGTACGTTTTTTCTACAGGTTCTTATATAGATTCTTTAAACCTTAAAGGGGTTGTTGAAGATGCTTTTGATAAAGAAGCCGAAACCTTTGTAAGCGTTATGCTCTATGAAATGGATAGTACGTATACCGATTCTACTATCTATAAAAAACCACCGAATTATATTACTAATACCTTAGACAGTACGGTTTTGTTTGAGCTTAAAAACCTTAAGAAAGGTACCTATGCCTTATTTGGACTAAAAGACGAGGGAAAGAATAACCTGTTTGACCAAAAAGTTGATAAAATTGCATTTATAAAAGATTCTGTAGTATTACCTACCGAAGAAATATACTTGCTTACTTTATTTAAAGAAGAGCCAGATTATAGCATTACTGTTCCAAAATTTGAAGCGAAAAATAAAATTATTTTTGGGTATCAAGGAAACTATAAAGACATCAAAATAAATACCCTCTCAAAACTACCAGACACCGTAAGAACAATGGTGACTAAACTAAGGGATAAGGATACCCTAAACTATTGGTTTACCCCATTTGAAATGGATTCATTACAATTTACCGTAACTAATGAAAGGCAAAAAGTAATAGACACCTTTGTCGTTAAGAAAAGAAAGCTAGCATTAGACTCTCTTGTTTTGAAACCTACTATAAACGGAACTATTGGTTTTAATGAAAATTTTGCCATTGAGGCCAATACTCCTATTACTAAAATTGACACCACGAAAATAGCGTTCATCAATAAAGATTCTATTGCCGTTAAATACACAGCGTCATTAGATAGTCTAAAAAATAGTCTTGAAATTAATTTTGATAAAGAGCCACAAGAGGCTTATAAGCTTGCTATTTATCCTGGGTTGATTGAAGATTTCTTTGAAAATACCAATGATACTATTGTATTTAATCTAAAGACAAACAAATATACGGATTATGGTAATTTTGTCCTAACCTTAAGTGGAAATGTTACCTACCCTGCTATTATTCACTTGACAGATGAGAAGGGAAAAATAAAGCGAGAACAGTACGCCACAGAACCTAAAGATATTTTATTCAGTAACATTAGTCCCGGGAAGTATTTAGTTCGTGTAATTTCTGATACAAATAGCAACGGTAAATGGGATACGGGTAGTTATTTAAAAAATATACAACCAGAACGTGTGAGTCATTCTCCAAAACTTATAGAAATGCGTGCCAACTGGGAAGAGAAATTTGATTTTATACTTCTAGACTAAAAGTATCTTGATCTTCAAGAAATTTTAATTTTTTTCTAGTGGTATCAATATGATCTTTAGATAGTGTGGCATAGCTAACCCCAGGTATATCTGAGAATACCAACTCTTCTCCTAGCGCATCATACACCGCAGAATGTCCTGGATACTCATGCCCTAAGAAATCAAATCCTGTTCTATTTACACCTATACAATACGCCATATTCTCAATAGCTCTAGCTTTTAGTAAAGCATCCCAAGCATTAATTCTAGGTTTAGGCCAATTAGCCAGATAAAAAAGCACGTCATATTGTTCTACATTTCTAGACCATACAGGAAATCGTAAATCATAACAGATGAACGGACATAATTTAAAGTCTTTGAAATTAATGAGGGTTTTACTTGTACCAGCAGTATATACCTTACTTTCTCCCGCTAGCGTAAATGTGTGCCGTTTATCATAAACAGAAACTTTGTTTGGTTCCACAAAAAAAAGTCGGTTATAATAGTTGCCATTTTCACTGTATACAATACTCCCCGAGATTGCAATTTGCTTCTGTATAGCCATCTTGCGCATCCAATCTAAGGTTTTTTCACCTTCAGCTTCCTCAATATTTTCGGGATGCATCGTAAACCCCGTTGTAAACATTTCGGGTAGTAGTACTAAGTCTACTTCTGCCTTAAGAGTGTTAAGCACAGTAGCAATATGATCCCTGTTTTTTTGGGGCTGCTCCCAGTGCAACGCTGTCTGTACTATAGCTATATTCAACGTATTAGACATCTATCTAATTTATTAATCCTTAAATAACGCAATAAGCGAGGGTACCGCTTGCATTTCTGCATGTTCTAAGGCTGTTTTGCCCCGAACGTCCTTTATTGTTTTGTCCGCGCCGTGCTCCAAAAGTAATTTCGCAATGTTTGCTCTATTAAATGTAGCAGCATAAATTAGCGCCGTAGCTCCCATGCTATTTTGCTCATTAACATTTGCTCCTTTATCAATCAATATTTTAGCAATATCTTCATAACCTTTAAAACAAACCCCCATTAAAGCGGTATTGCCAGAAGCATCTTTCATATCTATTTTGGCTCCACTATTTAGTAATAATTCTACAATTTCTAATTGATCATAATAGGTAGCTAAAATTAAAGGAGAAGACCCGCGTTGATCTTTACTGTGTAATAAAACCGGATTCTGCTTAAGCATAGCATTTACTTCTGTAAAATTGCCATTTCTTATTTCATTGAAAAAAAATTCATTCATAGGATAAATCTGATATATAAAGATATAAAATAAGCATTTAATTCATTTAATTACTCTAACAAATTGATTAGTTGTAAGCTTACCCACAATTTCAAATCTGAAAATTTTTAATAAAATGAAGTTAAATCTTACAAGTATATGTACTTTTACCGCCAAATTTACGCTTAAAGACTGTATATAATCACGTTTATTGTATTTAAATAGGATACTTAAATAGATGTATTACTTAGATTGAACATTAGATTAAAATAATATTTTGTACATTAAACACTTACATATTGCTCGTTTTTTCTTACTTTATTAAGAATAATGAACATATAACCCATAATCACAAAGCGCTTTGAGTATATTATCCTCCCTAAATTATCTCCAAGATTTGCCTATCGCTATAACAGTGATTGATTTGAATTTTAAAATTAAAAATCAATCTAGCGCATGGCTAAAAGAGTTTCCTAATGATTTTAATTCTAGCTCTATATCATTCTTAGAATATCATTCAATACCGCAGCAAGTAAAAGTAGAGGTGTTGAAAATGACCGAGAGTCAACAAATTACACCTATAGAATTAGAAGTAAAAAACCATTTAAATTCTTGGTACCGATGGAAACTTTCCCCTTCTTTTTCGAGTGAAAATAACTTTTCGGGTATCATTATTATTGCTAAGAATATCACGGAAGAAAGAAGAGAAAGAGAATTATTAAAAAAAGCAGAGCAAGTAGCACAAATTGGCGCATGGGAGTTAGATTTAATATCCAATAAATTATTTTGGACCGATATAACTAGAATAATACACGAAGTTCCTGAAGACTATACACCTACATTAGAAAAAGGCATAAATTTTTATAAGGCCGGACATCATAGAGAAACCATTACTGCAATTGTAAGCGATTCTATAGCCACTGGTGATACTTGGGATACAGAATTAATTATCATCACCGCTAATAATACTGAAAAATGGGTTCGTGCACGTGGAGAAACCGAAATTATAGATGGCAAATGCGTACGTGTATACGGAACTTTTCAAGATATTCATGAACAGAAATTAAAAGACATTGCCTACACCCGCCTTGCCGAAAGGTTGAAAATAGCAACAAAAACTGCTAAAATTGGAATTTGGGAATATAATTATACCAACAAAAACTTATTTTGGAGTGATGAGATGTTTGATCTCTACAAAATACAAAAAGCAGATTTTGATGGTCACAAGAGTTTTTGGGATCAAAGCTTACATCCCGAAGACAGAGAATTTTGCATGCAGAAAGTTAAAGAAGCTTTTGAACTGAAAAAAGATTTAGAAGTAGAATTTAGAATAATTCTTCCCAACGGAAAAATAAGGAATATCAAATCTGTTGCTTATACAGAAGTAGATATTTTTGGTGACGCTAAAAAACTTGTTGGTGCAAATTGGGATGTAACAGAGTTAATTTACACACAATTACAGTTAACCAAAAGTGAAGAATCTATGCAACAAGCATTTGAGAATTCTTCTGTAGGTATGGCTCTAATTGGCCTAGAAGGCAATTGGATTGATGTAAACTCAAGTCTATGTACCAGTGTTGGTTACAGCCGAGAAGAGATGATTCAGAAAAAAATCATTGAGGTTACGCACCCCCATGATTGGACCAAAGATTCGCACTTTATTAAAAAGATGCATGAAGGTAAACTTACGAATTACACCATTGAAAAACGCTTTTTTCACAAAGATGGCACCATTGTAAATGCCTTGTTAACGGTTACAACAGTTCATAAAGTTAACGGAAAACTATCACATTTCATTGCTCAAGTGATAGATGTAACGGCAATGATTGCTTCCGAAAATAAAACTAAATCTTTATTAGAGATCACGAAACACCAAAATGAAAGCCTATTAAATTTCGCTCACATTGTCTCTCATAATTTACGATCGCATTCTACAAATTTATCAATGCTAACCAACTTCCTAAAAGAGGAAACTGATAATGGTGAGAAAGTAAATTTAGAAAGAATGTTAAGTGATGCTTCTGAAAGTTTAAGTGAAACGGTACACCATTTAAATGAAGTTGTTCACATTACCACTAATACTCAAGAAAATTTAAGTAATGTAAATTTATTTGATTCTATTAAGCGTGTTGAAAAGAACATATTAGCCTTACTTAAAGAAAAAAATGCCAGTTGTAACATTTTGGTAGAAAAGGACGTTATTATTAAAGCTGTTCCGGCCTATCTAGATAGTATCTTACTAAATTTATTTACCAATAGTGTAAAATATTCTTCTCAAGAACGGAACCTAGAAATACATATAAAAAATAAAATTACCAATAATCAGGTTACCTTACATTTCTCTGATAACGGACAAGGAATCGATCTGAAAAGACACGGAGAAAAACTATTTGGCATGTATAAAACATTCCATAACCATAAAGATGCAAAAGGAATAGGGCTCTTTATTACCAAGAATCAAGTTGAAGCCATGAATGGGTCTATAACTGTACATAGCACCGTAAACAAGGGAACAACCTTTGTATTAACTTTTGAAAAAGCATAACCCAATGATAGAATATGTAGAAAATGCCTGTGTGATAGATGACGATCCAATCTCTGTATTTGGTTTAAAGAAAACAATTAAAGAAACAAAATTCTGTAAAGAAATTATCGTTTATGAAAATGGATACGAAGCCATAAATGGACTAAAAGATTTACTAAACACTAATAGTAACATACCTCCAATTATATTTTTAGACTTAAATATGCCCATCATGGATGGTTGGGATTTTTTAGAAGACTTTATTAAAATACCCGAAGAAAACAGAAAAAATGTTAGAATTTATATTATAAGCTCTTCTGTTGACCCTAGAGATTTGATAAAAGCTAAAAGTTATAGTGCGGTAAATAATTTCTTCGTAAAGCCTGTAACGACTAATGATTTACAGAAGGTAATTGACGAAATTTCGCAATAAATCAACTACATTAGAGTTATATAAATCTTGACTTTCAATAATTGTTGTAAATCTTTTCTTAAATTTAATAATCAACTATTAAGTATTTTCTATGGGTTCTTTTTTTTCACAGATTAAAGTCAACGAATCCTTAATAAGAGATGCGCCAATCCCAGTTGCGACCTTAAATAGTGAATGTGAATTTCTATCCTCATCAAGGATGTTTTTAAAGGAACACGGCATTACAATTGAAAATATCATTGATAAGAATTTTTTTGATGTTCTTCCTAGCTTCCCTCCCGCATTTAAAGAAATCTTAGACCGCTGTTTATTAGGAAATTCTTGTCAAAATGAGGGTAAAAAGTATCTTTTACAGGATGGTAGAAACGTTTGGCTTAAATGGAAAATTAACCCTTGGACAAAAGAAGACGGTTCTGTAGGTGGCCTTGTTATTGTTCTGGAAAATATTACCGATCACAAAAATATTGACGAGTTAGTCAAAGAAGCTCAAGAAGTAGCTAGAACAGGAGGTTGGCAGCTCAACTTACTTACATACAAGGCTCAATGGACTAAGATGGTGAATATTATTCATGAAATGCCTCTGGATTATGTTCCTCAGACTTTTGATGAATGCTTTGTACATTTCAAAGAAGGCCGGCACCGAGATCTGATTCTTAAAGCCACTCATGAGGCTATTGAAAATGGCACCCCTTGGGATGAAGAAGTAATCATGATAACAGGTACAGGTAAAGAACTTTGGATTAGAACAAAGGGGCGTGCCGAATTTGTTGATGGAAAATGTGTTAGAATTTATGGTATCTGCCAAGATATAGATCCCTATAAAAGACCACAATTAGCGTATAGGGAGGCTGCTGAAAAATTAAAAAGCGCAATATCTGCTTCTAATGTGGGCACCTGGGAGTATGATTTAAATACAGGACATACTATATGGGATGATATTAATTTTGAATTACATGATATCGATAAAGAAAATTACACCGGGAGCCTCTATCGGAATTGGAAAAAATCACTACACCCAGATGACATTAAACGCGTACACAATGAAGTGGTTTCTTACTACAATGGAAATGGCTCAGGAGTACTGGAGTACCGAGTGCTGTTACCCAATAATAGTGTTCGCAATATTAAAGCAAGTGTTACCATTTTAACAGGACCAAAAAATAATAAATTTAGAGCTTTAGGTATTTGTCAAGACATTACCAACGAAAAGAATACCGAAATAAAATTGAAAAAATTTGCAGAAATTACTGGCGAGCAAAATAATAGCCTCACCAATTTTGCGCATATGGTTTCTCATGATTTACGCTCGCATTCCACCAATCTTTCTGTTTTAACTTCATTGATTGAAGATGAGAAAGACCCAGAGGAACGCAAACAGATTTTAGAGATGTTAAAAAGTGCTACCAATAGTTTAAACAGCACTGTGTATAATCTGAATGAAGTGGTACAATCTACGGACACTAATATCCAGTCTAAATTAACTCAAATCAATATTCTAAAAGCAATAACCACCGTTCAAAACAATATTGGTACGTTATTTCAAGAAAAAAAGGGAATCTGTATGTTAGACGTTGATCCAGACTATTCTGTACATGTGGTACCCGCCTATCTTGACAGTGTCTTACTTAATTTATTTACCAATAGTCTAAAATATTGCGCAACGACCAGATCACCAATTATCAAAATTTGCACAACATTAATCGATAAAAAAGTTCAACTAACTTTTGAAGATAATGGCAAAGGCATCGATATGGCAAAATTTGGTAAAAATATTTTTGGCATGAACAAGACTTTTCATCGTAACAAAGATGCTAGAGGTGTTGGGTTATATATTACAAAAAACCAAATTGAAGCCATGGGGGGCACGATAACTGTAACTAGCGAAGTAAATGTAGGCACTAAATTCACCATTAATTTCCAAACCATTTAGCTATGAATCCTTTTATAAAAAAAATCTACTTTGTAGATGACGACCCTATTTTCGTTTTCATATCTAAAAAATTGATGAAAGAAGAAAAATTTACGGAGTCTATCGCAGAATTTGAGCATGGAAAACAAGCTATTGAAGCTTTAATAGAATGTGATCAACAAAATGAGTTATTACCTACCGTAATCTTTTTAGACCTTAGCATGCCCGTGATGAGTGGTTGGGAATTTCTTGATAGTTTTCAAGCGGCCCCCATAGAGAATAAAGAGCAGATTAAAATTATTGTAATGAGCTCTTCTATCAACCCCTTAGAGATAGACATGATTAAAAACTATCCTGTTGTTCATGATTATATAGTTAAACCTATTACCCCGGCAGATTTAAACAAAATTAAAGTTTGTCTCGTTAACGAATCCCAGGCGTAAAATTAACTGGTGCTTGTTGAGGCATATTAATTGTTCCTGAAGCTCCAGTGTCATTATAAATAAGCCATTCATCAAATGAATAAGCAGTATTCCCCTTATTAATTACAGGCTTACGTAATGCTCTACCATCTTCAAATTCATGATTGGTACCGGAACCATCTGTTCCTATAACCCCGAAAATATCAATTACTGTATCAAATGGATCTACCAATACTATAATGTCATCCCCATTTGAATCTGCCGCACTACTCGTCGCAACTTCCATATCTGGAGTAAAACCATATACGGTATTAAATTCTTTTCCATTTGGGGAAATAACTAGTGTAGAGTTCGCCTCCAAAACAATCCCTGATAAGTTAATTGTTGCACCAACCGTTGTATTTGCATTGATATACCTGAGCAAACGCCAATTTTTTAAACTTAATGAAGCTCCCGAATTATACAGTTCAATAAACCGAGCATCTGCATTGTTTTCTGGATCTGCAATTTCACTGATAAAAACCGAGTTTGATGTAAATTCATCTATTAAATCTTCGCAGCGTTCTTGATCAAATTTCAAATCATTGGTATCTCTTACCACTAAAAAATAATCATCATTCTCCTGAAGGAGTACTCCCGTGATTGACCCACTTCCTTTTGGTAAGTTTATATTCTGAAAATCCGAATACCCGCTATTTCTTATAACAATCTCTCTATCCAAACAGTCTATTAGAGTCCTATCAGTCTCTTGCTCCTTAACAGCATACGTTTCTATTAACTCTGCACTAGCAAATTCAATTTGTTCAATCTGCACCAACGTATTTTTAAATCGTACCAAACTATCTTGAAGCGAGATTGAAGTAGGAGCAAGCTCCTTGGCTTGTTCACAAGAAATAAATATATGCTGATTTACAACTGGGGCTGGTAATCTACCTACAGAAATATTCCCAAAAGAACTAAATACACCCCCAATCTTATAGACACCTTTGCTCTTACCTAGATACAATCCTTTTAATTTTATTAAAATTTTGCTTCCAATAGGATAAAACAAATGACTGTCTCGAATATCTAATTCAATCTGCAAGCCTTCTGTAGGATACTGATAATCATCTTGAAGGTGGAGAACTCCAAAAAAATTCCCTGCCTCATCAGATGATATTACGTAGCCTTCTATTATCAAATCTTCTTGTATCTGGATTGTTTCCTCATCATACAAATTAAAAATCTGTGTAAATGTAGTATTTGCAAGGAGTTCTTTCTCACAAGAAATTTTCAACTGATCAAAATCTCTATTTTTTACGCAGGAACAAGGAAGCATTAGAAGTACGCTTATTACCATTAACACCCTAAATAAAAATGATCTATATACCATAATATGATTAAAAACTTATTGCAAAATTCAAGAAATAGGTTCTTCCGTAGCCATACCAATATTTAGGCGCAAAAGAAGGCGATCCGCTCAAAGCATCTTGTTTAAGCTGTCCAAAATTTCCATTTCGGCTTTGCTCATACCCGCCCGATCTGAAAGTGGCATCAAATGCATTATTTATGCTAGCAAAAACACTAATATATTTCCCATTTTTCAACCATGATTTACCTCCAACTAAATTGAGCAAATAAAAATTATCTAGTGACTGTTGAGCAAGTAATTGGGAAACATTATCATTAGTGGCATCAGGGAAATTACTTCCTGTTTCTGGGTTTATATAAAAACTATTAGTTCTAGTAATGGTCGATATATTAGCATAGTTATTCTCTAAATAATTTGCTGTAGCTCCTACCCACCAATATTTAGGATCTTGATAATTAATACCAATAGCAAATGCTTTCTGAGGACCTTGCCCTAATTTATAATCCTTAATATTTGCCTTCCCTAAGTCTTTGCTTCCCTCCAAATTTATGAGCTCATCTTCTGCATTGGTGGTATCAAAATTTATAGTAACATTTGGATGATTAGCAAATACATATTTACCGATAGCTGCAACCGCCGTTAATTGTACCGAGGATGAAACCTGATACTCTACACCCAATTCTGTACCCATATGTAACTTATCTACGCCTGTTAAAACCTCTTGAACAAAATCTGAACCAACACCTGCATCTACAAAGAAAAAATTTACGTCCGTAACTCCTTGAAACCTGGTGTGAAAACCAGTAACACGACCAATTAATTTAGGGAATCTAAAAAAATAAGATCCGTCTACACTCGTAATTTTCTCAGAATTTAAGTCAGGCACCACCAAATTGTTCTCTCTTGGATTAATAAAAACATTTTGCAATACTGGAGGTTTTTGTTGCAACATAGCATTGGACTCAATCCAATTTCTTCCATTAATTTTATATGAAAATCCGCCTTTGAAACTGAAATTTGAGAAGCTAACATCTTTACTTCTTCCAAGTGAAGTAGTTTCATAACGTTGATTTTTAAAACGCCCGTTTCTACTATAGTTCAAAGTTTCCCATTGTCCTGCTAAAAAACCTTCCCAACCATTATGCTCATAGATTATCTGAGCAAAAGTTTCTAGTTGCTCGACGTCTATATCATAATGATAATTAAAAATATCGTCCTCATACTTTTGCAAAGCTCCATCACTATCGTTCAAAGTATTTGAAAAAACATCAATATCCTCATGATATTCTGACCCAAATAAATCGGAAATCTCTGCATAATTGGTAGACGCTAATGATTTGTATCCTATTCCAAGATCAATTTTAAATTGAGTCCCTAATGTAATATTAGCGATGCTATTTGCCGCTATTTGCGAGTCTTTCACAATATCATCATAAAGTACATAGGCAGCTTTAATAGCATCATTAGCTTTATAAATCTGATTCCAATTAAGTTGTGGGTTAAAAAGAAATCCTTCCTTGGCTGTATTTGCACTTAGAAAGTTAGTCCCTATAGTACTATTAATATAGTAACTAGGCAAATATCTATAGTACGTGGGATCAGGATTTGGCGCGTTATAATACCCAAGTCTAGATCTTGAGTTAATCCCGGACTGATAACTTACTCCCGTATTTAATTTTAATTTCGAGGTCTCTAAAATATGGTTAAACATTAAGATTGGCTCGGCTATTGTACGTTCCCTAGAGTTTCTAATTTCTCCATTTTGGGCTCCCCAATAAGGATTGTACTGGCTACCCACCAGATTAAATACCTCTTCGGTAACTGCAGAAGACCTACCTCTCCTATTAGAGGCCAACATTCCTGTAAATAGCAGACTATTCGCTGGATTTACTTGATATTCCATAGCTCCAAAAGCCGAATATGCGTCATATAATGTACCCGCAAAATAACCTTCTTTAGCCCATCTTCTCGATCCCGAGACACTATAACTAAAGCCCTTCTCTGAAATACTGGAAGTGTATGTAGCCATGACCCTTGCCGCATAAGTTCTATTAGAAGCCGAAGATGATATTCTAATTCCTGGACGGAAGGCTGAGGGTCTTGTAGAAATATTAGTTACTCCTAATGCTCCTCCAAAATTGTAAGCAGATGCAGATAGCCCATTACTAAACTCTTGATTTCTGGTTACATCATTTAATCCACCCCAGTTATTCCATTGCGGTCTCCCATCATAAAACTTATTCATAGAAACACCATTCATCAAAACTTTCCCATACTGAGAATCATAACCACGAACACGAAAAAATGCCTGACCAAAATCAAAAGCAGCCCGTTGCAAGAAAATATCCTTTGTAGCTTGTAAGAGTCCAACAGAACTAGCACTTTGTTCGTCATCATGTAGCTCTGAATCGGTCAGCGTAATTAAATTATCGGTTAACTCTACCGTAATATCTTTTTCGAGATATACCGTACCTAAATCTAGAATACGATCTCCTAAAGTAACTGGCACCCTTTTTAAAATATAATCCGTATACTGAAAACTTAGAATATAATCACCCGAATCAGGCACTGAAATGGAGAAAATACCATCTTTATCTGTAGCGGTTAGCAGCTTAGTTTTTTCGACTATAATACGAACACCTGTAAGTTGATCCTTCTGCTGCTTATCTACTACTCTCCCTTTTACTATCCTATTAGTTTGTGAAAAACTCACACTAACCGATATAGAAAAAACAATAAACAAAAGGATTTTAAACATGTTAACAGCTACTATTTCAATGATTTATGGAGTAATATAGGAATATTATTATTAATATTACAAAACAAACCAGATTATTTTCGATAAGCAAATAGCTCATCTAACCACAATATAGCACAATGAATACACGGCTTTTTCTCCTTCTCCTCGTTATACACCTAAACCTACACTCTCAGAAAAAGAGCTACAAAATACGCACAATCGCCTTTTATAATTTAGAGAATTTATTCGACCTTAAAAATGATAGTCTCACTTATGATGATGACAGAACTCCAAATGGTAAAGACCAATGGACCGAAGATCGATACCTGCAAAAATTAAATAATCTTTCTAAAGTAATTGCTGAAATAGGGCAAACTGTATCAAAATCTTCTCCCGATATTATAGGCATTTGCGAAGTAGAAAATCAAGAAGTTGTAGCAGATTTAATCAATCATAAAAACTTAAGAGAAAAAAATTATGGAATTGTTCATTTTGATTCCCCAGATGAACGCGGAATAGACGTGGCTTTACTCTACAAGAAAAATGCATTTATGCCTACTTCTTTCAAGAGCCAACGCTTATTACTTCAAAACGATGAAGGATACAGAGACTACACAAGAGATCAATTAATTGTTGGAGGACTACTAGATAACGAACAAGTTTATTTTATAGTTAATCACTGGCCCTCTAGAAGCGGCGGTGAAGCCAGAAGTAAACCAAACCGCATAGAAGCCGCCAAATTGAACAAACGAATCATAGACTCTATTAAAAAGACGGATGCAAGCGCTAAAATTATAAGCATGGGCGATTTAAATGACGATCCAACCAGTGATAGCCTAAAAAAGATTCTAAAGACTAAAGGGGATGAAAGAAACTTAGAAGAAAATGATTTATACAACCCTATGGAAAAGCTACACAAAAAAGGAATAGGCTCTTTAGCATACCGAGACAAATGGAACCTTTTTGACCAACTTTTTTTTACCAGTAATTTAATTTCAGAAAATAAAGAAAACTATACTTATTGGAAAGCAGGAGTCTTTACTCCTTCCTATTTACTAGATCCAACAGGAAAATATAAAGGGTACCCTTTACGCACCTATGCTGGCGGTAATTATGTAGGAGGCTATAGTGATCATTTTCCTGTATACCTCTATTTAATTAAAGCCGTACCCTATATGTCTAGTGGCGATGAATAAAAAAAGCCTCGAGATTTCCCTCAAAGCTTTTTTATAAATTATCATAGGTTAATGATTTAAGCAAACCATTGTCCCCATGGTAAGCGAGTCAAGATCAACACCAATCCGATTCCGTAAAAGATTGCTATTGTTTTAAACTTACGGTTCGCTTCCATTATTTTTTTATGTTTTGACCATCCTATGGTAATAAAAACCAAGGCTATAATATTTATAAAAGGATGTTCTACCGCCAACAGTCTTGAAGCAGATGTTAGTCCGCCCATTCCCAGCTCACTGATGGTATAAAATCCTTTAGGAGAAACAAAATACAGAATGATACCAATTAATAATTGTATGTGCGATAGTATTAGCGCAAAAAGGCTTATTCTAAAGTCTTTTTCTAAAGTAAACATTCTATTTTTTGTTAAGCCCGTAATTGCATTTATTACGGCCAATATCAATACAGCTAAAACGATATAAGCAAAGAAAGAATGCAGCTTATAAATTATTTCGTAGATCATATTTTAAATTTTAATTTGTTGTCTCAAAAATAGTGAAAATTAAGCATAAAAAAACCCTGCGTAGTGCAGGGTTCAATTTTTTATTGCCATTTATTTTCAGCTGGTGTTCCTCCCCAAATAAGGGTAGCTAAATAAGGGTTATCAATAAATGGATTTCTATCCCCTTGAGCAGATTCTATAACATTATTACGCTGTTCCTCAAACGGAGAAACTGGATCCTCAACATTCCATTGTAAAAATAATTCTAAAGTTCCAACTTTTTCAAAGGTCTCACCATAACGAACATTTAAGTAAAAAATCATTCTAGCTACATCACCCTTCCATTCATCACCTGGATACCATGAATTATTATTTATTAATTGATACGTTCCACTACCTGAAGTATAGGGATAATTAAGACGCTCTGAATTTATATTTGCATCTGCAGATCTTAAATGATGTAAATCAGATACAGCTAAGTCTGAATTTAACTTAGATTGTGGATAAATATGTTCTGTGTTAAAAGTTTGTGGCTGGTATGCATTAGTGCCAGAAGTATATTCTTGCCAATACCTACTTTCACTGGAATACATTAAAATTACATTGTCGGAATTACTTAAATCAGCATCAGCATTGTACAAATATGTATGTCTTTGACCATAAGATAAAATAGTAGTATGGTTCTTTACCGTATGATTTTTTAACTGATTGTAACTTACATCTACATTATTGGCTAAAATTAAATCTCCATAATAATAATCCAGTCCAGCTGGTATATTAAAATTAATAGCATTTAACACGCTAACAGTTATTGTTGCTGTTGCGCATGTTGGATTTGGAGTATCATCATCACAAATAGTATACGTAAATGTATCATCTCCAGTAAAATCTGCAGCAGGTGTGTATTGTATACTTCCATTTGAATTTATAGCTATTACCCCAAAAGAACTTGCACTATCAATTGACGCCAAACTAGCGTCATCTAATACAGAATCATTCACAAGCGCGTTATTTATTGTAATTGCTGTATTTTTTACAGTATAAAAAATATCATCCATTGCGATAGGCATTCCTTCATCTTCTACAGTAATAGCAACAGTAGCAGTAGAACAATTGGGTACTGTTTCCGAATCGCAAATAGTGTACGTGAATGTATCAACGCCTACATAACTTTTAGCGGGTTCATAGGTATAGGTATTATTTCGGTTATCAACTATAGTCCCACCATTGTTAGAATTTCCGTCAAATCTGGTAATTCTAGCATTATTTTCCACGGTATCGTTGGACAATAAACCTGAAATTATAGTTTCCTGGTCTTCTATTGCTTGAATAGCATCATTCACTGCTACTGATTTAGCGATTGGATCAGGTGTTGGTGTGGGTTCTATGGGTTCGGTTGTACCACTATCGCTACTACATCCAAAAAACACAACGCTAAACAATGTTAAAATCGATATCTTTTTCATCATATAAAAATAAGAAAAGCCTTCACTATAAAAAATTGTGAAGGCTTTTAATGTATAAAATTTATTTAAGGTTTAGTTCGCTACCCAAACACCACCAGTTTTAATAACACTGATACTCTCTGTACCTGCTGAACCATTGTAAATATCGAAAGTCATTATATATTTTTGACCTTCATCTGCATTAGGAGCTATACTATTTAATAAAATACCCATACCTTCTACTAACATAGCATATGTCCACTCTGCTGCATTACCTGCTCTTCTATCAAAATTACCATAACGAGCTGCACTACCTGCTGGACCAGCATAAGTAGCTAAAAGCGCATCACCTATTAACGTATAATCGTCTCTTCCAAGGGTGTATTTAATTGTATTATCTGGAATCCAATTTGTGCCATCAAAACCAAATTGAAGCGTTTCCATTATTTCATTATTATATTTAGAAAATTCAGCTCCATCATAAATAAAATATCCAATTAAACTAACTGTAGTATTATCATCTACTCTCCCATCACCATCTACATCGTCAACGTCTGTAGTGTATAATTTATACATAATAGATACAATGTCACCAGCCTCTTTAGGCTCATACTTAAATTTGTCTTTTAAGTAGATTGGAATTTTAACAGCTGCTTCATCAGAACTACTGAAATTAGGAAAACCTTCGCCCATTAAAGTATATTCGGCATCAGTAAATCCTTGTATCATTTCCCAAGCACCGTCAATGAAGAAAAACCCATTATTTAAGGTATTTAAAGTACCACTATAATATTTATACGTAAGAGAAACTAAATCTCTATCTGCAGGAGTAGGATACTTAGTATCAATGAACGCATAAACTTGAGCAATATCATCAAAATTATCAAATTCTGCCGTATCATCATTTGCATCATAATCTTCAGTAGTTACCGTATATCTATATAACTTTTTATGCGAAGATTTTGGGGCATAAACATTATACGTCACTAATGCAGATGAAGAAACGTCCAAATTTGGATACTTAGTTTTCAATAAATCGGAAATTAAATCTTTTGCTTCATCGGTTGAATTGAAATTACCATATGTTTTCCCAATTGCATTATAATCATCATCCGATAATTCCAAAACTACATCTCCAACTTGAATAAGAGGGTTTTTCTCTAGAGCTTCAAGGTCATCATAAATATCATCCACTGGGTTACAGCTAGAAACTAAGCCTACAGCTACTATCGTTAATAAATAAATTATTTTTTTCATGTTATTTTTTTTTAAAAATTAAGTTTAGCTCCTACTGTATACGTTGTACCTGCACCAAAGTAAACTAATGCAGTTGAAGCAGTTCCATTACTATCACGAGCATCTGTAATATATTCTGAATTGAACAAATTGTAAACATTAGCATTCAAACTAGCTTTAAAACCACCAAAATCAAATCTATGTGTAAGACCAACATCAAAAAGTCCGTAAGCTGGCATTTCCCAAGCTTGTACTCCTGCAGCACTTAAACCTCTAGCAGATGGGTCATAATCAGCATAGTTATTACCCGCATAGTTATAATCTAAACGTAAAGTTGTAGATTCTAAAACTTCATAACTTCCGCCAAGTGCAAATGTAGTTTGTGCCGAGTTACCAACTTTAAGACCTGCAATGTAAATGTCTACTTCATCAACTTCTACTTGCTGATCATCAAATATCTTAACACCAGTAACATCATTCTGCCAAGTCCAATCACCAATTGAAATCATACCTGTTAGTCTTAATTTATCTGTAGGTCTGTATTGCGCCTCTAATTCAACTCCTTGGTGCAATGCATTAACACCTAGTACGTTAGCTGAATTAAACGTGCCGTCTTGGTTTTGGAAACTTACCGTTTCTGTTCTATCATTCCATTGTGTACGGTACACATTTAAATCTAATTTTAATTCAGAAGTTCTAAAACCATAACCCAATTCAGCACTAAAAATCTTTTGATTTTCTGCACCAGCATTGATGTCATTTCTGAAATTTAAGAATACTGCATTATTAAAAGGTGCTCTTTCAAAATATCCAATGTTTGCAAAAACGTTGTTTTTTTCATCAAGATTATAGTTTGCTCCACCTTTTCCACTATATCCAAAAAAGTTAATCCAATCTGTTTCTCTTTCAGGATCTGTATTTACATAAGAGAAATAATCTAATCTTTTATATCCTGTGTTCGAAGCAGCAAGTGATACAAACGCTGAAAGATTATCTTTACTATATTCTACTTGAGCAAAAGCCCCTAACCAAGAAGTAAAACCTTCATCATAATAACTAATCTTATCCCCAACTCTTGCGATGTTTCCTGGATTATTTTGATCGCCATTATCAATAAAGAATTCA
Source organism: Cellulophaga baltica (assembly GCF_900102165.1). Taxonomy (GTDB): domain Bacteria; phylum Bacteroidota; class Bacteroidia; order Flavobacteriales; family Flavobacteriaceae; genus Cellulophaga; species Cellulophaga baltica. The sequence continues at coordinate 45,763 of NZ_FNBD01000003.1, forward strand.
CCCCCTAATAAATCTGTTAATTCAGTAAAGTGCTCTCCTTTATAAGATCTGATATCCACACCACCAATTAATTCAATATTATCTGTAAGTGCAGTGCTATAAGTTGATATAGCTCCAAACCATCTATGGTTATTTCTTGAAGCTCGTAAAATAGTTTCAGAACCTGCTAAACCTAAAGCTTTGTTTTCATCCACAATGATGTCTAAATTTACAGGTGCAAACTCATCATCACGATAATTTAAATTGTATTTTCCGAATTTATTAACTCCAGAAAAACCACCACCTCCACCAGTTCCAAAAGATGCGTAAACTGAAGTTGTTAAATTAGACTTGTCTGAAATTGTCCAAAAATGGTTTAATATCATTTTTGGCTTGTGATAAAAGTTATCTTCTATACTTACAAATTGGCCATTTTTATACCCATAATCTGTATTTGTTTTTATGCCTCTTTCACTTGTTCTAAAATCATCTATCAATAATCTGTTTTGACGTTGACCATGTGTTTGTGGCGCACCAAATGCTGTTAATGACAAACTGTGATTGTCGTTGATTTTTTTGGCAATATTTAAAAAGTAAGAATATCCTAAAAATTCAGTTCCATCAACAAAACCTTGACCTGAGGTTTTAGATGCTGCAATTGTCGTAGCCCATCCATTTTCCAACATCCCTGTAGATAATGTAAAACCATATTTTGTATACCCATTATTACCTGTGGTCATAATAACATTACCACCTTTAACTGCATCAGTAGATTTAGTAACAATATTCATTGTACCTCCAATAGAAGGCACTGCTAATTTTGAAGCACCAAGACCACGCTGCACTTGTACAGTACTTGTTACATCAGACAAACCAGACCAGTTACTCCAATAAACAACTCCATTTTCCATATCATTTACTGGAATACCATTAATCATTACAGCAACGTTTTCAGAATTAAAACCACGCATACGTAAACTGGCATCTCCAAAACCACCACCACCACGAGTTACAAAAACTCCTGGAGTAGATTTTAAAATTTCAGGGAACTCCTGACTCCCTAATTTTGTCTGAATTTCGGCAGCTTTAATTGTAGAAACAGCTACTGGTGTTTTACGGTCAATAGCCAAAGAGTACGTTGTAACAATAACTTCATCCAAAGCACTAGCATCCGCTTCTAAGGTTGTTCTACCTAAATCAGATTTACCCCCAGTTGCTGTAAAAGAAATTTCCTTGGTTTTATAACCAATATAAGAAATTACTAAAGTCCCTGAAGATTGAGAAACATTTAAAGAATACTTACCGTCAAAATCGGTTGTAGCACCATTAATTGTTCCTTTCACTACTACATTTGCCCCTGGCAAAAATTCACCTGAATCACCATCAACAATTGTTCCGGTGATTGTACCTTGTGAAAAAGCAATTGCCGTAAAAAGTAATGCGACAATTGTGAAATACATTTTTCTCATTTTTCTAAGTGTTATTTTAGTTTTAGTTTTGCTGCAAAAGTGAAACTTTAATTACACTTGTATATTAACAAAACGTTAAATTAGTTTTGCCAAAATTAACATAAAAACACGTGTCTAACACCTGTAAAACAAGAACTTATCAACTTTTATTAAGAAAAAGAGAAGAAGTCTAATTATTTCTTAAAATTATGCAAAAGATTTAATGTTGATGAATCATGATTAGCAATTTCGGAATTCTCAATATCCTTAAGAATTGTAGTTGCTAATTGTTTTCCAAGTTCTACACCCCATTGATCATAACTAAATATGTTCCAAATAACACCTTGGACGAATATTTTATGCTCGTACATTGCTATTAACGCTCCTAAACTTTTAGGAGTTAACTTATCTATCAATAATGTATTTGTTGGATTATTACCTTGAAAAACTTTAAATGGGAGTAATTTATCTAATGATTTTTCATCCATTCCTTTTTCTACCAACTCTTTCTTTACTTCAGCAGCTTCCTTACCATTCATCAAAGCTTCTGTTTGAGCAAAGAAGTTTGCCATTAGTTTATTGTGATGATCGGTATCACCGTGAAGTGAATTTCTATATCCAATAAAATCTGTTGGGATTACTTTTGTACCCTGATGTATTAATTGAAAGAATGCATGCTGAGAATTTGTACCTGGTTCTCCCCAAATAATTGTACCCGTTTGATATGTTACAGGATTCCCTGCTCTATCTACACTTTTACCATTACTCTCCATTATTCCTTGTTGTAAATATGCAGAAAAGCGACTTAGGTATTGCGTGTAAGGAATAATAGCTTCCGTTTCAGCACCATAAAAATTATTATACCAAACACTTATTAATGCTAATACCACAGGAATGTTTTGATCAAAATCTTCTTCTTTAAAATGATCATCCATCTCATTAGCGCCTTCTAATAAAGCATCGAAATTCTCAAAACCTACCGCCAAGGCAATTGATAACCCTACTGCGCTCCACAATGAAAAACGACCACCAACCCAGTCCCACATTGGGAATACATTTTCAGAAGCTATTCCAAATTCCGAAATCTTCTCCGTATTGGTAGAAACTGCAGCAAAATGTTTCGCAACGTCAGCTTGTGTTGCATGCTTTAAAAACCACTTTTTAATGGTGGTTGCATTACTTAATGTTTCTTGGGTTGTAAAAGTTTTTGAAACCACTACGAACAACGTAGTTTCAGGATCTAAATGACGTAACGTTTCATACACATGATCACCATCTACATTGCTTACGAAATGCATTTTTAAATGGTTGCCATAAAACTTCAATGCCTCTACAACCATTGCAGGTCCCAAATCTGAACCACCAATACCTATATTAACAACATCTGTAAACTTCTTACCGGTAAATCCTTTTTTATCTCCTGATATAATAGACGCCGTAAATGCCTTTATTTTTTCTTTAACCTCATAAACCTCTGGCACCACATTTTCACCATCAACCAGAACTGAATCTGTTTTCTTAGCTCTTAAAGCCGTATGAAGTACAGCCCTACCTTCTGTTTCATTTATAATATCACCTTCAAAATATTTACCTATAGCATCTTTTAATTTCAACTCTTCTGCTAAATTAAGAAGTAAACCTAAAGTTTCTCTAGAAAGTCTATTTTTTGAAAAATCAACTAAAAAATCATTCCACTCAATAGTAAACTTATCAGCACGGGTTGCATCTGATTTAAAATATTCTTTTATCTCGTGATTCTTATTGGCATTGAAATGATCTGTTAATTGTTTCCACGCTTTTGTACTCGTTGGGTTTATATTTTGTAGTGCCATTTTATTTAAGTGTTAACGGTTGTTCTTCTTTTACTTCTTCTTGTATTTTTACTTCTATATAAGGTACGCTATCCAATTTTGCCTTAATTGGACTTATAAATTCTAAATATCGTCCTCTTAATGAATCAACAATTGGTTCTGCTACTGGTAATTTTTCTCTTAACGGATCAACTTGTTTTCCATTTTTCCAAAAACGATAGCATACATGAGGTCCTCCTGTATTACCTGTCATCCCAATCCAACCAATTACATCTCCTTGTTTGACATATTGACCTTTCTTAACATTTTGATTTTTCATGTGCAGGTATTGAGTGCTATAGGTACTATTGTGTTCTATTTTAACGTACTTACCATTACCACCTCTTCTGGTTGACTCTATAACTGTACCGTTGGCCGTAGCTAGAATAGGCGTCCCAATTGGAGCAGCATAATCTGTACCTTTGTGTGGCCTAACTTTATAACCATAGTAAGCTATTCTTCTATTTAAATTATAACGAGAAGAAATTCTACTGAACTCCACTGGTGCTTTTAAAAAAGCTCTTCGTAAATTTTTAGCCTGTTCATTATAGTATTCTGATATGTTATTCACAGAATCTGTTTCATACGAAAATGCATAAAAAGACTCCCCATTGTGCTCAAAAAAAGCTGCTTCTATAGGCTCTGCTCCAGCATAAATGCTATCATTAATATATTTCTCTTTATACAGCACTTTAAATTTATCTCCTTTTTGTAGTCTAAAAAAATCAATAGACCAAGCATAGATTTCAGATAAATTATTTGTAACCATATAATCGATGCCTTGTTCGTTTATAGCAGTAGACAAATTAGAATTAATAACACCAGATGCTACCCTTTCTACATATTTCACATTTTTCTTACCATGGTAAGCAATAACAGAATCTCTTAAATCAACCACCGTATAGTTAATTCGGTCATCTTCATAAATAAAATATTGAGCTATCTCTGAGGTATCCTTAGATTTTAAAATTGCATATGGCTTTCCAATTTTAATTTTTCGCACATCAAAGGTGTCTTTGAATTCCGTAGATATTTTAAATATTTTCTGATAGTCTACCTTATTTTTAATCATAAGGTCACCAAAACTATCTCCATTACGGACCGTATCTTTTAAAACAACAAAATCTTCTAAATTAAAACCGTAAGCCTCAACAATAGGCTTTTCAATCACTTCTACTTTCTCTACTGTATCTTTTTCTTTTTTTTCATCTCCGCATGAACTCAAAAAAAGGCAAGCCAATATAATCAAACAAATCTTCTGCATTCTCAATGTGTGCTTTTTTCAGGGTTAAAGATATGGTCTACCCATTGTTTTCCCCAATCATTTAACTCATCTTTAGAATATAACTCCGGAAAAAACACAACTTTTTGGAAACTTGGAGGCAAATACTCTTTCCAATTTGTTCCTCCTGTAGCATCAATTGGTTTTTTATCCTTAGCAAGGTAACGGTATGCAGAACCCATATGCATTAATGGCCAATTTACATTAGCATTTACATCTAGCTCTTTCAATGCCTTAATCAAAGATTCATTCTGTTTAACTTTTTCTGGGAGCTGAAGATACTTGGCATAAATACTACTATCTTTTACTTGATTAGCAATACGAATTAATCTAGGCGTATACCGATATTCAAATTGCTTTAAGGTTAAGGTTTTTTCACCAGTAGCTTTATCCGTAGCTCCTTTTTTCCAATAAATATGTTCGTAAAGTTCTTCTATTTCATTTTCTGAAGAAAAACTAGCTCTCTCTGTATGATGCACCAAATTCTTCATAGAAGTAGCATAAATTTCAATCATCCTGTATTGTGCAGATTGAAAACCACTTGCTGGTAATAAAGCCATTCTATATTGCAGAAATTGCTCTCGCTCCATTCCATTTATCATGATACTGAATGATGAAATAAGCACCCTATAGTAACTGTTTATTCTATTTGCTTTTTCAATAAAGAAATCTACTTCTTGTGTTTTGTCATCTACTAATTGTTTTTGCTCATGAAGTATTAGCTTAAAATACAATTCTGTAATTTGATGATACATGATGAATATTTCTTCATCAGGAAAGTGCGTTCTTGGTATTTGAAGACTTAGAAGCGTATCTAAATGTATATAATCCCAATAAGTTAAGTAGCGTTGATAAAGAAGACCATCTAAATAGGAACTTAAATCTTGACCAGAATTCTTATACTTTTCTTCAAGCTTCGAAATTTGCAGATCGATATCTTCTTTACTTTTCAATGGGAATAAATTTAGATTAACTGAATACTTTGAAAAAACAATGTTTTGACAAAAATAGAATAAAGAATTAAAATAGAATTCTTTATTGAAGTCAAGTTTTATTGCGCTAGCCTAATACTACTTTATTTAACAAAATAGTCCAGAAAATTTAATCCATTATAATTTTAAACTGGTTATTTAAACCATTATACCCGTCTAAATCTGCCTTGATAGAACCAACAGCAATATCTGCTTTGATCCGAATTGGAATTTTATTATCATCATTGGAAACCCATAAAGACAAACTTTCTTCTTCTTTAAAAACACGACCAGATTGCACATATGGTCTAAACTTTAAACAAGCTACTTTTCCGTATTTTGTTTTTAGGGTATCTATACCCACATATTTTAATTTAAACTGATATACTCCATCATCATCGTATAGCATATCTAACTTAATAAACTCACCCTCCGTAAGGTCATTGAAGTCGTAATTTTTTCTGATATAATAAAAAGCAGAAATTAAATCCTGAACCTTATTTGTTATCGTAAAGTTTTCCTTTTTTTCGTTCTTCTTATCGTTTAGCTCAGCTTTTTTCTTATTGTAATCAAAATTGATTTCAATATCTTTAGTATACCCACCTTCATCTATTTTACGGACAAATTTATAAGGCCTGCCATCTTCTTTATCAAAGTAACTTTCATAAACATCATCTACCTTATAAAAAACTCTCGCTGCTCCGGTTGTTTTACCTTCTCCACGAACCTTGTAAACGCTTTTCCCGTCTACATAATCATTTGTAAGATGAAGCGTGGCACTACTCGCATTAAAAATACCATAATGAATACGAAACTTTAGCCATTCTCCAGATTTAAATGGTTCACTTTTCTCCTGTGCATGAACTGCACCGATTGCTATAACGAATATGAGTAGTAAAATCTTTTTCATACTTTATCTATTGCCTTAAAGAATATAATTGCGATAAGAGGTTAATTTATAGCAAACACTGTAAAAATAGTAAAAAACAAATTCCACAGGATTAACTTTACACTTAGATAAACAAAATTTATTCCAAACTATTGTAATTGAAAAAAAAGAATAAAAAAAGCCCAGTGTTTCCACTGGGCTTTCCCTAAATAACCAACCAAACTTTAAATTATGAAAAACCAATACTTAAAGTCAATAAGGGAACCACCCCTTATTTGATGACAAAGTTAAAACAAACCTTTTATTCTAAAATTAGTTTTAACGGACTTTAACTATAGTCTTAACAGTAATTTATAGAAGTCTGATAAAAATTAATAATTCATTAAGAAAATTGATCAAAATTAGAGCGTTCCTCTAGCTTCTTGCTCTCTTTCTATCGCCTCAAAAAGCGCTTTGAAGTTTCCTACTCCAAAAGATTGCGCACCTTTTCGTTGAATAATTTCAAAAAATAAGGTAGGTCTATCTACAATAGTTTTTGTAAACAATTGTAACAGGTATCCTTCCTCATCTCTATCTATTAGAATGCCATGTTCTTTGAGCACTTCTACATCTTCATCAATATCTCCTACACGTTCTAACAAATCATCATAATACTCGTCAGGAACATATAAAAACTCCACTCCACGATCTCTCATTGCCGATACTGTGACTACAATATCATCTGTAGCCAGAGCCATATGCTGAACTCCTGGTCCATTATTAAAATCTAAATACTCTTCTATTTGCGATTTCTTTTTCCCTTTCGCAGGCTCATTTATTGGGAACTTCACACGACCATTGCCATTGCTCATTACCTTACTCATAAGCGCTGTATACTCCGTAGCAATATCATCATCTGCAAATGATACGATTTGAGCAAAACCCATTACTTCGCCATAAAACTTACACCACGTGTTCATTTCATTCCAACCTACGTTACCAACAATATGATCAATAAACTTGATTCCTGTTGGTGCCGGATTGTAATGAGATTCCCATTTTCTAAATCCTGGCAAGAAAAGCCCTTTGTAATTTTTACGTTCTACGAATAAATGAACTGTTTCCCCATAAGTATACACTCCCGATCTTACTACATGTCCGTTTTCATCTTCCTCTCTTGTTGGTTCTAAATAAGGTTTTGCACCACGCTTGGTCGTTTCTTCAAATGCCTTAGTGGCATCTTCTACCCATAGCGCAACAATTTTTACACCATCACCATGCTCATTAATGTGCCTATTAATTTCGCCGTCTTTTTCTAGTGGAGTTGTTAAGACCAAGCGGATCTTATCTTGCCTTAATACATAAGAAACACGATCTTTAACTCCTGTCTCTAAACCCGCATATGCTTCTGACTGAAACCCAAAAGCTGTTTTATAATAATGTGCAGATTGCTTTGCATTCCCCACGTAAAGCTCCACGTAATCTGTACCTAGTAACGGAAGAAAATCCTCTGCTTCTTTAAACAGTTTTTTTAACGAGTATTCCGTATTCTTTAAATCTTTTAGGTTTTTTATTTCTGCTGCCATGATATTTATCTTGAAATGATTTATAAAAAGTATGTGTACACAATTTTATCTTTCTTATGAGAAAGAATTAAAAATGGCTTTACCACATGGCTCGAAGATGCGCCGTAATATCAACTCTGTATTGTAGCATTTTACAAATATCGTAATTTAAGGCTAACTTTTGTAGTAAATTAATGACAAACCATTTAGCCCTATTTTAAAACCAGTACCCTACACTGAAAAATAAATTGGACTGAGATTTTTCTGGAGACCAAGAATAAATTACTTGCACGGGACCAACAAATGACTCCCAACCACAACCTACACCATATCCTGAAAAAGTGGGTTCTTTAAACCATTCTCCTGTTCTAAAAAGATCATCATCTACATTGGCATAATTTGCAGCAAAGATTAAATGATTTTTTGGTGTAAATTCATAATCCAATCTCATCATTCCTTTTACAAAGCTGTTCCCTGGTAAGCTTAAAAAATCATAACCATAAAAAGGAATAAAATTATTTATTCTAGCCGCTCCAAAACCACCCAAAACAAAATCAAAAGACGTAACCGCGGATGTCCCCAATTTAAAACCGCCTTCTGTTTCAATATTCAGCGATAGATTTTTAAAAATAGGAAAAGCAACACCCATTTTAGATTGTGCTATTGAAAATTCTCTAAAATTATTGGTAAAATCTGATGACCCTAAATAGAAATGAAAATCACCATCAAAATATAATCCTTTACTCGGAAAGTACTTACTATCATAGGTATCTAAAGTTAACTTACCATAGGCACTAAAAAAATTACTTTTTTCAAAATAAAACCTATCGTCTACTACAGCATTCTCATCATCTGATAACTCCCCAATGGTTTCTGTACTATACTTTAAAAATTTATGCTCTACTCCCAATGTAAATGCGAACTCTTCCTTAACTACTGTCTGCAAGTAAGCTTGGTTGGTGATGTCTGACACATCAATATTTATATTTTTAATATTAGGATCTACAGGAACATCAAAATTAGATTCAAAATTTTGGTAATCTATATTTTGTCCAAACCCTACGAATCTAGAATTTATACCAAAACTCCAATAAGAGCCTTTATCTATATAGTATTCTAAATTATACCTGACATTATCCCCTAAAATAAAATCAAACGAAACCACATCATCATCAAATAGAATATTTTTTTTGGTCAGATTTAAAATGGCGGCACTATTTAACAAATCATCATAATGCACCCCTATTTTTATGAAGGTCTTGGTTTTACTCTCGCGTAAATCTAATACTAAATCTGTTTTCTTATCATCGGGTTCCAACCGATACCGGATCGTTTTAAAGTTGCCCGTTGCAGACAAGTTTCCTATTCCTTGTTGTAATTTTTCAAAAGCTACATGGTTATCTAATGGAAATCTCAGCTTACCCTTTACAAAACCTCTAGAGTAGTTATCGCTACCATTAATAATAAGGTTGTTTAATTGCAAAGTATCTTTACAAATTATAGGAACTCTCTTAAACTTTTTTCTATTCTGTTTGCTTGCCAATTCTTTTAAAGCTATATAATTTTCTCTTGCTGCAAGTTCTCCACTATTTACAATTTCAGATAAGAAAGCAAAATCTATGACCGAATATTTCTCTATGTTGGGCTTTATATAGATGTCTGTTTTCTCCACCTTCTCCACCATATCTTTTACGGTTCTGTAGTTGTTTATTTGCAGTAACACTTCTGTCGCTGATCCTAAGTTTTCTCTACTAGACAATCCGTGCTGCACGTCTACACCAATAATTACATCGGCACCCATTTTCAGGACCCCATCTACCGGATAATTATTAACCACACCACCATCAATTAGCACCCTTCCATCAATTTCAGTAGGCTCAAAAAGAGAGGGAAAGGTTCCGCTCGCCATTATGGTTTCCGGAAGATACCCTTTATTTAAAATTATTTCATTTCCTGTCTCCACATCCGTAGCAATACAGAAAAACGGAATGGGTAATTTACTAAAATCATCTACATTATTTACATGATATAGCAACCTTACCAACTCATTATAAATACTTTGACCGCTAGAAATTGCAGAAGGGAAAGATATTTTAAAGTGATTAAACGGCAAGGTTAACGCATAGCGTTCAGAATCATCTTTCTCATAAAAGGTTTTTGAGCTTCGTGGCAGGTTATCCTGTATTAATTTAGTGAAATCTGTATTTCCAAAAATAGAATCTAATTCATTTGCCGAATAGCCGGAAGCATAAAGCGCACCTACAATAGCCCCCATACTTGTGCCTCCAATATAATCTATCTCTACTCCGGCCTCTTCTATGACTTTTAACGCCCCAATATGCGCAAATCCTTTTGCTCCACCACCACTAAGGACTAGACCTACTTTTACATCTTCCTTTTTAGTGTTGTTCTGTGCTACAACTGTAAAAATGGAAAACAGAAAAGCCGATAAAAATAAAATTCTATTCATAGTGTTGCTTTTCAAATTAATGAAAACTCTCGTATACTTTTTTTGCTCTAGCCATTCCTACTGTTTCGGCTAATTGCTCTAATGAAGCCTCTTTAACTCTTTTTACCGATTTAAATTTTTTCAGCAGATCTTCGATCGTTTTACCACCTATACCCTCAATAGCTTCCAACTCAGACGAAATTGCCCCAGCACTTCTCTTATTTCTATGAAATGTAATTCCAAAACGGTGCGCTTCATTCCTAAGAAACTGAATAACTTTTAGACTTTCTGACTTTTTATCTAAATATAAGGGAATTGAATCTCCTGGGAAATAAATTTCCTCTAAACGTTTCGCAATTCCGATAATCGCTATTTTACCCCGCAAACCTAATATATCTAGACTTTTTAATGCCGATGACAATTGCCCTTTACCGCCATCAATAACTATTAACTGAGGTAGCGGCTCTTCTTCTTCTAAAAGTCTTTTGTAGCGCCTAAAAACCACTTCTTCCATCGAAGCAAAATCATCTGGACCATCCACAGTTTTAATATTGTAATGGCGATACTCTTTCTTAGACGGTTTTCCATTCTTAAACACGACACAAGCAGCAACAGGATTGGTTCCTTGAATGTTAGAGTTATCAAAACATTCTATATGCCTTGGTTCTTCAGACAATCTTAAATCTTTCTTCATCTGCGCCATTAACCTATTCGTATGGCGATCTGGATCCATGATTTTTATTTGATTGAAACGCTCTTGTCGTTGAAGTTTTGCATTCCGCTCTGATAATTCTAGAATTCTTTTTTTATCGCCTAACTTAGGAATAGTAATCTTAACATCCTGCTCTACCTCTACAGAGAACGGTACATATATTTCTCTTGTCAAGGATTTAAATCTTTGACGAATTTCTACAATAGCCAAAGCCAAAAGCTCTGCGTCAGACTCATCTAACTTCTTTTTAATCTCTAAGGTATGTGAACGTATAATGGAGCCATGCGAAAGTTGCAAATAATTCACGTATGCAAAAGCTTCATCTGATATGATAGAAAAAACATCTACATTGTTAATTTTAGGATTTACAATAGTAGTTTTCACTTGATAATTCTCTAGCACTGCTACTTTTTCCTTGATATCTTGCGCCTCCTCAAAGCGCATTTCTTGAGCAAAAATTTTCATTTGATTTTTAAAATACTGAAGTGAGGATTTAAAATTACCTTTTAGTATTTCACGAATTTCTTCTATCTGTCTGTGGTATTCTTCTACGTCTTGATAATCTTCACAAGGGCCCTTACAGTTTTTAAGGTGATACTCAAGACATACTTTATATTTACCAGACTCTATTTTTTCTTTTGACAAATCATAATTACAGGTACGCAACGGATATACACTCTTAATTAAATCAAGCAAGGTTTTTACCGTTTTCATACTCGTATATGGTCCAAAATATTCAGACCCGTCTTTTATATGCCTTCTGGTAGGAAAAATTCTTGGAAAACGTTCGTTCTTAATACAAATCCAAGGATAAGATTTATCGTCCTTTAAAAGAACATTATACCTAGGCTGGTATTTCTTTATTAAATTATTCTCTAAAAGAAGTGCATCAGACTCTGTTGGAACAACGATATGTTTTATACTCCGTATTTTCTTTACTAATACACGCGTTTTACCAATCTCATGGTTTTTAGTAAAATAAGAGCTTACCCTTTTCTTTAGATTCTTAGCCTTACCTACATACAACATTTTATCTTCAGCATCATAAAACTGATAGACTCCTGGATTATTAGGCAGTGTACTTAGCTGTAATTCTAAAGATGGTTCTTGCATTAAATTAATCTAAACATTTAATCTACGATAAAGACCGTTAAATTACTCTGTTTTTAGCAAAAGCTATAATTTTTAGGTCGTTTTAACTTCAAATTCTAATGATTGTAACCGTTGGTAAAAAAGGTACTAATTGCTATAAATTATAATCAAATAATTCTGTTTAAGAAATTGTAAACTAATATAGACCTATCCTTAATTTTTGATTTCACATCGACCCCCCTTAAAGTTCTCTTAAAAATTTGAATATCACTATTTTAAATGCTATTTTTAGAAAAGTAATTCTTCCTACAATTCCTACAAAATCATAATTTTTTATTAAAACAGTGCATTTCAACGATTTTTGAATGCAGTTCGCGGAGTTATATTGTTTTTTTATTTACATTTAGATTATAGAAAATTAATACTGCTATGGAAAATTACATCATAACCTTAGGAACATATTTGATTTTAATGCTTTTCTTTAAAATTTACGTTGCAGTTTCTGCTAAAGAATAGACATTACAATTTAGTATCAATTATTACGTTATAACCAAGATTTTATATGATAAAAAAAGATCTTAGATTAACGTACTCCTCAAGACGCGAGAAACTTTCTCCCGATGAACTTATAGATTCAAGCATTTCTATAGCCAACAACCTACTTCAACTTCCCATCTGGAATAAAAATAATTACCACCTATACTTATCTATCTCTGAAAAAAAAGAAATAGACACTAGCTTCATTTTATCCATTTTACAAGGCAAAGATAAAAATGTAATTTTATCAAAAATGCTAGATAGCCATACGTTGCAACATTATCTTTTGACAGACAATACACTGATCAAAAAAAATAAATGGAACGTTCCTGAACCTGTAGATGGCATAGAAATACCAGCAAAAAGTATAGATGTGGTTTTCATTCCTTTATTAGCATTTGATGCGTTTGGAAACAGAGTGGGTTATGGAAAAGGATATTATGATAAATTCTTAGCTGATTGTAATGAGAACTGCCTTAAAGTGGCACTTTCATTCTTTGAAGCTGCTGATACAATCACAGACATCTTAGCTACCGACATTAAGCTAGATTATTGCGTTACACCAAACAAGACGTATACATTTTAAACAGTTCCTTCTTGTGGTTCTGTCGCTTCAATGTTTTCTTCTTCCTCTGTTTTAGCAAATGCTTTTTTATTGAACACAAGTAAGATTCCCACCCCTGTACTAATTGCCATATCTGCAATATTAAATACCGGCTCAAAGAAACTAAATGTATTACCACCAAAGTAAGGAACCCATTCTGGCCACACCGCATTCTCTATAAATGGAAAATGAAGCATATCTACCACTTTACCATGAAAAATACTCCCATAAGGTTCACCTGAAAAGGCAGTAGCCAATTCGCCCCCATAAAGGCTTTCAGAAAATATCATTCCGTAAAAAACAGAATCTATAATGTTCCCCAAAGCTCCCGCAAATATCAAGGAAACAGCAATTGCCAACGTATTGGATAAATTTTTTCTTACCGTATCATACAACCAATAGCCAATACCAACTACGGCAAATAGTCTAAAAACAGTTAAGATTAATTTCCCTGTTTCTTCAGATATAGGTAAAAAGTCACTTAGCTTAGTACCCCACGCGGCACCTGAGTTTTCAATAAACACAAATTTAAACCAACTAAAAACCTCCAAGGTTTCATTATAGGTGAAATGTGTTTTTACGTATATTTTACTTATCTGATCTATAACTAGAATTATTAAAACTAGTAGAATTGATTTTTTTAAACTCATGCTTATTTTATAAACGTGGTGCAAAAATAGTTATATTAATTGAGTTTCTTAAGATGTATATTTCCGGTAACTGATTTAAGATTATAAACATCGCTTCCGCTCTTTATTTCTTCAGATGACAACCGCCCATATTTGGTCTTGGCTGTTATTGTTCCAGAATCAGCAACTACGGTAATTGTTCCACTTTGTGTTTGTACGTTAGTGTCTACGCCCGTGTTTCTGAGGGTACAATTTCCATCATTTAATGAGACGTCTAAGTTTCTATAAAAACCAGAAACGTCTATATTGCTATAAGTTCCAAAAATTCTTACTCTTAAATGTTCTGGCACACTAACATGCAATGAAATAGACACCACCTTATGCGCACTTAACTTATCGTTTGGAGCTTCAAAGTTTAAATTAAAGCCAGTATCAATCAATAAGGTGCTCCCTTCTTCATGAATATTCAAACTAAGATTATCGCTATATTCTCCGGCCATTTTAGCCGCTACTATTACCTTATTACTTTTTGAAGTTGTTACGAAAACTGCATAACAATTGCTCGCATCTATTTCAATTGCAGTATCTACTGTATCAAAAATTGTTTTCTCAACTACCTTCTGAGCCTGCCCAAATTGCATTGATACAACTAAAAAAATAAAGCAAAGTACTTTCATTTTATAATTTTGGCTTGCATAAAAAAACCCGTACCAATGCACTTAACAAGTGACATCAAACACGGGATTTAAATTTTTATTGAAGAAAAATTACTGCATATTCTTAGCCTCGATACTTAAGGTAGCATGCGGAACTAATTTTAAGCGCTCTTTATTAATCAATTTTCCAGTCACTCTACAGATTCCGTATGTTTTGTTCTCAATACGCAGTACCGCATTTTTCAAATCACGAATAAATTTCTCTTGACGAATAGCCAACTGCGTATTTGCCTCTTTACTCATTGTAGCAGAACCTTCTTCAAAAGCTTTAAATGTTGGCGAGGTATCATCTGTACCATTATTTCCATCATTCATATAAGAGCTTTTTAAAAGTTCTAAATGACTTTTAGCTTTTTCAATTTTGTCTGTAATAAGCTCTTTAAATTCTGCTAAGTCTTTATCAGAGTATCTAACTTTTAAATCTTCAACCATAGTTTTTAGTGTTTTTGGATAAACAATTTGGTGTTCACCTCATCAAAGGCAATTTCCGTACCATTTTCTAATTCTTCTTCAAAATTTAGCTCAGCAGTTAAGGTCTCTGTTTTTATATAATCAAGATTACTAGCTACAGCATCTTCAACCAAACTATTTTTTAAAATTTTAATATTAATTCTATCTGTTACTTCAAAACCAGAGTCTTTTCTCAAATTCTGGATTCTATTAACCAGCTCTCTTGCAATTCCTTCTTTTCTTAATTCCTCATTAATAGTTACATCTAATGCAACTGTTAATGGTCCTGAAGTTGCCACTAGCCAACCCTCAATATCCTGAGAAGAAATCTCAACGTCTTGCAGCTGTAAAATACTACTTTTATTGTTAATTTCAATTGAAATTTCGCCCTGTTGCTCAATTTTTTGGATATCTTCCTGAGAAAATTTAGCTACTTCACTGGCAACCAGCTTCATATCTTTACCAAATTTTGGTCCTAAAACTTTAAAATTTGGCTTTATTTGCTTCACTAATATTCCAGAAGCATCATCTAAGAGCTCAATTTCTTTAACATTCACTTCCGACTTAATTAAGTCAGATACCGCCAAAATCTCATTCTTCTGCTTTTCATCTAAAACAGGAATCATAATTTTTTGTAATGGCTGGCGTACTTTTATCTTCTCTTTCTGACGAATAGAAAGTACTAACGACGATATGGTTTGCGCTTTGGCCATTTTGCTCTCTAACTCTTTGTTTACAATGTTTTCATCATAAACTGGGAAATCGGCCAAATGTACACTTTCAAAATTTTCTGTATGTGTTGTATTCGTTAAATCCTTGTAAAGCCTGTCCATAAAAAATGGAGAAACAGGAGCAGATAATTTAGAAACCGTTATTAAACAAGTATAAAGTGTTTGGTAAGCAGAAATCTTATCTTTTTGATAATCGCCCTTCCAAAAACGTCTTCTACATAAACGCACGTACCAGTTACTTAAATTCTCTTGTACATATTCTGAGATGGCACGTGTGGCACGTGTTGGCTCATAATCTGCATACGCTTCATCTACCGTTTTAATTAATGTATGTAACTCAGACAATACCCATTGATCTATTTCCGGTCTTTCCTTCAAGGGAATATCTTCTTCCTTATATTGAAAATTATCAATATTTGTATACAAAGCAAAAAACGAATAGGTATTATAAAGGGTTCCAAAGAATTTGCGCTTTACCTCAGCAATACCTTCTAAATCAAACTTTAAATTATCCCACGGGTTCGCATTTGATATCATGTACCAACGCGTAGCATCAGCACCATGCTCATTCATAGTTTCAAAAGGATCTGCCGCGTTTCCTAAACGCTTTGACATCTTTTTACCTTCTTTATCTAACACCAAACCATTAGAGACCACATTCTTGTATGCTACAGAGTCAAACACCATTGTAGCAATA
Organism: Cellulophaga baltica; assembly: GCF_900102165.1. Classification (GTDB taxonomy): domain Bacteria; phylum Bacteroidota; class Bacteroidia; order Flavobacteriales; family Flavobacteriaceae; genus Cellulophaga; species Cellulophaga baltica. The sequence continues at coordinate 62,343 of NZ_FNBD01000003.1, forward strand.
GCATGTAAAGTATAAAACCATCCACGCGTTTGATCAACACCTTCTGCTATAAAATCTGCAGGAAAAGTTTTATTATCATCAATCAAATCTTTATTTTCAAATGGATAATGCCATTGAGCATACGGCATAGAACCAGAATCAAACCAAACATCAATTAAATCACTTTCGCGCTTCATTGGTTTTCCGGATGCTGAAACTAAGGTAATTTGATCTACTATATTTTTATGTAAATCTATTTTATCATAGTTTTCATCGGTCATGTTCCCGACTTCAAAATCTTCAAAAATATCTTTCTCAAGAACTCCTGCCGCTAATGCTTTTTGCATTTCTCCTTTCAGTTCCGCAACAGAACCAATCATTATTTCTTCTTTGCCGTCTTCTGTTCTCCAGATAGGTAAAGGAATTCCCCAATAACGAGAACGTGATAAGTTCCAGTCGTTTGCATTTGCCAACCAGTTACCAAACCTACCTTCTCCTGTAGCTTTGGGCTTCCAGTTTATTGTTTGATTAAGCTCAAACATTTTATCTTTAACATCTGTGACCTTAATAAACCATGAGTCTAACGGGTAATATAAAATAGGTTTATCCGTACGCCAGCAGTTAGGGTAACTATGCACATACTTTTCTACTTTAAATGCCTTATTCTCCTCTTTTAATTTAATAGCAAGCTCCACATCAATAGAACGCTCTGGCGCCTCGCCATCATCGTAATATTCATTCTTCACATATTTGCCACCAAATTCTTTTAATTCTGGTCTAAATTTACCTTGTAAATCTACTAAAGGAACTGGATTATTATTTTCATCCAAGACTAACATTGGAGGAATTTCTGGTACTGCTTGTTTTGCCACCATAGCATCATCTGCTCCAAAAGTAGGTGCGGTATGTACTATACCTGTACCATCTTCTGTAGTTACAAAATCTCCTGCAATAATTCTAAATGCATTTTCTGCATTCTGATATGGCAACACATAATCTATAAGTTGCTCATATTTTACCCCTACTAGATCTTTACCAATAATAGTATCTAAAACTAGATAAGGTATTTTTTTATCTCCTTCTTTATAGCTTGCTAATTCTTCTTCTGTTGCTACAGCTTTAAATTTTCCTGCGAATTGCTTCCCTACCAAAGGCTTTGCTAAAACAACCGTTATAGGATCAAACGTATATTGATTAAAGGTTTTAACTACGACATAATCTATCTTAGGCCCTACCGTTAATGCCGTGTTCGACGGTAAAGTCCACGGAGTGGTTGTCCAAGCAATAAAATGAATATCGCCTTTTATGTCATCAAAAAATGAAGGCAACGTCTCCCTTACCGCTTTAAACTGGGCCGTAACCGTAGTATCTGTTACATCTTGATAAGTTCCTGGTTGGTTTAATTCATGAGAACTTAAACCTGTTCCTGCTTTTGGAGAATACGGCTGAATAGTATATCCCTTATAAATAAGGTTTTTATTATAAATTTCTTTTAACAACCACCATACCGTTTCCATGTATTTAGGCTTGTAGGTAATGTATGGGTCTTCCATATCTACCCAATACCCAACCTGTTCGGTCATTTTATTCCAAACATCTGTATAACGCATTACCGCTTTTTTACAAGCAGCATTGTATTCTTCTACAGATATTTTAGTGCCAATATCTTCTTTGGTAATTCCTAATTCTTTTTCTACACCAAGTTCTATTGGTAATCCATGAGTATCCCAACCAGCTTTACGCTTTACTTGAAATCCTTTCATTGTTTTGTAACGCGGAAAAATATCTTTTATAGTTCTCGCCATTACATGGTGAATACCAGGCATACCGTTTGCAGAAGGTGGCCCTTCAAAAAACACATAGCTTTCTTTTCCCTCACGAGTAGCAATACTTTTTTCAAAAATATCGTTCTCTTTCCAGTATTTTAAAATCTCTTCTGCAACTACTGGTAAATCTAATCCTTTGTATTCCGCAAACTTCATAATAACTACTTCTGGTACTACATTTTAAGCCTGCAAAATTATAAATTTAGATTGAATAAATAGGTGTTCCTTTAAAATGATATGCACGAATAATTTAAAAGACAACATTTTGCTAACCCGCAGCAAAAACCAAAGCTCAATTATTATGGTTAACTTGCAAGTCATTAACTATTATAAATACAAAAATTAAAAACATGAAAAAAGTTATTTTAAGTGCCGTAATGATGCTTGCATTAAGTACTAGTTTTGTTTCTTGTAGAGATGCTGCAGACAAAGCTGCGGAAGCGACAGAAGCTACTGGCGATGCTATGAACGAGGCTGGTGAAGACCTAAAAGATATGGGTGAAGATGCTGCAAACAAAGCAGACGAAATAGGTACAGACATGAAAGAAGCTGGAAACAATGCTATTGAAGGCACTAAAGAATTAGGTGAAGACGCTGCTACTAAAATGAAAGAAGCCGGTACGGAAGTTAAAGACGCTGGAACAAAAGCAGTAGACGATGCAAAAGAGTTAGGAACTAAAACTGTAGATGGTGCCAAAGAACTAGGGACTAAAGCGGTTGACGGTGCAAAAGCTGCAGGTACTGAAGTTAAGACAAGTGCAGAAGAAGCTGCTGCTAAAATTAAGCAATAAGCACATATTACAATACTTAAGAAAATCCCTAACAACATTTTGTTACGGATTTTTTATGTTTAAAAAGTATATGCTACCGCTAAAACAAGATTTATTCCAGGAGCTACAATCCCAGAAGAATAACTGCGATACCTTTGATTTGTAATATTCTCCAAATTAATAGTAGTTTTTATCGCATTGGAAATGGCATACTGAGACCTAATATTTAAAGTATACCAAGAGGGCGCATATGGGTTGCCATTTGCATCTTCGGCATAAATATATGCCTTACTCTGCTCAGAAACAGCAAGATCATCAAAAGCAACTTCCCCATTGAAACTCAAGAATACATCGGTTTTAAATTTCTGATTTTTCCAGATGTAATGAATATCACCAAAGGTAGGCGCCACATGCCTTCCTGGAGAATCCGTCCCATCATCTTCTTCCTCTATTCCTTTGGTAATGGTAAGGTTAGAAATTAATGACATCCGTTCTGAAAAGGTCACATCTACACCAAATTCAAAGCCATATACGTAAGCCTTAGCTGCATTCTGTATGGCCTGCACATTGCTCAGCTCGCCATTATATTCAATTTCAGACATTCCGTTAAATTCAAAATCCCTGCGTACCAAAGCATCCACCATATACGTATAAAAAGTGGCCCCTTTCAACATCACTTTGTCTTTAATATTTTTCTGAATCCCTAGCTCCATATTATAAGCATACTCTGGTTCTAGATCTGGATTGGGAACTACAACAGAACTAGGTTCAGAATCAAAAATTTTACCCACGTCATCAATATTCGGCGCTCTAAAACCTGTAGATGCATTTGCCGTAATTTGCAAATCTGCTTTTGGAAACCAGCTCATTCCTAAACTACCGGTAAGTGCTCCTGTACTTAAATCTGCATTATCAAAAGGAAAACTATAATACGTATCGTCAAATTCTGCCGCTACCCAAACATGACTATATCTAATTCCTGACAGCAAAGAAAAATTAGGCTTCGCCTTATATTCTGTATTTATATACCCCGCTAACGTTTGCCATGTAGCCCCATCTGGATACCTACTTGCTGTAGCCGCAGTTTCTTCTGTATTACTATCTAACTGACTCCCGGTAGAATGCACTTTATTAAAAATATATTCCCCACCGTAATACAAGCGCAAATCTCCAATTCGTTTATTTTCAAAATCTATATTTGTAGATAAGGCATCTAACTTCTCTTCTGTACTATACAAAATAGAATCTTGAAAACCTCGGTCATGCCTGCTTTCTTCAAAATGCTGGTAGGCGGTAGTAATTTTTAAGCCATCATAAAACTTTCCTTTTCCATTTTTATTGAACTGCAAGTTACTCATCAACCATTTTTGAGGCCCGTAATACCATTCCGCAGAACGTAAGCCATCTCCAGCGCTATTGGGTCTAATTAAACGATCATACCTAGAATAATCTGAAGTTTCTGAATAGTAATTGCTCCAATTAATATCCCAATTTGTATTGGGTTTGAATGCTATTTTTTGAAGTAGATTAATTTGATTATAGCCTGTTGGCACCTGTAATCTATTATCCGTATTGGCCACTAAAACATCTTCACCATTATTAGTTTGCACATAGTTTTCTCTCAAATAGGAATCCTCACCATGCTTGCCCATTTTTAAATCGCCAAAATCATTATAAGATACACTCGTCAAGAAAGCCCATTGCTTTTTACCAATGTTAAAATCTACGTGAGCTGTATTTTCTGTATTTGCAGTAGCATACCTATAGTTTGCTACTCCATTAAAAAGAGTCTCATCTGTAGTAGAGAATTGCACTTTTTTAGTCAAAAAATTCATGACCCCGCCAATAGCATCACTACCATATATCACAGATCCAGGGCCAAATATAATTTCCGTATTTTTCACTGTAAACGGATCTATAGAAATTACATTTTGAATATTACCACCTCTAAATATGGCGTTATTCATGCGCACCCCATCTACTGAAAGCAACAACCTATTGGTTGAAAAACCCCTAATCATAGGACTACCACCACCTAACTGACTTTTTTGAACAAACACCTTACCACTATTTTGAAGTAAATCTGCCGAAGTTTGTGGCGCAGAAAAAGCGATAGATTTTGCATCAATAGAAACTATTTTTTGAGGAATGTCTTTCTTTTGTTGTTCCCATTTAGAAATAGACATGACTACTTCATTGAGCTCCTGAGCTTTTGGAAAAAGGTATAAGATATTCTCTTTTTTTAGCACTACTGCTTTTGTTGATTTAAAAATATCATAACCTAGATGCTTAAAAAAGATGCGTTCATTTTGATCAAAGAGACTCAAATCACATTTTCCATCAAAATCTGTAATGCTGGTCTTTGATTTATCGGTATTATAAACAGCCACATTTACAATAGGCTCTTTAGACTCTATATCTAAAATAGTAATCTCTTGTCCAGTTATAGATGCAGAAATAAAGAATAATAGTATTGCAAAACTTTTATACATTCTAACTAAAAACTTCATTTAAAATAGCAAGTGACTTAGGTTTTCTAAATCCGTGCAAATGTAATTCATAATAAAGAATTATTGATTTTAAGAGTTCTTGACGCTGCCGTTTACTCATCTTTATTGCGCTAATTGCATCAAAATTTATGCCCAAAAACTGTTTGAAATAATATAAATTCTCCCCTAGCACTATTGGATTTAGTGATAGTGAATAGGAAAAAGCCCCTTCTTGCAAATCAAAATAAGGTGCTTTGCTTTCTGATATATCTGGATAAAAACCAAAGTACTTGGTTAATACCATTAAAAAATAAAGATGAAAATTTGAAATTTCATCATGACTGTCTAACCATTGCAAGGATGCTTCTAAAAATTCAAATAAGTTATCATTATCTTCTTCTTCTTGAATACTATTACTTAGCATTTCTGCTAGAAAAAAGGTTAACGCATTTTTAGCAATGTTGGTGTGTAAACTTTGGTAATGGTAGCTAGGTTTTGCCTCTCTAACCGTTTCTAATGTTCCTTTATTTTTATGATAGGCCACCAATTCTAATTGCATTAATGGCTGAAAGTACGCGGTTTTTAGCTTTCCTTTTTTAGAAGCCAACACTCCTTTGAGCAAGTATGATTTTAATCCGTCTGATGCTGTGTAAATTTTTACAATCAAACTGGTATCTCCATATTTTAAAGCGGATAATACTATGGCTTTGGTGGTGACTTGCATCTTGCTTTTTAAAGTAGTGCAAAGATAGGGTTTTGCTTGGTTAGATTTCTAAGCTAAAAGCAATCAAAAAATGACATAAAAAATGCGAAGCTTCCTCACAGAAACTTCGCATTTTACATATATTAAGGTCTTAATCTTAAATAACTCCTTGTGCTAGCATGGCATCGGCAACTTTAACGAAACCAGCAATGTTTGCTCCTTTTACATAGTTGCAATACCCATTCTCATCTTTCCCGTATTCAATACAAGAATCATGAATATCACTCATAATATCCTTTAAACGACCATCAACCTCTTCTCTTGTCCAACTAATACGTAATGAATTTTGAGACATTTCTAATCCTGAAGTTGCTACACCACCTGCGTTAGACGCTTTTCCTGGAGCGAATAATATTTTAGCCTCATGAAACTCATGTATCGCTTCTGGAGTAGAAGGCATGTTTGCACCTTCCGCCACACAAATACATCCATTTTTAATTAATGTTTTTGCATCAGCACCACTCAATTCATTTTGAGTAGCACATGGCAATGCAATATCACAACTCACCTCCCATGGTGTTTTTCCTGCATGAAAAGTTGCCGAAGCATATTTATCCGCATATGCAGAAATACGACCTCTTTGGTTGTTCTTAAGATCCATTACAAATTCCAACTTCTCTGTATCTATACCATCTTTATCATGGATATATCCTTGAGAATCTGAAAGGGTTAATATTTTAGCCCCTAATTGCAATGCTTTTTCTGCAGCATATTGCGCAACGTTACCAGAACCTGAAATTACCACATTCTTACCAGCAAAATCTTTTCCTTGCGTTTGCAACATACTTTGTGCAAAGTACACCGTACCATATCCTGTTGCTTCAGGACGGATTAATGAACCACCCCAAGAACGTCCTTTACCCGTTAATACTCCGGTAAATTCATTTCTAATCTTCTTGTACATTCCGAATAAGAAACCAATCTCTCTTGCACCAACACCAATGTCACCCGCAGGCACATCTGTATTTGGCCCAATATGACGGTTTAATTCTAACATAAAGGCATGGCAAAAACGCATCACTTCGTCATCCGATTTTCCTTTAGGATCAAAATCTGACCCTCCTTTACCACCACCCATTGGCAATGTGGTTAAACTGTTTTTAAATACTTGCTCAAAAGCTAAGAATTTAAGGATACTTGCATTTACAGATGGATGAAAACGTAAGCCACCTTTATAAGGGCCTATGGCAGAATTCATCTGAATTCTATAACCTCTGTTTACATGTATTTCTCCTTTGTCATCTACCCAGGCAACTCTAAAAGAAATTAAGCGCTCTGGCTCCACCATACGTAGCAATATATTCTTGCCATTGTAGATTTTATTTTTTGCAATGTACGGGATTACAGTTTCCGCTACTTCTTGCACTGCTTGAATGAATTCTGGCTCATGACCGTTTCTGGTCTTTACCTCCTCCATAAATACTCTAATTTTTTCGTCCATATCTTTAAATAGATTCTGTTGCTAACTTCGACTCGTTAAAGGTCCTTATTATTGAATTTAAAATATAACGGCAAAATTATACTATTATCGTAATTTGAAGTCCTTTTTTTTAAAAATTTAATAAATATTTATCGCAAAGCGTACTCCAAATCAGCAATTAGATCATTTACATCCTCAATACCAACACTTAATCGGATTAATGCATCGACAATACCCACCTTTTCACGGGCCTCTTTTGGAATACTTGCATGCGTCATACTTGCAGGATGCCCCACTAGACTCTCTACTCCTCCTAACGACTCTGCTATGGTAAATATTTTAAGCTGCTCGATAATTTTCATCGCATCGTCCTTATTACTCCCTTTAGGAACAAAAGAAATCATGCCTCCAAAACCATTCATTTGCGCTTTAGCAATATTATGGTTGGGATGGTTTTCAAAACCTGGCCAAAATACTTTTTCTATTTTCGGATGCTGTGCTAAAAAACGAGCAATAGCTTCTCCATTTTCACAGTGTCTTTGCATTCTTACGTGTAGCGTTTTTATACCTCTAAGTACCAAAAAACTATCCATAGGACCACAAATGGCACCACTCGCATTCTGAATAAAATATAGCTGTTCTGCCAATTCTTTATCCTTGACTACTAAACCTCCTAAAACCACATCACTATGTCCACTTAAATACTTACTAGCAGAATGCATTACAATGTCTGCTCCTAAATCTAACGGTTGCTGTAAAAAAGGACTTGCAAAGGTATTATCTACTGCCAACAACACCTTATGCTTTTTCGCGAGCACCCCAATTTCCTTGATATCTAAAATATTCATCATTGGATTGGTTGGTGTTTCCACCCAAATAAGTTTAGTATTGGCTGTGATGTAGGCTTCTATAGCAGCAGGTTCTTGCATCCCCACAAAATGAAATACAATTCCGTATTTTTCAAAAATCTTTTTAAATAAACGATAGCTACCACCGTACAGATCGTCAGTAGAAATAACTTCATCACCAGGACTCAACAATTTTAAGACCGCATCAATGGCAGCCAAACCGCTTCCAAATGCCATACCATAGTTTCCGTTTTCTATACTCGCCAATGATTTTTCAAGAGCAGAGCGGGTAGGATTAGCACTTCGAGAGTAGGCAAAACCTTGATGTTCACCAGGACTAGCTTGAGCATATGTAGATGTCTGATAGATAGGAGGCATCACGGCACCATATGCTTTATCTGGCTCTTGACCTCCGTGAATAACCTTAGTATTAAATTTTATTTTATTTTCATTCATAACACATGATTGTACTTACAAATGTACTGTTATCTTTGCCGCAGCATTTACAGTACAGATTTAGAAAAAATTCTTAGAAATATGAAACTAAAGTTAACCATTTTAATCTTTTCCCTAGTTGTTTTAGGATGCAAAAAAAAAGATGAATTAACCCTTGCTCCTTTAAACTATAAAAGCGAAAATTGCGCAGATTGTCCTGAGGTACTTATCGAAATTTTTGAATTTAAAGACGATACCGATCTTTCTAAAAATATAAATGCGAGCCTTAAAAAAGAAGTCATCAATGAATTACTATATGATGATGAAGTTAAGGTTGCCACTGTTGAGGAAGCTATTAGCTCCTTTAAAGAGGGCTATCTAGATCTTAAAAAAATGTATCCCGAAGAAACTCTTAGCTGGGAGGCTACTATTAAAGGTGACATTATTTTTGAAAACAAAGATATTCTCACTATCAAATTAGAAACCTATATTTTTACAGGAGGAGCACACGGATATAGCGCTACTAGACTTCTAAATTTTGATAAGAAAAAAGGAGATCAATTAGAAAACTGGCAGCTTATTAAAGATAAAGATCGTTTTACACATTTGGCTGAAATAAAATTTAAGATTCAAGAAGACATCCCTCAAAATGGGTATATTAACAGTACAGGTTTTATGTTTGAAAATGACATTTTCTACCTTCCTAACAACATGGGCTTCACAGAAAAAGGGCTCCTATTGATCTACAATCAATATGAAGTTGCATCCTATGCCGATGGCCCAATAAAGCTTGTTCTCCCTTATGATGAAATTAAAAACTACATCACTGTTAAAATAAAAAAAGAAAAGTAGATTATAGCTGTACTTTTAATAAAGCTAGAATTGCTCCCATATGTAAACCTTCGTGGTATACATTAAAAGCAATGGCATCTTCTACTTTGCTCAATGTAATATTTACACTAGTGGTATAGGCTGCAAACGATTTAAAAACACCTTTATCATAATCTTCTTGCATCCATTCTACGGTAGAAAAAAGAAAACCTGAAATTAAATCTATTTCTTCATCTGTAGCATTCCCATCAGGAAGACTGCCTTTTCTAAATTTCTCTACAAGCTCATCAGAAACACGCATTGGTACACCACTTAATTTATAAATTAACACTTGCTGCGTAACCACCACGTGCGCAATATTCCACCATATATTATTACGAAAACCCTCGGGAATTTTTAGTAATTGCTCTCTAGGAGTATCTTTTAAAAATTTATATAAGATTTTTCTGTTCTGAAGTGTGATATTAAAAAGCTTTTCCAAAATGTTCTGTTTAATTATGTTTTAAAAATAGAACATTTCTATAGAATTGGGTTTCTTTGCAGTAAGATTAACATCAATTTAATTGTTTAGAAGGCGATGAAGAAAATATACCACTTAAGCACCTGCGATACTTGTCAAAGAATTATAAAAGAACTTCAACCTTTAGAAGGCTTTACGCTTCAAGATATCAAAACAGAAACCATTACGCCAGAACAACTTGAAGAAATGCATGCTTTAACGCAGAGCTATGAAGCCCTATTCAGTAAAAGAGCTCGCTTATACCGAGAAAGAGGATTAAACGAAAAAGCTTTAACTGAAACAGACTACAGAGATTTAATCTTGGAACAGTATACTTTTCTAAAACGCCCCGTAATTATCGTACAGGATAAAATTTTCGTTGGTAACAGTAAAAAAGTAGTAGCCGCTGCCTCTGAATACATACACCATTGAGCAAAAGAACACTAGCATTACTAGCCGCTTTTGGCGCTACTTTTATCTATGGCATTAATCATACGATTGCAAAAGAAGTAATGCCTACTTATGTACAACCTTTTGGGTTTATTTTTTTAAGGTTGATGGGTGCTACCGTTTTATTTTGGTGCATGACGCCTTTTATTCCAAATGAGAAAATTGAACGACGTGATTGGGGTCGGTTTCTTATTTGTGCCATTGCAGGAATGGGCATTAATATGCTCTCTTTCTTCAAAGGCCTAGAACTATCTACCCCTATAAATAGCGCCGTATTAATTACAGTGACGCCCATTATTGTTGTGGTATTATCTGCCTTATTTATTAAAGAGAAAATAACGTGGCAAAAAGGAGTAGGGATTTTTATTGGACTTATCGGCGCACTGACTTTAGTGCTTTTTGGTGCGGAAAACAGAACCGATGCTGCAAATATCCCCTTAGGTAATTTCTTATTTATTATAAACTCTCTTTCCTACGGAATATATCTTATTCTCGTAAAAAAACTGATCACCAAATATCACCCATTTGGTGTACTAAAATGGTTGTTTTTAATCGGCACACTAATCAGTTTACCGCTAACCTTACCTGATTTTTTAGAAATTCAATGGGCTGATCTACCTTTTAATATTTTAGGAGCCATTGCTTTCGTAATTCTAGGAACTACATTCTGCACCTACTTATTTAATGGATTTGCATTAACACAGTTAAAAGCAACTACCGTTGGCGCATTCGCTTACCTGCAACCATTAATTGGTGTCGTATTTGCGATTTTATCAGGTAAAGACCAATTAAACCTACTAAAATTAACAGCCATGTTACTCGTGCTCTTGGGGGTATACTTGGTTAGCAAAAAAGCTAAACCAAGTCTTTAGGTACTTTTACAAATTTACGTGTATCTTCTTTAGATAGCACTCTAAAATTATCAGGCTTTTCCGCCTTATTAAAAGCCTTTAAAAAATCATCTGTTAGTCCGGTTAAGCTTCTTGTTTTTAAATCTATCCAAGCTCCCATCATCTCGCAATGCGCAAAATTTCTTCCCTTATTATCGTAGAAATTATGATGAAATTCAAAAAACTTTCCATCTTCACTCATTCCTACTACTTCCATAGACACTTTTACAGGCTTACCCAAAAAAGCTTCTTTAAAATAATAAATATGCTCATAGAACACAACAGGGCCAATTTCATGCTCTGCCATTGTTTGGTGTGTAAAACCTAATTCCATCAAATAAGCCATACGTGTATGACTCATAAAATTTAAATATGCCGAGTTTGCAAGGTGCCTATTAGCATCTACATCACTCCATCTAATTTCAAAATCTTTTAAATACATCCTGTAATTTTTTTGTTATGCATGCATAATAATCGTAAAAATACCATAGTTTTGATAAATCAAGGAAAAATATTCCTAAAAAATTGTAGTATTTTTATAGTATCAAAATCTAATCTTATGGATCAAAAGCCGTCGTTCATCAAAAATTTATCGTTACCAATTGTTGCAGCACCAATGTTTTTAATATCTGGACCGCAATTAGTCATCGAATGTTGTAAAAATGGTGTTGTAGGTACTTTTCCTGCATTAAATCAACGAACTAGCGAAGGGTTTGAAGCGTGGTTAATAGAAATAAAGACCGCTTTAGCAGATTTTGAAAAAGAAACAGGTAAAAAGGCTGGTCCGTTTGGTGTAAATCTTATCGTACACCCAACCAATCCAAGATTAGAGGCAGACGTTAAATTATGTGTAAAACATAAAGTTCCATTAATCATAACTTCCTTAGGGGCTGTATCGCAGGTTGTAGATGCTATTCATAGTTATGGCGGAATTGTATTTCATGATATTATCAAAAAGAGACATGCCGAAAAAGCAGCAGAAGCTGGTGTAGACGGTTTAATCCTTGTGTCTGCTGGGGCAGGTGGCCATGCAGGAACTATTAATCCAATGACTTTAGTTGCCGAAATAAAGAAGTTTTTTCACAAAACCATTTTACTTTCTGGATGCATTAGTACGGGTAGAGATGTTGCATCAGCCCTACAAATGGGAGCAGATTTAGCCTATATGGGTACCCGTTTTATCAACACTACAGAAAGCAAAGCTACGGATGAATACCGAAAAATGATTATTGATGCTGGTGCCAGTGATGTGGTTTATACCGCATCTATTTCTGGTGTACACGCTAACTTTTTAGGTGCAAGTTTAAAAGCCGCTGGGATTACAGAAGAAGATTTAAAGAAAGATGTGAAAATTGATTTTGGAAAGGAACTAGACACAGAAGCCAAAGCATGGAAAACAATATGGTCTGCAGGGCAAGGTGTTGCCATGATTGATGATATTGAACCTGTAGCTGATTTAGTTTCAAAACTTAAAACCGAATTCAAATCTGCTATCGAAGAACAAATTAAAGTTCTAGAAGTATATCCGAAATAATGAAATATGCCCTTAGTAGCCTCTAACTACAACCCTCCAATCTTATTTAAAAACGGACATTTATCTACCATTTATTCTGGTATTTTTAGAAAAATAGACGGTGTTGTACAAGAAAGAGAACGAATTACTTTATCTGACACAGATTTTCTAGATCTTGACTGGAGCTTTGCTACACAAAAGTCAGATAAAGTTATTATTCTTATACATGGTTTAGAAGGCAGCGCCCAGCGGCCGTATATCACAGGTAGCGCAAAAGTTTTTAATCAAAATGGTTATGATGCTTGCGCTATTAATTTAAGAAGCTGTAGCGGTGTCCCAAATTATTTATTTAGATCGTATCATTCTGGCGCCACAGAAGATTTAGAAGCCGTAATTGATCACTTATTAAAAAATAAATCCTACACTGAAATTTTTATCAAAGGCTTTAGTCTCGGTGGAAATTTAACTTTAAAATACTTAGGAGAAGAACGGATAATTCCTAAAGAAATAAAAGGTGCCGTAGCGGTTTCTGTTCCTTGCGATCTTCATAGTTCCTTAAAGCAATTGTTGCGCCCTAAGAATGCCTTGTATGCGGCTAGATTTAAGAAACATTTGGTAGAAAAATTACAATCAAAACAAAAACTTTTCCCTGATAAAATATCAGACCAAGATATTAACAGCATCAAAACACTCAAAGACTTTGATGATATCTACACCAGTAGAGCACATGGTTTTACGGATGCCATTGATTATTATACCCAATCTAGCTGCCGTCAATTTTTACCTAGCATTAATATACCAACCTTGATTATTAATAGCAAGAACGATTCTTTTTTAGGACCGGAATGCTACCCATACGCCGAAGCAAAAAATAATGAAAAGCTGTTTCTTGAAACCCCTAATTTTGGCGGTCATGTGGGCTTTTACGGCGTTAAAAATACCACCTACACAGAGAAAAGATGTTTAAATTTTTTGAATGAACTCTAATAAATAATTAGAATACTTATCTTAGTACATTAATTAACTCATGTTTAAAAATGAAAAAAATAGTTGGCGTTTTAGCATTAGCAGTCCTTTTAGCTAGTTGTGGTGAGAAAAAGGAAGAGAAAAAAGATGGTTTTGAAATGAACCGTACTAAAACAGAAAAGAAAGCTGAAGAAACCAATGCAGAAGTTCCTGTAGATATGGACAATGAAGGTATTGGCCCTTTTAAAGGCATTTCATTCCCTGAAGATATAGATACTGAATTAGCAGCGAAAGGCGAAGCTAAATACAACGGAGTTTGTACGGCTTGCCATATGCCTAATCAACGTTTAATTGGACCTGCTTTATCTGGTGTTTACGAAAGAAGAAATGCTTCTTGGGTAATGAATATGATTAGTAACCCAACACAAATGATCAAAGAAGATCCTATCGCAAAAGCTTTACTTAAAGAATACAACAATGCTATCATGTTAGATAGTAATTTGTCTGACGAAGATACAAGAGCTATTGCCGAGTATCTAAGAACTTTATAATAGTACATTTAGCTTTACGTGTTCGTTAGGGGTGCTCTGTATGGGCTGAGAAACTACCCTTTGAACCTGATTTGTTTAATTGCAACGAAGGGAAACGAGTATTGCTTAATAACAACACACCTGTTATTTATGCAGCCGCTCCTTTTGTGACTTTAATTTAGCACAAAATGGCTGTGAAAAAATTTAAAACCGTATTGGCTATTGCTGGTAGCGACTCTGGAGCTGGAGCCGGCATACAGGCTGACTTAAAAACCATAAGCGCTTGCGGAGGCTATGGAACCACAGCAATTACGGCACTTACCGCGCAAAATACTTTGGGCGTTTTTGACATTCACCCAATTCCCGCAAAACATTTAAAAAGTCAGATTGAAGCTGTTCTGGATGATATTGGAACGGATGCTCTTAAAATTGGCATGCTGCACAATGCAGAAACAATACACACGGTAGTTGATGCTCTAACAAAATACCAAACACCAAATATTGTCGTAGACCCTGTTATGGTAGCCACCTCAGGAGATACACTTTTAAGAATGGACGCTATTACCGCTTTAAAAAGCAATCTTTTCCCTCTTGCTAGACTAATTACTCCCAATATTCCAGAATGTGCATTATTACTCAACACAACCATTACAGAAACTTCTGATTTAAAGGTATTAGCCAAAAAACTAGGGAAGTTATACAACACCTCTGTATTATTAAAAGCTGGACATTTAAATCACAACTTTCTTATAGATGTTCTGTACAATAATGAAAACAATACTTTGATTGAATTACCATCTAAGAAAGTAGTTACTAAAAATACGCATGGCACTGGGTGCACGCTTTCAGCTGCTATTGCTACTTTTTTAGCGAAAGGAAATTCTCTAGAAGAAGCGGTAAAAGAAGGTAAGTTATATTTAGAACAAGCGATTATAAATAGTACGAGCCATATCCTTGGAAAAGGTCATGGCCCGCTACATCATTTTTATAAGTTTTGGTAATCTTTATTTAATCATCATAATTAAAACCATCTGCAACAACTTTATATTTAGGGTCTTCTAAAACGTTCACATCAACAATATCATCTGCTGTAGCTAATAATTTAATACAATCCTTACTCAAGTGTTTTAAGTGCAATTTCTTGCCTGCATTCTTGTAGCGTTCTGAAAGTTTATTAATCGCTTCAATCCCAGACATATCTGCAATACGACTATCTTTAAAATCTATAACAACCTCTTCAGGATCATTTGCAACGTCAAACTTTTCTGTAAAACCAGTGGTAGAACCAAAGAACAATGGACCAAATATTTCATAGGTTTTAACTCCGTTTTCATCCGTACTTTTTCTAGCCCTAATTCGCTTAGCATTTTCCCAAGAAAACGCAAGAGCTGATATAATAACACCAATGAATACTGCTATTGCTAAATCGAAAAATACAGTGATTGCTGATACTGCTATTAATACAAAAGCATCCGATCTAGGTATTTTCTTTAAGATTCTAAAACTAGACCATGCAAAAGTTTCTATTACCATCATAAACATCACTCCAATCAACGCTGCTATTGGAACTTGCTCTATATAGGTATCTGCAAATAAAATAAATGAAAGTAAGGTTAATGCCATTACAATACCTGATAAACGACCTCTACCTTTAGCATTGATATTAATTACCGTTTGGCCAATCATACCACAACCACCAGTACCTCCTAGTAAACCACTAGCAATGTTACCCATACCTTGTGCAACACATTCTTTATTACCTCTACCGCGGCTATCAGTTAATTCATCTACTAAATTTAAGGTCATTAAACTTTCAATTAAACCCACACTAGCTGCTAAGAAAGCGTAAGGCAAGATAAACGTAAACGTATCTAAATTGAAAGGCAACAATTGCCATAATTCTTTATTTGGTGTTGGAAATTCACCACTTAAACCATCTCCACCACCTTCTCTAATATAAGATCCTACTGTAGTTACATCTAAATCTAAAAGAATAACTCCAAATGTGGTAATCAAAATAGCGGTTAACGCAGCAGGAATTTTCGTGGTAAGCTTTGGTAAAAAATGAATGATAGCCATCGTAAATAACACCAACCCAATCATAAAAAATAATTCAGGGCCATGCATAAATACACTCATATATTTCTCAACAGCATCAGGATCTGTATTAGGCACTTTATGGCTAAACATTTTTACTTGAGCCATGAATATTACAATAGCTAAACCGTTTACAAATCCCATCATTACAGAATGCGGAATTAAACGCACAAAGCGACCCAGTTTTAAAACCCCAGCAAATATTTGAATTATCCCCATTAAAATAACGGCTCCTAATAGGTAATAGTAGCCCATATTTTCCACCGGAATATCAAATTCTAAACCTCTTACATGACCTTCTTTAATTAAGTTTACAAAAATTACAGCTACAGCACCCGCAGCTCCAGAAATTAACCCTGGTCTACCCCCAAATATGGCCGTAATTAATCCAATAATAAATGCACCTGACAAGGCAACTAAGGGGTCTATGTTTGCCACAAAAGCAAAAGCAACTACCTCAGGAATCATCGCTAGGGAAACTGTAACTCCTGCGAAAAAATCGTTTTTAGGATTGGAAGTAAGTTTTTTGATAAAATTCATTTCTTGTACTAATTTTTTTGAAGTTGCAAAAGTACCACTTTTCAACTGCGCAATACCACCTACCTCTAATTATAACATAATTAACAGATTAGCCCTTTACTTTTTAGCAATTCTTAAATAGAATTAAAAATTTTATACTAAAAAACCGCTGCAAGAGCTTACTCTCACAGCGGTTTAAACAACCTACCAACTAAAAATTCTTCTATTTTTTCTGTCTTGTTACCTTCATTGTAGGGTTAGAAACTTTTACCCTCTTTTTGGCATTAGCAGCATCCTCCGATTTTAAGTATTGAATATACCCACGTCCTTTAAATTCATAAGAAGTTCCGCTATCCGGATGATACAATTCTATAGTACCATCATTAATTACATATAATTCAAAATAATCATCACCTATAAAATCATAACTTAAGGTTAATGCTTTTAAAGAGTCATCATTTGCTATATCATATACTTGATAATCCCCTTCAAAATCCCACTGTAAATTACCAACACTAGTTCCTGGCCCATCTATAGATGATCTAAAAAAGTCACCATTGTCTCCGGATAAAAATTGTAAGAAATGCTCATTATCAAAATCGTTTATTGCTCCTGCCTGACTGGTAAATACTTTTTCCCATGCATCATATTCTTGTAAGAAATACTTAATATTCTCGTAGAACACCATATCATAATCAAAATTGCTGCGTTGGTATCCCCTTAAAAAATAAGACGTATCTGTTCTTCTATGGTATAGTTCTATTGTAGCATTATTCACTACAAAAACTTCTAGATCATAAAAGCCATCTAGGTCGTGATCTATTTCTAAAAGACCACGAGCGCCATCATAGACGCCTACATCTATACCAAAGCCGTTTCCAGATTTACCAATACCTACTAAGTTATTATTTGCATATAATGTACCCCCAACAAAAGAAACTGTAAATGCTCTTTGTAAAAATGGCACTTCGCCATTTCCTTGTGTTGCATTAATATCTATGTACCATAAATCTTTTGATGCTAGAACCTGATTAACGTTAAACACTGGTTCCTCAATAAAATCATCTGCTACAATAACTTCTGTATAACATGAAGAAGCTAATAATCCTAGGAATACAAATCCGAATAGTAATTTTATTTTCATAATCTAAAATTTTATGGTTGCTAGGTATAAAACAATTCTCGTGCCAAAAATATTATAGTACTGATTATCATCATTTTATATTATCTTGATTTTGACTAATTTTGCAAAAGACAGATGGGTTTTATTAAGCCTTGGAGAAAGACAATACTTTAATTTTTTAAAGATTGAATTATGAATAGAGATTTGAAATTTGCCGTTTTGGGCGGTGGAAGTTGGGCAACTGCAATTGTAAAAATGTTAACAGAAAATGTAGACACCTTACAATGGTTTATGCGCAATACGGATGCCATAGAACATATAGAAACACAAGGACATAATCCTAATTATTTAAGCTCTGTAGAGTTTGATACTACGCAATTACAATTAACCAATGATATTAATATTGCCGTAAGCAATGCTGATATTATCATTTTTGTAGTACCCTCGGCTTTTTTAGAGGCAGAACTATCTAAACTAACCGTTTCTTTAAAAGGAAAGACCTTGTTTTCTGCAATTAAAGGTATTGTTCCAGAAACTGGACTCATTGTTGGAGAGCATTTACATAAAAAATACACTATTCCTTATGAAAATATTGGAGTAATTACGGGTCCTTGTCACGCAGAAGAGGTTGCTTTAGAGCGCTTATCTTACCTAACCATTGCATGTGGTGACAAACATAAAGCAGAAATTGTAGCAGAACATTTAAGTAGCGATTATATCAAAACAAAGATTTCTGATGATATCATAGGTACAGAATACGCTGCAATGCTAAAAAACATCTATGCTATTGCTGCCGGAATTGCTCATGGCTTAGGATATGGCGATAATTTCCAGAGTGTCCTTATGAGTAATGCTATTCGCGAAATGAAACGTTACATTAAAAGAGTACATAGCATGAAACGTAATATTAATAACTCTGCCTATTTGGGCGACTTATTAGTAACCGGCTATTCTGTTTTTAGTAGAAACAGGATGTTTGGGAATATGATAGGAAAAGGCTACACGGTTAAAAGTGCCATGATGGAAATGAAAATGGTTGCAGAAGGGTTCTACGCAACAAAAAGTGCCTACAAACTAAACAACGATAGAAAAAAGAAATCTAAAACGCCCATTTTAGATGCTGTTTATCAAGTGCTTTACAATGATAAAAATGCCAAGAAAATATTCAAAGACCTAACCGATAAATTGGATTAAGCTCAATTCCTATTGAATGGTGATCACGATGCTAGCCTCATTTCCTAGTTCATCAACTACTGATATCGTATGATCACCTTCATCTGGTAAAATAGCAAGTTCATGAAAATCCTTAGTTTCTTTAAGGTACGTACTATTTAAATACCAAAATACTCTTGTCTCGGGCTTCGCATGTGCCAATTTTAAAACGAGCTCATTTTTTTTCCCTTCAAAATTTTTAGCTAAAGTAATGCGACTTCTATCTTTAGGATAGATGAACTCCATAGTTGGCACCATAACAGAAACGCAATCATTTCTAAATTCAGGCAGTGTTTTATACGATGGATGTGTGCGCTTGTAATAATACTCCATTAAGGGAGGAAGTACAAACCAAGACGCTGTAACTGTGTTTGATAAATCTTCGCAGGAAGAATTGATTCTAAACTGCCTATGCTGATCTAAATGAACCAATTCATGATAGGTGCAAGCACTTACATAGTTTTGCTTTTTAGGAATATCAATCGTTTTTTTAGGGCAAACCTCTGTAGCCAAATATCCGCTTTCAGCACACACCACTACAGAAACAAATTCATCTAAAGGCTTAGAAAACCAAGTAGAATTGGGTAACACATCAAAAACATCAAACAAAATAGGCGCGGCACTAGATACCCCTGTGGTATTTGGTCTTCCTTCTCCATCTGCATTTCCTACCCAAACACCTACCACATAGTCTGTAGTTACCCCAATTGCCCAAGCATCTTTATTCCCAAAACTAGTTCCTGTTTTCCACGCTATTTCTTTGCTAGAATCATAAAATTCCCAAGACTCACTGCCTTCTGGCCTGTTCACTTCTTTCATCGCTTCAAAAGTCAGGTAAATACTACCTGCATCAAAAACAGTTTTGCTTTGAGATTTAGCACCAAAATCTAAAGTACTATTATGAAAATAGGTGGGCTCTGTAAATTCATTTTTAAAATACTCGCTAGAGCTTTTATTATAATGATTTACGGTAGAAGCAAGGTTTGCATAGGTTTTACACAAATCCCACAGGTTACTTTCTGCCCCCCCTAAGATTAAGGTCAACCCGTAATGGTCTGCCGTTTTATTCAAGCCGCCTAATTCAAAAACATTTAATTGATCTCTAAATTTTTCTAAACCATAAGACTGTAATAAACGTACTGCAGGGATATTCAGCGACCGTGCTAATGCTTTTTTTGCTTCGATAGCACCACTATACGATTCATTAAAATTTTCTGGAGTATACCCCGCAATTTGCGTAGGCACATCTGGCACTAGCATATCTGGCAACAATTCCCCACCATCTAACATAGCCGCATAAAGCAAAGGTTTTAGCACACTTCCCGTACTTCTATTGGCTTGCACCATATCTACGTCTTTCTCATGATCTTTATCTGTTGGTGCATTACCCACATAAGCCAGTACTTTTCTGGTTTTTACATCTAATACCAACACTGCCGTATTATAAACTAGATTTTGTTTTAGAGTATTATACTGTTTGCGAACGATAGCATTTACATTTCTTTGCAGCTCTTGGTTGATACTGCTTTTAATGCGTTGTCCTTTTTTGGTTTTAGCAACATAATGCACAAAATGTGATGCATAACGCGGCAACGCATAAGGTTTTTGAGGCAAGTCTTCTAACAAAGCTAAATTGTACGTGGTCCCATCTATGACACCTTGATTGAAGAGTTTCAACAGCAACCTATTTCTCTTCAATAATAATTTAGATTGATTTTTTCCTGGATATATTAAACTTGGAGCATTAGGTAATACTGCTAAGGTTGCAGATTCTGCCCAAGATAATTGATGTGGTAAGAGTCCAAAATAACGCCAAGAAGCCACTTCTAATCCAACGACATTTCCTCCAAACGGAGCATGGCTAGCATAAAGATTTAAAATCTCTTCTTTAGAATAGCTAAACTCCAAGCGCGTTGCTAGTATTAGTTCTACAAATTTTTCAGCGTAAGAGCGACTTTTATACTCTCTAGATAAGCGTATTACTTGTTGTGTGAGTGTACTTCCTCCTCGAACTGTTTTTCCTGCTGCTACGTTTGCTCCAATAGCCTTAGACATTGAAACCGGATTAAAACCAGGATGCTTATAAAAATAAGCATCTTCAAAATTAAGAAGGCATGTTTTAAATTTAAAAGGAACACTATCTACTACAGGAAAGCGCCATTGACCATCATCTGCAATTTTTGCCCCTAATAATTCTCCTTGCTTACTTTCTACGACTGTAGCGGTGGGTGCATTAAACAATACTGTGGGCAAACAAAAATAATAGGCAATTAAAAACACTGCTAGGACTAACAGTTTTTTAGGGTGCTTTTTTAGAATCTTAAATAGCCTTTCTTTCAAGTAGTGAGGGTATTGAATTCATACTCTCTTTCAACCAAACAAATCCGAACTTTATACCAAGAATACCACTCTTTTTGACCTTTTTTCTGAGCAAACCTATGGTCTAAATTTTTTTTCCAAGTTGCAATAGCTGCTAAACTTGTCCAATAACTTACCGTAATACCCACTTCTTCCCTTGCACTTTCAATACCTATAAAACCTTGTTCTTTTTCCGCAAGGGCCTCCATCTCCTGAGCCATTTCCCCATATCCATGATCACCATCTGTTCTTGTAGATGTGAAAATTACGGCATAGTAAGGCTCTTTCATGGTGCGTCTATTTAATATATTCTTTTTCTATAAAGTAATTTACAATCGCTTCTTTCATTAATACCGATTGTTCTCCTGCCTTAAGTGGCGGTAATTCTTCTTTCATAATATAATGCGGCCAACCTTCTTCATCAAAATAATCAAACGTATAAAAACCATAAGGCTCCAATAAACGACAAATTGCTATATGCATAAGATCTAGCTTTTCGTCCTTTTTGTAGGACCTATGGTATTTTCCTAATTCCTGAACACCTACCAAATAAATAATAGCGTCTAATTCTAATGTATCGCCGTCTGCAAATTGTGCTGATAATTTTTCTAGCAACACATCCCAACGTTCTTTTAATTGTATATCTCTTGACATTATAGTTTCATTTATCTCAATGAATAAAAATAGCACTTCATATACTACCTATGACAATTCTTATCTTAATAGGTACACAGTATTTTTAATTCTTTTCAAAGGTACAAATCAAAGTTTTATATTTGCCTTAAAGCAAGCAATATGAATTTTTTAGATATAGTTTTTGGATTAATCCTTGTTTGGGGGTTTTATATAGGGTTTAAAAACGGCTTATTTGTTGAAATAGCATCTATCATAGCGCTTATTGCTGGTATTTATGGCGCAATACATTTCTCCTACATCACTGGAACGTATTTAGCAGAAAATATGGATTGGAATGAACAGTATATGAATATTGCTTCTTTTGTTATAACCTTTATTATAATTGTTGTTTTAATTCATTTATCAGCAAAACTGTTGACCAAGATTGCTGATTTTGCCATGCTTGGATTTTTGAATAAAATAGCTGGTGGAATTTTTGGAGCTCTGAAAGTATCTATTATCATTGGCGCACTACTTCTCTTTTTTAGTTCGATGGCAGAAACCACCAATCTTATTAACGAAGAAACCAAGAAAGAATCTAAACTCTACGAACCTTTAAAAGCAATCGGGGCGCTAATTTTTAGTAATATTTTAAAATTTGAACCGACTGAAAGCTAGGTTATTAAAATTTATATGTACGAATTTTCCTCATTTACGAGTGGCGAATTTAGTGATTTGGTGATTTCAGGCATATATTTCTGTTATTCAACGATAGTTTTCTTCTAATAATAGGCGTCCAAAGTACATTTGTTTTATTAATATGATAATTTCTAAAACACAAATATTGCAAAAGCTTAAAAATAGCCCTTATTACAAAGAAGCATTCAACGAACTTTCCTACCCATTTGGTACGTTTTATCTGTTTGCCGGTTATGTTGTTGCTGAGATCAATGAAGGTGTTGTTTTCTCTTGGGAAGATCATGGAAAAACTGTCACTGAAGATATCGGAAATTTATACGATGAAAATGGCTCTGGATTAATTTATATTACCAATAGAGTAGAGAAATATTCTGTAAATCCTGTAGGGTGGTTACAGTATTTTAAAAGTAGTTATAGACTTAAAGCTTATGTTATTGTTACCTATTCTAAAAAAGGGTATTCCAATACCCTATTAGAAAAACTATTTATGAATGCCAATATCTATCGTTATACCTGTTTAACAGATGCTATTGAATGGGCTAAAAAAGAATGTTTAGTTTCTTCTTCCAATTAAACAACAACTGTATTCCAAGAATAATTGCTTTGTACAACTCTGCAAACTCATCAAATTAAAGACATTAATTGTAATACCTCTAAGAATGTCTTTTGAAATCACACTAATTTTCATTCTACAACAAATAAAAGTGCCTATTAAATTAATAGACACTTTATTACATTTTATAGCCATCTTAAAAGACACTACTAGTATGTTCCTATTGAACTACTTTTACCCATTGCCCTTTTGTTCTAGCAATATAATCACTATCATACATAGCCTCTACCTGAACTCCAGGAAGGTAATACGTTCCTAAATAGGATGCGTTTAACAATATTCTAAATGTTTTTGTCTCACCTAGTCTAAAATCAAAATAGAAATTAGCACGATCATCTCTCAAATCGGTATGCGTTACGTTATTCTGCGCAAAATTTCCAAAGTCTGTAAAACGCGTATTTACAATTTCCCATCCACTAGGGAATATTTCAGATAAAGCCATATTTTTAACAGCGCTCCCTGTAGTATTGGTTATGGTAACCTCAGCAACAAAATCTGTTCCTTGAGTAATAGCAGAGACATCAATTCTTGAACCATCACGGCTTTTAAAAGCTGTTTTTACCACTAGATTACGTTGAATTTCTTTCTCACTTCCTACAGGTAAAATTCCGTTATTGATGATACTTACATAAACCATAGTACCTTCTAAGTTTTTTAAACTTAGGCTATTGGTTCCTTTCTTTATTTCTAATGTTCTGCTGGCTAAAGTTTTACTCGTTGTAATACTTTCTGTTTTCCCATTTACAGCTACCGACGTTTTTATTCCTCTACCACCTACCATTTTGGCAAATTTACCCATAGCTAGAAGACTATACGAAGTACTCTGCGTACTCATCCAACGTTGCTCTTTTAAGCTCGCCGCTATAGCCTTAGCCAACTCTTGTGCTTTTGCTTTATCTTTTAGTAAAATATAGGTCTCCAATGCCATTGCTCTATTTCTTTCTGAAGAGCCATAACTATAATAATCATTCTTACTAGCTTCAAACGTTAATGACGCTGTTTTTAAAATTTGCTGTGCCACGCTTGCTTGTCCAATTAAACCATAAGCAGCTGCCAATCTAAATTTACTTTCATCAGATAAACCACTAGTTTCTCTTAAACGATTCATAGAAGCAATATCTGCATTCCCTGAAAGTGCTAAAGTGTACAACCTGTACGCTTGCGCTAGGTCTGAAGATGAACTTCCTGAACGCCAGTTTTTAGCCGTATTTTGTTGGTATTTTACCCAATTTGATTTAAAGGAGATAGGCATTACATACCCCTTCTTCTCTGCTTCTAACAGAAAATGACCTGCATAGGTTGTACCCCAATCATCTGTAGAACTTAGTCCTGGCCAATATGA
Source organism: Cellulophaga baltica (assembly GCF_900102165.1). Taxonomy (GTDB): domain Bacteria; phylum Bacteroidota; class Bacteroidia; order Flavobacteriales; family Flavobacteriaceae; genus Cellulophaga; species Cellulophaga baltica. The sequence continues at coordinate 87,130 of NZ_FNBD01000003.1, forward strand.
AAATCCACCTCCCGGTCGCTGGAACCCTCCTAAGCGTTTTATAGCATTTTCAACATTTTTTTGTGTTTCTGATTTTTTTGCTAAGCTTAAATCAAAGATATCACTCAAAAACAATTGCGGAAATGCAGCAGAAGTAGTTTGTTCTACACAACCATGCGGATACCTTATTAGGTACTGCATGCGCCCATTGAAACTCATAGGTGGCAAAGTTGAAAATTCTACTTGAACAGAATTGCTACCGGCAATACCAAAAGTTTCTAAATCTATTTGCTTACTTGCATTTGCTTCAAGAACAATATCTTGAATCTCAGAAGTCATAGGGTTCGGATTCACGACATCTATTGGTATTTCAAAAGATGCTGTTTCTCCTCCTCCCGAAGCTTCTACAACTACTTTTCCTATCCCTTTAAAATCTGCCACATCTAAATCAAAATACACCATTTTCTCATCTGGCTGACTAAACGTAAGCGTTTGCGTAGCACTCCCAGACACCTTAAATGCTTTGTCTTGTTTTATCTTAACCGTAACATTTTTCACTTTAGACTCCATCGCAAATACAGTCACTGGTAATGTTACTTTTTCACCTGGCGTTATTTTTCTAGGTAACGAAGCCAAGATCATTAAAGGCTTTCTTACTGGAGTTGTTTTTTCTGCTAGACCATAAGCTTCACTGGCTGCATTCCCTGCAATTACCATTGTTCTTACAGAACCTACATATTTAGGAATGGCAATTTTATGCGATTTAGTTTCACCTGCTTTTAGTGTAAACGGTCCTAAGTGAACCACCATTGGCTCAAACCTATTGGCTTTCTTATTTTTTGCTCCTGCTAGTTCATCATCACCACCAATAGCAAATACTTGGTTAATTTTCCCACCAAAGGCACCTATCACATCGTCATAAATATCCCAAGTTTTTACACCTAAAGCTTCTCTGGCATAAAAAGTACTCCAGGCATCTGGAGTTTTAAAGCGCGTTAAATCTAAAAGACCTTCATCTACAATAGCAATCGTATAGGTCATGGCCTTGCTATTCTTTTCTCCAATTTTTACCGTAATACTTTCCTCAGGACGCAGTACTTCTGGCATCATAATCTGAGGTTCTAGTTTTGTTTTAGGATTCTCTACTCCAATTCCTACCACACCATACATACGAATAGGAGAATCATTCAAGGTAGAGGCATGTGGTTGTAACAAGGCTATATTTATATACACATTGGGCGTATAAATTTCCTTTATTGGTAACTTAAATTTAGTTTCACCTTTAGTCGTCTCTACCCATAAAGATTCTAAGACTTCACTCCCATTTTCTATAGTTACTAATGCTCTGCCACCTTCTGAACTTGGGAAAGTGATGGTAGCATCCTCCCCTACATTATATTTTTCTTTATCGGTTGAAAACAATAACATCGTAGCTGCAGAAGGATCATTCTTACGTGATTTTCCTGCCCACCCTGGCCAATCTATATATACAGCTTTTCCAGTAGCATGCCCGCCAGACTGATCTTCTACGCGCACTAAATAACGACCCCAGTCTGGATACTTTAATTCAAAATTAAAAGAACCTTTCCCATTAGAAGAAGTACTGATTGTTTCTTCATAAACTTGTTCATGGTATTCACTACTGCTATAAGATGATAAATTATCAGCAGAATTATCCCACCACCATCTCCAGCTTACTTTATGTATAGATACTTTAAGATTACTCGTTGATTTAGGTTTTCCTTTTTCATCTACCGTAACTACCTCAAACTTATGTTTTACATCTGTAAGAAGCATTCCTCTTGACTTATCGCCTTTAGGAACATTTATACCCACATAGGTCTTAAATGGGGCATAGGTTTTTGTAAACACATCAGTACTAAAATCGCCTCCGTTTTCATACACCTTAGTAATAAACGCAGCATTTAGCATTCCAGGAGCATTACCGTTTAATTGCGGATTAATACTAAAGCTTGCTTTCCCTTCCCCATCTACGCTACCATCAAAAACTACTTGATCTTCTGATGAAAAGCTACGTGTAGGATCATCAAAAATGTACCCCGGGAACGATTTAAAGCTTGTGGTTGTTGCATTAAATTTTGCAGTTATATCCGCATTTAAATTTTTAGCTATCGCGCCATGCAACCACTTTACCTCCATTGTTCCGTGAATAGGACTTGAACCTCCTAAAATCTCACTATCAAATTCGGTTTTAATTTTTAAACGATTTGGCTTGATGGTTTCTATTTTTATCGTCTTGGTGAAGGAAGCACCACCAACAGATATTTTCGCCAACCAATTACCCGTAGGTGCATTTTCATCTGTTTTTAAATTAAAATGATAAAAATTATCCAAACCATAGGTCTTCACTTCACGATGAACCACTTTATTATAAGGATCTATCAATTCTAATTTCACAGGATGATTTGCAGGTAGTTTATTTGCATTATCATTCAACATAAATGATAAGAAGATATTATCACCCGGCCTCCAAACACCACGCTCTCCAAAAATAAATCCTTTTATTCCCTTTTGTAAAGAAACTCCAGAAACATCAAATTTACTTACAGACAATACATTACCGTCATTGATTTTTACATATGTTTTTTGTCCATTATTCTCTGCTACCACAAAATAAGCTTGGTTATTTTCTGCATCGAAAAACGAAGTACCGTTTGCTTCTGTAGTAACGGTTCCTACAGCTTGTTGCTGATAATTATAAAAAGTAACCTTTGCTCCAGAGACAGGCTTTGTTGTAACGATGTCACTAACGGCCACAAAATAGCTCTTATTTAATCCTTTTTTCACGGTAACCCCAAGGTCACTAGCCAAAACATTTACTCCTACTTTTTTATCATAATAATAAGAAGTATGACAAGGATTCTCACGCTCACTCCAATCATAGTTATACGAGTAATCATCATAATACTCTTCTACACCATCCCAAGAACTAGCTTCTGATTCTTCATCATAACTTTCTTCAACATCTTCCTCGTCCTCATAATTAGTCTCCTCACAACTATAGGTACTATAAGAAGGCTTAAACGAAAATTCTACACGGTAGATAGCTCCTTGTTCTGGAGTAATTAATTCTTTTAAATCTAAAGCGTGTGCAGACCATTTACCAGTATTAACACTTAAGTTACTCACCAATTCTAAACGCTTAGTGGCTATTGGTCTCGCTACTTGTTTTAAGCCGTAGTTACCATTAAGGTTATTATTCTGCAAAAATTGAAGTACATTATTCTCATACACCCGAAGCACAGAAACATCTACATACTTTAAATTTACGGCCTCAAAATTAATTTTAAGATTACTGGAAGAAGGTAAAATAGATCCATTTGAAAGCAATCTTACTTGTGGCTTTATTTGCTCAAAAGCAATCAACTCTTTAAATTTAGTTTTCAGTTTAAAACCATCTGCACTAGAAATTCCATCAAACACCTCTAATTGTGCTGTGCCGTTAATTTCATTAGAAGGATATACTTTAAGCGTGTTTCCTGACACACTATACTTTAAAGAATTATCGCCTTCTAAAACCACCAAACCTTTGAAATTCTGATCTTTCTTAAGAGGATCAGAAAAATTAATCAACACTTGCGGCTTTCCTGTGTTCTTTACGACAACATCAAGAACAACAAAGTTATTTTTACCCGGAATTACTATTTTATTTTCTCCTTTGGTAGCTATATCATGTTTAGCGCCATCCCAAGAAATCTGCAACTCACTATCTTCTTCAAAACGCTGTATACTATCAATTTTAAATTGAAAAAGCATTCCTTCTTTTACCGTGTCATCAAATTTTATTTTTATCTCTTTTCCATTTTGCGTAACGTTTACCAATTGTTTTGCTACCTCCAAAGACAACACATCTGCACTACGTAATTGTCCTTCTATGTATTGTTTCTCCTTTGAATAAGACTGTATAGGATTCGTGTATATAGAAAACTGTTGTTCCAAAGTTTTGATGACAAACGTTAATTCTTCTAAATCTTCAGGAACATCTGTGATCACCTGTTCTAAATCAAACGTAAAAGCATATTCTGTATTCTGCTTAAATGCTTTTTCAGGAACAAACGAGATAGTCCTGTCATCTAAAACAACAACTTTCCCACTAACTTTTGGAGAAACAGTTAAAACATCATTCAATTCTTTGCCACTTTCCCATGAAGCTACAGGTTGTTTCATAACAAGCCTTACTTCGCTTCTTGCAGAAATAATTCCGTGGGTAACCTCACTAACATACTCCTGATACTTATTGAGGTTGTCTGATTGATTTTCCATGGTATTTACTTTGTCTTTACATCCGGCAAGGACAAGAAAAAGTAAACTGACAATTTGAAGGTATTTTAGTTTCATAGGTTGGTTTTTTACTACTTGTAAATATAAAGGGTTTATAAAGATCTAAATCACTGAAAACAGTGAAATATTAGAAAATTTACCGCACCGACTATTCCTTAAACATAAGAATCAGAGTTCTATTATATTAATGCCAACTATTTATGACAAAAAGTGTCATATTTATTAAAAACCATGTATTTCATCGAAAAAACAACACATTATACAGCTTGTTTTGTTTATTTTCACAATCTTAGAAGAACGGTTTACGAGAACCAAAAGAACACTAGAAATCCCCCCATTTCTACCTCTTACTACTTACAAATAGAACTTATATGAAAATGAGAATGCAACCGGCAATCTTAGTTTTATTTGTATTCGTTATTTACTCTTGTAGTACAGAGTCTTTAAGCAATACAGTTATAATAGAATCTAAGAATGTGATTACCGTAGAAAATGAATTAATGACTCTAGTGAACAACTATAGAGTTAAGAACGATCTGAAAAATTTGGAATATAGCAGTATCGCTTACAAATATGCCAATTTACATACAGATTACATGATTTCAAATGGCAGCACCAGTCATGACAATTTTAGCGCTAGAGCTTCCAATTTTTCCTCTGAAGTGAACGCTACTTTAATCTCCGAAAACGTAGCGAAAAGTTATACCGACGCCCTTAGCACATTTAATGCATGGATGGCCAGTAATGTACATAGAAAAGCTATTGAAGGCGATTTTACACATTCTGCCGTAAGTGTTAAAACAGCCACTGATGGCACATATTATTTTACACAACTTTATTATAAGTAAACAGTTTATCGCACCTCTAAAAGGATCAAGCTTAAATGCTGATCATTGGTTACACCCATTATATTTAGCAATATCAGTTAATTTTCTACCGTTTTAGTATTAGTTTTTTTAACTTTCGTAAAAAAACTAATACTATGGCAATTGCCCCTCCCTTTAATTTGAATAAGTGGGTTTCAGAAAACAGAGCTTCTCTAAAACCACCGGTTGGTAATAAAAATTTATATAAAGATGCTGGCGATTATATTGTTATGATCGTTGCAGGACCTAATGCACGTAAAGATTACCATTACAATGAAACGGAAGAATTATTTTACCAATTAGAAGGTAATATTGAAGTACACATACAGGAAGATGGTGTAAAGAAAACCATGGCTTTAGGTCCTGGAGACATGTATTTGCACCCAGCCAAAGTTCCGCATTCTCCTGCAAGACAAGACAATTCTATTGGCCTTGTGATTGAACGAAAAAGAAACCACATGAACGTAGATGATGGCTTACTTTGGTTTTGTGATAATTGCAATCACAAATTATATGAAACCTACTTTACACTTAATGATATTGAAAAAGATTTTTTAGCACATTTTAAACACTTCTACAGTTCTAAAGCATTACGAACTTGTGATAACTGTGGTACGGTAATGCCTGTTGATGAACGCTTTATAGCAAAAAAATAAACTATGAATATCGCACTCAAAATTTGTATTGGATTCATTGCCTTCATACACATTTATATTCTATGGTTTGAAATGTTTGCTTGGACTACCAAAGGAAGAAAAGTCTTTAGTAGTTTTCCAAAAGACTTATTTGAACCCACTAAAGCCATGGCTGCCAATCAAGGCTTATACAATGGTTTTTTAGCAGCTGGACTTCTATGGACTTTTTTTATAGATACCCTAGAATGGCAAAATAATATTGCCCTATTTTTCCTAAGTTGCGTGGCTATCGCTGGAATATATGGCACCGCAACAGTAGATAAGAAAATTATGTTTGTACAAACTATCCCTGCCCTTATTGGTATAATTTTAGTGTTTCTCCAATAACATTTTTGTAAGATAATATTTGTAACTTTGAAACAAATGTAACAAAACACGTCTAAAAAGTTATAAAATGTCAAAAATAGCAGAAAACTTTGGAATTGATACTGCCCTGAAGACCTTAGGTATTTCAGATAGTAATTTAGGAACCTCAACAGGATCAGAATTTTTTAGCTCAGGCGAAGAGATTTCTTCTTACTCCCCAGTTGATGGTCTATTAATTGCTAAAGTAACCACAACCACAAAAGCAGATTACGACAAAGTGATGGATGCTACGACTAAAGCATTTGCAACTTGGAGAACGATGCCAGCTCCACAAAGAGGGGAAATTGTAAGACAATTTGGTGATAAATTGAGAGAGAAAAAAGAAGCCTTAGGAAAATTGGTTTCTTATGAAATGGGAAAATCATACCAAGAAGGGCTAGGTGAGGTTCAAGAAATGATAGATATCTGTGATTTTGCTGTTGGATTGTCAAGACAACTTCACGGACTTACCATGCACTCTGAACGTCCAGGACATAGAATGTATGAGCAGTATCACCCTTTAGGAGTGGTTGGTATTATCTCAGCTTTTAATTTTCCTGTTGCTGTTTGGGCATGGAATACTGCTTTAGCATGGATTTGTGGTGATGTTTGTGTTTGGAAACCATCAGAAAAAACACCTTTATGTGGTGTAGCTTGCCAAAATATTGCAGCCGAAGTTCTTAAAGCAAACAACTTACCTGAAGGTATTTCTTGCCTAATAAATGGTGACCATAAGGTAGGAGAGTATATGACTAGCGATGTTAGAATACCATTAATTTCGGCTACAGGATCTACAAGAATGGGCAAAATTGTTGCTCAAACTGTTGCTGGCCGTTTAGGAAAGTCCTTATTAGAATTAGGCGGAAACAATGCCATCATTGTGACACCAGACGCAGATATTAAAATGACGGTTATTGGCGCGGTCTTTGGTGCCGTAGGTACCGCAGGACAACGTTGCACCTCTACAAGACGTTTAATTATCCACGAATCTGTTTATGATACCGTTAAAGATGCTGTAGTAAAAGCATATGGACAATTACGTATTGGCAACCCATTAGACGAAAATAATCATGTGGGCCCCATTATAGATACGGATGCTGTGAAAATGTACGAAGCTGCATTGGCGAAAGTAAAAGCAGAGGGTGGTACTATTGTAGTTGAAGGTGGCGTACTTTCTGGTGAAGGTTATGAATCTGGATGCTATGTAAAACCAGCCATTGCAGAAGCTAAAAATAATTTTGAAATTGTTCAGCATGAAACTTTTGCTCCTATTCTATATTTACTAAAATACACCGGAGATATTCATGATGCTTTAAAACTTCAAAACGGAGTTGCTCAAGGCTTATCGTCTGCCGTAATGACCAACAATTTACGTGAAGCAGAAGCTTTCTTATCTGTACAAGGATCTGATTGCGGTATAGCCAATGTAAACATTGGTACTTCTGGTGCCGAAATTGGTGGTGCTTTTGGAGGAGAAAAAGAAACTGGCGGAGGACGTGAGTCTGGATCAGATGCTTGGAAAGTTTATATGCGTAGACAAACAAACACCATAAATTACACTACAGAGCTCCCTCTTGCTCAAGGAATCAAATTTGATCTTTAAGTTGTAAAAAAGCCACATAATATCTTATTACATATTACGTGGCTTACAACTAACTAATCAAAAAAGTTTAAAGCAATTTTTATTTTTATAAAAACTGCTTCTTTATATAAAAACCCTTATTTCAATGCCGGAACTTTGTCGGGAGAAATAAGGGTTTCTTTTTTACAGTTCTAATATCTAAAATTAAGTTTAAAAACACGCCTATTTTCGTACAGATGGTAGGAAAAACTGTATGGTTTGATGATTTTTAACTTCCTACTTCCGCAACATAATTTAACACTCACAATTAGTTATCTGTTTGATAATGAATATTTAATATAGAAAAATTTAACATTTTAAGGTTTTTTTTAATACTTTGGTGTAGTTAACCCTAAATAACCATTAACAATGACAAAAAAAACCTTTTACCTCTTAGGAATAATCATTACCATTCTACTAGGCACCTATTTCTTTATGACCTGTTGTAGCTGTTGTGAGGAAACCACAGAAATTACAGAAACTAAGGTTGCAGAAGAAAGCCTGCCAGAAGCAACGGCATATCCTTTTAAATTTTCGGATGGGTCTTTTTCTTATGAAACCAATGATAATTTTAATTTCAACAGATCTTCCTCTTCCATTTTAATGCCTTTATCAGCAAAAGTAACGGAAGGCATTGACGGAATTAAATCTTATTTAGGAGAAAATGCAAGTAAAGTATTTGACATTACAGGCTTTTATACTAGCGATGAAGCTAATAAATCTGCTTTTCCAAATCTAGGTATCGCCAGAGCAAATGCCATTAAAAATCATTTGGTTGCACAAGGGATACCTTCATCTTCCTTAAATATTTTAGGAGCACTGAAGGAAGACATGATAAGCTCTTCTGAAAACGTATTTCTAGGACCTGTAAGCTACGCTTTCTCAAATGAGCACGAAGACCTAGAAGACGAGATGAAAGCGCTTTATGACAAGATTAAAGCAGACCCACTAGTACTTTACTTTAATACTGGCGAAGCCTCTATAAACCTTACCGCTGATGAGCGTCAAAAAATTGCAGACATCTCTAAATATCTTGATAAGGTAGCAGGGGCCAATTGCAGTGTTGTTGGCCATACCGACAGCCAAGGAAATAGAATTACAAATATTGGCTTAGGACAAAAACGCGCAGACTTCGCAAAGCAATACCTCAGTGACAACGGTATTGAGGCTTCAAAAATCATAGCTACCTCAAAAGGGCCAGACAGTCCAATTGCTTCCAATGATACCGAAGAAGGTCGCAGTCAAAACAGAAGAACGGTTATCACCTTAAACTAAATAATCACCTAAACAATAAATACATATTAAAATGAATTTTGAAAACTTAAATATTTGGTGTTGGATCATCCCAGCTTTAGTCGGAATTATTTGTGCAATCTTAGGGTATCTTTTAGGAAAATCAGGGAATACTACTATTGATAATTCTGCAGATTTGAACATGTGTGAAGAAAAAAATGCACGCTTAAAAGCAGATTTATATGCCTGTCAGCAGAAATTAAATGCGAAACCCGTAGCACCTGCTCCTGTTTCCAACTTTGCAGCACCTGAACCACCTGCCGCTGTTGCTCCCATAACCCCAGTAACTCCTGTGACACCTGTAATACCAGCAATTGCATTTGATGCCGCAGCAGCAAAAGCAGCTTTTGGCAAAACAATTAAACAAGATGACTTAAAATTAGTAGAAGGAATTGGGCCGAAAATTGAATCTATGTTTAAAGAAAGTGGCATTAAAACATGGAAAGCATTATCTGACGCATCTGTTGCTGATTGTCAAAAAGTTCTTGATGGCGGAGGTAATAGATATAAAATTCATGATCCTGCCTCATGGCCTATGCAAGCAAAAATGTGTTATGAAGGTAAATGGACTGAATTAACCAAATGGCAAGACGAACATAAGCATGGTAAGTTGTAATTCTATACAAACTACTTTAAATAGTAAAGGCGATATTAAAATATCGCCTTTACTGCTTTTATAACCTTCCGTTAGCATCAACCCACTTAAAATGGTACTGATCTTCTGGAAATTTCATTCTCGTTGCTATACGTTCCAATCTATCTGGTAATTTCATTAAATAATCTCTAGCACGCTCACCATCGTCATTCAAAGCACGAATATTACCTAACTCCCAGTAAGCATTTAATTTCTTAAGAATATCAATATAATCTAATGCCGTATACACTCCTAAACGTTGTGCACAATTAGAAAAATTCTCAAATGCAGAACCAATTGTACCACCAGACTCACGTAAAAAGTGCGCAGGCATTACAATTTTCTTTTTCATCATATCGGCAAACGCCAACATCATTTGATTTGGATCATGCTCAAAAATAGATTTTACGAACTCCCTATAAGCCAAGTGATGACGCATCTCATCTCCCGCAATGATCGTACACATTTTACCTAATAAAACATTACCTTTCTTCTTAGCCATCTGCCCAACACGCTTATGCGAAATATTGGTAGCTAACTCTTGAAAAGAAGTATATATAAAGTTTTTATAAGGATCTCTATCGGTACCTATATCAAAACCATCTGCAATTAAATGCTGTGTAGTAATCTCTACCTCACGCATATTAACTCTTCCAGATAGATATAAATATTTGTTTAAAACGTCTCCATGGCGGTTTTCTTCCGCAGTCCAATGGCGTACCCATTTAGACCAACCATTTTTGTTTTCACCATGCTGATCTACACCTTCAACATCCATCAACCAAGATTCATAGGTTGGCAATGCTTCTTCTGTAACGGTATCTGCAACCATGGTAACCCAAAAGTCATACCCTAGCTCTTTAGACTCTTCTTGTATTTGCTTTACAGCATCAAGAAATCCATCGCTTTGCGGATCTGGCAAAAAATCTGTTGGTTGCCAAATGTCTTGAATTGGGATTAAGTACTGATCGATAAAACCATTAACTTTTTCCTCAATCGCCCGCATTACTTCTATTCTAATATTTTGTGCTGACATATTCTGTTTTTTTCAAAGTTCGTAATAATACTTATAATTAGGTTATAATCTTTTTATATTTTAGGCAATCAATTTCTCCCTTTTTCATCGGGGTAAAATGTATAAACAGGATCACTTTGCCATACTTGTTTTGTTTCAATATCAATAACAGAAAGAGGACCTTTAAATGCCGCTCCAGTATCTACATTCCACACATTCGCTGCGTTCTGTGGTGTAGTTTTACCTATTCTTGTTACCGGTGTGTGCCCTATGAAAATTTCTGAATAATGAATTAACCGTTGGGGGTAATACTCATGATCTGGCGTTAAATTAGGATTTAACGAAAGTACTAATTCCCACAATGTTCTATCCCAGTAAAAAGTTTTTGAAAAATATTCAAAATCTACTCCCTTTAAGTTAGTGAATCCTGCGTGAAGAAACAAACGCTTATCTTCATCTAAATGATAGTCTTCCAATGTATTAAAAAAATCAATATGCAATTCTTTAGAGCGCTTGTCTAATTTTGCATAAGAATTTGCGGTAGCCTCACCACCATGTTGGTACCACGTAGGATTATCTTTTCCTTCTGTTAACCAAGATTTACACAATTCATCATGGTTGCCCCGGATAAAAATACAGTTATGTGTTTTCTTTAAACCTATCAAGTAATTTATGGTTTCCGTAGCTTGGCTCCAACCATCCACATAGTCCCCCAAAAAAATCAATTGATCTTCTGTGGTCACTTCTGCTTTTGCTAAAACCTGCTCTAATGCTTTTAATCCTGAATGGATATCTCCTATGGCTAATACTCTCATGATTGTGTAAAAATCGCAATAACTGCTATAATAATGATGATAAAAAGTACTAAAAAAAATATTTTCCAAAAAGAATAAGGCCTCACGCCACTAATGGCACCCGTTTGCCCGTTGACATAAAATTGATATTCTTTACCATTGTAGCTGTATGAGCTTATATAAACAGGTACTAAAATATGTTTAAAGGTTTCATCAGACAGTTTAATATCTGCATGATCTACCCTTTGTGTATCTCCGCCTATATCTCCACGAATCCAACTATAGGCAATATTTTTTGCTTCCTGAAAAGATTGATGGTGCCCTTCTTTTAAAGAAATAGTATATTTTTCGGTAACAAAACCAGACAAATATTTTGAATTAAACCCTACTAATTCCTTCAGGTTCCAATGTGCAATTTTGGCAGGAATATCTCTTCTCTTTTTTTGAGAAGCATTTATTAAAATATCATCCACAAAACCATTTACAGAACCAGATGCGCTAGACCAACGCGTTTTACGCACTTGCCTAGTTTGTGTTCCGCTTTTTGTTTTGTAGCGTTGTGTTTCATAGTAATAGTCCCCTCTTTGTCCTTGATAGGTAGCATATAAATTGGCATCAAAAGTCCAATGAGGCACATACAAACCATGCAAGCCTTCTGCATCTAAGGCCGCTTTTTTTAATTTGTTTGGAGCAAACCAAAGGCCACTAACCCATGCTTTAAAAGTCGCTTTGGCTTTTTTAGCATCAATTTGAAAAGGCACTAATGCCCCGGGTAAAATCCACCCTTCTTTTACAACATCTTCTCGAATCAAAGGATCCCCACAATACACGCAATCTAAAGATTTGTAATTCTCTTCTACATGCTGATTGGCACCACAGTTTTTACAATGAAGTAATTCTATTGTTTCTGTATACGCATTGTCTCCAACTACTTTGAGATAATGCTGAAGCTCTAGCTCTTCAAAGCTACTTTTTGCTTGCTCTATAAATTCTTCATAACCACAATATTCACATTTTAGCTGATCAGAACCTGGCTTAAATTTAAGCTCCGCACCGCAGCTGGCACATGATTTCTTATGTTCACTTAAAAATGTTTCTTCCATGAATTACCATTAAACTGTACATTGGATTTATGGCACACCAACACTTATTTTTATTTAAATAGGATTATGAGACAGGAAGCGGTGGTGGTGTATTACCTCCTAAAAACGATTTAAGCTCTTCTATTTCTTGCAAAGCAGACCAATTGGCCATTCCTTGCTTCCAAACCAAAGAATCTTTATTTACCGTTCTATTTGCAAAAAGCTCTTTTAATTTCTCAAAAGGAACAGGCCCCATCTGCGCACCGTTTACAGCGTAATGATATAGTACCTGCACTGGCATAGGTGGTGGAACAGCTGCTTGCTGCATATTAGGATTACTCTGTTGTGTCATTTGCGGATTCATCATTCCACCCATTTGTTGTGCTAAAGCAAAGCCCATACCCATGCCCATTCCTGCGCCAGCGGTACCACCTTCATTTTTAGCAGCTTCCTCTATGGCTTTTGCCGTCTTGAACTGTGTAAGTTTGCCCATATCTAGTTTATCCAATCTAGAATATTCGAAGATTTCTTTTTTAAGCTCTTCGGGCATAGAAACGTTCTCGATATAGAATTTCTCTAATAGAATACCGACACGACCAAATTCTGGCTGCATAACCTCCTGGCAAGTTTCAGACAATTCTGAGGTATTTGCAGCATACAATTCTATAGGTAAATTAGCCTCTCCCACGGTATCTGTAAAACGAGTAACAATTAGACTCTTTAAATGCTCATTGACTTCATAATTGGTAAAATTACCATCCGTACCTACCACATCTACTACAAATTTTCCTGCATCTTGTATGCGGAAGCTATATGTACCAAAAGCTCTAATTTCAGTTAATCCAAAACGATCATCATTTAAAATAATCGCATTTTTTGTACCCCACTTTTCATCTGTAAATAAATGTTTATTTACAAAATACACCTCCGCTTTAAACGGACTATCAAACCCATATTTCCACCCTTTCAAGGTTGTAAGCAATGGTAAATTTTGAGTATCTAAAGTATACGTACCTGGTTTAAAAACATCTGCTAATTGCCCTTCATTAATGAATACCGCTACTTGGCCTTCACGAACAATTAATTTTGCCTGATTCTTTATTTCATTTTGATACCTTTCAAATCTATGCACAATAGTATCATCTGTAGTATCAAGCCACTCTATAATATCTATAAATTCGTGACTCAGTTTTTTCTTTATTTCGTCAAATAGTCCCATTTCGGTTTGTGTTTATTTATTTTTTATCAAGATACCTAATTCCTTAAAAAGCACCAATAGATGTAATTATTAATTATATTTTACTTTTCTCATTATTCGCAAAGATTCTTTTAAAGACTGATACACCTTCCCATTTATTTTTTTCAGAAGCGGCCTTGCACTTTCCATGAAATCTTTTGCTTCTTCAAATCCGTTTAAAAAGCAAATTAGATAGGTCGCTGGCAATAATTCTAGATCTTTAGTTTCTGATCGTGATAACGCCATATTTTTCTCTAACTTCTGCAACAGTACACCATTGGAATTATAAATATGATGTAACACTTTTTTATCATACTGCGGAGCCTCAAAAACCAACTGACTATGGATGGTATAGGTGCCATTCTCATGAAAGGTAATTTTCACCTTTTCTAAAGGATAATATTTTTGCTGTTCTCCTAACCCCAATTGAACATACTCTACCGTATTGAAAGAATCCTCATCATAATGAATAGTAATTTCATCTAAGGCAGAATAAAAAAGTTTTACCTGCTCATTTATAAGCTCAATATCTACACGTGAATAATAGGTTTCATTTGCTACCTTTTTTTTATTACCCGCCCAGCAAACTACAAATTGTTCTTTAAAGACTTTATAGCTGCTGCTCAAATCCTTATGACGATGGTTTATAAAATCTATAACACCATCTAAAGTTAATTCGATATTATTTCTTGCATGCAACTCAATGGTAGCTACAGCCTCAGAATTCATGTCTTTTAATTCAATATCGTAGGCCTTTGGCAAACTTATGCTCCCCTCTCTAAAAAACACAGAGCCTCCATAATATTTCCAGATATTTTTACGGAGTGAACAGACTTTACCCGCAGACTTTATGGTCACCAAACCAACTACTTTTCCTTCTGGCAAATTAGGAAAAGGAATATTTTCATAGGAAATTAATGGTGGCTGATCTAAATAGGCATTAACTAGGTTTTGAATTTTGCTGTCATCGAAAAAATCTACGCCAACAATTTTATTATCCTCATCTTCTACCCCAATAACTATAAAAGAATTATTTTTAGGATTGCTATTTGCAAGGGCGCAAACATGTTTTAAAAACTTAGCCTTTCCCTCGCGCTCTCCAATACTTATAAAACGCTTTTTATCGTAAAAACTATTCTCGTCATTGTGTGCAAGAAGGTTTTTCACAAGCAAGCGTTTATTAATCATAAATTTTTATTTACAATTGTTGAGCTCGCCTGAGCTGTTGGCATCACAATTAAGTCAGCAATATTTACATGGTAAGGCCTGGTGACTACAAAATGAATAATATCTGCTATATCTTCTGGTTTTAAAGGTTGAAATCCTTTGTAGACGTTTTCTGCTTTATCTTCATCACCCTTGAACCGAACCTTACTAAATTCTGTTTCTACCAAACCAGGATTAACAGCACCTACTCTAATCCCGTAAGGGTTTAAGTCTATCAACATTCCCTTCGTGATGGCATCAACAGCATGTTTACTACCACAATACACATTGCCTTTAGGATACACTTCTTTGCCTGCTGTAGAACCTATATTAATTATATGTCCAGATTTCCTAGCGGTCATCTTAGGAATAACAGCCTTAGAAACATAGAGTAATCCTTTTACATTAATATCCAACATTGCGTCCCAATCCTCTGTATTTCCATCATCAATAGTATCTAAACCATGAGCATTCCCTGCGTTATTGATAAGGATATCAATAGTAGCAAAATCTGATGGCAAGGATTGTATTGCGGCAAAAACCCCTACTTTATCCCTCACATCAAAATTTAAGGTATGTACTTTTGTTTCTTTACCTAACTCTTGCTGCAAGGCATCTAAGCGCTCTTGTCTTCTACCACACAACACTAAATTAAATTTATTAGCAGCGAATAAAATAGCTGTAGATTTTCCTATTCCACTGGTTGCTCCGGTAATTAAAACTGTTTTATTCATGCTTATTTTTAAAAATTAATTATGCGACTTCCTTTCCTTGACTTGCCTCTAATAGTAAGAACCAATCTTGTAATTCTAAATTTATTTCAACAGCGGCTACAGATTCAGACAAGCGTTCAAAATTAGTAGTGCCCACTACAGGAAGTACTGATGCTGGATGTTTCAACAACCAGGCTAAGAGTAGCTGACTCTCTGAGGCATTATATTTTTCCGTAAGTGTTTTAAGCACTAAGGCTATACGTTCTGATTTTGCGCTATGTTCCCTGAAATAACTCCCTAAAGGACTCCAACACATGGTCATCCGTTTATGCAACATGCAATCATCTAGCGTACCGTTATCCATAACATCATTCTGAGTTAAAGAGAATTCTATTTGATTTGAAGACACGGTTATTTCTGATTCTAGCAAGCCTATTTGAGAAGGTGTAAAATTAGATACACCGAATTTTTTAATTTTTCCTGAATCTTTAAGACTCAATATAGCATCTGCAACCTCCTCTGGTTGTAAAAGCGGACTTGGCCTATGCAACAATAACATATCTAAATATTCTGTATTAAGCTTTTTTAAGGATGCTTCTGTAGATGAAATAATGTAATCTTTATCGTATTGATAATGCTTTACATTATTTTCCCTTCCTGAGGTCATTTGAATTCCACACTTACTTATAAACTGCACTTTAGACCTATCAATAGTACTAGCTCTAAATGCTTTTCCAAAAGCTGCTTCCGTTCCATAATCCCCATAAATATCTGCGTGATCAAATGTAGTTATTCCCAGCGCCAGACATTTCTCCATTAATACCACCATTTCTTCCGTAGAAAGTTGTTTTCCCCAACTTCCCCAAGTCATGGTTCCTGCTATAATTTTCGAATAATTTGTCTTATTTCCAATCAGAATGTGAAATTAAAAAATAAATACCTTAAAGCCTTCATAAAACTTAGGGCTTTTGTTAATTTTTAACCAATTGTTAACAGCGGATATCTAAATAAATTTTCAATTTGCGTATCTATTTATTAGCTTGTCCAAATATATAATGCATATGGAAGAAAATACTTCAATCGATATTAGTGCTATCAACGAGAAAATTGCGCAAGAAAGTGCTTTTATAGATTTATTAATGCTGGAGATGAACAAGGTTATTGTTGGTCAAAAGTATATGGTTGAAAGATTGCTAATTGGGCTTTTAGGTCAAGGACACATTTTACTAGAAGGTGTTCCTGGATTAGCAAAAACTTTAGCGATTAACACCTTAGCGAAAGCAGTAAAAGGTAGTTTTAGTAGAATACAGTTTACACCAGATTTATTACCTGCAGATGTTGTTGGTACTATGATTTTTAATATGAAAGACAATGATTTTTCTATTAAAAAAGGTCCTATTTTCGCCAACTTTGTTTTAGCAGATGAAATTAACCGTGCACCTGCAAAAGTGCAATCGGCTCTTTTAGAAGCGATGCAAGAAAAGCAGGTAACCATTGGTGATCAAACCTTTGTATTAGACAAACCATTTTTAGTAATGGCAACACAAAACCCCGTAGAGCAAGAAGGAACTTACCCGTTACCAGAAGCCCAAGTTGACCGTTTTATGTTGAAAACAGTAATTGATTATCCTAAAATGAATGAGGAGCAATTAATTATGCGTCAAAATCTAACAGGAAGCTATGAAACGGTAAATGCGGTAGTAACTACAGAACAAATTCTTAGCGCTCAAAAAGCGGTAAGAGAAGTGTATATGGATGAAAAGATTGAAAAATATATCTTGGATATCATATTTGCTACACGTTACCCAGAAAAATATAAGTTAGAAGATTTAAAACCATTAATCAGTTTTGGAGCCTCTCCAAGAGGGAGTATCAATTTAGCAAATGCTGCTAAATGTTACGCTTTCATAAAAAGAAGAGGATATGTTGTTCCTGAAGATGTTAGAGCTGTGGTACATGATGTTTTAAGACACAGAATTGGAATTACTTACGAAGCGGAAGCAGAAAATATAATTTCAGTAGATATCATTAACAAAATTGTAAATGAAATAGAGGTTCCTTAAATCTCATCCTAAAGTCCTTCCCATCAGGAAGTATTTTACTAGGGGTACTAAAAATTTAAGTTTTTAAAAGACCTTTCTCTTCTGGAGAAAGGGTAGAGAGAGGAAAATGGATACCAAAGAGTTATTAAAAAAAGTTCGTAAAATCGAGATAAAGACGCGTCGTCTTTCTGACCATATTTTTGGAGGGGAATACCACTCCACATTTAAAGGCAGAGGGATGACATTTAGCGAGGTACGTCAATACCAATTTGGTGATGATGTGCGCGCTATTGATTGGAACGTAACGGCAAGATATAACGAACCCTACATTAAAGTTTTTGAAGAAGAAAGAGAACTCACCATGATGCTTATGGTAGATGTGAGTGGTTCCGAACTTTTTGGCTCTTCTAATCAATTTAAAAACGAAATAATTACAGAAATATCTGCTACCCTTGCATTTTCTGCTTTACAGAATAATGATAAAGTGGGATTAATATTATTCTCAGACCAAATAGAACTGTTTATTCCGCCTAAAAAAGGAAAGAGTCATGTGCTGAGAATTATCAGAGAGCTTATTGAATTTAAACCTAAAAGCAATAAGACAGATCTAGCGGTTGCTCTGAAGTATTTGACCAATGTAATGAAGAAGAAAGCCATTGTTTTTGTTCTTTCTGATTTTATTACAGACGATTACTTACAAACTTTACGTATTACCGGTAAAAAGCATGATGTTACAGGAATTCGCATTTATGATGAACGCGAAGAAACCATCCCTAACATTGGAATGGTACAAATGGAAGATGCAGAAACTGGCCAGTTACAATTAGTAAACACACAATCTAAAAAGGTGCGCCTTAATTATGGTAAATATTACCAAGAGCGCATCTCTTATTTTCAGACTACATTTTCAAAATCTGGTTGCGGTGTTCTTGCATGTCGTGTAGATGAAAGCTATGTCAAAAAACTATTAGGTTATTTTAAGCGAAGAGGATAAAAATGATAAAACATAACACCATACTTATTTCTTACTTTTCGTTACACAAGCGATACATATTACTGTGCTTACTTTTTGTAAGCGCATTTGGCTTTGCACAGTCAGACTCCAAAGTAGCTTCTGCTGTTGATATAAAAGATATTAAAATTGGAGAGCAAATAAACTTCACGGTAAATGTGAGTGTAGATAAAGTAGACCAGGTAACATTTCCTGAAGAGGCACAGTCCTTTGCTCCTCTAGAAATGGTAGAGTCTTTTGCCATAGATACCATTCCAGAAAATGGGAAGCTTACTTTAATAAAGAAATACGCATTAACACAATTTGATTCTGGTTCTTATACGCTTCCGCCTCAAAAGATCATCATTAACGAAAAAATGTTTACTACAGATTCTGTAAACATTTACGTAAACACTGTGCCTGTAGACACCATAGCACAACAACTTTTTGACATTAAGGATATGATTAATGTTGAAAAGAAAAGCAGTTTTCCTTGGTTTTGGATTTTTGCAATCATAGCAGGTCTATTAATCCTTACAGGATTACTGTATTTCTTCATTTGGAGAAAAAAGAAATTGACAGAGGAAGAGAAAGTTGCTTTATTACCGCCCTACGATAGAGCGATGCTTGAACTTAAAAAATTAGAAAACTCTAAATACTTAATTCAGGATGAATACAAGCAATACTATTCAGAACTAACAGATATTGTTCGTTCTTATCTTGAAGAAGACGTTCATATTTCTGCATTAGAGAGTACTACTGACCAGTTGATAAACAAGCTAGAAATGCTTAAAGATGCTGGAAATTTAAAATTAGATGAAGAAACCATTCGTCAGTTTAAAAATATTTTACAAACATCAGATTTAGTGAAATTTGCTAAATCTAAGCCAGATACCTCTGTAGCTGAGCAAGACAGAAAGGCTATTGAAAATATCGTTACAAAGACTAAAGATGCTATTCCCCCGCCTACCGAAGAAGAATTGTTGCAGCGTGAGGAATATCTAGAAGAATTAGCACGCAAAAAACACCGCAATAAAATTATCATTACAGCAGTTATTGCAGCCGCTGTGGTCATAATTTCTATAGTAAGTGCAGTGAGTTATTTTGGATTTAGCTACGTAAAAGATACGGTGTTAGGGCATCCGACAAAAGAGCTTTTAGAAACGGAATGGATCTCGAGTACCTATGGGTATCCTCCTATCACCATAGAAACTCCTAAAGTTTTAATACGACAAGAGTTTGAGCTTACCCCAGAATTAAAAGCAGATATAAAAGAGGTACAAGTATTTATGTACAGAAGTTCTATTGACCTATTTAGCGTTGGTGTATCTTCCACAACATTTACAAAGCCTGTAGAGCCAAATATGGAGCTCTCTGTAAATGCTGTGATTCAGCAATTTGAAGCACAAGGAGCAAAAAATATTATAACCAAAACCGAAGAATTTACCACAGCAAGCGCTGCAAAAGGATTAAAAACATATGGTTCTGGGAAGTTTTCAGTACCAGGATCTGATGAATTGGTCAATGGAAAATATACGATTATAACATTTGGCGGTAAAGGTTTTCAACAGCAAATAATACTTACTTGGTTAGAAGAAGACACCTATGCCAATGATGTAGTAGCCCGTATTTTATCAACCATAGATGTAAAAACAGAATAATAAATGCTTGAGAATATAGAATTTGCTAATCCACAATTTTTTTGGTTGTTTTTACTACTTCCAGTAGCTGTGCTTTGGTATTTTTTTAAGCGTAAACAAGAAACAGCTTCCTTAAAGATTACAACTATAAAAGGGTTTGCTACAGATAGTTTACTACCCAAATTAAAGCCTTTTCTTTTTATACTTCGCTTACTAGCCTTAGCCGCAATTATCGTAGCTATGGCAAGACCACAAACAGAAGATATTTCTACAAAAACAAAAACAACTAAAGGTATAGATATTGTAATGGCTATTGATGTTTCCTCTAGTATGCTTGCTAGAGATTTAAAACCTAACCGTTTGGCATCCTTAAAAAAAGTAGCTGCAGATTTTATCAAAAAAAGACCTAATGACCGTATAGGATTAGTAGTATATGCAGGAGAAAGCTATACTAAAACACCGATAACAAGTGATAAAGGCATTGTTTTAAATGCGCTCAAAGAAATTACCTATGGTAGTTTAGAAGATGGTACAGCTATAGGAATGGGGCTAGCTACTTCTGTAAACAGACTAAAAGAAAGTAAAGCCTTAAGCAAAGTCATCATCCTACTTACCGATGGGATCAATAATTCTGGTTTTATAGAACCACAAACTGCAGCAGAATTAGCGGTAGAATATGACATAAAAACCTATACCATTGGATTAGGTACTAATGGAAACGCATTATCTCCTATCGCCATTAATAGTGACGGGTCTTTTAGATACGGTATGAAACCAGTAGAGATAGATGAAGCATTATTAGAGCAGATAGCAGAAACAACAGGCGGCGCTTATTTTAGAGCCACCAATAATAAAAGTTTAGCATCTATTTACGATGAGATAAACAAATTAGAAAAAACAGAAATAGAAGAGTTTAAATACACACAATTTGAAGAGAAATATAGGCCTTGGTTATTTTTAGCAGGTATATTATTACTCGTAGAGTGGCTGTTAAGACACACCCTATTTAAGAGCTTTATATAAGTGTATATTTTAGCACAACAAGAATTTTAACATGATTCAATTAGAAGAAAAAATATATTTTTATCTGTTGTTCACCATTCCTGTATTGGTGGTGGTTTTTGTGCTTTTACAATTTTGGAAACGTAAAGCACAGAAAAGATTTGGAGATCTTACCTTATTAAAAAGGTTAACACCTTCAAAATCTATATTTAAGTCTACCCTAAAATTAGTGCTATTCTTAGTCGCATTAGCTTTGCTGGTTGTCGGACTTGTAAATCCTAAAATTGGAACCAAATTAGAAACGGTTAAAAGAGAAGGAGTAGATATTGTTTTTGCTCTTGATGTATCTAAAAGTATGTTAGCGGAAGACATTGCTCCAAATAGACTAGAAAAAGGAAAGCGATTGGTATCTGAAATCATCAATCATCTGGGTAGTGATCGAATCGGAATTATAGCCTATGCGGCACAAGCTTACCCACAACTACCTATTACAACCGATTATAGTGCGGCTAAAATGTTCTTGCAAAGTATGAATACCGATATGCTTTCATCTCAAGGAACGGCAATTAATGAAGCTATAGAACTAGCATCTACTTATTATGATGATGAAAACCAAACCAATAGAGTACTTTTCATTATCTCTGACGGGGAAGATCATGCAGAAGGCACCACGGAAGAAGCTGTAGAAAAAGCAACGGAAGAGGGTATTAGAATTTTCACCATCGGCGTAGGTAAAACCAAAGGTGCTCCAATTCCAATCAAAAGAAATGGTATTGTAGAGAGTTTAAAAAAAGATATGAATGGTGACGTAGTAATTACCAAGCTTAATGAAGCTATATTACAAGAAATTGCAGCAGAAGGTAATGGGGAGTATATAAATGGAGATAATACTAGTGAAGCTGTAGAATATATCAAGGAACAACTAAACCAAATGGACAAGAAGGAGTTTGAAGCGAAGCAATTTGCAGAGTATAAAGACCAATTTCAATGGTTTGTTGGCGGCGCTTTCCTATTGCTATTCTTAGATATATTTGTTTTGGATCGAAAAACGAAATGGTTAAGAAAACTAAATTTGTTTAATGAAAATAAAAAAGAGTAACATGAAAAACTTAGTATACCTATTACTTCTTGTTGCCACTTATTCTTTTGGACAAGAAGACAAGGAAGAGAAAGAAAAACTGCGCCTAAAAAACTTACAAGAGTCTGTAAATTATACTTGGGATGCTAATAAAGCATTATCGGAAAAAGATTTTATAAACGCCGAAGCAGAATACCGAAAGGCGATTGCTAAAAGCACAGAAAATAGCTCTGCACCTTATAATTTGGGAAATGCGTATTACTCAAATGAAAGTTTTGGAGAAGCTTTTACGCGCTATAAACAAGCTGGTGAAACAGCCACGAGTAAAGAAGATAAACATAAAGCATACCACAACATGGGGAATGTATTTATGAAAGAAAAGCAATATGAAAAAGCGGTAGAAGCTTACAAGCAAGCACTACGTAATAACCCTACAGACGAAGAAACACGCTACAACCTCGCTTTGGCCCAAGAAATGCTTAAAAAGCAACAGGAAGAAGACAAGAAAAACCAAGATCAAGATAAAGACGATAAAAAAGATCAGGACGAAGACAAAAAGGAAGGCGACAATAAAGACGAGAATCAAGGAGATCAAAAAGACGATAAAAATAAAGACCAGGGAGACGAAGGCGATAAAGGAGACCAAGAAGAAGACAAGAAAGACGGAGAAGGCGATAAAAAAGAAGATGAAAAAAAGGATCCTAGCAAAGGAGATAAGCCTGAAGACAAAAAAGGAGAACAGCAAAAAAGACCAAGTCAACTATCTAAACAGCAAGTACAAAATCTCTTAGAAGCCATGCAGAATGAAGAGAAAAAAGTACAAGAAAAGATGGACGCCCAAAAAGTAAAAGGCGTTAAAACAAGAAACGAAAAAGACTGGTAATGGTATTTACGCTAAAGAAATATATTACGTTACTTACCCTAATGTTCTTAGCTTTTGTAGTAAAAGCTCAAGAAGATGAAGTAACTTTTGAAATGGCTGTAAGCAAAGAAAAGCTTGGCTTAAACGAAAGACTACGCGTAGACTTCACAATGAACCGTGACGGAGATAATTTTAATCCGCCAGATTTTGAAGGCTTCCGCGTCGTGATGGGCCCAGCTCAATCTATTAGAAACTCTTGGGTAAATGGTGTAAGGTCCTACTCAAAAAGTTATTCTTATACATTAATGCCAACGGAGAAAGGAACATTTACCATTGGCCAAGCAAGTATTATTGTAGATGGCAAGGCCTATAAATCACTCACAAAAAAAATAGAAGTAAGTGCTGCTGTTGAAGACCCTAATGCGCCACCCTCTGCAGAATCTATTGCCGATGATAATTTACATTTAGTAGCAGAAGTATCAAAAAGCAATCCTTATCTTAATGAGGCGGTTAGCGTGGTCTACAAACTCTATGTAAGCAATTCTATCCGGGTCACAAACTTTAGACCGATAGATAGCCCCAAATACAATAATTTCTGGAGCCAAGATATGCCAGTACAACAGTACAGCGCGCAGCAAGGAACTTATGAAGGTAAGCCTTATCAATATGTAATTTTAAAACGTATTGTACTCTATCCTCAGAAAACTGGAAAATTAGATATTGAACCTCTTTCTTTAGATGTTTCTGTAGAAGTACCCACAAGCAGACGTGACTTTTTTGGGCGGCCATTGTATACTGCCACAAACAAAACTGTTTCTGCAGGGGGAAGAACACTAAACGTAAAAGAATTGCCACTAGAAGGCAAGCCTGAAAACTTTAGTGGAGCTGTAGGGAAGTTTGATTTCTCTGTCACTACTAGCAAAAAATCGTTAAACGCATCAGAATCTTTACAGGCTTCTGTAAAAGTAAGCGGCTCTGGGAACCTAAAGTTATTTCAATTACCAGAACCAAACTTACCTAGCGCACTAGAGGTCTATGAGCCAGAGTTTGATGAAAGTATCAAAACAACCATTGCGGGAATGCAGGGCAGCGTAAAAAATAATTACACGATTGTACCTAGCTACAAAGGCAAATACCCCATTCCTAGTATTAGCTTTAATTATTTTGATCCCAAAACAGAAAAGTACATCAGTTTAACATCAGAACAAATACTGATAAATGTTATAGAAGGCCCTTCTAACGGATCAGCTTCCAACAACACTGTAAGCGCAACAAACAAACAAGAGGTAGCCAGTACGGGTAATCAATTTCAATTTATTAAACTTAAAACGGAATTAAAACCAAAAGGAAATAGTTATTTCTTTGGCTCTACAGCGTATCTATTATGGCTCCTAGCGCCCTTAATTTTCATTCCTCTAGCCATCCTATTCGGCAAAAAGAGAGAAGCAATACGTGGTGATGTTCAAGGAAACAAAATCAAAAAGGCGAATAAATTGTCTAGAAAATATTTATCGGCAGCAAAGAAAACCTTAGGAAATAAAGAAGCATTTTATGTGGCTCTAGAAAAGGCACTACATAACTACTTGAAAGCGAAGTTAAAAATTGAAACATCAGAATTTAGCAAAGATAAAATTGCCCAACTATTGGCAGAAAAGCAAGTTAGCCAAGCCACATCTGATGGGTTTATTGCCTTGTTAAAGAATTGCGAAATGGCACGGTACAGTCCTTTTTCAAATGTTCAAATGCAACAAGACTACAATGCTGCAAGCGAAGTAATCTCTACAATGGATAAGCAATTATAAAATATATAAAAAGTGAAAAACATACTATTCATATTCATTTTATTCTCAAGTGCTTTGGGTTTTTCACAAGGCACAGCCTTATTTGATGCTGCAAACAAAGCTTATAATGACGGTAAATATGAAGTAGCAGAAAAAACCTATCTGAAAATATTAACTAATGATGAGGCCTCATCTGAGCTCTATTTTAATCTTGGAAATGTTTACTATAAGCAAAACAATATAGCGCCTAGTATCTATTATTATGAGAAAGCGCTGCTTTTAAAACCCAATGATCCTGACATCAAGAATAACCTAGCGTATGCCCAAAACATGACTTTGGATGCAATTACAATATTACCAGAAACGGGACTTAAGAAAATATATAAGAATGCTACCTCTTTCTTTTCTTTTGAACAGTGGGCCTACACCAGCGTTTTTCTAATCTTCCTTTTTGTTATTGCTTACCTCCTATACTATTTCTTAGCCAGCGCTGTTTTAAAAAGAATTTTATTTATAAGTTCTTTGGTGTTTTTATTTGTTGCGATAGCATCAATAGCCTTAGCCTATATAAAATATGAGGAGTTTAAAAATGATAATCCTGCCATTGTTTTTGCAGAAGAGAGTGTCATACAAACCGAACCCAATGCAAGAAGCTCGGAATCATTCAGACTACATGAAGGTACCAAAGTTATGGTACTCGAGACACTTAATGATTGGTATAAAGTAAAGATTGCCGACGGAAAAACAGGATGGATTTCGGCAGAGGACATTAAACTCCTAAAAGATATTTAAACATTTCTTAACAGTTTTTAATAGTAATACTATTATCTTTACTCTTTTCTATGTTACGTATCTCAAAAAATACAATCCAGTTTATCTTGCTCGCTTTTTGGCTTTTTGCCTTAGCGGCTCCTACCATCGTTACTTTTATTGACGATGATTCTTCTGTGCTTGTAAATAACATGAACGAAGAGGAGCAACAAGAACAACACCAATGTAAAAAAATCAACGAAGTAGAAAAATTCATCGCTTCAGATTTTTCTTTCCGACTTTACATTTCTGATCAAAGAAATATTTCTGTCAACGACAGAACCACCTTAAACAATTCATTACATACCGCTAAAATTATACTTCCTCCTCCCGAGGGCGCTACTATTTAATCCTGAGTATTTTTTAGTAGTTTATAAATCTGCCTTTACCAAATCTTAATGAAGGCTTAATTAGTTATGTATGTTTAAAACATTAAAAAACGACTTGCCTGCAAGTGTCGTTGTATTTTTCGTTGCTTTACCTTTATGTTTAGGGATTGCTTTAGCAAGTGGCGCACCATTATTCGCTGGAATAATTTCTGGTATTATTGGAGGTGTTGTCGTAGGAGCTCTGTCTGGCTCTAAAATTGGAGTTAGTGGCCCGGCCGCAGGATTAGCGGCAATAGTATTAACAGCCATCGGTACGCTTGGCGGATATCAAAACTTTTTAGTAGCTGTTGTTATTGGAGGAGTTATCCAAATTATATTTGGTATTTTAAAGGCGGGAGTTATTGGTTATTATTTCCCATCATCTGTAATAAAAGGAATGCTAACTGGTATTGGTATTATTATCATTCTAAAACAAATTCCACACTTTTTTGGTTATGATCCAGATCCAGAAGGAGATTTTTCCTTTTTTCAAGTTGATGGAGAAAATACCTTTTCTGAAATTTTTAAAACAATTAACAATATTAGTCCTGGAGCAACATTAATTGCTATAATAGGTTTAGCTATTCTATTATTATGGGATAAAGTATTCTCCAAAATGGGGAAGTTTTTCCAGATAATTCAGGGCCCTTTGGTTGCTGTAGTTCTTGGCATCTTATATTTCTCTTTAACAAAAGACCATGAAACATTGGCGATCTCTGCGAAGCACTTAGTTAGTGTTCCTATTCCAGAAGATGCAGCATCATTCTTAGCACAATTTAAATTTCCGAATTTTAGCGCTATCACGAATCCAGAAGTTTGGATTACAGGTTTTACAATTGCCTTGGTTGCTAGTTTAGAAACACTACTGTGCGTTGAAGCCACAGATAAACTAGACCCTGATAAAAATGTAACCCCTACCAACCGTGAATTATTAGCACAAGGAACAGGAAACGTAATCTCTGGACTTATTGGTGGTTTACCTATAACACAAGTAATTGTTCGTAGTTCTGCAAACATCCAATCTGGAGGAAAGTCTAAAGTATCTGCAATTATTCATGGTTTATTATTATTAATTTCTGTGATCCTTATCCCAACATTTTTGAATATGATTCCGTTATCTGTATTGGCGTCTATTCTATTTATTGTAGGATTTAAATTAGCAAAACCTTCCTTGTTTTTAAAAATGTATCAATTAGGCTGGAAGCAGTCTATACCATTCTTTGTAACGGTCTTAGGGATTGTTTTTACAGATCTATTGGTAGGAATTGGATTAGGTTTAGCCGTAGGTATCGTAGTGATTCTTTTAAAAAGTTACCAAAACTCTCACTTTCTACATATTGAAGACAATAGTAATGGAAAGCACAAAATTAAAATGACCTTAGCGGAAGAAGTAACCTTCTTTAATAAAGGCGCTATTTTAAAAGAATTGGATAGCTTACCTAAAGACACCTATTTAGAATTAGATCTTTTAAATACACGATATTTGGATAATGATATTATAGAAATCTTAGAAGATTTTTCTATAAAAGCAAAAGAAAGAAATATAGACATTAAATTAGTATCTAAGCGTGGTACTGTGGAAAACCCTACAAGTTATATTGAGTTCTTTAATGAACGACCAAAATCTGACTTAAGTTTAAGCTAGGTCTCCATAAATAATATAATTAATAAAATTAAAAATATATGAAGGCACATACAAGAGAAACGCAATCTACAATGACTCCTCAAAAAGCATTGGATTTTCTAAAAGAAGGAAATCAGCGTTTTCAAAATAATTTAAAAGCAAATCGTAATTTACTGGAGCAAGTAAATGACACAAGTGAAGGGCAATTTCCTTTTGCAACCATTCTTAGCTGTATTGATTCTCGTGTTTCTGCAGAATTAGTATTTGATCAAGGACTAGGAGACGTTTTTAGCATCCGTATTGCTGGGAATTTCGTGAATGAAGATATTCTAGGAAGTATGGAGTTTGCTAGCAAATTGGCAGGAACGAAACTTATAGTTGTTCTTGGTCATACCAGTTGTGGTGCTATCAAAGGAGCATGCGATCATGCAAGAATGGGTAATTTAACGGCTTTAATCAATAAGATAGAGCCCGCTGTAGCCGCTGTTAAAGAACCAAAAGATGAAAGCTTAAGAAATTCTAAAAACCTAGAATTTGTAGATGCGGTTTCTACTGAAAACGTCTTGCAAACTATCAAAAATGTTAGAGACCGAAGTGAAATTTTAGCCGAAATGGAAAAACAAGGCGAAATAAAAATTATTGGCGCTATGTATGATATTTCTACTGGTGCAGTAGATTTTTACTAGAGGCATCAATCTTGTTAAATTAAATAAATGGCTTACCAATTTTGGTAAGTCATTTTACATAATAGCGTATATTAACATCCTATAAATTTGCACCGAATGAATCTTGATTTTGTCTTCGAAAACAATAAAAAATGGGTCAATGAAAAGCTTAGCGAGAATGCTAACTACTTTGATGAAATGGGCAAAGGGCAAAGTCCTGAGTTGCTTTATATTGGTTGCTCTGATAGCCGCGTAAGTGCAGAAGATTTAATGGGCTTAGGTCCTGGCGAAGTATTTGTACATAGAAATATTGCCAATATGGTTATAGGTACAGACCTTAATGCCATGTCTGTCGTAGAGTATGCAGTTATGCACTTGAAAGTAGACCATATTGTCGTTTGTGGTCATTACGGCTGTGGTGGTGTAAAAGCCGCTATGCAATCTGCAGACTTAGGTATTTTAAATCCTTGGCTTAGAAATATAAGAGATGTCTACCGCATTCATAAGAAAGAACTAAATGCTATTGAAAATGAGCATGACAAGTATGAACGCCTAGTAGAATTAAATGTAGAAGAGCAATGCGTGAATCTTATTAAAACAGCAGCAGTACAAAAAGCCTATAGAGATCATGGTTTAAAAGTACATGGCTGGGTGTTTGACATCCACACGGGCAAATTAATCGATTTAAAAATCGATTTCGAAGGAATTCTTGGCAATATTATGGAGATTTACCACTTAGATTAAAACCGTTAAGTATGTAGTTTTAAGAAAATCATCTTACTATAAAATAGGTGAAGGAAAAA
This sequence comes from Cellulophaga baltica, assembly GCF_900102165.1. Lineage (GTDB taxonomy): Bacteria > Bacteroidota > Bacteroidia > Flavobacteriales > Flavobacteriaceae > Cellulophaga > Cellulophaga baltica. The sequence continues at coordinate 116,578 of NZ_FNBD01000003.1, forward strand.
ACTAAGGATACCGCCGTTTCGTCTTAAGCGAAAGCTATACCCCAGTTCATAAAACCTTTAAGGATTAACTGTTCAATTCATTAAAATAACACCCAAAAAATGTGCAATTTCACGGTTCATTAAAAAAGTTTAAAGCAGTTAGCTGTACTACTCCCATAAAAGTTTTAAATTTGTTGGCTAGTCCATTGTTATGATTGATAAAATAAAAGAACATATTGCTGAAATTGAAAAGTTTACTTCAGACTCTAAAGAGGCTGTAGAAAACTTAAGAATTAAATACCTAGGTAAGAAAGGGCTTTTAAATGATTTCTTTACGGAATTTAAAAATGTTCCTAATGACCAAAAAAAGGAATTTGGACAAACTATCAATCAATTAAAGACAATTGCTACCGAAAAAATTAATAAACTTAAGGAAGCTATTGAAGAAAAAGTAGATGATAATGGCGGGTATGGCGATTTGACACGCCCTGGAGAACCGGTAGAATTAGGTTCAAGACATCCAATATCTATCGTTAAAAATCAAATTATTGATATCTTCTCTAGAATAGGTTTTAACGTTTCTGAAGGTCCAGAAATTGAAGATGACTGGCATAACTTCACCGCATTAAACCTGCCAGAGTATCACCCAGCTCGTGATATGCAAGACACCTTTTTTATCCAAACAAATCCTGATATTTTATTGCGTACGCACACCTCTTCGGTACAGGTACGTTATATGGAAGATAACAAACCACCTATTAGAACTATTTCTCCTGGTAGAGTGTATAGAAACGAAGCTATTTCTGCTCGTTCCCACTGTTTTTTCCATCAAATAGAAGGCTTATATATTGATAAAAATGTATCCTTTGCTGATTTGAAACAAACCTTACAGTTTTTTACTACAGAGCTTTTTGGCAAATCTAAAATTAGATTGAGACCTTCTTATTTTCCATTCACAGAGCCTAGTGCAGAAGTAGATGTGTATTGGGGATTAGAAACAGAAGCAGATTATAGAATTACAAAAGGAACAGGATGGTTAGAAATTGGAGGATGCGGAATGGTAGACCCAAATGTATTGACCAATTGCGGCATAGATCCAAATGAATATTCTGGTTTTGCATTTGGGGTAGGTATAGATCGTATTGCAATGTTACTACATCAAATTACCGATATTCGTTTGCTTAGTGAGAATGATGTTCGTTTTTTAGAACAATTTAAGTCTGCGCTTTAAGCTAGAAATCGAATTATATTTTTAGTGAAAACTTCTAAAGAAAGCTATTCTTGAAAAAAGATATTGATATACCCGTTGTCAAAGATGTTTATGTAGCCATCATCCATGAATGGGATGATGAAATGCTAAATAAAGTATGGAATGCCTATCTCATCAACAGTAAAGATAGCGCCATAGAAATGGCCATTATTGTATCTAGCGGATCTAATAGCACAGATAAAACCGCTACCATAAGACATGGCCTTGGTACTTTGGAGGCTAAATCATTTAAGAAATTTGAGCCCCTGCAAGAAGAAATCTTCGGCTTAGACAATGTTTTCTCTCTTTCCTTCTTTTCCGATAATAAATTATTTGATAAGAAATTCCTCTTCAAAAAAAATACGATACAAACTAAAGCACTCACAACCATCTCTTTAATAGACAAAGAAGGTATACTAGCCGAGTAATTGCTAAAGTTTTCATAAAAAAGCATTTTAGAGTTCTTTAAGTTCGGTTTGTTCCGAACTAATAAATATATTTGCACAGAATTTTACTGTACATGGATTTTTTGTATTCAGAAAGCAGTAGAAAATACAGTCAAAAATGGCAAAAAATATTTGTAAAGAAAAAATGTCTTTAGTTGAAAAACTAGGTGTTCATTTAGAAAATAGAGAGCAGTTGGCACCTGTTGCAGCACGCATACTATCCTATATAATTCTTACGGGTAAAAAAGGGACTACGTTTGAAGACATGGTAACTATCCTTTGTGCTAGTAAAAGCACTATTTCTACACACCTTAATCATCTACAGGACTTAAAAAAAATTGAGTACTTCACAAAAACCGGAGATCGTAAAAAATATTTTATTATTAATGCAGACACCATTATTCAGCATGTTGATAAAATGATAAATGATTGGAAAGAAATACGTGAATTACACTTAGAAATTAAAAACTATAAGGACAATCAAAACAATAAAAGTATTGAAAATGAAGAAGAAAAATTTGATTTAAATTTTCACAACGATTATATAAAATTTATCGATGGGGCTTCTGCTTCTATTGAAGAATTAAGATTAAAATTAATTAAAGTTAAAGACAACAAACAAACAATTCGATATCTAAACTAAGTACAAAATGAGACATAATAAATTATTAACGATACTAGCATTAACCCTACTATTAGTCGTTTCAAGTTGTGGAGACAATGGCGAACAAAAAGCAGCAGCACCAGAGGGCCCTGCCCCATCTTTTCCCGTTGTTACAATGCAAACCAAAACAGTAACCGGGTATCAAGAATATCCAGCAAATATAGAAGGTATAGTTAACAGTGATGTTAGAGCCAAAGTATCTGGCTATATTCAGAAAGTATTAGTAGACGAAGGACAAAAAGTACGTAAAGGTCAAGTGTTATTTAAATTAGAAACACAATCACTTAGTCAAGATGCAGGTGCAGCAAAAGCACGTATCAACGTAGCTCAGGTAGAAGTAAACAAGTTAATTCCTCTGGTAGAGAAAAACATTATTAGCCCTGTACAATTAGAAACCGCTAAAGCAAACTTAGCACAGGCACAAGCAAACTACAGTAGTGTTTCTGCAAGTGTAGGCTATGCTACTATTAAGAGCCCTGTAGATGGCTATGTTGGTTCTATTAACTTTAGAGAAGGCGCTTTAATTAGTCCTGGTGATAGTAAGCCGTTAACCACCGTTAGTGAAATTAGTCAAGTGTATGCTTTTTTTAGTTTCAATGAAGCGCAGTATATAGACCTGTTACAAAGATCTGAAGGAACAACAAAAGCAGAACGTATAAAAAATTCTCCAGACCTAAGCTTAGTTTTAGCCAACGGAAAAATTTATTCTGAAACAGGCCGTATCCAAACAAGTACAGGTCAAATTAATGAAAATACAGGAACCATTAAAATTAGAGCTGCTTTTGATAATCCAAATGAAATTTTAACCAATGGAAACAGTGGTAAAATTAGGTTTCCAATAGAATATAAAGATGCTATTGTACTACCTCAATCATCAACATTCGAACAACAAAAAGATATTGTAGCTTTTATCATAGATAAAGACAACAAAGCAAAATCTACTATTTTAAAAATACAAGGTACCGTTGGTAATTTATATGTGGTAGAATCTGGACTAAAAGCTGGTGATAGACTTATTGTTTCTGGTGTTGGAAAATTAAGAGATGGTATGGCTATTACACCACAAGACACACCATTTGATGAGGCTATTAAACCAATAGAGGTTTTATTTAAGAATTAACAAATTATAAACTTATTTAGTTATGTTAAAAACATTTATTGAAAGACCAGTGCTTTCAACAGTAATCTCTATTATCATCGTAATACTTGGTGTCATCAGTATATCAAGTTTACCTATAGAGGAGTATCCAGATATTGCGCCACCAACCATTAAGGTGACTGCATCTTACGCGGGAGCAAATGCAGAAACCGTTTTAGAGAGTGTAATTATTCCTATCGAAGAACAAATTAATGGTGTAGAAGGTATGAGTTACATTACCTCTACCGCCTCTAACACAGGTACGGCAGAAATTACCGTTTACTTTAATCAAGAAGTAGATGCAGATATAGCCGCAGTTAACGTCCAAAACCGTGTATCTAGAGCAAACGCATTACTACCACAAGAGGTTATACAGACTGGGGTAATAACTCAAAAGCAAGAAACGAGTGCGTTAATGTTTATCTCTATGTATTCTGAAAATGAGAATTACGATGCGACATTCATTCAGAATTACTTAAAAATAAATGTGGTACCTGCCATGCAACGTATTAGTGGTGTAGGAGATGTTAGTTTGTTCTCTCAACAAGATTATGCGATGCGTATTTGGTTGAAACCTGAAAAATTAGCAACGTACGGTTTAATACCTTCAGATATTACTGCAGCTTTAGCTGAGCAAAACTTAGAAGCTGCGGCAGGATCTTTAGGACAGAATAATGGGGAAGCATTCTCCTATACATTAACTTATAGCGGACGTTTCAAAAACGAGCAACAATATGCAGATATTGTTATTAAAGCTTTAGGCAATGGAGAGTTTCTTAGATTGAATGATGTAGCAACTATTGAGTTAGATGCACAATCCTATGCCGCTAATGCGATGAGTATGGGCAATCCAGCTGTATTTATGGGTATTTTTCAAACTAAAGGTTCTAATGCAAGAGAAATTATTGAGAATATTAAAGTTACGCTAGAAGATGTAAAAAAAGACCTACCAGAAGGTTTAGATATTTTTGTGCCTTACGATACTAGTTTGTTTTTAAATGCCTCTATAGAAAAGGTAATTAGTACATTACTAGAAGCGTTCTTATTGGTGTTCTTAGTGGTATTTCTATTCTTACAAGATTTCAGGTCTACATTAATTCCGGCAATTGCTGTACCTGTTTCTATTATAGGTACGTTCTTTTTCTTGAATGTTTTTGGATACTCTATTAACCTTCTAACACTATTTGCGTTAGTCCTTGCCATTGGTATTGTGGTGGATGATGCTATTGTGGTGGTGGAAGCTGTGCATGCCAAATTGGATGAAGGAGAGAAGAGCCCTAAAAAAGCCACCTTAGTTGCCATGAATGAGATATCTGGCGCTATTATTTCTATTACTTTGGTAATGGCAGCGGTATTTATTCCTGTAACATTTATAACAGGTCCTACAGGCGTATTCTATGAGCAATTTGGAGTAACTTTAATTATAGCTATTTTAATATCAGCCGTGAATGCATTGACTTTAAGTCCTGCATTATGTGCATTATTATTAAAAGGGCATAAGGATGACGATGAACTAAAAAGTAAAGGTCCATTAAAACGTTTCTACACGCTTTTTAACCGTGGATTTAACGCTACTATAAACCGATACGGACAATCGCTTCAATTTTTATATAAGAGAAAATGGATTTCACCATTGTTATTAGTGATTGCACTGGCGGGTATTTACTGGGCCTCTCAGACTACACCTACAGGATTTGTACCTAACGAAGATAGAGGTATTATTTTTGCAAATATTGCCTTGCCAGAAGGTGCATCATTAGATAGAACAGATGCAGTTTCCAGAGATTTGTACAGTAAAATAAATGGCATAGAGGGTATTGTGGCCGTAAACTTTATTAAGGGTAGAAGTTTAATTAATGGACAAGGGAGTAATTATGGCTTTGGAATTATCAAATTAGCAGATTGGGCAGACCGTGAAGATGCTGCAACCTCAGTACAAGCCATCACAGGTAAACTATTTGGTGTAGCTGCAGGAATAAAAGAAGCTAATATCATATTCTTCTCACCTCCTAGTATCCGTGGTTTTGGTAACTCGGCAGGTTTTGAGGTGAATTTATTGGATAAGTTTGGTGGAGAATTCAAAGATTTAGATCAAGCGAATAAAGACTTTGCCATGGCTTTAATGAAGCATCCAGAAATAAAATATGCGCAATCTTCTTTCAGTACAAATTACCCACAATACGAAATGGAAGTGAATGTGCCTTTAGCAAAAGAAAAGGGCGTACCTATTAATAGCATTTTCTCTACATTACAAGGGTTTATCGGTGGTATTTATGCTTCAGATTTCTCTAGATTTGGGAAGCAATTTAGAGTGTATATTCAAGCATTACCAGATGACAGAGCAGATGTTGATGATCTAAATAGTATGTATGTACGAACAGATTCTGGTGAGATGACTCCTATTACGCAGTTTGTAAAACTAGAGCGTGTATACGGGCCGCAATCCGTAACCCGTTTTAACCTATTTAATTCTACAGCCATAACTGGTGCTACCAATGATGGGTTTAGTACTGGTGATGCTATTAGAGTTATTGAAGAGGAAGTTGCGAACTTACCAAATAATTACACCATTGCTTATTCTGGGTTAACACGAGAAGAAGTAAGTGCAGGAAGCCAAACGATTTTCATTTTTGGTTTGAGTATTCTCTTTGTATACTTCTTGTTAAGTGCGCAATATGAAAGTTATTTATTACCATTTGCTGTAATTTTATCATTGCCTTTTGGAGTATTTGGCGCCTATATAAGCACCAAATTGTTTGGATTGGAAAACAACATCTATTTCCAGATTTCTTTAATTATGCTTATTGGACTACTCGCCAAAAATGCCATCCTTATTGTCGAAATTGCCTTGCAGAAACGGAAAAGCGGAGAAAGCATTGTTGAAGCTGCTATTGATGGTGCAAAATCTCGTTTACGTCCTATCTTAATGACCTCATTTGCCTTTATTTTAGGATTGATGCCATTAGTATTAGCTAAAGGTGTGGGATCTGAAGGAAATAGATCTATTGGAACAGGGGCCGTGGGAGGATTACTTATAGGAACCCTTTTAGGTGTCTTTGTAATTCCAATATTATTCATATTATTTCAGTGGTTACAGGAAAGAATTTCTAGTAAACCCGAAGTACTAACTATTGAAGAATAAAAATTATGAAAACTACTATAAACCGTAAAAATATAACTAAAACCATGCTCTTAGGTGTGGTTTTAGTAACCCTTCAAGGTTGTTTTGTTGCAAAAGATTACAAACGTCCGGAATTAGCAGAAACTGAAGCACTTTACCGTACCGACAACTTACCTACGGATAGTGTTTCTATGGCCGATGTTTCTTGGAAAACTATGTTCACTGATCCCTATTTGATTGAATATATAGAAGAAGGACTTGAAAACAACATGGATGTCCGTATTGCACTTCAGCAAATGATTGCTGCCCAAGCATATGCGAAGCAAGGTAAAGCTGGTTATTTTCCAACATTAAGTGTTGGAGCCAATTATACCCGTCAAGAATTTTCAGAAAATAGCCAATTTGGATCTTTATTCACGGGAGGTTTAGATACCTATGACGTAACAGCAGATTTGTCATGGGAGGCAGATATCTGGGGAAAAATAAGAAGCAACAGAAGAGCATCACAAGCAGATTATTTACAAAACGTTGCAGGGCATCAAGCCGTAAAAACTCAGCTTATTTCAAGCATTGCAAATACCTATTATAACTTATTAGCCCTCGACGCTCAATTAGAAGTAACCAAGGAAACTATAGCTACAAGAGAAAGTGGTGTGGCCACTATTAAGGCATTAAAAGATGCGGGTCAAGTTACACAAGTTGCCGTAGATCAAAACGTAGCACAATACAATAGTGCCAGAGCATTGCAAGTAGATATTGAAGCTGCTATTTTTAAAGCAGAAAACACCCTTAGTATACTCTTAGGTAAAACACCACAAAAGTTCGAAAGAAGTAGCCTTGATACGCAAAGTATGGATCAAGAAATGAAACTTGGCGTTCCAACAACATTACTGAGAAATAGACCAGACGTTATGGCTGCAGAATATGCTTTAATCAAAGATTTTGAGCTCACAAATGTAGCGAATAGTAGCTTTTATCCATCGCTAACGCTAACCGCTTCTGGTGGCTTGCAAAGTTTAGAGTTAGATAAATTGTTTAATGCCAATTCTTTATTTGCAACAATAGTAAGCGGATTGACACAACCACTTTTAAATCAAAGGAAGTTAAAAACGCAAAAGGAAGTTGCCCTAGCAAATCAAGAAAGCTCTTTATTAAATTTCAAAAAGACGTTATTGGTTGCAGGTAGTGAGGTATCAAATGCGTTATACACCTACAAGGCCGAAACTAAAAAATTCGAATTTAGAAAGAACGAAGTGGAAGCTTTACGTACTGCCGAAGCAAATTCTGAAGAGTTACTTAAAAACGGGTATGCGAATTATTTAGATTTATTAACTGCAAGACAAAGCGCCTTGAGTGCAGAACTTAATATCATAGATAGCAAACTACAACAACTCGTTGCAATTGTAGATTTATATGAAGCTCTTGGTGGTGGATGGAAATAACGAAAGAGTGACCATCACATGATAAATAAAGATCGTTTTTTAGAAATAGCTATAGCTAAATTCACAAGATTTGGATGTAAGAGATTCACCTTAGATGATTTAGCTCATGAGATGGGAATTTCTAAAAAAACGATTTATGAAACTTTTGACACAAAAGAAACAATAGTTACTGATAGTTTGGATTTTCTTTTAAAGAAGACTGAACTTGAAATTGTAGCGATTACGGCTAAAAAAGAAGCAAACCCAATCCTGTCTATCATTGAGATCTACAGGATTGGGTTTCTTTTTGTTAAAAATATGAGTCCGGCGTACATCAACGGCTTAAAAAAATACTATCCTAAATCCAATACATTGTATTCAGATTTTAAACTGCGTTTTACCCATAAATACATTAAAGAATTATTGGTAAAAGCCCAAAAAAGAAACCTCATACACGCAACCATAAACATTGACCTTACTTGTAATCTATATTTTGGTAATTTAGAAAACCTAAGTTCAAGATCCTCTAATTTATTTGAGACCTATACCGTCGATGAAATTTTAGAACACTTCGTTATCATTCATCTAAAAGGAATTATTACGGAAGACTATTTGAAAGCGCGCAAAAGTTAGTTCAGTACCTTTTATCTAGTTTCCCAAGACTTATAAGGGTGCTTACTCAACTGCGAATTATAATATTTTGTGATCCCTGATACTTCTTCCCCTAACCATACTGGCTTTTTAAAAGCTTCGTTCTCAGAATTTAACTCAACCTCAGCAACTGTCAAACCTTCATTTTCACCAAAGAACTCATCAACCTCAAAAGTATGATTGCCTACTTGCACCTCGTATCTAAATTTATCAATACTACCAGGCTCTGCAATTTTGAGTAAGGCTTCTGCTTCTGAAACAGCAATCTCTTTTTCCCATTCAAATCGAGAAACACCCGTATCATTTCCTTTTCCCTTTATGGTTAGAAATCCTTGCTCTCCTTTAATTCGCACCCTTACCGTACGTTCAGGATCTGTATTTAAAAAGCCCTGAACTATTCTAATTTTAGCGCTTGCCTCTTGCTTATAAGCATCAGATAACACTAAAAATTTTCGTTCTATTTCAACCATACTACTGCGCTAAAGTCTTTATCTTATCCGATGCTATTCTAGCTTCTTTGTATTCATTATTTGCCAACCAAATCATTGCTGCTGCCAATGTATCTGGCGCGATAGTCCTATATTTTTTTAATGGACCTACAAGCAAGACATCTACCACCTTCATTACTTGTTTAAATAGCCATTCTCCAGTTCTTTTTTCAGTTCTATCTCCTCCAATCAAAGAAGGCTGCAATATAAACGTTCTCGTCATTTCTTGTGCCAATACCGCTTCTTCCATTTCTCCTTTCACCTTGTTGTAAAACACTTTGCTTTTTGCGCTTGCGCCCAATGCAGAAATTACAATAAATGTATTAATTCCATTATTTTTCGCTGCTTTTGCTGCAGCAACAGGAATGCCAAAATCTATCTTTCGATAGGTTTCATTATCTGGAGTTTTCTTCTTAGTGGTACCAATACAACAAAATACCTCATCTGCTGTAAAGTTAACTGTATGTTCCTCTAGCGCTAAAAGATCTACTAAATGTTCTTCTATTTTAGGATTGTTTATTGCTACCGATGATCTTGAAAATAATTTAAATTTCTCATAACGTTCATCGTGCAACAGTCGTTCTAGCAAGAGTCCTCCTGTTAGCCCCGTAGCACCAAGTATAATTGCGGTCTTATCTTTTCTTTTCATCAACCTAAATATAGTTTAATTTTGCAGTATGCCAATTGATTTGCCTATTAGAAAAATTATTCATGTAGATATGGATGCCTTTTATGCGTCTGTAGAAGAACTGGATAATCCTGATTTAAAAGGGAAGCCATTAGCCGTTGGTGGTAGTGAAATTAGAGGGGTTGTTTCTGCAGCAAATTATGAGGCAAGAAAGTATGGCGTACGCAGTGCAATGAGCGGTGTAATGGCAAAACGCAACTGTCCGCAACTAACCTTTGTAAAACCTAGATTTGAGCGTTACAAAGAGATATCCCAGCATATTAGAAAAATTTTTTATGACTATACAGATTTGGTAGAGCCTTTATCTTTAGACGAAGCTTACCTTGATGTTACGGTGAATAAAAAAGGAAACCCCTCTGCTTCTTTAATTGCAGAGGAAATAAGGCAGCGCATTTTTGATGAATTAGGACTTGCCGCTTCTGCCGGTATTTCTATCAACAAATTTATTGCTAAAGTTGCTAGTGACTACAACAAACCAAACGGGCAAAAAACAGTAAATCCAGAAGAGGTCATTGAATTTTTAGAGAAATTAGAAATTAGAAAATTCTATGGTGTTGGAAAGGTAACCACAGAAAAGATGTATAAGTTAGGAATTTTCACGGGTTTTGATTTAAAACAAAAATCTGAAGCCTTTTTAACGGAACATTTTGGCAAGAGTGGAGCCTATTATTACCATGTGGTAAGAGGAGTGCATAACAGTACCGTAAAACCACATCGCATTCCAAAATCTGTAGGAGCAGAACGTACGTTTAGCGAAAACTTAAGTAGTGAAATTTTTATGCTAGAACGTTTAGAGCATATTGCAAACGAGCTGGAACGCCGTTTAAAAAAAGCTACTATTTCCGGCAAAACTATTACTTTAAAAATTAAGTATAGCGATTTTACTTTGCAAACACGAAGTAAAACCTTGCGCTATTATATTTCGGATAAAAATCTAATATTAGAAACCGCAAAAGAACTTTTATATCAGGAGAAATTAGAAAACTCTGTACGCTTATTAGGAATATCATTAGCAAATTTAAACACCGATAAAAAAGAAAAAACCGAAGAGAAAAAAATGGTGACCATTCAATTACAATTCGATTTTTAAAACATTGACCCCATAAATTAATTCATGGGGTTAATGAAGAAACACTAAAAAATTATTTTACTGTTAGTATGTTATCTGTAGACGTTGGGTTTAATGGACAGAAATAAACGTATTCTCCTTTTGTTAATGCTGTTGGCTTAGACGTTTGCTTTAAACCAGTACCTACTGCTTTAGTAACATAAGCTGTTTGTATGTGGTTTTCTGGTTTAGTAATGTCTTGTCCCTTTTTTACCAAAACGAATCCCACATCATGCCCTACCGCATTGTTTGCAATTTCAAAAGTATAGGTACCTTCATCAACGGTAATTTGCTTTTGCGTAAACTCACCTTTAGTTTGCTCTAGTGAAATTGTTTTACCCATTTTCATGTCTTGCGCATTTACTGAAAATAGTGATCCTAAGGCTACTGCTAATACTACTACTAAATTTTTCATGTTTTTGTTTTATTTAAATGATTACTTAATTTTTATTAAAATGATTTTTTATTATTAAAGTGCTATACGTACTTCTGGAAAATCTACAGGTACATCTGTAGTTTTATGTAAATAGTTAGAAATTGTTTTATCGCCAACTAGTACTATCGTATCTATTAAGTTTTCTTTGGTCCACCCTGCTGCAAAGAAACTCGCAACCACAGCAGCATCTGTACCACCTCTGTTTTCTGTAATGTTTTTAGATAATGCTGCTAAAGCATTTAATTTAGGATCAAAAGATGCTTTTCCTGCTCGTAATTCTAAAATTTGCTCGTCTGTAAAGCCGTTCATTTTTCCGATTGCCGTATGTGCCGCTAGACAATAAGAACATTCATTAACTTGACTAACGGCTAAGTTTACCACTTCTTTTTCTTTTGCTTTAAGTGATGTTTTTGCACCACTCAGGGCTAAATAATTTTGTAAAGCATTTTCGCTATAGGCATAGGTTGCATATAAATTAGGTACAAATCCTACTGCTTTTTCTAAATTGTCAAATAAGGCTTGATTTGAACTTGATACTTCGTCTCTTTTAGGTACATTAAATGTGCTCATACTAGTATGTTTTTTTAAATTATTAAATTGATATAAAAGGCTTCTCCGCATCACAATAAAAATCGTGATGGTATTTCTCCGAACAATGCGTTTGCGGGATAGCATTAAGCGCTAAACGCTGTTTAGGCGCACTACGGAATATTTCAATTAAGTTGAAGAGTGATTTATTTTTTGATTTCATCTTTTAGCTGTTTTTTAATTACAGTACAAAGATGCGATGAGAAACAAGTTTTTTGTTATCACTAATTTCCCGACTAGTTGTAGAAATTTCCCTTAGCCTAGGGTTGTCTTGTTTTCACGGTATTGTGTAGGAGAGATACTCGTCATTTTTTTAAAGAAACTACTAAAATGGGCAGAATCATTAAAGCCAAGTTCAAAAGCTATCTCTTGATTTTGCTTATCTGTATACTGCATTAAACGCTTTGCTTCTAAAGTGATACGTTCTAATATAATTTGTTGTGGTGATTTCTGATTGTATTTTGCAAAGAGGTTAGAAAGAGTCTTAGGGCTCTTAAAAAGTAAATCGGCATACGCAGCTACCTTTCTCTTTGTCTTGTAATGCGTATCTACCAAAACATTAAATTTTCTGATAACATCTACTTGCTCATTATCAAAATCTTTTAAGATAAGCTGGTCTTTAGCCAAACGCGTACAAATAATTATTAATCGCTTTAAAAGCATTTGAAGCATATCTCCTTGAATTTTATCAGGGGTATTAAATTCATCCTGAAAAATCTCATAAAGTGTTTCAAATTTTTTCTCTTGAGCTTCAGGAATTGTTATCACCGGCAAATCTTGAGTACCGAAAAATAAAATTCCATTACAGGATACCTCACTATCATGATCTGCAATACAGTAAAATTCTCTATTGAATAAAAAACTAGTTAAAGGCAATTCTGTTTTTATAAAGGAAACATGATGCAAGTATGTGGTAGTAACAATCTGATTGGGCTGTAATAAGATGGTTGCATCATCTATGGTAAGTTCTAAAGCGGTACTATTCCGGTTCCACAAAAAACTAATAGTAGAAGAATTAATTCGGAATGATTTTTCGTCTTTCTTAATATTATCTGTTAATCCAAATATGGATCCTAAATTAGTATCGTAGAATTCGTATTTCATATAAGTAGCTTTTTGCGGCATTCAGTTAGTCCGAAATTGAGAACAACCTTACGCCACAAACCTATAAGATCAAAAAATAAATCATAGGGTAGTGGTACTACTTAGTTACGATTAAGGCACCTTAAAAAAAGAGGTGAAAATCAAAAAGCCTCAATCTTAATTTCTAAGATTGAGGCTTTTAGGTAGTGTACTATTTAAGCTTGCATATGTAAAGCTTCTATTTCTGTTACTCTTAAGGTATTCACCATACCTTTATCTTTCATAGGCATTGCCGCAAGACTCACTAACATATCTCCTACTTCTAGGAATCCTTTTTCGCAAGCCATTTTGTTTACATCCTCGATAGTTTCATCAGTAGTAACATATTTATCATAGTAGAATGCTTTTACACCCCACAATAAATTTAGCTGTGTTAATATTCTTCTGTTAGAGGTAAATACTAAAATATGAGCGCTAGGTCTCCAAGCAGAAATTTGAAAAGCTGTATACCCACTATTTGTTAAAGTAGATATTGCTTTTGCTTTAATATCGTTAGCCATTAATGCTGCATGGTAACAAACAGATTTTGTAATAAATCTTTTTGTTCTTACATGTGGTGCTTCATGTGGCACTTTTATTAAGCTAGAATTTTCTACTGTCTCTAAAATGCTAGACATTTTTTCAATAACCTGAACTGGGTAATTACCTACAGAAGTTTCTCCCGATAACATTACAGCATCAGCACCATCCATTACAGAGTTAGCAACATCATTCACTTCTGCTCTTGTTGGTGTTAAACTTGTAATCATTGTTTCCATCATTTGAGTGGCAATAATTACAGGAATTCTAGCTCTCTTAGCACGTAATACTAATTGCTTTTGAATTAATGGAACTTCTTGTGCAGGAACTTCTACACCTAAATCTCCACGAGCAACCATTAAACCATCACAATAAGCTACAATTTTATCAATATTCTCTACCGCTTCTGGCTTTTCTATTTTAGCAATAATTGGAATTTTCTCATCTGTGTGCTCTTTAATAAGATTTTGAAGATCAATTAAATCTTGACTAAAACGAACAAATGATAATGCAATCCAATCTACTTTTTGTGAAATAGCAAAGATGGCGTCTTTAATATCTTTCTCTGTTAATGCAGGTAATGATATGTTTGTGTTTGGTAAGTTTACTCCTTTTTTAGATTTTAAAGGACCTCCTTGAATAACTTTTGCCTTAACTTCATTCTCTTTATTGGTAGAAAGCACTTCAAACATCAACTTTCCATCATCTAAAAGAATCTTCTCGCCAACATTTACATCTTTAGGGAAAGACGTATAATTCATGTAAACGCGTTCTGCTGTACCTTCAAAAGGTTTTCCTGTAACGAAAGTAATTTCATCACCAGGAGCAACAACAACTTCTCCTGCCATTACGCCCACTCTTAACTTAGGACCTTGTAAATCTCCTAATATAGAGACGTTCAATCCTAACTCATCATTAAGCTCACGGATCATTTTAATACGCTCTGCAACATCTTCGTAATCTGCGTGAGAAAAATTAATCCTAAAGACATCTACTCCAGCATTAATCATATCTCTTAGAACTTCTTTCTTACTTGTAGCAGGCCCTAGTGTAGCAACAATCTTTGTCTTTTTTTTAGTTGGCATTATTTAAAATATTAAATTATTTTTAGATTTTAAGGTATCTGTGTTTATCGTATAAGCAGTAATTATTTTAGGTATAGCCAATATCGATTTTAAAATTGCAGTTTCTGCGTCTAAATCTTCTTGCTCTAACTTTATAAAATAATCAACGTTTTTATATTCCGGAATTAAATGTTGTTTCTTAATAGAAGGCATGTCATTAAATAACCCTGTATTATCGTTACTTTCTTCAGATTGTCCACCGTTTGATATCAGCATCCAATAGCGGTCATTTATGGTATCCTTCCATTCAAAAACTGGAAGTGAAATAGTATCAGAAAAAACTAAATTATCTTTTCGCCTTTTAAAACCACATTTAAGAAATTTATTTATGGTGTAGGCTAGTTTAAAGTCCTCTATATTACAATGCAAAGCAATCAAAGCGAAAGAATCTTCGTGAAAATCCAGCGACATTTTATGCATTGCGACCATAGCCTAGTAAAAAAAATCAAGTTGTAAATATATGATTTCTACTCCTCTAATACTAGTAGATGACACTTTTTTAAAGTGTGAAAAGTTGCGAAAACGTTATAGATTCAAAAAAATAACACTATTCTTTATCTATTTTATTTTGTAACGCATAATAAGCTCTTTTAGAAGCAATTTCTTCCGCCTTCTTTTTTGAAGTTGCTCTGGCTTTTGAAATTATTTTTTTATTGATATGGAGTTTTACTGCAAAATGCTTTACCGCATCATTGCCAGTGTCCTCATAAATATCATAGTAGAAAGATTTTTTTTGCTTTTGGCACCATTCTATCAAAAGACTCTTATAACTGATCACTTTACCTTCTAGTTGCTCTATATCAACGTAGGGATCAATTACCCTCTTACTAATAAATTTCTCGCAGTATTTATAACCACGATCTAAGTAAATAGCCCCCACTAATGCTTCAAAGACATTGCCGTGAATATTATCGCCAAAATGTGATTTAGGGATTCTACTTTCTACAAAATGAATTAAGTTTAAGTCTTTCCCTAATTCATTTAAATGCTCTCTACTTACAATTTTAGAGCGCATTTTCGTCAAGTATCCTTCATCACCTGTTGGAACTTCGCTATACAAATATTTAGAGATGATGGTTCCTAACATAGAATCGCCTAAAAACTCAAGGCGCTCATAATTCATAGGCATACCATCTTCATCCTTAATATTCGCAGATCTATGTAAAAATGCTTTCTTATAAACAGCCAGTTTTCTAGGTTTAAAACCTAAAATTCGGGTCATCCCTAAAAAAAAATCCCCATCCTCTTTAGAATGGGAATTAAATATATTTGAGGGAAAATTCATTGGTAGCTTAACTTATTTTTTTAAAGATAACACATGCATTGTGTCCACCAAAACCAAAAGTATTACTTAAAGCAACTTTCACATCTCTTTTTTGAGCCTTATTTAACGTTAAGTTTAATTTAGGATCAATGTTCTCATCAATATGTGTATGATTAATTGTTGGAGGAACAATTCCGTGCTCCATAGACAAAATAGCTGCAATGGCTTCTATAGCTCCTGCTGCTCCTAACAAATGCCCCGTCATAGACTTTGTTGAGTTGATATTTATTTTATGAGCATGCTCTCCAAACACCTTAGATATCGCTTTTAATTCTGCTACATCACCAAGTGGCGTAGAAGTACCATGCGTATTTATAGCATCTACATCTTCTGGATTAAGACCTGCATCTTTTAAACAGTTCTGCATCACGCGCACAACACCAATACCGTCTGGATGTGGAGCCGTCATATGATAAGCATCACTTGAAAGACCACCACCAGCAACCTCTGCGTAGATTTTTGCACCTCTAGCTACGGCATGTTCGTATTCTTCTAGAATTAATGCTCCTGCACCTTCTCCAAGCACAAAACCATCTCTAGTAGCGTCAAAAGGCCTAGAAGCTGTTTCCATTTCTTCGTTTCTGGTAGATAATGCGTGCATTGCACCAAAACCACCCATACCTGCTATGGTTACCGCAGCTTCACTACCACCTGTAACCACCACATCACAATGTCCTAATCTAATGGTGTTCAACGCATCAATAATTGCATTTGCAGATGATGCACATGCAGAAACTGTGGTATAATTAGGCCCCATAAAACCATGTCTGATAGAAATATTGCCTGGAGCAATATCTGCAATCATCTTAGGAATAAAGAACGGATTAAATCTTGGGGTACCATCACCTGCAGCAAAATTTAGAACTTCATTTTGAAAAGTTTCTAAACCTCCTATCCCAGCTCCCCAAATGACACCAACTCTAAATTTATCAACCGTATCAAAATCGATACCACTGTCTTTAATTGCTTCATCTGAAGACACTATTGCGTACTGTGCAAACCGGTCTAATTTCCTTGCTTCTTTTCGATCGAAAAAATCTTCAACATTGAAGTTTTTTAGCTCGCAAGCAAATTTGGTCTTGAATTTCTCACTATCATAATAGGTTATTGGAGCCGAACCGCTTTTACCATTCACCAAACCATCCCAATACTCTTCAATAGTATTACCAATTGGGGTTAATGCCCCAATTCCTGTAACTACAACTCGCTTTAACTGCATTGATTTCATTTTATTTAAGTAAACAACTTTATCAAAAGTAGGTGTAAATTAAAAAAAATATCCATGCGGAGTAATTACCACATGGATATTTTATAATCTTAATTAAGATATCATAAAATTACTTTGCTTCTTCTATATAACTTATAGCTTGACCAACAGTAGCAATATTCTCTGCTTGATCATCTGGAATTTGGATATCAAATTCTTTTTCGAATTCCATGATTAACTCAACAGTATCCAATGAATCTGCTCCTAAGTCGTTTGTAAAGCTTGCTTCAGCAACAACTTCGTTCTCATCAACTCCTAATTTATCAACGATGATAGCTTTAACTCTTGATGCAATATCTGACATAATTATTCTTGTTTTAAAAATTTAACTGGTGGCAAAAATAAAAAACTTTGGATTAATAACACTATTTGTCGTTAAAATGTATCAGATTTTAACCAAATTAATTACAAGAGTGTTATTTTAGCCTTAAATTTTTCTCCTTCAATAACCCCAAAACACCCTATGAAACGTATTGTTCTTTTTGCTTCTGGTTCTGGATCTAATGTTGAAAACATAGTACATTATTTTCAAGATAATTCTGAGGTTACTATCGCCGCTGTATTTACTAACAAAAGCGATGCCAAAGTTTTAGATAGATGTAAAATGCTGAAAATAAGCGCCTTACACTTCAACAGAACCTCATTTTATGATACTGATTGCCTATTAGACATTTTGAAGGGAATGAAACCAGATCTAATTGTATTGGCAGGATTCCTCTGGAAAATCCCTGAAAAACTCGTGCAGAGCTTCCCAAATAAGATTGTAAATATTCATCCAGCTCTGTTGCCAAAATACGGAGGAAAGGGAATGTATGGAATGAATGTTCATAATGCTGTAAAAGCCAATAATGAACTAGAAACAGGTATCACAATCCACTTTGTGAACGAAAATTACGATGAAGGCGCCATAATAAGGCAAGAAAAAACCCAAATTGCACCTAAAGATAGCGCTGATGATATCGCTAAAAAAATACACGAATTAGAATACAAACACTTTCCTAAAGTTATAGACCAAATATTACATGGATAACATACAAGTACATATTTATACTGATGGAGCTGCAAGAGGAAATCCCGGTCCTGGTGGATATGGTATTGTCATGGAATGGGTAGGAAAACCCTACAAAAAAGAATTCTCAGAAGGTTTTAAACATACTACTAATAATAGAATGGAACTTCTTGCTGTAATTGAAGCTTTAAAAAAACTTAAAAACGAAGGCACCTATGTAAAAGTCTTCACAGATTCTAAATATGTGGTAGATACTGTAGAGAAGAAATGGTATGTAAAATGGGAAAAAACGAATTTTAAGGGTAAAAAAAACCCAGACCTCTGGAAGCTTTTCCTTGTGGAATATAGAAAACAGCACGTTTCTTTTCAATGGATCAAAGGTCATAACAATCACAGACAAAATGAACGATGCGATGCTCTTGCTGTTGCTGCATCAAAAGAACGAAACCTTAAAGAAGATTCAGGCTTTAATCCTAGTTAATATTTTGCGCTTTTACCACTAGCCTGAGTTTTACGTATAAAAGCGCGAATATCATCATTAGCATTTTTTAAATCTTCTTTACGCAAATACATCATATGCCCACTGCGGTAGCCTTTAAATTCAAAACGATCTTTCATACGCCCACTAGGATCTACTTGCCACATGGTATATTTTGCGTTAAAATAGGTAGTAGCCCCATCATAATACCCACTTTGCACCAACACATTTAAATACGGGTTTTGCGCCATTGCTTGTCTTAAATCATCACGAGTATGGTCATCACTATCATCCCAAGGGTGCACTGGGCCAAACATATTGTATTTAATATCTGTCTTGAAATTTAACTCTTCCTGTAAATAATAATTAATTGCCGGTGTAAAACTGTGCAACCATGAGGTAAGTTCTGCATTATAATCTGGTTTGTCTCCAGAAATCTGCCTATCTACACCTAAATACCTACTATCTAATCTTCCTACCGTATAACCACTTTTATCTTTTAATAAATTTTTCCAAAAATAGCTTGTAGGCACTACCAGGTTTTGATCCAGTATTTCTTTTTTAGTCAAACCAGCGTAATATGCCATTTTCTCTGCCACAGTATTTCTTTCGGTTTCAGAAATAAAACCACCCTTAGCTATTGCAGGCAACACACTATTTATAGTATACGCCTCGACTTCTGGCAAAATATCATTCAAATCTTTCTGCTGTAATGCTGCCGGCAATGCTTGATGATGCCATGCCGCCGCCGTGTAGTACGGTAAATTAAGCGCTCCTGAAACAGGACCATCTTCCCTTAAAACCTTATAGTCTGCTGGTGAAACCATGATAACACCGTTTAAATACATCCATTGCTGATTTTGCAAGGCAAGAGACAAGCCCATAACTCGTGTGCCTCCATAACTTTCTCCTATTATATACTTTGGAGAACGCCACCGATTATTTCTGGTTACAAATGTATTTAACCATTCTGCCAAATATTTTATATCAGCATTAATCCCAAAAAACTTTTTACGATCTACCTCTTTTCCTGTTTCAGGAATAGTTCTACTGTAGCCCGTATTTACAGGGTTTACGTATACAATATCTGTTTCATCCAAAACAGAATATGGATTTTCATTTACACCATAAGGTTGCACGGGATACCCTTCATCATCAATCTTCAATATTCTAGGACCTGTATACGCCAAATGCATCCAGACCGATGCAGAACCAGGCCCACCATTAAAGGAAATAAGTAGCGGTCTTGAAGCGCTATCCTTTACATTGTCTCTTGTATAATAAGTATACTGTAAGCTTGCGATTGGCTCTCCCTTTTCGTCCCAAACAGGTTGCATGCCTGCTTGTACCGTATAATTAATTAAAGTACCGTTAATGGTTGCTTTACTTTTTGTTGTAATAATCGTATCTACGGGAATTTTTCTTCCCTGTGCAGAAATAGCGGTTACTACTAAAAACGGAATTAAAAGAAGATAATGTACAGCCTTCATAATTTGGTAAGTAAAAAATTGATTTCTAAAAATAATGCTTTTTAAAGAAACGCAGGTCACTAAGCCTAAAGAACATAAGAAAATAAACGGTCTTTAAAACAACGGTAAGCCCTGCGCGTTTATAGAAGTGAAACAACTTAGTTAAACTGTTCATACTTTTTTAAAACTCCCTTACATACCTCAAAAGTTACCCTTATATTTGCACAAAATTACAGACCATAATGGGTAAATTATTAATTGTTGGAACGGTTGCTTTTGATGCTATTGAAACACCTTTCGGAAAAACTGATAAAATATTAGGAGGGGCTGCAACGTATATTGGCTTAGCGGCATCTCAATTTAATGTAGAATCAGCCATTGTTTCTATTATTGGCGATGATATGCCAGAAGAATACTTAACACTTTTGAAAGAGAAAAATATTGATCTTTCTGGGTTAGAAATTGTAAAAGGAGGAAAAACTTTTTACTGGAAAGGTAAATATCACAACGATTTAAATACTAGAGATACTTTAGCCACAGAGCTTAATGTATTAGCAGATTTTAATCCTGTAGTACCTAATGGTTTTAAAGATGCCGATGTTGTTATGTTAGGAAATTTACATCCTAGCGTCCAATTAAGTGTAATTAATCAATTAGAACAAAAACCAAAATTAATAGTACTAGATACTATGAATTTTTGGATGGACAATAGCTTACCTGAATTATTAGAGGTTATAAAGCATATTGATGTAATTACCATTAATGATGAAGAAGCACGCCAATTAACTGGAGAGTACTCTTTAGTAAAGGCAGCTGCTAAAATTGAAAAAATGGGACCAAAATATGTAGTTATTAAAAAAGGAGAACATGGCGCATTACTTTTCCATGAGACCAAAGTATTCTTTGCTCCTGCGCTTCCTTTAGAAGAAGTTTTTGACCCTACTGGTGCCGGTGATACTTTTGCAGGTGGTTTTTCTGGGTATTTAGCACAGACACAAAACATCTCCTTTAACAATATGAAAAACGCTATTATACAAGGTTCAAATTTAGCGTCGTTCTGCGTAGAGAAGTTTGGCACCGAACGCATGAAGAAATTATCAAAAGAAGAAACTAATAAAAGATTACATCAGTTCAAAGAGTTAAGTCAATTTGATATTGAATTACAATAAAAAAACCTACGCCCTGTCTTTTCAGGGCTTTTTTAATATATCTCGAGAAGAAAATGAGTGATGCCATTAAACACGAATGCGGAATTTCTTTAATACGTTTGTTAAAGCCGCTAGAATATTATCAAGAGAAATACGGTACCGCTTTTTACGGTGTAAACAAGATGTACCTTATGATGGAAAAGCAGCATAATCGAGGTCAAGACGGTGCTGGTTTTGCAAGTATTAAATTAGATATGAAGGCTGGTGAACGCTACATGAGTAGAGTACGTTCTATTGCGCAGCAACCTATCCAAGATATCTTTGCCCAAATTAATGATAGAGTAAACTCTGCTATTAAAGAAAATCCTGAGTATGAGAACAATGTTGCTCTTCAGAAAAAACACATTCCATACATTGGCGAGGTTCTATTAGGACATGTACGTTATGGTACGTTTGGAAAGAACAGTATTGAGAGTGTACACCCCTTTTTAAGACAAAACAATTGGATGCACCGTAACCTTATTGTTGCAGGGAACTTTAACATGACCAATGTTGATGAGCTTTTTGATAATTTAATTCAAATTGGCCAGCACCCAAAAGAAATGGCAGATACGGTTACCGTTATGGAAAAAATCGGTCACTTTTTAGATGATGCTGTCGCTAAGCTTTACAAAGAAATTAAAAAAGAAGGTTTTAACAAACAAGAAGCTTCTCCCTTAATTGCAGAGCGCTTAAATGTGGCTAAAATTTTACGTAGAGCAGCAAAAAACTGGGATGGTGGTTATACTATGGCAGGCTTATTAGGTCATGGTGATGCTTTTGTATTACGTGACCCTGCAGGAATTAGACCTGCGTATTATTATAAAGATGATGAAGTTGTTGTTGTTGCATCAGAAAGGCCCGCAATACAAACCGTTTTCAATATACAATTTGAAGATATAAAAGAACTAGATCCTGGACATGCAATTCTTGTGAAAAAGAATGGCAAAACTATCATTAAAGAAATTCTAGAGCCAACAGAACGCAAAGCTTGTTCTTTTGAGCGTATTTATTTCTCTAGAGGTAGCGACAAAGAAATCTACCAAGAACGTAAAGAATTGGGTAAACTCATCTTCCCACAAATACTTGAGTGTATAGATGAAGATATAAAGAACACCGTATTCTCTTATATTCCTAATACAGCAGAAACCTCATTCTACGGAATGGTGAAGGAAGCTCAAAATTACATGAACAAAAAGAAAGAAGAACAAATTCTTTCTATTGGTTCAAAGATTACCAAAGAGGAATTGCATGAGATTTTAGATGTAAGACCAAGAATTGAAAAAGTAGCAATTAAAGATGCTAAGCTTAGAACCTTTATCGCACAAGATAGTGGTAGAGATGACTTGGTTGCGCATGTATACGACATCTCTTACGGTTCTGTAAAAAAAGGAGACAACTTAGTCATAATAGACGATAGTATTGTTAGAGGTACTACCTTAAAGAAAAGTATCCTTAAAATATTAGACAGGTTACATCCTAAGAAAATTGTAGTAGTATCTTCTGCTCCACAAATTAGATACCCTGATTGTTATGGTATTGATATGGCAAAGCTAGAAGACTTTATTGCTTTTAGAGCGGCATTAGAATTGCATAAGGATAGAAATACCATGCATATTGTTGATGATATTTATCAGAAATGCCTATTGCAAGTAAATTCACATGATAAAGACGTGATCAATTATGTAAAAGAATTTTACTTGCCTTTTACAGCAACAGAGATATCTGACAAAATAGGCATCTTGTTAAGTTCTCCTGAGATAAATGCAGAGGTACAGATTATTTATCAAACGATATCTAACCTACATCAAGCTTGTCCGCAAAACCTGGGAGACTGGTATTTTACAGGAGAATATCCTACACCTGGAGGGAACAGAGTAGTAAATAGAGCATTTATAAATTTCTACGAAGGAAAAAACGAACGCGCATATTAACCTACAGCTATCGATGAAATGCAACGAATAGTGTATTTCATCGATAATATTGACCGATTGACGTAAAATTAGTCGTTTCAACGAGTGGCAAGAGTAATTTTAGATTGCCATAGCATAAGTAGGTTAAGTTTATGGTAAGATTTGGGGAAAAAGGTGGAGTCTAACTCCGCCTTTTTTATTTTTATACTTTTCTAATTGCAATACAGCATACTTCAAGACTACCAAATACACTGCTGTTTTACCTTTTGACTTTTATATCCGAGCGTTCATCTAAAACTTTGATGCACAACATACTCATTAACATACCTTTGGAGAACCATAGCATAAGTAGGTTAAGTTCATGGTAAGATTTGGGGAAAAAAGGTGGAGTCTGACTTCACCTTTTTGTATTTACACTATTCTTCATAAAAAAAATACCATAATCCCTTTCAAAAAGCCAAAAAGAGTATTTCAACTTGGATAAACGGCGTTCATCTAAAACTTTCGTCTAAATATACTATCTCAAACTACATTTGTAGGACCATAGCATAAGTAGGTTAAGTTCATGGTAAGATTTGGGGGAAAAAGGCGGAATAATATTCCGCCTTTTTCATTTCTGATACTCAGCACTTTAACCCAAAAAATAGCCTTTAATCGATTCTTTTTTATAAAATTTATAGCATTAGTACTATAAATTATCTCTATATCTTTTGATATTTCTCACAATACCAGTAACTTAGCATTGCCATAGCATAAGTAGGTTAAGTTTATGGTAAGATTTGGGATGAAAAGGATGGAGACTTCTCCATCCTTTTCTGTTTTTATAAACGAAAAAACCCACCAGAATTAACTAGTGGGCTTTATATATAAGAAAATTGTTCTTACTATAGACTACTTATTAGCAGCATATAACTCAGAAACTTTATTCCAGTTAATTACGTTAAAGAACGCATTAATATAATCTGGTCTTCTATTTTGGTAGTTTAAGTAGTAAGCATGCTCCCAAACATCTAAACCTAAGATTGGAAAACCCCCACAACCTACACCAGGCATTAATGGGTTATCTTGGTTTGGTGTAGAACAAACTTCTACTTTACCACCTTTATGAACACATAACCATGCCCAACCAGATCCAAATCTTGTAGCTGCTGCTTTAGAAAATGCATCTTTGAAAGCTTCTAATGAACCGTAAGCTGCATCAATAGCAGTCGCTAATTCACCTGTTGGCTCCCCACCACCATTTGGAGACATTACTTCCCAGAAAAGAGAATGGTTGTAAAAACCACCACCGTTATTTCTTACGGCAGCATTGTCCATATCTAAAGTATCAAGAATAGCTTCAATAGATTTTCCTTCTAAATCTGTTCCTGCAATAGCGTTATTTAAATTGTTTGTATATCCATTGTGATGTTTAGTATGGTGAATTTCCATAGTTCTAGCATCAATATTTGGTTCTAGTGCATCATATGCATATGGTAATTTTGGTAAATCAAAGGCCATAATATAATTGTATTTAAGTTAATAAAATGTTGTCTAACAAAGTTAAGGTTTTAAGAAACTAATTCCACTAATAATTTGTTAAGAACTGTATAAGATTACGTAATTTGCAAGTAAAAAGCAGGTGGAAAACACATCGTATAATATTTATAATGCCTCAGCAGGGTCTGGAAAGACATACACGCTTACCAAATCATACCTGAAAATTATTCTCTCTAGTGCAACATCTGCAAATTACAGAGAAATTTTAGCCATTACCTTTACCAATAAAGCGGTAGCTGAAATGAAGGAGCGCATTATTGATAGCTTATATGACTTTGGCAAAGTTAAAAACGCTGAGGACGCCCCTTCCATGTTCAAAGATCTTGTAAAAGAACTACACGTAGACACAGAAACGCTGCAAAAAAGATCTAAGACTAGATTAAAAGAAATTTTACATAACTATGCTTTTTTTGATGTTTCTACTATTGATAAATTTACGCATAGGTTAATTAGAACCTTCGCCAAAGATTTAAAACTCCCTCAGAATTTTGAAGTTATCCTAGACACTAATTTACTTTTAAGTGAAGCAGTAGATCGCCTTGTAAATAAAGCAGGTACAGCACCAGAACTTACGAAAGTTCTTATTGCATTTGCCTTAGAAAAAGCAAACGAAGATAAAAGTTGGGATATTTCAAGAGATATCTTTGACATGGGAAGAGAGCTTCTCTTTAAAGAAAAATATGAGGATGCGCTAGAAGTTATCGGTCAAAAAAATATTGAAGATTTTAATACCTTAAAAACTTTATTAAAAGCGAAAATTAAAAAAGCAGAAGACAACATACAGCTTGCAGGGAAAACAAATCTGCAATTAATGACTGATAATGGTTTAGAGATCAAAGATTTTAAAAGTTCTTATTTCTCAAAGTTTATGATGGATGTATCTGAATTAAAACCAACCATAAACTTCAATGCCGCTTGGAAACAAGATTTTGAAAACACTGCATTGTACACCAAAACACTATCAGAAGACAAAAAAGCAACCATTGATGACTTGCACCCCACCTTTGCTATTCATTTTCAAAGCATAAAAAAGAATTTCTTTGATCTGGCTTTCCTGAAAAATGCCTACAAAAACATTGTACCACTAACCGTTCTTAATGCTTTACAGAAAGAATTAAAAAATCTAGAACTAGAGCGCGATGAAATTCCGCTAGCTACATTTAATAGCATTATTTCTAAAGAGATAAAAAACCAACCCGTTCCTTTTATTTATGAACGCCTTGGAGAAAAATACCGTCATTATTTTATTGATGAGTTTCAGGATACTTCAGAATTGCAGTGGAGTAACTTAATACCTCTAATTGGTAATGCCCTAGAAAGTCAAGACGAAAAAGGAAACAATGGTTCTTTACTATTGGTAGGCGATGCTAAGCAGGCTATTTATCGCTGGAGAGGCGGTAAAGCAGAGCAATTTTTAAACTTGGTACATCAAACTAAAAATCCGTTTGTATATTTTCCTAATGTAGAAAACCTCCCTGCAAACTATAGAAGCTATCATGAAGTCATCAATTTTAACAACAGTTTCTTTACCACCATTAGTGCCAATATTACCAATGCAGTATACAAATCGCTTTTTGAAGAAGGCAACAAACAAAAGGTAAACCATAAAGAAGGAGGTTTTATTCAAATTTCATTTATAGAAGAAGACGATAAAAATGAAGATGAGTTGTATTGCAATGAAGTGCTACAAACCATTACCACCCTTTCTGAAAAGAAATACCCTCTTAAAGATATCTGTATTTTAGTTCGTGATAAAAAGCATGGGATACTTCTAGCTGATTTTTTGAGTGCAAATGAGATTCCGATTATATCTTCTGAAACCTTATTACTTAAAAACAATCCAAAAGTTAATTTCCTTGTTAACCTTCTCAAGCTTAGTGTTGATAGTGAAGATTACGAAGCCGCCTATGCCATTTTATCTTATTTAGGAAATACTTCTAACTACCCCAAGCATGAGTATATTTCTGAAAACCTGAATAAATTAGAGAAGCATTTATTAGAAGCCTATCAATTTGATGCCAATATACTGAAGCAATCTAGCGTCTATGACGGCTTTGAACAGGCCGTAAAGCACTTTAATCTAGTTGATGAATCTGATGCGTATATTACCTATTTCTTAGATGAAGTTTTAGAAGTAGAGTACAAACAAGGGGCTAGCGCTACCTTATTCTTAGATTACTGGGAAAAGAAAAAAGATATGCTAAGTATCAGCGCTCCATTAGAAATGGATGCGGTACAAATCATGACGGTTCACAAATCTAAAGGATTAGAATTTGAGGTAGTCTTATTCCCTTACGCCAATAGTCATATATATAAGGAGCTAAAACCAAAAACATGGTTGCCCGTAGCGGCCGAAGAATTTAATGGCTTTACAGACATGCTAATTAATAAGAATAAAGAAATTGTAAATTATAGCGAGGAGGCCGAAAGTATTTACAATGAAGAACATGAAAAATTAGAATTAGACGCCTTTAATGTATTGTATGTAGCCTTAACCAGAGCCGTAAAATGTTTGTTTGTCTTCACCAAAAAAGAATTCGAAGGGAAAACAGAAAACCCTAAAAGCGATTATTACTCCGGCCTATTTATGAGTTATTTAAAACAAGTAGGCATTTGGGAAAATCAGCAATTACATTATCAATTTGGACAGCTCGATGAAAATAACAGTAGCGACCAGCTTACAAACGACCAAGAAGTAATCAAATTCCAATATTCCTATAAAGAGCGTACTAGTTTTAATATTGTTACCAAATCTGGAATGCTTTGGGATACTTCTACAGAAGCCGCACTTTCTAAAGGGAATACCATTCACCAAATACTGAGCTTAATTGAAACGGTTGATGATATTACAGAATGTTTTGAGAAGCTCGTAAAAAAAGGATCTTTAAATTCAGAAGAGGTCCCGCTATTAGAACAAAAGGTTAGATCTATAATTGAACATACTGAATTAAAAGAATTCTATGCAAAAGATACCATTGTTAAAAATGAAACCGATATAATCACAAAAAATGGTATAATTTTGCGCCCAGATCGTTTGGTTTTCAAAAACAACAAAGCAAGTATTATAGATTATAAAACAGGCGCAAGAAACGTAAGCTACAAAGACCAAGTAGACACTTACGCCAATGCCATTGAAGAAATGGGATATCAAATTGATAAAAAAATTATCATTTATATAAATAAAGATATAATTCCTGAATTTATTTAAAATTAAAACATGTACGGAAATATTAAAAATTACTTAACAGAAGAATTAGAGCATATCAAAGAATCTGGTTTGTTTAAAAAGGAACGCATAATTACGTCTCCTCAAGATGCCGTTATTAGAATTAGCACCGGAGAAGAAGTTATTAATTTTTGCGCTAATAATTACCTAGGTCTATCATCACATCCAGAAGTAGTACAAGCAGCAAAAGACACCTTAGACAGTCATGGTTTTGGAATGTCGTCTGTTCGTTTTATTTGTGGAACACAAGACATCCACAAAACCTTAGAAAGTACCATAGCAGATTTCTATCAAACCGAAGACACTATATTATATGCCGCAGCCTTTGATGCTAATGGCGGTGTTTTTGAACCCTTGCTGTCTGCTGAAGATGCTATTATCTCTGATTCTTTAAACCATGCTTCTATCATTGATGGCGTTCGATTATGTAAAGCAATGCGCTATAGGTATGCTAATAATGATATGGCAGATCTAGAAGAGCAGTTAAAAAAGGCAAATGAAGCAGGTTCTCGTTTTAAAATTATTGTTACCGATGGTGTGTTCTCGATGGATGGTGTTTTAGCGCCATTAGATAAAATATGTGACTTAGCAGATAAATATGATGCTTTAGTTATGATTGATGAATGCCATTCTGCAGGATTCATTGGTGCTACAGGAAGAGGAACACTAGAAGAAAAAGGTGTTTTAGGAAGAATAGATATTATTACAGGTACACTTGGTAAAGCACTAGGTGGTGCTATGGGTGGTTATACTACCGGTAAAAAAGAGATTATTGAAATGTTGCGCCAACGTTCCAGACCTTATTTGTTTTCAAACTCATTAGCACCCGCTATCGTAGGTGCTTCTATAAAAGTGTTTGAAATGTTAAAAAGAGATACTTCTTTAAGAGACAAGCTTGAGGAAAATACGCTATATTTCAAAAAAGGTATGAAAGCTGCAGGTTTTGATATTATAGAAGGAGATTCTGCAATTGTGCCCGTTATGCTCTATGATGCTAAATTATCACAGCAAATGGCAGACCTATTATTAGAGAAAGGTATCTATGTTATAGGCTTCTTTTATCCGGTTGTACCCAAAGATAAGGCAAGAATTAGAGTTCAATTGTCTGCTGCGCACACAAAAAATCACTTAGATAAAGCAATTTCAGCCTTCACGGAGGTAGGGAAAACGCTGAAAATCGTTTAAATGCATCATTTAATGCTTTAATTGTGTTAAAAAAAATAGGAAATTGATTTTGTTAATAATTCTTAACAACTTACATTTGCAGCTAATAAACCCTTAAACTTAAATATAATAAAATGAAACATCTTAGCAAATTATTGGTTGTTGCCCTACTTTTTGTAGGATTTAACAGCATTCAAGCGCAAGACGAGAATAATCCATGGCAAGTTGGTTTTGGTGTAAACGCAATTGATGTTTATCCAACTAGTGATGTAAGTTCTTTTGGAAATGAGTATTTCAACGCTACTGATCACTGGAATATACTTCCTTCTATCTCTTATGTATCTGTTTCTAGATACGTTGGTGACGGATTTTCTGTTGGAGCTAGAGGTTCTTTAAACAGAATCGACAAGTTAGGTGATGTATCTGTTGATGATTTATCTCACTACGCTCTTGATGGTACTATTAAATACAACATTTTAAAAAATACAGTAGTTGATCCTTTCGTTGAAATCGGTGGTGGTTATACTTGGATTGATGAAATCGGAGCTGGTACAGCTAACGGTGGTATTGGTGTTAATATCTGGTTTACTGAGAACATCGGTTTAACTTTACAAACTCAATATAAGCATTCTTTCGAAGATTACTTAGCTCCTCACATGCAGCACTTAGCTGGTCTTAGCATCAAATTTGGTGGTACTGATACAGATGGTGATGGTATTTATGACAAAGATGATGCTTGTCCAGAAGTTGCTGGTTTAGAAGCTTTCAACGGTTGTCCTGATGCTGACGGTGATGGTATCGAAGATAGCAAAGATGCTTGTCCTAATGAAGCTGGTTCTAAAGAAATGAACGGATGTCCAGATGCTGATGGCGATGGTGTTGCTGATAAAGATGATGCTTGTCCTAACGAAGCTGGTACTGCTGCCTTAAAAGGTTGTCCAGATGCTGATGGTGACGGTGTTGCTGATAAAGATGATGAGTGTCCTGCTGAAGCTGGTCCTGCTTCTAACAAAGGTTGTCCTTTCTTAGATAAAGACGGTGACGGTGTATTAGACAAAGATGATATGTGTCCAGATGTTGCTGGTACTGTAGCTAACAAAGGTTGTCCTGAAGTTACTGAAGAAGTTCAGAAACAATTGAATGACTATGCTAGAACTATCTTATTTGATACAGGTAAATCTTCTATCAAAGCTGAGTCTACTTCAGTTATGGTTGACATTATCACAATCTTAAAAGAATATCCTAATGCTAAATTTACTGTAGAAGGTCATACT
Organism: Cellulophaga baltica; assembly: GCF_900102165.1. Lineage (GTDB taxonomy): Bacteria > Bacteroidota > Bacteroidia > Flavobacteriales > Flavobacteriaceae > Cellulophaga > Cellulophaga baltica. The sequence continues at coordinate 147,191 of NZ_FNBD01000003.1, forward strand.
GATAGCGTTGGTTCTGCTAAATTGAACCAAAGTTTATCTGAGTCTCGTGCTCTTTCTGTAAAAGAATTTTTAGTAGAAAAAGGAATCGAAGAATTCAGATTATCTGCAATTGGTTACGGTGAAGAGAAGCCTATCGCTTCTAACAGTACAAGAGCTGGTAGAACTCAAAACAGAAGAGTTGAAATTAACTTAGTTAAATAATAACTAAAAGTTCAATTCAAATTTATAGTTAAAAGCTCCGCAATTGCGGAGCTTTTTTTATTTTTATATGATGCAAAGTTTCATAGAAGAAGTCGTTCAGGAATTACTAGAAAACGGTACTAATCTAACCGATACCATTTTTGTACTACCCAGTAAGAGAGCCGGTACTTTTTTAAAAAATACCATTTCTAAAAATATACAGCAAACGATATTCGCTCCAGAAATATATAGCATAGAAAGCTTCATTGAACTTATCTCAGGATTAGAATATGCATCGAGCACAGAGCAACTCTTTACGCTCTATAAATCATACCTACAAACAAGCACAGAGAAAGATAAAGATAGTTTCCTGAGCTTCTCTAAATGGGGGCAAACGGTACTTCAGGATTTTAACGAGATAGATCGATATCTAATAGATACAAAAGCTATCTTTTCTCATCTTTCCGCCATACAAGAATTAAACACCTATTTTCAAGAAGAGCCTACTCAGATGATTGCTGATTACGTGAAATTTTGGAATAATCTAGAAGCATTATATCATAGTTTTAATCAACATCTTTTAGAAAAAAACTTAGCTTCCCAAGGCTATGCCTATAGAACTGCAAACACAGCCGTAACAGCATATGTTGAACAAACCTTAGACAAAAAATTTGTCTTCATAGGCTTTAATGCTTTGAACAAAGCAGAAGAGAACATTTTGCAATACATATTGGAACATGCTACTGCAGCTATATATTGGGACATTGACCGCTATTTTTTAGAAGACACCCTGCATGACGCTAGTTTATTTATACGCCAACATAAAAAAAACTGGAATTATTTTAAGACTCATTCTTTTAAAGGAATAAGCGCCAATTTTAATTCAAAAAAAAATATTCAACTTATAGGGGTTCCTAAAAATGTATCTCAAGCAAAATACGTAGGAAACTTATTAGAAAAAATTCAAGAAACACAACCCCTCTTATTAAAAGAAACTGCCATTGTCTTAGGAGATGAAAATCTGTTAAATCCTATATTGAATGCTATTCCAGAAAAAATAGCACGTATCAATATTACTATGGGGTATCCTATTCATAAAACACCAATAGCTGTACTCTTCAATTTATATTTTGAAGTATGGCTCACCAAAGAACCAAATGGATGGTTTTATCAACAATTACTAAATCTACTGGCACATCCTTACCTTCAAATATTTTATCAAACAGAAAAAAATAATAATGCCAGCGCTATAGCTAATAAAATAAAAGCTAGAAACTGGATCTTTGTACAAACAGAACAAATAGAAAAAGCGGCTCCTGACGTAAAAGAGTTGACGGGCATTTTATTTGAGGATACTGCCTTAACTCCAAAAAGCTTCATTAAAAGAAGTTTACAACTGATTAATGTTTTAAAACAAAAATTTCAAGAATCGGGCAATAATTTAGGCTTAGAGTATTTATTTCGTTTCCATACGCTGTTCAATCAGTTAGAATTAATGGTTAATGAACATGCCTTTATTACGGATATAAAATCTTTACAATCACTCTATAAAGAATTAATTGGTACAGAAACCTTAGATTTTCAAGGAGAGCCTTTACAAGGAACTCAGATCATGGGAATGTTAGAAAGTAGGAACCTAGATTTTGAAACCGTAATTATTACCTCCGTGAATGAGGGAATCTTACCTTCAGGAAAATCAAATAATTCATTTATCCCATTCGATTTAAAAAAAATATACGGACTACCTACATATAAGGAAAAAGATGCCGTGTATACTTATCACTTTTATAGGTTACTTCAACGCGCAAAGAATGTTTATCTAATCTACAATACAGAACCAAATGTTCTTGAAGGAAATGAAAAAAGTAGGCTCCTAACACAACTTTTAACAGACGATACGATATCACAAAATATAAAAGAAATTACGGGATCTGCCGCGGTTTCGTCTCCCACCGTTCCTATTGAACGCATTGAGAAAAGCAAAGCTCTTATGGCGCAATTGAAAGCCTTATCTGAAAAAGGCTTTTCACCAACATCACTCTCAAATTATGTCAGAAATCCTATCGATTTTTACAAAAAAAGCATTCTAAGAATCAATGACCTCAATGAGGTTGAAGAAAGTTTAGCAGCAAATACTTTTGGAACCATTGTACATGACACTCTGGAAGATTTATACCAACCCTTTGTGGGCGAATTTTTAAACAAAGAAGCTTTAGAAGCATTATTACCTAAAATAGAAGGCACCGTAAAACATAATTTTGCCAAGACCTATGCAGACGGAGATATTACCAGAGGTAAAAACTTAATCGCGTACACGGTTATTCTACGGTATATTGAAAACTTTATAAAACTAGAATTAAAGGAAATTAAACATCAAAAAATTAAGATAGTCTCTCTTGAGCAAATGTTAAATGTTGCATTAGAGATTCCAGGAATTCCCCATACAATAAGATTGAAAGGTAAATTAGATCGAGTAGATGAAGTAGATGGCGTCACCAGAATCATCGACTACAAAACTGGAAAAGTAGAAGCTAGAAATGTAAAAATCACGGATTGGAATGACGTGATTGAGAATTACGATAAAAGCAAAGCTTTTCAATTGTTATGTTACGCAATCATGATTGATACCATGAAACCAATAGAAACCATAAAAGCAGGTATTATATCTTTTAAAAATTTAAACAGCGGAACTTTATACTTCTCTGAGTCAAAAACAGAGGAAATAACTAAAAGCACGCTTTTAGAATTTAAAAGCGTGCTAAATACTTTAGTTCAGGAAATTTTTAACCCTGAAATACCTTTCCTTGAAAAAGAAGTTTAATTTACTTTAAATCAGGACGGGTAGGGCGTACCTCAATTTTACTTGGTAGTGTTCTAGGGTTCATTTTTAAGACATCTAAAACAAGCTCTCCGATATCTTCTGGCTGAATTTTCCATGCATCATCTTTTGAAGGCACATGATTGTTAAATTCTGAAGCCACAGAACCAGGCATTATGGTAGAAACTTTAATGCCATATTGCCTTAAATCTAACATGGCAGCTTGTGTAAAGCCAACTACACCAAATTTAGTGGCATTGTATCCTGCGCCATTGGCAAAAAAGTTGGTTCCTGCTAAACTCGCCAAGGTAATATAATACCCTTCTGATTTTTTCAGTGCCTCTACAGAAGCTTTCAGCGTATGAAAAACACCATTTAAATTAGTATTAATCATTTGGTGCCACTCCTCCTCTGTCATCTTATCAACCGGAGCAAAATTACCAACTCCTGCATTTGCTAAGACCACATCTAATTGCCCCCATTTAGCAAGAATGGTGGCTACCGCTTTCTCTTCATCTATAAGTTTAGTAACGTCAGACTCCAAAGCCAAGACATTAGAATTAGTTCCCAAACTCTTCGCCGCATCTTCTACAGAGGCCAAGGTTCTACCACTAATAGCTACTTTCATACCAGCTGCTAATAATACTTTTGCAGTACCATAACCAATACCTTTTGATCCTCCTGTTATATAAACTACTTTATCTTTTAAATTCATATCCTTGATTTTTTAGTGAAGTTAAAATACTTGAATCTTCTAATCAAGAATTGACTGTTATAATTAGTTTAAAATTCAATTAGAAAATAGCAAAACTGTTATGATAAATAACTAGTAGTCCCCATTGATTGGATTGGCTCTTTCATAAGTAGCATCATCAAATTGTACTTGATAGGTAGACCTAAACAGCGTACTTGGCAAATAATAGTCTGTAGTAATAATTTGTGCTCCAGACTTTTTAGCCGCTTCAAAATTAGAGTAGTCATTGGTTCTTGCCTGTTTTGTTCCTGCATCTGCCCTAGTTCTTATGAGGTACCCCTTTCTAACTAGTTCTGATATACGAGAATCCTTAGGGTCATTCAAAATCATGGCGGCAGCTTCAGGACTACCCTCTTTTTCATTTATAAATGCCACTCTACCGTTCAAATTAGAATGTCCCTTCTTATAGTGTTCTTTCTTTTTATGATTGTCATCTAAAATAAACAGAAACTTTCCTCTAGCACGTTCCATACTTGGCCAATTCCCTGCAAGAACTGCCGCTTCTAAAGTTTTATATTCCCCTATGATATTATCTGGCATAATAATCTTATCCGCACCTAAATAAGTACGTAGTTCCGTATCTAAAGCATCAAAAAGTGCACCTGTAAAAGGCACTGCCTGTGTACCAAAAATGCTCTGATCACTATCTTTTGGCTCTAGGGTAATAAATATGGTACTGTGTTCCGGATTTCGGTCAGACCAGGCTCTCAATGCTATAAGACAGTCTTTTAAGGTGTAATATGAGGTTCTAAAATCAATATCTATAATATGAAAAACCTTAAACCCTGGAGAATTCATGCTGTGCTTTTCATCATAAACCTCATCACCAGAAACTATAGAAAGCCCTTTAGGGTGTGCATACCTTCCTCCTTCTGGGTCTGCATGTACATCAATTTCTAAATTTCGTAAGCCTAAGTCTAGTTGTTCGGGAATAGGAATATGAGTGTATGCCAGGCTTTGCAAACCTCCCGTAGTATCTCTACGCTCCAAATAGGAATATAAGTTAGGCTGTATGGCTTGCTTATAGCTATTATGAGAACCAATAACTTGAGTCTGGTGTAGTTTTCTATCCTGAGAATGTAAAGAAATAGTGCTTAACACTATAAAAAGAAGTAATTGTAAAGCTTTAATCATAACTAAATTAGTGGAATAAATTAAGAATAGCCTTGGCTCATGAAGTTACAAGACAAGTTGTAAAATAAAAGCTTTCTAAAAAATTTAGTAGTGATATAAGCTTAATCATTAGTTTAAGCTTATGTAAACTACACTATAAAAAAGTCATTTTGTGTACCAATAAAAAATTGATTTAATTATATGATAACATTCACATAAAATAAATTGAAAATTGATTTTCTTCTTTTGCGGTATCCATAAAATCTTATACCACACAAATGAAAACCACCCAAGAATTTGAAAAAATATATTCTAATTATTGGGAAAAACTATATGTTTTCGCTTATAAAATGACAGGGGATAGCAACCTTTCAAAAAACATTATCCAAGATGTTTTTACCAATTTATGGGAACGCAGAGCAGAAATAAACATCATTTCTATTGAAAACTTTTTATTTAGAGCGGTAAAAAATCATATTTTAAAATTTTATCGACAACAAAAGCACAACCCTTCTGTATTAGACGAAACCCTTGAAAAACTTACGGAAGAGACGTCGGAATATGCTTCATCCGATTATGCTGAATTTCTAACCCCGCTATTAGAGAAGCTTCCTGAAAAAAGAAGGGAAATTCTTTTAATGAACAAACTGCAGGAAATGAACATTGATCAGATTGCAGAAGAATTACAACTTTCGAAACAAACTGTAAAAAACCAATTATCATCTGCTTTAAGACAAATTAGAATAGAATTAGCACAACTTAGCTGGTTGCTTTTGGGGTTAATTTCAGGTTCTTTTTTACTTAATGTTTGCTTAATCTTATCATAACATTTAGCAATAGTACGCATAAGCGTTTTCTGGTACTTACTATTAGAAAACATATTTATGCATCAAGAATCTACATCTATACTCAAAAAATTATTCTCCAAAAGCATTGATAATAAAACGAATGCCGCCGAGGATAAATTACTCTCCATACTTTTAAGAAAAGTATACCATACTATTTCTTGGGACGAAAAAACAATGGGAGACAAAAACGAGATAAAAGATGAAATTAGATCTAGAATAGCCATTACCCCTGTAAAAAAAGTAAATTTTACTTTTTTAAAATATGCTGCAGCATTAGCAATCATAATCTCTCTTATTCTTGTATTTCAGTACCGAAGTAATACGACAAATATCCTAATTGCTACAACTACAAATGCCCTAGATTCTATTGTTCTAAATGATGGTTCACTAGTATATTTAGCCCCAAACTCTAGTTTGGAATATCCTGAAACATTTAAAGGTGAGCAACGAAATGTCACACTCTTAAAAGGGAATGCTTTTTTTGATATTACTAAAGACCCGAAACATCCTTTTGTTATTCAATCAGGAAGTTTAAAAACCAAAGTACTGGGTACTTCTTTCCACATACGAATGGAAGAAAAAGAATGTAGTGTAGCGGTAGTTACAGGAAAAGTTGAGGTTCGCTACAATAACAAGCTTGAAAATTTAATTCCCGGAGAAGAAGTACATACCCTTGGTAATACCCTTCAAAAAGAAACGCTAACAGGCATTATGCGCCTTAATTGGTATAACCAAGATTTACCCCTGAATGCGATAAAACTTCATGAGGTATTGCACTTCATACATCTAAAATATGGCATAAAAAACAATCTAAAAGATAGCCAAATAAAAGACCTAAGACTTACGCTATTCATCGGTAAAAAGGCAAGTGTCGAAGAAATATTAAATCAAATAAATTATATAACCAATTTAAATCTGCGCTATGAAAATGAAATAATTACTACGGATTAAAATTAAAAAAACCGCAATTGCTACGAACAATTGCGGCAAATGTTCAAGCATTATTCACTAACACTTAAATAAATGTATTTTAAAAATATTCCTTTTAAATTAAAACCAATACTTTTTTTAGTATTAAGTTCATTTTTCATCCAGATAGGATGGTCAAATGATACTCTAGAGAATCAAAAAACAATAACAGTTAACTATACCAATGCTGATTTAATTACACTATTAGATGAAGTAAGCGCACAATCTTCCTATAACTTTAGCTATGGAGAAGACATTTTAAGAGATGTCAAAAAGTATACGGTTTCCTATAACAATACTTCTTTAGAAGCCGCTTTAAAAGATTTGGGTGCCAAGGCGGGTTTCTCGTATCGTATTACCAACAACATAATTCTCTTAAAGAAAGTAGCTCCTGCACCCTCCAAAAAAGTTTCACAACAAACAATCACGGGTGTTGTCTTAGACGAGAACAATGCGCCATTGCCTGGTGCAAGTGTACAAGTTAAAGGAACTTCTAATGGCGTAGTTACCAATTTTGATGGTGAGTTTCAAATAGCAACGAGCATCGGAAGTATTTTAAAAATCTCCTATATCGGATATAAGACCGAAGAGGTAACCGTGACATCTACCACTGTCCGAACACAGCTCACCCCAGATGCAGCAGAACTCAATGAGGTAGTCGTGGTTGGTTATGGTAGTCAAACCAAAGCCGATGTAACTGGCGCTGTTACGCAATTAAAAGAATCTAGCTTTAGACAAGGGATCAACACTTCTCCTGATGGCTTATTACAAGGTAAAGTCGCTGGTGTACGTGTCGTAAATACAAGTGGGGAACCTGGAGCAGGAATTGATGTGAGTATTCGTGGTGTAGGCTCTATTCGTAGTGGTAGTAGTCCATTATTCGTCATTGACGGTGTGCCCTTAACCAATGATGATGTAAGTCCTTCTGGATCCAATGTTGGGTTTGGTTCTTCAAGTGCCAAAAACCCTTTAAATTTTTTAAACACAAGTGATATTGAATCTATAAATGTATTAAAGGATGCTTCTGCTGCTGCAATTTATGGCGCAAGAGGATCTAATGGTGTAGTCATCATCACTACCAAAAAAGGAAGAACTGGAAAAGCCTCTTTAACCCTAGATACTTATTTAGGAATGTCTACCGTAGCTAATAAAATGGATCTTCTAAATGCGGATGACTATAGAGCTGCCATTACAGATGATGCTTTTGACCATGGTGCTAACACAGATTGGCAAAATGAGATTTACAGAACCGCTATTACAAAAAGTAATGTTTTGTCTTACTCTAAAGCCAATGAAAGCGGAAACTACTATGTCTCCTTAGGAAATATGGACCAAGAGGGTATTGTAAATAATAGTGAATTTAGCCGAACCTCTGGTAGAATAAATGTTGCTGAGAGTTTTTTAGACAATGAGCGTTTAAAAATAAAAGTAAACCTTACCGCAAGTGAAACTGTAGATAACGGAGTACCTACTAGTGATGATGGTGGTTCTAACGGGCAATTGATCATACATACATTAATGGCAAACCCTACAAGACCTGTATATGATGAAAATGGGGAGTATACCAATTTTAATATGAATGCTCACTATAACCCAGCATACTTGCTGAGCATTTATGAAGACGAAACCAGAACAGTTCGTATTCTAGGAAACATAGAAGCTTCTTTGCGCCTTTTTAAAGGTTTGGAGTATAAATTGAACTATGGAGTAGACCGCTCTATTGCAGAACGTAACACCACAATTTATCCAAACCTTACGGATTTGAATCCATTAGGAATGTATGTTCAAAATAATTTAGAATCTAAGAGCACTTTATTAGAGCACTATTTAACCTATAACCTATTGGCTGGAGAAAAGCACAAATTAGAAGTGTTAGCCGGATTCTCTTACCAAAAATTTGAACGCTCCGGAACTAGTTTTAGCCTAGACAATATACCTGAGAAAGACAACGGCGTTAAACCAGCATACAGTCCTACTTCAAATAATTCACAGATCAATATAGACGGTTTTGCGCAAGAGAATGAGCTACAGTCTTACTTTGGAAGGTTTAATTACTCTTTTGATGGCAAGTATTTACTAACCGCTTCAATGCGTGCCGATGGTTCTACCCGTTTTGGCGAAAATAGCAAGTACGGTTACTTTCCTTCATTTGCTCTAGGATGGAATATTTCTGAAGAAGATTTCTTACGAGATAGTCCTGTGGAAAGTCTTAAACTAAGAGCAAGCTGGGGCCAGACTGGAAACCAAGAAGTACAAAACAAAATAACCCAAGCTAGTTATGCACTCTCTGGAGCAGACGGGTATTACTTGTATGGTAGTGACGCCTTAATCAATGGGATATCCGTATTAAGAACTCCAAATCCTGATCTTAAATGGGAAGTCGTAGAACAGTATAACCTTGGAATAGACTTTAGCATATGGAATAGAAAATTATATGGTTCCTTAGATTATTTCCAAAAAACGACTGCGGATGCCATTTTAAATATCCCATCTCAAGTATTGAGTCCCACTGATAATATTTGGGTAAATATAGATGGTGAAATTGTAAACTCTGGCTTAGAATTTATGATAGGTTCTAACCTTGTTTCTAACTCAGATTTTAGTTGGGATGTAGATATTAACGGTGCTACTTTGGCGAATGAAATTAAAAACTTACCTGTATCTGAAATACTTTCTGGTTCTATTTCTGGGCCTGGTCAATCTGGCGTTTTAGCTAACATCTACAAAAGTGGTTATGCTGCTGGGTCTTTTTATCTATTAGAACATACAGGTTTTGATGAAGACGGATTTGATGTTTTTAAGGATACGAACAATGACGGTAATATTACAGCAGATGATCGTATCATTATAGAAGGTGCTTTACCAAAATTTACCTACGGCTTTAACAGTCAAATGAAGTATAAGAATTTTGATTTCTCGTTCTCTTTAATTGGTCAAGCAGGTGGTTATTTAATTAATAACACGGGCTTAAACGCATTAAACATTAATAATTTGGCATCTGACAGGAATGTTTCTAGGGCCTATTATGAAACAGGTGCAAACCCAGCAAACTCACCTCAACTATCTACGTTCTATTTAGAAAAATCAGATTTTATCCGTCTAAATACGGCGCGTTTAGGGTATAACTTACAGCTGAATAATGTAAACTGGCTAGAGGGGATTAACTTATATGTTACAGGTCAAAATCTTTTGACTATTTCTAATTATTCTGGATACGATCCATTAATCAATAGTCCAAAATCTAGTGGTGGAAATCAATCACTAGGAATTGACTATTCTAGCTATCCTGGTTCTCGAACATTTATTTTAGGCGCAATTTTTAAATTATAATAGACTATGAACACGCAACAAAAATTAACAATATATAGCATCACCTTTCTTATGCTTAGCTTACTCTTTACCAGTTGTACTGATTTAGAAGAAGTGGTTTTGGATGAGGAATTAGGAGAACAAACAGCAGATCCAGAAGGAGTATTGGCTTCTGCTTATGACCGTTTAGGCGATAAAACTTTTGTAGATCACGGTGGGGTTTTTGCACTTCAAGAATACACAACAGACATAGCTATGCTACCTACACGGGGTAGTGACTGGGGAGATGGTGGTAAATGGAGGTCTATGCATGAGTTTACTTGGGCGCCAGACAACAGTATTGTTACAGGCAACTGGAATTATCTCACCAACGGAATAACACGTTCTTTAACCGCCATTGAAAGCATTTATACTTCAGAGGCGAGTACTAAAGATTTATTTTTAGCCGAAGCTCGAGGTTTATTAGCATTTTACACATACACCACCTTAGATCTTTATGGGCAAGCACCTTACAGAGATCCGTATGCAGAAGACCAAACGATTCAAATTCTACAAGCAGAAGATGCTATTGATGATTTAATTCTTGAAGTAGAAGCGATTATTCCAGATTTAGCTGCTTTAGGAGAACAAGCTACTTATAATGGCCGTTTTACTAAAGAGGCTGCTTACGGTTTACTAGCTACCATGTATTTGAATAGATCGGTGTTTAAAGACCGCTACAATAGCGGCTCTTCTTTTAATTTTACGGAAGCATCATTAACTGCTGGCAGTAATGATATGGAGCAAGTAATTAAGTATACTTCTTTATTAATCAATTCTGGAAAATTTGCTTTGGAAAATAATTACTTTTCCAACTTCTCCATTAATAATGGCTCAAGTACTGAAATGATTTTTGCTGTTGTTCAAGAAATTGAAGCAGTGCGTTCTGGAGATAATGATTTTGGGTATGTTTCTGTAGCCCGAAATCAAAGACCTTCTCCGGCAAATAGAGGAACCAATGCGGCCTGTACTACTCCAGAGTTTTTTGCTACTTGGAGCGGTAATGAAAGTGATCCTCGCTTTTCTAGAAAATATCAATACCGTGATGGTACTTGGTTTATGAATGATGGAACAGATGTAAGTGTACCTGCAGAAGATTTTGTTCCTGATTCAGAAAGCAACGCATGGTTTCATTTCAATAGCGGTTTCTTAAACGGACCTCAATACGGACCTATTTTAGATGGTAATGGAGGCTTTATTATGACTGACGACGGAAGAATCGCGGTATCTCCTTTAGTTATGGAAAAAAGTACTGGTACGCCTATGGATTTTACTCCGGAACTAAACTTTGATAACCCTGCTCAAGCAGTTTTTGCACAAGACCAAATTAATAGAGGAGTCCGTATTTTTAAGTTTGAATACGATCCTGAAAACGGTAACGGTACTAGTAAAGTAGATATTCCATTATATCGTTTAGGGGGAATGTATGCTATGCGCGCAGAAGCCTATTTTAGAAACGGACAAACGGGAGCGGCATTAATAGATATAAATATGCTAAGAACAAGCAGAACTAGAGAAGCGCTATTTAGCAATGCTCCTGGCGAAGTCTTAACGGCTTTAGATGAAGAACAACTGTATAAAGAAATAGGATTTGAATTGTATTGGGAGTTGCAAAGAAGACCTCAAATGATCCGTTTTGGTACTTTTGATAGTGCATACACGGCTAAACCAGCAACAGAACCCTATAGAAGAATTTTTCCTATTCCACAGGAAACTATGGATGTCACCAAAGAATTTACACAGAATAACGGGTACTAAGTTTAGTTTTTTTACTAGTTTTTTTACACCGAAAGCTCCATAATTTATTTTATGGAGCTTTCTAATTTATTGGAGACAACTCGTAAAGAATCTTTGTTCTATTACCTATTTTGTAGGGATACTAATCCTCCTCTTCATCATCTTCATCATCCTCATCATCTTCATCATCTTCATCATCATTACAATCATCTTTAAACCTAAGACTTCTTAAACCACTTAGTAATTCTATCTTATTTCTTGCTTCATCATTCGCAAAGATAGATAGATCAATTATGGTCCAGATACCACTAATATCTGATAACTCTGGAATAGTAATTTCTAAATAGGTGAAAACCGTTAACTCCGTAGTAGCCCAAGTACCCATATATGTTTCTGATGTAGCCGTACTCACCTCAACACTGCCATCTGCTTTAAAATTGAATGAAAAATCTTCGTAATCGTCCGTTTTATTGATGCCAAAAATTAAAAGCTTATCTACTTCCCAGGCATCACAGGTAGACCAAATAGTTGCAACTTCTTCCTCAGAACAATCATCACATTCCGTATCTTCTACATTATTATCTTCCTCATCACAGCTATCCTTAGAGCTCTCAATAATGGCTTCTAATTGCTCCATAGTGTTGACTTCTAATTCTGAGCCATCCTTTAACAAGACCTGTATCGGAAAATCTATATTCACCACATGATTATCCGTCAAACTATCTAAAAAATCTAGCAACTCATGATCATTCTTTACCGTATTTGCACTCAGAACTTCTGTAATGGTATTAAATAAAGAAATACCTATGGGGTACTTAATATCAATACATTCAATATCCTCATCACTACTGTTTTCATCTCCACAGGCATTCCTATAAACTTCAAGCTCGGCTGTATTTGAAACTATAGCTTCTGAATAATCTGCAAAAATTACGGTGGCAGGGTATACTATTTCTAAGCTATCTTCATCAGCATCATCTAGACTAAAAACATCATTGATAAGATCAAAATCTTCAATACTCAATACTTCTATAGCTACGCCATTAACGACAACATCTACGGGAAGTTTCATAGCGATACAACTTGCTTGGTCTAAAATATTATCATAAGAGCCATCATGTAAGGCCGTTTGTGTAAGTAGCGTGTAAGCATTTGAGCCAACCAGCAACCTATCTTGTGGAGTAGCCCCCTCAAAGACGGACTCTTCTTTTCTACACGAGGTGTTTAGTAGGCTTAGAAAAAGTAATAAAAATCCTATTAATACGTTACTGTTTTTCATGGTTAGGAAAAATTAATGTGTTTTGTGTATTACTATAACACCTCAACGTTAAAAACTCCTGAAAATTTTAGAAAAAAGTTTTTGAGATTTTCTAATAAAAAAATATCGTATTGAAAAAAGACCTCCACGCGGATATTTGTAATGAAACATTATATGCCAATATCTACAATAAATACTCCAAAAGTCTTCATGATTTCCTATACTATAAGTATGGAGAGAATTTAAATCCTAGTGATAAAGCACAAGAAGCGTTTATAAAATTATGGGAAAATTGCAAAAAAGTAACCCTAGAGAAGGCTAAATCTTTTTTATATACTGTTGCCAATAATTTAATGCTGAATGAATACAAACATCAAAAAGTAGTTTTAAAATATCAGAATGATGCTCCTAAAGACTACACGAACGAAACTCCTGAATTTCTTCTTGAGCAAGATGAATACTATAAAAAATACCAAAATGCGTTGGCTAAATTATCCGAAGACCAACGTACCGCTTTTATGCTTAATAAGGTAGAAGGTAAAAAGCATGAAGAAATTGCGCAACTATTAGGAGTAACAAGAAAGGTTGTAGAATACCGTATATACTCGGCTTTTGATCAATTAAAAAAAGAATTAGAAAATTTTAAGATAAAATAGTCAGGAGTTTTAGCTTCTTAGTTGTTTTATAATAAACGAGTATATCTCATGGATAAAAACAAATTAATACAGAAATGGTTGGCAGACGAACTAACGGAAGAAGAAAACAATGTTTTCGCTACCTTAGACGAAGCGCCTTTCTATACAAAAATTATCGAGGATGCTACTGTTTTCAAGGCTTCAAATTTTTCTAAAATGCCCGATTTCGAGACTTTTAAAGCTCGTGTGGAAGAAGACAAAACTTCCGTTAAAAAATTGCAATGGTTTGCTCCTATGCTAAAAATAGCAAGTGCTTTTGCCATCCTTTTTGGTCTTTACTATAGTTTCTTCTATAACAACCTTACGGATATTGAAACTAGTGTTGCCCAAAAAACAACTATAGAATTACCAGATTCCTCAATAGTAGTATTAAATGCACTTTCTGAAGTAAAATATAATGCTAGTGAATGGGATGATAAAAGAGCAATTGAATTACAGGGTGAAGCTTTTTTTGATGTTGCCAAAGGATCTAAATTTGATGTCATTACTCCTTCAGGAACCGTATCTGTATTAGGTACTGAGTTTAATGTAAAACAAAGAGGTGCTATTTTTGAAGTTACCTGCTACGAAGGTACCGTACGTGTAGTTACAGAAACGGGTACAGAAATATTGAAAGTAGGAGATAAATTTCTTGAAATCAACAAGACGATTAAAACAAGTAAACATACGGTACCTAGTCCGCAATGGGTAGATAATATGAGCCAGTTTGAGCGTATTCCTGTATATGAAGTGCTTGCAGAACTGGAAAGACAATATGGTATTCAAATAACATCTCAAGATATAGATACAGAACAATTATTTACAGGAGGTTTTGTTCATGATAATTTAGAAGATGCACTTATGGCTATAGCTGAGCCACTAGGATTACACTATGAAATACTAAAGCAAAACAAAGTACGTTTGCTTATTAGTGAGTAAGAAATCTTTTCTTTGTTTAGGAATAATCCTGCTATTTTTTAATAGTATACCTACATATGCTCAAGAAACAAATACAAAACAAGCTCTTGATAGCACCCTAAGTACCCTAGAATCTCGCTATGACGTACAATTTAACTACGCATCTTCTCTGGTAGAAAATGTAACTGTCCATGCTATTGACACTACTTTATCATTAAAAGAAACAATTGCTACTTTAAGACTCGACGCTAATTTGGATTTTGTCTTTGTTTCAAAAAAAATCATCTCCATTAGAAAAAAAAAGAGGAAACTCTGTGGCTATATTACCGATAAAGACACTGGAGAACTATTGCCCTATGTGACCATCCAAAATGGAAGCTCAGGAACACTCACCAATGAAGCGGGGTATTTTGAGATAGAAGTTAATTCTGATGATGACATCATATTTATTAGACATTTTGGACATAAAATTCTACAAAGACAGGTACGGTATTTTAGTAAAAGTGATACCTGTGAGAACATCTACCTAGTCACCAACCACGAGCAATTAGTAGAAATTGTTGTTTATGATTATTTAATTAGGGGTGTAGATAAATTAGACAATGGTACCTTTCAAATAGATTTTAATAAATTTTCAATACTTCCTGGCCTTATTGATAATGACGTATTACAGGCGGTACAAGCCTTACCTGGCGTACAAAGTATAGATGAAACCGTATCCAATATAAACATACGCGGAGGCAGTAACGATCAAAACCTAATTACTTGGGATGGTATTAAAATGTACCAATCTGGTCATTTCTTTGGGTTAATTTCTATGTATAATCCCAACATTACCCAGAAAGTAGAACTTCGTAAAAATGGCAGCAATGCATCAGATACTGATGGGGTTTCTGGAACCATTTCTATGGGTACTGATAAATACATCAATCAGAAATTTAAGGGAAGTATTGCTGTAAATCTATTAGATGTTAATGGCTACATTGATACCCCATTAGGGCAAAATGCATCCTTGCAAATTGCCGCAAGAAAATCTATTAGTGATCTCGTTGAGACTCCCACCTACTCTAAATATTACCAACGTATTTCTCAAGATACAGAAATAGAAAATGAAGCATCTGTTAGAACCAATTCTGATATTATATTTGATTTTTACGACACTTCCTTTCGATTATTAGTTACTCCTTCTGATAAAGACCGATTGCAGTTTAACTTCATACACACGGCCAATAATGTGAGGTTTAATGAGACTGAAAATTCATTCGGTGCCCAAGAAATACAACAGAGCAACCTAAAGCAAAGTAGTATCGCTGGCGGCATACAATACCACAGAAATTGGACGGATACTTTTAAAACTGAAGTGAGCGTCTATGAGACCGATTACCAGTTAAAAGGTACAAATGTAAACATTCAAGAAAATCAACGGTTTCTTCAGAAAAACATTGTTTCTGAGACCGGAGCAAAACTATTAACCCGAACAAAATTGTCTTCTCAACTATCACTTACCAATGGGTATGATTTTGTAGAAACCAAAGTTTCTAATTTAGATGACGTAGATGATCCTAGATATGTATTGTTAGAAGCAGAAGTACTAAGAGCTCATGGTGCATTTAGCGCCTTGAATGTATCAACAAAAAACAAGGGAACCCACCTTAACTTAGGACTTAGATATAATTACATTACCAAATTTAAAAAAACACTTTGGGAGCCAAGAATAAGTTTTAACCATGATTTTTGGAGCACTTTTAATATTGAAATTCTAGGAGAGTATAAACACCAAAATACATCTCAGATCATTAATTTTCAAAATGATTTTTTAGGAATTGAAAAAAGACGTTGGCAATTATCTAATGACAGTACCATTCCTATTATTAAAAGCAAGCAAGTGTCTTTGGGCTTAAGCCATAATCAGAAAGGATGGTTGGTAAATGTGGTGCCATTTTATAAAGAAGTACAGGGCATAACTACACAAAGTCAAGGTTTTAAAGATGCTTATGAATTTTCTAGAGAGCGCGGAAATTATGATGCTAGCGGGATAGACGTATTGCTTAGAAAACAATTAAAAAACTCTAGTAGTTGGATAAGTTACTCGCACTTAAAAAGCAACTATACTTTTGAAAACTTGCAGGATGAAAGTTTCCCTAGCAATTTTGATATTACAAATACAATTACTGCCGGTACAAATTATACAATTAAGAGTTTGTTATTGGCAACGGGGTTCAACTGGCGAACAGGAAAACCTTTTACCAGACCTATTATAGGGAATGAAGTAGAAAATGGCACCATTAACTACGGCGAAGCAAATAGCAGTAAACAAAGTGATTATTTGCGTTTAGATGTATCGAGCAAGTATCAATTTAACTGGCATGAAAAAACCAAATTAGAAGTTGGTGTTGCATTATGGAACATACTAAATAGAGATAACTCTATGACTTCTTACTATAGACTAGATGCCTCTGAAAACATACAAAAGGTAGATCAAAGCTCTCTGGGTCTTACTCCTAATGCCACCGTAAAGCTAATTTTTTAAGAAAAAATATTAGGCTACACATTGTGGGGGGACAATTGCGGTGTAGCCCAATAGTTAGTTGTCAATTTTTATAATATCATAAGTAGGATTAAGAATTGGATTAGAATAAAAATACCTAGTCCAATTAGAAACTTTTTATACTTAACTAGTATAGTTTTCATTTCTTCATTTTGAGTAATCTTTAGAGCAGAAATTCGTTCATGTAAATCCATAATGTCCGCTGTTCAATGTTATTACTAAAAAATAAATGTCAATCTTGATACTGTAATCTGAGGGCTACAACACCAAAGATTTTCATTTGCAAAAAACTTAACACTAATACTTTGTAATCTATATGAGCTACATAACGCTTGGGGAAACTATATACAGCTTTTTATAAATAACAAAGATTATAGTACCATATATAGAATTGAAAATTGAATAATGGCAATTACTCCAATACCAATAATAAATTTATTACAATTAGTGAAGATTGCATTAATCTCTTCCATTCCATTTGTCTTTACTCCGTAGGTTTGTTCATGTATAGTCATCATCTATTCTTTTTCATTGTTTATATAACTAAAACAACCATCTACTTAAAACTCCTGAAAAAAAATTGATTTTTTTTTACATAAAATAAAAAACCCAAGAAAACAGTTGTTTCTCGGGTTGTATTCAAAAATACTACTCATTCATTGCCAGCGATATACCGTAACTAAAAGCAGAATATTTTTTTTTATTAAAAAGATTTTAAATAAATAAAATTTTATAAAATCCCGTCATTAGACCATCGAGGCAAACAATAAATGACACATAAGAAAAGCTATCACCGAAAGAATAATCCCGACTAAAAAAACATGAAAAGATTTACGAAGAAGCCTAAATTTTCTATCTATCGTTTTACCAAGATAATAGGCATCTTTTGCAATAGTTTCATACAACTCATCTCCTTTGTACATTAAACCCGTCATCTGGGTTACATACTCTTCTTCATTCATGGTATTGAAATTCCCATAAAACAATAAGTTGTTGGTATGCTTCTCCCCGTGTTTTAATTCTGGCCTAGTAGCAAAGATTGCAAATGCAATAGAGATAATGTTGGTAAGCAGCATCATTACCACTGGATATATTAAATGAGGATCTTTATCTAACTGCCCGTAAATGGTTCCTAAGATTACAAATTAGAACAAAAAAACAACAAAAAACAGGTATCGCACCTAAAGGACAAATTGTAGAAGAAAGTAGGCGCGAATTTGCTCTAGAAGCCCAAGGCGTCGGCAATTACAATAGAACAGGGCCGCTAGTAATAGCCCTGAAACAGACCATATCAATACTGGAATAAACCTAGCTAATTTAAATTAAGTTTCTAAGTGAAATTGAAGCTGCAGAAATAGCACCAACTATAGCTTATTGCTATCTATTTTAGTTAAAAATGAAAATAGCGGAGCAAAGCTCCGCTATTTATTTATACTCTTTAAGCATCGTTTATTAGAATAAATCTAAGGCTACACTTGCTGTTTTTATACTTGATATTTTAGCATCATGAACAGTCCATGCAAAATACATTTTGTCGCCTACTCTTTCCATTTGTGGAAACCCGGTATTTCGAGAGTCGCCCAACACACTAATAGAAATTGGCGTAGATTTTATGCCATCTTTAGTTACTTTCATTGCTTTTAAGTAGGTAGTTTTCGCAATTGTTTCCATCCAACTTACAATAGCAGTATCAGGGTTTAGCATTTCAACATCTACCCTACCCAAAGTTTCCTTATTGCTTATTAAAATAGGTTCTAAAAAATCTTCACCTCCATTTTCAGAAAAAATCAACTGCACTTTTGGTTCCCCATTTACCGCCGTAAACCAAGCTACTACAATATTATTTTCAATAGCATCTACCTTTGGTCCGTTAACAGGACAGCCTTTTATCTCCCATCCATCCTTATGAATAAATTTAGGAGTCGTCCATTTCCCATCTACGCGTCTTGTAATGGCAATATCTCTAATTTCCTCATCCGTACGGTCTCGGTATAAAACAATAGGGCCATTAGCCGTAATTGCGGCTGTCGTTTGACAACAGCTACAGGTTTTAGGATCTAAAAGCACCTCTTCACTGACGGTACCTTCAGAAGAAACCTCAGCAGCTCTAATAGACATAGTACCTCCGTGATCCGCATGCGCCTCAGTGGCATCAGACATCGTATTTCTCCCGTCTAGCCAAGTGATAAAAAATGAATCCTCTTGATAAGGCAAAGCCGTAACAAAACCGTGTTCTGTTTTTGTATTATCGGTATGTAATTCCTTTTGCGTTTCCCATTTTAAGGCATCCTTGGGTAAAACATTTAATTTGATGTCATATGCAAAAGTTTCTTTAGAAGATTTTTTAAGGTAATGTGCAAGTAAGTTTCCATTATTCTCTGTAATGCTTGGATAATCTGCCCAATTTACAAACCAATCCGTACCTGTTATAATTTCCTTAGGCTGCTCCCAATTCCCCTCTTTTAAATAGGAGTAATTTAACTGCGCTACAGAATCATTGACCCCTTTTACCCAAGAGAGTATGGTTTGCTCCGTGTTTGAAAATAAATGCGGTAATGATGTTTCTGTGCCGCCAGGAAATGCCAAAGAATGTACCAACACTGCATTTTTTTCTGAGGGTACTTGCTCTTTCTTTTTAGACGTACATGAGACAAATAATACTAAAACTATGCTTACGGTTATGAAATTTATAGACTTCATTTAATTGCTATTCTTTAGTTTCAAAATCATTTCGGGAGCATCCCACTCAGATGCACCCCTAATTACTGAGACTTCCTTTCCTTGCTCATTATAAATGAATGTGGCTGGTAACGCATAAATTTTTAATTGCGATAGGGCACCAGTGTAACGTATAAAATTAAGTTTAACATTCGTGTGAGCTTTAAAATTGTTTATGGTTTCGATGGGCTCATCGGTAGCTAAAAGAAAGACATAGTTGTCTTCTTTCAATAATGCCATGGCGCGCTCTAAAGAAGGCATTTCCTCAACACAAGGCCTACACCATGTTGCCCAAAAATTCAGCAATATTTTCTTGCCTTTATAATCATTTAAAGAAATAGGATTACCCTCTAAATCTGTATATAAACTAGAAGGAGTGGTAACAACATTCATCTCATTTACCGAATCAATAGGTTTTTTTTCTATTTGATTGCATGAAATTGAACAGGCTAAAAGTAAAATTGTGATTCCTAAATGTCTTCTCATATGCTATTAATGCCTCCCCTAACAAAAATAACAAATTAAACCCATGAAGCATCAGGATGCACGAGAAGTGCTACAAAAATAAAAAACCATCACTGTTCGTGATGGTTTGTGGAGAATACCGGAGTCGAACCGGTGACCTCTTGCCTGCCAGGCAAGCGCTCTAGCCAGCTGAGCTAATCCCCCGAATAGACCCTTCAAAGAACGTCTATTTTATTTGTGAATCAAAATGAAAAATTAATCTTTCTTTACGCTTAAAACTAAAACAGGAACCGGAGAATAAAACTCTTCTTTTGATATGGTATTCTTTTCCCATAAGGTTTTGAAGAAGCCTCTTCTTCTTCTAAAAACACACAATAGATCTGGGTGCTGCGCTTGAAAATGCTCCAATACTCCTAAATAAGTAGTGGCATTTTCGGTTAAGGTAAGCTGAGAGCTGATATCCATTAAAGCGGTATTGATTTTTAAATCTGCATCTGTATATCCCGGTGTTTTTACCAATAAAAGATTCACTACAGAGCTAAATTTCTTTTTAATCTGAATTAATGGCACTAAAATTCTATTGCGTTTTAACACCCCTGATTTAAATGCGGTAAGAATTGTTTTATAAGGTGCAAACACACTTCCTTTAGGTACAATTAAACTAGGAATATTTGTTTGCTTTACAATTTTACCAGAAGTATTCCCTAAGAACAACCCTTCTTTTATATCATTACTTTTAGGAGAAATAATAATTAGATCTATTCCTAATTCCTTATCAATATCTTTTACGCCACTAACAATACCTCCATTGTAGGTTGCAATCTTAATGACAATATCTTTAGCATCGACTTTCTCAATTATTTCTTTTAAACGCTCAATACTATTTTCAGTAATTTTGCCAGAAACGTTACTTAATGTACCAGCGTTAGCAGACACACTAAATACTTCCATTACATAAATTTCAGAAGAAAACTGAGTCGCAAAATCTACTGCGTATTGTAAAGTTTCATGAGAATCTGGTGAGGTACCAATCGGAACTAATATATTTTTCATGTGTAGAAATTGTTTGTTTTAGTAGTCTATATTTTTTTTAGTTGAAACAAAAAGCAATCGCAATAAATTGATTTCAAAAAATGCACTACGCTTTTATTTTATATCTTTTAAATTTACAAATAATAAAGAAATATACTAAAAAAATGCGTCGCGCAAAGATATTAGAAATTCCCGATATTCTTAAAATTACTAGAGCCTGTGCTTTAAATATGTCTGATAACGGTATTCATCAATGGAATGAACATTACCCATCAAAAGACGCTTTTGAGAACGACATAGACCAAAATGAATTGTATGTCTTAGAAGAAAATTCTAAAATTATAGGCACTATTGTTATTTCTACCCATATGGATCAGGAATACCAGCCCATAAAATGGCTCACAGAAAATAAAAACAACATCTATATTCACAGACTTTCTGTGCATCCCGAGAACCAAGGAAAGGGCTATGCTCAAAAAATGATGACTTTTGCTGAAAATTACGCCAAGCAAAAAAATTATAGCAGTGTAAGATTAGATACCTTTAGCCAAAATAAAAGAAATCAAAAATTTTACGAAGTTAGAGGCTATAAAAAACTAGGCGATATCTACTTTCCTAAACAAAGTATACATCCTTTTCATTGTTACGAGCTTGTACTATAAATTCCTTTTTACTTGAAGAATACCATCACTTTTAAAGATATAAATAAACTGGCAATTCCGGCAACTATTGCGGGCATTGCAGAGCCCTTACTTTCTATTACGGATACTGCTATTGTTGGCAATATTGAGGTAGAAGGTATAGAGTCTTTGGCTGCGGCAGGTATTGTAGGTTCTTTTTTATCCATGTTAATTTGGATTTTAGGACAAACCCGAAGTGCTATTTCTGCCATAATTTCTCAATATGTAGGGGCCGGAAAAAAAGAAGCAATAAAATCGTTACCCGCACAAGCCATCTATTTAAATATTGGGCTGAGTATTTTAATTTTACTATCAACCATCTTTATTGTAGACGATATCTTTAGATTCTTAAACGCTACAGGGAAAATTTTGGAGTACTGTATTTCCTATTATTCTATTAGAGTTTGGGGCTTTCCACTAACCCTCTTCACCTTTGCCGTAATGGGTATTTTCAGAGGATTACAAAATACATTTTACCCCATGCTCATTGCTATTGTGGGTGCAGTTCTCAATGTATTTCTTGATTATATTTTTGTTTACGGAATTACAGGCATTTTAGAGCCTATGTATTTAGAGGGCGCAGCATGGGCAAGTTTAATTGCACAAGCAGTTATGGCCATTATGGCTTTTATTTTACTCCTTACAAAAACAACCATTCGCTTAAAACCTGAACTTCCTTTACATCCAGAGTTAGGCCGACTCATCATCATGAGTTTAAACTTATTTGTAAGAGCCTTAGCACTTAATATTGCATTAATATTAGCTGTTAGAGAGGCCACAGCACTTGGCGATAAGTATATTGGCGCGCATACCATTGCCATAAATCTATGGCTTTTCTCTGCTTTTTTCATTGATGGCTATGCTGCTGCAGGTAATATTATGGGAGGAAAACTATTGGGGAGTAAAGACTATGACGGCCTCTTTTTATTGGCAAAAAAAATTATGATATATGGTGTACTTGTCAGCCTATTGCTTATGACCTTAGGCTTTATTTTTTACACCCCGATTGGAACCTTTTTCTCCAATGACATTCCGGTACTAAACGCTTTTTATGGTATCTTTTTTATTGTAATTCTAGGGCAGCCTATAAATAGTATTGCATTTATATTTGACGGATTATTTAAAGGGTTAGGGGAAATGAAATATTTAAGAAATACTTTATTAGCTGCCACTTTTCTAGGTTTTATTCCCGCTTTATTTATCGGGAAGTATTTTGGTTTAGAACTCCAAGGTATTTGGATCGCATTTACCCTCTGGATGTTTATCCGTGGTGGTGCCTTGGTGATCGAGTTTAAAAGAAAATTTATGCCGCTTAGAACTGTGTGATGCGTCTTAGGCTCTCTTATTTTTTAATTACTTTTGATATAAATTACAATATATGGCTACTACAAGACCTAACGGAAGTCTTTATACGAAAATAGAAAACAAGGTGGCTACCATAGAGTTTGGCCATCCAGCAAGCAACTCCTTTGTAAGTGAATTGCTAGATCGGCTAGCAAGCGAGTTCTCTAATCTTTCAGCGAATAAAGAGGTTACCGTAATTATTCTTAAATCTGAAGGCGATAGTACTTTTTGTGCCGGCGCATCTTTTGATGAATTGGTAGCCGTCTCTACGCTGGAAGAAGGAAAAGTTTTTTTTAATGGCTTTGCAAAAGTCATCAATGCCATGCGTACGTGTAGCAAAGTAATTGTTGGACGCGTACAAGGTAAAACCGTAGGCGGTGGTGTTGGTCTAGCAGCCGCGTGTGATATTGTTTACGCTACAGAAAGCGCTTCTATTCGTTTATCTGAGCTTACTATTGGCATAGCTCCTTTTGTGATTGAACCAGCCGTAGAACGTAAGCTGGGAACAGCCGCTTTGTCTGAATTATCATTGAATCCCACAGAATGGAAAAATGCGTATTGGGCTAAAGAGAAAGGCTTATTTGCCAAGGTGTATGATTCTATTTCTGAGTTAGACAAGGAGTTAGATTTTTATACCAATAGTCTATCGCAATACAATCCACAAGCCTTGGAAGATTGGAAAAAAGTGCTCTGGAAAAACACAGACCATTGGGATGATTTATTACCTGAAAGAGCTGCAATCACAGGAAAGTTAGCCTTGTCTGAATTTACAAAAAACACTTTAGAAAAATTTAAAAAATAATATCTCTAAAAAATAATCGTTCTCTTCTTTTATCCTATTATTAGTTATCATGAAAATACTTGAGTTTTTAAACGGCAGTACATTTTTTGCCTTGTTATTATTAATTGTTGGTGCTATCTATTTTTTCAATAAATACAGAAATAATAAAAAATTTAAAAGAAAGTAACCGCCTTAAAAAGTGCCTTTTTCCATAAAGTTCTGCCATAAAGATGCTCTTGCTATTGAGTAGCAATAACAACTAGCGCCAAATCTAAACTGCAAACCTTTTATTTAAGATTGGTGTTTTTTAAAATTACTCCATATAAATCAATACTTTTGCAGCTTATTTAAGCATTTTGTTTAAGCTATCATTATGAGTAATATCAGAATCACCAAGCAATTTAATTTTGAAACCGGTCACGCCCTTTATGGGTATGACGGTAAATGTAGAAATGTACATGGCCACAGTTATAAACTTTCTGTTACGGTAATTGGCAGGCCTATTACAGATACCTCGCATGTAAAATTAGGCATGGTGATAGATTTTGGTGATTTAAAAAAGATTGTCAAAGAAGAAATCGTAGATCAGTTTGATCATGCTACCGTATTTAATAAAAATACACCTCATGTAGAATTAGCGAAAGAGCTTACAGACCGCGGTCACATGGTAATTTTAGCAAATTACCAACCTACAAGTGAGAATATGGTAATTGATTTTTCTGCACGTATTATATCAAGACTACCAGAAAACATTCAATTACATTCGTTAAGACTACAAGAAACAGATACCTCTTTTGCAGAGTGGTATGCTAGTGATAATTAATCTCCTTAATAGTCTCTAATAGATGCAATCCTTAAAAGTTCCAGAAGGTAAGAAAGTATACTTTGCTAGTGATAATCACCTAGGTGCTCCCACTATGGAACACAGCTATCCAAGAGAGAAAAAATTTGTGGCTTGGTTGGATGAAATCAAAACAGATGCTGCTGCTATCTTTTTATTAGGAGATATGTTTGACTTTTGGATGGAATATAAAACAGTGGTTCCAAAAGGCTTCACTAGAACTTTAGGAAAATTAGCTGAAATTGCAGACTCCGGAATTCCTATTTATTACTTTGTAGGCAATCATGACCTTTGGATGAATGGTTACTTTGAAGAAGAATTAGGCATTCCTGTTTTTCATTTACCCCAACAGTTTACCTTTAACGACACGTCATTTTTTATTGGTCATGGAGATGGTTTAGGTCCTGGTGATAAAGGATACAAGCGAATGAAAAAAGTATTTACCAATCCGTTTTCTAAATGGCTCTTTAGATGGTTACATCCAGATTTAGGCGTACGTTTAGCACAATACCTATCGGTAAAAAACAAGCTGATTTCTGGTGATGACGATGCTAAGTTCTTAGGAGAAGAGAAGGAATGGCTTGTACAATATGCCAAACGCAAACTAGAACAAGACCATTATGATTACTTCGTATTTGGCCACAGACATTTGCCTTTAGATATTACCTTAACCGACAAATCTAAATATATAAACCTTGGAGACTGGATTGGTTATTATACTTACGGAGTTTTTGATGGTAAAGAAATGATTCTGAAAACGTATAGCCCTACTTCAAAATAAATCTGCACTTCCTTTATTATCGCCCAAACAACAGTAAGCTCTTTCTTACAACGTTTTTTGAGCTAGTTCACAACATAAATTAGAAAAAAATACTCTCCTACGATATCTTTACCTTGTTATTATGTTGAATAACGTAACCGAAAAAATTACTCTACTAAAAAATAAGTATTCCCCCGAATCTTAAATTACCTACAGCAAAAAATAGCCCTTCATTGGGCTTTTTTTATTGCCCAAACTCAGTCATTATAGAAGCCATTCCTAAAAAAATATTTATCCCTTATGCATACCCTTTTAAAATTATTAGAAGAACATTTGCCTAAAATAAACATCAAACAACATGTAATCCTTTTCCTACAACTACTATTTATGAGTTCACAACATAAATTATAAAAAACCGAACTACCATACTATCTTTACCCTGTTATTAAAGTTGAGTTATTGATCCCAAATCGAAAAAATCAACCTACTAAAAAATAAGTGTTCTCCCCGAATCTTAAATTACCTACAGACAAAAAGGCCCTTCATTGGGCTTTTATTGTACTCAAAAGCTAAAGTATTTAATCTTCTGCCTCATGTTCCTCAACATCTTTCTGAAGGTCTAGCTTTCTAAATTTAGGAAAAGCAAGAGCAGTTATCCCTACTGTAGTTATGGTCATAATACCTCCAAAAATTACAGCAGTAGCCGTGCCCATTAATTTTGCAGTTACGCCGCTTTCAAAAGCACCTAATTCATTAGAAGAACCTACAAAAATAGAATTTACAGATGCCACACGCCCTCGCATATGGTCTGGAGTTTTTAATTGTAAAATAGTTTGGCGTACGACCATGGAGATTCCGTCTAGCGCTCCACTTAAAAATAAGGCCGCAACAGATACCCAAAAATATACAGACCATCCAAAAACAATCATACAAAGACCAAAACCAAATACCGCCAAGAGTAATTTTTTCCCAGCATTTTTATGAATAGGAAATCGGGTAGAGCCAAGCATAGTAATTGCCGCACCTACTGCTGGAGCTGCTCTTAAAATCCCGAAACCTTCTGCGCCCACATGTAAAATATCTTGTGCAAAGACAGACAATAGCGCCACGGCACCTCCGAATAAAACGGCGATCATGTCTAGTGTTAATGCCCCTAAAATGGCTTTATTCGTAAATACAAATTTTAAACCTTCACTTAAACTCTGAAAAATTGGCTCTCCTATTTTCGGATTTAGAATAGGCTTACGCTCAATTTTGAAAAGTGCTATTAATGCCATTATAGAAAAACCAAAGATCAAGCACATGGACCAATGCACACCAATATAACTGATAGAGAACCCTGCCAACGCTGGGCCTAAAACAGACGCCATTTGCCAGGTAGAACTGCTCCATGTCGCAGCATTGGGATATATTTTTTTAGGAACAATTAGGGCGATTAATGAAAAAATAGTGGGACCAATAAAAGAACGCACAATACCCCCTAAAAATACTAAGCCATATATGGTATATAAAATAGTTTTGGTATCTAAATCAACGATCACAGAAGGGATACTAATCACAAACAGCCCAAAACTAATAACAGAAAACCCCAGAATACAAAGCATCAACAGATTTCGTTTTTCTTTCTGGTCTACAATATGCCCAGCAAAAAGCGCCATAGAAACTGCAGGAATAACCTCCATTAAGCCAATAATCCCCAAGGATAACGGATCTTTAGTTAAGGTATACACTTGCCATTCTATTACAATAAATTGCATAGACCAGGCAAAAACCATGGCAAAACGGACTAGTAAAAATATATTGAACTCTTTATAGCGTAAAGCAGCATACGGATCCATAGCGAAGCATTCAAAAAAGTAAGTGGTAAAGGTATTAAAACACAAAGATAAATCCAGCAATTATAAACATATTGAATAAAACCAATATCTTTAAGATTTTCAAAAAACATTTATTCTGCCCCAATCCCTATAGCGTAAACCGGTTGCTCCCTATCAGCCTTCAATAAAACAAACTTCATAACATTACCATTAAATTTAAACGTACGAAAAATATAAAATTTGTCTTCAATTAAGGGAAATTTCTGCTTTAACACGCTATTATCAAGAGTAGTTCTTGCGTCAAAATTTAATTCATTTATTGAAATATCAACATTTATAACATTTTCATCAAAATTCAATTGAATGTTACTTGTATAATTGGACTTAGCATTTGGGCTTTTAAGCTCATCTATTGTTGTTATATTCCCACCTTTTTCTCCAAAAAGTTTATATTGGAAATTCATTTCACTTTCTAAAAATTTTTTCTTATACTTTCCTAAAAATTCAATTTCTCGTATATATAACTCATTTTTATCCACTATTTCAATTACATTGTTTAAATCTTCCTTTGAAGCAGAGTTTTGAAAGAAATAGCATGCAACTAAGAAAGATAATATCAAAAAGATTAATCCTTGAAACCAAGTATTTGTAAATAAACTTCTTGATTTTAAGCCAATTTGATTATTTAAATTCGCATGGTTTTGCTTATCATTTAGCAGCTTATTTATCAATTTTTCTTTAGATAAACTAGAGTACCTTTTAGTCCCGCTTTTTTTAGCAATAACTAGAAGTTCATTTTTAGATTTTCCTTCTAAGATTTTTTTAATTTTTTCCATCTTATTTAATATCTCTTAATTTTAATTGCAAACTCACATTACCTTGCCATTCATTCTCATCAATAGAAAAAACAGCGCTAAAAGGTTTTCTACCTGTTAACATGGGTAATTTATCGCCTAAATTAAAACCTATTCCCCCAATAGGGCCATAGCCATTTTGGGTAACCGAAAATTTTAAATGTTTCCCTTCTTCACCTACGCCCTTTGCATACCCAGAATCTTGAATATTTTCCGCCATAAACACAGGCGTCATATTCTCCGGTCCAAAAGGTTCAAACTGTTTTATAATCCGCATTAACTTAGGTGTAATGTCTTTAATTTCAATTTGCATATCTACTGCAATCTCAGGAATCAACAAATTAGGATCTATGGTTTCTGAAACTACTTTTTCAAACTGATGTTTAAAATTATTGTACTGGTCCTCTAGTAAAGTAAGTCCCGCTGCATATTTGTGTCCCCCGAACTGTTCTATATAATCTGCACAACCTTCGAGTGCATTATACACGTCAAAGCCTTTTACAGAACGTGCGGAAGCCGCCAATTTATTGCCACTTTTTGTGAACACTAAAGTTGGTCTATAATAGGTTTCCGTAAGTCTAGAAGCTACAATACCGATTACTCCTTTGTGCCATGTTTCTTTATACACCACAGACGTAAAACCTTCTTCCTCTTTATTTTCAATAATCTGAGTAAGTGCCTCTTTGGTTATTTCTTGATCTAAACCTCTCCGATCAATATTGTATTTCTCTATCTCACCCGCAAACTTTTCAGCTTGGGCTTCATTAGTTTCCGTCAATAAATTAACAGCATGTTGCCCATGCTTCATTCTCCCCGCTGCATTAATCCGTGGGGCAATGACAAAAACAACATCGGTAATGGTTAATACGGATTTTTTAATCTGATTGATAATTGCCTTGAAACCAGCTCTTGGGTCTGAGTTTATTACTTTTAACCCATAATAGGCAAGCACTCTATTTTCACCCGTAATAGGCACAATATCTGCACCAATAGCGGTAGCTACTAAATCTAAATAAGGAATTAAATCTTGAATGGTTTCTCCTTGCCTAGAACCCAAAGCTTGTATCAATTTAAAACCTACCCCACACCCGCAGAGTTCATCATACGGATACGTACAATCACTTCTCTTAGGATCCAAAATAGCAACAGCATCTGGCAAGGTATCACCAGGTCTATGGTGGTCGCAAATAATAAAATCTACGCCCTTTTCTTTGGCATAAGCCACTTTATCTACCGCTTTTACCCCGCAATCTAAGGCAATTATTAAAGAGAAGTTATTATCCTCTGCAAAATCAATTCCTTTATAAGATACGCCGTAACCTTCTGCATATCTATCTGGAATATAGGTAGCCACATTAGGATAAAAAGATAATAAATACGAAGACATTAAGGCTACCGCTGTAGTACCATCTACATCATAATCGCCAAAAACCAGAATATTCTCTCCTTCATTAATTGCCGTTTCTATACGCGCTACCGCAATATCCATATCCTTCATCAAAAAAGGATCATGTAGGTCTGATAACTGAGGTCTGAAAAACAATTTTGCTTCTTCAAAAGTAGAAATGCCGCGTTGCAATAACAATTGCGCTACGAGATCTTCTACGTTTAAAGCACTGGCAAGTTCCTTAATTTTTTCTTCTTCGGGTTTGGCTTTAATCGTCCAGCGCATATATCAAGTTCAAGTATCAAGTTTAAGTTCAAAAAACTTAAAGTCACTGATTTTTCTTATTTTTAATAATTGTTGCAATAATTTTTATTAGTTGTTCTACTTCTTCTAATAGATTCAAACGTATACTTTCATCACCATAAAAAACCTTATTCAAAATCTTCAGGTTTACTCTAGACTCTTTCAATTCTTTTAAACAAATACTTGCCTTATGAATAGAATCTTTAACCGAACTAGCTCCCTGAGCTTCTCCAAAATTAAGAGCAGAACTACCTGCAGACCTCAGTAATTGATTCCCATAATACTCTCCAGTCATATCATTTGGCAAGTCTTTGCAGAATAAAATAATATCTCCCGCAAAAGCCACCAGTCTATCCTATAAATTATATTTTTTATTTTCCATATCCTTTAAAAAATAAACTTAAACTTTAGTCTTCAGCCTTGATATTGAATTTGATACTTGAACTTGAATACCCTTATTTATTATGGAAAAACGTATTTATTTCGACCTCAGCAAACTGACGAAACATTTCCATTACGCCACAATATTTTTCTACGGATAAATCTACTGCTCTTTGCAATTTATCTTCTTTAAGATTAGCGCCATGAAAATGATATTCTACCGCAACTTTATCGTAAAACTTTGGGTGCTCATCCGTCAAATTTGCAATGGTTTCAATATGAAATTCTTCTACGTCTAATTTCATTTTTTTGATTAATGCTGCTACATCCAATCCTGAACATCCTGCAAGAGAAGAAAGCATTAAAGCTTTAGGCCTGTACCCATTTCCATCACCACCATCTTCTTTAGCAATATCTATTTTTAAACTATTCCCAGAAGGGTTATTACTTTCAAAGGTCATGTTGCCCAACCATTTGGTTGATATATGATTTGTTGTGCTCATAATTTTTCGTTTCTTGTAAGGGATTTGATTACTCAAAAATACGATAAAAGAATATAAATTAAGAACGATATGGCCTTAGTACAACCTTTAGATCCGAATCACGATAAAGAAACCAAAGAATTAGCAGAATTCTTTAATGAAACCTTGGGCTTCTGCCCAAATTCTGTGTTAACCATGCAGCACAGACCTGCAATTTCTAAAGCATTTATTAATTTGAACAAAGCTGTTATGGCTAATGAAGGTAGAGTTACCTCTGCCTTAAAACGTATGATTGCTTGGGTAAGTAGTAATGCCACAGGATGCCGCTATTGCCAAGCACATGCCATTAGAGCCGCAGAACGCTACGGAGCAGAGCAAGAGCAATTAGATAATATTTGGGAATACAGAACTCATGCTGCTTTCTCTGAGGCAGAACGTGCTGCGCTAGATTTTTCATTGCAAGCGTCTCAAGTACCAAATGGTGTGGATGCCGAAATAAAAGAACGTTTATACCAGTATTGGAATGAAGGTGAAATTGTAGAGATGCTAGGTGTCATTTCTCTTTTTGGCTATTTAAATAGATGGAATGACTCTATGGGAACCACTATAGAAAATGGTGCGGTTGAAAGTGCGGACCAATATTTAGGAAAAACGGGGTGGGAGAAAGGCAAACACGACGGATCTAAATATTAGTTGATGGTAATTTCAAAAATATGAGTTCCAGTGATTTTTGAATGGCTCCGTGTAAAAAGATAATATGGACAAACGCTAGGAACACGAATACTTCTCGATACTAATCTAAAGCAAAAAAGCTTAAAATTCACTCGAAGTGACAATAGTATTCAGATTAAAAATCAAGACAGCATAGCGTCAGTTCCAATGATTTTTGTGCAGCGTTATAAAACAAAAATAGTATCGAGAACCGATGACTATAAAAAATTAAAAATCAAGCCCTTCCAATTGGTGGGGTTTATTTTTAAGCTCAAACTATTCAACAGCATCAATTGTCAATTCATTGTCGTTTGGTATGGCCTGTTCAGAACATAGTGATTTGTTTCTAGCATATTCTTCTTCTGTAACATCTACCCAGTAAGCATCTCCAAATAATTTGAATAAATACCGTTCATCTATATATTTCTGGTATTGACTTTCAATTTTTGTAACTCGTACTTCTTCAATCGTATCATTGATAGTATCTCTAGCTTCTTCGGTATAACTATTTTCATTTAAGTAATGAATATAGATCCCTTTGTCACAAAAAAGAAAGTGTTTTGGCTCCCCTACACCAAAATCCCATTCTATACTTCCCTGATCTACAGCAACGCGGTATTTAAACCTATGAGAAGTTCCGTAGTTATGATTGGTGAATATCCCAAAAGAGGTTTTTTTAATGTCTGTTTTTTCAATCGTAAGATGCATCCCATTAGGTAACATTTCACTCTTTTTAGTCACTGTTTCTTTTACCTTATCTGTGCATGACACAAAAAAGGCTAGTAGCGTAATCGCAAACAGTATTTTATAAGACGGGATTTTCATAGCCATTACTTCTGGAGTAAAGCCACACCATCAAAATGTAATCCTTCAAAACCTGTCGCCATAAAATTTCGAATATTCTGATGTCCGTTTCCTTCTATATCATTCAAAACATCTTTGAAATAAAAAGCCCCAAAAGCAGCTAAAGTCTGTTCCTTGGTCAATTCTTGATCTACTGCAAAAGCAAATAATTTACACGATCCTGAATTTTCACCTGCAGCATTTTTCAATGTTCCGTTGGTGAATGCTGTCGGAGAAAAATTATAATGCTCCTCTATAACAGCCATCGTTTCAGAAAATTCAATTTCTTTAGGGGTATTTTCTAATTTACTTTTAAACTCTGCTATCTTCATTTTTGTTTGGTTTTACCGGCAACGACAATCACGATCTCTCCTTTAGGCGGCTTATCTGTATAATGCTTTAATACTTCTTCTGCCGTGCCACGTATTGTTTCTTCATACAATTTGGTTAATTCTCTAGAAACAGAAACTTGCCGATCTGCACCAAAATATTCTACAAAATTTCCAAGTGTTTTCACAAGCTTATGTGGTGACTCATAAAATATAATAGTTCTTGGTTCTTCTGCGAGCAGCAATAACCTTGTTTGTCTTCCTTTTTTGACAGGTAGAAACCCTTCGAAAACAAACTTATCATTAGGCAATCCGCTATTTACTAATGCAGGAACAAAAGCCGTAGCTCCGGGAAGACAATCTACCTCTATATGATGCTCTACACAAGCTCTAGTTAACAAAAACCCTGGATCTGAAATTGCTGGCGTACCGGCATCAGAAATTAAAGCAATAATATCTCCTGCTTGCATACGTTTCACAATGGCATCTACCGTCTTATGCTCGTTATGCATATGGTGACTCTGCATATGCGTTGAGATTTCAAGATGATGCAATAGTTTACCACTCGTACGTGTGTCTTCCGCTAGAATTAAATCTGCTTCTTTTAATATACGTATGGCTCTTAGTGTAATGTCTTCTAAATTTCCTATTGGTGTTGGTACAATATAGAGTTTTCCCATTGGGTAAAATTACGGCCTTGCCTTTTTACCCGCAAAATAAGAAATTATTAATCCTATAAAGGCTAATAGCGCAAATAAATATTGCCCATCATTAGCTGCTATGTGTGCAAAAAAGGCTAAACTGATATTAAAGAAAAAGCCTGCATATGCCCATTGTTTTAAAGATGTATTAAAATTACCAAGGATAGCAATTAAACCCAAGATCTTAGCAAAAGCTAAGGGATACACCAAGTAAGCAGGGTATCCTAAGGCTACAAATGCACCTTGTATTGCTGCTGTATTTAACAAGTACATTTGAATGGAAAATAGCATAATTGCAGTTAATAATGCAGTTCCAATCCAGTAGAGAATTTTAAGGTATTTCATAATAAAAGGCTGATATATAGAATAAGTTATGCTATAAGTCAGCCTTTATTGCGCTTGCTTACAAATTAATGTTTAAGAAAATTTGCGTGCTATTAATTCCATGAATCTATTTTCATATTCCTCTTTGCCTGCCCAATGGTTATAATCTGGTTTCACCATATTTACGATAAAAGCAATAGAGCGTTCTTCTGTAGCAATCGTATTTAACTGTGAAATAACACGGTTATAATCTTCCATATTATTATTGAAAAGGTGCTTTACAAAAGCTAAACGATCATTGAGACCTACTTTTATTTCTTTCTGAAAAGTTTCATTTACAGATTTCTTTACCTCTTCATTCACTTTTTGTTCTGTTTCTACAGGCATAAAAAGCTCCTTATCATTCTTCATTAATGCAGGTTTTGCCATAAAATCTGCGAATACGTCTTCTGCTTCTGCACTCATAGGCATTTCAGAAACCATATCCTTAATGGTATCCATTCCTGGAATAATGATATCTTCTTGATGCGGATTGCTTTCTGGAACGTGTTTATTTTCATGCATAACGGCATTTGCTAATTCCTCAAATTTAGCTGCAATTGCATTTTTAGAAACATCTATCTCTATATCATTTAGCTCCTCTTCAATAAATTTAAGTACAGCTAGCTTTTCATACAACTCTTTTGATGCAGCATACATTTCAGTAATATCACTAATGTCATCAGCAGTAATAATATTTGTAGCAATTTTAACCAATTTCTTTTTCAGCTGTTTTTTCATCTGTCAAAACTTTTTATTCTAATCTATTATAAAAGACCGTGTTTGTTTAGTAATTTTATGGCTTCGTTTTAATAAAACGAATAACGTATAACTTTCGTCTAAAATTACAAAATGTTTCTCGAAAATACTGTAAACCCTAAAGAACAATTTGGCTGGATCGAAGTTATCTGCGGTTCTATGTTTTCTGGTAAGACAGAGGAACTGATCCGAAGGCTAAAGAGAGCCCAATTTGCAAAGCAAAAAGTTGAAATTTTTAAACCTCAAGTAGATACACGCTATCATGAGGAAATGGTCGTATCTCATGATGCTAATGAAATACGCTCTACTCCGGTACCGGCAGCTGCTAATATTCGTTTGCTAGCAGACGGCTGTGATGTTGTTGGAATTGATGAAGCGCAGTTTTTCGATGATGAAATTG
The DNA here is from genome assembly GCF_900102165.1 of Cellulophaga baltica. GTDB lineage: Bacteria > Bacteroidota > Bacteroidia > Flavobacteriales > Flavobacteriaceae > Cellulophaga > Cellulophaga baltica. The sequence goes on from NZ_FNBD01000003.1 coordinate 182,307, forward strand.
TTGCGGTATGCAATGATTTGGCCAACAAGGGTATTCGTGTTTTAGTCGCAGGTCTTGATATGGATTTTAAAGGAAACCCCTTTGGTCCAATGCCCGCTTTAATGGCTACGGCAGAATATGTTACTAAGGTACATGCAATATGTACGCGTACAGGTAACCTAGCCAACTATAGCTTTAGAAAATCTACCAATGATAATTTGGTACTACTAGGAGAAATAGATGCTTATGAGCCCTTGAGTCGTGGCGCATATTACAAGGCTATGCTCCGTGAAAAAGTAAAAGATATTGATATAGATGTGGAGCAAGTAAAAGATAATACCAATTCTAATGGCTAAGGCTCAAGAAACTGTTCTAGAAATTAATTTAAACGCACTAGAACACAATTACAGGTACTTAAAAAGTAAAATCAGTTCAAAAACTAAATTTTTAGGAGTCGTTAAAGCCTATGCATATGGCAGTGACGCGGTTGCTATTGCTCAAAAATTAGTAACAGTAGGTGCCGATTATCTTGCTGTGGCCTATACAGAAGAAGGGGTAGCACTCCGAAATGCAGGAATTAAAATTCCCATTTTAGTTTTACACCCACAAATTGTGAGTTTTGATACTATTATTGAACGGTGCTTAGAACCCAATATCTATTCTGAAAGAATATTAACCGCCTTTATAACTGCTGCTGAACGCCACCAACAAAAAAATTATCCTGTACATTTAAAATTTAATACCGGATTAAATAGATTGGGGTTTAACGCCCATGATATTTCTAAGATAACCCGTAAACTAGCGGAAACTTCTACTATAAAAGTGTTGTCTATTTTTTCACATTTGGCTGCTTCCGAAGATATAAACGAGAAGGAGTTCACCTTAAGTCAGATTAAAAGTTTCCATGAAATTTGTACGCAAATAGATGCTGCTTTACCTTATATTCCTTTTAAACATTTAGCCAATACTTCTGGAATTATAAATTACCCGGAAGCCCATTTTGATATGGTACGCAGTGGCATTGGTCTTTATGGTTTTGGCAATGACCCTATAGAAGATAAAAATTTTATTCCTATAGTTACCCTTAAAACAAACATCTCTCAGATACATTACCTAGAAGCTAATGAAAGTGTGGGCTACAACCGCGCTTTTACTTCTAATTCCCCCATAAAAACAGCCACTCTACCGCTAGGCCATGCAGATGGTATTGGAAGAGAGTACGGAAACGGCAAGGGTGTGGTGTGTATTCATGGGCACTATGCCCCTATTATTGGCAACACTTGCATGGATATGATTATGGTAGATGTTACGGCTATTGGCTGCCATGAAGGAGATGAAGTTATTGTTTTTGGTGAGAAACCAACAGCTACAGAATTTGCCCAAGGAGCCAATACTATTTCTTATGAAGTACTTACCGGCATTTCTCAAAGGGTAAAGCGTGTTATCATTGAATAACAAAATATTCATTAACATTTATTTAAGATTTAAATTTTTTGTATCTTGCGCTACATTAAACAAATTAACTAATAATTAAAAACACTAAATCATGTTAAAAGAATTTAAGAATTTCATTATGACGGGTAACGTCATTGAATTTGCAGTTGCAGTAATTATGGCTGGCGCATTAGGAGCCGTAATTAATGGATTTGTTAAAGATATCGCTATGCCATTTATTGGATATTTTGCTGGTGGAATGAATTTTGAGGACATGCACATTGCAATGGACGGAAATGATTACGCAACCTTAGCAGCTGCAAGAGAAGCTGGTGGTGCTGTTATTGCTTACGGTTCTTGGATTAACACTATCGTTAATTTAATCATTGTTGGTTTCGTTATGTTCTTGATTGTAAAAGCTTACAACAAAACAAAAACTCCTCCTGCTCCTGCAGCTCCTGCTGGACCATCACAAGAAGATCTTCTTGCTGAAATTAGAGATTTATTGAAAAAATAAATAATATTCATTATCCAATTATTGGGTAATACCGCTGCACTACAGTAGTAATCTTAAGCCGTCAAGTACATTACGCTAATGTATTTGACGGTTTTTCTTTGTTCCAATAAATTAAGTTGATGGAAAAGAAAGGTTATTCTAGTGCTTTAAAAATAGCATCTGCACTTACTCGCGATAAAGGCTTATCAAAATAACCGTATACTAAAGGATGATCCTTTGCCAAAATTCGATCCTTATAATTTGTAAAAGCAGACAACACATAAATACGCAAAGTATCTTTAGTCTTACCCGTTACTTCTAATTCTTCTAAAAATTGCCACCCATTTATTTCCGGCATTACCAGGTCTAACAATAAGATGTCTGGTAAGTCGTCTCCTGTAAATGAGTCTTCCCTAATTAAATCTAGTACTTCCCCTGCGCTTTCAAAAATAGCAATATTGCATAATGCCGAAGCTTGTTGTACCCCATATTGTGTTGCAAATCGTGACACTAGGTCATCATCAATAATCCATACCTTCATATATTCTACTAAAGAGCTTGTTTTCGTAAATTTATGGTTTTTAGATGTCCTAGCTTCCATATGCTGAAAGATAATGTAAAATTGTTACAAATATAACTTTTTGTTAAATTATAATTATTCATCTTTAATTTCTTTGTCCGATACATTGTATTGAATTACATTTGCCATCTAAATTTATAACAATGAAAGTAGCAGTTGTAGGTGCAACAGGCATGGTAGGGGAAGTAATGCTAAAAGTATTAGCAGAACGTAATTTTCCTATTACAGAATTATTATTAGTAGCTTCTGAACGTTCCGTAGGGAAGAAAATGACCTATAAAAATAAAGAATATACCGTTATAGGTTTAGCAGATGCTGTAGCAGCAAAGCCAGAGATTGCAATATTTTCTGCTGGTGGAGATACCTCAACAGAATGGGCTCCTAAATTTGCAGAAGTAGGAACTACCGTTATTGATAACTCATCTGCATGGAGAATGGATCCTACTAAAAAATTAGTAGTACCAGAAATTAACGCAGACCAATTAACTAAGGAAGATAAAATCATAGCAAATCCAAATTGCTCTACCATACAATTGGTAATGGTTTTAGCTCCGCTACATAAAAAATATAAAATGAAACGTGTGGTAATTTCAACCTACCAATCTGTTTCTGGAACGGGCGTAAAAGCGGTTCAACAATTAGAAAATGAAATAGCTGGTATTCAGGGAGAAATGGCTTACCCTTATCCTATTGGAAGAAATGCGTTACCCCATTGTGATGTTTTCTTAGAAAATGGATATACTAAGGAAGAAATGAAGTTAGCACGTGAACCTCAAAAAATATTTGATGACCGTACTTTTTCAATTACCGCTACTGCGGTACGTATCCCAACAGCTGGTGGTCATTCAGAATCGGTAAACGTTCAATTTGAAAACGATTTTGATTTAACAGAAGTACGTAAATTATTAAGTGAAACCGCTGGTGTTATCGTACAAGATAATCCAGACACCAACACCTACCCAATGCCTATCTATGCACATGATAAAGATGATGTGTTTGTAGGACGTATTCGTAGAGATGAAACCCAACGAAATACATTAAACATGTGGATTGTTGCTGATAACCTTAGAAAAGGTGCTGCGACAAATGCCGTACAAATTGGAGAATACTTAGTTGCGCACAATTTAGTGTAAGCGCATAACTTTAAAGAATGTTAAAACCTTTGTAACAAGCTCGTTACAAAGGTTTTTTTATGCTATTTTTAGAGTGACTAATTAAACAATCTATGAAAAAACTAGCAAGCTTAGCAGCGACTACCTTACTACTAGTCAGTTGCGAAACAACACCTAAAAAAGAAAAAATTACTGTGAAATACCCAACAACAGCTAAAGTAGATAGCGTAGACACCTATTTTGGTGTAGCAATAAAAGATCCATACCGATGGTTGGAAGATGATAAAAGTTCTGAAACAGAAAACTGGGTAAAAGCTCAGAACAAGGTTACGTACGGCTATTTAGAGCACATTCCTTTTCGTTCAGATTTAAAGAAGCGCTTAGAAAAGCTTTGGAATTATGAGAAATTAGGATCCCCATTCAAAGAAGGAGAATATACATATTTCTATAAAAATGACGGACTACAAAACCAATATGTCGTCTATAGAAAAAAAGGAGAAGATACAGACGCTGAAGTATTTTTAGACCCAAATACTTTTTCTAAGGATGGCACAACTTCTCTAGCAGGTCTAGACTTTTCTAAAGATGGCAGCAAGGCTGCTTACTCTATTTCAGAAGGCGGTAGTGATTGGCGCAAAGTAATTATCTTAGACGCTGCCAAAAATGAAGTTATTGAAGATACCTTAGTCGATATTAAATTTAGTGGCATTTCCTGGAAAGAAAATGACGGGTTCTACTACTCTAGCTATGATAAGCCAAAAGGAAGTGAATTATCTGCCAAAACAGATCAGCACAAATTATACTATCATAAATTAGGAACCCCTCAAAAAGAAGATATTTTAATTTACGGTGGTACTCCTGATCAAAAACACCGTTACATAAGTGGTAGCGTTACTGAAGATGGCCAATACCTATTTGTATACCCTAGAACATCTACTTCAGGAAATAAGCTCTTAATGAAAGACTTAAGCAAGGTAGATGCTGAATTTGTGACTATTTTAGATCATACTGACACCGATAGTTATATCATAGAAAACAAGGGTTCCAAATTGTATATTATGACAAATATGGACGCCCCTAATCAAAAAATAGTTACTGTAGACGCCACAAATCCTGCTGCAGAAAATTGGGTAGATTTTATCTCAGAAACAGAAAACGTATTATCTCCTAATACCGGCGGTGGATACTTTTTTGCGGAATATATGGTGGATGCGATCTCTAAAGTGTTTCAGTATGATTATGATGGCAAACTAATTAGAGAAGTTAAACTCCCTGGTGTTGGTTCTGCCGGAGGATTTGGCGGAAAAAAAGAAGACAAAGAGTTCTATTTTTCTTTCACCAATTATAATACACCTGGTTCTTTATACAAATACAATGTAGAAACAGGAGACTATACGCAATACTGGAAACCTAATATTGACTTTAATCCGTCAGATTACGAATCAAAACAAGTATTTTATACGTCTAAAGATGGTACTAAAATTCCTATGATCATCACCCATAAGAAAGGTTTAGAACTTAATGGCAAAAATCCAACCATACTATACGGATATGGAGGATTCAATGTGAGCCTAACCCCATCCTTTAGTATTTCTAATGCGGTTTGGATGGAGCAAGGCGGTGTATATGCAGTTCCTAACCTAAGAGGTGGTGGAGAATATGGTAAGAAATGGCATGATGCCGGCACAAAATTACAGAAGCAAAATGTGTTTGATGATTTTATTGCTGCCGCAGAATACTTAACAAAGAAAAAATATACGTCTAAAGAATATTTAGCTATTAAAGGTGGCTCTAATGGAGGTTTATTAGTTGGAGCTGTAATGACCCAAAGACCAGATTTAATGAAAGTAGCAATGCCTGCTGTTGGTGTTTTAGATATGCTACGTTACCATACATTTACTTCTGGCGCTGGCTGGGCATATGATTATGGAACTTCTGAAGATTCTAAAGAAATGTTTGAATACATAAAAGGATATTCTCCAGTACACAATGTAAAAGCTGGAACAGCATACCCAGCAACCATAGTTACTACTGGTGATCATGATGACCGTGTGGTACCTGCGCATAGTTTTAAATTTGCCGCAGCTTTACAAGAAGCACAAGCAGGAGACAATCCTACTTTAATTCGTATTGATGTAAATGCAGGCCATGGTGCTGGAAAATCTACCGAGGCTATCATAAATGAGCAAGTAGACTTACAAGCTTTCACTTTGTTTAACATGGGGTTTGAAACGCTACCAAACCAAGCCGTTTTGAAAGAATTTAAAGAGTAATACATTTTCAATATTTAAGATTAAAATCCGTTTCTAACTGAAACGGATTTTTTATTTCTAATTTTGTCTGCTATAGAATACACTATGTTACACGTAAAAGACTTAACTTTTTCTTATTCCTCACATCAGATTATCTCTAATATTAGTTTTACCGCTGATAAAGGAGCCCATATTTCTATTATTGGTGAAAGCGGATGCGGAAAGAGTACCTTGTTAAAACTTTTGTATGGTATTTTACAACCCACTCATGGAAATATTTCTTGGGGCGATAATCCTATTTTAGGTCCCGACTTTAAATTGGTTCCCGGAGAGACCTTCATGAAATACCTTTCTCAAGATTTTGATTTGATGCCCTATGTATCGGTAGAAGAAAATGTGAGTCAATATTTATCTGTATTCTACCCTCAAGAACTTAAAGAGCGCACTGCAGCGCTTTTAGAAATGATTGAGATGACAGCTTTTGCTAAGACAAAAGTAAAACTCTTAAGTGGCGGCCAACAGCAAAGAGTAGCACTAGCAAGAGTTCTTGCCCAAAAACCTGAAATTCTTTTATTAGACGAGCCTTTCAGTCACATTGATAATTCTAGGAAAAATAGTTTGCGAAGAAATCTTTTCAACTATTTAAAAACAGAACAGATCACTTGCATCGTAGCCTCACATGACACTCATGATATTTTATCTTTTGCAGATGAGGTTATGGTATTAAAAGAAGGTAGAATTTTAGCAAAAGAACATCCTGAAACACTCTACATGCATCCCAAAAATAGCTATACCGCTTCCTTATTTGGAGATGTAAACCTTATCCCTATATCTTTATTAAAACCTTATGCTACGCTTGAGAAATCTATTTTAGTATATCCATCAGAACTGATTATTTCTGAAAATAGTGGTTTAAAGGTATGGGTTAAAAACTCGTATTTTAAAGGTTCTCATTATTTAATTGAAGCCCAACTTAATGAGACCGATCCTATTCTATTCAACGCTCCTCATGCCTATGAGGCAGAAAAAGAAGTGTTCTTAAATGTAGCACTTGAAACCATCAATGCAAGACTTAAAGATTAATGCTTCATAAAGAACAGATTATTCAAGAATTACATTTTAAAGCAGTTAGAAGTAGCGGTGCTGGTGGCCAACATGTAAACAAAGTGGCTACTAAAATTGAGTTATTCTTTGATGTGGCCAACTCCAGCAGTATAAATACCCTTGATAAAGAACGAATTTATTTAAAGTTAAAAAATAAAATAAACAAAGAAAAGGTCTTACAACTGCAATGTGATGAAAGCAGAAGCCAACATAAAAATAAAGCACTCGTTATTAAAAGGTTCCTTATTATTTTAGAAAATGCGCTAAAAGAACCTAAAAAACGTAAACGAACAAAACCAAGTAGATCTTCTATTGAAAAACGTTTACACAGTAAAAAGAAAGCTGCGGAGAAAAAAGCAAATCGGAATAAAAACAATTGGTAAGTACTCCTAAATTTAAGGCCTAAATAACTACTAAACTTTACGTATTTTTATAGCTCTAAAGTTGAGCAGATGAAAACCCTATTATGTCTTTGCAGTCTATTATGTTTCCTTGCATCTTGTGAGGACCCCCAACCAAAATCAGTAGATAGTAATTTGAACTGGGAAGAAAGAATGCACACGACAACCTTACCAGACTCACTTGAAAATGGGAGTAGCTATTTATCTGTTTATTCGCAGATTTACAGCGTCACAGAACACGTAACACACGATTTAACGGCCACGGTAAGCATTAGAAACACCAGCAGAAAAGATACATTGTATATTACTAAAGGAGAATATTTTGACTCACAGGGCAAGCTTCTTAACACCTACATAGACAAGACAATCTATTTAAATCCGTTAGAGACCTTAGCTATTGTTATTGCCGAAAAAGATAAGCAGGGTGGACCGGGAGCCAATTTTATTTTTGATTGGCAAGTAAAGCCAAATACTTCAGAACCTATTTTTGAAGGTGTAATGATTTCTACATCTGGCTCACAAGGTTTGTCTTTTACCACTCAAGGAAAAAAAATAGACTAGAATTAAAATAGCCTACATATATTTGATAAAAAAATCCAAATGAAAAATAGTATCCTTTTTTTATGCCTTATCCTATTTCTAGGATGTAATGAAGAGAAAGAAAATATTGATTACGTTGCAAGAAATGAAGCTGATATCGCAGCATATATCGCCAAAAATAATATAGACGCCACTAGAAGTGAATCTGGTTTGTATTATCGTATTGAAACACAAGGCGAAGGGGAACAACCTTTAAGTAATTCTGATGTTACCGTTGCTTACAAAGGCTACTACTTAGATGGTAAAGTTTTTGACGAGAGTGATGCTAATGGTATTACATTTAATATTAATGGTGTCATAAAAGGATGGACCGAAGGTATTGCCTATTTTAATGAAGGTGGTTCTGGTCAATTATTTGTTCCTGCACATTTAGGCTATGGCTCTAACACATATGGCCCAATACCAGGTGGATCTGTACTAATTTTTGATATTAATTTACTGAAAGTAGAAAACTAAAAGTAATGAGAAATGAAATTCTCTAAAGCTTGTTTAGAGAATTTCATTAATTGTAATTTCATTGGTATTAAAAGTAACTATAGCTCCTTTTTCTTTACCAAAAAGTAACTTTCCCATTGGTGTTTCTGAAGAAATGCAATAGACCGAAATACCATCTGCCTTATATTCTCCTGCTGAGATGCCTAGAAAATAGTTTGCTTTATTTGTTTTGACCAAATTACCTAAGCCTACAAAATTTGTTTTAGTTTTAATATTTACCATATCTAAAACCTTAGCCATTTTCTCTGCTTCTGCTAGTTGTACTCCAGATTTTTCTAATTCTAACTGAAGCATAGCTCTTCCCGTTTCATGCTTATCACCAGCACTACTCTTCGTTTCACTATCTAATGACTCTTTAAAATCTGCAATATTCAACCGAATACGAGATATTCTGTTATCTGCAAAATTCTTACAGAAGTCATATAGCTGTTTTTTTAAATTTTGTTCCATCACAAATCCGATTTAAATTAAAGCAAAAAAATAGTTGTTAGATCCAATTTTTGCGCGCGCAAATCTAGACTAAATCCGCCAATTCTTTACCAATAATACTACCAATTGCAATTCCCATTCCACCCATTCGTATTCCACAATACACCCGGTTAGAAACTTGCTTAATTATGGGTCTTTTTTGCGGACCTACACCCATAATACCACTCCAGCTATACGCAATTTCAAAATCGTAATCCGGGAGTATTAGCTCCTTTAATAATTGTTCTAATTTATTTTGAACCAGTGGTGTCTCTCCAAAAGCACTCGTTTCTTCTGCTTTAAAATCTAAATTCCGACCCCCGCCAAACAGAATTCGGTTATCTATATTTCTAAAATAGTAATACCCTTCATCTAAATGAAAAGTCCCTTTAATTTTTAAATCCTTAATGGGTTTCGTAATTAATACTTGAGCCCGTGCTGGTTTTACTTCTTCTTCTAAAAGTGCAGCTCCAAAACCATTGGTTGCAATGATTAATTTTTTAGTCCTAAACTCAAACTCATTGGTATTCACCACCACATGATTTTCTAAATCCTCAAAATGCTCTACTTCTATTGAATTTAATAGAATGACGCCACTTGATTGAACACGGAGTAAGAGCTGAGACATCATTTTACCGGTATCAATCTGAGATTCAAATACATTTGTAATATATTCCTCCTGTACCTTTTTAAAGTCAAATGTATTGGATTGCACTTTAAACGCATCGCCTTTAAAAATTGGATTTAGAAATGAATTTGTTGCCGCGATTTGTTCTAAGCATTCTGTAAAAAGCACTTCTTGCTGTTCGGTAAATACTTCATGCCCTCCCCAGTTTTTAAACCCTATTTCTTTATCTCCTAAATTTTCCCGTAAGAGGTGAATTCCTTTCCAACGTTTTTCTACTAACTCATACACCTCTTCTTCTGTATGTGTTTTTAAATCTGATAAGATCTCAGAAATACTTCCAAAACAGGCAAATCCGGCATTTTTAGTACTTGCTCCTTGTGGTAAAATACCCTTTTCTAAAACTAAAATCTTAGCCTCAGGGTATTTAGCTCGTAATTGTAGGGCACAATTTAAACCTACAATTCCACTACCGACAATTGTAAAATCTATATGAGATAACCACGTTTTATATTCCCAATAACTTAACTTCATAAGTAGCCTAAGTTAAGGAATAGAATCTGTTTTTTGAAGTCCAAAATACAACTGTGAAATAATATTAATTTCGTTATTTTCTGCTGTTAGACTCCCTTCAAGGACTATTTTATTCCCCTCTACTTGTTGGGCATTAATTCTAACTGTTTTTAATAAAGCCGCAAGCTTATCTGCTTTCGGAATTTTTAAATCTTTTTGCAAGCTCTTAAAATTGGCTGAGAGACTAAAAAAATAACTACCTGTTTTGAACGGATGGTTAAGGGTTTCTTTTTGAGTAGCGAAAGATACTTCTGAGGTCGTGTCTTTTTCGTAAAAGAGATACATTGGTAAGGCTTTTAAAACGCCATTTTCTATAGCCCCTTGCTTTTTTAAGTATGATTTTAGGGTAGTATCTGAAGCTATATTTAGAAAAATAGACGGCGCCTCTTTCTCTTGTAGCGCAACAGTGGCCACCTTATCAAAATTATCATCATACTCATAGGTAACAATACTATCTGTCTGCAGGGTAGTACCTTTAACCGCCAAACTTACTATACCTGTAGATTTAGCTACCAAGGAATCTGCTTCTATATTATTTTTCTCGAAAAATGAAAAATCCTTCAACAAATCGGTTACACTAGATGCATGAGCGGTATTAGAAAAATTTGCATCCATATACAACAGTAAGGATGCTTCTGGAGTGGCTACATACTTCATAGACTCATTAAACTCTTTAGGCTGAGCTGTATACATGACTCCAGACAAATAAGCGTTCCCATCATTAAAATTTAAATGAACGACACTACTATCTTTCACATACGTCACATGATCATCTGCTGCTATTAAGCTTTTTAAATAAGGATGGCCTGTATCGGAAATAAGCTTTTTATTTAAAAGAACATCATCAAAAACAGGTTTACATAATTCAAATGATTTTTTGGGAGCATAGGCTATTGCAAGATTTTCATTATTCCATGCATATATAATTTTTGTTTTTTCATCTAAGGCATATGTATAATCGCCCTCAATAATTGTAACTTTTTTAGCAGTTAAATAGGCTAAAGCATAAGCATTAAATGCTTCTGAATCTTTAATTGGCAGGGTGGTAAATAAGGTGTTTTTCACCTCTTTCATGGTGTAAAAAACCAGGGAGTAAGGTTTGAGATTTATCCCTTTCTTATCTTCTTTTTTATCCTCAACATCTTTTGAGCTACTTGAAAAATCAGCATTATCCCAATAAAACATAGGAGAAGACAAAGCATCTAGCAAAATAGATTTTTGAAAATCATGAAAGCCAACTTTTAGTACACTGTCTGCATTTACATGAATGCGATTTTTTAACGAGGCCGATTTCTGATACTGCACATAAATAAAATACCCTATCACTGCTATTCCTAGCAATGATAAGTTGATTTTTAAAAACTTTTTCATGAATTGCTGTGTTAATTTAATCTATTAAAGCATCAATCATATTTAAGAAATAAGCCAAGCTATTCTTATGCCCTTTTCCTTCTGGTGTATTTAAAATCATTTCACCTTCAAGAACATTACCTTTCATCTTACTTACTTTAAATGTAGCATCTTCTACATTGTCTGAAATGTAAATTAATTTTTCTTTATACGCATTAGGAATCATGTCTCCTGGAATATCTCTCGTAATAGTTTTACCATTTACATAAATACTTCCAGAGTTTTTAGAGATAAGTTTTTTATGTCTTCCTGAAACCTTAGCATTATAAGTACCATTACTCATTGCTGTAATATCTGCCTTAGAGTTACTAATTAATAAGGTATTGTCCTTAAACAGCATGTTTACTTTAAATGGTGCGTCAGGAATTTCAACTTGGTAGAATCCGTTTTCTGCAGTTACTGCTCCTTCTTTTATCCCAATTCGCATGATACGGTTAAAGATTTCTTTCTCTTCTGAAGTAACCATCAAAATAAATTTTGGAATTGGCTCTGTCTTTGTTTTAGTCACCTCTACACTTTCATAATTTTCATCATAATCATACGTAGTATAGGTCACTTCAACATTTTCTATACCATTCATCACCAATAACATATCTCCACGAACCACTTTAGCAATAGCTTCTTCGTCTAATAAAATAGATACCAAACGTGTTGCAATAGGAACAAAATCTTCTAAATGTTCTTTTTCTACACCTTCAAACATCGCATCTACCAATTTAGGATATGCCTTTAAAGTACCTTCTGTGCTTGTGTTAACTGAAAAATAGCCTTGCATCGTATCTTCATTAAAATACTTGTAGAAATTGCTATTCATTTTTCCATTGTACATGTCTTTATGGTACTGCGCCATTTCATCATTCATCGTATACGATGTTTTGATCGATGCATTGGTATCATCAAAATTTAATTTCGAAGTCAATGACATTCCGCTGTATAACCTTTCTAAATTGAACATTTCATAAGGGTTACTACCGTAATAGCCACTTCCAAAATAAGAAGGAATAGCATCATTATAAATGGCTGTAAAATCATTAACCCATAGCGTTGCTTCGTCTTTTCCTGTACCTACACTTTTTAGATAAGAACTATTTTTTAAAATGCTTCCTTCTGCATAATTACCTGTAAGCGTAGCTTTTGCTTTTTCTATAACAGAAGCCATAGCTTCTTTTCTTTTTTCAGCTCTTTTAGCTTCTCTAATCTCACGCTTTCTATCTTGCTCCGCATAATAATCATCATTATAATAGCTAGAATCATCATATTCCGTAGATTCTATTACCGTTTCTTCTATTTCCGTTTCGTAAACATCTTCTACAATTTCTACTACCTCTTCAACTTCGGCAACACCGTCTTCCGTGATCATACCTTTGATGTATAATCTTTCCACTTCATTCTCCGTATTAGCTGTAATAGTCACTGTTTTACTTTGGCTACCGCTCTTATTAGAACTATCGAACTTTACAGAAATAGTTCCTGACGCCCCTGGCTCAATTTCTTCTGAAGAAAAACTAGGAACCGTACAACCACAACTAGCTTTAGCATCGGAAATAACTAAAGAAGAAGATCCTGTATTTACAAAGTTAAAAGTATGCTCTACAATATCACCCTCTTTAATGGTTCCGAAATTATAGGTGGTTTGATCAAAACTCAATATAGGATAGGTAGCTTCAGCAGCATCTACTGCTTCTTCTACGGCTACAGCTGCATCTTCCGCATAATCATAATCGTAATCATCGTATCCGTACACATCATCATAATCAGTCTCTTCTTGAGCAACTGTGAATAACAAGGTGTTGTTATTCCACATGGTTACCATATTATCGTAGTTATCTACGATATAGGCAAAATCACCATCGTACTGCACGCCTTCTTTTTGATGTTCTGATAAAAGGCTAAAAAAACCTCTTTTATCATTTAAAGGAACTAGAAAATTGTGGGTAAAAACACCCTCTTGAGTCTCCATAAAATAGTAGAAGTTCTCAGATAAATTTATTCCTAAGGTTTCTAAATCTACGACGGCACCATCTGTTTTTCTAGATAATTGTTTTATAAACATTTTTCCCATTTTAGAATTTTCAAATTCTGAAATAGAAACTAAATTGGTTATATTTTTTCCTTTAAGGGCTATTACAACACTCGCATTTTTAGGCACTTTAGTGATTAAATCTTGCGCCGAAGCTACTAAAGTAGCAAAGCAAAGCGATGTAAAAAGTAATACTTTTTTCATTGGAAATTGTATTTGTTGTGGTTGAATTATTTTGATAATTGTATAGTATTTGCGACACTTTTTTCTCCTAGAATAAGAGACATCGCATCTATCTTTAAGAATACTGCTTTTTTGTTGGGAGCAACTTTTGCATGAGTATTAGAAATACTTTTGACTGCATTTTTAAAACGATAAATACTGGTATACGTAGCATCATTAAAAACTTTTCTATCTTCTCCTTTTAACTTGTAGAAGATTTTTTTGATTTTGGTATCATACGAAAAGTAGCGTTCAAAATTATTTGTAGCACTATTGTAGGCAAAATTAGTCGTATTGAAATTTATTTTTTCCTTTTTGTTTTGTTGGCGAATTAAATCCTGAAACACAGCGTCTAAATTTGCCACCTTATCAAAATTACAAGAAAGGGTGAAAATATAATTTTCGAAATCTGCTGTCTTTTTAATATTGCTAATGCCGTTAATGGTTTTTAAATGATTTTCAGCATCTTTTAACGCCAAGTTAATATCATCTTTAGAAGGCACCTTATAGCCGTTGACACTATCTAGTAACATCACTGAGGCTATTTTACTTTTACTTCTACTCAAATTAAAAGTAACTAGCATAGTACCACTGCCATCAGAATTTAGATTTATCTCTTCCAAAACTTCAAAGCAACTCGTAAAAAGTGTCATTGAAAAAAATAGAATAATATATAATGTAGTTTTTCTAATCATATGCATATGTAGTACTATTTAAGTATGTAAACTTCTAATTATGTTACAAATTGTATGAACTATTTTTTAATTTTTAGATTACTGTACAAAGAAATAACATAAAACGCGTTGAAAATACCCTGAATACCGTGAATCTCAAAATCTATAAATAGCTGATTTTCAATTTCTAAATAGCCCAAAGCAGTAACCCTACAAAATAACTTTTGAAAATTTTTATTGCAAAAACATTCGTAACCTGCTGAAATCAAGAGCACTGATCAGCATCTCCTACAAAATAAACAGCCACTCATAATATCGTATGTTGCATATTTTCTCAAGCTGTATTAAATGCTTCAAGATTTGCAGATAATGACTCAATACTTATAGAGCTACGCTAAACCAAGCAGTAAGTTTGACTATAATTATTTGAAAATCAACGCCTAGAGTTTCCGGTAATTGAATTAAAATAACAATAAACCTAAATTATTACATGATGAAAAAACTAAAAATGTTTACTTTTTTACTAGGAGGAATGCTTCTTGTAAATTGTTCAACGGAAGATGCTGACACTAGCACTAGTCTTGAAGAACTAGATGTATTAAAATTTTCTGCAACACAAGCCTTTTTTGTTGGCGATGATCGTACAGATGCTACAACATTAAATGGCGGATATTGGTGGACCATCTACAAAGAAGGTGGTTGGGGAAAATTAAATTTTTCTGGGGCACAAACTTATCCTGGAAATTTTGAAATAGAATACAAGAACAACCAAGATATTGTTGGCGGTAAAGGCTGGGAATTTGGCCAATGGAACAGAGTCATTAATTACAACATTGGTACCCTTGAAGGTTCTTATAAATTTGTTGGAGCGTATGGCTGGGCCAAAGCTACCTCAGGCGAATTAATTGAATATTATATCGTAGAGAAGAAAAAAGGAGATGGTATTCCTGGAGTGAACAAAAATCAAGACTTTACGGTAAACTATAAAAATTACAGATTTTTAATTCAAGATAGAGAAGGACCCTCTGTTGAAGGTGATAAGAAGTTCAAGCAATTTATTTCTGAAAACAAAAACCCAAATAGTATTGAATTAAATGTAAATCAGCGAATTAGCTTTCAAAAACATGCAGAACATTGGGGTACTTACGGTAATGAAGGTAGTTTAAATAACTGGGGATGGTACCAAGTTTTTGGTATTGAAAGTTTTAACTACACACCAAGTCAAAATGACGGCAATGGCAACTGGGGTAAAATAAATGCTACAATCTGGTAAAATAAATTTACAAGAGTGTCTGCAATAATTTTACTAAACACACACTTAATCTTGCTTATTTTATGAAAAGACCTATAGGATACTTCTTATTCACATTAATACTTCTCTTAAATAGCTACTGCGCAGAAAATAAGACAGCTCCTGTCACCTCCGCTAATTTTATTTTTGTTGAAGGAGGAATGATGAAAAATAAGAATTCTCAATTGTATGGAATTAAAGGCAAAGTTCTTGACTTTTATATGGGTAAATTTGAAGTTACCCAAAAAGAATGGAACGAAATTATGCCTGTAAACCCTTCTAATCATATAGGTGACAGTTTACCTGTTGAAATGGTTACTTGGTATGATTGTATCACCTATTGTAATAAACGAAGCAGCAAAGAAGGCTTGCTTCCTTATTATAATATTGATACTACCAAAGATTCTTTAGATGGAGATATTCCTATAAATAAAAAAGCAAACGGTTACAGATTACCCACAGAGGTAGAATGGGAATATGCTGCTGGAGGTGGGCAGCTAAGCAAAAGTTTTACGTATAGCGGTAGTAATGTAATTGACAGTGTTGCGTGGACTTGGAAAGATACAGGCGATACTATTCTTTCTGGAAACTGGAACTACCGAAGCATGCAACGCAATCACTGCGTCACGAAACCTGTGGGTTTAAAAAAACCTAATGAACTGGGATTTTATGATATGACCGGCAATGTGATGGAATGGTGTGAAGAGTGGCATGTAACAGAACATATTTCTAAAGGAACATACCGAACACAAAGAGGTGGCGGATGGATCAACATAGACACATATGCTAAGGTAGCTCACAGAGGCTATAATGATGCTAAAAGAAAGGCAATGGATCAAGGCTTTAGAATCTGTAGAAATAAAGAATAAAGTTTTCACTTGATTGTTTTAAAATACATACAAAACAAAAACTCCGGCATAGCGCCGGAGTTTTTTATTTTATTTATTCCTTAGGAGGATCCATTTTAAAATCTTCCATGAATTTGGTAGTGTAATTACCTGCCAAATAATCTGGATGATCCATTAGTTGTCTATGAAAAGGAATTGTTGTTTTAATTCCTTCAATAACAAACTCGTCTAATGCACGCTTCATTTTATTAATTGCCTCTTCTCTAGTTTGAGCAGTGGTAATTAATTTTGCGATCATAGAGTCATAGTTTGGCGGTATAGTATACCCACTATAAACGTGCGTATCTAAACGAATACCGTGACCTCCTGGAGTATGTAATGTTGTAATTTTTCCTGGTGAAGGGCGAAAATCATGATACGGATCTTCTGCATTAATTCTACATTCAATAGAATGTAATTTTGGCAAGTAATTCTTACCAGAAATTGGCACGCCGGCAGCAACAAGAATTTGCTCACGAATTAGATCGTAATCTATCACTTGTTCTGTAATTGGATGCTCTACCTGAATACGTGTATTCATTTCCATAAAATAGAAATTTCGGTGTTTATCTACCAAAAATTCTATAGTACCCGCACCTTCATATTTTATAAACTCAGCAGCTTTTACTGCAGCGGCACCCATTTCTTCTCTTAACTTATCGGTCATGAAAGGAGAAGGTGTTTCTTCCGTAAGCTTTTGGTGACGTCTTTGCACAGAACAATCTCTTTCTGACAAGTGACATGCTTTTCCGTATTGATCTCCCACAATCTGAATCTCGATATGCCTTGGCTCTTCAATAAGTTTTTCCATGTACATACCGCCATTCCCAAAGGCAGCTTTAGCTTCTTGAACAGCACTGTTGAAAAGATCTTCTATCTTATCTTCACTCCAAACCGCACGCATACCTTTACCACCACCACCAGCAGTTGCTTTAATCATAACAGGATAACCCATTTTTTTAGCAATCTTCTTAGCATCGGCAACATCTTTAAGCAAACCTTCAGAGCCAGGTACACATGGCACACCCGCTTCTTTCATTGTTTCCTTTGCAGTAGCTTTATCGCCCATTTTATCTATCTGATCCCCAGAGGCACCAATAAATTTAATATCGTGTTCTGCACAAATTCTAGAGAATTTAGAATTTTCAGATAAAAACCCGTATCCTGGGTGAATAGCATCGGCATTTGTAATTTCTGCGGCTGCTATAATATTAGGTATTTTTAAATAAGACTCGCTACTAGGAGCTGGGCCAATACATACTGCTTCATCTGCAAAACGCACATGCAAACTTTCTTCATCTGCCTTGGAATAAACTGCAACAGTTTTAATTCCCATTTCGCGGCAAGTTCTGATAATACGCAGTGCAATCTCTCCTCTATTTGCAATTAATATCTTTTTAAACATCTTTTGAAATTTTATTAGTTGAGTCCTAAATTTTAAATGATTTTAAATGGTTGACGACAACCACTTAAAATTTAAGTATCTAAAACTTCTTATGATGGATCTACCAAGAATAATGGTTGATCAAATTCTACTGGTGAAGAATCGTCTACTAAAACTTTAACAATCTTACCTGAAACTTCAGATTCAATATCATTAAATAATTTCATTGCTTCAATAACACAAAGCACATCACCTTTATTTATGACACTACCTACCTCAACAAAAACTGGTTTTTCTGGAGATGCTTTTCTATAAAAAGTACCAATTATAGGAGATTTAATTGTGATGTATTTATCATCATCACTAACTTCTGCTTTTGCTGCAATTTCCACTGAAGGAGTTCCTTCTTGTGCAGGTGCAGGCGCTGCAGGTACCATTGGGTTGTGTGCCATTGGTATCTGTTGAACATAAGTAGCTGGTTCAGGACCAACTGCTCCTGTGCGAATCGTTATTTTGATGTCTTCCATCTCTAATTTAACTTCGCTAGCACCAGATTTGGCTACAAATTTAATCAAGCTTTGAATTTCTTTAATATCCATCGAATTCTAGTTTAATATATAGTTGATATTGTTATTTTGAGTTATATGCCCATTTTAAATAGATAGATCCCCAGGTGAATCCACCTCCGAAAGCTGCAAAAACTAAGTTGTCTCCTTTTTTTAACTGCTTTTCGTAATCGTTTAATAATAACGGTAAAGTGGCTGATGTCGTATTTCCATACTTTTGAATATTCATCATCACACTATCATGATCTAAGCCCATTCTGTTCGCTGTGGCATCTATAATACGCTTATTGGCTTGGTGTGGTACCAACCAGGCAATATCATCATGTGTTAAGGAATTTCGTTCCATAATTTCTGCTGCAGCATCTGCCATATTAGATACAGCAAACTTAAATACGGTTTTACCGTCTTGAAATATATAGTGTTGTTTGTTTTTAACAGACTCTTCCGTAGCGGGCATAATAGACCCACCACCATTCATACTTAAATAAGCTCTTCCGTTTCCATCAGAACGTAAGTATTCATCTTGCATTCCTAAACCTTCTTCATTAGGTTCAAAAAGTGCAGCTCCTGCTCCATCTCCAAAAATAATACAGGTAGTTCTATCTTTATAATCAATAATAGATGACATTTTATCGGCCCCTATTAAAAGTACTTTTTTGTACTTTCCAGATTCTATAAAACCTGCTGCTGTAGACATTCCAAATAAAAAGCTTGAACATGCCGCCAATAAATCAAAGGCAAAAGCATTGGTTGCTCCTATTTCTGAGGCTACAAATGCTGCTGTAGAAGCCACCAAAGTATCTGGAGTTGCTGTACCTACAAGTACTAAATCTATTTCTTTAGGGTCTATACCCCTTTTCTTTATTAAATCTTCCGCTGCTTTAATCGCCATATAAGACGTACCGGCTCCTTCTTCTTTTAGTATTCTTCTTTCTTTTATGCCTGTTCTAGTAGTGATCCATTCATCATTAGTATCCACTAGATCTTCTAACATTTTGTTAGTCATTACAAACTCTGGAACATAAGCCCCTACCGCCGTGATGGCCGCTGATAGTTTACCCATTTAGAAATGTTTTTGTGCTTAAAATCTTTAAAAAAGCCACAAATTTGGTGAAAATTAGTGATTTTTTGCGACTTTTTATCTTAAAAAGACTTGTTTTTAAGATTTTGGATTGCTGTCATAAAAAAACTCCCAACTTTTGCAAGTGGGAGTCCATATACTTATATCAGAAGTTAATTAAGCAACTGCTTCTTCTGTATTATCAATTAAAACTTGGCCTCTGTAGTATAATTTACCTTCATGCCAGTGTGCTCTGTGGTACAAATGCATTTCACCAGTTGTTGGATCTTTTGCAAGAGTAGGGGCAACAGCCTTATAATGTGTTCTTCTTTTATCTCTTCTTGTTCTGGAAATCTTCCGTTTTGGATGCGCCATTTTTAAAACTTATTTATCCGTTAATAACTTTTTTAATGAATCCCAACGAGGATCCGTTTCTTTATTTTTATTTTCTTTTACTTCTTTTGGATGCAATTTTTCTAGTTTATCCAATGCTGCTGACTTTAAAGTTCCGTCCTCTATTCCAGGATGAACTTTTTTTAGCGGCACTGCTAAAACGATCATTTCATAAACATATTGCGAAATATCTACCTGAAAATCTCCGTGAGGAAGTATCAGAATTTCATCATTGTCATCATTAAACTCATCACCAAATTTAACTAGCAGTTCCAAATCTGCTTCAATAGGTTGGTCATATGGTTCATTGGTAACATCACAATAAACATTTACAGTACCCGTCGCAGCTATCTCTAACTCCAACATCGTACTAGATTTATTTAATACAACTGCTAACTTAATTGCAACGCTATTAAACTCATCGTATTCAAAAGATTCAAAGAACGTATTGTCTATTTCAAAATTAAATTCATGCCTTCCTTGCTTCAATCCTGAAAAAGGAATCACAAACTCTTTATGCTTCTTCATGTTTGACACTTATTTAGTGCTCCTGCCACGTAAAGGCGGGTGCAAAGATACTATTATTTTACTAAAACCCAACTTTTTAGCTTTTTTTGTAAAATAGCGTTCAAAGGCTGTATTTACTAATAAAATTAGCTAAAAATTATTTCTCGCTCGACTTATTTATCTAAATTCTCTTTTTAATCTTGACTTTTTAAGAGGATTTGCCGTTAGCTCGCTGTATTCTTTTCTATTTCTAAAGATCTCTATCGCCTTAAAAACAGCTTCTTCAAATGAGCTATGATCTGCTTTTCCTTTTCCTGCTATTTCATAAGCAGTACCATGATCTGGAGAAGTACGTACTTTATTTAATCCTGCGGTGTAATTTACGCCTCTACCAAATGATAATGTTTTAAACGGAATTAACCCTTGGTCATGATATGCCGCCAAAATAGCATCAAAACTCTTATATCCATCAGATCCAAAAAAGCTATCTGCTGAATAAGGCCCGAAAACTAAGCTCCCGCTATCTGAAAGTTCTTTAATAGCTGGCTTTAACGTATCATCATCTTCCTTACCAATAATACCATTATCACCACTATGTGGGTTAATACCTAGTATCGCAATTTTAGGCTTAGAGATTCCAAAATCTACTTTTAAAGATTGCTCTATGGTCGCTACTTTACTTTTTATTAATTCTGGTGTTATTGCTGCGGCAACATCTTTAACGGCTATATGATCTGTGAGCAAACCTA
The DNA here is from genome assembly GCF_900102165.1 of Cellulophaga baltica. Classification (GTDB taxonomy): domain Bacteria; phylum Bacteroidota; class Bacteroidia; order Flavobacteriales; family Flavobacteriaceae; genus Cellulophaga; species Cellulophaga baltica. The sequence continues at coordinate 203,589 of NZ_FNBD01000003.1, forward strand.
CTTTCAAGTCGTCCGTGATCATAAACATTAGACTCTCTCCTTCTAATTCCTGTGCAAGAAAATCTGTATGCCCTGGAAATTTAAAATCCTCTGCCTGAATGTTATTTTTATTTATAGGCGCGGTAACTAATACATCGATCGCTCCTTCCTTTAAGGCTTGAACAGCTGCCTTTAAAGATTTAATAGCAAAATCACCTGCTTCTGCAGTAGCTTCTCCAAACTTAATATTTGGAATTTCACGCCATACATTAACCACATTAATCTTACCATCCAACGCTTTTGAAGCTTCTTGAACCCCGTGATAATTAATATCTAACTTAAGCTCTGTCTTTTGGTATGATATAGTTTTATTAGATGCAAAAATCACAGGAGTACAGAAATCTAACATTCGATTGTCTTCAAAAGTTTTCAATACTACCTCACAACCTATTCCATTTAAATCGCCAATAGAAACCCCTACTTTTATTTTTTGTCTTTCCTCCATGATATCTTATGGGTTTATAGTAATTTTACAGCACAAAACTAGTTAATTAAAACGAGACATGTTTACAGGAATAATTGAAACTTTAGGAGAAGTAAAGACATTAAAGAAAGAAGACACCAATTTGCACATTACCGTGAAGTCTTCTCTTACTCCTGATCTTAAAATAGACCAAAGTGTATCTCATAATGGTGTTTGCTTAACTGTAGTTGGCATACAGGATGATTCCTATACCGTAACCGCTATTGATGAAACTTTACAGAAAACCAACCTTGATCACTTAAAGGTGGGTGACCGCGTAAATTTAGAACGCGCCATGATTTTAGGTTCTCGACTAGATGGCCATATTGTTCAAGGACATGTTGATCAAATTGGAACTTGTATCCTAATAGAAGAAAAAGAGGGTAGCTGGGTATTTACTTTTGAATATGATGCTACTCTAAATAATCCAACAATAGAAAAAGGATCTATCACTATTGACGGAACCAGCCTAACAGTGGTTAACTCTGGATCTAATACGTTTAGTGTAGCAATAATTCCTTATACCTATGAGCACACCCGTTTTAACTCCTATAAAAAAGGAACTATTGTAAACCTTGAGTTTGACGTTATAGGGAAATACGTGGCAAAACTAATGGCCAATAGGTCTTAATTTTTAGCTACTCCGCTTTCATAACCCGCAATAATAACTTGCGCCTTTTCTTTATCTTTCTCCAGTACCGCTAAAGATATTGTTGAAGAGGTACCACCTACAAAACCAGCAATCACTCCAGAATTTTGTTCGTTTTTTTCAATGTATGGAATACCTGCCTCTTCAAATAATCCTTTTAAGAGAATCACCCCAACCTGAGTACCACTATATATCTTCGTGTATTTTTCGTTATCTGTCATAATCATTCTTGTTTCAAATAAAACTACACAATCTAATTGAATAGCCACTACACTTTAATAAAAATTTGTCTTTTGTAAAATACCAAAGCGATGAGGCAATAAAAGCTCATAATTGTGAAGGCATATAAAAAGGAAGAGAGTTCTGCGGGTAAAAAATCATGAACGTAAAACTTCGTAAAGAGCCATGATTTTAGAGTAACATTGGCCGTACCAACATGTATCAAACCAAATAACTTACCTACAAAACTAGATAAGAAAAATACCGTTATTGCATTAGCTCCTACATAGTTAAAAATAGTCCCAAATTGCACTTTTCTAATGGTTGTGATATAATAAATTAGTGCTAAAATTAGATTAGCCCAACCTGCACTTACCAATACAAAACTACTAGACCATAGCGCTTTATTTATAGGAAAAACAAAATCCCAAGCATGACCAAGAAGTACTAAAGCACTCCCGAGCACCATTAAAATAGTTATTTTATTTTGCCGCTTTGTACGTAAGATCTGCCCCGTGAATACCCCTAAAAGGCAGCTTGCTACAGCTGGAATTGTACTTAACACTCCTTCAGGATCATAATCATCTTTCCACATATGGGTTCCCAAAAGCTTTAAATCTACATAATTGGCTAAATTATTAGGAGCCCTATCAAAAGTTGATGCTATACCGTTTACAGGGATGAAGCCCATGACCACCCAATACCCTACAAGAATTACCGCTGTTACGGCCATTAATTGTTTCCAATTAAAATTTAGAAATAGGATTGAAGTAATAAAAAATACGACACCAATTCTCTGCAATACGCCAGGAAAACGAATCTCTGAAAAATCCTTGACAAATGGGAAGGTCAAGGTAAAAGCACCCAGAAACAAACCTAAGCCTATTAATTTAAGACTGCGAATTGTTATTTTCTTATAGGTCGCTACATTACTCTTCTTAGTACTGTACGCAAAGAAAATTGATGTTCCTACAATAAATATAAAGAATGGAAACACCATATCTGTTGGGGTATATCCATGCCAATCTGCATGTAAAAATGGCCGATACACACTAGCCCATGTTCCTGGATTATTTACCAATATCATTAACACAATTGTCATTCCTCTAAATTTATCTACCGCTGCAATTCTCTCTTTCATGGGATTAGGAATTTATATGTCTGCCTTTAAAGTTAATTATTTTACAATACTTTTGTAAACCACAGAGCAACAGTTTTCATGTATTTAACCCTTTCTTCAACAATCCCTCAATCTTCTTGGATATTAGCCTTTTTGGCTGCTATTATTTTAGGAATTTCAAAATCGGGCATTAAAGGAATAGCAATTATCATTGTAACTTTAATGGCTATTGCTTTTGGCGCAAGAGAATCTACAGGCCTCATTGTACCCTTACTTATTGTTGGTGATATTTTTGCTGTGATTTATTACAACAGACATGCGCAATGGAAATACATTATCCGGTTTTTACCTTGGATGATTTCTGGAGTACTTATTGGCGTGGTTATCGGGAAAGACTTGGATGAGCAAGCTTTTAAATTTGGAATGGCTTTTATAATTCTTGGCAGTGTACTAATGATGTACTGGTGGGACAGGAGAAAGAGTAAATCTGTTCCTACTCATTGGGCCTTTGCTGGATTTACAGGTATTATGGCAGGTATCACCACTATGATTGGAAATTTGGCCGGAGCATTTTCTAATATATTTTTCCTAGCGATGCGTTTGCCTAAAAATGAATTTATAGGTACTGCTGCCTGGTTATTTTTTATAGTTAATGTCTTTAAATTACCATTTCACATCTTTGTTTGGAAAACAATCACAACAGACACGCTCCTCATCAATTTAAAATTAGCTCCTGGAATTATTATCGGTTTATTTATTGGCGTGCGCTTGGTTAAAATAATTAAAGATGATTTTTACCGAAAAATGATTCTAATACTAACCGCTCTTGGTGCTTTGCTTATTCTTTTTAAATAAAAAAGGAGCCGTATTAACCGCTCCTCTATCATACACTTTTTCCAATACCTTATTGAATTCGGTTGTATTCATTTACCATTTTTGAATACGTCTTACTTAATTTTAACGTCGAGCCATTGTCTGGGATACTAGGATGCACAATACTATATTTAAAATCACCCTCTTCCACACGCTCTTTTAAGTTTCTTATCTCGCGAATAAACTGCTCTCCCGTAGTTATAAAACTTTTGAGACTGTGCTTTGCACCCACCGACGTTCCGTACTCTTTTTTAAACTGTGTTTCATCTTGAGCTAATTTTTCTAACGCATCATAAAAAAGCCTAAATTCTGCAACTTTAGTATCAAAAGCTTTCATGTCTATATTTTTTAATTCGGGACCATCTAAACCTCCTATGACATCTAAGACAGCTTCAGAGGTATGCAAGCCCATCATTAAATTATATTTTATTAATTGTCCACTAGATTTGAATTTTTCTACATCAAACGCAAACAACTCATCTTGTACCACTACAAATTCTGAAAACATAGTATCATATGCGATAAAGTATGCATCAAATGCTTTTTTTAAGCGCTCATGTAGCTCCTGTCCTTTCACAAAAGCATCATCCTTATAGTCTTGCTTTTTATAGTAACCGTCTGCTTCTTCAAGAATATTAAACAGGTTTTTTGCTTTTTCATGCACCACCTTCATAGGCGCATCTACACCCGCTATCTCTACATTCATCAACAAGCCTTTTTCCAAAGCGTTCAAAGAATGTTCTGGTAACCCATACACCCCTTTAATATTCTTAGCTCCTTTTGGCCCGTTTTCAACAGATGCCCAATCAAAATAATGATTATAAGTATCATTAGCTCTCTTGTGGAAGGCATTGCCAAAATCAATATATGCATTATATTTCCCTATAAATTCGTTTGAATCAAACTTACTTTCGGGTACTGCAGAGGTAGTCGTTGTACCATGCTCATCAACTTGTTTTTCTTTTGAATCTCCGCAACTTGCTAGGAAAAGGGAAATACAGATTAGGGTACCAAATGTTTTTTTCATAATAGTCGTTTAAATTGTGGTTGTCATATATAGAATGTGACAAAGTTATAATCGCAATTAAAACAAAAAGCCCCTAGGTCTAGTACAATTGCTATACCTGTTTTCAGTTATACCGTAAGCACATCTAAATCCCAAACTAAAGGAAGCAGGAAATACACGATTAAAGTGAGTATTATAATAGAAATGATGTTTAACCAAAATCCAGATTTTATCATGTCTGAAATTTTAAGATAGCCAGAGCCAAACACCACGGCATTAGGGGGCGTAGCCACAGGAAGCATAAAAGCGCAAGAAGCCGCGAGTGTTGTGGCGACCATTAAAATAAATGGGTTAACCTCTAATTGCAATGCTATGGGCGCTAATATTGGCATAAGCATAGCTGCTGTTGCCAAATTTGAAGTTACCTCGGTTAGAAAATTAACAGCAGCAATAATAAAAAGCACCAACAAGAATAAAGATAGCCCTTGCAATAACCCCATTTGAGCCCCCAGCCATGCTGCCAAACCCGTAATTTGAAACCCTGAAGCAAGTGCCATTCCACCACCAAATAATAAAATAATTCCCCACGGTATTTTGACCGCATCTTCCCAAATAATTAACGCTTCTTTTTTAGTCGATGGAATAATAAATAAAAGCACTGCAGCTGCAATGGCTATCGCAGTATCATCTATTTTAGGTATAAATTTCTGCAGTACATACGATCTAAAAATCCAGCATAAAGCCGTGAGCACAAAAACAAAAAGAACGGCCTTTTCTTCTTTTTTCATTGGACCCAATTCTTTCTTAAGCCTTTGTATTTCCTTTTTACCGCCAGGGAATTCAATTTGTTTAAAGGTATATGCCACTCGCGTTAAATAAAACCACGCTATTACAAGTAATAAAACAGAAATAGGCAAACCAAACTTCATCCATTGCCAAAAAGAAATTTCTATCCCATATGTTTTTTCTACAAAACCCGCAAAAACTAAATTAGGCGGAGTACCTATAAGTGTAGCAATCCCTCCAATAGATGCAGCATACGCAATACTCAACATTAAGGTTTTTCCGAAAATACTGTTTTCATTGGCCGCCGTATTTGGATTGTCTTTTAATTCTGATACGATAGACATTCCCATAGGTAGCATCATTACAGCAGTTGCCGTATTTGAGATCCACATAGAAAGAAATGCAGTAGCCACCATAAACCCTAGAATTATTCTGTAGATATTAGTTCCTATTAAGTTGATAATATTAATAGCAATACGCCTATGGAGATTCCATTTTTCAATGGCAATCGCAAGAATAAACCCTCCTAAATACAAGAAAACATATTTATCTCCGTAAGCAGAAGTAGTAGCAGCCACGTCTAGGATTCCGGAAAGAGGAAATAATATTATGGGCAATAAAGAAGTAACCGCAATGGGCACTGCCTCTGTAATCCACCAGACGGCAATCCAAAGTGTAATTCCCACCATTAGATAAGCATCATCAGACATGCCCAAAGGCGGACTTGAATTATAAAAAAATAAGTATAATAAGGGACCCAATAGTAGGGCCACTGTTTTTCTGGTAATTTTCATTTGGCTGAGATAATCTGCCAAACAATTTAGGGCAAAAAACCCTATTCTTTAATGCTAGCTATAAATTAATTTGAATCGGCATTATTAAACATGAAAAAAGGGCATTTGAAATTGCTTCCAAAATGCCCTTTTAGGGGAACATAACAAACACTTTACTTTTCAACCATTGTAAATGGGTTTGTTATCGTTTTTGCACTCTTATAACATGGTTAGTGTTTGTGCTCTACTCGCTAAACTATTATTTTCTGTAGTTGATTTTTCTTTTTCAACTTCTACTTTACTTGTTGTTAATACTGGCGCCGCTAATATCCATGTGAATACACATAATAGACCCATTACTACTGATATTGTTAATTGCTTCATCTATCGGACTGTCTTTTTTTTTAAATAACTATTCAATCTTTTTTTAACGGAGAAAATGTTCAACACTAAAAAGAGTGAATACAGAAAACAGATCGTACTCGATACAAACAAAAAAATCACTAAATATGAAGTATTCATATATTAAAAATTAATTGTATTCATTAAGTTGGTCATGTGTTTTCGTGAATTTAAGGTTGGTTACTCCCTCAAATCTTTTGTAAAAATATAGTACTATTTCCTTATTTAAGAATCCTACAAGAGCAAAATTGATTCTTCGTTGAAATATGCTTAATTATCGACAAAAAGCACAATTGTAAGTTTTTTCTTACGAATGAAACAAAAAAAAGCATTCATTTCATAAATTGAAAGAATGCTACATACTATAAATTTGTAGTCCTTTAAGACGTATAACTTTGGCTATTTCAGGTATTTCGCCATAGTGCTCAAAAGCTCCTCATGTTCAAAGGGTTTGGAAAGAACTGCATTCATCCCTGATTTCTTAAAAGCCTTAAAATCATCTTCATAAGAATACGCAGTGATGCCTATAATCGGTATACTCTTAATGTTCTTAAAAGGAAAATCTCTAATTAACCGTGCCACTTGATCTCCTGTTACATTAGGCAAGTTAATATCAATTAATAACAGATCATACTCTTCATTAATAAGTTTCTCCATCACTAGCGCACCGTCACTCACAAGATCTATATAGAAGTAATTGGTGTCTAACAGAGATTTAAACAGTACCGTTTGCACGTTAATATCATCCTCGGCTAGTAATATTCTAAATTTTTTGTCTGTTCTAAACTTCGCTTTTTTATCTTTCTTTTTACGCGGTGTTATAATACTGGTTTTAGATGTAGTAGCTAATGGTTGTTTTAGTGTTAAATCAAAATAGAAAGAAGATCCTTCACCAACATTCGAAATTACCTTAATTTCTGAATCCATTAAGTTTAATAACCCCTTCACAATAGACAAGCCTAAACCTGTGCCCCTAGGTGCATCAGAATTTTGTTCTCCACTCAGCTGTGAAAAACTCTCGAAAATAGCGGTTTGGTTTTCTACGGATATCCCTACTCCTGTATCTACGATTTCAAAGCGTAAGTTTAATCTGTTGGCTCTTTTCTGATTTAATTGAATGTCTAAACGTATGCTACCCGTTTGCGTATATTTAAAAGCGTTATCAAGCAAATTGGTAAGCACCTGAAACAATCGCAATCTATCACCTTCTACAAGATCTACAATCTTCTTGTCTACATTAACAGCAAATTCAATATTATTGTCAAGGGCTCTAGTCTTATACGTAAAACGTAGTAAATCAAAAAGCTGCGATAAACTAAAAATATTCTCCCGAAGTTTTAACCTTCCGGAAGAAATCATACTGATACTTAATATGTCATCTAAAAGCTGTTTTAGATTCGCATTTGACTGTTGGAGAAAAGTAACCATATCTTGCTGTTGATTGGTTAATGCCGTATCTGAAAGTATCTTGGTAATAGAGATGATACTGGTAAGTGGGTTACGTAGTTCATGACTAAAATTACGGATAAAAGAATTTTTAAAATTTTCTCTTTCCTCTAATTCAGCATTTTTTATGGCAACAAGCTCCCCATTTATAATAGACTCATTACGTGTTTGAGCAATGGCTTGGTACTCTGTATAATGACTAGTATAGTCTGTAATAATTATTAAATACCCTTCTTTTTTTTTAACAAATCTTATGTCTGTAACATAATCTTCATCTTTAAAGTGTATATGAACGCAACTAAATAGCAACGCGTTCTCTAAGGTATCTTTTATAGATTCAAAGGTATAAAAGAACGCATGTACATCAAAGATTGAGCTGTTTGTTTCTAACTTTAAAAAGGCTTGATCTGTTTCTAGAATAGTGCCCTTTTCATCGATTAAAATAAATTGAACGTTTTGGGTAGCATATTCTTTCTGATACTGATCTAGCATTCTAATGTAATAATTTGGCTAAATGTAGAAATAAATCATTTACCGCATTACCTGTTTTGGCGCTCGTTAAGAAATTTGTTTCTATATTATTTTTTGTAAATAGCGTTTCTAAATCTTCTTTCAAGACTAAATCTACCTTGTTACCCACTACCAATAGGGGTGTTTTTGATATTTTAGATCTTACAATATCTAAATCAGCATTTAATGCTTGGAATGTAGAGGGTCTTGTTACATCAAAAACAAATACAACACCGTGCGTTCCTAATAGATACGCATCTCTTATAGTTGTTAGATCATCTGTTCCTTCTAAATCCCAAAGAATTAGAGAAACTTCTTCCTCAGGAGAAACCTCTACTACCTTTTTTGTGATATGAACGCCAATAGATACCTTATAGTTGTCTGAAAAACTATCTTCTACAAAACGCCTAATTAATGAGGTTTTACCAACCCCAAAATGTCCTAAGACTACAATTTTTTTAGATACTTGCATTTTCAAATTTTACGAGTAGCTCTTTTTCAAGTGTTTCTCTGTCCATTATTTTTTTATCTGATTCCTTTTCTGAAGCGAAAAGTGAATCTAAATTTTTTCCCATAAAATCATCATAAAAATCAAAAATAAGGTCTTGAACTTTATCTTTTGCGCTGATAGAATAATTACCAGATATAACTACAGCTACATAATAAGACACAAAACTCTGTAAGTGAATATTATATAATTCGTATTCTATTAATTCCAAATTTTGATTTTTCTGTCCAAAGGCATCTTCTACAAAGCCCTTTATTGCGGTTAGCATTCCAGAAATCATATCCTCATCTATGGTTTCTGATTTGGTATAACTCGCCGCTAAAATCCCAGAGCCTCTTTCTATTAACAAGACCTGTTCTATACTCGCAGATTCTAGTTCACTAAGAATAATCTCTTCTTCTTTAACCCCCGTAAACCAAGATTTAAACTTTATCTTCCAGCGTGATGCTGATAGTTTTTGGTTGATTTTCTCGGATAAGATTTTCATCTCTTGCGAGATATATTTTTTAATCATTTTACCCAAAATAGGATACAACGCATCTACAATATCATCCTTGTTTTTCCTTATTTCTTCTTTTAACGTGAGGGTAATTGTAGGACCTAGTGTCTTAGGAATATCAGCTATAAACTCATTAAGCCTTTGCGTAATAATAGGATCTACTTTTTCTGAAAGTTGATCTTTTTCATTAACCGTTTTTTCTATAATCTTAATACGATCGGCGATTTTTTCGGCAAAAACACGGTCATCTGTAAACAAAATGTCTCTAAGAAGCTCTACTTTGTCTTTCTCGACCATAATAATTTTATTTAAAAAATTACTTTTTGCTTACTTTTTCACCTAGTTCAATTAAAATATTGCCCAAAGCTTTCTTATCAAGCTTTTCAGCATCTAGAGTTTCAATCTTGTCTTCTAATTTTTCTTCTAACTCCGTTACTCTAATATTAACGTCTGTAGCTACAGAATCTAAAGCTGTATTAAGTTCTGTTCTTACTTCTTCAACAAGCTCCTCTAAAATTCTTTTCTTTTCAAGAATATCTTTTTTAAGCGCCTCGAATTCAGAGTCATACGCCTGAATATCATCGCCAAAAATAAGATTCTTAATTAAATCGATTTTTGAACCTGCTTGCGTTTCTTTATTGTTTAAATCTATTACCGGCTTACTATTTGTTGACATATGCAGAGAAATTGGTTGAAATTGTTTTGTTATGTTCCCGCTTTTTTATCTATAAGTTAACCATTTTAAACATAAAAAATGGCTTCGATCACAAATAAATAAGTAGGTAAAATTACTAAATTTAGCCGAGACCGCAAGGACAGTAGAGCTCTATCTAAATTATTAGAAAATTTGAAATACAAGTTTTCATAGATTTAGTTTACTTTTTTGGATAAAGTAACCCTTATACTTAAATCTAGATGGCTACAAGCCAAAAAGTGAAAACTAACACTTTGGTAAGTATCAGTTTTCACTTTTAATAGTATTCAATGTCCGTTTTTTTTAAAAAATCTTATAACGTAACACTAAGGGTATAGTCAAATTTCTTGTGCGTATACTTATGATGGTCTGCATGGGCGTAATGCTCTAAAAGCGTTTTAGGACCATTTTGATTTATCATTAGCGCAAAAATACCATAATCTCCACCGTCATCTGTAGTAGGATTGTTAGGGATACGCGTAATAGTATGAATATGATTATAATCTGCTATTGTACTAGCATTTGCCCCTGTAGAACCTTCGGTATTAAATTCAGCCCATAAATATGGATTGTAAATTCTATAATAAAATTCGGATGTTGCAGTAGGCGTGGTCCCAGAGTCATTTATCCAAACAAAATAGGTGTCATCTATATTTGCGCTAACATCTGCCCACCAAACATCCGCGAAATTGTCTGTTAAATTATAGACATACTCTTTCATTACCAGTAATAGATTTGCTTGTGCAGCTGTAGACATTTCGGAATATTTTAAACCTATGGCGAATCCTGAATAATCATAAGTTCCTCTATAAGGATCGGGATCCCCATTCATATCAGCAGGCCCCACTTCTAAAGAGTGTGTTGTAGAGGTTGTTGAAGCCGCTGCAAGTTCTGTCGAATCAAAGCTATTGTACAGTGTTAGCGCTAAATCTCTTTCATCAGAAAATATATCAAAATCTTCGCCGTTCCAAGTATCAGCTGCAGGTTCCCCTCCTAAGAAAGCAGGTACAATAGAAACATTATCGCCATGCACCAAAAAGTTAAGCACACAATGGTGGCCGTCTAATTGAAAACCCCAAGAGCCACTCGTTTCTGGGTCACCAAACATATCAATTGAGTAAAAATCAGGGTTCCAAACATCACTCATCACGTTATTTAACCAACCTTCAGATAATTCTGTAATTTCATATACTTTCTGATATCCTTGAGAACTTAAGAATAGTTGTAAAATATCTTTAAAAGCTATTAATTGATCAGCTGTTAAATCGCCATATGTGATACCATCTCTATTGTCATCGTTTGCTGGTGTATTATGCCATAAATAGAAACGCTCATCATCTAAACAAACTGAAATTTCCTCCAATAAATCATCAGACAAAGAATTCCTAAAGCTCACTACTGCAGCTCGCATAGTTTCTATCTCGGTATTTGTAGATTGATCAACAGTACCAGTTGTGGTACATTCTGTTGCGCTTGTTGTATCATCATCAGTTGTATCTACTATCTCATCATTAGTTGTGTCGTCTGAACCACATGCCACAAATACAATGAAAAGAAAAGATAAAAATATTGGTTTTAATTTTTGAACTTTCATTTTCTAAGATTTTAAACTATTAAAAAATAAAGGTATTTGATACTGCAACGGTATAAAAAAAAATGCGATAAACACAGCAATGTTTGCGGTTAATATTAAGGAAAGAGCTGGTCTAAATCCTTTTTATAACTGTTACCTATAGGAAGACTCCTATCTGCAATAACTACATCTATTGCACTGATATTTTTTATATAGTTAATGGAAACTATAAAAGACTTATGTATTCTGATAAATTTTAAGCATGGTAATTCTTGTAAAATATTTTTCATTGTAGCACGTGCTACAATAGCCCTTTCACCATCTATATAAATCTTAACATAATCATTCATAGCTTCTACATAAATGATTAGATCAATAGGAATACGGTTTAATTTGTAATTAGCACGAATAGATAAATGCGTATTCGCATCAAAATTATCAACGGTAATAGCCTTAAAATTTTGAACTCTCAGAACTGCTTTTTTAAAGCGCTCAAATGAAATTGGTTTTAGTAAATAATCAATTGCATCAACATTAAACCCTTCTATTGCATATTTTTCATAGGCCGTTGTAAAAATTACTTTCACATCTATATTTAAGGATTTATAGAAATCTATTCCACTCTTATTTGGCATTTCTATATCTAAAAAAATTACGTCTACAGGAAATTTGTTTAGAAAGGTTTTAGCTTTGTTTAAATCAGAAAAAGTTTTTTCTAAAGAAATATTGCTCAATGAATCACAATAAACTTGAATAACCTGTAAGGCCAATGGCTCGTCATCTATAGCAATTGCTTTTATCATTTTAATTCTATCTCAAGATTAACTTTGAAGTATTCCATATTACTAACAACATTCAGCTTATACTTATTTGCATAAAATAGCTCTAGTTGTTTTTTAGTGTTTTTTAGCCCCAATGAAGTGGACTGATTTTTTATTCTCTCTGTTGATTTTACTATTGTATTAGTTACGTTTAGTTTTAAAATATTGTCTTCGAGAACTAAACTTATTTCAATTTCAGAGTTATTCTCAACATCAGAACCATATTTAAAAGCATTTTCAATAATACAGATTAACATTAATGGATTTATTTCCTGATTTTCAAAATCTCCACGAAATTCAGTTCTTAAAGTTGTTTTTTTCGTCAATCTAAGTTTTTGTAAATCAATGAAACTTTTTAAATATCCAACTTCTTTATCTAAAGCTATAAACTGCTGATTATTTTGGGTAATTACATAACGCATTAAATCTGATAATTGCAAAATAGCTTGCGGTGTTTTGTCTGATTTTGTCAAGGCTAGCGCAAACAAGCTATTTAACGTGTTAAATAAAAAATGAGGATTTATTTGAGATTTCAAATAAGCTATTTCTGTTAAAAGCTTCTCATTGTTTATCTCTGTCAATCTTTCATTTACTCTTAAGTAGAGCGAAAGGAAAAAAATACCAATGAAATGAAGCAAATGACTATCTCTCGATAGAATAAAATTTATTGAACCGAATCTAGTTGACCTAGAAACACCATCTCTAAGTGGTCTTAAATGCAGATTATTTGATTTATGCACAGAAAAATCACTAATCAAAAATTGTGGAAATTTTATAACCAACAAATATCCAACGATTAAAATTAGCACTAAATACAACCATTTTTTATTAAAATAAAAATTAGGTATGATGTAATAATAACTAGTAAAAAAGAAAATCGTTAATAATTGATAGCTCAGAAAATTTCTTTGAAAAGGCGCCACTTTGAATAATTCTAAGCCCAGATTTACATCAGGAGAAGTTAGGATAGGAATAGTCGTAAGACCTAAGCCTATTAATACATTTATACGAAGTTTTTGCTTTTCTAAAATTTTAAAATCGCCTATCATATCTTACTACAGGTTCTAAAAAATTATTTTTTTATGGAACGCATTTCAGAAACAATATAACCAATTATTTATTTTAAGATAGTTGAAGTTCTATTTTATCAAAATTTGTTTTTTTTGCATCACATACTTGACAACAATAATCTTCTGGTAAATCTTCAAATAACGTTCCTGCAGGAATCCCTAATGACACATCTCCATATTCCTTATCATAAACCGTAAAGCACGATGTACATTGGTAGACTTCTCTAACTAATTGCTCTGATGCCTTTTTAGTTTCTTCTTTGATGATTTTTTCTTGCCCTAATTGTTTAAAGTACTTTTTACTCAGTTCCATTAATAAACCTGGCAATTCTATTTTATCTACATCCTGAGCGTACACCTCATAGATTTGAGTATTAGGATCAAAGTTTTTAAAATGCAGTACATTATACGTTGGCCGTATTGCAAAGTCTTTTACTATGGTTGGCGCTGTATTTTTTTCAATGACCACCGAAGAAAAATGGGTGCGTTTTCCAGATTCATTACTTAGTCCGAAGGTTAACCCATACGTACTAATATCATTTTGATCAAAACTTAATACCAAAAATTTCTTTAATTCTAAGGCCTCAATATCATCAACAGGCAAATGCCAGTTCATCTCTAATTGTGAATGCCGAATATTGATACCCCACTGTCCTAAAAATTTTTCTAAATCTGGTCTACTCTGTCTTTTTATTCCTTTTACAATAAAAGACTTCCAAGGGGTAATGCATATTTTACCCACACTATTATCCAAACAAAAACCACAAAACTCTTTTAAGAAATTTAAATCGTATCTATTATTTCTCCAATACAATCCTAGCCAATATTGATCTAGCCCCATCCTATTCATCCCTTCATAATAAGGAAATGTTAGGTAGGGGACTTCTAGCTCTTTTTCTATAGTTTTATTATTGGTTTCTAGATTTTTATTCAACACAAAAAACAACTCATCTACATCTTGAATATCATCAAAAATAGCTTCTATTGCTTTTGAGATGGTATTAATATCCCAGCTGTACACTAGAACAGGATAAAATGCCCCTGCATCCCAGTGTGGTAATTTTACATTCAGATACCAGTAGTCTTCACTTTCTGAGGCTATAAAATTTAAATTCCCACTAAAAATAGGGACAAGACGCTGTTTAGCATCTGTAATATTTATTTTAAGTTTTGGCGCATAATCAAACCCTTCAAGTATGTACAAATAGGTAGATCCTTTTAACCAATAGGTCATATCAAAAATATCTGCACAGACATAAGAAGATACTATATTTTGATAGGAACGCTCGCCAATAATTGTTGTATTGTATTTAGAAATGCGCTCTAGCTGCTCTTCATCTGCATTGTTTAATGGAAAAAGCAAATCTTGCCTAGAACCAAAGTAAACTTCTTTAAGCCCTGCTGCTTCCAACATGGTAATCACATCTTTTAATTCTCCGGGAGAGGTAACTCCTCCTTTTAGCAATATTCTATGTAAATCATCATTCATAATTGTATGCATTAATGGCTTAATTGAAGCTGATTTTTTAATAGTTCTTTTATTTCTGGTTTACAACTTCCACATCCCAGACCTGCTCCTGTTTCTGAGCATAATTTTGTGAAATCTGAACATCCGCCTTGGATGGCTTCTATAACATTACCTTCTCCTACCTGACTGCAAGAGCATACCAGTTTTCCTTTCATCGGAGCCGTATTTGAAGCTCCACGAAGTAATTCATTTCGTTTTTCCGAGAGTTCAATCTCTTCTTCTATCAAACGCTTAAATTCTGCAAACTCGTTCTTATCACCCATTAGGATGGCTCCTTTGAGGGTATCGTCTTTAACGATACATTTTTTGTAAAAACGCTTGTTTACATCCATCAGAATAATTTCTTCAAAACTACTGTCGCCTGCAGGAGAATTTACCATTCCTATACTACACAGGTCTAAATTCTCAAATTTTAGAATATTCATTAAAACAGAGCCATTATAGATGCTACTGAAATCTCCTAAAATATAGTTCGCAGCAATATCTGCTTGCTGTTCTGCTGCAGACGTAATTCCGAACAATTGATTATTAAACTCTGCTATTTCTCCTAAAGCATAAATAGATGGATTGCTGGTTTGCAAATAGGAATTAACCACCACACCTCTTCTTGTTTTTAATTTGGTTTGCTTTGCCAGTTCTATATTTGGCCTGGTACCAATAGCATAAACAATAGCATTGCATTTAATAGTTTTTCCTGTTTTTAAATTTACCAGTAAAGTATGATCACTAGATTTCTCCTTAAAAACGGTACTTACTTCATTATCAAAATAAAGATTAATACCACGCTCTACGACATCCTGTGCTAATAATTTACTAGCAACATCATCTAACTGGCGCTCCATTAATCTAGGTGCACGCTGAATAATACTAATATTTACCTGTATTTTTTTTAGTGCCGCCGCAAGTTCTAGTCCTAATAAACCACCCCCTACGATAACCACATGTTGCTCTTCATTTTGCAAGCCTGTTTCTCTCAAATAGGTTTTTAATCGATCTGCATCACCACGTTCACGCATGGTAAATCTGCCCGGAAGTTTTATTTGCACATCACTAGGCACAAATGCCCTACTCCCTGTTGCCATGACCAACAAATCAAACATATGCTTCACACCATTAGCATCTACCACGAATTTTTCTTTATCCTCAATTTGAGAAATTCCAACTCCAGGATGTAACACGACATCTAACTTTTTAAGTTCTCCTTTTTTAAGCTTCTCTAAGGCTGCCCAGGAAAGTTCATCACTTACATACTCTGGAAGTAATACCCGATTGTAGAATGGATCCTGTTCTTTTGAAAAAACATGCAACTCATCAACATCATTCTTTTCTCTGTACGATTGAATAAAACGATATGCTGCAGCACCAGCACCAATAATGACAACTTTCTGCTTTGGTTTGACATATTTTGCCACTTGAACGGCACAATATTTAAAATCTGGTTCTTTAGACACAGGGTCTACAATATCATTGGTTAAATTATTGGCACGCCCAAAGTCATTATTTAAAACTTTACCCCAATGCATAGGCATAAAGACTACTTGTTCCCGAATGTCATAATTAATAGTCACTTTTACCTGAACTTCTCCACGTCTACTTTTAATAACTGCTATATCGCCTTCTTTTAATCGCCTTAAAAAAGCATCCACCTTATTCATTTCTAAATAAGGATGCGGAATATGAGTGAGTAATCTATTTACTTTCCCTGTTTTTGTACGGGTATGCCATTGATCACGAACTCTACCTGTATTTAAGATTAGTGGGTATTCTATATTTGTTTCTTCTGATGTATTATAAACTTCGGCTGGCGCATTAAAATGTGCCTTTTTATCTGGTGTACTAAAAACTAGGTCAGTAAACAACCTTGGCGTTCCTGGATGGGTATTGTGTGGTACTGGCCATTGAAAACTACCTTCGTTTTTAAGTCTAGAATAAGACAATCCTGATATATCTATATCGGTACCTTTTGTTAACAAGCAATGCTCATCATACACCTCACTAGCATTGGTATAATTAAACCCTTCAAAATCCATTGCTTGTGCAAAACGCCATAAGATTTCCGCATCGGGCAAAGCCTCTCCGGGAGCATCAATTACTTTTGGCAAATAACTAATTCTACGTTCTGAATTAGTCATTGTACCTTCTTTTTCTAGCCAACCTGCTGCTGGCAAAACTAGATCTGCAAATTTTGTAGTTTCAGAATTATGAGAGATTTCTTGCACCACAACAAAGCTAGCTTTCTTTAAAGCCCGTTCTATCTTATTAGAATTAGGCATACTCACCACAGGGTTGGTACAAATAATCCAAATAGCTTTTAGCTTTCCTTCATCAAGCGCATCAAACATTTCTGTTGCTGTATACCCTGGCTTTTCCTGAATAGGTTTTCCTCCCCAAAAATCTGCCACTTCTTTTCTATGTTCAGGATTACTTAAATCTTTATGTGCCGCCAATAAGTTTGCCATTCCGCCAACCTCACGACCTCCCATAGCATTTGGTTGCCCTGTAAGTGAAAAAGGGCCTGATCCTGGTTTTCCTATTTGGCCTGTTAACAGCGATAAATTAAGTAAGGATACATTTTTAGAAACACCAATAACACTCTGGTTGAGCCCCATAGTCCACATGCTAATAAAGCCTTTTGCATTACCAATATACTGAGCTGCTTTTTTAATTTCATCTGCTGGAATTCCACATTTATCTGCCGCCTGACGAATGGTTAACTCAAAAGCACTTGCTTTACACGCCTCAAAATTTTCTGTATGCTTTTTTATGAAATTCTTATCTATCTTTTTCTTTTCTATTAAGAGCCTAGCAATAGCATTAAATAAGAGAACATCTGTTCCTGGAAGGATTTGTAAATGCAAATCTGCAGAAGCGCAGGTCTGCGTTTTACGAGGATCTACTACTATAATTTTTACATTCGGATTTTCCTCTTTATGTTTTTCTAAACGTCTAAATAATATGGGGTGACACCAAGCAGGATTTGCTCCAGCAATTAGAAAACAATCTGCTAATTCTATATCAGCATATGCAATAGGTACTGCATCATCACCGACTGTTTTTTTGTAGCCTACTACCGCAGAACTCATGCACAAACGAGAGTTGGTATCTATATTGTTACTCCCAATAAACCCTTTAATAATTTTGTTTGCTAAGTAATATTCTTCTGTTAAACACTGTCCAGACACATAAAAACCTACGCTATCCGGACCATGCTTTGCTATGATACTTTTAAAAACTGCTGCCGCCCGATCAAACGCAGTTTCCCAAGAGACCCGTTGTAAAGGGTGGTTTCTACTCCAACGCATTTCAGGATACAAAATTCGATCTGAAGTATCTTGCGCTACGTAGTTTAGGTTTTTACCTTTAGAGCATAACATTCCAGAATTCACAGGGTAATTTTCATCTCCTTCTACACTCAAAACACCTTTTGAATCTTTCTCTACTACTATTCCGCAGCCTACTCCGCAGTAGGAACATATCGTTTTGTGTGTTGTATTCTTTTGCATGATTTTAAATCTAGATGCAAACGCATCATAATTAGCCATCGAAAGGTACAAAAAATACGTATAAATACGTAGTGCTGATTTAATAATAATCAGCCTAAGGTTTTGATATATCAATAATTAACAAATATCAAAAAAACAGATTTATGCTCAGAAATGTAGGTAAAAAAGCTATGATATAGTGCCCCGGTAGGCCTTAGGGGACATGCCTATCGTTCTTTTAAAATATTTAATAAAATAAGAGTCGTCTTCAAAACCTAAACGAAATGCTACTTCATTTATAGGTAGGCTTGTAAATTTTAATAAGCGTTTAGCCTCCAGTATTATGCGTTCTTTCACCAATTCGGATGGTGCTTTACCTACCACACTTTTAGTAATGGTGGTTAATGTCTTAGCGGAAGTATTTAGCAAATTGGCATAATCTTTTATCGCGAGCCCCTCTCTATAATGAAGCTCTAAAAGATCTTTGAAGGCAAAAAACTGTCGCTCATAATGGTTATTTATTTGCAGCTTTCTACTACTATCTGAATAATGAATACGCTCCATGGTTATTAAGAGCGATTTAAGCAAAAAACGAATCATATCTTCATGACCAAAACTTAGTTTATTGGGCAATTCTTTTGCTATTAATTCTATATGATGGGTTGCAATTTTTACCGTATTACAATCCAATAGATAGCAAGGATTTTGCTCGATATTGAAAATGTTATATTTCAAGAAAATATCAACATCTGAATGCATAAAAAAACTCTCATTAAAATGAATTAACCAACCTTCTACTTCTAGGTTATCATCAAAAAAATGAATCTGATCTTTATTCGTAAAAAGCACCATATTTTCTTTAATCTCATATGAATTGAAATCTACCGTGTGTGTACCTCCTGCATTGAAAAACCATAATAATTGATAGTAACTATGTGAATGTGGTACGGCTGCTTTTTCTGGATTTTTTTTTCGGTAGCTTTTAAGATCATGCAGTTGAAACTGCAACTTATTAGGGTGCGCTTTATGTAGGTGATATTGCTCTATTTTTTGAGAATCTTTCACTAGTGCTTTAATTTTTCGGCCGCTAATTTTCCACTATAAATAGCCCCATCCATATAACCTCCGTACAGGGGCGATGTTTCTGCCCCAGAAAACAACAGTTTCCCATTCATATAGAAGTCGGCAAAAACAGGATTTCCATACGCCGGACTCATATAAATAGATTTAATAGTTTCACAAGAAGTGTTTTTATCCTGCGACCAATCCTTTTCATTATAGGAGGTGTACTCCATGATTTCTTCGCCTAAATATTTAGTAAGATACGCAAGAATTTTTGCTTGTCGTTCTTCAGGAGTTACATCTCTTAGCGCTTCATTTACAAAGCCCATTAAACCAAATTCCGTTTCCGCATGATTGCTATGATCATACAATTCTGTTACAGCACCTACTTGCCCAATGACCGTTCCTGATAAATTTCTAGCTCTCCAAAAAGGCTGCTTAAATTTTAGTCCAACCTTTATAGCATTACTCATCCAAGTATGCGTAATTTTCATCACCTCAGTAACATTGTTGGGTAATGCTGGTAAAAAATCTATTCGTGTTGCAATCCGTGGCGGAATGGTACTCACAACTTTTTCTGCGCTATATACACCTTTATTGGTTACTACTTTTATGCTATTACCAAGATCTTCCATCGCTAGAACTGTGGTATCTGTATGTATTTGATTAGAGAAAGGTGCTGCTAATTTTTTAATTACTGCCATAGATCCTCCTGCAATTCTGTGTGCAGATGGTGCACTAGGATCATTTTGAAAATAATGCTCAGGTGCCATAGTACTATACACCAAAACACTCTGTCCTTTCGTATATTGAGGGAATTTTTTAATCTTCAATTCCCTCAACAAGCCAGCCACATGTGTGTGATGATTTTGAAACCAAGTAGCGCCAAAATCGATCTGATTAGTAGTCAAAATCCTACCTCCAATGGTTGCTCTAGCATCTAAAACAATAACATCTTTTTCGCCCGCTTTGTACAACTCATATGCTGTTATTAATCCTGAAAGGCCTGCGCCTATTATTAAATACTTAGAGGTAGTTTGTATCATTACTTATTCATTAAATGAGTTCCATGAACCACGGCTGCTCCTGCTCTCAAGGCAGCTGCGATAAAGGTTACTTCTGCTAATTCTTCTTGTGTAACACCCGCTGTAACAGCTTGCTCTTTATGTATTTCTAAACAATAAGGGCATTGAGTTGTTAATGCTACTGCAATCGCAATTAATTCTTTGTATTTTTTAGGAATTACGCCATCACTCAGGGCTTCTTTGTCAAAAGCTTGAAATGCTTTCATAGCCGGACTCGCATTTTTTTCCAAAGCACCTAAGTGCTTTAAATTATCCATTGTATACATATTACTTATATTTTATAAAGATTAAAAAAAATAAGATAAGACACCCCTCTTATCCTTTATTAAAAATTGGACTTAATTTCTCCCAGACATTACACCACCGTCAGTATCCCAAATGGCACCTGTTACCCATGAGGCTTTATCTGATAATAAAAAATGTATGGTTTCCGCAACATCTTCCGGCTGCCCTATTCTTCCAATTGGATGAAACGCATTAAACCCCTTTAAAGCTTCGTGTGCTTTTTCTGCATCACCAAAAACACTATCATACACCGGTGTTTCTACAAGAGCAGGAGAAACTGCATTGACACGAATTTTATGATCCGCAAGCTCCATAGCTAAATGTTGTGTAAGAGAATGCAATCCTGCTTTTTGCATAGAATACGCCGAAGAAGGTGTTGCTTTTACGGCTTGTTTTGCCCACATAGAACCTACATTTACAATGGCTCCGCCACCTGTAGCCGCCATTTTTTTGGCCGCATTTTGTGTAATAAAAAAGAAACCACGATTTAAATCTTGATAAGAATCATAATCTTCTACCGTATGATCCAAGAATGGTTTAGGTCCAAAAATCCCAGAAGCATTTACGAGATAGTCCAAATTTTCCCATCCATCAACCATACTATTTAGCTCACTTACTGCACTAAGGTTTGTAATATCAACCTTATGACAATGTAAATTCTCCGAAACCTCACTTTTAAAAGCATTGAGTTTCGTGTCATTGGTACCAACAATATGCACTTCTACTCCTTCTTTTAATAATCTTTGCGCTGTAGCTTTTCCTATTCCACTGCTTCCTCCTACAATTAATGCCGTCTTTTTCATTTGTTTATTTTTTATATTAAAACTTAATGACAAAATTATGCAGCATATAGCGCCCGACATGGTAGGTACTAGAGAGAAAATGGTACTTTTAGGAAGTAAAACTTTTTTATTGCTCTAATGAACAAACCTAAAACCATCAAAGAAGTACTGGTTGTACTGGATACTATCATAGAAGAATGTATTGCTAAAAATAGCCGATTGGGCTTATTTGCTTATTTATACCGAAGAACTACTGCCGAAATTTTAAAGGAAGTAGAACGTGGCAGTTTTGAAGACAATGCACAATTAGAATAGATGGATGTTGCTTTTGCCAATTTGTACATAGACGCCTACCAAGAGCATACTAAAGGGAATAGCGTAAGTGCTTCTTGGTTATTTTCTTTTGAAAATGCAACAGAAGAACTGACCATTCTACAACATATTATGTTAGGAATCAATGCGCACATAAATCTAGATTTAGGCATCGCAACGGCGGCTACTATGAAAGGAAAAGAGCTAACGCTTATTGAAAAAGATTTTAATACTGTAAATGATATTCTTTTTAATATCACCAATGAAATGCAAGACCGTTTAAGTCGTGTTTCCCCATTACTTTTCTTATTAGATCTTTTGGGAAAAAACACAGATGAAAAGGTGATTGATTTTAGCATGCGTAAGGCCAGACAACAATCATGGAACAGTACAAATCTGTTATGGGCCCTTGACGAAAGCCAAAAACCTGAGGCTATCGCTAAAATAGATTTATTGGTTTTAGAATTAGCAAAATTTATAAAAGACCCTAAGTCCAAAATAATTGGCTACGTATTAAAAGGAATTAGATCTTTTGAAGAAAAAAATGTAGGTCAAATTATTACCAAACTACAACGCGATTAGCCCTTAGACTAGGTTAAATTCTTGTGCTTTTTTAGATAGGTCGATAAGGTTTTTAACATCCATCTTGCGCATTAAATTAAACCGGTGTGTCTCTACCGTACGTTTACTATTCTCCAATTTTTCCGAGATTTGCTTGTTCGTTAAACCTGACAATATCAATTCTAAAATTTGAAGTTCTTTACTTGTCAAATCAAATGGATTATCGCTTGATTTAATGTGTTTTGGCTTCTCAGAAACAGGCTTACTCCCACTCAAAAGGTTATTGACCAAAACATTAGAAATATCCCCACTAAAATACTTACCTCCGTGTTGTACCGTACGTATTGCTTTAATAAATTCTGTCTTTCCTGTATCTTTCAATAAATACCCATTAGCCCCTGCACTAACCGATTTTAAAATATACTCTTCTGAATCATGCATGGACAAAATAATTGTTTTTGTCTCAGTACCTTGCTTGTTTAAAATTTCAACCGCATCTATACCATTCATTACCGGCATACGAATATCAATAATTAGAAGATCTGGCTTTTTCTCATTGACCATATCAATGGCTTCTTTACCGTTTGAAACCTCCGCAACAACCACTAAATCTTCTTCTTCTTCAAGCAAAGCACGAATTCCATCTCTTACTAAAGAGTGGTCATCTGCTAAAACTATTCGTATCGTCTGGCTCATATATTAAATGATATTTCTACAAATATAAATTAAAAATACGTAGTTGAATACTTAGAAAAATTTGAACACCGATAGCACACAAAAAACCCTATACTCTTGAAAAATGGTGATAGGGTTTTTGTTTGCTTATTTTATCATTAAATAGCAGGACCACTATCTACTACTGCTTCTATAACTGATTCAATAGTGTTGGGTATATTTTCAAATAAATCATAACCTGTAAGAACTTCTATAGCATCTACAGATGTCGTAAACTGCGTCCAATCACTACTAATTCCTTGATCATTAGGAACATTAATGGCAATCATTCTTGTAGAAGAGCTTACTCTTGCAATATCATCTGAACCATTAGGTAATATCAACGCCACTTTCCAAAAAGTATCGGGCACCGTAATCATGTTATTGTAAATATAATCTGCAGCTCCGTTAGCACCTGTTCCACCCACGCCTGCAACGCCTGCAATTATATGAATTTCATTACCCTCGGCTGCCACATCTCTTAAATAGTCTTCAAAATTAGCCCAAATTCCTTGGTTATTATTAGGAGATTGGGGTGCTATATTGGTCATGTAATAGGTGTTTTCATTAGAGTCTTCATCCCCATTTCTATCTGCAGACGGACACAAATGCCCTCTATTAAACCCTGTATTGGTATAATTTGATGTAGTAGCTCTGAAAAAACTAGAGGGTAGGGCTGTATCTTGTTTAAAACAATTACATCTTTCTGTAGTTCCTGTCCAAGCAGAACTTAAGTGCCAGCTCACCCAATTTGCTGTTCCTTTTGAGTTATTATAAGACAAGACGTAATCTGTGTTATCTAAATAGTAATTATCTGACAATACTCCGGCATCAGAAGGGTTTCCGAAGGTAATATTACTATCTTTTGAAGCAACACCAGCGCCTACAGAAACGTCTGGTATGCTCATTTCAATATTATCAATATTTACACGATTAGATCCTCCTGATAATTTTAAAATACCAAAACGCGCACTCCCTAATTCATTTAATTCATAAACAACTGTGTTTAAAATTGTGGAATTGGTGGTCACCACATCCCCTACCGTTAACCATGATACACCACTATCATAAGATAGCACTAGTTGCCAAGTAGAGCTTCCATCAGCACCATATGCGGCATGCCGTATACTCAAAGATTCTACCCCGTTAGTCATATCAAAATTCATAATCAAGTGTCCCGAATTTCTTATTCTAACCGATTTAGAACCATATTTTCTATCATTGGTCAAAGAACCAATCAATGCGTCAGAAAGATTCCAACTCCCAGAATTTTCAATAACAACATCATTGACAGCATAACTAGATTTTGAAGCCTCCTCAAAACCTTCGATAAAACCATCTATTCCTTTTGCGGTATGATTGTGTTTAAAATAACCTTCGTTATCAAAAAAATAAGTGGGTACATTTTTGGAGCCCGCAATAAAAAGTTCAGAAGATGATGCCATTTCTTCATAGTAATTAGACGCATCATCATTAGTACAGCTACTAAAAATGAATATTGAAAATACTAAAAGTAATACCCGATGCATGAGATAAGTTTTCATATACTTGCTTATTTAATGGTTGAAACATCAAATATACAATTTTGTAAGATTATTCTTACTTATTGTTTAAAATAAAAAACTACTACAATGAAATATTCTTCATCATAGTAGTTAGTGTATAGAAAGAGTGACCTTATCTTTATTTGGACGCTGTATTTAAGAACTTTGGCTTAATGGTCAACATTACCCAAGCCCAGTTTTGACCGCCTGCAGCAGCATCTTCTGTAATACCTTTTAATTCATACATGCCATCACTAGCAAACATTTGAGAGTATCCAATAGCTAGCCCATATCCTTTAAATTTCTTTGCAAATACAAAATCTATTTCCGTTCCTAAAGATTTCTCTCCACTAGCCAGTTCTTGTTCGCCGCTAAAATTCAGCGCTTTTACCATTAGACTAGAAGTTTCATTTAGTTGAAATTTAGCACTCACATGTACATCTAATAAACCTATTGAGTTTGCATGGTTGCCTACATAGAAGTAATCCATAAACCCATTAAACTTATGATTGGTTCCGTACAGCGGAAAGAAAGCTCCTGTTTCTCCTGCATCACCATCATTACCGCTAATAATTTCTACTCCAGCACCTAATGTTACTTTATCAGAAGCCTTTAAGCTGGCATCTAGACTCGCTAAGTAAGCCCCCTTTACATCTACTTCTCCTTGTCTTTGTCCTGTTTGCAAAAAGATATTACTCTCCAATCCTAACTTCCCTTTTTTGTACGCTAAATGGGTTCCAATTGTTAATAAACTACTGGTACCATCTGGCGTAGTTGCATCATCTTCATATTCTTGAAAACCATTATTTAATACCAATAAACTTCCTGAAAATGCATCCCAGCTTTGTTTTAAATACGCATATTGCATGGTTTTATAGGAAAAGAATCCTGTTGTACTATATGCTGTACCTACTGATGAAAAACCAGATAAATCTGCTTTATCTTGGTTAAATGCCAAACCTACATCCAATAAAAATTTGTTTTTCTTATATTTTAAAAGTGCGGCATCATGATTACGTGCTTGTTGTGCCCAACCTACAGAACCCAATATTCTTTGATCATCATAATCTAAGGTTTGTCTCCCTATTTTGGTTGAAAAACCTTCTCCCAAGGTTAGTTCTCCCCAGGCTTCAAAAATGGCAAAAGAATTGTTTGCATCGGCAGGTAATAGCTGCCTATTTTCTCCCCATGTCATTACATCCTGTAAGCTTAAATACACTTTGTATGATTCATCTGCATACCCAAAATTTAGACGTGCTCTAGTAGAAATTCCAAATCCGGCATCCGCATCTTCCGCTATTGGACTACCAAATCCGTGACGGTATTCTGTTCGTGGTCTAAACTCGCCATCTATAGTAAATTGTGCGGCTATAAATTGTGTGGCCAATAAGAAGAGCCCTAAAAGTACGTATTGTTCCTTTTTCATAATTTGAAATTTGATTGTGTTATTTTAAATTTTCAACTTGTTTTAATGTTCTAAGAAATCTATTAAATGCTTTCTATATTTGTAGTAATCTTGATGTTCCAAAACAGATTTTCTTGTTCTTGGTCTTTCAAAATCTATATTTAGCACATCGCCAATCTTGGCTTTGGGTCCACTGGTCATCATTACCACACGATCTGCAAGAAAAATGGCTTCATCTACATCGTGTGTAATCATTACTGCGGTAATTTTTTCTTTATTCCATATTTCTATCAGAATATCTTGGAGCTCACCCCTTGTTAAAGAATCTAACATTCCGAAAGGCTCATCTAACAGCAATACCTTAGGCTTAATAGCAAAAGCTCTTGCAATACCCACTCGCTGTTGCATTCCTTGTGATAATTCTGTTGCCTTTTTATTAAAAGCCCCATCTAAACCCACTTTGTGCAAATAATATTTAGCAATATCTATACGTTGTTTTTTTGTGGCATGCGGAAATACTTGATTAACCCCTAAAAGCACATTTTGCAACGCTGTCATCCAAGGCATTAAGCTTGGTGATTGAAAAATAACCCCACGATCTGGACCAGGACCTTTTACGGGGTTCCCTAATACGGAAATATTTCCGCCAGATATAGGGTTGAGACCTGCAATCATGGAAAGCATGGTTGTTTTACCACAACCAGAGTGCCCAATGATGGTCACAAACTCTTCTTTCATGATTTGCAAATTCAAATTCTCAAGAACTACATAATCTCCCTTGGGCGTAGGATATACCTTTTTCAGGTCTTTAAGATCTAACATTACTTTTGAAGGGTAGTAAATCCCATTTTCTAAATAAGAGTCTTTAGTATCTATAGTTGCTGAATTCATGGTTCTACTATTAAAATTGGTCTACAAAATTTTTTGGAGCTATATCTGGGAGCAGGTATTCTATTTCTGAAACCGACTTACGGTCTTCTCCTATAGCCATTAAATAGGCGATAATTTCATTTCTAGTTTTCATGAAATTAGGATTATCATTAAGCTCCGTCTTATCTCTAGGGCGGTCTATTTCTATTTTAAACTCTGGACCTAAGGTTGCTTTAGGACCTGGCTTCAAAGGAATGATACGGTCTGCCATATAAATACCTTCATCAACATCATTCGTGATTAACAGTGCCGTACGCTTATCTTGATTCCAAATATTCAGGATTTCATCTTGTAAATTTCCTCTTGTCAGCGCATCAAGTGCACCCAAGGGTTCATCCATAATAATCATTTCTGGTTTCATTGCTAATGCTCTTGCTACCGCTACTCGTTGACGCATACCCCCAGATAATTCTTTTGGTCTTTTATTTATTGCATGTGATAAACCTACCATTTCTACATAGTTAGCAACCCTATCTTTTATTTCGTTTTTACTTTCTTTAGGAAAAGCTTCTTTCACCGCCATGGATACATTCTGTGCAACCGTTAACCAAGGAAGCAATGAGTAATTTTGAAAAATAACCCCACGTTCATGACTCGTACCTACTACTGGTTCTCCTTTAAATAACACTTCACCACTGGTAGGTTTTATGAGTCCGTTTATAAGGTTCACCAAAGTGGTCTTTCCACTACCTGTAAAGCCCACAATAGCTACAAATTCTCCTTCTTCAATCTTCAAATTGATATTAGAAAGCACCGCTGTACTATTTTCCCCTTGACCATAAGTTTTACAAACATTTTTTAATTCTAAATATGCCATACGTTTCGCTTTAAAGAAATTATATTCCTTCATTTTTATTAAATGATACCATTTGCTGTACCATAAGCATCAGCCTATCTAGAAGAAATCCTATAATCCCGATGACAAACATGGCAACAATAATTTTAGCGTTAGAATCATTAGCCCCATTTTGAAACTCTTCCCAAACAAATAATCCCAATCCCGGACTTTGTGCCAATAATTCAATCGCAATTAAAACCATCCATGCTACAGACAGTGTAATGCGTAATCCTGTAAAAATTAAAGGAAGAGATGATGGTAGTATTACTTTAAATACTTTTTGAAAAGTACCTAGTTTTAGCACTTTTGCCACATTGATATAATCTTTATCTACTGATGCAACCCCCATTGCCGTGTTTACTAAAGTTGCCCACATGGCACAAAGACCAACACTAATAAACGAGATAACAAAGGCGTTATCAGAGCTTGCACCTATATACAAGGTCTTTACAATCATAAAAACAAGCAAATACCATACTACTGGGGATACTGGCTTAAATATTTGTATAAACCAATTGAATGCACTCCGTAACGACGGACTCAAACCAATCACAATTCCAATAGGCACAGCAATAATCAGTGCTAGCAGAAAGCCTGCGAACACCGTTTTAATACTTGTTAGAACCGTATCTACAAAAGACGCACGCCCCGTATAAATGATAGCATCTTTACCCTGTGCTATCAATTTTTCATTGGTAGCTGCCATTTTCGTGGCAAAAGCCTCTTTCTTTGCTTTTATAAGTTGATGGTCTGCTATTAAGGACTGAAAAGAAGCCCATACTTGTGTTGGAGAAGGCAAGGTATTAGGTTGGCAACTACTATCACCAGATGCTATACAAGCCCTTTCTGCATCTGCTGCTTCTTGACCTTGTTCTGACAAAGCTTTCTCTATTTTATAAGTAGCTTCCTTATTGTATAATGCCTTAGAGCCAAGATGCCATAAGCCTAAGAACAAAAGAATAGACACCAGTGTAATTCCTGTTTTCTTGAAAGACTTTAATACAACATCTTTTTCAAATTTCGCCTTGAAGAGTGTAGCTAGAGGCTTTAAAAATGTAAGGCCTTGGCTTTCTTTTTCCAATGTGATTTCTTGTTTCATCTTTTGTTCTTTTCCTTGGTTATTGTACTACTTAATCTTTGTTACCGATGGCAAAACTGTTAATGTATCCAATAGGATCTTTTGCATCATATGTTGTCCCATCAATAAAATCTGCGGTTGCCGGCTTATATCCATCCGTAGTTGGCACATCCGTTGCCGGTATTTTACCTTCCGCTACTAATAAGTCGGCTGCTTTTTTCCATACATCTGGTCTGTAGATATCTTTAATAGTCTCTTCATACCAAGCGGCAGGTTTTGCCTCAGGAATTTGCCCCCATCTACGCATTTGTGTTAAAAACCAAATTCCGTCAGAATAAAAAGGATATGTTGCGTTGTACTTATAAAACACATTAAAGTCTGGCATAGAACGCTTATCACCTTTTTCAAATTCAAAAGTTCCTGTCATAGAATTTGCCAAGACCTCTTCCGGTGCGCCGACATATTGAGACATAGATAATATTTTTACAGCCTCTGGTCTATTTGCAGGATCATCTAACCATTTACCGGCTCTAATAAGTGCTTTTGTAACTGCTACTGCAGTGTTTGGATTATCTTCAATAAATTTTTCTGTCATTACAAATACTTTTTCTGGATTGTTTTTCCAGATATCATAATTAGTGACAACAGGCACTCCAATTCCTTTAAAAACTGCTTGCTGGTTCCATGGCTCACCTACACAATACCCATAAATAGTTCCTGATTCTAATGTTGCTGGCATTTGCGGCGGAGGTGTCACAGAAAGTAAAACTTCGGCATCTATTTGTCCTTGCACATTTTCTGCGGTATACATTCCTGGGTGAATACCCGCTGCTGCTAACCAATAGCGTATTTCATAATTATGTGTAGATACCGGAAATACCATTCCCATTTTAAAAGGTTTACCGCTATTTTTATATTCGGTAACCACTGGTTTTAATGCATCTGCTTTTATTGGATGAACAGGTTTTCCATTTTCATCAATGGGAACATTTGGTTTCATCTTAGACCAAACATCATTAGAAACTGTAATTCCATTTCCGTTTAAATCCATAGAAAAAGCGGTGACTAATTTTGCTTGTCTACCAAAACCCGCTCCTGCAGCTATAGGTTGCCCTGCTAACATATGTGAGCCATCCAATTGCCCGTCTATAACACGGTCTAAAACATTTTTCCAGTTAGATTGCGCTTCTACAGAAACATAAAGCCCCTCTTCTTCAAAAAATCCTTTCTCTTTAGCAATTGCTAAAGGTGCCATATCTGTTAATTTGATAAAACCAAAGGTTAACTGAGGTTTTTCTATTTCTAAAGTGTTTGCTTTTACTTCTTCTGAAGACGTTTCTTTTGCTTTCTTCTCTTTCCCTCCGCAAGCCGAAAGAAGCATAGCTGCCATAAAAGAAAAAGTCACTTTTTTGATTACATGTTTCATAGTTGATTATTTATAGTTTTCTACGTACTAATACTTAATAATAACAAATATATAAGTACTTAAATTCAAATTTTATGAAATAGCACAGAAGCAAACCTCTTTTTATAA
Organism: Cellulophaga baltica; assembly: GCF_900102165.1. Lineage (GTDB taxonomy): Bacteria > Bacteroidota > Bacteroidia > Flavobacteriales > Flavobacteriaceae > Cellulophaga > Cellulophaga baltica. The sequence continues at coordinate 234,180 of NZ_FNBD01000003.1, forward strand.
CATAGTAAAACCTGCGATAAAACATATTTTAACCATAAATAACTAGCATATAGGCTATTAAAACAAAAACACCAATTACGTAGCTGTACGTAATTGGTGTTTTGTGATTTTCTATTCTAAACCAGTCTAAAATAAACCAGATAGAATATGTGGTTATAAATCTAAATAAAAGTTATGTTCAGAGATTTCTCTTTTGAGTAGCTCTACGTTTGTAATGCCAACTTTTTTCCCTTTTGTATGGATAAGGTTTTCTTTTTTTAAACTTGAAAATATTCTAATGACCTGTTCTTCTGTTGTGCCTGCATAATCTGCATATTCTCTCCTACTTAAGGCAAGATTTAAGAATCCGTTTTGATCTTTGAACTTCCTGTTGATATATAATAAGGTATCTACCACGCGTTCTCTTACCGTCATTTGCGATATAGATTTGACTTTTGCTTCACTTCTATTCAATTCATCAGCATAAAAAAGCATTAAATCATATGCAAAACTAGCATTACTCTTTAGCGCTTTTTGCAATGTATCTTTAGAGAAATAACAAAGTTCCGTATGCTCTAGCGCTATAGCCCCAATAGAATAATATTCTTCTGTACCAAAACCGCGATGCCCAATAATTTCTCCTTCTTTGGCAAAACGAACAATTTGTTCTTTGCCATGTATTCCCGTCCTATACACCTTAACCTTTCCTTTTAATATAAAGAAAAGTCCATTTACAGGTGCGCCTTCAATGATAAATTGCTGCCCTTTTTTGCAAGTGATCTCTGTTTTTTCATTAGAAAATAGCGCCACCTGCTCTGAAGACACATTTCTATTGATAAGACAATTAGCATTCAAACAACTTTCACAAGCGGTTTTTAAAGCGTTATATCTTTTTGAACTTGCATTCCTAGTATGTACTGTTAGCGTATTCAATATCTTTACCCTGTTATTTATCTGCTAATTGTATATTTAATTTTTCCGAAGGAACCGCCTCTTCTGAAGTGGCAAATTTAATGGCTAAAGACAGTAATGCTGCCACTAAAATACACCCTCCAATTACAAAATACCCTGCTGAAACCGCAGAAGCTGAAGCGATGGTTTGTGCCGTTTTAATAGCCTCTTCCCCTAAACCTTTATTCGAAGAAATAGCGGCACTTTCTGCTACGGCAGATTTTGATTTTAATAATAAAGCGGCAAGAAAAGCTCCTACATTACCTCCTGCTCCTACGATACCCGATATGGAACCAATCGCTTTTTTATTGATAAATGGCACCACAGAAAAGGTAGCTCCTTCTGCCATTTGTACTGTTAAACTAAAAGCTATCAGAAAAATCATTCCTACCGCAAGACTCGTCGTCATTGAAAAGAATGATAACATTACCCCTTCTGCCGCTAGAATAACCGCTAAGAAAATAACCCGACCTCGTAAACCTTTACTATTTCCAAATTTATCTCCAAAATACCCTCCAAGTGTACGTGCAAAAATATTCATCAAAGCAAAAGAAAGGACCAGATTCCCTGCAAATGTTCTATCTAAACCAAATCTATTTTGAAGGTAATCATCCATAGTACCATATACCGTTAGCTCAATACCAAAACAAGCGGCATACACAAAAAATAAAATCCAAACTCTATAATCTTTTAACACACTAGCAAATGAAGCTTCATCTTTTTTGAAGACTGGCATTTCGCCTCGTTCTTTTAACTCTGCAAAATTTCCTTCCGGTGTATCTTTTGTAAAGAAGAAATACACTAAGCCCATTGCTAAACACAATATCCCAGCAATAACCATAGAATAACGCCAAGCAATTTCATCTGCTATCCCAAAACTCACTACTGCCGCAGCAATTAAAGGCATACCTAAACGATTGGCGCCACCACCAAGATTACCCCATCCTGCAGAGGTGGCATTTGCCGTCCCCACAATATTTGGTGCAAACATAATTGACGTGTGAAATTGTGTGATTACAAATGATGCTCCAATGAACCCAATAAATAACCTACATACCAAAAATTGCAAGGGTGTTTGTACAAATCCAAGTAAAATTACCGGAATAGCCCCAAATACTAATAAATAGGTATAGCATAATCTTGGTCCATATTTATCACACAATTTACCAATAGCTAAACGGGCAAATACTGTTCCTGACACCGCTAGTATAATAGAATTCCATTTTTGAGACGGACTCAAGCCTAAATCTTTAACTACATCTGGCATAAAAGGCACGATACCAAACCATGCGAAAAAGCAAAGGAAAAATGCTAAGGAAGTGATCCAAAACGTTTTCATCTGGATGCTCTTAAAATCCCTTAAATTTAATTTTGTTGCTTTATTTGATGTCGTATTGTTCATGTCTCTATTTTTAAGAAGGTTAAACATTGTATTGCATACAATTCAAAAATAAGTATAAATACGTATTTATACGTACTAAAGAATAGAAATAAGTATTGTTGTACGTATTTTTATTGAAGTGTCAATTTTAGTGTACTAATTTTATCAAAAAGAAGAAAATAGCAATCTATGATAGCATATTCATCATAAAGGATTGCTTCACAACCTATGCAAGTGGTTAAAAATGAAGACATTCACCGATATACAGACCAGTACTTGGATCAAGGCAGAACCAAAAATACTGATCATATCGGCTATAAAAAATAGTTGATTATATGGTTGAATGTAATACCCGTTGTAGCTCTTCTTCAAAAAAGGAAGGATGTTCTGCCACCACATCACCAATAACTATGATTCCAGGTAATGAAGTATCTATTTGAGCCAATTGTTTTGTTCTATTATATAAGGTTCCTGTGATACATACCTCTTTAGCCAAAGTACCATTTTGGATAATAGCAAAAGGAGTGATGCCCTTTCTATACTTGCAAATTTCTTCCGCAATTTCGTCAAATTTTCGTACCCCCATCAATATGACTAAGGTTGCTGCTGATTGCGCTGCTAATTTCAGATCTTGAGAAAAAGAACCATCTTTTTTAGTGGCAGTCATTACCCAAAAGCTACTACTAATACCTCTTCGGGTCACAGGAATACCTTGACTGGCAGGTACAGAGATGGCACTACTTACTCCCGGGATGACGGTTACTGGTATTCCGAAAGATTCTACATATTCTATTTCCTCACTCGCTCTACCAAATACAAAAGGATCTCCTCCTTTTAACCGCACCACGTGGCCATACTGGTAAGCGTTTTCCACAATTAATCTATTGATATCATCTTGAGTGAAAGAATGCTCTCCGCAACGTTTACCTACGTATATTTTGGGGATTGCTCCATCAATCTCATCAAGTAATTCTTTACTGATTAAAGCATCATATAAAATTACAGACGCCTCCTGTAACACCTTAAAACCTCTTCGTGTAATAAGGTCGCTACTCCCAGGGCCTGCGCCTACTAAACTTACTTTTGGATTCTTGTTTGACATCATAATTTCTATTTTTTAAGGTGTAGAATTATTAATATGACAACAAAACTACGTATTTATTTTTATAAAATTACCTAAAATATACGTAATTATACGTAATTTTGTCTTGTAACATGATAAAGACGTACGTATGAAAACCGTAATCGTAGTAGGAAATGGAATGGTAGGGTATAAATTTTGCGAAAAATTTGTAGCCAAAGAAACAAGTGAAGATTATAAGCTTATTGTTTTTGGTGATGAACCAAGACCTGCCTATGACCGTGTTCATTTAAGTGAATTTTTTGAAAACCAGGATGCTAAAGCTCTAGAAATGGCTCCGGCAGCATGGTATGCAGAAAATGGTATAGAACTCATGGTCAATGAACGTGTTGCAGATATTAACCGCGAAGAAAAAACAATTACCACAGCTAAGAATCGAGATTTCTCTTATGATTACCTTGTTTTAGCAACAGGTTCTTCTGCTTTTGTACCCCCTATTAAAGGAGTAGAAAAAAAAGGAGTCTTTGTATACCGTACCATTGAAGACTTAGAAGGCATGCTCTCTTACGCAGCAGCCTTAAAAGCAAAAAATCCTAATGCTAAAGCTGCCGTTTTAGGAGGTGGACTTTTAGGATTAGAAGCAGGGAAAGCAGTAATGGATATGGGTCTAGAGCCGCATATTGTAGAATTTGCGCCCAAATTAATGCCAAGACAGTTAGATTCTAGAAGTAGCCAAGTATTACAATTAAAGTTAGAATCTATTGGTTTACACATTCATTTAAGTAAAGCAACCAATCAGATATTAGGAGACGATGCCATTGTTGGAATGGAATTTGGCGAGGATGATGTCTTGGATGTCGAAATGCTTATAATTTCTGCCGGTATTCGCCCCAGAGATGAATTAGGAAAATCTAGTGGTTTAAAAATGGGAGTTCGTGGGGGCATTGTAGTAGATCATAAAATGCAAACCTCCGATGAAAACATATATGCTATTGGAGAAATTGCCTTGTACAACCAAATGATATATGGTTTAGTAGCTCCTGGGTATGAAATGGCAGCAGTTGCCGTAGACCAGATTACAGGAAAAACTGATAATATCATGGCTCCAGAGATTGATATGTCTACCAAACTAAAATTAATAGGAGTTGATGTCGCTAGTTTTGGCGAGCCTTTTATGCCCGCCGCTAAAGGGCATTCTATAATATTTGAAAATAAAACACAACACTTATACAAAAGAATAAATGTAAGCCTTGACGGCAAAAGATTACTAGGAGGTATTTTAGTCGGGGATGCTTCTGACTACAGCATGCTGCATCAAATTTACTTGAATAGTATGCCTATTCCTTCAGATCCATCACAATTAATACTTCCTGCTGGTGATGGTGGTGCATCTTTTGGTAGCGCTATGGATTTACCAGATACTGCTGTAGTTTGTTCTTGCGAAGCGGTGACTAAAGGACAAGTTTGTTGCTCTGTAAAAGATGATGGTAATGAAACCGTTAAAGCTGTTGCTAAAGCTACCAAAGCAACTACCGGTTGTGGTGGTTGCAAACCCATGGTAACCGATCTTGTAAATGAAACTTTAAAATCTTTAGGTAAGGTTGTAAAAGAACGTATCTGTGAGCATTTTGATTATTCCCGTCAAGAATTGTATGACATCGTAAAAATGAAAAACATTCAAGATTACGATGAATTATTAGACACCCATGGAAAAGGGAATGGTTGCGAAACCTGCAAACCTTTAGCGGCTTCACTATTTGCAAGTATATTTAACGAAACTGCCAATAAGCAAGATACTATACAAGATACCAATGATAGATATTTAGCAAACATACAACGTAACGGTACCTACTCTGTAGTACCTCGTGTTGCGGGTGGTGAGATTTCTCCAAAGCAAATGATTGCTATGGGTAGAATTGCTCAAAAATATGATTTGTATACCAAAATTACCGGCGGACAAAGAATAGATATGTTCGGTGCCAAACTGCATGAATTACCATTGATTTGGGAAGAGCTTATCGCAGAAGGTTTTGAAACCGGACAAGCCTACGGAAAATCATTACGTACCGTAAAAAGTTGTGTAGGCTCTACATGGTGCAGGTATGGTATGGATGAAAGCGTAAGTTTTGCAATAGAAATAGAAAACAGGTATAAAGGCATTCGTTCTCCACATAAATTTAAAGGTGGTGTTTCTGGTTGTATCCGTGAATGTGCCGAAGCACGTGGTAAAGATTTTGGTTTTATCGCTGTAGAAGGTGGCTGGAATATTTATATCGGCGGAAACGGTGGTGCAACTCCTAAACACGCATTGTTATTGGCGGAGAAAGTAGATAAAGAGACCGCCATAAAATATGTAGATCGTTTTTTAATGTATTACATACAAACTGCACAACCCTTAATGCGTACCGCCGCCTGGTTAGATAAACTAGAAGGAGGTATTGATTATGTAAAGGATGTTGTGATTAATGATTGTTTGGGAATTGTAGATCAGCTAGATAAAGAAATGCAACATTTAGTAGATACCTATAAATGTGAGTGGAAAGAGGCCGTTGAGAATCCTGAAATTAGAGCAAAATACACTCATTTCGTGAATTCTACCGCAGCAGACGAAAATATAGAATTTGTGTCTTTAAGAGAACAAAAAATGCCCGCACCTTGGGCCTAAAATATAATGCATCACCTAATGTTGAACTAAAAGCTAATAAAATGATAGATTCCATTTTAAAAGAATACAATACAACCCCTATTGAGAATGTAACGGTGTGGTTCAAAGCTGCTGCAGTCACAAAATTTCCAAAAAATGGCGGTGCCTGTGTAAAGTACAATGAAAAACAAATAGCGGTCTTTAATTTTACACGAGAAGGAAAATGGTATGCGTGCCAAAACTTATGTCCACATAAAATGGAAATGGTGCTTTCTCGAGGTATGGTTGGCGAAGATATGGGCACTCCAAAAGTAGCTTGTCCTTTGCATAAAAATACTTTCTCTCTACAAACAGGAGAAAATTTAAACGGTACATTATCTGCCATTTCAACTTATCCTGTAAAAATAGAAGATGGTTTTGTGTATATTGGTTTTTCTGAATAGCTTTGGAGCAAACCTAAGAATACTATGGCATCATCGGATAAATTAGAAAAGGCTTTTATACTTTTTGATAAAGCGAACGAGCAAGATCCCAATAAAGAAATTTTTGAAGGCAAAGAATATGCTAAAGAAGTACTTTATGCTATCCGGATGACAGAAAAGTTAAATTCTTTTGCTCCTAATGCATCAGAAGTATTACAGCTTACTGCTAGGTGCCAACATATTTGCCGATGGGAGATTGCCCGTGATTCTTATGAAATGAACAGAACTGGCTACCTCACATGGCGCCAAGATCTAAAGAAGTTTCATGCTAAGAAAGCTGGCGAACTGCTAGAAAGCATTGGTTATGATCAGGAAACCATTGACAATGTTGCTTTTCTTTTAGAAAAAAAGCAACTTAAAAAGAATGAAGAAACCCAAACGTTGGAAGATGTTATCTGCTTGGTGTTTCTTGAATATTACTTTGAATCTTTTGCCCAGAAATATTCAGAAGAGAAACTGATTGATATTTTACAAAAAACATGGCGTAAGATGTCTAAGGAAGGTCAAGAAGCTGCATTAAAACTTCCGTTATCTGCAAACTCTTTGACCTTAGTAGGGAAAGCTTTGCAAGGCTAAATCTTTGTATTTTGCACTTTTATTAGTATCCATTACATGAGTAAACCAAAATTTGAGCAACCGCTAGACTCTTCTACCTTTTTGAGAATTCGAAAATGGTATTTACTTGCTCTAGCCGCAATTGCACTTACTATTATTGTAGCTCAAATTTTAATACAAGTGCATTTAAACGCTCAACTTGATGATTCTAGGGTAATTAATGTAGCGGGAAGGCAGCGTGCATATAGTCAGAAATTAGTCAAAGAAGCACTGCTATTAAAACAGCTTGGCTCTGATAAGAAGCAAATACTTACGGAATTAAAAAAGACCATCACTACTTGGAAAATATCTCATGCGGCCTTACAATTCGGGAATGATTCTATGGGGATTCAAAAAGAAACCCACGAAGATATACTCGGCTTATTTAAAAAAATAACGCCACACCATACCGCAATGATTACAGCTGCACAACAGGTAATTGCTGAAGAAGAAAAATCAGGACTAAGCCCCACTGGTACTACGCAAAAAAATATTCAAACACTTCTTGATAACGAACGTACTTTTTTAAGGTTGATGGATGTTATTGTTAATGAATACGATAATCGGAGTAAAACACAACTAGAAAATTTAAAATTTAAAGAATACCTTCTACTTATCTTTTCACTACTCATATTATTTCTAGAAATCCTCTTTATATTTAAACCTCTATCACTTCAAATTAAAAACACAATTTCTAGGTTGATGAAAAATCAGCTAGAATCTGATGCCAATACCGATAAAATTCAGCAGCTATATCAGGAGAACGAAAAATCGCTTAAAGAATTACAAGAACTTAATTTTGTAATAGACAATGCAGCCTTATTTGCTAGTGCAAAAAATGATGGAAGCGTCGTATTTATCAGTAAAAAATTCCAAGAACTTCTAGCCTGCAATGATGAAGATTTGTCTAAGCCATTATCCGAACTTCTAACCGCGAATGAAGGCCAGCAGCAGTACTTAAAAGAAGTTTTAAAAAGCAACCGTAAGACTATTAGATCTGAAGAAATTAATGTAGAAACCAGAAAGGGAGAAAGTATTTGGTTAGATATGTCTATCATACCACTACAGCAATCTAGTAAAAAACAAAACGTACTTATTCTTTGTTCTGATATCACAGAACGAAAACAAAACCAAGAAAAAGTTGAGCAGCTCATCAAACAAAATTTTGAAGATAAAATACTTCAAAAAAAGGTACAAGCGAGTCAGATTGTTGAGGGGCAAGAAGAAGAACGAAAACGTATTGCTAAAGACATCCACGATGGAATTGGGCAAATGTTAACTGCCCTAAAATTTAATATAGAATCTATTAACCTAGATAATAAAGATAAGACTGCAGAAAAAATTGCCTATTTAAAAACCCTCTGTTCCGATTTAATAAAAGGAGTTAGAACAGCCACTTTTAATTTAACGCCACCAGAATTAAAAGACCATGGTCTTTTTCCTGCTTTACATAAAATGACTTCCGAATTGGCCAAACTCACTGGAAAGAATATTCTTTTTGAAAACAAAACAGAAAAATTTATACGTTTTGATTCGCTCGCAGAAACCAATATCTATCGGGTAGCGCAAGAAGCTGTAAATAATGCCATAAAATATGCAGAAGCCAATTACATCTTATTAAGTATAAAATACACAGACAATGTCCTAAGTATTGTCATAGATGATGACGGCAAAGGCTTTGATGAAACCATCCTAGATAAATTGCCTAAAAACAACAGCGAAGGTGGTATGGGGCTTTTTTATATGAGAGAGCGCATTAGCTATATCAATGGTCGTTTATTTATTAATTCAATTCCAGGAGAAGGCACGCGAGTTACTATTAATTATAAAACTACTGCACCAGAAAAAGATGTAAATTTAGTCTCGTAAATTCACAGCCATGAAAATAAGAATTAAAGGAAATACCTTAAGATATAGACTTACAAAAAGTGATGTAGAAACCTTTTGTTCCACAGGTTTTTTAAGTGAGAAAACAGCATTTGCAACCACTCAGTTCTCTTATGAATTAATAGCAAAAGAAGGAATCTCACAACTAGAGGCAGACTATACCAATAATACCATCACCCTCTATTTTCCTAAAGCATACACGAAAGATTGGGCTACCAATGAAACCGTAGGCTTTGAAAACATTCACACCACCTCTGCAGGCGATGCCATCAGTATTCTTATTGAAAAGGATTTTATTTGTATGGATCAAACCTTAGAAGATCAAGCTAACCATTACCCAAATCCTAAGCTTTAAAAAGCTAGAATTTGACATTTTGAGCTCCAGCTATTAAAGAGACAACATAATAGCGAATAAACTTATTTCTACAACAAACAGGCTAAACATTAAATCAAAGTTAAATTATAGCCTAAAAAAGAGTATTTGTGTTTTGTTTAACAAGAAAACTTAGAAAATAAACCTTAATTGCTGACACATAGCTCTTAGCGTTTATTAAAAACGATAAGTTTTGCAAAAACTAACCACATCCAAGTAATTGGATAAAACTAGCGCTACTTGAAAACAAAACTACTCCACTCCGTATTCGTTATTCTTTTTATTTCGAACAGCCTATCAGCACAAGAAAAACGGAATTTTACCCACAAAAAATCCACGCCTCATCAGGCAGAAAAATATACTGTAAGTGGTTATATAAAAGAACAAGGTAGTGGTGAAAATTTATTTGGAGTGTCTGTTTATATTCCAGAATTAAAAGTAGGTACCATCACGAATGAGTATGGTTTCTTTTCTTTTACCGCCCCTAAAGGAAAGCATAGTGTAGTCTTCTCCTATATAGGCTTTACCTCACAGGTTAAAGAAATTGATTTAAATGCTGACTTGGAAGTATTCGTAAATTTAATAGCATCGTCTGAAGCCTTATCTGAAGTTGTGGTTATAGCTGACCAGCATGTTAAAGAAAGTAAAGTAACTCAAATGAGCGCTGTTCGTCTTAACCCTATGGATGTGCAAGATCTTCCTGCATTACTCGGTGAAAAAGACGTTTTAAAGACCTTACAACTCTTACCCGGTATTCAAGGAGGGTCAGAAGGTAGTTCCGGATTTCATGTACGCGGAGGTACACCAGACCAAAACTTAATAATTCTTGATGATGCTGTTGTGTATAACTCCAATCACCTATTTGGTTTCTTTTCCGTTTTTAACGGAGATGCTGTAAAGTCTGTTGAAGCTTTTAAGGGTGGTTTTCCCGCCCGTTATGGCGGCAGATTATCTTCTGTCATAAATATAGGCATGAAAGATGGTAACAAAGAAAAACTCTCTGGAAATATAAATATTGGATTAATTTCATCATCCGTGGTACTTGAGGGACCCATTAATAAAGGGAAGACTTCCTTTATCATGAGCGGAAGACGTACGTATGCTGATTTAATTGTGCAACCTTTTCTTGATAAAGATGAAAATGGCGGTTATTTTTTTACAGATTTAAATTTTAAAATACATCACATCTTTAGTTCAAAAGATAAACTGTATTGGAGTAATTACTACGGAAAAGATAAATTTTACAGCAGATATCTTGATGCAACAGCTAAAGAAAAAACAAACCTTGCTTGGGGGAATATTACCTCAACACTACGCTGGAATCATCAATTTAGCAATAAACTATTTGCGAATTCTTCTCTTATTTTTAGTAACTACGAATTCAAAATTGATATTGACAATAAAGATTTAAAAATTGATGAGTATGATGACAACTACTTATTTAATACAAGCTCTGGTATTGATGACTATTCTATAAAAACAGATTTTGATTACTATCCAAATAACAAACACAGCGTAAAATTTGGAGCTATTGCAACAAGACATAATTTTACTCCTCAAAGAGTTGTAATTAAAGATCCCTACAGTGGTTCTATTAACAAAACACAAGAACTCAATTCTTTTGAAGGTGCAGTATACCTAGAAGATGATTGGAAGATTACTGATAAGCTTAATTTTTCTCCTGGTTTCAGGGCCAGTTACTTTAACTATAAAGCAAAGAATTATTTAAATTTTGAACCTCGCATTGCCTTGTCGTATAATTTAAGACCCGATTTAGCCTTCAAAGCATCTTATTCTAAAATGAATCAATATATTCATTTGTTATCAAGTTCAGGCATCGGTTTACCAACAGATTTATGGGTTTCTTCTACCGATAATGTGAAGCCTCAAAGCTCAGAACAATATGCTATTGGAATAGCAAAAGATTTTCAAGAAAAAGACTATTCATTCTCTGCTGAAGCCTACTATAAAAAATTAGATAATGTAATTTCTTATAAGGAAGGGGCTTCATTTTTAGCCCTTGACAATTTAGAAAGTGGGAAAAATATAAATTGGGAAGAAAATATAACCACAGGTCAAGGTTGGGCCTACGGCACAGAGCTTCTCTTCAGAAAACAATCAGGACCATTAACGGGTTGGCTGGGGTATACACTTTCTTGGTCTGAAAGACAATTTGATGAACTAAACTTAGGAAAGAAATTCTTTGACCGCTATGATCGCAGACATGATATATCATTAGTAGGTATTTATAAGCCTAGCGAAAAAATAACAGTATCTGGAACTTGGGTATTATCTACAGGTAATAACTATACACTTCCTAATTTACAACGTTTGAACAACCTAGGGAATTTTCCAATCAACACGAATTACAGCTATTATAATGGAAGTGAAGAATTTAGTTCAGGAAGAAATAATTTTAGAGGAGAAACTACCCACAGATTAGATCTAGGAATTCAATTTCATAAAAAGAAAAAGAACAACAAAGTGCGTACTTGGGGAATCTCATTATACAATGCTTACTCTAGACAAAATCCGTTCATATACACTCTCGATGATAAATATTACGATTACAATGACCCAAATGCCACAATAGAAAAAGAGTTAACTAGAACCTCTGTACTTATGCTCATACCTTCTATAAATTACAATCTAAAATTCTAAGTTTATGAAAACATTAACCACCCTACTGTTTCTTCTTTTAATTGTATTCTCGGGATGTCAAAAAGTTGTAGATGCTGACAAGTTATTAGATGCAGAAGAAAAAGTGTATATTTTGAGTTATATATCCCCTACAGATACTCTTTTAACCGTGAGCGTTTCTAAAGCATTACCCGCTATAGGAACAGCATTAAGCTTTGATGACACGGAAAACTACAGCTCTTTTATTATTGAAGACGCTATAGTAAGCATCGCAGATGTTGAAGGAAATTCTGTACAGCTTCTATATTCTAGTGAAAATTCTATGTATTCTACCAATGCAGAAAATCTTAAAATAACAGAGGGATCTCAATATTTTTTGGAAGTAATTACACCAGAAAACACCTACACCTCAAGTTGTAGAATTCCTGAAAAAGTAGCTACTATTCTAGAGAATCTCGCTGGAGGTCAGGATGATTACGGTGTCTATACCGATGTAGACATAAGCTTTGAAGATATAGTGGGTACAGCCAATTTTTATATCGTTGGAGCCAAATACGAAGAGACATTTGAAGAAGAAACGTATCAAGGCTCACTATATTTTGAAACGGGTGGCTTTCTTACAGATGCTATCGGAGATGGTGTTATTTTAAATGATAAGACATCGGCGTATACAGGGTTTTTAGAAGAAGGAACTTCTGTTAAATTAACCTTACAGGTAGCAAACGTTGAAGAAGTAATTTATCAAAATTTGAGAGCCTCCTATTTAAATGACAACTCGGACGGCAACCCATTTATTGAATATAGTATTGCACCAGATAATATAGATGGTGAAAACGGAGTTGGTGTTTTTGGAGGATATCAACTGACTGAAAAAATCATAGAAGTTCAATACTAGCTAAAAAATAAACTAAAGATTCAAAAATCAACGTTTTGCCGCTAATTTTAATTTTATGACATCCATTTCATTTATAGTAGTCGTATACCCAATATCAAATAACTCTTGGGCTTTTTCAATATCAAAAATACCAAAATGAAAGGCGTCTTGGATTTCTATGGCATGGTCGCACATTTTTAATCTTGGTGCTACATTGGTACTAATAGCTAATTGAAGGCACCTGTGTGCAATTTCTAAGCGGCTATTTACTTTCTTCCCTTTTTCTAAACCACTCACATTAGAACCAAATACAAACTGGCATTTTTCTTTGAGCACATCTACCGGTAAATTATTCAATATTCCGCCATCAACATACGTATTGCCATTAAAAACCACAGGTTTAAATACCAACGGAATAGCGCAAGAAGCCATTATCGCAGGTAATAAACGTCCTTCCTTCATAATTTCATTGAATCCGGAATCTAAATTTGTAGCAGATAAAAAGAGTGGTATTTGTAGTTCCTTAAAATCGTGCTTAATATGGTAATACAGAAACTCATTTAAACGAGACATATCCCGAATAGATCTAAACTCCAAACCTAATTTAAAAATATGCAGAAAAGAGGCAGTTTTGGTCAGTTCTAAAATTTCTAAGGGAGCGTATCCAGAACAATATAAAGCACCAATAACAGCGCCACCACTAGTACCCGATACGTGGGTAGGATAAATGCCGTTTTCATTTAAGGCATGCAATACTCCAATATGCGCTGCGGCTCTAGCACCTCCTCCAGAAAGTGCTATCCCAATAGTGGTCTCTATCATTCTCTTTTTAGATTTAGCTGCTTCATAATATCATCCAACATCTCTACTTGTACTTGCTGAATGCTTAGAAGCTCTTGTTGTTGGTGTATGATTAAATGATCTAATTTCTCATGTAAGGTGCGTATCTCTAACTCTGCCTTTAAATTAATCATGTAATCTTTTTGTGCCCTTTCTCTATCCTTCTCTTCTTGCCTGTTCTGGCTCATCATTATTACTGGCGCCTGTAATGCTGCCAAACAAGAGAGTATTAAGTTTAGTAAAATAAAAGGATAAGGATCAAAGCCTTTGTTCATTAAGAAAACAATATTGGACGTAATCCATATAGCAATGAACAACCCGAAGATAATAATGAATTTCCAACTACCCCCAAAACTAGCAACAGCATCTGCCAAACGTTGCCCTACGGAAAAATCTGCACCCTCATCCGTCGTAATGCTTTTGGCAGTAATCATCTCATTGTTGGCAATAGTTTCCAATACATCATTCTCTAAGCCTGTTAACTCTCCTACTTCTTCAAGCAGGTAGTTTGCTAAATATTTTTGACGGTAAAAATTAAGTTCAGATAATGCTATGGTACTTTTTTTAGTGAAGTCGGCGTGATCTTTTAGTATGCTATCAAAGATTGATTTCCTTATCGCTCCTCCTATAAATTTTTCATTAATCGGAAACTCTTTTTGAGAGATACTACTAACAAAGGTTTTCATTATCATGTATTTATGGTTCTTAAAAATAATCTTTTCTTTTAAGTCTAATGCCAAGCTTGGTATGAATGTTTACATATCTTTGCGTCATTTTAAACAAATGAATACATACTTTTCAACTTTACTTATTTTCTTATTCGGTTTAAATACCTGTTTTAGTCAAACCAGATATAAAGACGATATTTTTTCTGATGTTAGAATAAGAACGCTTGTGTATGCAGATACGTTAAAGTTAGATTTTTATGATGTCAAAAAAGATCGTGAAGAACTAAAACCGCTTGTGATTATTGTTCACGGTGGTGGTTTTGTGGCTGGTCAAAGAAATGGTGGTGACGAAAAAGGTTTAGGTAGGGCGTTGGCTAAAAAAGGATATGCGGTAGCTTCTATTGATTACCGTTTATCTCAAAGAAAGCAATCTTTTGGGTGTGATTATCGTACCTCGCAGAAAATGAGAACCTATTTAGAAACTGCTGCAGACTTAAATAAATCTATTTGGTATCTCACCAATTACTATAAAAGTTTTAATGTAGACCCTAATAATGTAATTCTTGTGGGTAGTAGCGCTGGCGCAGAAATGGTTTTGAATGCTGTTATCATGAAGAATCATTATTTATTTAAAACGATTTACTATAGCGATGCAAAAATCAAAGGCATCATTAGTTTTTCTGGAGCCACTTTAAATAATGACTATTTAACTAAAGAAAATGCAGTTCCTATGCTATTCTTTCACGGTAAATTAGATCCTAAAGTACCTTATGCTCTTGCAGCACATCATAATTGCAACGAGCGTTCTGATGGGTATGTACTTCTTGACGGACCTAAAATTATTACTCAAAAACTAAAAGAACTCAACGAATCCTACTCGTTATATGTAGACCTAGAAGGCGGACATAATTGGGCAGAATGGGGATATGCTTATAAAGATATTATCACCAATTTTTTATATGAAAATGTATTACACGGCGTTAAAATTCAAACCATAGAAACAATAAGTCCTCCTCCTTCAAAAAAGTAAGGCTAGGCACTATCTTGGGCATATATTTTGGCTAACAAGCTATATAATTGAGGATGCTTTTCTTTGAATTTTTCTGGTTGATTAAAGAAGTACTCACTTACTACACTCAAAAATTCTATTTGACTGGTAGCACCATAAGGGTTGATATCAGAATCATTTTCTTTAATTTTTTCTATTTCTTGATGCATTAGATTTAACCACGGCAATACAAACTGTTGACTCATAATACTTTCTGGCAGTCCGTCTACTGCGCCATCTGCCTTATCAATCAAGTGGACAAATTCGTGGATCCCCACATTATTCTTGCTGTCTTTAAGAGCAAAACCTGCACGCAATGCAGGAAGCGAAAGAATCATTAATCTATTCATATCACCAGAACCAACTTTGCCTAAAATATTGCGTTTCTCTCCTTCGGTTTGATGGTCTTCATTAAATGAATCTTTGTACAATAGCACTTCATTAATATTACGATAGCGTAGTTCTGGAAACCCAAAAAGCGGAATGACAGCACTTGACGCTACGAGTAACCGATCTGCATCATCAATCTGTACTTTAACACCGGTGATAGTTACCGTATTTAAAAAGTAAAGTACATCTACCTCAAATTTGGCCTTATCCTTTGCATTTAATTCAGCATAAAACGAAACTTTCTCTTGCAGTATTTTTTTCCAAGCCTCAGGAAGCGCCTTTAATTCAAAAGTTTTTTCTTAATCCAAATCCTCCAGACCATATACCCCAAAAAGAGTACCGGCAATAACCAAGCTATAAAATAAAACATCTGCTATTATTCTTTCTTGTTTATTTCATCTATTAAATTTGCTACTAGAGAAGTCCACCCAGTTTGGTGAGATGCTCCTACACCCCGACCATTATCACCATCAAAATATTCATAAAAAAGAATTAGGTCTTTAAAACCTTCTCGCGCATAGATGTCTTTATGTAAGGCATGAACAATACGGTTATCATCTTTATCCTTCTCAAAGATGGAAATTAAACGTTTGCTGATCTCTACACTTATTTCTTTTAAGCTTAGTTTATTCTTGCTCCCTGTTGGGTACTCAAATTTTAAACTATCACCACCATAACTATGGTACTCTTTTAAGGCTTGTATAAACAAATAATTTAAAGGAAACCAAACAGGACCCCTCCAGTTAGAATTACCTCCAAATAAAGATGTGGTAGACTCATTTGGCTCATAGTTAATGCTATAATTAACGCCATTAATATCTACATTATAAGGAGTTTCGTGTATTTTAGATAAGGATCTAATCCCGTGAGGACTCAAAAATTCTTTCTCATCCAATAGCACATTAACCAACCTTTTTAAACGATCTTTTGGGACTAATGAAAGTAACAAATCATCACCATCTGCATATTCTTGAACCACCGGATACTTCAGTGTTTTCATTCTATGGTTTTTAAACCACTGCACCGCATGGTTAAACCTAGGAAGTTTTTCTAAGGTTTCCTTTCGGATGCAAAGCACTGCTGCAATAGATAGCATTCCGGCAATAGAACGTATTTTTATAGAAGCAGATTTACCATTAGGAAAGAGTAACTTATCATAGAAAAAGCCTTCTTCTTCATCCCAGATACCTTCTGTTTCAAGGCTCAATTTATTTAATGCTTCTGCGATAAAGACAAAATGACCAAAATATTTAATCGCCATATCATCATAAGAATCGTCATGCAATGCCAATTCTAAACTTATCTCTAACATATTTAAACAGTAGAGTGCCATCCATGAGGTACCATCTACCTGTTCTAATGTACCGCCACCTGGCACACCATGACTACGATCAAAAACCCCGATATTATCAAGACCTAAGAACCCGCCCTCAAAAACGTTATTCTGACTGCCATCTATTTGGTTTACCCACCAAGTAAAGTTCAAAGCTAGTTTATTAAACATTTTCTTTAAAAAACGTAAATCACCTTTGCCTGTTTGCTCTTTATCTGTTTTATAAACATTTAAAGTGGCCCATGCTTGTACCGGTGGATTAACGTCACTAAAATTCCACTCATAGGCAGGTATTTGACCGTTTGGAGCCATGTACCATTCTTTGGTAAATAACAATAATTGATGCTTGGCAAAATTAGCATCTACTAGTGCCATGGTCACACAATGAAAGGCAGAATCCCAGGCAGCATACCATGGATATTCCCAGGCATCTGGCATCAACATTATATCATGGTTCCGTAAGGTTTTCCATGAATTATTTCTACCAGACAACCTTTCTTTTGCAGGCACCGATGCCTTAGAATCTCCTAATAGCCATTGCTCTACATCATAATTATAGTAGTTTTTAGACCACAACATGCCCGCTAATGCTTGCTTTTGAATTTCTTTATGTTGCACCTCACCAATAGTAGCTGTGTAAAAATCTTCGCACTCTGCAACTCTGGTATCAAAAAGGGTATCAAACGTATCATTAAAAGGGTTTTCAAGAGTTTCCTTTGTAAAACGAAGTCTAATCGTTTTAGATTCCCCACCTTTTAAATTCAGCTTATACAACGGAGAAAATTTCGTCCCTTCCGTACGTTTTGTGGCTAGTTTATAATCGTTTGAAGTTACAGCTTTATGAAATAAGTCTTTTTTATAAGGATGATCGTTTTTTGCTAAATAAACGCTCTCCATATTGGTTTCATTCTCTGTAAATAACAATTCTGCTGCTTCCTCAAAATACAGGTTATAATCTCCCACGTAACAATGCTCTACCTTAACAAAAGGGCTGCCATTCTGGGTTTGCTTTTCTATTTTAGGCTTTTTTGGCATCTCCTTAAAATCCCAATAGTTACGAATCCATAAGGTGGGCAACAAATGTAATGGCGCTGCTTTTTTGCTCTTGTTATTTACCGTGATTTTAATTAAAATATCTTCATTATCGCCTTTCGCATATTCTGTAAAAACATCAAAATATTCGTCGTTATCAAAAACACCTGTATCTAATAATTGGTATTCAAGTTCCGTTCTATTACGTTTGGCATTTTCTTCTACTAATTTTGCATATGGAAAAGCTTTTTGTGGATACTTGTACAATTGCTTCATGTACGAATGTGTAGGCGTATTTTCAAGATAATAATACAATTCCTTTACATCTTCTCCGTGATTTCCCTGAGGTCCTGTTAATCCAAATAGTCGTTCTTTAAGAATAGCATCTTTTCCATTCCATAAACTAACCCCAAAGCAAATATTACAATAGCGGTCTGAAATACCTGCAATACCATCTTCTCCCCATCTATAGGTTCTACTTCTAGCATGTTCATGTGGAAAGTAGTTCCATGCGTCTCCGTTAGCACTATAATCTTCTCTAACCGTTCCCCATTGACGTTCACTCACATAAGACCCCCATTTTAACCAATCTTTTTCTTCGGAATAATTTTCTTCTAGGCGTTTATGTTCTGGTGTAGTATTATTCATGTACTGATGTATCAAATTATATGCTATAGCAGCATAAAGAACGTTAAATTGCTCTTTATCATATATAGATCGTACATAAATATACTAATGTTTTGGAGTTGTTATAATAATCTGAAATTGGAAACCACTATTATTATCGAAAAGTTACTATTTATTCGTTTTTTTGAGAAATTACATTTTTCCGCCTGATGGAATTTTCTTTTGGTGAAAATTAAACAGACACCGTAAAGCAGAAAACTTAGTACTATACTTAGCTTAAATCCCAAATTAAAGGCAAAGCAAAGTACACAAATAAAGTTAGAATGATAATGGAAATCAGATTCATCCAAATTCCTTTTTTAACCATATCCTCAATTTTTAAATACCCAGAACCAAATACTACTGCATTTGGTGGTGTGGCTACAGGAAGCATAAAGGCACATGATGCCGCTACCGTTGCGCTTATCATTAAATAATACGGATGCACGCCTAATGTAGGCGCCAAAGAGATGAGCACAGGAAGTAACATTGCTGTTGTTGCTATATTAGAGGTTATTTCTGTTAAAAAATTTACGGCAAAAATTAAGATTAAGAGTAAGAAAATAAAAGGAACAGCTTCTAATGCTACTAATTTATTACCAATCCACAGGGCTAAACCACTAGTTTCAAAACCTAATGCCAAGGCCATACCACCACCGAAGAGTAAAACAACACCCCACGGTAATTTTACCGCATCTTCCCATGAAATTAATCCTTCCTTTTTCCTGCTAGATGGCAACACAAACAATGCTATTGCAAAAAATACGCTAATAATGGTATCGTCTATTTGTGGGATAATTTTTTGAAGTAAAAAAGATCTTGTAATCCAAGCAAAAGCAGTACATAAAAATACCGCTAAAACCATCTTTTCATCATAAGACATCTTACCCAATGCTTTGAACTGTGCATTAATTTCCGCTCTACCTCCCGGAAACTCTTTCTGTTGAAATTTGAAGGCAAATTTTGTTAAGTATTTCCAACACAGAAACAATAAAATTAAAGCAATAGGAAAACCAAAAACAAACCATTGATAGAATGTTATTTCTACTCCAAAAGTGGTCTGCACAACGCCTGCAAGCACCAAATTAGTAGGTGTACCAATTAAAGTAGCAATACCCCCAATAGAAGCACTGTACGCAATTGCTAACATTAATGCTTTACCAAAAAGAATGTTTTCGTTTTTAATCGTGTGTGGGTTATCGCGCAATTGCGAAACAATAGCCATTCCCATAGGTAAAATCATAACAGTAGCTGCTGTGTTAGAAATCCACATCGATAAAAGTGCTGTAGCAATCATGAAGCCCAAAATGATATTGGTAATATTAGTTCCCACTATTTTTATGATAGAAAGGGCTATTCTCTTGTGCAGGTTGCATTTTTCAATGGCAATAGCGAGAATGAAACCACCCACATATAAAAAAATATATTTATGACCATAAGAAGCGGTCGTCTGGCTCAGCGCTAAGCCACCAGATAATGGAAAAAGCACAATAGGCAATAATGCAGTCACCGCTATTGAAATGGCTTCCGTAATCCACCAAATTGCAATCCAAGCAACAGAGGCTAAAATTGCTTTTGCTTTATAATCTAAACCTTCAACCTTTAGAAAAAAAAGAATAATGCTAAACACAAATGGCCCTAATACTAATCCGATACGTTGCTTTGAAATCTGCATACTTAATTTTTTAAAATATAATCTACCCCTGCTTTTGAATGAATCTCCGTGGTATTAAACGCAGGTACTTCTAAATCTTCTTGAAAGATCATTAGCGGAAACTCTGTACAGCCTAAAACAACTCCTTGAGCTCCTGCAGCTATAGCTTCTGCAATAATACCCAGGACATATTTTTTAGACTCTTTGTCAATGATACCGTAGGTTAGTTCTTCTTGAATAATCCTGTGTAGTTCTTCAATTTGCTTCTTTTTTTTCGGTACTAATACCTCAATTCCATTGTCCTCAATTCTTTTGGTTATAAAAGGTTCTTCCATACTGTACTTAGTCCCTAGAAACAATACTTTTTTTAATCCTTTTTCATGGATTGCCTGAGCCGTAGCATCTGCAATATGAATTACAGGAAAATCTAATTTTGCTTGAACATCATCATATACCTTATGAGGGGTATTTGCACAGAAAAGAACAGCACTAGCACCCGCTTTATTTAAATTTAAAGCCGCAGTGACCAACATAGTAGCTATAGAATCCCATTTGTTTTCTATTTGATACCGATGTACTTCTGCTTGGTTAAGGGTATAGACAATTAAGGGTGGGTTGGTGTTATTTCCAAAATGATCATTTATAGTTTGATTGATGGTTCTGTAATAATCTATAGTAGAATGCCACGAAGTGCCGCCAATTAATCCTAATGTATTCATTCTTGAATGTGTTTTAGTAGTGATTTTATGTTCTTGTATGGGTTTTTTTTCTACAAAAGCATACGATGTCAGCGCTAAAATCAAGAATCCAAAAATGTATTTTTTCATAGGTGTAATTGTTTAAATAAGGAATTGGAGCGAACAGAATTATTCAGAACGTATCATGAAATGGTAACTACTATTTAGATAAAATGTTAATTTCCTTTTCCAAGCAATGCAATCCAATCTGCTACATACGCAATATTCCGTATGCCGTTGGAATGTGCTTTTTTTCTATCAGGAACTTCCAAATCAAAAGCATAAATATGCTTTTCAGGAATATTCATGGCCTTATAGGTTTTAATAATTGTGGGAGCAGCAAGCTCTTTTACATGGTAGGTTCCATACCACCGATCAAGAGGCGTTTTACTGTCTTTAAAATACCAATCTGCAATCTTATTTTTTGCGGAATAATCCCATCCGCCAGAAAAATCAATAACTCGAGCAACCCGGTGTGTCTTGGCTATAAAGGCAGACATTCCACCTCCTTGAGATTGTCCTGCTAAAGCAATTTCTTCCCATTTTGGTTGCCCATTTTCCAAATACTTATCCCAATTGCCTTCTACATTTTATTCTGATAGGTATAGCAAAAGCTTAGTAAGACGGTTAACTATAGCATCATACGAGGCATCACTGATCAATGAAAAAGGAGTCGTACCATATACCCTTCTATTTCTAAAATCTTCGGCACAATTAGCATTTTCTTCCAAGGCAGCACCCTTACAAATTTGAGCTATAGCGGGTGTGTTTATGTAGGATAAATTAATGACATGGTACCCTTGTTTGAGCGCTGTATTAAAAAAATTCTTTGGCCCTCTTGAAGCAATACCATTTGTTCCTGGTATAAAAAGGAGCAATTTGCCTTGTTTGATAGCAGGATCATACGTCACAAAATGAGGCGTATCTGCCCTATTAATTTTGCTATCTGTTTGCGAAGGCTTAATATTTAAAACAATGTTTGATGTTGCTTCTACACCCACCTCTTGAGCCCCAGCATGAGCAAAAAACAAGAAAATAAAAATTAGCGTAAGTAAAGAGTTCTTCATTTTTCTATGGTAAAGGTTAACTATAAAATGTGTGCTATTCTTTAATAAGGTCATTCCATTTATCAATAAATTTGACCGCTGCTTGTACAGTGTTATTGATATTTTTCGCTCCTCTTTCTACGGTTGCCTCCTTAGGGTTTAGCTCTCCCCACACTCCCGTTTTAGTCATTTCTAATGTTGAGGTCTTTTTCCCTGTCTCTTCCCCTTTTAAGGCTTCTGAAAGAAACAATAACTTAGCTGTTGGTTCCTCATTAATTACTTCCGGAAGCATCTGCTCTAAATGTTTTGGAAGCGTTAATTTTGTTGCCGTAGCTTTATC
Source organism: Cellulophaga baltica (assembly GCF_900102165.1). Taxonomy (GTDB): domain Bacteria; phylum Bacteroidota; class Bacteroidia; order Flavobacteriales; family Flavobacteriaceae; genus Cellulophaga; species Cellulophaga baltica. The sequence goes on from NZ_FNBD01000003.1 coordinate 256,820, forward strand.
TAACTGCACCAAATCTGGCATTAAATACAAAGAGTCTGAGGTTTCTCCTGTACCTGCATGACGGTCTAATACTTCTGGTTTTTTATAGGTATCTGATTTCAAATAAGGATGTATCGCCACCCCGAAATCTACAGCTACCCCTGCCGTTTTTTGGTTAATTTGATCTACTAAAAACGTAGTAATAGCCCTATTTCCTCCATGAGAATTCATAAACACAAAACGCTTAAACCCATGCTTAATTAAGGACACTACCGTTTCCATATGCACTTGAATAATGGTATCTGCCGATAAGGTAATTGATCCCGAAAAGGCCATATGATAAGGAGACTGCCCCGCCATTAGCACAGGAGCTACCAAAACATCCCGTTCTTGTGCGATAAGTTTGCATTGCTCAACGCCGTTTATAAAATCGGTACCAATAGGTAAATGACTAGAATGCTGCTCTAATGCCCCAATAGGAATAATAACCAAATCAGATTTTGTCAAAAAATCATCCACCTCAGGAACCGTCATATGAGGTAAATAATTCTTTACTTTTTTTTCGTTCCAAAGTGGATTTATTAAAGAGCTCGTAGGCATAAAAAAAGAATTTAGTATAAATTATAGTACATCAGTTTTACTTAAAAATTAAGCTACGCTATTTTATAGTTATTGTTTCTAGATGTACAGGAACAATAATTTTAGCATCGGGAGAAACAGCTTTTACTTCTTCTATGAAAGGCTTAATCTTTTTATCTATGGCTTGTTCTTGAGAATAGCCGTAAGGCACCCTAAAATTATCCCAATGCGTAGGTATTATTGTTTTAGGGAAATTTGTAGCTTTTAACAAGCGTTCTGTATACTTATAAATTTCCAATCTTGAAAAGTTTACTCCTGGTAAAAGAATATCTGGCGTTAAGCCTTGAACTTCTTTTTCTAAAAAGTTCATAGAACCTGCGGTTAATATTTTATGCTCATTAAATCTCACATAAAACATCAAGGAACCTCCTTCTATAAAATCTTCCAGTTTCAATGGTGCTTTTAGTTCTTTTTCATGTGTTCTAGCATCAAAATAATGCTTGTCATTTAAGGCAGAATGTATAGAAGGAACCACTTTTACTGAAAACTCATCAAACTGGTAATCTTCGCCACCTCTAACCGTAAGCAGCTGTTCTTCTGGAACTCCATACGCTCTTAGTATCGCACAACTCGTTTCTGCTGCAATCACTTTGGCTCCTGTTTTCTTTGCGATATAGGGCACATCTCCCAAATGATCTAAATGAGAGTGGTGTACCAAAATATAATCAGCTTTTGTAATGTGTGTATTGATTACCACAGTATCTGATTGAAAGTAATCACTTTCATAATAATTTTTGCGCGGATCTTCCTTACTATTTGCAGGGCTATCTCCTAATTTTACTCTAGACAAATAAGGATCTACTAAAATGGTTGTTTTCCCATCGGTCATTTCCCAACCAGCGCCACCAAAATATTTTAATTTCAGTTCTTGACTGCTTGCATATTGAAGTCCTAAAAACAGAAATCCAAAAAACATTGTTTTAGAACTCATGATTTTTATAACTGATTTTTTAATTGCTGTATTTAACATAAAGTGTATAAATTTAAGTTGGCATTAAAAGAGTGATGCTAATCGTAAACCTCAACGATTACTTCTATTTCTACGGCTTGTGCTCTAGGTAATGTGGCTACACCAATGGCAGCACGAGCATGAATACCTCTTTCCCCAAAAACAGCTACCATAAGATCTGAAAAGCCATTAATGACCTTTGGTTGTGCTACGAAAGCAGGCTCTGAGTTTACAAATGCTAAGGCTTTTACAATGCGTTTTACCTTTTTTAAATCGCCTAGCATATATTTTAATACTGCTATTTGATTTATCGCTGTTAATCTAGCACCTTCATAGCCTTGATCAATAGAGACATCCAGCCCTAATTTCCCTGTCATTTCAGTTCCATCAGCATATCTAGGGCCTTTGCCTGCTAAAAAAATAAGGTTACCTGTTTGTACACCATTAACATAGTTTGCTACAGGATTGGGGGGACTAGGTAACGTTATATTTAATTCTCTTAATCGTTGTTCTGGATCATATTCTTTTTCTATCCTTTCTAACATTATTCTTTTTACTTATCGTTTTTAGATTTAAAATCTGCAGCATGCCATAGCGGCTCACTTTCATAATAATTACCATTTGTAATTACGGCTTCTACCGTTCTTATATTTCTAATATCTTCTAATGGGTTTTTCTCTAAAATGGCAATATCAGCCTCTTTACCTACTTCTAAACTTCCTGTTTCTGTATATAAACCCATGGCTTTGGCAGGAACACTTGTTGCTGTTTGTATTGCTTGTAAAGGCGTTAAATCGCCATATTTTTGATAGGTTTCAATTTCTAGGTACAGACCAAAAACAGGTACTACATTATCTGTTCCGGCAACCATAGGAACTCCCGCTTTATAAAATTGCCCTAAGATATTCATAGATTTTATATAATCTGCTTTAGCTGCCTCAGACCGCGCTGGGGTTACGCCACTTCTAAACCTTTTGCCTTCAAACAATTCATAAGCTATTCGATCCGAAAACGGTTCTAACGTTTCAATCACATCACCTTTAGGCATTGCTCTTACAACACTTAACGCAATTGTAGGGTCTAGTACTGTTTTATGTTCTAAAAGAAAAGCCGTAGCCTCATCCATTTGTTTTTGACTAATGTCATTCTTAGAAATAAAATTGCTTCCAAGCTCTTTTACTTTTTTATCTGGAAAAAGCACCGTTAATACTCTAGAGGTGTGACTCAACATATCCATTCCTGCATCAATAGCACCGCGGGCATTACCAATAGCGTTTGGTACGTGACCAGTAATAGACATTCCGCGTTTATGTCCTTCCTCTGCCAACACTTTTGTCAATTCTGGATTAACGGATGAGTAGATTTTTATTTGCTTGTAGCCATTTGTAAAATATAGATCTGCTACCTCCTTAGCTTCTTGAACCGTTCTTGCTCTGACCACTCCATTACCTTGTATCCCTGCACCATCTGTCATCCCCACTAGTAAAATATCAGGACCCAAAGCACCTTTCTTTGCAATAGCATCTCTAAAAGATGTTGCAAACTCAAGCTCATTTCCATTATCACGAATGGTAGTTACTCCGCCGGCTAAATAAGCAGGTGCCCATTGTACTTGGTTGGAGTGGGCATGCATATCCCACATCCCTGGCATTATGGTCTTTCCTTTAAGATGAATAAGCTTAGCATTTTCTGGGATACTAACTTCAGTGCGTTTCCCTATTATTTTTATACGACCATTCTCTATAATTAAAGTCATGTCTTTTTGGGTAGTATCATGTACTCCATCAACAAGGTCTACACCTACAAGCGCTTTAACACTAGCTTGTGTTCCTTTCAAATCTTCTGTATATTTAGTTAAAGCGGCCATTTGTTCTTCTACATTACCTTGCACAAAGAATGGCTTAGCTTCTTCGTATCCTTTTCTTATGTATTCTCTTATTTGCGTATTTGCTTTAACCAGTGCAATTAAATTTTGAGATTCATCAACCCATATTGTTCTTCCTCCCCAATTAATACCTTCAACAACGTAACGATCTAAAGGCACTTTTTCACCTTTTATTGCTACCGTATCTTTTTGAATAAAATTCATGGTAACCTCACCTCTTGGTAGCGTCGGTATACTTATTTTACCTCCATTTTTAAAGTAATAGTGGTATAGCATCATTTCTATCCCCGCTGGAATATTGCTGTGTACCGGGAAAAAGTCTGTGTTTTTTAATTGAACAAAGTCTCTGTTTTTTTCCCAAACGAAAATGCTATCTTTTGTTCTTTTTACTTCTAGATTAACTATTGTATCTTTTGCTGTAATTCTTCTATTTAAATAATAAGAAGGCGTTAAGTTCATATCTAAATGCAACTCTGCGGCTACCCCTGTAATTCTGCCTCTTTCGTTTTCTCCTTGTAGTGATGTAACTACAATAGAATCTTTGGTGGCTTTGATTGCATAGGATTCTTCTCCAATTAAAGACTGCCTTCTATACACCAAAAATGTACCTTCTTCATTGATATCTTGCCATTTTGATGGCGTAGTTGCACATCCGGTAACTAAAAGCAACACGACTATCTGTAGCAGGTGGTTGGCTTTATGCATCATAAATTTTGATTTATTTTTAACTTTCATTTTGGTTTTTTTTAGTGTTGTACTAGCGGCTCACCCTTAAAATCAAGGAAATTTTGGCGTAAACCTATTGAAGTAAAAAAGGTTTAGTTCATCTGAATTACTTTCGATAATATCAAGCTTATGATCTCCATTTAAATCATAGGTTAGAATATCATAGGTGCTAAAATTCTGATCATTTAATTTTATTTTCTCCCAAGAATTTGCATCTCCCGAGTTGATAAAAACCATGTTGGGTCCACCTACATTTCCTACCACAAGATCTATACTATCATCACCGTTTAAATCTCCTATAGAAAGCGAATAGGATTCTGCTGAACTATCATCAAAAACAACCTTACGGTCATAAGTTCCTTTCTTGCTTCCAAAATAAATCACATTTGGCTCACCTATGTTTGCGGTAACAATATCTTTATACCCATCTTTATCCAGGTCTATTACCGCTAAAGATCGTGTAACATCATTGCCTGTTCCGTAAGGTATTTTTTTAGAGAATTTCAGGTTACCATTATTCAGATACACATAGTTAGGTTGGTCATCTCTATTAGCCAATATCAGGTCTAAATGGCCATCGCCATTCATATCTGCAACCTCAACATCTATGGTAGAATCTTTTTTATCACCAAAGCCAATTACTTCTGTGAAGACTCCCTTTCCGTTATTTAAGCAAATTTCATTTTCGCTTCCTCTGTTGGTAATCAATACATCTATATCGCCGTCATTGTCTATATCTGCAACCACAATATTTCTAGTATGCCCATATTTTTCTCCAAAGCTTTCTCCTTTAATAAAGTTTCCTGCTCCATCATTTATAAAAATATAATTGGGAGCCATATCATTTCCGACAGCAATATCTAAATCACCATCACCATCAAAATCTGCGAGTTCTGTAGAATAACTTGTCTCCTGCTCTGTTCCTAAATTTTTTGAAACGGTAAAAATTCCACGTCCGTTGTTTACAAAAATTCGATTCTGACCTGGCCAGTGTCTACCATTTGCCACAACAATATCTAGATCGCCATCATTATCAATATCTCCAACCCCCATAGAAGCGGTACGCTCTTTATTGATTCCTAGAATGGTTCTACTATTATTAAAAAATTTTGGTTTTTGAGAATGAACGGAAAGCATGCAACAAGAAAAAAGTGCAAATAAAATATATTTCATAAGGTAACTAATAGTTGGTATGAGTTGCTAGTATTAATAAGTAATCAGGTGCCTTTTTATAGACACTTATTCCTGCTGAATTTTTATTTATTTAAAATGTTTAATTCCCATGGCTTGATAAACCTCTTTAGCGTAAAAAAGAGTACCACCTTTCATCGTCCATTCTACATTGCGTATAGCACTCATATCTTCTAATGGATTCCCATCTACAAGAATAAGATCTGCCATTTTACCCACTTCAATTGTACCATAGGATGCTGAAACCCCCGTCATCTCTGCCGATTTTATAGTTGCCAATTGCAAAACTTCAGAGGCAGAAATACCGGCTTGCGCATAAAGTTCAAGCTCCCTGTGGTACAAAAATCCAGGAAGACCATCTGTACCCGGAACAATTTCTATCCCTTTCTGATGTAAATCATACACGACCGCTAACATCTTATTGAAACTCCCTTTATACCGTGCTATTTTTTCACCAGATTTCGGGAGTCCCCCGCTATAATAATCTCGCTGGTTAAGTAATGGAAGTCTGTCTATAATCTTAACATAAGTAGGACTAGGCTCGCCTTTTACGGATACAAACATGTTTTCGAAAATAGAAACGGTAGGGTCTATACGTATGTTTTTTGTTTTCAACAGCTCTACAAAATCGAGGTATTCTTTCGATTTAAGATTAAGATCTACACCATGGTATGCAGACATCGTATGCCTTAATGGCGTTCGGGTATCTATGGTATCTGATAAAAAATTGAGGAATACCATATTCATATGCTGTATCTCATCATACCCTTGATTGATGGCTTGCGTTGCGGTCATAAAAGCAGGAATATGCCCACTTACACGCATCTCTAATTCATGTGCCCTTTTTGTTAAAGGGGCCACCCATTTTGGCCGAATAGAGCTATATAATTTAATTTGCTGATAGCCTAACTCTTTATATTCTTGTATTTCAGCTAAACCCTCTTCTACCGAGCTCACTACATTTCGTTGATTGGCATAAGGCCCATCTCCATCTATGATACCCCCAAATGTGACAATTCGTGGACCGATAATTTCATTTGTATTAAACTGATTGCTTAACGTTTTTAGTTGCTTGTTATTGGCTAAATCTCTTACGGAAGTTACCCCTCCTGCCACATGCAGCATGCCTCTAAATTTGGTGTTATGAGTATGCATATCAAACATTCCAGGAAGTAATGTTTTTCCTTGTCCGTTGATTACTTCAATCTCGCTACCTATTTCGTGGTCATCACTCCTGTTAATGGCCGTGATACGATCGCCATTGACCAACACATCTTGATTGTTTAGGATTGTACCTTGAGGCGTGAAGATATTCACGTTTTTTATGAGTACATCCTCTAATGTGTGGGATAGTTTTTTAATAAGACGAGCCAAGTACTTATCTTCAATAGCATCCTGTATTCCTTTCATTTCTAGACGCAACTCCTTCAAATCTGCCCGAATAACATGTAGATTTCCTGATATTTTGGCAACCATTTCATTACCAATCATCCATAAATACGTAGGATTCAAATCAAGGCCTTTTACCATCAGCAACTTAACTTCTGTATTATTTGACAGTGTTATTGGCAGATTTTCTACAAGTTCAACTTCACCTATGGGGAATAATTTTACTTTTTGGTCTTCTGCCGCCATTAAAAGTCTTGCAAGAATTTCATAAATAGCAGGAGAGCCATCATACCTAAAATAAAGAGCATCTCCATTAAAGGCTCCTTTCTTTTCTCCTTTTGGATTTAACCAAGTTGCGCTATGCTTTTCACTCTTAAAAAACTCCTGAATAGAATCTTTTAGATAGTTGACGCCAGTTACTGTTTGCGAGGAAATAAATCCGTTTTTATTAAACCGAAGTTCTTCTGAAAATTCTGGACCACGACCTCTATCAGTATACGTATAATAATAGTTTACTGTGTTTTTATTGGTCTTCCATTTTTCATAGGTACCCGCTAAACCCTCTCTAAAAACCACATCATAAACCACCTTCTCTGAACTATTTTTAGTGGTGGAAAAAGGTGTATTAAAGCTACTTGTAACTATAAAAACAAAGAAGAGTGTGCATATATATTTCATTAGTTACAGGTATGTTTAAGGGTTTAAATTTCTGGTTTTTGGTTACGAATAAGGCGCTATGATTTTAGAGTATCTTTAAAATATCTTAACCAGTTAAGTCCTAATATTTTTTCTATATCTCCTGTACTATACCCTCTTTTATCTAACACTTTTGCCACTTGCAAATAGCGGTCTGCTTTATCTAATTCAGGAATCCAAGGGGGCCACTGTATTTTATAAGAAGGTTTAAATCTTGTTAATCTTGGAACATACCAATTTTCTCTTGTAGCTCCTGTAGCCTCTAAACCTTGGATAGCAAAATCTGCTGCAACACCCACATGTTCTATTCCTGCTATGTTTACTGCATGGTCTATATGGTCTACGTAAGTTTCTAAGGTAGTCTTTGTGCCTAGATCCGGGCCAATCATATAACCCAAGCATATAATTCCTATGACGCCACCTTTTGCGGCCATAGCTTTTATTTGATCGTCTGTTTTTGCTCGCGGATGGTCTTTATAGAGTGCTTCACACATAGAGTGATTAAAACAAGCTCCGGAAGTACTAAACTCAATACCTTCATTGGTTGTTTGTCGCCCACAATGCGATAGGTCTATCATAATTCCCAACTCATTCATGCGTGCTAAAGCCTCAAGGCCGAAGTCTGACAAGCCCGAGTTGGTACGCTCCGTACTCCCATCTCCCAATAAATTTCTTTGGTTATATGTTAACTGAATCCAACGGGTACCCGCGTCATATAGCGTGTCTATATTATCTATAGATTTCTCTATCATTGTAGCATTCTGAAACCCATATAATACAGCTGTTTTGCCCTCTTTTTTTGCACGGATAAAATCTGCGGCACTAGTCGCTTTGAGTAAAACATCTGAATTGTTTTGAATTCGCGTATCCCACTCTCCTATATTTTTTAAGGCCCCTTTTAAACTTCCAGAAAGTAAGGATGTACTAAAGCCCGTGTAACCAGATTGCTCTAAGGCTTTAAAAGAATCTTCATTCCATCCTTTCGGAATCACGAGACCATCTATAACCATCGCTTTTTTGTACAGTTCTTCAATCTTTTTGTCGGAAAGATTGGTTATACTACTGATAATGTTTTGGTTTGGATCCAGATGAACAGATTCTAAAATGGAATTAAAAGCAAGTGCGGTTTGTCCTGGAAACAGTGCTCCTAGCGATAATAGTTTGACTAAATTTCTACGGTTTTGTTTCAAAATATTCTAGTATCACTATTTAAAAATTGGCATAAAGAGATAGATAAAGAACAAAGCTATTTTTTAGCATTGTTCATCATCATGAAATAAATCTTGTACACACATTAATTAGGTATCAATGTGCGTACAAGTAAATAGCTTCAATGTTTTAATTAATACCCTGGATTTTGCGCTATGTTAGGATTAACATCTGTTTCATCTTGTGGTATTGGCATTATAACAGTATCTGCTCCATAAGGAATGGTACATATCTGTGCCGTACAGTTGGTTCTAATAATATCCATTTGATTACGCATTAAATCCCATAATCTTTGACCTTCAAAGGCTAATTCTAATCTTCTTTCTAAAAAGATAGCATCTTTAAGAGTGTCTCCAGTATCTGTATTATCAGGTTCATCTGCAATTGCACGTTGTCGTACCACATCCAAATCATCTTGTGCACCCGTTATATCTGTACCGATCTCTGCTCTAGCCTCGGCACGTATCAAATACATTTCAGCAAGTCTTACAACTTTTACATTGTCAAAACCATTGATGTCCGAATATTTGATCATTCTATAAGGCGCAAATTCTCCAGTTAATAAAGGATCTACTTCAAAGGTGCTTAAGCGAGCATCGTTCTCAGGGTAAAGATCAGCGATATCATTAGAGGGCAGGTAATCTCCAAAACCTGCTTGTAGATAAAGACCAGCGATACCAGCGCCACCCACATTATCTGCTTCGGTCATTGATATTTCAAAAATTGACTCAGAACTATTGTCCGTAGTCCATAAATCATAATAGTTATCGTTAGAAATCAACGTATAATCACCTGAGTCTATGACACTCGTAGCCATAGCTTCTGCATTATTCCAATCTTCTTGAAAAAGATAAACCTTTGCCAATAATGCCCTTACCGATGTTGGAGATAACGTACTAGAATTACCGCTTCTAGAATTGCCATTCATGAAAGAAATACCCGTAGTCATATCAGAAACAATTTGTTCATATACTTCCGCGACAGTACTTCTAGAAGGTTCATTATCTAAATCAAAATTCAGAACAATAGGCACCCCTAAATGACTAGCATCTGCCGTATAATTATATTGCTGAGCAAACATGCGCACTAAATCAAAATACATCAAACCTCTTAAAGCATAGGCCTCCCCGATAATATGATTTTGCTCTGCTATAACTGCATCAGATAAAATTGTTTCCGAATTGATGATAGCGTTAGCTGCATTAATTCCTTCATAAGCACTACCCCACAATGAGAGTGCATCACCATCTGATACTCTTTGAATGTGCTCGGCATAGTCGACAATTCTATTGGCCTGACTATTTTGTTTAACATCATCTGCCAAAACATCAGGTATCATAATCATGTAACGCCCATAATATTCGGAACCGGACAGTTTATTATAGATACCAGTAATAGAAGATTCATAACCATCAAGATCTAAAAGGGCGTCAGTATCCGAAACAGATTGTTGCGGAGTAAGTTCTAAAAAGGAGTCTGAACAAGATAATACGAGTCCAGCTACTATCGTTAATATAAATATTTTATATGTTTTCATGTGTTTCATCATTTAAAGTTGAATATCTAAACCAATGGATATAGTCTTCACTGCAGGCGTCTGCCCCGTGTAGGTACCATTAATTCCCTGTTCTGGATCAATGTAAAGGATATCCTCTTTTACAAAAGTTAGAATATTAGTTCCTCTTGCATACAATCGCATTGAATTCAAGCCTAACAACGAAGTAACTTTTTCGGTGAAATTATAGGCAACCGTTAAATCCCTTAAACGAATATAGCTACCGTCATACAACCATCTTGTCTGATTTGCTTCATTACTACCATTACGACCACCCCAAACAAACTGAGGTACTAATGCGTCTGTTGAACCAGGTTGCCATCTGTTATCATAAATAAAGTCTGCTGTACTTCTTGGCGTAAGTCTTCCATCACCTAATGTACCTCTTGCCCTATCATCGAAAATATAATTGCCATAAGAATAAATGAAGTTGGCACTTAGACTAAGATCCTTGTAAGTAAACATCGTATTGAAACCACCGAAAAATTCAGGAGTGGCAGACTTGTCATCTAAAAAGCGTTCTGCATCACTAATATCATTAGTTATCGTAGTTTTTGAAGCATCTGTATACCATTGTGGATCACCATTCTCTTGGTTTACACCTGCCCAGCTATATAGGTAGAAAGATTGAAAATCTTCGCCTTCTTGTCTTCTAAAAGCACCATCTGTAAAATCGTCTGTTAGCTCAGTAATTTCATTCTTTAAAAAAGTGGTATTAAACCCAATATTCTAATTAAAATTATCACTGCTAATGATATCTGCATTGATTGAGAGTTCTAAACCTGAGTTTTTCATTTCACCAAAGTTTTGGGTCAACGAAGAGAAACCTGAGGTCAAGGTAATAGGCACATTCAAAATAAGATCTGAAGAAGTACGTTCAAAATATTCAACCGTACCACTAATTTTTGAAAAGAGACCAAAATCTACACCCACGTTAAAATTCTGTTGACTCTCCCAAGTAAGATCAGGGTTCGCTATTTGGCTTGGACTACCACCTGGATTACCATCATAATCCTGACCAAAAACGTAAAGCCCTTGTGAAGGAAAATTACCAATGGCAGCATTACCTGTTACACCCCAAGAACTTCTAACTTTTAGCAAATCTAAAAAGGAAACATCTTCTAAAAAAGATTCCCTACTAGCAACCCAACTTCCTCCAAAGGAATAAAAAGTACCCCATCTGTTGTCCGCACCAAATCTAGAAGAACCGTCTCGTCTTAAACTACCTGAAAGAAAATATTTTCCATCGTAGTTATAATTTAACCTAGAAAAGGCAGAAACAAAAGTATACTCAGATTTTGATCCACTAATAGCAAACTCTGCCGATGCGCTATTTAACGTTCTTAAACTTTGGTTAGGAAATTGCGTTCCAGAAGCACTAAAAGATTCGTTATTAGTTTCTTGAGCTTCAAAACCTCCTAAGACATTAAAATTATGGTTATCACCTAAAATAAAATTATAATCTGCAGTTTGCGTACCTACAAAGGTTCTAAGTGACGTATTCGCTTCATAACCGATACCCCCTGAATTTCTTCCTCCGCCATATCTTGGATTTTGATATTGCGATTCGGTTAACGTAAGTAAATCAAAATTCAATTGTGAACGTAAAGTCAAATTCTTTATTGGTTTTATAGAAACCGCAAAATTATCAATAACCCTAAATTGCTTATTTTCCCAAAGGTCATCACCACTTAAAGCTCCAACTGGGTTAGCACCTCCTAAAGGAAAATAATCAGCATGTTCCCCATTAAATCTTCCTTCTTCATCATAAATAGGTATTAACGGTGATAACTCTAGAGAGTTTTTAAACGGATTATTGAAAGAGCCACCATCAAAAAACGTATTAGTTGTACTGTTTGAAACCGATATATTATTGGAAATGGTTAAATAATCTGTTGCTTTAAACTCTATGTTACTCCTAGCGCTTAACCTCTTGAAACCTGATCCTATAATATAGTTTTCTTGATCATAATAAGCTCCAGAGAAAAAATACTTTAAATTATCAGTACCTCCACTAGCACTCAAATCATAACTTTGAGTTATTCCCGTTCTAGTAATGGCATCTAACCAATTGGTATCCGTAGGTTCGCCAGTTGAAGGGTCAATTAGTTGTTGAAAAGTAGCATCAAATCTTGCTTGCGCCTCTGCTGCTGTATCTCCACCATTAACATAACCCTCAAGAAAAAGTTCTGTATATTCTGCTGCATTCAACGGTTTCAATATATTATTGTATGCTTGCGAGTTAAAGCCTGTTAATGTTTTTAAGGTAATTTTTGCCTTCCCAGACTTTCCTGATTTTGTTGTAATTAAAATAACACCATTTGCACCTCTAGACCCGTAAATTGCAGTTGAAGCCGCATCTTTTAATACTGATATTGATTCAATATCATTAGGGTTAATAGATGCCATAACATTGGTACTACTACCGCCATTATCTATAGTACCAATACTACCATTTTGTATTGGAATACCATCAATAACATACAATGGCTCGCTAGAAGCTGATATAGAACCAATACCTCTTATTCTAACCTGTGTATTTCCTCCCGGAGCACCATCTACTGCACTTGCCTGTAAACCCGCAGTACTACCTCTTAATGCTTGCTCGAAACTAGAAACCGGTGCTTGTTCAAAAGTTGCACTTTTTACAACACCTACAGATCCTGTTAAAGATTCTTTTTTCTGTGAACCATACCCCACAAGAACAACCTCTTCTAAGGCTGCTGCATTTTCCTTTAACGTAATATCAATGACCGTTTTTGCACCTACAGTAGCCGTTTGAGTTAGCATTCCTATATAAGAAAAAGCCAATACGTCTGTATCATTCGCTTTAATAGCATAGTGCCCGTCAAAATCTGTTTGTGTACCTTGAGTAGTACCTTTCACCAGAATATTTACACCTACTAATGGTATGCCATCAGTACCATAAACAGTTCCTGTTATTGTCTTTTCTTGTACAGAAGTATCATCGTCTGAAATATTTTTGATAGCTGCTCTCGATTCAACTTTTTTAACGACAATTTGCTTCCCTTCTATCTTATACGTAAGATTTGTATTTGAAAAGGCTTTATCTAGTACGGTAGAAATCTTTACATTTTTAAGTTTTAAAGAGATCTTCTTATTGGTACTGATAACATCATCCTTGTAAAAAAAGATGTAATTACTAGTACTCTGAATTTCACTAAAAAATTGCTCTACGGATAAATTGTTAAGTTCCACATCCATCTTATTTTGCCCCATAGCCAAATTGGCATAAGCGCTTGAAAGACCGATAGTAATAAACAATAAAAATATTCTCATAAGCGTAAGGATTCCTAAACTTAAAGTTTTTTTCATATTTTTGGTTTTGGTTAATTAATGTCACTTAGTTTTAAGTGATCTTGATTTAAATTCCCAGAAGATGTTGGACGCATCTTCTGGTTTTTTTTACTAATTCAAATAAATAATAGGTTTAATTCATTCACGGTGTGTTTTAATTAATGATGATACTATTTCCTTTAAAGCTGTAGTTCATATTTGTACTCGCCTTAATATTTTTTAAGACACTCTCTATATCTTCATTTAAATCTAAATACCCAGAAAAACTTTCTGAGCTCAAGGTTTCGTCTTCAATCAGTATATTTTTATTGTAGTACCTAGAAATCCTTTTCATAATATGCTTTAAATCGTTTTTCCTGAATACAAACACACCATCTCTCCAAGAAAAATAATGATCAACATTTACCTTTTCTGAAAAAATACTTTTGTTATTTTTATCATAACTCGCCTTTGTTCCAGGAGTAATTTTCATTTTATCGAGGTGTCCTGATGAGGTTTCGTTTTTGTAGCTAATTTGTACACTACCACTCTTTAGTACTGTGTTTATTGTGCTTTCATCTGCATAACTGGTTACGCCAAAAACAGTTCCTAACACCTCTATCTCTTGGTCCTGAGACATTACTATAAAAGGGTGATATTTATTATGAGCTACATCAAAAATAGCTTCTCCCTCTAAATATACTTCTCTTCTATCCCCATTAAAAACAGCAGGATACACCATTTTTGATCCGGAATTTAACCAAACAGTACTCCCGTCAGATAAATTTATTTTTGTGCGTTCCCCAAAAGGAACTAACAGGGTATTGTACACCGTTTTATTATTTTTAGAAGTCTCTTGGTTTACTTCTTTTGAATTGCCTAAAGTTATTTTCTGGCCTGTATTAGAGTAGTTAATGCTTTTATTATTTGGGTCTATTTTTAAATATTCACCACTTCCTAAAATCAATACTACCTTATCAGAATCATTAACATTTAAATTCTTTGAAGTAGATACCACATCTGCAATAGAACTTTCTTGCGTTCTATTCTGATACCAAAAAAAACCAGAAACAAAGAGTATCAAAACAAATGCGATAGACAATGCCTTCCCAAAGTGTTTCTTCTTTTTTGAAGTCTTGTCTATAGAAGCAAGTATGTTCTTCTTCAACAACGCTTTCTCAACTTCAGATAACTGGTTATTATATTTAGATTTAATTTCTTTCATGTCTTTACTTAGATTCAATAATCTTACCTTTTAAACTTTAATTAAATTGACTATTTGAATTGAATTCTATTACTAATAAGTAATTAGTTTATTTTTTATAGACATCATTAATCCAATTTATTTGAATTAATAAAATTTTAGCTTTCGCAAGGTTTTAATAGCACGGTAGATTGATGTTCTTGCAGTTTGTATAGAAATATCCATAATTGTTGAAATTTCTTCGTAAGATTTTTCCTGATCGAACCTTAAAAAAAGTATTTTCTGCTGTTTTTTGGTTAAGGTACTTATCGCTTCTGCCAATTTTTCGTTTCGCTCTTTAATACCTTCTTGATGGATGATAGACTTCTCACAAGAACTAATATGGTTTGCTTTGGTAAAATCTGGCTTAAATTGAAAATCATCTAAAGAGACAGCCAAATTTTTAGTTCTGTACTTTTTATTGATTTTACGCTTTAAAGATCTAAACAAGTAATATTTTACATTATCCGTCATAGATAAATTATTTCTGTACTTATATAGGTCTACAAATAAATCATGGATACAATCAGAAACATAGCTTTTATCTTTGGAATGATACATACCATAGGTAAATAAGATGTTGATATAGATATCATACAGATTACCTAAAGCAGCCTTGTCTCCATCAATTAATTTTTGCCAAATTAAAATTTCCTTTTCCTTCTCTATAAAGAAATCTGTACTGCTAATTTCTGGCTGATGTGTGAACATCTGTTCGTCCGTATCTCGATTTCTTTCTGTAGCTAAAGCCAATGCTAACTCACCATATTCTTGCATGATACTTGAATTTATAATTATGTTCTGCTTATGCCTTCATACTAAATAAGTAATATATGATCTTCTTATAGACACTATTATTGATTTTTTATCAAAAAAAATAAAATCATAAATTATCAGTAGGTATTTTAAGTATATGATATGTAATGTTTACATATATTGACAATATGATACATATAATATAAAACTAATTTGATTAAGAAGCGCACTACTAATTCTAAAATCATAAAGAACACTTCTAAATGCTGGCGCGGCTTATTGAGGATTTAATCCCATAAAAAGGAGTATAAGCTTCATAATGGTTGGGGTAGGAATAGAAATAAAAAAAGCCTCTCGATTTCTCGAAAGGCTTAACAAACTGTAAAAGTGGTCCCACCTGGGCTCGAACCAGGGACCACCTGATTATGAGTCAGGTGCTCTAACCAACTGAGCTATAGGACCGGCAATTTGCGGATGCAATATTACCACTTATTTTTATACGTTGCAAGCATTCTCTTTTACAAAAATGCTACAAATCCCAATTTTATTTCTAATTGTACTGATATACAAAAAATTAGAGCGTTTCTGGAGCCTCTTGACAAAGCTCTATTAATACCCCATTTGTAGTTTTAGGATGCACAAAAGCCACCAATTTATTATCTGCACCCTTTTTAGGAACTTCATTTAAAATAGTAAAGCCCTCTGCTTTCAATCGTGCGATTTCTGCTACAATATCATCTACTGCAAAAGCTATATGATGAACGCCTTCCCCTTTTTTTTCTAAAAATTTTGCAATAGGTCCGTCTATATTGGTTGATTCTAAAAGTTCTATTTTATTAGGCCCGTTCTTGAAAAATGATGTTTTTACCCCTTCCGATTGTACTTCTTCTTCTTTATAAGGCGCCGCCCCCAAAAGCTTCTCGAACAAGTCATTAGAGGTTTCTAAGTTGTTAACAGCAATACCAATATGCTCAATTTTTTTCATTTTTTCTACTATATAGTACTAATGCACTAAAATACGCAATAATCTGCGTATTTTTGTCCCATGGAAACACAGAGACAAAAAAAAATAGGTGGCGTCATACAGAAAGATATCGCTGATGTCTTACAAAGAGCCGCAACAGATGGTGGACTTAGAGGGACTTTAATTTCCGTTTCAAAAGTTCTTGTTACTACAGATCTTTCTATTGCAAAAGTATACGTAAGTATTTTTCCAACAAAAGATGCTGAGGAGTTATTAAAAGGCATGAAGTCTAATCAGCCATTAATTAAACATGAACTAGCGCAGCGTACAAAAAATCAATTACGTCGTATGCCAGAACTTATGTTCTTCTTAGATGATTCGTTAGAATATATAGACGGAATAGAAAAATCTTTAAAAGGAAAGGATAACCCAATTGACAATCCTGATTTATTAGAAAAAAGAAAAAAAGCATAGTCATTGAATTTTCCGCTGTACATCGCCAAGCGTTACGTAAGGTCAAAAAGTAAGCAAAGTGCCGTCAATATCATCAATTTGGTTACTTTTTGCGTTATTGTCATTGGCTCAGCAGCACTATTTATAGTCCTTTCTGGATTTTCTGGCTTAAAAACATATAGCCTTTCTTATACTAATTCTTTTGATCCAGATTTAAAAGCCTTACCCGTAACTGGTAAGTTTTTTCATATCTCTCCAGAACAAGAAGAGAAACTTGGTACGCTTGAAGGAATAACTGCCTACTCAAAAGAATTAGAAGACCGCGTTTATCTTACCCACAAGCAAAAAGACCATATTGCTTATGTTAAAGGGGTAGACACCAACTACAATAACGTTACCCAAATAGATAGTATTTTATACATTGGTACGTGGATCAATGAACAGCAAGTAGTCACAGGTATAGGAATTGCTAACCTCCTTGGATTATCTATTAACAATGTCCGCAGTCCTCTAGAAATTTTAGTACCTAGAGCAGGAACCCAATCTTTAACTCAGCAAGGCCCTAATGCTAAATTTTTCAATACAGCACGTGTGGTAATTAGTGGCGTTTATGCTGTAGAAGCAGATCTAGATAATAAGTATGTATTTGCTGATCTTGCTTTGGTACAAGCTTTATTAGATAAAGAGCGCTCCGAAGTTTCTGGAGTCAATTTTAAATTTTCGAATTCCGATACTGCCGAAAAGACTCGAGAAGAAATTAAAGCAATTCTTGGAAAAGACATCCTTTTAAAAAATAGAAAAGAGCTTAATAGCATACTTTACCGCATGTTAAATACCGAAAACATGGCGACTTATTTAATATTCACCCTGGTATTAATCATCGCTTTGTTCAACGTAGTCGGAGCTTTTATTATGATGATTTTAGACCAACAAGGAAATTCTAAAACCCTATATAGTTTAGGTACCAGCATTCGCCAATTAAGAAGAATTTACTTTATTCAAGGGGTCATTGTTACCTTTTTAGGCGGACTCATAGGTGTAGCCTTAGGATCACTATTAATTTGGTCACAACTTCTTTTTGAGTGGTTAAAGATTAGTGGAGATTTAGCCTACCCAGTAGAATATCTATGGGCAAACGTATTGGTGGTTTTAGCTACGATTACGGTCTTAGGAATTATCGCATCAAAAATTGCAAGCAGTAGAATTAATAAGGCGCTATTAACTTAAGAGGCACGTTAATTAATCATCAAAGGAGGTGGTGGCACATTAGTAATTGGAGAATAATCTACAATTAAAATAATAGCGTAAAAGTTATCGTTCAATTTTTCTAATTCCTTTTCACTAAGAGACCTTAAAGGTTTTTCTAATAGTTCCATGGATTTGTATTCTAATACTAGATCAATTCCTTTCAAAACCTCAACTAATTTTTTTTTATTTGCCACTTCACCCAACCTTACATCCCAATTAAAGTTATAAAAAAGACCATTATACTTTTTTGAATCTAGCCTTTCTTTAGTGTGTCTGAAAATTTCATTCTTAAGGTTTTCATTAAGACCAACCAATTCGCTTTCTACTAGTACTTGGTTGTTCTCATTACATATTACATCAATGATATTATGAATTAATACTGCATCATTACAGTCCTTGTCAATAATTACAGGAAATATATATTTAGAATTTTCTAGCTCAAATACACCTAATTTATATCTTTCCTGGCAAAGATTTATTTTATTATTTTTTTCAAGAGAATGAATAAAATCGATATTATTCAATGAAAAATCTATATTAATGGTATCTGCTTTTCTATCAAAATGATGAAAGCTAAAAACTTCCATATCTTGTTTACAGTTAATAGTAACACAGGTAATAATGAGTAGAAGTAAAAAGTTAGTTTTCTTAACTTTAACCATTGAAATACACTAATTAGATGGAGTCAAACTCGTAGTCCCCAAAAATCTTTAGCACTTCTTCAAAAGCTTTAAAAACATCTTCTGAATGATCACTGGTTACCATTTTCATTCTATATTCCTTAAAATTAGGAATACCTTTAAAGTAATTGGTATAGTGTCTTCTTGTTTCAAAAACACCTAATTGTTCCCCTTTCCAATCTATTGCCATTTGCAAATGACGCTGTGCAGCTTCTACACGTTCTTGAATAGTAGGCGGTGCTAAATGTTCTCCTGTTTTAAAAAAGTGCTTTACCTCATTAAAAAACCAAGGATAACCAATACTAGCTCTACCTATCATAGCACCATCTAATCCGTATTCATCACGCATTTTCATCGCCGCTTCTGGCGTATTAACATCGCCATTTCCAAAAACAGGAATATGCATTCTTTGGTTGTTCTTCACTTCTGCTATCGGCCCCCAATTGGCATCACCTTTATACATCTGTGCCCGCGTTCTTCCATGAATAGCAATGGCCTTACAACCTACATCTTGTAAACGCTCTGCAACCTCAACAATTTTAATAGAATCATCATCCCAACCCAAACGTGTCTTTACCGTAATAGGTAATTTAGTATGCTTAACCATGGCTTCCGTCAAAGAAACCATAAGATCTATATCTTTTAAAATACCTGCACCAGCTCCTTTACTTACTACCTTTTTTACAGGGCAACCAAAGTTAATATCTATTATATCTGGATTAGACTTTTCTACAATCGCTACGGATTGTAACATCGATTCTAGATTGGCACCAAAAATTTGAATCCCCACCGGACGTTCTTTCTCATAGATATCTAATTTCATAACACTTTTAGCAGCGTCACGAATCAAACCCTCAGACGAGATAAACTCCGTATATACCACATCTGCGCCTTGCTCTTTACATAGCGCGCGAAAAGGTGGATCGCTCACGTCTTCCATCGGCGCAAGTAATAATGGGAAATCTGGCAGTTGTATGTCTCCTATTTTTGGCAAAACTTTCTAATTTAATACGAGGCAAAATTACGTAATTTTTAGGAAGTTATCACACCCTAATTATGAACGCAAGTATTTAAGGAATTCTAAAGCATTAGCCTGTTTAAACTTCATTTTTAGGAATATACCCAATTATAGAAAGAAAAAAGTCACCGTACTATTTTAGGTAGGAGAACGCATTTTTTATCAACTATTTTAGCATGTTAAACTTGTTTTTTGTCAAAAAAAAGTACAATCTGTTCTTATTTTACTGCTTTTAATCGTATTTCATTCTTATTTCTATTCTTGTCATATTTAATGCTCAACAAATCACTTATATTTGCAATTGGTTTTCGATATATTTTTTTTGATAAACCATAATTTTAGTCAACTGAACTTATTCAGCTTACATGAAAAACATTAGAAACTTCTGTATTATTGCACATATTGACCATGGTAAAAGTACTTTGGCAGATAGATTGTTAGATTTCACTGGTTCTGTTACAGATCGAGAGAAAAAAGAACAATTGTTAGATAGTATGGATTTAGAGCGTGAACGTGGTATTACCATTAAAAGTCACGCTATACAAATGGACTACACCTATAAAGGTGAGCAATACATATTAAACCTTATTGATACTCCTGGCCACGTAGATTTCTCTTATGAAGTTTCTAGATCTATTGCGGCTTGTGAAGGTGCCTTATTAATTGTTGATGCTGCACAAAGTATTCAAGCACAAACGATAAGTAACTTATACCTTGCCCTTGAGAACGATTTAGAAATTATTCCCGTATTAAACAAAGTAGATTTACCAAGTGCTAACCCTGAAGAAGTTACGGATGATATCGTTGATTTATTAGGCTGTGATCCTAGTGAAGTTATTCCTGCCAGTGCTAAAACAGGTATTGGTATCGAAGAAATTTTAACGGCAATTATTGAGCGTATTCCTCCTCCAAAAGGAAACCCTGATGAATCATTACAAGCTTTAGTATTTGACTCTGTTTACAATCCTTTCAGAGGGGTAGAAACCTATTTTAGAGTTATTAATGGTGAAATAAAAAAAGGTCAAAAAATAAAATTCGTAGCTACAGACAGTGACTATTTTGCTGATGAAGTAGGTACTTTAAAACTAACACAACACCCAAAGCAAAGTGTTAAGGCTGGTGATGTTGGTTACTTAATTACAGGAATAAAAGATGCTCGTGAAGTAAAAGTAGGTGATACAATTACGGATGCCGCGAACCCTACAAAAAACCCGATTGCTGGTTTTGAAGATGTAAAACCGATGGTTTTTGCTGGTATTTACCCTGTTGATACCGACGAATTTGAAGAGCTTAGAGCTTCTATGGAAAAGTTACAACTTAATGACGCTTCCTTAGTATTTGCCCCAGAAAGTAGTGTAGCCTTAGGTTTTGGTTTCCGTTGTGGTTTCTTAGGAATGCTTCATATGGAAATTATTCAAGAGCGCTTAGAGCGTGAATTTAACATGACCGTAATTACTACGGTACCTAACGTTAGTTACCATGCATACACTCGTAAAAACCCTGATACAGCGTTAATAGTTAATAACCCTACAGATTTACCCGATCCGTCTAGTATAGATCGTGTAGAAGAGCCGTATATAAAAGCTACAATCATTACTAAATCAGATTTTGTTGGTAATGTTATGTCTCTTTGTATTGAAAAAAGAGGGGTTATCACCAATCAGACATATTTAACAACAGAACGTGTTGAACTTAATTTTGATATTCCTTTGGCAGAAATAGTTTTCGATTTTTATGATCGATTAAAAACAGTTTCTAAAGGCTATGCTTCTTTTGACTATACGCCTATTGGAATGCGTACCTCTAAATTAGTACGTGTAGATATTTTATTAAACGCACAACCAGTAGATGCCCTATCTGCACTTATTCACGCAGATAATGCCGTTAATATCGGTAAAAGAATGTGTGAAAAGTTAAAAGAACTAATCCCGCGTCAGCAGTTTGATATTCCTATTCAAGCAGCTATTGGAGCAAAAGTAATTTCAAGAGAAACAACAAAAGCCTTACGTAAAGACGTTACCGCCAAATGTTATGGTGGTGATATTTCTCGTAAACGTAAACTTTTAGAGAAACAGAAAAAAGGTAAAAAACGAATGCGTCAGGTAGGTAACGTAGAAGTACCGCAAGAAGCATTTATGGCTGTTTTAAAGCTAAACGATTAACAAAAAAGGCTACATTAAAATGTAGCCTTTTTTTATATACTATGGAATAAACACGCCTAATTAATTGGCTTGCCCCAAGTCAATAGCACCAGCAGAGCAGATTCCCTTTACATAGTCCTCCGGACTCAAGCCTCCCAGTTCTTCTTCAGAAATAGTTTCAGAATTCCCCCCAGAGGAAATAACGACTGTACCATCACCATTATCACAAGCTGTTATAGAAACCCCTATAAGTTCGCAACTTTCGCAGATGCCTTTATCATCGTTATCTTTAGCGCAAGAAAAAAATAAAACACTTCCTATTAGTGCGGCGAATAAAATTGATTTTTTCATAAAAAAAATAGTTTTGGTTTTGGTTATGTATTTCAAAACAGATTATTTTAAGTGATATTGCCAATTACTGCAAAAAGAAATTAAATCGCCTATCGCGTGGATGAAGTCAAATACTAGGTAAAAACTTAAAATTGATCTTTTTTTTAACAAATTTTAAGAATTGGTATACTATTTGCGAACTTTTTACGTTACAAAATAGAACCTGATTGTAAATGTCATGAAAAAGCTCAACCAACTAAAATATTCTACTTTTATACTTATTGCTTTATTTGGTTTGGCCCTAACTAGCTGCTCCACAGATAATACCAATTCTGAAGCTATAGAAATTTCGGAATTTGAGGTTCAAAAAGTATTAGCTATTGATGATTATTCAGGTATTGTAGACAATGCTATCACCGAAGCTTTTTTAGGCAAGAATAGCACTGGAAAAAGGTTTTCTTCTCAGAAAGACACAGAATGTTATAATACCACCTATACCGATGCTGGTTTCACCATGATCTTTAATAATTGTATTTACAACGAAACAGATAACGTCAGCGGCACTATAAATGCCACCTATACTATAGGAGAGACAAATACTACTTTTACAGCAACCTATAGCAATTTTTATATTGGAACCATCCAATTAAACGGCACAAGAACATTTACGATAAGTACCACTGAGAATGAAGGTGATATAAACTTTACCGTAACTTCAGATATGGTTATTATCCTGGAGGATGGTGAAGTAATTACCGAAGCAGGAACTAAAACAGCTAGTATCATTTTTGCTTAAGATAATATTGTCATTGCCGTAACAGGTACTTGGGCTCTTGTGGAAAACGGAGATACCTATAGAGTGACCGTTACTGAAAATTTAACCAAATTATTAGATTGTGAGTATTTCTCTGATGGACAATTTACCTTATCTAAAAATGGAATTGAGGTTATTATAGATCTGGGTGATGGTACTTGTGATAACAAAGCCAACATAATTTATCCTAATGGAGTTACTGAAGAGGTTACCCTATAATACCCCTACGATACTACTTAAAAAGCCCTTTGTATATTTCATACAAAGGGCTTTTTAATACGTTTTAATTTAGGCTAGGCTTCTTGATCGTCTTCAAAACGTTTCCCTAAATACACCAATTTAAATTGTTCCGTAATATCTTCAAACTCCTCACTAAAAGAAGAGATGATCTTTAAATCTCCTTCTGGTGTTTTCAAAAATACTGGAATTGAATTAGGATCTGCCTTCGTAATTTCAATCAAACTATTATAATGCTCCGTAGATTTTAAATCTATTTCATGGATAGACGGATACTTACGTACCGCTTCTGTTAACTTTATAAAATCATCTGTATGTGAAAAAAGTCCCTCTTTAGGATTCGTATCCGGATTACTCATTTCATCGTCGGTTACCAATCTAAAAGCACCATTCTCTCCAAAATGTTTAGAGAATTTACTGATGGCATATCTATTGATGTCAGAATTCCCCGTTAACGCCATTAAATACCCAACATCGTTCAATTCTATGTTATCACTCAATGTATCTGAATAGATGTTGGCAGCAATAGCTTCTAATCCCATATTCTTAGCTTTATCTACATTGGTTTGGTTGTTATCAATAAGCACCACATGCCTATTATTCTTTTGTAAATAACTCCCAATAATTCTAGAGACTTTAGAAGCTCCTATAATTAGTATCCCGTTAGATTTTTTTAAGAAAACACCAACGAGCTTCGCAAATAAACGGGCAGTTGTAGCGTTTAAAATTACCGTTCCTAAAACAATCATAAACACCAAAGGCGTAATGTACTCTGCACCCGCTTCTCCTTTTGCTAATAGCTTGGAGCCAAATAACGAGGCGATACCTGCCGCCACAATCCCTCTTGGACCTACCCAACTTATAAAAAGCTTTTCATTAAGCTTAAGGGATGATCCCTGCGTGCTTAAAAACACACCCAAGGGCCTAATGATAAAAACAATTACTGCAAAAAGCACCGCTGTTTGCCAGTTGTAGATAAGCGCTAAATCGCTAATATTAATATTTGCCGCAAGGAGAATAAATAAGATCGAAATTAATAAAACACTCAATGATTCTTTAAAGTACAATAATTCTTTAAGGTTCGGCAGGTTAATGTTCCCCAAGACCATTCCCATAACCACTACGGCTAATAGCCCTGATTCATGAGCAAAAACATCAGACATTACAAACACCATTAATACCAAGGACAATGAAACTACATTGAGCAGGTAATGTGGTATAAAATTCTTTTTGATGGCAAAAGTTAGTGCATGTGCAAACGTGAAACCAAAAGTGGTCCCAAAGAGCAAGATTTTACCAAACTCAATCAATGCCGTTTGCGTATAGGCTTGTCCTTCACCTACACTTATAAATTCAAACACCAAAACGGCTGCTAGGGCACCAATAGGATCTATTAAAATACCTTCCCATTTTAGGACCGTAGAGATATCTTTCTTTAGCGGAATATTACGTAATATAGGTGTAATTACTGTTGGCCCAGTAACAATGATCAATGCTGAGAACAGGAACGATATTTGCCAATTTAATCCAAAAATATAGTGCGCAGCTATACCGGCACCAAAGAAGGTAACCACACTCCCTAAAGTGATTAGTTTAGTAATCACAGGTCCTACATTCTTAATTTCATTCCTCTTTAAGGTTAAACCCCCTTCAAAAAGAATAATACTAATCGCTAAGGAAACAAAGTAGTATAAACTTTCTCCTGGAAAAAGGCCTTTTTCACCATTCCAAATTGGTTCTATTAATTTAAGACCGTCTTCTGTGTATAGTGTTGCAATTGGTCCCACTAATAATCCAATCAATATCAGTGGTAAAATGGCAGGTAATTTTAACCTCCATGCCACCCATTGGGCTATTATACCCAGAACAATAATCCCCGCAAGTTCAACCATTCTTATTTTTAGGGGAAAAATACTGCTTTTATTCGTAAACTATGAATTGAACAGTAAGAATTAATGTTCTAAAGACCATAAAAACTACCCCTAAAAGGTCTAATCCTATGGTTGTAATTTCACATTTATCGCCTTCAAATTATTATCCTAAATAACATAGCTGTATTATTGTATTGAATTACAAGGCTAACGATAAGTTATGAAAGAAAAAATACATCCATTTAAAACCATATTATTTGGATTCGCTTTTTCACCAAAACTTAGAGTAAACATTATTGAAACTACACGAATTGCAAGGTTTTTCAATTCAAAATTAATTTTACTTCATGTTGGTGAGAAGACCGCCGAAAAGTCTGATAAGATAACGGCGATTTTAAATGAACTGTCTATAGAAAACTTAACCGTAGAAATTCAGTGGATTCCAGGAGACCCTATTCAGGTTATTTTAGATTCTTGTAAAAATTCAAAGATAGATTTACTTATCCTGGGGGCATTACAGCATGAGAACGCTTACCAATTTTACGTAGGCTCTATTGCTCGTAAATTAACCCGTAAGGTGTGTTGTTCCGTACTGTTATTAATTAAGCCCTCTGAAGAAAGGGTGTCCTGTAAAAACATTGTAGTGAATGGCTTAGATGCCCCAGATACTCCGCTTGCTATTGAAGATGCTTTTTATGTGGCTAATGCTCTTGGTGCGCAACAAATTACCATTGTAGAAGAAATTTTACAACGAGAAATACACGTTAAAGTAGAAGATGATAAATCGCTTAAAAAAGCGAATATCATGAAAGAACGATTAAAACATAGAGAAGACTCTAGAGTACGTAAAATTGTCAGCGACCAGTGCGATACGTATACTCAAAATATAAAAATTAAAACTCAAAATATCTTTGGAGAAAGAGGGTATTCTATTGGGCATTATGCAGAAGTGGTCAGGGCCGATTTATTAGTAATGAATGCACCTAAAAAAACACGCTTCATAGACCGTTTATTCCCACATGATATTGAATATATTTTATCTGACCTTCCAACAGATTTATTAATAATCCGTAGACCAAATTGACACCTAAACAAAAGAAATCTGCTTCATTTATAAAAGACCTTCCTAAAAATATTTTTGCGGGGTTTGTTGTGTCTTTAATAGCGCTTCCTTTAGGTTTGGGATTAGCTATTGCCAGTGAGGCACCTCCAATTTCAGGTATTATAGCCGCTGTGGTAGGCGGTATTGTAGTGTCTATTTTAGGAGGATCGAATGTAACAATTACAGGGCCGGGAAATGGCTTGGTCATTGTAGTTCTTGGAGCCATAACCACTCTAGGTGGCGGAGATATGTACCAAGGGTATTTATATACTTTAGCCGCCATAGTCATTTCTGGTGCCCTCCTAATGCTTTTAGGCTTTTTAAAAATGGGGCGATTAGCAGATTTTTTCCCTGCATCGGCTATTGAAGGAATGCTTGCCGCCATTGGCCTTGGTATTTTGTCCAAACAGTTTCATATTATGATTGGCCATAATAATGAACACGGTAGTATTATTTCCTTACTTCTACAAATTCCAGAAGGCTTATTACAACTTTTCACAGAAGGCAACCAAAGTAAATTATTTGCTGCTGCTATTGGAATTATAAGTCTTTGTATCATGGTTTTTTATTCGAAAATTAGAAATAAATACTTCCAGTTAATTCCAGCACCTATGTGGATTTTAATCTTAACGATAGGGTTGAGCTATGTTTATAAAGGAATGGATATTGCTTACCCAATGGACGCTAAATTTTTAGTAAACATTCCGGATAATGTATTCAGTTCTTTAGCATTCCCAGATTTTTCCATAGTCTATTCTAAAAAATTTATTGCCGTAGTTTTTGCCCTAACATTCATTTCTAGTATAGAATCATTATTAAGCATAAAAGCGGTTGATAAATTGGATCCACAATCTAGAAGATCTAATGTAAATAAAGATTTAAAAGCGCTAGGCTTAGCTACAACTATTAGTGGTTTTTTAGGCGGACTTAATGTGGTGACCGTGATTGCAAGAAGCTCTGTAAACGTTAACAACAAAGCCTCTAACCGCTCTGCAAATTTATTTCATGCCCTATTTTTAGTATTATTTATTGTTTTGTTTCAAGAGCAATTACGAAGCATCCCATTAGCTGCATTGGCCGCTATCTTGGTCTATACAGGATATAAGCTTGCTACACCAAAAAACTTCCAAAAGATTGCCAAAATTGGTAAGGAGCAAATATTAATTTTCCTAGCCACGTTATTAACTACCCTATTCACCAATTTAATGACGGGTATTAGTGTAGGTATTCTTATCACCTTTATTATACACGTGGTTATCAACCACAGTTTCGGTTTATTTTTTAAACATTTATTTAAGCCAAATATTCTTATGTTTAAAGAATTAGATGGTGATAATTATTATGTGAGCATTAAATATTTCTGCAGTTTTATCAACTTTTATAAACTGAAAAATAAGCTAGACATGATTCCTGAAAATGAACATGTTATTTTAGATTTTTCTATGTGTAGCTTTGTGGACCATACCTCTTTTGAAGGGGTAGAAAATTACGTGCAAACCTTTTCTAAAAAAGGTGGAAGTATAGAGCTTATAGGGCTAGATAAGCATGAGGCCGATTCTAAACACCCTTTTGCTATTCGGAAAATATTACCCCTGAAGGCACTTAAACCTATTGAAAATTACTTTACCAAACGCCAAAAAAACATAGAGTTAACGGCAGAAAAATTAGGGTGGAACTATGTTCCTAAAAAAAATAAAGAAGTAGATTTCTTATCTAATTTTATATTCTTTAGAACCAAAGAAATTAATTTTATTTACAATTCATTATCCAAAAAGGATAAACAGAAAAGTGTCTTTGATGTAGAGTTTACAGAAGGGGCATTTATCGCTAAAGAAATAGTAAAAACTACGGTGTTACATTTGCGCCTAGATCACAAAATACCCGTTTTTACATTAGACAAGGAAGGTTTGCTAGAGATGCTTTATAAATTGGCCGGTTTAAAAGATATTACTATTGAAAACAGGCCAGATTTTAATAAGCGCTTTTACCTTAAAGGAGCTAATGAGCTCGACATTAAAAGAATCTTTAATGATGAACTAATTTTATTCTTTGAAAGCAATCCGTATTACCATGTGGAGTCTAACGGCAGTTCTTTATTAATCTTTAAAAAAGAACGCTTACTAAGTGTACAAGAAGTAAAAGCAATGATCTATTTTGGAGAGCAATTACATTCTTTACTAAAGTAATACGTCTTGTTAATTGATTAAATAGGTGAATTCTAATAAATATAGACGGTTTCTTTTGTAGGAATTATCCTTTTTTGTAATTTACAGTAATCTCCCTATGGTATTACTAGGTTATACTTTATGGGGAGTTAAATTGCCTAAAAAACTAAACACCGACCAAATAATGAAACTAGAAAATATTTTTCGGTTTTTTAAGAGCCCTCTTACCTTTGGTCTAACCGTATTTGCAATCACATTAGCTTTAACGCAATTTCTTAATTACCAACGCTACCTCCTTTTTGAAACCCAAAAGCAAAAGAATTTAGTCACTCAAGCCAATTGGGTGGAACAAGAGTTTAAAAAAACGCTAGATCAAGGCTATTCCACCACACAGACCTTGGCTTTTATCGTTGCGCATTACGGCGTACCTAAAAATTTTGATTCTATTTCCAATTTATTGATTGTTACCCACAAAGAAATTAGCGCCTTAGAAATTGTAAATAAACAAGGTGTCATAACTCATGTATTTCCTATAGAGGAAAATAACGTTTTAGGGTTTAATATCTTAAAGGATTCTCTCGGAAAAAAAGGTGCTAATGAAACCATTAAAAGGAAGGACTATTTTGTAACTGGCCCTATACGTCTTAAACAGGGTGGGATAGGATTTGTGGGGAGAACCCCTATTTTTAAAGACAACAAATTTGAAGGTTTCACCTCTGCTGTTATTTCTTTAAATAACGTTCTAAAATCTGCTAAACTTCATAACAAAGACAGCCAGTTTTTATACCGCCTCACCAAGGTAAATCCGGATAAAACTGAAAAGATATACTTTTCTACTTATGATAATATTACTTCAAATTCATTTTCATCAACCGTAGAAATGCCGCATGGTGAGTGGAAACTTTACGTATCTGCAAAAGAAAGCATGCCTATTGTAGGAATACTACTATTTGGTGTTATCGGTTTGTTTATTTCTATCCTTGCGGGTAGTATGGCTTGGTATCTATTTAAACAACCCAAACACCTAGATAAACTGGTTCGGAAAAAAAATTTAGAACTCGTAGAAAGCGAAGAAAAATATAGAAATCTAGTAGAACAAGCCTCCGATGGTATCTTACTAGGTGACAAACACGGTAACCTTCTAGAAGTAAACATCAAAGCCTGTGAGCTTTTCGGATACACAAAATCAGAATTATTAAAACTCAATATTTCCGCATTAGTCACTAAAGAGAACGCTAAAGAAATACCGCAAAGAATTCACAAAATTTTTCAAGAAAACTCTTTGATTTCTCAACGTATATTGTTACGAAAAGACGGCTCGGAATTCTATGGTGAGATCAGTGCTACGGTACTCCCTAATAAACTTGTACAAGGAATTGTTAGAGATGTAAGTCCGCGCATTGCATTAGAACAAATTGCGAGTAAAAATGCAAAACAGATAAAAGAGAGCGAAGAAAAATATAGAATGCTTGTAGAAGAGGCTTCAGATGGTATTTTCCTTTTAAATAAAGAGTTAACTATTACAGATGTTAACCACCAATTTTGTAAGATGTTTAGGAGCACTAAAGACGTTTGTGTAGGTAGCAGTCTTATAGCCTTAATTCTCCCTGAGGATTTAGAAGCACAACCTTTAAGGATAAAAGAGCTCACCGAAGGAAAGACCATTCAAGCGCTGAAAAAAATGCTCCGCAAAGATGGGACTACTTTTACCGCTCAGGCCAATGTAAAAATGATGCCCAATCATCATTTTCTATGCATTATTCAAGATGTTACCGAACGCGAAGAAACAGCAGAGATACTTCGTAACAGTGCGCTTAAATATAGAGAATTGACGGAACGTATTTCTGATGGCTTTGTAGCCTTAGACAAAGATTGGAAATTTAATTATGTAAACGCCAAAGCTTGTGATGCCATAGGAAAATCATACTCAGAACTTATAGGCACCGTTGCTTGGGATACTTTACCCTATTTTACGCAAACTGATGCCTATAAAATGCTTCTGGAGGCCATGCAGACGCAGCAGTATAGGTATATCAAACAGTATAGAGAAGAGTTTGACCGCTGGTATGAATATAGAATGTACCCGTCTGCTGAAGGAATTTCAGTGTATTTTAAAGACATCACTAAAATAAAAAAAACCGAGGAGCAGGTATTAAAAACCAAAGCTAAAATGGAATCTGCTATTCGTATTGGAAAAATAGGCTACTGGAGCTGGGATATGCAAGACAATAGCTTGGAATGGTCTAACGAAATGTATACTATATTTGATTTGCATCCAGATACCCCCTTAACTTTTGAAAATGCGTCTTTATGTATACACCCGGAAGACAGAATAAAACATAAAGAATTAATCAACCACAGAATTCAAAATAAAGACAATACCCCTTTTAGTTATCGCGTAGTTCATAAAGACAATTCTATACATCATGTGTTAGTAGAACTAGAAATTTTGGTCGATGAAAATGATGAGATCCATAAATTTCACGGTACTGTTATAGACATGACAGATACGATACGAGTTAAAGAAGAACTTAAAGAAAGTCAAGAGAAATTTTATAAATCCTTTCATTCTAACCTCGTTGGAAAAGTTATCGTAGATGCCAATAGGATCATTCTTGAAGCTAATGATACGGTAGCCAATTTGCTTGAAACTACCCGAGAAAATCTAATTGGAAAAAGCCTTTTGGGTGCAGATGTTCTTAATTTTGAACTTCACCAAGATTCTGAAACACGACAAGTACTTTGGGATAAATTAATGCAAGAAGGAATCTTGAGAGATGAAGAGATTACCTATTATTTAAAAAATGGAAAGAAAATTCCAGCCTTATTATCTATAGAACCCTTGAAATTAAGCAATAGAACCAATTATTTAGTGAGTGCTATTGATAATACCAAAAGAAAAGAAGCAGAGCACCTACTAGAACAACAAAATGAAGAACTTTCTAAGACCAATTTAGAACTAGACCGCTTTGTTTATAGTGCCTCTCATGAGTTAAGAGCTCCGCTGTCTTCTGTCATGGGACTTATAGACATTATTTTACATGAAGATCATGACGATGCTCTCGTCTTTAAGCTAAACATGATGCAGCAGTCGGTAAAAAGACTAGATGATTTTATTAAAGATATTGTACAGTATTCTCAAAACAAACATTTAGAAATAGCCATGGAGCCTATAGATTTCAGGCATTTGATTAATGAATCTCTTGAAAGTTTGTGGTATTTGAAGAATAGGAAGTATATTAATATGGAGATTGATATAAAGGAGATTCCTCTTTTTTATTCCGATAAAAAGAGAATATCTATCATCTTTAATAACCTTATTTCTAACGCCATTAAATACCATAATATTAATGATAAAAATCCAAGAATCACCATCACAATAGCATCTGTTAACGATGAAGTATCTATACAGATTGCAGATAATGGCATCGGTATCCCTGAGAAGCATCTAGATAAAATCTTTGAAATGTTTTACAGAGTATCATCAAAGGTCATGGGAACCGGCATAGGATTGTACGTCATAAAAGAAATTGTCACCAAGCTAAATGGTACAATAACCGTGGTATCAAAGCCTAATGTGGGCACCAAATTCGTAATTTTACTCCCCAATCAAACTAAAAAATCAAGAGCAAATGAAGTTCAAACAAATCTTGTTAGTCGATGATTCTGAAATTGATAATTTTATCAACAAAACTGTTTTAACCAAAGCAAATGTTGCAGAACGTATCTTGTCTGAGACTTCTCCCGAAACCGCGCTAAAATATTTGCGGAAATGTTGTAATGACCCAAGTAGTTTTCCTGAAATTATTTTTCTAGATATAAAAATGCCAGAACTAAACGGCTTCGAATTTTTAGAGGCGTTTGGTTTATTTCCTGAGCATATTAAAGAAAAATGCTGTGTGTATATCCTTAGCTCGTCTATAGATCCTAAAGATGAAGAAAGAGCGAAACAATTTCCTTGTGTTAAAAATCACATTATAAAGCCTTTAGTCATAGAGCAACTAGATTCTATTTTAAAATAAAAGCGAAAAGATTTTGGTACTTATCTTGCTTAATCGTAATATTGCAATATAACAATTAAGTATGGGCTTAGCCAAATCAGAAATATTTACCGCAGAACAAAATGAAATAGCAAATTTTGCCAAGGCTTTTGGGCATCCTGCTAGAGTCGCTATTTTACAACATCTATTTAAAATAAATGCATGTATCTGTGGAGACCTAGTTCAAGAAATTGGTCTTGCACAACCTACCATTTCTCAGCATTTGAAAGAACTGAAACAATTAGGCTTAATTAAAGGCACTATAGATGGCACCAGTGTTTGTTACTGTATTGATACCGACAATTGGGAAAAAATGAAATCTAAAATGGGTACTTTATTGCATTTAAATATTCCGAGTAAAACAGATTGCTGCTAAAAAAAATTTGAATTCATTCATCGTAATATCACAATAAAACAATAAGCTTATGAAATTATCAGAAATAAAATCGCACTTAAAAAATTTAAAAACAATTGCTTTTGAACTGCCTGATGGCTCTTTAGTTCCCAACCATTTTCACGTTACAGAGGTAGGTAAAGTAACCAAGAACTTTATTGATTGTGGAGGTACCGTACGCAATGAAGAACTTGTTAATTTTCAATTATGGAATGCGGATGATTATGATCACAGACTGCATCCAGAAAAGCTTGTTCATATTATTGAGCTATCAGAAAAAATATTAGCCATCCCTGATTTAGACATCGAAGTAGAATACCAAGGAAGCACCATTGGTAAATTTGGATTAGAATTTAACGGAACCAACTTTGTATTAACTACGAAACAAACAGATTGTTTGGCAAAAGATAATTGTGGTATTCCAGAAGCAAAGCCAAAACTATCTATGGCTAGTTTACAAAGTGGAAATTCTTGCGACCCTAATTCTAGCTGCTGCTAGTATGACTATTGTGCCCATCACGGAAGCTAACTATCCTCTTGTTGCTAAAATCTATAAAGAAGGCATCAATACAGGGCTAGCTACTTTTGAGACGCAAGTTCCTGCTTGGGAAAAATGGCATACTGCCCACTTAAACTTTGGTAACATTGCGCTGCTATCCGAAGATAAAATGCTAGGATGGGCTTCTCTTGCTCCTGTTTCTAGTAGGTGTGTGTATGGTGGCGTCGCAGAAGTTAGTGTCTATATAGCAGAAGCCTACCGTGGTAAAGGAATAGGAAAAAAATTATTACAAGAACTTATTAAAATTAGTGAGGAACATGGTATTTGGACCTTACAAGCCGGAATTATGACTGCTAATATTGCTAGCATACACTTACATACTTCTTGTGGCTTTAGAATCATTGGATACCGCGAAAAAATAGGAAAACTTCATGACATTTGGCTAGATAATACCCTCTTGGAACGAAGAAGTAACAACATAGGAATATAAATAGAATAAAAAATGACTACAACAACACCAACACTATTTCCACAACTAGCAGCCCTAATTAATACTTTAGATATGGAGCGTATTTCAGCTACGCGTAAAGAAATTTTAGATCCGCTAGCCGAGTTTATTCAACATAAAGTAAAAACAGATCAAGAAATACGCTTAAATTTTATTTGCACCCATAACTCGCGTAGAAGTCATTTATCTCAAGCTTGGGCACAAGCCATAGCAGCTCATTTTGGGATTACAAATATATATTCCTACTCTGGAGGCACAGAAGCTACTGCCCTCTTCCCTATGGCAGCCACAACCTTAAAAAACTCAGGTTTTCAAATAACGTCACTTTCTGAAGGCAACAACCCAGTATATAGCATAAAATATGCTGCCAATGAGGCTCCAATAATTGGTTTTTCTAAAACTTTTGACGCGCCTTTTAATCCCTCTTCAGAATTTGCAGCAATCATGACCTGTTCTTCTGCAGACCAAGGATGCCCATTTATTGCTGGTGCAGAAAAAAGGTTTCCCATAACTTTTGAAGATCCAAAAGCTTTTGATAATACCCCGCAACAAGCAGAGAAATACCAAGAACGTAGCCTTCAAATAGCCACAGAACTCTATTATATTTTTTCTAAAGTAAAGGCATAATCTCATGAGTATAACAAAAAAATTAAGCTTTCTAGATAATTACCTGACCCTTTGGATTTTTATAGCCATGATTGTAGGCGTAGGCTTGGGTTATTTGATGCCCTCTTTTCCAGAACTTATCAATAATGCCAGCAGCGGTAGCACCAATATCCCTATAGCTATTGGTCTAATCTTAATGATGTATCCGCCACTAGCTAAGGTCAACTATGCCTTACTCCCAAAAGTGTTTAAGAACGTAAAAATACTGTCTATCTCTTTATTATTAAATTGGATTATAGGACCAATTTTAATGTTTGTTTTAGCCATCATCTTCTTACAAGACCATCCTGAATACATGGTAGGTCTAATTCTTATAGGCTTGGCACGTTGTATTGCCATGGTATTGGTTTGGAATGATCTTGCAGAGGGTAGTAGCGAATATGGCGCAGGCCTTGTTGCCTTAAATAGCATTTTTCAAGTATTTGCCTACAGTTTCTATGCGTGGTTATTTATAACCGTATTACCGCCGTATTTTGGTTTTGAAGGTGCAATTGTAGACATCTCTATTGCTACCATAGCAGAGAGTGTTGCTATTTATCTTGGAGTTCCATTTTTATTAGGCATTATTAGCCGTGTTGTTTTAGTAAAACTTAAAGGAGAAGCCTGGTATACCCAGAAATTTATACCTACTATTTCGCCTATGACATTGATTGCTCTACTTTTCACCATTGTTATTATGTTTTCTTTAAAAGGAGAATTAATTGTCACGATTCCTGCCGATGTATTACTCATTGCTATTCCACTACTCATTTATTTTACCCTCATGTTCATTATCGGATTTTTCTTTACCAAGGCCATGGGCGCAAGCTATGATAAAACAGCAGCCGTAGCATTTACCGCTGCAGGGAATAATTTTGAACTTGCCATAGCTGTTGCCATTGCAGTATTCGGACTTAATTCTGGGCAAGCATTTACAGGGGTTATTGGGCCATTAGTAGAAGTTCCTGCCCTCATACTATTAGTGCGTGTTTCTTTCTGGTTGCGTAAAAAATACTTTGGTAATGAAGTACATTCGTAACCAGCGAGAGGATATTCTGCGTTTTGGAGCGTTAAAAAGTCTTAATTAGTGATTCTATTTTTAACGATTTTCTTAAATTTCACGATTATTTGGTTAAAACAGGAAGAATATCACAATCGTGATTTCCGAGTAACAACTAAATTCATCGCTTTTTTAAAACGTCTATGAAATTATATCCAATAGAAACTGGCAATTTCAAGCTAGATGGTGGTGCAATGTTTGGAGTAGTGCCAAAAACACTATGGACAAAAACCAATCCTGCAGATGCCTCCAATAGAATAGATCTTGCTGCCCGGAGTTTATTAATTGAAGAAGGCAACCGCTTAATTCTTATTGATACTGGAATGGGCTCCAAGCAATCGGACAAATTCTTTGGCTATTATGATATGTGGGGAGATCATACCCTTGAAAAATCACTGCAATCCCATGGGTTTCATAAAGATGATATTACCGATGTTTTTATGACACACTTGCATTTTGATCATTGTGGCGGTAGTATCCAATGGAATAAAGACCAAACGGGCTATGAGCCTGCTTTTAAAAATGCAAAATTCTGGACGAATAAAGAACATTGGGAATGGGCTACAAAACCTAACAACAGAGAAAAAGCATCTTTCTTAAAAGAAAACTTACTACCCATGGAAGCTAGTGGGCAACTTCACTTTATAGAACGCACGAGCACTACAGACTTTCAAATTTCGTCAGAGTTAGGGTTTGATATCCTATATGTAGATGGCCACACAGATAAACAAATGATTCCGCACCTACAGTACCAAGGAAAAACATTGGTTTTTATGGCAGATTTGCTTCCTACGGTAGGACACATTCCCTTGCCCTATGTGATGGGCTATGATACAAGACCCTTGTTAACATTGGCGGAAAAAGAAAAATTCTTACTCAAGGCTGCTGCCAATAATTTCTATCTGTTTTTAGAACATGATGCACACAATGAAATTTGTACCCTACAAGAAACAGAAAAAGGCATTCGTTTAAAGGACATTCACTCCTTTGACAGCCTTTTTTAATACGCTTATTCACAATTATTTATAACTCAAAATCAATATAGTTTATAAAAACTACTCAAGTATGACTACTAATTTTTCTAAATCAATTTTAGGGCTAACTATTTGCTCTTTACTTTTATCCGGTTGCGGTGCTACAGCGCCAGTACTTATAAGTACTCCCGTAGAAAACATCGATGCCATTCCTTTAAAAATTTCCGATTTATCAGAAACTCAAAAGAAAACTTGGGGACACTTAGATCTTATTTCAGATACCATTCCGGGAATGGCTGTTGAAAAAGCCTATGCTGATCTTGTAAAAGGTAAAAAAGGAGAAAAAATCATCGTAGCAATTTTAGATTCTGGAATGGATTTAGAACACGAAGATTTAGTCAATGTATTATGGACTAATACCAAAGAAATTCCTGGTAATAATAAAGATGATGACAACAATGGCTATGTAGATGATATTCACGGTTACAACTTTTTAGGAGAGTCTTACAATGAGCAATTAGAGGCTGCAAGAATCTTACGTCTTAAGTTAGGCGATGCTACCCTGCAGGCTGCAGCAAAAAAGGTCATTGATGAAGATGCTCAAAAATACCTTACCTATAAGAACCAGTTAGACCAAATGCTACCTGCTATAAAAAGTGCAGATGCGGCCATTACCGCACATTTAGGTAAAAAAAATTATAGCAAAGAAGAAGTTGCTGCTATTACCACAGAAGATTCCACTTTATTACAGAGTAAATCTATTGTAACTCAAATGTTTGCCTATGGCGATTCTATGGCAGAAGTGATAACACAATTAGAAGGCGATATCGATGGCTTAATAGAACGTTTAAACTATAATTTAAATGTAGATTTTAATGGTAGAACAGAGGTTGGTGATAATCCATATGACCTTAAAGATTTAGGCTATGGTAATGGTAACCCTCAAAACCGTGTTGCTACCGAAAGTCATGGTACACATGTTGCAGGAATTATCGGGGCACAACGTGGAAACGGTAAAGGTGTAGATGGTGTTGCTAATAATGTAGCCTTAATGAGCATAAGAGCGGTACCTAATGGAGATGAATATGATAAAGATATTGCTTTAGGTATTCGTTATGCGGTAGATAATGGTGCTAAAATTATCAACGGTAGTTTTGGAAAAGCTTTCTCTCCAAATGCTGAATGGGTTTATGAAGCTATTAAATATGCTGCTTCTAAAGACGTATTATTTGTACATGCTGCGGGTAATGACGGTAATGATTTAGATGATACGAGCAATGCTAACTTCCCTAATGACCAAATAAACAATGGTGCAGAAATTGCAGATAACGTTATCACGGTTGGTTCTTTAACAGCTAAGTACGGATCAGGATTAGTTTCTTCTTTTTCTAATTATGGTACTATTAATGTAGATGTATTTGCTCCAGGTAGTGCTATATATGCTACGATGCCTAATAGTACTTATGACTATAATAGTGGTACCTCAATGGCGGCACCAGGGGTTGCAGGTGTTGCAGCTCTTGTGTGGTCTCAGTACCCATCATTAAAAGCAAGCCAAGTAAAGAAAATTATTTTACAATCTGGTTTAACGACTAAAACACAAGTTACTGTTCCAGGAGAAGATGCTGGTGCTAAAGAATTTTCTGCTTTATCAAAATCAGGAAAAATGGTAAATGCTTACAATGCATTGCTACTGGCTGAGCAAGTGACCTCAGGAAAAGTAAAATTATAAGAATTTCGCTAAAAAGACCTAGCAGAACTAAAAAGGTCATAGAAATTTTAAGTTAAGCTTTTAATTTCTATGATCTTTTTATCTTTAGGGCAATTGACTAATTATACTCAAAAAAAAATAACAATGAAAAAAACAATTCTCAGCCTTTTAGTTTTGGTTACGGGCCTTAGTGGTTTCGCTCAAAACACATCGTATTGGCAGCAGCATGTTGCTTACACGATGGATGTAGACATGGATGTAAAATCACATGAGTACACCGGAACTCAAAAATTAGTATATACCAACAATTCTCCCGACGCTTTAAACAAAGTATATTATCACTTGTATTTTAATGCCTTTCAACCCGGCAGTGAAATGGACAGGCGTTTACAAAGTATCGCAGATCCTGATGACCGTATGATGGCCGATGGAAAAAGTAGAATTTCTGCCTTACAACCTGATGAGATAGGATACTTACACCCTACTTCCCTTACCCAAAACGGAAAGCCGGTAAGCTTTTCAGAAGAAGGTACTGTTCTTGTTGTTACCTTGGCAGAAGCTATCCCACCTGGAGGTACAGCAACTTTTGATATGGTTTTCAAAGGTCAAATTCCTATTCAAATTCGTCGTTCTGGTCGCGATAGCGAAGAAGGCGTAGCACTTTCTATGAGCCAGTGGTATCCAAAACTAGCCGAATATGATTTTGAAGGCTGGCACGCAGATCCATATATTGCTCGTGAATTTCAAGGCGTATGGGGAGATTTTGATGTAAAGATTACCATAGATAAAAACTACACCGTTGGTGGAAGTGGCTATTTACAAAATGCACAAGAAATTGGTCATGGGTATGAAGCACCAGGAACAAAAATAAAAAAGCAAAAAGGAAAGACCTTAATATGGCATTTTAAAGCGCCTATGGTACATGACTTTATGTGGGCAGCAGATCCGGAATACATCCATGACACCTTACAAGTAGAAAATGGTCCAATGCTTCACTTCTTGTACAAAGACAATGCAGCGATAAAAGAAAACTGGAAAAAACTACAGCCTAAAACTGCAGAAATGATGCAATTTTTCAGCAAGAATGTGGGTACATATCCATATGATCAGTATTCTGTGATCCAAGGTGGTGATGGTGGTATGGAGTATGCTATGGCAACACTTATTACTGGGGAGCGTAAATTTGGAAGTCTTGTGGGTGTAACGGCACATGAAATGGCGCACTCGTGGTTTCAGCATATTTTGGCCTCTAATGAGGCTAAACATGAGTGGATGGATGAAGGGTTTACCAGTTTTATCTCGCACTTATATATGAATGAATATATGGGAGAGAAAAAAACAAATCCGTTTGAGGGGTCGTATAAGGGCTATAACTATTTAGTAAAATCTGGTAAAGAGCAACCACAAACTACACATGCAGACCGCTATGCTGAAAACATGCCGTATAGTATTGCAGCTTATAGCAAAGGAGAAATTTTCTTAGCGCAATTAGGTTATATTATTGGCCAAGAGAATTTAATGGAAACCTTGAAAAAGTATTTTAACGATTTCAAATTCAAACACCCTACGCCAAATGATATTAAGAGAACGGCTGAAAAGGTTTCTGGGATGGAACTAGATTGGTATTTGATGGATTGGACGCAAACAACCAATACTATAGACTATGGTATTACCGCTGTTGTTGCAGATGGGGAACAAACAAAAGTTAGCTTAGAGCGTATTGGTTTAATGCCTATGCCTCTTGATATTTTGGTAATATATGCAGATGATACACAAGAAACTTTCTATGCACCACTTAGAATGATGCGTGGTGAAAAAGAAAATCCTTACCCTAACTTAACACGGACGGTAGTAGAAGACTGGCCTTGGGCTTTCCCTACCTATGACTTTACTATTGCTAAGCCTTTAACGGCTATAAAAGCAATTGTTATTGATCCTTCACAATTAATGGCGGATGTAAATCTTGAAAACAATGCTTGGGAAAACAAGTAATTTCTAATATAAATTAATGATTTGAAAAGGTGTTGCGAAAGCAATGCCTTTTTTGTTTTAACGACTTGAGGTTACTTTTCATGACAGGGTTACTATACTCAAAAAGGACTGTAATACGCCCTATAAAACCAGACTTCAAAAAGCTATTGATTGTCTAGAGCTACACAAAATGCCTCGCGATAATAACTATATCGCATGAAACAGTATCTTTGCAACATACAGCAATAAGAACCGTGGAAAACAAACCTGATTTTAGCTATTCAAGAGCTGAAAAACTAAAAAGCAAAAAGCTTTTTGAAAAAATGTTCGCAGAAGGAAAAAGTGTGGCTAATTTTCCACTGCGTGTTATTTACGTAAAAGCAGATTTTAAAGATAATGTTCCTATAAAAGCTGGGGTCACAGTTTCTAAACGTAATTTTAAAAGCGCTGTAAAAAGAAATAGAATAAAACGCTTGCTACGAGAAGCTTACCGGCTTAATAAATCTATGGTAAGTAACAATAGTACAGATAAGTATGCGTTGTTAATTTTATATCTTGGTAAAGAAATGCCTGAGAGTAAAGCGGTACACCAGAAAATGGAAGTGCTTCTTGATAAATTCAATAAAAAAATAGCCCAAGAATCAAAAAAATCGACTTCAGAAGAAATCAAGTAAAGCCACTTCCTTAAAGTGTTTTATTGATTTGATCAAAATAAAATTCCCATGAAAAAACTGATTAAAAAACGTGTTATCATTCCTGTTTTTGCCCTCGTATTTATTGTCGTTGGGAGTAGTTTTAAAAGTGATTTTTTCGAAATCGCAAAACAGATAGAGATTTTCACTACGTTGTTCAAAGAATTGAACATGAATTATGTGGATGAAACCAATCCCGCAGAATTAATGGATATCGCCATTAAAAGTATGTTGGAAGGTCTTGATCCTTATACTCGTTTTTTAAACGAACAAGATGTAGAAGCGTATAAGATTAGTAATGCAGGAGAATACTCTGGTATCGGTGCTATTGTTAGAGCTTATGATGATAAGCTGGTTATTGTTGAGCCTTATAAAGACAATCCTGCAGATAAAGCAGGTTTAAAAGCAGGCGATGAAATTATTAAAATTGGAGAAATTGATGTTAAAGATTTTAAAGACAATGCCACAGAACTTTTAAAAGGGGCAAACAATACAAGCGTAACGGTGACCTACAACAGACAAGGTGAAACCAAGACTACGAGCATCACCAGAGAAGCTATTGAGGTAGACGCTGTGCCCTATTACAAAATGGTGAATGAAAAAACAGGTTATATTGTCCTAGCTAAATTTAATAAAAAAGCATCGGAACAAACCAAAGCTGCTTTAATCGATTTAAAGAATAAAGGAGCGCAAAAAATCATTTTAGATTTAAGAGGAAATCCGGGAGGCCTACTGTCAGAAGCGATCAATGTTACCAATTTATTTGTACCCAAAGGAGAGTTGATTGTTACTACAAAGTCTAAGGTCAAAAAATTTAATTCTGAATACAAAACAAAAAATGCGCCTGTAGATACAGAAATTCCGTTAGTAGTTTTAGTGAATGGAAGTAGTGCATCGGCAAGTGAAATTGTTTCTGGTGGCTTACAAGATTTAGATAGGGCTGTAGTTATTGGTGCTCGTAGTTTTGGAAAAGGCTTAGTACAACGCCCTTTAAAACTCACGTACGGCACTCAATTAAAAGTAACTATTTCTCGCTACTATACACCTTCTGGCAGATGCATACAGTCTTTAGATTATTGGAATAGAGATGCTGCGGGTAATGCGGTGAAAACAACAGACATTCATGACTTTAAAACCCGTAATGGTCGTAAAGTACAAAATGGTGGTGGTGTATTACCAGATGTAGAAATCGCTGCATTAAAAACCAATACCCTTACCACGGCATTGCTTCGTGAAAATGCTATTTTTAACTATGCTACACAGTTCTACTATAAAAATAGTGTTCCTGATGTTGCTAATTTTGAATTTACAGACGCCCATTTTGAAGCTTTTAAAACCTATATAAAATCTTCTGGTTTTACGTTTGAAACCGCTACTGAAAAGGCGTTAAATAAAGCGATGGCATTGAATGACACCGACTTATTAGATACGCAGGTACAAGAAAAATACCGTGAGCTATTGGCAGAAATAAACACCAAGAAAATCACAGGATTGGATAAATCTAAAAAGGAGATTAAAAAGCAATTAGAAGATGAAATTATAACACGTTACTTCTATAGCCAAGGACTTTATGATTATTTCTTAACCCATGATGAGGCTATTTTAACCGCTACAGAACTTTTGAATGATGCGGCGAAGTATAAAAGTATTTTAAAATAAAAAAACACTTCTTATATACTAAAAGGCTATCCCAACAGATAGCCTTTTCTTTTTCCTATTCATTGCAGTTCGTCTAAATGTATGAACAAGCGCCGCTTTTTTTCTCTATTTTAGAGGTGTAGCTATATACAAACACCACTAAAAAAACATTATGGGATTACTAAACAGGTTATTTGGAAAGAAAGAAACAGTACGGCAACGTGAAGGAAACCCTGATGTTTATAACGCCTCTAATGATAATGACCGGATGAATTGGGCAATGGAAAAAGCAAAGCTCACCCTGCATTATTTTGAAGCTTGTCTTGCTAACCCTAAAAAAGATCAGCATTATTTTTCGATTAAAGCACGAATAGAAGATAATGGAAAAATAGAACATATCTGGCTGATGGAACCTAGCTTTGATACCGACGGAAATATTTTTGGTGTGGTAGGTAATGAACCTATCGATGTTACCAATGTACGGATT
Organism: Cellulophaga baltica; assembly: GCF_900102165.1. Classification (GTDB taxonomy): domain Bacteria; phylum Bacteroidota; class Bacteroidia; order Flavobacteriales; family Flavobacteriaceae; genus Cellulophaga; species Cellulophaga baltica. Next base: position 299,976 of record NZ_FNBD01000003.1, read on the forward strand.
AATGAAAAAATAGGAATTACCGCTAATGAGGTTTCTGATTGGATGATTATAGAAAACGGAAGACTTATTGGTGGCTATACCATTCGCGCTATCCGGGATGGTATTAGTGGAGCTGAATTAGCCAATTTTGATAAAAGCCTTGGAGGCATGTTTATAGATGAAGGTGAAGATTATTTCCCTCCTAATTTAGACACCCCGGAAGGGGCCATCTTAGCCCTAGAAAATGCCTATGATGAAGATAATTTAGACAAGGCCATCAGCTGTAAAGATTTTCATAAGGAGGCAGAATTTATGCTAAAACGAACCGTTAAAATAGAACTGAATGAAGAGATCATTGCTTCTACTTCAGAACTGCTAAGGCTATCGTACATAAAGAATATGCAAGAACACGGAATGCCAAAATTTAATGATCTTAAAAGAGCTTTTAGCAGACAAATTATTTCAGAAGACCATTGTATTATTACCGAAACATGCCACTACCCCGATGGCGGAAAATCAGTACAGAAATTTAACACGTATAAAATAGAAAACCAATGGAAAGTTCTTGGTTTAGAGGATTAGAAATTCAAATAGTTAACTATTCTCATCTAACGTATGCTACAAACAGAACGCCTTCAATTTAAGCCTTACCTCCCTGAGTATAGACTTGCATTAGAAAAACTATGTTGTGAAAATGAGCTCGTCATGAAATCTACTTTAAAGGGACGCACTTTTACCAAAGTAGAATTTGAAAGCCTTATCAATGAGGAATTTATTAGAACTACAAAGGATGCCTTCGGATTCTGGTGTGTAACGGATAAAGCAGACGGATCTCTTGTGGGTATTTCAGGCATTCATCCTTGTCATTATCAAGGAGATCATGCACACGAATTTGGGTTTATTCTCCACCAGGACTATTGGGGTAAAGGCTTGGCTACCGAAATTGGAAACTTCTGGTTAACACATGCGCAAAGCCATCTAAAACTCCCAAAACTTGTCGCAACCGTACACCCGAACAATACGGCATCAAGAAATGTATTAGAAAAACTAGGATTAAACTTTATCAGTACGTTTACTGCTCCTGAACGAGGAGAACGTTGTCTGTATAGCAAAGTAGTAAACTCCTAAAGTAACTCTGCTTATTCGTTTAAATTGCCCTTTAAGACGCCTGCAACTCAAGTAAAGAACCAAAGATTAAAACGAAAAATAAAATCTGTAGAGAAATGCCAGTCACCCAAATAAAGTAAATAGAAATCGCTTACCATATGAATAAACCAAGGCCTATGTTTAAAGCATTCTTTACTAAAAATAAAAGAGACACGTCTTTCCTAAAACATGTAGCTTGTTGGTGTATGCTCTTATTTATATGTTCTTGCGCCACCTTAAAGAAGACAACATTAGCCCCAAATCAAATAGAACTCACCGCAGAGAATTTATATTTAATCAACGGGACTTATGAAAATAATACCAGTGAAGGTCCTCCTTATTTAGATTATTTCTGGGGTTCATACCTTAGGGCCAAAGAATTTAAAATCGTTTCCAAAAAGGTAAACAAAGAAAACAAGCCCTACCTCGTCACCCTTAACGTACTCACTAGAAAAAAAATCAGAGCTTCGGTAACCATAAATGATAGTCTTTTAAAAACGTATACGATAAGGGGGAAAATAAAAAACGGTTATTTTGAACAGCATAGAAAAATGTATATTTTGCCTGCACTACTCATTAATGAATATCATTCTTCCAAGTTTAGAATAGGACTCCTTAAAGACCATAAAGTACTTACTGATTTTAAAAAAATTGAATTCGGTACCGTCTATTTTTTTAGTCCCTTTAACAATAGTGCAGCATATTATTCATTACCTCATCTAAGAATAACACCAGAATAACTTCCTAGAGTTTAGCCCCTATTTTTTTGATGATGAAACACCAAAAAACAGAATAGCTTACATAACTTTAAGTTTTACTTACCTTTATAAGTGGGTTAAAAAGTACTATTCACCAGTATCTTTGTAGTGTTAAATACGATGCTAAATACAAAAAAAAACATGCAGGTAATTTTAGGAGCAAACGGAATTATAGGAGAAGAATTGGCAAAAGAATTACGCGCCAAATACACGCAAGACATCACACTTATGGGGCGCACTCCCAAAAAGGTGCACCCAGAAGATTTATTATTTAAAGGCGATTTATTACATCCTGAAGACGTACATAAGGCATTGGAAAATGCAACTATTGCGTATATGACCGTAGGCTTACCTTATAAATCTTCGGTTTGGTTGAGCGATTGGCCAAAAATTATGAAAAATGTTATTGCAGCCTGCAAAGCTAATAATTGTAAGCTTGTTTATTTTGATAATACATATGCATATGCTCAGGATCGTAAAATACAACGCGAGGATTCTCCTTTTGCTTCAAAAGGAAAAAAAGGAATCGCTAAAAAAATTGCGGCAGAACTACTTTTAAAAGCCATTGAGGAAAACGAAATTGAAGCGGTAATTTGTAGGGCACCAGAATTTTATGGTCCTGGAAAAACACAAGGACTTACCAATGCTTTAGTTTTTGAAAAATTAAGGGCACATAAGGAACCTAAAGTATTTTTAAGAGATGATGTGGTACGCACACTTATTTACACCCCAGATGCTAGTAAAGCTATGGCGCTACTGGGCAATACTCCTGATACTTTTGGACAAACATGGCATCTTCCTTGTGATGACCATCGGTTAACGTACAAAGAACTATTTGCAGAAATCTCTACACAACTAGGCCGTACCATTAGCTATGGTATTTTAAGTGCCATTACCTTAAAAATAGGCGCACTTTTTAATGCTAATTTAAAAGAAACCCAAGAGTTACTGCCGAGGTATATGATTGATAATATTTTTGATTCCTCAAAATTTAAGGAGCGGTTTCCAGATTTTAAGGTGACTTCCTATTCCCAAGGTATTAAAGAAATACTACATAGTTTTGGCATACAATAACGATGGCTACAACTTCTATTGATGACTAATAGATACACCTCAACATGATCTCAACGCTAGAACAACAACTGATACGGTATATTAGAGCAGATGCTTGGATGCTTGCTATTTTGGCAACTGTACGCGATGTAGCCTTGCAAGATTGTTGGATTGGTGCTGGCTTTGTACGTAATAAAATCTGGGATGTATTGCATGGCTTTGCACGTACACCATTAAATGATATTGATGTTATTTATTTTGACCGTAGCAACACCACTAAAGTAAAAGACCAAGAAATTGAAACACGATTAAAAGCCCTTCACCCGACACTAAACTGGTCTGTTAAAAACCAAGCAAGAATGCATCTAAGAAATGGACAGCTTCCCTATGCCTCCTGTGAAGAAGCAATTTCTTATTGGCCAGAAACGGCAACGGCCATTGCGGTACGTTTAACTACTCTTGATAAGCTAGCCTATTGTGCCCCTTATGGTTTAGAAGATTTGTTTTTATTGATAGTTAAACCTACTCCAAATTTTGATGTAAACCAATACCGTGATCGGATACATAAAAAATCATGGCAGCGTAGGTGGCACCAGTTAACGGTGCAAACCGAATAAAGAGGAAAACAAGGATACCTTACTTTTTTAGTAATGCGAGTTTTATTCCTAGCGCAACAAAAATTCCGCCTGTTACCTTATCCAACCACATTTTTATTTTATAATTTTTTCTAATGCGATGCGATAATTTTGACGCAAATAAGGCCAAAATTAAACACCAGATGGTTCCCGTTAATAAAAAGGTGAAGCCAAGAATTAGAAATGGAAGTGAGCTTTGCACATACTCAGGATCTATAAATTGTGGTAAAAAAGCTAGGAAAAATAAGGCTACTTTCGGATTTAAAATATTGGTCAGTACTCCAGAAAAATAAATTTTTCTATAATTTACCCGCTTCGTTTCATTCCCTAACTCAAATTTTTCATCTGCTCTTTTAAAAATTGTTTTAAGTCCCAAAAAAATAAGATAAGCAGCACCTAAATATTTAACAATTTCAAAAGCCGCAGCAGATTTAGCAAGGAGTATAGACAGGCCTAAGGTGGCAAAAATGATATGGAAAATAGCGCCTGTAGAAATCCCTAATGCAGATAAAATTCCAGCCTTTTTTCCTTGAGCTATACTTCTGCCAAGAATATACATGGTGTCTGCTCCTGGGGTTATATTCATAAGTAATCCCGCGAGTAAAAAAGCCTCAAAATTTATGATTCCGAACATGCTATTATTTACTTGAATTTAATTCTCTAACCATTCTATGCATTCCTTTCAGCTCTTCTTTAAAATACGGAATCTCTAGCCTTGTTTTGCTATGATAGCTAAAACCTAGTTTTTCATAGAAAGCAATAGCATTTAGGTTGGTATCAATCACCGCTAAAAATAGTTTTTTAGTCCCGCGCGCTTCTAGCTTTTCTATAAGGGTGCCTAGTGCCCATTTTCCAATTCCTAATCCTTTACATTCTGGAAGTAAGTATATTTTTTCCAATACTACGGAATGGTCAAAAGACAAATCTGTTGACGAAGTTGTTTTAATTTTAAGAAAACCCACTTGCTTTAATTTATGTTCTATAAAAAAATACTCGGTAGTATCATCGGCTAAGTCGGCCATTATCCTTTCTACACTAAATTCCTGTTCTAGATACCATTCTAAGCCGCCTTCATTCCAATGGTCATGAAAATTTAGCGCATACGCATCGGTACAGATTTTCTTTAAATCCATATACTCCGTTGCTGATGCTTTTTTTAGATTCATGATTAATTTTTTATAAAAAACTCATATTCATTGGTCGTCATTAGAAAAGACTGGTATGGTTCTATTGCCTGTTCATCTTCCTCATCATAAGTAGCAAATAGTTCATCAATAGCATTTACCTTAATTGTATGGAGTTCCATATCTGGAAAATAATATAATTTGTTCGGGTCACTGATTAATACCAAGCTGCCCCTTTGCTTTTTAGCATAGTAATGAACGGCCGTTGAAGATTGTTCTATACGTTCAAAGACACCTTCTTCGGCTATTTCTTTTTCAATACCACAGCCATGTTCTACTATTTTAAAAGGAATAGTTTCTGGAAACTCGATGGGCTCTTTAGCCGCAATCTCAAAACGTATGTCTGTAACGTAACAGTCGGGCGCACCACAATCAAATCCGTGAAGATTAAAAGGAAGCTCAAACACAATCCTGTCCTCTACTTGCTCTACAAGCCCTCTGAGGTACAGCTCTTGTAATATACTAGATTTTAGAAGTTCATTGGGTTTAGATTTGAGAAGCTGATTTCGTAAAGCGTTTTGTGTTTCTTCGAAAGACAATTTGCTTGTAATTATACTGTCAGATGCGGGAGTTATCGGTACGCTATTTTCTATATTTTTTATTTTGGTGGAACAAGACATAAATATTACGCTACATAAGAAAAAAGCAAATTTCATCATACTATTTTTGGTGTTATCCTATTCCGTTAAAGTACTGAAAGAAACTAAGATACTGCTACAGACTTTTTATGTGCGCTTCGTATTCGGTTATTTTAGCGGCTAATCGTTTACGTAAATACGCATTTTTATCCCCTAAAGTATTCAAAATTAGCGTAGCCTCTTCACTGTACGCTACAACCTTCTCTTGGCTCCAATGGCTTGGCGGATGCTGTAAGTTGGTGATGCGGTCTGCTAATTTCACCAATCCTACCTCTTTTTCTAAGCTATTAATTCGCCTTAAGCTATCCAACATCCTCTCTTGCTTTGAAGGTAACTTTTCATCTTTAGTTAGTGCTCTTACCGCCGCTGCTATTGGTGCTCCAAATTTATTTTTAATTTCATCAAAGTCAGCACTCGTATCTTCAAGGGCATCATGAAGTATGGCAATTTGAAGCGCAAAATCAAGATCAAAACTATCGTCATGATGGTAAGCTAGCAGCACTTCCATGGCCACATTGGAGATATGCAAGAGGTAGTTCGCATTGGTTCCAGGCACTTTTTGTTCGCTGTGTTTTTCTCCAGCAAATTTCATCGCTTCCTGATATAGTTCTTGTGTCATTTTATGCTTATTTAGATACTTAACTGCTGCCGTCTTATAGATGAAACGCTTCCTATACATACGTTAGCCGTTTAAGTTAATCTAAATTTTTGAAAATCATTCATTAGTATGCTCTACGGCGATTGTTTTTTACAAGCTCTATTTTATCGTCACCTAGTTGGTGCACTTCCCAAGTATATTCAAACTTTCCTCCATAAGAATAGATATCTATTGTTTCCTGATCCTTATTATATTCATATTTCCCCCAATGATCAGTGCGTCTGGCTATATAATTTCCACATCTATTTGGGCCATTCAAATTAGTTGAATAACTTCTATAAACTCCACTTTTTCTAAAATTCATGATTAGTGAACCTCTCCCAGGTTCCGATCTGGTATACACAACGACATCTTTACTTTCGCTGGGTATGGGAGATTGTGACCAATAGCCTAAGATATCAAAATTTAAGATTGGCTCTTCCTGTGCTGATACTGAGAAAGCTGATAGCACTAAAATAAAAATAATTATTTGTCTCATGAAAAATCATATTCCAAAAATTATACCAAGATGTACGCAATGGTTTTACTCTTTTATTTATTACCTAGTCTCTATTCTCTTAAAAAGGCTTCTTTCTAAGTGTTTTTCTATATCCCGTTTCACGCAAAGACCCTTTTTTTACTTAAGAGTTCTGTTGCTCTTTTGGCTTTTTCAAAATCTGCATCTATAAGCCAAATTTTCAAATCTCTTTTATCCATGTTAAGATTTAAATATGCTTTATTCTTATATATTTTAGCAGAACCACTTCCAACAAAAAACTCGACAACAACCGTAAAAGCAGAAAACCACCAGTTGGCTTTTTCCGCATTCAGCGCTACCTTATTTAATGAACTAAAGGAGTATGATCCATTATTTTTTGGGTCAGACAGGTCTATGACTTCAAATTCATCCGTTTTAAAGACTATTTTTAGTTCTGGCTGATTTCTTAAATCTACGGTTTCTTCCATTTTTATTTTTTTATCGTAAAACATATTTATAGTTGTAAGTGGCACTGGCGTAATTTGCACTACTTGCGCCCTGCCCATTGTTATAGTTTTGATGCTTGAAACAGATTTATAATTCCACTCAACCTGAATTAGGAGCGACTCTTAATATTCGCTTATCATGGTACAGAGTTTGTATGCTACATATAACCTCTACAATTTTACGCCATGTCTTAAAAATAGAAAAAAATTTCTACACAGCACCTATTTACTCCTTTTCCTTATCAATTGTGCTACTATTCTCAGATAGCTCTAAAAAAAAGGCCTTAGATTACTTATTAAAAAACCAGCGGTGTATCAATAATTTATGTGGTTCTCATGAAAACTTCTCGATACTAATTATTCTTCCGATAACGCTCCAGACTAATTCACTCGAAGTGACATCATGATTTCAAAGACAGTTTTTGAAAATTCAACAACCGTTCATAAAAACATCGGGGTTACCAAAAAGAGAGTGTCAGTTCGAGTGGCGCTTGTGTAGTGCAAGCGAAATAAGCGTTGTATCGAGAACCTTTGAACAAACAAGGACTTCTCGATACTAATTATTCTTCCGCTAACGCTCCAGACTAATTCACTCGAAGTGACATTGCGATTTCTACAAGGGTCCTTGAATATTCAACAACCGTTCATAAAAACATCAAGGTTACCAAAAAAGGAGACCGTCAGTTCGAGTGGCGCCTGTGTAGTGCAAACGAAATAAGCGTTGTATCGAGAACCTTTGTACACACAAGGACTTCTCGATACTAAGTATTCCTCCGCTAACGCTCCAAAATAATTCACTCGAAGTGACATTGCGATTTCTACAAGGGTCCTTGAATATTCGACAACCGTTCACGAAATAACTTAGACTAGAATTAACACCAAACTGTCAGTTCAATTAGCGCTTGTGTAGTGCAAACGAAATAAGTGTTGTATCGAGAACTTTGTACACACAAGGACTTCTCGATACTAAGTATTCCTTCGCTAACGCTCCAAAATAATTCACTCCAAGTGACATTGCGATTTCAACAACAGTCCTTGAAAATTCAACAAGCGTTCATAAAAAAATTGAGGTTATCAAAAAACGAAACTGTCAGTTCGAGTGGCGCCTGTGTAGTGCAAGCGAAATAAGCGTTGTATCGAGAACCTTCAAACACACAAGGACTTCTCGATACAAATTACTCCTCCGCTAAGGCTCCAAAATAATTCACTCCAAGTGACATTGCGATTTCAACGATAGTCCTTGAATATTCAACAACCGTTCACGAAATAACTTAGACTAGAATCAACACCAAACTGTCAGTTCGAGTGGCGCTTGTGTAGTGCAAACGAAATAAGCGTTGTATAGAGAACCTTTGAACACACAAAGACTTCTCGATACTAAGTACTCCTCCGCTAACGCTCCAAACTAATTCACTCGAAGTGACATCATGATTTCAATAACAGTTAATGAAAATTCAACAACCGTTCATAAAAAAATTGAGGTTATCAAAAAACGAGACCGTCAGCTTGAGTGGCGCTTGTGTAGTGCGAGCGAAATAAGCGTTGTATCGAGAACCTTTCAACACACAAGGACTTCTCCATATTAACCACTCCTCCGCTAAAGCTCCAAAATAATTCACTCCACGTGACATTGCGATTTCAACGACAGTCCTTGAATATTCAACAAGTTCATAAAAAACATCGGGGTTACCAAAAAACGAGACCGTCAGTTCGAGTGGCGCTTGTGTAGTGCAAACGAAATAAGCGTTTTATCGAGAACCTTTGAACACACAAAGACTTCTCGATACTAAGTATTCTTCCGCTAACGCTCCCAAATAATTCACTCGAAGTGACATCATGATTTCAACAACTACCCTCAAAAATTCAACAACCATTCATAAAAACATCGGGGTTACCAAAAAACGAGACCGTCAGTTCGAGTGGCGCTTGTTTAGTGCAAACGAAATAAGCGTTGTATCGAGAACCTTTAAACACAAAAAGACTTCTCGATACAAATGATATTTTCGCTAATGCTCCAAAATAATTCACTCGAAGTGACATCATGATTTCAACAACAGTTCTTTAAACAAGAACTACAGCTACAATCACAGGACTAATTATAACAAGCACATGTTTGCTATATTCCTTACATTGCATACCTGAAACCTATTACGAAGGTATTTCTAAGCTTAGGTATAAGTGTACTTTTTATATCCCTAGCCTAAATGAATACTTTGGAACACTCCTTTTGATGAGAAAAAACAGCCTATTTCCTGTCCTACTTCTTTTATGTCTTGTACAATCATGTGCCGAACGAAAAGATATAGACCTTACTGGGTTTAGTTTATCACATTTTAGAACTATTGAAGAACAATATACCGGCGGAGAAATTATAGATCCTAGCGTCTATGCGCTTTCGGAGGATTATGATATCATCTCTTTTATTCTAAAAGACCAAACAGTTCCAAATTTAGACCTTATTGTACGTTATGTGTATGCAAAAAAAGACTCGGTGGTTGCAGAAATTAGGTATGAATTAGATACAGACGATACCTACCAAAAGAAAAGCCTAGCATTCCGGAAAGCGCTTGCAGATCACTTTAGAAACGTAGCGAAAATAACAAGTGCCACCAATACAAAGAAAGCGGAGCATGGCACATTTGACGCTCAAACCCCTATTAATGATATTGATGACTATTACAAAATAATCTACTGGACAGAAGAGTATGTAAACACCACACTACTCTTGCAAATGTCTAACACCCTACAACCAGAAACAAACACCTACCCCAACCATAAAGTTCATCTCACCTACCAACTAGAATCAGAGCACAACACCATGCCAAAGAGCAGCCTTATTGGCCATAAGGAATTGGAAAATCAGGTTTCTAAAATGCCAAAATTTAGCAATGCCACCAGGATACCCTTACTACCTGAATGTATAAACACGCCCACAGAAGACTGCTTTTGTACTACCATAAATAATAAAGTGTTAGCACTCGCTAAACAAAAAGGGGTCGCCTTAGTTGCAGATACTCTTATTATTGGTGTTCGGGTAAACAAAGAGGGCGTCCCATCATTATTCAGGACCAAAAGTACCAACCCAAAACTACCCGAAATATGTGAAACGGTTATCGCTTCGCTTACCAACGTTGAACCCTCTTATAGTAGCGATAATGAAGCCTATGTGACCTCCTCATATTCTTGGTATATTATATTTAAAGACGATGAAATTGTAATTCAGTAATACATAGTAAACGGCACCCATTGATGCTCCATATTACTTGCCCTGCAATTAATGCGTAAAACAAGCGCTATAATTATGTATTTTAGACCCTAATTGAGCATAAAGGTGCTATGAATAAAAAAATTATCGCAGTTATACTATTATATCTAGTTCAGTTTATGGCCAGCTCCTGTGTCATCGATTGCGGTTGTGAGGATAAAAAAACTTTTGATAAATTATATGATGAAGTACGCCTAGAACTGTGGGATATGAACATATATCCATTCACACCATTGGAGGACAAAAACAATGCTGACAAGCTAGATTTTGGCCTCACTATGATGGTTACTTATAATGTAGCACAAATTGGCGCAGTACAACAGAAATTAAGATTTAATAGCCTTGGTTTTACTACTGCAAACGCCTGTAGTTGCGCTAGTGATGAATATATTGCCACAGACCCTATTACCTCCTTCCAAATTATGGCTATGGATACTGCAACGGAAGAAATAACAGATGTTACCCACCAGTTTATAACTTATAATTATGATGACGAGCCCATAACCATAAATGAATACCGCGAGATTTACTATTACGAGCCTGATGATGTTGTTTTTAGATTAATAGATGTTTACTATTTTCCTAACACCGTTCAGTTTGAGGTTAAGGCTAATTTAGCTTCTGGTAGGATTATCAGTCAAAAGACCCCCGTTGTAACATTTGTTCATCAATAAATGTAATTATATTGAGCATCATAAAAATGAGCAATAAACAAGAGCAACTTGAAAATAGAGGATATCTAGAAACTGGAATTGACTCTCAGTATTTAAACAGCTCATTTGAACAAAAAATTACATTACTAAGAAGTAAAATAGCCACAGAAAGAACCCTAGGAGCACGATTGTTAAAAGAGGATAAAGGGGCAAAAACAACAGAACTTCTTATTAACGCTCTAAAAAACGAAAAAAAATTATATCCAAAAATTGAAATTTGTAATACCCTATCTACGTTCAGTCCACTAGTGATACCTCTGCTCATCGAATGTTTAGGGAAAATTGGAACTAATCAGCATAAAAAAATACCTGAAAAAGAATTTTCAAAAGATAGCTATCCGTTGCCAAGAGATATTGCGAGTAGAACTTTAATTAGAATAGGAGATAAAGCAATTCCTGAATTATTAACAGCATTAGAAACTACAGATATGATTGCTTTGAGCGAATTAATTGATACTATCGGTCATATCAACTTCAATTTTAAAACAAAGAACATATACAAACCGCTCCAATCTTGCTATTATAGAAATACAGCAGATGAGGTAATCACATGGAAAATTATCCGAGCCTTTAGCGGAATACAGGAAAGTGAAGCCTTCTTAAAGAAATTATATTCTGAGGTTAAAAAAGACGGCCTTAAAAGAGAAATAAAACGAAGCCTCCGACTAATTGAACTAAATAAGAAATAAAAATCATCATGAAGCCTATCCTATTTCTTTTTATAAGCCTCTTTATAAATAGCTGTGCCCATACAGATTGTCCCGAAGGCATTGATATCTTACCTAAATACGGAGCCGTTGAAAAATGTGCAGAACAGCTGCGTATCGACGCTCAATTTCTACAAGAATGTGACCAAATTTATCCTAGCAGAGCCGAAGCCGCAGTGCATCATATAGATTTGGCTTGGGATTTATTTGATGCTCACCAGATAGATGATGCTATGAAACGTTTTAATCAGGCTTGGTTATTAGATAAAAGCAATGCAGATATATACTGGGGCTACGGAAATTTAATGGGACAAGGCAAACACTTTGAGGAGTCTCTTGCTTTTTTTGATGAGTCCATCCAATTAAATGCTCACAATGCAAAAGTTTGGGAATCAAAGGCCCTAAGTTATGGCCAACTATTTTTTAAAACAAAAGAACTAGAAACCCTTGAAAAAGCAATCAGCTGTTATAAAAAATCCTTGACTATTGATCCTGAAAATCCACGTGTCTATGCACAATTAGCCGGTACCTATAGCTATTTTATGCAAAAAGATAGCCTGGCAAAGTACATCCAATTAACAGATGAAATAGATGCTACATTAATAAATCCCGAACTGCGAAAACAACTGAATAGAAATAATCAGACAATGATGAAAATTGAATCTGAAGATGTATTAACAGATGTGCTGTGGAGTTTTAGAACCAATAAATTTGAAAGTCTAGAGCTCTTTTCTAAAGCACTTCTTGAATACAATACCCGTATAAAACCAAATAGCAATATAGACATTGATCGGATATTTAATCGTTCTAAAGAAATAACGGTTGGGTTTATGTTTTGGGGAGAAAATGAAGACGGTGAGGAAGACCAATTTGAAGAAAGCTTTGTTGTAAAGACAACTAATAATAAGGGGTTTTCTGTAAAAGAATTTCTTTATAAAGTGCATAACGAAATCTGTGAGCAAATGGAAGATGAGGATAATGTGTTTTTTGAAGGATTAACGCCTTATGATGATGGCACTGAAAGACCTTTTTATCTTATAAATCAAGGAGGCTAATTTGCCAAATCAAATTCATCCTTTAACCTTAACCAACATCTTTGAAAAAAATAAAACCTCATCTTACCCTTACTATAATTGGAACTTTTAGATGCTATTTAGGGATCGCACTAGGCATTGGATATGGCCTGTTGATAAATTTCTGGTTTAGACTTTTAGATAAGGGATTATTTTTAGCGTTTGATCTGACCATTAGCAAAGTCACTTCAATGGCACAATTTTCTGCTAGTAACTATACAAATTTTTTAATAGCCTTGACATCATCGTCTCTTGGTTTTTGTTATACCATGTATTTTTGGACGAGTAAGCCAACCTATGAAAATAGAAAAGCAACCCTTAAAAATAGGATTACAAATGCAAATTCTATTTTTATATTTATGGTAGTTCTTTTTGTTTTTACAAAGTTTTTAACCTTCCACACGCCGCTAAGGTATGATGGTTTTGGAATAGACTTAAAATCTAGTTATGACTATTATCCTTTTTTTCTGCCAGTGTTTATCTTCCTCTTTAATTGGTCAATTATTTCTCGAAATTATAAATCAGGGAAATTTATACTATGTAGTGCTGGTTTGGTAATTGCTTACGGCATACTGCTTGCTGAAATAAAAACATAAAATAACAAACGAGATTGCCAGATTAGTGCTTTTAATCACATGAATTAATATATTATAGTCAAAAAATAAGGAATGGAATTTTGGGGAATCATTTATACAAAAGGAGACGTAATTAAAGATTTAATTAATTCCAATGGTTATAAGATAACCAACGACTACGCCATAAACTCCAATGAAATAAAAAAATATTGTATTGAAGAAAAATGGATTCTTTCCGCTACAAACCGTTACCTAAACAGCCTAAATTTAAGAAATTACATAGGTCGCTCTGAAACTTTCGCAAAAGTTCTATTTTCTTCTAAAACGGGACTTTTGAAATTTGATTATTTAGAAAAAGGAAAATTTAAGGAACAATTAGTTATTGAAAATGAGACTATAAAAAAACAAATAGGGTTTAAGCTGTATACTTTTACTTCTAAAACAACGACAGAACTATTTTTTGAATTAATAAAAGATAAATTTGATCTAAACAAAGACTTCATTGTTACTAAACCTGATTATTTTATTAATGAATAACAAAGCATCTTATGAATTAACTTCGGAAGACCACGCAGCGGCTGGAATAATATTTAAAGGAATGGCAATTCTATTCATTTCACCTCTACTCACCTATTATCTCATAGCAATGTTTATAGAAACTCAACAAAATGATGATATAAAACCAATGCCAGAAGGGCTTTACTTTGTATTCTTAGGGTTCTTCTCATTTAGTGTCTACACTTTTAGATATGTCTATTTAGAAATCAAAAATTATCTATTAATACAATTAGGGTGTTAAATGATGGAATAATTACTTTACCTCCCAAAACCTAATGCTGCATTTAGCACTTCATCAAAACTTTTAATTCTAATACAAACCAAAGTATCAAAACTACAACTCCATGAAAGTTCTAAACATTCATAAACAAATCATCAAATTATATTTTTATGACTGTATTTAGTCTTTATCCAAAACTTAATATCACCGCAGAAGATTACTTGCATTACAATACCTATTATGTTGAGCATAGTTCTGATAAGGTAAATGAAAGTGCTATTCCAACACGGCTAAAATGGTTGCATGAAATGTATGAAAAAAAACATGTATTACTCAGTGATGCAGCCATTGTAACCCTTAACAATGCTGTGAAGAAACACTTAAAAAGAGATCGTTATTTGTTGCTTATTTTTGGCCTTGGCTGTTTAATCGCCTTCTATTTTGCATTGCAATACCTAAAACCTACCATAGGTGTCAGTTTATACTATAAAGTCCCTGCCGTATATAATAACCCCTGGGATTTTATTTTAGTCAGCGTCATCTTTATAATTGCCTGGTGGTATGAAAAAAGACAGTATAAAAAGAAGCTTATTCTTGGTATAAAAAACAAGTTTATTGCTGCTTTAGAAAGTCACTTTGCATCAACTGTATTTAAAAAAGAAGCACATCAAAACAAAAAACTTAAAAAGGCTACCAAGAACAGAAGGTGGTAATTACTGAAACCTTAATTGAATTGGAGGAATCTGCGAAAAAAGGTCAGGAGTAAATCTAGGAATTCGAATGGTTCGAGCCTTTTAATTAGCACTGTCAAATCACAGATTTGGTTATTAGATAAACTGAAAATTTAGTAATTTTTCTTATACTAAACGTTGTAAAAAATTTATTGCGCAATTTACAACCCTATACAACGTTTATTGCCAAACCGATACCTAAACAAATTATAAATGACCAATAGTAAAAATCCTGTTTTTTTATTCATAGCATTAATAATACTATTTACATCTTGTAATAAAGAAGATAAGGAAGAATTAAAAATAGCTCAAATAAGTGATATAACCGACATAAAAATTGACGTTTCTGAAATCAATATGACAGATGTCAATTTAGATGTTAGCTATATAAACACTAGTCGTAATTCTACTAATGTTAGTGCTAAAATATATTATAAACTTGTTGAAAGTTTATCCTACAATGAAGTAGATGAAGGTCTGGTTAGTAATTTGACACCCGGAAAAAAATATATGGTTAAAGCTATTGTTGAATTAAATGGAGAACAAAAAGAAACTGAAGAAGTGTTTTTTACCACTCTGGGGTTTTATTCAGATAATTTAAAGGGGTGGGTAGATAATTTTGAAAATAGAACATATACTATTTCAAATACTTCATCGAAAGCCAATTTTAAGGAAGCCCAAAATCTAAGAGGGTATATAAAAGTTGAAAATGATAGTTTGCCGCTAGAAAAAATTGACGTCACTTCTAACTCTAGTTTGAGTATTACTATACCTGAAAACACACAGGAATTCTTTAAAAACGATACGGAGCACATCATAAAAAAAGTATTCAGTATTGTTCTTTTTAGCGGAGACTACAATATTGAAATTCAAGACTCGACTAATGGCGTTACATCTAGGTTTTGGGTTAAGGATACAAATCACTTCACTGTATATAACAAAATTCCATTCATCGATTCTCGTTCGCAAGATGTTATTTATCAAGATTGCGAAGGGCGTGCTAAAATTCAATTTTCATTTTATGGTGGCTTTGGAGGGTTTCCTTACTCAAAAACTAATGTTTTACAGGAAAGTGAATATAAAGAAATAGAAATTACGATAAGGGCAAACGAAGTTGATAATAATGAAATTATAACTTTTTTAGATTATTCCAACAGCAGACAACATACTGATAATGGAGGAACATTACCTAATATTTGCAATAAAGAAGAATTCTTGCCCTTAGAAGAATATTTTAGTGATGTGATTGAGTTTAAAAGTATGTCTCTTAAATTTAACTTGTTAATTTTAAATTTATTTGCAGAAAAATATCCTGTTGGTAATTATTCAATTACAATCAAAGGAACGCGATATGATAATAGTATTTGGAATTCAAATACGTATGAATTCCAAATAGAATAATCTTCTTTCTTACATTTTAAAAATAGTTCTCATAGATAGAGAATTAAAACATTTGTCAACAAAAGTAACCGATACAAAAGTCTATAATTCGCAAAATAACGACTACAATAACCGCCTTTTTAAGGCGGTTATTTTTTTTAGCTTAGTAAATGATAAGGTAATTTTAAGGTACTTACATGTGAGCTTATTGAATCGTTACTATACTTATGAATCAATGCATGTAAAAACCTTCTAATACCAAAAATACCAGATTGTTGAGTCCTAATGTATTTATTTGAAAGATTAAATAACCTATGGTAAGCAAAATATACCTACTTCTACCAAAAACAGTTTCATTGCCAGTACCTTTTATGCTACGCTAGTAGCTGCAAGAGATTACAACGCTCCCCACTTATTAAAAAATTAAATACCTGGGTATATCCGTACGTTGTAGTGCATTTAAGAAAAACTGTAACATACTTTAAAGATTGTAATCTTTAGAATAGAAATCAATCAACATTATGCGAACGAATAATATTCTTTTCTCAATACTACTTTTTTTAATTTTATTAATAGGTTGTAAACCAAATAAAGAAGAAAACAACTCAATTGAAGGAATTTGGGAATCTATCGGTTATGGGGAGATTTTGAAAATAGATGCTAATTCTTACAAATATTTTGACATAACCGATTTTTCTTGCTTACCAGCAAAAGAAGGCAATATTTCAGAAGCCACAAATTCTATGCAAGTTTCAAACGATACACTAATCATAAAGCGTGGATTTAGCAAATATCGCTACGTAAGGATAAAAAAGCTTCCAGACTTTTGCAATCAAAACTCAAAAGATAAAAACGATATCTCATATAATTTCGAGGTTTTTGCAAATACCTATAAAAATCACTACGCATATTTTGACCTCAATAAAATTGTTTGGGGTAGTCTATACATAAACTCAAAAAACAAAATCAACTCAAAAAGCACAGAAGTTGATTTATATTTAGTTTTGGAAGATATGATTGAAAAATTAAAAGACAATCACGGTTCCATAGAACCAACAGATGAAGTTTACGGATTAGCAGAAAATCAAATTCAATCAGAATTAGCGGAAGAAAAAACAGAAGAATTAAAAGAATATGGCGATTTTGAAATTTCTGGAATCGTTGCAGACTATTATCTTCAAGAGGATTTAACCAAAGATACGTGGCTTATGAAATGGGGAAAGATGGAAAACAATGTTGGCTATATCCAAATCAAAGCAATGTTTTTGTATGCAGATTTTAATTTAGACGATAGCCTTGTCAAAGAAAATGGATTTGTTTCAACATATATGGATGCATTTGATAGCTTAAATTATGAACAGCAAATTTCAAAAGAAGTTGCTGGAATAAGTAAATTAATGGATACGATAATGCAAGACCTAAAACACACAAGACATATTATTATCGATGTTCGCTTTAATGGCGGTGGACAGGATGTGGTAGCATTAGAAATTTTGAGACGTTTTAACGCTGATAAAAAACAAATCGCTATTAAAAAAGCAAGACACATTAACAGCTACACTATAAAGACACCAATTTATTTAGAGCCTGCTAAAACCCCATATACAAAACCAGTTTATTTATTGACTTCTCAACAGTCTGCAAGCGCAACTGATATGATGGCATTAGGTTCAATGGAATTAAATAATCTAAAACGTATTGGCTCACATACAAATGGAGCAATTTCAGATGCTTTACAAAAGACATTGCCAAATGGTTGGTATTTTTCACTTTCAAATGAAGTTTACACAGATAATAATGATAAATGCTATGAAAATATAGGAGTGCCTGTTCATTATGAATTGAATTACCCTGATGATAGACAGACATTTTTTAGAAGTATTGCTAACGATTTAGAAAAAGATAAAAGGAAAATTTTAAATGCAATTAACGAGCTACAAAGCGAGTAAAAACGCACCACAACACTATATATAGCAAATTGGGTGATTAGTGTTTAATCGAAAGGTTATTGTCTATTTCCAAAGTCGCCAAATCTTTTGATTTGGTATTAAAAGAGAAAAATTAAAACCAGCCTCGCCGGCAGGCAGGCAAAAAGTTTTGGCTTGTGACTAATCTGAAAGTAATCGCTTGTTTCCTGCCCAACTTGCCATATATTTAACGTTGCCACACATTACCTACAATAGGTTTAAGCTGCACGGTAAATTGCAAAGTCATCGGGTTACGGCCTAGATCCCTGGCAGGATTCATATTTCCACCGTAAAGAGCGTTAAAAATCAAATGCTGTTTGAGCGATAGCGAGTTCATTTGATTTAGCGAATAAGGATGTGAAATATATCCGAAGGGGCAAGCCTTGATTTTCCCGCCTGCCGGCAGGCAGGTTTGGTTCGTTTTTTATCAAGAAAAAAATGAACAGGCACCCAAAACTTATAAATATACCAGGCATTACACTCGCAGCGCTCCACTCTAAGCTTAGCTTCTATAGGTTCTCACCTAATATCCACATACGTATCATTGTCTCTTAAAACCGTTCTAATATTGAAAATACCCGATTATACAGTGCAAAAGCGTGTATTTCAACGATTAAATAAAGGATTATAAAGAAAATACCCCGTTTCTGCGGTTTCCCGCAGAATAGCCATTTCTTTTTAGATTACTTTAGTACCTGTAAGAAATTACAACTCTCCCCCACCCATTAATAACGGTATAGTTAAATATCTGTACGTTGGAATTAGTTGAAAAACTACGAATAACAATGGCATTAAGAAAAGGAAGAACAAAATTAACTCTTGAGAGTTCAATAGATTCTGCTCTATTAGCAGTCGAAATTTACAACAAACCAAGAACACCTTTTCGTGTGGAAGGATTCATTACTCAAATGATTATGGCTTGGACACGATTATTTCATTCTCACTTTCATAATACAATTGGAAGTAAATACTATTATAAAAGTTCGAATGGCAGGTATCAAACAATAGATGGAGAAAAGAAATCTTGGGAATTAAAAACTTGTATAACAAAACACGCAGGAATTTCTGCTTCAATAAAATCAAATTTAAATTTCTTTATCAAACTTCGAAATAAAATAGAACATAGACATATTGATAGAGATGAAGTTGGTATAATGATATTTGGAGAGTGTCAAGCTTTACTTTATAATTATGAAAATACATTAATAGATTTTTTCGGAGAAGAATATGCTCTTAACGAGAGTTTGTCCTTTTCTATTCAATTTTCTCGACTATGAAAAAAATCTCAGTTAGAAGCAAGTAAAAAACTTCTCTCAAAAGAAATTAAGGAATTAAAATCATTTATTGAAACTTACAGACATTCTTTAACCGATGATATTTTCAATACACAAGAGTATAGTATCAAACTAATTCAAGTGCCAAAAATTACAAACACAAATAGAAATGATTTAGCTATAGAGTTTGTTAATTGGAATTCTGTATCCGAAGCTGATAGAGAAAATTATGATAAAATAACAACAATAATAAAAGACAAGGTTGTTAAGAAAGAGGCTATAAATCCTGGAAAAAGAAAACCAAGTGATGTTATCGAAAAAGTCAATTCTGAAATTGATTTTGTAATAAATCATTATGACCACAAATGCCTCTATTGTTGTTTTCAAATACGACCAGCTAATGGAAATGGTATAGATGACCCTTTTGACACTAATATAAATTACTGCCATTACGATGAAGTTCATGATGATTATGTTTATCAAGATGAATGGGCGGAATTAATTATAAATGGAATTAATAAAGGAACTCTAACCAAAGAAATTTGGAAAGAAAAGTTTAAAAATAAGGAAACGTTTAATTTAATTCAATTTGAAACTACCGAATAAAGAGTAATAAAATACCATTATAGAACTGAAAATACCCCATTATTTAGTTAGAAAATGTGAGTTTCAGCGATTAAACAAACAATTATAAAGAAAATACTCTGCTTTTACGGAAAACCGCAGAATAGCCATTTCTATTTAATTTACATTAGTAACAGTAACAGATTGCAACCCTCCCCCAAAAATATTAACTGAATACTTACGTGTATTCGCACATCAGGTGCCTGCGAATAAAAAACATAGATGAATAAAAAAAAACTGAACATAAATGAAAATGACATTCTATTCTTTGATATGGATGGAACATTAGTTAATACAGATTTTGCAAACTTCTTATCGTATAAAAAAGCGATACAATTGTTCATACAACTCGGAGATGAAATTCAATTTAATCCTGATGATAGATTTAATCGAACTTCATTAAAAATTGCATTTCCAAATCTGACGGAGAAGGAATATGAAAAAATAATTAAAAAGAAAGAGGAAAATTATAAAGAACATTTATCGGAAACAAAACTAAATAAAACTGTTATGAACATTCTACTAAAATATTACAAAACAAATAAAACAGTATTAGTAACAAACTGTAGAGAAGATAGAGCATTGATTACATTAAGCTATCATAACTTAACTGATAAGTTTAGTAATATATTTTTTAGAACGGTTTCGGAAAACGGAAAGCGAATAAATAAATACAAAAATGCAATATCAAGTTTAAGCCTATCGGCTCAAACTGTTATTGTATTTGAAAATGAAAAACCTGAAATTGAAGATGCTATTCGCGCAGGAATATTTGCTAAAAACATAATAAAAATTTAATATATGAAAGCATTTACAATTGAAAAAAATGAATTTTTGAAAAAAGATGTCAAAGGTTATTATTGCACTGATTACATAGCTTACGAAAGACGTAGTGAAGTTAAGAACTATCCAATGTTTTTACTGACATTAAAAAATGACCCAAATAAAGATTGGTGGGCTTCTAAACTTAAAAGTGCTGAAAAAAATTTATTGGATCTAATTTTGAATAACCTTCCCAAAATTAGTGATGAAGTTAAATTAAAACCATTGACAGTTTGTGTTATACCTAGGTCCAAAGCAGATAATACATATCGTTCAGACCAACTTCTATTTAAGGAGACCATTAAGAATGCTGTAAATCAGTTGGGTATTAATTTTATAAATGGTACAGGTTTTATTGCACGACATACCAATACTAAAACCACACACCTTCGTAAACCAATTAAAGGTTTCATAAATGATGGTTTAATACCTTACCCTGGTATTACTAAAGATACTTGTCATATTTCAGAAAAGATTATTGGAAAAGATATTTTACTAATTGATGATATTTATACAAAAGGCATTAATATTGATGAAGATGCAATTCAAGCATTAATAGACAATGGTGCTAATTCGGTTTTATTCTATGCAATAGGAAAAACAATCTAATAAAGTAAAAATGAAATACACAGATAACGCAATTAATATTCTAACAACAAAGACCTACAAAGGAATCGGTAGAGCTTGGATAGTTAAAAATTTAATAGGTAATGAAAGTGTAGAGAAAATAGTTTCATTAATCAATAGCAATTCAAAACAAAAAGAACTAATAACAGTTGCTGACTTCGAATTTAACAAGAATCAAACTATAAATCAAATCGAAATATTTGAAGAAAGTTGTGATGGTCTTATCGCTATCGGAGATAAGAATTTTCCAAAATATAGAGGAAATGTAAAAGAAAGTGAAAGACCAATATTTCTTTTTTACAAGGGGGATTTAACTTTAATTGATTTTGATAGTAATAACGTAACTGTAATTGGACTTCTAAATCCCGATGAAACAATAGAAAGGAGAGAACAAAAAATAGTTTCAGAAATTGTAAAAAAAGAGATAACAATTTTGAGTGGTTTAGCATTTGGCTGTGATAGTATCGCTCATAAACAAGCACTTAATGGAGGCAAAACGGTTGCTTTTTTACCAAGTCCTCTTCATAAAATAATGCCAGCAAAAAATAAATGGTTAGCATTCGAGATAGTTGAAGAAGGTGGACTTTTAGTGTCTGAATATTTTGACGAGCATAAATCAGGAATGGACTTAAGTAGTCGATATAAAGACCGTGACAGATTACAAGCATTATATTGTGATACTATAATTTTGGCTGCAAGTTATGCTCAAGATACAGCTGAAAGATGGAAATTATTTGGTCAAAAATTAGATAGTGGAGCAAGATTGGCGATGGGTTTTGCAAAGGATTATAATATTCCAAGAGCTGTTATGTATGACCAAAATCTTGATGTAAATAATCCAATGTTTGATTTAAATCGCGAGTTAATTAATGAAGACAAATTAATTACAATTTTGACTCAAAATACTTTGGAAGAAATTATAAGTAATATTTATTTAAATAAAGAAAAGGCAATTAGACAAAACAATTTTCGGGCTGATTTATTCGAATAAATTGTGAATAGAAAATTGCGGAATGAAATAACCAATTCAGTATTAAAATTTAATCCAATAATTAGTATCAACCTTTATTCTAAATTAAATGTTCCATGCTTCTAAATACTTATTATTAGCAGCAATTTGAAAATATCAGAAAATACATTATAAAAAGTAAATTATGAATAAAACCCTGTGGATTTTACCTGTTCTAATTTTATTGAGTTGTAAGCAAGGTAAAGAACCAATTACAAAAACTGAAACTGAGATTATAACGGATATAATACTAGAAAAACCTACGAAAGCTAAACCGAAGTACAAAATAGATTTCGACACTACAAAAATAGCAAACTTCACGGTTGAGAATACTGAATTTTCAAGCCTGAAAGCTTTGACACAAAAACTATCTGACTATTCTACTCAAGAACTAAAAGACTTACCAAACTTCATCA
Organism: Cellulophaga baltica; assembly: GCF_900102165.1. GTDB lineage: Bacteria > Bacteroidota > Bacteroidia > Flavobacteriales > Flavobacteriaceae > Cellulophaga > Cellulophaga baltica. The sequence goes on from NZ_FNBD01000003.1 coordinate 322,951, forward strand.
GATTGACAATGTCTATTGTCGTGCCATTCGATATTTCGAAAAAGAATCTTGAAAATACTCTTAAATCCATCGTTCATGAGGAAACAGAAAAAAATAATGATATTGATGAAATTCTAATATTTGCTTATGATGATAAAAACGACATTGGAACTGGTTATACATTTGGGAAATTACTATGGGCGCCAGATGCTAAAATAGATAATGTAACACCTGAGATAGCTCTAAAAAATGTTCGAACGAATTATCGGTTTGAAATAAGCATCAAAGAAAAAGTTGGCAATATTAAAAAAGAGGATTTGCCCACAAAAAGAGAATTAGAAATTTACAATGAAACAATGGATGAAAAGTATATTGGAATGGACGATGATGTAATCCGAGATATTGTAATGAAAAAATTCAAAATTAAAACTGAGAAAGAATACGAAAATATTTATTTAAAAGTTGGTGTTTATAAAATTTTTTAATGCTGGATTAAAAAAACTATACCTAACAATGAATAAGTTTTAAATAAATAACTTCAAATCATATCAATAAGACTATAGTCACTCTAATCCCAATTGTACTCTAGGAATCTAGCACCTAAAAGTTCAAAACAATTACAAAGAAATAAACTTTAAAAGCTAAAAGCAAGCACATGAAACTCTCCCCTTTAAGCTTCATCCTATTTTTTCTAATAAGCGGCTGCTGTAAAGACGTTATTGAAAACACCTATACCTTAAACGACTATGACAAAGCCATAATACCCTATACAACGAGCCAGGAGCTACTTTTTACAGATAACAATGGTGTAGAAGTACTAGCGCTCAGTACACCCAGAATAAGCACTATAGAAGCTAGAAGAGATGGGCCAGATAGTTGCCGCATTACAGAAATAGAAGAAGTAAGTAGCACGCTAACTTTTTCTACTATAGATCTTACCCTAGACATTATTGTAACCGCAGATGTAGATAGGGCATTTGGTATAAATACACTGACGTCTATGGATACCTCTTATGTAAACAGTTTTCAGTTATCATGCGAAGCTATTGTTGATATGCCTTTAGAAGCGCAAGCAACCACCTATTCCAAGCATGATTTTGATTTTGAAAATGTATTTGTATTTCAAGACTGCACTGAAAATAGCAGTATTGAAAACATCGTATTCTCCGTCTCTAGAGGTCTTGAGTTTATTGCTTTTACGGATGGTCGTTATTTAAAATTAAATGACTAAGAACCTCAACGATTTCTTTGACCATTTGGAAGCGCACAACTTTCAAAATGAAGCGGACCAACAAATTGTAAAGAAACTACTAGAAGCAGAAGAAAATTGGCCCGTCTCTATAGACACGGTATCCCAGTTTTTAGAACTATTAGAAAAAGAAATTGGTGGTGTTATTCATAAAAGAAGTTTAGAAGAACTCCTAAAAAAATACAACCAAAACTTGACAAAATATGCTTGGAACGCTGAGAGTATTTCTTATGTATTAGACATTTTTAAACTAACGGAAGAGACGACACTAAACAATATATGTTCTAGGCTTTTCAATAAAAAAGACAACTAAACGATTAACGGATACGTACTAATTTTTAAATTGCGTAGTATTCATAGCCAGCACCAACATTTAAAAAATGACCAAACTACTCTTATCTTTTTTAGCCTTATCCATTGGTATTTCTCAAACAGTTATGGGGCAAGAAATAGATTCCACCGCTTTAAAACAACTAGAATTTATTAAAAAAGTAACCTATGGTATGGGGAATGACCTCTTTAAAACAAGGGAGTTTTCCTATAAAATAAAAGAGGATTACATGGCTCCTTGGGATAAGTTATCCATTAGCAGCATGGAAAATTTGGCTACGGGTTTAGAAACTATAATTTCTAATGGGTCTATTGCTGTAGAGAAAGGTCATTTTGAGGAAATTAATGTGGTCTTTAGCTCTAAAGTAGAAGGTATCGAAAATCTTGACGACATCTTTACCATAGAGTTAGTGGACTATACCTTATTCGATGCAAATAAAAACCCCATACGTCTAAAAGAAAGCGCACGAACTAATTTTGGTGCTATATCTAATTCAGGAATCAAAAATGGTCAACAGTTTTCGTACCACTACAAAACCATTAGAAGCGCTTTCGAGATGGAATCTAAAAAAGATACTCTTGGTATTTCTGGGACCATACAATTAAGGGCAAGCTTTCCTTCTGGGTATGACAAAGTAGTTATCACCCCAAAAGATATTGGCAAACAATTTACGATAGGTCTTAAAAAATATGAGGTTTTGAATGTTTTCAAGAATATTATAATCTTAAAGCCTGATTCGAAAAATGAAAATCTTGATCGTGATTTTAAGATTGTAAACCTCAACGCTAAGGGTGATGAAATTGCACAAATAGCCTATTTTGATTTGCTGAAAATGAATGAAGGAAAAGATAAGCCTATTGAAATGATTGGCGTAGGAACACAAACCATTTCAGAAAAAATATATAAGATCTTTACTGAGAACCCAACTATTTCAAAAGAGGAATTTGATAGTATCATTGACCCGATTGCAAAAAAAATATTTAGTGCAGAAGATATAAGAGCCGAAAGAGAAAAGCAATTTGGCGAAACATATATTGCAATAACCAATGCAGGACCTGTTGAAAATTGTTATCTCTATCTTGAAAAAAGGGAACTAAAAAGAACGTTCGAAAAAGAATTCTAATGCACATGATCTTTACCTAATACGGACTTAAAGACTAAAAAAGTATGGTCTGCATATACTCAAATGTGTACAAGTAGATTTATAAAAGGGCTTTAGAGAAGCTCCCATTTTTTTTATGAGAACTTATAGCAGCAAACAATTACAAGCAAAAGACTCCGTTTTAAAATCATGGAACCCCATAAAATAGCCCTTTTAGATAACTACCAGCTCTACCAATTGCTACAAAACCATGCCATTGATACAAGTACGCTAGCAGCACTCAAAAAAGAATATACTTCGCGTAATTTATCGGGATATGAACAAGAGCGATTGGCACAAAAATATGCCGCTGCCCATACGGATGTCAATGCTGCTTTAGAAAAAAAACCTTGGAGCCCTATTCTAACGGGGTTTGCCTATAACAAGCACTTTAGGTACATCGCCTTCTTAAAAGTGCATGGGCGTACACAAGAAGCTAAGCAACACCTACTAGAACTCTATCTAGGACTTGCGCTCTACTTTTTAGGGTTTATTGCATTCTTGTTACTCTTCCGTACGCTATAAAAGCAGAAAACTGTATCTTATGATGCGCTAAAGGGCAGCAAATTTTAACCCAACTTATATGAAAAACCTGTACCTACTACTCTTTGTTTTTATTTTATCTGCTCCTTCTAAGCTACGGTCTCAACACCAAACAAAAGACAATCCTATCTATACCGTTGCTGCTAAAAATGGCCTTACGGTTAGGAGTGAAGCTTCTATCAGCGGTGAAAAATTGGGGAAATTCCCTCCTGGAGAATATGTAGAATTGCTAGAAGATACAGGTACCTATTTGTCGCTTACAGATCATGGTGTAGCCGTAAACGGAAACTGGTTTAAAGTTAAAACGATGCGTAACGCTTGGGACAATAAACCCATATTAACCGGTTATGTATTTAGTGGGTATTTATTAAAAAATGAACACAAACCGTACAACCCTTCTGATGCGCTTACCACGGAAACAAGCACCTTAAAATTTGACAGTTTTGATCTTAGCTTTTATTTTTATGAAACGGAGAAGGGCTCTGAATCTTCTACTATCATAAAAAAAGATACCCTGTTTATGTATGAAGCGGTATTTAATGATTTAGGAGACCGGTTAATTTATATTGAACCGAAGGTAAACACCACTAAAATTGAATTGTTCTATACGTTTAAAGAATCGGTTTGGGAATATAATTTTGATGCATCAAAATCAAAAGAAAAATATGCTTGGGAGGGGTATGGCCCTTTTAAAGAACTACCACTCACAAGAAATATGGCCTTATTTCCGCAAATACGGTATGAAAAAATTGGAACTGCTAGGCAGGTAAATTTAAAACTAAACGATACGCTCGTGCATTACCCAGGAGAAATGGGAGGCACTACAGCGACAATGAGCTACCAAGGGAGACCATTAGTACATTTTATTGCTGATACTCTTCTAAAGATTGTGTTACACCATAGCAATGGTACTACAGAAATAAAATACGTAAATATTACTTTGTCTTACGGTTGCTAAACAATTTACAAGGCACTATATTTTCTAAACTCATTGAAAAAAGGAAATCAATATTGACACCAGAAGAAGTAAAACATACAATTTCTAAAGAAGCCACCATCTTTACGGTGGGCGGTTTTAGACCTGAACATACTATTGAAGAAAGTTGGATTGGGAAAGTAAGCGTTTATACGAAAGAAGAAAGCATCCCTCTTGATGCAAACGGAGCTCTAATGTTTCCCTTAGCACAGTTCTACCTTCCAAACCTACCTTTTGTTTCTCCTAAACTATCAAAAACAAAAATAATAACTGTTTTTATCGCTAATACATACCCGGAATGTTTTGAAGAAATGGGGCCGCATTGGGTTATTCGCGAGTATGAGAATTTAGATAGCGTTGTACTTAAAGACCTATCTAATCCGGAAACATTCATTAAGGCTTTTCCTCTAAAACCAGCATTAGAAAAAGACTGCCCACTTTGGGATGGCGGAGGATTAACTCCAGAAATGGAAGATGAGATATTAGCCCTTGAAAATGAGGGTGTTATTGATGATTATTATGACCTTGCAGATTTCCACCAATATGAACATAAGCTTGGAGGGTATCCTTCTTTCTGTCAGCCAGGAATTGGTATTGCTGATGGTTTTGGAGAAGGCTTTGAATTTGTATTTCAAATTACTTCCGATGAAAAAATAAACTTGAATGTAATTGATAGTGGAAGTCTAATGTTTGGAAAAAATGATCACACCAAGAAATGGGCTATCTATTATGATTTTTATTGAAGAACTAGGTAAAAATATACGTGCTAATAGTTAAAAATCTGTTGGTTGCTTGTCTTAAGCCAATTTAGTCTTGTTTGCTTTTGTAGTAAATGCCAATTCTTTTTTAACTCTAGAATTTTTGTACATGTATAATCGCGCTGTAGAAGTTTCGTAGCTCGTTTTTGTAACAATAGTTTTTGGAGTGGTTGCTACTTTCACTTCTTTAGGGGTCTCCTGTGCTTGAGCCGTTATTCCAGTAAAGATTAAAAAAAGAGTGATTAGTAAAGTTTTCATGTCTTGTAATTTGTTACACTAGTAGAACGCAGTAGACCTTGTTTTAATAGGTTCTGATTCGCCCAACGACACTGTTTTTCGTTGTCTTGAGGAATATCAGCTAAGCGGTAAAACAACCCCGATTAATGACAAGGGTACTATTTTCCGTTTACCGAAACGCTATGCATTTCATCGGTAGTAGGCGGTAAGAGTTGGCTTTTAATTGTAGCGGTATCCCGATTTATTTATCGTTTGCTTGGCATACCCTCCTTAGAATAAAATGGCAACAAAAAAATTCTTAACTTTCCTACTCACAAATAATAGGGGTATGAAAGATTTAAAAAAGGAGGCTATTTCTCAAGAGGTGTTTGATTTGTATGATGATTATGCTCACAATAAATTAGACCGTAGGCAATTTGCAGAAAAACTATCGCTCTACGCGGTGGGGGGTCTTACGGTAGCTTCTTTATTAAGCTTTATGTCGCCCAACTATAAAGACACCCTGTTGGTGCAACCCAATGATCCTAGCTTAGATTCGGACTACATTACTTATGATTCTCCTAAAGGTGGTGGTACCATCAAAGGCTTGCTTTCTAAACCTAAGGCCATTCACACCAAACTTCCTGGAGTCATTGTGGTGCATGAAAACAGAGGCTTAAATCCGTATATAGAAGATGTAGGTAGGCGCATAGCCGTAGCAGATTTTATAAGCCTTGCCCCAGATGCCTTAACACCGTTGGGTGGGTACCCTGGAAATGATGATGATGGTAGGGCCTTACAAAAAGAGCGCAACCAAGCTGAAATGCTAGAAGATTTTATAGCCGCCTATACATATTTAAAAAACCATAAAGACTGCAATGGCCATATAGGTGTGGTTGGTTTTTGTTTCGGTGGATGGATTGCCAATATGATGGCAGTACGTATTCCGCAGCTGGGCGCTGCGGTACCCTATTATGGCAGACAACCCGAAGCAGAAGATGTTGCTAAAATTAAAGCACCCCTACTTTTACAGTATGGGGAATTAGACGAACGCGTAAATGCAGGAATACCTGCTTATGAAGCGGAATTAAAAGCGCATGCTATTGCCTACCAAACTTATATATACCCTAAAGTAAATCACGGTTTTCATAACAATACAACCCCAAGATTTGATAAAGAAGCGGCCGATTTATCGTGGAATAGAACCATTGAATTTTTTAAAGAGCACTTGAAATAGGAGTAAAATGAAAACATTAGACGAAAATCTTCATCTAGAAATAGAAAAATTATCTGCGCAAGGTGATGCTTTTGCAGAAACCGGTAATTATAGTGATGCCCTTACCGCCTACTGGAATGCTTATGATCTAGTACCAGAGCCCAAAACAGATTGGGAAGCTACCACTTGGATTATGGTGGCCATTGGCGATGCTAATTTTTTAGGTGCTGATTTTCAGGCGGGTGTAGAGAACCTCAGCAATGCCATGCATTGCCCTAACGGCATCGGGAATCCTTTTATACATTTACGACTTGGACAATGTCAGTTTGAAACCGGAAATTTAGAAAGGGCTGCAGATGAGCTTACCAGAGCGTATGCCTTGGAAGGTGAGGAATTGTTTGCCGATGACGACCCTAAATATTTTGAGTTTTTAAAAACAAAAATCACCCTAGAAAAACCAAAGAAAAAACCTTGGTGGAAGTTTTAGAGGTTCCTTTTCATTGCTAATAGAATTTTAATGTTCGCGTCACTACGGACTTATCGTGCGGTAGGTGCATCGCTCTTATAGGCCTCGCATCAGCCTTTAGTAGCTACGTTATAAGGTAACACTATAAGAACATCACCCTAAAAAACACCTGTTCCCTCAAGGAAAGTGCCACTTCCCTAGTTGCCCCTTTACTCCTAGGGTTCAATAGTATAGTTTTGAGCATCGACCTAAAAAAAAACAACTATGAAAACTATTTTTAGTACCCTATTAACCTTATTACTTCTAGCCTCTTGTACTACAGAGAAAAAACCCAAAGTAGTCTATACAGACCAAGAAGCTAAAACGCTTGCCAAAGACACGTCTGTTGTTGTCGTGGCAGATTTACCCATCTTAATAGACAGCACTAACTTTTTGATGCACCCCATTGGAGAATTGCAATTGTATGCTAAAGACCGTAAGTATACTTCTAGCTCTTGGAGTTATGCTGCGGGTACTAATTTTAGTATTGCAGACTATAACAATTACACCTTAAACGGAACGCTAAAAAATATAAAGTTTGAAGAAGTAGGTACCAACAAACTTGTACCGCTTACCGATAAAAATATAGTGATTACGTCTGCTCATTTCTTATGGGATTTGTATGAGAAAACCGGCAAACAGCTTTTTATTTATGATGTGATTGATGCTGATACCAATAGTGATGGTGTTTTAGATGGTATGGATATAAAAACCTTATACCTCAGCAAAATAGACGGCTCTAATTTTAAACGTTTGATGCCAAAAAATCATGAATTATTAGAGTGGAAGATCATCCCAGAAATAGACCGTTTGTATGTAAAAAGTATTGAAGACATTAATAAAGACGGGAATTTTGATAAGAATGATAAATTGCATTATAACTATGTATACTTAATAGATGAGACCTTAGAAGTGATTGATTATTACCCTAATTAATCGCTATACCCACTTCTTTTTCTCTGCAACTGATTCCTTATAGAAATACATAGAAAACAGGAATTAAGTTAAAAAATGGTCTAATTGCCTAAAAAGTAGGCGTAAAAAAGTTTAGCAGTCTTTTAAGTTTGTATATTATCGTCCTAATTTTGAAAATGATGAGAAAAAGTTTTCCAGTGTTACTAGGCGCATTTTTAGTAACCACTATGATGAGCCTCCATGCTCAAGAAATTCCCGTAGAAAATTTAAATACTTTATTACCACAATACAGCCAGCAATATGCTAAAACCATATTAGCCGATGAGATAAAAGGGATTCATGTAGAGCATATTGCATTAACAGGAAAAAATGCAGTGCTTGATGCTACAGCGCCAGGCCATAAGCTTATCTACCTATTTTTTAAAGGGAATGGTACCGTAAATGCTGCAGGTACCGATTACGCTATTGTTCCTGAAACTATTTTATTGCCTAATGCCGTTGAACAAATAAAAGTAAGCACGGCAGTGAATGATACGCTTCATTATTTACGTATAGCAAGCAAACTAAGCAAGCAAGATCTTATAGATTTAGAGACGTTTCCTAAAGAAAATACACAACAGGTATATTACAAGAAGTTTACCGATTGTGAGCCGTATACGGAGCCTATAAAGAGCCCTAATACCGTGAGTAGAACGATAATGCCTAATAAGATTATTCCCAGAATAGCCATGGGAACGGTACAAACCAAAGGGCCAGACAGAGTAGACCCGCATGAGCACCCTATGTTAGAGCAATTATTTTTAGGACTTTCTGAAAATGATGTGATTGTTTATGCAGATGATGAGCATAGCCCTTTAGAGGAATATGCTTTGTTACACATTCCCTTAGGATCTAGCCATTCTGTTACAGTAGAAAAAGAAAAAGTGATGTACTATGTATGGATGGATTTCTTTTTAGATGCCAAAGGCGAAGAGTGGTTAAAAACACATCAAGTGATTGAGAAAGAAAACGAATAAGTAACTGCTCTCATAAAAAAAGATCCTATAACACTGTTGTAGGACCTTTTTTTATGAATAATTTGAACTAGTGCTAGTCATTAAAAATAGGTGACTGCTTTAAATCTACAAGGGCACCCACCGTACTTTTTGCCACACGTTTAGCCCGCAAAAACCGATCGTGGTTATGGGCATCATAATTCGCTGCTTTTTTATCCATACTACTAATATGTACCTGTCCAGAAGAATGGATGAATTGGTTATCGCCAATCCACATGCCTACATGTACAACCCTTTCTTTAGCATCTTCTGTAGCGGGTGTACCAAAAAACAAAAGATCTCCAGGAAGCAGCTCGTTAAAGTTATTCTCTGTATCAATAGTTTCTCCCGTATGCACCTGTTGTGATGCATCTCTAGGAATAATCATTCCTTTTAAAAAGTAAATGGTTTTAGTAAAGCCACTACAGTCTACTCCCTTGGTAGAAGTACCTCCCCATAAATACGGTAAGCCCATTAATTGTTTCGCTGTAGTCACTAAATTTTCTTGACTAGGTTCTGCCGTTGCCAACCAATCTGAGTAGTGGGCTGCTTCGGTTTTTAAAACATACGCCTCACGCCCATCTGGGTATTTTACCATAAAAAAATCACTTCCTTCGTCCTCGTCGGTTACCAGTAATTCTAGAACTCCGCCAGCGACAATATCAGACACTACTTGAGAGCTTACATCGGGAGCCACATAAGTAGCACCGTTGATTTTGGTATAGATCATTTTTTGGGCGTCTTTCCATTGTTGATAATCGGCTTCGTTCATGGCTACAATTCCGCCATCATCTACCCATGATAAGTATTGATCTGGAGTTTGTATCAAAGACCATGAACCTTCTTTCTTAAGTATTTTTACAGGAGTGCCTAAAGTTGCTTGGGTGCCTAATTCTGCCGAATGTTTAGGATTACTTCTTAGATTGGCCACAGATATAGTCACTAGGCCGTAGGTAGTATCTTTTAAGTCTTCTTCCGGTAAAAGTTTTATATCATCTACAAATGCTATTCCTTCTTCTGTTAAGCGCTCTCGTAATGCCGTTACCGCATCAGGAAGGTTACTTTCCCCATATAAGGTATAGTTATTTTTTATACGGTACGCCGAAACATCAAATAAAGCTACCCGTTTATCAGGAGCATATTCAGAGCGTATTGCTGCGATATCATCAACTAAAACAGCATCATTTTTATCATCACTAGAACAAGAAAATAAGGTAAGTAGTAAAAGGGGAATGGTTAGTAATGAACTGCGTTTTTTCATGAATACAAATTTAATAGCACGATTTGCCTAAAATTAAGGCTATTTTTTTAGTTAGGCGGTATTCCTAACAAGAACTTAACGGTCTTATTAAGGCTAAAATCTAACGCCTTTAAAACCTTAACACACTGTTAATCAATACTTATTATTTTGTAGTGGTGTAATTATTACGTACTTTCAAGATTATGATCGAATCTGAAAAATTAGAAAACAAGAACTTAATTGAGAAATCAGTAACTCATTTAGAGGCTACTGGATTTGAGCACATTAAAGCTGATATGGAAGGGTATGAGACTCCAAAATCCTACGCTAGGAAAGGACATGATTCTAAGATTACTCCAGATATTGTTGCGATTAAAAATGGTAGAAAATACTTTTTTGATATTAGTTTAAAATCTAAGAAACCTAGGTTACTAAAGACCAAATGGTTGTTTTTAGATACCATAAGCCGGATGAAATCTGATCGGTTTAGGATTATCACGACTAAAGGGCATTATAAATTTACAGAGGATATGCTAGAAGATATTAACCTTGCTAATAAACAACCTATAAAACTTTAAGCTAAAAAAAATCAATGAAAAAGGCGCCTGTGGGCGCCTTTTTTTATGTGTCATAAACGAGGGTATTACAATTTAATTTGGGTGACATAACCCCCAATAAATTGCGCTACTTGGCTAGGTTTTTTAAATTTCTTGTGGTCGTCATCAATCTCTATACTTATTAAGTATTGGTTGCTATCATGAGCCAAATAACCAACAATATCAGAACTACCACCCATAGAACCAAAACGTGGAGAAACAATAATCTCTTTATCAAAATGATTAATACTTGTGGCTGCATGTGCTCCTATAATTGCAGAAGCGGGAGTAGTATCAAAAGCCATGAGGTACATTTCTTTATGAATACTTCCTGATTCTGTTTTAAAATATGGGTCATTAAAATCAAATATAGTGATACGTATTTCCTGACAAGTTTTTGGCAAACAATAGGTGAATTTTAATTGCCCGTGATAAGGATCCATATCTGTTGCGGTACAAGCACCAATTTCTTTAAATACATAATTAGCGTAGGAGGTTACTTTTGGAAATTTAGCATACAAATGTGCTTTTTCTTTTTTGCAGCCTAATTTGTTTAATGGGGTAATTACAATTTCTCCACGATCTTTTAAAGATAAACAAGAAGAAGATCCACCGGTTTTACACGGGGTTGATTGTGATACTACAGGTTGATAAAGCGCTAGTAGTAGTAAAATAAGCAGGTTTTTTTTCATCTTTTTTGATGTTGGTCTTTAGGTAGATTGGGGATAAGCAAACGGTTTTATAGGCACTTTAAACTATAAGTACTTCTTATAACAAAAACGCATTATACTATAAACGCTTCTAGTTAACTATTATTTTCTGCAGAGGATGTAAAGTGCTTATTTTCTTTCTATGTAATTTTAGGCGTAGTGGAAATTCAACAACCGTCATTGAAAAATCAACAACCGTTCATGAAAAAACAAAATAGAAACTATATTGTCAGTTTGCGTGCTGCGACCAAAGGGAGAAGGGTATTATGAACTTTTTGGAGTTATTAACACTTCTCGATACTAATGATTTCTTCGCTACCGCTACAAAATAATTCACTCAGAGTGATAACACAGTTTCAACAACCGTCAATAAAAAATCAACAACCGTTCATGAAAAAACAAAATAGAAACTACACTGTCAGTTCGAGTGCTGCGACCAACGGGAGAAGGGTATTGTGAACTTTTTGGAGCTATCAACACTTCTCGATACTAATGATTTCTCCGCTAACGCTACAATAAAATTCACTCGAAGTGACAGAACAAATTCAAGGACTGTCATTGAAAAATCAATAACTGTTGTTGAATTAACAAGTTATAAACAGGCTAATTTTTAATCATGTTCATGTGCGGAATACCGTCTTCTAAATATTCTTCACCAACAACGTGAAACCCTAAAGAGGTGTAGAATTTTAAAAGGTATTTTTGAGCAGAAATACGAATAGTATCTTCATCATACGCTGTTTTAACCGCAGCAATAGAGGCTTTCATAATTTCTCTACCGAAACCATCTTTTCGGTATTTAGGATTCACCACTACCCTACCAATACTGGCTTCTTGAAAATAATCGCCTGCTTTAAAAATACGCGTATAAGCCGCTACATCTTCCTCATGATACCCAATAATATGCAATGATTTGAAGTCTTTCCCATCTAAATCCTGATATACACAGTCTTGTTCTACCACGAATACTTCACTACGTAATTGTAAAATAGCATACAATTCTACGGTAGTTAAATCTTTAAATTCTTTTACTTGAACTTGTAACATAGCTTAATCTTGCACTATAATTTGTTTGTTATCTACCTTATCATATTCAGGTTGAATATTCACATGGTTAATTCCGAATTTATGGAACACCTCTTCCTCTATCTTCTCTAATATAGCATCAAACTCTGATAAGCGAATATCGGTATCAAAATCTATATGGGCTTCTAAATGTATTTCGTCTTCATTTAATTGCCAAATATGTACGTGGTGTACATTCTTGATTGTATCTATCTTATGTAAAGCTTCTACAATTTTATTAACTTCTATGGTATTAGGAGTAAAAAGCATGAGTACCCGCGTAGATGTTTTTAAAAGATCATACCCTACATAGATAAGGTAAAATGCAATAATTAAGGTAAGCAAAGCATCTACCCAATACAATTCATAGAATTTCATGACTAGACCACCTATTAATACTGCTACAGAAGCTAACATATCTGTTAGTAAATGTAGATAAGCAGATTTCATGTTCATATTGCTATCAGCGTCTTTCTTTAACAATAAGACACTTAAGCCATTAGCCACAATACCTAATAAGGAAAGCCAAATAACAATATTTGATTGAATCACCGGTTGCGCCTCAAAAAAACGTTCTACAGCTTCTTTGATTAATATAATAGCAACTATTATTAAGGAAGCAGAGTTTACAAAGGCCGCAATAATCTCTGCGCGTTTATAGCCAAATGTTTTATTGGTAGACGCTTCTTTTTTTGCAAATAAAGTGGCTATATAACTCACAATAAGCGATAAGACATCACTAAAATTGTGCAGCGCATCAGACAATAAAGACAAACTACCAGATACCAAACCGCCAATAACTTGCGCTACGGTGATAATGATATTTAGTAAGATAGATATAAGAAGGTTTCTTCCTTTTAGATCTGGATGGTTATGTTGATGGCCATGTGCGTGATTGTGACCCATACCTATTCTTATTTACAAGGTATTTTTTCTACTCTGCGTTCATGTCTACCACCTTCAAACTTGGTGTCTAAAAATGTTTTTACCATTTCTAAAGCTTGCGGTAATGATATATAACGTGCAGGAAGACTTAAAATATTAGCATCATTATGTTGTCTTGCCAAAGCAACTATCTCATTCGTCCAACATAAAGCAGAACGTACTTTTTGATGTTTGTTAGCGGTAATAGAAGCACCATTGCCACTACCACATATAATGATACCAAAATCTACAGCGTTAGAAGCTACATCTTCTGCCACTGGATGAACAAAATCTGGATAATCTACACTATCAGTACCATCAGTACCATAGTTCTTAACCTCTATATGCATAGATTTTAACATTCCTACTATGGCTAATTTATAATCTGTACCGGCATGGTCATTGCCTATTGCTATCTTCATATTACACTGTTATTTATACCGTAAAGGTACAAATACCTATGGTTTCACCACAGATTTTGGCTTATTAACAACATTTTTTTAACCAAAAGGAAAAGATGCTGTTACTTAGCCCTTTAGTAATTATATAGAATTGTTGATAAACTACTTAAAAAAACTAACTAGTAAATTTTGATATTAAATAGTAATTCTGGTTTACAAAAGTTATTGGTATTTCAACGATAAACTTCTAAAAATCTACTTGAAAGATATCACAACTTCAAACCGAGTAGTTAACAATAAATTTACACCTACTTATCAATAATTTTATGTTCACAGAAGTTATTAAGATTAGTTAATAACCTATTTAAACAACTGATTCTAAAATTGTAATCAATTGTATAAATTGTCAATAAAGTTATTTATAAACGCAAAACAAGTAAACTTAATTAAATTTATATCGGTTATTAACAGACTATAATAATCACCATTTTATTTAAATTTTAAAAAAAAGAAAAAGTATATATATTATATATGTTTATAACTAAGAAGATTTAAAAAAGTGACTTTACAAATGCTTAATGCTACCTATGGATTATAATTTGTAATTTTCCGATAAATTAAAGAATTGAATGTCGAAGAAAAAGAAAAGGTCTTCAGGACAGAAAAAGAATGAAATTACAAGAGGTATTTTCACTGTCCTAGAAAAGGAACCTAATAAAAGTTTTAATTACAAAGAGATTGCTGCTAAGATACACATTAGTGAAGCCAATGACCGTAATGACTTAATAAAGAGATTAGTACAACTTAAAGAGAAACGTAGAATTGTAGAAACCTCTCCAGGAAAATACAAGGCTATAGAGAATACAAAAACATATCATACTGGTACTGTTGATATTACAGGAAGAGGAAATGCCTACATCATAATTGAAGGTATGGATGATGATGTTTTTGTTCCCGTAAACAAAATAAACAGAGCTTTTCACAAGGATACGGTAGAAATTTACATCTATCCGCGTAGAAAAGGGAAGAAATTAGAAGGAGAAGTTACTAAAATTGTAAAACGCTATAAAACTAGTTTTGTAGGGATTGTAGATATGCAAAAGTCATTTGCTTTTGTACGTATCGGCGATTTTAGAATGTATACCGATTTCTTTATACCAAAAGACAAAATAAACAATGCTCAAGATGGTGATAAGGTTATTGTAGAATATAACGAATGGCCAGATAAAGGCGATTCTCCTTATGGTACTATTACACAAGTATTAGGAAAACCAGGAGAACACAATACAGAAATACATTCTATTTTAGCAGAATATGGTTTACCGTATGAATTTCCTGTAGAAGTAGAACAATTTGCAAATGATCTAGATACTTCTATAAAACCAGAAGAAATTGCAAAACGTAGAGATATGCGTGATACGCTAACCTTTACCATTGATCCGCGAGATGCTAAAGATTTTGATGATGCTTTATCTTTTGAAGTTCTAGAAAATGGAAATTATGAGATAGGTATTCATATTGCAGATGTATCTCATTATCTAACACCAGATACGGTCATGGATGATGAAGCATATGAAAGAGCAACTTCGGTATATTTGGTAGACAGAGTAGTACCTATGTTACCAGAAGTTTTATCTAACAATGCGTGTTCATTACGTCCGCATGAAGACAAATATACCTTCTCTGCCATATTTGAGATTGATAAAAAAGCACATGTAATAGACCAATGGTTTGGTAGAACAGTTATTAATTCTGATGAGCGTTTTGCTTATGAAGAAGCACAACACATTATTGAAAATAAAGTACAAAGCATTCCTGAAGATATTTCTATTAGAGGTGCTGCTTATGAAGTTTCTGAAGCTGTTGTAAATGCTACTTTAAAATTAGATGAACTTGCAAAAATTATGCGTTCTCGTAGAATGACGGCAGGAGCTATTTCTTTTGATAAAGTAGAAGTACGTTTTAATTTAACACCAGAGGGAGAACCAGAAAGTGTTTATTTTAAAGAAGCAAAAGATGCTAATAAACTTATTGAAGAGTTTATGCTTTTAGCCAATAGAAAAGTAGCAGAGTTTATAGGGAAACAAAAACCTGAAAAAACTTTTGTATATCGGGTTCATGATGAACCTAATGAAGAGAAACTTATGGCATTAAATGGGATTATTTCTCGTTTTGGCCACAAGCTTGATTTTAAAAGTAAAAAAACGATAAGTAGTTCTTTGAACCAGCTTTTAGAAGATGTTAAAGGTAAAGGGGAACAAAATATGGTAGATACCCTTGCCATACGTACCATGAGTAAGGCTATTTATACCACAGACAATATTGGTCACTATGGTTTAGCTTTTGATTATTATACGCATTTTACCTCACCAATTCGTAGGTATCCAGATGTTATGGTGCACCGATTGTTACAACATTATTTAGATAATGGTGCTACCGCTAAAAAAGAAGTGTACGAAGAAAAATGTAAACATTCTTCAGATATGGAAGGCTTAGCCGCTAGTGCAGAACGTGATTCTATTAAGTACATGCAGATTAAATTCATGGAAGATCATCAAGATCGTGAATTTATTGGCGTTATTTCTGGAGTTACCGAATGGGGCATCTATGTAGAGATTATAGAAAACAAATGCGAAGGAATGGTTCGTATCAGTGATATAAAAGGCGATTATTATAATTTTGACGAAAAAGAATATGCTATTATTGGAGAACGTACCAAGACTGTATACCAATTAGGAGACGAAGTTAAAGTGATGGTTAAGAACACAGATCTTGTAAAAAGACATCTTGATTTTACATTGATTGGTAAAGCAGAATAGTCAGGTTTTACATTTTGGAATAGAATTTGTTTAGTATTAGTTAGTAGTACCTAAAAACAACAAAAATGAAACAATATTTTATAGTAATTTTCTTAGTGTTTGCACTAATTAATGGGCATGCACAAAACGAGAAGGTTACTCAAAATCTTGATAAATTTACAACCGTCAAAGCTTTTGACGGTTTATCTATTAATTTAATAAAGTCTAGTGTTAATAAAGCCGTGATAACGGGTGCAAATACCACTAAAGTAGCAATTATTAATAATGATGGTGTATTAAAATTACGAATGGAAATTGGTAAAATTTTCAGCGGTTATAGAACTTTCGTAGATTTGTATTACACAGAAGAATTAATTACTCTTGATGTTAATGAAGATGCGCGTATTACCAGTAAAGAAGCTATAAAGCAAGATTTACTAGAGCTTAAAGCTCAAGAAGGTGGTGAGCTAGTGATTAACACACAAGTAGAACAGTTGCTAATTAAAACAGTTACGGGCGGTATTATTACCACAACAGGTTTTTCTGATAATCAGGATGTAATGATCAATACCGGTGGTATTTATCAAGGAAAAGCTTTTAAAACAAATTTTACTACCGTAAATGTAAATGCAGGTTCTAAAGCAGAAATTTATGCGGTTAACTATGTGAAAGCAAGTGTAAAAGCAGGAGGAGAAGTTTTAGTTTATGGGAATCCTAAGAAAATGGAAGAGAAAACTGTTTTTGGAGGAACCATAAAAAGAATGTAGATATTTATGATCGAAGATATACAGGCAGCCATCCCATTAGGTTTTTTTTTAAGCTTTATGATTGGCCCTGTTTTTTTTGTACTCCTTGAAACGAGTGCAACAAAAGGTTTTAGAGCTGCCCTAATATTTGATTTAGGCGTTATTTTAGCTGATATTATATTTATAACAGCAGCTTATTTTAGTAGCTTTCAATTGCTAGAAAATTTAAGCAATCAGCCAGGACTCTATGTTTTTGGTGGTGTCATATTATTGGTTTATGGTATTATCACTTTTAAAACCAAACAAGTAAAACTTAGAAATGAGGATGTCAAAGTTACCAGCGGTGATTATCTGAGTTTATTTGTAAAAGGCTTTCTTCTTAATTTTATCAATATTGGTGTTCTTGTATTTTGGTTAGGGATCATCATCATTGTTGGGCCTAGTTTAGATAATAACAGCGATCGTATATTGGTATTTTTTGGTTCTATGATAGGGGCTTATTTTGTTACAGACCTCTTTAAAATGTTATTAGCAAAGCAGTTACGTAAGAAACTTACTCCAAAACGTATTTTTTTAGTAAAGAAACTCTTAGGAATTATTTTAATTATCTGTGGCCTAGTATTAATTACAAAAGGCTTTTTACCTAAAGACAAATTAAACTTTCAAGAAGGTATAGAGTTAATACGTGAAGCAGAACAAAAATAACTACTATAGACTTTTAGTGTAGTTATTAACAACCAACCTAGAGGAGTATTTCAGACCAATAAGCCTATGGATAAATCCAATATTAATACCTATTTCCATTCGTTATTTCCCATACCGGAACCCGTTGTAGAAAAAATTACAGCAACCTTCTGCCCTTTTACTTTAGAAAAAAATACCGTTTTATTAGATAAAGATACCATCAGTACGAAAACCTATTTTTTAGAACAGGGATATGTACGTTCGTATATTTTAAATGAAGATAATGAGGAGGTAACTACCAATATTTATACAGCTCCTTGTTTTGTAAATGACTTCCTGTCTTTCTTTAAAAAACAACCTACCAAAGAAGTATATCAAACATTAACAGATTGTACTTTTTGGGAAACTAATTTTGATAACGTACAGGCTAATTTTCATAACATCACAGAATTTAGAGAATTCAGTAGACTA
The DNA here is from genome assembly GCF_900102165.1 of Cellulophaga baltica. Taxonomy (GTDB): domain Bacteria; phylum Bacteroidota; class Bacteroidia; order Flavobacteriales; family Flavobacteriaceae; genus Cellulophaga; species Cellulophaga baltica. Next base: position 341,449 of record NZ_FNBD01000003.1, read on the forward strand.
TTGTTTGTTATAAATTACTATAAATTAAACGATAGATTAATTGAAATGGCCAGTCAGAAAGCAGAAACACGGTATCTAAATCTTTTAAAAGTACAACCACATATTTTTCAGCATGTACCGCTTAAAATTATAGCTTCTTATTTAGGCATTACAGATAGTAGTTTAAGTAGAATTAGGAAAGAAATTAGTAAAATGTAATTTCTTGTCATTTATCAAGTGACTAAAGAACAATGCCTATCCATCTTTGTAAAAAAAATAAAATGAATACAAAGCATATAGTTATTATTGGTCTTGGTGGGGTTGGTGGTTATTTTGGATTTAAAATTAATCGGGCTAATGAAATAAATAAACAACATAAAGTATCATTTGTAGCTAGAGGAACTACATATACCACTGTAAAAGAACACGGACTTACTTTACTTTCTCCAGAACATGCACAACCTATTACGCGCCCTGATGCTGTTTATGAACATATTTCAGATATTAAAGATCCTGATTTACTATTGATCTGCGTTAAAGAATATGATTTGGAGAATGTTTGTAGACAGCTCTCTACAGTTATTACGCCCAACACTATTTTACTACCCATGATGAATGGTGCAGATATTTATGATCGTATCCGGGCACTACTACCAAACAATACTATTTTACCTTCTTGCGTGTATGTGGCTTCACATATCAAAGAAAAAGGTATTGTTGCCCATAAAGGTGCCGCTGGAAAATTAATTTTTGGTAAAGATGCCGCACATATGTCCGTAAATTTAGATTGGGTATTAGCTGTATGTGAACAAAGTACTATCGATTTTGAATTAAAAGAGAATGCGCTGAGTGCTATCTGGTCAAAATTTATCTTTATCGCTAGTTTTGGTTTGGTATCTGCTAAACACAATTCTTCTATTGGTGCAGTATGTACTGAGGCTTCTCAGAAAAAAGAAGCTACCCAAATTATGCAAGAAATAAAGGCTATTGCTGCTAAAAAAGATATTTTTCTAGCAGCTGATATTATTCAGAAAGTTTTTGAAAAGGCAGCTACTTTTCCACCAACAACCCCCACTTCTTTACAATTAGATGTACATTCTGGTAAAAATAAAACGGAGTTAGAATTGTTTGCTGGGGCCATCATCACCTATGGTATTGCAGAGAATTGTGCTACGGTATATACCCAGCGTATCTATGAGGAGATAAAAGCAGCGCATATACATCTATAATCTATTTAAGTAGCTTTGATTTATTTACTAAAATAGAATCAGCTACTGAGTAAGATTAATTCTAAAAGTTGCTTAGAGCGACTTAAAATGTGTACTGAGGGATATTTTAGGTGGATTGGTGGTAGAAAAGATAGCAACTTATAGTATCGTAAAAATAAGGTAGGATGGAAGATGATTTTTTTAATTTGATGAAATGCTATACGGATGATGAGTCTTATGCCAAAACCTGTTGGGCAGCACTCAAACTTAAATACAGTGCTGCTTCTAGACATTATCACAATCTAGAACATTTGGCATACATGTTTCGTTGCTTAGCTACCGTAAAATCTGAAGTAAAAAATTTAGATGCCATGTTATTTGCTATTTATTATCATGATAGTATTTATAGTACTACCAGAAGTGATAATGAACATCAAAGTGCCTTGTATTTTAAAAAAATGATTTCAAAAACATCTTTTGAGGCTATTACGGAGGTTATGGATCTTATTGAAGCTACGAAAGAGCATTTGCTATCTGATGATAATGATACTAATATTCTATTAGATTTAGATTTGGCTGTGCTAGGAGAAAAGCCTGATAATTATCTTACTTATGCCAAAGCTATCCGAAAGGAATATTATATCTATCCCGATTTTATGTATCGCAAAGGAAGAAAAAAAGTATTGATGAATATGTTGAATTTAGAGGCTATTTATAAAACTGATTTCTTTAAAGCACAATTTGAAACAACTGCGATAAAAAATTTGAAGGCAGAATTAAAAAATTTGTAATATGTAGAAGTTTCTTTAGTATTAGTAAGCTTCAAAAGGTTTTGTTACCTTATTGTTCTCTTTCTTTTATGGAATATCAGGGAAGTTGTGCTCTATAAAAAAGATATTTTTGACTTAGGGAAGTACACTATTTATAAAACAAAAAATCCTCTTCTAATGAAAGAAGAGGATTTTGAAGAGGCATCGAGCGGATTCGAACCGCTGTACAAGCTTTTGCAGAGCTCTGCCTAGCCACTCGGCCACAATGCCAATTTAGGATTGCAAATTTACAAAAATTAATGACAATAGAAATTAATTATTACAATGTTTATTCTTTTTTTAGTACAAAAAAGCTCTAAATCTTTCTTTGAAAAAATTTAGAGCTTTCTTTTTCGCTTTTATGGAGTGAACATAAGGCTAAATAAACCTATTTCAGCGTTCTTTTTTGAGGCATCGAGTGGACTCGAACCACTATGAAAGTTCTTGCGGAACTTTGTCTATCCAATTCGACCACAATGCCATATCTGTGGTACAAATGTCTGAATATTTAATGCGTAATCCTATCGGTTAAGAGTGTAGTTCATCGACTTAATTGTAAGTTTATCGAAACCATTTCAACATCTCCGTTAATTGGAGGGTTAATTTTAGATACCGTAACATTACCAGAATCTACTGTACTACATTCTTTAAAAATTCGATCTAGAATACGTTTGGCTACATGTTCTAAAAGTTTTGACTTTATGGCCATTTCTTCTTTAACAATATAATTAATCAACACATAATCTACCGTATCTTTTAAATGATCTGAAAGTGCTGCTTTCGCTAAATCTGCTTCTACTTCTACATCTACCCGATAATCACTACCATTGATACTTTCTTCTTTTAAACACCCGTGATAGGCGTACACTCTAATATTACTAACACTTATTTTACCCACCTGTCTGTATAATTTTTGGTAAATTTAAAACTTGTAGTTCTAAAAATAAGGTTTTAGCATGTTAATATGTACATCTACAATTACTCAATCCTTGGAATAAATCTACTCCTAAAGTAACTACGTGCGTACCGGTACTATAATTCGTTATTTCATTTAATTGTATTTGGTAAGAATATCCAAAGTATAAATTGTTCTTTTTAAGACCCACAATAGGAGCTATGTATAAAGGTTTACCAATCTGGTCATTTAAAAAACGATAGTTGATTCCTGCATAGTAGTAATCTTCATATTGATAAAATCTAAATTTTAAGTTCATATCCGTTTCAGAACGGCCATCACTTTCAAACATTTTATATAAAATAGAAGGTTCTATTTCAAGATCACTATTCTTACTTTTCTTATATCTATAGCCTGTATATAAATAATAATTTCTTAAACGATTTGGCTCATAGTTAATATTAAACCCAGATAAATCTTTATCTAAAATGTTAGATGCATTTAAACTAGCATAGAATTTATCTTTTCTATACAACACCCCAACATCAAAGTTATGGTTTGCTGTAGATCTATCATCTGTAACACCAGGATCTCCACCAGCGTTAACAAATTCTTGAATGTCTATTCTAAATTGATTAAAGTTATAGGATAAACCGAAGGATAAAAATTCATCATCATACCTGTCTAAGGTTAAATGGTGCGCAAAAGAAAGTCGTGCCCCCTGTTGTTTGGTATAACCATTTCTATCGTTGTATAAAAAGATACCTACACCAGATCTATTACCAATACGCATATCTGCTGCTAAAGATTGTGTATCTGGGGCATCTTCAATACCCACCCACTGTGTAAGTCCGTTGATACGTATTTTTACGTGATCACCAATACCTGCATAGGTAGGTGATAGCACAAACGGATTGTCTGCTAAATACTGCGAGAGTTGAGGTGAGTTTAACTCTTGGCTTTTTGCAAATAAACTGCACAAACAGAGCACTAAAGTAATTCCAATTTTTTTCATTGCACTTGTAGGTTAATTTTTTATCTATACAGGGTAAAATGTCCGACAAATTCTCTTTCATCGTTTTCACCTTGTAACTTTATTATGTACCAATAATCACCTGTTGGGAGCTCAGTGTTTTGGTAAAGGCCATCCCATCCTGGGTCGTTTGCACCCATTCTATAAACCTCTCTACCATAACGGTCAAAAATGATCATTAGTATATTAGGGAAGCCTTCTAAATTTTCAGGAATCCAGGTATCATTTTGTAAATCATTATTTGGTGTAAAGAAGTTTGGAACTTCAATATCTATGAATTCCATTTCAATGCTTGCAATGGCCTCACAACCATTACCATCTACAACAGTTACAGTGTATGTACCTGATTCATTGATGTACATTGTATTGTCTTCTTCATTGTTTTTATCACCAAAATAGAAAGTATAATTACCATCTCCACCAGCAGCAATTGCTGTAATTTCATTGATATTATTATTTTCTAAGCTCAATACTAGCGGATCAAAATCTGCTATCGTAAATGGTATTATTTCTATACAACCATTTAAAGAGATAATCAACGTATGTGTTCCAGGCGCAATATTTGTGAAATTAGGCTCTAGACGTACATCAGCAGAATTTTCATCATCTAATTGATATAAGGCTAAACCTTCTACACTTGTATCTTCATGCGTTACTGCTAAATAATTAGTTGGAGTATCTCCAGTACATTCATATACAGGAAGTACGGTTGCTTTTAGGTTTACACCTTCGGCAATTGTCACCTCAATACTTGTTTCACAACCTAAATCATCTAGGACATACACGGTATGTATTCCAGAAGGTAAATCAGTATATCTGATCATATCTGCAACATAGCTTGTATTTTCTAATCGTGTACTATACGGAGCAGTACCACCTGAAAGAATTAAATCTATGGTACCGTCATCACTACCTAAACAAGTTTCTCCTGTAGGGGTAGCATCTATCACTATCGGTGTTGCCGCAGTAATAGTATACTCTGTTTGTACAAAACAACCGTTTTTGTCTTGCGCAATAACCGTATAGGTACCTGGCGCTAGATCTGTGAATGAATTGATAGTATCAAACTGTGCTAAGTTTGGAGAAATAGCATAGATATAATCACCAGATCCGCCCGCTAACGAAACATTAATATATCCGTTCGTATCTCCCGCGCAAATTACCGCAGTATAATCATCTGTATATACTAAAGGCGTTGGTTCTGCTATAGTAATTACCGTGGTGGTTTCTTCACAATCTTCACTAGTTACTTTAATGTAGTAATTCCCAGCGGCTAAGTTTCTAAAGATTCCATTAGTATTAGGTCCTTGCAGTGGTGTGGTACTTGCCGGGGTATCTAATAATTCATAGAAATAATTTCCTAATCCACCACTTGCTCTAGCAATTAACTGTGCAGAACTATCACCGTTACAACTAATTGTTGCAGCAGTTTCATCTACAGTTATAGTAATTGGTGCTACAGGATCTGCTTGTATTTCATTAGAAAGTGTAGAAGTACAGTTAAATGAATCTTGTACATAGTATCTATACGTTCCTGCACCTGCGTTACCAGAAGGTAGGGCATTAAAAATATGTTCATTACCATTATTAAAAGCAGTAAACGTGGTACCATCTGTACTAAAACTGTACGGTGCAGTTCCTCCATTTGCTGTTAATAATAATTCTAAATCATCTACACATGTGATAGATTGTGTCATGGTCAATGAACCAAAAACATCTACAGGATCTGTAATGGTTGCAATAGGTGTTTCCGTAAAACATCTTACTGTATCAAAAACAGATATGCTGTACAATCCTGAGAATAATCCTAAGAAGGTATTTGACGTCTGCGCTGCAGAAGTCGTTACAATTACAGTTCCTGTTGGATCGTAAGTATTTAATCGATATTGTAAAGTTCCAAGTCCGCCAGAAGTAACTGTAGCAGTTACAAAACCAGTATCATCACCATAACACTCCAAAGCAATATCTGCAGAAATGGCTGCTACTAATGGTGCTGGTTGCACTAGTGTTTGAGAATAGGTATCATTAACACAACCCAGGGCATCGGTAATAGTAATTGCAAAATTGCCAGCAGATAAGCCTGTGAAGATATACGCCTGTACACCTACTTGTGTAAATGTTTGTGTAGCAGAAGCTATCGTAATTGTATAAGGCCCTTTTCCTCCTGAAGGATCTACTAAAATACTACCCCTATCATTATCACAACTTACATTAGCTTGTTCACTAACTACTGCTGTAATAGGAAATTCAGGTGCGTTGATTGTAACTACGTTAGAATTATCAGCACATAAGGTACTTGTAGCATCTGTTTCTGTAATCTGTACATAATAACTACCTCCTGGTAAATCATCAATAACAAGTGCGGTACCTGTATTTCCTGATAAAATTCCAGAATATGCAGTGCCATTACTTAAGAATACTTGGTAATCATAGCCTCCTGTATAGTTGGCTATAGTAACGTTAAAGCTACCACCATTTATACCATCATTGATACAGGTTTCATCGGTAACTTTTACCGCAGTTATTTCTATAACTTTAGGATCTTTTACACTATGTGTTGTGCTTACAAAACATCCTGTATCATTATTGGTAACTGTAATGGTATAGTTTCCTATTCCTAATCCAACAAACGATTCTGAACTATTCGTTGTGTTTCTAGTTTGAGTATATCCGTTAGCACTAGTAACCACATAAGTTAAATTAGGTAATGCAGTTGCTGGTGTGATGGTGACACCTACTGTAATATCTTCATCATTACCGTTACAGGTTACGGTATTATCTATAACTACTGTAGGCGTACTTATTCCTACAAAAGGAGTGATCGTTGCTGTGGTTATATCTGAACAACCCATATCATCATACACCGTTATGGTATACGTACCACCTGCTAAGTTGGTTTCTATATAATTTGCGTTGCTGCCATCTTGTACTGGTGTACCAGGAGTAGCATCATTTACAAAAACGTAACGTACATAGTTACCAGAACCACCAGTTACTAATCCGGTAAGATCTATAGTTGCATAGTTCGTTGTGTTTCCAGTAGTACAATTAAACTGAGATACTGTTGGAGTTCCAGCAGTTAATGCAGCCGCAGGTTGTGCTATGGTTTGTGTAATTGTCGTTGTACAGCTATTGGTACCTGTCACCGTAATTTCATATCCTGTTCCTGTAGTATTTGCTAATCCTGTAAATACAGCACTTGTATTAGTTGTGCTTGTTGGATTAATCGTGGCTACGGCACCGTCCATACTTGTAATTTGGAAAGTATACGGATCAAAACCATTCGCCAAGATACTTACAGAGATGGTTCCATCTGCTGCATTGAAACACGTTACATTGGTAAAGGCATCAATAGTTGGTGTTGCAGGAATAACGGCAGCTTCTAGTGTTTGACTAATAGCTACAGAACATAATGTTGCATCTGTTATAGTGAAAGAATACGTTCCGTTCTGTGTTAGAGCAGAGAAGATTCCGTCTGTATTTGCTGTTAAGGGCGTTCCGTCAGGGAATGTTCCTGTGTAGTTAAAAGGTCCGTTACCTCCTGTTTGTGATATGGTGATTTGTCCACCAGGATCTACCGTACAATCGATAGCTTTAACAATAGTAGCTAAAGGCACCATTTCTTCGTATAACGTAATAGCATTTGCAGTTGGAGCAAAACAACCCCATTGATCACTAACGATTACTTGATATTCTCCAGCTCCTAAGTTGCTAAAGGTAGCTGTAGTTTGTATAGGTCTTACGTTTACATAAGCAGTACCATCAAAACGTTGTAATTGGTAGCTATAGTTAGTTCCTTGACCACCTGCTTGGTTAATTACTTGTACTTCTCCTTCAAAATTAGAACAGTTTTCATTGTTTAATTGCAGGTCTGCCGTAATCGCAGTTGGTACACTTAAAGTGATGTCTGCTAATTGTAAAGAACAACCACGACTATCAATCACCCAAATTTCATAAGAACCTGCTGTTAAGTTTTCAAACTTAGGAGTAGCCACATAGTTGCTTGCATCTGTTGGATCTGGATTGGCTGTAGTACTTACATAGTATGCATAGCCACCCCATCCGCCAGTAACATTAACTATTTCAATACTACCATCGCTACCTGGAACACAAGTAATAGGCGATGCAATAGGAGTACCTGCCGCTAAAGCATTTGTAGGTTCTGCAATACTAAATGGCTCTCTATTATCACAAGTAGGCACGCCATCTTGAGAGAAGGTTACATAGTATCCACCAGCAAGTAAAGCTGTTGCTGTGAAATCTGCAGAAGTACCTGTTTGCACAGAGGTATCATCTAAATAGTTTGTAGGGGTATCATTATCATCAAATACTTCCCAAGAATAAGTACCAGTGTACGTAGCATCAGCGACTGTAAACGTTGCAGTTCCTGTTGCAGTTCCTATACATATTACATCTGTAGTTACCGGAGTAGCTATGGTAAATGTATTTGGATCTGTAATATTTATGGATGTAAATAGTTCACAATCGGTATCCGTATGTCTTACTAAGAAGTTATGCGTACCCACGCCTAATCCTGTAAATATTTCTGGATTGGTGTGAGAAAGACTCGTTTGCCATGTGGCACCATTGTCTATACTATATTCAAATTTAGAAACGTCATTGGTGGTTGAGGTAACATTAATAGTTACTTCTCCATCATTTCCAGGACTACACGTAATAGCGCTAGAAATAATAGCATCAGCAGTTAATAACTCATCAAAAGCATCAATAGTTGCTGTTGCAGTTCCAATACATCCGTTATCATCGTAAACAGAAATGGTATAGGTACCTCCTGCTCTATTGGTTTCAACATAAGATGCATTACTACCGTCTTGAACTGGAGTACCAGGAGTGGCATTATTTACAAATACGTAGCGTACAAAACTGTTGGAACCACCAGTTACTGAATTTACTGTAATACTTGCATTGTTCTCGGTATTTGTACTTGGTGTACAGGTAAACTGTACTACATCTACCAATGGATCAATAGTTACGACCACGGCTGCAGGTTCTGCAATTAATATGGCAGCGCTATCTGTTGTACAAGCATTTGTCGTAGCATCACCTGTAACGGTTACCACGTACCCATCTGCAGTTGTTGTTGGCACAAGTCCTGTAAATTCTGCAGTGGTATTCGTAAAGCTTGTTGGTGCAATACTTGTTGCAACACCATCTAAAGAGGTAATTTCAAAAGTATAAGGACCTGTTCCATTATCTACTGCGGTAATGGTTATAGTACCATCATTATCACCAATACACGTTATTGGTGTAGCAGCTGTTGCACTGATTACTGGTTCCACTCTAACAGGAACGTTTACTGTAAACACTCTATTACAATTAGTACTATTAGGCGTTGCGGTATCATAAATAGTAATTACATAATCACCAGCTACAGAGGCATCGTAAGCAAACGGACTTGTTAAAGTGGTTTGCGTAACTGTTGCCGCACCTGAAATGGAATAGTCATAATTTCCTGAACCTGTTAAGGCTTCTATCGTAATAGTTGCATCAGGCGTGCCGGTACAATCTAGTAATTTAGTTAATTCTGCTTTCGCCGATAACACAGGGTTTACAATATAGGCAGGCTCTACTGCGGTACAACCATTACCATCAATTACATAAACATCATAGGTTCCAGGAGTAACATTGGTAAATAAACCATTATTATCTAAATAGTTTGTTGGCATAGGATCACCTGCAGCAACAATAGCATAACGTAAATTTCCAGCGGCTGAAGTCCCTGTAGCTGTAAGGCTTATTGGAGCAGCACAATTATCTTGTGTTACTGCAATTGTTGGATTAGGAGATAATCCTAAGGTAACAGGAGCTAGTGTTACTGGACATCCATACTGATCATTTAAGGTTACAGTATAATCTCCAGCAGGAGAATTTACAGGTATTTGTATTGGATTACTTGTTAAGCCAGTTACTGCTGTAAATCCAGCAGGACCAGTTACATCAAAAGTGTACGGAGCTCCACCGCCTCCAGGAATGTTACTTACCGTAATTAAACCAGGTAAATTACAAGAAATATCTCTTGTTGGCGCAGCGGTTGCAGTTAATTCTCTAAGTTGATCTATTAAAACATTTTCACTACCACCTCTACAAGAATCTGTGGTTCCATCTGTTTGCCAAACTTCTATATAATATTCTCCTTCGGCTAAACCAGGAACGGTAATAGTATTGTTATAAGGGACATTACTAGCGGGGGAAGGAACAATAGCACCACTAACCGCAATAGGACTTGAATTTCCTAATTGGTACACTTCCCATCGCATTTGTGTACTTGATGCACTTGGGTTAAGAATAAATGTTATTTCACCATTGCCAACACCTGGAGTAGTATTAAAACAACTTGGTATTACTTCAGTAGTAATTTCAATTGGAATATTTGTAACAACATCATTAACATTAACATTACTTTGTCTAATACAACCAGCAGTATCTTCAACGTAGAACACATAGGTTCTACCTGGTACTAATAAAGGTAATCCAGGAAGTTGAGGTGTTGCAGGATCAATATTAGCAAATGTATGAGATGTTCCTGCAGGAATCCTTGCAGTCCATACAGGTGTGGATGTTCCAAAATTAGCAGGATCATCTGTATATGTATATCTATATCCGTTTGTATCATCTCCATTACTACCTCTAACAGTAACCTGTAAATCATTACAATCTAGTATTTGTGGAAATAAGGTAATATCTAAGCTATCTAAAGGATAAGGAATAATATATCTATCAAAATCTTTTTGACAAATTGTACCACTTGCTAGGGTAACACGAATAGATGGATTAACTGCAGTTCCAGAAGGGTAACCTCTTAATTCGTTGGAGTTCTGCCAAGTTGTACCACCATCAGCGCTATATTCTATTGTACCAGTTGGAGTAACTACATTTATAAATTCAAATCCATATAATAAAGGATCTGGATCATCACAATTTACAGGTAATAAAGGCGCAATATCAGCCGTAATTTCAACTGCATTATTAATGGTTATTGTGGTTGAAGTAACAGCACATCCATTAACATCGGTTATCGTGATTTCATAATCACCAGCACCAATTCCATTAAAAGCATTTGTTGTTGAGTTGATGTTCGAATAACTTACACTGTAATCAATACCATCTGCCGGAGATAAATCTGTTAAGGCATAGGTATATGGCATGTTTCCACCAGCAGCAAGAGCATCAATAGAACCTAAACCATCATAACATTCAGGATCTGTTGGCGTTCCGGAAATAGTTAATGTGGCTGCCGTATTGACGATGATATCTTCTTCCGTATACGAACATAAAGAACTCACACCATTATTATCAAGCACATACACATCATAACCAGCAGGATTAGCCGTTGCCATAGCATTGGTTACCGTTAAGCTATTTGATGTTGTATATAATCCAGTAGGATCAGTATTGGCAGGAACGATAGCGTATACTAATGTTCCATTCCCACCCGTAGCATTTACCGTAATACTACCATCATTACATGAACTAACATCTACAACAGTGGTGGTTACTACTAATTGTGGACTCAATACCACTGTTTCTTGTAAGGCATCACAACCATAACCATCTTTTACATCAATGGTATATGATCCATTCGCTAGACCTGTAAAGGTATAGGTTGTTGCACTCACTGGAGAAGGAGTAATCCATGTGCCACCATTGATACTGAATTGGAAATTTTCATTCCCAGGTATAGAGGTGATATCTACTTGTATGGTACCGTCATTAGCTCCTGAATAACAAGCTGTAGGAGTTGCGGTAAACGTAGGTACTTCTGGAGCATCTACGGTTACTGCTGGTAAGGTTACATTGGTACAATTTTTACTATCTAAGATACGTACCACATAATTTTCACCACTTGCATTGGCAGGTACATTGTTAAATGTAGCTGTAGGTTGGTATGCTCTAACTACTGACCCTGAATTAGTTTCTAATTGGTAGGTATATGTTGGAGTACCTCCATTAGCTACTGCTGTAATTGTTGCACCCGTATTAGCACAAGTAAACAGTGTTGTTATACTAGCAGTTGCTGTAATCGCATTAGGCTGTGTAAGATCTTGTGTTAAAGGAATAGTACATGTTGTTGGACTATTAAAATCTCTAACGGTAATTGAATAGTTTTGAGCAGTTAAACCGGTAACGGTTTCAGCGCTTGTAAACGGACCTGAAAAATTGGTACCGTCTAAAGAATATTCAAATCCACCTGCTCCAAAATTAGAAGCATTAATAGTAAACCCTCCATTGCTTTCTCCAAAACAAGTAATATTTATGGGTGTAGAAATAGAAGCTGTAAAAGCTCTACCGCTAGCTACATTCACTATAATTTGTGTGGTGCACTCGTTTCCGTAGTTTACTTCAATGGTATGGTTTCCTGCTGCAATAGTATTAAATACATTTGCTGTAGCTCCTGTTTGTGGTGTTGCTCCATCAATTGAATAGGTATAAGAAGCATCAAAAGGACTGATGGTTATATTTCCTGTTCCCTCACAGTTGTAAGTTACACTACTTGTTAATGTTGGTGCAATTGGTAATGGATCAATAATAACATCACTTAAAGTAACAACACAGGTAGTTGCTGCTGCATCTCTTACACGAATGGTATAAGTTCCATCGGTTAATCCTGTAAATACAGTTCCACCGGTAGTTGAAGCAGTCCAAGTTCCTCCATTAATACTGTATTGGTAATCACCAGAACCACCAGTAGTTGGGGTTATGCTTCCTACTGTTATTTCTGCTTCACCGACAGGTAAACAGGTATAGTCTTTTGTTTGAACGGCTTCTGCAGTAATTGCATTAGGTTCGTTTATTACAACACTTAAGGGTTGTGTACATAAATCGGCATCTTGAACTAACACTTGATAGGTTCCAGCTGCTAAATTTGGAAAGTTTGAAGATGTCGTTTGATAAGAAGTTCCATTATCAATACTATAACGATATGGTGCATTCCCACCAGTTACTGCTAAAGCAATAGCACCATCATTCCCACCAAAACAAGTAACATCTGTTAGTGTTTCTGTGATGGCAATAGGTGCATTTTTGATGATGGTAATATCAAACATATCGAAACAGAATCCCGTTGCCCCTGCATGATCACGTACATATACATCATAATCACCTGCTGCAGCAATAGCGATAGGATTAGTTACAGCAAAATCACCAGCTACAGGAGTTACCCCATCTGTTACAATAGCATAGACATAATTAGCATCACCACCCGTAGCGGTAATAGTAACATCCGTACTTGAAGCACACGTAGTAATAGCACTAGCCGAAGCTGTAACACTTAATTCTGGGGCAATAGTAATATTTTTAGGAGTTGTTGTACACCCTAATTCATCTTTTACATTGATGATATACGTTCCTGAAGCTAAGTTGTTAAATACATATGAACTGGCTGTGGTAGGTGTTGGTGCTACAAACGGGCCGTTGTCAATACTAAATAATAAACCGCCATTACCTCCGGAAGCATTTACGGTAATAGTTCCGTCACTAGCTCCAGAATAACAAACAGAAGGAGCTGCTGTAAATGTTAATGCTGTTGGTGCTGTAATCGTAATAGCAGTATTTATAGGATCTTCACAACCACTATTGTCTCTTGCTCTAACTATATAATCACCAGCGGTAACATTTGTAAATATTTTATTAGTACCGTTGGTCGCATAATCATAGGTTCCTATAATTGTTCCTGCGGTATCTTCTAATTGATATACATAAGTTGGAGTACCTCCTGTTGCATTTGCAGAAATGGTAGCTCCTGTATTTAAGCAGGTAAAAGGATTTGACACTACAGCTGTGGTATTCACAGCGGTTGGTTGCGTAATTGTTCTAGTTATTTGTTGAACACACGTAACATCATCTACTTTTCTAATATCAATAGTGGCTACACCAGCACCCAATACTTGTGGTGTGGTTACTGGAGAAACTAACGATGTAGTATAATTTACACCATCTGTAGTATACTCAAATCCAGTAGTAGGATCAAAGTTTGCTACTTCAAAAGTGATGGTACCATTGGTATCTCCAAAACAAGTTACGTTGGTAGAAGATAGGTAATTTGCTTCAAAAGCTTTATCATCCTCAACAGTTACTAAGTTTTCTACAAACAATTCACATACCTCTGGTATTTGAAAAATTTCTATATCATCAATAGCTAAATCATTACCATCATTACCCACTTTATCTGTTCTTATAACAAATTCTAATGTGGTATTACTACCTGGGTTTAAATCTACTGAAAATTCAGTCCAATCACTCGCGCCGGTATTTTTAGCGATATCTCCGGTATATATGGTTTGGACAGGAGTTCCTGTGCCCGTTTCTTGTACTTCAATTATTAAGTTAGGATCCAATCCAGAACTAGTACTTTTCAAGAGGTTTAGTATCCATAACGAAACTCTTAAAGGTTGGTTTGGAATAATATCATTTATGGTTTTTGTATAAATTACTTGTCCGGTAGCTGGTGTACCAACATTAATAACTAAATAACGGCCATTACCTGTTCTGGTACCGGTAGTATGGTCTACTGGGTTAATCCATGTACCGTAAGGAGCAACAAGCTGACTTGTTACGGTATATTCATAGTCATCAATATTACTATTACTATCTCCTGGTGCATTTCCCGTTTGATCTTCATACGTATATCCAACAGTATTTGTGCTAGAAGTAGTGGAACCAGAGCCAAAATTTTCTACCAATAATAAACTTGGTGTTGGAGGTGTTTGAGAGGTATAATTTGTAGTAATTGTATAGGTACCTGCAGCTATATCTGAGAAAATATTTAAGTCAGCATCTGGAGTATTTAACACACCATCTATAGCATACGTATAATTATACGTACTAATATCTGAGTTTAAAGTTATGTTTCCTGAACCATCGCAATTGTAATCTACTACTGGAGTTATTACAGGTTCTACAGGATAATCTTCTACGTAAACATCCATTGCAAATTCGCACCCAAGAGCATCTTTTACCACTACGGTATTATAGTTTCCTGGAGGAAGTATAGCAGTACTTGCCGTTCCAAAAATTGTTCCACCATTAAAACTATAGGTGTATGGCGCTTGACCACCAACAACATTGGTAATACGTACTTCTGCACCTGCAGGATCACAGGTAACGTCTCTAGAAACACCTGCAGAAGCAGATAAGGTTGCAGTTTCTGTTATGGTATGTGTTTCAGTTATATTACAACCAGAACTATCTGTAACAACAACATCATAAGTACCCGCTCCTAAACCAACAAAGTTTGGAGTATCTTGAGTTGATGTTCCACCATCAATACTATATTCAAATGGACCAACGCCATTGGTGGTGTTTATGGTAATACTCGCATCGTTGTTTCCGCTACAGGTTACTGGAGAATCATCTGTAATGCTAATGGTCATGCTACCAAGATCCTCTACTGTTACGCTATTGGATTCTATATAACACCCATTTGCATCTACAACAACGAATGTATACACACCATCTTCATTGGGGACTTTGGTATATACATATGGTGCATCTGTGTCAGTCTCGGTAGGACCACCTGTTGTGGTATATCCAAATTCAAAAATATCTGTTGTTTGAAAATTACTTGCAGGAATATCACTAATGTCCGTATAAAGTTCAGTGCCATCTTTACTCCATATCGCATAGGTATATTCGGGATCTATGAAACCACCAGTTGCCGTAAGTTGAACAGTTCCTGGGGTACAGCCTATATTTTGTGTTGTTACTGCAGCTAATGCAATATCTTCTACCGCTGTAACCGTAATATTTTGAGTGTCAGTACATCCATCTTGGGTAGTAACAATTACGGTATAATCATCAGGATTTAAATTGTTAAAGGTGTAATTATTGGTGGTCTGTGCTGTAACAAGATTTACACGTGTTCCTGTTCCATAAGGATGCGTAGTTCCATCATTAAACCTTAAGTCATAGCTATAATTAGCTCTTACATTTAAGGTTTGAATTGTTATCGTTCCTAAGACATAACAGTTTTCTGGTGTGGTAGATAAATTAACTGTAAAGTCCCGGTCTCTAATTCCTATTTCTTGCGATTGAAACTCACAAGAATTTGCAATTGGATTTCCTGAAGCATCTAATTGACGGATGTCCACTCTATAATTACCAGCTACATCAATATCAAAGCTATTGCCATTATTAGCACTAAAAGGTACTTGTATACTATTGGTATCTAAATTGATTAATTCAAAACCATATCCTGAACCTAAGTTAGTCACCGTAATATTTCCGTCCGTATCACAAAAAATATCGGTTGAAGTTGTGGTTACTGGTAAATCATTCTTAAAGGCACTAAAATAATAGCGACTAGAACATCCATTTAAATAGTTGATTACTAATCTATAATCGCCTGTATCTGTTAAGGTAAATGCATTTCCTGTTGCAACTGTTGAATAACAGCTATTTCCTTTATTAGGGCATGAAGGATCTGAAGAAGTACAACTAGAATTTAATTCTTGCCATTCTAAACTTACCGCATCTGGAATGTTGACTTGTATTAGCTCCGTATCTGTAGAGCCACATAAGAAAATATTGGCTAAATATTCGCCATCAATGGAACATCGTAAAATTTCTCCTTGAATATCATTGGTGATATCTGCATCGCTATTTCTATCATTAAAAAAGTCAATGATTGGATTTGTTTGTGTTGTTCCAAAGAATTCTACCGTAATAATTTCTTGAAATCCTTTACAAGGATCTGCAACAATTTTATCTACAATATAAATTCCTGGTTCTGTAACGGTTAAGGTACTTAAATCTCCATCTGGGTTGCCATCATTTAAAACGGTATCTACTCCTAAATCTATGACATTATTTTCATTAACATCTCGGTACCAAATGTAATCATCAAAATTATCTCCGGCACTTAGTAACACGTCTTCGCCACAAAGTTGTACCGTTCTAGAAAAGTCACAATCAGATAAATCATCTAATAAAAAGTTGGTAGCTCCAGGTGTTGTAAAACCACAAGCATCAAAATCTGTAACACTTGGATCATCACTAATTACATTATTATTGTCTACACCTTGATAGGTAGAATACGCTAAATTCTGAATTTGGTTGGTACATGCATTTACAAAATCGAAGCAGTTTTCTGCTACTTTAACTTGCATACGAATAGATGCTTCGGGAGCCCCTTCTATCACTAAATTGTTTGGTATGGTAAAAACGATAGTTCGTGTAGCAGCGTCATAGATGTAAGTAACTCCTAGAGGTAGGTTTCCAGAGTTTGACAAAGCTGCTTCATCTAAAGTTACATTTTGAGGTAAAACATCACGAATGGTATAGTTTGTAGCATCATCATTCCCTATATTTTCAAAGGATAATATATACTTAAGGTTGTCTCCTAAATTTACTCCGGATCCCGTTAAATCTACAGTTTCTGATAAATTAGTGACCTTTTTTTCAAGAATAATTTCTGGTTCAATGATCTCTACACCAAAGGTTACAAGAAATGCTCCAAAGGCATCTCCTTGTGTTCGTAACCTAAGCGTTGCTGAGGTTTCATCATTTGCAATTACAGTATTTCCGTTATTACTTATTTGAAATATATCAGCATCGTACCCTAAGGTATTGGTACTCGCTATATTCCTTGTGGTAACATTTGAGCCATCAATGGTTATATTTGAATTAAAGAAATTTGTAGAACTATTAGCAGCATTTGAAAGGTTTGTAAATCCAGGTCTTAAGGGCGTTTCTATTTGAAAGGCATCTCCTGTAATACCTCTATCTCCTTCTACAACACTTGCTCCTAATCTAGCTTTTACGGTTCCAGAAGGAATGGTGTTAAATCCGCTTACGGTTATATCTGCAGTAGAACTTCCGCGAACGCCAGCATACCCATCAAAAGTAGATATATATCTACCTGGTAATGTAGGGTTTTCATAGATAATTACTAAAGTCCAACCTCCTGCTCCTCCTACACTCACACCTCTTGTTGCTCTGATGTTTGCAACGGTATATTCACCCGTAGGATCTGCTAAAGCTTGTAGTTGATTTGTTACGTTTTTGTAACAAACGTATGGTGAATCATTGAAATTGACATTGTCATAAATTACATCATCTTCTTCACCTACTGGATCTGCATTTGTATCTGCAACTATATCAATATAAGAACCTCCGGGTACTTTTAATTTTACCGTTGTAAAATCTAGTCTTCTGGAATCATTTGGTAATGATGAGTACCTTGTGCTTTTGACTTCACGTTCGTAATTTGCAGACCAATACAAACCAGCATAATAAATTTTTGAACAATCTGGTAAGGATAGTGATGAGCTGCTAGAACTAAATGTACTTGCATCAGTATCAATATCGATATATTCTCTATGGAATCCGTTATTGTTTGAACCTCCGTTATATGGATCATTCGCCGTGTTGGAGTTATCTCTTCTATTTAGAATACTATTAGCTAAAAAGGTATAATCCCCTTTTATTTTCACGTATGAATTACCTCCATCTTGTAAACGGGGGCTAAAGGGTACTTCTACTTGGCTATAGCCGGCATTACAAATACTGAAAAAAGCTAGAAATAGAATGAAGTAGAATAATCTTTTTTGAAACAAAGTTTTCATTTGTTATTTAGTTTGGTATATAAATGATCAATACACGTTTAAATGGATTGAAATCTGCTAATAATCACGTTTTTACGCGCAACTAAAGGGTCTGCATAACAAATATGATATAAATTGATATGTTGATGAATTTATTGTTGTGGCTTGTTATTTTTATGTGGTGTACTGCATTTTATCGATGGTCTCCCTGATTTTAACCTACTTTCTAGCCATAATTTTAATGCTTTGAATTTTTAAGCCATTTGGCCACCAAAAGTGATGTTTTTTGAAAGTTGATAACACAGAAAAAGGCCTTCAGAAGTAACCTGAAAGCCTTTATATATTTTTGTTTTGTGTTATTATGTGAGTAAGCCCGAACTTACTTTCATGATCCACATTTTTTGGTCGTATGCATTATTTATTTTTGAATAATAAGACATTAAAGCATTATTCCAAGAACCGTGTTTCTTAAGGTAAACGTAACGATAATTGTTTTCTGGGTTGATAAAGTAACTTGCATTTAGGCCTTTTGAATTTAAAAGTTTCACGAAATTATTAGCGTTTTTAGGGCTGGCAAAAACATTGGCGATAATGTAATAACCCCCATCTACCCCATTTAAATTATATTTTTTATAGGCTGGCGTTCCTGTAGCTGCAACATTATCTTTCTCTATGACATTCTTTCTTAAATTAACATTATTATATTTTGCTGATTTTTCTTTTAATCTAGTGGAGTTGTTTGCATAAGCCGTATCTGTATAATTATCATTATCTACATTCATAATCCATAAATCGCCCGTGTAATTCGCTTCTTTTTCATACTTGTAAGAGCTTAGTGCGTTGTCCCAAGAATCTTCATGAATTAAGTACACATACTTTAAACCATTGTTCTTATTTTCAAAGTAATCTGCATTAATCCCTTTGGCTTTAAGTTCGTCTATAAACTTGTTCATGTAATGTTCGCTTTTATATACATTAGCAACAACATAGTAACCATCATTTACGCCTTCTAAGTTTCTAAACTTTCTACTCTTAATATTATTCTTTTTAGCAATTTCTGTAAAAGCATCTTTGGTTTGCCCAGATTGTGTGGTATTTGTTTTAGGAGTCTTTATATAATCTGTCTTTGCAATAGCATCTGTAGTCTGGGTTTGCTTAGGCGTTTTTATGCTTCCATTTGTTGCATCCGTAGTATTTGAAGCGGTAGCATCTGTTGCCGTGTTGCTTCCGTTTGCACGAGTAGTTCCATTTGTTCCAGAAGTTCCAGTTGTTGTACCATCATTAGAAGTATCAACAGAATTTTTAATGTTTTGCACTAAAGCATCTGTATCTTTCCCTTGAGAAGGATTAATTATACCATTTGGATTATTGTACTTTTCAGTACCATCGGTCCGTACCGTAGGATCTGTTTCGGCATTGGTAGTATTTGAAGCTACTTGAGTGGCATCTCTTTCTTTTAAGTTATTCAATAAGTAAAGTTGTTTTGCTTTTTCCTCTAAATCAGGATTTTCGCCATTGGTTTCTCTACGTACCATACGCATCACCATATCAAAACGACGCTCTAAATCACTATTTCTACTAGCTTCAATAGAATCTTGACGAAACATAAGTTCTGCCACAATTTCATCGTTTTCTGACAATGCTGCTTTTAACTTTTCTATTTCTTCATCTCTAGAAGTAAGCGATTCTACATCTTTTTTCAATTCTTCTATATCTGCTAACTCATCAGAATCTTCTAACAATACTCTATCTTCTGTAAGATTAGGAGTAATAGAATAGGCAAAAGATATTTCGTGAGTAAGGCCAAAATCATTAAAAGTATTAGATAGCCCTTTCTCCATCGTATAACCAATAGAGATTCTTTTGTTTAAGTTAAAACCAATACCTGCAGCTGCACCATAGTAGCTATCATAGCCTGCTTGTGCCCAACCTAGTTTTGGTAAATCTAAGATTAAACTTCCGCCAAGAATAAAGTCTTTTCCGGCAACCTCATATTTTTCTCCACCTTTTTTTACACGTAATAAAGGCATTAAACGCGCACCTTCTAATACACCATCACCAGAATCAAAAGGATAGGTATATTGTAAGTGACCAGAATATGTTTTAGCACCAAATTCAGTGACAGATTCATTGGTTTTAATATTATAATCAAATAAGTTTTCTGCAAATACTCCAAAGTCAAACCTACCATAAGAAAGGTTAAAACCGGGTTGAAAAGAAATTAAATTACTATTCTGCAACCCACTTAATAAAGGATCATCCGGATCTACTGTATTTCCTCTACTACTGTCATACCCACTTCTATAATAAGAAAAGTTGGCTCCAAATGTAAAGTTACTTTTATCACTTAATTTAATTCCATATGCATAGTTTGCTAATATACCATAGTTAGATATAGCTCCAGATTGTTGTGAATATAAGCTAAGACCTAAACCCGTTCTATCACTCATACGACCACTATAACTCAAGAAATAAGTTTGGTTGTTATCGTTAAAGGTAGCCGATTGATTTCTGTGTAATAAGTTGATATATGATTTATCCTCTCTAACTGTTGAAAATGTAGGATTCAGTAAGAATCTGTTGAATTTCAATAGGTTCTGAGAAGGTACATCATAAGTGATGAATGGATTGTCATCTTGAGCGCTTACCTTGGTAAGCGCTGAGATGAACAGAAACAGGTATATGATATATTTTTTAAGCATGTTGTGGTTAAAATGGTTTGTTGGTAAAACTTGGTTACTTAATAACGGTAATAGTACCTTGCTTTATTGTATCGGAGCCTTTTTTAATCTTGTAATAGAATACCATATTTTGTGAAGTAAAGCCTGTAGAAGACTCTGGCCAGTTGTTCTGGTACTCAAAAACATTGTATACTTCTTCTCCTTTATCATTATAGATAATCACATTAACATCGGCTTGGTATGAATAACTGTTTGGTATTAACCATAGGTCATTGATGCCATCTCCATTTACTGTTATAACGTTCGGTATTTTAAATGTGTCTTTGTAGCTCACATTTACTTCTTTTATAATTACACAGTTTCCTACATAGGCTGTTAAGGTGTAGGTACCTTCTGTAGTTAAACTTATAGAAGCGCTGTTGCTAATACTTGTATTGTTAGCATCTCTCCATTCGTAAGCAGTTCCTCCGCTTGCCGTAATGGTCTTAGATCCTCCTTCTGGAAATACAATGTTAAGAGGGCTGTCTAAAGTGATTAGAGACTCGTCTAACGGACTAATAGTAACTTCATTTGAAGGAATAGAACATCCGTTTCTAGTCACCATTAAGCGGTAGGTACCAGCATCTGTTGTATTCAAGTCTAAAGAAGTTGTATCTATAATAGTTCCGTCTTTAGCCCAACCAAATGTGGCTCCAGTTAAATCTACGTTGGTACTTATGGTAATAAAATCTGTGCTGTTACAAGCTACTAAGCTGCTTGCTTCTATTGTAATTAATTCATTACTTCTAAGGACTACAGGTAAGCTATTAGAACTCGTATTGAAAGATTCTATCGTAGCATCAATTTGGTATGATCCGTTTTCTGATATATCGGTTAAACTGATACTAGACGAAGTAGCTCCACTTATAGCCGTGCCATCTTTCTTCCATTGGTAGCTCATAGAAGCCTTTAAATCGGCAGTAACATCTGTTTTGCTGCCATTTGCAGCTACAGCATTTATCGTGGCTACATCTAGTACTATTTCGCTGTAGTCACAATCACTATAGGTAGTAGTATAGTTTGCAATTAATTCAAAAGAACTTGGAGCAACAACATTTATCTTATTAGAATTTAGGGATGAAGGACATGCACCACCTTGTGAAACGGCCACATAATACTCTGCCTCTTCTGATATTGCTAAGGTACTTGTAGTAGCACCACTAATTACTGTATTATTTTTATACCATTGGTATGTTGGAGATACGGCTGTTGATGTTACACTTAATGTCTTTGATTCACCAGGAAGTATGACCATTTCTAATGGTGTATTTTCTGTAACTGTAAATGCTCCAGTTTTCGAAATGCTTAACGCAGGAGTAGTTTCTGCACAGATACCATCACCTTCTACTTTTACAGTATAGGCCCCTGCAAAATCAGGATCATTAGTATCAAAGGCGTAGGTATAACTTCCTTGAGCTTTAGCTTGTACAACAGTACCATCTTTATACCAAGTATAAAAGATATCAGAATTTGCGATGGTAGCTTCCAATGCGCTAGCTGTTTCGCCTTCACAATAAGAAGTTTTTGTTGGTGTATTTATCGTTACGCCTAAAGCAGTACCCGTTTCTACCGTAATCATATTTGAAAGTGTACCGGCAGAACCAGAACAAACAGATCCATAATCGATCTCAACAGAATACATGCCACTTTCAGAAACAGTTAAAGATGGGCCCGTCTCAGAAAGTATCGTTGAACTCTTTCTCCATATATATTGATACGTTTCTGAATTGGGTACGTTATCAACAGCTATAATTGCGGTGCTACCATTGCAAATAGATATTGTACCATCTCCGATACTTCCGCTTCCATTTTCAGTAATTTGAATAGGGTTTTTATAATCAATATAGTACATGTTATAGGCCTGAGTAGCCGGACTGTATAGTTCAGGACTTGTACTTTTTACTCTTAATTTGTATCCAGTGCCTCTCAACGTAATTGGAATCTCAAAACGTATGTCAAAATCTGTTGTACTGTTCTTGTCTGTTACTGTAGTTAATGCCGTAGGAGAAGCAAAACTTCCAGTAGCATCTGATAACTCTAAAACAAAAGTGTTATCACTTAGTACACTAGGTGATGCACTCCATTTAAAATTCACATAATATTCATTAAAAGTAGATGATGCACATACTGCTGTCCATGGGCTGCCGCCAGTTCCAAAATTTGGATTCGCAATTGCGGTAGGTTTGTTTAATGTTTGAGCCATTAGTCCTATACTGCACATTAAGAATGTGAAGAAAAAGAAGGTTTTTTTTGAGTGTGTAGTAGGTCTGTTCATGTTGCTGCAACTTTAGGTTACTATTTGGGTCTGTAGCTTGCTTCTAGGAGTTTTTACCGTTAGTCGGATTTATGTACTTCCTATCCATATCTTACACAGCTACAGTAATTAACATCAAATATCTTATTAAATTGTTCCTAATTGTATTTAATGTTGTAGCGTTGATTAAAAGTGTTGTGAAACCCTATTATTGCATGGTCTGTATCTTTTATAGAGCGCAACAATTCCTTTTTTAGTAACTTTGTATTTCAAAAATTTTGCAATGAGCGATGATACAAAGTCTCTGAATTTTATAGAGCATATTATTGAGGATGATTTAGCCAATGGTTTTTCTAAAAACAAGCTTAGATTCCGTTTCCCACCAGAGCCTAACGGGTATTTACATATAGGCCATGCAAGTTCTATTTGTTTAAACTTTGGGTTAGGATTGCGCTATAACGCTCCTGTAAACCTACGTTTTGATGATACCAACCCAGCAAAAGAGGAACAAGAGTATGTAGATGCTATTAAAAGAGATGTAGAATGGTTAGGATTTAACTGGGCAGAAGAAGTTTATGCTTCAGATTATTTTCAACAATTATATGACTGGGCAGTAACGTTTATTAAAGAAGGTAAAGCCTATGTAGACAGCCAAAGTGCTGCTCAAATTGCAGAGCAAAAAGGGACACCTACAGAACACGGAGTTGCTAGTCCTTATAGAGATAGATCGGTAGCAGAAAACCTTGCTCTTTTTAACGAAATGAAAGAGTGTAAATTTGCAGAAGGAGAACATGTGTTGAGAGCTAAAATAGACATGACTTCTAGTAACATGCTTATGCGGGATCCTATTATGTACCGCATACTTCATAAGGCACACCATAGAACAAATACCGATTGGTGTATTTATCCAATGTATGATTGGACCCATGGAGAAAGTGATTATTTAGAACAAGTTTCTCACTCCTTTTGTACCTTAGAATTTGCAATGCATAGAGAGCTTTATGATTGGTTTTTAGACCAAGTTGTTGCTTCAGATAAGGTACGTCCTAAACAACGAGAATTTGCTAGGAGAAATTTTAGTCATACCGTTGTAAGTAAACGTAAATTATTGCAATTAGTTGAAGAGAAAGTAGTTACCTCTTGGGATGATCCACGTATGCCAACCATTTCAGGGTTGCGCAGAAAAGGATATACGGCCGAAGCTATTCGTAATTTTTCCAATACAATAGGGATCGCTAAAAGAGAAAACGTAGTGGATGTAAGTCTCTTAGAATTCTCGATTCGGGAACATTTAAACAGAGTTGCTCCTAGGGTTATGGCTGTTTTAGATCCTTTAAAAGTGGTGATTACTAATTATCCAAAGGATCAAGAAGAATGGTTAGAAGCAGAAAATAACCAAGAAGATGAGAGTGCTGGATACCGAACGGTACCTTTTTCTAGAGAATTATATATTGAAAAAGAAGATTTCAGAGAAGAGGCAAATAAAAAGTTCTTTCGTTTGAAATTAGGAAATGAAGTTCGTCTAAAAAACGGATATATTATTAAGGCTGAGTCTTGTACAAAAGATACCGATGGGAATATATTAGAAGTACAATGTACCTATGATCCTAAAAGTAGGAGTGGAAGTGGTACGGAAGAAAGTTTACGTAAAGTAAAAGGTACATTACACTGGGTTTCTATAAAACATGCTATTCCAGCAGAAGTACGTTTGTACGATCGTCTTTTTACAGATGAAACTCCTGACCAACATAAAGACAAAGATTTTATGGAATTCATAAATCCAGATTCTTTAACGGTAATTACGGGATATTTAGAACCAAGTTTAAAAACAGCGCAACCAGAAGATTTTTTCCAATTTCAACGTTTGGGATATTTTAATGTAGATACAGATTCTTCTGCGGAAAAATTAGTTTTTAATAAGACCGTTGGTTTAAGAGATACTTGGGCCAAAATGCAACAGAAATAGAAGTATAGTTTATGGCTATTGTTTATAAAATAATGATTGGTATAAACTATTGAAAACCACCTTCATAATTTAGTTGTAGTGCATAAAAAAAAACCATCAATACGATTTTATGTATTGATGGTTTTTTTGTTTTAAAACGTCTTAAAATAAGAATTTATGCCAATCAGTCTATTTTTAGAATTCTATATAAGATTTTGAAATATAAATCACGAAACCTATTGGTATTATCTATAGTTTTAAAAACTATTGGTTATCCGTTTTTTTCTTAGCGGCAATTTCTTTCTTTTGCTTTTTCATGGTTTCACCAATCATATTGCTGGCAGTAAATGAGGCAACCATATTATTTAACATATCACTTCCTGCTTGTGGAGAATTTGGTAATAAAATTAAATTACTGTTAGTTTCTTCTCCTAAAGATTGTAGCGTATCATAATGTTGAGTTACAACAATTAGGGCAGAAGCTTCTTGAGAATTAATTCCAACTCTATTTAAAACTTCAACAGATTCTTCCAAACCTCGAGCAATTTCTCTACGTTGATCTGCAATACCCATACCTTGTAATCTTTTAGATTCTGCTTCAGCTTTTGCTTTCTCCACAATAAGAATACGTGCGGCATCACCTTCAAATTGGGCTGCTATTTTCTCTCTTTCAGAAGCATTAATACGGTTCATTGCCTGTTTTACTTGTGCATCAGGATCAATATCTGTTACTAAAGTTTTGATAATATCATACCCGTAAACAGACATATATTGTTGTAATTCACCTTTAACTGCAATAGCAATATCATCTTTTTTAACAAAAACATCATCCAATTTCATTTTTGGAACTTCAGCTCTAACTACGTCAAAAACAAAAGAGGTAATTTGCTCATGTGGATATTCTAATTGGTAAAAAGCATCATAAACTTGTTCACGCAATACAACATATTGTACTGAAACTTTCAATTTAACAAATACATCATCCAATGTCTTTGTTTCAATAATTACATCCAATTGCTGAATTTTTAAACCAACTCTGGCTACAATTTTATCTACTATCGGTAATTTCATTTGTAAACCGGATGTTCTTACGCTATGAAATTTTCCAAATCGTTCAATTATAGCAGCTGTTTGTTGTTTCACCGTAAAAAAGGATGAAAATAAAATCACTGCACCAAGAAATAGTAAGGGTATTAATAAGTAGCTCATACGTTTATTTTTAGGTTGATTAATAGTTCTTTACAATATAGGTAGCAATTCTCTTACTTTTGTTACAATTAATTTATTTTAATTGGTTAATTGCAGTTTTTATTCTCTGTAAGCTTTCTTCTTTTCCTATAAATTCCAAGATATCAAATAGGTGAGGACCCTTCATTTCACCTACGATGATTAGTCTTAGGGGCGGCATTACTTTTCCAAAAGATAATTCTTTGTCCTCGATCCATTTCTTAACAATTTGTTCTGTTTTTTCAGATGAAAATTCAGCCACAGATGCTAGTACATCATGTACTTCAGACATAATACTGGAAGTATCTTCTTTCCATTGTTTTTTGCTTGCTTTCTCATCATAGGAATTAGGGCTAACAAACATATAATCAGATAGCTCCCAAAAATCTGCTACAAAAACAGCTCTTTCTTTTATTAACGAAACTACTTTTTCTATTTTGGAAATAGGTGCTTCTATTCCTTTTTCTTGAAGTATTGGAAGGTATAATTCTGCCAATTCGGCATCCGTTTTTTGTTGTAGATATTGTTGATTATACCATTTGGTCTTATCTGGATCAAATCTAGCGCCAGATTTATTTACACGTTCTAAACTAAATAGGTTGGTTAGTTCTTGCAAGCTAAATATTTCTTGTTCTGTTCCAGGATTCCATCCTAACAAGGCAAGAAAATTTACTACAGTTTCAGAGAAATAACCTTCTTCTTTGTACCCAACAGACTCGTTCCAATTTAATGGAAAAACGGGGAAACCTAACTTTTCGCCATCGCGCTTGCTTAATTTTCCTTTACCTACAGGTTTCATGATTAATGGTAAGTGCGCGAATTCTGGCGCTTGCCATCCAAATGCCTCATATAATTGTTGGTGTAAAGCTAAAGAAGGTAGCCATTCTTCGCCACGTATTACATGGGTTATTTCCATTAAATGGTCATCTACAATATTCGCCAAATGATAGGTTGGCATACCATCGCTTTTGTATAAAACCTTATCGTCTAAGACATTAGAATCAATGGTCATGTTGCCTCTGATAATATCATTTAGGGCAATTTTTTCATCTGGTGCGGTTAAAAACCGAATTACATAGGCGTCACCATTGGCAATTCTTTTTGTTACTTCTTCAGGCATCAAAGAAAGAGAATTATCTAGTTTTAATCTGTTATGCCAGTTATAGATAAAAGTTTTTCCTTGTTCTTCGTGTTCTTTTCTATGAGTATCTAAGCTTTCTGAGCTATCAAAAGCGTAGTATGCTTTTCCTTTTTCCAAAAGAATTTTAACATATTCTTCATAAAGGGGCTTTCTTTCGCTTTGTCTGTAGGGTCCAAATTTCCCTTCTTTTCCTGGGCCTTCATCAAAAGGAATATTACACCAGTTTAAGGCATCTATGATATATTGTTCTGCACCTTCTACATACCTATTTTGGTCGGTATCTTCTATTCTCAAAATAAATTCGCCATTGTTTTTCTTTGCAAAAAGATAATTAAACAATGCAGTTCTTACACCACCAATATGCAAGGGTCCTGTTGGGCTAGGAGCAAATCTTACACGAACTTTAGTACTCATATTTTTGTATTTGTTGTAAAGATACTAAAAGGTGAAAATTAGAACTAATTGTTTAAATAACTTAGGTAGTAATTTAATTTTAAGCATCAGATAGTGAGCTGCTTACAATTAACATTGTTATGGTATTATTCTATTTTTGAATATTTACCTTTGTACTTAATTCAGGAGCAAGTTATGCAACTGGTTTTTTTTCGACTATCTTGGTATTAAAATCCTACAATTGACTGCATTAGATCAAATTAAGAACAATCTTAGAGCCTTTGTAAAAAGCTATTATACTGCCCAGTTATTGCGGGGTTTTATTCTGTTTCTTGCATTAGGTAGTCTTTTTTTGTTTTTGGTTTTAGGGTTTGAATATTTTTTGTGGTTGGGTTCTAAGGTTCGGTTGGGTTTTCTTATAAGTATTCTCCTGGTAGAATTTTATTTACTTTATCGCTTTATTATAGTTCCTCTTATTTACTTATTTCAGCTTAAAAACGGATTAACAGATAAGCAGGCTGCCAATAGTATAGGAAAGCATTTTCCTGAAATTGATGATAGATTGTCTAACTTATTAGATTTAGAAGCAAATGATGAGCAATCAGAATTGCTTGTGGCTAGCATTCATCAAAGGGCAGAGGAGTTAAAACCTTTTAATTTTTCTAAAGCTATAGATTTTAGTAAATCGTTTAGTTATGCTAAATGGATAGCGATTCCACTGTTCATCTTTTCGGTTATTTATTTTTTTGGCGATATCAGATCATTTTTTCAAAGTTATCAACGTGTCATAAATTATGATTTGGCGTATGCAAAACCAGCTCCTTTTAATTTTGTCTTATTAAATGACGATTTGCTTGCATTACAGAATGAATCTACACTAATTTCCGTTGAAACTATCGGAGATTTGCAACCGGAAGCTATTGCAATTAATTTAGCAGGGGAGGAGTACCTTATGAAAAATAATAATGGTGTTTTCCAGTATGAAATTAAGTCACCTAAGGAATCCTTTACTTTTTATTTTAGTGCGAATGGGTTTACTTCAAATTCTTATAATTTTGAAGTTATAAAAACCCCTACAATATTAGATTTTATTTTAGAATTGTCTTATCCAAAGTATACCCATAAAAAGAAGGAAACGCTTTCTGGGGTTGGATCGGCCACTGTATTAGAAGGAACCAAAGTATCTTGGAAGGTGGCTACAGCAGATACAGATTGTTTATTGTTTAAAGGCGCGGATACTATTCAGTATTTTATGTCTAGTGCTGCTGGTATGTTTTCTTTGTCTAAGGCTGTTTATAATTCGCTGAAGTATAGTATTTCTACTTCTAATAAAAATGTTTCAGATTTTGAAAATTTAGAGTATTCCTTTGAGGTTATTAAAGATGAATTTCCAAAAATTACGGTAATAGAACGTAAGGATAGTCTTGTACACAATAAGGCTTATTATAGTGGTAATTTATCTGATGATTATGGGGTCTCTAGTTTAAAACTTTATTATTATAATATACTTTCACCTGATAGTATTATGAGTTTGGAACTTCTTAAGCCTAATAGTCCTGTTAGTTCTTTTTATTATACTTTTCCTTCTGGTGTAAATATTGTTTCAGACAATTCATATGCTTATTATTTTCAAGTATCTGATAATGACCAAGTTAATGGTTCAAAGCATTCAAAGTCGCAAACCTTTACTGCTACGATTCTGGGTGATAATCAATTGAAAAACAAAGAGTTAGAGTCTCAGCAAACTATCATTTCTTCTTTAGATAAGACCGTTGAAAAGTTAAAAAATCAAACAAAAGCCATGGAAGAACTTTCTGGAAGCCAGAAAGAAAAATCTATTCTTAGTTTTAATGATAAATCTAAATTAAATTCTTTATTGCAGAAACAAGAGTTGCAGGAAAATCAAATGCAAAAGTTCTCTAAACAACTTAAGGATAATCTAAATAAGGCGAATAGGGATGATGGTTTAAATAAACTTTTGCAAGAACGGTTGGAGCGTCAGGAATTGCAAGCCAAAAAAAATAAGGAATTAATAGAAAGTTTAAAGAAGGTTGCTGATAAGATTAATAAAGAAGATTTATCCAAACGTTTGGATGATTTAGCTAAAAACCAAAAAAGCGGGCAACGTAATCTGGAGCAGTTATTAGAATTGACAAAGCGCTATTATGTAACTGAGGCGGCCTCACAATTATCTAAAGATTTTAACGAATTATCGAGGAAGGAGATGGCTTTAGCTAAATCTAAGTTGAATGATATACCTTCAAAAGCAGATCAAGAAAAGATTAATGAGCTTTTTCGGTCGGCTTCTAATAAACTAGAAGAACTTAAAAAAGATAATAATAATCTAAAAAAACCTATTTCTTTGGGTATTGAGAAATCGGATACGGATAGTTTAAATAAAGATTTAAATAAGATATCTGAACAATTAGATAAGGAAGCTAATGGTCAGAAGTCATCATCCAGTAGTGCCAAGCAAAAATCTGCGGCTGAAAAAATTAAGGAATTATCGGAAGCTTTATCGGAATCTTCATCTACATCTGGTGGTTCTAATGTGACTGAAGACGCAGAGGTTTTGCGTCAAATTTTAGATAATCTAATCATTTTTACATTTAAGCAAGAGGCTATGATTGATGATTTAAGTGATAAGGAGAATGCTTTTGCAAATACTTCCAAGGTAATTCTAAAACAGCAAGAACTAAAAACTTTATTTGCACATGTAGATGATAGCCTTTTTGCTTTATCGCTTCGTGTTCCTGAAATATCTGAAACTATTAATAGAGAGGTTACGGAGCTCTATTATAATTTGGATAATGTGGTGGAAAACCTTTCTGAATCTAGGATCTATCAAAGTGTTTCCTATCAAAAATATGTGTTGAATTCAGGTAATATCTTATCAGATCTTTTAGCCAATATTCTGGATAATATGCAGGAAAGTATGAAGTCTGGGAAAGGTGAGGGTTCTGGCGAAGATTTTCAATTGCCAGATATTATTAAAGGGCAATCAGATCTCAATAAAAAAATGGGTCAGGCTGGTCAAGGAAAAGATTCAACTAAGGGCGAAAGTGGTTCATCTGGTAAAAATGGTCAAGAAGGTCAGCAGGGTAGTCAAGGTAAAAATGGCACTTCTGGAAAACAAGGTAAGGGAGGTAAAGATGGTGAATCTGGTTCTTCTGGGTCTAATGGAAAAGAGTCTAATGGGGGTACTTCTGGTTCTGGCGAAGGTGATTCTAATGGAGATGGTGAAGGAAATGGGCAAAGTTACGGTAAAGGTAATGGTAAAGGTGGCGCTATGGGGAATGGCAACACCGGATTATCAGAAGACGCCTTAAAGGAAATATATGAAATCTATAAGGAACAAGAGCTTTTAAAGAATAAACTAGAGCAGCAATTATCGAATATGATTAATAAGGAAGATCGAAGTTTAGGTCAAAAATTAATCCGTCAAATGAATGACTTTCAAAATAGTTTATTAGAGAATGGAGTTGCAAGAAGTACTATTGACAAAGCAACAATTATTCAGTATGAATTGATAAAATTGGAAGGTGCTGCTATGAAACAAGGGGAGAAAAAAGAACGAGAAAGTAATACTAATTCTAATTCGTTTACAAACCCCGTACTTACGCAACCAGCAATCTTTGATAATTACAAAAATCAGAACGAAATTTTAAATAGACAAGCACTACCTTTGCGGCAAAATTATCAGAATAGAATTAAAGAATATTTTAATACAAATGATTGAATTTAATTACGAGTTAGATTTTGAGTTAACTAATGAACCCTATTATATAGATTGGTTAACTAGGGTTATAGATTCTGAGGGTAAATCCTTGGGTACTTTAAGTTATATTTTTTGTGATGATGCTTATCTTTTAGATATTAATATGAAGTATCTTAATCATGACACCTATACAGATATTGTAACTTTTGATTATTGTGAGGGCGATACTATTTCGGGAGATTTATTTATTTCTATTGATAGAGTGTTAGAGAATGCTAAAGAATATAATGTAGATTTTTTAGAAGAATTACATAGAGTTATGTCTCATGGAGTTTTGCATTTAGCAGGCTATAATGATAAAACAGTTATGGACGCTGCGCTTATGCGTAAGAAAGAAGAGGAGAAAATTAAATTGTTCCACGTGGAACATTAAGGAAAATTATGTTTGATAAAGAGTACGATGTTATAGTTGTTGGTGCTGGCCACGCAGGATGTGAGGCCGCTGCTGCTGCTGCAAATATGGGTTCTAAAGTTTTATTGGTCACAATGAACCTTCAGAATATTGCGCAAATGTCTTGTAATCCAGCTATGGGCGGTATTGCAAAAGGACAAATTGTTCGGGAAATTGATGCCCTTGGCGGGTATAGTGGAATCATTTCTGATAAATCAGCGATACAGTTTAAGATGTTGAATAAGTCAAAAGGTCCTGCTATGTGGAGTCCTAGAACTCAAAACGATCGTATGGTTTTTGCTGAGGAATGGCGATTGGCTTTGGAGAATACGCCAAATGTTGATTTTTATCAGGAGATGGTATCAGGTCTTTTAGTGGAAAATAATAGGGCAGTTGGTGTCACTACGTCACTCGGCATTAAGATAAAGTCAAAGTCTGTAGTGCTTACTAATGGTACTTTCTTGAATGGCTTAATTCATATAGGGGATAAAAATTTTGGTGGGGGTAGAGCAGGTGAACGTGCTGCAACAGGAATTACAGAGCAATTATTGGGCTTAGCTTTTGATTCAGGAAGGATGAAAACGGGCACACCGCCAAGAGTTGATGGCAGGTCTTTAGATTATTCTAAGATGATTTTGCAACCTGGAGATGCTATTCCGGAGAAATTTAGTTACTCTCCAACCAAGGCTTTAGAGCATCAGAGAGATTGTCATATGACCCATACGAGTGAATTAGTTCACGATTTATTGCGTGAAGGTTTTGATAGGTCGCCAATGTTTAATGGTAGAATTAAAAGTTTAGGACCTCGATATTGTCCATCTATCGAAGATAAAATTAATCGTTTTGCTGATAAAAATAGTCATCAATTGTTTGTCGAGCCAGAAGGTTGGAGAACGGTTGAAGTCTATGTAAATGGTTTTTCTACATCTTTGCCGGAAGATGTTCAGTTCAAAGCATTGCGTTCTGTTGTCGGTTTTGAGAACGTAAAATTCTTTAGACCAGGGTATGCAATCGAATATGATTACTTTCCGCCAACGCAATTAAAGCATACTTTAGAAACTAAATTGGTTTCTAATTTATACTTCGCAGGACAAATAAACGGAACCACTGGTTATGAGGAAGCAGCATCTCAAGGTCTTATGGCGGGTATAAATGCGCACCAAAAAATTAATGAAAAAGAAGATTTTATCCTTAAAAGAGATGAGGCTTATATTGGAGTTTTGATTGATGATTTAATTACAAAAGGTACAGAAGAGCCATATCGTATGTTTACTTCTAGGGCAGAATATAGAACCTTATTGCGTCAAGATAATGCGGATTTGCGTTTGACCCCTCGAGGATATGAAATAGGTTTGGCTCGTGAAGATAGATTGAGAAGAATGGAGGACAAGCTAGAAAAGTCTGAAAAATTTATGCAGTTCTTTAAAGATACGAGTGTGCTTCCAGATCAAATTAATCCGATTTTTGAAAGTGTAAATTCGGCAGTAGTGGATCAATCCTTTAAAATGTTTAAAGCGTTTTCAAGGCCAAATGTTACCATGGACCATATGATGTCTATAGATACTGTAGCTAAATTTGTGACTGAAAACAATTTGAATAGAGAGGTTTTAGAACAGGCCGAAGTACAAGTAAAGTATTCTGGATACATAGCAAAA
Organism: Cellulophaga baltica; assembly: GCF_900102165.1. GTDB lineage: Bacteria > Bacteroidota > Bacteroidia > Flavobacteriales > Flavobacteriaceae > Cellulophaga > Cellulophaga baltica. Next base: position 375,438 of record NZ_FNBD01000003.1, read on the forward strand.
GAAAAAACTAATGCAGATAAATTACATCGTTTAGAGAATGTGAAGATTCCAGCTAATTTTGATTATACTAAATTGAAGTCCCTTTCTACAGAAGCTAGGCAAAAGTTAACTAAGATTCAACCGGTTTCTATTTCTCAAGCTTCCAGAATTAGCGGAGTATCTCCTAGCGATATAAGTGTGCTTTTAGTATTTCTAGGCAGATAATAACGTTTCTTTTTCTAAAACATATAAGGCCTCTAAATTCATTTTTAGAGGCTTTTTCTTTAGGTGTATATTTTGGTTTCGGCAACTTTTTTTTATTTAATGGTTTTTAATCTTTCTCATTCTGGTTAGTGCTTTCGTATGTAAAAAGCTATTTTTTTTAGTAGTTGTTATCGGTTGATGGTCTATCTGGGTTCATTATAGATGTATGCAATTATGTCTTTTATTTTAATGGAACAATCAAATTGTTCCACGTGGAACAATTTAATTGTTTCGGTAATTAGGTTTTCAAATAAAATATTTGGTCCGTAGTTTAATTAAATATGTTGTACAAATAAATGTTGTGAGCATTCTAAAAATTGTGGTGGGAAGGTTAAAGTCGAAAATTGCTATTGCGTTTTTTAATACTTTTTGGTGAAAGGGCGTAAGTACAAAATTGTTTACACGGTATTTTTTTCTCCCTTTCTGGAAGCAATATAATTTGTGATTTATAGCAGAATAGATTGTAAGAAAATTGCGGAGGAGAAAATTAGCTGATCTTTTCAAAATTGAATTTTTTTGAATCTAGCGATGTTTGTTGCTAATAGTTTTTTAGAAATAATCTGGGCGTTCTCCAATTTTAAATTTGAAAGATGTTTTCTTTTTTTGAATAGAGGATACAAAATCATTTATTTCATTATTGCGCGATTGTGTTTAATATTTTTTAGGTCTATTTTTTTTGATGGTTAGTTTAAGTTTTCATTTGATTACATCCTCAAAGAATTAGTATAGAAGTTTGTATTTTCAAAAATAAATGGAACATATAAATCCTTAATTGAAATTGCCATTTAAGTATTGTCGAATTCTTGAAAATACTTTTTGTTTAAAAATTATTTTTTAGCTACTTCAGTTTTAAAGTATCTTCGTCAGCTAAGAAAGAATATTTAGCGACACACAATTACAATGAAATTTTATTTAAAAACTAAAGACTATTCTGTTAGTCAAGAAACCTTTGAATTATTTCTGGATCAGGAATTAGATATGTTAGTTACAAAACCAGAACCTCAGGTTTTGGATTCGTATTATGATAGCGAGGTTTATATTTCTCATACCGATGCTAATGTATCGTTGATGGACAAAATCTACCAAACTGTAAAAAAGATTAATTTAAAGAACAAGCTTAAAATTGTGTCTAAGCATGCAAAAGGAAAACGTCTTTTGGATGTTGGTGCTGGTACTGGAGATTTTTTGGTGGTGGCAAAAGAAAATGGTTGGAGCGGAGTAGGAGTAGAACCAAATAAAAAAGCGCGAGATAAAGCTTTCGAAAAAGGCTTAGAGTTAAAAACTGTTCTAGAAGATTTTACTGATGAAAAATTTGATGTCATTACTTTGTGGCATGTTTTGGAACATGTACCCAATTTAACCGATCAGGTAACTAGGTTATCTGCTTTATTATCGGACCATGGAATTTTAATTGTGGCTGTTCCGAATTATAAATCTTTCGATGCAAAATACTATAAAGAGCATTGGGCTGCTTTTGATGTGCCAAGACATCTTTGGCATTTTTCTAAATCATCAATCACTAAACTTTTTTCAAAAGAAGATTTAAAAATTTCAAAAATTTATCCTATGGTCTTTGATGCATTTTATGTTTCCCTATTATCAGAAAAATATAAATCTGGTAAGCAAAACTTTTTAACGGCTTTTTTTGTGGGTTTACGTTCAAATATGAAAGCATGGAGGACTAAGGAGTATTCTTCTCTAATATATGTCCTAAAAAAAGCCTAAATAATCATTTTAAGCTCTTTTGAGAGGGTTTTTGCCCCTGTATCGAGTTAGTAGTTGTTTATTTTTCAAAATCGAGTCAGAGCCTATTTAAAATAGGCTGTTTTTAATCGAAACCCTTGATTGATTTTGATTTTAGGATAGATATTATTTATAGTGGTTTTTTGGAGGTTTATTTTTGAATTTTACGAAAATATTGAACTGAAAGTTTTGTCAATCTTGAAAATATTTTTTGTGCCCAATATTAATTTATTGAAGCCTTAGAGAGATTTTAAAAATAGTTTACTACCTATCATTTTTTTGTTTCATAATTTCCAAGGTAGTTTTATACAGATCGGTTTTCATTATTTTTGATTTTAACCACGCATAAAAACTTAATACAAACAAATCCTCTTTTTCTTCCCGTGAGGTCAGTAATGATTTTTTCACTTTCAACATAAATTCATTTTGATTGATCGTTTCTTTATGATAAAAATAATGGGTTGCTAAACTCAAGAATTCTAAAACTCTTTGTTCGTTGTTTTCCTTTAACCGTTTGCTATATTTTTTACGGAAACTTTTTATTCTAGATTCCACCAAATCCAAATGCTCCATTTCTATATAAAGCATTATTTCTGTTAGGTTCTTTTTCACCACCCAAATTTCTCCCCCTTTCTCTGCGTACCAAGTATCGCTATGCCGCGATTCTTTGAAAATTTGTAGCGCCTCTTTACATCTATTTTGCTGAAATAAGAGAACTACAGCTGTTAATTTTAAATCCATGACATAAGCAATCTGCTGTTTGTGTTTTTCAAAATCAAATTGTTCTAAACACCTTAAGGCTTTTTCGTACTTACCAGAGTAGTTTAAGTTTAAGACCAGCAACAAAGTGTATTGAGGTGTGAAACGTTGGTAGTAGCAATTGTTTTGTTTTTTCATTTCTGTCTCCATCCGCTCCAAGTACTTCCTGGACTGCTCAAAGTCTTTATTTCTGAAGTGTGAATTGGCGATGTAATACAATATTTGAATGTGATAGAACAAATGTTTTTCAGAAAGATTTTGTTTGTGTTCTATTTCTTTATTTACTTTTTCTATAAAAGGAAGTAGGGTGTAAAAATCACGGGTAATATGAGCTGCCTCGTTATTAATCGCTACAATTTTATATAAAGACCGATAGCTTAAGCCATTCTCAATAGAAATATCAAAATCAGATAAGGTCTTGGCTATAGTTTGGGTAACATTCTTACTTTTTGTGATTAATTCGTTTTTAATGGTTGCGTAGAAAAGGTTTAAGTTTTCTTCTTGTTGAAATAAGAGCTTGTTGGTCTTGAACTGTGTGATTAGCGTTTCTAAGTCAATTTTTCTATCCAAATGCGCATATTGTATACGGGTGTAGTATATCTCGTTTAATATCCCAAAGAGTTCATGCTGTTTCGCTTTTATTTCTGCCTTTTTTACGATTTTTAAAGCAACCTTATACGCTTTTTGCTCAAAGAGTATTCTACTCGCTAGCAAAAGCTTAATAATTTCCATTTCTTCAGATTGTTCTCCTTTAAAACTTTTAGTCGCTATAAAATCTATTAAACCATCAAGCAGGCGTTTGCTCAAGGCGTGGTAGGCGCCTTTGGCCTTTTTACCGTAAAGGAGCACATCAATATGTTCAACATTAGGGTTTGTTGCCAGTATTTTGAATAAAGCCACATTTTTGGTGTCGTGTCTTTTGTTCTTTTGGCGTAGGCGAGTTACAAAAGCTTTTTGTTCTTCTGCTGTTAATGTAGCTATTAAGCTTGTATTTATATTCATTATATCGTAAGGTATAAGTGAGATAAAGATAATAAATACAATAGTAATCTTATTTTTATCACAATTTATATCGTCAGTGATTACATTAAGTAGACTTTCTAAAACACGGAAGGCTCCCCATCTTTGTACCGTTGAAACAAACTAAATCAACAAAATAATTAATCATCAAAAATCAATTAGTATGAATTACAATTTTAGTAACGATACCGGAGAAGAAAAGAACAAGAAAAAAATTCAGAAAGAATTTGATAACAAACCAACCCCTGCGTTTATAGGCGCTTCTTGGGTGGCACTAGTAGCAGGTATGCTTGCTTTCTGTGTAGGATTGTCCAATGCAGCCATGCTATTGAATGAAAAAGGGTATTACTTAACCATTTTATTGTTCGGATTGTTTTCTGCAGTATCCGTACAAAAAAATGTTCGAGACCGATTAGAAGGTACAGAGGTAACAGATATGTACTATGGCATAAGCTGGTTTGCTGCGTTAGCATCTATAACCTTACTGGTTATTGGTTTATGGAATGCCGATTTAGAATTGAGTGAAAAAGGATTTTACGGAATGTCATTCACCTTAAGCTTATTTGCCGCTATTGCAGTACAAAAAAACACACGTGATAAGAAGTTTATAGAAAGTACAGAAGAGGTTTAATTTCAAAAGAAGGAAGTACTCATAAGGTGCTTCCTTTTTTTGATGATTAGAAAAGGCAACTGCAGGCATGTAGTTGCCTTTTTTCGTAAAATAATTTATATTGTAGGCAATATGTGATGTATTTTAGGTTGATATTAACAATACGAGCGTGTATTGAACGTTTACTAAAGATGTTTACAGAGTGTATTTAAAATCTGATATTCCATTGTAAAATAACAGCCAAACTAATAACAATTTTTAAGTGTTTATTTATGGAAGAAGACAGCCTACAAGAGTTAGATAAAATTTTAAAACCTATTATAGAGAGGAGTTATCAAGCAGCAAAACGCGAATCCTATAATGGAACTCCCTCCGGGAAATCAATTTTAGAACATTTTCAAGTTGAAATTGATAATACCAGAGTTGCAATATCTAGTCAGTTTTATAAAATTGACAAGTTAATGCAGCATAATGCTAGTTTAAGAAAGTCTTCGGCAAAGCCTAAACAGCCTAAAGTAGATTCTAAAAAATATGTGCGGGAATCTAATGGAGGTTATCAAGTGTTTAATGGGATGAAATGGATACAACTTTCGAATGAAGCGCGGATTGATTTAAAAATTGAATCAAACTGGGAAACAGCGAATAAAGCTGCAGTAATCCTTAGTGCTAGTGATCCTAAAACAAACACCTATGTGCGCTATGTGGATAAAGATGTTTTTACAAAGGGATTTGATTATTCTTATACCGGTGATAAAATGGGTAGCGAGCAAACATCTCCCGCTTTACCTTCAAGATATATGTACTGGGAAGATCCTTTTTATGCCACTGTTAAAAAGGGAGTCTCAATAACAGGTAAAACAGCAGGGGCGCTTGGAGCACGTAATATTGGAAATTTAACACCATGGAGAACCGGTAGCAATATAGAATTTGCAAAGGGTTGGTATCGCAATAAAGAAGGAATTTATAGAAAACTAAGTAGCCAAAAAGGATTAGGAGCAGGAGGTCATCAAGTAGGCACCAGAAATGCAATGAAAAGAGCTTCAAAGTTTAAAGCTGTTGGAAAAAAAATGTTGTGGGTAAGTGCAGCGATTAGCTTTTATGAAGTTACAGATGTTTTGGTTAATGACGATTCTAATAAATGGAATGTAACGACTAAGGCTAGTATTGATATAACCATGGGTTTAATTGGCTTTTATGGAGGACCTATAGGTTGGTTAGTGTCTGGAACTTATTTTATTCTGGATATTAGTGGAGCTTTTGGAGATTGGGGAAAACCTAGTGGCATTCGTTCTGACGGAGTCCCTTATAATTTTAATCAATTTGAGTATAATCATGAAATAGAATTTAATATAGAGTTTGTACAAGAAATACAGGAAAAAAAATTACTTGAACTTAGAAATGTCAAAATAGATAAGACAAGTGTTGTTAAACCTAGAATTTTGTTACGTAAAAATTAGCCACTACAATGAATCAAGCATTAATTTTTATGATGATGACCATATGGTTATTTCCATTCACCATTTTTATGTTTTATAGAATTTTTTTAGAAAATAAAAAGGGCTTAACGGCTATGTATATTCTATCAATTATTCTTGTAATTCTGGGGTTAATAATGGTCATACGATATAAAATACCAATGTTCTTATGTATGTTAGGGCCTTTATTTTTTTTCTCATTGTATGATATCGCTACAAGAATTTTTGTTGCTAGATATAATAGAAAACCGATTGATACAGGTTATAGTTGGCAATCAGGAATATTCGCAGATCGGGTATATAATATTACGGTAACGACCTTAGGACTAATTTTGCCCATTTTAATATTTGCCTTATTGTACGATTTATTCAAGTAAAACTGTTCAACGAGGGAGGTGCCTTAAAAACCGCTTTAAAAACAAATTAGAATAATGAGTATTTTAAACCAGCATAAAAAAGTATTTAGTCTAGTACAAGTTGAATTAGAAAAGTTAGGATTTTCTGAATTTACTTATCGCCCTCATAATTATTTATTGGATGCAAAAAAAAATGTGGGAGAACTTACTTATATATTAAGTATTCACCTGTCCTCAAAAGGTATTTCTTTAAGTTATGTTTATGGTGATATTATGATTAATTCAGTCAACAAAATACTTAAACAGTTTATACCAGATTTATCAGATAACAATGAGCTGATAACATTAAAGAATTGTGATATCGATGGAAAACAAGAAGATTTTAAAAAGATAAATGAGCAATTGAAAACCAAAAACACGGGAGATTATATAATGGCTATAATGGACCATATAAAAAAAATAGACCTCCCGTTTTTCAATAAATACCCCACTATGGAAACCATTAACCAGAAAATTATTAATAAAGTCCCAGAGGAAGATTATTTTGAATGGTTTCCTGGCGTAGCGATATTTAAAATCCTAATTATTATGAAACTTTGTGACAATTCAAAATATGAAGAATATAAAAATAAAAGAGTTAAAGTTTATTTATCCTTTGTAGAAAAACAACCTGCTTTATATCAAGAAGATTACACTACTTTTTTGTCATTCTTGGATTACTTAGACAGTGGTTCATATTTAAAAATAATATAAAAAGACTACACGGCTTAAGCTCGTCTTTATCAACTAGCGGGTGTAAAATTTAATGCAAAAAATTCTCCCCGCTAGCGCGAGCGTCAGGCTCGTGGCCGCAACAGTAAACAGGGCAATATGAAAATAAAACAATAACCAAGCGTAAAATACCCCAGCCTATCGACAGTCCCCTTAAGGGGACAATGGTTAGCGCTGATATTCTCCCTTGGAAGGGGGTGCCCGCAGGGCGGGGGATGTAAAAGGATAAAAAAACTAAAAAGTTGAAAATAAGTTCAAAAAAGTAAACCTAAACCTTATTTTTAAGGAAAATAAGACGAAAATTATTATGACTATAAAACAATCAGAACAGGATAAAAACGGAGTTTTTAAAGCTGTGATAGAAGATCAGGAGGTTGGCCATTTGGAATATGCTTGGCTAGGTCCCAAAACCTTAAGTATCAATCATACCGAAGTAAATCCAGATTTTGGTGGGCAGGGTATTGGTAAAAAACTGGTACTAGCTGCTATTGATTTTGCTCGGGAAAAAAATGCTAAAATAAAAGTATTGTGCACTTACGCTAAAGCGGTGATTGATAAAACCCCAGATCTTCAAGATATTCTAGCTTAAAGACTCCACTCAGAAAAATAGAATATCAGATATTAGCGCATTAGGGCTAACTTTTTGCAAATAATCCAAAACCTTTTCTATTTTTGCGACACACTTAAAAATAAAACATGAAAAAAATTGTAATGGCTTTAGCACTATTTAGTGTTTTTGCATGCCAAGAGAGTAAAATTGGTTTTGTTGATAATCAAAAGCTAATGGAAGAGTATCAAGAAAAAATTGACGTTGAAGCTAAATTCAAAGTTAAAATAGATGCTTTAACGCAACAGAGAGATAGTATTTCTCAAATGTTTCAGATGAAATTACAAGCTTTTCAGGCTAAAGCTCAAAAAATGCCACAAGCACAGGCACAAGAAGAGTACGGTCAATTACAACAAGAAGGTCAGTTTATGGGCCAGCAATTGCAAAAGCAAGAGCAAGAATTACAAGTACAAAGCCAAACAGAAATGGATAGTATTGTAAGCAAAGTAAAAAGAGAAGTTAAAGCATACGGTAAAGATAACGGGTATACGTTTATCTTAGGTGGTGGTGATGGTGGTAGTGTTCTTTACGGGGCAGAAGCACAAGAAGTTACTGCGCCAATTGTTAAAGCGTTGAATGATAAGTATAAAAACTAGTTCTCATTAGTATCTATAAAAAAAGCCTCAACATGTGTTGAGGCTTTTTTTATTGCAGTAAAAACAATAAAAACATGGCGGGAATAAAATAAACCGCGATAGTTTTTGCGCCTTCATAATCTTTAGCCATTCGCTGCCCAAACAATAGCATTAAGAGGGAGATACAGGAGAACAATGCGCCGTAAAAGGCTAAAACCGTTTTGTTTTCTACCAGCAGTTGGTAAATACCTCCAATACATAAGAATGCGGCAATCATTTCTGTGATTAATACGATACTTAAGAGTAGGGGAACACTATTTTTTAAAGGCGATTTTGAAAAGTGTTCTTTTAGCCAACCTAGGTTTCCCTTCCAATCTAAGATTTTATCAACGCCGCTCTGCAGAAACGTGATGATTAGAAAAATTAGTAAAATTATTTCTGTGGCATTATTCATAAATGGTTTCATTATATAGTTGGTTTTAGGCTACGCCTGCTTTTTTATGTAATAAACGAGTTAATCGGATAGATAAGTCGGTGAAAATAATTTTAGCGTTTCCATTCCGTTCAATATGATAAATGGCGCGCTCTAATTCTTCCGTAATTTCGATAATATTATTTTCGTGAATAAAAGGGGCAAACTTATTAATGTCAAAACCATCTACATGGATACGCATATAGGCCAATTCTTTTGCATTAAAATTAATTAGCATGGCTTGACGCATAATAGCAATACAGTACAAAATAAATTTTTTCTGAGTTTCTCTTCCTGTTTTTGCTAATTCTGCGCTCCAAGAAATAAGATCATGAATGGCTGCTTTATTCCCCTTGGCTTTAAACGCACTTCGTACCCATTGAACAAACCATTTTTCAAAAACTAAATCTTCAGAATCATTATTCATTAAATCTAGCGCCTTGTTGTAATTACCATTAGCTTCATTAGCCAAACGTAAAGCCTGTTCTTGTGCAATGCCAAGATCTATAAGGCCATTGGCAATAGCGTCTTCAGAAAGTGGCGGAAAATGTAGCACTTGGCAACGAGACCTTATAGTCTGTATAATCTGCTCTTCATCTTCTGCAATTAATATAAACACCGTTTTTTCAGGGGGCTCTTCTATAAGTTTTAAAAGCTTATTGGAGGCAGAAATATTCAGCTTATCTGCCATCCAGATAATGCAAATTTTATAGCCACCTTCGTAAGATTTCAAGGACAGCTTTTTTACAATTTCTTGGGCTTCATCAACACCAATTTGTCCTTGCTTTTTCTCAATATCAATGAGCCGGTACCAGTCAAACAAATTGCCATAGGGCTGCTCCTTTACAAAAAGCCTAAAATCTTGTATATAATTATCGCTTACTGCGTGACTTTTTACTTTATCAGAATTAGCCACTGGAAAAGCAAAATGTAAATCTGGATGTGTAAGGGTATTACATTTAATGTGGCAGGCTTGTTTTTCTTGGTCTGTTGCTTTTTCAGAAGTTTCACAAAGAACATGTTGCGCATAGGCAATGGCCATAGGTAGAGTACCACAGCCTTCTGGTCCAATAAATAGCTGTGCATGCGGAATTCTTCCTGCTTTTGCACTAGATACCAAATGGTTTTTTATGTGTGATAGGCCTAAAATAGAATCGAATAACATGGGTCAAATATAAGGTATTTTAGCACAATCAATTCTAAATTATATGCTATGCTAATGCTTTAAAACTGAATTACATAGTTCTAGTAAAATTTATAAATTTCATAATGTATTTACGAAATCTTAGGTAATTTGTTAAATCAACGATAATTACGGCAATAGGATACTGCATGGAGCACATAAATTTTTACATTTGTTGCTATTCAAACAACGAATTAACATGAAGACTGTAGATAATTTTAATTTCAAAGGAAAAAAAGCATTAGTAAGGGTAGATTTTAATGTACCATTTGATGGGGATTTAAATGTAACCGATACCAGTAGAATTGAAGCTGCAAAACCAACTATTATAAAAATATTAGAAGATGGTGGTAGCGCAATTCTTATGAGCCATTTAGGAAGGCCAAAAGGACAGGTTAATCCTGATATGTCATTAAAACATATTTGCGATGAAGTTTCTAAGATAGTCGGTGTTAGTGTAAAGTTTGTTGAAGATTGTGTTGGCGAAAAGGCAGAAGCTGCTGCTGCTAATTTAAAAAGTGGTGAAGTGCTTTTATTAGAAAATCTTCGTTTTCATGCAGAAGAAGAAAAAGGAGATAAAACATTCGCAGAACAATTGTCTAAATTAGGAGATGTGTATGTAAATGATGCTTTTGGTACTGCGCATAGAGCACACGCTTCTACAACTGTTGTTGCTCAGTTTTTTCCTGAAAATAGATGTTTCGGTTATTTATTGGCAAAAGAAATTGAAGCTATTGATAAAGTAATGGCAACTGGCGAAAAACCAGTTTGTGCTATTTTAGGAGGTTCTAAAGTATCTTCTAAAATTACTATTATTGAAAATATTTTAGACAAAGTAGATCATTTAATCATCGGTGGTGGTATGACGTATACGTTCATAAAAGCACAAGGTGGAAAAGTAGGCGATTCTATTTGTGAGGATGATAAACAAGAATTAGCATTAGAAATTTTAAAGAAAGCTAAAGAAAAAGGAGTAGAAGTTCATATTCCTGTTGATGTTCTAGCAGCAGATGATTTTAGCAATGATGCAAATACAAAAGTAGTTCCTGTAACAGAAATTCCTGAGGGCTGGCAAGGTTTAGATGCCGGACCAAAAACTTTAGAAAACTTCAAAGAAGTAATTTTAAAATCTAAAACTATTTTATGGAATGGTCCTATTGGTGTTTTTGAAATGCCAACATTTGCAAAAGGAACCATTGCTATAGGTAATTATATTGCTGAAGCTACAGAAAATGGTGCTTTCTCTCTTGTAGGAGGCGGAGATTCTGTTGCTGCGGTGAAACAATTTGGCTTTGAGGACAAAGTTAGTTATGTGTCTACCGGTGGTGGTGCCATGTTAGAAAGTTTAGAGGGTAAAACGTTACCAGGTATTGCTGCAATACTATAATATTTAACATTTTATCGTTAAACAGACCTTTGTTAGAAAGGTTAAATTAGGAGTAAAAAATTTTATTTTTGTAAAAAAAAGACGATTTTCGTCCATTGCTTTCTAATAAAGGTCTTTTTATGATGTATAAACACAGTAAAATACTAACTCTTTTTTCTGTAGCGGTGTGCAGTACAGCTATGTATGCGCAAACTACACCAAAGGAGAATACTATCAGAATTATTGAAGCTAAAGATATTCCTTTAGACACTACAGTAAAAGTTCTGAAAAACACCCAAAACAATGTCATACAAGTAGCTCCGAATGGCACTATAGAACATCCTAACTTTATTGTAAAAAAGGATGAAAAATACAATCTACTAGACAATCTTGAGTCTGCTAAATACGACAGTCTTTGGCTTAAGGAAATGGCAGATAATGCTTCTCTTTTTGATGAAATGTATGAAGAGGTTTCAACTCTAGAAGTAGATGAGAACTTTTTAGCTTCTGTAGATACAGAAACGCTTAAGCTTCGTTTAGAAAAACTAAATCAGAAAACGCCTTTTAATGTTGAGTACAACCCTTCTTTAGAGAGTGTAATTCAGTCATTCTTAAAAAGAAAAAGGGGCTTGATGGAACGTATGCTTACCCTGAGTCAGTTTTACTTTCCAATGTTTGAGCAAGAATTAGCCAGTTACAATATTCCATTAGAATTAAAATATTTGGCTATTGTAGAATCAGCATTAAACCCTAGAGCAAGATCTAGAGTAGGTGCTACGGGACTATGGCAATTTATGTATCCTACGGGTAAAATGTATGATCTTGATGTAAGTAGTTATGTTGATGATCGTAGTGATCCTATAAAAGCAACCAAAGCGGCTTGTGCTTACCTTTTAAAATTACATGATATTTATGACGACTGGGATCTTGCCTTAGCGGCTTATAATTCAGGTCCAGGAAATGTAAATAAAGCCATAAGAAGATCTGGTGGTCTTACGAACTATTGGAATATTAGAAATAATTTGCCTCGTGAAACTGCGGGTTATGTACCGGCCTTTCTAGCTACTATGTATTTGTTTGAATATGCGGATGAGCACGGACTGAAGCCTAAAAACGCGGAACGTCCATATTTTGAAACGGATACGATTCATGTAAAACGATTAATTACATTCCAACAAATTTCAGAACTCGTAGACGTTTCTATGGAGGAGCTAGAAGTTCTAAATCCTTCTTATAAACTAAATATTATTCCCTACATAGATGGGGAAGATTATGCACTTCGTTTGCCTATTGCAGCTATTGGTAAGTTTGTAGCTAATGAAGATGCTATTTACGCTCATGTAGAAGAGCAGTTAAAAGTTGAAGAAAAAGTATTGCCACAGTTGGTAGAAACAAAAAACCAGGTGAGGTATAAGGTGCGTAGTGGAGATTTTCTTGGTAAGATTGCAGAACGCCACGGTGTTCGGGTAAGTGATATCAAAAGATGGAACAATCTTAGGAGCAATAATTTAAAAATTGGTCAACGTCTTACTATTCATTCTAAAAAACCTGTTAGTGTAGCAAGTAGAAGTACTAAGACTACCACAAAAAGCGCTATTTCGGCAAGTACAAAAATACATACAGTGCGCTCAGGCGATTCACTTTGGACAATCTCTAAAAAATATCCGGGTATTTCTGTAGATAATTTAAAGAAGTGGAATGGAATTAGTGGAAACAATTTAAAATTAGGCACGAAACTTGTGCTGTGTGATTGTCAACCCTAACTATTAACATTTCTATGAAAAAAATAGCAAGTATTTTAGTCATTTCCTTACTCTTATTGTCTTGCAAAGATGATAAAAGTGTTAAGTATGTTCCAGAATCTATTGGAGCCATAAATTCACTTTCTGTAGTTATAGATAATGAGTTATGGCAAGGAGAAGTAGGTGATAAGGTACGAGAGTACTTTGCGGCACCGGTTGTAGGTCTTACATTAGAAGAACCTCTTTTTACCATAAACTATATGCCTCCATCCGTTTTTACAGGGAGTATACAGCATTCAAGATCTGTACTGTATGTTACTAGAGACAGTACCAATAAAACATTAATTAAAACAGATGTGTATGCGAAGCCTCAAAAGGTTGCGGTTATATCTGGTAAAAATGTTCAGGACATTAAAAAAGAGATTGATGCTAATGCAGGTAAAATTATTGAAGCCTTTAGAGGTTTAGAAATTACTGAGGCACAAAAACGGTTTAGAAGGTCTCTTAATAGAGAAGGAGTATTGAAAGAAACCTTTAATGTGAATCTAGAGATTCCATCGGCTTATAAAGTAGGGAGACAAGAAGATAATTTTGTTTGGTATGATCGTCAAGTTCCGAAGGGAACTATGAACGTTATTATGTATGCTATGCCAGAAGATTATTTTAAAAACGATTCTACTCTGGTACGAGATATTCTTAGAATGCGTGATTCTATTGGGAGTGTTTATATACCAGGAGAAGATATTCCAGGCAAAAAGAACCACATGGTTACCGAAAAGATATTTGCGCCACATGTTTACCCTGCAGAGATTGCGGGTAAAAAAGCGGTAGAAGTAAGAGGTCTTTGGGAAATGAGTGATTATCCTATGGGTGGCCCTTACTTAATGTATATCATAAACGATAAGGAGAACAACAGGAAGTTGATAATAGAAGGCTTTACTTTTGCTCCTGCCTCTAGAAAAAGAGATAATATGTTTGAGTTAGAAGCTATTCTAAAAACCATTACCTTCCTCAAATCATAAACTTTTTTAGTTTCAACCAATAAAAAACCCCTATTGCGAAAGCAATAGGGGTTAATTTTTGTCGAAATTTTAATTATTGAAACGCAAAACCGGTAGACGCTCTAAATATGAACGCAAAAATTGCTACACCGATTAATGCAAAACAAAACCATGCATACATCTGCAAATAGTTTTTGATTAGGAAATTCCCCAAATTCCTAAAAGCTTCAAAATAAATTTCTTTAACGAGTAAAATATTCCTCATAATCCCCAAATTATAAATTAACAATACCGCAATATTGTATAATTCAGTACTTTAATAAATTATAATGGCTGAAATGGGTATAAATCAGGTGTAGAGATTTCTGAGATTGCGTTCTATCTTTAAAGTGCAATTTTAATCGTTTAAATGGCTGACAGTTAGATTTTGGTGTTTTTAAACGGAGCTTATTATTCTCTATGAGTTATAATTATATACCATACAATAAGGGTGTAATAGCGCCTTTTTGCGAAATCATTTCTAAGTATAGGGTTATTGTGTAGTAAAAGGCGTTAAAGTTCTCTAATGGGCTTTAAATTGCTTGTATAAGGTATTTATGCATAAAGTTTAGTGCAAAAAAAAGAGCAACTGTTGAGTTGCTCTTTTTCTAATTTTAATTAACAATTTATACCATAAATAGTTTTTTAACTAGTACGATAATTCCGCTAATAAAATTGTTTCTGTAAACTTGAATTTCTTCTTGTTGAGATGAATGACTGATCTGTGCTTCCATAGTGCTAATAAGGTTGTTAAATTTATAAACTTGGGGTTTATAGTTGTTGTTCCGTAAATCTAATAAAAAACATTAGAATTTTAAATATAAGTGTTGTGAAATTCTAAAAAAACGTTGGCAATCGTTGCTTTTTCAATGAAAGCGTGTGTTAAAGGCTCATCTCAGGAACATCACCTTCAATAATTAGGGTGCCTTCTGTTGCTGCAATAATTTCATTCACACTAACCCCTGGAGCACGTTCTAAAAGTTTAAAACCCTTTTCAGTAACTTCTAATACGGCAAGGTTGGTTATAATTTTCTTTACACATCCTACACCAGTCAGTGGTAAACTGCATTGCTTTAATAATTTAGACTCCCCAGCTCTATTGGTGTGCATCATGGCTACAATAATATTTTCTGCAGAGGCAACAAGGTCCATAGCGCCTCCCATTCCTTTGACCATTTTACCCGGAATCTTCCAATTGGCAATATCGCCCTCTTCAGAGACCTCCATAGCGCCCAAAATGGTTAAGTCTACATGTTTACCTCTAATCATACCAAAACTCGTAGCAGAGTCAAAGAAAGACGCTCCTGGCAGTGTTGTAATGGTTTGCTTACCGGCATTTATAATATCTGCATCTTCCTCGCCATCCATAGGAAAAGGTCCCATACCTAAAACACCATTCTCACTCTGGAATTCTACACTTATATCTTCGCGAACATAATTAGCCACTAACGTAGGAATTCCTATTCCTAAGTTTACATAATATCCGTCTTTTACTTCTTTTGCGATACGTTTCGCTATCCCTGTTTTGTCTAACATTTTTTTAATTTGAAAATTTGAAAACGAATTAATTTTTTGTTCTTACGGTACGTTGTTCAATCCTTTTTTCATAATCTTTTCCTTGAAAAATACGCTGAACAAAAATTCCAGGCACATGTATTTCGTTAGGGTTTAATGCTCCTGCAGGAACAAGCTCTTCAACTTCTGCAACCGTAATTTTTGCAGCACCGCACATGACAGGGTTAAAATTACGGGCAGTTCCTTTAAAAATTAAATTTCCTGCTTCGTCACCTTTCCAAGCTTTTACAAAAGAAAAATCGGCTTTATAGGCTTCTTCCAAAACATACATCTTCCCATTAAATTCTCGGGTCTCTTTTCCTTCAGCCACTTCAGTACCATAACCTGCAGGAGTATAAAATGCAGGAAATCCAGATTGAGCTGCTCTACATTTCTCGGCTAGAGTTCCTTGTGGGGTTAATTCTACATCTAGTTCGCCACTCAGCATTTGCCTTTCAAATTCATCATTTTCACCTACGTAAGAGGAGATCATTTTTTTTACTTGATGCTTTTGCAATAATAAACCTAAGCCAAAATCATCTACTCCAGCATTATTAGAAATGCAGGTAATATCTTTTACTTCTAAAGACACCAATTCTGCAATAGCATTCTCCGGTATTCCACACAAGCCAAAGCCGCCAAGCATAAAAGTCATTTTATCTTTTACACCTTCTAAAGCTTCATGAACATTAGAAACAGTTTTCTTAATCATTTTAATATAAATTGAGTTGCCTCTAAATTACTATTTTTTAAATGAAAAATGCCCTTAACTTTTTAGTAAAAGCTAAGGGCATTTTGAAATTGATTCTCTGAGATTAGAAATCTAAATCATCTAAATCATCTTCTTCAGGACTGGTACTATCCTTTTTATCATCCTGAAATTTTGAACAATCTAATTCGATACTCATACCAGACGGCTTTTTGAAATTTCCATCTGAAATATCTAATTCTTTATTGGCATAATTTTTAACCATATATAGCCCCCAAATAGGTAAGGCCATTGAAGCTCCTTGACCATAAGCTGTTCTATTAAAGTGGGTAGCTCTTTCTTCACCGCCAACCCAAACGCCAGTAACTAAGTTAGGTACCATACCCATAAACCAACCATCACTATTTTTTTGTGTGGTTCCTGTTTTACCAGCAATAGGATTAGTTAAGTTATAAGGATATCCTGTAACTACTTCCTTGTAAACGGCATTATTTTTTGCGTAGCTGTGTCTTAATCTTCCTCCAGAACCAGATTGTACTACACCTTGCATTAAATCTACCATAGCGTAAGCAACATCTTTACTCATTACATCTCTAGTTTCAGGTACATATTCATAAAGAACCGTTCCGTTTTTATCTTCAATTCTGGTAACAAGAACTGGTTTTACATAGACACCTTCATTGGCAAAGGTCCCGAAAGCACCTACCATTTCGTATACATTTACATCTGCAGTACCTAAAGCGATCGAAGGAACTTCAAGAATATCTCTTGAGATTCCCATATTTTTAGCCATAGCCACGACGGGTTTTGGTCCTACTTTGTCCATCAATTGCGCAGTAACAGTATTTACAGATCCTGCCAAAGCCGTCTTAAGACTCATATTTTTTAATGAATACTTACCATCAGAGTTCTTAGGGCACCATGCTTCTTGGTTTCCATGTTTGCCTGCTTCAATACAATATTCATCATCGTATAAAGTTTCGCAAGGCGAAAGACGTAATTGATCAATGGCTGCAGCGTATACAAAAGGCTTAAAAGTAGACCCTGCTTGGCGCGCACCTTGAATTACATTATCATATTGAAAATGTTTATAATTTAGACCACCAACCCATGCTTTTACATGGCCTGTTTGTGGTTCCATAGACATCATAGCTGTACGTAAAAATGATTTGTAATAGCGGATAGAATCCAAAGGAGTCATAATGGTATCTTTCTCATTACCTTCACTATTCCAATCAAAAACTAC
Organism: Cellulophaga baltica; assembly: GCF_900102165.1. Classification (GTDB taxonomy): domain Bacteria; phylum Bacteroidota; class Bacteroidia; order Flavobacteriales; family Flavobacteriaceae; genus Cellulophaga; species Cellulophaga baltica. Next base: position 392,909 of record NZ_FNBD01000003.1, read on the forward strand.
CATAGGTGTAGGTTCCTTGAAGGAAGCTGTGATTTCTTTTTCAGACTTTCCTAACTTTTTCATCTTTCTCCAACGGTCTGAAACTTTCATACCGCGCTCCATAATACTATTTATCTCTTTGGTATTTATGTCTAAGAAAGGAGCTGTCTTATTACGTTCTGGTGTATTTTGATTAAAAAACTCCGCTTGCAAATTTTTCATATGCTCTTGCACAGCATCTTCTGCATTTTGTTGCATTCTAGAGTCAACGGTAGTATAGACTTTTAATCCGTCTAAATATATGTTCCATTTATCTCTTTCTCCTTTTAATGCCGGTTTCGGGTTTTTAGAAATCCATTGATTTAAAAAACTTTGTAAGTGCATTCTAAAATAGGTACCCAAACCATCACTGTGAGATTCTGGAGAATAGCGTAAACCTAATGGTAGTTTCTGTAAAGAGTCTTTTACTTTTTCTGATATAAACTCATATTTTGCCATTTGAGCCAAAACAACATCACGCCTGTTTTTGGTGCCTTCTGGGTTACGTTTAGGTCTCGGGTTGTATAAAGATGAGTTTTTGAACATTCCTACCAACATAGCAGATTCAGAAACATTTAAGTCTTTTGGTTCTTTCGTAAAATATATTTTTGCAGCAGAACGAATCCCATCGGCATTATTCCCAAAATCATAGATGTTAAAGTACATGGCTATGATTTCTTCTTTGGTATATTGGCGCTCTAAACGCGTTGCAATAACCCATTCTTTTATTTTCTGAGTGTAACGTCCCCATCCTCGAGAAGCTGTCCCTGTAAATAATTGTTTTGCTAATTGTTGAGAAATAGTACTTGCCCCTCCTTTAGAACCCAAGTAAGCAAAAGCACGTAGCGTACCGCGAGCATCCACACCAGAATGCTCAAAATAACGAGCATCTTCTGTAGCAACTAAAGCATCAACTAAATTTTTTGGTAATTCCTCAAAAGGTATTGGCGTACGGTTGTCATCTAGGTAATACTTTCCTAAGGTTTCCCCATCAGAAGAAATAATTTCTGTCGCTAAATTTGTTTGCGGATTTTCTAATCTTTCAAAAGTTGGTAATTCCCCAAACCAGTCCCATGAAGCAGCTAAGAAAATTAAAACTACACTTAACAATCCAGTTAAGAATAGTATCCAGAACCATTTTATGAATTTAAAAAAATTGTTCTTTTGTTTTTTTTTGGGAGCCCTTGCCATTCCTTAATTATTGATGTTTTTCAATTTTATAACCGACATCTGTAATGCCTTCTAAATCTACGATTCCTTCTACTCGTCCATTCTTTCGCATGGCATGAGCAATTTTTAAATTATATACGCCCTTGACGGGTAAAACGATGTTTTCTTTATACCAAAGCTTACTTTCCTTAATACTTCCAGATCCTTTACCTAACCACTGCCCATCAGGGAGAGTCATCTCATATTCTAAGGTGTCTTTTACAGATGCACCATTAGGATATTCTAACTCTGCAATTAAAAAGATATTGCTATAGGCATATTTTTCATCATTTCTAAGATTGATAAAAATATCATAATGTTGTGTTGAATCTAGTTCTGTGATCTGAAATTCTTTGATATCATCTTTATCCCAACTCCCATTGGGTGTTGATTTATACTCAGAGCTTACGGTAGTAGTATCACAGGATGCCAGGAGTACGAGAGATAAAAAACAAAACAAATACTTAGCCATTGTCGGTAGGTCTTTTTTTATTATTAGTTCTTCGCTTGTTATTTTTCTTTGGTCCTGTAGCCTCCTTACTAGGTGAATTCTGATTTTTCTGTTCACTTGGTTTACCTTCAGCGTTTGCAGGCTTTGGTGGTCTAGGTTTTCTTGGTTTATTCCTATTTGGTTTAGGCTTTTGATTAGGATTCTGATTGTTTGCAGGCTTATTTTGCTTTCTTTCTGGCGTTGCAGTTTTAGTTGCATTCGCATTCGGTTGCTGTTTTCTTGCCGGACTACGTTTTTTGTTTCTGTTGTTTTTGGGCTGCTTTGGTTTGTCAAAACGGGTTAAACTATCTTGACCCACTACATTTTCAAAAACTTTCTCTTGTTCTTTTTCTTCAGACTCCTCAATAGCATACTCCTCAAGACTAGTAACTTTCTCATTACGCTTGTTCTTCTCGAGCATTTCATTTACATGCTCTTTTGATAGTGCATGCCAATTAGCCCAATCATCTTTGTAACAGAACCAAAGAGTAGCCTTGAAAATATCTACTTTTTGACATAAAGCCACACCTTTCTCTGTGATAATTTTGGTGTCTGATGCAGGGAAATCTTTTAAAGCGTCTAAATAAACATCTAATTCGTAATTTAAACAACATTTAAGTTTTCCGCACTGACCTGCTAATTTTTGCGGATTTAGAGATAGTTGCTGGTACCGTGCTGCTGAGGTACTTACAGATCTGAAATCTGTAAGCCATGTAGAGCAACAAAGTTCACGACCACAAGAGCCAATACCTCCTAAGCGTTGAGCTTCTTGGCGGTATCCAATTTGGCGCATCTCTATTCGAATACCAAATGCCTTGGCCATATCTTTTATCAACTGACGAAAATCTACGCGCTCCTCTGCTGTATAATAAAAAGTTGCTTTAGACCCATCTCCTTGAAACTCAACATCAGAAAGTTTCATTTGCAGATTTAAAGCAATAGCTAATTCTCGAGAACGCTTCTGAATTTCTGCTTCGCGATCTCTACATTTTTGCCAAATATCAATATCTTTTTGAGAGGCTTTTCGGTATAATTTTGGTAATTCTTGATTGGTGTGGTCTTCATTTTTCTTTTTCATTTGAACTTTTACAAGTTCTCCTGTCAAAGTAACCATACCAATATCATGGCCAGATTGTGCTTGAGTAGCTACAACATCACCAATTGAAAGAGATAAATTTTCTGAATTTCTAAAAAATTCTTTTCTGCTATTTTTAAATCGGACCTCGACACAATCAAATGGTTTTTCTCCATTTGGAAGTGACATATTTGAGAGCCAATCAAAAACTGTAAGTTTATTACAACCATCAGTTCCGCAAGTTCCATTATTCTTACAGCCTTTTGGTTGTCCGTCTTTACCAGTTGAACAACTGCTACAACCCATATTTTTTATATTGATTTCTTGAAAACCAGTAGTCTGCAAGAAAAAAGGTTCATACTAAAATTTAATAACCGTAAAGATAGTGATTTTTCGATGTGACGAAAATTTTAAAAAAGGAGAGCTGTAATAAATTTTTCAGAGGCTTTGAAATTAGAATTAAAAACCTCACCATATTGATGATGAGGTTTTTATCCTATGGTACTTAGAGTACTAAAGTAATTTGTAGTCTTATTTTTTATATTTCAAAACTTCCGACCTACCCTTTTTAAATATTTTATTACTCACAGTTTTACCTTTGCGCAATGCTTTTTGCTCCTCAAAAGGCAGCGCGTGGATGTCTTTGCACGCTGTAGAACAACACTGATCCATACTGGTCGCGCATTCCTCACATTGTATAAATAATAAGTGGCAAGCTTCGTTGGCACAGTTTACATGATTGTCACATGGTTTACCACATTGGTGGCAATTTGCAATAACATCATCGGTAATACGTTCGCCTCTTCTATGGTCAAAAACAAAGTTTTTACCCATAAATTTATTCTCTAATTTTTTATCTTGAACTTGCCGCGTATATTCAATAATTCCGCCTTCTAACTGATAAACTTGTTTAAAGCCTTTATGCTTGTAATAGGCACTAGCTTTTTCGCAGCGAATTCCTCCGGTACAATACATCACTAGTTTTTTATCTTCTTTATGGTCTTTTAAATCGTTTTCAATAATATCTAAAGAATCTCTGAACGTATCTACATCTGGAGTAATGGCATTTTTAAAATGTCCAATTTCACTTTCATAATGGTTACGCATATCTACTAAAACTGTATCCGGATCTTCAATAAGCTCATTGAATTTTTCAGCATCAACATGTATCCCTTTTTTGGTTACATCAAACAAATTATCATCAAGACCATCTGCAACAATTTTATCGCGGACCTTCACTTTTAATTTTAAAAACGATTTGTTGTCTTGTTCAATAGCAATGTTAAGTCTAACATTTTCTAAAAAACTTATGCTATCTAAATGTTTTTTAAAGGCTTCAAAATTTTCTGCGGGCACTGATAATTGCGCATTTATGCCTTCAAAAGCAACATAAATTCTGCCTAAAACATCTAATTCATTCCATGTAATGAAAAGGTGATTTCTAAAAAGTTCTGGATTTTTAATATGCGCATATTGATAGAAAGAGATTGTAAGTCGTTCTTTACCAGCTTCTTCGATAAGAGCTTCTCTTTCTTTTGCGCTCAACGTATTGTACAGTTGCATGCTATACTAATTTTATGAGTTAAAGATTTATTTAAAGAATGCAAATTTAAAGGTTTTGAAAAGTTATACCAAGCAATTATGCATCAAGTTCTTGTAATTAAGACTTGCGCTTAGAGCTAAAAACTAAAATGGCCTTGAAAATTTTCAAGGCCATTACCAGATCACTGAAATAATCTTTTTCATAGAAATTTATTAGAAATGTAGTGATCATCACTGCGCACTACAACAAAGTAATAGCATCTGTGAAAGCGTTCACTAATACTAAGGTGTGTGATTTCTAAAAAGGTTGCTTCTCAAATTGTTATATGCGAAAAGAATTGGTAATTTAGCCTTCCTTAATACAAAAAAAATGAGTTCGGAAAAAGAAGCAAAATTAAAGGCATTAAAACTAACCCTAGATAAACTTGACAAGACATACGGTAAAGGTGCCGTTATGAAAATGGGGGATAGTGTGGTTCAAGACGTTGAAGTAATTCCGTCTGGATCTTTAGGATTAGATGTAGCTTTAGGTGTTGGAGGATATCCTAGAGGAAGAGTTATTGAAATATACGGACCAGAATCATCAGGTAAAACAACCTTAACGTTACACGCTATTGCAGAAGCTCAAAAAAGTGGCGGTATTGCAGCATTTATTGATGCGGAGCATGCTTTTGACCGTTTTTATGCAGCAAAATTAGGTGTAGATATTGATAATTTAATTATTTCACAACCAGATAACGGGGAGCAAGGTTTGGAAATTGCTGACAATTTAATTCGTTCTGGTGCTATTGATATTGTAGTAATAGATTCTGTTGCGGCATTGACGCCTAAAAGTGAAATTGAAGGTGAAATGGGAGATTCTAAAATGGGTCTTCACGCACGTTTAATGTCTCAAGCCTTACGTAAACTTACCGGTTCTATTAGTAAAACAAAATGTACGGTAATCTTTATCAACCAATTGCGTGAAAAAATTGGAGTTATGTTTGGGAATCCTGAAACAACTACTGGTGGTAACGCATTGAAATTTTATGCATCAGTACGTGTAGATATCAGAAGATCTACTCAAATAAAAGATTCAGATGGTAATGTTCAAGGAAACAAGACTAGAGTAAAAATAGTTAAGAATAAAGTGGCTCCGCCTTTCCGTCAAACAGAATTTGATATTATGTATGGAGAAGGTATTTCTAAAGTTGGTGAGGTAATTGACTTAGGAGTGGAATATGAGATTATTAAGAAAAGCGGTTCTTGGTTTAGTTATGGCGATACCAAATTAGGACAAGGGCGTGATGCCGTTAAAAACTTACTGCAGGATAATCCTGAATTACAAGAGGAACTCGACGCAAAAATTAGAGAAGCCATAAAAACTGTAAAAAGCTAAATTAAAAATCCCGATGTAAAAATTGGGATTTTCTTTTTTTAAACGCAACCATTGACGAGCTCTAACATCTTATTAAAAAAATAAGTATGAGAAATCTGTTTGCGCTCTTCACGATGTTGTTGGCAGTACTAAGTTTTACAGGATGTAGCTTAGATGAAACTGAAAATTTCCACTTTGTGACGCTTCCAATAGAAAGTGTAGAAATTCCAGAATCTTTTGATTTAAACGAAACCTATGAAATCAAAGTAACGTATCTGAGAACATCAGATTGTGCTTTTTTTGAAGGTTTTGATATTGTCAAAGAAGATACTACCATAAGAACTGTAGCAGCTATTGGCTCTATGTTAAGTGATTCTGATGATTGTAAAGAAGTTTTGGAGGAAGTAGAAACTTCGTTTAATTTTATTGTTTTATATCCAGACACCTATCTTTTTAAATTTTACACAGGAGAAGATGCAAATGGTGAAGCGGAGTATTTAGAAATAGAAGTGCCGGTGAACGAATAGCAATAAAGTTATCAACCTTAAATACACTACTCAATTTTGAGTCTAGAAGAACTCATTAACAACTGCAAAAAAGGCAATAGAAAAGCCCAGGAGCAATTATATCGAGATTACTCTCGGGTATTGTTTGGGGTTTGTCTTAAGTATTCTCGCAATAAAACGGAGGCCGAGGATAATTTGCATGATAGTTTTATGGTTATTTATAATAAGATAGGCCAGTTTAAGTTTAAGGGTTCTTTTGAGGGGTGGATAAAGCGTATTACGGTAAATACCATTCTTCAGAAATACAGGAAAGAGACTAATCTTAGTCTTGTGCATGATAATATTGAGGAAGAAGAAGTGGAAGCGTCTAGCTTTTCTGAGATTAGTTTAGCCAGTTTATTGCAATACATACAAGAATTGCCCAATAAATATAGACTAACCTTTAATTTATATGTTCTAGACGGATATTCTCACGCAGAGATTAGTGAAATGTTAGGAACCTCATTAGGGACCTCAAAATCTAACTTAGCGAGAGCTAGGATGATTTTAAAAGAAAAAATAGAAGCAGATATAAAACGAGAGGTTATTTTATAACCATCTTGTTTGTGATACTGCCAATTTTGAAGATAATTAGTAAGAAATGAGTAAAAAGAATTTAGATGAATTGTTTCGTGAACAGTTCAGAGATTTTGATGAAGTTCCTGATGATAAAGTCTGGACCGCTATTGAAGCATCTCTTGATCAAAAGAAATCACGCAAATTAATTCCGGTGTGGTGGTGGAAACTGGGAGGCATTGCTGCGGCATCATTACTATTGCTGTATGTAATAAATCCGTTTTCAAATGAGATAGATAGTGTTCCTGTGGTAGATATTGAACAACCAGTAGAAGAACATTCTAAGGAGCTTATTGAAAAAACAGGAGAATCACCAGTAGTAGAAACTTCTGGTACTACGAACCAGGAAGTTTTTGATACGGAAGCGGTAAAAGAAAACAATTCTTCTGCGGTACCTTCTTATGTAGCGGGTGATGAAACACGTACTAAGGTAAAGAAAGCGACAGGGGCTGGGAATTATGCTCCAAACGCAACTAGGTCTTACGCAGAAGCTTCAACTAAACGGGCAGAGAATCATCAACAAGAAAATAATCGCGGTGCAGGTGGAAAGGCTTCAAACTTAGGTAGTGTAGCTAAAAATACATCTAGTGGTACAACTCAAAATGCAGTGGGTATTGCGAATAATACGAAGAATCAAAATAATTCTCATCTTCGTGAGAAACATACAGATGCAAACGTTCATGAAAGTAGGGGTGACGTTGCTGCTATAACGCCTAGCGTGGAAAAAGAAGCAAATAATCCTAAAGGAAAGAAGAAGTCTATTTTTGATGAAATAGAAGATGAGGAAGTGCTTGTAGCAGAACATAAAGCAAATAAATGGTCTGTGAGCCCTAGTATTGCGCCTGTTTATTTTAATGGTTTAGGGGAGGGATCTCCGATACATTCCGCTTTTATTTCTAATTCTAAGACGGGTAATGTAAATTTAAGTTATGGCGTAGCTGTTGCTTATGAAGTAACAAAAAGATTAAAAGTAAGATCTGGGGTTCATAAAGTAGATTATGGGTATAACACCAATCAAATTGAATTTAGTTCTTCTGTAAATGGTGCTGCAACAGTGCAAATAGCTAATATAGATTATAAAACAACTTCGAAAAATATTGTGGTTCAGAGCGAATTGAATCTTGATTCTAAAGCAGGATTTGTAGCAAGTGATGTTACGGCAAAGTCTCCGAGTTTAAATGGCGATTTATCACAGCAGTTTGGTTATTTAGAAGTGCCCTTAGAGTTGAACTATGCTTTATTGGACAAACGCTTCGGGATTAATGTAATTGGAGGTGTAAGCTCTTTATTCTTGTTGAATAATGATGTGTTTTTAAATTCAGGAGATCAAACTACGGAAGTAGGGGAGGCAAACAATATCAACGACATTAATTTTAGTACAAATTTCGGATTCGGGTTTAATTATAAGCTTACACAAAAGCTCCTTTTTAACCTAGAACCTGTTTTTAAATATCAACTAAATACCTTTTCTAATACTGCAGGAGATTTTCAACCTTTCTCCGTGGGCGTATATAGTGGTGTGAGTTTTAGATTTTAGAAGTTTTATTTAATTTCTATTGCAATAACATGTAATGGATACATTGTATCTACTTTATCTTTTTCATTAATGCTTAATGCTTCATAGTTGAGACTATAAGTTTCTAAAGCGTATTCATGTTTTATCGCCTCTATATTGCTTAGAATAACTTGTTGTAATTTCATGTAATCTCCATAAGTTGTGTTCTTATTGTAATTAAGGAGAATGGTAGAATTTGAGGTGTTTTTTACTACATAAGTTCTCAATAACTCGCTTAGTTGACTTATTGAAACCAGGTGCTTAGAAATAAAAATTTCATTGTCGCTATTTATGGCTATTTGAAATGCCTTCTCCGCATCATAAATAGGAGGTAATAGCTTATCTGATCCATTAGTATTAGTGGTGGCAGCTGTTGCCATAAAAAGAAATAGGTTTAATTTAATATACTCTAATTCTAAATCTTTATCTGAAAAGACCTGCAGCATTATCTGGGCAATATCAGATGAGCTTTGTATGTTTTTTTTTGTGATTAAGTCGCTAACTTTTAATTCAAAAGGTAGTAAATTTTCTTTTAGAATAGTATTACGGCAGTTCTTGTTTAGTCTGTCAAAAGAGTTTCCGACTTTTTCCCATTCATCAGAAAAATTCGAAAAAAAATGGTTAGAGAGAAAAGTGTCATTCGCCATTTGTTTAATAATCCTCCTATAGCTAGACCCACTAGAGTCTGCGAGTATTTTTTCTTCCAGTAGCTGATTTTCAAAATTTGAAATTAATTGTTTCAATGCAATACCGTCATCAGAATAATTAGTGTAAATACATTCTATTAAGACAATTTCTGGCTTGTTATTTTGTGCTTGGAGTTTTATCCCTAAAAGGATTAGAAAGCAAAGGAAAAACTTGTTGTTCATTTTATTTGTTAGCAGAAATTGTTAATTCATTTAAAATAACCGTTCTAACTTCGTCTCGTAAACTTGCCTTATGGGCTTCGTCTAGGTTTTCGGTTTTAAAGAAGTGATGCACGGTAACTTTACTCATTCCCGGTTTTCCTTTCGTGATGGTAAATGGTAAACGGGTTTTGTTGTTATAAAAAGTCATAGGCACTACCGGAATTTTATGTGCAATTGCCATTTTAAAAGCGCCATCCTTAAAGCTATCTAAAATAATATGTTCGTCTGGAACACCACCTTCTGGAAATATGCAGATACTCAATCCCTGGCTCAGTCGCTTTTGTGCTCTTCTGTATACTGCCGTTCTACTCTTGCTGTCACCGCGATCTACCAGAATACAAACACGCTTATAGAAAAATCCAAATAAAGGAATTTTTACCAATTCTTTTTTACCTACAAACACAAAAGGATTAGGACTAACCTTAAGCATCATCATGATGTCTAACATACTCGTATGGTTAGCTACCAACATATAACTTTTTCCTTTTACGAGCTTTTCTTCTCGCTTTATTTTAGGAATACAACCCATTCCGTATAAAATAAAATTGGCCCAAATATTACGTGCTACCCAAAAAAACTGAGGATACCACTTTTCTGAGGCTGATAATACTACCAACACAGGTAGTAAAATAATGATGGGAATTGCTACTAGAATGTAGAACCAAATTTGGTATAGTACACTTCCTATTTTTTGCGAAAATGAAATCATAAATTCAAAAGTAACAATTTTACGAGGTTATACTATTTGTTTTATCTTTGCAGGATAATTTTTTACAAGAAATGGCGCGAATTTTAACAGGAATACAAAGTACAGGAACTCCACATTTAGGAAATATTTTAGGAGCAGTTATGCCAGCTATTGAAATGGCAAATGACCCAAAAAATGAATCTTTTCTATTTATTGCGGACATGCATTCTCTTACTCAGATAAAAAATGGGGAAGAATTAAGGTATAATACCTATGCAGTGGCTGCAACTTGGCTGGCTTTTGGTTTAGATATATCTAAAACGGTATTTTACAAACAAAGTGCTATTCCTCAAACAGCAGAATTATCATGGTATCTAAGCTGTTTTTTTCCATACCAACGTTTAACTTTGGCACATTCTTTTAAAGATAAAGCAGATCGTTTGGATGATGTGAATGCCGGTTTGTTTTCTTATCCTATGCTAATGGCGGCAGATATTTTGTTGTATGATGCCAACATTGTTCCCGTAGGTAAAGATCAATTGCAACATATAGAAATGACACGGGATGTGGCGTCTCGTTTCCATGCGCAAATGGGAGAAACTTTTGTATTGCCAGAAGGTAAGATTCAAGAAGAAACCATGTATATCCCAGGTACAGATGGTGCAAAAATGAGTAAGAGTAAGGGAAATTTAATTAATCTTTTTCAAACAGATAAAAAGTTGCGTAAACAAATTATGGGAATCCAAACGGATAGTACACCTATGGAAGACCCGAAGGATCCTGATACGGATAATGTGTTTGCGCTGTATAAGATATTGGCAAGTGAAGAGCAAATTGCAGAAATGCGTGCCAATTACCTAAATGGTAATTATGGCTATGGGCATGCAAAACAAGCCTTGTATGAAGTAATTGTAGCTAAATTTAGTGAGGCTCGTGAGAAGTTTGATTATTACATGAATCATACCGATGAAATAGATAAAGCATTAGAAATCGGAGCAGAGAAAGCGCGTAAAATTGCGAAAGAAGTGTTAGGCCGTGTAAGAGAAAAAGTAGGATACTAATACATTTTGCTCTTTTTTGCTTAAAATATAAAAACCGACTCATGAGTCGGTTTTTTGGTTTTGTAGAATTTCGAAAGGCCCCCATATTTCAGATTTTCGCATGTATTTTGTCGATGAACAGCACTGTTTAATGCTGGTGGCTCATATTTTATTACAGGAACAAACTATGTGGTCTGTAAGTGAAGGGTGTATTTTAATCTTCAGAAAAGGAAAAACGACTCATTAGTATAGTTTTTTTGGTGAGGAGCGCAAGTTGTTTATCGTTTTTCAATATCCATGATCTTTAGAAGACATAAGTTCTTGTTGATCCTTGTACGTCATGTCTTCTGTAATTTCCCAATAGTTATTGACGCGGATATATATAGTTTTATTTAGCGACAGCCTTTAGGCCTACAATAGAGATAATAAGAGTAGAAATAAAGAATATTCTCCAGAAATTAGCAGGTTCTTTAAATATGAGTATGCCAATAAGTACCGTTCCTACGGCTCCTATTCCAGTCCAGACCGCATATGCAGTTCCTATAGGTAAGCTGCGGATGCTATAAATAAGCAATAAGAAGCTGGTTGTAGCACAAATTAAAAATCCTACATACCACCAATACATTTCTGCGCCAGTAGTATCTTTCGTTTTCCCTAAACAAAAAGCAAAAGCTATTTCGAATAGGCCCGCTATGACTAATAAAATCCAATTCATCGTATTTATTTTTTGCAAAATTCGATAGAATGATTGGCTTAATACTTTACAAATGATAAAAAACAATTTATTTCAAAGCAGCTCTGATTCTACTTAAACTAACTTGGGTGATGCCTAAATAAGAAGCTATATGATTTAAGGGTACTCTTTTAATCAAATCGGGCTCATTACTAATTAACTCTTGGTAGCGTTCCGTTGCTGTTCTCAATTGTCTTGATATAAGTCTTTCTTCTGTTTTGATAAGTTCTTGCTCTGCCAGTATTCTTCCCCAATTGGCAATAGCAATGTCTTTTTTGAATAATAATTTTAGGGTGTAGCTATCTGCGCTGTAGACCGTACTTGGTTCTAAAAGTTCAATATTTTCATATCCCTTTTTATTTTCTACGTAGCTTTTCATAGAAAGGATCGGGTTACCTTCCTTCCCGAACCAAAAGGTAATGTCACCGGTCTCAAATTCTGAATATCCCCGGACAATTCCTTTTTTTATAAAATAAAGTTTAGGCTCTATTTTTTGGGCTCTTATTAAAATATGAGACTTAGGATAGGTTTCTTCTTCGAAAATAGCCATTAATTGCTTTTTAGAGGGACCCTGCAAATGGTAAATTTGGTCTATTATTTCTTCTAAGCTCATGCGTGTATGCGTGGTATTTATTTCTATTGATGATTCGTCATTAGAGCGCTTCAAATAGCTTACCGGGTAACGGTCTGATGACGCCTTTCATTTCCATGTTCAGTAGGGTAGAAGAGGCTTTGAAAATAGGAATGTTGCAGGTTAAAGCGATGAGGTCTAATACTTGCTTGCCTTCTTTTAATAAATAACTGTGTATTGCTTGTTCTGTATCATCCAAATCAACAAATAACTGTTTTTGAACCGTTGTTGCTTTTTTATCTTTTAATTCCCAACCTAAATTATAGATTAAATCTGCTGCAGAGGTAAGCATTTGTGCTTTTTGTTGTTTGATAAGCGTATTGCAACCTGTGCTGTATTTGTCACCAGCACGACCAGGGACAGCAAACACATCACGGTTGTAGCTGTGGGCAATATCTGCGGTTACTAGACTTCCTCCTTTTTCGGCAGATTCTATAACAATAGTTGCTTCACTCATACCGGCCACAATTCTATTTCTTTTTAAGAAATTTTCTCGCTCCGGATTACTTGTAGACCAAAACTCCGTATAGAAACCACCATTTTTTTCTACGTCAGAAATATATTTGGCATGTACTTTTGGATATATTTGGTTTAGACCGTGCGCTAAACAGCCAATAGTTTGTAAGCCATGTTTAATGGCGGCTTTTTGAACACAAATATCTACACCATATGCAAAGCCACTTACAATTATAGGATTTAGAGGCGCTATATCTTCTATAAGCTTTTCGCAAAATGAAGTACCATAGCTTGTAATGTTTCTTGTGCCAACGATGCCTATGATTTTTCGATCGGCTAAATTTATTTTACCTTTTTCAAAAAGTAGAATGGGACTATCAATACAATGCTTTAAATAATTAGGGTAGTTTTGCTCTTGAAAGTATATTGGGGTAATATTTTCATTTTTTACAAATAGAAATTCAGCTTCTGCCTCTTCTTGGTATATTTTTTCCCTTAAGTGCTTGATAGTGTGCGTGCCAATACCATCAATTTTTAATAAGTTTTGATTTTTTTCTTCAAAAACAGCATCAGGATTACCACAATGTGAAATTAATTTTTTGGCTGTAACATCACCAATATTAGGAATTCGCTGTAATTTTAATAATGAAATTAGCTCACTATCAGTCATTTGTAATATGTATTTATAGCTTTACAAGGTACATCTTTTAAAATGTTAATAAAAAGTAATCTAAGGGGTTTTCTGCCGCTTGTTTTTTTGCAATCTTTGCCACGATGAGATTAGAACACCATATTGAGGAATTACTTTACAGGTATAATTGCGTTATAGTACCTGAGTTTGGAGCATTTTTAAGTCAGACTAAATCTGCTTATATTGATCAAGACACCCACACATTTTACCCGCCGTCTAAGTTTATTTCATTTAATGAATTGCTTATATCTAATGATGGTTTGTTGGTTTCTTATGTTGCCGATATTGAAAAGGCAAGTTATGAGACCATGTTAACGGAGTTAGCAACAATTGGTAAAAATTGGAAAACTCAATTGCAAAGAGGTGAGCGTTTATTCTTAGGGAATATTGGTAAGCTTTGGTTAAATAAAGAAGCTAAGATTCAATTTGAACCTTTTGAAAAAGTAAATTTCTTAACGACCTCATTTGGTTTGTCTTCTTGTGTTTCTGGTAAAATTACTAGAGAAGTACTAAAAGAAGAAGTTGTAAAATTAGAAGAAGAAATTCCGTTTATCATCACTCCGGAACAAAGAGCTAAACATTCTTTCAGACCTTATCTGAAATATGCAGCAGTTATATTCTTTGGAATATCTTTAGGTTTATCTGGATTGCGTTTTTATAAAGAAAATCAGAATATAGATCAGCTAGTGCAACAAGATGCTCAAAAGCAAGTATCTAAAAAAATAGAGGAAGCTACCTTCTTTGATGCTTCTCCACTAGAATTGCCTGTTGTAAACTTACATGCATCATTTAAAGCTCCAATTGCAGCTACACAATACCATATTGTAGCGGGTGCATTTAAGGTGAAAGAAAATGCGGATAAGAAAATAGAGCAGTTACAATCTAAAGGCTATAATGCAAATTATATTGGGGTAAACAAGTTTGGTTTCCATGTTGTTGCTTTTGATAGTTTTTCTGAAGCTAACGATGCCATCAATTATTTGAGAAAAATCAAGCAGACAGAATCTAGTGATGCTTGGTTGTTTCAAGAATAAAATTATTCTGTTTTTTAAGCCAATTTAAAGAACGTATCTTCGCCAAAAAAATAAGATATGACGCCTAAGACTCCTCGTGAATCTAGAACAATTTTAACCGATTTGGTTTTGCCTAGCGAAACTAACCCTTTAAATAATCTGTTTGGTGGTGAATTATTAGCTAGAATGGATCGTGCCGCAAGTATTGCAGCAAGACGTCATAGCCGAAGAATTACAGTAACTGCATCTGTAAATCACGTAGCATTTAATCAATCTGTCCCTGTTGGGAGTGTTGTAACTGTAGAGGCTGCTGTTTCTAGAGCGTTTAAGACGTCTATGGAGGTGTATATAGATGTTTGGATGGAAGACCGCTTTACAGGGACTAAATCTAAAGCTAATGATGCTATCTATACCTTTGTTGCTGTAGATGATACAGGGAAACCAACAGAGGTGCCACAATTACTTCCGGAAACCGACTTAGAAAAAGATCGTTTTGCGGCGGCATTACGAAGAAAACAACTAAGCCTAGTATTGGCGGGTAAGATGAAACCACATGATGCTACAGAACTCAAAGCATTATTTTTAGCGGATGAAACAACTAAATAATAAAAAATAGCCTCACTTGTTGAGGTTTTTTTTATGCCTTGTTTTTAAAGCTTATAAATCCATTCTTCCGGGTTGAGTCTTGAGGTATCCTGATACAAATAAAACTTCAACAGCGTTTGATTGCTACTCGTGTTTGTAAAAACTTCGCCAAGTTCAGCTTTTGCTTTTATATGATCTCCTTTTGTAACGTAGACGGAAGATAAATTGTAATAAGTACTTATGTAGTTACCATGCTTTATTTGCACTCCTTTATTACCACCAGGCACACTAATGACAGCTATAACTTCTCCTTCAAATATGGCACGTGCTTTAGCGCCTTGATCAGTTGCGATGATAACACCATTGTTTTGGTGTTTTATTCCTGGATATACCGCATCATTATAGACCCCAAACCCAATGCTTTTTATTCCTTTTTCTACGGGCCAAATAAGTTTTCCTTTATTTGAAGAGAAATTATTAGCAATGACAGTAGCCTCAGGCGTTAAAACAAATTTATCTGATTTGGTTGTGTTTCCCGCTTTCTTATTAGAACTAACAATAGCGCTTTTTATCAAGCCCTCTATTTGTCTGTCAATTTTACGGGCTTCTTTTTCTTTCTGTTTAATTGTAGCCGTATACTTGCTTTCATTTTTTCGAATGGTACTCAAAAGTACATCTTGAGTTTTCTTTTCTACTTCTAACTCTTTTTTTGCGGCAGTGTTTTCAGCAATTAAAAGATCTTTTGTTTTGCGCTGAGCAATGAGTGTTTCATTCAAAATATTAAGCTCTTCCGTTTTTGAAAGAATCTGTTCTCCTTGTTCTTTTCTAAACTTGGTGTATTGCTTCATGTACTGAAGCCGTTTAAAGCCCTGGAAGAAACTTTCTGAAGAAAGTAAGAACATTAGTCTACTCTGTTTAGATTTGTTCTGATACGACTTCTGAATCATCAATGCGTAGTCTTCTTTTAGCGTTGTTAGTTCATTCTTTAGTTTAGAAATATTTCTGACGTTTGCGTTTAATTGTCTGTTTAGCAAATTAGATTGTTCATTGGTAACTCTTATCAATTGTTGGCGTACAGATATTTTCTTATCTAACGCATTCATTTGATCTAAAACATTTCCTTTTTCCTTCTTCTCGGCATAGAGAAGGCGGTTTATTTCTCGGATTTCATTTTGAAGCCTTTCACGCTTGGCTTCTAAGTTCTTCTGTTCTGTGGTTTGAGAATAAGTTGCCTGTAAGCCACAGAGTAAGAGCGCTATGAAAACAAAAAAGGGTAGATATGTTTTAATTGAACTCATAATTAATCTAAGCTAATCTCTTTAAAACCGTTTGGTATATCGTAAGGAAATTTTAAACTACGATCAAACTCAATGTTTTTGTATTCAATTTCAATTAGGCTTTCATTACCATCCATTGCAGCAGAAATGACAATTTCATTAGGGATTATTTTTTTGTCAATCTCCTGGTAATTTGTGTAGTTTATTTGCAGCAAACGTTCTTCCTTTGGTTGTGAAATTTGCTCTTTACTAACTCTAAAGTATTTTGGTTCTATTTGAAATAAGATTTTATATAACTCTAACGCTTTTTTAGGCTGTAGTTGGTAATTTTCATTAGCCACATTTACATCATATTTAGCATCGCGTAAATCCAAAATAGCTTGGCCTAAAAGCAAACTCTGTACTTTTTCAAAATCTAATTCGGTACCCAATAATTTGCTTAAGTAAGAGAAGTCACCATCAAAATAGGTATTATCAAGCTTATTATAAAAAGAGACTCTTTTTGGGGTGATGTATGCCTTTACTATACCTAGAGGTGCACTTATCCATATAGCCTTGTCTTTTTCCATACGAAGACTAACACTGAATCCCTGTGACGCATTTTTATCTTCGTAATCTATTTTCATTTTACCCGAAATTGTTTCAAAATCTAAAGCATTGGCATAATGCGCCTTGATGATTGCTTTTGAGCTCAGACTTTCATCAATAGCACCACCTGTTACTATTTTTGTCGATTTACATGAAACCACGAAGAGAATTGAAATACTAAATATTATTTTTTTTAACACGCTTATTTTGTTTTAAAATCCGGGTTTAATTTTTCTGAGATACATGTTTGCCTTAACCGTATTATTAATTCCATTATAGGCAACAGAGAGTTCTTTATTTATTTTGTTAGATAAGCTGATGTCATCTAGCATATAATCTAGAGATTCTTCCAATACAGCAATAGCCTCTCTATACCTTTTTTTATGGTTTAAAGCTAAGCCTCTGGCGTAATAGAAGTAAGGTTGTGCAGGATAATTTTGCAATGCTTCTTTGGAGATGGTGTCTAGAATGATATAATTTTTACTTCGTATTAAATTAGAAATATAATTTTTATAATGCTCAATAGATCCACTTTCTGTGTTTCTCGTATTATTAGAAACGGTAGTACTGTAACTATAAGTTTCGCTATTTTCCTCTTGAACTTTTATGCCTGCTTTAATTTTTGAATAGAGGTTTTCTGTGAATTTTGATGCTTTTAAAGAATTTAAAATGGTTAGAGCACTATTGTAAGTTTCCATTTGATAATACACAAGCGCTAAATTCTTCTTGAGGGCAAGATTGTCATACGGTATTTGAGATTCTACCGAGCTGATACCATCACTTCTCAATTGTAATATACGCACTAGATTCTGTAAATACCAATAGTTTTCGGGGTCACTATTTAAGGCATTAATGGCATGTTCTTGAGCAAAGTCCAATTGTTTTGTCTCACGAAATACTTGTGCAAGTTCATGATCTACAGCTTCAGCTTTAGGATCTATATTTTTACAATCTAAGAATAGATGTATGGCTTTGTCATAATTTTCAATGCCTTTTTGTTTAAGGCCTTCAAAGAATTTTTCTTGAAAATCATCGGAGTATTCTTCAAGGAATAGCTCAGCGTTTTCTTCTACGCTATCTATTTGTTTTTGCGCAATACTTAGGTTCGAGATCATAAAAATCCCTATAATACCATAAGTAAGCAAAAACTTTCTTTTCATATGTTTTAGTACAAGCTAGCCTTCCGTGTTCAAGAGAAGGCTAGTGTTGTTTATTTTTAATGCAATTATTCTAATACCGAATAATCACCAATACTTATCGATTCAAAATTGCCATTAAAGACAACATGATTTCCTATCATAGCATTGTCTAAGTTAGCATTTGAAATTTTAGTATTGGTCTGTATTAAGCTATTCTTAACAGTTGAGTTTTCAATAACCGTATTGTTTCCAATAGAAACAAACGGACCAACAGTAGTATTTTTTAGCACTACATTTTCGCCTATAAAGCAAGGTGCTATGATATTTGCATTTTCTAAAGTAGCAGATGCAGCAACTAGTGGTTCGCCATCTTTTTCAAGAAAACCTAACATACGTTGGTTGGTTTCTATCGTTACAGCTTTGTTTCCACAATCCATCCATTCTGTTACCGTACCTGTTTTAAACACTTTGCCATCAGCCATCATACGCTTAATACCGTCATTAATTTGGTATTCACCACCATTAATGATATTGTGATCTAAAACATACTGCAATTCGTTCTTAAGAACGGCTACATCTTTAAAGTAATAAATTCCAATAACAGCTTGATCACTTACAAAGGTTTCTGGTTTCTCAACCAATTCTACGATTTCGTCTTTGTCATTAAGATTAACTACACCATAGGCAGATGGGTTTTCTACTCTTTTGGTCCAAATAACACTATCGGCTTCTTTGTCTAAATCAAAATCTGCACGGATGAGTGTATCTGCATAAGCAATTACCGCGGGTCCACTTAATGAAGGTTCTGCACACATAATGGCGTGACCTGTACCTTTTGGGTCTAATTGACGATAAATACTTGGTTTAGCACCTAATTCTACAGCCAATGCTTTTAAACTTTCTACAACATCATCGCCAAAGAAAGCAGGATCTCCCAGAATAAACGCAATTTCTTCTATAGGCTGATTTAATACACCAACAATGTCAGACACTAAACGGTGTACTATTGGTTTTCCGGCTACCGGAATTAATGGTTTTGGAACTGTTAAACTATGTGGCCTGAGTCGTGATCCACGACCAGCCATGGGAACAATAATTTTCATAATCCTATATTAAATCCTTTTAGACAAAAGAATTTTATTTTTTAGTTAATATTTTATTTATGTAATACTTAAAGTGATAACGGGTGCTTCGTCTAAATATTCTACCGTAAGCTACGGCTTATTTTACGCCAGTACTTCCAAACCCACCTTCACCACGCTTGGTTTCAGATAATTCTTCAGCAAGTGTCCATGTGGCGCGCTCATGTTTAGCAATAACTAATTGTGCAATACGCTCCCCATTTTCTACGGTAAATGCTTCATTGGAAAGATTAACGAGTATGACACCTATTTCTCCTCTATAATCTGCATCAATGGTACCAGGCGCGTTTAAAACAGTTATTCCTTTTTTTGCAGCCAACCCACTTCGTGGTCTAACTTGCGCTTCATAACCAACAGGGAGTTCTATAAATAATCCCGTTTTTACAATTGTACGTTCTAAAGGAGCAATAGTAATGGCTTCTGGTACAAAAGCACGAAGATCCATACCTGCAGAGGCCCCAGTTTCATAATGCGGCAACTCGTGATTAGATTTATTAAGTATTTTTATTTCCATTTTAAGTATTTGGATGTAATTATTTTTTTAGAGCTATTTTTTGTTTGAAATTATTTGTCTAATCTTTTCATTCTCTAACTTATATACTAAACCAAGAAAAATTAGGAGTAAAATTATTCCAATAATTAAATTTTGGTCAAAGATATAAAATGATACAATAGACAGAAGAATAGATAGCCCAAGATAAAATAGAATTTTTCGCATATTATACGGAATTGGATAATGTTTTTTTCCAATCCAATAAGATAAGACCATCATCGTGCCATAGGCCATTACAGTTGCCAGTGCTGATGCCATATAGCCCCAATAGGGAATAGCGATGAAATTTATGAGTAGGGTAATGATAGCGCCGATTACCGATATAAAAGCCCCATAGCGGGTTTTGTCTGTTACTTTGTACCAAACCGATAAATTATGATAAATACCTAAAAAGAAACTTGCTAGAATTAATAAAGGTACAGCAGGCATTGCTTCCCAATAGGCTTCATTTTGTACGATAAGTACTTTTAATACGTCTGCAAATACGATTACGCCAAGTAAGATTATACTTCCTAGTATTACAAAGTAGTTGGTGATTTGTGCATATGCTTTTTGTGGGTTTTCAGAATTTGAATGGCTGAAGAAGAAAGGTTCTATACCCAATCTAAAACCTGTAGCAAATAGTGTCATGAAAACAGCTAACTTATAACAGGCAGAGTACTTACCTACTTCTGATTCGGCTATGTTTTCCGGCAGTAAACTTTCTAATAAAATACGATCAAAAACTTCATTAATGGTAAATGCAATTCCGGCAATTAATATTGGCCAAGCGTATTTCATCATTTTTCGCCAGAGCTCTTTGTCAAATATATAGTTGTTTTTAAAGTAGAGTTCTAACATTACCACTAAAGTAAAAGCACTAGCAATTAAGTTTGAAATGAAAATATAGGAAATCTGAAAGTCCGGTTTATACATCCAGGCTAATGCACTAGACGGATTTTGTTCTACGATTGTTGGAAGGTAAATTAGAAAGAAGACATTCAGTCCTAAATTTATGGCAACATTTACAATTTTTATGATGGCATACCGCATCGATTTTTCGGTGGCGCGTAACCATGAAAATGGGATAATTACTAAAGCATCTAAGGCTAAAATGTAAATAGCATATTTGATGTAGGTTACATCAATATCACTCCAAGCCGCAAAATAGTTTCTAAAAATATAGGCAACTACAAAAAATAGGGTGGTAGACGCAAGAATAGAAATCAGTGACGTGGAAATCACTTTATTTTTATCTTCAGCCTTATAGAAAAATCTAAAAAATGATGTTTCCATTCCGTAGGCTAGAAACACGTTAAAAATGGCAATCCAAGAAAAAATAACAGATATTCTACCATATAATGCCGGGTCGGGCATTACTCCAGTATATATCGGCACCAAGATAAACGATAGCATTCTGGGTAGCACTGTTGCCAGCCCATATACAAAGGTCTGTTTAAAAAGTTTTTTAAATGCATTCAACCGTTGAAAATTAGGCGTTAAAAGTAGGTATTTAAACGCTCTCTACAAAGTTAGTTCCTTGGTTTGCTAGAATATAGTAAGGGCTGTTTTTCTTTAATCTTACTAATTTTAGTGTATTTAACTTTTTTACCGTCATTTTCTATATAAGAAAGTACCGCCTCATCATTGTCTAACTCATAAGGGTATTCGGCTATAGGCTCTTTCTTTAAGTGCGGAGGTTGGTTGCCTACTTCTTTCCTTGGATCTGCATGCATAATAATATCGGGCCTTGGAATTTTCTTGATCGTAATTTTAGCACTTACAAATTGTTTGCCATCAATAATTTCTTTTTTTACTGTGGTTACGTGTCCTCTAAAATAGAGGTGCTGAAAAGATACATTTTCATCCATTATCTGCGTGATTGGTAATACAACGTCAATTCCAGTAGCACTTTCTTCTTTACCTCTAACCCATTTTTGAGAAGTGGGATGATCAATAACAAAGGGAGGTTTTGCTTCCATGTTCTTTTGTGATGCACAGCTTCCAAGTCCAAGTAATGCAATGAAATAGATGTATACTAAGTTTTTCATTTCTAACAGTTTAAATTATCTTATGACACGAATATATTCAAAAGTGATGCCAATTGGTTAAGGAATTAAAATTTTCAGTATTAAATTCTTTTGGACCTTACTGCTTCAATTGCTGCAATAGATTAAGTTCAAAATTTATTTTCTTGTATATAAATGTGCTTAAAACAGTCATTATAATGGGAAATGAAATTGTTATGTAAAGAAAAAATCCCGGAGATAAATTTTCTTTAAAAGAAGGTAATAGAAGCACAAAGCCCAGTATGTAAACCACTATTAAAATAGGAGTCCATATAAAATGTATTTTTTTGCGCTCTTGATAATATAAGGCTACATTTTTCTTATATGCACTTGCTTTTGCGGCGATTTCTAAGCTTCTTATTTTTTTGGTACTTATCAGCTCAATTAGTATTCTTATTACTAATGCTGTAATCATTAAGGCCAGGCCTATAGCTGTCATACTTTGATTATATGCTGCTATATATATGAAGAACGCTACAAGTATAATTACTGTAGTCGTTAATATTCCATTGGTTAGTTTTTGTTTTTTCTTTATGAAATTCACCTTTTTCAAAATGGCTTCATGTCCTTGGCTAGGGGTGGCTATAATATCTTGCTCGGCCCGCTGTGTTTTTAGTTCCTCAAATGTTGTCATTTTGTACACATTTAGTTAATTCATTTTTTATTCGGTGAATTCGGATTCTAATGGCTTCGTGGCTTATTCCCATGATGCTATCAATTTCTTTTTGCGGTATTCCTTCCAATTCTAATAGAATGATGCTTTTATTGTCTTTGCTGAGTTGGTCTATACATTGATAGAGTGTTTGAAATTTTTTTCCTTGTCTTGTAATTCATTTTCAGGATTTTGAATTCCTACCGTACCCAGTATTTTGGACAATGGGATATTCCTTTTTTTTCTCAAACTTACCAAGCAGGTATTCACGGTTATTCTATAAATCCACGTAGAGATTGAAGCATCATTCCTGAAGGAAGGTAGGTGCTCCCAGACTTTAATAAATACTTCTTGGCAAAAATCACCAGCGAGCATTTGATCACCGGAGGCGTACCCTAAACACATTCGGTATACCTTAGGGTGGTTATCTTGGTAAATAGCTTTAAAATGGTCCTCTAAATGCGTCATAGGAGATTATAAGGCCAGCTTTATTTCTTTTATTAACCATTCGGGCTGGTCAAACATAATGAAGTGGGCTGAGTCAGGTGCAAATTTTATAGTATAGTCCTCTAAGTTTTTGTATTGCGCTTGATATGTTTGTTTAAAGGTATCTTCGTCGTAAGGTTGTGTTGCGGCTAAAATTGTAATTGGAGTTTTTACAGTGGCGATAGTTTCCCTTAAGTCTAGCTTCAGTAAATCGGTATAGCCATTAACATAAGTATTTCTATCTGCTTGTACCATCCATTCTACAATTTGTTGTCTTTTCTCGGTATTCATAGTCATTCCCTGTGCCATCTGTTTTGCCATGGTAGAAAATTCTTCAGCGTTCATTTTTAAGAGCTGAGCATTATATGGATTGTCGTAGGTGATAAATTCACTTTTAAAGTTGGGGATCATTAAGGCTCCGGTAGAGGCCAAGGCATCAATTAAAATGATTATAGAAAAATAATCCTTTTCTGAAGCCATCCAAAGGGCTAAGGTGCCACCAAGACTATGACCAATTGCGGTGGGTTTTTTCAATTTTTTAGCTATAATGTATTTAGAAACGCCATTCTTAATTTCAGCTAGCCATGGAGTCTTTATAGCGGGCACATCACCAAAACCTGCAAAGGTGAATACATGGCATTCGTAATTTTTAGACAGGTCTTTAATAACATCGTTCCAAACGGCTCCTGTACAAGTAAATCCTGAAAATAACAAGATCGGTTCTCCTTTTCCTGAAACCTCCACTTGAAATGGGTATTCTTGAGCATTTAAGCTTATGTTTAAATTGAGAGCGAAAACGGCAACTAATAATTTTAATTTCATTGTGATAGTTTTAGTTAAGTACCCTTTAGATTCATTTGTTTAAAAATGTTACATCATTTTATAGTATTTATTTTTAGGGTATAAAAAAACCCCGCTAAAAGCGAGGTTTTCTATAAGTGTTTGTTTGTTCTGATAGACAGTGTTTTTAGGATGTCTATATAGTTAAATTTGACTTCACTATTGTTCCGTCTAATTGCTTAACGCTTCCGCACCACCAACAATTTCTAATATTTCATTAGTAATTGCAGCTTGTCTGGCTTTGTTGTACGTCAGTTTTAATTGATTTCTTAATTCAGTAGCATTATCTGTAGCTTTATGCATTGCTGTCATACGCGCTCCATGCTCACTAGCAAAAGAATCTCTTACCCCTTTATATAATTGTGTTTTTAAAGACTTAGGAATTAATTGCTCTACAATTTCAAACTTAGAAGGCTCATATACATAATCAGCTGCCGTTGTAGCCGCTTCTCCTGATACCGGAACAATTGGTAAAAATTGTTCGGTCATTACAATTTGAGTAGCTGCATTTTTGAACTTGTTATACACAATCTCAATCTTATCGTAAGTGCCATTCGTAAATAATGCCATTAATTCTTCAGCAATTGCAGAAACAGCTTCAAAAGTTAAATCTTCGTAAACTGAGCTATGATTTTCAATAACAGTATATTTCTTTTTAAGAATATCATTGGCTTTCTTTCCGATAGCCATAAATTCTACTTGCTTACCTGCATATGTTTGGTTCGCTAAAAGCATACTCTGCTTGATAATGTTAGTGTTGAAAGCGCCACATAAACCTCTGTTTGAAGTTATAGCCACTACCAATACTTTATTTACCTCACGGTTTTGTGCATATACACTACCAGCATCACCTTCAAGACTAGCACTTAAACTTTGTAAAAGTTCAGTAAGCTTATCTGAATAAGGACGCATTGCAGTAATGGCATCTTGTGCTTTTTTCAATTTTGCAGCAGATACCATTTTCATGGCACTGGTAATCTGCATTGTTGAAGAAACTGATGCTATCCTGTTACGTATTTCTTTTAAGTTTGCCATATTTCTTAGTATGTAATATTCAGTACAAGGTGATTGTGTTAGTTCAGAATCGCTTTGTACTGAATACTGAGTACTTAATACCTAAAATTATTTTTTATATTTCGCTGATAAATCTTTACAAACTGAAGTTAATACATCGATAACTTCATCTGTTAATTTACCTGCTTTTAAAGAATCTAAAGTGTCTCTATGTTTTGCATTTAAAAACTCAATAAAATCACGCTCAAACTCTTTAATTTTCTCTACAGGAACATCTCTTAATAAGTTTTTAGAACCTGCATAGATAATAGCAACTTGATCTTCAACTGTAAAAGGATCGTTTTGTGCTTGTTTTAAGATCTCAACATTACGACGTCCTTTTTCAATAACGTTTAATGTGGCAGCATCTAAATCTGAACCAAACTTAGCAAACGCTTCTAATTCACGGAACTGTGCTTGATCTAGTTTTAAAGTACCTGCGACTTTTTTCATTGATTTAATCTGGGCGTTACCACCAACACGAGATACAGATATACCTACGTTAATTGCTGGACGTACTCCTTGGTTGAATAAATCTTGCTCTAAGAATATCTGTCCATCAGTAATAGAAATTACGTTTGTTGGGATATATGCAGAAACATCACCTGCTTGTGTTTCAATAATTGGTAATGCAGTTAAAGAACCACCACCTTTTACGATAGGCTTTAACGCATCTGGTAAATCATTCATGTCTTTCGCAATAGCATCATTTGCAATGATTTTTGCAGAACGCTCTAATAAACGAGAGTGTAGGTAGAAAACGTCACCTGGATACGCTTCACGTCCTGGTGGTCTTCTTAATAAAAGAGAAATTTCTCTGTAGGCAACCGCTTGTTTAGATAAATCATCATAGATAATTAAAGCTGGTCTACCAGTGTCTCTAAAGTACTCTCCAATTGCAGCTCCTGCAAATGGTGCGTAAACTTGCATAGAAGCAGGGTCTGATGCGTTAGCCGCTACAATAGTAGTATAGGCTAAAGCTCCGTTGTCTTCTAATGTTTGTGCAATGTTTGCTACTGTAGATGCTTTTTGACCTATAGCAACATATATACAATATACCGGTTTCCCAGCATCGTAAAATTCTTTTTGATTTAAGATAGCGTCAATACAAACCGTAGTTTTACCTGTTTGACGGTCACCAATAACCAACTCACGTTGTCCTCTACCTACAGGAATCATAGCATCAATTGCTTTAATACCTGTTTGTAATGGTTCTGTAACGGGTTGACGGTAAACAACACCTGGAGCTTTACGCTCTAAAGGTAATTTGTATAGTTCACCAGCAATAGCGCCTTTACCGTCAATTGGTTTTCCTAATGTATTTACAACACGGCCAACAATACCTTCACCAACTTCAATAGAAGCAATAGTCTGAGTTCTTTTAACTACAGTACCTTCTTTGATGTCTCTAGAAGGACTTAAAAGTACAACACCAACGTTGTCTTCTTCCAAGTTAAGAACGATACCTTGTAACCCGCCTTCAAATTCTACTAACTCACCATATTGTACGTTAGATAATCCGTAAACTCTTGCAATACCATCACCAATTTGTAAAACTGTACCTACTTCGTCTAAAGAGGCTGTAGCTTCAAATCCTGATAATTGCTGTTTTAATATTGCTGATACTTCAGCGGCTTTTACTCCTGCCATGTTATTAATGATATAAGTTGTAGCGCAAATTTACACCGGCGACTACGTTATTATAATTATAAACTGTTTGTAAATTCTCTTTTTAAATTTCCTAATTTACTAGCGATGCTTGCATCGTACTGTAAATCACCTACGCGTAAAACAAAACCTCCTAGAATTTTTTCGTCGATAGTGCTTTTAAGTACCACTTTTTTTCCAGTTAATTCTATTACTTTATCAAGGATCTTTTTTTCTAAATCGGCTGTTAAAGGCACAGCAGTAGTTACAAACGCAACACCTTGTCCTTTTAAATCTTCATTAATAATAAGATACTTTAAAGCAACTTCGTTTAATAACGAAATTCTTTTATTGTCTACTAAAACACCAATAAGGCCTTTTGTAATTGCATTAGTGTCTTTGAAAACCGCTAGCAAGATATTCTTTTTATCAGCACTATTAACAA
This sequence comes from Cellulophaga baltica, assembly GCF_900102165.1. Lineage (GTDB taxonomy): Bacteria > Bacteroidota > Bacteroidia > Flavobacteriales > Flavobacteriaceae > Cellulophaga > Cellulophaga baltica. The sequence goes on from NZ_FNBD01000003.1 coordinate 419,891, forward strand.
TAGGACTGCTTAAAGCATCAGATAGCTCTTTGCTTTCGCTTATGGTATCAACAATAGAACGCATGTCTGCTTCCATAGCTTCTAAGGCTTTATTATCAATAGCCTGGTCTAAGGTAGCCTTTGCGTAACGTATTGCAGCTCTAGATTCGCTCATGCTTCTAGTTTAATTTGATATCACCTAACATATTCTCAACCAATTGTAATTGCTTGTCTTTGTTAGCTAATTGTTCTTTAATTACTTTTTCTGCAATTTCTACAGATAAAGTAGCTACTTGATTTTTAATATCTGCAACTGCTGCTTTTTTCTCACTAAGAATTGCTTCTTGAGCATTGGCTAGCATTTTATCACCTTCTGCTTTTGCTTGATCTTTAGCATCAGCTAGCATTTTATCTTTAATCTCACGCGCATCTTTAATCATTGATTCTCTTTCAGCACGAGCTTCTTGTAATAAACGCTCACTATCAGCAGTAATGTTTTGCATTTCTTTTTTGGCTTTTTCAGCAGCAGCAAGTGCATCAGCAATACCAGTTTCTCTTTCGTTCAAAGAATTTAAAATTGGTTTCCAAGCAAATTTAACCATTAATGCAATTAAGATTAATAGGATAAAAGCTTGCATGAAAAATAAGCCTATTGGAAAATCGTTAAAAATATCCATACGATGTTATTCTGTGTTATTTATTAGTTTACTTTTTAAAGCACAGTAATAACCAACCGTTAGTACTGTGCTTCAATTTGCTTTGATCGGAAATTAGTTTTTACCTAAAAGTAAAGCACCGAATGCTAAACCTTCTAATAATGCTCCGATAATGATCATCGCAGTTTGGATTTTACCAGCTGCTTCAGGTTGACGAGCAATACCTTCCATTGCTTTACCACCAATCATCCCTAAACCGATACCACCACCGATTACGATTAATCCTGCTCCAATTAAATTGTACATACTAAATTGATTTATATTAAATTAAAAAATAAACTCTCGTTAAATAAAATCTGCTCTTACGTCTTCTGTATCGGCAACTTCATGGCCATGAGCATCATGCTCGTGTTCGTGATCATGTTCTGCTACCGCCATACCAATAAATAGCGACGATAACATCGTGAAAATATACGCCTGTAAAAAGGCTACTAATAATTCTATAACTGTTAAGAATAGTGTAAGGAAGACAGATATACCTGTTGCTCCAACAGTTCCAAACTGTGCTTTTAATAAGATCATCAATGCTGCAATACCCATTACGACAGAGTGACCCGCGGTAATGTTTGCAAATAAACGTACAAATAATGAAAATGGTTTAGTTAAAATACCTAGCAATTCAACAGGTATCAAAGCTATTTTCATTAATACAGGAACGCCTGGCATCCAGAAAATATGCTTCCAGTATTCTTTATTTCCGTTAAATTGAACGATTAAGAAGGTAAATAAAGCCAAACAAACTGTTACGGCAATTTGCCCTGTAACGTTAAATCCTAGTGGTGTTAAGCCTAATAAGTTTAATACCCAAATAAAGAAAAAGACCGTTAATAAAAAGCCCATAAATTTACGGTAATTCTTCTCGCCAATGTTTGGTCTTGCTATTTCGTCGCGTACATATAATACCAACGGCTCTAATACGCGAGCGAATCCGGTTGGGATTGGGCTTTTCTTATAACCGCTAGCTAATGCTCTAAAACCTAAAATCATTAACAAACCAGCTAATAACATTCCGAAAACACTTTTAGTGATTGAAAAGTCTAAAGGTTTATGCGCGTTTTCTGGGTGATGGTGTTCATCGAAGCTAATGGCTGTTGCATTAGCGTCTAACTCATAAATAACACTGTGAAGTTTAGTGAATTTAGAACCACCGCGATTTACGATAACTTGACCGTTATCATCATGATGAAATTCTGATGACATAAAAGTAACTAATCCATTACTTGACCATAAGATTACAGGTAGTGGAAAACCAATATGTTTTCCCTCCCCAGCATCATTTGTATACGAATACAAGTGAAAATCATGAGAATCTTTAAGGTGATGCTTGATATAATTGTCAATCCCCTCTTTAGTGTTTATCTTACCTTCTGTAGCCTCCACATGCGCTTCCTTTTCTGGATCAGACATGGAAAACCCTTGTAATGAGAATGTAAGGATAATTAATAAAGCTACTCTACTAATGTATTTTGATGCTATATTCATTATAAATATTTCGAAAATTGACTTCCTAAAATTTTGCGCAAAGGTAGTTATTAAAAATAAAAATCAAATAAATTTAGTGTAATAATTATTCAACTAGATTTTCTTTAGAATTTTTGAGATATATAGTACCTCTACGAATAGAAATAGAATAAGAGGAATCAACATTGAAAACCGGTCTATGCGGGGTATAACTGTCTCGCTAAAAACAGCGCTTTTAAATACTATGGCAAAGAAAATTAGCTTTAAAAAAAGTGCAGCTAGGTATATTAATCCTAATTGTTCTTTTAGGATATCTGAAAAAGCAAGATAGGCAAAGAGTATACAGATGCCTAAGGAGAAGAGATAATGAAAGAGATACATTTTCCCTAAAGGAAAAGGAATTGAGTTGTCTAGAATGGCTAAGTGGGTATATGTACCCACTAGAAATAATAAGGTAAATACAATGATGTATTGTAAAATAGATTTTAGCAAAACTTTATTTGTTAAGGTTATTGGCTTGACGTATCATGGAATACATAGATACAAAGATAGCAACAAGTGTGATAGAAATTTCTAAATAATTTGTTGCGTATTTTTCGTCTAGCCAAGAACCTAATAAGTTTCCTAAATAAATGGTAAGGCCCATTTGGATCCCTATTCCTGAAAGTTTTGTTGCAGTTTGTAAACCCTTGTTAATTTTTTTACGAGGCTTTTGCGGTTCCATTTGCAGTATTAGCTGTTTTGTTTTGAGAAGGTAATTTACCACCTCCCATAGTACAAGCGGCATTAAATGTTGCGCCTGGTTCTACAGCTAGTTTTGCTACAGAAACTACACCTTCTATAACGGCAGAGGACTTTAAAGATAAAAGATCAGATACTAAAAGCTCACCATTGAAGCTTCCTTCAATATCTGCATTTACGCATTCCACTTTTCCGTGGATATAGCCATCTTTACCAATAACAACTTTTCCAGAAGTTTTTACATTCCCATCTAACTTACCATCAATTCTGAAATCTGCTTCAGAAATAATGTCTCCTTTAATACGAGTGTTTTTTTCAATTCTGTTTGGTTGTCCTCCTAGTTCTGTCATTGTTTTAGGTTTTTGCTTTTTATTGTCTGAAAACATGTTCTACGGTTTTGGGATTGTTACTGTGTGTGTTTTGTAAGCCGTTAAATTTTTATGAACCTGAATAATTTTGTAGTTCGAAGATAAAATTACGAAATTCTCATCCGCTATTCTATAGTCTTTATTGTTTTTTATTAATTCAGCAAACCCAAGAGCGTATTCTTCAGTTTTAAATCCGTGTACAACAACAAACTTATTCTCTAAATTGTACATATCAAGAGATACCGTATTTCTATATTTTAAATCTTTTATAGCTTTTTCTAATGCTGCTTTTAGTTTAGCAACGGGTTCTGTTGCGTCCATTTTAAATGGGAATACTAACTTCCAGTTTTCTGCTTTTTTAGCAGGATTGGGTTGTAAGAATTCCTTAGGAGCTAATTTAGGCAATTGATCGGCGATAATTTCTTTTGCTTTTTTGCCTTCAGGATTGTTAGGGTAGTTTAAGGCAACATAATTTAAAGCTTCCTCAAAAGCGTCATAACCTTGAATTCTACCGATTGCATTTGCTTTCAGCATTTCTAATTTAGGCACAATAGGATCTCCTGTAAACTTCGTAATATTTTCCTGTGCACCCGTAATTACTTGCAAATATTCCTGATTGGTAAATCGCTTATATAATTCGGCATATTTAGCATCAGGGCTATCTGTGTCTCCTTCTAATACCGCATTAGGATTTAGTAAAATCTCTGCATAGCGAGAATCTGGGTGGTTGGTAATAATGTTTTCTTTCATCTGAGCCATAAGCGGACTACCAGATTCTTCATATATTTTATACAAATTGTATTTAGAAGGCAGTATTAAACGTTCTTCAGGATTAGATTTCAATACCGTTTCTAATTTACCCGATGCTAAAAGATTTTCTTTAAATTTTTCTTTATAAATTAAACCTAATTGGTAATTGGATAAATTTCGTTCTGTTTTTAAACTATCTATAACCGTAACCTCTGTAGGGATCTGATCCATATAGAAATCTATGGAATATTTTTGCTCTTCTGTAAGTCCGGTTGTTCCGGTAGCTGCATTATCTGCTACTAACTCTTCTTCAGAGATAGTAGTTTTCCCTTTATCTAACCAGCGCCAGTTATCTTCTAACGTACGATCGCCCCAACGGGTTCTAAAATCTGTTTTACCGTACCCTAAACTAGTAATGTTGTAAAAATAAAACTTGCCTTTGTTTTGTTTGCCGGCTTTTGTCTCTGCAAAAGCACTGATGCCTCTATTTTGACGTTCAATTTCTTTTTTAGCAGCTAGGGAATCTTTCTCTTTTAAGTCTTTTATATAGGCGCCAAAGTAAACTAATTGCTTTTCTTTTGGCATTTGGTATATGTTAATAACACTATCAGCATACTGAACTACGTCCTCATAATAAATAACATCTTCTAGGTTGTCTAGCTTTTTCTTTATAGCGCGGAATTTTTTAGTATTCTCGGGTAAGTTTACAAGGGTACTGTCATAATAAGCACCAGCAATTTTGTAATCATTTCTATCAAAATTGTACTCTCCAAGATTTTCGTAATTTAACGCATTTAGTTGTGGCTTATTTTGTGTAGCTCTCAATGATTTATTGAAATAGGCTATGGCTAAACTATCGGATTTATTTTCTAAATGAAACTCGGCAACTTGACGAAAAATCTTATCTAAGAAAGGTCTGTTTTCACGGTCTTCTTCTAAACCAGTCAAGTATTCATAAATCTCTAAGTTGTTTTCAGGAGTAAGTTGGGTATTATTTATCTTCTGAAGGTGTGCATTGATCATGTACTCACGTGGAGACTTACGATTTAAGTGTATTATCTTATCAAAAGCATAATTGGCACTATCTTTATAACCCAATTGATTGTAAAGTTGCCCTATAATGTAGTAATAGCGTCCTTTTTCAGGATTTTTTTTAGTGTACGAAGAGGCGACTTTTAGATTCTGAATTGCCGTATCAATTTTACTTAGATTGATGTAGGCTTGTGCCATCATTGCTTTAGCATCTGCATATTCTTGGTCTTCTAGAACCTCAAACTTAAATAGCCTTTTTAAATTTTTTAAAGCTAGTTCATCATTTTCTAAACGAATATTAACTTTTTCACGCCAAATTGCAGCTTCATTGAGCTTATCGCTTTTTGGGTATTTTCTTAGGATGTAGTTGAAGGCTTCAAGGGCCGGAAGAAAACGTTGTTCAAAATAACGTGTTTTTCCAAGTAGAAGAAAAGCCTCGTCGGTTTGCGGATTACGTTCTGTATCCTTTATTTCCATACTGTGCTTCTGTATGGCTTTCGTGGCTTTTTCTTCCGCAATTTCAAATTTAGGATTCTTATTTTCTGAATCTAAAATAATTTCTTCGCGAATGGTAATGCGTTCTATAGGCAAAACCTCCCAGTAATTATCTTGGTAAGAGGCGTTGAGTTCTTCTCTACCTTCTTCAAAAGCAATATTACCATTGTACAAAACATTGTACTTGGTATTTAGTGCGTGCCAATTACGGTTTACAAAAGCATCTTTCTTCGTGGAACATGCATTGAAAAGCACGCCTCCAAAAACAAGAGCGGCAATAAGTTTAAACTGAAGCTTCAATATTCTAAGTTTATCTAACTACTAAACTTAAAAAGATGCGTATTATTATGTAGTTCATCGATAAAAGACGCTTTATTTTTTAATAGATAGAAATGAATCAGGCCAAAAATATCGAATTTCACAAACTAAGTGGTTTGTAAACTGATTTTTTTAGGGTTTAGTAAGGCAAATATTTGCTATTTATCGAGGATTTTGACTTTAAAATCGATAGGTGGGTAATATTATGGTATTGGCGCTAAAACATACACCAACTGATTGGTTTGTTTTCTAGATTTAAATATTTTATCGATAAACGGTAATGAAAAAGAAAAAAATAATCCTAAAATAGGCGGAAGAAAGTAGATATTTAATTATTGGTCTGCTTTTGAAGAGACCTTTTTAGCATTCTAACTTGAGCATAAAGCATATCATGATTCACTTCAAAAGATTTATCATTATTCATTTTAGAAAGAATATAGCTCTTGCAAAAATCTTCTATAGAGGCGGTAGACTTCTTAAACTTCTCAACAGCATCATTTACATCTATAGACGGGTGTAGGTCAACCGTAGAGAAACTAAGTAGGGTTTGGTTAATCTCACTAGAGATAAACTTCATAAAGGTCACGAAGTCAGTACTCAGAGATTTAATTTTTTGTTTGGGTTTTGGCATTTTTGGTGGTTAAGTAAAAATTGAGTATCAACAATACTCCCACCAAAAGTAAGATAAAAATTTTATAATTCCAGTTATTTAATGATGTTTGACGTAGATTAAATACCATAAGCAGTAATTGATAGCCATTTATTACCGTAGGAAATATGAAAACAAATCTGTAAGATTTACCTTTAGAAAAATCTAAAACAAGAAACCACGCAATAAAAGAACTGAGTTGCATTCCAACTAAAGCTAAAAATATACGGTATGCGGAATAGCCTAAAAAAAGGCCATCATTATCTGTTATTCCCTCAACTATCCCTAAATTGGGAATCCATATTTGTAATTCCCCAGAACTAGTAGTAATGATGTCATGAACAAAAGGAAGCAATGCGCATAAAATAATACCCATTGCTTTCCATATGTTTAGATTAAACGTCTCCCATCTTGATTTCAGTTCTTTCATATGCCTGTTGTTCGTATATATTATCATCACTATTCTCGCTAGTGTCATTTGTACATGATGCTAATGATAAGGTTACAATGGCTAAAGCTAATAAAAATGTTCTTGAAGTTTTCATAATAAAATAGTTTTTTAGTGAGGGTGCAAACTATAAATTGCACCGACTTCAAACTATTTTATCTCGGTAATGATATTAGGTTTTTTTAACTACAGCCTGTTAATATTTTTATCTACTTTGTAGTTCATCTGAAAGTTGTTGGTTTTAAATTAATTATAGATTAAATACATAAGCACCTGATTATCTATATTTTAAGATGCTAAAATTTTGTTAACGGCTTTTTTTATCGTTAAAGTGTAGTTCTTAACAATTGTAGTAAATTAAAAACCAAAAATTAAGCGCTTATCCAGCGAAAAACAGCTCCAATTCCATCAAAGTCGCTTCAGAAGTTTCAATATCTTTGACCAGTTCTCCTTTGTTTAATACTACAATACGTTCGCAAACTTCGGTGACATGAATTAGGTCGTGACTAGAAACTAAAACCGTTACATTATTGTTTGCGGCCAAATCTTTTATAATACCTTTTAAACGTATCTGTGTGGTTGGATCTAGGTTCGCAAAGGGTTCATCTAATATTACTACTTCAGGATTTCCTATGAAAGAAGCTACAATTCCTGCTTTTTTCTGATTCCCTTTAGATAGATCGCGCAAGTATTTTGTCTGCCCTAGAATTTCCCCATGAAAAAAGTCTTGAAAATTAGAAAGTAGTGCATTGACATCTGCTTTGTTCTGGCCTCTTAGTTCCCCAATAAAGTAGAAATATTCTTCTGCAGTCAAATAACCAATTAGAAACGTTTCATCAATAAAAGCGGTGGTAAAGGGTTTCCAATCTTCACTTGTATTTACTTGCACACCATTGTTATTAATATGCCCCGTTGTTGGCTGAATTAGGTCCAATAATAAACTAAATAAGGTTGTTTTACCAGCACCATTATTTCCTACCAGTCCAAAACTCTGACCTTTAGGAATTTCTAATGAGGGTATATTTAAAACGGTATTCTTCCCGTAGGTCTTGGTTAAGTTTTGTACTGTTATCATGCGGTTGTGGTATTTAGTTTTATAATTAGCTTACTTGTTTGTAGGCTAACAACGTTTTATATTTTTCCTTTTTGTATATTTTTTCTATCTTTTTAAAGACAAATCCTTTAAAAGCAAATCCTAAGACACCAGCCATAGCTACAAAGATGTACCCTGCTGTAGGACTAATTAGATAATGTCCTATTCCGTAAATAAGTAGGGGCAGTAGAAGCTTAGGCATGGTAAGCATTACTGTTTTTAAATTAAATGACTGTTTGTCTCCAAAAGCTTTTTTTGCAGAGGTTAAATCTATTGGAGTCCTTGTATAGGCACCGCCTAGTAGAACTACATAAGAATTTACGCCTATATTATAAATGGCCCCGACAAGTACAGCCAAATAAGCATCTAAACCAAAGTACAAATAGAAAGAGGCAATGATGGTGCTAATAATAGTGGCAATCACCATCAAATACCATTTAGAATTTAGGTATTCTTTGTATTTAATGTTTTGTGACATCATTAGGGGGTAATAAGAACTGTCCCAACTGGGTACAAATTGCCCGAAACTAAAAAGGAATCCGCCTGAGATGAAAATACCTGCAAATATGCGCCAGATTGGACCATCATACGCTTCTATAGTTCCTGTGAAAAATAGGAATCCGTAGAATATGAAAAAGAAACTCGTAATCACCGCCATTTTAGAGCGTTTATTTCTTTTTATTAGTTTGATGTCGTTCTTTAAGAAGGTGCCTAAATTCCCAAATCTATTCAACCAACTTAAATCTTCTGTTTTAGCGATGGTTTGCTTGGTCTGCAATCCTGCATCTAAGTATAAGTTCTTTTTAAAATAGTTGAAGGCGGCATAGTATAAGCCAAAGGCTAGCAACCAAAGAATAATAGAAATCCATGGTAAGGTGCAGAGCGCATTGAAAAATGGTGCAGTATACGTCGTTATATCAAACCATTGTAAATATTGAAATAATCCTAAAACCGCCATTAATCCCACCAATGGATAAAAAATACTATCCTTGTTGTTTACGAGAACATTGATGAAATTGTTGCAATAGATAATAGCGATTAGGGCTAGATGCCAACCAATAATTCCAGTTGCAGAATATCCTTTAGTCAATAGAATTATAGAAAGAGGGATGAAAAAGAACGCATGAGACCAATTAAAATAAGATACTATTGTTTTTGCAAGCGAAAAATTAACCACTTGGCTTTTCTTAAAAGGGAGGTAGAGTAGTGGTTTTATATTGGTTACAGGCATTTTTTGAAGCATGTACCGGAAAACAAGATCTACAATTAAATAGTAAATTATGAATTTGTTGATGACATCAAAAGGATCACCAATGTTCATGTCTTCAATAACAAAGTAGGCACCAATACCCATTCCAATAAAGATTGCTGTCATGTATACAGCGGCAAAACCCATTAGAATTTTAATGGCGATACTACTTTTTAAAGAAGCCGCTCTAAAGAATGATTTCCATTGTAGTGTTATAAAATGTTTGAACATGATGGTGTATTTATGTTATGTAAGTACTATAATACCTTTAAATGTTACAAGGTTTTTGTCATTTTATATTCAGGATAAGTTTTTTCTAGTAAATCTTCTGCTTTTGATGGTATTTGAAATACCATCACATAAAATAGAATTATAATGGACACATTAAAAAAGCTCATTAAGCCTAAGAAGTGTGAACTTTCAATTTCAACTGGCATATTTAAAATATGGATGGGTAATTGAAATAAGCTAAATAATCCCATCTGAGTAAGTAATATTTCTTCTAACATCCATTTGTGTTTTTTCTTTTTTAGGATTGTATTATACTTTGTAAGTCTTATAAACGCAATTGCAAAAAAGCTTAAGTATAAAACCATAATTATTGAATGTTGGTAGTTTGGAGTAAAACTACTAAGTGTTGTATAAAGTAGTATCGTCAGAATTACAGTAAGCATAATTTTAGGTATTGTAAAGTATGCCTTATAAAAATTAAAAATAATTTTCAAGTATTTTTTATTCAAGGCTTTTCGGCGTTCTTCAACTACCTCTTGAAAACCAAACACACCAAATTTTTTAAACTCCATTTGTAGTGCTTCATTAAACGACAAGTTTGGATGTTGTAGAAGTAAAACTTCTATTCCGTTAGCTAAATGGTCTACTAATTCTGTTTGTAGGTCAAAGTGATACACAAAATGATCGTGTGTAAATGTATAAAGCTCTTGTATTTGTTCTTCAGTTAATTTATTCATGCTAGGCCATTTTTATTTTTTTGACTTGCATATGTGATTTTAATAGAAAATAAGAAAATGCCATATTGGAAACAGCGAGAGTATTGTGGGCTAGTACCATAATGTTAATTTTATCTTCTTTAAAAATAGAATGGGTTTCAAGAACAAATGGATTAATTACTAAGTAAAACAAAATAAAAGGAAAGTAATGCCTATTAAATAAAAAACTAAATGAAGTTTTATATTTAGTGGTGTTAATTTGATATCCAAAGTAACATAAGATCATACTGCTTGCGAAAAATAATAGTCCAAATAGTTTATCAATATTGCTAAAAGCCAAGACGTCGCCAACAAATTGTAAGAGCAAATACAAGATTAGAGTACTTAATAAAGTGAAAAGAAGCATCTTGAAATAAAAGTGTTTTAGAATTTCCACACATTTTTTCATCATGATTTTTGGGCCAATCCACGCAATTCCCAGCCACCAACTTGAGTAATTACCTAATTCTTTATTCCATGTTATTACTTCTTTACTAAAAGCTTCTTCAAAAGAGCGATTTTCAGAGTCCATTTTGGTTTCTATACCATTGGCTATATGGTCTAAAACTTCATTTCTCAAATCAATTTGAGTCAGGTCTTTTTGATTCAAGTAAGTTTCTATGTTTAAAAGTTGATCTTCTCTTAAGTAATTCATATTATATTTTTTTATAAAGAGTGGTGTATTTTAGGTTATACTTATTTATGAGTGCGATAATTAAGTAGACTAGAGTGCAATCAAATGAGAGCAATAGAATATTTAAATTACTATTCGTTTCAAATTCGGTTAAAGAGTAGAGTAAAAATTGATGCATCTGTATAAATAAGTTTAGTATAATACTCAATCTTTCTATACCTGAATAGCGTTCTTTTCTGCCTAAATAAAAGCGAATACTGAAATAATAGATTGTTAGGCCGATTAAAATAATTGCAGGTCCAAATTTTAAAAAATAATTTAGATCATAATTAAAGCCTACTATTTTTAAGAAACTAAACATGGTAATTAATAGGAGTATAGTCGCTGGTGTTTGGTAAAAGGATATGATTTCTTTTAGTATTCTTTTATCTGTTACCTTCTTAAATTCGATGTTAGCTTTTTGATGTTCTTTTTTATACAGCATCATGTAATTCTTGAAAGCATGGTAGAAATCTAAATCTTCACTTTTCATTTTATTTTCAACCTCAGAGGCAACATGATCAACCATTTCCATTCTTACATCCGTAAACTCAATTTCTGAGTTTTGGAGGTAGGTATTTATGAATTGTATTTCTTGCTTTTCTAATTTCACAACAAAACTGTTAAGTGATATTCCAGTCTGGGTTTACCAAATTTTGCATGCTTCGTATAAACTCTTCTAGATCGGCTAATCTATTTACGGTTTCTTTTTCACCAAGTTCGGTGAGTTTATAATATTTGCGTAATCTATTATCAACTTTTGCGACCTCTACGTCTAGTAGGCCTTCAGCTTCTAATTTATGCAATGCCGGATAGAGTGCTCCTTCTGTAATATTCAGTTCCCCTTTGGTAAGAGCTTTTACTTTCTGCGTAATTTCATAGCCATACATCTTACCTTGCTCATCTAAAAGTTTTAAGATGATGGTATTTAAACTCCCTTTGTACAATTTTGAATTCCCCATTTTATATTACTTCCTTTAACTTCAAATATACATAATTTTCTTATGTATAAGATTCTTATGCATGTTATTTTACGCTTTTTCAGTTTTATATGGTTTCGCCTTTGCTTAATTTTACAGAAAATTAATATCCATGAGCGATTTTCATTCTTTAAAAGTTTCTAATGTACAGCCCTTAACTGCGAGTTCTGTAGCGATTACTTTTGCTATTCCAGATGAATTAAAAGATACCTTTACTTTTAGTGCGGGTCAATATATTACTATTAGTAAGGAAATAAATGGTGTTGAAGTTAGAAGAGCTTATTCGATATCTTCTGTTCCGGCATCAGGAAAAATAACCGTAGGTGTTAAAAAGATAACAGATGGTACCTTTTCGGTATATGCGAATGATAAAATAAAAGTGGGCGATGTTTTAGAGGTAATGCCTCCGGAAGGTCGTTTTATATTTCAGCCTAGCAATGCTGCTAAGCATGTTGCTGGTTTTGTGGCGGGTAGTGGAATTACACCTATTATGAGTATTGCGGAGACCGTATTAAAGAGTCACCTTAATAGCACCTTTGTGTTGGTGTATGGAAACCAAAATACGGATGAGGTTATGTTTTCTAAAGAACTAGAGGCTTTACAAAAACAGTATGCAAATCGGTTTTTTGTACAACATGTGTTTAGTAGAGTTAATCAAGAGGGTGCTCTTTTTGGTAGAATAGAAGGCTCTACTGTAAATTATATTGTTAAGAATAAATTTAAAGATACTTCATTTGATGCTTTCTACTTATGTGGGCCAGAAGAAATGATCGATTTGGTTTCAGAAACCTTGCAAACCGCAAACATTGCTAAAGATAAAATTCATTTTGAACTTTTTACAGCTTCAGAAACCGTAGATACTATGGCGGAAAGCTTAGATGGTGCTACTAAGGTAGAGGTGGTGGTTGATGATGAAACATTTTCGTTCTCAATGGACAAAAAAATGTTAGTTTTAGATGCGGTACTTAAAGAAAATATAGATGCTCCTTATTCTTGTCAAGGCGGGGTTTGCAGTAGTTGTATTGCTCGTGTGACAGAAGGAAAAGCAGAGATGGTAAAGAATCAAATATTAACTGATGGTGAAATTGCAGAAGGCTTAATCCTTACTTGCCAAGCGCATCCATTAACAGCAACACTGAAAGTAGATTTTGATGATGTATAGCTTTTAAGTTGTAAAAGTTTAGTGAACAGGAATAGGAATGCTTGCATTTTATTCCTGTTTTTTTATGCTTTAACTAGCGCTTCAAATTGCCTACATGCATGATCATACCCTAGTGTATAGGCTTTCTCGATGGCCTTACGGTCTAACATGCCAATATGTTCCAATTCTGAAGATTCAAATAACAAATTACATGATTTTAGCTTGGCTTTTGAAGCAGCATAAATCATCAAACCCGTTACTCTACCTGTTAATTGATAAGAGTTTTTTAGGTCTTTTTTTTCAAGCTTGCTCACGATCGAAACATTACTGCCAATGATATAATCACATTTGTCATATAAGGGTTCTGATGGAAAATTATTCATGATTCCACCATCTGCATATAATTGCCCATTTATTTCAATTGGGCTAAATACAGGCGGTAACGCAGCAGAGGCTAATAATGGTCTAATTAATTCTCCTGTAGAAAAAAATTCCGCATCACCATCTTGAATATTCGTTGCTACAATATGTAATTCTTTTCCTAAAGCTTCAAAGGTGTCTTCTGGGAAATATGCTTTAAAGAAGCGAATGTATTTATCCGTATCCATGAAGCCGGCCTTTGCGATAGTTAAAAACTGATAATTGAATAAGGGGGTCGTTTTAAAAAAACTAAGCATATCATCAATAGAGTTTCCATTGGCATATAAAGCACCTACTAAGGCGCCTACGCTACTCCCTGTAACGTACTTTGCTTCTATGTCAAATTCTTTCATGGCTTTAATAAGTCCAATGTGCGCCATGCCTCTTACACCTCCACCTGATAATACAAGTCCGATTGATTGATTACTTGACAATTCTTTGGTCATAAATAGCTATAATTTGAAAGCACTTCGTTCAAATTTACTATAAAATAGCCGTTAAAGACTCAATTTTTTCAGACCGTTTGGTTTGTTACATACGGAGTTTTCCATTTATCTGAAGAAAATAGGTGGTTCATCGATGAAATACAGGTGCTCGGAGAAGTATGTATGTAGATGAGCATTTTTGTAGCATGCCAAAACCAACTAATCAGTTGGTTTTGGAGTGCTGATAGGAAAATTTTTATTTATCTAGTTGACAATTGTTTTTCGTGCCTCTTTTAATAATTCAACTCGTTTTTTTAGCGGTATTTGTAAGGGTAATTGCGCTAGACCAATAATTCTTCTTATGATTTCTACCGCTACAAATTTGTGGCATAACTCTTCATCTAAGCTGCATGAATTTTTATAATGTCTTAGGGCTTTTTTAATTAACTCTTCTGGTTGATCTGCCATTTTTAAATGTGCAATAGTAACTCCAATTTCAAATTCTGGTATTCCAAAAAAGCAAAACTCGGGATCTATTATGCGTACTCCAGAAGCTCTTTTGAGCCAGCTGCCAGGAAAGTAATCGCCATGCAACAATACACTGCCATCAGCTAAATATAGTTTGCCTAAGGCAAGGACGGCTTTTTTTAATTTATCATCTTGTTTTAAAAGATCTGCCTCTTGCTGTAGGCCAGGTAAAATATCATCTAAATTAATTCCGTTTTCCTCTAAGTACGGATATTTAAAAATATGCTCATGGTTTAACTCGCGCATATTTTTGTTCGATATTCTTTGGGCTGTAGTTTCAGAATTTATAGAGGTATGTAATTTTGCAATAAAATAGATAACCGTTAGTAGATCTGCTTCAGGAATAACCTTCCCGTCCTCATAGAGATAAGAGTAGTCTAGGCCTTTTCCTAAATCATCCATTAGCATAATGCTGTTTTCTTGATCTAAACCAATAACGTTAGGCATCATTAATTTAAGCTGAGGTACGGTTCCGGCTAGTTTATAAAATTCTGCTTCCCGTAAAACGCGTTCAGAAGGTGCTGCAACTTGTGGGTACTTTTCCACATATTCCCGACTTTGTTTGATGATAAATGACCTTCTGTTGGTGGTAATCCGCAGTGTAAAATTCATATTACCATCTCCTGGCTTTTCTGCAGAGAGAATAGTTTCATCTTCATAAAGCCATTCCTTTGAATGAAGGTATGAACTTAATGCTGCTATAGTATTATTGAGTTTTATCACCTTACTTATTTTTATAACTAGCTATTAATTTTTGATGGTAATCAGGTACCACATCAAAGCAATATTTTACAGGGGTTCCTTTGGTGTCATCACAAAGTAGGTATTGTTTGAATACTTGTTTGTCATTTTCGTTTAGGGTATCATCAAGATGCAGTTCTAAACGTGCTAGTAAAGGCTCAGAAACAATATCTTCTGGTGCTATAATATAATGACTTGCCAAAGCGTCAAAAGGGTTAAACCCTGTTGCTCCTTGAGTTTTCCATTGTTCTAGCCAAGGTTGCGATGCTGTCGCCAACCAATTCATAGGCGTGTTGTAGGTTTTGAGCGTATCTAAATCTTGTTGTTCAATCCAAACTTTACTGGAAATTTCAAACGGACATAATACTACGGGCACTTTATAATCTAAAAGGACCTGAAATGCAGCATTGTCTAAATCAAAATTCAAATCTTTAGCCTTAACACCTTTTGTTCCAATATTAAAAATATCATTTGGAGTTCTACGACCCGCCACTAAAACTACTTCTATGATTTCAGATTTCAGTTCTGGATATTTCAACATTAAGAGACCAATGTTTGTAGCAGGACCTATGGCTAAAATGGTCATAGGGTTTTTTTTAAGAGCACTTGCTAAAGCCTCTACAGCATCATTTGTTTCTACATTGTTGAGGTCAATAGGTACTCCCGAACCTTTAAAGACAGAAATTTTCTGTTCCATAAACTCTTGGTTAATATAATTTCCTATGCTAAACGCATTTTCAATATTGGTATTGCCAAAAACGGTACTCATCCCTTTTATTTCTACATTTTCAGCATTTAATAATTGCAATACAGCATAGCCATCATCAACATCAGAATAGCCAGGTCTATTGATGTTTTTCTTGCCAACGGCTAAGTCAGCATCAATCCACACCATTTTTTTGCCTTCAATCTTTTCTACTGTTTGGGTTTCTGTTTTAATAGGCTCTGTTGCTTTAACGTCCTTCTTTTTCTCAGAATTACAAGCACTGAACATTGTAACCACTAATAAAATACCGATTAGATTAATTTTATTTCTCATAAGTTTATTCTTTTTCCCACCAACCTTTACTGTTTATATTGTCTCCGCCAATTCTTGACGATGCCTCTTGATAATTTGCATTGTTTGAAGCTTGTTCTGATTCTGGATATAAATACCGAACGGGATATTTTCCTTCATTAAAATTATCGGGTCCTGCTTTTAAATTAGGTATACCTGTTCTTCGTACATTGAACCAAGCTTCGTGCCCAACAGAAATTAGACTAAACCATTTCTGAGCTAGTATCTTAGTAAGATCAGTTTCACTCCCATCTAACGCTATTTCAGGTCTTGTAAAATAATCTGCAGGTACAACAGTGTTGTAATAATCAAAACTTGCCGTTATAGCGTTTTCATAATAGGTATTGACATCTCCAGAGATAAAACCTCTAGCAACAGCTTCTGCCAAGGCAAATTGTGTTTCTGAGTATTGCATGTATTGTGCATCTACACCATCTGGCGCATCGCGGAAAATACTTCCAAATAAAGAAATGTTATTTAAATCTACGCCACTACTTGCAATGGTGTTTGTAGACTGCCCATTTACTAAGCCATTATATTCTGGTGTTGTATTGCTGCTAGTAGCAGGAGAAGCACTGTAAAGTACCATCATGCGTGGATCATTCCAGGATTTCAGAATAGAGTCTACTGTTGCGGTCATGCGGTGTTCATTATACGTACCCGATGAGGCGTTGAATAAAGGAAACTGATTGGGGGCAGAACTTAAATAAGGCACTACGGCATTATCTGCATTTGATTGCATTAGGTTTCCAGAATCTGCTAAGGCTTGGAGTGCGCTAAAATCAATACTCCTTTTGCTAATACGCAATAGGTAACGCACTTGTAAAGAGTTAGCAAATTTTACCCACTTGGTTAAATCGCCGTTAAACAGCACATCACCTTCAATAGTGGCGTTGCTATTTTCTAAGGTAGCAACCGATTTCTGTAGCACGGCAATAATCCCTGTTTGTGAATCGGTATAGATACTCTCTTGTGTATCGTACTTTGGTAAAAATGCACCATCTAAAGCTCCTAAAGCTTCTGTATAAGGTACGTCATTCCATAAATCTGTGAGTTGTGAGAATAAATAACTTTGCATAATATCACCTACCGCATTGTAGGCTTCATTGGAGGCTGCAGAGGCTTTTATAGATTGAATATCTGAAAGTAATCCGAAAATTGAATTCCAGTATTCGCTATTGGAGCCCATTTCATAACGATCTATACGTTCAAATTCTATACTTGCCGAGAACTGAGCTAAATAATTAGACTGTCTAAACCCTTGTTCGTAGGCATTTAAATCTGATGAAACAGATAGTACATTCGTTAATAAAAATTGTGGACTTACCGTTTCTGGATTATTATTGTTTTCATTTATTTCATTAAAATCATCCGTACACGCCGTAATAACGGTGCCAGATACCAATAGTGCTAAAAGTAGCTTTATATAATTTTTCATTTTTCTTAAAATTCAGTTTTTAGACTAATACCAAAGCTTCTTGTAGACGGATATGAAAAATCTTCTACCCCGTAGGTAATACTTTGTTCTTGTAGTGCATTTAATTCAGGATCAAAATGAGGGTTTTCAGTAAATAACAATAAATTGCTTCCTACTAATCCTAGCTTTATGTTATTAAAACCAATAGCGTTTACCAATTGATCAGGAAAATTGTAGTAGATGCTTACCTGTCTTAATTTTACATAAGAAGCATCATACAAAGCACTGGCTTCATTACCACGATCAAAGAAAGTGTTGTTGTAATCTTGGGCAGAAACAACTGTAGTATTCGCTACATATTGTGGCGTATCTGCAGTACCTACGTTAACCACACCAGCACCAACAATACCGGTTTCCCTGCCTTCAAGTGTTTCTTTTAAAACACCAGAAGTGCTACCTAAGGCTTTTGTTCTAGAAACAATGGTACCGCCTTGCCTCCAATCAAACAAAAAGGTGAAATCTAAATTTTTAAAAGAGAATTTATTATTGAATCCAATTTGAAAATCGGCATTATAATTTCCTAATAGTCGTAGGTTAGGATCCTGAATAGGGAACCCGTTGGAATCGTGAACCACTTGGCCATCAACCTCTACAAAACCTGTTCCGTACATATCACCAACGCGGCCATTTTCACGAGCAATATAAAATACGGTGTTAGAACCACCACCACCAGAGAAGATGTTTGCTGTTCCAGTCACAAATTGGTCTACGCCTTCAGGAAGTTCTGTGACTATACTTTTAGAAGTAGAGAAATTGGCAGAACTTTGCCATTGGAAATCGGCATTCTTTATAATAGTTCCGCTTACTAAGGCTTCAAAACCCCTAGTACGGACTTTGCCACCATTAACGTTAAAATTTCCAAAACCACTAGCTTGTGATATAGGTCTAGATATAATTTGATCTACACTTGTATTTTGGTATCCCGCAAGATCTATTTGTAGCCTTCCATCTAAAAACCAAGCTTCTAAACCTGTTTCAAACGCATTTAATCTTTCCGGTTTTAGGTTAGCGTTTTTCAGTACATTTTCATTGGTTACCCTAAAATCTGCACCATAATTTTGATTTAGTAGAAAGTTCTGTTTGTTTTGGTAGGGGTCTGTATCATTACCAACACTAGCCGCACTAAATCTTAAGTTTAAAAAAGTGATTGCCTCTGGCATGGTAAACATATTACTTACTACATAACTGAACCCTGCAGAGTAATAACCAAAAGAGTTGCTATTTTCTGGTAATGTGCTACTCCAATCATTACGATAGGTAAAATCAAAATACAAGGAATTTTTGTAGGATAAGTTTCCTGTTCCATAGATACTATTTATCCTTTTTGTAAATAAGTTGCTCTCTGCAACTAAGGCAGATTTAGAATTAGCTAGGGTATAGATATCTGGAATGGCTAATTGTGAGGCTTCGGTAAAACTGTATTTAATGTCTTGATCAAAACGGTTGGCACCGGCAGCAACGGTATACTTCCAATCATCATTGATGATGTCTTTATACGATAGTAAGATGTCCGTATTCAATTCTCTAAAATAAACATTGTCTTCTCTAAATGAACCATCAGGGTTTGCATTGGTACTTACGGCACGCCTAAACTCTCTTTTGTCATTATAGGTGTCTATACCTGCACGTACCGTCACATCAAGCTTATTCGTTATGTTATAAATGGCGGAAGCGTTTCCTAAAAAACGGTTTTTATTAAAGCTATTGGTGTTTTCAAAAACGGTTAAATATGGATTAGTCAACCAATTGTAATTAATATCAAAATGCTGAACATTGGTTTGGCCGGCTTGCCAATAGTCTTTTAAGGACGCTACATTTGCTTGCCTGCCGGTCCAATTAAAACCATATAGCGGATTTTCATATCCATAACCTAAGTTTGGGCGATTACCACTTCTGGTATTTATGTAGTTTACAAAAGCATTAACGTTAAGTTTATCACTTAAAATTTGATGTACGCTGAGTGAAATACCATCTCTATCTAAATCTGTGTTTGGAATAATCCCTTCATTTCTAAGATTACTGTAAGATAAACGGCTACTGCCATTTTCCCCAGAAGAATTTACGGCGATGTTATTTTGTTTGGTTATTCCGGTTTCAAAAAAGTTACGCACGTTATCAGGGTTAGACACCCATGGTGTGGCCGTGATAGGTGTGTAGGAGCCATCTGCAAAAGTTCTTGCAAGTACATCACCGGCACGCACTAAATTACCGTTAATATCTGTAGAGGGACTATCAAATTGATTGATTAATAGCCCTTCATTTAATTTTGGACCATAACTACTTAAACCACCATCGTTGACTCCAGCTCCAGCGCCATTCTGAAAAGAATATGCACCATTAGAACCACCACCATATACGTTTTGGTAATCAGGTTGTGTTAATAATGTTTCAACAGTTAAAGAGCTACTCGTTGTAACACCAAAGCCTTTTTTGTTTTTTCCTCTTTTAGTGGTAATAACTACGACTCCGTTTGCTGCTCTAGCTCCGTACAAGGCGGCAGATCCAGCTCCTTTTAATATAGAGATAGACGCAATATCATCAGGACTAATTTCAGAGCCTCCATTACCAAAATCTACTTCCTGCAAGGCCCCATTATTTACTAAGTTACTCGTTATTTGCTCATTACTGATAGGAACACCATCTACCACAAATAGAGGCTGGTTGCTACCGCTTAAAGAGTTTTCTCCACGAATTACTATTCTGGAAGAAGATCCTACGCCCGATGAGCCATTGGTTATTTGTACCCCGGCAACTTGACCCGCAAGACTATTTACCACGTTGGTTAAGGTAACATCTGTTAATTTTTCTGGAGCAACAGTTGTTACTGCTGATACTAAAGACTGCTTTTCTCTTTCTATACCTAAAGCAGTTACTACAATTTCATTTAATTGTTCGGTATCTGTTTCTAATAGTATTTTTTGAGGAAAATTACCACTAGTAATGTTAATGGTTTGACTTTTGTATCCTATGGATGAAATGTGGATAACAAAAGTATCTGTAGTAGTTTCTAAACGGAAGGTTCCGTCATCTGAAGTAGTAGTGTAATTATTTGTTGCTACCTGATGAACCGTAACAAAAGGTACGGGTAGATTATCAGTATCAACCACAATAGATTGATACGTATTTGTTTGTGCAAATACGCTTATGGCAAATAACTGAAATACAGCTATAAGTGCTATTTTCATAATAGTTTTATATAAGTTGGATGAGATAGTTACATAAGGCCGCCAATCTAGCATGATGCTAGACAGATTTTTTATGTTGATTTTTATGAATCTGAAAAACTATAGGGAAGGAGGTCCTCTTAATAAAAAATTATGAAGTAATATATTTGTTCTTAAGGCTTTGGTATTGTTATCGTATTTCGTTTTAACCGTAGCTAAATGAAACAATATGTAGGTACTTATACTAAAATTAAGATGAGTATATGCAAATTCTAGTGCATTTTTTTTTGAATCAATATCTTCCAAGGTCTCTAAAACCGAAAAAGAAACATTGTTTTGAATCGCGAAATCCTTTATTTCATTAGAAACCTTGCTTGTGAGCCAAGAGAATTTTTTAAAGGCTGCTTTATCAAAAGTATTTTTAGAATAGCCTAAAAGATATACACCACCATCTTTAGAGGGGCCAAAAACAAGTTGCTGCTGCGAAAGCCTTTTTATGGCATTTGTAATATGCTGCGTAGTAAGATTAGGAGTATCGTTACCTATAGAAATAACTTTTTCATATCCTTGATCAAATAAGGACTGATAGGCATTAGCATACCGTTCATTAAAAGAATCTCCTTGTTGCTGTGTTTCATCTATCCAAAGAACATCAACGCCACTATTTTGAGCTACCTGGCGAGTTTTTTTATTTAAAAGCTTAAAAAATTCCTTAGAAGTGTTCTTTTTATGAGCACCAAACAACGGTTTTCTCTCTGCTTCAATAGTAGCAGAAAGAGAAAAAACGAATAAGACTGTTTTGTTGTTATTTGGTGTCATTCTTCGGGTTGGTCGATGAAATGCTTAGAAACTTAATTTATGATGGTTTTTTTATTGTAAATGTACCTAACTTTTAAAACTATCCATCGGTGTAATTACGATAAAACCGACTAATGGGTTTGGTAAATTTACAAAATTGTTCATTTATCGACAGGTTTTGGTGTTATACCGTAATTTTCTATCCACTTACCTCTCATATTTATAATTATTAAAGCTACTTAATATCTTTGTATTAGACCCTACAGTCTGTTTACCCAAAAACCCAAATCTTATGGAAAAGAGTTTAAAACGCATGGCTACCATGCACAAAATGCAAGTTACAGGGCTTGAGTTGTTTTATAGAAAAGGATATTACAATACAAGTGTCGACGAAATATTAAAAGAACTTAGCCTTTCTAAAGGTGCATTCTATTATCACTTTAAATCAAAAGAAGATTTTTTTATCAGCATCTTGCAGCAATTGGTTGTTAGGAAAATCTACAGTATGTTGATCGAGCCTATAGAAGGTCATGACAACCCATTAGATTTAATTTCTTCTTGTTTGGATGAATCCTTACAAATGGCAGAACATAATGAGAATGATTATGGTTTTGTATTGAGTAATTTCATTACAGAATTCAATGGTAAAAATCCTGAAATTATGAAGTATTTAAATGATACTTTAAAAATTTGGGAAGTTAATCTAGTATCAGCCTTACAAAGAGGTAAGTTCAATGGTTTTGTAGATCGTCATGTAGACTGTGAAGGTGCTGCTAGCTATATTATCTCTTCTTATATAGGAATAAGAACCATGATGGTAGAAGGAAGTGCAACGGCATTAAGATACCGTTATATGCAACAAGTGAAATTTTTCTTTAGAGCGATGGCAAATAAGCAAACAGCTTAGTGTAAAATTTCCTCTATTTTATTTAATACCATTTCAGGAGTGATGGTTTCCATAACCTTATTATACCCGCTTGGTACTTTGTTACCGTAAATTGAAGTAGGTATCTGTGGATATTTTTCCTTATCTGATAACAGGGCGTTATTTTCTTTTTGTCTAAAAGGATAGAAACCAGCATAAGGATGCGTCACGCCCCATAAGGTTAGGGTTGGTATGCCGTACATTGCAGCTAAATGTGCATTACCGCTATCCATAGCTATCATAATATCTAACTGAGATATAACAGCAAGTTCTTGACTCAAATCGATCTTGCCAGCGATATTAACAGCATTATCGTAATTATGTTCCCACTTAGAAAGTACTTCTTTTTCCTTAGCGCCTCCGCCAAAAAGTAATATTTTATACCTATTGGTCTTATTCAATTCTGAAACCACTTTTTCCATAGAAGCAATAGGGTACATTTTACCTGTAAAAGCAGCAAATGGCGCTATTCCAATCCACGTTTTAGTTCCAATACCTACTACTTTTTGCGTATTTTCTTTAAGGGATTCTTTTTTTAGGAGTTTTGATTCTTCTAAATTTAAGGGATATCCTAGTTTCTCAAAAACGGTAGCATAGCGTTGATGCGTAGAGGGTAAGGGTGCGAATTTTTTATTTGTTTTGGCTACTAAGGCCTTCTTTTCTGCTCTGCCTTTATCAATTTGTATGAATGGGATTTTACTAGTCTTAAAATACTGCCTTAGAATATTGCTTCTTAAAACATTATGTAGATCTGCAATAGCATCTATTTCTAGTGTTTTTAATTCTTTGTGCAAACGGTACAAGCCAATCATTCCCTTATGTTTTCCTTTTACATCTGCTTCAATAACAGAAACATTGGATAGTTGAGAAAACATTGGTTTAAAAAAAGCTCTGGTAAGAATACTTATTTTTAGTTCCGGATACTGCTCTTGTATTGCTAGTAATACAGGTATTGTCATAGCAACATCTCCCATAGCAGATAATCGTATGACCAAAATATGTTTGGTAGGTGTCATAAGGGGTGCCTAATTTATTTCTTGCCGCGAAGAATAGGATTCATCTCATCATCATTATACATTTTCATCTGTTTATAGACTTTCATGTATTTTTCACCGTGTTCAATATCAGTTAACAATTGATCAATAGCGGTAGACAAATCTTTTTGCTGTTCTAAAAGGATAGTTAGTTTATCTCCACATTTTTGTAAATATGCTGCAGAAGCACCAACTCTATTGGCTTCCTCTTTCATATGGTAAACTTTCAAGGCTAAAATTGACAGACGATCTATAGCCCAAGCCGGACTTTCGGTATTAATTGTAGCACCATCTTTTATAGAAACCGATTGGTATTTATTTAAAAAATAACTATCAATATATTCCACAAGATCTGTTCTATCTTGGTTACTAGCATCAATTTTACGTTTTAAAACTAAGGCCGCATCTGGATCTATATTGGGATCGCGAATTATATCTTCATAATGCCATTGTACGGTATCAATCCAATTTTTTCGATAAAGAAGGTGGGCAATATCATCCTTTGGATACGGATTTTCAAAAGATTGATACACATCATCCTTTACATGATATTTGGCTATACTTTCCTCGAAGATTTTGAATGCAAATTCGCTAAACATAAATTACGCTTTCTTGCAAAGATACTATTTGACTTAAATAAACCGTATCAACAAGATGATAAAAGGTATAATTATACTCGCAATCAATGCAATCTCTTTAATATTGGGCTTTTTTATCGTTTCAATGTAATTAGACATAAAAACAGTGGCAGGAAAGAAGGTCATTAATATTGGAGATATCTCATGATTAGAATTAAGCAGAGTAATGGTAATCCCTATTAAGAAAAATATATTGATAAGTCGCATGGTATTAATTCTCCCTTGACCACAGCTACTTAATTTAATAAACATTAGAACAATTAAGAAAAGTATGGCAAAAATGTAGGTTAATAACCGTAAACTATGCCGCCATTCTAATAGGTATTCGGAAGTGGTGCTGACCGTAAATTTATAATGATTAAGAATATATTCGGGTTGGTCTATTAAGATAAAGACTGCCGATGCTATTAAAAACACGGTAGCTACACCAATGAAGGGAATAATCCAGTTTCTTATGTTTTTAGGGTTGTATAAGTAAATGGTGATATAGACGAGGATTAAGAATAAAATGGCCCAATCATAAAATAAACTGGCAATAGCTACCCACATGGAGGCATCAAATAGTTTTATTTTTATAGCCTTAAGCGATTTTATACTTAATAGCCTCCTTAAGGCAATTAAAAGAAAAAACGAGCATATAATACTGTAGTTATCCAGTAATGTCTCTGGAAATATTAAAATTAATAAGGTAAAAAAAAGAATAGTGTAGGAGTGATCTGCCGTTATTTTATTGCGTTTTACGATAAAATTTATAATGAATATATCAAACAGTAAGACCCCTAAAGCTACTATTTGCAGTAGGATAGTGTTAGAATTATAAGGAATAGAATAAAGGATGAAAACAGTAAACCAGTAGAATACAAACAGAAAAGAAAGTATTAAGATGTAATTTATTGGTTTTGTTTTTCCAAAAATGCTTGAAATCATCTTGGGTTTTTATATTTTTGCATGGTAAATATAATTAAGATGGAATCATTTTTTAGAGCGATTGAAGATTTATTTGTAAATGTATTGTTTATACCTCTTGATGCATTGCGTTTTATGCATAGCTGGTGGGGTGCTAGTACATTGAATTGGATTTTCATGGTTATTGGCACTGTAGCCTTTGTATATTGGATGTTACAATTGAAAAAATATAACGATTCTGGTGAAGAACGTAAAGACGTTACAGGTCATTCTTACTTGTAAGAACTAAAAAAAGCCCTTTAAAAGGGCTTTTTTTTATGTTTAAACTTTAGAAACTACAGATCAAAACCTAGATCTTTTCTATAGTTCATCTTTTCAAAGTTCAATTTTTCTATATTTTGATACGATAATTTTAAAGCTTCTTTAAAGTCCGATCCAAAAGCGGTAACCGCTAATACGCGGCCTCCAGAAGTTAGTACTTTTCCATCTATTAAAGTGGTACCTGCATGAAAAACGGTAGCCTCTTTAATCATTTCAAATCCAGTTATTTCTTTTCCTTTTTCGTAGGCTTCAGGGTATCCGCCTGAAACAGCCATTACAGTTGTGGCAGTACGCTCATCAACCTGTAAATCTATTTCGTTCAAAGTTTGATTGGCAACTGCCTGTAAAACTTCTACCAAATCATTTTTTAACCTTGGAATAACAACTTCGGTCTCCGGATCTCCTAAACGAACATTGTATTCAATAACCTTAGGATTATCATCAACTTTAATCAATCCAATAAAGATAAATCCTTTGTAAGGCAAATTATCCTTTTTAAGGCCTTCTACGGTAGGGATGACTACTTGCTTATGTATCTTGTCCATAAATGCCTCACTAGCGAAAGGAACAGGCGAAATAGCACCCATACCGCCCGTATTGAGTCCAGTGTCTCCTTCTCCTATGCGTTTATAGTCTTTTGCAGTAGGTAATACTTTGTAATTTTCGCCATCCGTTAAAACAAAAACACTTAATTCTATGCCGTCCAAGAACTCTTCTATAACCACAGTGGTACTGGCAGTACCAAATTTAGCATCCACTAGCATAGATTTAAGTTCCTCTTTAGCGTCTTGTAAGTTGTTCAAAATTACAACACCTTTTCCGGCGGCTAGACCATCTGCTTTTAAAACATAAGGAGGATTTAAACTTTCTAAAAAAGTATAGCCTTTTTCAAGACTCTCAGCGGTAAAGCTCTCATATGCTGCAGTAGGAATGTTATGACGCATCATAAATTCTTTTGCAAAATCTTTACTTCCTTCTAAAGTTGCAGCAGCCTTTTGAGGGCCTATAACAGGAATATTTTTTAAATCATTATCATTTAAAAAGAAATCATGAACACCATTCACTAATGGATCTTCAGGGCCTACAATAACCATTTCTATCTTTTTGGTAAGAACAGCCGTTTTGATAGCTTCAAAATCATTGACGCCAATGTTGAGGTTTGTAGCAATGGCTGCAGTACCTGCATTACCAGGTGCAACAAAAAGATTAGATAATTTTGGACTTTGTTTTAGTTTCCAAGCAAGGGTGTGTTCACGGCCACCTGCTCCAAGAATAAGAATGTTCATACTACTAGAAGGTTTGGGCAAAAATACCTATTGAAGACGAATAATACCAGTAATTTTATAGGATAAATATATTCCCTACGCTTTACTAGAGAAATCTCTATGTTCTTTTTTCTGAAGTTCGTCAGGTGATAATGATTTAAAATAATCAAAAACTATTTTAAGGCCTTCTGTTCTATGAACTTTAGGTTCCCAATCCAAGATTTCTTTGGCTTTAGTGATATCAGGTTGGCGTTGCAAAGGATCATCTTGTGGTAAGGGCTTAAAAATAATTTTTTGCTGAGTACCAGTAAGTTTAATAATTTCTTGTGCAAATTCTAAAATGGTGGTTTCATGTGGATTGCCAATATTCACAGGATCTGAACAATCACTCATTAGTAAACGATAAATACCTTCTACTTGATCATCTATATAGCAGAAAGAACGTGTCTGAGAACCATCTCCGAATACGGTGATATCTTCCCCTCGTAGTGCTTGCCCCATAAAGGCAGGAACTACACGTCCGTCATTTAATCGCATTCTTGGGCCGTAGGTGTTAAAAATACGGACAATACGCGTGTCTAAGCCATGGTATCTGTGGTAAGCCATAGTTAGCGACTCCATAAAGCGTTTTGCTTCGTCATATACGCCACGTGGACCTATAGAGCTTACATTACCATAGTATTCCTCATTCTGAGGGTGTACTAGCGGGTCGCCATATATTTCAGAAGTAGATGCCACCAGAATTCTTGCATTTTTTTGTTTTGCTAAACCTAATAAATTTAATGTTCCAACAGAGCTTACTTTAAGTGTCTGAATAGGAATCTTTAAATAATCTATTGGACTAGCGGGCGATGCGAAATGTAATATAAAATCTAATTCACCGCTAACATGAACAAAATTGCACACATCATGATGATGAAATTCAAATTGTTTTAAGTGAAACAGGTGTTCTATATTTTTTAAATCACCAGTAATTAGATTATCCATGCCAATGACATAATAACCGTCTTTTATAAAGCGATCACATAAATGAGATCCTAAAAACCCTGCTGCTCCTGTAATTAGTACTCTTTTCATGGGTTTTTTTTCTTCTTTTTTGGGCTCTCCATTTTAGTCTTAATGTTATTAACTTTTTGCTTAATCTTTATCTTTTGCTTTAAAGTGGAAAAGTTGTAGTTATATCTGAAAAATACATAGCCTAAAATTACTACTACGCTAACTAACATAATCACCATGCCTATATTTTTAGCAGTACTCCCTAAAACAATAAAAAGCATTACAAAAATTAAATTGAAACAACCAATTAGAAAACTGGCTTGCTTATGACTTAAGCCCCAATAATCAATTAATACATGGTGCGTATGATTTCTGTCTGGAGAAAAGGGCCCTCTTTTATTCGCTAGACGTATTGCAAATACTCTAGCCGTATCAAAAAGGGGTACTATTAATATAGAAATCGCAATTAGTGGAGCGTTTTCTAAGAGAAATGGTAACTCGGTATAATCCTGAGGAGTAAGAGAAAGAAATTTTAAGGTTAAAACACTTATGATAAAACCAACGATAAGAGAGCCTGTATCCCCCATGAAAATTTTCCTGTCTCCGGATATATTATACCCAAAAAAGGCCATTAAGCTCGCATTCAGGGTCAATGCTATTAGGGCGTAGTAGTGCTCTCCAGATAAATAGAAAATGGTGGTATATATCACTAGAATAACAATTCCTACAATTGAAGCCAAACCATCAATACCATCAATAAGATTGTAGGAATTAATAATGGTAATCATCATAAAGCCTCCAATAGCTAAATAAAGAAAATAAGGGATTTCATTTATATTTAAAAAACCATTTAAGGAATGTATGACAAAACCTTCGTTAGCTAATACAAAAGAGACGGCAAGCCCTTGAGCTATTAATTTCGAAAGAGGTCCTAAAACAACTAAGTCATCTTTTAATCCAACAATAAAGAGAATCGTAAGACCGGGGATTATGAACATACCTTCGTCATAATCATTCCAATTTTTTATGAAAAATAAAGCAAAAATTAGGGTGTAGAAAAATGCAACACCACCTAGGGTTGGAGTTCGGCCTTTATGAGAACTCCTATGATTAGGGTGATCCATTAACCTTTTGTATTCAACAACTTTGATAATCTTTGGTATCGTCAAATAAGTCAAAAGGAAGGCTCCTATAAATAATATTATGGCTGATTCTAGAAAATGCAAAATTTAAATATTTGTGCTAATGTACTCTAATTCTGTAGAACTTTCTTTGATGTTAATTTAAAATAGAAATAATGAATTAAAAAATTGATCATCATAAAAACTGATTTCAAGAAAGACATTTTTAATTCTTTATGGTAAACATTAAAATTGTGCTTAAGAAGTTTAAATTTATTATTACTCAATGATGAATTGCCAATTCTATAATTTGCTAACGGTTCATTAATTGCATGTGCGTAATCGCATTTTTGAAGTAGTCTAAGCCATAAAACCCAATCTTGTCTTTTTCTTATGTCTGGCATTAAATTTAAGCCTAATAATTCTTTGTCGTAAATTGCCGTCAAACATCCAATATAGTCATTATTGAGCATTTTATTATAGTCAATTTTTTTTGGTGATTGTATAATATATTTGGGATTAGGATTGTTTTTTTCTACAATAAAGTAATCTGTATATGTAAAAGCGTATTTATTATCTAACATGTAGGTAATTTGTTTTGACAACTTATTTTCATCCCAATAATCATCTGAATCTAAAAAAGCTATAAAACGACCAGTGGCATTTTTCATTGCAGTATTTCTTGCAACACCTGCACCGCTATTAGAGTCAAGCTTTATATATTTTATTCTGAAATCACGTCTAGAATATTGCTCAATTATCTCAGCGCTTTGATCTGTAGAACAATCATCAACAAGTATATGTTCCCAATTAACATATTTTTGAGACATTACAGATTCTAAGCAATGTCTTAAATGTTCTTCGGAATTATAGACAGGTGTAATTATTGAAACAATAGGGCTCATTTATATATCGTTTAGTATTGAGCCATTTAAAACCCAAAGATTATTTTTAGAACCTTTACTTAAATTTATTTTAATCATTTCGTAATTATTTAAACACTTAATTATTCCTTTACTTAAATCATCAATGTCATTTTGTCTTGCTAGATAACCATTGTGCCCACTAATAATAATATCTGATAACCCCCCTATATCATACGCCACTACAGGGGTTCCTAGCCCTAATGAAGTAAAGAGAACTCCACTTTGTTCGATTTTTTTATAGGGCATTATGCTAAATGTTGCGGATTGATATGCTTGTACAAGTTCAGTGGTGGTAATAAATTTATTTTCAATTAGTACATTTTCTTCTAAATCTAATTCAGTGATTAATTCGTGTATTTCATTTAGATAATCATTATCATTATTGCAGAGTCCTTTGATGGAAAGTATTACATTATAATTATCTTTTTTTAAAATTGAAATAACCTTTATAGCATCTGTAATTCCTTTATATTTTGAAATATACCCGATCATTAGCAATTTAATCTGTGAAAATTCTTTTTTATCTTCACTAAATTCATTATAAAAATAACCATGATTTATATTCACATATTTTTTTTTTGTGTTGACAATATCTTGAATTTGTTTTTTACTTTTTTGAGTATGAATCAAAAAATTGTCAATAATTTGGTATAATCTATTATATCTCTTTACCAATTTTTTATTTATACAATTGTGAGGGTAAATATTGTGAACTGTATAGTAAATGTTTGGATTTAAAAACTTTAAGATTCTAATTAAATATAATTCTAATCCAGTTTTGTTTAACATTTGAAACCATTGGATATTTATAATATCATATTTTTTACAGATTTTCAATAAATAAATCCAATTGATTAGATAATTTATAGACTTGCCAAAAATTTGAGTTCCTATATATGGTGTAAGTGTGCTAGAAAAATTTAAGTGTTCACTGTTTCTATAGCCTAATATTTTTACGTCCCAATTTGATTTAGATAATCCTTGGGAGAAGTAATGAGTATAAATAGGAGCTGTTCCATTGAAATCAACTATCAAAATTTTTTTCATATTTAATAAAAGGGAGGTTTCCAATTGCAAGTGTAATTTAAATTCGAATTTCTTTTACCTATAATTTTAGCTGGAACACCTCCAACAATAGTATTGTCTGGGACGTTTTTAGTTACAACAGCTCCGGTTGCAACTATAGCACCCCTTCCTAAAATTATTCCGGGTAAAATGATGGCTCTTGTGCCTATCCAAACAAAATCTTTTATTTCTACTGGCAGGGTAATATATTTAAATGTTTCACTATTATGGTCATGTGTTGCAGTTATGATTTGCACGTCTGGAGAAATAGAGACGTTATTTCCAATTGTCAACTTATCTCTGCCGTCCAAATAACAATTTCTATTAATAGTTGTGTTGTTTCCAATTATTATATCATTTCTATTTAAAAAAACGCCAAGATGAATACTGCTTCCCTTGCCAATTTTTATTTTATATATATAGCGATAATAAAAATTTCTTATTGAATAAGATGGAATCTTATTTATAATATGATTAGGAACATATTTTATGAAGAAGTAAAATGGAAATTTTAGAAACTTTTTAAGCATTTTTAATATTTATTCTTCGCTAAGAAAGAAATTATTACAATTTTTATCAGACAAATATAAAAAATGTACAAATACGGAGTAAAGAGTTACACCATAAGCTCTTAATAAATAGTCTTCAAACAAACATAAACAAATAAAAATTGATAGTATTATAATTGAAATTATACTCTTTTGTATTATTGCGATTTTGAGGTTGAAAAATAAGGAATAAATAAACAGAATTGAACATAGGACTCCAGCACTCAAAGCTAATCGCAAATAAAAATTGTGTGCACTTACTATTTTTGATTTAATTTCATAATAATCTAAGCATTTATCAAGCTCCGCCTGAACATCCCCTATTCCATACCCTAGCAAAAATTCGTTATATATTAAATCTTTCGAACAGACAAACAAGTTTGCTCTGATATTTGTAGAATTTTCTAGATTTTTTTCCACTCTATTATTGGTAGTAAGGTATTCAGTAAAATCTGAAATTCTATTGTTCAAAGTTTTAAATGATAATGAAGCAAGTATTATTAGCAATGTTAGTGAACTTATTAAGCTAATTCTATGAATTTTGGATATCCTTTTATCTAAAAAAAAAAGAGTTATTAAAGTCATAAGCGCAAGAAAAACTATTGTTTTTGATGCTAAAAGTAAAATGGTTAAACTGAAAATTGTGATGGGTAAAATTGCGATTAAACTTTTTTTTAGAGCAAATCTAACGGTGATTAAATAATTTAGTATTAATAATATGGCGATTAGAAAGAACACCGAGGTATAAATGGGGTGAATTTCAAATATTAATTTATTTGCTTTAATTACATGATAAACTAATGATCCTGAAAGTATATAACTGATATTATAATTTAACATTAAATAAACGCAAATGTATATTGCAAGCACCAAAGAGGAGACTACAAAAGAAATTCCTAAAAGAAATATCCTTTTTTTAGAGATTGAATGTCCAAAAACACTGAGAAAGGGAAAAATTAATAGTAAAATTGAATGTTGAATTATTCTAAAGGACGTAGTAATGTTTTCAGAGTAAAAAATTGAGAAACAAAATAAAATATAAAAACTAATTTGAGAAAAAAGATATTTGATATCTTTTTTTGAAACATTAACCTCTGGAGATTTCAAATATAATATTATAACCCCTATACTATAAGCAATTAAGCAAATAGATATTATCCCATGTGGTAAAATAGGCAGAATACATAAGATTAATTGTAAAATCAGAACAATTATAATTATATTTTTTTTCACAATTTAATTTCATTTTTGAAAATTGACAATAATTTTTTATCGTTGTGTAGGTCTAGAAATTTTTTATTATTAGCTTTATTTGTCCCGACATTACGATAATTTTTTAAACAATTTTCAGAATATTTATTTTTCATTACAGTAGAGAACATTCCATTTGAATTAATAAAAAATATTTTTTTGTTAAGATACATGCATTCGTAAAAAACACCACTTACTCTGTAATTATAATTAATGTCTAAAACGACAAATAATGAATTTGATATCATTTCTTCATAATTCTCATAATATGTTTTTATAGTTAAAAATTTATTGTCAATAAATTTTTTCTTACTTTTTACAAATATTTTAATAGACTGTTTTGCAAAATATTCTGAAAATTCACGAAACTCTTCGGTTGTAGTATCAACATTAACGGCAAAGACGTAAGATGAATTTTCTTCAGAGTTCTTACTAATATCAATTTTTTTAGAATTTATAGTATGCGGTATTACCTTTATTCTAGACTGCTGACATTGCTTTTGTAAATAATCAGAAATATATTTTTCAAAAACACAGAATTTTATTTTCTTCTTTATTTTTTTAAAGAAAAAGAGACTAATTCCTTTTTTATCAAGATTGTTATGAATAAAAGCGAATGATTTGATATTCCAACCAATACTGAATGATATATTTTCAAAACTAGTAACTAAAATAATTGAATTTGTCTCAATGTTTTTAGTCGCCATTTTAATAATTTTTAACTGCCGCAATACATAAGAATATTTGTTGGTTTTTAGAAACAGCTTATCGCTTATCCCTATGAAATTATTTGCTTTTAGTTTCTTGCAGTAAGAATTAGAGCTAATAATTCGAACATCGTAGTCTTCTTGAAGAATTTCAATTAACCTTTTAACAAATAGAATATGTCCTTTTTCGGCCAATAAATCAACTATAGTTATTTTTTGTTTCACGAGATTAATTGATTATTTCTAAATCTTAAAGCTAAGATAATTCCTACTAGTATGCCAACAAAAATAAAATTTTTCAGACCAAATGAAAATGTTGTTACTATGTAGAATGGAGCTCCTATGGCTAACCAAGAAAATTCTTTATTTCTAATTAGAGTTAATCCAGTTGTAAAAATTGAGACAAATAGGATCATTCCAAAAATCCCCATTTTTATTGGTATATATGGAATACCGCCATGCCCTTTTTTAAATTTTAAACTATCTACCTCTTCTTTGGAATAATCATCATCATTTAATGGTGTTTTAAACTTTTTAAAGTACTGAGTTCTGTTGTCGTCTATATAACTTCCGAAACCTTTGCCAACTAATACCACAATTATGTTTTCTTCTTTTAAATTATTAAATGATATCATGAATTCTAATACTCTTACTCTTGGTGATTTTGGAACCATAGTCACATCTCCTTCGATGATCTTAGCAATGGCTTCTTGAGCTTGAAATACTTTAAATTTTGTGAGTGGACTACTGTAGTTGTAGACTAAAATAGATAATAAACTTATTAGAAGAATGAATATAAATTTTCTTGCAATATTAAAATTACTTAAAAAGAAAAGTGTTAGTGCAGAGATAACTAGTAAAATTATATTTAAACTGCTGGTGTATGTAAATTGAGACTTGAGTATAAAGACTAATATATGAAATGGGATAAGAATTTTTTTATTCTTAAACTTCATAAACATTATTGGTATTATAGATACATAATAAAATTTCTCAAATTCATCAAAGTATAAATTTTCCTCGTTCGCGGAAATTATTGAAAAAAATGTAAATAAAGGGTAGAAATATAGAACATAATTAGCTAATATGTTTATTATCTTTTGAAATTTTTCGTAGGAGAGGTTAAAGATGTTAATTATAAATATTGATAAACAAGTAAACGAAAATAATTCATTTAAATACCAGTTTACGGAATATTTATAATAAAATCCAAATATTAAATTTAATAAATACATAAAAATAAAAGGTGTACTTATTAAAATAGTTTTGATGTTAAATTTAAAATATATTAAAGTTGTAAAAAAGTAAGTAACTATTAATATATAAATGATATTAATCCCGAAAATGTCACTTGTATAAATGTTGTTGAACATTGAGTGATAACTTCCGAAAATCAATAATAGATATAGTGAGAAATAGCTTCTTTTTAGTATGGCAAATAAGCAATATATAGACGTGCAAAATATTATTACATAACTTGCTAGTCCAAAACCGAATAACAAGCAAATTAAATGTAGAAAAAAAAACCCCCATTCTAAATAACTAGGTTTCTTCAGCATATATGAACTTTTTTAGATATGAGATATTCTGCTTTGCTGTTTTTGTTTTTTTTTCAATTTCTTCTAGGTTACTTATTTCAGGAACATAAGAAAAAGCTTTTTCAATTTCTTTTTGATTCATTTCTTTATCATAAGGTATATATGATTTTGAATCGATTTCCTCAAAAAATCTATCAATCTTTGGACTGTAACTTAAACCGACACAATTTAAATGACAAAACTTAGATATGACTAAACTATGTAATCTTTCTGAAAAATTATATTTGGCATTCTGGATATAATTTATTTTTGAATTAAGTTTATTGTCTAAAATATATTCTGATTTTATTGAATAATTATTACTAAAGTAAATAGAATTTCTCTCATTTATAGCGCTATCTTTTACGGAATCTATCGGTAGAAATAGAACTTGCAAGTTTTCTTTTATTGCAATTTCACTAACAAAGTTTAATATGTTTGTATGCCGCTTTTCGATTTCTGAACTGGAATAAAAATTACGCAAATCTCTAAAACTTATGAGAATATATGGTTTTTCAATTCTTTTATTTGAGATTTTGAATAAATAAGAAAGATCACTTGTTAGAAATATGTTTTTTTGAATATACTTTCTTTTCGCAAATTTATAAGAGGTGTTATCTCTAATTGTAGCAAATAACATTGTTTTGAAAAGTATTTTCGTTTTAATTTTTGAACGAACTTTATTTAAATTTCCAATCCCGATGCCCAAGTATGCAAATGGTTTGTTTAATAATATATTAAATATAAAATATTTGAAATTTCCAATACCATCCTCATCAGAAAAACAGGTCCCTCCACCCCAAATAGTAATGTCAGAGTTTCTAATGGATTTTATATAGATTTTGAAATTTTGAAATTTATTTTTTGATTTAAATTCGATATGATTTACATATTCGTATTTGCTAAGTATTGAACTTAGGTTTTCTGAATTCTTACAAATAATTTCAACCTTAATGTTTGGTATTTGATTAGCAATCTCCTTTAAGATACAATCTAACATAATGTCATCTCCTAAGTTATCATATCCATAGTATCCAACTAGAGTAATTTTTTTTGTTTGCATTTTCAAAAATTTTATCCTAAATAATCCATTTTGACAATCCATTTTTAATGCAATAATAAATTCTAAAAATGACTACAAAAGCTAACGATATTGTTAAATTGTAAATTAAGTAAGGTACGGTAAATTCATTGCATAAATATAATATTAATATACCAGAAAAATATACAATAGAACCGAATACAAAGCTTGTGCCTAGTTTGTTTCCTAGGTTATTAACGACCATTATGGAGGTGCTTATTATAGGGCCAACCGCTCTAAATATTAAGGTGAAGCTTATTAGATATAAGATTTCAATTGATGGTAACATATCTATACCTCCTATTATTGTTATAAGATCTTCTGATATTATATTTGTTATTATAATTATAAAAACAGAAGAAATTAAAGCTATTTTCAGTGCTGTTCTAGTTAATTTTTGATTTTTTGTTTTTGCTACATTAGGAAAAATGGCATTCGAGAAATTCTGAAAGAATATAGATAACAGATTAACTAATTTTTCTGCTAAATCATAATAAGCTAATTCTTTTTTGCCTATCAAAGCTCCTATAAATAACGCGTTGCTCTTAAGTGTTAATCCTCCTAAGGAATGTGATACAAATAAAGGGAAGCTATCTATCAGAACTTTTTTGATATCTTCATATTTTGGGATGTGTATTTTATTTTTGTCAATTTTGAATATTTTAAACAAAGCAAACATCCCACATACTATAGATCCAATTGCGTAGCTAAGTAAAATATATAGGTTATCCGTGCTATCATTTACAAGTATGAAAATAAAAATTAAAGCAGTTAATTTAGATATGAAAGAGCATATTGCGATATACTTCATATTTTCCTTTCCTTGGAAGTACCATACTGGAATCATAATTTCATTTAGGCATAAATAACTAGCTAAAAAGAAAAACATTATTTCCATTTGAGAAATACAACCAATTAAAATTAGTATTAGTAATGTTATACAGTAGAAAATAATTTGACAAGTGAAAATGTTACTTATAATTTTTGAGATATCTTCTGATGTATCTCCTTTTGATATTTCATTTGTACCATAAATATTAAAGCCAAAATTTACGACCAAAGATAGGTATATGGCAATACTTTGAACATATAAAATTTCTCCATAATTTTCAGCACCAATTATTCTTATTATATAGGGATATAGAATTAGGGGAAAAATTAGATTAAAAATTTGTATAAATGATAAGTATCCAAAATTTTTGAATATATTAAAATTCTGATTTAGAATATTTTTCTTTTTCATTTATTTTTTTTACTCGATCAATGTTGTGGTAAGACACGAGTTTTTTGGCCTTTTAGCAAAACTACGATATTTATTAGTCTTCACAAGTGTTGTGCTCTCATCTAGTTTATTTGATCCTAAAATTTTAAGAGCAAAACCATACCAGGTCAAAGGTTTATTGTCAGTGTAGTGGAACATTCCAAATTTACTAGAATGATTAATTATTAGTCCTAATATAAATTTAGACAAATTAATAGTATCAGTGGGGCATCCAATCTGCCTATCTGTTACTTTTATAAGGTCTCCTTTTTTTGCTTTTTCTAGAATCGTTTTATAGAAATTTTTACCATGAATTTTACTATACAGCCATGATGTTCTTATAATGTAATATCTATCTAATATTTCCTGAATATATTTTTCTCCAGCTAGCTTAGATTTTCCATATTCATTGATAGGATTTGGAGTATCTTCTATAGTATAAGGCTCTGATTTTTTGCCATCAAATACATAATCTGTTGAAATATGAATGAGAGTAGTATTATTTTCTTTACATGCCAGGGCTAAATTCTTGACACCTTCTGCATTTACTTTAAATGCATTCTCAGGAGTCTTCTCCGATTGTTCTACATTAGTGTATGCTGCGCAATTAATACAAAAGTCAAAATTAGCTAGTGTAAAAGCTTTTTCAATACTTAGGTTATCAGTAATATCTAATTGCTTTGAATCCAGAAATACAAAATCTAATTTTGGGTATTCAAGCTTAACGTCGTTCAATGTCTTGCCTAGTTGTCCAGATGCTCCAGTAACCAAAATGTTAATCATAACAACAAATTTTTAAAGCTTGGGAGGCCACGATCTTTTTCTGAAATAATTAAATTTTCATTGTCATGCTCCCAGTCAATTCCTAATTCTAAATCGTTATATAAAATTCCTCCCTCTGATTCGTTATGGTAATAATTATCGCATTTATAGTTGAATACGGTGTTTTCCTGTAAAGATAAAAAACCATGAGCTAAACCTCTTGGCACATATAAACTAGTATGGTTTTTTGATGATAATTTTATTTTAAAATATTTACCGTATGTGGCGCTTTCTGTACGAATATCAACAACTACATCTAAAACCTCCCCATAGGGAACATTCACAAGTTTTGATTGCGCAAATTCGCCCTTTTGAAAATGTAATCCTCTGAGGGTTCCTTTTTTTGAAGTAGATTGATTATCCTGCACGAAATTTATAGATTTTCCTACAGCTATTTCAAGATCATTTTCCTTGAATGATTCAAAAAATAAGCCACGATTATCCTCGTAAATTTTAGGCTGAATGATAAAGCATCCCTTAATAAATGTTTCTGTTATTTTCAAATTGCTATTTCTGTTTTAATAAATATTCACCATAGCCACTTTTTAACAGGGGTTCTGCTAAGATATGGAGTTCTTTTATTGTGATATAACCCATTTTAAAAGCCACCTCTTCGATGGCTCCAACTTTTAACCCTTGGCGTTCCTCAATCACTTCAACAAATTGCGAAGCTTGCATTAAGGAAGAGAATGTACCAGTATCTAGCCAAGCTGTTCCAGAATCTAATACACTAACCTTTAAAAGCTCTTTTTCTAGGTACACTTTGTTAATATCGGTAATTTCTAATTCGCCTCGTTTGCTTGGTTTAATATTTTTTGCAATTTCTATAACATCATTATCGTAGAAATAGATACCTGGTATGGCATAATTGGATTTTGGTTTTATGGGTTTTTCTTCAATGGAAATTGCTTTTCCGGAATCATCAAAATCTACTACTCCATATCTTTCAGGATCATTAACGTGATATGCATAAATAATACCGCCTTTAGGTTTGGTATTGGATTGTAATAATTTAGCAAAACCAGAGCCGTAAAAAATATTGTCCCCTAAAATTAAGGCAACACTGTCATTTTTGATAAATTCTTCTCCAATAATAAAAGCTTCCGCTAGGCCATTAGGTTTTTCCTGAACAGCGTAGGAGAATTTACATCCTAATTGAGATCCATCTTTCAAAAGTTTTTTGAATAGATTTTCGTCCTGTGGAGTTGTTATAATTAAAATATCCTTTATCCCAGCAGACATTAGTGTTGCCAAGGGATAATAAATCATCGGCTTGTTGTAAACAGGCATAAGCTGTTTGCTTACAGTAATTGTTAATGGATGTAAGCGTGTTCCTGAGCCACCAGCTAGAATTATCCCTTTCATAAAGTTACTTGTTATACTTATTAAGGTACCAACATATCGTGGTTTTTAAACCCTCATCCATGCTTAATTGAGGCGTCCATCCTAATTCGCGTTTTATTTTTTTGGCATCTATAGCATATCTAAAGTCATGACCCAAGCGATCCGTAACAAATGAAATTTGATCTTTATAAGATCCAATCTTTTTCGGCTTAACTTCGTCTAATAAACTGCATATTTTTTTAGCAATGTCTATATTTGAAAATTCATTATTTCCACCGATGACGTAAGTTTCGCCCAGATTACCCTCTCTAAATGTTCGTTCAATTCCACTGCAATGATCCAAGACATATAGCCAATCTCTAATGTTGTCTCCCTTTCCATAGATAGGAATGGGTTCATTTCTAATTGCTTTCCTTATTATGGTAGGGATTAGTTTTTCATCATGTTGCTTTGGGCCATAGTTATTGGAACAATTGGTGGTTATAACAGGCAATCCGTATGTGTGGTAATAACTTCTAACTAAGAAGTCAGAAGAAGCCTTAGAGGCGCTATAAGGACTGTTTGGAGCGTACGGAGTGTCTTCTGTGAAATAGCCATCATTCTCTAAAGAGCCATAGACTTCATCCGTAGAAATATGATGGAACCTTGAGTTTTTATATTCTATATTACGATTATTGGATGAATTTAGCCAGTATTTCTTTGCTGCTTCTAATAAAACGAATGTACCTTCTATGTTAGTTTTGATAAAATTATAAGGACTTGAAATTGAATTGTCAACATGAGACTCAGCTGCAAAATGAATAATACTTTGGATATTAAAATCATTAAAAACTGATTCTACTAATTTGATATCACAAATAGAGCCTTGTATAAATTTGTATCTAGTTTCATTTTTAACTTCACTTAGATTTTCTAAATTTCCAGCGTACGTAAGTAAATCTAGATTTATTACAGTATCGTTTGGATTTTTTTCTAAGTAGTAAGGAATAAAATTACTTCCTATAAAACCAGCGCCTCCTGTAATAAGAATATTCATAAATTATTATTTATTGTATTCTTTTAAATATGTATTAAGTGATAAAAGGGCTAAAATAATTAATAGTAAGCTTAAAAATAGGGTAGGCACTAAAAATTTGTAGCTGTTCCAAATTCCTTTTACTTCTACTCCTTTTCTAGGGAAGGCAGATATTACATTTAAAATACTAGATTTATTTGCTTTTTCCTCATTAAGTAGTACAAGACTTTCTTTTAGTTCTTCCATTTTATTAATTAATGAAAGTTCTTTGTTATCTTTATTTCCGCCTTCTCCAAGACTTATGTTTGTGCCTTGCATAGGTTTATCTGCCTCCTTAAGCATGACTCTCTTGTACAATAGTTGAAGCGAGTCTATTTCAGTAATTTGTTTGCTGTAAATGCTATCCTGCAGTTTAATATTTATATCGCTAATATCTTTCTGTAAATTAAAATAATCATTTCTCGAGATAGAGTTAATTATTGAAGTTTGGATTTTTTTTCCAATTCCATTGTTTGTAGCAATCAATGCAATGGTGTGAAATCTAGCATCTAGTGAATTAAAATTTTTAAGATACGCTTCCATATCTATCGCTTTCTGTGTGGTGGTATCTAAGCTTTTTACAAACTTATCAAATAATTGAACTTTCTGATTTTCATCAGAATAAGATTCTACTGTGAATTTTTTTATAGAACCAGCCTCTTTTAAAGTAATGTCTAATGCTTCCGCCAAGGCAATGGAATCCTCAGATTTAGCTAATTCATCATAAAAATTAATATTATTGTAGAGTTGCTGAACACTATTAAAGTTAGGTTCAACAACCATAGTTGAGAGATACTGGGGCTCTTTATTTATGTCAAGATATATACCGATGGCTAGGCCAACAATAGCCGCAATTGCAAATTTGATAAGGTGTTTTTGTATGAATTGCAGAAAAACAATAATGGCTCCAAAAATTCCCTTAAAGATATTTCCAATAAACCGAAATAGCTTTCTAAAACCATTTCCAATTAATTGGAATAATTGCCCTAAATCTACTTCATCAGAATTAGAAGAAGGCTGTTGTGGTGTTTGGTTGTTCATGCTTACTTATGACTTAAATATTTGTTCTAAAATTTTATCAGTAATTAAATAGGTTGGTTTTACTCCAGTAGTACCCAATCCGCCAGAAGCTAAAGTGCTTCCTGTTTCAAGCGGGTTGTCTGAGGCGTAATAGGCATAACGTACCTTAACATCTTCACGTATACTTTTACGTACTTTTGAAGCAGATTGTATTGCTTTTTGATAATGGACACCTTCCATCTCTAAACCAATAACATTCCAAGTAGATGCGTGGAAAAATTTCAAGATATCTTTATTCTGTAACGAAGTTCCTAAAACAGTAATCATGGCACCCTCTAAAACCTTCAATCCATTGCCCGTGAAATCGTCGGCAGTTAACTCATTTTTAAAAGGATAATTATCTGCTGTTCCTTCAAATACATGCGCTGTCGGGATCATTAAATCTCCTTTTCCGCCTTCTAATATTCCTGCTTTCCCCATAATTGAAATGGAATGTACATCTATGAAAACGGGCTGATTCTTTTTAACCTTATACGGCTTTAATAGCTCATCAATAGTTTCATACGCTTGTTCTCCAAAAGCATAGTCCATTACGAAGATAATAGGTTTTTTTTCGCCGGGAATGTCTTTGCTAAATGCGTAACTACAAACATCATCAGTAAACTTAGCCGTGTCAAATATTTGAACATCTATGTTAGTACCAGATACATCATCAATAGCAATCATGCCATTTTTAACTGCAACGGCTGTTACTTTGTTTCTTAGTGCTGAGTTTTCAGAGGAGCTTAATTTTTCATAAATTTCTAAGGAATCATTATTCGGAAATTCCTTCTTCAGCGCTTTTCTAGCGAATAATGAATTCATTACACTGTGCATGTTGGCACTAATAATATGAATGGGCCTATCTAATAAACCAGCGGTGTTTAAGGTTTCTTTTATTGCATCAGACCAACGTTCTCCATGAATATGGTGTCCTAGTCGCTCTCTTAATAGAGGCGTAAAGGTTATAGCACGTTTGTCACCAGTTAACTCTTCTTCAATGGCTAATTTTCCTAGCCAGTAAATAATCTTCAGAAAACGATCTGGATTCTTTTTCGTCGCAAATTTTTCATAGACTTCTATGATCTCTGCAAAAGAGCGCCCAAGAATATTTGCCGTATGGATTATGGCAATTTCACGTTCTGCTTGTGTGAGCTTAGATTTGCTAATTGCATTTTCTAATTTCCCCCAATCGCGGATTGTAGTACCGGTATCTTCAATAATTACTCGGGTTGCAATCTTATAAGATTCTATAAATAAGAAGGTTAAATGGGTAAGAATATCATAAATATCAGATCTACCTCTGGTAATTTCAATATTCATTTGTTCGTCATCAATACGGTAACAATTACGTCTTCTCTTTGGCGGAACTATAGCTTCAAAATGAGACTTCCCGTACCCTTCATCAGAAGTAAGGTTTATAAATCTACACTGCTCTATTCCTTCTGGTAATCGTTCTAAAACATATATTAACCCACTTAGTTCAGCTTTTTCCTCCGCAATGGTTCCATAAATTTCTGGCCTTAATTGAAGTAATGCATTGCGTAGGGTTTCTCCCGAAACACCCATAGGTTTATAAAAACCACGATTGAATAAATGACGCATTGTAATGTACAAACGCTCAATAGCATTGGTAGATTCTTGCGCTCTAGTGGTATTTGTTGTCTTGCTCATGTATTGAAAAATTCTTGTAAAACTACGATTTATTATTCAGATTTATAATTCTTAACTGAATGAAAACTTTAAGCTAACCTAGCGTTTAAGGGTATTTAACTCATTTGCTACTTTTCGATCATTTGATAATCGCTGTACTTTATTCTGACCGCCCAACTTTCCAATGGATTTCATATACTCATTAAAACCACCTTCTTTAATGCTGGTAATTTTTAATCTTTGGAGTATTTTTCCATCGATAAGGTCAAAATAATAACTATTTTGTTGCTGTAATTCAAGGTCTAATATTGCTATGAATTTTGCAAGGTCTGTAGGTT
This sequence comes from Cellulophaga baltica, assembly GCF_900102165.1. Taxonomy (GTDB): domain Bacteria; phylum Bacteroidota; class Bacteroidia; order Flavobacteriales; family Flavobacteriaceae; genus Cellulophaga; species Cellulophaga baltica. The sequence goes on from NZ_FNBD01000003.1 coordinate 463,472, forward strand.
CTTTCTCAAATTCTATAAACCACTCATGATAAGGTAATTCATTTAATTCGGGTGTTATTTGGGGTGCCACGGTAAATTCGTTTACACGAGCATCTGTTTCTTCAATGGCTTTTTGCATTGCAGATTCTACCTCTTTACCAATTACATGCTCCCCAAAAGCAGAAATAAAATGTTTAATTCTACCAGAGACAATAATTTTGTAGGGTTTTAATGAAATAAACTGAATGGTATCACCGAGATTATACGCCCATAAACCGGCATCTGTTGAGATGATCATCACATAGTTAACTCCAACTTCTACATCTTTTATCGTGATTCGTTTTGGATGTTCTTCAAAGAACTCATCAGATTTTACAAATTCATAGAAAACTCCTGAATTTAGGAGGAGTAGCATTCCTTTTTCTTTCTGAGAGTTTTGATAGGCAAAGAAACCTTCACTTGCTGGAAATAGTTCTATACTATCTACTTTTCTTCCAATAAGATTTTCAAATTTTGCTCTATACGGTTCATAATTAACGCCCCCATAAATAAAGAGGTTAAAGTTTTTAAATAAGTCTCCTACTTTTTTATTCCCAACGGTATTTAATTTTTCAAAATACATTTGTACCCAGGAGGGGATACCGGCTATTACCGTCATATCTTCATGTATAGTTTCTTCAACTATCGTGTTTACTTTGGTATCCCAATCTTCAATACAATTGGTTTCCCAACTTGGGAGTCTGTTTTTTTGTAAATAATTAGGAACGTAATGGGCAGATATACCGGAGAGTCTTCCTAGTTTAACGCCATTTTTTTCAGTCAACACAGGGCTACCTTGTAGAAAAATCATTTTACCATTTACAAAGTCGGCATTCCCAGTTTCTTCAATGTAGTTTAGAATAGCATTTCTAGAAGCCTCTACTTGATGTTTAATAGATGATTCTGTTATGGGAATATATTTTGCTCCGGATGTTGTTCCTGAGGTTTTTGCAAAGTAGATGGGTTTATTTGGCCACAAGATATCTGCAGCGCCACCAACTACTTTTTCTACATAAGGCTTTAGTTCTTCATAATCTCTTATAGGGACATTTTTCACAAAATCACCGTGGTCTCTGATGGCTTCAAAATTATGATCCTTACCAAAATTTGTGTTTTTAGCAGTGGCAATCAATTTTTGTAGCAGTTTTTCCTGTGTGGCTACAGGATTATCTACCCACTTTTGAGTTTTTTTAGCAATTCTCTTGGCAAAAATTTTTGCGGCTAAAGATTTTATAGACATGCAGAATTATTTAAAATCAATATAATCTTTTGGGTTTGCTGGACTTGAATTATTCCATAATTCAAAGTGTAAATGTGGTCCGGTAGTTAACTCACCAGTATTCCCAACAGAGGCAATAACTTCTCCGGCACGTACTAAATCTCCTTGTTCTTTACTGAGAGAGCCATTGTGTTTATAGACAGATAGTAGCCCATCTTTATGCTCTACAATAATAACATAACCAGTTTCTGAAGTCCATTCAGAAAATATAACAGTACCATCTGCTACTGATTTTACAGGAGTACCCTTTGCAGCTACAATATCTATTGCAAAATGTTTTGTCTTAGGATCGTAGTCTTGAGATACACTTCCGTTAATAGGAGGGAATAATATTTGATTTACGTTCTTATCGGTGCGCTCAAACAAATTATACTTATCCTCTAATTCTACTTGAGCCCTCAGAATAGAATCTTCTTTTATGGGTGTTAAATCTACACTAGAAGGGTCTAATTTAAACTGTTCAAATAAGGAGTCTCTGTTAATTTGATTGTTAGTGATATCTCCATTTAAAACCTTTCTAATGTTATCTAAATACTTATTGGTATAATTTAATACGGTGACCAGTGAATCTGATTTATAGGTGAGCTCTGTCGCTTGTCTTTTTAACTTGGTGGAAGAGTATCCTGGTATATATTCCCTCAATGGGGTAAATGCTATCAGTAAGGTGGTTAAAGCAATTAAGCACACGATAAATAAGGAGCCTGTAATAAATACATTAAGCCTACTTAGTTTGAAAGAGATCTTTTCCTCAAAAGTATTTTCGTTCAGGATTACTAAACGATACTTATGAAGCAGTTTTTTTTTAATATCTTTTCCTTTTTTCTTCTTTTTTGCCATACTACACAAATATAACTTACAATCTTACTGCGATAAAATACTTTTTATAATTACATCGAATTTATAAATACTAAACTGTAATTTGTATACGTTTAGTAAATTTTTATGGACTTTTTCAAAAAAAAGGTTCGGCGATATAAATATTAACACCATGTGTAATACTTTTTTAGTAAATTTGTGGTTCTAAAATCTAGTTTATGATAGTTTCAAATATTTTTTTAGGAATGATCGGCCCATGGCAAATTGCGGTTGTAGTAGTTCTTGTACTATTACTTTTTGGAGGGAAAAAAATTCCTGAATTAATGCGTGGTTTGGGTAGTGGAATTAAAGAATTTAAAGATGCCTCGAAAGAAGAGGATACACCAGATAAGATAGAAGAAAAATAGAATATTTATTTTTTTTAAAAAACAGCTAAGTCCTTAATTTTATTAAGGGCTTTTTTTATGCTCAAGAATTAAGTTTTTCTCTCCTTAAGTGTAATCTATTTAAAAGTGTTTTTGATCGATAACTCATATAGATATAGCATGGTGGGGCGCTTTTAGAGATTGACTATTGTAGGAAACAACAGCTTCATAAGCTTACATATACATTTTATCATAATTCACAACAAATTAGAACTCATTTCATATCTGTAAATCTATTTTTGCGTTATAACCTAATAATTAACCAATTAACTGCATTTCATTTATCTCATTACGTGTAGTTAAAAAACCAGGTAGTAATTCCTAATTTTTATGAACAGTTGTACCATAAATTATAAATTTATTCTACTCATATTTTTATCGACAATTCAATTTGCTTTTGCAAAAGCTGATTTAAATTTTTTCTTTTCTGAAAGAAGTAATGAATCCTTTATAAATAGTTTCGAATTTGCTCCACCAACTTTTACAGGTTGCGATACGGCTTCTTTAAATGTTCAAGTAACTTACACTGCCGGCCAATGTGGTGGTATTGTAAATTGGAATGCGCCTATTGCTTCAGTGGATGCAGTAACAGTGACAAGTAATTATCAACCTGGTGACAACATTTTGCCAGGAACTACTGCTATAGTCTACCGTGCGGAGAATGCTGCTGGAGAAGTGGGTATCTGTACTTTTAACGTTACAGTTGAGGATAATGAAAAACCGTTATTTGACACTTTTCCTTCTAATGTTACTTTAACTGCCGATCCTGATAGTTGCACAGCTACTCATACATGGGTAGAACCAACGGTTTCAGATAACTGTCCTGCGGGCGAGGGTGAGGCGCCTGTTCTTCAGGATTTTGAATCGGCATTGAATCAATGCTACGTTTTTACCAAAACATCTATTGATAGTGGTGGGCAAATAAATGGAAGTAGAAATTTGATAGCAAACTCATTATCTTTAGCTACGTTTTATACGAGTACTATTGTTACACCTACTATGTATTTTAACGGTGAAGGTGAAATTTCATTTTCCCATTCGATAAATACCGTGGCAAATAATGCACAAATTCATGTAGATATTTTAGATAGTTCAATGGCAGTTGTCCAAACCGATTTTTTTAGTAAAGTCTATACAGATACAGCCGTTCATCAGGAAAACATTCCTTTTACGCTAACTGGGAATTACAATATTAGAATTCGCTATTCTTCCACTGTTTTTAATAATACGGCACAAATTGCTTATTTAGACGATTTACTGTTGCCAGGCACAATTGTTACAAATTTAACGGATACCGCTTGTGAGTTAGCTGAATATTCTCTCATTAGAACCGACGGAAATGGAAAGCTAAATGGTGACGATTTTGAAATTGGAACGACAATTATTGTGTATCGGGTTTTTGATGCTAATGATCAATTCACAACAAGGTCATTCACAATTACTGTTGAGAATGATTTAAATGCACCAACTGGATCCTCAGAATATACTTATTGTGAAGGAAATTTACCTCCAGAAATGAGTGTCACTGTAGATGAATCAGTAGGTGAGACCGCTAACTGGTATGATTCTTTAGGAAATCTTGTCGCATCTAATACAACTTCATATACAGCACCAGATAGTACTGAGTTATTTAGAAATTATTCGGTTTATTCGCAAAACGTAAATGGATGTTCAAGTGATACATTCATTTCTATCGATTTGTATCAATTTCCTTTGCCAGATGCACCAACTGCCAAATCTCCCATTGAATATTGTGTAGGTGATGCTCCTGTTCCTTTACAAGCATCTGGAGACTCAGGGAATACTTTGCAATGGTACAATGCAGCTACAGGTGGCACTATGTATACGTCAAACCCTACGCCCAGTACTACAACAGCAGGAAGTACCTTTTACTATGTTGAACAAACGGATATTTATACAGGTTGCATTAGCTCAAGAACAGCCGTAGAGGTAATTATAAATGCTTTGCCGGTAAGACCCACCTTGACAGCTAATACTATTACTTATTGTCTAGGAGATACTGCCCAAGAATTAGATAACTATGTTCAGTCAGGATCAAACTTAACTTGGTATGATGCAGCTACGGGTGGAAATGAACTTGTAGGAACTACCATTCCTGAAACAACTACAGCTGGTACTACGGATTATTGGGTTACTCAAACTGAAACAACCTCTACTTGTGAAAGTACTAGAAGAAGATTGAGAATAATTGTAAATGATCCTCCTATGGTTACGGGCCAACCTCTAAATGCTGAGATTTGTGAGTTCGAAAACGCTACTTTCACTGCAATAATTTCCAATGCTAGCACCTATCAATGGCAAATTTTTGATGGTTCAAACTGGGTAAACCTAACTAATGCGAGTCCATATAGTAATACGTCAACTTCTTCACTAGTAATTACAGCTGCGCCTATAACTTTAAATAATACTACTTATAGATTAGTTTCTTCGAGTGCAACATTAACTTGTGACGATGCATTTTCAGAAGAGAGAGTATTAACCGTAAACCCACAACCGTCAGCACCCACAGTGAGTGATGTTGAGTATTGTGAGAACGGTACTGCAAGTGCGTTAACAGCAAGTGGTACAAATATTTTATGGTATACTGTAGCAACTGGCGGAACGGGTAATTCAACAGCACCAACCCCAAGTACTTTAACTGCAGGTACAACTTCATACTACGTAACACAAACAAATTCTAGTGGTTGTGAGAGTCCACGATCTGAGATTGAAGTAACAGTGTATGCCTTACCATCAGCACCCACAGTGAGTGATGTTGAGTATTGTGAGAATGATACAGCAAGTGCCTTAACAGCATC
>NZ_FNBD01000002.1:0-466156 GCF_900102165.1 Cellulophaga baltica
AACTGGTGTAAAAAGAACTTTATAGAAATTAAATATACACAACCGGGAAAGCCAATGCAAAATGGATATATAGAACGATTTAACCGTTTCTTTAGGGAGGATATATTAGATGCCTATTATTTCAATGACATTTATCAACTTCAAAAAATAAGCGACAACTGGAGAGAAGACTATAATTTTAATCACCCGCATAAATCTTTAGGTAATATATCACCTAAAGAATTCATGCCCAGATTTGATGAAGAATTTAAATTCTTCATCAAATCTGACCCAAATAATAATTATTTATCGAAATTAGAGGTGTCCTAAGAAGGGGAAGTCTACAACATAATCCTTCATCAGTTCGCGCGTATACCTTTTTAAATCTTCGCTACTATTTTGCAACCGGTTCAATTCATATTTAGAAGGACTCACGGTAATGGAATAAAACTTCGGTTCAGTTTTTTTGAGTTTTGCACCATTTCCATCGATATCTTTTACTACTTCTTCGGCTGAAATTTCATCACCATATTGGTTAAAAAAGTGTTCCATTTCTTCTTGTTCTAAGCTTTGATTTTCCTTCTCCAGATAGCCCACAAAATCCGCTGAACTTTGTGAATATGTACCTCCTAATTTTTGGGGTGTGATGGTGATATACATAGCGCAACAATTTAAAATTCAGGGTTGGAATTTTTCTTTTCTTGAAAGCGGACTGCCTTTTTTTCTTCAAGAAATTTCTTCTCTAGAATCAACGTTTTTTTTGTAGGCATCTCGGTCTGAAAAAGGGATTCTATCATGGCGACTGTCGGCTTGGTTTGTGTCTTTTCCATAGCGCGCATAATGGCAATAACAGCATTGATTCTTTTTAGGAGTTTGGCTTCCATAGTTCTTCCCGTTGGACCAAATTTTTCTTTCGGCGATATCTCGTTGTAGAAGAAAAAATCGAGCATGGTAGCCATCGCCTCAGTATGTGATTTAAAGTGTGTTCTTGAAAATTGTTGAAAGCGTTTTGCTGTTTCCTTTTTAAATCTAATTCCGATAAATGAGTCCATAATTCGCCGATTTGTCGCAAATTCTTTCCTAAAAATGGGCGTTTACAAGGCGTTTGTCGCAAATTGTAGCAGGACAAGAAATTACACTATTTTCAAACTATTGATTATCAGCAGTTTGAAAACGAAAAGGAGCTCTAAACATCGCGCAGCGTGTTACCCTCTTGCTACTCCTTTTCGTTCGCCCCAGGCGAACAAAAATTTCATACAATCTGGTTCAAAAACCAATTGCCATTTTAAGGAAATGAATTTCCAGTATGTTATTTTTCGATGGGTACGGTTATCGGCGAAAGTCGAAAATTGGACAACCCTACTTTATTTGTGTGCTGTATTTCCAGCGAAATAAAGATACGTTTTTTTATTGATATGATATAAATTGCATACAAAAACACCTCTAAATTTTAGAGGTGCTTGTTTCTTATTTTAAAAAAATTAAATATTGAAAATGAATTTATAAGAGTATAAATTTCGCATCGCTTCTTCTTCAATCATCGTTTCAAAACAAGTGTAATTTTCTTTTACGTATTTGCGAATATCATCGCCAAATTTTCGTTCTACATCTTTTTTAGAAGCCTCCAAAAGTCGGTTTTGAGCTTCTTCATTTAGGTCTGTAAAATTGAGATATACCATGACGCTTTATATTAATATTCGCTTGGTAACATCAGTGTATTATTTACAAAAAATAAACGCAGTTCATCGAGTGGAAAATCAGTTGAGCGATAGCGATGTTTTTCGAGAATAGTATCGTTGCCATCCGTATAAATAATTTCGGCTTCATAATCCGTAAAATCTTGTTTTTCCTTAGATAGCCTTTTAAAGTCTATGGTAATAAATTCGCTTCGGTGCATCAGACTTTTTGCTATTACAGAAGTATCCGTAATCAGCCAAAAACAATCTGCAACATTGGCAAGATATTTTAATCCGTCTGTAAATCGGGTTCTTAATAGTGGAATTTGATAGAACATTTCCGTACCGTGAAAATGTTGTAATCCTGCTGTTATTTCGTTAACTTGTGTCTTCATTATTTGATTTCTTATTTGAAGTTATTAATGAAAAAAGAGGGTGAAACTTTCCAAGGCTGCGCCCTCTTTATTTTTTTTGATTTACTTATTGTTTTAATTTCCAAGTAATAGAATTTCGTTGGCTTCGATTTCCGTAACGAATCTTTTGACTCCATCTTTATCCTCGTAGCTTCTAGATTTCAATTTTCCCGTAACCCCTACTTCTTTGCCTTTGTCTACAAATTTTTCAATAATTTCAGCAGTCTTACCCCAAGCTACGACAGTATGCCAATTGGTGTCTGTTTGTTTTTCACCCTTATCATATTTGTAATACTCGTTGGTGGCTATTGAAAATCGGGCAACTTTCTTTCCGCTTTCAAGGTTCGTAATCGTTGGTTCTTGTCCAACATTTCCAATTAACTGTACATGATTTTTTAAAGAATTCATAATGTATTATTTAAGACCTGTCTACCGACAGGCAGGTTAATAAAATCTATCTGAACCATTCAGACAGTTTAGTTTTATATTTTTTTTTAAATGATTTACTTATTATATCTGGAGCGTTTTCCTGTTTTGTTTTTTTGGTTTCACTTCCTCTTTTGATGTTTTTATACGATTTCATAAGTTTCATTTTAGATTTACTTCCTATAGCGCCCTCGCTGTTACCTTTTTTTGTTGCTTACTGGGATTCAATATTTTGAATTGATAGAGACTTATAAAAAAGAGCGAAGCATGAGCCTGGTTTATGCAGTCTGTTTAACTTCAAAATGTTGTTGTTTTGCTGTCAAAAAAAGGTTAGACAGTAGGGAGCGGAAGGGTATCTAAAGGCTTATGTGAAGAAGAAAAACATAGGAAGTGATACCAAATGAATTATGGAATTCCGATGTGGCGGACGCTATTCCCGATTTTAACGTTGGAATGCAGTGTTCCAATCCAGTACCGAAGCTTCGGGACGGATTGGGTTAGCGCAATGGAAAGTTAACATCGGGGATTGTGTCCAAGACTTTTGTAGAGAAGCTATTTCCCTGAAATGTAGGGAAACGGAATAAAGAGGAATGTGCTGAACGGAATGTGAGAAATACAGTTAATTTAAAACCGTTAAACACGTAAATATTATTTTGAAGTAATAAAATTTGATGTTTTTAAATGTCATAAAACAGCATTTACCAAATAATGTTTAATTTTACTAAATACGAAATACAAAATAGTAAACTGATTTTTTTCAGGTTCACAAATCGACAACAAAGAAAATAGAATATTGCTAAGACCTTATAGACAAAGGGATACAAACGCTAGGTTTGAATCCAGTCGAGGTCACCACTAAAATCAAAGCTTCCAAGAAATTGGAAGCTTTTTTTATTCGTATACTATCTAGCTTCAAAAAAAATTAAGCCCTTTAATAAGGTAAGTCCGTTTTTACAACAAAAGAAAACCCTTACAAAAGACTATTTGCAAGGGTTCTTATCTCTTAATAAGTTTTTATAGCTACTTTCATAAGATGTAACTTTAGACGAGCTCCTGATATTTTATCTCTTTTCTATCTTCCAAATCATGAGCGACATTATCTTTCAAATAGGCAAGGCACTCTGAGAAATTTTTAAATATATGAGTATCTGGCACCAAGTGTGGAATTATATTTACACGCTCCATCATATACCTAGGCTGCTTAAGTACACCGACAAAAAAGACATTAATATTTTCTTTTTTCAAATCTAACAATACATCCTCTAAGGTGTAGAGTCCCGATTGGTCTAGATATTGCATGCGACCCATTCTAATTATTACCGTAGATGCTGTTCTTGGTATTTGGTTCGCTAAATTTTGAAAATCATTAGTAGATCCAAAAAATAGAGGTCCTTTTAGATGTTTGATAAAAATTTCTTCCTTCAAGGATTCAGGAAAGTCTTTTTCATCAGCCCAACCTTTTTCTTTTTTTAAGGTTTTAACATCTGACCGCTCTGCTGTAAGGTCGCCCATTTTTTTCATAAATAGTAAGGACGCTATGATAAGCCCCACACCCACTGCGTACACCAAATTCCATACCGATGATAATACCAATACCACCAACATAATAACAACCTCTGAACTAAATTTAAAAGGTCCTATTTTTGCATCTTTAGGCAAAAAAGGAATTGCTTTCAATCCTTTATAATCCATAACACCTATACCTACGGTTACTAAAATACCTGCTAGAACGGCCGCTGGTATTTGCGATGCTATTGGTCCTAAGGCTAATAAGATAAGTAATAGTAATACTCCAGCAATCATTCCTGATAATTTTGTCTTCCCTCCTGCATTAATATTTACGACGGTACGTATTGTTGCTCCTGCTCCAGGGAGGCCCCCAAAAATAGCAGCTATACTATTTCCTACGCCTTGCCCTATTAATTCTTTATTAGGTTGGTGTTTCGTTTTGGTCATGTTGTCTGCCACTACTGAAGTTAGCAGAGAATCTATAGCTCCCAAAAGAGCAAGAGTCAATGCCGTAAAGATATATGGGGTGATAGCTCCTAACTCAAATTGAGAAAACATATTTAAATTAGGTATTGGAAAACCACCAGGAATCTTTTCTATAGGTCGATAATTAAGACCGAACCCAAACGCCACACTAGACACTACAATTAGGGCGACTAAAGCACTAGGTATCAGTATTGTTATTTTCTTAAAACCATATATAATAGCGATTGTAGATAAGGCTAGAATCAATTCAAGCCAATTGATATTTTGAAGTGCCCTTGGCAATACTTTTAGTGCACCAATAACACCAGACGCTTCTGTGTTTGCTAATGTTTTTGCTTCTTTAAGTATTTGTTCTTCAGTAACCTCATTAGCTCTATCTATGGTCTCTTGAAAATTTTCTAATACTAAAATACCTTCCCCGGTTTCTTCTTTTAAAATATTACTCAATATAATTTCCTCTGCTTCTGGCTTAAAACCCGCTACAAAAGCTGTATCGTCTTTTGGATAATACCCTATAGACGGTAAAATTTGTGTTACAAGAATTATAACTCCTATGGCGGTCATAAAACCAGAAACCACGGGATAAGGTATATATCTAATATATTTTCCTATGCCCAATAGCCCAAGGCCTATTTGCATTAACCCTGCTAAAAGAAAAACTAGTAAAATGGCCGGAAGTGCTTTCTCTAAATCACCATCATTTAAGGCTACAATACCAGCAATGACAACCATACTAACAGCAGTCATAGGTGCTGTTGGCCCTGAAATTTGCGTATTTGTACCGCCAAATAGTGCTGCAAAAAAGCTAATAAATATAGCGCCATAGAGTCCTGCACTAGGCCCTAAACCTGAACTTACACCAAATGCTAATGCCAAAGGCAAGGCCACTATTCCTGCCGTAATTCCTCCAAAAAGATCACCCCTAAAATTGGTAAAAAGTTTTTTCATATTGTCATGTGTTTTATCAAATGCATAGCACATCTAAAAAGGAATATTTCTTAAGATATTAATGTTTTCCTAGAAAAGAAATCCTCATTAAATGGATACTAAAAAAATTATAAATCATAAATTATACTACGTAATTTGTTTGGTTTTGAGCATATGGAAACTTATCTAACCATGAAGTGCGAGCACAGGCACATCATTGAAATACCCTAACTTACCCAGAGATGGTCTAACAAAACCAAGGGTTTCCCAAACAGAGGGCTTCTTATCTACATAGCTTATCATATTACTATGTTTAATTTCCACAAAACAGCTGAGTGCCGCAGACATCTTTACATTGTGGAGCACATTAAAAATATAATCTAGACCAACCAGATATTTTTCTAAAAGCGATTTGTTATTCTTTTGCTGCGCTGTCATTACGCTATCATCCGTTAGACTCAAAATTTGAATACGCGCATTACTCATTTTAGCTATTTCAACAAGGTATTTAATTTCGGAAATATCAAAATCGGTATTAAAATTAGTCGCTAAAACAATTTCTTCCGGCTGATTAAAAGTTGCATTTTTAGGAACAATTAAAACTGGACATTTTCGTATAGTCTCAATAATACCTAAAGTATTTCTTCCATATTTACCTTGCTCCCCATTTGTTTTCCCTTTTGCTCCAACCACAATCATTTCAATTTTAAGACTATGTACCAAACTCTTTACCGCATCTAAAAATCTTTCTGATCGTGAGATTATATGATACCGATGCTTCAAATCTTTATCAATACTAGATAGTTGCGCCAAAACATCTCCTAACCCCTCTTTTGAAATGTTCTCAGACAATTTATCAAATACGTCATCAGGGTCTAAAAGCACATAACTATCCAACCCATATACATCTTTTGCATAGGTATTCAAAAGATAAAAATCGCATTCCTGATTCTCATAAAGCTTTATAGCATATTGAATAGCATTCCAAGAATTCATTGAAAAATCAGTAGTTAATAATATCTTCTTTGGCATAACATTATATTTTAAGATTAAGGCTGCGTCGTATTTCTGATAAATGGTCGAAGACAAATGATATCATTTCTTTTCTACCAGTAGCTGAGATTAAGGATACTAATCATCCTTAATAGAGCCTATTAAGAAAAAGAATTATTCTTGTACTACTACCTCTGTTTTTACGGGATAAAAAATAAGAGTCAGCATAGCTATACCAATCAATATTAAAAAAGCAACTTCTAATTTAGACAAGAGAATAGTCATCCCTAACGATTTATTAGAAAGTTGTGTTAGTTCTCTACTTTCCTCGAGCTGAATTTTAGCGAGAACATTCAAATTTTGTTCTATTTTACTTAAGATACGCTCTGCTGATGTCTGATGATTTGCTTGTAAAACCTCAGAATTCTGAAGCAAATTAGTTTCTAACTTTTTGAGGTTTTGAAACTGATCCTGTAAGTCATCAAGAACATTTTTTTCTTTACCAGTGAGCTTGGTGGCTGCAAAAGCTGAAAATAATTCTTCTGCCTTTTGATTTTCGTCTGGGATTGTATTAAAATCTTTTTTACGTATAAACCGTATTTCCTTCGCATGGAAGATGGCATTCAATTTATAAATCAAATTTTGCACAATAACCCTGTCTTTGTATACCGAATTTACTGTGGTCTGAACTGTTGAGAAATGTCTTTTATCCAATCGGTTTGTGCCTAAGACTAATAAGAAAGCTATTCCTAGAATTAATCCAACTTGAACTTTTTGCGCTATTGTAAAATTTTTAAACATATTTTAAACCTTTAGTACTACTTTATATAGAATCAATTGTTTCAAAAGAATCCATCATATAGCTAAGGTTTAGCCTATCAAATTAAATGGATTACAGCATGGAATACCTTATAATACTCGCAATTCTCCCGCGCTTAAGGCTTGATTAACGTCTGCCTTAACTACCGTGTGACTTCCAAAGAAACGCCCTCCATCATTGCGCCTAATATAGACTTGAGTAACGCCATTTTTCTTCTCTTTTATAGCTGTTACCACCACTAGCTCTCCTTCGGTATTCTTATAATTAGCAATACCTCCTTTTTTAATGATAAAATTTGCTTTGGGAAAATCAATATGCTTGTAGGCCTTTGCTTTTGGCTTACCTATTTCAAAAAGATCGCCAACACGCACCTCCACAGAGGTCTCACTTGTATACGTTTGAGCATTCAGAAAACTTACGGAGAATAGAAAAATAATTAGATATTTAATCATAGCTATATATGTATGGATTTAACTTCGTTTGTATTTTTATGGCTTTCACTTTCATAGTGTATCATTGCACTGTCATGAATGACATCCACACCCTTTTTATTACTGTGTAAATGCTACAGCGTCAACTACTTATGATATCCTCCTGGTAAAAAGCAAATGGTATGCCTAAAAAGAATAATTAAAAACTAATAAACACAAATAACTGAAAATTAACAAGTTAAATAAAAAATTCACTATATATCATTTATTTAAATCGGGTAATAAATCCCCGCATGAGGAAATTTGCCCTATGAAGAATCTTGGCTTTTTCTAAAAATCTTGTGGACGACACCTGTAACATATAGGCATAAAAAAAACTCCGGTAAACAAATATGTTTTGCTTACCGGAGTTTTCTTATTACAATAGCCTGAGTTTTACATTACCCCATAGCGCTAAAATAATTTGGAGCTGAAGACTGCTTAGGAACTAATGCCCTCACAATACTTTCATGCAACAATAATTCATTATTTGTGATAATTACTTTTTCGCTAATTCTTTCCGTTCCTTTATATTGATTTGTTTCCATTTGGTATAGTTTTATGTGTGCTACAAAGATGAACTCTCACCTCGAAGAAGTTGTTATACAATTTCAAGAAATTATTGTATAATATTAGGATTAACGAATCCAAATTAGCAAGTCTGCACCACAATTTCTAGTGCTGGTCATTTCATAAACAACAAGAAACCTCCAATACACCCTCAAAAGAATTCTATTAACAACAATTAAAACTCTCCTATTATAAATTCTGTTAGCTTAGAGCTGCTTTAGGATAACCGCTAAATCATTTTTACACACACCTTTAATACCACACACAGATTGAAGCATACCGCATTAGTAAAATTATTTCTAGCCTTACCTATTACTTTATTTATTCTTCTATTTGGAACTAATACCCGCACTATTGTGCCCTACTCCACAACAGAAGAAATAAATTCAAACACACGAATTGACAACCTTAGCCTTTTTCCTGATAGTGACGGAGACGGACTCACAGATGACATTGATGAGGATGATGACAATGATGGTATTCCCGATCTTTTTGAAGACGGTTGTGAAGTAAGCACCGGATTTGGAACGCCTCCTCCTAGTCTAGGGTCAACAAACTATGTAACTTCTATCTACACCAACTATAGCGGCTTTTGGTCCTCATCTGTGGGAGCCCTGAACACGACATCTTATGATAATGTCTCTGAACTTTTAGCATTTACTGTAGGTAGCCAAACCTATGCTACAGGCGTTGGAGCCACTGCTATGATAGATACAGATAATAATGGGTTTTATGATAATGTAGACACGGATGGAGATGCCGTAGCAGATTTAACGGTAGCAGAAACTTCGTGGACCGCATTAAGACCTGTGACCAGTATTACATCTGGCGTACGTCTAGAAGGTAGAGCCATAGATGGCAATACTTCAAATGCCGTAGGACCACAGCTCACCTCTGGCGGAATACCCTTTAATCCATACCTATATCAAGGAGAAAGAGGTCTTGATATGGGGTATGCTATTGCAAATATTGACAATGCCTGGTATTTTAGTCTAGGAGGAACAAACACAGCTGCCTATGGAGATGGTGAGATGGATATTCTTCTAACCCAAGGCGCACAATTAGGGAGTGGTTTGAACTATAACAGACTACATTTGTTAGATGAAGATGGAAATTATCTAGATAATGGTGTTGAAGTTAATTGGAATGATACACCTGTAGTAGGAAACTCTAATGTAGATCAATACAATGCAAATGATTCCTCTAGCGGTAGAAATCAAAAAAAGAATATTCGCCTTGCTGCAGTTGAATTATCTGAATTTGGACTTACAGCTGCCGAAAGAGCTAAAGCAATAATATTTCGACTTGAAATTTCCGCGAATGCAGATCCTATATTTTTTGTAGTAAATGATAAAAGTTTTTACACCGGTTGTACTCCTTTAGATTCTGATGGCGATGGGATACCAAACAGTTTAGATTTGGATAGTGATAACGATGGCATATATGATGGTATTGAAGCTGGTCACGGAAAAACACTTGTTGATGGACGAGTAACCGGATCTGTGGGTACGGATGGTATACCCGATAGCGTACAGGCTACAGGACAATTTGACAATGGTACAATAAATTATCAAATTAATGATTCTGATACGGATAACACTTTTGATTTTTTATCTTCTGATAGTGATGCTGATGGATGTACTGATGTTATAGAAGCTGGTTTTCTAGATCCCGACAACGATGCTATACTAGGCAATTCTCCAGTATCTATAGACTTCTGGGGGGTAATCATTAATCAAGGCGGATACACCGGTACAAGAGATGGAAATACAAATGCTGTCCCCGACTACCAAGAAGCTAGTGCAGCACCAACTATTACTATGGAACCACAAGACACCATTATTATTGATGGAAATTCTGGCTCTATTTCTGTTACAGCCTCAAATACCGCACAATATCAGTGGCAAATAAGTACGGATGGAGGAACAAGTTTTTCTGATATTATCGATTTTGCAAGCTATACAGGAATTCAAACAGCTACTCTGACCATTCATAATGCAAATATAGAATTTAACGGCTTGGAATTTCGAGTAATACTTTCAAATGAAGGGTATGTATGCTCCTCTCCTATTATTTCCGAAAGTGTAGTATTAGATATCAGAATAAAAACAATGATTACCAATCGGAAAATAACATACCGAATTCATAAAGCATAAGATTGCAATTGTTTTAAGAGCATTTTTAAAGTTCATATCTAATTGTACAAAAAAACACTACCTAATTTAATAACCTATTCCAAAGGTTTTAATAAAACAGAGATAACCTACGCTTATCATTAGCGTTATACTTTAGCATTTCATATAAGATAGTATACCGTTCTGATGGAAGACACACTTTCGATAATTATAAGTACTTACAATTCTGAAAAATGGTTGCAAAAAGTACTTTGGGGTTATAATGTTCAAACCTATAAACAGTTTGAAATTATTATTGCCGATGACGGCTCTACTCCCGCCACAAAACAATTAATTAATGAGATTAAAAAAGATGTCTTTTACAACATACAACATGTATGGCACGAAGACAATGGCTTCCAAAAATGTAAGATTTTAAATAAGGCTATCAGAGCCTGTAATTTTGATTACATCCTGATGACGGATGGCGACTGCATACCTCGAAAAGATTTTGTACAGGTCCACTATGTAAATAGAAAAAAAGGGTTCTTCTTATCCGGCGGATATAGTAAGCTTCCACTGTCTATCTCAGAACAAATTACCCAGATGGATATTGAAGCGCAAAATTGCTTTGATATAAAATGGTTAAAGCAAAATGGATTGCCTAAAAAATTTAAAAAGAAAAAATTGATTGCAGATGCCGAAAAAGCAGCCTTTTTAAATAAAATTACAACGACGAAAGCATCTTGGAATGGTCATAATTCATCTGGTTGGAAGAAGGACATTCTTGCTGTTAACGGATTTGATGAACGTATGCAATACGGTGGCGAAGATAGAGAAATGGGGCACCGTTTATTTTTCAGAGGAATCAAGGGAATACAAATTAGATATAGTGCCGTCTGCGTACATTTAGATCACGAAAGAAGCTACAAAAACGATGCTATAATCGCCATAAACAAGAAAATACGTAAGGAAACTAAATTCACAAAAAGTATCTGGACACCCTATGGGATTATGAAGTAAAAGTACTTCAGACAACAAAGCATTCAACTTACAATTCTACTACCTGTTTTTAGTCCCATTACAGGACGTTTTCCTTCTTAGAAACTCTTGATATAAAAAAAAAGAGCCTATCTTTCATAACTTATTCAATACCGCTTTGGCCGTTGAATTTAGAGATACCATAATTGTCTTTAACATTTTTATCGGTATCCCACGTCCTAACAATTTTATTCGGAAGATTCCCTGCTTTGATGCATTTAGATCCATTAACATCAGGAGTATCATACGCATTAATAGCACTCCATTTTAGCACCCAGTAATCAACAGAATTTGAAGTTTTTGTTATCTACTACACCCAACAAAACAGACCTTACGATTAAAAAATTGACTTTCCTTAACCAACACTATATTACCCATTTTATTAAGTTTTTTGTTTTATTTAGTGAAATTTATATAATAATTGATAATTTAACCTCCCCAATATTGCTATTTCACCATTACAAGTGATTTAACAAACAAATTTTTATTTATGAAATTGACCTATAAACAGACGGAAAACAGGCCTGAGAATTCATTTCTAGCAAGACAAGACAGATTGCCGTGCATTGAACAAAATTGGCATTTTCATAAAGAATTAGAATTAATTTATTTTATAAAAAGTACAGGAACAAGGTATGTTGGCAATTCTATAGGTAATTTTGCTCCAGGAGAATTATACCTAATAGGAAGCAATGTTCCTCATCTCTTTAAAAATCACAAAGAGTATTATGCTGACAATTTAGAAGATGAGGCTGTAGATCTGGTGGTTATCAAATTTGTGCCTGATTTCTTAGGTGAAAATTTTTTAGATTTAGCGGAATCAAAAAAAATACAGTTACTCTTTCAGCGTGCAAATATGGGGCTACAATTTTCTAAAGCGGTAACCTATTTAGTACACAATTATATTTTAGGCTTGTTAGGAAACAAAGGACTTTCAAGAATAATTGGCTTATTGAATATTTTAGATATCCTCTCTGTAGGTGAAAATTACAAAACCTTATGTTCAGAAGTAATTACAAGTAACTATAGTAAAAATGAAAAAGATCGCATGGGGAGAGTGGTCACTTTTTTAACAGAGAATTTTGACAAAAAAATTGAATTGGATGAAGTAGCGGCTATTGCTTATATGACACCCAATGCTTTTTGTCGTTACTTTAAAAAAAGAACCCATAAATCCTTTACACAATACTTAAACGAAATTAGGTTACGTCATGCCTGTAAACTTTTAATTGAAGGAGAAATGCAAATAGCAACAGTTTGCTATCAATCTGGCTTTAATACACTCACCAATTTTAATAGACAATTTAAAACGCTCATGAAAGTTACTCCTTCAGAATATATGGAAAAGTATAATGAAGCTTTAGGGGCACGATAGTAATATTCCTCAACAATTGTTTATTAAAAACCTCAATATCGCATAAGGTAAAATAATGCTAATTAAAGATAGTGGCTAGGCATTAACAGCGAAAACCTCTTACTATTTTTGATTTCTAACCAAACTATTTTAAACGCAAATTATGTCGGCATTAATCACCTTAATTCTTTGTATTACGCTATTAATTATAGCTATCACAATTTTTAAGATTCACCCGATTCCTGCATTGCTTTTTTTCGGTTTACTATTAGGAATAACTACTGGCGGTACCGTAAGCACTGTGACGGAAAGCTTATTAAATGGTTTTGGAAATACATTGAAATGGATAGGCCTCATCATATTTTTTGGCGCATTCTTAGGTGAAATTCTATCCGAATCTGGAGGTGCCGAAATAATTGCAAATACGATTATAAAAGTATTTGGAGTTAAATATTTACCGTTAAGTATGGCTTTCATTGGTTTTCTTATTGGTATTCCTGTATTTATGGATGTTGCTTACTTAACTTTACTACCAACATTACAGGTCTTATCTAAAAAATCTGGCCACTCCATATTGGCCCTAGGGCTCTCATTAGCTATGAGTTTAACCGTGGCACATGCGCTTATACCTCCTACTCCTGGTCCGCTAGCTGTAGCCGCACTTTTAGAAGTTAATGTGGGTGACATTATCCCTCTAAATATTTTAATCGCAATATTTGCTATCGGTGGTGGCTTAATTTGGCTCCAATGGAATAAGAAGTTTTTACAAAGAGCCCAAACACAAGAAACCATTCAAATTAGCGTCAAAAAAAAGCAGCTTAAAGGCTTTAAAAAAATATTGCCTTTTGTAGCACTTTTATTGCCACTAGCACTTATGTCTATTGGCGCAATTTACTCTTCTGACAACCAAATTATAGCTTTCATTAAAAATCCTATCTGGGCTCTATCGCTAGGAATTTTATGTGCACTCCCGCTGATATCAACATTAGATTTTAGTAAAACTATACATCAATATTTTCAAAATGCCGCGTCAAAAACAGCTTTAGTAATTCTTATTACTGGCACAGGTGGGGCTTTCGGGCAAGTGATTAAAGACACTGAAATTGTAAA
This sequence comes from Cellulophaga baltica, assembly GCF_900102165.1. Lineage (GTDB taxonomy): Bacteria > Bacteroidota > Bacteroidia > Flavobacteriales > Flavobacteriaceae > Cellulophaga > Cellulophaga baltica. The sequence goes on from NZ_FNBD01000002.1 coordinate 13,889, forward strand.
CGCCCTGTTTTCTGATGTTAACGCCACTGGGGTAATGGTAATTATAATTCCTTTTTTTCTAAGTATGCTATTTACAACAGTAACTGGTTCTATAACGGTCTCTCTGATTACTACCGCCTCTATAGTAGCTCCTTTAATTGCTAATGGCATGTTAGACCCAAAATTTACCACTGCTGCTATATGTGCTGGTTCCTTAGGAATAATTCATGTAAATAGTAGCTTCTTTTGGCTATTTAAAGAAGTGCACGATATATCCGTAAGTAAACTTCTAAAATCTTTTAGTGTGCTTTCTTTGCTGACGTCCTTATCTGGAGGAGTTATTGTTTTAGCCACGTATTATATCCAAGGATTACTCTAAATATTCATAAAATAGCTTCTGAAGGGTTAAAATAATGCCTACTTGGGGTAAAATCATTGAATTAAGGCTGGGTATAATCAATTTTCTTTGTAGTAGTATGATAGGAGTTTGTTTTTAAAACACTAGTTTAAATCCTATTCATCTAAAATTAAGAACATATGAATGATTACACCTTAGCAATAACCTTGGTCCTATTTGCAAGTTTCTTCCAAGGAACTTTCGGATTAGGTATGAAAAATATTGCTCCATTAAAATGGGAAGCTTGGTGGTTAATTCATTCATTAGTAGCTATGATTATTGTACCAGTAGCTTGGGCATTATTTGTAATTCCAGATCTTTTTCAAGTAATTCAACAAACGCCATCCTACACATTATTTATTGCTGCTTTTTATGGATTACTTTGGGGTATAGGTGGTATCTTATTTGGTATTAGTGTAGAGAAAACGGGAATATCTATTACCTATGGGATAGTAATGGGGCTTGCCGCATCTGTTGGAAGTATGATTCCGCTGTTTCAAATAGAAGGAGCTTTTGAGCAACCATCTTTCCCAATAATTCTAGCTGGAGTAATTCTTCTTCTAATTGGCGTTGGGATTACTGCGGTAGCGGGTGTAAAAAGAGATCAATTACATACAAAAAATTCCTCTAGTAACAAGTCTATTAAAATTGGAGTACTCATCGCAGTAACCTCTGGCATTCTTTCTGCCTCTTTAAATGTTGGCTTCATAAAAGCAGGGCCTGTTTCATCGTTAGCTATTGAAAGCTATAATGCTTCTACACAAAATGCAAGCTTAGCTTCATGGGTAGTGGTACTCATAGGCGGGTTTATCATGAACGGTGGTTATGCTTTATTTCTATTGATAAAAAATAATTCTTGGAGCTCTTATAAAGTAAAAAATAGCAAAAAAGCATATTTCTGGGCAGTTCTAACAGGTATTTTCTGGTTTGCCGCCTTAGGTGTATATGGACAAGGCGCAGCATTAATGGGTAATTTAGGTCCTGTAATAGGTTGGCCTATACTTTTAGGACTAGCATTAATCATTAGTAACATTTGGGCTTATCGTGCAGGAGAATGGAATAATGCACGAGAACCTTTCAAAATTCTACTAGGGGGGCTAGCCGTTTTAATTGGTGCCATTTGCCTTCTAGGATATGCCAATTATTAGCGTCTACAAACAAATAACTAACCATTAATTTCTTGTTCCCAAATGACAAGAAAATTTATAAACAATAGGATTAAGCATGAAAATTAAAACTATAGAACCCTTCGTAATTAGCCATAAGCTAGATACACCCTTCTATTTCTCGCAATGGCAATATGACACGCGAAAAATTTGCTTAGTCAAAATTACCTTAGAAGATGGAACGTATGGTTGGGGAGAAGGTTATGGTCCTGCCAACGTTATTAAAGCTGGAATCGAATTTTTCACTCCTTTTTTAATTGGTAAAACTGCATTAGAAAATGAAGTACTTTGGGAAGAAATGTACCGCAGATCTATGGATTATGCCAGAAGTGGTTCCCTACAAGCTTCCTTAAGTGCTATTGATGTGGCTTTATGGGATTTAAAAGGAAAACTCCTGAATCAGCCTGTATCCGTACTTCTAGGTGGTTTAAAAAATCCAATCATACAGCCTTATGCTACCGGATTGTATTTTACACGAGTAGAAAATTTAGAAAAATCATTAATAGAAGAAGCCTTACTTTACAAATCTCAAGGGTTTAAAGCGATAAAAATGAAGGTGGGCCTAAGTCTTAAAGAAGATATCAAATACGTGGCAGCAATACGCAAAGCTATTGGTTCTGATATTAGATTAATGATCGATTCTAACCATGCCTATTCGTATAAAGAGGCCATTGAATTGGCCCGAAAAGTAGAACAATATGATATCTCTTGGTTTGAAGAGCCTGTTTCTCCGGAAGATTATAAAGGGTATAAAAAACTAAGAGAGAATACAACAATCCCTATTGCTGGAGGAGAATGCGAATATCTAAAATTTGGTTTTAAACGCTTACTGGAAAATGAATGTATTGATATTGCACAGCCAGATATTTGTGCCGCGGGCGGACTTACAGAAGCCAAGAAAATTGCTACTATTGTGCAAGCGTTTCACAAAGATGTAGTGCCGCATACTTGGGGCACTTGGATTGCTATAAGTGCTGCTGCTCATTTTATCGGTAATTTGGATAAAAATCCAGGTAGGATGTATAATGACCTTCCTACCATGGAGTTAGATAGAACAGAAAATGCATTGAGAGACATTGTTACGCAAGGCCAAATAAACGTAGTTAATGGTCAATTTTGCGTCCCTACAACTCCTGGATTGGGGGTAGATGTAGACATGAATAAATTAAAAGAATATTTGGATAAAGAAACACTTCAAAATGAACACAACTTTGAAATTCGGTCATAAAAAATTATATATAAACGGAGATTTAAGGGATGCCTCTAACGGTGCAACATTTAATGTGGTATGCCCAGCTGATGAGCAAATTATTGCCACATTAGCTTGGGCAACCGAAGAAGATACCCAATTAGCATTAACTAGTGCTCAAGAAGGATTTAAATATTGGTCTGCTTTACCTCTTGAAAAACGTATTGAATGGATTGATAAACTCCGAAATAAACTCCTTGAAAAAAGCGATTTGTTACGGGAAGCTATAATGTATGAAATGGGTAAAACTTGGGAAGGAAGCCTAGAAGACCTAACGAGTATCACCAATTCCCTTTCTTATTATGCTGAAGAAATTGTAAAACGTCAAGATATCAGCATTGCTGACAAGGAGGGTACACATGAGCATTATATTAAATCACAACCTCTGGGGGTAGCTGTAGCTTTTTTAGCCTATAACTTTCCCTTATTAAATTTAGGGTTTAAGTTAGGACCTGCACTTGCTGCTGGATGTAGTATAATATTAAAGCCTTCTGAATTCTCTCCTCTATCGGCCTATATTATTGGCGAACTATGTCATGAAATAAATTTCCCTAAAGGAGTTATAACAATTATAAGTGGAGATGTAACAGCCGTTGGTATTCCGCTTTGCGAAAGCAAAATTCCTCGTTTAATTACGATGATAGGAGCTACAGAAACAGCGCAAAAATTAATAGCCCAAAGTAGCAAAACATCTATTAAAAGATACAGTATGGAATGTGGTGGAAATGCTCCATTTATTGTTTTTGATGATGCTGATTTAGAGCTAGCAATAACTATTGGTGCTGCACTTAAAACAGGAAATACAGGTCAAATTTGCGTTGCTCCCAATCGATTTTTTATCCATGAAGCTGTGATTGATGCGTTCACGGAAGGAATAGTTCATAAATTTAAAAATACAAAAATTGGTTTTGGCAGGGAAAATAAACCTGATATGGGACCTTTAGCGAATAAGCAGTCTGTTTTAAAAGTAAACGCTATTATTAAAGAGGCCCTAAACCAAGGAGGAAAATTAATATACGGAGGAAATGCCATAGACCGAAAAGGTTATTACTTTGAACCTACCGTTATTCGCCTAGAAAATAATAATGCTGCTATTTTACAAGAAGAAATTTTTGGACCAGTAGCTACCATTGTACCATTTAGCACAAAAGAAGAAGTACTAATCTTAGCGAATAATACCGATGCCGGTTTAGCCTCCTATGTTTTCTCTAATGATGCCGCGACTTTAACTTATTTTGCAGACCAATTAGAATTTGGAGAAGTACAGCTAAACGGGGTAAAATATGATATTTACTTACCACATGGTGGTATCAAAAATAGTGGAATTGGTGTAGATTGTTCTACTTTTGCTTTAGACGATTATTTAATAAAGAAAAGAGTAACCAAAGCTTTAGTTTAAATGAAAGTACGCGAATATTTTATCAGTTGTGATTGGGGAACCTCTAATTTTAGACTACGAGTTGTTGCAACTTCAAACCTAAAAATTATAGCAGAGCACAAAACAAATCAAGGGATAAAAACTTTATTCGAACAGTATACAGCACAAAAAACAAAAAAACAAACTGCTTTTTTTGCAGAATATCTAACTTCTCAAATTTCGAAACTCCCCGAAGAACATCGAGATCATATGGTGGTAACCGCAGGCATGGCTTCTTCCAATATTGGTCTTTTTGAAATGGAATATGCTAATTTTCCACTTCAAGCTAATGGTGATAATTTAAAGTGGAAGTATTTAAAAATCAATACCCATTTAGAAGTTCTGTTAATCTCTGGTGCAAAAACCGAAACAGGAATGATGCGCGGAGAAGAAATACAAGCTATAGGTCTAAACGACCAATTAGCCTCCTATAAAGAGGGCATCTTATTATTACCAGGAACCCATAGTAAACATTTGGCTTATCACAATGCTACGTTTATCGACTTGAAAAATTTCATGACCGGAGAACTGTTTGAAGTGCTTTCGCAAAAAAGTATACTCTCTAATTCTATTGAAGTGAAAAGTACAAAATTTGAAGAAGAACCATTTATTGAGGGAGTAACTCTTGGTTTAAAAGGATTACTTAGTACTAGTTTATTTTCAGTGAGAGCCAGACATATTCTTCAAAATAAAGCTAAAGAAAGTAACTATTATTTTTTAAGTGGTTTGCTTATTGGTGATGAAATAAAATATTTAAAAAATACCGACAAAACCATCTTTTTAGCTGCTCCTGACCCCGTATATAGCCTGTATAAAACAGCACTAAATCAAATCATAGCAAAAGAAAATTTAATCTCATTAAATGGCGCTTCTTTAGAAAAAGCCCTTTTAATGGGTCAGAAAAAAATACTACAGCATTATGACAACTAGTTCAACATTTTCTTGGGAAGCTTATTACAAAGCTCCAATCGTAGGTATTATTAGAGGTGAAACTTTAGAGACCGTTAGAGAAATAGCTAAAGCGTATATAGAGGCCGAATTATTTACCATTGAAATTACGATGAACACAGCAGGTGTCGCTGAAATTATTGCAATGCTAAGAACAGAATTCCCTAGTCTAAATGTAGGTGCCGGTACCGTGTGCACTTTAGAAGATTATTCGGTTGCCGTAAGCGCAGGTGCTCAATTTATTGTGACACCTATTATAGACGAATTGGTGATCAAAAAAGCCGTTGCAGATGCTATACCTATATTTCCTGGAGCTTATACGCCTACGGAAATCTACAAAGCATGGTCTCTTGGCGCTTCTGCAGTTAAAATTTTCCCTGCTACTCAACTAGGACCTACCTATATTAAAGATGTATTAGCACCGTTAAACACGGTAAAACTGCTCCCTACAGGTGGTGTAAATAAAGAAAACATAAAAATATTCTTTTCCGCTGGCGCCATTGGTGCTGGTATGGGGAGTTCTTTATTAAACAAACAGCTTATTAAAGATAAAAACTTCAAAGAGCTCACCACCTATTTCAAAAGTATAAAATCTGAAATTGTAGATTTTATAAAATAACGCGAAACAGTCAATCCTAAAAAGGCTCAGTAGCCGAAATAATTTAAGCACTAATAATTTCTAGTATGAACTATAAATTTAGCCATATCGGCATACCTACAAGTGAAGAAAAAGAATGGGATGGTTTTTACGAACCTGGAAAAATTCATTATACCAAATTTAACAAAGATGAATATCAAATTGAATGGGTAAAGTTTGATGCCGATAGCCCTATGCCAGAATTAGTACGTACCATTCCACACGTAGCTTATGTAGTTGCCAATATGGAAGATGCTTTACAAGGCAAAGATATTTTAGTTGATATTTTTTCTCCTGGTGAAGGCGTGCGTGTAGCATTTATAAAACATAACGGTGCTCCTGTAGAGTTTATGGAAGTTGCATCTCAAATTTAACCTTCAAATATCTATTTATACACTTCTCATAGTTCAATATGGATAATATAGTGCTATAACCGGATAAAATCAGCTACCCTTTTTCTTTTAGTTTTCTATTATTTTGTAATTATTCTATGAATTTATTGTTATTTCATCAATAAATAAGAATTATAATTAATAATTTGAAAATGAGAATCCTCTTTATACTTCTTTCGATTGGTTTATATCATATAAGCGCTGCACAAGAGCAACCAAATATTATTATCTTATTTGCTGATGATGCAGGTTATGCCGATTTTGGATTTCAAGGTAGTACCGAAATGAAAACGCCTAACCTAGATAAATTAGCCCAACAAGGGGTTACTTTTACGCAAGGTTATGTGACCGATGCTACTTGCGGCCCATCTCGGGCGGGTTTAATTACAGGAAAATACCAACAGCGTTTTGGTTATGAGGAAATAAACGTGCCCGGATACATGAGTGAAAACTCAAAATTTCTGGCTGATGATATGGGCTTACCTCTAGATCAAGTAACTATTGCCGATTGTCTAAAAAAATTAGGTTATAAAACGGCCATGTACGGTAAATGGCATTTGGGTGATGCGGACCGTTTTCACCCAACTAAAAGAGGGTTTGATGAATTTTATGGTTTTAGGGGCGGGGCGCGCAGCTATTTTGGCTACGAGGAAGTTTCTAGCGCTCATCATGACACTAAAATGGAAAGAGGTTTTGGCAACTTTGAAGAACCTCAACGATATGTTACGGATGCTTTAGCAGATGAAGCCATCGCCTTTATGCGTAAAAATAAGAAAAATCCATTCTTCATCTACTTGGCCTTTAACGCCGTGCATACTCCTATGGAAGCCACCGAAGAAGATATGAATGCCTTTCCTGATTTAACTGGCAAGCGTAAAGAGCTAGCCGCAATGACGTTAGCCTTAGATAGAGCATGTGGGAAGGTTTTAAATAAACTAAAAGAGCTAGGTTTAGACAAAAACACCATCGTTGTATTTTCTAATGACAATGGGGGACCAACAGATAAAAATGCCTCATTAAACTTACCACTCAGCGGTACTAAATCAAATCATTTAGAAGGCGGAATTAGAGTGCCTTTTGTTATAAGTTGGCCTAAAGAGTTAAAAAAAGGTAGTCGCTATAATTATCCAATCAGCACCTTAGATTTACTCCCTACCTTTTATGCCGCTGGCGGAGGTAATGTATCAGAATTAAAAGATGTAGATGGTGTAAATCTTATTCCATACATCAATAACGAGATTAAGGAAAGACCACACCAAACACTATTCTGGAAAAAGGAAGTTCGCTTAGCTTTTAGAGAAGGTGATTGGAAGCTAATCCGTTTTGCAGATAGACCCGCAGAACTTTATGATTTATCAACAGATATAGGAGAACAAACTGATTTAGCTACGACACATCCGGAACGTGTTAAAAGCATGTTTAAAAAAATGTTCGAATGGGAATCTACTTTAGAACGCCCTTTATGGATGCTAAAGAGAAGCTTTGAAAACTACGACATAGAGCGTATGGACCGGTACCGTTCTCCTGAACTCATAAAAAATGAGATTCCTTCACTTTTAAAAGACTAAAACTCAACTAAACGTTTCCAGATGAACATGAAAAGGATACCATTACTGACCTTAATTGGGATATTATTAATTTCTTGCAACCCAGATACAAAAAAAACTGTCGCAGCGAACACCAGCACACCATCAGCCAGTTACAGCTTAGATGCTGGCAAGGGCATATTAAACAATGTTCATAGTCCACATGTAAAATTTAAAAGTATAGATTTTGGGGAATGCCAATGGACGGAAGGCTTTTGGGCAGAAAAATTTAAAACTGCTGAAACCAAAATGATTCCTTACATGAGGAGCTTACTAACGGGCGACAAGGGTCATGCACTGAACAATTTTAAAATAGCTGCGGGGTTACAAGAAGGAGAACATAAGGGTATGCATTGGCATGATGGTGATTTCTATAAATTCATGGAAGCCATCATGTATGTATATGGACAAAATAAAGATAAAAAACTACGAACTGAAATAGATGACTACATAACCATCATCGGCAAAGCACAAAGAGAAAACGGCTATTTACAAACACAAATACAGCTCTTTGATGATAGAGAACCTTATGAAAACAGAAAATTTCATGAGATGTATAATTCTGGTCATTTATTAACCAGTGCTTGCATTCATTACCGCATCACCGGACAAACCAACTTTTTAGACATTGCAATTAAGCATGCCGATCTTATGTATTCTTTGTTCATGACAGACAAGGAGCGCTACGGACGCTTTGGCTTTAATCAAACCCAAATTATGGGTTTGGTAGAATTATACAGAACTACCAAAAACAAAAATTACTTAGATTTAGCGGAGCAATTCATAAATAACCGAGGTGCATATGAAGTAGAAGAAACGCCAGAAACCAAAGGATATCCTATTGGTGATATGGTGCAAGAGCGCACTCCATTACGAGAATCTGATGAAGCCGTGGGCCACGCTGTTCTTGCTTTGTACTACTACGCTGGGGCTGCAGATGTATATGCCGAAACCGGAGAACAAGCCTTAATCGATGCTCTGGATAAACTTTGGATGAATGTAGCCTTAAAAAAGATGTATGTTACTGGTGCCGTGGGACAAGCACATTACGGAGCATCAACCAATAAAGATAAAATTGAAGAAGGTTTTATTAATGAATACATGATGCCCAATACCACCGCCTACAATGAAACTTGCGCAAATATCTGTAATTCAATGTTTAGTTATAGAATGTTAGGCTTACATGGAGAAGCAAAATATGCTGATGTCATGGAAACTGTTTTATACAATAGCGCGTTGTCTGGAATTAATATTGAAGGCGATAGGTACTATTATGCAAATCCACTGCGTACCGTACATGGCGCAAGAGATTATGACAAAATGAACACAGAATTTCCTACTAGACAGGAGTATTTGGAGTGTTTTTGCTGCCCTCCCAACCTCGTGCGCACCATTGCTCAAGTATCTGGATGGGCCTACAGTAAATCTGAAAATGGTATTGCTGTTAACTTATATGGTGGCAATAATTTAGCAACAACCTTAAATGATGGTTCAGCTCTTAAACTAAAACAAGAAACAAAATACCCTTGGGAGGGCGATATCGCAATTTCTATTGAAGCCTGTAAAGACGAACCCTTTGATATTCTATTGAGAATTCCTGAATGGGCAGTAGGTTCAAAAATTACAATTAATAATGAGGAGGCCAATATAGAAACTACTCCAGGAGCCTATGCTACCATAAATCAACCCTGGAAGAAAGGAGATGTCATTCGCTTAAGTATGCCATTAGACATTAATTTAATCGAAGGTCATGGTCGTATTGAAGAAGTTAGAAATCAAGTAGCCATAAAAAGAGGGCCGGTAGTGTATTGTTTAGAATCTGTAGATTTACCAGAAGACACGAGTATTTTAGAAGCCTATATCAAAGGAGATACCAGAAATTTAAAGTCAGCGTATCATCCTGAATTCTTGGGAGGTGTTACCACAATTTCTGGAGAGGTATTACTTAGAAAAGAAACTGCGAATAGTACGGCAATGTACCAAAAAGTAAATCAACCAGAATGGAACACTTTCAAAACTACGTTTATTCCCTATTTTACCTGGTCTAATAGAAGTAATGAAGAAACAGAAATGTCTGTTTTTCTACCTGTTATTTGGGAATAAAACACTTAGAATTACTACACCAAAAGCCTATAATTTATGAATTCATATAAAAAAAACGCTTACAGCTACGCACTCATTGTTGCCATGGGGGGCTTTGTTTTTGGTTTAGATGCAGCCTTAATATCGGGTACTGTAAAATTCATTTCTCAAGAATTTGCGTTGAATGATCTGCAATTAGGAATGGTCGTAGGTGCCCCAGCACTTGGTGTATTATTGGCCTTATTTTTTGCAGGGTATGCCTGTAACAAATATGGAAGGCGAAAAACCTTGCAAATAGTGGCTGCCCTCTATGTGCTCTCGGCTATCGGATCTGCCTTTGCTCCTAACTATATAAGCCTATTATCTTTTAGATTCTTAGGTGGTTTAGCCTTTACATCAATCTCATTAGCCGCCATGTATATAGGTGAAATAGCGCCTCCTAAATTGCGAGGAAAGCTAGTTACCATGATCCAAATTAATATTGTAATAGGATTATCTGGAGCTTATTTCATTAATTATCTGATACTACAATTAGGGCTCTCCGATACAGCCTGGATACAAGAGCTAAATTTTAATGAAAACACTTGGCGATGGATGTTGGGCTCCGAAATCTTACCGGCTATCGCTTGGTTTATACTTTTATTCTTTGTTCCTCGGAGTCCTGCTTGGCTATTTTACAATGGAAAACAGGAAGACGCTAGACTAACCTTACTGAAACTTTTACCTGAAGACGAGGTAAACGAACAGCTTCTTGACATGGAGAAAAGCATGAAAACTAGTGCTAATAATCGTTCTGTATTTTCACAGCTAAAAGAAATTTTTAGTAAAAATTACAGGATAACCTTTATCATCGCATTTACCTTAGCAATAGCACAGCAAACCTCTGGCATTAACGCAATTTTATTCTATGCACCAACAGTTTTTGAACAAATAGGGATAGGTACTGATGCTGCTTTTATGCAAGCCATTTGGACAGGATTAACTGGCTTACTATTTACCCTATTAGGCTTACTATTAGTAGATAAGATAGGAAGACGCCCCATGATTATTGGCGGAATGGTATGGGTTGTTATAAGTTTGGGAATTGCCTATGCAGGTTTTAAAACGGCTACTTACACCCTCACAAAAGAGGCCATCACCGAAATGACCCAAATACCAAATGTTGAACGGTTGCATAGCATGATTGATATTGAATATGATAGTGATATTGATTTAAAAGAGGCATTAATTAAATCATTAGGCGAAAAAGATGCCCGTGAACATTCTAGCTTACTAATCCAGAAATCTGCCACTATAAATGCTGTTTTAGTATTGGTTGGTATTCTAAGTTTTATTGCGGCCTTTCATTTCTCTATAGGACCCGTGATGTGGGTTTTATTTTCAGAAATTTTCCCGATTTCATTACGTGGTATCGCAATCCCATTTTTTACTTTGATCACGAGTACAGCAAGCTGGTTAATTCAAATGATGTTCCCTACACAATTGGCAACATTCGGGATTAGTAACACCTTACTTTTTTATGCCGCAACCGTATTTATAGGCATGCTTATTCTTTACCGCTATTTAATTGAAACCAAGAACTTAACGATTGAAGAAATTCAATTAAAACTCCAGAATAAATAAAACCTAAACTTTTACAATTATGAAATGCATCAGGATTTATAAGCTGATAATGATAAGCTTTTTAATGGTTTGGTCTACCATAAGCATAGCCCAAAAAAAGAAGAATAGAGCTATAAAAGAAAAAACCAACACCATAAACTCCTACCCTTTTTCAGACCCTAAAAATGAAGGAAATTGGATTTTAAATAAAGAGATTAGCGATGAATTTGAAGGTACAGAAATTGACACTACCAAATGGTTTGTAGAAGGCCAAAATGGCGATTACTATATCTGGAAAGGGAGAGCTCCGTCTCAATTTGCACCCCACAACGTCATCGTAGAAGACGGTGTTCTTAAATTACGTACTCAATGGGAACCGGATTACCCTTTTGCACAAGAAAGTTATGCAGACGGTAGTAATAATGACACCTATGGCGTTTTTGAAGGAGAACCTTTACCTATAACAACGGCTGGAGTTGTTGGTAAAAAACGCTTCTTAAATGGCTATATGGAAGTAAAATCTAAACAAGGAAATGCTGCTATCACTGGAGCTTTTTGGGCTATTGGCTATGAGCAAGAGTTAGATGTCTATGAATTAATGGGGAATCCAAAAATAGACGGAAGTATAAAAGCTAATTCCTATTTAGCAACCGCTCATGATTGGAGCCCTCCTGCGGTAAGACCTACCAAAGTTTTTAATCATGTAGAAAACTTACCTTTTAGAACAGCAGACGATTTTCATGTTTATGGTGCGGAATGGGGAAAAGACTTTCTAAAATTATTCATAGATGGTAAAATGGTTCATCATTTTACCCAAGATCAAGTAGGAACAGATTGGGTATTAAATAATCCGATGGAAATATGGTTAGATTCTGAAATTTTTAAATGGTTAGGGCTTCCTCACAAAGAAGAGCTTCCTGTAGATTTTGAGATTGACTACATGCGGGTATGGCAAAAGCCAACAAGCAATCTATTAGCACCTGCATTTTATGGCTTTGAAGGTCCTATATTATTTGAAGAAAACCCGAGATCCTTAAAAATGGTTCCTGAAGATTCTGAACCTAATGATTATCAAAAATTTTGGTCTATTGATGAGGCTTCCGCTCAATATCTACGTATTGTTCATGGCGATTATAACTCGGGAGTAAATAGTTAAAATTTACAGGCTATGGCAAAAATGACTCTTTGGCGATTAATACTGTTAAACTAGTAAGCCCAAAAGGCGCTCTAAAAATACCTGCAGGAGAATTGAAGGTTTCCATGAACATTTGGTTAGACCAAGGACGTGTTGCTGATAAAATTCATGTTACACTAACCAATCCAACGATTAACTTGGTTTTTTCCGATCTTAAAAAATTACCTAGACGTGAATGGGTAACTATAGAAACAACAGTTAACAGAAACATGGCTTCTAAAGCAGATGATCAAATGATCCTAGAAATCAAAAAAGAAGATCTACCAGCAACAAAAGCTGCAAAGTTTTTTATTGATGATATTGAAATCAAAAAATAAGTCGTTTAGAAAAAAAATAATTCAGTATTTATGAATAATACTCTAAAAAAACCTATTGTCTCCAGCATTGATAATTCCTTGAGTCCATTTGTTCAACTAAAAAATATCAATCTAACAGATTGTCAATGGACCAGTGGATTTTGGGCTGAAAAGTTTAAAACCTGTGAAGAGGTGATGGTTCCCTACATGGGTGAGGTCTTGTGTGGTGATATTGGTCACGCCTTAAATAATTTTAAGATTGCTGCTGGAGAAAAGGAAGGAGAACATAAAGGTATGTTCTGGCATGATGGTGATTTTTACAAGTTCATAGAAGCCAAAATTTATGTTTACGCACAAAATAAAAACAGTAAAATTCTTGAAGAAATAGATAACTATATAAACATCATAAGCAAAGCGCAAGAAGCTGATGGCTATTTGCAAACCCAAATTCAATTACGTCCTGAGGTAGACCGTTACGAGAATCGTAAATATCATGAAATGTACAATACAGGTCACTTATTAATTACAGCTTGCGTGCATTATAGAGTAACAGGGCAACGTAATTTTTTGGACATTGCCATCAAGCATGCTACCCTATTGCATACCATTTTTATGCCTGAAACTAAACATTATGGCAGGTTTGGTTTTAATCAGACTCAGATAATGGGATTGGTAGAATTGTATAGAACAACTGACGATAAAAAGTATCTAGAATTAGCCGAACGCTTTATAAATAATAGAGGGAAATATGCGGTAGAACATACAGATACAACTATTGGATACCCTATTGGAGATATGGTACAAGAACGCACTCCATTAAGAGAATCTAGTGAGGCTGTTGGTCATGCTGTGCTAGCATTATATTATTATGCCGGCGCTGCAGATGTAGCTTCGGAAACTGGAGAAAAAGAATTGATTGATGCTTTAGATCGTCTTTGGGTAAATGTCACTCAGAAAAAAATGTACCTTACTGGTGCTGTAGGGCAAGCGCATTACGGCGCTTCTACAAATCTGGATATGATTGAAGAAGGCTTCATCAATGAATATATGATGCCAAATATGACTGCCTATAATGAAACGTGTGCCAATATCTGTAATGCTATGTTCAGTTATAGAATGTTAGGACTCCATGGCGAGTCTAAATATGCAGACATTATGGAACTTGTACTATATAACAGTGCACTTTCAGGCATTAGCATTAAAGGCGACTCTTATTTTTATGCTAATCCGCTACGAATGCTTAACAACACAAGAGATTACCATGCACATGAAAATGTTACAGAAACACCAAATAGAGAACCTTATTTAAGTTGTTTTTGTTGTCCGCCTAACTTAGTACGTACTATTGCACAAGTTTCTGGATGGACGTATAGTATCGCCAAAAATGGTATTGCTATAAATTTATTTGGCAGTAGTGTATTAAAAACAAAATTAGCAGATGAGTCAAGTCTAATTATGCACCAAGATACAGAATACCCTTGGAAAGGTTTGGTTAAATTAACCATTGAAGAATGTAAGGAAACCGCCTTCGATATAATGATCCGCATTCCGTCTTGGGCTATAGACGCAAAAATTATGGTAAACGGATCTGAAACGGATGTAGCCGTAACCGCGGGAAAATATGCTACTATCAATCGCATTTGGAAAAAAGGCGATACTGTCGTATTAGACATGCCCATGGAAATTCAAATAATAGAAGGTCATCCAAGAATTGAAGAAATTAGAAATCAAATTGCGGTAAAAAGAGGCCCTATTGTATACTGTATAGAATCTCCAGATTTACCTAAGCATACGAACATTTTAGAGGTCTATTTTGATAAAAAACAACCTCTAGTAGCGAAGCACCAGCCTGACTTTTTAGGTGGTGTAACTACCTTAGAAGGCGAATTATTAGTGCGAAAAGATAAAAGTGAAAGTATGTATAGAACAGTTCAAACACCTGAATTTGAAACGTACAAAACACAGCTAGTTCCTTATTTTGCCTGGAGTAATAGAGGGCAGGCAGAAATGACGGTTTTTATGCCCGTAGTCTGGGAGTAAAAGCTTGCACTATCTTTTATAAAAAACCCACTATAACTTAATTGCTATAGTGGGTTTTTGCTTCTTTAAGTTCTGATCGATCTATATTACACCAACTTATAATCCATTAAAGGTAAATTCTTATACCTTTTTCCTGAAGCTTTAAAAATAGCATTTACTATTGCTGGTGCAATTACAGGAACACCCGGCTCCCCTACTCCAGTTGGTCTCTCACTATTTTCTACAATTTCCACATGAATATTTGGCACTTGTGGCATTCGTATCATTTGATAATCATGAAAATTGCTTTGCTCAATAGCTCCGTCTTTAGCCGTAATTTTACCATAAAAAGCTAAGGACATTCCGAAAATTGCAGCGCCTTCCATTTGAGCCGTAATCGTATTCTTATTTACAGCTAGACCACAGTCAATCACAGAGTGTATATTATGCACTTTTACTTTATCATTGATAACAGAAACTTCCACTACAGAGGCTACATAGGATAAAAAACTATAATGTACCGCTAATCCCATAGCATGACCTTCTGGTAACTCTTTACCCCATTCAGCATTTTTAGCTGCCGTTTTTAAAACATGCTTTAATCGGGCCGTATCATATTTATAATCGTTTTGAGTCTCTTCTATTCGGTCACTACCAATAAGATTTAGTCTAAATTCTAAAGGATCTATACCTGCTTCATGCGCTAGTTCATCTGCAAATACATTGATAGCAAAGCCATGCGGTATATTTATCACAGAACGCAACCATCCTATTCTAACATGCGCTGGGGCCTTTCCTGTTTCAAATTGCATATTTGGAATTTCAAAAGGCACATTGGCAGCACTTGCGGCCTCCCAAGATGCCGGCTCATCTGCACCGGGACTAAAAGTAGACCCAATAGAAGGAAATGCAAAACGATGCAACCAACCCGTAACTTTTCCGTTTTCATCTAAGCCTCCTTTCATGTATTGTGATGCCACTGTATGATAATAGCTGTGTTGAATATCATCTTCACGGGTCCAAACTACCTGAACAGGAGCATTTATTGCTTTAGATATTGCTGCAGCTTCAACCACATAATCAGGTTTAGATTTTCTTCCAAAACCGCCTCCTAAAAAAGTAACATTAACTGTTACATTATCTTCGGAAATTTCTAAAAAATCACTTACCTCTGTTCGGGTACGTTGCGGTTCCTGTGCAGGCGCCCAAATCTCACAGCTACCTTCTGTAACCCAAGCCACAGCATTTGGCACCTCCATAGGAGCATGTACCAAATGTGGTAATTGATAGGAACTCTCAATTGTTTTAGAAGCCTTTTCAAATGCTTGATCCACATCTCCAAGACTTTTTACGACAGCACCCTTTTTATGAACATTTGCCGTAATCTCTTCCATATATTTTTCAGAATCGTAGGCTTTATTATCACCTAAATCCCATACTACTTCTAATGCATCTCTTCCTTTAAATGCTGCCCATGTATTAGTTGCAACTACAGCAACACCTCCTAAGGGTCCAAAAGGTTTAATTATCATCGGAATTTCCACCACATCTATAACCCCTGCAATTTTTAAAGCAGCTGTTTTATCAAAAGAAACCACTTTTCCAAAAGCTACTGGACATCTCTTAACTGCCGCAAATTTCATTCCTTCCAATCTGGCATCCAAACCAAATACAGCACTACCGTTTGCTAGATTTTTCACATCTTTACTGGTTAGATATTTGCCTATATATTTAAAATCTTTCGGATCTTTCAACTGTACCTCTTCCGGAACCTCCAAGGTTTTTGCAATTTCCACCAAATCTCCAAAAGCAATTTTATCGCCTTGAGTATTAAAGATAAAATGATTTTCTGCATGACAGTCTTCTGCGGCTATTTCCCATTTTTTAGCTGCTGCTGCAATCAGTACGGCTTTTGTTGCCGCTCCGATTTTTCGCATTTCTTCATATAGGAGTCGGACACTTTTAGAACCATCTGTATTTTGGTCACCATAATTTACATCACCAACAGCCTGAGAGATACGAACTCTATCCCAATCAGCTTCCATCTCATCTGCAATCACAGACGTTAAAGAAGTACGTACTCCCTGCCCCATTTCTGATCTAGAAGCTACTAAAATTAAAGAACCATCAGAATTTAATTGAACAAATAAATTTGGATTAAACGCGATAAGTTCTTTTGTTTCTACAGAACAACTATTAAAGAGACTTGCGCCTGAGGCTATAATTAACCCTCCAGAAGCCAATCCAATGCCTTTAATGAAACTTCTACGGCTTACATTTTGTACATCTTTCATACCTATCCTTTATTTTTTAATTCTACAGAATGATTAATCGCATTTTTAATCCTTTGATAGGTGCCACATCTACAAATATTTCTCCCCATGGCATTATGAATATCTTCTTCCGTTGGATTTGCTTTTGAAGTTAATAATGCCGTTGCGGTAATTAACTGTCCTGATTGACAGAAACCGCATTGTGGTACATTAAATTTCTCCCAAGATTTTTGAAGACGTTGTAAATTTTCTTGTTCGCCTTCTACCGTAATCAATTCTTTACCTACTGCTAGAGACACTGGAAGCTGACAAGAATTAATAGCATTACCATCCATCAACACCATACATGCGCCACACAAACCTTTACCACAACCAAATTTGGTCCCTGTAAAACCAATAATATCTCGTATAACCCAAAGTAGCGGCATGTCTTCCGCAGCATCTACTTGATGTTCTTTTCCATTAATTTTAAGTGTAACCATATATCCTTTCGTTAAAACCTATTTTATCTGAACAAATTACGTCAAACATTATAGATAAAAATAAAGATTTTTCCCCATTATGGGTACTATTTTAACCATTATTTGAAGGACTCCCCCTCAATCAAGACAATGTATGATTATAATACCAGGAATTATCTAAGCATTGTAGATGATAAAGGCTTTGAGATGCACAACCAAATAATTGCATTAATTTAC
This sequence comes from Cellulophaga baltica, assembly GCF_900102165.1. Lineage (GTDB taxonomy): Bacteria > Bacteroidota > Bacteroidia > Flavobacteriales > Flavobacteriaceae > Cellulophaga > Cellulophaga baltica. The sequence goes on from NZ_FNBD01000002.1 coordinate 31,825, forward strand.
TAGGGTAAGATAGTTTAAGAAGAAGATAAATTACAAGAAGTACAAGTCCTTTAAATGATTGTACTTTGAGTCCATCTAATTTTATGAACATGATTAATTATCTGAAAATTTTTATCCTTTTGGCTATTCTGAGTAGTTGTAAAGAACAAGAGGTAAAAAAAGATACAATTAAAAAACAACCAAACATTCTTTTTATAGCCATTGATGATTTAAGACCCGAACTAGGAGCCTACGGTTCTGATATTGCTATCTCTCCTAATATTGATGCCTTGGCCGCTGATGGTTTGCTATTTAACAATGCATACTGTCAGGAAGCTATCTGTAGTCCTTCAAGGGCTAGTGTAATGACAGGAGCACGCCCAGAAACCTTACGTGTCATTGAAAATTACTCCTATTTCAGGGATCTTAATCCAGCTATAAAAACCTTACCGCAACATTTACGAGCCAATGGCTACGAAACGGTCTATACCGGTAAGATATTTCATCCTGGATATACCGATGAAGCATTATCCTGGAGCAGAAAAGCAGACCCTAATAGTATCGCTGTAAGAGCACCAAGAACTCCTGGAGGATTTAAACTGGTTAAAAACCAAGAACTTTATAAAAATAATAGTGCCGAAATGGCAAAAAAATACGGAAAAGAATCTTTAAAGAGCGGTTTAGGCCGAGGTCCTGCTTATGAATTTGTAGACCTGCCTGACAATGAATACGAGGATGGCTATAATACAGATTTAGCCATTGCTACGCTAAAAGATATAATTAAAGAAGGAGACAAGCCTTTCTTTCTAGGCTTGGGTTTTTTAAAACCTCATTTGGATTGGGTAGCTCCAAAAAAATATTGGGATTTGTATGATGAAAAAGATATCAAATTAGCAAAAGAACCACAGGGCCAAAGGATGGTGCTGAGATGGGATTACATGCTTCTTTTGAATTAAGAGCGCGGGCAAATATTCCGAATGCAGGAGAAATAAACGACGCACAAGCCTTAGAACTAAAACACGCCTACTTGACTTGTGTAAGTTATATAGATGCACAAATAGGAAGAATGATTACAGCTTTAGACGAGGCTGGTATCCGCGACAACACAATTATAGTTCTTTGGAGTGATCACGGATGGCACTTAGGCGATATGGGAATCTGGGGAAAAGCTACCAATTATGAGATAGCAACAAGAGTACCTTTAATTGTTTGGTCTCCTGATATGGCAAAAGAACATCGGGGTAAAAAAACAAATGCCTTAGTAGAGCTTGTAGACATGTATCCTACTTTATGCGATTTAACTGGGGTTTCTATTCCTGCAACGGTGGAAGGTCAAAGTTTTGCACCCCTATTAAAAAACCCCGACCTACCATGGAAAAAAGCAGCTTTTAGTCAATTCCCTACTCCTGCGTTACGTGAATGGGCGGCAAATCCATTATCTCAAGGAATGCGTGAAACCTACTTCGGCCCCTTAATAGAAAAAGTAGAAGAGCGCATCATGAATCAACAAGGTGATAAGTGGGATAGAGATTTATTCGAAAATAGGTTGATGGGCTATTCTATGCGTACCCAAGAATACCGTTTTATCGTCTGGAAAGATTATACACAAATGGATAGCGAGCCTGTTTTTATAGAATTATATAATCATAAAACTGATCCTTCAGAAACAATCAATATAGCGAAGGAAAACCCGGAATTAGTGGCTGAGTTGATGCTGCAATTCAACCAAGGATGGCAAAAAAATGAGGCGCAATTAAATTAAGAAACTATCATTATGAGCATTAGAAATATAGTACTTTTTGTAGTTATAAGCCTACTTACATTTAATAGTTGTAAAGAAAAAGAAAAAAATACCACTGATCTTGCAGAATATAAAACCCCACTAAATCTACCACCAAATATTCTATTTATATTATGTGACGATTTAGGCTATGCCGATGTAGGTTTTAATGGGTCCACGGATATAACCACTCCAAACCTTGATCAATTAGCTCAAGATGGTTCTATTTTAACTTCGGCTTATGTTGCTCATCCTTTCTGCGGACCTAGTAGAGCCGCTTTGCTTACTGGCAGATACCCACATACCATTGGCTCTCAATTTAATTTACCTGCCAATGGTGCTTCTACCGGAAAAGGAATTACTGCTCAAGAACAATTTATTAGCGTACCCATGCAAGAAGCTGGTTATTATACAGGCGCCATTGGCAAATGGCACCTAGGAGAGACAACAGCATATCATCCCAATAATAGGGGATTTGATGATTTCTATGGGTTTCTTGCTGGAGGACATAAATATTTCCCAGAAGAATACAGACAACAATATAAGCGACAAAAAGAAGCTGGCGCGAAAATTATTAATGATTACGTACTCCCTTTGGAACACAATGGCACTACCCTTCAAGAAAATGAATATTTAACGGATGCCTTTTCAAGAGAAGCTTCTCGTTTTATACGTGAAGCTAAGAATAAAAATAAACCTTTCTTTTTATACCTAGCTTATAATGCACCACATGTACCACTGGAAGCTAAAAAGGAGGATCTGGATAAATTTAAACATATTGAAGACAAGGATAGACGAACCTATGCGGCTATGGTTTACGCCATAGATCGCGGGGTTGGTAGTATCGTTAAAAATTTAAAGAAAACTGGCCAATTTGAGAATACTTTAATTATTTTTTTAAGTGATAATGGCGGACATACGGGTCATGGAGCGAATAACTTTCCGCTTACGGGAAGAAAAGGAGATACCTGGGAAGGTGGTTATCGAGTACCTATGTTTTTTCACTGGCCTAACAAGGTTCCTAAAGGGCAAAAGTTTGATTTCCCTGTTTCTTCCTTAGATTTTTATCCTACATTAAACTATTTAGCCGGAGCAACTATACCTGAAAACAAAATTCTAGATGGTAAAAATATTTGGGAGGCATTTACTTCCAATCAAAATCCACATGACAAGGAGACACTTTTTGCCATGCGCCATCGTGAAGGCTATACTGATGTTGCTGCTAGACAAAACGATTGGAAAGCTGTAAAAGTCCATCAAGAACCTTGGAAACTTTATAATATTACGAATGACATCAGCGAAAAGACAGACTTAAGTACTGAACAACCAGCAATCTTAGAAAAACTAGTTACGGAGACCGAGAATTGGAGCAAAACACACACAGAGCCCTTATGGTTTGATCCATTGTATTTAGAGCAAATGTGGAACGATAGTACCATGGCAACATTTAATCAAACTTTTAAAATATCACAAGACTAAGGATCCTAAATCCTCTAAAAATAAAATCTATGTTTCAGCAAAAGCTTACCAACTTATTTATTTTCTTTAGTATTACCCTATTGTCACAGCCATTCGCCACTAAAATTTATGGGCAACAACATAGCAAACAACTCAGCTTCTCGGAAGTTCATAAAGAGTTTCCTAGAGAGGAAAAAAACTTAAGAAAATGGGGGGCACCTGTTATTGCTGATTTAGATCAAGATGGCTTCTTAGACCTTTTATTAAATGACCATGGTTTTAGTATAAAAGTTCTTTGGAATAATAAAGGCATATTTGAAAAACCTTATGATCTTATTATGGGCGATATGCACGGTATAGCTATAGGAGACTATGACTTTGACGGCAATTTAGAACTCATTCTTGCCAGAGGTGGTGGTTCTGGAAGTAATGCACGAAATTCTAAACTATTTAAAATAGATACCCAACGTAATTTTAGCACTGTTGCCGATTTCGAAACTCCTTTGCACCTAATGCGCGGTAGGACCGTGAAATTTATAGATGGAGATAACGATGGCGACCTAGATCTTCTCAACTTTGCCTTTCCCGATGCAGAAAAAAGAGGTGCAAGTGAAAATTATATTTATGAGAATAGTAATAACCACCAATTAGTGCATACTACAAATTTACCAGCAATTAAAGCAGACGGTCAAAAAACGCTAATCACAGATTTTAATAATGACAGCATTAAAGATATCATTTTATACGGGAATGGAAATATAAAAATATACAAAGGCAATGGTGATTTAAGCTACACGGAGGTTACCGCTAAAATTTTGAAAAAAGATATTGATAATGTTACGGGTGTCGCTGAAATAGATTTTGATAATGATGGTGACTTTGACCTTTACTTTACTAGAGGCAAAGATTTTGAAGTTGGAGAAACATTTTATGATGCTAGTAGAAAAATTCTCGGTTTCTATACCAAAAGGGGACCTTTTAAATTAGATCCCTTAGAGGCTGGTGAAATCCTAAATATGGAGAACCTACAGTCGCAATGGCCACAAAAAACATTGTACATCGGCGAATCGGCTTATGAATATGAATTTCCTGGAGAAACACATTCTGGCAGAACTATCCGATTGGTAAACAGTGATGCTTTAGGATTTCCAGACAGCTTTTCAGAAAAAGGGACCTATATTGGTTATATAGGAAACAACAAGTGGATGCTTGCAGGAGACATTTGGTCTCCTGCAACTGGAATCTTGCATGGGATTAAAAATTATACAGCAACCGCAAATCCCGAAGGGCTTAATGATATATTGTTAGAAAACAAAAAGGGCACGTTTGAAGAGGTGACTGAAAAACACAAGCTATTTTTTAAAGAGCATACGGCAGGCATCACTGTAGCTGATTTAGATAATAATGGCTATCAAGATCTTATATTAGTTCCTAGAGGAGATTTGATTCACGAAATAAACGCAACGATATTTCTAAATATGGGTGCTGGAGTATTTACTCCTATCAGTGATCATATTGTCGTGAGCCCAGAACTAGGGGCCATAGGAATGGGCATAGAAGCTTTTGATTATAATAATGACGGTCATATTGATTTACTTCTGGGACACGATAGAGGAAAATGGCATTTGTTTAAAAACGAAACAGCTAGTACAGAACACCACTATTTAAAAGTTGCTGTTAAAAGTGCGCCTTCTGGAGAAGCCACGGCACTAGGTGCTACCATATCTGTAGAGAATTGTCTAAATAAACAATCGAGAATTGTTGGTGGTACTAGCGATGGCTATTCTCAAAGTTTCAATAACCTTATCCATTTTGGATTAGGTACTTGCAAGAAGCCACTGTCTATTACAATAACTTGGTCTAACGGGGAAGCACTACATAAAAAAGTTTCAAAATTGAATACGCAAATTTCATTAGGTAGTGAGTAGAAGTTTGCAGTAGCTTTATCCTAAAAAAAATCCCATGCCTACGGGGTGACGAGATCTCAAATTACAGCTCTTGTATGGCCATGTATTTCAGTCCCCCTTTTCTCTTCAATTTAATTACGCGACTCTAAAATCTGTCCAAAAATTTGCAAATCAACATATTAGCCCTAAATTTTTTATCAAACTACCCCAATTCTATCGTGTTTACATCAAAAGGGTTAAAATAATGTTACTGAAAGGTAAAATTGATAATGAGTATGGCATTAATTTCCGTTTATTTTGATAACTGAATCTAAATTTTATCAAATACGCAATTTAAGAGGTTTATTTTATCAATCTAAAAACACGAAAGACACGAGTACAACTTAAGTACCCTAAACAATTATTCTAAAGTTTAGCCATTACCTGACGTGTTTGTAGAGTGATGCAAATACTAAAACCAATCTTTAAAGTTTATTCAAAAAAAACTCACTTAATTACTCACAATTATGAAAAAACCAAAAAGCAAACAAAATGGAACTTACACTTCCATTAAAACAAAATACTGCCTGTTGCACGTATTTTTAACAGCCATGACTTTGGTGCCATTATCTGGATTTGCACTTGAGCTAGATAGCTCCATGGCATCCTGGAATTCTGAACAACAACAAACAATAACAGGTACGGTTTCCGATGCTGATGGTCCCTTACCAGGTGTAAGTATTGTAATTAAAGGAACTACTACAGGTACCAGTACTGATTTTGACGGTAATTACAGCATCAATACGGAAGGAAACGCTGTTGTCTTACAATTTTCTTATATAGGATATGCTACAAAAGAGGTTGCCGTTGGGAATCAATCTATAGTGAATGTAAGCCTTGAAGCTGATGCTCAAAACTTAGAAGAAGTAGTAGTCTTAGGGTACACCACTAGAAAAAGAGGAGAGTTAACCGGTTCAGTAAGTACTTTGAATACCGAAGAGATAGAAAACACTTCTAACAAGGATGTTGCTAAATCTCTAGCGGGTAAAGTATCTGGATTAATTGTTTCGGATAGAGGAGGTTACCCTGGATCTAATGATGACATCTCTTTATTGATTAGAGGTAAATCTACCTTAGGGAATAATTCGCCGCTTATTCTTATTGATGGTATTGCAGCGGGTCAAGGATCTTTCTCTCAATTATCACCACAAGATATAGCCTCTATTAGCATTCTTAAAGATGGTGCTGCTGCTATTTATGGTACGCGTGCAGCAAACGGCGTTATTTTAGTAACTACCCGAAGAGGTAAAAACGGAAAACCAAAAATAAACTTTTCTACATCCTACGGAATTTCTTCTTTTTCTGTTGCTCCTAAATTGATGTCTTCATCGCAATTTGCCACCTATGAAAATGAAATAGCCACTCGAAATGGAACAGCACCACCCTATTCTCAGGAGCAAATTGATAACTATGCTGCAGGTACAGATCCTATAAATTTTCCAAATACAGATTGGGCAGACCTTACCTTTGCCAAAACCGCTCCTGAATCTAGAAGCTCTTTATCTATATCTGGAGGTAGTGAAAATGTCAAATATTTTGTAAGTGGCGATTTAATTGATAGAGAAGGGATGTTCGCTTCTGGAGATTTGAATTTTCAACAAAAGCAAATTCGTTCTAATTTAGATATTACGATTACGGATAATTTTAAAATTGGAATCGATTTATCTGGAAGATTTGGTGAAACAAATGAACCCGGAGTGGATGCAAATAATATCTACAAACAAATTTACACCAACCAACCAACTCGCGTAGGTATTTATCCTAATGGATTACCCGCTGGTGTAGGCTTAGAAAACGGATCTAACCCGTATGTAATGGCAAGTAATGCGTCTGGTTTCACAAAACAAGTAGATAACGATCTTAGAAGTAGATTCTCATACAATTGGGACTTAAGTAAAATAACTAAGGGCCTAAGCTTAAATGGATATGCCGGTATCCGTAGGATGAATAACGATCAAAAATCATGGTACACACCTTGGACTACGTATGCTTTTGATGAAATCACAAATGAATATTTACCGTCTACGGGATTCTCTCAAAGAGGTAACGAAAGAATCTTAAGAGAAAGTTTCTGGAAATTTGATGAAACCCTATTAAATACCACACTTAGGTACGCAAATACTTTTGGTGACTTACACTCTATTAGTGGGTTTATTGGATATGAACAACAAAGTTCTAATTCTCGAAATTTCTGGGCAGAACGAAGAGATTTCCCAACAGCAGATCATCCAGAATTATTTGCCGGAAGTGACGAAGGGCAGCAATCATCAGGTATCTCTAGTGAAGCTGCTACCGTAAGTTACTTTGGATCCTTGTCTTATGATTTCGATAAAAAATATTTTATAGACCTAACGTTACGTCATGATGGTTCCAGTAACTTTGGACCAGGAAAACGCTTTGGAACCTTTCCAGGTGTAGCTGTAGCTTGGGCCCTAAATAAGGAATCTATCTTAGAAAATGTAAGCTGGCTTAATGCGCTAAAAGTTAGAGCTTCTTATGCCATAATGGGTAACGACCGTATTGGACCTTTTCAATATTTAACGCGTTTTGATTATGGTAGCGATATAAACGTTGCTCAACCTAATTATTATGTATTTGGTGTATCTGGCACGAGTTATAATGGGTATAGAAGTGATAACGTTCCGAATCCTGATGTAACATGGGAAACAGCTTACATGAAAAACATTGGTTTGAGTTATACTTTGTTTGATAATCGATTAAATGGTGATATCAATTATTTTAATCAAAATAGAACAGATATATTAGTGACAAGAGCAGCAGCTATCCCTGATGCTGCTGGATTATCGCTACCTGCAGAAAATATTGGAGAAGTAGATAATTATGGCTGGGAATTTGAATTAAGCTGGAGTGATCAAATCAATGATAACTTTTCCTATAACTTTGGAATGAACTACACTTTAGCTAAAAATGAAGTTAAATATTTAGCAGAAGCGTTAGATACTCCTGATGCGTTAAAGAGAGAAGGCAGGCCATTAGATTCTTATATTGTATATCCTACGAATGGTATTTTTAGAGACCAAGCTCAGGTAGATGCTACTGAAGTTAAATTGAATAATACGGTAGAAGGGGAACCTATTTATTTAGATACCAACGGCGATGGTGAGATTAGTTCCTTAGATCGCGTTCGTAAATTTACTTCTAACGTACCTCAAGTTCAATACGGATTTTTTGGAGGCTTCAAGTATAAAGCTGTAAACTTTAGCTTTTTACTACAGGGACAGGCTAAAGCAGAAACATTAGTGTTCTTTGATCAGTCTGGTGCAAAACCAGAATTTGTATACAACCAAAGATGGACACCTGAAAACAGAAGTGCTGCATATCCAAGAGCTTTTCAACAAGGAGATTCCTTTAGCGGTCAACAAAACAATGTAGCAGACGCATTTCAAGGAGCAGATTTCTGGTTAAAAGATGCGTCATTTTTAAGATTGAAAGAAGTAGAGATTGGCTATACCTTATCTAAAGATGTTATAAAAGTAGGTGACATAAAAATATTTGCCAGAGGTTTCAATTTACTTACCATGTTTTCTGATGTTTACAAACTGGGTCTAGATCCTGAAGCAGATGGTTACAACAACTTTAGAGGTAGTACCTACCCATCTTTAAAAACATACACGTTGGGTTTAAATTTTTCCTTTTAATCCAACATTATCAACTACCCTCATTTATTAAAATAAAAATGTAGCACCATGAAAAAACTAAAATTTATATATCTATTCGTCGCTTTTAGCATGCTTACAACACTAAGTTGTGAAGATATTTTAGATGTTGAAGCTTCAGATGCGTTTGCTGAAGATCTTATATATAGTGACCCCGTACAAGTAGAAAGGCTAGTATACACTGTATACAATAGTACTGAAAGTTGGGGTATAAATAAAGCCCAATGGTGGTCACGAAGGTTTAATATTGAAGCGGGATCTTTTGAAGCTAAATTCAATTTCAAAAACCTTGATCTATTCCGTTTAAGAGCGGGTTGGACCGACAGTAATGCTGGAATATTAAATGAAAAATGGAGAAACTATTGGGATTACATAAGGCTAGCTAATGAATTTTTGGACCGCATTGATGAAAGTGAAGCCATGCAGAAAGATCCTGAACATGTTGCTATCCTAAAAGCTGAAATGAGATTTTTAAGAGCAAATGCTTATAGTAAATTACTGAAATATTATGGCGGTGTACCTATTTTAGAGCGCGCCTTAGGACTAGATGATAACTTTCAATTGGTACGTAACAGTTATGAAGAGTGCGTAACTTTTATAGTGAACGAATTAGATGAGGCTGCAGCAGTCCTTCCTGAGAGTCGCCCGGATGTAGAGTTTGGTAGAGCAACTAAACTAGCAGCATTAGCTGTCAAATCTAGAACATTATTATATGCCGCTAGTAAGCTACATGATCCTAGTACGGCTCCAAATGGTCCTTTATATGATTATGCCAAAGCAAGCAAGTGGCAAGATGCTGCAGATGCAGCCAAAGCGGTTATTGACATGGTTGGTGCCAGAGACCTAATTGCCGTAAGCGATGCCACGGACTATCAGAATTTATTTTTAGCCCCAAATGAGGACATTCTTTTTGCTAGACCTTTTAGTGCTGCCTATTATGATTTTGGAACGGATGTAAATTCGCTTTGGGACCAAACACAATCCCCAAGCGGTTATGGAGGATGGGGATTATCATCACCTACTCATAATTTTGCCTTACAGTTTAATATGGCAGATGGTACACGTACTGACGCCGCAGGAAGTATTTATGATCCTGCAAACCCAAATGCTAATAGAGAAATGCGCTACTATGCTGATTTGAATTATCAAGGAGCACAGTTTCGAGGCCGCACGGTAGATTATGCCCTTGCGGATACTCCTAGCGCAACAACACCCGATGGTCCTGACTCCCCCAATGGTATTGTAGAAGGGATTGGCGTAAATCAAGAACACTCTTCTAAAACCGGGTATAATATTAGAAAATTTCAAGATGAAAGCCTTACCGCGCCAACAGACATAGCTGCACAGCGCCCCTTTATTCTATATCGTTTAGCTGAAATATATCTTAACTATGCAGAAGCGCAAGCGGAACTAGGTAATGATGATAGCGCTAGAATTTTTGTAAATAAAATTTCTAGTAGAGCATTGCAACCAGCTATCACAGCTGCTGGTGAAGAACTAAAAGAAGCAATTAAAAGAGAACGAAGAATTGAACTTGCATTTGAAGGGCATAACTTTTTTGATGAAAGACGTTGGATGAACGAAGAGCATCTGGGATTCCCTATTCAAGGACTTACTTGGACAAAAGCACCTGATGGTACTTTGTCAAATACGGAATACACTGTGGTGACAAGACCTTGGTTCCAAAAACATTACTATTTACCGATACCTGCTACTGAGGTTGAAAAAGCTCCTTCACTATTGCAGAATTCTGGGTATTAAAAATCTAGTTTGAAGTTGAGTTGAGACTATAGTTGAGTTAGTTTAGTAAAAAAGGGTCCTTGAAAAAGGATCCTTTTCAGTTCAGTATAAACTCCAGCATTTTAACGGCGTAGTCTTAATATTTTAATGTTAAAAATAGTACTAGCAATTCTGAATCTTCTCAAGGCACCAAAAAATCAGTTTTAATAATACAATCTGAAATCTAGTAGCTTGCAGAGGTTGTAATGCTTTTGAAACATCAATTCTACAACTTCCGTAAAATCATCGTTCTCTTGGTACAAGCTAAAAAATACTCTGTCAATAGTTGCTATACTAGAAATTGCATCCTGCTTCGCTCCATATCCTGATATTGCTCTTGCTCCAGTAACATCTAAAAAATACTGGGATTCCTCATCTGTTAAGTCTAAGATTTTTTCATTGGCAAAGTGTATCACTTTCCCATTCATTTTACCTTCAAAAATTTCTGCGATTTCCTCAATACTATAATAATAGTCATTCAACAGCACATTATTAGGCTCTCCTGACATCACGAGATAAATAATTTCGTAATCTTTAAAATTATGATCTTCATACAACAAGTCATTCAAGCTCTGTTCTAATCCTTCAATAGTATCACAAGTTTTATAAATACTTGCAATACCTTGGTTTAAGGCGATATCTTCCAAAGTATTCACCACTTCCGTAGTGCTATCAACATCTACATCCGGAACGGCTTCAAGACAGAAAATAAATTTTTCAATCTCCATAAAGGTCTGCTTTCAATTTAAATATAATTGGCAAAATTCCTCTATTAAAATGGTTTTAACAAATAAATCAGCTACTTCTATTTAATACTAAATGCTACTGTCTCTCCAGGCTTTAACATCATAGATTTTTTAGTTGATTTATTTTGAAACGATAATTCAGTCTCCTGTTCTCCGATAGCTTGTACCTTTAGCTTCCTATCCTTGAGGGTCACTATAAGATCTGATACTATAGAAAAATTTAAAACTATTTTTTCAAATTCCAGTTTATTTACGGAAAAGAATACGGCTGTTTCCCCTTTAGATAATGAATAGGTTTCTTCCCCAGAAGCCTTCCAGAAAGTATCATTTAGTACCCAATCTCTAAAACTGGGTTTCTCCTTGTTCTCATCAATTCTATTGGCATACCCTTGGTACGGATATACTATACTAATAAAGCTAAAGGTACTTTGCTCTTTTTTGGTAACTACGGTCCACTGCTTACCACGGGCGCCAGAAGTGCTTATGGTATCTGCTTTTTTAAGTTGATAAATATCTAAACCTGAAGCATTATCAAAACTAGATCTAATTAAATTTGGAGCTTCTTCTAAAGAATAATGTCCTTGCCAAACTTGCTTGTAATCATGTGGCACTGCTGATGAGAAATTATCTTTTACAACCCAGAAATCATCTTTTAAGTAAATAACTTGCCTACTGTAACGTACACCACTTTTTTCAAAACCATTATGACTTCCTATAAATATATCTGAATTTTCATTCTTTTTCCAAGCAATCACTTTTGGTTGTGGCAACTCCAAAAATTTCCCAAAACCACTACCTCCTTGGTTTGAAGTATACTGCTTGCCTTGTAACTCATCATCTACTAGTGCTACGTTTTTAACCATAGAATTTTTAAAAAAATCATAATCTTCCAAAGAATAACGTACTTGATAGTTTGGCAGCATAACTTTTCCATGTGCCATAGCTTGGATTCCTAGCATATCACCATGTTGGTGATCTGGCTTATCAGCATCTAGTCCAGCAGAAATTACCATCATTTTATCCTCAGGACTCCAGCCTTCACGCATCACATAATATCCTGTCGTAGGAAACTCAACCGACTTCATTGTTGGTTCTTGCCCTTCAATATGCGTTAACATTTTTAATTGGGAATTGGTTACATACCAAAACATTTTACGCTCCACATGATCATTCGCAAAATGACCAATGTTAGGAGATTCAAAGAGTAAATATCCAAGGGTTAAAGCTCCTGAAATATCGTTATAAGTGGCCCAAGGGTTATCTGTATCATCAGACAATACAGGAGCTGTTTTATTTGGATATGCAATTTTTGTAAGGGTGATGAAGAGTGATTTTAGGCGTTCTTTCCAAAACGGTTTTACCGTTAACTCGCTAATTTCAGCTAATTGATACACATAAAAATAGTTATCAATATCGCTCATATGGTAATGAATAGAACGTTCAAATTGAAAACCATCATCATTAATTTCCTTAGACATATGTTGCTCTAAAAGCAACATGGAATGCTCATACCAGGTGTCTGTATCTTTAAAATCTCTGAACAACATAGAAATCATAGCAAGCGCAGACATTCCTCTGGTTTGATGGTTTCCTGAAGCAAACTCAGGATTATGCTGATACAAATGCGCTCCATGCTGTAATAAGGTGGCAATAGTGGTTAACTGGTCCTTATCTGTATACGCTTCTTGTCCTAAAAATAGGTTATGAATCTGCAACCAATTTAAAACCCGGTAACCAGATCTAAACACTTCATATACGCCATTCCCATCTTCTATTTTTTCAAACTCATTTGCTTGCAAGGCTCCATTTAATGATTGCAACTGGTCTTTGAAATAAGTAATATATTTTGGATCTTTATTTTGGTAATAGTACTGATATGCCACATCTACCATTTTATGTTGGCGTGCTAAATGGCGCAGTGCATAAGCGTTTACAGGTGTCCCATTTAAATAATCAAAAGGTAATTTCCATTGTGCAGGGCCTAAATACTTGCCCATATGATCCTTGGCATTTTCTTCATGAGACTTTTCAACTCCTATATAAATAGTATTATAGGCTTGAAAACGCGTATCAATATCTTTGAAGTCAAAGAAATAACGCTCAGAAAATTTATCGCGAAAGTATTGTGCTAAACTAGCTTCTGTAATTGCACCTTCTTTACTTAATTTTGCTTTAACCTCTGGGGTTAAATAATTGATTAAGTCTTCAGCAGCTATTACTTCATTGGCTGGTATCGTTTGAGAAAAACCATATACAGAAATTAGTAAAAATGTAATAAAATAGATCTTAAAATTAGTCATAACAGGTGTATCTAGTACATTAGTTTTTGTTTCAAGTTTTGTTCTATTCTAATTTCTCCAGAATTTTCAGTAACATTATTTACTGGCTTTTGGCCTTTTTCTCCCCATAATATAGCGATCTCTTTTACTGGGTTGTCTCTAAATGTGTTATCAGAAAAAATAACATTTACAATTCCGTGATTCTGAATTAACAAGCCACTTTCATCGGCTTGACCGCTATTGGTAAATGTATTATTTTTCAATACTAAATTTCCTCCGATAGTAGACTCATCATAACCTCCTCGATAATAATTTAAAACTGAAGATTGAACCTGATCAAAGGTAGAATTCGTGATAAAAACAAACTCTGCATTATAATCGCCTTTTGCATCCGTCTCCGTATTTAAAAGAATCCCCGTTAAACAATCTTTAATATTACTGTTGTCTATTGCTATCGTATCTGCAAAGGATGCTTTGTAGGCTTTAATAACACTTTTAAACTTTGAAATCTCTGTGTTTTTTATAAAAAGGTTGAAGGCTTTAGACATGTTTTTATCCAAGGTAACTATCGCATCTTGTGTTTTGTCTCCTTTTATACTGATGTTTTCTAAATTTAATATTCCTTTAGGGTGCATTTCAAACCCTGTAATTCCTGTAGCAAATCGCAATTCGGCTTTCTTATCTTTATCCGAAGAAGTAATTGTTATATTTTTATCAATTAACAATGTAGTGTTGATTTTATAAACTCCAGATTTTAAAGATAAAATGTCTCCAGAATGTGCGTTCTTAAGTTTAGATATCAATGATTTCGCTGAGCTTACCGCTATTGTTTTAGGGGTATAATTGGATGCTTCTGTTGAAAACCATTTAGAACCATAAAGATTTTTTTGAACTAAAACTTGGTTTCCTGATACTGGTAAGCTTATTGCTCCAATACTATTTTGTTTTTGCCTATCCGCTCCGAAAAGATCTGATTTAATAGTTTCAAAATCGAAACCATGAAATACATCTTCTTGGTTTTTTGTAGGTATATAAAGATCTTCTGATACTTGTTTTACCTCGAAAACTTTAGTACTAATTCCATCACTAGTAACACCACTTTTATTTTCACTATTTAAAATATTATTTTTAAAAGTCACACCCCCAACATCATCATAATTTACAATCGGGTATTGATCTTCTTTATGATTATAAACTAAATTGTTAGCAAGAAGCATGCGTTCTGGTCTGGCTGAACGAATTTCTGAAGCTGGTAAAACATCCTTTTTATCAATATTAGTTCCTACACCAAATTGAAATGGCGATTTACAATCTATATATGTATTATAAGCCACCACCACATCTGTAACTTGGTTGTATCGGTTAAGTGGCGATTTAGGAATACCGTTCATTACTGCTAAGGCACTTCTAAACTCATTACCCTTTATTTTGTAGAAATAGTTGTTCGTAATCCAATGCCCCGTATTAATCACCCGAATACCTCCTATAAATTCAGAATCATCATTTCCAATAAATACATTCCCATCTATAGTACAATAGTTACCGTGTCTTAAAACTAAAGAACCTTCACTCTCAAAGAAAATATTATTACGATACTCGTTGAAATTAGACTTGTTAGAAATTATTTCAACTTCACCATTACACCTGTCGAAAAAATTATTAGAAACATTCGTATATGATGGGGTCATTGAAGTATGACTACTCCCTATCTGTAAAGTTTCGCCATGTGGCCCACCCTTACGGGGTCTAGGGCCAAAATGATTATATACAATTTGATGGTGATTGTTTACATGCTCGTTTCCTTTTAGAAAGACTCGAACTGTAGGTCCAAAATTTGATTTCCCAACAATAGAACTATGATCTAATTGGTTATTTCTTCCCCAAAACTCTATCCAATGGTCTGACACTTCCCTGTTTGGTTGTGTAAATTCATCTATTACACAATTGGTAATCCTACTATGGTTTGCAATAGAATCTTCATTAATTTTAAATTGAATAACACTATTTGAAGGCGTATATCCATTTTTAAAATGTAAATCCCTAACAACAAGATACTTTCCTCCTAATTTTAAATTAGATACTCCTTCTATGCTTACTTTCCCAGGTGTTTCTGCCCGCAATATAATCGGCTTATCTACTGTTCCCTCTCCATAAAATTTAATTTGAATATCTTTCCAAACCCCATTTTGAAGAACAATTTCGTTTCCTGCTTTCGCCTCAGCGATAGCGTCTTGTAATTCTTGGGCTGTACTAGCGTTTAAAGTTTGGGCTACTACTTTTTCTTGGTGCGAAAATAGTGCAAGACTTAAAAATAAAAGGATAAAACTCTTTTTCATGCTATTTGGTTTATGTAAAATTCTTAATGAATTAGGATTAGAGAACCGTCACGATGCGTAATTAAGAGCACTGCAAATTTTATAAAATTGGTTTTCCAAACTGGTTTACCAAATATACTGATATTTGTCGTATTATCGAATTTTTAACTTTTATTTCAACTATATATAATTCTGTAAAGAAGAATTTAAACTTATAGCAAAAAGGTTCTCTACCTAAAATTAAAAAAAATGAAATAAATCTCTAGAAATAAATTTGACACAGGTAATTATGTAGGTTTATAAATGTTGATCATCATAGTATGTATAAAAAAAATGTTTCCCGGGAGTGTAAGGCTAACTATTTCAAATACTGATGTATTAGGAGTAATTAAAAGATTTATAAGAGTACTTTACAAATCTTTACGTGACGACCTTTGGCAACTAATCATACGCCATGAAACATCTTACTCATCTTTTAGAATATCAAGTAAAAGATTTACTAGATATTGAACTACAATTACTTCAAATTCTACCTAAAATTATATTCTGTGCTAAAGACAAGTACCTTCTGAAATTACTTCATTTGCATTTGCAAGAGACTACAATTCAAAGTATCAAAATAGGTCAAGTCGGCCAAGTACTAGAAATACTACATACAACTAAAACTTCAGAGGTGATGACGAGCCTAATCAAACAGATTACGCTATTTTTAAATAAAGACATTAAATCAGAGCTTAAAGATGCGGGGATTATTGCCGAATTACAAAAAATTGAGTATTACAAAATAGCATGTTATGATACTGCTCTAAGCTACGCCAAAGAGCTTAAATTAACTTCGATCACTTCTCTTTTAAATGACACACTAAACCAAGTATACGAAATTAATGAAAGCCTAACAGATTTGGCAGAAAATCATATGAACAAAAAAGCAGCAAATAAGTACTAAGCTATCACTACAAAAATATTTTAACTACTTTTTATTATCAATTATTTTTTTGAAATTATCTCTATAATAAGAAGGTGTCATCCCATATTTATCCCTAAATAATTTAGAGAAGTAACTCCTGCTTGTTATACCTAATAAAAACATGACGTCCGCAATAGAATTCTCTTGCTGAATTAATAAAACTTTACTCTGCTCTAAACGTTTGTTTTGAATATATTGATGAATAGTTTGTTTAAAGAAATACTGAAAGCCATACTGCAACTTACTTTGATTAAGTCCTACTGTAACAGATATTACTTTCAAATTTTTATAGGTGGCCACATCAGTATCAATCAAAATAATGGCTTCTCTTACTTTCTTTATTTCAGAAATACGAAGTAAAGTCCGCTTGCTTTCATTCTTTAAATCGTCTTCATATTGAATTATCTGTTTTGTCAATATTTCGTAGGACTTACCTTCTAGAAAAGTTTTCTTGAGAAAGCTTCCGTGTTGAAACTCTTGAATTTCTGTAAATAAAGTTGCTAATTCTAGACTATAAAAACCATCATAATAAAAAACGTTATCTGCTGCTTCATCTCTAAACAAATGCTGTAATGTATCTGAAAGGCTATCAATCTCACATTGGTAATGTTCTAAAAAGTTGAGGCGATCTATTTCTAAACTATAAAATATGGTTTTCTGGTTTTTTTTAAAACATAATATATGTCCATTGTGCTTACTACTAGATACAATTGCATTTTGATATTGTACGATAGAATGTCTGTGATCATCTTCCGCAAACTTATGTTCCAAAGTGCCTTCCAGACAAAATAAAAATTTTAAGGGATGTACTTCTTTTATGACAAATTGAATTTCAAAATCTTCTTTGAACTCACAATTATAGATTAAAATTCCCATGTTATTTTTAAAGTTCACTCCCATTATTTCACCACGGCCGTAGTGTTCCGGAACTGATAATATAAATTGATCACATTTTTGAACAAATTCTGTATCTAATGCTTTCGCAATATCATTAATAACATCTTTTAAGGGCAAAGAATTAACCACAATACGCTTCATAACTACGTTTATACTTATTTAATGATTACTCCAAATTAAGCTCAAAAAATTAATATTTGCAATCATATTGTCCTCTAAGCCACTGTAATCTCCAGAAAAATAAATTTTATGTTGTTTCTAATACAGGTTAAAAATAAATTCTTTTTTGCTAGGCTTCGTCATCTCTTTTACCCAACTACTTGTAAATAGACGTTCTAAAGAGTTTTTAAGCAAATTAAAGCTAGTCGGTTTCGTTAAGTAAATATCAGCTCCTAACGCATAGGCTTCTTGAATATCTCTGTCCGAATTAGAAGTAGAGTAAATACTTATTGGCAGCCCTTTTAATCTTTCATTAGCTCTAATTTCTTGTAAACATTCTAAACCATTTTTCTTAGGCATGTTTAAGTCTAAAAACAAAAAATTAGGCAATTCATTCAAGGAACAATTCAAATAATTCATTAATTCCATCCCATCCTTAAATTGAAATAATTCCAAGCCTAGATTTAAAGACTCAAATGCTTCTTGAAAGATATATCTATCATCTTCATCGTCATCTGCAATGGCAATTTTTCGAAATTGTAAATTCATAAAGTCCTCTTTTAACGATTCAACTAAATACTAGTTGCCAAGCTAATGACCAAGTTCATAAATCCACTACACCAATCTATTGTTGGCTATACTTAGATTTTTCATCATTAAAAGACTAAACCCTACTAATTATGATCTCCATTATATTCTGGAGATTTGTAGTTTATTTAAATCCCGCTGATACAAGATTAAAAAAGTCAATTTAGTAATAATAAAGTACGACTACATAGGGTTAGTTAAATAAACCCCTTAAAAAATTACACCCACGTATAGTTTGACCTAAAGCTGAGAGGGTATTATCTTAGAAGTTAATTATAATCGTTATGTTCCCATGCAAAAGAAGCAAATTAATTAGCACTCTGTTAACAAAATACAATTAATAATGGTAAATATCGGAAGTATACCTGTTTCGTGGAATTTCAGGATTTTTTTTGTAGAAGCGAGGTATTTATAGAGTAGAACTTCCCTCGAATAATTCAGCCTCAATTTTACCTAAAAATAGCATTGCCCAATTATTAGTTAGCCTAAACAATTTATATTTGTCAAAAGTTTAGCGTTAGAAGTCGCCTGTACTTATTATAATTTCTTTTACGATATCGTTGTCAATACGCAACAATCGACTTTAAAAAATAGTGCTCCTAATAACTGTCCTTAATAATTTGATAGGCTAACCGTTCACTAGCAGAAAGTTTGTATGTACTGCGGGTATTTTTATAAGGATTTGGATTAGGAACCTCTTTCGTATCTATTGCATTGAATACTGCCGGATGCACATAATAATTTTTACATACCGATGGTGTGTTCCCCAGTTCTTCAGCTACCATTTTAATGACCATATTGCTAAACTTTCTGCGGGTACCTTTTGCTTGATTTTTCAAAGCATAATCATAGCATTCTATAGCCAGTCTACTACCAGACCATGTTCTGAAGTCTTTACTAGAAAAACTTTCTCCCATAAAGGTATTGATATAGGTATTTACTTCTTCGCTATCCACATCTTGAAATACTCCGGCTTGATCTTTATATCTAAAGATTTCGTAACCAGGTAGATTAGCTGTTTCTTTTATAAATGGGATCAAATCTGCGTCATCAATATGCACTTCTCTTTCTTGATTGCTTTTGCCTTTAAATTTAAAGATTAACTCATCACCTTCAAAATTCAAATGCTTTCTACGTAAGGTGGTTAATCCAAATGTTTCATTTTCATTCCGGTAATGTTTATTACCGATTCTCACCCCATATTCATCCAAGATAAGTATGATTAATGCTAATAACTTACGTTTGCCCCACTCATTTGCTTGTAAATCTTTATAGGCTCTCTTTCTAATTCTAGGTAAATGATCTGCAAAATCTAACATCTTTTTAAATTTTGCCTCTTGTCTATTTTTCTCATAGACAGAATGGTAAATGTATTGCTTTCGGCCTTTGAGGTCCCGACCAATGGCCTGTATGTGACCATCATCAAAACGACAAATATTCACATCGGACCACATAGGTGGTATGACAAGATTTCTAAGTCTCTTTAAGATTTTCTTGTCTTGAATTTTTATACCATCTTCATCATAAAAAGCAAAACCCCTCCCCTTCTTTTTTCTTGAAATACACATCGCAGAATCGTCTACTTCTTGAATCTTAGTCATCGGGAGTGGTTTTGAATTTTTAAATAATTTGTACGATTAAAATCTTTGCTCTATACTAGCATTTGATCCTAATATATTCAACGCACTAGCTTTATTTGAGCTTCTGATGCTGCCCATGGCAACTTTTAAAGATTGAAATTCTTTTACGCATGCCAAATTGTTAATCACTAGCGTATCTAGCTCAACTCTATCTACTAAATGATGATCATCTTTGACCGCAAAAGCCTCATCAATAAGCTTTAACATATTTCTATTGGTATAATCACAATCAAGAATTAGAATGTTTACATCTCTTAATTCATCCAAACCGTTGGATAATACCAATGAATCATAGTTAGAAAGTAACGATTTCTTAAACGCACTAATTTGCGTTTCTCTTCTTAAAGCCTGTTCTTTTAATAACTGTAATTGTTCTTCTATAGTGGAGTTCATATGTATAATTTTTAGATGTCCAAATCTAAGTCCAGATTTTATGTGTTATTAATCTGATTACTTTTTTTTTGAATCTTATCGCTACAAAAAAAGCCTTGAGATGGTTCTCAAGGCTTTTTCTAAGTATCATTTAAATCTAATGCTGTTGCATCTTTTCTTTCTTCTTTCGCAACTGTCTTTCTAACTCATTAATTGTTTCGCTAATAGAGCTTTGAAAGTTGTCATGACTAGATTCCGCGAATAAACGGGGTCCCGGTAAACTTAAGCGAATATTGCAAATTTTGCCAGTTTCATCGGAAGATGTATTTTCTTCTTTAAAGAATACATCTGCTCTAATCAACATATCATATTTATCTTTTAATTTATCTAACTTTTCCTTCACTATTGCTTCCAATCGATCACTTGAAGCAACGTCATGGTACTCATATATTATCTGCATAATTCTGTTTTTTTTATTTATCACAATTTACCATCCAACTAATTCCGTATTGGTCATTACATCTTCCAAAATGTCCCCATTCTCGCTCTCTAAATTCATGATGGATTTGTCCTCCACTAGAGAGTTTAGTAAAAATCTTCTCAGCTTCTTCTACGGTATCTAAGTCCACACTCATATGAATTTGACTTCCGTTATTTATTGGAGTATCCGGAGAGGCATCGTAGGCCATAAAATTAACGCCCTTACCTTTTAACTCTGCGTGCTGTAATTTCTTCCGATAATTACCTGGAACATCTATTTTTTTGTCTTCATAGGTCTGACGGTTTTTAATTTCTGCGTTAAATATATCCCCATAAAAGCTTAGGGCTTCTTGACAATTGCCATTAAAGGCTAAATATGCTTGTACGTTCATAATTTTAATTTTTCACTAAATTAGAACTATCACAACAGCTACGTTTGCTCGAAAGAAATAAGTTTTGATGCGTTCCATAAATGTAAAATTGGCATTTATAGAATAAAAAAAAGTACCTTCTTAATTTTGATTTCAAACAAGCACCCCTATATAATAAGGTATGAAATTAAGGAGTTTTTATATTGTAGTAAATATTTTATAATTCTCTTAATAAACTCGATTTCATTGCGTCAAGAAAATCGGTAATCAAGCTAAATTGTAACGAAGGAGCTTTCTAATTTTGTGGTAGTAATAATTAAAAACAAAACACATATGAAAACTTTAAAAACAATATTATTAGGAGCAATACTTTTCACCACTTTCAGTGGATTTTCTCAAACAGAGAAAGAAGCAAAAATTATGAAAGATGCTGAAAAAGTTAAAATGAAAATGGTGAAAACGGACAAAGGCTTAAAAACATTCATGGATAATTCTACAGCTTACGTAATTTTTCCAAATGTTGGTGAGGGAGCACTTATCATCGGTGGGGCTTCTGGAAACGGAGTTGTATACGAGAACGGAAAACCAGTAGGTTTAGCAGATCTTAAAAAAGTAGATATAGGGCTACAAGCTGGTGGACAAGCACTTTCTGAAATTATCTTTTTTGAAACAGAAGAAGCTCTAGCTAAATTTAAAGATGATGAGCTTACTTTTTCTGCAGAAGCATCTGCAGTAGTGTTAGAATCTGGAGCCTCAAAAAATGCTAACTATAGTGACGGTGTCGTTGTATTTGCAATGCCGAAAGCTGGAGTTATGGCCGATTTATCTGTTGGAGGACAACGTTTGAGTTACGATTCTTTTGATGATCGTTCTGATAAATAATAACATATTTGATATGGTAAAAAGGCTGTCTAAATAGACAGCCTTTTTTTTTGCTCTACATTTAAATTCTGTACTTAAAAATGCCCTTAAAACATTTTAACAAAGCACTTTTTTTAGCGTCAAAAAGTGTTTTGATTGTTTCAAATTCTTCTATTCTTGAGACTTAGTTTTGACCAAAATTAAAAACAATTTATAAAATTTTAAACACATAAAAATTATGAAAAAAGTAGTAGCATTATTAGTATTTATGACAGCGGGTTCTTCTCTATTTGCACAATCATGGTCGGATAAATTTCAAATAGGTATTAAAGGTGGAGCCAACTTTGCTACCGTGGCCGGTGATGATTTTGACAGTCCAGATAGTAGAACAAGTTTTTATGCAGGTCTTGTAGCAGAAGCGCCATTAACGGAAACATTATCACTACAACCAGAGGTATTTTATTCAGGACAAGGTTTTGATTTAAATGACAATGCGAACGGAGCAGATGCAGAATATCAAATAGATTACATTCAAGTTCCTGTACTTCTGAAAGTTTATTTGGTAGACGGATTAAACATTCAAGCTGGACCTCAATTTGGTTTTAAAGTAAATGAAGAAGTAGATTTTCAACCAACAAATGATGATGGTGATATTGACACGGATGCTGTAAGAGATTTTGATTTTCAATTAACATCTGGCTTGGAATATAAGTTTGCAGAATCTTTCTTTATTCAAGCAAGATACACGTACGGTTTCTCTGAATTAATTAAAGACACAGACGTTCATAATTCTTATTTCTCTGCAGGTATAGGATACATGTTTTAATAAAAACAACTGCTTAATGCATCCCGTTAAAACTTAACGCTAATGGAGCAATTTCTTCGCGTAATCATTCTTAATTTTAGGGTATACAAAAATAATAATCTAAAAAATAAAGATATGAATACGACACAATTAGAAGGTAAATGGAAACAAGTAAAAGGTACGTTTAAACAAAAATATGGAAAACTTACCGATGACGACCTTACCTATACTGAAGGAAAGTTTGACGAGATGATTGGAAAACTTCAAGAAAAAACAGGCAAGAAGAAAGAGGAAATTGAAAAAGAGATTCAAGAATTGTAAAATTCTAAATCACAGAGTATACTTTTTTTAAGAGAGTACTCTTATTGCAAATTCTGTTAAGACGAATGTATAAACCACCAAAAAGCAATTTTTGGTGGTTTATTATTTCATAGAGTATTCCAATAAAGAACAAGCTTTAGTTACTTCATGTACTTCTTGTACACCAGGCGGCCATAATACGCTATGAATACAAAACATACCAATGGAAGTACGAATGAAAAATTCACTTCTGAAACCCCCGCAATTTTTATATCATTGACCTTATTACCTCCCAAATCTATAATCATTCCTTGAAGCTTAGGCATTAAGGCCCCTCCTACAATAGCCATAACTAGGCCTGCAGCTCCTATCTTTGATTCCTCTTCCGCTAAGCCATGCAAGGCAATACCGTAGATTGTAGGAAACATTAAAGACATACAAAAGGATATCGCTACCAAGCAATACAGTCCATAAATACCATCAATAAATACAGTTCCTAAAGCAAAGACTGCCGCAAGGATTGAAAAATACATCAATAACTTTCCTGAACTCAAAAAGCGAAGTAGGTACGTACCTATAGCTCTACCTATCATGAATAAGAAGAATGCAGCAAATTGATAGTTGGCCGCATCTTCACTAGACATACCCATAGCTTCTGCATATTGGTATATATAGGTCCAACACATTATTTGCGCCCCAACATACATGATTTGAGCAATAACCCCTAAGACATATTTGTGGTTCTTACCTAGATCTTTAAAGGTGGTAGATAGACTTGGTATGGCTCCATCTTCCTTTGCTTGTGGCATTTTACTCACCAATATGAGCACAAATACGCCCAAGATTACCAATCCTAAGATCACATAAGGATCCCTAATCACCATTAAATCTGAGGTACGGATCAATGCTTTCTTGGCTTCTGCAAGGGCACTAAAATTTTTCACATCATCTGATTGTAATTTTTTAAGTACAAATTGTTGTGCCACTAAAAGTCCCAATAATAAACCTACTGGGTTAAAAGCTTGTGCTAAATTTAGCCGCAAAGTTGCCGTTTCTGGAGCTCCCATTGCCAAAACATAAGGATTTGCCGTAGTTTCTAAAAAAGCTAAGCCAAAGGTTAGAATATAAAGTGCCAAACAAAAGAACCAAAATTGCTGTGTTATTGCTGCGGGATAAAATAAAAGCGCTCCTCCTGCAAATAAGGCTAAGCCTATTAACACTCCTGTTTTATAGGAATATTTTCTTACGAATAATGCTGCAGGTAATGCCATGCAAAAATAACCACCATAAAATGCCATTTGCACCCATGCTGCCTGAGAATTAGATAGCTCTAACACTTTTTTAAAAGCTTGTACCATAGGGTCAGTAACGGCATTCGCAAAGCCCCATAAAGCAAAAAGAGAGGTTATTAATATAAATGGCAACAAAACCGATTTAGAAACAATTGCTGGTTTGCTCATAATAGTGAATTTTAAATAGTTAGTTAGTTAGTTAGTTAGTTCCTAAAAGCACGTAAATTAAAACCGTAATCACACAAAGTGCTATCGCCATTGGTTTTGTATATTTCCATTCTTTCATTTCTACATAATCATGTTCTTCTTCAACACTTTTCTTATGGTTGGGGTAGAAATAAGAAACTGCAAACATTACAATAACATTTAATACAAATTCTATTCCCCAGAGATGCACAAAATGTATATTAAGCTTAAAAACAAAAGTGGTCAGAATATAGAAGGCCAAACCTATAAATAAAGCAGCCTTCGCACCAGTCGCCGATATTTTTTTTAGAAAAAAGCCTGCTAACATAATTGATGCAATCGGGATAAAGAAAATTCCGTTTAATTGTTGTAAAAGTTGATACAAACCATCTGGTGCATTGGCCACCATTGGCGCCACAAGAATAGCGAAAACGGCTAAAACTGCAGAAGTAAGCTTCCCAATTTTAACGAGTTTTTTATCTGTAGCATTTCTTCCAAAATGACGTTTATACACATCGATACTAAATATAGTTGCTGCACTATTTAACACACTATTAAAAGTACTTAAAACAGCCCCCATAACTATGGCTGCAAAAATACCGACAAGACCTATAGGAAGTACCTTTTTTATCAGTTCCGGATAGATCATATCTTGTTTGTCATATAAAGAATCTCCGAAATAGTAAAACCCGATGACCCCGGGAAGGATAATAATTATAGGTACTAGTATTTTCAAAACACCTGTATACAATAATCCTTTTTGAGCTTCTACTAAATTTTTAGCTCCTAAAGCACGCTGAACAATGGTTTGGTTCATGCTCCAAAAATATAATTGATTAATAATCAACCCCGTAAAGAGTACCTCAAAGGGAAGTACCGAATCTTTAGCGCCTATTACATTAAATTTTTCTGGACTATGGTTATATACTTTGGTTAAACCCGCTATTGGATTACCATCACCAATGCTTACCAATGCTATAATCGGGATGGCTAATCCGCCAATAAGTAAACCGTACCCATTAATCGTATCTGAAACAGCCACTGCCTTTAAGCCTCCAAAAATGGCATAGATAGATCCTAGGACACCAATAGAAACTACGGTAATCCAAAGGCCTTGTTCTTTAGAGACATTTAAAACTTCAGAAATATTAAAGATACTTTCAATATTGATAGCCCCCGTATAAAGTACTATGGGAAGTAAGGTTACAATAAATGATACCATTAAAAATAGCGCCACTAAGGTTCTGGTAGTACTATCAAATCTTTTTTCTAAATATTCTGGAATGGTGGTTAAGCCCATTTTTAAATATTTAGGAACAAAATAAATAGCGGCAACCACTAAGGCAATAGCAGAGGTTACCTCCCACGCAATAATAATAAATCCGTTTTTGTAGGAAGACCCATTCATTCCAATTAAATGTTCTGTAGATATATTGGTTAGTAACATGGATCCTGCAATGACAACCCCCGTTAAACTTCTGCCCCCAAGAAAATACCCATCTTTTGAGTCTAGTTTTTCTTTTCGGAGTTTAAACCATGAATAAAATGCAACAAAAGCCGTAAAAGCAATAAAGGTGATAGCGGTATACATGAGATAGTGAGTTAGGTTAGAAAATAAATAGCAAAAAAATGCTCTAGTAAAAAATTGCTAGAGCATTGCAAAATTTAAAATAACACAACTTAAAAACTCAACTGTTCAGGGATATATTTTGCGACTAATTCCTTATAATACGGTAATAATTCTTTCGCATTTGGTGGTACTGGTGCTTTTGAATATAAATCATAAGGGTTAAACTTTTTTACCCATTCAAATAATTCAACATCCTTATCTGTCATTAAATGTAGGTAATCATTTTCTCTATGTTGCGAGTAAAATGAATGGTACCGTATCATATATAGCGCAGGTTCTGGTAAATAATCTTTCATGATTTGATATAAATATTCATCATGACCCCAGCTCATTTTAACTTTATCTAAGCCACAGTTTGGTTCGTAAACACCATATTTAGTATTGTAACGTTCATCTGTAGCATCCGGATTAGCTGCGAAAAAATCTGGATATACAATTTTGTCAGAGAAAGCACAGCCCACAGGAAAAGTATCTCCTACCACTGCCCATTGTGGTTCTCCAAAAAGACATAATATTTTACCTAAATCATGAATAAAGCCAGTAAGTACAAACCAGTCTGGATGACCATCTGCTCTAATAGCCTCTGAAGTCTGTAAAAGGTGTTGTAATTGATCTAGATCTATATCTGGATCACTATCATCTACCAATGTATTTAAAAAGTCTACAGCTTCCCAAATAGACATTTCTTTTCTATCAAACTTTAAAAATTCTTTTTCCTTCTCACAAACAAAATCATAGGTCTGGTATTGATGGTTAATTCTATAGAATTCTTTTACGGTATCTAAGCGTTCTGAATCTACATAATTTCTGAACTCTTCTTTTTCCTTTACAGTTTCTACAGGATCAGGATAACGTTCTAATAAGTTATCTTCCCAATCATCAATGTTATCCATTGGATTTTTATGATTGCTATTCAATGATTCTTCCATTACGATCTTTAGTTTTAAATGTTGAGTCTATGTAATTAAAACCATAATTACACTAGGCAATTTAAAATATAAATACTGTAGACCAATGGACTAAAACACCAAAAACATGGATTTTTAGGAAAGACATTAAAATATAAGACCCTCTATTTTAACAACTTACTCGGCGGAAAACCAAATTGCTTTTTAAAACAACGGCTAAAATACAATGGATCATTAAAACCTATTAAATCTGTAACCTCAGAGACATTGTACTTTTTAGTTTTTAATAATTGTGCAGATTTCTTTAAGCGGATGGTTCTTATAAATTCATTAGGTGCTAAATCTGTTAGCTCCTTAATTTTTCGGTATAATTTAGAAGAACTCATTCCTAATTCTTGACATAGATACGTAGTCGTCAAATCTGCCTTATCTAAATTCTCTTCAATTAAGGTAGTAATTTGTTCCATCAAAGCCTTATCTATTGGAGAGTGCGTAAGCAAGCCTACTTCACTTTCTACCTCATCCGAAAACTTAGATTTTAATTCTAAGCGTGTTTTGATGATGTTTACGATAACAGATTTTAGTAACGAGGGGTCAAATGGTTTTACCAAATAAGCATCGGCGCCTACATCATAGCCTTTTACCTTGTCTTCATTCTCAGATAAAGCCGTTAAGAGTACTACTGGAATATGACTTATAAATTCATCGTTCTTCAATTCATTACAAAATTCTAGTCCGCCCATAATCGGCATCATAACATCTGCAACACAAAGCATAGGCTTTATTTTTCTGCAAATCTTCAAGCCCTCTTCTCCATTTTCTGCTTCATACACCTTGTAATAATCAGAGAGGTAATCTATTAGGTATTTCCTTAATTCCGTATTATCTTCTATAACCAGAATTTTCTCTTTGATCTCTGTATTGGTCGTAATTTTCTTCTGGGGAACGAATGGCATAGCCTCTTCTTCCGCAATATTAGAAACAAACTCAAAAACTTCTTTTTTAGAATAACTCTTTCTTCCTACTGGAATCTCAAAAGTAAATATACTCCCTTGATTAGATTCACTAGAAACCCCTATGGTTCCTTTATGTAATTCTACAAGAGATTTTACTAAGGATAAACCAATACCGGAACCTGTATTGTTTTCTTTACTATTTGTGGCTTGATAAAACCTCGTAAAAATTTTCTCCTGACTTTTTAAAGGGATTCCGATACCATCATCACTCACTTCTATAACCAGGACTTCGCTAGCCTCTCCTTTAAGTCTAATAAAAACATCTACATGCCCATATTTATTGGTGAATTTTATCGCATTAGATAATAAATTGTATAATATTTTATCATACTTATCTCTATCTATCCAACCAAAAAGAGTTTCGTGCTCACTATTAAAATTCAGCTCTATATTTTTATTATACGCAAACTCTTTAAAAGAATCAAAAGTGTTTTTTGTGTATAGGAGGATGTCCGTTTTAGAAACTTTCAGCTTTAATTCTCCTGTTTGTGCTTTTCTAAAATCGAGCACTTGGTTCACTAAATTTAAGAGTCTACTCGCATTTTGATGAATAAGATTAAACCTGCTTTTTTGATAATCACTACTATTCTCATTTGCCTCTTCTAGCAATTGTTTTGCCGGGCCTAAAATTAGCGTTAAAGGTGTTCTTAGTTCATGCGAGATATTGGTAAAAAAACGGAGCTTCTCATTATTCAATTTTACATCACGCTCTCTATTTACTTTTTCCGTGACTAATTCTTGTTTTAATCGAAGTCTATTTTTCATATCTCTTCTAATTAAATAACCTATACTAATTAGAAGTACGAAAACTAAAAGTAATGCTTGGTAGGTTAGCCAAAAAGGCGGTTCTATTTTAATAAGGTAAGACACTTCATCACTCCAAAAACCATCACTATTGCTAGATTTTATTTTAAAAACATAATCGCCAGGAAATAAATTGGTATACTGTACGGTCCTAGAATTACTCGTGGTCGCAATCCAATTCTCATCAAAACCTTCTAACATGTACTCAAACTTATTTAGCTTTTCATTCGCATAAGAAGGCGCCGAAAATTGGAGTGAAAAGTTTCTGTTTTTATAATTTAAAGTAATATTCTTACTATCATTTATATCTTTTTCTAAGGGAGTTTGATCATTAATTTCTGTCCCAGGATATACTACTTCATTTTGGATTTTAAACTCTGTAATTACCGGTTCTGGAGCTATTTGATTTTCTCTAATGGTATATGGTGAGAAATAAATAATTCCGTTTTTACCTCCTAAATAAATATTAGAATTTCCAAAATTATAAAAACCGCTAGAACTAAATACATCTAATCGATTACCACTATTCACATTATAAATATTATAGTTTTTTAAATCAGATTTTAGTCTTGCAACACTATTATTATTCATGTTTAACCATAAATCACCGTTGGCGTCGGTGAGCATATCGGTTATCCATCTTCCTTCAAGTTCTTTTGGGCTCCTGAGTGCTTTAAAATTATCTGTTTTAGGCTGGTACCAACTTATACCCTGTCTTGTCGCTGCCCATAGCCTTCCTTCCTTATCAAACATGATATCACTGACATTATCATGCGGTAGGCTTTCCTCATCCGTAGGTGATGTCTTGTAATATGTAAACGAATTTAAATTTCGGTTGTATTTAACCACACCGGTCTCTGTCGCAAACCAGATGTATTCATCTGCCTGTTTTACAATCTCATTAATTTGATACCCTTTCAACAAGACATTGGTACCTGCTTGTTTTTCTAAGGTTTTGGTATTAAAAACGACAGCCCCTTCTCCAAAAGAACCTACTAATAATTGATTATCCCCTAAATTTTCAAAAGCAAAAATAGGTGATTGCTCAAAGCCCACATTGACAACTGTAGAGGTGTTCTTTTTATAATCATACACCAATAGTTTACCGTTCCATAAGCCACAATAAAACACTTCGCCATCTAAAGAATAAATACTAGCAATATCTTTTTGATTGTTATACAACGGGATAAAGCTATCCTCTTCTGAAATGAACAACCCGTTATGCCGCGTGGCTACAATAACCTTCGCATCATATGTTTTATTAAACCCGCGAATTCTAGGAACCTGATTATTAATATGCAATGAAATATCCTTATTGATATTAAATTGATTTTCATACGGGTCATATTTATCTAGGCCGTCTTCTGTTCCTATCCATAAAACTCCGGAGGCATCAAAGTACAAAGCAGAAACTAAATTATCTACTAAAGAATTATCATCTGGCAAGACGGAATAATACCATTTGAAATCCCCTTTGCTAATATCTTCTAATTGATTGCAAACAATTACACCACCTAAGGTTCCTAACCAATACTTACCATCTGGCGCTTGTATTACCGATAAAAAATAAGGCCCCAAACTGTCTCTAATCTCTAGGTCATCAATCTCAAGATTTACGAACTCATTAGCCGCACTGTTTAATTTATAAAGTCCCTCTCGTGTTCCTATAAAAATATCAGATTTAGCATCCTCATAAATAAAATTTAAGTACGGGTTTTTTTCAATAGAATTGGGAATAGCAAGGGTATAGGTTACGGTTTGGTAAATTTCTCCCTGTGCGTTTAATGTAATCTTTGCAACGCCACCCGTATCATAACTCCCTATCCAGATATAGCCCTTTTTGTCTTCGAAAATTTCTTTTACATAATTGAAATTAGCAATTTCAATTTTCTTAAAACTACCGTCATTAACATTAAAAATATATAAGCCTTTGGTTTTTGTTCCAACCCAAACCCGCTTGAACTTATCTACGTATACAGATCTTATTTCTGCATCTGGTAAGCTATTCGGATCATTCTTATCAGGGAGGTATGTTGTAAAGGCCTGGGTATCGGTTTTAAATAATGTTAATCCGTTTCTAGTCCCAATCCATAAATTATGGGCGTCTTCATCTAGAACTAATGCCGTTATATCATCATTGTATATCTTATTGTTTCCTGTAGAGGTACTCAAGTAAGATTTAAACTCGTAGCCATCAAATCTATTAAGGCCAGAGAAGGTTCCTAGCCAAAGAAAACCATATTTATCTTGGACAATATGGCGTACGGAGTTATGCGATAATCCGCTGTCATCGTTATAATGTTCAAATTTTATATTCTGCGCTGTACTGCACAAAACCGAAAATAGTGCAAAGAATGTTATCGCAACAATGTTTCGCATAGATTGATTTTAATACTTGAGTTGAGTGATGTCTAAATTTACAAAAGCTTAATGAAACAAGCCTTTACTATTTAGGTACTATTCTGGTAATTTTGTTAGACTTTAGATCTATAGTAAAATGATTTGAAGGTTCTCCTTTCCTCGTTTTTTCAAAAATTTGAGCCCAAAGTTGGTATGCTGTGCTTTTAGATTTTTTAAATTCCTGACAGACAATCGCATACTGTTTTAAACGATCAGGACGAATATCCCCTAAGGCTAGCTCATCTGCGCTCCTTAATTTATAAAAATCGTAAATCATATCACATCCTGACCAAGAGTTAAATTCTTCAAGGCGTATGTTTTGCGCTTCTAATTGCAACTTGATACGTGCAAGATCATTAGAATTCTCTACTAACAGTTCTTTTCCTGACTTATTCAGCATGGCTTCTGAAAATTCAACAGGCCAATCGTCTGGTAAAAATCGTAATCGTACTAATTCTTTCAAATGCCACTTTGTAAAATCCCTATAATTTTTAATCGTCAATATATCTTTATCCCAAACCCCTGATGCTCCTGATTCTTTTAAATAGGCATATTCTTGCTCATATAATGGGAACAAACTGCTGAATTTTTCAGCCGACGTGATAACCACCGTTTCTACTTCAAACTGGGATGTAGACTTAATGGTTAAGATTTTATAGGCAGGAGCATAAGCGGCTAAAGAGGGTGTTTGTATATTGAACAAAGTATTGCCTTGATCACTTGTTCTCACTCCCGTATCGTTAATATGCATATGGCCACCAAAGTGAATTTGTAGACCGGCATCTGCAAAAGTTCGTGCCACTTCTTCCTTTGGAACACGGTGTAGTTGCATTTTAGTAGCACCAAAAAGTTGTTTAAGTTCATAAGAAGCATCATCATTAAAATCTACCATAGGATAATGGCTGAAGGCAATTAAGACTTTCCCTTTTTGCTTTGCTAATGCCGCTACCTTTTTAACCCAAGAGATTAAATGAGACTTTTGCAAAAGCACATTATTATACCCAATACTCGCCCCTGAAAAATCTTTTGGGTTTGCAGATGTTTCTGTTAATTCTTTATTTGGGACATACACATTGGCATCTATGGCCAATAACCAAATACCCTCGGTAGGCTCTACTAAGTAACTAGCATCAGGATGTACATTATAAGCATCAATAGGGTATGTTCTTTGTTTTAAAACTGATGCCGATTTTGCTTTATCAAAACTATAATCTTCATAGGCATAGGTAGCAAATGGGGTCTCCCAATACACATATTCTTTCTGTGGGTAAAACCCAAAAGAAGACATTTCATTCAAAATATCCTCATAGCCCCATTTTTTAATTTCTGAGGTGATAATTGGTGTTAGTTCTCCCGCTACAGGTTCCTTTAAATTAGTAACAGCGCTAGTAATTATTTGTTCCCTACCTCCTATTCCTAAAAAATCTGATTTACCCGCTTCTTGGGTAAATGGTTTTACAGGATCATGATTCCCGGTTGTTGCAAAGAAGAACATTCCATGCTTTTTAGTATAGGTATCCAATATTTTACGCAGGCCTTTTACATGAACAGGTTGCCCGTCATCACTAAAATCTCCAGGCAAGGCAACATATTTAATTCCTCTAGCAGCGATATCCTCTAAAGCTTCTATAAATGCAAAGTAGTTTTCGTTAAATATTCTGGTGGACTTTAATTGTGCATTCATCGTCCTGATATTCACAAAGGTTTCCGTATTTGGAATGTTAATCCCTTGATAGTCGACATCTTCAAAATGTGCATAAATATCTTGAAAATGCGCATCTGCTATAAAAGCAATCTGAACATTCTCGACACTTTTTCCAACAGTCTTATCTGCACAAGAAAGTATTGAAAATAGTAAGACGACTAGACTACTCCGCCCTATTATTTTTAATAACAAACTATTTATTTTTTGGCTGTTTCTTTCGGAAACGCATAGCTCTTTTTCCATCCTCCTAAATCTATCAACACTTGATCTATTAGTACTCCAGGGTCTACCATCCATATTTTCAAGGTATGTTTCCCTGCTTTATTTACTATTTGCTTAATAGATTTTACGGATGCATTTTTAAGTACATTCTCTTTCCATTCATCACTGCGTCCTATGGTCTGAAAATCTACTAAAACCGGTGATGCATCATCTATAGCAACAGCACAACGTACGCCAATCCCAGCATGTGGCGCATGGGTGGGCACTGCTTGTAAATTTACAGCTACTTCTCCAAAGTTAAAAGTATAAAAGTCATATTCTAAAACAGGGCTATTTGCCTTAATGGCCTCTAAATTTACATTTGGCGTTGCATTTCTAGGCAAAGCCGCAATTACCTTATTCGTATAACCAATACCCTCAAACAACTGCCAATCTGCTTCATTACCTGCTTGTTTTCGCGTGTAATTCTCCGCATTTATGGATACATACCCTTTGTCTTCTACAAAACCTTTGTAGTTTTCTAAAGCATCAAATTCAGGATTATAAACTGAAACTCCTATCGTTGTTGTTTTTCCTTCAGATCTAAAATCTATAGCACTATTTACTTTAAAACTTGGTGGAATCAATTGAAAATCATGACCTAGAGGAGCTTCTTTTTTGTTCTCTCCTTTTGGTACTTTAGTCCAATCGATACTTACCCAAATACGTTTTTCTAGATGTTCGAAATGTAAGGTCCCTTTATCTTCTGATAATTTTATCCAATCTACCTTTGGTATCGCTACCCAATCTACTGCCCCCTCACCTTCTACAAAGACATCAATAAAATAAGTGCTATTCGTATAGCTATTAAATATAGGCAGCACATCGGCATAACTGTTTATGATCTCATCATTAACTTCCATTTGATACCCTTCTAAAGCCAAGCCTAATTTTGCTTTTTGATCTGTTTGCAAAGTTGATGTTGCAGGTTGCGCAAAAACAGGTAAAAATCTAGGGGCCATGGTCATGATATGATTCCACTTTCCGTTTTGAAGTTTTGTATTGTAATACGTCGTTTCTTTTTCTATACGATGGTAGGCTTCTTTTGACAAAGCTCCAAAAGCATTGGCACTCTGCCTGCCTTGCTTTGCTGTAAATTTATTTTTAAAACTATACAGCCATTTCTGGTTTAGTTTTGATGCTCCAATGATAGGATAATACACGAGTTGATAAAAAGCATCTTTTCTATGATCAGCTATATCTGCATATAAACTTTCTGTCCTTTCAATAATAGTTTCATAGCTCTTAATACGTTCTGAAACCTCATCGCCATAATGGTACTGCGTTAATTCTGTTTCCCCTTCTTTTGTCACAGGTTCTACCTGACTCCAAGCCATAAATTCTGGGCGCCTGATGTAGGCTAGGCGGTTATTTTCGAATAACACCTCGGTAATTTCAGCGGCCGTTTCTTTTCCGAATTCACGTGCTGCCCAACTTTGCATATGTGTTTTCACGGAAGCACTCTTTTCAAAGTTATCCATATCCCAAGCCATGTCTAAAAATAGCTCCATATTATATTCGTGAGGTTTGATATCGCCACAATTCAAAATCCAAATATCACGCGATTGAAACTCGTAAGCTTTAGACATTTCTTCCCACATTAAAACAGGGTTGGTAGAATTTAGCCATAGATAATCATGTGGTCTTCCCCAATATGATGTATGGTAATATACTCCTGCCCCACCCGGTCTTGTTTGTTCTTTAGGAGTACTTAATTGACGCATATACCCGTAATTATCATCCGTCCATACCAGCGTAATATCCTCTGGTAATTTTAATCCGCTTTGGTAGTAATTTAATACTTCTTTATAAGGTACAAATGCCTGTGGAATAGCTGTTGGATTCTTTTTAGTTTCCTTTTTTAATATGGCCCGTTGATCTGTAATGACACGCTCTAATAAATGAACCTGTGCATCTGTATCATCCTCACCAACAATCATAGGCGAATCATGTTCCCCGCGCATTCCCGTAGTGTAAATACCTTCTAATTTTGCTGTTTCTTTTACTCTTTTCCTAAATAGATTTTTAATAGTTTCTGAATTAGTATCATACCGATACTCACCCATTTTATCATGTTTCCATTCTGTATTAATGTTACTCAACATAGGCTCTGCATGTGATGTACCTATCACTATGGCATAATCATCTGCCACAAATTTATTTTCAGGATACGAATAAAATGGTTTGGTACTAGAATGCATGGCAGGCCAAATGGTATTGGCTCTTAATCGCAATAACAATTCAAAAACTTTAGCATACGTTTTAGGACCTATATCCCCTGTTTCTTGTTCAAAATTTAAAGCTGCCCAACGTTGTAAGCCCCAATCTTCATCATTTAAGAATACCCCTCTATATTTTACAGACGGACTTTTAGACACCGTAGCATGAATACTAACAGAAAGTACTTCTTTCTTTTCTGGTGTTACATCTGCCCACCATTCCCAAGGAGATACTCCTATTTTTCTAGACAATTCTAAAATCCCATAAGCGGTACCTCTACGGTCGCTACCTACAATGACTAAAGCTTTATCTATGCCTTTACTTAGGTTTTCTATACTATGAATTGCATAACGTTCCCATTGATTTTGAAGCTCAGAAATGTCTAGCTTCCCCGAGGCAATCAATTTATCTATCATGGTATTTTTACCGATAGTCCCCGCAATGATAGCTGAAGAAGTTAATTGGGCTTTAGAACCCACTACGGGCTTTTTCCCGGTTACTTTTAAAACATCATTTGCAAAAATAGCAGCTGCAATAGAGACTACTTTTGCATCTTTTTTGTCGATTAAAATTGTTACCGTATTACTCTCATCAACAATCGAGAATTCTGCCTTCTTAGTCTCTTGCGCCATTACAACAGATCCCAGAAAACAAACCAAGAGTACTCCTAGATATTTAAACATGTTTTTATTTTTTAATTCTTTCATAGGTACCGTCTTCAAAAATCACTTTATACTCAGAAGTAAATAAGGTAGACGGCACATAATAATCTGTAGAAATTACTTGTGCTCCAGAAACCTCTGCCATTTTAAATTTCTTGTAATTGTTAGTACGTGCTTCTTTTGTGGCCGCATCTGCTCGCGTGCGTACCATATACCCTTTGGCTACTAATGTTTTAATATATTCAAAATCTTTAACGGGATTATTTACTATTCTAAAGGCTGCTTCAGGGTTGCCTTCCTTACTGTTTACAAAAAGGACTCTTCCTTTTAAAGATTGATGATCTACTAAATAGTCATTAATTCTCTCCTCCTTTTCATCCAAAACAAATAAGAACTTGCCTCTTAGATTCTTTAGTTTAGGCCAACCAACCGTTAAAATAGCTTCTTCTAAGGTTTTAAAATTACCGCGAACAAGATCTGGAGTGATCAGTTTATCCAAAGGAAAAACACTTCTAATTTCTAGGTCTAAACTATCTAAGGCATTTTTACCAAAAACTAAAGGCGTTCTTGTTTGCGGAACCTTTTGGTCTTTTGTATTCATTAAAATAACAATTGGCGTATGCTCTGGATGATTATCAGACCATTTTTTTAAAGATTGGAGTCCGTCTTTAAAGAGTAAATCATGACTTCTAAAATCAATATCTTGTACATGAAACATTTTAAGCCCAGGTACTTTTAATTTTTCTCCCTCATCGAAAACCAAAGGCTCTTTTCCTAGAGACCTTATGATTTCTAATCCTTTTGGATATGAAAAATGCCCCCCTAGCGGATCATGAAAAACATCTAGTTCTAAATTCCTTAATCCTAAATCTAACTGTTGTTCTAATGATATATGTCCGTATTGTAACCCTTCTATTTTTTCAGGTTCAAGGCTATACAAATAATCATACAAAGGCTTTTCTATCGCTATTTTATAAGAGTTATGGCTGCCTATAACTTGAATATCATTTAGCCTAACTGTATTACTCTTACACCCGATTAGGGTGAAAACCAAAAGTGCTAGAACACTACGAACGTATGAGATCGAGAAATTCATTATTTGATTGCTTTTGTTTTTTGTAACCTAATATCCTTAGAAGAAGCTCCGATCATAAATTCATAATCCCCTTCTTCAAAAGTCCACTTTTTTGTTTTTTCATCCCAGAATTCAAGCTCCTTTTTAGAAACATCAAAAGTGATTGTTTTAGAGGCCCCTACCTCCAAAGATTCTCTTTTGAAGCCTATTAATTTTTTAAGAGGTTTTTTCTCTGAAGGATGTATCGCTTTAAAATATAACTGCACAACTTCATCCCCTTTATA
Source organism: Cellulophaga baltica (assembly GCF_900102165.1). GTDB lineage: Bacteria > Bacteroidota > Bacteroidia > Flavobacteriales > Flavobacteriaceae > Cellulophaga > Cellulophaga baltica. The sequence continues at coordinate 69,667 of NZ_FNBD01000002.1, forward strand.
CTTTCCAATATTTTTTACAGTTGTTGTTACTGTAATTTTATCAGCCTTTGATTTTACCTTGAGCTTATCATACTCAAATTTTGTGTAGCTCAATCCGTATCCAAAAGGATACAAGACATCCCCTTCAAAATACATATAGGTCCTTCCATTAGACACTTCATAATCATCCATATCTGGCAAGTCTGTTACCGATTTGTAAAAGGTAAAAGGCAATCTCCCCGCGGGGTTATAATCACCAAATAATACATCGGCAATGGCCGTACCACCAGCTTCTCCTGGATACCATGCGTCTACTATTGCAGGTACATGTTCATCCATCCAATTTATAGCCAGAGAACTCCCTGCTACTAAAACCACGATGATATTTTTATTTTCGGCATAAATCTCTTTTAGGTAGTTCACTTGATCTTCTGGTAATTCTAAATCTGTCCTATCTCTACCTTCTTTTTCAATAGACTTGTTAATCCCCATAACAGCAATGACGTAATCACTAGCTCTAGCAACCTCTTTATCTTCTTTATACAAATCATCGGCTAAGGTTGGTACTTCCCATAACAATTGGCAAATAGCATCGCCCCCATTATCAAAATATTCTAGTTTGATGGCATATTTTTTTCCCGCCTCCATCGGTATTTCTACTTGATCTGTAGTCATTCCTCGATTGTGCCATTCATCAACAACAAGCTCCTCATTCAACCACATTCTTACGCCGTCATCAGAATTAACTCCAATCTTATACGTCCCTGAAAAGTTAGGCGTAATATATCCTGTCCAACGCATCGACTTATGTCTAAAATTTGTGTAAGGATCTGGTGGGTTGTTTACAGGATCAAAATTAACAACCTTATCTACTCTTGTTTGCGGAGTTCCTTCTAAGAATTTATCATCAAAATATTCTCCATACAAGCCAGTTTCCTCATTATGGTCATTTCGTAAATTTTCAGCTTCAATAAGGTTTAAATTTCTAGCTGCTGTTTTCCATTTTACATACGTAACATCTGCGCTACTACCTACTTTTGCTTTAATACCTTCTAAAGGTGATACTGGTTTTACTACAGATAGACCACTATAATCTCCAAAAACAACTTGGTTTGCATTAAAGCCAACCACCGCTATTTTTTTCTTTTCTGATAGATCTAAAGGTAATATGCTATTCTGATTTTTAAGCAGTACTATAGATTGTCTTGAAGTTTCTAACGCTAAATTTTGATGCTCCTTTGAACCTATAACATCGGGTGAAATTTTAGTGTATGGATTCCCTTCTGTACTATCAAAAATTCCTAATTTAAAACGTGCCGTTAAAATTCTCGTGATTGCTTTATCTATACTTTCTTTAGGTACTAAACTCTTATTATAGGCTGTAAGTAAATGTGTCGCATAAATATCATCACCACATTCTAAATCTAAACCACCTTCTAAAGCTACTTTCGCTGCTTGTTCTTTTGTAGATACATATTTGTGTGATTTTTCAATGTACGTTGGCGCACCACAATCGCTCACCACATACCCCTCAAAACCCCATTCCTCTCTTAAAACAGTGTTTAACAACCAACTATTCGCGGTGCTAGGTACTCCGTTAATGGCATTATAAGCACTCATAATAGATTGTGCATTCGCCTCTTGTACTGTTGCTTTGTAGGCCGGAAAATAATATTCCCGTAATGACTTTTCAGATATTTTGGCATTATACGCAAACCTATTATCTTCTTGGTTATTGGCCACAAAATGCTTTGGCGTAGAAACTACTTTTAAATACTTTGCATCATCACCTTGCAAACCTTTTACAAAAGACACTCCTATTCTACTGGTTAAATAAGGATCTTCGCCATAAGTTTCTGGTGTTCTCCCCCAACGTGGATCTCTAGCCATATTAATAGTTGGCGACCAAAATGTAAGCAAATCACTATAGACATTTTTTTGATCTTTACCTTGGTTATAGAAGTTCCATTTACCTCTAGCTTCATCAGAAATAGCTGTAGATACCTCATAAATTAAATCAGGGTTCCAAGTTGCGGCTAATGCAATAGCCTGTGGAAAAACCGTAAAACGCCCTCCTTTGACCACACCATGCAATGCTTCATTACCATGGTAATATTTTTCTACATCTAATCTAGAAATTGCTTCGGCGGTAGAAACCATCATAGAAATTTTTTCTTCGATAGTTAAGCGCTCCACTAAATCATTCACTCGGGCTTCAATAGGCAATTCTTGATTTTGAAACGTATATTTTTCCTGTGAAAAACTTAGGATAGGAAGTAGTATTAAAGCAACTATGAAACTCTTTTTTACGATCATTCTAAAACTAAAATTATGCATTCGTTTTTTATTTTAACTCAATTCTAAAACCAGAAATAGGAATAACTTGATTACTAGTCACAGGCATTTTTAAGGTAAGACCCTTTGTGGTTTGCTTCCATTTTACATTGTTTGAACTGTCTAGTGGTGTTACCGATTTAACTTTAGCTCCGTTTTTTGTCGCCAATGCCGCAATGGTTACATCCGCGATAGTGGTACTGCATACGTAGGCATAAATAAAGTTATTCTTTGTTGTGAATATTACTTCTGGGAAAATATCTTTAGAAGTACCATCATGCAAATTATCTTTCATGGTATCTTCTTCATCAGAAGCATTAGTTTCCTCAACGCTATCAAGAACTTCTGTAAGTCGTTCACTTTGCACGCTCCATGGTTTAGAGCCATAGATACCTTCAGCATTCTGTTTGATCCAAGAACCCATTTCAGTCAATCGTTCTTGCGCTAAATCTGTAATTTCTCCTTTGGCAGTTGGACCGTTATTCAATAATAAATTTCCTCCTTTACTTACAATTTCAAGAAGTTGTCTGGTCATTAATTCTGAAGATTTATAAACGGTATCATACTCAATATATCCCCAGTTTTTTCCCATGGTAATACACGCTTCCCAAGGTTCTACTTCCAAGCCATCAACAATTTCTTGCTCGGTAACTTTATAATCCCCAAAACCATGTTTAATACGACTGTTTATAATACAATGAGGTTGTAAATCAAGTATTAACTCTCGCAATTCTTTGCTTTCTTCAGAATTAATCAATTCTGGAGTATCAAACCACATAACATCAATTTTTCCATATTGCGTAAGTAATTCTTTTACCTGTGGTTTCACTTTTCGCTCAAAATACCGACTAAACACTTTTATATCTTCATCTGGAAAATCCACCAAATTACTACGTCCGCCTTTATGCGGCCAATTTGTTGCCACATCAGGGTCTTCCCAATCACGACCTAAAGAGTAATAAAACCCAAATTTCATGTCGTGCTTATGGCAAGCGGCCACCAATTCTTTCATAGGATCTTTGGCGTAGGGTGTTCTACTTTTTATATTATAATCGTTTGATGGAGAATCAAACATTGCAAAGCCATCATGGTGTTTAGAGGTGATGATGATATATTTCATGCCTGCCTCCTTTGCGGTAAGCACCCATTTTTCTGCATTGAAATTAGTGGGGTTAAAATCATCTGCAATGGTAGCATATTCTTTTAACGCTATTTTTTCATGAATCATGAAATGCTCATTACCTTTTGCTATATGTCCATCCCAATACCCAGCAGTCTGCGAGTATAAACCCCAATGCATAAACATACCAAATTTGGCATCTTTCCACCAGTCCATTTTATCGGATGATTGGGCTATGGCGCTACTCATAAAAATAATTACAAAACCTAAACTCAAATAAAAATTCCTACCACAAATATCGTTCTTCATTGATTTTTAGTTTTAAGTTGATGTAACAAAAACGCCTATTTCTTTATAAATTCTATATTAGTTAGTTTTACTACTATAGGATTTGGCCATACCTTATCATTATAAAGTCTTTGCGCTCTACTTATTGATATTTCTAACAAGTCTTTGTGCTGTATAAACCGAGACGTCGGCGTATTTTCTGGCCAATACTCAACCACCAAATCATTCTGCCCTAGTACAGAAATAGTGGTCTTTTTCGTTGATTTGATATTTTTTAAAAGAAAATTTCTTCTAAAACCTTTAAACCAATCTTTTTGCCCAGTAATAAACACATATGCGGTGTTTTCATCTTTGTCTTTTGTAAACCACATAGCACCATCTTTAACAATAGTAGGTACTGGTCTTACATTTTTTATCCCTTCTTCATTCACATACATCCAAAGTGCTATTTCTCGCAAGCGCTCTTCTTGTTCAATAGGAATTTCACCATCTGGTTTTGGCCCTATATTCATCAAGAAATTTCCGCCTTTAGCTCTAATTTCAATCAATTTTTCAATTAATTCTGAACCATCTTTATAGGTTTCATTTGTTGGCTTGTATTGCCATTGCGTACCCATCGTCATACACGTTTCCCAAGGTCCAGGCATAGCTCCACCAGGAATAGATTGCTCTGGAGTACTCATTTCACCTCTAGTCACCACAATATCCGGATTTATTTCATGAACAAATTGCGCCATTGGCTTTGCATCGAAAGCATCAAAAAACATCACATCGACAGGTCCGTAATTATTAATGAGTTCTTTAACCTGTGTTTTATCATATTCAAAAAGCTCTTTATTCGCTGAAATTTGCGTCATTGGCCCCTTACGTGAAATTAAATGCCCTTGCTTATGGATAAAGCTAAAATCTTCAGGAGAAAAATAGATACCCACTTTTAGATCATACTTACGTAATGCTGTTATTAATTCTCCAACAATATCTTTACCATAGGGCGTATTCATGATATTAAAATCCGTGGTTTTTGTATCCCACATACAAAAACCGTTATGGTGTTTTGCTGTAAAAACAACATATTCTGCACCCGCTACTTTAAACAGGCGTGCCCATTCATCGGCATCAAATTTATCTGGATAGAATGTTTTAGGAAGTTCGTTAAAATATTTATTCACATAATCATCTGAGGCTCCCACCAAAGAATGACTAATAACGCTCCCCAATTGTGAATCCAGGCTCCAATGCACAAAAATTCCGAACCCCATATCCATGAATTCTTCGTTGAGTTCTGGTTTATTTTTCAATTGTGAAAATGCAGAAAAGCAAACAAAAAGTAGTACTACAACTATATATTTAGAATTCATTTTAGTTATTAGGTTTATTAGACATTTCTAATAGTAATTCTCCACTAGTAACAACCTCACTTTGTGAAACTTTATAATTGTCTATTGGAGCACCATTTAAGGTTACCTTATTTACATACACATTTGTTGGACTATTGTTAATCGTTTTTATTTTAAAAGAACCATTGGCGTAATACTTCGGATTTAAGGCTATGGTTATTTCGTCAAAAATAGGGCTGCCTATTTGGTATTCAGGATTTTCTTCTGTTCCGCCATTCATTTGAAAAAGACCAATTTTAAGCAAAACATTCAAACTTCCCATCAAACCTTGATCTTCGTCACCGTTATACCCTGTTGATGGCGATAAACCACTAAACGTTTTTGCAATTACTTTACGTGTCCAAAATTGTGTAAGGTCTGGTCTGTTTAATTGATTAAACACAAATGAAGTTTGTATGGACGGTTGATTTCCAAAATTGATAGGGATTCTACTATATTCAGGGTGCAATTCAAGAGCGTGAGATGATCCTGCCGTAAAGCCTAATTTTTCCGCTTTTTCAAATTGAATATTTAACTTCTCTACTGCGGCTTCTTCTCCTCCCATTAATGAAGCCAAGCCTTTTAAATCATGTGGTACAAACCATGTAGATTGCGCTCCGTTTGACTCTATAAAGCCGTTTTCAACCTGATAAGGATCGTAGTCTTTTTTCCATATTCCCTCAACATTTTTTGGACGCATCCACCATATTTCTGTATCAAAAACATTCTTATAATTTGATGCTCTTTTCATGAAATACTCATAATCCTCCGTATGATTTAATTTTTTCGCCAATTGCGCTAAAGTCCAATCCTGATATGCATACTCCATCGTCATACTTGCGCCATCTTGATGGCTCCCAAAATCTCCTTCAGGAATAGGATAAGGAACAAAACCATTTTCTATATAGTATTTTAAACCACCTCCTAAGTTTGTGGTATGTTCATACCCTGCTTTCCCCATGATACCATTGAGCATATGGTTCTTTTTTAAAGCTTGATACATCTCTTCTATATCATTTTTCACAATACCTTTTTGGATAGCACTCACCATAAACGGAGTCGCAGATGCTCCCGTCATTACATAGGTATAATTTCCTCCTGACGGCCCTCTTGGGATGAGTCCTCCATCTTTATAATATTGCATTAATGAATACGTAAACTCTTCCATAATTTCAGGATACACAAGCCCCCATAAGGTGTTTAAAGTCCACTGTGCTCCCCAAAAAGAATCTGAATTATAGTGATTGAATTTTGGTTTACCATTAGCATCTAAAGGCAATTGTCCTACCCTAAATTCTTTTCCTGTATTATCAGGGTATGCGCCATTTACATCACTAATGATTCTACGGCCCTGAAGCGCATGCCATAAATCTGTATAAAATCTTCTTTGATCTTTTTCAGAGCCTCCTTTTACTTCAATTCTACTTAATAGATTATTCCATTCTTTTTTTGACTCATCTACAATAGTATTAAAATCCCAGTTTGGTAATTCTTTCTCAATATTAGCAGTTGCATTGGCCACTGAGGTATAAGAAATACCTACTTTCATGGTTACAGAACGTGCTGTATCTTTTAAATTGATAAGATAATTCTTGGTTTCTTCATCTTGTTCGAAAGAAGCTATCTCTGTATCTAGTACTACTTTAAAATAAACAGTAACGGGCTTTGGCCTCCGATGCGTAGGGGTCATTACTAATTTACCAGAAAGTTCCTTAGGTGTATTTTGCTCCAACAACCCTTTTATATTTTCACAAGGACCTAGTACAGTATTTAAATTAAATAAGATGGCCTTGTTGCTTGTATCTGGAAATTCATACTGATGTAGGCCAACTCTTTTTGTACTGGTTAATTCCGTTTTAATTTGATACCTCTCTAATTCTAATGAATGATAACCTGGAGTAATCTGTTCTTTTTCATGGCTGAACTTTGAATAAAAATCGGTGTAAATAGCTTCCTTGGTATGCTCGTTAATGGTAACAGGCATTACCGAAATGCCCGATAATTGCCAGGCATGAATATGACTGAAGCCTTTAATGGTATCTGTCTTGTAGCGATAACCACTGCCCCAAGCGCCACCTATTTGCGTATCTGGGTTTAAATTTACCATTCCGAAAGGACGGTTTGCAGACGAAAAGAAAAACCATCTAGAATTCTCTGAATCTAATAATGGATATACTTTTGCCGTATAGTCTACCGCGTCTTTAACGGTTGTAGTCGCTAAGGTATTTTCTGGTTCCTCTTTACATGACATAAGAAAAAGGAGAGAAATACTTAGTAAAGCAGTGCTGGTTTTAAGTGTTTTTATCAATCTCATTATCCTTGATTTACAGTGTCATATTTTTAAGATTTGCCTCAATAGCATCTAACATCTCATAGGTTGGAAAACCATTATTTTGTCTGCGAATAGCAATAGAATACCAATCTTTCCATTTGTCATCTAGATCTCCCGAGCTTCTGTGATCAAAAACTATCTTAAGTTTATTTTTTGCTTCTGGGAGTATTGTCATGGCTTCTGCTAGAAACTTCTTATCCTGTGTAGTTTCATATTTTCTTTTAAGCATTGCCATTTTATGAAGTGCCGTTTCAAATGCAATTAAATCTGAGTATAATTGTACTGGAAGAAAAATATAGGAATGATAAAAAGTATCACTCTTACTCACTTTTTCATACCCTATCTCCGCTTCATTAAATGCTTTTTTTAAATATGATTTTGTTTTTGCTGTATTTTCTAAATCTCCTAAAACACGTTCATAATCAAAAGGAATGGGTGTTTTTCCTGGGCGCACTATTGGAGCATTTGAAAGGTAGGAGACCGCTTCTCTAATTTCCCATAAATGTTCTACATACCCTTTTCTACCTTCTTGTGCTTTATGTAAATATTGCATTGAAGCAACGGCATGCTTAGCTACCTCGGTGCTGAAATAACGTTCTGTCCAAGTTTTATAAAATCCATCACTAGTAAAAGAATCTGGGTTGTAACAAACCTCACTGTAGGCTTCTAAATTTAAAAGAAATGGTCTAAAATTTTGACCGTTAACTAAACAGTATTTATCCGCATCATAGGTATCAAACATATGTTTCATGGCTGCTTCTACGAGATTTGGATAAGGGTTATGAACGGTATGGTTTAGCCAGTATCCTGCGTGCATATAAGTCCCAAAATCATATCCTTTTGTATCTTTTATTTCATGGTCAAAAGTTCCAAAACCATGGTCTGACCAAACTACGGTCCAATCTTTTGGAGGATTGAAACCTTCATTAAACATTTCCATCCCATCACTATAACAGATGGCTACTTTTATAGCTTCCGGATTGTATTGATCTACAAGAGCGCCAAAGGCCTCGTAGACTTCATTAAAAACATCAATTTTAGATTCGCCACAAGAGCTCTTATATTCCCAATCCCAAACCTGGTTTCTAGGACGCAGCACATAAATATCGGTCTTACTTAAAGGTGTTTTTTCTAAATAATATTTCCAAGCAGTGATCCAATCTTCTTTATAAGTTACCCAACATTCTGCTTTACTTTCATCCATTGGATGTATTTGATACCCTAATTCAAAATCTATTTGAATCTTCATGCCTTTTAATTTGGCATAATCTATCATCTTATCTAGATATTCAATATCTATCTGATAGTCAGGGTTTAATTTTTTATATTCAGGTCTTACATAAAATTCTGGCCTGCCCAACATGTCAAAAAATTGGATAGCATTGTAACGTAAGCGCACTAAAGAGTTTATCATTTCGGTATAACTCTCCCAATCATATTCTAGAATTTTACCTCTGTAATTTGCTAATTCATCTACATCATTTTCAAAATAGGCTAGAATGGGCACTTTCGGGGGTGCTATAGTTTTAGCTTTAAAATTATAAATAGCCGTTTTAGATTTGGCACTAGGCTTTTTTCCTGTCCAATATTCAAAAGGGTCTATTCCTAAAATTTCTTTTGCGTAATCATAAATTGCGTATTGCAGTCCCTCTACATCAGACCCGCCAATAACGATTGCTTCTTGTCCGTTTTGTAAGTTTGTTTTTGCCCAAATTCCTCCTCTTGATCCTGGCAATTCTGCAGACAATGTTATTTTTTTATCAGCAGCTAATTCTTTTAGTATTGAATTAGAACTTGTTGTCCCTAAAACAAAAATTGTCCCTGACGTTGGTACTTCGTCTTCATCAGTAAGAATAAAAATTTCTTCCGTTACCACCTTAGACAAGTCTTTTTTAAGATCATTAATGGTCTCTAATTCAACAGGATTAGCTGAAGAACCAATAAGTAAGAAATACTGGTTTGCATTAGGTTTTGCACATGAAAAAAATAGGAATAAAGCTATGGCACATAAAATCATTGCCACATTTTTTTTATAAGGAGTAGTAGTCATAGTTTTGATCTATAAAGAACTTAAAAAAGGGGAATAGAATTTTTAAAAAATAGGCAGGCAATTTCTCGCCTGCCTATAGACTAAAAAATTAAAATCACTAAAAATTAATTCTTCTAGTTAATTAGTATCCAGGGTTTTGAGTCATTGTCTCTGGAGACAATTGAAGTTCACTAGCTGGTATTGGACGTAATAAATGAATACTCGCATCAAAAGCTCCGTGATCTATAACCTGCGGATTATATTGCGCTATTCTTTCTTCTAATTTACCAGTACGCTTTAATACCGCCCATCTATTATCTTCCCCTGCAAGCTCTAAAGCACGCTCATCGAGAATATCATCTATAGTAATTGACGTATATTCATTAGCTACACCCGTAGCTCTTTCACGTACTCTATTGATATGAAATAACGCTTGAGAAGAATTTCCTGCTCCTAAATAAGCTTCTGCTGCTATTAAATGAGTTTCTGCTACTCTAAATACATACGTATCACGTGCTCCCAATCTTGTTTCATTAAAATCTTCATCATCAAACTTTTTGAAGATTGGAAAGTTGGTCAATTCTGCATTTAAAGTGTACAAATAATTTACACCAGCTATAGCATCTGGTCTTCCAAATAAATATTCATCTGGTTGATATACCCAATGACGATCTAAATGCTCTACCAATTCTGCTGCATCTAAAGCAACTTTTGGATAGTACACTACGGTATCTCCAGCCACTATAATATCTAATAAATTTCCGCTAGCATCTTTTAGCTCATCATCTGCATCAGCTAAAATGGCTCTATGAAAAGTAACATCATCTCTACTATCATTAGCCGCAAATAAAGAATAATAGTAGGGTGTTGGCATCATTGAAAAATCACTAAACCCGTATGGCGTTGTTGCTCTATTAACACCAGGATAATTAGCCACTTGATTCATAAATAACGAATGCTTATTGTTATCCTTGTCTGCTGTAAAACCACTAGTACCCCATTGCATGGCAAAAAGCACTTCATCATTTACTTGATTGTCATAAGCGAATAACTCCGCAAAAGACTGACTTCTAATATCATAACCATTAATTGCTTCTTCTGCTAATGCTGCTGCTGTAGCGAAATCTGTACTTTCTCCAAAAGAAGTATAGGCTCTAGTAAGGTAAACGTCTGCTAATACATGTTGGGCTGCTCTTTTAGAAAAACGTCCGGTTTCTGGGGCTTCTTCCAAATCTGGTATAGCTGCTTCCAAATCTGCAATAATAAGATTGTATGTTTCTTGCTCTGAAGATCTTACATAATCAGTACGGATACTCTGCACTTCCTCTACTTCAAGAACCACACCACCATATTGTTGTACTAAATTAAAATAAGCCAGGCCTCTTAAGCCTTTTGCTTGTGCAATACCATATGCTTTAGCGTCTAAATTAGAATCGCTCCACTCTATTTGATTTTCATAACGGTTAATAACAAAATTTGCTTTACCAATAACTCCATAATTATTTGCCCAAACAGATTGCCCTGCACTAGACGTTAAATTAAAATAATCATTGGTTGCAGAAAGCGAAGAAAGGTCTCCTTTATTCGCAAAAATATCGGTACCATCAAATTTAAAGGTGTAATCTCTATATACCGTACGCATACTTGTATATACACCTACCACTAATTGATCGGCATTATCTTGATCAATAAAATTCTCACTAGTAATATCTGAGTAAATATCTTCCTCTATATAGTCATTACATGCGCTTGTTGTTACCAAAACAGCGAACAAGACTATAGCATTATTTATGTTTTTTAATAATTTCATCTTTTTCTAGTTTAAAAATTAATAGGATAACTTAAGACCGAATAATATTGTTTTTACAGAATACCCCATATTATAAGAGTTCTGTAATCCTGTTTCTGGATCTGGACCATCAAAATCTGTAAAAGTGAATGGATTTTGAACATTTAGAGTCATACGTAAACTTGACATTTTAAATTTATCTAAAAGAGTGTCTGGGAAATCATATGCCATACCAATATTTGCTATTCTAACAAAAGACATATCTTCATAGAACCAAGGATTTGACTCCCCATATTCTGGTGAAGGATATTTACCATCTGGATTGTTAGGAGTCCAATAATCTTGATCTAAGCTATTGAATACTGCTTTATCACCATTAAAAGTTGCGAAATTTTGGTGGAATTCTGAATGTCCGAATACGCCTTGTCTTGTATTTACTTGAACATTCAGCTCTAAATTTTTATAACTAAATGTATTGGTCATCCCCGCAATCCAATCAGGTGACTGCGACCCTATAACTTTTTTATCATCTTGATTGATCACTCCGTCTCTTTCATCTGGAACACCATCACCATTAGTATCTACCGTTAATTGATCTACAAACTTATATTGCCCCGGTATACCTCCTAAAGCATCAGCTTCTGCCGCTTCATCAATTTGCCAAATACCATCAACTTCATAATCAAATACAGCATCAATAGGAGCACCTACTTGTAACACTCCATTTAGACGAGAATCTCCAAGAATTATTTGATCTACACCTGCGTATAGCTCTAGAATTTCGTTCTTGTTGTTTGAGAAATTGATATTCGTTTTCCAAGTGAAATTATCACTTCTTACATTCACGGTATTAAGAGTTACTTCGATACCACTATTACGTACGGAACCAAAATTACCAATTGCAGTTGGGGTATTTTCTTCATCCCCAAAACCTGTTATGAAAGATAATTGGCGCGCAAGAACACTACCTTCTGTCTTCTTATTGTAATATTCAAATCCTAAATTAATTCTATTATTTAAAACCCCTAATTCAAAACCAAAATTGTATTCTTTAGAAATTTCCCAAGATAAATCTGCATTAGACAGGTTTGAAACTACCTTTCCGATATTCGATTCATCGCCAAATAAATAGCCTGTCTGACTTAAAAATGCTAATGAACTGTATGGACTCACTGTTTTATCATTTCCAGACTCCCCATAACTTACTCGTAATTTTAAATTATTTAACCAATCTGTATTTTGAAGAAATTCTTCCTCACTAGCTTTCCATGCAAATGCTGCCGATGGAAAGAAAGCCCATTTATTTCCTTCTGATAATTTAGAAGAACCATCATACCTTCCTGTTGCTGTAAAAAGATATTTATCTTTAATGCTGTAGTTTAAACGGCCTGCAAAAGATGATAAGGTTTCTTTAGAATAAAAAGTTCCATAATCATTAGGAGTATCTGCTCCTGCTTGCGTATTAAAAAACAAGTAAGCATCGGTATCAAAATTACGAACTTGAATATTACTACCTTCTTCGTTATTGTAATAGATAGAAGTAATTAAGGTTGTTTTTAAATTATGACCTTCTGCAACATCAAAATTAAAATCAGCAATGTTATCCCAAGTGTATGAAGTATTTAAACCTGAATCATAATAAGAACTTATTCTGCTTTCATCATTTCTTGAAGATTTTGTCAATAAACCACGGTACTCACCAAAACGCTTAGCGCTTACATTTGGAGAGAATTGTGTTTTAAGGTTTAACCATTCTTTTGGCTTATAATTTAAAAATACGTTTGCAATTACATCCAAAGATCTGTCATTTACTCTCCAAGCCCCATCTGCTTCATAAAGCGGATTAAGAAAACGGTCATCTTGTGCATCTGGAGCAAGAACAGGTTCTCCATTCGCATCATAGGCACTCACAGTAGGAGCTAATCGTAAAGAACTTCTAAATAATTCTCTACTACCTTGCTCGCGTTCTGATAATGCTAAATATGTTTTAATCCCTACGGTTAGTTTATCTGATACCTTTTTTGAAAGAGAAGCACTAATATTATAACGCTCAAATTCTTCAATTCCCATTACACCTTCATCATGCAAATAACCTAAAGAACCACTATAAACTAAACCATTTGCTCCTCCTGACATACCTACAGTATGACTTGTTTGAACTCCTGTTTTTCTTAATAAGCCCATCCAATCAGTATAATTACCGCTAGCTACATTAGCAACTTCTTGGTTTCCGTTGCTACTGAAATATTCTGTAGAACGATCTATAGTTACATTATTATAATCTGCTACGGTTCTTGAAGTGTTTAACCATTCTCTAGCACGTAATACATCATCTACGAAACCAACATACTCATCGCCACTAAGCATATCTGGTATATTCGTTGCAGAACGCAAACCAAAACTAGATTCATAAGTAAATACAGTTTTTCCTTCAATACCATTCTTAGTAGTTATAATAACTACCCCATTTGCTCCTCTAGAACCATAAATAGCCGTTGCAGAAGCATCTTTTAAGATATCCATTTGCTGAATATCAGAAGGGTTTAATACATTAATATCATCAAAGAAAATACCATCTACAACATATAATGGTTGATCTGGATCATCACTCAAATCATCACTAACACCATCTCTTTCACCACCTTGGTTAGCCGTAATAACTGTATTACCTCTAATTTGGATATTAAGAGGTGCACCTGGTTTTGAATTTAATGTTCTAACATCTACCCCAGCTACTCTACCTTGTAGTGCTTGGCCAATATCTGTTTTCTTTTGCTCTGTTAAATTTTCAGCACTTAAAGAAGCTACCGCTCCTGTCAAATCGCTTTTCTTTACAGAACCATAACCAATAACAACTACTTCATCTAACAATGCTGTATCTTCAGTCAAGGTTACATTTAAAGAAGATTGTCCTTTATACGCTACTTCCTTAGTACTGTATCCTATATAAGAAAACTGTAATATTGCACCACTACTCGCTTCAATTTCAAAAATTCCATCAAAATCCGTAACAGTCCCATTGGTTGTTCCTTTTACGACTACGTTTGCTCCCGGAATGGGCATACCTAACTCATCTGCAACAACACCAGACACTTTAGTCTGCGCCAATAATGTTGATGACAAACCCAATAATAAGGTAACCATTAATAGTTTTAGTTTTTCCATTTTTTTCTTTGTTAAGTTAATTGTTCGCTAAAGTAATGTTAAGGGCCTGTTAACGAATGGACATATTATTCTGATATATGGACATAATTACTATATGAATCCTAAGTTAGTTGTCAATTTCACAAAAAGTGCTAGTTTAAAAGCTACTTTTTATAAAAATATTAGCCGTAAAATATCAAATATTAATTTCTGATGCATTATTTTTAGAAACCAATATAGACAGTATGTCCATGGTTTGGATTGATTTATCCATCCAAAAAAAGTGTAGATACCCTAATTTGCCTAACTTATTAACAAACTAAAATTTACCATGAAAAATTCCATTTTCTTTAATAGAATACTACTCCTATGTGTAGTATCGTTATTTTTTAACTGTAAGAACGAACCGAAAGATGATGCTCCTTGGATAAGCTTATTTGATGGAGAAACCTTAAATGGATGGAGCCAAAAAGGAGGTATCGCTAAATATACCGTTAGAGATGGGGCAATTGTAGGAAGTACTGTTCATGATACTCCAAATTCTTTTTTAACGTCTGATAAAATGTATGGTGATTTTATTTTAGAATTAGATTACAAGGTAGATTCTAGCATGAATTCTGGTATACAAATACGCAGCAACAGTTTTCCTAACTATAAAGACGGGAGAGTGCATGGCTATCAAGTAGAGATAGACCCTTCTGAAAGAGCTTGGAGCGGTGGTATTTATGACGAATCTAGACGCGGTTGGTTAAACCCGTTAGATGGTAACCCAGCCGCACAAAAGGCTTTCAAACAAAATGATTGGAACCATTATAGAATTGAGGCGATTGGTGACACTCTAAAGACTTGGATTAATAACGTTCCTGCTGCTTATTTAATTGATGGGAAAACAGGAAGTGGTTTCATATGCTTACAGGTTCATGAAATTCATGCAGATAAAAAAGAAGGAACAGAGATTATCTGGAAAAACGTAAAGATTCTTACAGATAGCGTTTCTAAATACAGCAGAAAATCACCCATCCAACCCATAAACACAAAAAACCAATTGACCATCGATGAGAAGAAGAAAGGCTGGAAATTATTATGGGATGGAGAAACTACTGATGGATGGCGTGGTGCTAAACTAGATAAGTTTCCTGAAACTGGCTGGAAAATTGAAGATGGTATCTTAAGTGTTCTAGCTTCTGGTGGCGGAGAATCTACTGCTGGCGGAGATATTGTTACGAATGAATTGTATGCTGATTTTGAACTTACAGTAGATTTTAAATTAACACCTGGCGCCAATAGCGGTATAAAATATTATGTAGATACAGAATTAAATAAAGGTGATGGTTCTTCTATTGGATTGGAATATCAGCTTTTAGATGATGCCTTACATCCTGATGCTAAGCTTGGTAATCATGATGGTAGTAGAACCGTGGCTTCGTTATATGATTTAATACAAGCAGATACCAACAAACCTATTCATCCAATCGGAGAATGGAATACCGCTTATATTATATCTAAAGACAACCATGTTGAACACTGGTTAAATGATGTAAAAGTTTTAGAATACGAAAGAAATAGTGAGGAGTACTTAAAATTAGTATCTGAAAGTAAATATGAGAAATGGCCAAATTTTGGTGCTTTAGAAAAAGGACAAATATTACTACAAGATCATGGTGATTTAGTGTCCTTTAAAAATGTAAAAATTCGTCCAATTAATACTATAAATGAATAAGAAGATGGGGTCAAACAGAAGAGATTTTATAAGAAAAACAGCTATTGGAGCTGTAGGAGTTACTTTAGGAAGCCATAGCGTAAATGCAATGTCTGCCAAGAGCTACTCAAAGATAATAGGTTCAAATGACAGAATCCATGTCGCTATTCAAGGTTTAGGAAGACGATACAATGCTTATATCTCTGCTATGGGTGATAAGAAAAATAATATCGAACTATCGTACTTATGTGATGTTATGAAAAGTCAGCGTGATAAAGCTGCTGCAAATGTTTCTAAATCTATTGGCGCAAAACCAAAATTAGAAAATGACATTAGGAACATCATTAACGATAAAAATGTAGATGCCATTTTTATGGCAACTCCTGATCATTGGCATGCTCCAGGTGCCTGTATGGCTATGCAAGCAGGGAAACATGTGTTTTTAGAAAAACCATGTAGCCACAATCCTGAGGAAGGAGAGCTATTAGTTGCTTATCAGAAAAAATACAATAAAGTAGTGCAAATGGGGAACCAACAACGTTCTTCATTACAATCACAAGAAATTATTAAAGACATACATAATGGTGTTATTGGTGATGCTTACAAAGCAATTGCCTTCTATACCAGTAAAAGAGGTGCGGTTCCGCATCAAGTAAAAGCAACCCCACCTGCTGGTTTAGATTGGGACTTATTTCAAGGTCCTGCTCCTAGAAGAGCTTATACAGACAACACTTGGGATTATAATTGGCACTGGTATGGTTGGGATTATGGTACCGCTGAAATGGGTAATAATGCGACACATGAATTAGATATTGCACGTTGGGCTTTAGATGTAGAATACCCTGAGCATGTGGCTGTCAACGCTGGCAAATTCCAATACAAGGATGATGGTTGGGAAATGTATGATACTATGGAAGCTACTTTTAATTTTGCCGACAAAAAAACAATCCAATGGGATGGTCGCAGCCGTAATGGGTATGACAAATATGGCGCTGGAAGAGGTACTATTGTTTATGGATCAGAAGGTTCTGCAAAAATAGATCGTGATGGCTATCGTTTATACAACCTTAAAGGGGAATTAATTAGAGAAAATGTTGTTCCTGGTATAGAAGATGGGAATGCTTTAGGCGGTGGCGGACAGCTTTCCGCTGCACATACTGTAAACTTTTTTGACGCTATTAGAGGTAAAGCGGAGTTAACCTCTCCTATTGATCAAGGCGCTATTAGTCAAATGCTTACACATTATGCAAATATTGCATACCGCATAGATAATTCTTTTGAAGTTGATGAAACTACAGGACGTATATTTAATAGAGAAGCCATGAAATTGTGGTCTAGAACGTACGAACCAGGATGGGAGATTAAATCCGTATAACCATCCAAAAAAATCTTATATTACCCTATAACCTCACTAAAAGTTTTACATGAAAAGAAGAGAATTTATAATCAAAGGATCTGTTGCAACAGCAGCTTTATCAACATCTGCAGTAGCTTTAGGAAACGTTCTTGATTTTAAAAATGCAAATGATACTTTAACTATTGGAATTATAGGCACCGGTGACCGAGGAACTGGAATGATATCTAATATCAATAAAATTGATAGATTTAATGTGAGCGCATGTTGCGATGTATTACCTTTTAGATTAGAACAAGGTTTAAAAGCCGTAAAAGGAAAAGCAAAAGGATATGATGATTACCGTAGATTATTAGACAATAAAGCTATTGATGCCATTCTAGTTTCCACACCATTTAGTACCCATTCCCAAATTGCTATGGATGCATTAGATGCTGGAAAGCATGTGTACTGCGAAAAAACAATGGCAAAAAGTTATGAGGGTATTGATCAATTAACACAAAAAGTTAGCCAATCGAATACCATATTCCAAACAGGTCATCAATACCACAGCTCTAGGTTATACACCCACGTAGTGGACTTGATAAAAAATGGAAAAATTGGAAAAATCACTTCTTTTGAGTGCCAATGGAACCGTCATGGAGACTGGAGACGCATGGTTCCTAAACCAGAACTAGAGAGAGCCATAAACTGGCGCATGTACCGTGAATACTCTGGAGGGTTACTCGCAGAACTTTGCTCACACCAGATAGATTTTGCAAATTGGGTTTTAGATGAAGTACCACACCAAGTTATGGGTGCTGGTGGTGTAGATTATTGGAAAGATGGCCGCGAAACCTTTGATAACATTCACTTGATTTACAGCTACCCAAGTGGTGTAAAAGCAACATTTACCTGTTTAACGAGCAATGCTAAAGACGGATACAAAATACGCGTTAAGGGCGATAAAGGTTCTATTATTTTAGAATATTCAAAAGCATGGTTTTACCCGGAAGGAAATCAAAAAAAAGAAATAGGGGTTCTTGATGGTGTTTCTGGAGCCACTCTAAAATGGGAAGAAGGCTTAGGTATTCCAATTGTTATGGAACATTTGGAACCGAGTGAACAAGCTTTAATTGATTTTAGAGATAGTATTATTTCCAATACAAACCCCATCTCTGATATTACTACAGGCGCAAATACTGCTGTTTGCATACAAATGGGCTTAGACGCTATGTACAACAATACCATAGTTTCAAATCCTAAATTATAAATTTTACATCCATTATTTTATTACAATACACTATGAGAAAGTATATTACTTTACTCCTTTTTGTTACTTTTATTACCAATAACCAAGCTCAAGATCGTTCTGAAAAAATACAGTTAGAAACCACTTTAGTTGCTCCTAAAACAATCACTAAACTAGGAGAAGGTTCTTACCTTATAGATTTTGGAAAAGCTTTTTTTGGTACGGTTCAATTAGAAAGCAAAAAGGCTCAAAATGATTCTTTAGTTTTCCATTTGGGTGAAAAATTAAACGATCAACATAAAGTAGACAGAACCCCTGGAGGAACCATTCGCTATCAAAAAGTAGTTTTAAATGGATTATTAGCAAATAAAACAATTCATTTAAACCTTACTCCTGATAAAAGGAATACAAGCGGAGCGGCTATACTACTCCCTGAATCTATGGGCACCGTTATGCCTTTTAGGTATTGCGAAGTAGCCAATTTAACCATTCCAATAGAAGAATTACAATTCTTTCAGAAGGCAGTTCATAATAAATTTAATGATAACGCTAGTGATTTCACCTCTTCAGATAAGGTGTTAGATGCTATTTGGGATCTTTGCAAACACACTATAAAAGCAACTAGTTTTACAGGTTACTATGTGGATGGCGATCGCGAAAGAATTCCTTACGAAGCAGATGCCTACATCAATCAACTAAGTCATTATAGTGTAGATAGTGTATATACCTTAGGTCGTAGAACTAATGAATATTTTATAGATAACCCTACTTGGCCTACAGAATGGTTATTGCATACCGTTATAATGTTCCATGCCGATTACATGTATACGGGCAACTTAGCTCCTCTTGAAAAATATTACGAAAATCTAAAACTGAAAACCTTAATGGATTTAGAACGAGAAGACGGTTTAATAAGCTCTTCTTCACCTCATCTAAATCAAAAATTAATAAACGAACTAGGATTTAAAAAACCAGACACCAAAATAAAAGATATTATAGATTGGCCCCCTGCTCAAAAAGATACGGGTTGGAAACTAGCCACTGCCGAAGGTGAAAGAGATGGCTATGAAATTGTACCCGTAAATACGGTCGTGAATTCTTTTTACTATTATAATTTAAAATTAATGACTGAAATTGCTGGTTTTCTTGGTAAAAAAGAAGACGTGAGTTTCTTTAAAAATAAAGCGGCAGCTGTTAAAAAGGTAATCAACACCAAATTATTTGATGCTGAAAAAGGATATTATATAGATGGAGAGAACAGTAAACATGCCTCCCTACACGCTAATATGCTTCCGTTGGCATTTGAGTTAGTACCCGAAGAGCATGTAGAAAGTGTTACCGCTTTTGTAAAAACAAGAGGTATGGCCTGTAGTGTCTATGGGGCTCAATATTTATTAGAAGGTCTTTTTAAAAATGACGAAGCACAATATGGTTTTGATTTAATTACGGAAACTGAAGGCGACAGAAATTGGTGGAATATGATGGAAGTAGGTGCTACCATGACTATGGAAGCTTGGGATGTAAAATACAAGCCAAATTCTGATTGGAACCATGCTTGGGGTACTGCTCCCTTAAATATTATTACACGTTACATGTGGGGGATAAAACCTAAAACTGCAGGTTTTGAAATTGCCGAAATAGAACCCCAATTAGCAGAATTATCGCATACGACGATTAAAGTACCTACCAAAAATGGAATCATTTTTGGAACGTATCAAAAGAGTGAAAAATCTGAACTTTACACCCTAGAAATTCCAAAAGGAATGTCTGCTGAATTTACAATTCCTTCAAGTCCAAGAAAGATCTTTTTTAATGGGAAGAAAATCAAAAAAAATAAAACTGTAATTCTTCTTGAAAGCGGAATTAACGAAATACAACTAAAACAGTAAGGCTATGAGCTTTACTGTTTTTTTTACTTACTGTGTTTACTGAACTGTGCATTTTCTTTAGTTAAAATCTCTATAGGAGAATAAATTCTTTCCTCCAACGTTTTCTGATCTACTAAGAAATCAACCATCAATTTAATAGCTTCATACGCCTCTTTAAACGGTTGTTGCGAAATTAAAAAAGCCACTTTCTCATTTTCTAAACAGCTTACATTTTCTTCCGTACCATCAAAACCAATAAGCACTAACTCGCTTATTTTTGAACTATTAATAACATTTGCAAAGCTAGAAACACGACTATTGGGTACATAAACGCCTTCAATTTTTGGGTTTTCAACCAGCATCGCTTCTAGTTTTTCTGCTAGTGCTGCCGCATTTTCTAAATCTGCAATATTAATGTTTAGCAATGAAACTGTATCCTTATTTGCTTTAAAGTAATCCTCAAAGCCTTTTATTCTCTTGTAAATAGCATGGTTATTATCTAGGTTCGCTCTCGTTTGCATAACAGCAATGGCACTTTTGTCGTTTATGGAGAGTCGCATTAATTTCCCTGCAAGAAATCCGCTCATATAAGAATCTTGTCCTATAAATGATAGATTATTACAGCCTTCTAAATTAATATTTAAGAATACATAAGGAATCTCTTTATTATCTAATTCTTTAGCTAATACTTTAGTCGCAGAACCAAATAAAGGAGCCAACAATAAGGCATCAGGTTTTGCAGCAATTACTTCTTTAAATTGACGCACATACGAAGCTTCATCAAATTGATTGAAACTAAAATAAGAAACACTAGCCCCTATTTTTTTTACTTCCTCTTTTGCTTTTAGAATTCCCATCATTGGTGATTTCCAAAATGTATTCTCCGCATCATAATCAGGAATTAACACCGCAATTTGTACTCTTTTATTCAATGCTAAAGAACTAGCAATAGCATTGATTTGAAAATCATGCTTAGCTATAATCGACTTTATCTTAGCTTCTGTTTTTTTTGAAACGCCTCCTCTTTTATGAATTACTCTATCTACAGTCCCCGCTGAAACTTTAGCTTCTTTTGCAATGTCATTAATTGTAATCATATGCTAATCTTCAAATTGGATTTATTTTTCGTGTGCGCACACAAATTTTGGTAAATATAGTGAAAATGAAAAAAATCTGTCTATATTTACGTGTGCGTACACGAAAATTTTTAATATATAATAAAACACACTCGTAACGCTTGAAAATTAGAAGTATAACCTCAGAAAAACAACAGTTAGAATGAATTTGTTTGATATAGAAAATAAGGTAATCTTAATCACAGGCGGTGGCGGCGTATTAGGCGGTGAAATGTCTAACTACCTCCTAAGTAATGGTGCTACCGTAATTGTACTTGATCGTAGAGAAGAAACCGTAAATGCTGCTTTAGAAAAATTAAAAAAAGTTAGTGCCAATGTGTTTGGTTATGTATGTAATGTATTAGATGAAACTAGCTTAAAAGAAATTGCCGATCAAATTATAACAACACACGGAAAAATAGATGTGCTCATTAACGCTGCTGGCGGGAATATGCCTGGCGCAACCATTGGTGTAGACCAGACCATCTTTGATGTGAATATTGATGACTTTAAAAAGGTTGTCGATTTAAATTTATTCGGAAGTATTTTACCTGCATTAGTGTTTGGAAAAAAGATGGTTGAAAATAAAAAAGGGGTAATTATCAACATCTCTTCCATGACTGCACAGAGTGCAATTACACGTGTTGTTGGATATTCTGCCTCTAAAGCGGCCATAGATAATTTCACCAAATGGTTGTCTGTAGAATTAGCTACAAAATTTGGTGAAGGTTTACGTGTAAATGCCATTGCTCCTGGTTTCTTTATTGGCAATCAAAATAGAGATTTATTAATAGATAAAGAAACGGGTAAATACACGGATCGTGGAGATACTATTATTAGAAATACTCCTATGAATCGTTTTGGAGAAACAGACGAATTAAACGGAACAATTCATTACTTATGTGCAGATGCTTCAAAATTTGTAACAGGAGTGGTAGTGCCTATTGATGGTGGTTTTAGTGCATTTAGCGGGGTTTAATTGAAAAAATAAAATAGTATGGAACAAACATGGCGTTGGTACGGGCCAAATGATCCCGTATCCTTATCAGATATAAAACAAGCAGGTGCAACAGGTATTGTTTCTGCATTACACCAAATTTCAAACGGAGAAGTTTGGGAAGTAGCTGCTATTAAAGAGCGTAAAGCTATTATTGAAAAAGTAGGATTAACATGGAGCGTGGTAGAAAGTATTCCTGTTCACGAAAATATAAAAACCCGTTCTGGGAATTTTAAAACTTATATAGAGAACTACAAACAGAGCATTAAAAATTTAGCTTCTTGTGGTATTCATATTGTATGTTACAATTTTATGCCTGTTTTAGATTGGACCAGAACATCACTTGATTATGAAGTAGAAGACGGCTCTAGAGCACTACGTTTTGATGTCACTGCTTTTGCTGCTTTTGAACTTTACCTTTTAAAAAGACCTGGTGCTGAAAACACCTATTCAGCTACTCAAAAAGCCGAGGCTAAAGCCTATGTTGATCAATTATCGGATGCTGATAAAACGCAATTGATTAATAATATTATCGCGGGTTTACCTGGTGCTGAAGAAGGCTATACTTTAGAGCAGTTTCAAAAAGTATTAAATACCTATGATACTATTGATGCGTCGAAATTAAGAGAAAACTTAGTTGCTTTCTTAAAAGAAATCATCCCCATTGCTGCACAAGAAAATGTAGTGATGTGTATTCACCCAGATGATCCACCTTTTCCAATATTAGGCTTGCCAAGAGTGGTTAGTACCGAGGCTGATTATGCTTATTTATTTGAACAAGTTCCACATATAGCCAACGGAATTACTTTTTGTACCGGTTCTTTAGGGGTTAGAGATGATAATGATTTGGTCCAAATCTTTAAACATTTTTCAGATCGTGTTCACTTTATTCACCTTAGAAGCACCAAAAGAGATGAACAAGGTAATTTCTATGAAGCCAACCATCTAGAAGGCGATGTAGATATGTATAGTGTGGTTAAAGAAATTCTAATAGAACAAAAGCGTAGGGCTAAAGAAGGCAGAAAAGATGCCGTAATACCTATGCGACCAGATCACGGACATCAAATGTTAGATGATTTGAATAAGAAAACGAATCCTGGATACTCAGGAATTGGAAGGTTACGCGGTTTAGCGGAATTAAGAGGATTAGAATTAGGTATTAAAAACAGTTTATAAGCAATGGCTTCCATAACATCAAAGAACTTTATTACAGAAAACTTTTTATTAAATTCTGATATAGCCATAAAACTATATCATGATTTTGCGAAAGACATGCCTATAATTGATTATCACAATCATTTATCCCCAAAGCAAATCGCAGAAAATAAGCCTATGGCAAATCTTTCTGATGCTTGGCTTAATGGCGACCATTATAAATGGCGTGCTATGAGAGCTAATGGTATCGATGAAAAATATATTACAGGCAACGCGTCACAAGAAGAAAAGTTTAACAAATGGGCAGAAACGGTTCCGTATACCTTGCGGAACCCTTTATTTCATTGGACGCATTTAGAATTAAAACGTTACTTTGATGTTGATGCTATTTTACAAGAAAGTACGGCTTCTACAATTTATGCTAAAGCGAATACTATTTTAGCACATAAAACTCCGGCGCAACTGCTTGAACAAATGAATGTAGAAGTTATCTGTACCACAGATGACCCTATTGATGATTTAGCGTACCATCAAGAAATAGCAAAACAAGGTTTTTTCACTAAAGTATATCCTACGTTTAGACCGGATCAGCTTTTCTTAATCAATAAAACATCTTTTGAAAGTTATTTAGAAAAATTAGCCACATGCGTTTCTTTTCCTATTCACTCTTTAGATGATTTATTAAAAGCGATTCAAGAACGTGTAGATTTCTTTAATGCTAATGGTTGCCGTTTGTCTGACTTTGGTCTAGAACAAATTTATGCTTTTGACTTTACGGATGATGAAGCCAATTCCATTTTGAAAAAAAGACTTTCTGGAGGCTCCCTTTCTGATGCGGAGACAAATAGCTACAAATCATGTATACAATACCATTTAAGTAAAATGTATCATGCAAAAAACTGGGTACAACAGTTTCACTTAGGAGCACTTAGGGATAATAACACTCGCTTATTGGAGGAATTAGGAGCCGATTCTGGTTGTGATTCTATGGGTGATAATACGCATGCAAAATCTATGTCTGCCTTTTTTGGCAGGTTAGATCATGAGGGAATTCTGGCTAAAACGATTAGTTATAATTTAAATCCGTCGCAAAATGAAGTTTTTGCTACTATGATGGGGAATTATAATACTGGAGAATGTGCAGGAAAAATGCAATGGGGATCTGGCTGGTGGTTTTTAGACCAGAAAGACGGTATGGAAAAGCAAATGAATGCACTTTCTAATATGGGCCTTTTAAGCAGATTTGTTGGAATGCTTACAGATAGTAGAAGTTTGTTATCTTTTCCAAGACACGAATACTTTAGACGTATTTTATGTGATTTGCTTGCGGAAGATGTTCGGAAAGGTTTAGTGCCTGATGATTTAAACTTTTTAGGCAAAATGGTCCAGGATATTTGCTATAACAACGCGGTAAACTATTTTAAATTCAACTAAACATCATGAAATACTATACACTACTCTGTGTTGTTTTCGCTTTATTTATCACATCATGTAAAGAAGAGTCTGGAACTAAAACACTTTATTTAGCACACACCCTACCTCAAACACATCCAGTACATAAAGGGATTCTAAAATTTCAAGAATCTTTAGATAAAAAATCTAATGGTACTTTAAAGATTAAAATATTCCCTGATGGTCAATTGGGTTCGGAACGCGAGGTATTAGAGTTATTACAAATTGGTAGTGTGGCTATCACCAAAGTTAGTGCTGCCACCATGTCTAATTTTGTCCCAGAATATCATGTACTGGGTATTCCTTATTTGTTTCGAGACAAAGAACATCAATTTGATGTTTTAGAAGGTCCCATCGGTAAATCGATTTTAGAAAAAGGGAGTAAATTCTACTTGCGTGGTTTATGTTATTATGATGCAGGAAGTCGTAGTTTTTATACCAGTAATAAAGCCATTAGAACTCCTGATGATTTAAAAGGTTTAAAAATTCGTGTAATGAACAACCAAATGGCAATAAATATGGTGAATGCTATGGGAGGTTCTGCTACGCCTATGGCTTACGGAGAACTGTATACTGCAATTCAACAAGGTGTTGTGGATGGCGCAGAAAATAACCCACCATCCTTTGTTTCTTCTAACCATTTTGAAGTCAGTAAATACTATACTTTAGATCAACATTCTGCCGTACCAGATGTACTTTTAATAAGTACCAAATATTGGGAGAAGTTAACAGATCAAGAAAAAATATGGGTACAAGAAGCGGCCGAAGAATCTTCTGAAGCCGAAAAAAAATATTGGAATGATTCTGTAGAAGAATCTATGAAAATAGCAACGGAGGCTGGTGTAGAAATTATCATTCCTGAAAAATCTTTATTCGCTGAAAAATCTAAATCCGTTTTAGAAGAATTTGAAAAGGAAAATCCTGATTTATCAAGCTTAATTGAACAAATAAAAAAGAACTAATGATGAATAGATTAGATACCCTTTTTAAAAATACTTGCAAGGTAATGGAAGTACTTTTGATACTTATTTTTGCATTATTAGTTTTAGACGTTTTATGGCAGGTATTCTCAAGATACCTTTTAAACAGGTCCTTCTCTTGGACCGAAGAATTTGCCCGTTTTTCTTTAATATGGCTTGCCATACTAGGTGCCGCTTATTTAAGTGCAAAAAGAGAACATTTATCGATGGACTTTCTATACCAAAAATTCTCATCGGCTAAAAAGAAAAAAGTGCTGCTCTTAATTGAAGTATGTGTCTTCTTATTCGCGTTAATTGTTATGGTCATTGGCGGATTTAATTTAGTCTATACTACCCTAGATTTAGAGCAACTTTCGGGGACCTTACGTATACCTTTGGGATATGTGTATAGCATTTTTCCCTTTAGTGGCTTGCTTATGATGTGTTTTTCTATCTACCACATAGCTAAAATTAATTCTAACCAAATAACCGAATAATTATGAGTATTGAAGTGCTAAGTATCATCGTATTATTTGTTAGTTTTTTCATTTTATTAATGCTTAAAGTGCCTGTAGCTTTTTCTATTGGCATTTCTACCACCATTAGTTTACTCCTGAATATTGATAGTTTACCAGGCATCACCACCATAGCCCAAAGAATGATTACCGGTATTGATAGTTTTGCATTACTTGCCATTCCGTTCTTTGTTTTGGCAGGTGAAATCATGAAAAGAGGTGGTATTGCCAATAGACTCATCAACTTTGCAAAATCATTAGTTGCTAGTTTACCTGGTGGTCTAGCGTATGTGAACGTATTGGCGTCTATGTTATTTGGCGCCATATCTGGTTCTGCTATTGCTGCAACCTCAGCTATTGGTAGTATCATGACAGACAGAATGGAAGAGGAAGGATACCCAAGAGAGTTTAGTGCTTCGGTAAATATTACCTCATCTACTACCGGGCTTCTAATTCCACCCAGTAACATTTTAATTGTTTATGCTTTAGCTAGTGGCGGTACCGCCTCTGTAGCTGCCTTATTTATTGCAGGTTATTTACCTGGAATATTGCTAGGTCTAGCATTAATGGGTTACGTTGCATTTGTGGCTATCCGCAGAAAATTCTCAAAAGAACAAAGAGCTCCATTAAAAGAAATCTGGACGTATTTTAGAAAGGCTTTCTTTAGCCTTCTTTTACTTTTCATTGTTGTTGGAGGTATTGTTGCAGGAGTTTTTACCGCAACAGAAGCTTCCGTAATTGCTGTTTTATACGCTGCAATTCTTGCTTTAATTTATGGTGATATTCGTGTAAAAGATTTTCCTAGTGTGTTATTGACTAGTGCAAAAACTACCGCGGTAGTTATGTTCTTAATTTGTACTTCTATGGCGATGTCATGGTTGTTTTCTTTTGAAAGTGTACCTGAACTTATGAGTAACTTTCTACTAGAACAATTTAGCAATAAGTTTGTCATCTTTTTAGTGATCAATATTATCTTATTAATTGTTGGTACGTTTATGGATATTACTCCTGCCGTACTCATCTTTACACCCATTTTCTTACCTGTAGTTGTTGCTTTAGGTATGGATCCTGTTCATTTTGGAATCGTCATGGTATTAAATCTTTGTATTGGACTGTGTACCCCACCTGTTGGAACCATTCTCTTTGTAGGTAGTGGCGTTGCCAAAATATCCGTATCTCAGGTAATTAAACCCTTATTGCCCTTTTTAGCAATAATGGTGATTGTGTTATTACTGGTCTTATACATTCCTGAAATATCTATGTTTTTACCTAGATTGTTTGATCTATAGAATAAACAGACCTAAAAATAATTAGCTAACAGCTCTTTTATCGCTGTTAGTTCCTAAAACTAAAAAACCCTGTAACAAAAGGTTACAGGGTTTTCTGTTATCATTCAAAAATGATTAGATGTTATTCTTTACGAACGATCAACGGGTTATTTATTTTCTCAGAAACACTATTTAAATGCTGCTCCCATGCTTCTTTTGTTTTAAACTGACCACTCTCTTTCCAGCCAAAACCAGCGTAATAAACCACCTTATCATTTATAGCTTTTAAGTTTGCATACGCATTACTTAAATCGGTTATATTCGTATCATAGGTTTCGTAATCTATAAAGTAGTTCTTACTTGCTATGATTGCAGACCCTAATTCTGAATCTGCATGCGGCTCCCAATAACTCACCCAACCTTTGTTTGTATCTCCGGTAACTACACCATCTTTTTCATGCAGCGTTAATCCAACAGAAATATGCTCTGAACCTTCAAGGCTAATCTCAAATTTAGAAAAATTACTTCCTAGATCTAAACTTATGATTTTTGATTCTTGAATTTGATGTTCACCGGCTTTCCAATCCTTATGTTTTAAATAAAAACTAGTTCTAATAGGACCTGTTGTGATGGTTTTCCATTCTGTAAAATTTTTAGAATAGTAGTACGTCGTATCTTCTTTTATGGCAAGACCGCCTACACCTCTACTTGATCCTACATGAAAGTTATCTAAACCTTCACCATTATCTTCATGGTAGGCTCCTGCCCTTATGCTATTCTTCTCATACCATTTATTAATAATAGGGTATTCTACCTTTTTTAACCAGGCATCTACCCCACTTGACAATGTTCCTCCCGGAATACTATCTTCAATCATTTTTTGCGCGGTAGGTCCATACATTCTAAAAGCGACTTTATCATTCTCCCACGTATAATCATCTGTACGCTCTGGAATAAAACGAGAATAACAATAGTCGGGAGCAGTAGGTTGCTCTTCTTTTGTTGCGGTTACTATTTCAAATCTTCTTTCAGAATTTGGCCCTAATTTAGGCTGAAACAGCAGTTGATCCTCTATTGAATCTCCATTAGTATCTACCAATTGGACAATTTGTAATTTTCCTGTTTCAATATCTTTAATGCCAATAGTATTTAAATCTTTATCCGCTAAAAATTCTTTGGAAAGTTCTACCGTCTCAAAAGAGCGCTCCACATTCAAATCATTCTTAACAACAAAAACTGAGGTACTTTTTTCTGGCTCACAAGATTGTAATACGAATCCTACACTTAAAAAAAAGGCTAATTTATTAACGTTCATTACTGTTTGTTTTAGTTTTCATTGGATGGTTTTCCTATGGTTGCTAAAATTCCGCCATCTACATACAGAATATGACCATTTACAAAATCACTTGCTTTAGAACTTAAGAAAATAGCAGCACCACTTAAATCATTAGGGTCTCCCCATTTTGCTGCCGGCGTTCTATTCACAATAAAATCATTAAACGGATGTCCTTCTACTCTAATGGGTGCCGTTTGTGTCGTTGCAAAATACCCAGGACCAATTCCATTAATCTGAATATTATGCTTTGCCCATTCGGTCGCCATATTCTGCGTCAACATTTTAAGTCCACCTTTTGCTGCTGCATATGCACCAACCGTATTTCTCCCCAATTCGCTCATCATAGAACAAATATTGATAATTTTACCACTCTTACGAGCTATCATTCCTTTCACAACATGTTTGGAAACAATAAACGGACTCACCAAATCTACATCTACCACTTCTCTAAAATCTGATACTTCCATATCCTCTAGTGGCGTTCTCTTAATAATACCCGCGTTATTCACCAAAATATCAATCGTCCCTACTTCTGCTTCAATGCTTTTCACTGCAGCTTTTACTTGGTCTTCATCTGTAACATTAAACTTGTAACCAAAAGCATTGATACCTTCTGTTTTATAAGCGACTAAGGCTGTATCTATTTTGTCTTGTGATGAGTTACCATTCACGATGATAGTGGCTCCTGCTTTTCCTAAACCCATTGCCATAGCCATACCCAAGCCATGAGTACTTCCTGTTACTAATGCAATTTTTCCTTTTAAATCAAATAATGAGATACTCATAGTTTTATCTTAATTCGGTTATTTTACACACATCCATATCGCCATAATCTAGGTTTTCACCTGCCATTCCCCAAATAAAAGTATAGTTTGAAGTTCCTGAACCACAATGTATAGACCATGGTGGAGAAATAACAGCTTGGTTATTATCCATCCAAATATGTCTTGTTTCTGTAGGCTGTCCCATAAAATGACTTACCGCTTGCCCTTCTGGAATCTCAAAATAGAAATACACTTCCATTCTACGATCATGAACATGTGCTGGCATGGTATTCCAAACACTCCCTGATTTTAAAGACGTCATTCCCATTTGCAATTGACATACGTCTACGACACTATTTACTATATACTTTCTAAGTGTTCTGGCATTAGCTGTTTCTGGAGACCCTAATTCTACTACCTCTACATCATTAATTCCAATTTTTTTATTTGGAAAAGCTTTATGAGCAGGAGTTGAGTTTAAGTAAAATTTAGCGGGACTTTTTTCTGACTTGCTAGAAAAATATACTTCCTTGTTACCTCGGCCTAAATAAAGTGCTTCTTTATGATCTAAATGAAATTCTTCTCCGTCTACAGTAACTGTTCCACTGTCTCCAATATTGATGATACCAAGTTCTCTTCTTTCTAGAAAGTACGAAGCTTTCAATGAATCAATACTTTCTAATAGTACTTTCTTTGCTGTTGGAACAACACCACCCGTAATAAACCGATCATAATGAGAATAGACTAGTTTCAATCTATCTTCTTGTAATAAGTCTGATATTAAAAACTCTTCTCTAAGTTGTTCTGTATCGTATTTTTTTACAGCCTCAGGATGTGAAGCATAACGTGTTTCGTAAGTATTTGACATTTAAAATTGTATTTAATATTAATTATATAGTTATAGAATTTGTTTTAAATTTTCGTCTAGCGGAATCATTTTCGGCATCAATAAATGAACAATACCTAAAATAATGAGATAACTAGAACCTGCCACTAAAAAAGCCCAGAAATAAGCGGTATTATCGGCCTGGTCTAGAAACTTACCCAGTAGTTTATTACTAACAATACCTGCTACGGCACCAATCATTCCTCCTAGTCCAACAATAGATGCTGTGGCTTTTTTAGGAAAAACGTCAGATACTAAGGTAAATATGTTTGCCGACCATGCTTGATGCCCTGCTGCTCCAATTCCTATTAAAAACACAGCTAACCATTTGTTCTCGGCAAAAGCCACATAGCAAACGGGTAAAATCATAATTGCACAAAGCAATAAAGTGGTTTTTCTAGCTTTATTTACAGACCATCCTTTCTTGATAAAATATCCCGATAAGTAGCCTCCCAGTATACTACCCCCATCTGCCAGAACATACATAATAAAGAATGGAACTCCTATGTCTTTTAGTTTTAATCCAAAAGTTTCTGCCAAAAATTTTGCACCCCAAAAAAGGTAAAACCACCAAACAGCATCGGTAATTTTAGCGGCTGCAAAAGCCCAAGCTTCTCGTCTTTTTAGGATTTTGATCCACGGTAGTTTTTCTTTACTCACTTCTACGGCCGAATCACTAATAATATACTCAAGCTCTTCTTTGCTTACTTTAGGATGATCCTCTGGCTTCTTATAAAAACGCAACCACAGAAAAACCCATACCGCACTTAAAGCACCTGTTATTAAAAATGGAATCTGCCAATTGGTACCATCTTCATGTACAATCCACCCTACAACAAATGGTGCTGCAATGGCTCCAATACTTGTTGCAGCATTAAATATTCCGGTAGCATAAGCACGCTCTTTTTTCGGAAACCATTCCGCGACTGTTTTTATTGCTGCAGGAAAATTACCTGCCTCTCCAAAACCTAAACCAAAACGAGCTAGACTAAAGCCTATGACGCTAAAACCTGGTCTAACCGCAGCATGAAGCATTCCAAAAATACTCCATATGGCAATGGCTAATGTGTAGCCTATTTTTGTTCCTAATTTATCTATAATACCTCCCATGGTTAACATACCAATAGCATAGGCAACTTGAAAACTAATGATAATGTTTGCGTAATCTTCATTGGTCCAATCAAACATATTTTGAAGTGTTGGCGCCATAACACCAATAATGCTTCTATCAAAATAATTTATGGTCGTCGCAAATAATAGTAATGCTAAAATTCTAAAGCGATAGTTTCCAATTTTTTGTTTTATTTTATTCATGTAGTCTTTAAATTATTCCTCTTTTAGCCTAGGTAAACTTTCCTATATTCTTCCATATGATGCTTATACTTTCTTGGTACTCCCAGAATGGCTATTCGTTTAATATTTTTATACAATAACGCTGCTCATTCTGATTAAATTTGAATGTAAAAACAGCATAAAATACTTATCAATTTGATTTTAAAAGACCTGTTGAGACTCTTGTTTTTATAGGATTAAATTATACTTTTTGCGTTCTAAAATCTTTGAAACAAGTATAAAACTTAATGAAAAGCGCGAGGATAAATTAATATTCAAAGCCTATAAACTATAATCCATTTTAGAACAATAGGTAGCCTACAATGCTTCTCACAGCATCTTTGGTTAAAGAATACGATACCAGCTATATAAAATGGAGTTTATAAAATGGAGTTTATAAAATTTAGATGAAGTTTAGTAGGTATTAAAACCTTTATTCCTTTTTTTATTATCCTAGAAGTTTTCTTTACAAAAGATCTTTTAATTTAATTGACAGGTGATAATCTATATACTTTAAACTCATCAACCGTCATATGATTATCTACTGTTCTGAGTCCAAAATAACCCGAAGTGTAAGGCTGTGAATCTTGAAAATCTGCAATAAGCAAATCATCTTTATAATATTGAATGATGCCCTCATGGGCTATTATTTTAATTTTATACGTAGTATTAGCTTTAAGAAGAAACTTTGATGCCGTTAAATCATGTTCTGGCAATAAGGGTCTTTCTCCATTACCTAAGTAACGTCTAAATCTGGTCTTGGTATTGTTATGTCCGCCAACACCCATATAGTATAATTGTAACGAATCATAGTTTGAAAACTTTCCACCGCGACGTGCTGAATTTTCAAATAAATTAGTTGGATTTTCAAGATCTGTAGCCATCCAAAAGCAATTTAAATCTGATACACGGTCATGTAATTCTCCGTTATTAATGACCGTCGCATCATAGGTTATCATGATTGAGCCTTCAAGCTTTTGAGTATACCAAATAGTACATCCAGCAGTATCATATATTTCGAGCTTTTTGTTGACAATTTGCACTGTTCCCCCCGGCATCTGTTCTACCTTCCAATTATTTAAATTTTCATCAAAAGATTCCGTATATAGCAAGGTTGCATCCACAGTTTGAGTATCATTCAATTTGATCTTAGAATTACATGCACTCAAAACAAATAGTGAAAAGAGTAACACACTATACCCTGCAAAATGACCTATCGATCTTTCAAAATTCATATACTTTTATCTTAAATGATATTCATATTTAGTTTAAAAAATAAGCTTGCTTTAGCTTATAAGCTTTAGTCTTCTGTACTAAAAGCTGCTGCTGGCAAACCTCCCGTATTGTAAAGGTTTGCCCCTTCAGGATTTCCTGACCATGCATAACGCACTTCTAGCGGTTCTAAAACAGCAGCATTCCAAACGGCTACTTTATTTTTGGAGATTATAGTGGCATTTGCTTGATACCAGATACCATCACTACTTAAAACCTCAAACCATTCTAATGGTTCATCTACTGAAATTGTACCATCGAGCAGGTTTTTATATCCTACCATTAAACCTGACTTCGCATGATCAAAAGAGATGATAATTTTATCCTTTTTAACCTTCTTACTTTTATACAATGGTCCGCTATATACGGGCACTTTCACGTTGTAATCTTTTTCTAATGCCCAAAGCGCTAATCTTTTACCGGCATCCATTTTGTTGTGAGGATGAATATCGCGCGGTTCTCCTATATCATATAATACGGCAAGGCCTGTATTTGGTAATTTTGTAGTTCTCCTCAAATGATCATTAACCGTTGCCCAACCTTTGTCTGCAGTATCATTTCCTCTAGTACACGCTGCTAGTTGTGCCATATAAAAAGAAAAATCTCCTTGCCCCCAATCTGCTCTCCAGCTCCGAATCATGTTGGTTAAGAATGCTTCATATTCATTGGGCATATATACCGCGTTGCTTTCTCCTTGATACCAAATAGCGCCTTTTATTTTATAAGGAATAATTGTGTTGAGCATCGCATTATATAATGTTCCAGGTGCTTGCCGATCTTCTTTAGGATGCGTCATAGGTTTAGGTTGTTTTCCCTTTTCACCTTTGCTTTTCCAGTGTTCCATCTGCTCGTTGTACTCTGTATCTTGATAATCTTCTGCATCCATTTTATAAATTAATGCCTTCTCTTCTTTTCTATTGGCTAAAAAATAATCTCTCAGATTTTCATCCTCAAGATAAGATGCTTCTGAAATCCATGGTTGTACACGTGTTCCTCCCCAAGAACATTCTACTAAGCCTATGGGTACGTCTAATTGTTTCCTTAGTTCCTTAGCAAAAAAATAACCTGTAGCCGTTATCTTCCCTATTTCATCTGTTGCTGCCTTTCGCCAATTGCCTTCAAAATTAACTTCTTTATCAAATAAGGATGTTGCCTGTGGCACTTCAATGTGTCTTAAGTAAGGGTCATTTACAGTAGCTGCTTCATTTCTAATATATGCTACCAAAGGTTGATGTTTTGGATCTTTAGAATCATTCAAGAATTTTGAAATTGAAAAATCCATATTTGATTGCCCTGTACAAAGCCAAACTTCTCCTGATAACACATCATGAATAACAATCGTATTTTTTCCTGAAATAGTGATGGTAAAAGGGCCTCCGGCGCTAGGTGTTTCTAGATCTACGCGCCATTTACCTTCAGGGCTAGTTAGTACAGAAGCCGTTTTTCCCCAACTCCCAGAAACAGTTATTGCTTCTTTTGGATCTGCCCAACCCCATACTGGCACTTTTGTATCGCGCTGTAGTACCATATGATCAGAAAAAATGGCATTTACGGTTACCTCCGCTCGAAGCGCTTGTGGTAAAAGAAAAATAACAAAAAGTACTAAAGTGAAATTCTTTATCATCGTGTAATTTTTAAATAGATTGAATGATTATTTTTGAGATAAAGGAATCACCATATTCCACGTATTTGATCCTTTACTAAAGCCTCCAGGTCCATCCATGGTCGCAAAGAAAATATGAGTGGGCACATTGTCTTCAACCAAAACAAACGGCCGTTCTAATTGTCCTTGTTTTATAATTTTGCCGGTGTCCCATTTCACCAATTTAGTATATGCTTTTGGGTTTGGATCTACCTCCCACTGAATACCATCTTCAGAATGTGCCAATAATCCATCTCCTGCGACCCCTGTAATTTTTCTGCGTTGGTCTTTGGCTACCATGTGTATCCCGTTAACATCTTTCCAAATATGAGGATCTTCAATCTCCCCTAAATGTTCCGTAGAAAAAAGAGGTTGATCACCTACTACCGTATATGGCCCTTCAAAAGAGGGTGCTGTAGCAACACCTATACTCATATCTGAATTAGAAATACCGTCCTCTTTATAATTTCGACCTTTAAAAAGTAATACTACAGCCCCATCATCTTTTAGTAAGGGTGACGGATTAGAGGTTAAAAAACTATAAAATGAATCCGGTTTTACATCTAATATTGGGGCATCATACCTTTCCCAAGGCCCGTTAGGATTTTTAGAAATCGCAATTCCTATACGCTTTCCCCATCGTGCCGAAATACACCATTTACTAGCAAGTGTAAATTGGGCTATATTATTTTTTGAAACATCCTCAAAAGGATGTGTGGATCCCATATAATATAAAATATAGGTGTCTTTATATTTCACAATTTTAGGGTTGTGACAAGATCTGCCATCCCAATACTGAGCTCCTCGCGCTCCTAAAGCCACATCTTTAAATGTATAGGGTCCTTCTGGGGTATTGGAAGTGGCATGGACAATTTCTGAATTAGTCATCCAGCCGGGATGAAAGGGTAGAAATTTTGGCCATCTAGAAGCGTACATGTGATACACACCATCATCTCCTTTGATTACAGAGCTCCCCCAAACCCAATATTCATCCATCTTTAAGCCGCCATTCACTGGTGCTTCTAATAAATTACTAGACACCTTATTCTGTGCACACATCACTGTAGAAACAAAACAAAATAAGCAGCATAAGGTTTTTAACATCCGTTGGGTTTTAAAAATTTATTAGTTTTTGGCTACTACCTTGGCCGCGGTTGCTTCTTCTAATTTTTTTAAGCGCATCAAAGCTTCCATATAGTAATAATCAGCATAAATGATAGGCATATCAATTTCTGAATTGTTGGGTAAATGACCTGTAGAATGCAATAAAAGTGCTTGGTTCTTGTCACCACTATAATAGGCATCTGATGATAAAATTTCTACAAACTTGGTTGCAGCAGTATTAAATTTATTTTTCAATGTAACATCCTCTACTAAATTTGCTATTTCAAACATACCACAAGCGGCAATAGCTGCAGCAGAAGCATCTTTAGGTGCATTTGGAATTTTTGGATCATCAAAATCCCAAAAAGGAATTCCGTCTTCTGGTAAACGCTCTAAGAAATGGTCTGCTAATTTTATAGAAGTTTCTAAAAAATCTTTTCTCCCTGTTTCTCTATACGCCATTGCAAAACCGTAAATGCCCCATGTTTGTCCTCTTGCCCACATAGATTCATCTGCATAACCTTGGTGCGTATATCCTTTTAAAAATTTGCCTGTTTCCTCATTGAAAGATCCTAAATGGTATAGGGAGTTGTCTTCCCTAACAAGATTATTCATGGTTACTTCTGCATGACTAGTAGCGATATCATATAAACGTTGGTCTCCACCGTTTTTTGCTGCCCAAAAAAGTAATTCCAGGTTCATCATATTATCAATAATCGTATTATGAGCATACTCTTCCCGTTTTTCTGGCCAAGAAAGTATTGACCCTACCTTATCGTTATATAAGGTTGCTAACGTATCTGCTGCGGACAGCAACACTTCCTTATACTCCGGATTTCCAGTAATTCTATACCCATTACCAAAACTACAATACACCATAAAACCAATATCATGATTCCGAGCAGAATTGTACGCAATGGTTTTTATAGGAGCCATAAAAGCTGCTGCTTCCTTTTTTAAAGATGCATCATTAGAAGCTTCATACGCATACCAAAGAACTCCTGGCCAGAAACCACTACACCAATCATTTACTCCTACAGATTCCCAAGTAGTTTGGTTTTCAGGAATGTTTCTTAAAAAGCTATCCTTAACTGATAAGCCTTTAAGTGTTTCTTTTGTTTTTATTACGCTTTCATCTAGCATCTCTTGAGCGCTAAATACGGGAGCTTCTTTTTTTGTAGGACTACACGAAACAATCAATACAATAGTAAGCATTAGAAAAAATTTACTCATAATTTAAGGATCTATGGTTATATCTAAAAAGTGTTTATTGAGCTTATTTTTCATAAAAATTTAAAGTAAAATTTACAGCATAAACTCTATCACAATTTTAGAAAGAATAAGCCTCCTAAGGCATAAATTATCATTCAATCATGATAAAATAACATCCTTTTGCTAGCGTATTTATACGAATTATACTACAAATAAGATTTAAGAGTAAGCCTATCCTGTATAGCGTAGAAATAGAGCATTTTTTTTAGAAAGTATACTTAAGCAGAAATTAAACCCTTAGGAATTAAGTTAGGAAGACCTACTGGTCTATGTGAAAACCTCCTTTTTCCCAACCAAGAAGTGTTAGATCTCAACGCGCTTATTTACAGTGATTTACAAATTAGGGATTGCTAGATTTATCGAAAAACTTTCAAATTACTTATTTTTCATCTCACATATTATGCTCTTTTTATGCAATTAGACCATAGTTTTTCGGCAGCAAACTCCTAATGTATACATTTACAAATCATTAATTTTTTTATCTAATTATTATATAATACCGCATAAAAAAGCCCTGTATATTACTAAATAACTTAAAAAGAGCTATAATTTATAATGATTGAATATTATTTTATCATGGTCATTGATCTTAATAATTAACATTGCCTTAACAAACGTACTCACTTAATTATATGAAACTATTAAAAATTAATTTTTATGACTAAACTTAAAAGCATTCAGTTGAATCTGAAAAAATTGTCGAGTCTATTTTGGATTTTAGGCTTTCTTATTTGCAGCATTACGGCACATGCAAATCCAACCTTACCACAGAGCATAAAAATATCTGGTACAGTAGTAGACGCAGAAGACAATATGCCCATACCGGGTGTGAATGTCGTAGTTAAAGGAACTTCTACTGGAACAGTTACAGATTTTGATGGTAACTATACTATAGATGTACCGGCTAGCACAAGTGTTCTTGTCTTTTCTTCTATAGGTTATGCAAAAAAAGAAGTATCAACTAAGTCTAGTACTGTAATTAACGTTTCATTGGAAGCGGATGTAAGCGCACTAGATGAGATTGTGGTGGTAGGTTACGGTACTGCTAAAAAGGAAACTCTAACGGGATCTGTTGAACAGGTAAAGGCAGAAGCTTTTGAAGATTTAGCTGTGGGTAGTCCTGCATTAGCGCTTCAAGGTAGAACGCCTGGTTTGGTAGTTACTCGTACCTCCTCAAGACCTGGCGATGAAAATGTAAACTTTCTTATTAGAGGTGCTTCTTCTATTAACGGAATAGAACCACTTATTGTAATTGATGGTATTCCTTCCATAAACTCGTCTTCCTTTAACGATATGAACCCTAATGATATTGAAAGCATTAGTGTATTAAAAGGGGGATCGGCATCTGTATACGGATCCCGTGCCGCAGGTGGTGTGATTTTAGTGACTACAAAAAAAGGTAAAGGACAGATTAAGATTGATATCAGTACCATTTCTAGAGTTGGTACAATAGGTATACGTCCTCCATCGCCAACAATGTCACAATACGGGCAATTATATGCTGCTGCAGCTCGTGAAGATATAGCTTCTGGAAAGCCACCTCGATATTTCTTTTGGAATGATCTTGCAACTGTAGATAGAATTGCTTCTGGAGAAGAAGGATATTATGATTTACCTATAAACGGAAATATTTGGTTAGGAGATGCTCCTAGGTTTGATGAAATGTTCGGTAATTCTTACTCAAGCCAACATAACATTAGTATATCTGGAGGAACAGAAAAAAGTAACTTCCGTATATCTGCAGGGTATGACAACAATGTTGGGGGCCTAAAAGTTGCAGATGATAGTTCTGATAGATATAATTTTTCTATGAACTATGGTGCGGATATTAGTGATAAACTAAGTTTGAATACAAATATTACTTATTATAACAATAAATTTTCAGGACCTTCTGGAGGTTTAGGTAGAGAAGCAGCAACCTACGATGCTCCCCTTTTTCCTACCTATAATGCAGACGGACAATACTATGCAAACTTTGGAGGTGATCTAATCACAGGAGATAGAAATGGTGTGGCACAAGTTATAGATGGTGGCCGTGAGAACAAAACAATTGAGCAATTTAAAATATCTGCTTTAGCTAAATACAAATTCACGGATCATTTAGATTTTACAGGTTCTTATGCAATCAGCAGACAAAATAGTGAATACCAAACCTATTCGGTTTCTGTACCACTTTATAGCTGGGGCGGGAGTTTCTCAAATAATATAAACAATACCACTTCCATTCAAGAAGGTACAGGTCCTGACAGAAATGATGGTAACATTACTTACAAGAATTATAAAGGTGCATTAAATTACTCTAATCAATTTGGTGATCACAACCTATCGGGACTTTTAGCTATAGAAGCTGAGAAAAATGATATTAACGAATATAATATTAGAAGAAATGGCTTTGTAGATTATGGTGTTTACGATATTAATTTAGGAGCTACTGACCAATTGGTGACAACATCGGGTGGTGGTACTTCTTGGGGTTTCTTCGGATACATCGGTAGATTAAACTATGACTACAAAAGTAAATATCTAATAGAAGTACAAGGTAGACGCGATGGATCTTCAAGATTTGCAGATGGTAAAAAATGGTCTAACTACGGTAATGTTTCAGCTGGTTGGGTACTTAGTTCCGAAAATTTCCTAAAAGAGAGTAGCCTTATATCATTCTTAAAATTAAGAGGTGGTTATGGCGAATTAGGGAGTACTTCTGGTATTGGTGATTTTGGATATTTATCTACGGTAGGCTTTGGTACAACTGTATTTGGCCAAACAAATGCAGGACAACAAGCTACATCTAGTGCAAATAGTTTATTCAGTAGTAATACTACTTGGGAACGAATCGTAACCAAGGAGATAGGTGTAGACTTTAGACTGTTTAATAGCAACGTATTTGGTTCTTTTGACCTTTATCAAAAAGACAATGTAGGTATGTTGGTTAGAGGTATTGAAACCGATATTTTAGGTACGGCAACTCCATTTACCAATATTGGTACTTTAGAAACCAAGGGATGGGAAGCAATGCTGGGCTATCAAGGTAAAATAGGTGAAGTTGATTTTACCGTAAGTGCAAATATGAGTGATTCTAGAAACGAAATCACTGAATATGACGGTGCCCAAACGATATTTGAGAATTTGAACGATGCCGATAGTGGCAGAAATATATTAGGAAAACCAATTAACTCGTTTTATTTATGGGAGACTAATGGTTATTTTGATTCTCAGGCACAAGTTGATGAATATTACGCAAGTTTAGATGAAGGTGGTATTTTACCTTCTCAAAGCTCTAACGATGCATTGAGACCGGGAGATATGATCGTTGTAGATTCTAATGGAGATGGTACCCTGGACAATGACGACTTAACCTATAGTGGGGATGCATCACAACATTATGTTTATGGATTTAATTTTGATGTAAAATATAAGAATTTTGACCTTAGTGCATTTTTTCAAGGTGCTCTAGAGCATAATGTTTATAGAACGGGTTATTTCGCCCAACCTTTCCAAGCAGAATGGCAGAACCAATCTAATACATGGTTAGGAAGAACATGGACCGAAGATAATAGAGATGCAGAATTTCCTAGATTAACTACACAACGTGGGCTATC
Organism: Cellulophaga baltica; assembly: GCF_900102165.1. Classification (GTDB taxonomy): domain Bacteria; phylum Bacteroidota; class Bacteroidia; order Flavobacteriales; family Flavobacteriaceae; genus Cellulophaga; species Cellulophaga baltica. Next base: position 110,878 of record NZ_FNBD01000002.1, read on the forward strand.
TGCGTGGAACTACAGAAGTAAAGATCATATTTTACAGAATAATAGATACATGAGATTGAAGTCTCTTATTATAGGATATAACTTTAAAAATTTACAAATAAAGAATACTCCTATTGATAATATTAGAATTTATTTTTCAGGAAATGATTTATTTGAAATAACCAGTGTAAAAGATGGTTATGATCCAGAATTTCAAGCGAGTTCTAATAACAGTGCCTACCCATTTATGCGTACTTGGGCATTAGGTTTAAAAATTTCACTTTAGTACCATCAAGAAGTAGTTAACATATCATAAAATAATATACAGATGAAAAAAATAATATATATAATACCGTGTTTAATGGTATTCTTCTCCTCGTGTGAAGACGATTTTATAGACTTAGCTCCGCCAGCTTCAATTACTGACCAGGTATATTATACCGAAGCTGAACATTTTCTAACAGGTTCCAATACGTTTTACAATAACTTAATGACTTGGAGGAACGACCAAGGCATATATTCCGATCACGGTTCAGATTTGGTGGGTTACACCGAAGATGGAGGGATGCAAGAATATAGTAGAGGTGATACGCAAGCACCTGAAACAGATGGGTACTACTCTAGCCCTTACTCCGCCATTAGAGCTATGAATCTTTTGCTAGAGCGCGCAGCTGTTTATGAAGGAGATGAAAGTATTGAAGCTTATGTTGCTGCTACTAAATTTCATAGGGCATATCAATATTTTAACCTAGTACAACGCTTTGGAGGGGTTACTTTGGTTACAAGATCATTAGATGTAGGTGATGAAGAATTAAGTGCACCACGTAATAGTAGATATGAAGTTGTTGCACAAATACTTGCAGATTTAGATGATGCTATTGCCGGCTTACCTACTGAACAAGAAATTGGATCGAATGATAAAGGTAAAATCAGCAAATGGGCGGCAATGGCCTATAAAGCAGATGTTTTACTACATGAAGCCACATGGATGAAATATGTTGGTACCACTACAGATGGTGATGGTGTAAGTATTGGTGCTGGTAGTGCTGGCTTTGATGCCTCTAAGATAGATCCTTATTTACAAGAAGTTGTAACACTTACCAAAACGGTCATGGACCAAGGTGGTTTTGAACTTTGGAATTATAATGACGACTTAGATAATTTAAGTTCAAATTTTCTTTTTAATCTAGAAGATAGTGGTTCTAACCCAGCTGGTTTAGATAAGGCTACCAATAAAGAGTTCATATTTTACGGGAAATACGATTTTACATTTAGGCAAGCCGGCGACCTTGTAAGTCATGTTTATGAAGGTAGAGTTAAACCTAGTAGAAAAATGATGGATTTATTTTTGAGTACCGATGGGTTACCGATTGATCAGTCGCCATTATTTCAAGGGTATGATAATACGCCGGACGAATTTCAAGATAGAGATTACAGAATGACCGCTTATTTCACCTACCATAAAAACCTTGGTGAAATTCCTCAAAACGGTGACGTTGTTTTAAATGGAACAAATAATTTTGGTTATTTCAACTCTAAATTCATGAGCTGGAAATGGGGTACTGATGAAGCCTATAGAGCAACAAAAACGGAAGCTTATGATATGCCTTTTATTCGCCTTGCCGAAGTTTATTTGATGTATGCAGAAGCTTTGTACGAGTTAAACGGAAGTCTGACAGATGCTGAAATGAACGAATCTATAAATCTAATTAAAGCCAGAGCAGGTTTACCTGCTATTAGCAATTCTTTTTTAGCTGCCAATAACATGAACATTGAAACAGAAATCAGAAGAGAACGTACTATAGAGCTGTATGCAGAAGGCGCTACTAGATTTAATGATCTAAAAAGATGGGGTATTGCAGAAGAAGAACTTGGGGAAACCAAATTTGGTGCTGTTATTGAAGGTACTGTTTACGAAAACAATCCTGATTTATATACTCCTGAAGGATATGGTTTTGGTGAAGCCACCACTACCACAGGTGTAGGACCAAGAAGTGCGCTAGTTGTAGAACCTTCATCAATCAGAAATTTCTCTAGAGATAATTACTTGTTCCCTATTCCTACATCTCAAATAGGGTTAAATCCAAATATGTTACAAAATCCAGGATATTAAATGCTTATTTTTTTGAGTTAATTAGTTAGTTTCAAAAGTGGTTATAAGTATCAAACTTATAACCGCTTTTTAGTTTTAATCAGTTTACCTATCCATACCCCCTCTTCATGTTTTAAACCTTACATAGGATTATTTTTATGGTAAAATGAATAAATCGGTTAAAAAAAACCATAAGTAATAGTAAACTACCAATAATTCATAGTCATAGCGCTTTAAATTTTCGCCGCTGTAACTTTTAATTAATACCTTAATTACCCGATTAACAAACCCATTATTGAACTAGAATTTTTTAAAAATGAAATTAAACCAATGTCTTTTTTTAGGTATACTCGTAACCACTATTTTTAGCTGTAAACAGAAAGAATATGTAGATGAAATTTATGAAAAACCAGAAATAATAAAAGAAGCTTCTTCTCAATTTCTCTCTCCAGAAGAGAGTATGAAAACATTTTATGTACCCAAAGGATACAAAGTAGAACTGGTTGCTAGCGAACCGATGGTAGATGAACCTATCACTATTGCTTGGGACGGAAACGGCCGGATGTATGTAGCCGAAATGAATACCTATATGCAAGATCTTGATGGTACCGGAACCAATAGATCTATAAGCAAAATAAAACTACTAACAGATACAGATGGTGATGGCAAAATGGACAAAAGCACGGTCTTTATTGATAGCCTCATGCTGCCTAGAATGATTTTACCTCTAGAAGACGAATTGATTGTTAATGAAACCTATTCGTATGATTTATGGAGTTTTAAAGATACGGATGGCGATGGAGTTGCAGACAAAAAAGAACGTGTATACTATAACGAAAATCGTCGTGGTGGTAATTTAGAGCACCAACAGAGTGGTTTACTATGGAATTTAGATAATTGGGTCTACACTACCTATAATCCTGTACGTTTTAAATTTAAAAAAGGAAAGGTCGTTGTAGATTCTCTAGAAAATATGCCGAGTGGACAATGGGGCCTATCGCAAGATGATATGGGTAACATGTACTATTCTTCGGCTGGGAGTGAAAATCCCGCGTACGGCTTTCAGCAACCTGCCTCTTATGGCGATTACAATCCGGAAGGCAGACTATCTGAAGGTTTTATTGAACCTTGGCCTATTGTAGGTACGCCAGACGTACAGGGCGGACCAAAAAGATTGCGAGAAGATGGTACCTTAAACCATTTTACAGGAGTTGCGGGACAAGAAATATTTAGAGGTCATAAATTACCTCCTTCCACATATGGTGATTTATTTATTCCTGAACCCGTAGGAAGGTTAATAAGACGCGCTAAAGTACGTGTAGAAAACGGTAAAAAAGTGCTGTATAATGCCTACGATGAAGCAGAATTTATGGCTTCTACAGATTTAAACTTTAGGCCTACTCAGGCCAAAACAGGTCCCGATGGCGCTTTATATGTAGTAGATATGTATCGAGGTATTATTCAAGAAAGTAATTGGACTAGAAAAGGAAGTGTGATTCGTCCCGTTATTGAACGAAAAGGTTTAGATAAAAATATTGGTAAAGGAAGAATTTACAGAATTGTACATGAAGATATTACTCCTGACAAAAAGCCAGAATTATTAGGTAAAAAAGCATCAGAATTAGTAGAATATTTAGGGCATCCTAATGGCTGGTACAGAAATACGGCCCAGAAATTAATTATACTAAAAGATGATCAAACGGTAATTCCAGAATTAAAGGAAATCGCTTTAGATAATTCTTCTATTTGGACTAGCCTATTTGATACCGATAAAGATCTAGGAATTGCCCGCGTGCATGCACTTTGGACTTTAGAAGGTTTAGGAGTGGTAGACAAAGGTCTTATAAAGGCAAAATTCACAGATGAAGATCCTCGTGTACGATTAACGGCTATTCGCTTGAGTGAAACTTTCTTGAAAAAAGGTGATACTGATATTTTCGCGGCATTAGAAACTTTAAGCATGGATCAAGATATTGATGTGGTAAACCAAGTTGCTCTTTCCCTACGATATAGTAAAGCTAAAAAAGCTACTGAATTATTAAAAAGTATCCAAGATGCTTATGCTGATAATGAAATAGTATCACACGCCGTAAAAGAAAGCTTAAAGAAAGATGATTCTAAACTTGCGCAATTAAAAGCGCGTATTTCCAATAGACCCCTCGGTGAAAAACAAAGTATTCTTAGAGGTTATGATTCTTATAAGCAACTATGTATTACGTGCCATGGTCCTGATTTGGCTGGCGTTCCTACTGAAGATGGTGCTCTTATAGCTCCCTCTCTAATTGGCAGTGCTCGTGTTGTTGGGGACAAAGGTACGCTAAGTAAAATTTTATTAAACGGATTAATTGGTCCTATTGAAGGCCAAGAATACGGTATAATGATGGCCTTAAAAAGTAATGATGATCAATGGATTGCAGATGTACTTAGCTATGTGAGAGCTTTAAATAATGTAGATGGTGTGCATAAACGCATTGTGGGTAATGCTAGAAAAGAATCTAAAGACAGAGAAGATTATTGGACCTTAGAAGAACTAGAAGCCTTAGAAAAGGAGAAAAAATAGTATTTATTACTACTAGTCTTAAACTAAAAAAAAGCCTGGAAATTTATAATTTTCAGGCTTTTTACATTTTATTTTTTTCGTTATTTAGAAGGTGTAGTTTACTCTTAAAGAGGTACTTCTTGGTAATACCGGAACCACCACAAAACTTTCATCAGGGTTATTTTGAATAAATTCTGAGGTTGCTCCATTGGCATTGGCACCAAAACTATTAGCTCCAAAAAAATTAGCTAATCCGTCTGAATTAAACATATTCACTACCAATAAATTTGCAGAAATATGCTTTGTAAACTGATAGCCAATACCCGCATCAGAAATACTATAATCTGCCAACCTAAATGCATTTGCTACATTGCCTTGACGTTTTCCCATAAATTGCCATTTGTAATGTACAGATAGTTTATCTAATTGATACGCTCCTAATACGTTAAACATTACTTTAGGGTTAAATGGTAGCGTATTGCCAGAGTAATCTACAGTAGTATCATCCGCTACGGCTACTGATCCTGCTGCATCATAAACCAACCATTCTGTGGCTTTTGGATTTTGAAGGACTCCATTAAAAAGAAATTTAAAATTACGGAAAGGCGTATATACCGCTTCCCATTCTAAGCCTAAAGTTCTTGAGGTGTTAAATAAAATGGGGGTGTAAAAAATACTATTTGTATCCCCATCAAATTCAAAATTTGCATTCCCTATATTATCTAACTGGCTCCAAAAAACAGTACTCGTCAATGAAAAGTCTGAAAGACTATATTTAATTCCAAACTCAGCCTGAGTAATTTTTTGAACTTCTCCCTTTTTGTTAATAGGAACATTCGCAAAATTATTAAAATAGTAATTTAACTCTGGAGCTTTATTTCCTTTTGAAAGCCTAGTAAACAAAGAAGCCTCTTTATTAATTTTAAAATTTAGCCCCCCTGAAAAGGATAGGTAGTTATAGTTAAAATCAAAGGCATCTTTATCACCTGTTGGTGCCAAAATACCATTATCATAAGCCGTTGTTGCATCGCCATCTAAGCCTCCATCCTGTGAGAACGGAGCATAACGGTCTTTACTCCCTTTATGCCGTATGTCTTCATACCGCAAGCCTAAATCTACATCTATACGATCTGTAATTTCCCATCGATCATTCATAAAAGCGGCTATTTGGCTCACTTGAGCTTCTGCATTCACAAAAAACAACCCTCCATAATTACTAATTCCGTTTTCATCTGACAATAAAATGGTAGGCTCATTAGGGTTCTCTAAGGAAACTTGAAGCATTTTAGAATTGGGCTCATACGTAACATACCCAAAGCTGCCTTGCGTAAATAATGACGTATCTGAAAAACCTAAAGCCAATCCTCCTGTAAAATTATGCTGCGCTATTTTTTTATGAAGAGAGAATTCATTCATCCATTCACTAGCTTTATTCTCTTTGTACCAAGCCGATGTTCCCATGATGGCGTCATTGGGCAAGGTACCATTCCCTATATATTCCGCCGGCTCTCCTGCAAGAATTCCTGCATTATTTACGCGTGCAATTTCAGAACCTGATTGGGTATCCCGAAACACCACTTCTCCTATCGGAAAAGACGCTCCACTGATAAAATAGGCCAAAGGATTATCTAGTGAAACAAAGGCGTTACTAATAGACGTTTGCCAATTGGCATTCTTATTAGAATATTTAATTAAGTTTTGCAGCGACCAATTATTGCCTAAATCTTGGAAAAAATCTGCTCCAAAGGCTAGATCTTTTGCATGAACTCCTTGTGCGGGATTAAAACTATTTGTTGCCCCTTCTTGAAGGTTTCTACTATCTGGAATAGCTGCCGTAAACTCTGGCATTAACAAAGAAGTAGAATTAAAATTTTGACCAAATGCAGCTTCTGGATTTTCCCAATTTGTAGCGGCAACACCTGTCCACCTATTCGTATAATCATCTAATAATTTTCCATGTAATTTCAAGGACCCCTTATCAAACTTTTTAATCACATTAAATTTAAATTGCCCTCTTTTGCTAAATGTAAAATCAACATCTCGAGCCCCTTCATCCTTGCGGTAATGGCCGCCGGCATTAAAAAACCAATTACTCCCTAGAGGTCCTCCAATAACGCCATCAACCTTAAATAAGGTATTACCACTATGTTGCAAGGCACTTAATACTTGTACTTCTCCTCCAAATTCATTTCTAATGCCTGGTGAAATAAAATTATAAATACCTCCGGGTGCATTCATCGCGGTAATAGATGCACTACCGCCACGTATTGCTTCTACTCTTTGGGTCATTAAATCTACCCGATGAAAAAGATCTGGGCTATAATAAGAATGTTGTACTAAACTAACAGGTAGACCATCTTCTTGTAAAGTCACATAATACCAACCTAAATCATCTTCCGCAGCAGCAGATATGCCTCGGGTATACACCTTTGTAAAAACCTCGCCTGCAGAGGCATCGGTAAAAGTTCCTGTAATATTTTGTAAAAGGCTTGCGGTACCTTGAGGGTAAATTTGTTTTAACCGTTTATGCTCTAGCGTACTTACTGATGTTGCCGTATTCTTTGCTTCCAGAGATGTAAAACTACCTGTAACCACCACGGCCTGTAAGCTTAGATAATCGCCTTCAAGAATAAGATTCTTATCGCTTGCATTTTCTGTAATTTCAGCTTCAAAATCGAGTTTTTTATAACCTAAATGTGCAATTGAAATTTTATACGTTCCTAATGGGATATTTTGAATTTCAAAAGCTCCTTCAGTATTTGTAATCCCATAAATTGATGATGCATTGAAATGTAGTGTGGCACCTTCTATAGGTTCTCCGTGTACATCAGTTACTGTTCCACTATAAGAAGCCTCTTGGGCGTAGACACAAAAAATGCTAAGCATCCCCACAAGAAAGAGTGAAATCGATTTGATTTTATTCATAATTAATTTAAAAATTTAAGCTAGTTGGTTATTCGGTTTCTTTTTTATGCTGCTCTATATATTCCGAGGGTGTGACGTTGAATAACTCACGGAAGGTTTTACTGAAATAAGCAGTAGAATTAAACCCTGAGAGGTGCGTAACTTCTTTTATGGAATATTTATTCTGAACCAAAAGATCTGAAGCATAGCGTAGACGTATCGTTCTAATAAAATAACTAGGATTGTTCCCTGTTAAAGAATTTATTTTCCGGTATAACTGAGACCTTCCAATACCCATTTCCTTTAATAAGTCTTCTTGTTTAAAGTCTACATCACTAATATTATTTACAATAATCTTTGTGGCTTTATCTAAAAATATTTCGTCAATATTATTAGTAGTAACCTCACTTGATGGAAACACGCCTCCTATTTCTGCAAATCTTTTTCGCAGTCTTTTTTTGGTTTCTAATAAATTTTTAATCCTTGCTTTTAATACTGCAGTTACAAAAGGTTTGGCTATATACCCATCGGCACCACTATCATACCCGGCAATTCTATCATCTTCTAAGGTTCTAGCCGTAAGAAGAATTATAGGAATATGGCAGGTTTCAAATTCACGCTTTAAGGCTTTACACATTTCAAACCCATCCATTTTTGGCATCATTACATCACTAATAATAATATCTGGGTAATATTTCTTAACCATTTTTAAACCTTCCTCACCATTTACAGCTTCTTTTACCTCATAATTAGCAATAAGGTCGTTTTTCAAATGGACTCTAAGCTCTTTATTATCTTCTACCAAAAGTAAGATAGGTAACTTAACTGTACTTCCATCCTGTACTACAGGTGGTTCTGTATCCTGAGTGTTCGCGATAGACATTTCATAATCTACGGAGTTCATTGAATTGATTAAAAACTCATTTTTTACATTCTTCACCACCTCGGGCTCTGCTTCTATATCCAAAGGCAAACGCACCACGAACTTACTTCCCTTGAGGTATTCACTTTCTACAAAAATTTCACCTCCATGAAGCTCTACTAAGGCTTTGGTAAAGTTTAAACCTATTCCTGTTCCTGTTTTGGTAACATCAACATTGTAAAAACGTGAAAAGATATTTTTCAACTGTTCTTTATTCAGCCCAACGCCTGTATCTTTTACAATGATCTCTAGATAATTTTCACCCTTATTTTTTTTGAATAACAACAGGTTGGTATTGGCTTTATCTACTTTCACCTCATTAATAAAAACAGATATTTCACCTCCGTAATCGGTGAATTTTATAGCATTAGAAATTAGATTCGTGATGATTTTTTCTAGCTTATCAAAATCAAATAAGGAAGTAATATGCTTTGATTCTGTTATAAATTGATATTCAATACTTTTCTTTGCTGCTAAGCCCTTAAACAAAGCGAAAATATCACCGCAGAATTTCACCGCATCTCCATTTTCTAATTGTAAAGGTGCCATTCCTACATCCATTTTTCGATAATCTAAAAGCTGATTTACTAAATGCAATAATCTTCTGGCACTACGCTGAATAGAAATTGCAGATTCTTTTATAACATCAGGATCTGTATTGAAACTAGACAGTATTTTATCAACAGGATTTAAGATTAAAGTAAGCGGTGTTCTAAATTCATGAGACACATTTACAAAGAACTCTAGCTTTAATTGATCTAACTCATGCTCCTGAGCTTCTTGGACCTTTTGCGTATAATACCGCATAATTACCCAAATAATTAAAGCCCCAATAATACCGTAAATTAAATACGCCCACCAAGTACTCCATGGTGGAGAAGTAATTTTAAACTTGAATTTAGTAGATTTTGCAGCCTCCCATTGACCATCAATTGAAGCCATAACTTCAAACTCATATTCTCCTGGTACGAGGTTAGAGTAATTCACTTCTCTCCTGTTCCCTACATTTACAAAGTCCTTATCTAGCCCATTCATTTTATACATGTACTGAACCTGCTCTGGATTTTCTAAGTAGAGTGCTAAAAACTCAAACGAGATGTAGTTTTCATTATGTCGTAAAGAAAGACTTTCTATTTCTTCAATAGACTGTTTTAATAACACCCTGTTATTTATGGTATCGCCTACAACAATATTTTTATTATATAACTTGAGTGCTGTTATTTTTGGCGCCAAAACTAGTGGTGTTTTTACCGCAATATCTTTAGGATTAAAAATATTAAATCCGTTTAAACCACCAATAATAATACGCCCATCTGACGTTTTTTCTATAGACTTACTTTGGTATTCTGTACCTTGAAGACCATCATGAATATTGAAATTTTTAAACTTATTTGTTTTTATATTGAGGGTTGAAAGTCCGCTTTTAGTTGTAATCCAAAAGTTATGGCTATCATCTTCTTTGATACCCACCACAAAGTTATTTGGGAGTCCGTTTTGAGAAGAAAACGACTTCATTAGTGTTAGGTTCTCATCTAACTTATAGATGCCACTATCGGTACCTATCCAAATGTTACCAAGATGATCTTCTGTGATATAATTTATATTATTGGCCTCAATACCCCTTTCTTTCACTTCTGAAAAGGTGATATCTTCTGGAGTAAAATCTTTTAAATCATCTAATTCAAGATAATTAAGACCTAAAGAGGTCCCTACCAAAAGTCTATTTTTTGAATCGATATAGAGACAAAAAACAAAATTGCTCAATAAATTATTTTCTAGATTTGAAGTGTTTTTATAGTTGTGAAACTTTTCTGTATTAGGATCAAACAAACTTAAACCTTCTGTTCTTAGCCCTAACCACAATCTATTTTTTGAATCTTCTACACCTGTCCATACCGAGTTTTGCCCAATAGAATAAGGATTTTCTTCATCATGATAAAACCGTTCTACAGTATTAGTATCTGGATTAAACTTATTTAACCCACCGTCTAAAGTACAAATCCAAATACTACCATCATGAGTTTCAAACGTATATAATATTTTATTGGAACTTATTGTATTGTTGTCTTTAGGGTCATGACCAAAATGTTCAAACGAATTATTTTTTTCATCAAACAAGTTTAGTCCCCCTTCATACGTAGACAACCATATTCTGCCTTTAGAATCTTGCAAAACAGACTGTACAATTTTTTCGCTCAACCCTCTTGGATTATCTGGTTGATAGTAGTAGTGCCCAAAAGAATACAATGATGGATCTAATTTACTAACTCCTCTATCATAACTTCCTATCCAGAAAACCCCATTAGAATCTTCAATAATTTTAGAAGGCTTATCATTCGCTAAAGAGAAAGAATTGGAGAGGTTATTTTCAATATGCTTCTTTATTTTACCTTCCTTTTTATCATACAAAAATATCCCATGCCCGTCTGTAGATATCCAAAATAAACCTTCTTTATCTTGATAAAAATCTCTTACCGCTATATGCTCGTCTACCAGAGACACGTGTTTAAAACTATTCTCTTTTTTATTCCATACAATAAGATTGGACAAATCATTTCCTATCCAAAAATCATCATCATGATCAATGAAAACCAATTTATGAATATGATTTAGCTCGTAGGGCTGGTTGTTAGAGATAAAAACACGTTCAAAATTATCACGCTCAGGATTATACCTATTTAGGTGTTGACCACTTGTTCCTACCCAAATGGTATTATTTTTATCTTTCGTAAGTACATACACATTGTTGTTATCAATAGAATGTAAATTGGATTGATCATGTATGTAGTATGAAAATTTTAAGGCTTCAGTATCATTGGTATGCGCTCCTAATAAAATTTTAATTACTCCGGTATTGGTGGCCACCCAAAGTGTATTGTTTTCCTCATCAAAAAGTAAATCATTAATAATTTTACGGGGATTATTCGTTAAAGAGACTTGCTTGTAAAGGTTAATTCGTGTAAAATTATTCCGTTTTTTATTAAAAAGATTTAAACCATTGTTGGTGCCTATCCATAGATTACCGTTCTTATCTTCTTGGATCGCATTAATTCTACTGTTACTTATGGAGGTAGTATCATTTAAAATTGATCTGTATATTTCAAACTCATACCCGTTGTATTTATTAAGTCCGTCTATGGTTCCAAACCATAAAAAACCTTCCGTATCTTGGTATAATTCTAAGCAAGTACTACTAGAAAGACCATCTACAGTATCTAAATTCTCAAACTTTAAGTTATTGAATTGACCTATAGAAAATTGAAAGATACAACAGCAAATAATAGTGAAATATACTTTTATATTCATTTACATTACGTTACAATAATTTTAAAAATCGATATTAAAATCAACTAAGAAAGCTACTTTCCTAAAAACATAAAACTACTAATTTATAATTTCAAATTCTTCTTTCAATCTAATATCTACAGAAGAAGCCCCTATGTTTATTTCAAAAGCGCCAGGTTCTACCGTGAAGTTCATGTTTTTATCTAAAATAGCTAAATCATCTGGTTCTAGAGTGAAGTTTACTTTCTTGGATTCTCCAGGCTTTAAATGAATCCGTTCAAAACCACGAAGTTGAGATTCATAGGTCGTCACGCTACTAACTTTGTCTTTTATATATAACTGCACCACCTCATCTCCGGCGACACTACCGGTGTTTTTTATCACACAAGACACCTTGATTTCTCCTTGTGATTGTTTGCTTTTTTGATGTACTATAATATTTGAATACTCAAAAGAAGTATAACTCAACCCATAACCAAAAGGGTACAAAGCACCCAATACGCGCGTATTTCCGGAACCATTAGGTCCTGAACTTGGTTGTCCGGCCTGAGATCCTGGTTTAAAAGGAAAATTTAACGGAATTTGCCCAACAGATTTAGGAAAAGTAACGGTTAGTTTGCCTCCTGGATTGTACTCCCCAAATAATGTTTCTGCAATAACCTCTCCTGCAGCAGTACTAGGAAACCAAGCTTCTAAAATAGCCGGTATAAATTTATTTTCCCAATTTATAGTAAGTGGTTGTCCATTAATTAAGACGAGAATTACAGGCTTCCCTGTGGCATATAACGCTTGAACCAATTCAAATTGTCTGCCTGGCAATCCTAAGCTTGTTCGGGACATTGTTTCTCCTACGCGCTTATCATCTTCACCTACCACTGCTATAATAACATCAGATTGTTTGGCTTTTTCTACTGCTGCGGCAATACTTGCCTCTTCATCTTCAGATAATGGCATAGAAATAATTTCACTCTCTGGCCAATTAGCATCTACCACATCACATCCTTTTTGGTAGGTTACGGTAGCTTTTCCTGCTGCATATTTTTTTATGCCCTGATACACTGATGTAGATGGGTTTTCTGCAGGTCCGTATCTACTATATGTGAAATTTACTTCATCTGCTAGGGGGCCAGTAACCAGTATGTTCTTAAGTTTAGAAATATCTAACGGTAAGGTATTATTCTCGTTTTTTAAAAGGACTAGAGACTCTCTATTTATTTGCTTTGAAAATTCCTCATCTGCTTTGGTATGCACTAGCGCATCAGATGCTTTTGGGTTTTCTACATAAGGCTGATCAAAAAGTCCCAACTGAAATTTAACTTTCAATACCTCTGAAACTCGCAAATCAATTGTTTTCATTGCTATTTTACCTTCTTGGATTAAGGCTCTTAAAGGTTCTATAAAAGATTCTGGCGTTCTAAAGGTGGTCCGCACATTTAACCCTGCTTCTACTACTTGCCTTACGCCTTCTTTGTAATCTTCTGCTACATGGTGCTTTTCAAAAACGTATTCTACCGCTTCACTATCTGAAACAACATAGCCGTCAAAGCCATATTTTTCTCTTAACAATTCTGTTAAAAAATAATGACTGGCTGTAATGGGCACGCCATCATAATCATTATAACTACTCATAACCCCCATTGGCGAAGCCTCTTCAATGACACGCTTAAATGGATATAAGTGTAACTGATGCATTTCTCTTGGCGCTACATGCGGATCTGTACGCGCATCACCATCTCTGGCTCCCTTAGGAATACTATATACTGCAAAATGCTTTAGCGTTGAGGCTACATTTTGTGATTGCAGCCCTAAGGTCATTTGTTTGCCCATCTCTGCAATATGAAAGGGTTCTTCTCCGTAACATTCTAGAACTCTTCCCCATCGCGGATCTCTAGCCACATCTAATATGGGGGCATATATGTTGGTATACCCTAAAGCTTTTGCTTCCCTACCAACGATAGTTCCTGCTTTGTACACTAGATCTTTATTCCAAGTACTTCCTATACCTATAGGAGCGGGTAATGGCGTTGCTTTTTTATGGCATAAACCATGAACCCCCTCATTAGTAAAATCTACAGGAATTCCCATTCTAGTTTCTTCAATAAACCATTTCTGCACTTTATTGATCGCTTCTGCATGTGTGCTGTAAGGAAAAGAATATGGTGTTTGGGTTTTAGGCTGATTCCAAATAGTATTTAAGTGTTCATCAATATTGGCAATCCCGTCTTTCCAAATCTCGTTTTTCCAATTTTCTGTAGGTAATTCATCTGCTAAAACACGAGAGAATCCATAAAGAGTAGCCATTTGACAGGTTTTTTCTTCTACATTCATCAAAGAAACCAAATTTGCAACCCTAGCATCAATAGTCGATTTAGGATTTTCGTAAACATCCATGATGCCATTTTTATTAAAATCAATCCAGCCTTTATGATATATCTTCGGTTGTTCCTTTTTAGTAGAAAGTGATAACAGTAGAATACTAGATGCGATGAACACTATTGATGTATATTTCATTTTATAGTCTCCTTAATTTACTTGCTTAATTAAAACTAAACTCCATGGTTTTAGTTCGCGATTTATAGAAATATTACCTTTGGTATCTGCGTATACAAATTCTGTTTTAAGAGCGTTTGCATAGGCTTTCATCACTTTTATTTCTTCTCTAGTCGGTGGTTCTGGTCTCCCCATATCTTCCCAAAAATTATGAATATTGCCATGATCTTTATCTAAGGTTTCGATTTTAAACATGGTTCCAGGCTTTAAATTTGATAAGTTGAAATGCAACTGCTTTACGCTACCATTTTCTCGTTTATCAGCTCCTGATGGAACGGCATTTAAATATTCCTCTGGATAATTATAAGCAATCGCAGCTATTGTATTGGCTGCAGTATTTTTACTAACAAAGAGATAATCGTTTTTATACAAATTCACATCTCCTAATTCATGGAGCATCCTATAAGCATGGTAGGATGGTTTTACAAGGCCTTGATAATTTATCATTCCAAAACCACCATGAAAAATACTTGCTGCCCCACCTTTCTCTTCAAAAATATCAGTGAATGTCCAGAAAGCTAGGGAATTGGTTAAGCCAATACAATCAAGATTTGTTTTCACGATATAAGCAGCTGCAGGTAACCTATCATGCATATCATCTCTACTACTAGGACTGGTGTTCCATTCCGTAAGGTGAATTTCTGCATTTGGATAAGCACTTTTTGCTATAGTCGCGTTCAACCATTCTAAATCTTCTTTTGTTGAATTTGCATATCTAGTAAGTCCCTTTCCTTTTCCTGTCTCAGGATTAAAAGCATAATCTGTGGGATAAGGGTGCGTACTTACAAAATCTACTGGAAGTTTTTCTTTTTCGCAATAGCTTAAAAAATCTTCTATCCATACCCCATGCCATTCTAAGCTATTGATATCCTTTGAACTGAAGACCTCATCAGATGCTTTATCATTAGTTATTTCTCCATCAAAACGACTATCTGGCACAAAATTACTTGTTGATGGCCCACCAACTCGCAAGGAACTATTTACAGATTTTATAGCTAAAACCGACTGTTTATACAATTCGAAATATTGTGATTTTGTACCGTCCCAAAATAGAGGGTATAAATTAGGTTCATTCCAAACTTCAAAATACCATGTAGCTACTTCATCTATTCCATATCTAGCAACACAATGTTCAGTGAAGGCTTTTACTAAATGATGCCATTGTTCAAAAGTTCCATCCATTGGCGTAATATTTGCCTTCCACCAGAAAACAGTCTTTGAGTTTTCGGCAGCCATACTTGAAGGTAAAAATGCCAATTCTACAAAGGGCTTCACTTTTAAATCTAACATCCGGTCAAAAACATCATCTATATATTGCCAATTGTATTTTAATACTCCTTTTTCTTCTACAATTGGAAACATATCATCATGGAACAGTCCATGAAACCGTACGTACTCAAATCCACAATTTTCTTGTACCTGTTCCAGTTGCTCTAACCAACCCGCACGCAATGCTTCATTGGCACGACCTGCTCCCACACTCTTACTCCAAAAATGATCAAATTTGACCCCCTCTTGATGGGTGTCAATTGTGACTTTTTGAGCATTTACTGCACTCCAGCAGCAAAATAAAATTGATATATTTATAAATTTAAATAGGTTCATTGTTGATGTTTTATAGCTAATTCATACTTCTAAATACGAGGCAATGGCTAGAAAAATAGCCAATCTTTTATTCCATTAGTTTTTCTACAGTTACGTAATAGGCACCAAGTTCTTTCTCATTATCAAGAGTAAACCAAGTTTGAAGTTGCGACTCACCTGCTTTTAAAGCTACCGTGAATTCTACAAATTCCGCATTAGGATCTACCAGGGTACGCTGTTCTTGATCCTGAACTTTGATTCTAGCATTTTTTATGCTAAGTGCTTTACTCTTCACACTTTCTCTAACCGTTGTTCCTGCTAATGTTGGCCGTACTGGGGCAATGCCATTTAACGGTAAATGAGTTTCCACAGGCCAGCGACGTAGTTTTACATTGTAGCTCCCACTTTCTGCTACTTTTACCAACCAATAGCCATTATCTAAATAGCCTTGTCTAATATGCCGTTGGTGCCACGGACTTGCCACGGCTGTTGTATGCCAATCATGACCATGTAAGGTAGTTGGGTTATCTGTTGGATTACCCACAATAATGTATGGTTCATCTTTATAACTAGGAGCTATCTCATTCCACCAACTATCATATTCTACTTTAAATGCGGTTACTTTTTCAGGAAATTGATCAGCAACATTGGTGCGTTGTTCTGGATCTGTACTTAAATCATAAAGTTCCGTTCCATTTATCAATCGCCAATCGCCTTTCATAAAAGCTGTTCTTCTCCAAGGTTTTGGAACTTCAATCCGTTGAGAATTGGTAATCACCACACGGTCTTTAAATTCTTCATTTTTCCCATCTATTAAAGGTTTCAAACTCTTTCCGTCAAATTTCAAATCTTCTTTAACGTTTAAACCACATAAATCTATTAAGGTGGGTGCTATATCATAATGCGCCGTTAATTCATTAATATCTGTACCAGTGGTTATACCTCCGTCTTTCCAATGAATAAAAAGTGGCACTCGGTGACCTCCTTCATACATACTTGCCTTTATACCGCGCATCCCTGCATTGTATCCTTTATCGGTAAACCCATCTAATCTATCGCCCCCTTGTTCAATCTTAGCACCTGCAGAGGTGCCGTTATCAGTCGTAAATATTAAAATGGTGTTATCCATCAAATCAATTTCTTTTAAATAGGCTACAAGCTTGCCTATGTTTTCATCTACATTAGCAATAAGGCCATAAAACGCAGCATTAGGTACATTTTCATTATCCTCATAAGGATCTGAATATTTGTTTGCTACAAAATAGGGGGTGTGTGCGGCATTGGTAGATAAATAACAGAAGAAAGGTTTATTGTTCTTCTTATTTTCTTCCATGTATTTCTTAGCATTATCAAACCATATATCGGTACAGAAACCCTTAAATTTTTCTAGTTTGCCATTGTTCGTATAGGTATCATCAAAATAATCATTATCCCAATAATCCATAGTTTGTTCTACTCCGCCCCCACCGTGTACTAATACTTCTTCAAACCCTTTATCTTGCGGACGAAAAGGGTAGTTATCTCCCAAATGCCATTTTCCAAAAATTCCTGTAGCATAGCCATTCTCTTTAAACACTTGAGCAATGGTTGTTTCGCGTTCTAATAACAAAGAACGTCCGTTTACCGTATGCCAAACTCCTGCTCTATTCGAATGATGCCCTGTCATTAGTGCTGCTCTGGTTGGCGCGCAAGTAGGCGACACGTGGTATTGTGTAAATCGCGCACTTTCATCATAAAGTGCATCAATATTTGGTGTTTTTAACACCGTATTTCCTAGGCGTCCAATATCACCATAACCTTGATCATCTACCACAAGCAGAATTACATTTGGTTTTTGAGGTAGTTCTTGAACAGATTCACATGAGAAGAAGCTCCCGAAACAAAGAAGAGCAATACTACTGAGTACTATATTTTTTATAGGTGATACACACATATTTTTATTTTTTCGATATTAAGTTGAGTTGGTTTTATTTAGTTATTAACCTTGTTTTTCTTCCCTAAATCTGTAACAACACCTAAGGATTGTCCGCTAACCTCAGTGCTTTTTTCTGATAATAATAAAGGATAATGGGTAAGGTTTTGAATTTCAAAATTCGATGCTTTGAAATTGTTTTGATCTGGTAGGTTGCCATGCAATAGTCGAATGTTATTTTTATCACCACCTACTTTAATTTTCAATCCTAATTTTGCTCCTTCGTCTGAGCCTCTTAGTAGAATATTATGACCGCTACCTCCAATATAAGCAACACTGCCCGAGCCGTTCATATACGGTAAGTTTGATGCTAAAATGGTAATATCTGCATTGTAGTTTTCATCGGTTTCATAGGTAGAAGTGTATACGGGACCATAGGTACAATCTGCCCTGCAATTAACCACATCACCAGAACCCAGAGAAAAACCATTTTCGCAAGCAATAGCGGTACACCCTTCTACATATTTTTTACCTGTAGCATGCGCTATCGTAACACCTGTTCGCATGTATTTAACGGTACAGTTTAATACGGTAGGATTTGAGGTTCCTCTGGCATAAAACTTTCCATCAATACTCGTTTCTCCTGCATTGTAGGCACGGATGCCTGCTTCTCCTGTACTCAGCATATAGCCCGCCGGAAGTTTATAACCCCAAACCGTCATAAAACCGACCTTATCTGCTGGAGTTCCTGTTCCTTTTTCTGCTAAAATATCATCTGTAGAACGCATTTCGCCTTCTACATAACACCCTTCAATTAAAGGGTTGCTAGCAGCTTGCATAAAAATACAATGCCCGTAACTTCGGTGTATAAAACTAGAATTTTTAAGATGATTAGATTCTCCGCGAATTAAACATGCACTATGCTTTTGATGTGGAATAACCGTTGCTCCACCCTTACCAAAGGCATCCCCATAGCCATATGGAAAAGAACCTTTTGTAGTTACATTAAAGCCTTCAATTCTATTATGTGCACCATCCATTACAATATTACATGCTCTTCGTGTTGGGCTATCATGAACAGAGCCCACATCTACTAAAGTTAGATTTTTTAGTACATTACTATTTCCTAAGATTTGTATTTCATAAACTTCCACATTGCCAAAGGCCGCAAAAACCTTCGTTTCAATATTAAGTGTTACTCCTGTAAAATCATACGTACTTTTATTACCTTCAAACAGCAACAGTACCTTACTAACATTTTTAATTTTTGTTTCTTGCTGATATAGTCCATTCTCAACATCTTTTACTGTTATGGAATATACGCCTGGCGCTAGCTTTACATCTACATTATCGTCATCTAAATAGGGAATTAATTCACTTAAAGAATGTACGGTTACTTGCGCATTGCTATTTGAAAATAGCAAGAACAAGAATCCTACTACACCTAATTTAGTTACTGAAATTATCTTTTCTGTCCACATATATTTTGTTCCGTTTGGTTATTTTTTAATCAATACAATTTCTTGACCTATTGTTGTTGGAATATCATACACGTAGGTTGGTTTAAGTTCTAAGCTCTTTGATATTACTGTTTTAGAAACTAAGGCTTTTTTAGTTTTTGGGGTTTGATAAAACGGGTTTTGGTTAATCTCCTGAGCAGTCATTAAGTCTTTCTCATCTTCAAATTTGAGTTCATTATAGGAACGGATTCTGCAATTACCCCCTAAGGTCGATTTTATAACCGCTTTTACGAGAACGCCATCTTTCCATTGCATGGAAGCAATTTCAAACCCTCCTCTAGCTCGTAACCCGTTGACCTTGCCCTCACTCCAAACATCCGGTAGTGCAGGAAGTAAGTGAATAGCACCATCATGACTTTGCACTAACATTTCTGTCAAACCAGAAGTAAAACCAAAATTTCCATCAATCTGAAATGGCGGATGTGCATCTAACATATTCGCGTACGTACCGCCACCTTTTGGCGAATCTGGTCTGCCCACTAATTTAATTTGATCTCCCATTAATTTGTAGGCATGATTACCATCTAACAATCGGGCCCATAAATTTATTTTCCAATTCATAGACCAACCCGTAGAAGGGTCTCCTCTTTGAATTAAGATATTTCTTGCTGCTTCAAACAATTCTGGATTTCTATAGGGAGATATTAAATTTGATGGGTATAAGCCATATAAATGAGAAACGTGACGGTGTTTATCTTCCGGATCATCTACATCCTGCATCCATTCTTGCAATTGATTGTATTGACCAACCTGCATTGGAGGTAATTTAGGAAGTGTCTGTTCTATTCTTTGTATGAGTTCTTTATCGGTATCTAATAATTTAGCAGCGGCTACGGTTTTTGTTAGTAGATCAAAAACCAGCTGATTATCCATGGTGGTACCTGCTGCTATATTTACTGATTTATCGCGCCCCTTAGGACCATGTTCCGGAGAAATTGTTGGTGAGATAATCAGCCATCCATTTGTTGGTTCTTCCATTAAAAAGCTCAAACAAAACTCTGCCGCGCCTTTCATCGCAGGGTACACCGAACTTAAATAGTTTACATCGCCATTGAACATGTATTTCTCCCAAAGATGTTGACTTAACCAAGTGCCACCCGTTGGCCACATACCCCAAGTAGCACCATCTACAGGACCTGTAATACGCCAAATATCTGTATTATGATGTGTTACCCATCCCTCTGCTCCATACATATCGGCTGCTGTTTTTTGACCCGTAACCGAAAGCTCTTTTACTAAGTCAATTAAAGGGTCGTGCATTTCCGAAAGGTTCGTCACCTCAGATGGCCAATAGTTCATTTGAGTGTTAATATTCACCGTATACGCACTCTTCCAAGGTGGTGTTAAATCTTTGCACCAAAGGCCTTGTAAATTTGCGGCTTGCCCTCCTGGCTGTGATGAAGAAATTAATAGATACCTGCCAAATTGAAAATACAATGCGGCTAAGGAAGGATCAAAACCTGTACTAAAATTTTTAATCCTGATATCCGTAGTATTTTTAGCCGCTTCAGATTTTCCTAAATTTAAGCGTACCCGATTAAAATAGTTTTTGTAAAAAGAAGTATGATCATGTACCAACTGCTGGTAATCTTTCTTTTCTGCTTCAATGATATAGGCTTCTGCTTTTTTATGCGGATCTGCACTAAGGTCCTGGTAGTTCACAAAATTTGTAGCAATAGAAAGGTATAGGATTACGCTATTTGCTTTTGAAACTACCAATTGATTGTTTGTTGAAGTCACTTTTCCACCTTCAGGAATAACCTTAATTCTAGCATCAAATTCAACTTGACCTTTAATCGCTGGGCTTTCTGCAGGCAGGCGCTTATTTTTATTATCACTGCTCCACCCTGTCATAACTAAAACATTATTATTCTCAGTAGAAACACTCACCTTTGCAGGTTCGGGGCGGTCCATAGTTGCTGAAAAACTGATTTTACCTTTTTTATTGGCCGAAAGTTTTATAACCATAACTTGATCTGTAAACGAAGTAAATAGCTCTCGTTTAAATTGGACACCATCCATGGTGTATGTAATCGTATTTACTGCATTTTCTAAATCTAAAACCCTGCTATAATTGGTATAGCTTTCATGGCCTGGAAAATTCAACCTTAAATTACCTACAGTTTCATAAGGCATTCCTACTGAAGTTTCTGAAATGAATTTTTCATTGGCTAGTTTATGTGCTTCCGAAAATTTACCCTCAAATAAAAGTGTTCTAATTTTTGGAAGTGCTTCTTTTGCTTTCGGGTTGTCATTTCTATGTGGACCACCCGCCCAAAGCGTATTTTCATTTAGTTGAATATTTTCATGCGCTGGGTTTCCAAAAACCATTGCTCCTAAACGGCCATTGCCTATAGGTAAGGCTTCATTCCAATCTGATGCCGGTGCATCATACCATAGTTTTAGGTCCTTGCTTTCTTGAGAGAAACATGTTCCTAAACCTACTCCCCAAAAAAGTAATAAGGCAATTTTTAATTTCATCTCTGTATTCATTTTTCGTAACTATAGGTACTTCGAAAATTTATTCTTTTTAATCTCGTATCCAAATATGGCTATCCGCTAGTAATTCTTCATATTCTCTTTTTAGCTTTTTACGCATCTCCTTATATTTCTTTCCGCTTTCTGATGCTATATCTGTTGTTTCACCAGCATCGTCTTTTAAATTGTACAGGATAAAATCGGTTAGCGTACTTTCTTTTACAAAAGCTTCATTACCATCGTAGATATTAAATATTTTAGGCAGATAGTTGCCCTTATTTTTCAGCTGTGCCATTATTTTCCAATCCCCATCTCTCATGGCTATGACGTGATCATTTTCGGCATTGTAAAAACTCCACAACAAGGGTTTCTCTCTCTCGATATTTCCAGTTTGGAGAAACGATTGCATGGACTGCCCGTCTAATGCATTTTCTGGTAGCGCTGCACCCGATAATTCACAGAATGTAGGCATAAAATCAAGTGCCGAAATCACCGCATCCGAGGTTCCTGTAAACGTTGGTTTGCCCAACCATTTTATAACACAAGGCACTTTAAACCCTGCTTCATTAGTCCAAAGTTTCATCCCCTTCAATGCTCCTGGAGAACCATAAGACCTATAGGCCTTTTCATAACGCATAAGTGTTTCCGGACCATTATCTGAAGTAAAAATCACAATGGTATTTTCTGAATGATTTTTCTCTAAATAGTCCATCATTCGGCCAACGGCCAAATCTACATTCTCAACATTAGCAAAAAACTGAGCTTCATTTTCATTTTTAGCTACTGGAAGGTATTTGTTTACTAATTCTTGCGGAGACTCTACAGGAACATGAGGTTCATGGAAGGTTACTTGCAAGAAAAAAGGTTTCTTATCTTCTTTTTTATCGAGCCATTGTAAAGCTTCATCTACCACAATCTGGCTACTGAAACCTTCTACCTCTCCTACTTTTTCTCCATTACGAACAAAATTCTTAGGGTTCTTATGACTAGGAGCGGCATTGTTGTGTGTCGCAAACCAATGATCAAAACCAAAGTGACTAGGTTTTGGTTGCTCCTCCGAATTGAAAAGAGAGCTACAATGCCATTTCCCTACTAAGCAAGTGGCATAGCCTACAGATTTTAGTCGGGCTGGAATAGTTTCTTCATCTGCTTGCAGGTGCACCATATCTCTATTATCATCTCTTTTTTTATTCCCTCCAATAATAAAATCATAGATCCCTGCTCTATTTGGACTTCTGCCTGTTAAAAGCCCAACTCTTGAGGGAGAACACACAGGCGCTGCGGCATAAAAATTAGTCAGCTTAATGCCTTCTGCTGCCAATTGATCAATATTTGGTGTTTCAATAAATGGATGACCGTAAGATGATAAATCGCCATACCCTAAATCATCACATAAAAAAACAACAATATTTGGTTGTTCGTTTTGTGTGTATCCTTTTTCTGGAACACCGAAACACATTAACAATAGTGCAACTACCCCTTTCAATTTAAAAGCCTTTATTTCCATTACATTCTTGGTATTATCAATTATTTATCGCTAGCACTACTTGGCGTTTCTGTTTGATTCCATAAACGATATGGATCTTCATTCTCAATCATTTGCTCCAGTAGCAATTGCTCCATCTCCGCCAATTTATCTGCGTATTCCGGATTCTCCGCTAAATCTGTTTCCATTGCTCCTGTTTTTTGGTGCTC
The DNA here is from genome assembly GCF_900102165.1 of Cellulophaga baltica. Classification (GTDB taxonomy): domain Bacteria; phylum Bacteroidota; class Bacteroidia; order Flavobacteriales; family Flavobacteriaceae; genus Cellulophaga; species Cellulophaga baltica. Next base: position 134,338 of record NZ_FNBD01000002.1, read on the forward strand.
TGGAAGGAATTCATTTGGATTTGCTTTTAAATTAAACAGTTGTGTTTCTCGCACAGCACCGTCCATTACATCATACTTTATTAATTTCCAATCTCCTTTTTTCACACTTCGCATCCCCGGTTTTGTTCCTCCTGCATATACGCCATACATCACCTCACGTACTGTTTCTTTTTCCCCTTTTAGAACCGGCACAAAACTTTTCCCTTCTACTGTTTCTGGAATTTCTATGCCTGCCAAATCACATAACGTAGGCAATACATCTAGTAAATAAATATTTCCTTGCACTCTTTTATTTGCGGTAATTCCAGGGCCTTTAATCATAAAGGGTACGCGCCAGGTATGCTCATATAAGTTCTGCTTTCCCATTAATCCATGGCGCCCAATAGACATTCCATGATCTGAAGTATAGATCACATAGGTATGCTCCAATTCGCCCGTTTCTTTAAGCCTAGCAAGTACTTTTTGTAATTGGTTGTCTATATTTTCATCACAAGCATACTCCCGACCTAATTCATTTCTAACGGTATTTTCATCTCTATTTTTCCACACCCCACTTACGCGTTCTTCATCACGTAATTCCAGGTGTCCATGAAAAAAAGGATGCTCCGCAAGATAGTTGTCTTGTAAAACTGGCTGCTTTACATTTGCTGGCGGTAATGAGTTTTCATCCTTATGATTGGTCGCTCCGTATTTTGATAAAAGTTCTGGAGTGCCATTTCTAGTATCATGTGGGTGAGAGAAACCGAAATAGATGAAAAAGGGATTCGTTTCTTTCTCTTCTTCTCTAGTTGCTAAATAATCAAGTACTTGTTTAGAATGCCAAGCACTACCAGATTCTTCTGTTCCACCTCTTTTGGTAGCATCATGAACAACGGTAAATTGTTTATTCGCGCCAGGATAAGAGTTACCAACCTTACAGGTTCTCATCGTTTTATATCCAGCCCTATTAAAAATAGCGCCTATGGTTTGTTCATCTAAAGGGTTCGGAGCTGTATTATCTTGAAATTCTGCACTTGGTGGTAAATGCCATACAGTGCGTCCCGTCATGATCATGTGCCGTGAAGGAGTACAAACTGCTCCGTTCATGGAGCCCATATTATAGGCTCCGTCAAAAACAGTCCCTTCAGTTGCTAATTGATTTATGGTGGGGGTTTCCAGAATGGAAGCACCGTCATACACCTGTAAATCAAAAGGGGATTGATCGTCAACAAGAACAAATAAAAAATTAGGTTTCTTCTCTATAGTTGTTTTTTTCTCTTCCTTGCAAGAGAAGCTTGTAGCTAGTAGTACCGTTAATCCTAATTTATACACGAACATCATTTTATTCATCAGAAAATTATTTGAGTGTTAGTTGGCAATAGATAATTACTTTAGGAACAGCCAATTTTCACATCAAACCTGCAGCCCACAAAAGAGTAATCCTATCCTGCTTGAAATAATCACAACGGATGTATTCCAAGGTTTAAACTTACATTCAAAACTTCTTCAAATCCACCAATTTTAAAACTGACATTGATACTTTTTTTGCCATACTCATAAAATAGAAGCATATTTAGAAGATTATGTCAATTTTTAAGCAATGAAATTTTACAAATGGTAAAAATAGTAGCTACTACAATGGCGTATAAGTAATTGTGATTTTCCCTTTTTTAATGGGTTTTACAAAATCGATTCCAATTCTATACGCTGTTCCGCCCTCTCTTAAATGTATAACAGGCACTTTCTCATCTGTAATTTTTAACGCCCCCTGTTTGCTCTTAATTTCAACTTTTAATTTCTGATGTTCAGAAGTCAATAACACAGTATGATCATCTATGAATTCATACTGTGAATACGTCATAATTGCCGTTCCAAAAGCGATAGGCGCAGTACTTACAACATCATCCTCTATCGTTATTGTTCCTGTTCCATCTTTATCATTTAGTATCGTTCTCGTTAAAGATTTTAATAGTGGTATAGCATAGGCTGATTTGAGATCCATTACCACCTTATCAATAGTGTCTTCAAAGACCGTTTCAATAATTTTTCCTTCAAACGCCCGACCATTCGCTTGTAGTGTATTATTTATTTTAGGCACAGGATGCCCCCAAGAACTTCGTGCTTTATTGTCTGGTGAAAATGACCCCGCTATGTATGAAGGTGCTCCAATATCACCAGTCATAAAATCTTCCCCAAGAACGATACTATAGGTACCAACATCACTATGGTTATGATTTTCGGCATTATGCCCGGCTTTAAGTGCTATTGAAAAAGGAACTTTCTGTTTTCCACGAGAAATGACCATTCCAAAATCATCAAAATACGTGTGTCCTTTTAAAACTGATTTTTGTTCTGAAGGAGTTTCTGCTGCACTAAAAAGTATTGGATTATTCCACGCCATAATTTGCTCTACAGCTTCTTCCATTCTAATTTCTGACGGCTTCTTTGCCCCATAATATTTAGAAGACAAGACCTCAGCAAAATTACTTCCAGCACTTTTTATATGTGAAACGCCATCAGAAAAAGGAGCGCAAGTACCCTGCTGTATTTCAAAATGTTCTGGAAAATTTCCTACTCTTTTTAATTTCTCTGGATTATCAAACGCAATTAAATTTATTTTTCCATCCGTATAATCAGACAGCATTTGTGCCAAGTACAAATAATGGTTGAAACCATAACCCCAATACCCTAAGCCTTCTGAGCAATACCCATCTGCACCAAAGCCACTCAAATAATACTTCATACTATTTATTGCTGACCCAATAGCTGCCACACGTTCTTCTGAACTGTCAGAATTTGAAATCGTAACTAAAACGGATCCACTTGTGCAAACGGAATTCCAATTACTCGTACCATTAAGCCAATGATTGTTTTCATCGGGCACTTTACTACTTTGCAAATAATTATCCGTAATGCGCCATTGCAATTGTTCTTTTATAGCATCACGCATAGCCTCAGAAAGCTCATCTTCTAAGAGTGATGATGCCAATGCCAATACCCCTCCAAATTTTCGTGCACCTAAATCTATTGATACACGCCTACCTTCAAGAACACCATTTTCAGCATCATCATGGTTAGGATGTAACCATGACTTCATATCTAGAATAGCCTGTAAATACGTATGTATTTGTGGAACAAACTGCCCTTTATTTTCTAAACATTCTGCCAATATAAAATGCTCTAAACGCTCCATAGTCCGGTAATATCTGGGCTTATATATCCCTCGATTCCCTTCCTTGTTCGCACGTCTATAAATCTCATCGGAAATAGGTACTTCCGGAGCTTTAGATAACATAGTCAATGCTTCCTGCAAATACGCCTTTCCTGATGGTGTTGCGGCAATGGCATTCCAATACACCCGATCAGAACCTGCAGGTGCTGGTTGGTATGCTTTGGTTGGTATCACTTTTTTTAGCATTTCTAGCTGCCTTGCTGACGGGTAAATTGTTTCACCGTCCGCATGTTTTAAAAACTCTCGTATATCTAAGGGCGCTTCTTTTTGAATTGTAGCACTAAATACCAAGGTAAAAGAACATAAGAAACTCAGGCAGATAACTATGGCACTCTTTTTTTTCATATGTATATTATTTGTTCTCATACAACACCCTCTTCATTTAGTTGATCCATTACATTCTAGAAATCCAATACCAATAGTATTAATCTAATTGGACAGAGCGATATGCTCCAACCGCAAATTGCTTTTCTTTTTTATCGTGTGTGATGGTTACCGTAACTTCATTGTTTAGAAACAATTTTCCTGCTTTAATTTCAAGTACTACATTCCCCTTTTTATTTGTTGCTATCTTAAAACCCTTAGCGGTAAGTTCTGTTCCGTTTCCTAAAAATAAAATGATATCCTTATTTTTTTCTTGACCAACCAAAGCGTAGGCTGCATCAGTAGCTGTCCCTTTATATTTTGCTATTTTATTTTCTGTTGATGAAAAAACAAAATCTTCTCTCCCAGATTTATGCACTACATGAAGGCCTACAAAATCTGTGCTCCCATGTTCATCTTCAAAACCTGAAATAGTAGCAACACTTTTTCCCTCACTAGATGTGAATGGTTCATAAACCGATACAAAAGGCTTGTTCCATGCCTCGCCATGTTGCCTGGCTGCAAGGGTCAAATAAGGTGCCTCGCCGACATCATATGGTATTTTTTTATTGTATTTAAATGCTTTATTAGGAGGAGATTTAATGGTAAATACTTCACGCCCTTCTGTACCTTTCATCCAAAGGTTCATAAAAACATCTTCTTCACCCTCAGGCATGTCTATTTTCCATTCTGCCTGATAATCCTCATTTGTGCGAATAGATTTTTTATCCCACATATAATCAAAGGCATACAAATGACCTCCAGCAAAACCCATTTCTTCACTTGGCTTTAATTCTAATACGTTTCCATTGGCATCACTCACATGCATACTTTGTCCTAGATTATGATAGAAATAATCATGAAACTTATCGCCACCACGTTGTTTTTTAGAACGAAAAATATCTACGTAATACCCTGTACTTTCTCCGGTTTTGATAATACTCACCAATCTACTTTGATCACTGCGACTTTCTGGCTCTAAAAAGAATACATCTGAATACGTAATAGCTTTATAAAACCCTTCTTTTTCTTCTGATTTTGGATACTGCCCCACTAAATCAAAGGCATGGTTACTCAACATTTCGGTATACGAAGAGGTACCATCTACCATCACGGTATTATGAGCAGGAAACTGCGAGTAATATTCTAAATAAATAGGTTGAAGATAATTAGCACCCTTGCCTGGGTCTGCTCCTTGTACAAATCCTTTTCCATACAATTCCATATTAATACCATTGGCATGCATATGGTTTCCTAATGATCCGTTTAACGATACCATCATCCCATCTTTACCTGTTCCCATACGTTGTACATGCCAACTAACATTAGGAGCATAAAAAGTTTGAGTTATGTAATCGTCTATATTTCCTTTACCATACTTTGGATTCAACACCAGAGGTTTACTCGCAAAAAAAGAAGCGATTTCGGCCTTTGGTTTATGTGACTTTTCAGAACTCTCTACATCGTCATTGAACAAACGGTACAAACCTGTAAATTCTTCCTCTAATTTTGCGTCTTTATTTTTTTGAGCAATGCGGATCATATCACTCATAGCTTCTGTATCTAGTGGACCATAATAGCTATCTCCAAAAGCAACAATTTCACCATTCGGAAAAACATATTGTGGTAGCATTTTTACAGCTTTTTCCATTACAGGAGTATATGGCAGTATATTATGATCAAATGTATTGTCAAAATCTCTAATAAAATTGGTAAGACTCTTAGTTACGCCTATAGAATATCCAGGACATTCATTCCAAACACCATTACTTTCATCATAACCGTAATCCATAAACTTGGTTAAAGACCATTGTCTTGCAGAAGTAACATTCAATATATAATTGATGTAGTATTCGCGCCCTTTTTTGTCTTCATAACTGCTATTATCTTGCAGCACCATCGCTGCTTTTAAAATGATATTTGCTTGATGAAGGTTCCAATTATTTTGAGGTACGCCATTTTTAATTACCAAATCTGTCCACTTTTTAATGGTCGTATCATACATACCAATCTTTTCCGGGTAATTTGCTTCAATATAAGGGTGTAAAAAATCATAGAGTTCTGCTATATCACTCAAAGTACCTTCGTGTATTACTTGAAAATTTGTGAGTCCCACAAGGGTTTGAATGTGGCCGTTTAAGATATCAATGGGTTCGCTTCTGTAAGACATACCCATCATATAGGTATCAAACAAATCAAAAGAAAACTTAGCAAACGCATCATCATTCTCCAACCAATACAGAAAAGCTGCATCTTTACCTAAGCCTATTATCTCTCTATTAATTGAAATAATTATACCTCCAGTCTCCGATTGCTCTGCCCACTCAAAAGGCTTACCTTCTTTAGTTCGGTTTGGTAGGTATAACCCACGAGGATCATCCATATAAGGCAAAATATCTTCCAAAGCGGGTTTACCATAAGCGGTAGCAGAATTTCGAGATCCCGTAAACCGTACCGTAGGCACAGGAGCTTCCCCATCTGCATGAGAATAATCTACCCCATTAACGTAAACATTGGTTGCTTTTGTTTTCCAATACATTTGCAAACGGGAAACCATCCATTCTGGATCATCAACATGGCGCTCTACATGGGTATCTATTCGCTTATGAATACCTGATAATACCTCTTTGGCCCAGGCTTCTTTCTTGATGGTTTTTTGTAAATCTTTTTTTTCATCTTGTGTGACATACAGACGAGGGTATCCTGATTCTTGACTTTTAGGAAGCGGAATCTGTGCTTGAGACCAGCTCGCGAAAGAAATAAAGACTAGTAATGCTAGTGTATTTTTAATCATCGTTAATGCTATTTTTTTAATTCGAAATGTTCAAGTATTAGTTTTTGAAGTACTGCAGGATAACTTTCTCCAATCACGGCACCTCCCTTTTTTAATCCTGCTCCAAAGGTTAATGAATCTCCAAAGCAAATTATCTTCTGGTTTTTCTGAAGCAAATCATTGCTTTCTAAGGCGGTAAAAATTGATTGTGCTAACATTTTATATCCTAATGCCGTTAAATGAACTCCATCTTTTCGAGTACTATTCTTTTCATTACGGATCACCACATCTTCATTATGTTGCGGCAAATCTAGGTTTACAAATTCTTGATATACGTCTACAAAATCAACATTAAATTCATTCGCTAATCTCATCATCACAACGCGAACCGTATCTAATTTTACATTCGGTAGTTCCCAAAATAATTTTCTATCATGCCTCTCAAATAGATAGGTACTATCTACTGTAGGTGGTGCTACTAAAAGTACTTTTGAACTTCTATTTTTTATCGCTTTTATCAGCGTACTTAAATTCTCTTCATAGGTGGAATAGGATATCATTTTTTTAGAATTCAACATATCATTAGTACCCACCATAATGATAACCACATCTGGTTGTTGCTCAAGTACATCGTGCTCTAGTCTGTTTAAAAGGTTTGAAGTAGTATTACCACTAACCCCTGCATTTATGACTTGAGCTTGGGCGGTTAAGCTGAAAGCAAACCATAAAATTAGTATCGTAGTTATTTTTAAACTCATAAGAACCTTTAATCTTTAGGCGTTGAAAATTCTAAGACTTGACCATCTTTCTGTAATACCTTACGTAAGGTGCCATAAGAAATATCATGGAGGTTCTTATTATCTTCCAAAGCCAAACCTGCTAAGGTACCTGCACTCTGCCCTAAGATCATAAATACAGGTTCCATTCTGATAGAACCAAAAGCAATATGCGAACTTGAAACTGCCGCAGAAACCAATAAGTTTTTACACTCCTTTTCTTTAGGAAGTATTGTTCCTAAATGTATTTGGTAGGGCTCTTCTGCATCAATCCCCAAATCACCTTCATTTTGAACATAACCCACTTTAGTAATGTAACGTTGTACATTATGTGAATCCATCGTGTAAGACCCCATTCCTATGGATTGATTTACTTTATTTCTTCCTAATATTTCGTTTTCTGTCATTACAAATTCTCCAATCATACGTCTTGCTTCCCGCACATAGATTTGATACGGCCAATGGCCATTATCTGCAAATTCATCTTTTGCTAATCCCCATTTTTTTATACTTGTTCTAAATCTTTCTGGCACACTTTCATCATGGCCCCAGAAATAAAGTAAGCCTTTGTGGTATGCTATATGCTCGTCTAAAATTTCTTTTCTTTTCTCGTAAGATGCTTCAGGGTATTCATAGTTCATTCCTATATTATCTGAACTAAACGGACCTACATTATTTACATCTCGCTTCATATTTGGTATTTTACCTCCGCCAAACATAGAATATCGGCCGGACTCAAAAACTCTTCTCAGTAATTCATACTGAGCAGGATCATAATTCTCTGGCTTTTCAAAAGGAACAACATTACCTTCTGCATTGGTAGTACACAACCTGTAATTGTAGGCTTGTACTCTATGATCTCCAGAACCTTGCTCTCCTGGATCTTCTGTTGAAATTCTTGGCAGTATGCCACTAGTTGGATCGCCAGGTATTACATAAGGACTTATTTTACGATCGCCAAAGTTGTGGCTGTGATGAAATTCTTCTTTCTGCACGCCATTCCACTGTTCCTTATATACACTGTTTGCTTCTCTACCTACATGATATTTTACCCCTGCTGCTGCCATAAGATCTCCTTCATAGGTAGCATCAATAAATATTTTAGCTTTATACGTAGTCCCATCTAACATCGTTATGGAAATAATTTTACCTTTTTCCATTTTAACGCCACTCTCACGGTCTAGCCATTTGTCCCGTAAAATTTCAATTTGATTCTCTTTTACAAAATTTTCAAAAATGTTTTCAGCTACATGTGGTTCAAACGTCCACATGGTTTTTAAGTCATCATCTATAGCCGTGGTTCCTTGCGCTATGTTTCCGTAATCTGTTTTAGGCTGCCAGTTCCAAGCCTCCTTACTTTGATAATGGGCATAGACCTCTTCATAAAACTCTTTTGATATACCACCGATGACTCTTTTATTTCCAAGATCTGTAAACCCCAAGCCACTAGAAGAGAGTCCGCCTATATGTTTTTCAGGGCACACCACTAAGACCGACTTCCCCATACGTTTTAATTGTATCGCAGAGGCAATCGCCGCTGATGTGCCGCCATAAATAATTACATCTGCCTTGTATGTTTTAGGTGTATTATTAGCTGATAAAAAGCTGCTAAAAGAAACGAATAGCACAAAAAATAATAAGCTTGATTTTTTCATTTTTAAAAAATTTAATAGCGTTCTAATTTGATATTTTTTTTTTGATGTCTATAGATAACTACTGAAGGTTCATCGAAGCTTCTCTCAAAAGCACTAGATAATTCTCTCTTAATCTAAAAAATTTTCCATTGGAATGATTTCATCAAATTCTTTGATCTTAATATTCTTATAATAAATCTCTGCTGTTTCTGATTGAAAACCGATAATACCCTCGTTCACAGACAGGTCTGTTCCCATATTTACAATGACACCATTTAATTTATGAATGGTATACGTATCTCCCATTACAATTATTTCGCACTGGTTCCATTGATCATTCAAAGCATTAACGGCAACATTTGGACTTGCCAATAGCATTTTATTTTTACGCTGCCCTGTAGGTAACCCTCCATTTTCTGGTAATAAAAACGTTGAACTATCTTTTGCTGCAAACCAGTTAAGAGAAGTTCCGCCGGTAATAAAATCTCCGGTATGGTTGGCATTAGAAACATGATTATATCGTATTTGATACTCTATACCTGTAGGCCAAATTTTATCATCGGTTACATGGTAATAAATACCCGCATCATATTGCCATCTCTCAAAATTATTCGTGATTTTAGTCCCCCATTTGTATTCAAAGCGAAGTATATATTTACTGTATTTTTTGTTAGTATAAAAAAGACCATGTGTTCCATTTTCGCCAGTACCTAAGTCTAAACTATCAGGCATATTTTTAAACACATGTACCATTCCATTATCAATAGCATATACTTTTCTAGCCATTTCATGGTCCCCATTTTTTAGCTTTAAGTACCAACCTTCCCAATTTTCACCATTGAAAAGTGCTACAAAGCCATCATCAGAAACCGATGCTTTTTTTGTGCTTGAACAAGAAATAACTAAAGTGATTAACAAAAAAAATACGAGTACTTGGTTGGATTTAATTTTCATGTTTTCTTCAATTTGTGAATTACAATTATTCTTTACCCTTTGTTAACCCATCCACTTTTTAGGTGGTTTATTATCTTCCAAAAAAAATAGCATTGACAGCAACAAAACTTGTTGTACCAATGTTATCCTTTTTACTATTTATCTGCTATAAATTATAATGCAAACATTATAAGCTATCGTTTTTTATGCTTATTTCTTTTTTAAAGCCTTTTCTACAGCCTCTTTTACTAAAGGTTCCATTAGTTCATAACCTGCAATATTAGGGTGCACAGTATCCCTACCTAAATCTACTTTTAAGCCTTTTTCTGCATTTACCATAGGCGTGTAATAATCTAAATACACTAGTTTATGTTTCTTAGCATAGGCTTGAAGTAAGCTGTTTAGTGTTATTATTTTTTCTGCAGGCTCTATAGAAGGACTCCAAGAATAACTACTCGCAGGCAATACCGATGCTAATACCACTTTAATGTTGTGAATTTTAGCTAATTCTGCCATGGAAAAGATATTTTCAGCTATTTGCTCAAGGGTAATAGGCCCTCTGTTTTGTGCTATATCATTTGTTCCTGCATGTATCACTACTGCCTTAGGGCTTAGATTTATAACATCTTGTTTAAACCTTAAAAGCATTTGCGGTGACGTCTGCCCGCTAATTCCTCTGCCCACAAAATTATTATCATCAAAAAAATCAGGCTTGAATTTCACCCATTTTTCCGTAATAGAATTCCCCATAAAAACCACTCTATTCTCATTTCTAGCGGGTGCTTTCAATTCTGTATTTTCTTTTTCATATCGGCCTAGATTAGCCCAATCATCACTAGGAACTAATTGAATTCTAACCACCGAAACCTGAGTATCCGGAGCCTCCTCCGGTAATAATATCGTTAATTTACCTTCTATCAATTTTATTTTAATCTTTTTATCTGGTTCAGAAAGCAATCGTGCTTCTCTTGGTTTAATAGCCCTGTCTATCACCAACTTACCATCTTCGGGCCAATTAAAAACATGTGCCAACAAAAATCCGTCTTCTCCTTCTGTATATCCTCCCCATTCTGGTTTAGCGTACTCATTGACTTGAGAAAACCCAACACCCACATTTAATATAAAAGCAATGGCTACACTAATTATTCTCTTGGAAACATTCATACTTTCTATCTGTTTAAACTTTTACGTGTTAAACAAACCAAGTACCTGAATGGTGTTTGGTCTGTTTATTTCTTCTTTAGTAACTCCGTTTTTGAACTAGTTCGCCAATTCAATTTTAATCACAGAAACCGTGGCATCTGGAGCCAACATGGGCACCTCTAAGACCACCTCCCTAGAAGTGGCTAATGACTTCAATACTGTTTTAGAATCTGTTAATACTGTTGCTTTTTTAACTTTGATGTCTTTATGTAATTTTAACGTACCTGTTTCTGGCCAATCAAAAACATGAGCATAGAGTACACCATCTTTTTTAGTATATCGCCCCCATTTTGGCTTTGCATACGGACTTGCCGAAGCACCATAAATAGCTTCGCCATTCTTCTGTGTCCATTCTCCCATCGCATTTAAACGTCTAATACTTTCTGAAGGAAACCTACCAAAACCATCTGGTCCTATATTTAATAAAAAGTTACCTCCTTTAGAAACAATATCTACTAACTTTTGGATTAAGTCCTCACTACTTTTCCAATCAGTATCAGATGGTTTATAACCCCATGAGCCATTCATTGTCATACACGCTTCCCAATCAGAATCAATTCCTGTATCTGGAATTTCCTGTTCTGGGGTCCCAAAATCGCCCGCAAATTGTCCAGGATTATTATTCATACCGTCCATTCCTGTTCTACCTTTATCAACTCTATTATTTACAATCGTATTTGGTTGAATATCCCGAATGTAGCTATAAAGATCTTTTCCCATTTCTGTTGTGTAGTCCGAAATCCAATCGCCATCAAACCAAACGACACCAACATCCCCATAATTTGTCAATAATTCTTTTACTTGAGGTTTCATGTAGTTCTTGTAGTATTTAGGAAACTTAGGATTCACAACCGTAGGATCATCATGTTGAGAAATGTTATAATTTGGATATAAATTTCCTTGTGCTTGTGGGTGATGCCAATCTACAATAGAGTAGTAAAAACAAAATTTAATACCTTGCTTTTTACAGGCTTCTGACAATTCTTTAATCACATCTCTCTTAAACGGAGCTTTATCTATCACATCATAATCTGATACTTTAGAATCCCACAATGCAAAACCCTCATGGTGCTTCGCCGTAATAACAATGTATTTCATTCCTGCATTTTTAGCCATAGTTACCCATGCATCTGCATCAAACATTGTTGGGTTAAACATTTCAGGAAATTTCTCATAGTCTTCAATGGTATAATCTAATTTATCCATGGCCCATTCTGCACCACCACCAGCTATTTGGGTACCACGTTCACCTCCAATTATGGAGTATGCCCCCCAATGAATAAACATCCCGAATTTAGAATCACGCCACCATTCCATGCGTTGGTCATCATCCAATTTTTTTACGTCTGACTTTTCTTGAGCAAAACTTGAGGTAACTTGCAGTACAGCAAGTAGCCCTACTACTAATGATTTTTTTATTATTTTCATTTCTTTAATTTTTATAGTGTATTGCGTTATTTGGTTTTAATTATTAATTCTTGTTCTGATTGATTTCTCATGATTAGAAGCTTTAATTCTGCTCCTGTATTCGCCGCACTTATGACGAAAAAGTCTTTAACCGTTCCTGTTTTTTTGCCTGATGCGCTTAAGATCACATCTCCCGCTCTAAGTCCGTTATTTTGTACTGCGGGACTCTGACTCCATACTTTTAAAACAATTACACCTTCTGCTGTATTTAGGCCATAGGCCGACTGCTCTTGTGCCGAGCTTACACTCTTTATATCATTACGTAACCATGCTATTGTAGGAGAAACATTGTTCTCATTAATTGACGGTTTTTTCAGCTGAGGAATTTCTGGAGTTTTTGCAAGCTTCTTCAGCGATGGTTTTTGAACTCCAAACTCATCCATTGGAAAATTTTTAAATCCAACAGCTAAGGCTGGTGAATTTTCAGCTACCGTAAAATCTGCCCTAGCAGGGTCCTTAAATAATGGATCTCCAAACCCACTATGCTTATCCCTATTATAAATTTGAGATTTTAACATGGCCTCTTCCGTTGAAAAAAAGTTGTAATCCAGTTCTTTTCCCCACCCTAGAAGCCTAACATCTTGATAAGCATCACTCACAATATTGTGCTTAAAAACATCTCCGCTTTCTACAAACCACACATGCGGATGCAAGGAATTGTTTACCATGATATTATTTTCAGCGATCCGATTGAATCCTTCACGCAACTTAAGTCCGTTATTTAATAATAAATTATTATAAATATGATAATTAGAAGACCCATCATCCAAATCAATATCCCAACCATGATCACAACGAAAACGGTTATTTCTGATGATCGTAGTCTTTATAGCATCCCACATAGGCATGTTTGGATTGGCTGTAGTTAAACTATCCATTACGGCACGTTTTGGGTGCCAAAAACGATCACGACCCCATGAATTAAATGAGCCATGATCACTAGTTTCTAATACGGTATTAAACACATCATTAAATTCTAAAATATGACCGCCCCAAGTACCATCGCCTATATTTATACCTGCTCTTGGCACATCATAAATACTATTATGACGGACCGTAATATCCATCGCCATAGAAATTTGGACTCCAGCTGTTTGTTTCTCTATGCGACCAATGCGATGTATTAAATTATCTTCTACCAAACAATTACGAGGATACAACTCATTCTTAGGTCCAGGAATAGTATCCATTTCGGCTACGGGAACAAACTCTTTATAGTTAAAAGAAGGCGAACGTACTGCCGAAGGGTCTCCTACAAATGAAATGGCGCTCCCGCCACATTCATGAATATGGTTTCCTATAATGCTTAATGCTTTATTGTACTTACTCGCCATTATAACATTACCGCCTAAATTGGTAAACTCACTATTGGTTACGTTACAGTTCTCCGTGCCTTCAAAGAAAATAGCACTCCCTCTGTATATATTCCAATCGCTACGCAGTAAAGGTTCATATACTTCCATGAACGTACGTTGGGTATTTTCAAATGTAATATTGCTTATGCTTACATTCTTAACCGGGTTTTCTAAAGTACCCACAACTTGTATCAAATCTTTAAGTACTGAAACTTCAAACGTAGTCGTCTCTGGATTTAACCCTTCTGATGGCCAGTAATATAATTTATCAGTAGTTTTATCTAAAAACCATTCTCCTGCACTATCTAACTCTTCAAAAACATTTTCTACCATACGAAACTCTTCATGGGGTTTAGAAGCTCTGTTGTTTTGTTGACCTCCTTCTAAAATAGCGGTCCCATCTTCATTTACTCCAGTAATTTTAAAATGAAAACCGCCCCAACGACCACTATGCAAGGCATGAAAATAAGCGCCCTTTGGATGTTTCCATGTAGCAATGCGTTCTTTAGAAATAGCATCGGCTGCGTACCCCTGCCAGTAATGCCCATTCTCATCATAATTGGGATAACGTGCTAAAATTTGCGCTTTTCCATTCACTATCAATTGATCAAAATTTAAATCTTTTGGTACTTTGGTGACATACATCGTACTATTATACTTTTTCCAATTGGCTTTTAAAGGAATGGATCCCTTTATATGAACTTCTGAAGCATCTGTCCCTTTTATCTGTAAGCCATTTAATATCGATGGAATTTGAATTGATTCGGTAAGGTGGTATGCTCCAGGAAGGATGTTAATAACGATACTTAAGCTGGTATCTTTTTCTTTTAATACTGTTGCTCTTTTAACAGCCTCTTCTATGGTTAAAAAAGGTTTGCTTTTTGACCCCTTACTATTCTTTACTCCGTTTACAGAAACAAATAATTCTATCGTATTCGCCTGTATCGAACACGAAATAAGCAGGAATACTGCTGTGAATAATAATACAATTTTCTTCATTTTAAAATCTTCTTGTTCGCAACTACAATGTTGCTTTTCCTTTTAAATATTTTATAGATTGTAAAAAGACATCTACTTCTAGTGTTGTTTTTCTAAAATATTCAGGGCCGTTTTCTTTCCATTGATTAAAAAACCCATGTTTCTGACCCTCATAAATGATCACATCACATCGGCTCCCAATAGCCTGCATTTTAGACTGATACTCATAAGCAGTAGCAACCGGAATTAGAGGATCTTTACTCCCTAATAAAAACAAGGTAGGTGGTGCTCCTTTTGCTATATTATGTAGGGGTGATATTTCTAAGTAGCGATCACCTACCTTATCATAGCCATATCCAGTTTTGCTATTATCAATTACGGGATTGTATAAGACTAGCGCATTTGCTTTTGAGCTAATTGATATATCTTCAGTAGGTTCTTCTAAGCCTTTTATTATCGCTGTTGCAGCAGCCAAATGCCCTCCCGCAGAACCACCAGAAGCCACTATTTTTTTAGGTTTTATATGCAGCTTTTTAGCATTACTTCTCAAATACCGTATTGCAGACTTCGCATCACAAACGGCATCAAACGGAGTTGTTTTGTGTCTTGATTGCACCCGATAATCAACCAAAACTGCGACCATTCCTCTTGCTGCAAAATACTTTGCTTGGTCTTCAAATTGCGTGGTGGTACCTCCGTTCCAACCGCCGCCAAAATAAAAAACAATAGCTGGAAATTTTTTCTTTTGATGCACGTTTTCGGGATAGAACAGCGTTAGTTTTAAAGTATCTCCCTCAATTATTTTATACACCAAACTATCTGGTAGTATTTCTCTAGCTTCGTATTTGTCCTGACCTTGAACCTCAGACAAAAATCCCAAGAAGCTAAAAATGACTACAATGTTTATTAAGACCTTCATTTATTCTCTTTTTAGTATGCTATAACTACTTTACGATATGCCTTTTCTAATCTAAACACCAATTGTTCGGGGTTAGCTCTTGACACTTGCCCTTTTCTGGAACTAATTAAAATATCATTCTCATAAACTTGTAATTCGGCCGATTTTTTCCCTTTCAGAAAAGGTGCTCTTATTAAAATTGGTCCGTCTGATTCTAACACAAAAGTATCTCCATTACGTTCTACAGAAACATTAACAGGAATTCCAGAAGCTACAATTTCCCAACCATGCTGTTCGTATTTGTACATCCCCCCAAGAAAGAAGTACGCTAAATCATCAGTATTTTTAGCTGTTTTTACAACCGATAACAATCCCTTTTGGTACAACCCCTCTTTTTCAACTACGTCTTCTTCCGTTGTGTTTAAAATGATGGTATCTGTGGTGTCATCATTTAATGTCACATTAATGATTTGTGTGCTCGGGTTTTCTTTAATTGACGAATAGTTTACCTCAGCAATTGGATTATCTTTTCCTTCGAAATAAGGATTAAAAACCATGGCAAACGGATTCTCCCAAGCTGATGCTTCTCGCTTTACAATTAAAGTTTGAATTGAATCTCCAAAAACCTCCGAAGGTGCTGTGCCAGAATCTTTCTTTAATACATTAGATTTGGGAGCTAAAGCGGTGTAAATACTTTGCTTTTCACTTCCTTTAATCCAAACTTTCATTAAGTTATCAGGACTATCCGTAGTCTTAAGCTTAAAAAATGCTTGCAGATCTTCAGCCGTTTTCACTTTCTTTTTACTACTCAAATAATCATAGCCTTTGATATCGCCATATATACTCCCAAAATCTTTCGTCGTTTTTAAAGTTAGTGCATTAGATTTTTTATCTAAAATTTGAAGTGACTGCCCCAGATTATGATAAAAATAATCGTGCCGTTGATTGCCACCTGCTTGTTTTTTTGATCGGAATACATCTATAAAATAGCCATTTGAAGCATTCGATTTTATAATTGCTGTAAATCGTTGTTGGTCTGCCTGAGTTTTAGGCTCAAAAAAAGACACTTTAGAGAAGGTCAACTTATCAAAAGAAGGTTTTTCACTTACTTTCGGAAAATTGCTTTCTAATTTAAAAGGATGATAACCCCGCATCGCATTGTAATCTGATATGCCATCTACCACGACTGTATTATGCGCCGGGAACCTAGAGTAATATTCTCTATGGTCACTATGCCAATAACTTGAACCTTTCCCCATATCTAGACCCAAAACATAAGTATTTGCAAATAGCTCAATAGAAATACCATTGGCATGAGAATGGTTTCCGTAAGAACCAGCCGTAGAAATCATCATAGCATGAGCTCCACTACCCAATCTCTGATTAAACATACTAACGTTAGAGGCATAAAACGTTGGCGATGTTAATTGATCCAGTACGTTTTCGTTATTTTTTGACGTTTTTAACTCATCCACATAAAAGAATAATTGCGGCAAATCTTTTGCTTCACGCTCATATTCTCCTTTAGCTATCATTTGGGCTAACAGTCCAGAAATAATAGTTTCTTTTTCTACATCCTTGTATTTATTATAGTTTGAAATTAAAAGCTCAAAATTTTCTGGCGGTAATGTTTTGTGATTTGAATCGCCAAAACCAACAGTATACCCACTAGGAAACAAATATTGAAAAGATGCTAAAGCCGCTTTTTCTATAATTGGAAAGTTTGATAACTCATTTTTGTTTGTGGTATGATCTAAAAGTGTAAAAATATCAAGTAAGGTAGTAATCACATGAACAGAATAGGAAGCACATTCTGGCCACATACCCGTTTCCTGATTGTAAACCAATAAGGATTCCTTAATAGCTAACTGTCTTTCTGAAGAGGTATTAAAAGTACGGTCTAGAAAATACTGGCGTCCTTTTCCATTTTTATACGCATTGTTATCCTCTAAGACCAGGGCCACATAGGTTAAAAATCTAGCCTGAAAAAGATTCCAATTATTATCTGGAATTCCATTAGTTATAATTTGATCTCCCCATTTTTGAAATACTGCTGATGCTTGATCTAGGTTTACTTTTTCCCCTTCAAAATAATCATACAGAAAATCATAAGTTGTAATTAAATGAATCAATATTTTTTCATGAATAACTTCAAATGTGGCCAATCCAGAAATACGCTGTTGTACTCCATTTTCTAAATCGACAGGAGCATCTCTATAATACATTCCTGCGATATAGGTTTCAAAAACCGGCTTTGCAAACTCAGCATATTTTTTATCGCCCGTGACCCAATATAAAAAAGAAGCATCTTCCACCAGACTCATAATCTTTCGATTAATCCCCTCTATAGCAAAGCCTATTTTTGAAGGATGCACCCATTCTTTAACCTTTGTTTTTTTATGTGCTAGATAATAACCACGCGGATCATCAAAATACGGTTCTACCTCTTCTAAATTAGGTATTGAATATTCTGAAGCCCAATCTCTAGTTCCTGAAAAACGTACCGTAGGCACTGGAGCATTCCCCTCCGAATGATCAAAATCTCCTCCTTTAAGAAAGACCTTATCATGTTTAGTCTTCCAATTCATTTGTAACCTAGAAACCAACCATGTTGGGTCATTTTCAACAAACTCCAAATATTTTTCTAAATTTTTAATTTGCTTATCTACTAAACTTTTTTTCCATTCAATAGTTTTAATACTATTTAAAAATTCAGGCTTAACTTCATTGGTCGTATAAATTCTGGGGTGTGCACTTTTTTGAGCATTCGTAGTTACTATCCCTGTTAACATGCTAAAAAGCAGTACAAATACAATTGAATTCAATTTTAACTCCATCTTTCTCATTAATCTCTCGTATAAATTATAACTTACTGGTCTGTGTAAAATGCTCTTTTTTCGCCTGAACCTCTGCTTTTTAATGTGAAGCAGATTACAATACCCTGATTCTTTTTCTATTTATTAATATTGATTGGCATGCTCGTAATCTCCAATCCTATGAAACACATTTCGCTTTAAAGGGATTTGCATTCCGTTTGTATTTTCTAACCAGTCATACAAACTATTGGCAAAATCTTTAATCAATGGTTGCAGTTTTGGATCATCAATTAAATTGACAATTTCATTGGGATCATTTTCAATATCATACAACTCATTCGTATCCCAAATACCATTATATCTTATGTATTTGTATTTATCTGTTCTAACTCCAAAAACTGTTGGCGTCATCGGAAAATCATATTCAAAATAGTATTCATAAAATATTTTATCGCGCCACTTGGTTTCATCTCCTTGTAGTAATTGCACAAAAGATTTCCCAGGCATATATGTTGGTTTTTCTAAGCCTGCGCAATCTAAAATTGTTGGTGCTATATCTACATTTTGCACCATTTTTTCAACGGTTTTTCCTCCTTCAAATAATTCAGGACAACGTACCAACATGGGCACCTTTACAGACTCTTCATAAAAATGACGTTTGTCTATAAGTCCGTGTTCTCCCCAACTAAAACCATTATCACCCATATAAATAACCATGGTAGACTCCTCTAATCCATTTGCTTTTAGCCAATCAAATAGCGTACCCACACTATCATCAACTCCCATTAAGGTTTCACAATAGCGTTGCACTAAATCATCAAAAGTTCCGTCGGCAGTACCATGATACATGTAATCTACCCCATGCCAACTATCCCGTTGTCTCTTCACCCAATCTGGCCAGTTTAATTTTTTATACTCAGACCCAATTGTTTGGGTGTAACTATCTGGCTTGTCAATCTTTTTACCCGCATACATACCTTCATGACGTTTGGCAGGAAAAAACATAGCGTGCACCGCTTTATGCGATAAATACATAAAAAAGGGTTTATTTTGATCTCTATGATCCAACCAGTCTACCGCATGATCAGTTAACAAATCTGTCACATAGGTCTCTTCATCATACTGCGTATTTTTACCATTAATATTTAAGTTTGGTGCGTAATAATCTCCTTGACCTGCAAAGCTTTCCCAATGATCAAAACCGGGTCTTGGACTATCATTATGGTCGCCCATATACCATTTACCAAAGAAGGACGTTTGGTACCCCGCCTTTTGTAAATATTGAGGAAAGAATGTTAAATCACCAGGGTTGGGAGCCACATTATCTACAATGGTATGTACATGTGAATATTGCCCGGTTAGAATGCTTGCCCTACTTGGCGAACATAAGGAGGTGGTAACAAAAGCATTTTTCATATGTGCTCCTTCACTTGCCATCCTGTCTAAATTGGGCGTTTTTAACCAAGGAACTTTTCCTGTAAACCCCATAAAATCATTCCGATGATCATCTGTTAAAATGAAAATAACATTACGCGGTTTTTTCCCCTTCTGCTTTTTCAATTTTAAGTTATTTGTTTTTTTAACTTGTTGAAAACTAAATATTTCCGTTGGCTTCCCTACTAAGAAAATTAGTATTATTAAAGCTGATTTAAAATTCTTAAAAACTTTCATAATCCGCGTATTATTTGTTTGTTGTTATGTGTATTGCAAAGCCATTATTGGCTTTAACCGCTAGGTACTTAATAGTCTCTCTTGTAATGTCAAAATCTTCAATTTTCACTTTTGTTCGTGTTTCCACAAGCGCATCATCGGTATAAAACCGGGCTTTAAATGGCTGTCCTTTTGCTAAAAAAGAAAAATCTAAAACTATATTCCGAGGTTTTACCCCATTAATTCCTCCAATAAACCAATCTGATCCTTTCCTTCTGGCGATGACCCCAATTTCTCCAATTTTAGCTTCTAAAACGATGGTTTCATCCCAAGTGGTAGGCACATTGTCAAAGAACTCTAATTCTGGCTCGTTACCGATATGCCTTGTATCTCCCCACAAACCATCTTTTTTATCTGGTGATGCTGCTGGTTTATCATACCAATATAAAAATTGAAGTGGACTGAAAATACAAACCGTTTTGGCCAGTTGAGAAGCGTGAGAACCCATTTCATCAACTCTAGAATTATAATAACAAACTGTATTGTCAGAAGCTCCGGCAAGCGTGCGTGTAAACATACTAACCAACGTATGAGCATTAGGCACTGTTTCCTCATCACCACGAATCCCTTCTTGCGTTAGAAAATTTGGATAGGTTCTAGAAAAGCCTGTAGGCCTATATTCATCATGCACATCTATGATCATTTCATATTCGGCTGCTTTTTTAACCGCTTCATGCAACCAAGCCGTAGCATCTTGGTCTCCAACCCGAACAAAGCCATATTTAATCCCGGCTACGCCCCACTTTTTTAACAAGGGCAATACGTCATCGATTTGTTTTTCTAAAGCACGACGATTTATATACAGTATCAATCCAATTCCTTTTTCTCTGCCGTATGCGGTAACCGCTTCCATATCTAGAGGGCCTTTTGATCTTTTTGGATCTAAGGTTACCGTCATGGCATCTGAGCTATTTTTCATCTCATCACCATACCAGCCTGCATCAAACATGATATATTGCATGTTATGTGCAGCTACAAAATCAATAGCTGCATAAGCCCCTTCTGTAGTAAGTGTCGTTTCTCGTAATACCTTCCCTGGTTTTATCCAAGACTCGTCTGTAATTTCAGAAGGATCATTTAAGTTTTGAATGATATAATTATTGGTCAATAACTCCCCCTCATTTTTAGCCATCATTACCACTCTCCAAGGAGATTGAAAAGGTAATTTTTTATGCACCTTAGCCCCTGCTTCTTCCCGTTTAGAAATAATAGCACCCGTAATTGTGTCTTGCTTTTGATCGCTCATTCTACCATCCAAACTTGATAAAATACTGTAAGTAGCACTTGTTCCTTTCTCAAAACTTAATCTAGCATAATCTACCAACTTCGCTTCGGCTAGCGCAATTATTAAACGATCACTAATTTCAACCACCAAAGGACGTTCAACACCTTTTTGTAACTGACTTATGGGTATTTTTTTATACTCCCCTTGAGCCGTAAGTACTCCTGGTCCGCGTTTTGGGGTGGACCATACTTGATAATCTTCTTTGAAATTGTAATGAATATTCTCCGCTAAGGCCACTTCTGTAATATGATCTTGTTTCGGAATCTCATAGGAAAATGCGAGTCCCTCATCGTAGGCTCTGCAAATAATAGTAATTTTAGCATCACCTTTCTTAAGTTGTACTTTAAGCTCATTGTAGTGATCAGGTATCGTACTTAATTCTGCAAAATTTGATTTCCATTTGTTTTCAATAGTTGTATTTTCAACTTTTAGAACCGCTAACTTACCGTCAAAATTAATATCGTTTGAAATCAGTTCAAGAGTAGAAGGTAATAAAACTTCCTGTCCGTCATACGACATAGAAAAACCAATACCTTTTTCTGGTAATAGTGTAAACGTATTTTTTCCGTTAGGTGATGTTACATCAATAGCTGTACTGCTATCGCATGCCGTAAGAGATACCATTAAAATGGTGCCTAAAAGAAAAGCCTTGGTCCTAATAAAATTCATACAGCGCGTTTATTTTCTTAAAGTTTTTACGATAAAGTGACCTTTATTCCTACCTTGAGTTTTCCTTATGCTAAATCTACATATGAGTTCACCATTGCATATGGCATTATAGCCCATGGATATGGACAAGTTACCCGTAAAGCCAATTTTAGCTTTAGATGGAGTAGAAAACCTTAAGAACTATTTTAATTATTTGGTTTGTTCTTTACTTTTTTGAAAAAAATCATTAAAAAAAAGCATTTGATATTTTATAGAATTCCTCCAATATTCATTGGTATGACCTCCTGGCCTTTCAATGTAATCATGAGGTATATTTCGTTCCAGAAGTTTTTGATGCAACCTTAAGTTTGCATTGTAAAAGAAATCATCCACTCCACAGTCTATCAAAAAATCTAAATTTTCACCGTTTAACAGATTTGTTAAATTAATTACGGTATGTTTTTCCCACGCTTCAGGAGCATTGGCATATTCTCCCAAGCGTTTGGCAATATCCCATTGCAAAGGAAACGGTCTAATATCTACTCCACCACTCATACTAGCAGCGGCTCCCCAAATATCTGAGTGTCTAAATGCTAAATATAAAGCACCGTGGCCTCCCATACTATACCCTGTGATAGCCCTATATTCAGCATTTGGCACTGTATCATACTTTTTATCTATTTTAGATACCAACTCATCAACGATATAGGTTTCATATTTCATACTATCATCAACTGGGCTATCAAAATACCAACTCGTTTTATCGCCATCAGGGCAAACTACAATAACATTATATAAGTCAGCATACTGCTCTAGCTCAGGAGCTTTTTCTAACCACGATTTATGATTACCTCCTGCGCCATGCAATAGATAAACTACATTATAGCGTAGCTCTTTTTTTTGATAAGAATCTGGAGTAATCACCAAATTTTTAATCTTCTTACGCATTGATTTACTAGAAACCACTAGTGTATCTATCTTTGCTGCCAATAGGCCTAACGAGAAAAAAAATGCAATTAAAAAGCTTAAAAATTTAAACATGCTATTATCCTTTTTTTCTTAAAATTTCAACTTCTAATTCTTCTAGAGTTTTCCCTTTTGTTTCTGGCATCAGGAACATAACAAACAATAATTGGAACACCATCATTACTGCAAAAATTAAAAACACGACTCCTGCTCCCACCATATGATGTTGAAACAAGTAAGGTATTAAAGAAGGAATAAGCGCTGCTAAAATCCAATGCACAGAACTTCCAAAAGACTGGCCCGATGCTCGTAAGTGATTTGGAAAAATTTCTGAAATAAAAACCCAGATTACCGCACCTTGCCCTATAGCATGTGCTGCTATAAATAAAAACAAGAAAATAGGTACTGCTAACCCTGTCCAACTATAAAAGAAAGCAGCAGATACAAGTCCTAATGAAATAATATACCCCACCGAACCTACATACATTAAGGTTTTTCTTCCTACTCTATCAATTAAAAAAACACCTAATAATGTGAATACTAAATTAGTAACACCAATACCAACACTGCTTAATAATGCTGTACTCTCTCCTAAACCAGCTTCTTCAAAGATTCTAGGAGCATAATATAGAAAGGCGTTTATTCCTGAAAATTGATTGAAAAAAGCAATCATAAAGGCTAATACTAATGGAAATCTATATTTTTTAATAAAAATGGTCTCTGATTTATCACTTTTCTCAGAGTGTTGATTCATCGCTGCTATTTGAGCATCTACATCTGCATTTGGGTCTATTAATTGTAATACTTTTTTTGCTTCTGAAATTCTCGATTTTGATAACAACCAACGAGGGCTTTTGGGAACCTTTATTGCAAATAATATATATACTACTGCGGGTATAGCTTCTACACCTAGCATCCACCTCCAAGCATTTTCCCCTATACCACTCAATAAATAATTAGATAAAAAAGCTATTAATATTCCGAATACAATATTGAACTGATACAAGGCTACAAGCCTACCTCTATCCTTGGCAGGAGCAATCTCTGAGATATAAGCTGGGGCAGCAATCGTAGATGCACCAACACCAATACCACCAATAAATCTAAATAAGGCAAATACATAAGGATCATTAGACAATGCTGAGCCTACAGCAGAGACCGCAAATAAAACTCCAATGGCAATTAACGTATTTTTACGCCCGTATTTATTTGTTGGAAAACCACCAAAGATGGCACCAACAACAGTACCCCAAAGGGCCATACCCATAACCACCCAACCATGAAAGGTATCTGATGACTCCCAGAGAAGTTGTAATTTTTTATCTGCTCCAGAGATAACGACAACATCAAAACCAAAAAGGAACCCTGCTAAAGCTGCTGTGATTGACCATAATAAAATTCTTTTGCTCATAATTCAAGTTGGTTATTGACTAATTTTCGCTATAATTAATCGTGGTTTCAAATATTGTGATTAAAGCAATTTTTAGCTTCAACAATAATAAAATGAAAAAGAAATTTAGGGTATTAATTATGATTCAAAAGCTATAAATTATACCTCTATGCGCTATTTTACTTCAAAATTATGCTAAGAAAAGTCCGATTGAATTCAACAGATTCCCATAATTTAATAAAGATCACTTTTTGAATGATACCTTTTAAAAAACAGCCCTATCACCTTAATAATTTTTAATTGAAACCCTAAAATATATCAATTATTCATACTTTTAAAGTTTATTTGATACGAATTATTGAATTTAAGCGAACTATTTATGAAGCTTCATTTTTTAAACAGATCTAACAAAGAGCACAAATCACTTACCGTATCACATAGTATTTATGACAACTTTTTAAAGGTATGGCACTATCACGAAGAACTTGAACTTGTGTTTATTGAAAAAAGTTCGGGAATGCGTTTTGTGGGAGATAGTATCGAAAAATTTTACAGTGGTGATGTTGTTTTAATTGGAAAAAACCTGCCCCATATGTGGCTGAATGAAGACAAATATTTTCAGAAGGATGCTACACTTAAAGCAGAAGCTATTTCTGTTCATTTTAAAAAAGATTTTCTAGGGGATAAATTTTTAAATGTCCCTGAAACGGAACAAATTGCCGACCTCTTACATCTTGCCGTTCGTGGAATTAAATTTAATAATCTAAGTGAAAAATTAATCCAAAATTTAAAGTCACTAGCGAAATTAGATGATACAACGCAAATTATTTCGTTGCTAGAAATACTCAATCAATTATCAAAACACAACAACTACACGCTGTTATCCAGCAGTGGTTTCTTAAACAGTTTTCACAAAACAGAAAACAAACGATTGGATAAAATTTATGAATACGTTTTTCAAAATTTTAATACTCCTATGAGTTCAGGAGATGTTGCTGAGAATATAGGAATGAACAAATCTGCCTTTAGTCGCTTTTTCAAAAAAATACATCGCAAACCTTTCACAAAATATCTCAATGAGATACGAATAGGATATGCATGTAAGTTACTTATAGAAAATAAAGAAAGTATCACATCCATAGCCTATTTATGTGGGTTCAATAATATCTCTAACTTCAACAGACAATTTAAGCTGATTAAAAATAGTTCTCCTTCTTCCTATTTAGAATTTTACAGTAAAAACAAAACAGAAGGCAAAAAAAGTATTGAATAAAGTGTTTTTTTAGGTGGTTTTCATGGCTTATGCCGCCTAATTTTGCTTCATAAGCAAAATTTAAATGGCTACACCTATACTTATTACGGACATTGAAACAAGAGATGTTCGTTTTCCCACAAGCAAATCATTAGATGGCTCTGACGCCATGAATCCTGATCCTGATTATTCAGCTGCCTATGTGATTTTAAAAACAAATCACCCCGAAGGTATCGAAGGTCATGGACTTACATTTACGATTGGAAGAGGAAATGAATTGTGTGTTGCGGCAATCAATTCTATTGCGCCTTTAATTACAGGTAAATCTTTAGAATCTTTCACCAAAAACATGGGGGCATTTTGGAAGATGATTACTGGCGACAGCCAATTAAGGTGGCTAGGTCCTGAAAAAGGAGTGATACATTTAGCTACGGGAGCTATTGTAAATGCTGTTTGGGATTTATATGCCAAAGTGGAGAAAAAACCTCTTTGGAAACTTCTAGCAGATATGAGTCCTGAAGAATTAGTGAGCTGCGTAGATTTCACCTACATCACTGATGCTATAACTCCTGAAGAAGCTTTAGCGCTTCTTAAAAATAAATCTGCATCTAAACAAGAAAGAATAGCCCACCTAGAACAAAACGGATACCCTGCCTATACTACATCTGCTGGCTGGTTAGGGTATTCTGATGATAAAATGAGACGCTTATGCCGTGAAGCAAAAGCATCAGGTTTTAAACACATGAAAATTAAGGTGGGATCAGATCTTCAAGATGATATGCGCAGAGCTGCAATCATAAGAGAAGAAATTGGTGATGACCTTAAATTAATGATGGATGCCAATCAGAAATGGGACGTTGACGAAGCTATTACCAACATGGAACAATTGAAAAAATTTAATCCTTGGTGGATAGAAGAACCTACGAGTCCTGATGATATTCTTGGTCATGCTACCATCGCTAAAGCCGTTACCCCAATTTTGGTAGCTACTGGAGAACATTGTCAAAATAGAGTGATGTTTAAGCAACTCATGCAGGCTGGTGCTATAGGTATTTGCCAAATAGATAGTTGTAGAGTTGGCGGGGTTAATGAGATATTAGCTATCTTGTTAATGGCCGCTAAATTTAAAATTCCAGTATGTCCACATGCTGGCGGAGTAGGCTTATGTGAATATGTTCAACACCTTTCAATGATAGATTACATTGCGATAAGTGGAAGTTTAGACGATAGAATAATTGAATATGTAGATCACTTACACGAACATTTTTACGACCCTGTAATCCTGAAAAATGGCGCTTATATGCCTCCTAAATTACCTGGCTATAGCATCACAATGAAAGAAGAATCTATAAAAGACTATAGCTTTCCTAATGGAAAAATTTGGTCTAATGAAACGACAAAAACAGCGCTTTAATGAAATTTAATTTAGACAAGAAAACGGCGATTATAACAGGTGGTGGAAGTGGTATTGGAAAGGCGATTGCTAAAACATTAGCCGAACAAGGCGCTTTTGTACATATATTAGAATTGCATATTGAAAATGCACTACTCACAAAAAAAGAGATTGAAAATAGCGGAGGAAAAGCTGCGGTACATCAATGTAATGTAGTACATCAAAAAGAAGTTATTGCGGTTATTGATGAAATAGCCAAAAATTCTTCAATTGATATTTTAATTAACAATGCAGGTATTGCCCACATTGGTAATGTTGAAAATACGCCTGAGGAGGCTTTTGATCGCGTTTACCAAGTGAATGTCAAAGGCGTATACAACTGTATTTATAGTACGATTCCTCATATGAGAAAAAATAAATCTGGTGTGATCATAAATATGGCATCTATAGCATCATCAGTAGGTATTTCAGATAGGTTTGCCTATTCTATGTCTAAAGGCGCTGCATTAACCATGACTTATTCTATTGCAAAAGACTATGTTCAAGACGGCATTAGATGCAACTGTATTTCTCCTGCAAGAATCCATACTCCTTTTGTAGATGGATTTATAAACGAAAATTACCCAGACAATAAAGAAGAAATGTTTGAAAAGCTTTCGCAAACACAACCAATAGGTAGAATGGGAATGCCTGAAGAGGTTGCCAATTTAGCATTATATTTATGTTCCGATGAAGCTTCTTTTGTAACGGGTACTAACTTTCCTATAGACGGTGGGTTTATAAAATTAAACGGATAATAATTCATTGTGTATTAAAGTAAAAACACAATCATAAAAAATAAAAAAAAATGAAACTTATAAGATTTGGTGAAATAAATAATGAAAAACCAGGAGTACAATTATCAAATGGAAACAAGATTGATGTTTCTGGTTTTGGTGAAGATTACACCGAACATTTTTTTGGGTCAGATGGAATAGCACGCTTAAAAAAATGGTTAAATGATAACGAAAGCAAATGTGCTTTAGTTGCCAAAGAAACACGCTTAGGTTCTCCGCTCTGCCGGCCATCAAAAATAGTATGTGTAGGCTTAAATTACGCAAAGCATGCCGCTGAAAGCGGAATGCAAATTCCGAAAGAACCCGTGTTATTTTTCAAAGCGACATCTTCTATCATTGGTCCTAATGATACTGTTATCTTACCTAAAGGCAGCACAAAATCTGACTGGGAAGTAGAATTAGCAATTGTAATCGGCCAAAAAGCTTCTTATGTTTCTGAAGAAGATGCATTAGATTATGTTGCTGGATATGTATTACATAATGATATAAGTGAACGCGCTTTTCAATTAGAAAGAGAAGGACAATGGGTTAAAGGGAAAAGTTGTGACACCTTTGCGCCATTAGGTCCTTTTATAGCTACAAAAGATGAAATTAAAGATCCTAATAATTTAAACCTATGGTTAAAATTGAATGGAGAAATGATGCAGAATAGCAGTACAACTGACTTTGTTTTTAATGTTCAAGAGGTGATCAGTTATATCAGTCAATTTATGACCTTACTTCCTGGTGATGTAATTTCTACCGGAACACCGTTTGGAGTTGGTTTAGGCTTAACACCACCAATGTATCTAAAAGAGGGCGATGTTATGGAATTAGGGATTGAAGGTTTAGGAATTTCTAAACAAAACGTAATTGATTACAAAGCGTAATGATCATTGATAGCCATCAACATTTCTGGGTATACGATGCAAAAAAGCATTCTTGGATAGACGATACGATGTCTACTATCCGAAGAGATTTTTTACCAAAAGATTTAAATAAAATCTACCAAGAAAATAATATTGATGGCTGTATCGCTGTTCAAGCGGATCAAAGCCGAGAAGAAACGGAGTTTCTTTTGAAGTTATCCGATGAACATCAATTTATAAAAGGGGTTGTAGGTTGGGTAGCTCTTAGCGCTGCTAGTATAGAAGCACAACTAGAAGCATATTCAAGTGTAAAAAAACTAAAAGGATTCAGGCATATTGTGCAAGCAGAACTGAATCCTAAATTTTTGTTACAGCCAGATTTTTTGAGAGGAATTGCTGCCTTAGAAAAGTATAATTACACGTACGATCTTTTAATTCTGCCACATCAACTAGGAGCTACCTTAGAATTCATAAAGAAATTTCCTCATCAGAAATTCATACTAGATCATATGGCTAAGCCTTATATTAAGGAGGGTTTTATGGATGGATGGGCCGTATTAATCAAAGAAATTGCTAAACATGAAAATGTCTATTGCAAATTATCTGGAATGATTACCGAAGCAGATTATACGACATGGTCCGCTGCACAGATTGAACCTTATATGGACGTGGTATTACGTTCTTTTGGACCTGATCGCATTCTTTTTGGGTCTGATTGGCCCGTATGTCTCGTTTCAGGAAACTTTGCTAAAGTAAAAAAACTAACCACAGATTTTATTGCAAAATGTAGCCCTACAGAACAACAGAATATCATGGGTGAAAATGCAATAAAATTTTACAATTTATAAGCTATGGATTTACATTTAAAAGATAAAGTTGTTGTTGTAACGGGTGCAGCAGGATTAAAAGGCAGTATAGGTGAAACGATTATACAGGCTTTAGCAAATGAAGGGGCCATACCCGTAATTGTTTGTAGAAATGATAGAGGGTTTGGGTATGAGAAAGAATTACAAGACAAGGGAATTGATGCGTTGTTTGTAAAAACAGATTTGACAGATCCTGTGCAAGTAGCTGCAGCAGCAAAAAAAATAGGTGAAAAATATGGGCGGATAGATGCCTTAATTAATAACATTGGAGTAAATGACGGGGTTGGTTTAGATGCTAGTATTGATGATTTTATGGGGTCTTTAAAACTAAATTTAGTAAGCTTTTTTGCAATGACTAAATTTTGTCTTCCTTATATTAAAAAAGTACAAGGCACTATACTAAATATAGGCTCTAAGGTTAGTCTTACAGGTCAAGGGGCTACATCTGGGTATGCCGCTTCTAAAGGGGGCGTTTTAGGCTTAACACGAGAATGGGCCGTAGATTTAATAAAAGATCATATTCGGGTAAATGCTATTATCATCGCAGAAAGTTGGACTCCAGCTTATGATACTTGGATAAAAACTTTAGAAAACGGAGAAGAAAAATTAAAAGCTATCGTAGATAAGATTCCATTAGAAAATAGGATGACCACACCACAAGAAATAGCAGATACTTGCTTATTTACTATTTCTAAAAAAGCATCACATACTACCGGTCAATTCATTACTGTAGATGGCGGTTATGTACATTTAGATCGTTCCTTACTTTCTAAATAAAGCTACAACATCACAAAAAACTCAACGCAACTTAATCATGAATAATTCCCCAGAAAAACCTGTAGTAGTATCAAAAAAGATACTTGTTCCATTTATTCTAGTCACCTCCTTATTTGCTTTATGGGGGTTTGCTAATGCGGTTACAGACCCCATGGTACAAGCTTTTAAAAAAGTACTTGAATTATCTAACTCACAAGCTGCTTGGGTACAAATGGCCTTCTATGGCGGTTATTTCTGTATGGCATTACCTGCTGCCATGTTTATGAGAAAATACTCTTACAAAACTGGTATTTTAATAGGAATAGGATTATATGCTGTTGGCGCCTTATTATTCTACCCTGCCGCTATAACAGAACAATTTTGGTTTTTCTGTTTAGGGCTTTATGTCTTAACCTTTGGCTTAGCCTTTTTAGAAACTGCCGCTAATCCTTATATTTTAGCCATGGGCGATAAAAGAACCGCCACACAGCGGTTAAACTTAGCCCAAGCATTTAACCCCATAGGGTTGATTGCTGGATTGTTTGTGGCACAACAATTTGTATTAAAAAATTTGCAATCAGATGATATTGCAGATTTTAGTGCTTTAGAAGAAGCTTCTAAAGTACTCATTCGCACCTCTGATCTATTGGTGATACGCAACCCCTATGTAATTTTAGGTCTGGTATTACTCGGCATTTTTGTTCTTTTTGTAATGAACAAAATGCCTCAATCTAAAGATGAGGGTGCGATGCCTAGCATTGGAAAAACGTTTGGCATCCTTTTAAAAAATAAAAAATATGCTTTAGGGGTCTTAGCGCAAATAGTATATGTAGGCGCACAAATTATGTGCTGGACCTATATTTACCAGTATGCAGAAGCCATCCAAATAAGTGCTGTTACCGCTGGTTATTATCAAATGGCAGCTTTTATCTTATTTACCGTTGGTAGAGCTATAGGAACCTATTTATTACGATTTACAAGTGCGGGAAAACTACTGATGCTTTTTTCACTTTTCGCAATTGCTTGTGCCGCAGGCGTTATGTTTATTGAAGGTGTTTTAGGATTATATTTTCTAGTAGCGATATCTTTTTTTATGTCTTTAATGTTCCCGACAATCTACGGCATAGCGCTAGAAGACTTAACAGAAGAACAATCCAAAGTTGGCTCTGCTGGTTTGATAATGGCCATCGTAGGTGGTGCTTTAATGCCTAAAGCACAAGGAATGATTATAGATTATGGAGGTAATGGCGTAGCGGATTTACAAATATTAGGCGTTGCTGAAGTTAATTTTTCTTTTATCCTTCCGCTATTCTGTTTTATATACATTGCTTGGTATGGGCGCCATATTTTTAAACATCATGAAGTTAAAACAGTAACGACAAGCTTATGAAACGATATTGCTTAGCACTAGATTTAATTAATGATGCGTCATTAATAGCAGAATACAAAGCGTATCATGCTAAAGTATGGCCAGAAATTATGGAGAGCATTAAATCATCTGGAATTCAGCATTTAGCTATCTATAGTGTGGAAAACAGACTCTTTATGATCATGGAGACCAGTGATGAATTCTCTTTTGAATCTAAAAACAAAGCTGATCTAGCCAATCTTAAAGTTCAAGAATGGGAAAAATTGATGTGGAACTATCAACAAGCACTTCCCAATTCTAAAGAAGGTGAAAAATGGAGACTAATGGAACAAATTTTTAAATTATGAGCGAGCAGAAAAAAAAAGAAATCAAAATAAATACAGCTTACCCTTCGGTCAGTGATTTAAGAACAAAAGCTCAAAAAAAAATTCCAAAATTTGCATTTGAATATCTGGATGGCGGTTGTAATGAAGATGTAAATCTCCACAAAAACACGTCTGAAATCCGAAAAGTTGAATTACTACCTTCTTACCTAAGTAAGCACTGCGGCTCTTCTATGAAGACCGAGCTCTTTGGTAAAACTTACGATGCTCCTTTTGGGATAGCACCAGTTGGCTTACAAGGATTAATGTGGCCAAATGCTCCAGAAATTTTGGCAAAGGCTGCTTTTGAACACAATGTCCCTTTTGTATTAAGTACGGTCTCTACAAGTAGTATAGAAAGAATTGCTGAGATTACAGAAGGTAATGCTTGGTTTCAATTATACCATCCTACTGAGAATAGGTTAAGAGATGATTTAATAAAAAGGGCTGCAGAAGCGGAATGCCCTGTTCTCGTTATTCTTTGTGATGTTCCTACCTTCGGTTTTAGACCAAGAGATATTAGAAACGGGTTGGCAATGCCTCCAAAAATGACCCTAAAAAACATTCTGCAAGTTTTAGGTAAACCACATTGGGTTTTAGAAACTTTAAAACATGGACAACCAAATTTTGAGACCTTAAAACCATACATGCCTAAAAACCTAGATTTAAAACAACTAGGCAAATTTATGGACCAAACATTTTCTGGTCGGTTGAATGAAGAAAAAATTAAACCTATTAGAGACATGTGGCCTGGGAAGCTAGTTCTTAAAGGTGTGGCTAATGAAGCCGATGCCGAAAAAGCAATCCAACTAGGTTTAGACGGTTTAATTGTCTCTAACCATGGCGGAAGACAGCTAGATGCAGGGGAATCTACCATAAAACCATTATCTAGAATAGCAGAAAAATATGGAGATCAAATAACTGTAATGATGGATAGTGGGATACGCTCTGGTCCTGATATTGCAAGATCTATGGCTTCTGGTGCTGCGTTTACTTTTATGGGTCGCTCATTTATGTACGGTGTGGCAGCCCTCGGTAAACAAGGTGGCGACCATACCATCTCCTTATTAAAAACAGAACTACAACAAGTAATGGAACAAATTTGCTGTGAAGATGTAAGGGATTTTAAAAAACATTTAATCAAATAAAAACTTTATTAATCCGAAGCATAAAGAACTTATTCATTTTGAGAATAAGTTCTTTCTAAACTTCCGTTTTCGTTGTAGAATTCTATCTTAGTTACCATGGCCACATTCCAAAGAACTATTTGCGATGATTGTGAAAGATACCCAGAACCCACATAATTTTCTTGCTTTTCTATTTTACCCTTTTTCTTATAAATTAATGCGTATTGTTCGCCTCTTTTAAAATCAATGTATTGATTGTTTAAACTATCTGTAAGAGCAAACACTAGGGTTTTACCTGCACTACTCGTAGCCACCCAACTCATACGATCTTCAATTTTCACTAACGATAACGCTTTGGCGTCACTGTCTACCACAAAATTTGTAGTGTTCAGGGTTTCACTAGAAAAACCTCCTTTACCATTTCCAAGTAACACCATACCCTTACCAGCATCATATCTTCCCGAAATTACTTCCGTTTCATAATAATTACCAACTCCCAAAACATCAAGGTTTCCGTCCTGGTTTATATCAAAAACCTGTACTCCAAATAATGGTGCAAACTGCGCTTCAATAGGTAATGACGTGACCTTAAAATTTCCATCCCCTAAATTCTCAAGATAGCTAGAATTGGTGTAATTGGCTTCAAAAACAGCCATACCCGTAGTATCTAAAACCGCTAGAAAATCTTTAACACTTGCATTGGCATACGTACTATAAGACGGAAAAGTTTTATACAATTGCCGTAGTTGCCCACCCAAGGCTCCTCTTGGAGCAATAGGAACCTCAACATCTTGAATATATCTGGTTATTATAGGATCCATGCTATTATTCTGATCAAAATCTTTAGCATACATGCGCAAAGGTTGCTCTTTGCTTGCTTTATATGCAGTGTTGGTTCCTAAATTACCTGCAATGTAATCAATGTCTCCATCGCTATCAAAATCTGCCCCTGTGATGCTATTCCACATTCCAGAGTACTTATTTAATGTAGTATTTGTTACCTTTTCAAAACTCCCTGCTGTATTTTTATAAATTACAAGCGGCATCCACTCCCCTGCCAATAATAAATCTAAATCATTGTCATTGTCATAGTCGCTCCATAAAGCAGCTCTCACCATACCTATATTTTGTAATCCGGGTGCTTTATGACTCACGTCTGTAAATTTACCTCCATTATTTTCTAACAAGTAACTCCTAGGACTTATAGGAAAGCTATCTGGTTCAACCGCCCCACCTACAAACACATCTAAATCGCCATCCTGATCAAAATCTGATGCAACCACACAAGAACCACTTGCCTTTAATATAGGTAACGCTTCCTTATCTAAAACAAAGTTTCCCTGGCCATCATTCGTGTAAATTCTATCTTGATAGTGGCCTTTATCATAATACTTAACGGAGCTTCCGCCACTGACTACATAAAGATCTAAATCGCCATCTTGATCTACATCAAAAAACAGTGCTCCTAAATCTTCGTACTTTTCAGAATCGGACAATTCTTGCGTATTAAATTTCCCCTCTTTCTGAGTCAAAAAAGCTCCCTTTTGGTTTCGCGCACCACCAATATACACATCATCAGTACCATCGCCATTTATATCTCCTACAGCTATTCCTGGTCCAAAATAGTCATTTAAGTGTAAGAGCAGCGGTTCATGCCTAAAGTCATTTGCTTCATTCTCTATATGCGTATGCTCAAAATTTAAAGCATCACTAATTTCTGATACCAAGAAATTTTTAGATTGCAATGCGGGAAAATTAAGCGGCTCATTTTTTCCCTTTACTATGGTATACAAGGTATCTACTCGTAAACTCCCTAATTTCTCGAAAGTGCCCCCAGGCCATTTAATATGCACAGAATCAATCTTTGAAATAGTACCCACACCAATAGTAGCTTTTAAGGATGATGTAGATAAATATCCTCGTACAGGTGTAATCTCTTGATGAATCTTTGTATCGTTAGGCATATAAAGGTTTAGTTGCGCTCCTACGGCATCTATATTTCCTTTATCTGCTTTTAGTTGTAGTTGCATATAATGATTCTTATTTAGCTGCCTGCTATTATTTTTATACACTAATGGAGTAGCATTAATGGTGTTCATCACAAGATCTAAATCGCCATCATTATCAAAATCGGCATAAGCAGAACCATTAGAAAGTGAAGCTTGATTCATTCCCCAGTCTACTGTACTATTTGTAAAACTTAGATTGCCATTATTTTGAAACATATAATTAGGCAAGTAAACACTTTTTAAATTTTTGAGTTTTTTTAGTAAATCTTCTTTTGATAACTTCCCGGTACCCTTGACAAAGACGGTAGACTGACTTGAATATTCTTGAAAATCATGATCGGTAATATCCCGCATAAAACCATTGGTAATGTATACATCTTTTTGTCCGTCATTATCAAAATCAGCAAATAAGGGAGACCAACTCCAGTCTGTTTCATATACGCCTGCCAAACGTCCTACTTCACTAAATACAGGATGATTATTAGCGCCTTGTCCTCTATTTAATTGTAAGGCATTTCTAATAAACTGAGGTGAGAAATCATTTTTTAAAACATCTTTATAATGTTCATGATTCATGTTAGAGGTCATTGTTTTTTTCCTAAGATTACTTTCTGGAAGCATATCTAGTGTTATGAAATCTATAAGGTCATCATTGTTAATATCGGCAGCATCAACACCCATACTATTTCTACTTGTTTGTTTAAAGTACTCTTTTGCTTTGTTCGTGAACGTCCCGTCTTGATTGTTTACATACAGAATATCATCAGCAATAAAATCATTCGTAATATAGAGATCTAACCACCCATCTTGATTGATATCTGTAACCGATAATCCAAGACCATACCCTTCAATAGTAATCCCAGCTTTTGTAGAAATATTTTGGTATTTTGGATGTCCATTTTCAATTCCTATATTTTCATATAGCCGATCTGTACTTGGGCCCGTACCATCTATAAGCGTGTAAATTTTATCAATATTTGTGGTAGGTTCATTAGCATGTGTTAAGAGGTACATATCTAAATCACCATCATTATCCATATCAAAGAATGCGGCTTGAGTAGAATGACCGTTATCATCGATGCCATATTCCGCTGCCATTTCCGTAAATGTAAGGTCGCCATTATTTACAAATAATTTATTCTTTCGCTTTGCACCTTCTGCATGACCCGCAACGCTTAAATACACATCTTGCCAACCATCTTGGTTGATATCGATAATGGAAACTCCCATAACCCATGAGTTGGTTTCTAGACCCGCTTTTTGAGTGTGGTCTTCAAATTTAAAACTGCCTTTATTGATGTACAATTTAGAGGATACCATGTTTCCCGAAAAGAAAATATCTTCTAATCCATCATTATTAAAATCGGCCACACCTACACCTCCGCCATTGTACATGTATGGGAAATTGAAATAGTGTAAGGTATCTAATTCTTGAATTTTATTGACAAATTGAATGCCCGAGTCCTCTGCTTCAATTAATTCAAATTGTTTTACGTCTGTAGTACAAGAATATAAAACAGTTCCTATTCCGATTAAAAGAAAAAGCTTTTTAATCCACATAGATTAGATTGGTTTTAGGTTGATAAACACTTCGTGAAAAACGAAGAGGGACTATAAAAATAGTCCCTCTTTATTGAATAAAAAATATTCTCCTGTGTTCTTTAGAAATGAACGCAGTTATAAAACAGACAAATTAGTATCCAGGATTATGTTTGAAATTAGGATTTGCATCAATTTCATTCTGAGGAATATCGATATATTCTTTCCCTGGCTTGTAAGAGGATGTTCCACCACTTTCCGATTTAAATTCTGGATTAGCAACAATACGAGATTGCACTTTATCCCATCGCAATAAATCAAAATAACGTGTTCTTTCTAAACTAAGTTCTTTTACTCTTTCGTCTTCAATATCTTGCATGGTAATGCTTGTAAATGCAGGCATGTCTACTCTAGCTCTCACTTCATTAATTGCATCTAACGCAGCCTGTGAAGAACCATTTAAATTAAATTCTGCTTCTGCAAACATTAAAAGAATATCAGAATAACGTAATAATCTTAAATTGTTACCAGATTGATGCCATCCATTATCTTGAGAGCCCGTATATTCTCCAAACGCTATATCTAACCATTTGTTACCCCAAACACCATCTTCACCTGGGTATACATCTTGGTAACTTTTATCACCATAAGTGACAGATTTTAACTCTTTACCTTCATAATTAGTAACCTCATCGGTATCAAAAAATAATGTTGTAAAAGCTCTAGGGTCTATTTCATCATTCACCGTACGCTCATCTAAAAATAAATCTAATACCCACTGATTAATACGCATCCCATCTTGACCTGTAAATCCTTTTGGCGCAATATCTGGATGAAAGGCTGCACCTTTACCAGCACCAGGAGCATCACCACCCCAACCTTGGCTACCGTCATTCACTAATTGAATTTCAAATAATGATTCTTTATTATTTTCAGAAGCTTCCGTAAAGTTAGCTGCATAATCTGCCATCAACTCATAACGACCATCCATAATTTTTAAAAATTCTGTTTTAGCTTCTGAATCTTTTCCTTGGTATAAATATACTTTCCCCAACAAACCTATTGCTGCACCAGCAGTAACTCTACCAGTGTATTGCGTAGGCCAAGAATCTGGCAACAGTTCTTCTGCATTCATTAAATCTGACTCTATTTGTGCCCAAACTTTTGCAGGATCTTCTTGCAATAAGCTTTTAGGATTTTCTAATTCACTAATTGGATCTGTAATCAATGGTACATTTTTCCAATTATTTAATAAATTAAAATAGTTGAATGCTCTTATGAAATACGCTTCTCCCAAAATACTATTCTTCGTATCTCCATTCATTTCAATATCTGGAACATTCGCTAATACTTCATTTGCTCTAGTTATTCCTTGAAACATCGTACTCCATACCCAAAAGGCACCATTTGATGTAGACACCCCGTTAAAAGAACCCGCAGCAGTACGCTCCGATGTCCCAAAAGCATTAACGACATCATCTCTATAATCAGATAAGAAGATTTCGAAACGACTGTAATACCATATATGTGTAAACGGACTATACGCGCCCACGATACCTTTAATGGCATCTTCTTCTGTATTCCAAAATGAATCAGGAGTTACCGCATTGGGATTTTCAGTATCTAATATCTCGTTTTTTCTACAGCCATATAGTACCGCTGCCATAACGAACAGTGATAAATACAAGCTTGCTTTTATATTTCTTTTTTTCATGTTCTTAATTTTATGATTAAAATGATGCTTGTATACCTAATTGAAATGATCTTGCTGTTGGGTAAGCACCTTCATCTACTCCAGAACTAAAGATTCTTCTAGAACCTCCTCTAGTATTTCTACCCACTTCTGGGTAATATCCTGTATAGTCTGTGATGGTAAATAAATTACTAGCAGAAACATACAATCTAAGCTTAGACAAGCCTACAGAGTTAATGACATCTTCAGGAAGTTTGAAACCTAGTTGTACATTACGTAATCTAATATAGTCTCCCTTTTCTAAGTAAAAATCTGACATACGTCTGTTAAATCCAGGATCTAATAAGGTATTTCTAGGAATATTAGTTGCTGTATTTTGAGGAGTCCAAGCATTCAATGCAGCTGCTAAATAATTCCCTTCCGTATCAAAATAACCACGATATAAATTGGAGTTCAATATTTTATTGCCTGCAACGCCATTAAAGAATAAGTTAATATCAAACCCTTTGTAATCTGCTGAAATATTAATTCCGTAATTTAAATCTGGAGAAGGATATCCTAGAAATTGTTGGTCTTCCGTATCTATCTGACCATCTTCATTTAAATCTTTAAAACGAATATCTCCTGCTTGTGGGCTAAAAGAATCATTAGCTGCTGCAGCTTCCGCATCTGTTTGATAGATACCATCTGTTACATAGCCAAAGAAAGAAGAAACAGGTTGCCCAACATCAGTCTTTGTACCCTTTAGGCCATTTGAAGTAAACTGTCCTTCTATAATTGGTGTTGCATCACCCAAAGTGGTTACTTCATTATTTAAAATTGTAAAGTTTCCGCTTATATTAAAGTTTAACTCCCCAACATTATCAGAATAGTTTGCTAAAAATTCAAAACCTTTGTTCGTAATACTTGCGGTATTGAATGGCACTCTATTACCAAACCCAGTATATAATGGTAAAGCAAGTTCTACCAATACATCTTCAGACTTCTTATTAAAATAATCCATCGTAAAACGCAACTTATTATTGAACGTAGCAAATTCTAAACCTATATCTGTAGTTTTACTGGTTTCCCAAGTAATATCATCATTTACACCTTTGGTAATGGAATATCCTGTTTGCCTTTCTTGATCCGTACCTAAAGGATATTCACTGTTTAAGTTCAATTCTGGACTAATAGCATAAATAGAAACGTTATCTGAACCCACCTCACCGTAACTAGCTCTTATTTTTAGGTTAGAAATAGCCGTTACATCTTCCATAAACTTTTCATTACTAATATTCCATCCAACGGCTACAGAAGGAAAAGTACCCCAACGTAAACCATCTTTAAATAATGAGGACCCATCACGACGTACGGTAGCGGTTAACAAATACCTACTATCATAGGTATAACTAACTCTACCAAAATAAGAACGAATTGCTTTTGTTAAATCTAATGATGGCATTTCTGCTCTATCTTCTGCTGCAGAAGCTACACGAATATCATTTGAAGGAAAGCCTCTGGCTACAACCCCTAAAGATCGTGTATTAGAAACTTGGTCTGTATACCCTACAACAGCGTTTACATTGCTCTTACCTATAAGTTTATTATACGCTAAGGTATGCTCTATTAAAGAAGAAATAAAATTATTATTTGTTTCTCTTAATTCTGCAAATTGCTGATTTCCCACCGTACCTGCATTTAAGAAGTAGGTTGGTGTAAATCTATAATTATTGGTGAATGATGCATCTAAACCTAAATTCAATTTATACGTTAAACCATCAAAAATTTCATAAGAAGCAGCTATACTTCCTAAAATAGAATTACTGGTAACTGTTCTGTCTTCTAAGCTTGCAAGCGCTAAAGAGTTACTTATATTTCCTATTCCGTAATAAGAAGATAAGGTAGGAGCCCCAGCTACATCCGGAATATCAGAAGCACTAAAATCTCCGTTAGCATCATAAATATTTATCGTAGGAATAAGATCTCTCTCTTTATTAAAATAGGTATTAGGATTGTCAATAGACCTTGTTAACCCAATCGTGTTCTCTAATTTAAACTTTCCGAAATTAAGAGTTGCATTAGACCTTACCGTTGTTCTTGTATAATCTGACTCCTTAATAATACCTTCTTGTTCTAGGTGATTTAAAGAAAGACTAAATCTTACATTTTCACTACCTCCATAAATTCTTGCATTCGCATTTAAAATAGGTGCCGTTCTTAAATTTGCCTCTTGAATATCACTATCGATATTAGGATTGAATTGCGTATCGTTTGCTGGGAATCTAGGATTACCATCATTATCTCTTGCTCTATTTACAATATCGGCATATTGTCTTGCATTAGCCCAGTCTAATTTATTAACGGACTGCTGAAACCCATAACTATAATCTAAATCTACTCCTACTTTACCTATAGCCCCTTTTTTAGTGGTAATAAGAATAACCCCATTGGCTGCTCTTGAACCATAAATTGCAGCAGCAGAAGCATCTTTTAATACAGAAATAGTTGCAATATCTGCAGGGTTTAGAGAATTCATATTGTCTGTAAACATGCCATCAATCACATACAGTGGGCCTACATCTGATAAGGTGCTTGCCCCTCTAATAGTTACAATGGCATTAGCTCCAGGAGCACCACCGTTAGCTTCTACATTTACACCCGCTACTCTACCTTGTAACGCTTGAGAAGCATCGGAAAATGTATACTTATCAATATCATCTCCATCAACCTGACCAACAGAACCTGTTAAATCTGATTTTTTCTGTGTACCATAACCAACGACTACAACCTCATCTAGAGCTTGTGTATCTTCTTCTAAAGTAACCGTTAAAGTAGCTTCACTCCCAACAGACACTTCCGTTTTCTTATATCCTATATACGTAAAAACTAGAATGTCTCCTGCTGTTAAGGAGGTAATGGAAAAATTACCATCAAAATCTGTTTGCGTGCCGTTGCTTGTACCTTTCACAATTACGTTAACGCCTGGTAATGGTCCTTGCCCATCTGCCACTATTCCTGTGACCGTTTTTGATTGGCCATTCATACTCATAAAAGCGAAAAAGAGAAGCAGTACACTTAAGTACCTGCTAAGACTTCGCCCTTCTTTTAACATCATTATTTCACTCATAATTTTAAGTTGTTAGTTGAATCTGCAAATTCAAAATATTAAAATGATTCTTAGGTAATAGATGATTATTATACTATAACAAATGTTTAAAAACCGTTGTAGTCCTTAGCCTACAAAGAATTGCGACGCTAAATGATTTGCGCTTTCCTAACATTTAAAAAAGCACAATATGTTTTGTATTACATTGTTTTTTGTAGCTTTAACACCAGCCAAAAAAGAGAAAAACTTACTTCTGATATGACCACAAACCAAACTGAATCAAATACCTCAAAAAATAACACGCTAGTTCCTATTGCCATTATTGCAGGGCTATTTTTCATTTTTGGGTTTGTTACCTGGATCAATGGAGCTTTAATTCCATTTATGAAAACCATTAATGAACTGACAGATACACAATCTTATTTAGTGGCTTCAGCATCTTATATTTCATTTGTGGTCATGGCATTACCCGCTTCTTATATCTTAAAAAAGATTGGGTATAAAAAAGGGATGTCTCTTGGATTGATCGTTATGGCCGTGGGCGCTTTGGTTTTTATTCCTGCAGCAGCAGCCAGAACCTATTGGATTTTCTTAGCTGGAATTTTTATACAAGGCGCAGGGATGACACTTTTACAAACGGCCTCTAACCCCTACATAACAATATTAGGTCCTATAGATAGTGCCGCTAAGCGAATTGCAATTATGGGAATTGCCAATAAAGTAGCTGGAGGATTGGGCTCTGTTATTTTTGGAGCTATCCTATTATCTGGAATAGAAGGCATTAAAGAGCAATTAGCCACCGTGGGTGCCGAAGAAAAAATAACTTTACTTAACACTATGGCAGATAGTGTGGTCATGCCGTACGTTATTATGGCCATCGTACTTTTTATATTAGGGCTACTGATTTTAAAAGCTCCTTTACCGAATGTAACCGCACAGCCTATAGAAGTTCCTAAAGTAGGTCACAAAACAAAAACGAGTATTTTTCAATTTCCACATTTGTGGTTAGGTGTATTTGCTTTATTCTTATATGTTGGTGTAGAGGTTATCGCAGGAGACACTATTATAGCTTATGGTATAGCCTTAGATATTCCTGTAGAACGCGCTAAATTCTTTACGCTCTTTACGCTTATGGCTATGGTAGCCACTTATGGGCTTGGTGTTGCCCTCATCCCTAAAATTATCAGTCAGGCTTTTGCACTTCGTATAAGTGCTATTTTAGGTATTGTATTCTCATTATGCATTGTAAGTACCTCTGGTTTTATTTCCGTTCTTTTTGTAGCTGCTTTAGGAATTGCAAATGCTTTAGTTTGGCCTGCCATCTGGCCTTTAGCATTAACCGGATTAGGAAAATTCACAGAACGAGGTTCTGCATTATTAATCATGGCTATATCTGGAGGCGCAATCTTACCTTTACTATACGGATCATTAGTAGATAATAAAAAAGAAACCTATATAGCCTCTGCTATTACCGAAGCTTCTGCTACTGCTCAAGCAGCAACCTTTGGTTACTGGATATTGGTTCCTTGTTATTTATTTATTCTCTATTATGCTTTTTGGGGCCATAAAACAGGGAGTAAGAAAAATTAAATTTTGAATAGTGAAAAGCTAAAACCTTTATTTTTTAGCTTTCTATATTTGGTATAATCAAACTCATATAAAAAAGCTCCTTTTTTAGAGCCCGATTTATCTTTTTCCTTTAATTGTATAAGAATATTGAGCGAAAGAAGTTTTTTTCTAAAGTTTCTGGTATCCATTTTCTTCTGAAATAACTCTTCATACAAGCGTTGTAATTGCGGAATAGTAAACTTTTTTGGTAACAATTCTAATCCGATAGGATAAAATTGAGCAACATTTCTTAAGCGATGCAAAGCATCTTTCACCATTATATTATGGTCCAAAACTAGATCTGGTAGTTTTGAAACCTCAAACCATTTGGCCCCATATTGTGCGGCTAAATTAGTATTCTTTTCCGTTAATCGTATTAAAGCATATTGCCCTATAGAAATACAACGAGCACCGGGATCTCTTTCTACTTCAGAATAGGTTTTTAGTTCTTCCATAAAAATATCATCCAAGCCTGTAAATTCTTGAAGCACTCTCTTGCCCGCAGCTTCTGCAGACTCGTTCGCTAAAACAAAACTGCCTATCAATGACCACATACCTTTTAAGGGCTCCAATTGCCTATTAAAGACTAATAATTTTAGTTCTCCATCATCAAAACCAAAAATTATACAATCTACCGCTACATATAATTTAGACGCTACAGCGTATCTACTCTCTTCCAAATGAATTCTTTTTAATCAAATATAATAAATGTAATAATTACATT
This sequence comes from Cellulophaga baltica, assembly GCF_900102165.1. GTDB lineage: Bacteria > Bacteroidota > Bacteroidia > Flavobacteriales > Flavobacteriaceae > Cellulophaga > Cellulophaga baltica. Next base: position 178,214 of record NZ_FNBD01000002.1, read on the forward strand.
TATTATATTTGTGCTTCTAATTATGACTTATGAGCTTTTTTATCAATTTTACTCCGGACTTAGTTGTTGAATCGCCAGGCCGTATCAACTTAATAGGCGAACACACAGATTACAACCTTGGCTTTGTATTGCCCACAGCAATTGATAAAAAAATCACGCTGAAATTACGAAAAAATAACAGCTCTAATTGCAATGTGTATAGTTTAGATAATGAAAAATCAGTTACTTTTTCATTAGACAAAATTGAACCTAGCAAACAAAGTTGGGAAAATTACATTTTAGGTGTTTTACATGAAATACAATTACTCACCGATAAACTTAGCGGTTTTGATTGCGTTTTAAACAGTTCGTTGCCTATTGGTTCTGGCTTAAGTTCTTCTGCTGCTTTAGAATGCGGCTTAGCTTTTGGCCTTAATGAATTGTTTAATTTGGGACTATCAAAAACTCAAATTGTAAATTTATCGCGTGCTGCAGAACATAATTACGTAGGCACCAAATGTGGCATTATGGATCAATATGCTTCTGTAATGAGTAAGTCTGGATACGTCATTAAATTAGATTGCAGAAGTTTAGCATCAGAATACATCCCTCTAAATTTGGGAGATTATAAACTACTTCTATTAAATACAAACATCTCCCATAGTTTGGCAGATAGTGAATACAATACAAGGCTACAGGAATGTCTTACGGGTGTAGAAGCGATGAAGACCTTATACCCGTACATGGCTTCTTTAAGAGATGCAGATCAAGAGATGTTGACTGCCGTAAAAGACACAATTAGTACCACTGTTTTTAATCGATGTAACTATATTATAGAAGAAAATGACCGGGTTTTGAAAGCCTCCGAAGCCCTTACTCAAGGAGATTTAACTTCTTTTGGAGTATTGATGTACGGGTCTCACGACGGCCTTCAGCATAAATACGAGGTGAGCTGTCCTGAATTGGATTTTATGGTTGAATATTCTCGTACTAAAGAGTTTATACTTGGCTCGAGAATGATGGGAGGTGGTTTTGGTGGTTGTACCATCAATTTAATTCATAAAGATGCCATTGAAAAATATATCACTGAAGTGGCTAGCGCTTACAAAACAAAATTTAATATTGAATTAGACGCATACATTGCCATGCCAGATCATGGAACTATGCTTAAAACATTATAATTATGGATACAGTTTTTAACGAAAACCCACATAGAAGATACAATATATTAACCGGAGAATGGGTATTAGTTTCTCCGCACAGAACAAAACGACCGTGGCAAGGGAAAGTTGAAAAGCCTTTTATTCCTTTGACAGCAACTTATGATAAAAGTTGCTACCTCTGCCCTACCAATACTAGGATGGGTGGCGGTCAAAATCCTGATTATACTACGGCATATTCTTTCGTTAATGATTTTTCTGCATTACTATCAGATACTCCTTCTGGAAGCGTAGATGAAAATTTATTACAAGCTAAATCTGAAAGAGGATTATGTAAAGTGGTTTGCTTTTCTCCAAACCACTCTTTGACTTTACCTTTAATGGAAGAACAGGACATTGAAGCTGTAATTAGTCTTTGGCAAAAAGAGTACAAAGAACTCGGCGAATTACCTTATGTTAATCACGTACAAATATTTGAAAATAAAGGAGATACTATGGGCTGCAGCAATCCACATCCGCATGGGCAGATATGGGCGCAAGAGTCAATTCCTCAAGAAATTGCGAAAAAAACAAAAAATCTAGGGGATTATTGGAACAAAAACAAAAAAAGTTTACTTTTATCTTATATTGAGCAAGAATTAAAACTTAAAGAGCGTATTGTAATTGAAAATGAGCACTTTGTAGCCTTGGTTCCATTTTGGGCAATTTGGCCTTATGAAACTATGATAGTTCCAAAAAGACATCTTCAAAATATCACTTTAATGACGGAGGTAGAAAAAACAGATTTTGCTAAAACTGTTAAAGAACTCACCATTAAATACGATAATCTTTTTAGCACAAGTTTTCCCTATTCTGCAGGAATACATCAAGCACCAACAGATCAAAAAAATAACGATGAATGGCATTTTCATATGTCATTTTACCCGCCATTATTAAGGTCTGCCACCGTGAAAAAATTTATGGTTGGGTATGAAATGTTTGCTGATGCTCAAAGAGACATTACCGCTGAGCAAGCGGCTCAAAGCTTAAGAGAATTAGGTAATGTACACTATAGTAAGCTTTAACTAATTCGTAAATATGATATGAGTAAAAAAATAACCTTGAAAGAATTAGCACTCATATCTGAATTTTCTGTTTCTACTATTTCTAAAGCACTATCAGATAATCGAGAAATAAGCACCAAAACAAAGAAAAAAATAAAAGCCCTTGCCAAGCAGTATAACTACCGTCCTAATGCTACGGCAAGGAGCCTTAAGTCTCAAAAGACAAAAACTATTGGCGTTATCATCCCTAATATTTTAGCCCATTACTTTGCTAAAGTATTACTGGGGATTGAAAAAGAAGTATCTAAAAAAGGGTATAGCATTATTACCTGCATTTCTGATGAATCTTATGAAAAAGAAACCAAAAGCATCGAGTTATTTAATTCTGGGTGTGTAGATGGCTTTCTGATTTCTTTATCCAAAGAAACGCAGTCTAACAATTTTTATGAGGAAATAAATGATGCTATTCAACAAGGCCTTCCCGTAGTTATGTTTGATAGAACTTCTGATAAAGTTCATTGTGACAAGGTAACTATCAATGATTTTGAATCTGCTTACAATGCCACACAATTACTAATTGAATCCAATCATAAAAAGATTCTTTTTGTTTCGCCTATTTCAGGTACCAATGTAGGTAATGAAAGAGAAAAAGGCTATAGACAGGCTATTATTGAATCTTTTGAAGGAGCAATAGCTCCTGAGGTTCTTAACTTTACGGACTATCCTGAATTTACGACAACCCTTAATCAATATTTAGAAACAAACATTATTGATGGTATTGTAGCTGCCGATGAATTGTCTGCTATTTATGCTATGAACCTCGCCATTTCTAAAGGCTATAAAGTTCCTGAAAACTTAGCCGTAATTGGTTTTACAGATGGGATTCTTTCCAATAACAGCAATCCGCCTTTGAGTGTTGTAGATCAGCATGAAACAGAATTAGGAAAAATTGCAGCAGCCACCTTAATTCAACGTATTGAATCTAACGAAACTACAGCACCCCAGACCATTGTATTACCTTCAGAATTAATTTTGAGAAAATCTACCCACTCCGCAAGGTAATTTCTCGATATAGTCTGCATTTGAAAAAGTAATCTATAGCCCTTTTCGAAAAGCGTTATTCCTATTCGTTAATTAAACCTGAATGTTCTTTATTTAGCGCTCATTTTAGGTACTTTTGTAGGTTGAAAACAATATGAAAATGAAATTTTTATTAAATCCTTGGCCCTGGTATGTTGCTGGGCCACTTATAGCTGTCACCATGCTTATTTTAATTCTATTTGGTAAAACTTTTGGAATGTCTTCTAACCTTAGAACCTTATGTACCATTGGTGGTGCCGGAAAATATGCCGACTTTTTCAAATTTGATTGGAAAACGCAAAAATGGAACTTGACGGTAGTTTTAGGAACCATGATAGGAGGTTTTATTGCTGCAAATCTCTTATCAAATGACAGTACTATGGCTCTTAGTGAAGCTACCATAACAGATTTACAGGCTTTAGGGTTTTCAAATATTGGAGCAACTCTATTACCTCCAGAATTATTTAGCCTAGAAAATATATTTACATTCAAAAGCTTATCCATCCTTATCATTTCAGGCTTTTTAGTAGGCTTTGGTACACGCTACGCCGGTGGTTGCACATCTGGTCATGCTATTACAGGCTTAAGTAACTTACAGCTCCCTTCCTTAGTTGCCGTGATTGGCTTTTTTGTTGGTGGCTTATTTATGATTTATATACTATTCCCCTTAATTTTTTAATATGAAATTTTTAAAATTCTTATTTGTCGGTATATTCTTCGGAATAGTTTTAGTGAAATCTGAAGCTGTTTCTTGGTATAGAATCTTTGAAATGTTTAAATTTCAGTCGTTTCATATGTACGGAATTATTGGTTCTGCGGTATTAATTGGTATCATCGCTTTACAAATCATCAAAAAATACCATATAAAAAGTATTGACGGTGAAGCAATTGTCGTTCCGCAGAAAGCCAAAAATTATAAAGCTAATAGTATTGGTGGTGTTATTTTTGGATTAGGATGGGCACTGGGAGGCGCATGTCCTGGCCCCATGTATATGCTTTTAGGAACTGGAGTGTTTGCTATGGTTATTGTTATATTATCGGCCATGCTAGGCACTTTTGTCTATGGATTGATAAAAAACAAACTACCCCAATAACTAGTACACTTTTTTAGGAAAAAAATATTTTAGGTAATTCATAATTTTTTTGAAATGCAACCAATTACTACTGCCTTATGTTCTTTTGGGATGAGTGGCCTTGTTTTTCACGCCCCATTTATAGCCGCAAATCCAAAGTTTAGCTTGTATGGTGTCTTAGAGCGAACAAAAAACTTAGCGCAAGAGAAATACCCACTAGTAAAAACGTTTAGATCTCTTGAAGATTTACTCTCGGATGATGCTATAGAATTAGTAGTGGTAAACACTCCTAACATTACCCATTACGAATTTGCTAAAAAAACTATTCTTGCTGGTAAAAACCTAATTGTTGAAAAACCATTCACCGCCACTGTTGCGGAAGCAGAAGAATTAATAGCGTTAGCAAAACAAAAAAAGGTAACGATTGCTGTTTATCATAACAGACGTTATGACAGTGATTTTCTAAGTCTAAAAAAAGTACTAGATAGTGGTGTACTTGGCACTATCGTAGAAGCAGAATTTCATTACGATAGATATAAGCCCGAATTAAGTAAAAAAGTGCATAAGGAGGTACCTACCGGAGCCGTTGGAAGCTTATATGATTTAGGATCGCATCTGATAGACCAAGCGCTACAATTATTTGGCACTCCTGATGCCGTATTTGCTGATATTGCTGCGTTTAGACCAAACTCGCAAGTAGGTGATTATTTTGATTTGAAGCTCTTTTATCCAGCACACAGAGTCATTCTCAAATCTAGCTATTTTGTTCGTGAACCTTTGCCTGAAAACATCTTGCATGGCACAAAAGGTTCTTTTATAAAAACAAAAGCAGATGTGCAAGAGCAAGATTTACAAGCAGGAAAAACACCAAATGCTACACATTGGGGAATAGAACCCGATGCCGATAAAGGAATTCTGCATACCGAAAAAAACGGAATAGTAATAAAAGAAAAAATCACCTCTTTAAAAGGTGATTATATGTTGTATTATGATGCTATTTATGACGCTATAAGAACAGACAAAACTGTTCCTGTAAGTGCAGAAGAAGGTATGGAAGTAATCCGGGTCATTGAAGCAGCACTCCAAAGTAACCTAGAGAAAAGGGTGGTACCTTTAAGTTCTAATTAGTTTTTATAGACCCTGATATAGTCAATCACAAATTCTTGAGGAAATAAATCATCATCAATATCATTTCCTCCTAAATTACCCCCTACCGCTGTATTTAAAATCACATAGAAAGGTTGATTAAATGGCCAATTTTGTGGTGTTTTGTGATCAGGCTTGTATTCAAACATCTTAGCATCATCTACAAAAAACGCAATTTTATCAGGAGACCATTCTACGGCATACGTATGAAAACCGACTTCTATTCCTTCGATTTCTGTGGTTTTGGAATATCCATTATCTCCAAACTTTTCGTCAAAATGAAGTGTTGTAAATATGGTATTTGGTTTTCTACCAATGTATTCAAGTATATCTATCTCTCCACACAAGGGCCAACCTACTTCAGAAATATTTGAGCCTAACATCCAGAATGCTGGCCACAAACCTTTAGCCAAAGGCAGCTTTGCCCTTGTTTCTATTCTTCCATATTTAAATTCTTTTTTCCCTTTTGTTGTTATCCGGGTAGAAGTATATTTTTCATCTTCCTTTTTAATAGTAATATGCAAAAAACCATCTTTAATCGTATGGTTGGTTTGTGTATAGATTTGCTTTTCATTATTACCCCAACCACATAATTCCGGACAGCCATCTCCTAATTCATAATTCCAAGCTTTCGCATCTAAAGCAGTCCCATCAAAATTTTCTTCCCATACTAATGCCCTTTTATTCGCGCAACTTTGCACAAAAAGAGACATGCATAAAATAATAATACGGATATAATTATTCATAAATATATTATTCTACTACCGAAAAATCTGATGTTAATTGTGTCTCAGAACTACCTCCTATATATACATTAAAATCTCCTGCCTCTGTTTCCCATCGGTTATTCGCCGTATAAAATTGAAGTTTCTCTTTATCAATTTTAAAAGTCACCGTTTTAGATTCATTGGGTTTTAGAGAAACCATTTTAAAATCTTTTAACTCTTTTACAGGTCTAGTTACGCTAGCAAAAAGATCTCGTATATACAACTGCGCCACTTCTTTACCCTCGTATTTTCCTGTATTTTTCAAGGTAAAAGAGACGGTAATTGACTCTTCTTCTTTCATAGTCGGTGCACTTAAGCTCAAGTTGCTATATTCAAATGTAGTATAACTCAGACCATGACCAAACGGATATAAAGGTGCATTACTCACATCACTATAATGCGACCAAAAAACAACATCTCCTCCAGGACTTGTTGGACGCCCTGTATTTTTGTAATTGTAATAAATAGGAATTTGACCTACATTTTTAGGGAATGTCATCGGTAATTTACCACTTGGGTTGTACGCTCCATACAGTACCTCAGCAATAGCATTACCACTTTGAGTGCCTAAATGCCAAGCTTCTACTATTGTTGGGATATGTTCTTGTGCCCAGTTAATTGTCAACGGTCTACCGTTCATTAATACTAAAACAATATTTTTATTTACCGCGTATACTTCTTTCAATAACTCCTCTTGTAAGCCTGGAAGATCTAAAGATGTTCTGCTACGTGCTTCTCCTGTTTGAAAGCCGTATTCTCCCAATACCATAATTACAACATCTTTATTTTTAGCAGCCGCTACAGCCTCCTTTATTCCTGTTCTATCTGTGGTATTAATCTTCGTTTCTAAAATAAACTTGTTTTCTCCTGTTGTTAAGTTTATACCTTTTTGATGTTCTAAAGTATTCCCTGTATACTTTTTTAATCCTTCTAACACAGAAACCGCCGTATTATCATCGCCTGCGATTCTCCAGCTACCTAAAGGACTATTTTTATCGGCTGCTAACGGACCAATTAAAGCCATTTTTAAACCTTTCTTCTTTAGAGGAAGAAGCTGACCTTCATTCTTTAAAAGAACAATAGACTTCTTAGCAATATCTAATACTGCCGCTGTATTTTCTTTACTTCCTATTACCTCTTTTTCTCGTGAGGTATTGCAATATAAATAAGGATCATCAAAAAGACCTAATTCAAACTTAACACGCAATATTCTTTTTACCGCATCATCAATCTTAGCTATATCTACCTTACCTTCTGCTACTAATTCTTCTATATATTTTACATACACATAAGATTCCATATCCATATCAGAACCAGCATTCAGTGCCAAATTTGCTGCTTGCTTTCCGTCTTTTGCATAGCCGTGAGCAACCATTTCGTTAATAGAGCCCCAATCCGAAACCATGAAACCCTTGTAATCCCATTCCTTTTTTAATACATCGCGTTGCAAAAATGCATTTCCCGTGGCAGGAATACCATTTAACTCATTAAAAGAATTCATAAAGGTTTTCACATCTGCTTTGATTGCTGCTTGAAAAGGTGGGAAAATAATATTGTATAAGGTTGATGTCCCAACATCTACAGTATTATAATCTCTACCTGATTCTGAAAAACCATAGCCTGCGAAGTGTTTTGCTGTAGCTGCAATGGTCAAGGGTGAAGCTAGATTATCACCTTGAAATCCCTTTACACGCGCGTAAGCAATCTTACTACCTAAATAGGGATCTTCACCTGCTCCTTCCATCACTCTGCCCCATCGTGCATCACGAGAAATATCTACCATAGGAGCAAAAGTCCAATTAATACCACTGGCTGCTGCCTCTGCTGCGGCAACTTCCGATGACTTTTTTATAGCTTCAAGATCCCAACTTGCAGCTTCTGCTAAAGGAATAGGGCTAATAGTTTTATAGCCATGTATAACATCAAAACCTATAATTAATGGTATCCCCAACCGTGTTTCTTCTACTGCTATTTTTTGTACTTTACGAACTTCCTTAACCCCAGTAACGTTTAACATAGACCCTACCAAGCCGGTTTTAAGATGCTCGTATTTATTGGCTGCATCACCGTCTTTAGGTACGGGACCCGTAACATTCCAGAACCCATTATATTGATTCATCTGACCAATTTTTTCTTGGAGTGTCATTATAGAAAGTAGTGAATCTACCTTCTGATCAATGCTTGACTTTTTTCCTTGACTCAGGCCTAGATTGCAAAACAATCCGATACAAATAATCACTTTGAAATTCATGTGTTCTAATTTATTATAATAGTACGGTATTTTATTTAACTAAAAAAAGGAGTAATTGAGCTATGAATTCTCAATTACTCCAGCATAAAAAAACTCAATTATTGATATACTCTTACATAATCAATTTCCATAGTATCTTCAGTAAAAGCTGCATCTATTGTTCCTCCTAGTGTACCTCCCATAGCAATATTCATAATTAAGAACTGACTTTCATCAAAAGGCCATGTTTGATCATCTTTGACCCCAGGATTATACGTGTAAAAAATAACATCGTCTAGTAAGAAAGATATTTCATTTTCAGACCAGTTTACAGAATAAATGTGAAATTCTGATGCGACATTAGTTGCTGTGGTTTCCCCTTTATTTATCGTATTTCCAAAACTAGAAGGCGTATGAATGGCAGATTGTACCACGTTTACATTATTTCCAACATGCTCCATGATATCTATTTCTCCGCTATTAGGCCATCCTACGGTTTCAAAGTTGGATCCTAACATCCACAAGGCTGGCCATGTACCACCAGCCTGCGGCAACTTAGCTCTTATATCTACCCTTCCGTATGTAAAATCAAAAAGTCCTTGAGATTTTAAACGCGCAGAAGTATAATTGCTTCCACTGAAGGTTTCTGCTTTCGCTGTAATTTTTAGAGTACCGTCAGAAACAACAGCATTATCAGTACTATTAGTATAGTACTGAGATTCATTATTACCCCAGCCTCCAGCGCCGATATCATAGGTCCAATTGGCAGCATTAGGTGTTCCATCTACATCAAAATCATCAGACCAAATTAAATTGGTATACGTAACATCTACAGAGGAAGGTTCCTGCACTATACCTTCATCATCAGCAGTTAAAATAAACCACCAGTTAAATTCATTATTACCATCAGCAGTGGTAAGAATCATTTCATTTGCGGTTCTACTAAAAATTCTATAGTTATGGTCTCCTCCTGTGTAATATCCTAAAAAAGCAGTACCTCCTAAACTAAGGGTTTCTACACCATCAGGAGCAGAAAGAGTCCATTGGTTTGAATAATCAGCATAAGAATAGTTTTCAATATCCGATCCGTTGGCCTCTTCATTATGAGCACCAAGTTCATCAACTAAATTAACTCTCCCAAAAATAGTTCCGCTAGTATCCACAGATGGATCATCATTTACGCTATTTGTAATATGGGTAAAACTACCATCGCTATTAAAAATATAACGATCATCATACATACCGGTAGCAGATTTTTCATTTGCTGTTGCACTGTACCATTCTGCAGGAATATTTCCTCCTACAGGCCCAAGTCCAAAATGCCCGCCTGATTCTGCTTTAATTCGCCATGTTCTAGTCCCATCTGCCACCAACATTTGCAACAAATCTTCTGGAGCTGAATACGAGGCAAAAACCTCTAGATCTAATATATAGCTTGTAGACAACCCTGCGGCACCTACTGCAATGACTGCAACTGAATAATTATTTAAACCTGTGGTACTAAAATTATAGGTTTTAGATCCTGAAGGTATCGCCTCTCTATTCCCGTTATATACAAACTGATAAGAGATAGCATCATCTGCTGTAGCTGTTAAATTTACAGTACCACTACCATCCCCATTTGGATTGTCTGCATCTGCACCCACTAACTCAACAGAAACTTGCAAGTTAGATGGCGCTACTATAACATCTAAATCGGGTTCATCTTCTTGACAACCTAACAAGAGTAAGCCAAAAACACCTAATAGAATTATTTTTATATTTTTCATAATAATAGCTTTTTCTTATTAATCTTTTACAAGCTTGAATTGCCAAAAAACACCAGAACCTGTTCCTGTCTCAATCACCACACTCATCGTATTATTATCAATAAATGTAGCATTGTAGACAATTGAACTTGGCGCATCTCCTGGAGCCGCTAATTCGCCTGTATTTGTTCCTTTCGCAAGTGCAATATATGCTCCTATGCCATTTATAGTAATAGTACCTGCAGACTCATCATAAGCATAAGTAGCAGATGTAGTACCATCATGAGGCGCTACTGGAGTTCCGCAAGAATCAGAACCACCTTGCCAGCCTTCAATCCAAGTTTCCGTCCCTAGATTTACAGAATAACTATTATCAGATCCAAAGATATATTCATCATCTATTAAGCAAGCACGATCTATAATACCTTGATCATCCAAAGAAAACCAACTCACATCGCCAATAGCTGGGCCCACTCCGAAAGAACCTGCCTCAGATGCTATTCTCCATGTACCCACAATTGGAGCTTCCACTTTTTTCACTAATTTAAACTGCCAGAAGACACCCTCACTTGTTTCTAAATACACATTCATCGTGTTTTTATCTTCCGCTAGAGAAACATTGTACGTAATAGAATTTGGAGCATCAGCAGGTGTGCTTAATTCTCCGTCATTAGTTCCTTTAGCCAAAGCTATAAATGCTCCAGTTCCTGTTATGGTAATTGTACTAGAGGCATCATCATAACTATAAGATGCTGCACTAGAACCATCATGTGGTGCTACAGGAGCTCCACAAGAATCTGTACCTCCCTGCCAAGCTTCAATCCAGGTTTCTGAACCTAAAATCGTACTAAAGGTACCTCCTGATCCAAAAACATACTCGTCATCAATAAAACATGCTCTATCTTCAATCCCTTGTGCATCTAATGAAAACCAGCTAACATCACCAATAGCAGGGCCTACTCCAAAAGAACCTGCTTCAGAAGCAAGTACCCAAGTACCTATAAAATCTTCTAAAGTAGCAGAAACAGGGTCACTTATACTCACAGTATCTTCATATTCAATAGTGGTGGCACTAGCGCCTTTTGCGACAACTCTAATAGTGTACTCTCCTGCAGCTGCATAAGTATATGTAGCCGCTTCGCCTGCCATAATCGTAGTTGCCTCTTCTTCCAAAGCTTCTCCAAAATAAACATCAAAAACTGTAGCATCATCTGCATTAGGTGTTACGGTAACGTCATAATTATTAACAACAATTATATCTGCTGATAAATTTGACGGTGGTGTAAAAGAAACTGAGATGCTTTTATTAAGTTCACTCGTAAGACCTGAGGCACTCAAAGCGACAATTCTTATGATATAATCTCCTTCTTCATATACATGCGAAGCCGCTTCACCTGGAGCAACATCTGTAGGCGTTTCATCTTCTAAGTCTCCAAAATATACTTGAAAACTTGTTACACCTTCTGCTGTAGGCGTAAGTGTTACCGTACCCGTATCGTCATTAGATATATCAAATACCGCTGCAACATTAGAAGGAGCAGATACATCTTTAAATGCATAGGAAACTTCATCATCCGTACAAGCAGTAATTGCGATTATGCTTAAAAAGCAAATAACTAAATTTTTTATAATCTTCATTTTTACAATTTTTTTTAATTAATATCCTGGATTTTGCTCCCAACGGTTTCCTGACAATTCTATTTCTATAGATGGAATAGGAAATAATTCATGCTTTCCTGATTGAAATCCATCAATTTCTTCAGCCGCTCTTCCTGTTCTTACTAAATCAAAAAAGCGATGCCCCTCCCCTACTAATTCTACTCTTCTCTCTTGGTAGATAGCTGTCGTTAAACTAGAACCTGTTGTGGTCACGTCATCTAAATTTGCTCTTTCTCGTACCCTATTAAGATAAGTAAGCGCACGTGAATCGCTTATGCTTCCTCTATTCAATGCTTCGGCTGCCATTAATAAGACATCCGCAAAACGTATTGCTCTATAATTATTTGGGTTTGTTAGGTTGGCATCACCTGTATTAGAATCTTCGGCAGCATCTAACCTTGGAAGGTATTTTCTGTTAAAAAATCCCGTATGCTCATTACCCGTTCCAAAAGTTGCACCGGTTTCTTCTGCCCATGCATCTATATTTAATATGGCAATATCTCTACGCGTATCACCCGCTTCAAATGCATCGTAGACTTCTTGAGTTGGGATATTAAAACTAAACCCTGATTCAAAACTAGGACCAGCATAATTTCTTATTCCATTAAACCCTACAGCAACATTACCTTCACTACACTGTAAGCACTCAAAGCCAGCTCCTTCTTTATCCGTATACTGTACTTCAAAAACCGATTCTATATTATTTTCATTATCTAATTCAAACATGGTACTATAATCTTCTAAAAGATCATAAGGACCATTATTTATTAAATCTTCTAAAACGCTTGCTGCTTGAGCAAATTTATCCTGATATAGATATGCTTTTCCCAAGAGTGCCTGAGCTGCTCCTTTAGTAATTCTACCTTTTTGTGCTTGGGTATACGGTAAATTGTCTACTGCATATTGTAAATCAATTTCAATTTGTGCATATATCTCAGCAACAGGTGTTCTTCCCACCAAATACTGATCGCCAAATAATAATCGTTGATCTACAGCTAAAGGAACATCTCCGAACCATTTCACTAGCTCAAAATAGTAATAAGCCCTTAAAAAAGTAGCTTCTGCTAAAAGTGCTTCTTTTCCTGTAAAATCAGTTTTATCTTTAAACTCCAAAACATAGTTGGCACGATTAACGCCAGCAAACATCCATCCCCAGATACTTTCTAACTGTACATTTAAAGAAGTGTGCAACATATCATCTATCTGTTGTATTCCAATTACATCTGTAGCACTTTCACCACCTGCCAAAGTATTATCCGAAGCAATTTCTCCTAACAATACATTAAGATATGTAGATTGAAGTAAATCATAAGCCCCCGTTAATGCGGATTGATAATCTTCTTCTGAATTGAAAAAATCTTCTGAGTTTTCATCTTCTGATTCAACATTTACAAAGTCATCACTACAGGATATAGAAAATATCGTAATACTAGCAAACGCAATAACGTGTTTTAAAAAAGTGTTTTTTATCATCATTACATTAAAATTTAAGGTTTAAACCTAATAAGTAGGTACGTGGTACTGGGTAAAATCCTGAATCAAATCCTGAACCTATTGGATCTCCAGAAGATGCTGATGGATCAAATCCTTTATATTTAGAAAAAGTAAAAACATTACTGGCAGATACATACAAACGTAATTTGCTGATTCCAATATCCTTGATACCCTCACTATTTAAAGAATATCCTAATTGCATATTTTGTGCTCTAACAAACGAGCCATCTTCTACATAAAAATCTGAAAACAAAATATTAGAAGTTGCTCCGTTTGTTACTCTTGGATATTCATTGGTGCTTCCTTCTCCTATCCATCTATTTAAAGCATACACAGATTGATTTGTTATTGGATTATTTCTGTCATAATTTCTAACAATATCATTTCCAATGGATGCAAAGATGTACGTCTGAAAATCAAAATTTTTGTAATCAAATGAAACGTTTAATCCCATTGTAAAATCAGGAATCGGATTTCCAAGATTGGTACTGTCATCAAAATCTATGCTGCCATCACCATTTACATCTACGAAGCGAATATCTCCGGGAGCTGCTTCAGAACCAAGACCTATTTGACTTGGATGTGCATCTATTTCTGCTTGATTTTGAAAAATTCCATCGGTCTTAAGTCCATAAAAATACCCTATAGGCAGACCTGCTTCCATACGAGAAACGCCAGATTGACCAATTCCAAAGCTTCCACCTTGTTCATAGCCTATACCATTTTCAACACTTAATACTTCATTTTCTAAATACGTGAAATTATAATTGATTCCGAATCTAAAATTTTCCGAGTACGGTGTTTCATAACCGATAGCAAACTCAAAACCACTGTTACGTACAGAACCTGCATTAGCAACAGGGTTTCCTGCACCAGGCGCAGAGGTTCCTAAAATTCCAGAAGATTCTACAACTAGCAACAAATTATCTGTTTGCTTATTAAAGTAGTCTGCAGTAATATTAATTGTATTATTAAAGAGTTTTGCATCTAATCCAATATCTAAGGTAGTTTGTTCTTCCCATTGTATTTCCGGATTAGAAACTCTACCTACCGCTTGTCCAAATACTAACTCATTATCAAACACATAAGTGCCCTCACCTGATAATAAAGAAACAAAGCCAAATCCAGGTATTCTATCATTACCTAAGACCCCATAAGATGCTCTCAGTTTCACAAAATTAATCACACTGTTCTCCTTGAAAAAATCCTCATCAGATACTACCCAACCTAATGAACCGGAAGGAAAATATCCAAATTTATTATCTGGACCAAATGCTGTTGAACCATCCCGTCTAACTACTGCAGAAAGCAAATATTTTCCTTTATAGTTATACTGCATTCTAGCAAAATAAGAGAGCAACCTAGAATCATATAATCTATTTGAACGCGCTACAAAAGAGTCATTGAATACCGTGGCCGTTTCCAGGCTAGGATCAGATAATGTCGTATTAGTGACACCTTCATAAGTTCCTCCATACTCGTCTGCAGTAGTTTTGAAAATTGAAGTACCTAGTGTAATTTTCAAATCATGAACCTCATTGAAAACCTTATCATAATCTATAAAAGCATCAAAAGTATAATCTCTATAAAACTGATTAGATACTCCGTAGGCAGCATTTGTTCTATCAAATACCGTATTATTGCCAACATTTCCAAAATCTGAAATTGGGAAATAGGCAGAATAATCTACTTCTGAATAGTTCCACTGATAGTTAGATGTTACTTTGAAATTGTT
Source organism: Cellulophaga baltica (assembly GCF_900102165.1). GTDB lineage: Bacteria > Bacteroidota > Bacteroidia > Flavobacteriales > Flavobacteriaceae > Cellulophaga > Cellulophaga baltica. The sequence goes on from NZ_FNBD01000002.1 coordinate 193,328, forward strand.
TAAAAAAGAATAATCTAAACCGAATACCCCACTAATTTTATCAATTTTTGTTCTGTTAAAAGTGTTTTGCAACTGCGCTAATGGGTTTATCACCTCAATTGGATGCCCAAGAGCTCTTGTGAAACTTCCATCTGTATCTGCAACACTAAGTATTGGTGAAATATTAAGTGCATTAAACAAAACAGAACCCAAGCCACCCTCGGCAAGGGTCTTTCTTAATGTTCCCGTATAGATTAAGTTGGCTTTAAAATTTAAACCGTCTAACAGTTCCGTATTAAAATTCAATCTTGTATTATACCTCGTAAAATTAGCTTTAGATCCTCCGACAATACCATCTTGCGTAAGAACGGAAGAGCCAAAAGAATACCTAGATTTCTCTGTACCTCCACTAATGGTTAAGTTATGATTGAAAATAGGCGCTTTTTGAAAGACCTCATCTTGCCAATCTGTACCTGTTCCTAATAGTGCTAAATTTGGATATGGAATGGCCTCTCCGTTTGCCGCAGCCGCCTCATTTTTAATAACTCCATATTCCGTAGCATTTAATAAAGGTAACCATCTGGTTGTTTCTTGAAAACCTCCATAAGTATCATAAGAAAATTGTAGCGGGGTTGATTTCTTTCCTGTTTTTGTTGTTATCAAAATAACGCCATTTGCAGCCCTTACTCCGTAAATACCTGCCGTAGCATCTTTCAATACATTGATACTTTCAATATCTCCAGGGTTTACAACACTTAAATCCTCAATAACATTACCATCTACCAAAATTAATGGGTTGTTATTTCCATTTGTAGATACACCCCTAATCCTAATATTAGATGCACTACCCGGAGAACCAGATTGAGAGGTAATATTTACCCCTGCAACTTGCCCTTGTAGCGCTTGCTCTATACGAGTTGGCTTTAATTGCTCAATAGTTTCTGCTCCAATTACTGTTACAGCTCCTGTAATTTCTTTCTTAGTTTGAGTACCATACCCAATAACTACCACCTCATTTAAAGCGCTGACATCTTCGGTTAAAGAAATAGTAATAAAATTAGAATCTTTAATTGCGATTTCTTTGGTAGTATACCCTATGTATGAAACCACAAGTACATCTCCTACTTTTAATTTATCGATAGTAAAATTACCATCAAAATCTGTTGTAGTTCCTCGTGTTTGATTTTTCACAACCACATTTACTCCAGGCAAAACATCATTTATACTCCCATCCTTTACAGTACCATTTACTGTAAAATCTTGAGCCCAAGAGGTTGTGGTTAAAAAAATTGCTGCGAGCAACAAAAATATGTTTTTCATATGTTGAGTTTTAGAATTCCGAATTTATAAAGACATATTTTATCATTATAATAACAGACCACAACAAAAAATATACATATCGTAATTAAAATCCCATAAATAGAGATATAAGCAATGAGAATAAGCCTTGAGCCCTTACCTATCTTAAGATAGTGTTATACTAATGAAGTCTTAAAAACCCCTCTTGTATGGGTAATGTTGTAGTGTAAAAAATACGTGTAGTGTTCCTTAAAGCTTAATGATGTAATCTGTTAAGCCCATTTCGTGTGGTAGCTCCATTTTTTTACGTAATCGGTAGCGTTTTACCTCCACACTTCTTACGGAGATATTTAACAATGGAGCAATTTCTTTGGAAGATAAATTCAATCGAAGATAAGCGCACAACCTTAAATCATTAGGGGTTAAATCTGGATGTGTTGTTTTAATCTTTTTCAAGAATTCTTTGTCCGCATTATTAAATGCATCTTCAAAAAATTTCCAATCATCCTCATTATTTATATTCCTATCAATAGTTTTAATTACGGAATTTACTTGTTGTGGCGTTTTACTCTCTTGCAATTGTGTTTTAATAGCATTTAGAAATTCATTCTTTTTGATAATACTCATTGTAGATATGGCAAGCTCTCTACTTTTATTATCTATTTCTTGATTTAATTTTTCATTTTTAATCTGAATAAGCTTCTTTTCTGCTTTAATTTTCTTTCGCTTGAGCTTCTTCTCATTCTCTTTTAAAAGCTGTTCTTGTTGCTTTCTATAATACCTACGATACAACCTATGTACAAAATACCCTAAAGCAATAAAAACTAGTACGTATATCAAAATTGCTAAATTGGAGACATACCAAGGCCTTAAAATCTCAAAGGTATAACTCGCTATATTTTCACTTAATTCATTACCAACTTTTGCCCTTACTTTAAAGGTATACTCTCCAAAAGGCAGATTTTCAAAAGCAACTTTAGAAGTTTCAGACCAAGAACTCCATACTTCTGATAAGCCTATTAATTGAAATTGATAATTTACCTCTGTGTATTTTTCGAAACTTGGAACACTATACTCAAAGTATACATTATTAAAGGTATACTTAAAAGTATGATCAATACTCTTTAAAGAAACCTTTTGTAACGTAATGGAATCGCTATTCTTATTAGCTACATCTGTTAAACCTATATCAAACTTCTTAATCCTTAATTTATCAAGATTTAGTGTGATGTATCCATTAGAAATCCCAATTAGATAGGTATTTATTCCTATTTTTTTAATGTTCTCAAAACCTAATACCCCCAAACTTCTCCTAAACGAGCTTGGAATTGCTATTTTCTTTACCTCTGGTTGCCCATTAAATTTATTAGCCGCTAAGGCTATAATATTTTTATCCGTAAAAGCCCATAATAAGTCATCACTGACATCTGGAACTATAATACCAATTAAACGTTCTTCAGCTTCAAATAAAAGATTGGTGAGTAGCGAATCTTTTTCTAGGTTTTTGTTTTTCTCATTAAAACGTAACACCCCATTATTTGAAGCATGTAAAATAGTTTTTTCATAAGCAACTAAGCTTGCACCTGTACCTAATACTGGAGCATCAACCACATTAACAACTTTAGAAAAAGAAGGATCTAGGGTTAGCCTAAAGACTCCTTTGAACTCATGATTAACAAGAATATCTTCACTTTGGGTAAATTCAAAAAACCGACTAGAAATATCAAATCCTTCAATTTTATTTCTAAATATCCATTGAGAACCTTCTTTTTTAAGAATACTGAGTCCGTTGTAATTACCCTGTAACAAAAGTGAATCATTGCCTGGAATTTTTTTTATATCCCAAGCTCCAGGAAAGGTTGCTATTTGTGTCGCCTGGTTACCCGCTACAGTAAAAGTTCCTGTATTATGACCACAGAAAAGAATACCATCTATTTCTTTTAAAAACCAAACTTGACCGTTTGTATTCGGCACAATCTTAAAATCATCATTCCCGGATTTCTGTTTATAAAACAATCCTTGATTAGTTCCCAAGTATAGGTGATCTTCATAAATTGCAGCCGTATAAACCACTCCTAATTTCCCGACGGTATCGATATATTCTTTGAAAGGAGCGCTAAAATTCAATACACTAATACCGTTATTTAAACCCAACCAAACATTGCCGTCTAGGTCTTCAAAAATAGAAAGTATCGTATTGTCATTCAATCCTTTTTTCTGATTGATTTTTTCTAATAGTTCTCCAGACTTACTAACATGGTATACTCCATCTGAAATGGTCCCTAAAATAAAGCTACCGTTTTTTAATTGAGCGCTACTATATATATTGAGTTCTTGTAACTCTTTACTAATAGACGTATTCCACTTCTCTACCCCACCGCCCTCTTCTAAAAGAAAAAAACCTTCTTTCTCCGTAAGTACCAAGGTACCAAAAGAAGTATCGAACATGCCAATTATAAAATTAGATTTCAAAATACCATGATCAGATGCTAAAAGTGTTTTCCCTCCTTCAATTTTATAAAGTCCCTTTCCTGATTTTTGAAAATAGACCCCAGATTTGTTTTTAAAAATTCTGGCCCTGGTACTCTCGGAAGCGACCACGCTAAAACTTTCCGTTTTCAAATTATAAATATAGATGCGCTGCAAGGACTGGAAGAGAACATAAGCATCTAAGGTTATGATATTCCAAAACTCCTCATCCTCAATCATGGGTGTCGATAATTTCGGATTCAAAGATTGATAGGTTAAATCTCCAAAATCATCTTTAAACCAAAAACCAAACTCCATGTAACATCCCGTAAAAATACGATCACCAACAACGTTAACTGCACGTATATGAGAGCCATTGGGTGAAGCATACGTTTTCCAAGACGCTCCATTATATGCTAATAACCCATAGTTATTACCTACATAGATATACTTTTCATCTGATTGTGAAATGCTCCAATTTTGATTACCCGCATTGTAAGCTGTAGGAGAAAAATTATGTATGGGAGGTAATTCTTGCGCAAGACTAATTATGGTAAAAAAGAATATAGTGATGCATTGTATATATCTCAAAAGCAATAATTTAAGTCCTAGCCGTCCTGGAAATTAAGGATAATGTTCTAATCAAAAAGAGTCCTTATACAATTTCTGCACTAAGACCCGCTTGTAATAATTTAGTGCACCGAGGCTTAAGATCCTCATAATCACCAGTTTTTACCGTACATTTTCCGTTATGATGCACTATAATCGAACATTGTTCTGCCTGCTCAGGCGTATGATCACAAACCCCTATTAAAGTTTCTATAACATGATCAAAGGTATTTACATCATCATTAAATAAGACAATTTCGTTTTGTCTCTTTGTTTCTTCTTCTAAAAGCAAATCTTCTAAGATCTTTTCCTTCGTACTCATAGATCTATTTTTGCACTAAGATACAAATTCTAATAAGTCGGCTCTAAAAATTATTTAAAAAATAGCCAATAATCATTCACAGAAAGGTATAAGAAAAGGTATTCTAATAATTAGAATACCTTTAAATTGTAATGTATTTACTTAAGAACTAGTTAATTAATAAAGATAGTTTAATGCTGTAATGTCATTGTTATTAAACTCACCATCTTCGTTTGAGCTAAAACATGCCAACATAATAGATGTAGGATCATAAGCCTCTGGAGTTCCTGGTACTGGTATTGCACCTACTCCTGCAGTTCCTTCATTTGTATTTTGTCCACAACTTTGACGACTAAACCAATCTGTATGTCTGAAACCAACAGAATGACCAATCTCGTGTGTTATTACATGCTCAATAACATTTACGTCATAATTACTTAAACCGTAAATCTGAACAAATTTATTAGGATTTCCATTACTAGGAAAACCTGCTGAACCTCCAGCACCTGATTCATTAGGATTTAAATATACCACCATATCTTTATCTTGATAAGATGTACCAAATGTTAATGTAAAACGAATACTTAAATTTAAAGCATTGTAGTTATTAACAGCATATTGCAATGCAGTACGTTCTATACTAGATAGGGCGTTTTGTCCTCCCGTGTACCCGATAATTGTTAAAGTTCTTGGGCTAACTAAATTACTGGTATGGTAATTTTTAGCGCTTTTAATATCAACTTCTGCTAAACTTTTAAATTGCTCTGCAGAAAATAATATATCATTTTCTAATTGAAAACGCTCTTCCATAGAACCGTCAGGAAGCATAAAGTCTACAACACTAACTTCGTCAACATTATAGTAGTTGTTCTTAAAAACACTCACTACCTCATCGGTAACTAATAGCTTTTCTTGATCAACATTCTCTACACTTGCCTCTGGCATTTGAAGATCGTTTTCTTTTTCTTTTTCACATGAGCTAGCCACCACTAAAAGTAGCATAGCAATAATAGTTAAATCGCGTTTTTTCATAATTAAATGTGTTAAATAAGTTTAAAAAATATACAACCATATCTTAAAATAAATACATTACACCGACAATATATGACAAATCAACGATAATTTTACTAAAATTTTAACATTTTCGATAAACGGCAGCAATCCAATTATTTCTATTCAAATTAGAGACAAATTTTAAGTTATGTTCTTCACATTTACTCGTTATTGTCGAAAGGTCTTCGGAATAGAATCCGCTTAGAAATAAGGTGCCACCCACTTCTAAACATTTTGAGTATTCTGGAATATCCCCCAATAAAATATTTCTATTAATATTTGCTATAATAAGATCATACTGCTTCTCTTTTAGAAGATTTACATCACCTTCATATACATTTATATGATTACAGTCGTTACGCTCCACATTTTCTAAGGCATTTAAATAGCACCAATTATCTATATCTATAGCATCAACAGTACGCGCCTCTCTTTTTGCTGCTAGTATAGCTAGAACCCCTGTACCGCTCCCCATATCTAACACACGTTTTCCTTTAAAATCTGTGTTTAATATATGTTGCAACATCATGTGAGTAGTTTCATGGTGCCCTGTACCAAAACTCATTTTTGGTTCAATTACAATATCATATTCTACTACAGGTTTTTCATGAAATGGCGCACGTACTACACAGCGTTCATCTACTTGAATTGGATTAAAGTTTTGTTCCCAAGTGGCATTCCAATTTTCTTGTTCAATTTCTTTAAAATCATAAGTAATTTTAAAATTATCATTTTCCAAAATTGACAAATCATTGAGAATACCCGCTGACCAATCTTCTTTTCTAATGTAAGCCAAAACACCGTCCTCTGTTTCCAAGAAGCTTTCAAAAAGCACTTCGCCTAATTCTGCAATGAGGATATCTGAAGCCGGATCTATCGGTACTACCTTGAAAGTGTATTCTATATAATTATTTTCTTTTTCCATATTTTAATAATATAAAAAGGCATCCTAAAAGAATGCCCTTGTGTTTTACGATCTGTTTATGCTGCTTATTAATTAGATTGCTTTGATAATCGCAACAAAATCATCTGCTACTAAAGCCGCTCCACCAATAAGGCCACCATCTACATCTGGTTTAGAAAAAATCTCTACAGCATTATTTGGCTTAACACTACCGCCATATAAAATAGACACGTTATTTGCTATTGTTGCATCAAACGATTCCGTAATTGTTTTACGAATAAATGCATGCATTTCTTGAGCTTGTTCTGGAGAAGCAGTTTCTCCCGTTCCAATAGCCCACACTGGCTCGTATGCTAAAACAATATTTTTCCAAGTACTCGCTTCTAAAGAAAATAATGCATTTTTAAGCTGACTTGCCACAACATTAAAATGATTATCAGATTTACGGTCTTCTAACTCTTCACCAAAACAAAAAATGATACGCATGTTTTTTGCTAAAGCAGCAACTACTTTCTTTGCTAAAATAGCATCAGTTTCACCAAAATAGGCTCTTCGTTCTGAATGTCCAATAAGAACTGTATCTACACCTACATTCAACAACATATCTGCAGAAATTTCTCCTGTAAATGCGCCGTTTTCTGCATAATGCATATTTTGCGCTATAACTTCAATAGTTGAAGATTCTAAACTACGCACTGCACCAACAAGGTTTACAAAAGTTGGAGCAACCATTACCTCTGCTGTAGTATCTGGTAATTTTGCAGAAAGCTCTGCTAATAATGCTTCTGTTTCCGCACCGTTCTTGTTCATTTTCCAATTCCCTGCAACTATCTTACTTCTCATTTTGTTCTATTTTCAATTATTTAATGACTAATTATATTCTTTTTATCGCACGCTAAGTATTACTCTAATTCTATTGCATCTAAATCGTTATAATGTACTTTCTGTGTGATGGTTCCTTTATTTAAAACAAGTACTCCCGGATTTGAACGTACAATAGTTTTTAAGGTAGTTTGATCTGTAAAGTAAAAATCAAAATTTAACTTATATTCTTTAAGCAATTTGGTGGTATAATCTTCATTAGATGCAGACATTCCAATAACTTTATAACCCGCTTTTACTGCCTTATCAGTAAGCTCCTTTACCTCTTCAAAAGCACTGTAGGAACTCTTATTCAGATCATAAGCAATAACGACAACCAGTTTAGGCTCCTGTAATATATCTGAGGCATGATCTACACCATCTTTTTCTATGGTGAAATCATGAATTGGAGGCTCATACCCGGCCTGTACTTCTGTAGTTTCTACATCTATAAACTCCCCTTCTACCGTTGGATAATCTCCTTGAGTGACAATTACTTTTTCTTCTCCATTTACTTTGAACTTCCAAGCATAATCAAATATAGCTTTTGGAGCGTCCTCTGGAACAGACATGCCTTCTTCTATGTTTGCACCAATTTTATAGGGTCTAAAATCTATCGCTGGTAAATGATTAAGTACATAATAGACGAAAATTACACATGCTGCTAGTGATACCCCTGTAATGATTCTATTGAAACTAGGACTAAAAATAGGCAGCACATAACGTTTCCCTATAAGTATTATCACGATTAAGATTAGCAGAATAACATCTTTCGTAAAGGATTCCCAAGGAGTTAATTTTAAGGCATCTCCAAAACAACCACAATCTGTTACTTTATTAAAATATGCAGAATAAAAGGTTAGAAAAGTAAAACCAATAATCATTGCTAACAAACTGAATATGGTAAATCTTTGCCTAAATCCTATAAGCAATAAAACACCTAGTAAGACCTCTACGATTACCACAAAAATGGCAATCTTTAAGGCATGCGGTTCAAAGAGGGGCATGTTAAGAACTCCAAAGCTAAAATATTCTTCTAGCTTAAATGAAAACCCCACAGGATCATTCAACTTAATAAAACCACTAATTATAAATAATATTCCTACAACTACTCTACTGAAACCAACTAAGTACTTCATGCTACTATTTAGAATTTGATGTTAAGTGTATCATGGCAAATACAGCATAATTCACCATATCTTGGTAATTAGCTTCAATACCTTCACTCACTAAAGTTTTTCCTTTATTGTCTTCAATTTGTTTCACGCGTAATAATTTCTGCAAAATTAAATCTGTTAAGGAGCTAACACGCATTTCTCGCCAAGCTTCTCCATAATCATGATTTTTATTTTCCATCAAGGTTTTTGTTATATTCACATGAGCATCAAATAAAGATACCGCTTCTTCAACACTTAAGTCTGGTTGGTCTGCAATTCCCTTTTCAATTTGGATTAATGCCATTATAGAATAATTGATTATTCCTATAAACTCAGATTGTTCTCCTTCTTCTACCTTTCGCACTTCGTTCTCTTGAAGACTACGGATGCGTTGTGCCTTAATAAAAATCTGATCTGTTAACGATGGCAATCGTAAAATTCGCCATGCACTACCATAATCTTTCATCTTTTTAGAAAATAAAGCGCGACATATTTCTATTACAGCATCGTATTGTTCTGAGGTTTTCTGCATGTATTCTTTCTAATTTGTGTAAATTTCGTTCAAAATTTTTAATTGTTCAAGTATAGTGGTTTAAACTTGCTGTGCTATGGCAATTCTTGACTAATTCTCAATAAAAATGACCATAAATTGTAAGGGAGATCTTATAGATATTACAGATCCAAAAATAATGGGAGTCCTTAACTGTACCCCTGATTCTTTTTATGATGGAGGAAAGTACAAAAATGAAACTGAAATTATCAATCAAGTACAAAAAATGCTGGTTGATGGAGCTACTTTTATCGATATTGGTGCATATAGTTCTAGACCAGGCGCATTACAGGTGAATGAAGAAGAAGAATTGAAAAGAATTATTCCTATTGTGACCTTGGTACTTAAAGAATTTCCCGAATGCAAAATCTCTATAGATACGTTTAGAAGTAAGGTAGCTGAAGCCTGTATCCAAGAAGGAGCTGCCTTAATTAATGATATTTCTGCCGGAAATTTAGATCTTAACATGATGTCGGTGGTGGCAAAACACCAAGTACCTTATATAATGATGCATATGAAGGGTACTCCTCAAGATATGCAACAAAATACCAATTACACCAATCTACTCACAGATATACTGAGCTATTTTTCAGAAAAAATAGCTACCGCACATGATAAAAAAATTAACGATCTAATCATAGATCCTGGCTTTGGCTTTTCTAAAACTATAGCGCAAAATTATGAGTTGATGCAAAAATTAGAATTGCTAAAAAACACAAAAAAACCGCTACTCGTAGGTATTAGTAGAAAATCTATGATTTACAAAATTCTAAAAACAGATGCTAAAAATGCACTAAACGGAACTACTAGTTTAAACACAATTGCCTTATTAAAGGGGGCCAACATCTTACGGGTTCATGACGTAAAAGAAGCCTCGGAATGCATTGCTATAGTACAGCAATTAAAGTATATAAATACCTAGATTTTGTTCATCAATTTTTCCTAATTTTACAAAAACCCTTACACTTGGATTTTTTAAGCTTTCTAGATTTTAAAATAACAGATTTAATAGACATATTGCTTGTCGCTACGCTGTTATACTACATATACAAATTGGTTCGCGGCACTGTGGCGATCAATATTTTTATTGGTATTGTTTTAGTCTGGGGTTTCTGGAAACTTACAGAGCTCTTAGAAATGAAAATGATTTCTAGTGTAATTGGCGGATTTATGCAAGTGGGTTTAATTGCATTGATTATTGTTTTTCAGCAAGAAATAAGAAAGTTTTTACTGATGATTGGTTCTACCAATTTTGCCAATAAACGTAATTTCATCAAGCACTTTAAATTTTTAAAACAAGAAGTTACCAGTATAGGTACCGATGTAGATTCTTTAATAAGTGCTTGCGATAAAATGAGTTCCTCTAAAACTGGCGCTATTATCATCATCAAAAGAAGTAATTCTTTAGATTTCGTAAAATCTAGTGGGGATAAAATGCAGATTGAAATTACCCAACCTATTATTGAAAGCATCTTTTACAAAAACAGCCCATTGCATGATGGTGCTGCCGTAATTGAAGGTAATTATATTGTTGCCACACGAGTAATACTACCTGTTTCTAACGAACGTAATATTCCATTACGCTTTGGACTAAGACACCGAGCTGCTGTTGGTATTACTGAAAAAACAGACTCCCTTGCTATTGTTGTTAGTGAAGAAACCGGCATGATCACTTATATTAAAAATGGGGAATTTGTTCTTTACAACGACCTGACTGAGCTCTCTAGCATGATCAAAGAAGATCTGATGTAGGGCTTAAAAAAAACACAAACCAATCAACCAACCACTATGGAATGCAAAAACTGCACCCTTACTTTAGAAGAAAATCATAATTTTTGCGCTGATTGTGGCGCGAAAGTGATTAGAAATAGATTGACTATAAAAAATTTATTTGGTGATTTTGCTCAACGCTATTTAAATATTGACAACACCTTTATTCGCACTTTTGGCAAGCTATTCATAGCCCCTGATGTCGTCATTGTAGGTTATATCAATGGAGTCAGAAAAAGATATATGAATCCCATCTCTTATTTCACCATAGCCGTTTTTCTTGGAGGTATTTTCTTTTTTCTTGTTCAAAAATTCTTTCCTACAGCCATGGATTTTCAATTTACACAAATGGCTACTGATAACGCTGACGAATCTCAGAAACTTGGAATGGAATTTGGAAAAAAGTTTCAGGACATTTCAATTGAATATCAAAGCATTTTCTACATGGCAATGCTCCCTTTTCTTTCCTTGATTTCAAGAGTAGTTTTCTATAACAAAAAGCAGTTTAATCTTAGTGAGCATTTTGTAATAAACATATACGCTTATTCTCAAATGTCTATTTTAGTCAACATTTTATATATAATGAGCATATGGAATAGCCAATGGATATACTATGTATCTATGAGCAATGCCATTACCTTAGTTTTGTATTTTTCTTATGTATATAAAAAGACATTCCAATTATCATTTAAACAAATACTTTTAAAGCTTTTATTGTTCCTAGTAATTTTCGGAATACTATTTATAGGGATAATTATTTGTGCAGCTATTTACTTAGCACTCTTTACAGATACTTTCAAAAACCTTAAAAATGCACAGGCAATGCTGTACTAAACCGCTTCTTCTATTGAAAATTGTGCCTCGTAAAGATTGTTGTAATATCCTCCTTTTTTAAGAAGTTCTTTGTGCGAACCTATTTCAACAATTTTACCAGCATCCATAACAATAATTTTGTCTGCTTTTTTAATCGTTGCTAATCTGTGCGCTATAATGATTGAAGTTCTCCCTTCCGTAATTTTGTCTGTGGCTTTTTGTATCAATTGCTCAGAATAGGTGTCTACAGAAGACGTTGCTTCATCTAAGACAAGAATACTAGGATTGCTTACATATGCCCTTAAAAATGCTATGAGCTGTCTTTGCCCGCTAGATAGCATCGTTCCACGCTCTTTTACATTGTAATTGTATCCTTCTGGTAAACTTGCTATAAATTCATGCACCCCAATCTCTCTAGCAGCAGCCTCTATCTGCGCAGTTGTTATGGCTGTATTTTTAAGCGAAATATTATTGGCAATAGTATCTGCAAAGAGAAAAACATCTTGTAATACTACCGCTATTTTAGAGCGAAGTGATGCTAGTTTAAAATCTTTAATAGAAACACCATCAATAGCTATTTCTCCTGAGTTGATCTCGTAAAACCTATTTAATAGATTGATAATTGTAGATTTTCCAGCACCTGTAGCACCTACAATGGCTACGGTTTCTCCTGCTTTTACGCTAAAAGATATGCCATGCAATACTTCTTCATCTTCCAAATACCCAAACCGAACATCTTTAAAATCAATTGCCCCTTTGATATCTGTTTGCTCAATAGTGCCCGAATCTTCAATTTGACTTTCCGTATCTAAAATTTTAAAAACTCTATTAGCCGCTACCATACCCATTTGCAAAGTATTAAACTTATCTGCAATTTGACGCAGAGGCCTAAACAACATATCTGATAGCAGAATAAAAGCAAAAATAGCCCCGTACTCACTAGGCCCCACATTAGCGATATTCAACAATCCGCCGTACCAAACAATTAAACCAATTGCTATGGAAGATACAATCTCTGCAATAGGAAAGAAAATAGAATTATACCACACTGTTTTTAACCATGCATTTTGATGCTTTTCATTAATCTCTCTAAACTTCTCTTTTTCAATTTCTTCACGATTAAACAGCTGTACTATTTTCATTCCTGTTATACGTTCTTGAACAAAAGAATTTAAATTAGAAACCTCTGCCCTAACTTCCGTAAATGCAATCTTCATTGCTTTTTGAAACATTCGTGTAGCATAAGCGATAATAGGCATTAAAGCAAAAACTATTAAAGCCAGTTTCCAGCTCTGATACAACATAACCCCTGCTACCACAATCATTTTAAGCAAATCTGCTACGATCACAAAAAAACCTTGACTAAAGATTTCTCCTATTCGCTGCATATCTGCAACAGCTCTAGTAACCAAAACACCAATAGAAGAGTTATCAAAATATTTCATCTTAAAGCCTAGCATACGCTTAAACAAATCTATTCTTACATCTTTAATAACAGATTCTCCTAACCAATTGGCATAGTAGTTAAAACCTAACTGACTTACCACTTGCCCAATAAGCACCGCTAACATGGCCATGGTCATATACAATAATTTCTGACTGTTCTTTTCTGTAATAGCCTCATCCACGATATTACCAACAATGATTGCTGTCATTACGGCAAAACCTGAAAGTAATATAGCCGCTATTGCCACCCCGTAGAAAGTAACACGATAGGGCTTTGTATAGTTTACTAATCTTTTAAATAAGACAAAATCAAATGCTTTTCCTGATTTATTATCCATGGATTTTTACAATGTTTTCTGGGTATAAAACTGAGGTCAAATATAAGCCTTTTGCGGGCGCTGAAGCCCCTGCATTACTCCTATCTTTACTTTTTAATATAGCTTTAACATTGGAGATATTTATCTTTCCTAATCCAACATCAAGCAAGGTGCCCACAACAGCACGCACCATATTTCTCAAAAACCGATCTGCGGTAATAGTAAAAATTAGAACTCCACCATCAAGTCGCCATGCTGCATGGGTAATATCACAATTAAAGGTATTTACCTCTGTATTGCTTTTAGAAAAACACTCAAAATCTGTATGCTCTAATAAAAGTAAGGCGGCTTCATTCATTTTTTTTACGTCTAAAGGATACTTAATAAAGTGTGCATGATGTATTAAAAATGGATTTTTATCTTGAACAATCCAATATTCATACGTCCTAGAGACTGCATTAAATCTGGCATGCGCTTCTTCTGGCACTAAAAAAACATCTTGTACAGCTATATCTTTAGGCAAAAAACTATTCAATCGAAATACAAAGTTGTCTTTCTGAGGTATTTCTCCAAAATCAAAATGCGCATACAATTCTTTTGCATGCACTCCCGCATCTGTTCTACCCGCTCCCATTAAAATAATTTCTTGTGATAATAGTTTTGACAAAGCATCTTCTAATACCCCTTGTACTGTAATGGCATTAGGTTGCTTTTGCCACCCATGATACTGTTTGCCAAAGTAGGAAAAACGAATAAAATACCTCAATGAAATATGCTATTTTTGTGAATCACAAAGGTACTAAAGAAATACGATATTACTTCTTCACCCCTTTACAGGTATCACAACTACAGAAGCGCACTTGCATGCTTTTTAATTTATTAAGAAACTTAACGAATGACCCGAATACTTTTACTTTCAGACACACATAGCCACATAGACGACACGATACTTAAGTATGCAAAAAAAGCAGATGAGATTTGGCATGCTGGTGATATTGGCACCTTAGAGGTTACTGACAAACTAAAAAAAATAAAACCAACTAGAGTGGTCTATGGGAATATTGATGATCATTTAGCGCAAATGGAGTTTCCACTAGACAATAGGTTTATGTGTGAAGAGGTAGACGTTTGGATGACGCATATTGGCGGTTACCCAAACAAATACAACCCTAGAATACGAGAAGAAATTAAAAATAATCCTCCAAAACTATTTATTAGTGGCCATTCTCATATTTTAAAAGTAATGTGGGATAAGAAACTAAATCTTTTACATATGAATCCTGGCGCATGTGGCACCCATGGTTTTCATCAAGTACGGACCATGTTACAATTTGTAATAGATGGTAAAGAGATTAAAGATTTAGAAATTATTGAATTAGGAAAAAGAGGCTAATAGCTACTAAAATACTTTCTAACGACTATTACAGTAAATGAACACATATGTTTAGTATTACTCCTAGTTACAAACTCTAAGTAGTTTACCATAGAAAGCGTGAAATATGTACGAACCAAATCAGCACATTTACCTATAGCACTAGGGACAGAAACTGCTAGAAGCAAACATCGACACCCATAATTTTAAAGCATAAAAAACCCGGGCACTACCCCGGGTTCACGCACTAATACTACTAAGATGTTAGGTTTAACGTAAGCGATCAACAGATTTTACAAGATCCTCATCCTTCCTAATTGCCTTGTTGGCCAAGACTAAAAAAACGATAGAAAAAATAGGAATCAGCATCCCAATACCCTTCTCAGAAACCGAAATCTCTCCAGATAAGTTTAGCGATCGATAAACGAAAAATCCTAGTAAAAAAAGGTTCAATATCATATTCAATCTGTTTACCACAAATTGGTTTTGTCTTTTTTTGTATAACACTATAGCTATTAAGGCCAATATTGCAGAAACGAAGAAAGCGCCAGAGATAAGAATATCATCTTTAGCAAAAATTTCTTTTCCTTTAACATCTGACCATAGGTTTACCCAGAACGGTAAAGCTGCCGTTAAAAGTATTACTATAAGTAAATATAATGTTTGGATTCTTTGAATCATTCTCTAAATTATAATTTAAGACTGCAAAATAAGCGTCTTTTTAAGAAATATCAATGAAATATTGAAAATAATTTGTAATATTGTCTCACAGTACCATAACACTCACCAATATTTAGGACATCGTTCCGTTAATTTTCAAGATTACAATACACTTCATTTTCATAGAGACGTATAATTTATTCAATTATTAATGTTTGAAATTTCAGATTTAAAATCAAAAAAGCTTCCTGAGCTTCAGGAAATAGCCAATGGTTTAAATGTACCAAAGTACAAAACCTTAAAAAAACTAGACTTAGTTTATCAAATTTTAGACGTGCAAGCTGCCAACCCTAAAGTTGTACAAGCTGCAATAAGTAGTACTACTCCCGAAGTAGCAGAAAAACCTAAGCCAGCAAAGGCTCCTAGACCTAAAAAACCTAGAATCACGGCTAAAACTGATAAAAAGGAAGAACCTGTTGTTGAAAAACCAACAGACAGCGCTCCGAAAAAACCAGCAAGACCTAACAAGCCTAATCCAAGGCCTGTTGCGGCAAAAGATGCACCTGCTAAAACAGAAGCTACTTCTAGTAAAGAGAGTACTCCAAAAGAAGCAAGAGTTCCGCATCCAAAAAATACGAAGGCTCCTGTTGCTAGTCAGAAAAAAGAGTTTCAAAAAAAGACGCCTGTTCACAACAACCAGAACAATAACAATAGTAATCCAAATCAAAACAAACCTAATCCTAGACCAAAACAGGAGAAGAATAATAATTTTGACAAGGATTTAAAGAACAGGTATAAGGAACCAGAATACGAATTTGATAGTATTATTGCTAGTGAAGGTGTTCTCGACATTATGCAAGACGGCTACGGCTTCTTACGTTCTTCAGATTACAACTACTTATCATCACCAGATGATATTTATGTATCACAATCACAAATACGTTTATTTGGATTAAAAACCGGAGATACCGTTTTAGGAAATGTCCGCCCTCCAAAAGAAGGTGAAAAGTATTTTCCTTTAATAAAAGTGAATAAGATAAATGGTATCGACCCACAAGTTGTACGTGATCGTGTCGCTTTTGAGCATTTAACACCCTTATTCCCTCAAGAAAAATTTAATTTATCAGAAAGACAAGGTACCATATCTACACGTATTATTGATTTATTCTCTCCAATTGGAAAAGGACAAAGAGGTATGATCGTATCGCAACCTAAATCTGGTAAAACAATGTTGCTTAAAGATATCGCAAATGGTATTGCAGCAAACCATCCAGAAGTATATCAAATTATATTATTAATTGATGAACGTCCTGAAGAAGTTACAGACATGCAACGTAACGTTCGCGGAGAAGTTGTTGCTTCTACTTTTGACAAAGAACCTACAGAACACGTTAGAGTTGCCAATATCGTCTTAGAAAAAGCAAAAAGACTAGTAGAATGTGGTCATGATGTTGTGATCTTATTAGATTCTATAACGCGTTTAGCGCGTGCCTACAATACGGTACAACCGCCTTCTGGAAAAGTATTAAGTGGTGGTGTAGATGCCAATGCTTTACATAAACCAAAACGTTTCTTTGGAGCTGCTCGTAATATAGAAGGTGGCGGATCGCTATCTATTATTGCAACTGCTTTAACGGAAACAGGTTCTAAAATGGACGAGGTTATTTTTGAAGAATTCAAAGGTACCGGTAACATGGAACTACAATTAGATCGTAAGATTGCTAATCGTAGAATATTCCCTGCTATAGATCTTACTTCTTCTAGTACACGTAGAGATGATTTATTATTAGATGAAGCTACGATACAACGTATGTGGATTATGCGCAAGTATTTAGCCGACATGAACCCAATAGAAGCCATGGAGTTTATTGAGCAACGCATTAAACAAACAAAAAACAATGAAGAGTTTTTAATGACGATGAGTCAATAAAATTAACTCTAATTTCAAATACAAAAAAGCCCAATGAAAATTTCATTGGGCTTTTTTAATGGCCTTAAAACTGGTTCTTCATTAGCACACTATTACGAATTAAAGCCATTAGAGTTCTATTTATCAATTTTTTCAAATATATTTACAACGCATAAAAAGCACAATCCCCTCTACGGCTCACATGCAACTAATTTCACAACACTAAAAATCATAACCGATGAAACGTAAAAAAAACTTGGGATTGCTATTCGTTGCCTTCTCATTACTTGTAAGCTGTAATTCCGAAAAGAAACAAACCACCCCTGACACGGAACCTGCACACAAAGAGTTACAGGAAGAAAAAACAAAAGAAGTAAAAGCTCCTGAGCAAATTATAAGCATTACAGAAGCAAAACAAGATTACGACAATTACACTAAAAAAAGAGCTCAATTAATAGAAAAAATAGAAGATCCTTTAGAAGATGGTTCTAAATTTATTGCTTCTCGTTATGGCGATTATGATATAGAAACGGTAAAAAACTATATTGCCTATGTAGAGCAAGAAGCTAAAGAGGCTGGAGTAAAAGTAGAAACCTTACGTTTTTATTTTTCTACCTACCCAGACAAAAAAGATTTTCCTGATCATAAAAAAGTAAAACACCCGCGCCAAAATTCATTTTTCATCCTTCCAACAATGAAAGTTGACGCTATGAATATGGGTTTTTATATTAAAGATTTAGGCGATGGCAAGAAAGAAGCTGCTTTGATACGTGACTATCCAGGAATCTTAGACAGCAAAATGGGAGATACCAATAAAGAAAACAGCAAATCTTACGCCTCTTTCATACCGGCAACAACATCAACGCCAATAATGTTTTCAGACCAAAGTTTGATTATGAATAAAACAACAATGGGGCCACCTCCCTACGACTCTGATTTTAATTGATTAAAATATATTAAACATTTTGTTAAAAGAAATATTACTTTATCCTCCTCTGCAAATTTACTTTGCAACATTGATAATTACCATTTTTAGATACCCGAAATATTTTGATTCCAAATTAAGATATTTACCAGTTCTATTAATGTATATATTTCTTACTGAATTATTAGGTCTAATAATAAACCTTGATTCAAGTAAAAACCCCTTTTATAATGATTTATATTCTAGATATAACTTTGTAATCTTTATAGCGTACGACTTAATGTTTTTTGGCTATTTTTTTTATTTACTTTGGCATTTTTGTTATTTACAACAAAATAAAAAAATAATTCTCATTGGTACTATAATATATGCTTTAGCCTTTTTAATTAATGCTATGTCCACAAATATAATAACAGATCCTCAAATTTACTCCTATAATATTGGAAGCTTAATTTTAATATTAGCCGCATTTATTTTTTTAAAAGAAAATATTCAAACGAAATTTTTTAAAAAAAATGCACTTTTTTGGATTAGTATTGGACTGCTTATATTCCATATAGGATTTATCCCCATTAATATTTTATACTCTTTTTCCACAATGGAAACAAAAACAATGAATTATATATTGCCAAAATTTCATTTGGTTTTAGTCTTTTTAATGTACGGAAGTTTTATTTACGGCTTCATTCAAATGAAAGCAAAACTAAGAATATGAGTATTTTAAAAAATTCACTATATTAAACATATTAACCCCCCGTAATTTGTTTAAAGAAATATTCTCGGACCACTATTTAATACTTTATGTACTTACAATAGGAGCTTCTATTGTCAACTACAAAAAGTATTTTGAAAGTAAATTGCGGTACCTCCCCATTATGTTAACCTATATTTTGTTAACAGAACTACTAGGTTTGATTATTAAAATAGACCCAAATTTAAATCCGTTTATCACCGGGTTATATTCCGACTACAACTACATTATATATTACGCCTATTCACTTATATTTTTTAGCTACTTTTATTACATCTTTTGGCATTACACCTCCAGTAAAAAAATAAAAAATATTATAGCTTACGGAGGAATAGCCTATTTAATCATAGCGTTTATAAATGCCTATTTCAAAAGCATCATAACGGAAAGACAATTATTTTCTTACACCTACGCTTCGCTCTTACTTATTTTTATATCCATAAATTTCATTTTAGAAAACAGAAGAAATCCTTTGCTTTTCAAAAGACTGCTTTTCTGGATAAGCCTGGGGCTAATCATCTACGAATTAGTCTACTTTCCAATTAATATTATATATAGCTATATTACAAGGGAAAACGTTGCCTTATATTATCAAATTGCTCCTTTTCACAAAGCAGCATCATTTACAATGTACAGTTGTTTTATTATAGGCTTTATCGTCATGAAACCTAAATTGAAGTAACGCTAATCAATTCAATCCCACTAATTGACACTCGGGTTGCAAAAATTACAGATACGCCTTAAAATCGCATATTTTTAGTCAAAAATAATAGAATGAATAGCTACAAAATTTTAATGTTTACACATTTAATAACAGTAACACCATGCCTCTTTGTTGGGGCCTATCTTTTGCTTGCTCAAAAAGGCTCAAAACAACATAAATTAATCGGAAAAATTTACATGTCTTTAATGTTTTTCACCGCCCTAGTAAGCCTATTTATTCCTGCTCATGTAGGCGGTCAATTTTTAAACCATTTTGGCTGGATACATTTATTTAGCCTCTTAACACTTTACAGTGTTCCGACAGCTATAGTTGCGGTTAAAAAAGGTGATATTAAAGGACACAAAAGAAAAATGATAGCCTTGTATTTTGGTGCGCTGATTATTGCGGGAGGCTTTACTCTAGCACCTGGAAGATATTTACACCAAGTATTCTTTGGGTAAACTATTGAAAAACAAAAGCGCCTCATCAAGTGATGAAGCGCCTTATATAATGTATAGCAAATTTCTACAAAAACTTATAGAGCTGCAATTTGCTTAGATAATTTACTTTTAAGATTAGAAGCTTTGTTAGCGTGTATAATGTTACGCTTAGCTAATCTATCAATCATACTTACAACAGTAGGAAATAAAGTTTCAGCAGCTTTCTTATCTTCTTCAGAACGAATCTTTTTCAATACATTACGCATTGTTTTGTGCTGATATTTATTACGTATACGCGCTGCTTCGTTTCTTCTAATTCTCTTTAACGCTGACTTGTGATTTGCCATTTCTTTTCTAATTTATTTATTTAGGATTTTCAATCCTTAATTTTTTTAAGTAGTCCGTAGGGGAATCGAACCCCTGTTACCAGGATGAAAACCTGGCGTCCTAACCCCTAGACGAACGGACCATAATATATTTGAACTTAACGCCAAAAAATAGAGCAATCTATTTAAAAGCATTTTGTAGTCCGTAGGGGAATCGAACCCCTGTTACCAGGATGAAAACCTGGCGTCCTAACCCCTAGACGAACGGACCAACACATTGCGTAATTGCGGATGCAAAAATACAACTATTTTTTACTATTGCAATAGCTAATTATATTTTTTTGAAAAATTAATACGCTTTTGCAAAAAGCACTCGGTTTTTTGAAGGTTTTCCAGTAAGAATACAAACTCCATTTTCCGGCTTTACATCTATCGGAATACAACGTATTGTTGCCTTTGTCTCATTTTTAATTCGCTCTTCCGTTTCAGGAGTACCATCCCAATGCGCAGAAATAAAACCTCCTTTATTTTCTAAAATTTCTTTAAATTCATCGTAATTTTCTACTTCTGTGATGTGATTCTCTCTATAATCTAATGCTTTTTTGAAAATATTCTTCTGAATATCTTCTAGTAAGAATTCAATTTTAGCTACAATTTCATCTGCCTGAACCGTTTCTTTTTCTAAAGTATCTCTTCGGGCAACTTCAAAAGTTCCATTATCCATGTCTCGCTGTCCAATAGCCAAACGAATAGGCACACCCTTAAGTTCATACTCCGCAAACTTAAATCCTGGCTTATACGTGTCTCTATTGTCGTATTTAACAGATACACCTTTTGCACGTAATTCTTTTACAAGTGGCGCAATTCGCTCAGAAATAGCATCTAACTGGTCATCACCCTTATAAATAGGAACAATAACAACCTGTATTGGTGCTAATTTTGGAGGAAGTACCAAACCTTTATCATCACTATGCGTCATCACTAACGCCCCCATTAATCTAGTAGAAACTCCCCATGAAGTAGCCCAAACTAATTCTTGTTTTCCTTCTTTAGAAGTAAACTTCACATCAAATGCCTTTGCAAAATTCTGACCTAAGAAGTGAGACGTACCTGCTTGCAAGGCTTTCCCATCTTGCATTAAGGCTTCAATACAATACGTTTCTATAGCACCTGCAAAACGCTCTGTTTCTGTCTTTAAACCTTTTATTACAGGAACAGCCATATGATTCTCCGCAAATTCCGCATAGATATTCATCATTTGCTCCGCTTCTGCTACAGCTTCATTTTTTGTGGCATGGGCGGTATGCCCTTCTTGCCATAAAAATTCTGCCGTACGTAAAAATAAACGTGTACGCATTTCCCAACGCACTACATTAGCCCATTGATTGATTAATATCGGTAAATCTCTGTAAGACTGAATCCATTTTCTGTAGGTATCCCATATAATAGTTTCAGAAGTTGGTCTTACAATAAGCTCTTCCTCTAACTTAGCATCAGGATCTACAATAATTCCGCTTCCATCTTCCGCCATTTTAAGTCGGTAATGCGTAACTACAGCACATTCTTTTGCAAAGCCCTCTACATGACTGGCCTCTTTACTTAAATATGATTTAGGTATAAATAAAGGAAAATAGGCATTCTCATGACCTGTTTCTTTAAACATGGTATCTAAAGCTGCTTGCATTTTTTCCCATATGGCATATCCATAAGGTTTAATCACCATACAACCTCTAACTCCCGAATTTTCAGCTAAATCGGCTTTTACAACAAGTTCATTATACCATTTAGAATAATCCTCGCTTCTTTTCGTTAAGTTTTTACTCATAGCACTTAGTTTGGCACAAATCTTGTACCTTTATTTAAAAAATAGTTCGGTAAAACTAACTATTTTTACAGTGTTCAACAATTAAATTTCTAATAGATGATACATCCAGCACCCCTCCTAAAAGTCAGAGCAGCTATCTTAGTGCCTATTTTAGCATTATTTTTAGTGTCTTGTGGCTCGTACCAACAATCTTCATATTATGATAATGATGGTATTTATGCTAACGAAACCGTACAATATACTGAAAGACCTTCTGCACCCGTTCAGCAGACAAATAATCCTTATGCCAATTACTTTGGACAAAAGGCCGATGAATATCAGGAAATCTTAGATGATGAGATTTTCACAGATATAGATGGGTATTATAGCCAAGCACAGGACAGTACTGACATGGCTTACGAAGATAGTTATTATAATGATGATTATAACAACTATGACGGTTATGGCGGATGGGGAGAAAATCCAACAAGTGTATCTATAAACTATTACAATAATAACAATTGGGGCTGGGGCGGTGGCTGCGGTTGGAATAACTGGGGCTGGAACGGTTATTATAATAATTATGGCTATTGGAACAGACCATGGGGCTACAATCGTTGGAATAATTGGGGCTGGGGCGGCGGCTACGGTTATAATGGATTTTACGGTGGAGGTTTCTATGGTGCAGGTTTTTATGGCGGAGGTTTTTATGGCGGAGGTTTTTACGCTCCATACTACAATAACTACCACAACCGCTACAATAATTACGGCAACAGAAGCTATGCACGATCGTATGGCAGAAGAGGTAACTACAGATCTAGCTTATATAGTAACTCAGCTTTAAGAAGTAGATCTGCCTTATCTAGCTCTAGATCAAATTATTCTACTAGCAGAAGTAGAAGCAACGCAGCAACTTCCAGAAGTTCTTCGTACAGAACTGGGTCAAGCACAAACAGAAACTCTAGTTACAGAACTTCAAGAAGCACAAGAGTATCTCCAAGCACAAGTAGAAGCTCTAGATCAAATTCTACTTACAGAGGAAGCTCAAGCACCCCTAGCACTAGCAGAAGCACCTACAGCAGATCTTCTTCAAGGACCTATACTCCTTCAACAAGCAGGTCTTCTAGTAGCAACTCAAGAAGCAGTAGCCCAACAACAAGAAGTTCTAGCTCTAGAAGCAGCTCTCCTACAACCACTAGAAGCTCTAGCAGTAGATCTAGTAGTGGCGGAAGCTATAGATCTTCAGGCAGTTCTTCTAGAAGTAGTAGCTCTTCTTCTTCAAGAAGCAGCGGTAGCTCTTCTAGATCATCATCTAGCAGCAGCAGAAGTAGTGGTAGAGGAAATTAAGCTAAGATTTAAATTTTAATTAAGATTGATATGAAAAAGTATATTACTTTGGTCATGTTAGCGGCATGCGCAGCTATGAATGCACAAAATATTGATGACGTTTTAAGATACAGTACAGATAACTTACAAGGTACCGCAAGATTTCAAGCAATGAGTGGTGCTTTTGGAGCTCTAGGAGGAGATTTATCATCCTTAAATATCAACCCTGCGGGATCGGCCATTTTTAACAACAGTCAGTTTACCCTTTCTGGAACTAATTTCCACGTAAAAAACAATACGTTCTATACCGGAAATAACTCTTTCAATTCTACAGAGAATAATTTTGACATTAATCAAATTGGAGGCGTATTTGTATTTAATAATAGTAACCCTGATGCAAATTGGAAAAAATTTAGCATTGGCTTAAATTTTGACAAAGTACAGAGCTTTGACAATTACATCAATGTAAATTACAATACCACACAAGGTATTGATAACTACTTCTTGAGTTTCGCACAAGGCCTACCTCTTGGCCCTTTAAAATTACAAGATGGAGAATTTATAGAATCTGCTTATCTAGACATTGGTTCTAGTTTAGGCTTTAGAGACCAACAAGCCTTTTTAGGAATTTTTGGTGGCGCCATAGATGCTGTAGATCCAGACAACGACAATAATACAGACTATATCTCTACAAGTGAATATAATTCGGTTACTCAAAATTATCGTCGAATAAGCACAGGATACAACGATAAATACACATTTAACATGGCCTCTCAGTATCAAGATAATTTATATATTGGAGCGTCAATTAACGTACACAGTATATTTTTAGATCAACTTACTGAACTTACAGAAAACGGCTATAATGCAGATTCCGATGTGCAATTCACCACATTTGACAACCTATTACGCAGCCGCGGAAATGCTTTTTCATTTAGCTTAGGTGCAATTGCAAAAGTAAACAACAACGTAAGGGTTGGTGGTAGTTACCAATCTCCTACATGGTACCGTATTTCAGATGAGTTTTCTCAACGTATTAATTCCGATATAGCCGATCAAGATATAGGCTTTATCAATTTTAATGTAATAAATACCTACGATAAATACACCATTAAAACTCCAGGAAAAGTAACAGGTAGTTTAGCCTTGGTTTTTGGAAAAGATGGTTTATTAAGTTTAGATTACGGTTACCAAGATATGTCTAAGGCAGAATTAAGACCTGATTCTGATCCAAATTTTTTAACTGAAAATGAATTTATTTCAGAACAATTAAAAGCTGTTTCCTCTATTAGATTAGGTGGTGAATACAGAATCAAACAAGTAAGCTTGAGAGCAGGATACCGTTACGAGCAAAGTCCTTACGAAAATAACTTGATAGGAGATTTAAACGGAATTTCGGGTGGTCTTGGATACAATTTTGGTCCTAGCAGATTAGATTTAGCAGTAAACTCATTCTCACAAGATAGAAGTCGTACTATTTTAAGTACTGATCCTACCGCCAATTTAAATATCGATAGAACAAACACCAATGTTACGCTATCCTATACGGTGAACTTCTAAGAAAAATATCATGTAAAGCACACTAAAAGACTCGCCCTAAAGCGGGTCTTTTATCTTTTTAAAGTAAAGTGATTCTGCAACAGCTTTGCAACTACTACTCCATTTTCCGTACCTGCGTATTCAAATCTAAACCAGTAATCAGAGGCTGGCATTGTTCTACCAACATAAGTACCATCCCAAGCGCTATTCACATCTAATTGTTTTAACAATTTACCATAACGATCAAAGATAAACACCACAGGATCTATGATGCTAGGATCATCAATTCCTTTAATATTCCAAGTATCATTTATTAAATCTCCATTGGGTGTAAAAAACTTTGGATACCCTATCACTAAAAACTCTATAGGTTCTGTTATACCACAACCATTCTTATCATTAATGATAACCGTATTTATCCCCGGAGGAACATCATAAAATATAGGAACGTCTCTAAACGGCCCGTCATTAATGGCATATTCATAAGAACCATTACCTCTTAGATCCTCTACAACTATTTCAATATTATTTTGATCAGGAGCATTCGTTAGGTTAGAATTTAAAACAATTACCTCTTGCAAAACTGGAGGCCCGAAAACGGTAATTAAAATTCCGCCATCATCAACAATAGTTGGAGGTGTCCCTGAAGCCGTTGTTATTGTCACAAAGTAACGCCCTGAATTTGCAACTTGAGCAGGAATCACTAATTCTGCCGCAGTTGCCGGAGGACCACTCAATAAATTAGCGTCATCAATTACGCCATCATCATCATAATCTACAGACCAAACTATAGATGCTATATCTGGACCTGCAGGAGAGCGTAAGGCACTTAATGTAATATCCGCATCGCCTTCACAGGCAGCAATGTCCAATCCTAAAAATTCATCCCTTAAGGTACAATCTAATGCCGTATCTTGGTTTTCACTTACAGAGCCCCCTGTGAACGTAAGCTCAAAAGGCTCCGCATCATCATCAAAATTTGTATTAAAGTTATTGATTAGAATATAATAGATCTCCCCTGCCGTAACATTTAGGTACTCATCGTAGGTATTTAAACTCTGGGTTTGATTAGGTCTCCCTTCATCACCATTTTCTGGATTTACACCTAAGCCTGTAAAACGTGTTGTATTCACTTCATAATTACAGCGTATTGGTTGCGCTGTGCCGTTGGATATAGCCTCACAATCGACATCAGGACCATATACCGCAAAATCCCACTCAGCAGTATCGGAAAGGGCTTCAATATCAAAACCAACTTGACCACCCGTACCTGCTCTAAAAACAAACCAAGAAGTGTTATTTTCAATATTAGCAGAACTTACGCTACCCTTTTCTAAACATCCCGTTTGTAAAATTACTTCGGGATCAAAATCTTCTATATCCCCTAATCCGTCTGCAAGACCCAAGTAAGGTATATCTGCACATACGGGAATTGCCGTTCTACAATCTGGTGAATTTTGAGCAAAAGTTGTCAAAAACAACATAAAACAAAGCACGCTTAAAAATAGTCTCATTTGTGTGTGATGGTGTGTGTGATATGGGGTATTAACTTAATATACGGTCAGTTTAGTATATTTAGCCGCTATTATTTGCATTTAATCGATGAAATACCTGTGTTATTTAGCGCTATCGCTTTAAAGAAAAGTGATTGTTTATATATTTTGCAACTACCCTACTACCATCCGTTTCTAAATAACTTAGTTGAAACCAATAATCTGAAGCAGGCATTTGGATTCCTTTATATAAACCATCCCACGCTGTTTGTGCAAGATCTAATTGTTGAAGTAATTTCCCATAGCGATCAAAAATTAGCAGTACCGGACTGTCTAATGTCTCTAAGCCTTCTACAGACCACTCATCATTAATCCCATCGCCATTAGGGCTGAAAAATCGCTTAAACCCAACCACTATAATGGTTTCAGAATCCGTGCCACAACCTTCTAAATCATTCACAGTAACCGTATGCATACCTGGTAAAACATTGGTAAATTGTGAGCTCATCTGAAAAGGCTCCTCATCTATCTGATACTCATAGTTGCCATCCAATTCTGTATGAACCAAAACTGTATTATTTGCCTGTAAATCATCAACAACTACTGTTGTAATGTTGGGTGATTTTGAAATAACCAAAGTCACATCAAAAACCTCTGTACAGGTTAGCGTACCAACCGTGGTACTTACCGTAAGTTCATAAATTCCTGCCGCTGCCACGTTTATAGTTGCAGTACTTTCACCTGTACTCCACAAATACGTGAAATTTGAATTTGGAGTATCATCACCAATACTAGCAGAAGAAATAGCCTCACACAAGTAGACCGTTGCTGGAAAATCTTGCACTATTTCCTCAGATACTATCAATTGAAAATCTTGAGAAGCATCATAACAATTAGGATTTGCTAGTGACGAAATTCTAATATAAACTGTTTCTGTACCTGCTGATTTTACATGATTATTTTCTAGAGCATTAAACCCCGTAACAGCATCAGAAAATGTTGCATGGTAGGTGATTAAAAAATCATCTGGATTCTGAGACCCTAAAACTTCTACATCAAAGGTACTTAAATCAAAAACCGCTTCATCAAAACAGAAAAATTTATCCCCCACAGTATTCGCTACAGGCCTTGCAGAAAAAGACACTTGAACATCACTAATAATATTGTCTGCAGCTCTCGTAACTACCACCCGATAATTAGACGAATCCAACACGTTTAAAATAGCAGTTGTGGCTCCTACAATTTGCGTATAACCACTACCGTCATCTCGATACCATTCATAACTTAAGGCACCAGTGCTAGTCGCATCTAATTGTACAAAATCTGATTCACAAGCCGCTATAGGCGGACCTAAAAGATTACTTATAATTGTACAATCTAAAGCATCATAGGGATTTGTTACAAAAATATCACCCGAAAATTGGATTGAAAAACCTGAATTTACATTTGAAAAATTATTAATTAACAGGTAATATTCTTCGCCTGGCATTACAGAAAGCCAATCTTCATATTGTATATTATCTGTAGCTCCCGTAGGGTCCTCTCCTACTCCTAGAAAACTATTTTGATCGCCATTATCTAAAAAATTACAACGCAACGGATCTCCTAAATTGGAACAGTCATCTGTTTTGTATAATGCAAAATCCCAGTCTTCATCCGTAGCTGTACTGATATTAAATCCTAACTGCCCTGTTGCCGAAGTTCTAAAGCGATACCATGCCGAATTTGATTCTATAGATCCTGAAGCGGTACGCTCTAAACAACCAGACTCACTGACTCCTGCAAAATCATCTACCCCAAAACTATTTGTCCCGCTATTCACCGGTGTATTATTACAAATAGGAATAGCCGTTGAACAATCTGGAGAGATTTGCGCAATGGTAAAATTAGAAAATAAAAAAAATAATATAATAAATCTCATTAGAGATACTTCATTAGTAAGTATAAAACTAAACACGCGACAAAGCCTGTGCTAATTAATGTTGTGTAACAAGCTAAACTTGCTATTAAATAGTAGATAATGTATATCTTTGCAGCATTTAAGAGATGATAATAAATGAAAATTGACAGCACATTAGAAGATCAATTTGATGAAATTGGAGACAATCATGTTTCTACTTCTGAAGATACTCCATTACTTGCCAATGCTTTTGAATTGAGTGATGAAGAGAAAATAGTAAAGATTAAAGCAAATGTTTCTGAAATCATGGAAACTTTAGGCTTAGACCTTACTGATGATAGTTTAAAGGGCACCCCTAACCGAGTGGCAAAAATGTTTGTTAACGAAATATTTGCAGGCTTACACCCTAACAGAAAACCGAAATCCTCAACATTTGACAACAAATACAAATATGGTGAGATGTTGGTTGAAAAAAACATAACACTTTATAGTACTTGTGAGCATCATTTCTTACCAATTGTTGGTAGAGCTCATGTTGCTTATATCTCAAATGGTACTGTTGTTGGACTTTCTAAAATGAATCGAATTGTAGATTATTTTGCAAAAAGACCACAAGTACAAGAACGTTTAAATATTCAGATTGTAAGAGAATTACAAAAAGTCTTGAACACGGAGGATGTAGCTTGCGTTATTGACGCAAAACACCTTTGTGTAAATTCTAGAGGTATTCGCGATATTGAAAGCAGCACAGTTACTGCAGAATATGGTGGAAAATTCAAAGAAGAAGCTACGCGTAGAGAGTTTTTAAATTTTATCAAGTTAGAAACAAGGTTTTAATTATTTTTCAATCAAAGCATGCAATTATATAAAACTCAGCATTTAAAAGTTTACAATTCATTATCTGGACAAAAAGAGCTATTTACACCTATACATGAAGGTGCCATAGGAATGTATGTTTGCGGCCCCACAGTATACAGCAATGTACACTTAGGAAACTGTAGAACATTCATGTCTTTTGATATGATTTTTAGATACTTTAAGCACCTGGGTTATAAAGTACGTTATGTTCGTAATATCACAGATGCGGGGCATTTAGAAAACGATGCAGATGATGGCGAGGATAAAATTGCAAAAAAAGCACGCTTAGAACGTATTGAACCTATGGAAGTAGTACAACGATATACGGTTGACTTCCATACTATTTTACAAAAATTTAATTTTTTACCTCCGAGTATAGAGCCTACAGCTACTGGTCATATTATTGAGCAGATAGAAATTATAAAAGAGATTCTGAACAAAGGTTTTGCTTACGAGGTTAATGGTTCTGTTTATTTTGATGTTCCAAAATTTAATGAAACCCATAACTATGGCAAATTGAGTGGCCGTAAGTTAGAAGACATGATTGCGAATACTCGTGAATTAGCTGCGCAAGACGACAAGCATAGTCCGCAAGATTTTGCACTTTGGAAAAAGGCAGAACCGCAACATATTATGAGATGGCCTTCTCCTTGGGGAGATGGTTTTCCTGGCTGGCACCTAGAATGTACTGCGATGAGCACTAAATATTTAGGCGAAACTTTTGATATTCATGGAGGCGGAATGGATTTAAAATTCCCGCATCATGAATGTGAAATTGCGCAAGCTGAAGCTAGCAATGGCGCATCGCCTGTAAATTATTGGTTGCACGCTAATATGCTTACCATGAATGGTAAAAAAATGGCAAAATCTACTGGTAATAACATTTTACCAGACGAAATTTTCTCTGGCAATAATAGCATTCTTTCAAAAGCTTTTACCCCTACGGTAGTACGTTTTTTTATGATGCAAGCGCATTACACGAGTATCTTAGATTTAAGCAATGACGCACTTCTAGCTTCTGAAAAAGGATTTCAGAAACTAATGGAAGCTCTAAGCGCTATTGACAAATTAGAAACAGGTGCTAGTTCTGATTTTGATTTTACCGCATGGCAACAGAAATGTTACGATGCCATGAATGATGACTTTAATACGCCAACCCTAATTGCTCATTTATTTGAAGCTGTAAAGCATATTAATGCTATCAAAGAAAAGAAAGAAGCTATCTCTGAAGCCGACAAAACACTTTTAAAAGAAACCTTCAACGCCTTTATATTTGACATTTTAGGTCTAGAGGATAAAAATGATGCCAATTCCGATTCTGATAAATTATCTGGAGTGGTGGCCTTATTGATACAACTCAGAAAAGAAGCAAGAGACAATAAGGATTTTGCTACTTCTGATATTATAAGAGACCAATTAGCAGCACTAGGCATTCAATTAAAAGACGGTAAAGAAGGTACTACTTTTAGCATCTCTTAACTTAAATTGCGTCGCAGTTTTGGCGCTAATGGTCCTAAAAAAATATAATGTTTGGTTTTGAATACATGATTCAAATAGAATCTGTTATCAAAACCAAACCTCCTATAAACATCTTTACGTATTTCACTCCTATTCTAAAGAAAATGTACGGCTAAATTTCACACGTTCGTTAGTACAAAATTGAACAGGATATAGACCTAGCTCGTTTTAAAAAAAGAGAACTATAATACCGCATTAGGAATACTAGCACCTTACAATTTCCCTCACTTAACAAGAAGCTTAAACACTGGAAACGCAATCCTACAATTAGTGCCATTATAGAAGGTTGCCACTCTAATTTCTCTTTAGAAACACCATTAAATTACCCCTTGATATTCAAATCTCATTGTTGCATTACAGAAAGGACTTGAACAGTTAGCATCAAATTCCTCTTCTATTAGTTCATAATAAAAATTACTATAACCCTGAACCTAGGAACGCGCAGGTTTTATAATTCCTGTAGAAAAGCGTATTTTTGAGGGTAATTTCATCTTCATGAAAAAAATACTCATTGCACCTTTTGTTTTTTTAGTCCGCTTCTATCAATTGGTCATATCACCACTTACCCCAGCTAGTTGCCGCTACAGCCCTACGTGCTCACAATACACCCTAGAAGCTTTAAGAAAACACGGCCTTTTTAAAGGAGGTTGGCTTGGAATAAAAAGAATTTTTAGTTGCCACCCTTGGGGAGGAAAAGGTTATGACCCCGTGCCTTAAATAGGAGTTTTATTTCAATCGTATAAATTTCTAATTTCTTTACCATGCTGCACGCTGTCTAGCGTCAATTTTCTTATCTTAGCCCTTCAAAATATTTGTAAATGTACTTTTTAGGTATTACTTGGAACCCAAACGACACGCTATTCAAAATTGGGTTTATTCAAATTAAATATTATAATCTTTTATGGATTGCCGCCTTCGCTTTGGGCTGGTACCTTATGAAAAAGATTTTTTTAAAAGAGAAAAAAACTGTTGAGCAATTAGACTCTCTTTTCATATATACCGTTCTTGCAACAATGCTAGGCGCCCGTTTAGGGCATGTATTTTTTTATGACTGGCCCTATTACAAAAACAATCTTTTAGAGATATTATTACCCATTAAAGCAAACCCTAATGAGGCCATACTTGGCTTTATCAAAGGATATGAATTCACTGGTTTTACAGGACTTGCAAGTCATGGTGCCGCTATAGGAATTATTATAGCCATGTACTTATATGTACGTAAACACCCAGGCTTTAAAGTAATTTGGATATTAGATCGAATTGTAATCCCTGTAGCTATTGGTGCATTTTTTGTACGTTTGGGGAATTTTTTCAACTCAGAAATTGTTGGTAAAACCGTAGAGAAATCGTTTGTATTTGCTACCAAATTTGTTCGTAATTCTGACGATCTTCCTGCTTACAAAGCAATGCAACTTACCAATGCCAAAACGCCTAGTGTAGCTTACAGTCTTATTGAAAACAATCCTAAATTCGCAGCTATTTTAGAAGCGATACCTTACCGCCATCCAGCCCAATTATACGAGGGAATTTGCTATATATTTGTTTTCATTATATTATACTATTTCTACTGGAAAACAGATAAAAAAGATAAGCCAGGATTCTTATTTGGTACATTTTTAGTGCTTTTATGGTCTATACGTTTCTTTGTTGAATTTGTAAAAGAACGTCAAAATTCGCTTGATGAATCTATGGAGCTGTTATCTATCGGACAATGGCTTAGTATTCCATTTGTTCTTATAGGACTCTATTTCATGTTTAGACCAACAAAATCATAAGACCCATGAAAAATGCCCTAGTACTCCTTAGCTGCATAATTCTTGGCTTTCTAAGCTCTTGTAAAGAAGAACCAAAGCAAGCCATAGAAACTGCCGCAATTGCGTTTAAAAAAGAAGGAGAATTAACGATTTATAAAGCGAAAACAGATTCTATTATTGCCTCTTTTGATATTGAGATAGCCGCTACAGATTACGAAACTGAAACCGGACTCATGTACCGCAATACCATGAAACCAACTAGAGGGATGTTATTTGTATTTCCCGATGTAGCCATGCATTCTTTCTACATGAAAAATACAGCAATTCCATTAGATATTATTTATATCGATGAGCATTTGAAAATTGCTAGTTTTCAAGAAAATGCTATTCCCTTTAATGAAGAAGGATTATCATCACAGGTACCTATAAAATATGTGCTAGAAATAAATGCAGGATTAGCAGAAAAATATCTTCTAGAAGTTAAAGATAGCATTGTTTATAAAGAACTATAAACAGCATTTAAATGGATTACCTACTGAATAATAGCACGTCTGACCGATTATTATTTAGAAAATTACAACCCAGTGATTTTAACGCATGGCTTCCTTTTCATGAAGATAAACGAACTTCGGAATTTTGGGAAGGTTTACCTGAGAACCCCATAAAAGCGTGTAAGGCAGATTTTGAACGTACAATGTATAGGTATGAGCACAATCTTGGCGGAAAGCTTGCACTGATTCACAAGCAAACGAAAACGTTTCTTGGCTTAGCAGGATTACTTGTTCAAGAAATACACGAAAAAAAAGAAATTGAAATAGCCTATTCCCTACTTCCTAAACACTGGAACATGGGTTATGCCACAGAAGCAGCAAAAGCATGTGTAGACTACTCCATTTCTAACAATTTATGTAGCTCTCTAATCAGCATCATCCACAAAGACAATATACCCTCTCAAAAAGTGGCCCAAAGAAACGGGTTGACGCTAGATTTTGAAACTACCTACCATGGCAATCCTGTCTATATTTTTAGAATAAACCTATAATTCAAATTTTATTGAAGCATGTCTCATACTCTTATCTTCACTCAAAACAATAGCCCAATAAAAAGCTTAATATCTAAGCTTCTTGACCCTCAAAATCCTCTAGACTTAGATGCTATACAAAACCTCAAAGGAGATGTTCTTTCTAAGTCCAAGATTGAAGAATTGATTTTTGAGGAAGAAGTACACGAACTGAAGATTGCCACAAAAAACACAACGCAGAGTTTAAAATCAATGTCTAGCGGAGAACAGCGAAAAATTGTATTAAACTACCTTTTAGCAGCTGATGCTGATTTTCTAGTTTTAGACAATCCCTTTGATAATTTAGATCAAGAATCTGTTGCAGACTTAAAAACTACTATTTTAAAACATACCGCTACCAAATTATTTATAGTAATCTTAAGCAGAAAAGCAGATGCCTTAGCTTTCATCAAGAATAGATTTGAACTTCTACACAATGGAAATCTACAGCGTATAGCCAAAGAAACAGAATTCAATTTAGAAAATCCTTTTACAAGAGCACTTCCTAAACCATTTAAAAAGTTAGATTACGAAGGAGACGTATTAATAAGTCTGAAAAATATAAATGTACATTTTGATGCGAAACCTATATTACAAAACATTACATGGGAAATTAAAAAAGGATCGTTTTGGCAATTGATAGGAAAGAATGGTAGTGGAAAAACTACCTTACTGTCTTTAATTACAGGAGAAAATAGCAAAGGATATAACCAAGAACTCTATTTATTCGGAAAGAAAAAAGGCAGCGGCGAAACCATTTGGGATATTAAAAAAAGAATTGGCTATTACGCACCCACCTTAACGCATAATTTTAAACGCACTCATACGGTAAAAAACATGCTTATATCAGGTTTAAACGACTCTATAGGCCTTTACAAACTTCCAACAGAAAGTCAGGCCTTAATTGCGGAGGAATGGCTAGAAGTGCTTAAAATGAATCAAAAAGCAGAAGCTATTTTCACAGAGCTTCCTGTTGGTAAAAAACGCTTGGTAATGATTGCCAGAGCCATGATCAAACACCCTTTAGTGTTAATTTTAGATGAACCCACCGAGAATTTAGATGATGAGAGTGCTGCACTATTTGTGGCATTGACTAATAAAATTGCAGCAGAGTCTACTACTGCTATTATTTTTGTCTCTCACCGAGAGGAATACGGACTTACTCCGAAACAAAAATACATCCTCACGAAAGACCCCAATGGCTCTGTAGGAACTATTATAAACTAAAAAAAGCCGCTAATTAGCGGCTTTTTCTATATATACAAATAGTATTTATTTTACTTCTTCTGTCTCAACAATACCTTCTTGAGTACTATTCTTTAAAGTATCAAACATAACAGGTGTTGCGATAAATAATGAAGAGTAGGTACCTACTACTACCCCAATAATCATAGCAAACATAAATCCTCTTAAGGAATCTCCACCGAAAGCAAAGATTGCAAGAAGTACAATAACAGTGGTTAAAGATGTATTCAAAGTTCTTCCCAAAGTACTATTTAAAGCTAAGTTCGTATTCTCTCCAGCACTCCAACCTCTTTCCGCAATAATCTCACGAATACGGTCAAAAACTACCACGGTATCATTCAGTGAATATCCAATTACCGTTAGTATCGCTGCTATAAAGGCTTGATCTATTTCCATATTAAAAGGCATGATTTTACCAAAAATAGAGAAGATACCAAGTACAATTAATACATCATGGAATACCGCAGTAACTGCTCCTAAAGAGAATTGCCATTTACGGAAACGGAATAAAATATATAAGAACACAACCGCTAAAGATCCAATAATAGCCCAAAAAGCATTGTTTTTAATATCATCAGCAATGGTAGGACCTACTTTTTTAGAAGACATGATACCAATAGCTTTATCATCATTTGCTACAGAAAAATCTGCAAATGTTGTTCCATCAGGGAAATACTTCTGTAAGGTTGTAAATAATTTATTCTGAATTTCAGTATCAACTTCAATACCTTCTACATTTACCTTGTAAGGTGTTGTAATCATTACTTGATTATCCTCACCATAAGTTTTAACATTTGTACCACTACCAAAGACACCATTTAATTCTGTTGCCATTTCTGATGGATTCACAGGCTGCTCAAAACGAACTTGGTATGAACGACCTCCTACGAAATCTACACCTTGCTGTAGTCCAGGACCAAAAAACAAAGAATATAAGCCAACAACTACTAATACCGTAGAAGCGATGTACGCAATTTTTCTTTTCCCTAAGAAATTAATATGTACGTTCTTGAATAAGTTTTTAGTTACTCCTGTAGAAAATTCTAATTTTCTATCTTTTGAAGCTAAGTACCACTCAATTAATAAACGAGTTATAAAAATAGCCGTGAATAATGAGGTTAAAATACCTACGATTAACGTTGTAGCAAAACCTTTAATAGGTCCAGAACCAAAAACAAATAGGATAACTGCGGTTAAACCTGTAGTAATGTTCGCATCTAAAATAGAAGATAGTGCATTACTAAAACCATCTGCAATAGCCAATGACTTCCCTTTACCCTTAGCAATTTCTTCTTTAATACGTTCAAAAATAAGAACGTTTGCATCAACAGACATGCCAATAGTTAACACAATACCTGCAATACCAGGTAATGTTAATACCGCCTTGATACTTGTTAATACACCAAAGATTAAAAGTATGTTGAATAATAATGCAATATCAGCAAAAGCACCAGCTCTACCATAATAGAAGATCATCCAAACTAAGACAAAAACCATGGCTATAGCGAAAGAATTAAAACCACTATCAATTGCTTCTTGCCCTAAAGATGGACCAACAATTTCTGATGCTATAATTTCTGCTTTCGCTGGTAACTTACCTGCTCTTAAAACGTTTGCAATATCTTTAGTTTCATTTATAGTAAATGCACCTGTTATTTCCGAACGACCACCAGAAATACCTCCAACTTGAGTTACTCCAGGAGCAGTGTATACTTTGTTATCTAAAACAATTGCGATACCGGTACCATTAAGATTTGCATCATTAGTAAGTTTCTGCCATTCTTTAGCCCCTTTGGTATTCATACTCATAGTTACCGCAGGTCTGTTGCGAGGATCAAAATCATCACGAGCATCACTAACTACATCTCCACTAATTCTTGGCACACCTGCTCTGTTAGATTGTATTGCATACAAACCAACTATTTCCGCACCTTCGGTTGGTCTTTCCCATAAGAATTTTACAAATTGTAATTCTTTAGGAACCAATCTTCTAATTTCTGGCATTTTTAAATAAGCAGAAATCTGTGCGGTATCTTGAGTTGAAGCTCTTACGAAAGCTTGCCCTCCTGGATCAGCAGGAATCAATAAGCTAATTAAAGGATTTACCTCACTAGCAAAATCAATAGAATCTTGAGCTACATCCGATAAAAGAGAATCTATCTCTGACTCTGGCTTCGTAACCGTTGCTGGTTCATCTACCTCTACAAGAGTTTTAAGTTTTTCGTTTGCTGCAAACAAAAACTGACTCAAGTTTTGATTATCTGGTCTGTACGTTTCCCAAAACTCCAATTGCGCCGTACTAGAAAGTAATTCTTGAGCACGAGCGATATCTTTTGCTCCAGGTAATTCTACTAAAATACGACCTGATGTTCCTTCTCTTTGGATGTTAGGTTGTGTAACCCCAAAACCATCAATACGTTCTCTTAGTACTTCAAATGCTGAAATAATAGATTCATCTATTTTAGTTCTGATGATAGGCTTCACCTGATCATCGGTCATTTGAAAATTAATAACATCGCTTAGGCTCTTGTTAGCGAAAATTTCAGGAGATGCTAATTTCACATCCCCGTCTGTATCTGCTATTTTATCAAATTCCTGAAAAAATAAATCAACATACGTATCGCTACTGCTTTTTGAAGCTGCATCTGCGTTTGCTATTGCTTTGTTGAATTTAGCATTTGTTGTATTATTTGCTAAGCCTTTTAAAATATCTTTTACAGATATTTGAAGAGTAACATTTATACCTCCTTTTAAATCCAATCCTTTATTTAGCTCTTTCTTTTTAGCATCATTATAGGATGTAAATCCCATTATAGATTCTTCTCCGATAGAGTCTAAGTACTTGACCTCTAAATCTTTTCTTTGATCTAAATAATCAGTTTCAGTACTAGAAATACTGTTAGTAGCATAGGTTGCTGCTTTCTTTTCAACATTGTTCGTTATGAACGTGTAAGACAATTGATAAATACTTACCAATCCAAACAAAAAAGCGAAAAGCTTTATAAGTCCTTTATTCTGCATTAGTTACTATATTAATTTCTGGTTTTTTTTTTGTAAGCGTGCAAATATATCATTTAAGTAAGGAATTGACAATATTTTTTGCTTTTATAAACAAGGGCAGTTATCAAACCGACAACTGCCCTTGTTTTATTCAATTACTAGCGCAAATTATAGCTCTAATAAATCGTTAGTCTTCTTAACGCCTACTGCACTTTCTTGCATTTTAGCTTTATCTGCATCACTTAAAGGAATATTTACTATTTTCTCAATACCATCTTTTCCTAAAATTACCGGAACTCCAATACAAAGGTCAGATAAATCATATTCCCCTTCTAAATAAGCAGAACATGGGAACATTTTCTTTTGATCACAAGCAATTGCCTGAACCATACTAGAAACAGCTGCTCCTGGTGCATACCATGCACTAGTTCCTAATAATTTAGTTAAAGTAGCCCCACCTACCTTAGTGTCTTCTGCTACTTGAGTTAGTCTTTCTTCAGATAAAAACTCTGAAACTTTGATACTATTACGTGTTGCATGGCCTGTTAATGGCACCATACCTGTATCACTATGACCACCAATTACCATTCCGTCTACATCAGAAATAGGTGATTCTAATGCTTCTGCTAATCTATATTTGAAACGAGCACTATCTAAAGCACCGCCCATACCAATAATCTTATTTTTAGCCAATCCTGTAGTTTTGTGTACCAAATATGTCATGGTATCCATTGGATTACTAACAACAATAAGGATAACGTTTGGTGAATATTTAATAAGATTAGAAGAAACCGTCTTAACTATACCTGCATTGATCCCTATTAATTCTTCTCTAGTCATTCCTGGCTTACGAGGAATCCCTGAAGTAATTACCGCAACATCACTACCTGCTGTTGCAGAATAATCATTAGTAATACCAGTTATTTTTGTATCGAAACCATTTAAAGAAGCTGTTTGCATTAAATCCATTGCTTTACCTTCTGCAAATCCTTCTTTAATATCTAACAATACTACTTCTGATGCAAAATTCTTTATGGCGATGTACTCAGCACAACTTGCACCAACAGCACCTGCTCCTACGACTGTAACTTTCATTTTATTTTTTTTATATTGATTTAATTGCTCCAAAAATACTGAAATTTAATAGAAAATATAGCCTAAACATTGACTTTTAAAATTGAATTTTGTTAGTTTTTTTACTTAAAAACCGACTTACAAATGTTAAAGAAAAGTGCAACTTGACGAATTTTCCTACAAAATTTTACCGTTGGTCGAAAAAAATAAAAAAAAACCAGTCATCTTTAGTATGTTTATCGTCCCAAATTAAACCTACTTACTATGAAAAAGCACTCCCCTTTCATAGCGCTTTGTGCTATGTTACTTTTTGCAAGTTGCTCTAAAACAACTGTTAACAATGATCCCGTTATTGGCATATGGACCAATACCATTGAAAGCAATTCCGTAAATCAAAAAATTATTAAGACAGAATCTGAATGGATTTTTAATGATGCTTACTTAGGAAGGTATCACCAATACGAAAACAAAGGTCTTACGGTACAAACTGATTTTAGTTGGAAGAAAACCGACGAAACATATACCATTTCATATCCAGGAACAGACATGCCAGATGATATTGTAATATTAGTACAATCTACATTACAAGAAACAGACGGTGCTATTCTGGCGGAGAGACAGTAAACTTAAAATACATGCATAAGCTGGTTTTAACGCTAGCTTATGTATATAATTTTCTTTCCCCTATTTAGCAAATCAGTCCCTAATATTAGAGGAAATTATTATCTTTTTAGAAATTGGTTTCATATACTTCTGTGAGAATATTTTTTAGGTTATCCTCTGTAATCGGCTTAACAAAATAACCCGTTAATTCTTGAAACTCCTTGGCTTTTTGCTTATCTGAAGGTAAAGCAGAAGAAGTTACCAAGTAAATTCTAATCGATTTTTCTAATTTAGGCTTCAACTTTTTAAATTCTACTAAAAAACCCCAGCCATCTAAGAATGGCATATTTACATCCAATAGAATAACTTCCGGAACTTCCTGATGAACCTCTGTTTGGTTCGTGATGAAATTAATTGCCTGCTCCCCATCCGTAAAAGAACTTATCGCTATTCGTTCAGAAATTTTACTGAGTATTTTTTTTACCAAATACAGATAAATTTCATCATCATCTACCAATAAAATGTTTCCTTTTTTCATTGCTTAAAAATTAATTTTAAAAGAAGTACCGAGCCCTTCTTTGCTATCTACACTTATTTGAGCATTTAATGCCTCTAGTTGTGATTTTACTAGAAACAGCCCTACCCCTTTTCCTGATATATTTCTATGAAAACGCTTATAGAGCTTAAATACATTAGCGCCATGACGTTCTAAATTAATACCGACACCATTATCTCTAACATACAAAACCTTGGATCCATTTTCTATCTTACCTTCAAATAGCACATAGGATTCACTTTTTTCTGTATCTCGATACTTTATTGCATTTGAAATGAAATTTTGAAGAATACTCTTTAAGTACAACTTTGAAAAACTTACCGCTTCCCATTCCTTAAAATCAACAAGCACCTTAAGATTTTGTTCACCGAGCATTAAGTCTGAAAATTCATTTTTAACCAGCGCTATCAATTTAGAAACATTCAAAAATTCAACCTTGATTTCATTTTGATCGAGTATGGCCATATACGCCCTAATATCTTCTGTTAATTCATAAATACTATTGGAAACAGTAGCCATTTTAGGCAGTAACGCTTTAATTTTATCCGGCTCTTTCTCTTCTTTCAGCATATCTATAATAACAGACAAACTAGTCACCGGAGACCTTAAATTATGTGACACTAAATAATTAAACTCCTTTAGCTGATCATTTTTAATTGAAAGACTTTTATTAATATCTTGTATTTGGTAGTTATTTTTTTCTAATTGCGCTTTACTCCCCAATAATGCTTTATTTTTAGCTTCAAGGGCCACATAAAACTGCTCTTGTTGCTGCCTGGACTTAATAATATAATATGAAAGAATAAGTAGCACTATAACAGCAAAAAAATTAAAAATAAGGAAATCTTTATATAGAGGCAAAAACCAAGTACCTAGAAATTCTGGTGAGATTTCTTGAACAATAACCCAATCTGTGGGGGTAATAATAATTGGAATTGTACTGAAAATTCCTTCTTTTGAAATGAAGTCTTTTTTAAAATCAAAAACTTTAAAAGTATACACACTCCCTTGATCTACAAAATTTGTATCAATGGCTTTTTTTAAGGGTAAATGAGTTAAACTATAATTCTCTAGTAAGGCTTTTCCTGATTTTTGAATCTCATACCCTAAATCATAAGGCCTTGTATTGGAAGTGATGATATTGAAATTGGCATCTGTTAAATAAAAATTACCGTTGGTGATTTGCGCTTTTAATTGATTTAAAATTCGGCTCATTCTGTAATTAATCACCACAATACCAATTTTCTCATTTAAAGTATTAAAGATGGGTGCCACCCCACGAACAACCGGCTTGTAAGGGGTTTCTAAAACACCATTCTCTCTATTCAAGTCAATAGCTGATAGAAATATTTCACCGCGTTTAAGCGCTAAACCACTTTGAACATAGGACCTGTTTTCTTTATTCTGCAACGGCCCAAACACCATATTTTTATCATCTTCCCTTTGGTACCGAAAAAATTCTTTTCCTTTAAGGTCTAAAAAACGAAATTGATCATAATCTTGAAACCCATTAATAATTTCAATATAACTATCAATAAACCCAGAATGGTCTCTCATGGGGTCAAAAGCCACAGGATAATCAATTTCACTCCAATATTGGGTACTGAATACTAAGGAAGTATACAAGTCTAATAAATAATTCTTTTTATAGGCAGCTCCTCTTTCCTCCACCTGAACCAAACCCGAAAGCTGCTCTTCTTTCTGGTAAAAAATTAATACAAAGGTTAGAAGTAATATAGGAAAGTATAAGATCGCAAATATTTTAAGAACTTTTTTCCACATATTGATCGTAATAAATTAATACATACGATATTCACAACGCTACAGCTATATGAAAATATAAATAATTAGTACATATTTTCCTACTAAAATAAGAAAAAATAGAATATAAATAATAAGATTTACCACTTAATTTTAAAGCATTAATTCTTAGGACACTTTTACGCTCATAAAGGAAATACCACCACAAAACCAATAAAAAAAATAAGGGTCGCCTATAGTATATAGACAACCCTTATTTATATATTTTAATTTTCTTTTACTTACCTAAACCCAAAGTTCACTCCTACAGATAAACTATTAAATTGCGCGATCGTATAATCTGCATGCAACCTAAAAAAACCAAGTTTTAATTTTGTACCTATGTTTGCTGTAGCTCCCGAAACTTTTTTAGTTAAAGTAAATGGATCTTCAATAGT
This sequence comes from Cellulophaga baltica, assembly GCF_900102165.1. Classification (GTDB taxonomy): domain Bacteria; phylum Bacteroidota; class Bacteroidia; order Flavobacteriales; family Flavobacteriaceae; genus Cellulophaga; species Cellulophaga baltica. Next base: position 235,870 of record NZ_FNBD01000002.1, read on the forward strand.
TTGCTGAAAGGGTCCTTGCTGTACAATATATGTACCTAGAACATCTGTCTTAGAATTCCCTGAGATATACCCTAAACCACCATAAAAATTAATAATTGGTAATTTTGTAGAAACTACTGCTTGAAAATTCCATGAATTTATTTTTGCATCAATCTCCTGATTATCTCCTGCAATAAGATCCGTATCTGTAAAGTTATACGTCCCTGTTAAATGTGTGTACCCTATAACTCCTGATATAGCTACTGGCCAAATTTTCTCTGCTGGTAATAAGCTTGTGAATTCATGTTGCAAACCAACACCATAAAAACCTACAGCCACATCATCGGTATTTATCTTAGGAAGAAAACGAGCTTTAATCTCAGTACCTTTAATTAGACCTACACTAACTTGTAAAAATGCGGAAGGAACAAAGTTAATGTTTTCGGAGGCCAAACCTGTTGGCAACTCAAACTCTTCTCTACTTGTTACTCCCGGAGCAATCTCTCCTTCTACAAACACTCTGATTCCTTCTAAATCCCCAAGGCCTGAAGAGACTATTTTAGAAACACTCCCATCTACAAACTGTAAATTATCATAATCCGCAGTATTTAATACGAAAGTCTTTTTATCTTCTTTATTTTTAAAAGAAGCCATGTTTCCTATTATTGAAATCTCAAAACCACCAAGCGGCTTAGCTTCTCCAGAATTATACCATCCGTTAGAAATGCTATACACCATACCTTCTGATAGTGGCGCCATATAGGCATTTGTAAAACGTTCTGCATCTGCAACTCCTGCAGCAAAAATATCATTAAAATTAGATTGTGCTGCTCCTGTTGCACACATAATAAAACTGACAAATAGAAAAATATGTTTCATGATTTTTTGTATTTGCCCTAAAACTAAAAAACTCGCACTTTAAGTGCGAGTTTTTGTTGTGTAATTACTGTTTTCTATGCATCAATGTTCGCATATACAGCATTTTTCTCTATAAATTCTCTTCTTGGTGGAACCTCATCGCCCATCAACATAGAGAAAACACGATCTGTTTCTGTCGCATTATCAATAGTTACTTGTCTTAATGTTCTAAACTCCGGATTCATGGTTGTATCCCACAGTTGTTCTGCGTTCATTTCTCCAAGACCTTTGTAACGTTGTATACCAACACTACCATTAAAGCTTTCTGCTATCTCATCACGCTCTTTATCATTCCAAGCGTAACGTTTTTTAGTTCCTTTTTTAACTAAGTATAATGGAGGTGTAGCAATGTAAACATGACCACCTTCTATCAACTCTCGCATATATCTAAAGAAGAATGTTAAAATAAGAGTTTCAATATGGCTACCATCGACATCCGCATCACACATAATCACTACCTTATGGTAACGAAGCTTGTCTAAGTTAAGCGCCTTACTATCTTCTTCAGTACCTATAGTAACCCCTAAGGCAGTATAGATGTTTTTAATTTCTTCATTTTCAAAAACCTTGTGCGTCATTGCTTTTTCCACATTAAGAATCTTACCTCTTAACGGCAGAATAGCCTGAAACATACGGTCACGACCTTGTTTAGCCGTACCACCCGCCGAATCTCCCTCTACTAGGAATACTTCGCAATTTACAGGGTCTTGATCAGAACAATCTGATAGTTTACCAGGTAAACCACCAATACTCATTACTGTTTTACGCTGTACCATTTCACGCGCTTTGGTAGCGGCATGACGTGCAGTAGCAGCAAGAACAACTTTCTGTACAATCACTTTAGCATCATCAGGATTTTCTTCTAAGTAATCTGATAACATTTCTGAAACCGCCTGACTAACCGCAGCAGAAACCTCACGGTTTCCTAATTTAGTTTTCGTCTGACCCTCAAATTGTGGCTCACCAACTTTTACAGATATAATTGCTGTTAATCCCTCTCTAAAATCATCTCCTTGAATCTCGAACTTCAATTTATCTAACATTCCAGAAGCATCCGCATACTTTTTTAAAGTACTTGTTAATCCTCTTCTAAAACCAGATAAGTGTGTTCCACCCTCATGAGTGTTAATATTATTCACATAAGAATGCAGATTCTCTGTATACGATGTATTGTAGACCATCGCTACCTCAACAGGAATACCATTTTTCTCACCTTCCATAGAAATCACGCCATTAATTAATGGCTCACGATTTCCGTCTAGGAATTTTATAAATTCTTTTAGCCCTTCTTCTGAAAAGAAACGCTCTTCTAGGAAACCACTAGGACTGTCTTTATCTTTCTGACGCTTATCTGTCATTGTAATAGCAACACCCTTGTTCAAGTAAGAAAGCTCACGCATTCTATTGGAAAGCGTTTCATAGCTAAACTCTGTAGTCTGCGTAAAGATAGTTTCATCTGGATAGAAGGTAACTTCTGTACCTCTAATCTCTGTTTCTCCAATACTTTTTACCGGGTAAAGTGCTTTTCCTTTTTCGTATTCTTGTTCGTAAATAGTACCATTACGGAATACGGTAGCCTTTAAATGTGTAGATAATGCATTCACACACGATACACCTACCCCGTGTAAACCACCAGATACTTTATAAGAATCTTTATCAAACTTACCACCAGCACCAATCTTGGTCATTACAACTTGTAATGCCGATACGCCTTCTTTCTTGTGAATATCTACCGGAATACCACGACCGTTATCTCTAACCGTAATAGAGTTATCTTCATTAATTGCAACACTTATCGTATCACAATGTCCACCCATTGCTTCATCAATAGAGTTATCTACAACCTCGTATACCAAGTGATGTAAACCTCTAACTCCTACATCTCCAATATACATGGAAGGACGCATACGTACATGTTCCATACCCTCTAGGGCCTGAATACTATCCGCTGAGTAATTATTCTTTTTTTGCTCGTCTTTATTTGCTTCTTCGCTCATAAATTAATGGTTTCAATATAAATTTAGCAATCTTACAAATATAAGCAATACGCAATGGAAATAGGGTTTTATAACAAAATGACAACAGTAAGTTATCAACAATAATTGTGGAAAATGCGCTAGGCGACTCCTTTTGAAAAAATCAGTAGTTTTCAATACTAAAGAAGCACCCTAATAGGGTGCTTCTTTTCGACTAATTATAATTAAAACTGAAAACAGTGGTAATTCTTATTTACAATATTTAAGCTTTTACGTAAGCATCTGAATGCACGTTGGCTACTGCTCTACCAGATGGATCGTTCATATTCTTGAACGCTTCATCCCATTCTAATGCAATTTTAGTACTACACGCTACAGAAGCCTCTTGTGGCACACAAAGCGCCGCAGCATCTGAAGGGAAATGTGATTCAAAAATTGCACGGTAATAAAATTCTTCCTTTGATGTTGGTGTCTGTAACGGGAATCTGAATTTAGCATTTGCCAATTGTTCATCAGAAACTTCCTCGGCTACTACTTCTTTCAAAGTATCAATCCAGCTATACCCTACGCCATCAGAGAACTGTTCTTTTTGTCTCCAAGCTACACTTTCTGGAATCATATCTTCAAAAGCTTTACGAACAACCCACTTCTCCATGCGCTCTCCGTTAATCATTTTATCTTGAGGGTTAATACGCATCGCAACATCCATAAATTCTTTATCTAAGAAAGGAACACGACCTTCTATACCCCAAGCAGCTAATGATTTGTTCGCACGCAAACAATCATACATATGAAGCTTGCTTAGTTTACGAACAGTTTCTTCGTGAAACTCTTTAGCATTTGGTGCTTTATGAAAATATAAATACCCTCCGAACAATTCATCTGCCCCTTCTCCGGATAATACCATTTTGACCCCCATAGATTTAATAACCCTAGACATTAAGTACATAGGAGTAGAAGCTCTAATAGTAGTTACATCATATGTTTCTAAGTTATACACCACGTCTTTAATAGCATCCAAGCCTTCTTGAATCGTGAATTTTATTTCATGATGTATGGTTTTAATATGATCCGCAACTTTTTGTGCCGCCGCTAAATCTGGAGAACCTTCTAGTCCTACAGAAAAAGAGTGCAATTGTGGGTACCAAGCATCCGCAACGTCATCAGACTCTATTCTTTTTTGAGCATATTTCTTAGCAATTGCAGAAGTTACCGAAGAATCTAAACCTCCTGAAAGTAACACCCCGTAAGGTACATCAGACATTAATTGTCTATGCACCGCTGCTTCTAAAGCTTCTTTAATTTCCTTTATGCTAGTCTCGTTATCCTTAACCGCATCATATTCCATCCAATCACGCGTATACCATTGCTTTAACTCTCCATCAGAACTATGCATATAGTTCCCTGGAGGAAAAAGTTCTATTTTAGTACAAATACCTTCTAAGGCTTTTAGCTCAGAGGCTACGTAAAAAGTACCATTTTTATCCCAGCCCATATATAAAGGAATGATCCCCATATGATCTCTAGCGATAAAATATTCATCTTTTTCAGCATCGTATATGGCAAAACCAAAAATTCCGTTCATTTCATCAAGAAAGCTCACACCTTTTTCTTGGTATAAGGCCAATATTACTTCACAATCAGATTCTGTTTGGAAATCATACTTCCCTACAAACTGCTTTCTTAACTCTCTATGATTATATATCTCGCCATTAGCAGCAAGTACCAACTTATTATCTTTACTGAATAAAGGTTGCTTTCCAGAAGCTGGGTCTACAATAGACAAACGCTCGTGCGCTAATATTGCTTTATCATTAGCAAATATTCCACTCCAGTCCGGTCCTCTATGTCTAATCTTTTTAGACATCTCTAGTAACTGTGGCCTTAAGTCCTCAGTACTCTCTTTTACATCAAATGCACATACTATTCCACACATATTATTCTATATTATAAGCAATTTTAAAGCAAAGATGCATGAATTGGTTTAATAAAAAAACCATAAATTAAAAAAAGGTAACAATATGAAACTTTAAGTTATAAAATAATACTAAAATGAAACTATAACAGAATTTTCAACTCTAATTTCTCTTTTTTTGTAAGTTTAGAAAAATTGCCCGACTTTAGTACCCCATTACTAAGAGATATACTCTAGTATATGTTTCAAATTAAAACCTTATGATTATGAAAAAAATTCTTACCCTTACAGCCGTAGTAGTATGTTTAGTATTTAGCACTACAGCAAGTGCTCAAAAATTTAGCGGATTAGACAAGAGTCCGATGGATGTAGCTGCGTACCCTACAAGTTACAAAGTATCTGAGAAGGTAGCTAAAGTTAGCTATAGCAGACCACAATTAAAAGGGCGTTCTATTGCAGAATTAGCTCCTGCTGGTGCCGTATGGAGAACTGGTGCGAATGAAGCTGTGGAAGTAACTTTTTATACAGATGTAACTTTTGGTGGATCTGCAGTAAAAGCCGGAACGTATTCTTTATTTACCATCCCTGGTGCTAATGAATGGACTGTTATTTTAAACAGTAAATTAAACCAATGGGGTGCTTATTCTTATGATGAAAGCGCAGATGTTGTTCGTGTAAAAGGAGCAGTTAGCAAGGGTACCGAATCTTTAGATGCTTTTTCTATGGCATTTAAAGAAGGTGATAAAAGTGCTGATTTAGTTATTGGATGGGGAACTGTTAGAGTTGCCGTACCAGTTGCAGCTACTATGTAATTTTCAAATTACGATTGACACTATAGCGCCTGAAGTTTTTACTTCAGGCTTATTTTTTTTCCTAATTTTTCGCAGTATCTTCCATATATCATAACAAATACAAACTATCTTTGATGTATGGTTAAGGAATTTCTAAAAGACATTCTATTATTTCTTAAAAGTTCCAATTTTTACAAAGGAGTGCTGCAGACGGTGGCCGTAATAACACCTCTAATCATTTTCAACTTTTTTGGCCATATTTCTTATGCCATTCCTATAGCTATAGGCGTATTTCTCAATATTCCTGGTAATATTCCCGGTACTTTAAGACGAAAAATCTATAGTACACTTATTAGTATTGTGCTCACTATGGCTGTAACATTAATTGTATCATACGCCAAGCAGAATTTTGCAGTTTTACTCCTTACCATAGCCATCTTATCTTTTTTTATTTCCTTAATCTCGGCGTATGGTTTTCGCGGGTCTTTGATTGCCTTTTGCGGCTTACTAGCCATTGTCTTGAGTCTCGTGAGTAGAAATACCACTATTGGTATCTGGACCTATGTGGGTCTTATTGGTATCGGCGGACTCTGGTTTCTCTTAGTATTATGCCTATCTCATTGGATAGCACCTAAAAAAGATGAAGATCAATTACTTTCAGAAACTTTACACATTACCGGCAGCTATCTAAAAGTTAGGGGTAAATTATTAATAGAAAAAGAAAAAAGAGATCAGCTATTAATAAAAACTTTAAAACTACAAACAGAGCTTAATGAGAAGCACGAAATTTTAAGAGAACTTCTTTTAAGCGAAAGAAAACAAATAGGAAGATCTCATTTTGATGAAAAAAGAGTTTTAATTTTTATTTCATTGATTGATATTTTAGAACTAGCCTTAGCCAATACCTTAGATTATTCTAAAATAGATGTCATTTTTAAAGACCGTTCTGTTCTGAAAGAATTTAAAACGCTGAATACCACCATGGGCAATCACCTGCAGGTATTGTCAAAAATATTAATGAATAAGAAAAAAGTTCAAAATAAGAACGAACTTTTAGACGGACTTGCCGTAATTGAAAAAACCATTCAAAACTACATTGCGTCAGTAGAACTCCCTGCTGGCCGAGAAGGAATCATAACCCTTAGAAACCTTCAAGATTACCAACAACAGCAAGTAACAAAAATACGTGCCATAAGAAGGGTAATGAACAATGTTACCAAAGATAAAATATCATTTAAAGATAAAGAAGCTACTCAATTTATAACCACACAGGAATATAGTCTTCAAATTATTGCGCAACATTTCACTTTTAAGTCGCCCATATTCCGCCATGCACTTAGGCTAACTATCGCCATTGTTTTTGGTTTTACTTTTGGTACGCTCATCGGAATAAAAAATCCGTATTGGATAGTGCTTACTTTAATTGTTTTAATGAGGCCAAGCTATGGCTTGACCAAAGAAAGAGCCATCAATAGAATTATAGGAACTATCATAGGCGCTCTATTTGCGCTAGCCATTATCTTTATAACTAGTAATACTATGGTATATATGGTTCTAGCTGCCGTATCATTAGTTATTGCGTTTTCCTTAATACAGCAAAGTTATCGCTCTGCCGCTGCATTTATTACTATAAATGTGATATTTGTATATGCACTGTTGGAACCTAATAGCCTAGTGGTGGTTAAATTTCGCGTGCTTGATACTTTTATTGGAGCCTTACTTGCTGTGATTGCTAATTACACCCTATGGCCTTCGTGGGAGTTTATGAATTTGAGTCCCGTGATTATAAATTCCATTCAGAAAAATAAAGCGTATTTGGCCGCTGTCAGCAAAATTTACCACACGAAAGAAATTAAAAACTTAGATTACAAAGTAGCTCGTAAGGAAGCATTCTTAGCTATTAGCAATTTAAATGCTGCTTTTCAACGCATGACTCAAGACCCCAAATCTAAACAAAAAGAGATGCAACTTATTTATGAATTTGTCTCATTAAACAATACCTTCTTATCGGCATTAGCCTCTATGGGTAGTTTTATTCAAAATCATACCACTACGGCGTCTAGTGAAAATTTTGACGCTTTTATTTCCCATATAGAAAACCAATTGGAAAATGCAGAAACCCTCTTATCTGAAAATAAAACAGCTGTAATTAAGGAGCATAAAAAAATTGAAACCGCAGAAGAGGCCTTAAAAAGTTCATTTACGACACTATCCAACCAAAGAGACCAACAAATAAAAGAAGGTCAGCACAAGATAGATTTAGAAATGCGCTTACAATTACAAGAAGCGCATTTGGTCACCAACCAACTCACCTGGCTTAAGGGTTTATCTGAAGATGTCTACAGGAACAGCACAAAGTATGCCCAATTGTTTAACAACAAAAACACCTAGTTCATTTTCTCTCCTGAAATAAAAACTTGTTCTGGCTTAATGTTCGGCGTCTCCTCTTCAGGAACCGTCATAATATCTTTATCTAGGATAACAAAATCTGCCATTTTCCCCACTTCAATGCTTCCTTTCTCGTCTTCTTCAAAATTACTGTAAGCAGCCCAGATGGTCATTCCTTTTAATGCCTCTTCTCTTGTCAGAGCATTATTCATTTGAAAACCTTCTTCAGGATACCCTTTCAAATCTTTACGAGCCACCGCGGCATAGAAGGTATAAAACGGACTAACTTGCTCCACAGGAAAGTCGGTACCTAGCGCTACCATACCTGCTTTATCTAAAAGCGTTTTGAAGGCATAAGCCCCAGGCATGCGGTCTGCCCCTATTCTATCTTCTGCCCAATACATATCACTTGTTGCGTGCGTGGGCTGTACCGAAGGGATAATTCCATCTTCAAAATAATCAAAGTCTGGTGTACTTAATATCTGCGCATGTTCTACTTTCCAACGCCGGTCTTCCTTACCTTTCAGGGCGTTTTTGTAAGCTCTTAACACCACAATATTGGCAGAATCACCAATAGCATGCGTATTCATTTGAAATTCAGTAGCAGCTATTCTATGCGCCAAGCTTTCTATCTCATCTACTGGAGTAACCATTGCTCCAAAATGATGCTCTTTATCTGAATAAGGTGTTTTCATTACCGCACCTCTAGACCCTAAAGCGCCATCGCCATATACTTTTACAGATCTAACATTTAATCGGTCTGTTTTTAAAATCCCTTTAGTTAAATAATAATCTAAATTCTCCGGATAGTTGGCAATCATCACATATAAACGAATTTTTAAATCGCCTGATTGCTGAAGGCTATCAATTAACTCAATAACTTCTCTAGGCAAGCCGGCATCATTCACAGTGGTAAGTCCGTTTTCAAAAGCAATACGTTCTGCATCTTTCAATGCAGCAATCATGGTTTTTTTCGAAGGTTTGGGAATAATTGCATCAATTAAGCCCATTGGACCGTCTACAAGCACTCCTGTTAATGCGCCATTAATTTTAACTATCTCGCCTCCTACAGCAACTGTTTCATTTGTTATACCCGCCAAATCCAAAGCTTTCTGGTTTACCAAATATGCATGCCCATCAATACGTTCTATAGCAATTGGAGTATCAGGATACAATTCATCTACCTCCTTTTTTGTTGGAAACTCTTTTACCTCCCAATCATTCTGATCCCAGCCACGACCATAGATAAACTCCTTTTTATTTTCTGTTTGAAACGCTTGAACACGTTCTAACACTTCAGAAAAACTCGATGTCCCCACTAAGTCTACAGCTTGTTGGTTTTCTCCTAACCTGTAAAAGTGACAATGTGCATCTATCAATCCAGGAACAACAGTTTTTCCTCCCGCGTCTACTATGTTTTTTGCTTCGTAAAATTCCTGCACTTCTTTATTAGTCCCAATGAAAATAAATTTCCCCTCTTTTACAGCAAATGCTTCTGTCTTAGAAAAAGAGTCATCAACGGTATAAACGTTTCCATTTAAAACGATTAAATCTACTTGTTCTTTAGACGGAGTACAACTCACAATTAATAGTGTAAAAAAAGTAATACAAAGGTTTTTCATGATAGCGTGCATTAGATTATTTATTCTGACCCTGAAAGTACAATTTTCTATAAAAACAAGCACTTTTGTTTAACCAAAAAGAAAGCGAATAGCTCATACTATAAGAATGATTCTACTGTTACTATTAAAAGTTGCTTTCCATTTCTTAACTTTAAATGCAATAAACACTACCTATGAACACAAAAAATAACTTTACCTTAATTGGAGCCGGAATCATGAGCGCCACATTAGGCGTACTATTGAAACAACTTATTCCTGATGCTATTATTAGTATCTATGAAAGGCTAGATGCCGTAGGTGCAGAAAGTTCAGATGCCTGGAATAATGCAGGAACAGGACATTCTGCTTTTTGTGAATTAAATTACACCCCCGAAAATGATGCTGGGGATATTGATATTTCTAAAGCATTAAAAATAAGTGAACAGTTTGAAATGTCTAAACAGTTTTGGGCATATCTCGTAAAAAACAATCTGATACAAGCAGATACTCCATTTATCAATGATATTGATCATATGAGTTTTGTTTGGGGTGATGCAAATATAAAATTCCTAAAAAAAAGGCACGAAGCCTTGACAAAGTATGATATTTTCAAGGCGATGAAATTCAGTACCGATTTTGAAGAAATTAAGCAATGGATACCTTTGATGATGAAGGGAAGAACTGCCGATGAAAAAATTGCAGCTACCAGAATGCCTATAGGTACGGATGTTAATTTTGGAGCTATTACCCGTAAAATGATTTCTTATTTAGAAACATGTGATGGCGTTACCATTCATTTAGGCCATCAAGTAGAAGATATTGAACAAAAAAAAGATGGTTCTTGGACTATTGAAGTAACTGATTTACATGCAGATCAAGAGAAAACAATTAACACCAACTTTGTATTTATTGGTGCTGGTGGGGGTGCGCTAAAACTTCTAGAGAAATCTGGAATTCCCGAAGGTGAAGGTTTTGGTGGTTTTCCTGTCAGCGGTCAGTTTCTAAAATGCAATAATCCTGAGGTTGCAAAATTACACGAAGCTAAAGTTTATGGCAAAGCCGAAGAAGGTTCCCCTCCTATGTCTGTGCCACATTTAGATACGCGAATGCTAAATGGCGAGCGTTCTTTATTATTTGGCCCTTATGCCGGCTTCTCGACAAAATTTTTAAAAAACGGATCTTATTTTGATCTCCCACTATCTATAGATGCCCACAATATATTTCCTTTATTATCTGCTGGACTAAAAAACATCTCCTTAACAAAATACCTTATTGAGCAAGTGGTACAGTCTCCAGAAGAGCGTTTTGAAGCTTTATTAAAATATTATCCTGAAGCTAAAATTGAAGATTGGGAATTAATTACTGCGGGGCAACGGGTGCAAATTATCAAAAAAGATAAAAAAGAAGGTGGGGTATTAAAATTTGGATCCGAAATTGTAAGTAGCACAGACAAAACACTAGCCGCTCTACTAGGGGCTTCCCCTGGAGCATCAACAGCAGTTTCCATTATGTTAAACGTATTGGAAGAATGCTTCCCTATTCAAATGAAAACAGCAGCATGGCAAAATAAGCTCAAAGAAATATTCCCCAGTTACGGGGAATCTCTTATAGCAAATGGCGATTTATGCCTGCAAATTAGAGCGTATACAACATCCATATTAAAACTAGAAGAAAAATAACGCTAGCGCTTACAAAAAAGGTAGCTGCAATTATCTAGCTTTTAACTAGTTTTGCAGCTTCAAAATATAATGTATGATTTCGGTAGATAATATTGCAGTAGAGTTTAGTGGCGACACCCTTTTTAGTGACGTTTCATTTGTAATTAATGAAACGGATAAAATTGCTTTAATGGGAAAGAATGGTGCTGGAAAATCTACCATGATGAAAATTATTGCCGGAGTACAAAAAGCAACACTTGGCAATATACGCTACCCTAAAGAAGCCGTCATTGCTTATTTACCACAACATTTATTGACAGAAGATAATTGTACTGTTTTTGAGGAAGCATCTAAGGCTTTCGCTCAAGTATTCACCATGCAAAAAGAAATGGCTGAATTAAATACTGCGCTAGAAACTAGAACAGATTACGAGTCTGACGAATACATGAAGCTCATTCAGAAAGTATCTGATTTAGGTGAAAAATATTACGCCTTAGAAGAAATTAACTATGAAGCAGAGGTTGAAAAAGCTTTAGCCGGACTTGGGTTTAAACGTGAAGATTTTCACCGTCAAACGAGCGAATTTAGTGGTGGTTGGCGTATGCGTATTGAGTTGACTAAAATATTATTACAAAAGCCAGATCTTATTTTATTAGATGAGCCTACCAACCATGTAGACATAGAATCTGTCATATGGTTAGAAGATTTTCTTTTAAATAAGGCAAAAGCCGTTGTGGTTATATCTCACGATAAAACTTTTATTGATAACATCACCAATAGAACCATTGAGGTAACTATGGGGCGCATTTACGATTATAAAGCAAACTACTCTCACTACCTACAATTGCGAGAAGACCGCAGAAGCCATCAAATAAAAGCGTTCCAAGAGCAACAAAAATTTATTGCAGACAACCAAGCATTTATTGATCGTTTTAAAGGCACGTATTCTAAAACCAACCAAGTTACTTCTAGAGAGCGCATGTTGGAAAAATTAGAAATTATCGAAATTGATGAAATAGACAATGCTTCATTACGCTTGAGATTTCCTCCTGCACAGCGTTCTGGTGATTACCCTGTTACCGTAAATGCATTGACCAAAACTTACGGAGAACATGTAGTGTTTAAAGATGCTAACATGAGTATTTCTCGTGGAGAAAAAGTTTCTTTTGTAGGAAGAAACGGTGAAGGTAAATCTACCATGATCAAAGCGATTATGGGTGAAATAGATTTTGAAGGAGAGTGCCAATTAGGACACAATGTAAAAGTGGGGTATTTTGCTCAGAACCAAGCATCATTATTAGATCAAAACCTAACCGTTTTTCAAACGGTAGATGAAGTTGCTAAAGGAGACATCCGAACACAAATGAAAAACATCTTAGGAAGGTTCATGTTTGGAGGAGAAGATGTTGAAAAGAAAGTAAGCGTACTCTCTGGAGGAGAAAAAACAAGATTAGCAATGGTTAAATTATTATTAGAACCCGTAAACTTGTTAATTCTGGATGAGCCTACGAACCACTTAGATTTGAAATCTAAGGATGTTCTAAAAGAAGCTTTATTAGATTTTGATGGTACATTAATTCTAGTATCTCATGACCGTGACTTTTTACAAGGACTTTCTCAGAAAGTATTTGAATTTAAAGACAAACGTGTTATCGAACATTTTGAAAGTATTGATGCTTTCTTAGAACGTAATAGAATTCAAAATTTAAAAGAAATAGATTTAAAGAATTAAGCACAATCTTTAAATCCTCTAGGAAATGGGCGGTAGGCGTAGTATTGTAATACCTCCTCTATCGCTAAGATTAAAGCTCTGTTTATAGGAACTATTTGGTTGCCTAGAATAAAGTCTATTTGAGAAAGTTTCATATAGTAATCCGTAAAAACCGGAACATACAAGCCTTTTTGCATGCTTATTCTTGCTTCATCAAAATTCTGAGCCTGCTCTTCTTTAATTATTTTACAAGTTGCCAAACGCATTTCACCAAATTTATCACGATTGGCACCATAGCCAAATAACCTACAGATAAGACCTCTGTAGATATAGTCACTACATTTACCATTACCATTGTTTTTATCCACTAACGAAAGTGGTTGGTATATATGGCATACTGCACTTGAACCTGCCTTTAAAGTATCTAAAGTTTCCCCTGCCAAGCCATTAACAAATAAATGATATGCCCAAGGAAGAAATTCTAATGGAGACGCATCTACTTCGGCATGCGTACAACATTTACCACAACCAGCCTTGCAATGCAAGGAAGTTTTCTCCTGAAAAGAAGCAATTTCTTTATCCAGACCAGCGTACAGATTATCTACCGCTCTAACTTTCTTAATAATAGACATTAAGGTTAAAAATTTAGGAGGTAAATGTAGACTAAAAAACAATTGATATTACATCAATCTTACGTATGGAACATAAAAAAAATTAAGCGGATTTACGCATGCGTTTTGGACCATACCAAAGCCAAAAACCCGTGATGGTAAAAAACAATAAAGCAATGCTCATCACTGTTGTATACAGTATTTTAATAGGACTTCCTGAAGTGTTAAAATAAATATCTAAGACAGAACCGTCATGTATGTTCTCTACAAAATCTGATTGGCGTTTGCCAAATTCTAGTAACTGTCCTGTAGCGCCGTCTAATTGTAAACCGTAATAGTCTTCATAGATAAACTTAATCACCCCTTTATCTTTTCGGATGTCTACACGATCTAAAGCTAATGGTGTATTTTTCGCGACAGAATCTTTAATTACTCTGGCTGCTTTTTCGTAAAGCACACCTAATGGCAACCATTCAGAAAATTCTGAGCTAGACCCTATTTGGGTTTCGGCAAGAAGAACGCCTGCACTATTTTTTTTCCAACCTAGTAAGAGCCCCGAAACCGAAATAAAGAAGAAAAAAAAGAATAAAAAAGCCCCCATTAACCGGTGAATTTTTCTAAATATTCGCAATATTTTGGCTTGTTTTTTTCTTTTGGTTTTTGGATTCATACGTTCAGACAGCAACTAAATAAGGTATATTACACATTAGATTAGTCGTGAAAGTTAAGTATATTATCTTGTAGATTTTAACAAAGAAATATTAAAATTACTGACCGTCTTCATACAGATTCTTAGCATAAGTACTTTGTGGTTCTGCCAGTAGAAATTCTACTCTCCTATTTTTAAACCGAACATCTTCTTTTTCATTACTTACTACGGGTTTTTTTAAACCAAAACCTTTCCAAGAAATCCTATTTTTACTTAATCCAGATTTTTCTAAAAATTTAGCTACAGTTGCAGCTCTTTTTTCAGATAACTCATCATTATAGGCTACAGATCCCATAGCGTCTGTATGACCATACAAGTAAACGTTTAATTTAGGATTACTTTTTAAATAAATTACTAAATCTGACAACTGCTTATTGTACGCTATTTCTATACTAGTTTCGTCAAAATCAAAAAGCAATTCTTCTATAACATATAACTGATTAGGCGTATAACTAGGTATCATCTCAACAGACACCATATCTATAAAATAATACGCAGATTTACGTGAAGTTTTCTTAACTACTTGTGTAAATGTATCTTTATTATTACTAAAATTTCCGATAGTTAGAAACTGCTCATCTCCTTTAGCCATAATGTTGGCAGATATCTCTACCCATGAATCTGTATTATCTAAATACTCATGAGATTGCATGCGCTTAAAATTAACCTGAGCTGACCGCGAAAAGTACCTAATATCTAAATGTTTTGAGGTATTCAATTCAAAAACCGATGGAGATAATAGCACATCGAACTCTTTGATAGCAAACTCTACATCATCTGCTAAGCTCACCATAAAAGAAACCTTATACAGTTTGTCTTTCTCCAAAGGGGTTTCTAATTCTGCCGTAATATATTCTCGGTAATCATTAGGAGCATATAAATACATTCCAGCATATGCATTTCCATCAAAGGGCAATTGAGAGCCAATAAAATTATCAGTTACTGGTAATTCTTTACTACAGGTATTGAAGTAATCTGTAGTCCCTAATGTGGGCTTATGCCAATTTTTAGCATCAATATCTAAGGAACCAAATTTTTCTGGACATTTATAATTAGATTCAAAACTTGGATTTTTTACTAAGTTCTGGCTTTTTACCACTAAAGTACATAGCATAAAAAACAAAAACATGATTGGGGGGAACGTTTTCATTTCTAAAATATTTATGAATAAAAAAATATCTGTCAAATAAAAAAAGTCACTCGTAGAATTCTACAAATGACTTTTAATTGTGCTAAAAAATATGTTTTCAGCTACAAATTTTTGTAGGATACATTTACTATTTCCTACGAATATAATTATAATTATTTAAAAATCAAACTTATAGGTAGCACCTGCTAAAAGCTGAAAGCCTTGAACTGGGTAATTTGCCCATCTCATATAGTTCGAATTTGCTATATTATTTGCTTTTACAAACACTGATAACTGCTCATTAAATCTGTATCCTACGTGTGCATTGGTATCCCAATAACTATTTAGGGTAACTATCGTGGATGGAAAATCTACTGGGTTTGCATTTTGTACCACAGATGCCTGTAAATCCTGGCGCTCGCCCACATAAAACAAGGTCGCTCCCATATACCATTGTTTGTCTATTTGATAATCTAGAAATACAGAACTTGTTACCTTAGGTAAATTCCATGCTGGATTATCTGTTTCTGTCGAATAGGTATAAGCTTCAGCATTTAAACCCAAAGAAAAATTTCTTTTTATATCCACATTCAGCTCAGCAAAAATGCCTAATGTTTTTACGTCGTCATAAAATACATCAAAAGAATTGTTGTAATAATACCCTTTTTCGTCATCACGAAATGTATTTTCTGGATTCCACTTATATAGGGGTTTCTTATTTTCTGTCTTATAAGAAGCTTTTAAGTTATAGCTTAAACTTGGCAATAACTGACCTTTGATCCCTGCGTAAGCGTTATATTTTTGATCTGTTGGTTGCACTGTTAGTGTAGGAGATACGAATGGGTTGCTTTCTACATAATCATAATAGGAGTTCTGAATTAATTCTCCTTGGATACCTCCATAGGCAATAACAGTTTCATCAAGAACACGGTAACTAGCAGTGATATCTGGATAGATGTAAAAATTACTATCGCTATTTTCAGAATCTAATCCAAAGACAAGATTCACCCCTAAATTCAAGGTTAAATCATCTCTAAGAATTTCTATACTTGGACCTACTCCTACTTGAAATAAGCTATAATTAATTTCTGGTGTATTTACCGTACTGTTTAAGCTAGCATTCTTAAACACGCCGCCCAAGTAATCTAACTTTCCTTTAATCCGGATATTTTCATCGCCTATCGGAAATTGAGCAACACCTTTTAGCATAGCTCTATTCTCCCCTGATTTTGTAGCATCCCAAAAGCGACGAATAAGTGCTTCTCCTCTTTCTAAATACGCATTATCCATGTTTACATATCCAGAAATTTCTGCATTGAAATAATTCTGCTTAGCATCTATACCATTTATTATTTCATCACTATAAGCACCAACCGGTACTCCATACCAATTATATAATTGATGCTGTAAGCCTAGGTTAGCCCCCCAATTTAAGTCTGAATCACCTTTAGAATATGCCGCTACCAATTTGGTATCATAAAATGCATTTTTTAAAGCAATACTATCTAGGTCTCCTCTAGAAGAATGATGTGTTAATCCAACATCTAAACGCTCATCTCTACTGATTGTTCTACTCGTGTAGAAATCTGCTAAGACATTATCATAAGTACCAAATCCAAGTGATGCATATGAATTATACAAAATTGGAGGTGGAACCTTATCTACTGTTGCCGCCTTACCTTTTGCCGGAGTAAATGTAGACGCCACAGGAACAGAATTTATACTGTAAACTATGGGCTTTTTCTTTAAAACAATAGAATCATTAATCTGCGGAACAGATTTGATTTTAAAGGCATCGGAAACGGTAGGCTTATAAGCTTTTACAACCGTTACTGTTTCTGTTCCTATACTATCCTTATCTTTCTCTTGAGCCGTTATAGATTGAAAAACGCCTAAAAAAAGAAGTGTGCTTATTTTTATGAACTTGTGCATATAGTGTCTCTTTTGCAACTTGATAATTAGTTTTCTGGATTTACAGAGGAATTGCTTTTTGCTTCTTTAGATTTGATACGGAAGGCTTCCGACTTTGCTTCGGCAACTACTTCTGAATACTGGGAAAAGTTAGCCACCACACTATCTAAAATATATGTTGCTTGGTATGCATCTCCTAAGGCATCAAAATTCTTAGCCATAATAATTAATCCCTTTCCGCCCCATTCTTTATAGGCCGAATAATCTTTCGCTAATTTTTGAACAGAAACGTTAGAGGTTTCAAAATCATCTGCCTTATTTTTAAAATACGCATCATAATACAAGGCTTCTGCTGCCAATTCTCCTGTAGCAATGGTCAATACTTGAGCGTATGCTTGCTTTGCTCTCTCCTCATTATTTGTTCTAATGGCAGAACGCGCTATCATTGTATGTGCATCACTTTTTATACGGTCGTCTATTTTAGAAGATGCCAATACTTTTTCCGCATAAGAAATTGTTTTCGCGTATTCTTTTTGTGCAAAATATCCCTTCATTAAATTAGACTGTGCAAAGGTGATGTTCTGTTGAATATTAGCTGTTGCCTCTAATTTTTCTAGATATGGTAATGCAGCTGTATAATTACCCTTGCCAATATAAATTTCACAGACCCTTGTTAAAGATTGCTCTCCAAACTCTGTTGCTCCTCTATCTACTACATTTTTATAATGTCCTAGCGCTTTATCTTTATCGCCCTGGCTAAAATATAACTGCGCTAGATTAAAGCTAGCTTTTAAAGTATGTAAACCTTTAGGAAATTCTTTTAGATAAGCTTGATACCCCTTTAATGCCTGATCTGTATTACCTTCTATATATTTTTGATCTGCAGATTGAAATGTTGCATTGTCTAGTTCTGCATCTGTAACATCTACGAAATCTAATCCTCGTACCCATTGAGCATACTCACTTACTCTTCCTAAATCTACATAAATAAGCTTTGCGGTAGTTACCGCTTGTACAGCTTCTTGCGTGTTAGGATAATCACGCACTACAGTTTTAAACTTTGTCAATGCCTGTTCACTTCTGTTAGAATTATAATACACCAATCCTTGGCGTACAATAGCTTGTGGCACTAGTGAACTGCCTTTATATTCACTGACTAATTTGTCATATACTTTAAGTCCTTCTTCTTCTTTATTTGCTCTCACATAAGAATTACCCAACTCAAAAAGAACATCATCTTTCAACGTAGACTTAGGATACCTACCTATAAAAGCATTTAATTCTTCCATTTTAGTAGGCACTCTATCTATAAAGCCATAACTCAATGCTTTTTGAAAAGCCGCATAATCTTTCTCACTTCCTTCACCTTCTAGTGCTTGGTTGTACGCTTCAATTGCTGGCCAATATTTACTAGAAGCAAAATAACTATCTCCTAATCTCAAATAAGCATCATGCTTTTTATTTACCTCTGTGCTTGTACCCACATACGACGCAAAATTTGCTGCTGCATTGGTATACTCTTTCAATTTGAAATTAGTATATCCTAAACTATAATTAAAATCTGCATAATCTGGTGTAGACTTAGCATGAGGGTTTTTCTGAAAATCTGAAAAGCTGTTCAACGCCTCTCGAAATAAGTTAATGTTATATTCTGCTTCTGCTTTCCAATAACTAGCCCTCGCTTTAAATTTAGGATCTTCAGCGTTATCTAATGATTTTTTGAATACCACAATTGCACCTGCATAATCCGTAGTAGTAAATAACTCTACCCCTCTATAAAAAGCAACCTTTTGATAGGTAGCTTTGCTAGCGTAAGATTTATTTTTTTCTAAAAGCTCCATGGCTCCAGCAAAATTTCGAGACGTAATATAAGAATCTACTAGTAGTTCTTGAATCTCTACTGTATGCTCATCTTTTGGATACTTCTCTAAATAATTGGTCAGGACATTAGGAACGTTTTCATAAGCATTCCCTATTTCATAACTTAATCTTGCATAGTTTAAAAAAGCATCTTTCTGTATTTCAGGAACAAATTCCATTTGAGAGGCATTTCTAAAAGCATTTAATGCCTCAGATTTCTTATCTAGCTTTAAGTAACATTCCGCTAAATGATAATAAGCATTTTGAGAAACGCTATTTGCTCCTCCTATAATCTTATTAAATTGCTGAATAGCATTGGTATAATCTCCTTGCTTATAATAACTATATCCTAAGAAATAATAATCCGTATTACTAAACTTTCCGCTTTTTCCTTGATAGTCTAATAAATATGGAACAGCATTTTCATATTGATTAAGGTTGAAATAGCTCTCTCCTATAATTTTACTCAATTCTGACTTTTCTTGACGGTCTGCTCTTTGCATTTGCTGTTTAGCCAATGCGATAGCTTCTTCAAACTTTCCTAATTTGAAATTCAAATCTGCCTGATAGTAGGATAATTTTTCTTCTAATACTTTTTGATCCGTAATTTGATCAAAGCGCTGATTGGCTCCTGCATAATCATCTTGCTGGTAGGCAATATACCCCAAGTAATACTTAGCCTGAGAACCATATACCGGAGAATTAGAAACTTTATTAAAATAGGTTTCTGCCTCCTTTGGGTTTTTGGAAGAAAATAAAGCATAACCATAGTTAAAGTTAAATTTATCTTTTTCGCTTTGCGATAAGGAATTCTGATCAACTCTTTTATACCACTTTAAAGCGTAAGGATATTTTCCTGTTTCAAAATAGTATTCTGCCACATCGGAATAGGCTGAATTTCTTTTTGTAGAGGTTGGATATTTTTCTACAAAATCTTCCATTAACCTATCAGCACCTAATTGATTTAGTCGTACCGCAGCATTTGCAACGTAATATGTACTATTAGCTTCGGTTTCCGGATCTTTTGTACTATATTTCACCTTTTCAAAAATTGCCTGAGCAGCTTGAAATTGTTCGTTATTATAGAGTGTCAACGCCTGTTGATACTCTTTTTGATCATGGGTGTAGATTTTTGATTCTTGAGCGCCTAAAAGATGCAAAGCTCCAATAAAACTAAGCAATAACGCGGTTTTTTTCTTCTGCATAATGTTCTCCAACAATTAAGAAATACCTTTGTTTATAAGATACAACGACAAAAAGTGTACCTAAAGTATATGAGAACGAAGATACTTTTAATTTTAATTCAAAATGAACTCAGAAAAAATAATAAATAGCAGAAATAAAGCCCTCTTTCATCAGAGATAAATCAAACCAATAATGGTAACCAAAATTTAAAATCGCTTCCCTTCCCCATTTCACTTTCTACCCAAATTTTACCTCCTAATTTTTCCACAAATTCTTTACACAGAACCAATCCAAATCCAGAACCCATTTCATTTGCGGTACCGCGACATGATTTATTGGTCTCGGCATCAAATAATTTTTTGGCTGTTTTTTCACACATTCCTATGCCCGTATCAGAAACTTTAAATTCTAAGACACTTTCATTCTTTGTAACAGAAACATGAATACTCCCCCCAGATTTTGTAAACTTTACGGCATTGGATAATAGGTTCCTTAAAATAGTTTTAAGCATTTTTTCATCCGAAAAAACTTCAACAGTATCTAAAAATGGTTCTTTTATTATGATGTTTTTAGTTGTTGCCATATGTTGAATAAATTCTTGCACCTCATCAAGTAAGTCCTTAATATTCAATTTATCCTTTTGCAAATTAGCTTTGTCTTTTTGTGACTTAGACCAGGTCAATAAATTCTCAAGCAAACTTAGTGTTGATGTAGATGTGGTTTTGATTAACCCTACATACTCTGCTAGCAACGAAACTTTTCCCTCTTCAATCGCATCTTCCATGAGATTTGATAATGTAAGAATATTATTAAACGGACTCCTTAAGTCATGCCCGATAATTGAAAAAAGCTTATCCTTAGTAATATTTAATTCTCTTAATTCACTTTCACTTCTTAATAATGCTTTTTCTGCATTTTTATTCACGGTAATATCCCGAATAGCACCTATAATATATTTTTCTCCAGATGCATCAATGAATCTAGATTTCCTGGTAGAAATAACCCGCTGCTCTCCACCATTTATCGTTAGGGTTTCTTCATTGATGTTTTCAATTCCGCTTTTCAAAACCTCACTATCTATTTTAAGAAAAGCTTCTTTTTCATGTTCTGCAACATCTTCCGCTAGTGTTTTTCCTATAATATCCTTTCTAGACATTCCGAACATTTCACAAAATGCATTGTTGACCAAAAGCAATCTGCTTTTTTCATCTTTTACAAAAACAGAATCGCCCATATTATCCAAAATGGTATGGGTGTAGGTTTCGCTTTCCGTATTCAACTTTAACAATAATTCATCGTAAGATCTCTGAATTTCTTGTTTTGAAGAATGAAATAAAAGAAGTTTCTTATTTTGCTCTCTTAGTTGTGCTATTTCTTGATGTAAATCTTGAACACTTCTATTATGGTGGTTGACTTCCATGTATTAAAGTTCAAAGGTTTAATGGTTATTATTTCCTCCTAAGTTAGCTATTTTTCCTACAGTTTTAACAAAATTACTTACTAACTTATTCATATACAGGTAAAAACATAGAAAAATCATCTTCTTGCGTATTTTTTTTAATAGTCCACATTAATATCTATGATATCTTATTACTTTTATAACAATATTAAAAAGTATGGCTGAGAGTATATTACACCTAAAGGATGTTTCTGTTTTCCAAAAAGAAAATTTGGTTTTAAATGATATTAATCTTGAAATAAAACAAGGTGAATTTATTTATCTCATTGGAAAAACAGGAAGTGGCAAAAGTAGTTTCATGAAAACACTCTATGGAGATCTACCTTTAAACCATGGTACTGGGAGCATTGTAGATTTTGATTTGAGGAAATTAAAAGAAAATGACATTCCTTTTTTAAGGCGTAAACTTGGTATTGTTTTTCAAGATTTTAAATTACTTCCAGACCGTACGATAAATAATAACTTACTATTTGTTTTAAAAGCTACAGGATGGAAAGACAAATCTAAGATGGACACGCAAGTAGAAACTGTTTTAGACAAAGTAGGCATGAAAACTAAAGGCTTTAAATTTCCTCATGAACTTTCTGGTGGTGAACAGCAGCGTATAGCCATAGCTAGAGCATTACTAAATGATCCAGAACTAATTTTAGCCGATGAACCTACTGGAAATCTTGACCCACAAACTAGTGTAGAGGTGATGAAAGTTTTACAAGAGATTAACAAAACAGGCCGTACCATTTTGATGGCTACACATGATTATGCTTTGATTTTGAAATACCCTTCTAAAACTCTTAAATGTGATGGTAACAAAGTTTTTGAGGTGGTTCAAAAAGCTGTTTAAACAATTAAAAACTAACACCAGAAATACCTTTGATAAAATTAATGTATCATTATAAATGATAAAACAGAGGGCTACCTAAAGCCTGAACCACCCATTACTTAACCCCATCTAGTACCTGATAATGATTCTAAAAAAAGAAAATTTTAAGCCCGATAAAAAAATAAAACCGTTTATAGGGATTATTTTATTTTTGGTTTCTATCATTTTATCTATCATAACATTGCCCTTAGGTTTTGTATATGGAATTTTTCAAAATCTGTATAGAAAAGGTTTTAAAGGAGTTGGTGAATACTGCCTTAAAGTTGCCATCTCTATTGATCAATTAGGAAATGTTGCCATGCAACATTTGATTAATGCGCTATGGATAACCCCACTAGGCTATAAATTTGGAAATAGGGATGAAACGATATCTAGTGCTCTTGGCAGAAACAAACAATTAGGAACGCTTACCGGTTTTGGAAAACTTATAGACACCATTTTAGATAAGCTAGATCCTGATCATTCCTTAAACTCTATTGATTACTATATTGAACCCACTGAGCAGATTATAGATAAAATAGCTTGGATTCATCTAAAGGATAAAAAAATCTTAAGCACTCGTAGTATTGGGAGAAGTACGTATTACATCCCTGGAGGCAAAAAGGAACTCAATGAAACAGATCATGCTGCACTTCTTCGAGAAATCAAAGAGGAATTAGAGGTAGATTTACTAGTAAAAACCTTGAACTTTCTAGGGGTGTTTGAAGCACAAGCAGACAGCCATAAACCAGGTACTTTAGTTCGGATGACATGTTATTTTGCGGAATACACTGGGGAGTTAAAAGCCGCTTCTGAAATAGAAGAAATAATTTGGCTCAATTACAAAGACAAAGAACTGGTCTCTGAAGTAGACAAAATTATTTTTGATTATTTACACCACCAAGAATTACTGCAGTAAATAAAAAGCCAACAACGCATACTAATTTTTCGCTACTTTTGTTTTACTATACCATTAAAACACACAAATGACTTTATTAGGAATTGATATTGGAGGCTCAGGAATAAAAGGGGCACTCGTGAATACAGTAACTGGTGAACTTCTTACGGAGCGCTTTAGAATAGAAACTCCTAAATCAGGAAAGCCAGAAGAGATCGCTGAAGTATTTGCAAAAATTGTAAAACATTTTAATTATCAAGGTCCTATTGGTTGTGGTTTTCCTACCATTATTAAAAATGGTGTTTGTAAGGCTCACGGTAATCTAAGTAAAAAATGGCTAGGTGTAAATGCGGAGGAACTTTTCAGTGATTTCACAGGATTACCTGTTACGGTAATTAATGATGCGGATGCCGCGGGCTATGCCACCATGAATTATGGAATAGGAAAAGGTGAAAAAGGATTGGTATTGATGATTACTATTGGTACCGGATTAGGAAGTGGTGCATTTTTTAATGGAGAGCTTCTACCTAATTTTGAATTAGGCCAAATTCCTTATAAAAAGCATGCTAAATTTGAACACTATGCAGCTGCCTCTGTAAAGGAAAAAGAAAAACTGAGTTATAAAAAATGGGGAAAACGATTCAATAAGTTTTTAGAATATGTTGAATTAATAGTTTCTCCTGACTTGATAATCATAGGCGGTGGAACCTCAAAATACTTTGACGAATTTGAAAAACATATCACTATTGACACCCGCGTAATACCTGCAGAGCTACAAAATTATGCTGGAATAATTGGTGCCGCTACCGCAGCCTATAAAAAGAAACGATAGCAAGTGTCTATTAAACATAAAAAAGCCTCTAATTATAAAAATTAGAGGCTTTCTTTTATTAGCTTAAATCAAATTTCTTATTGTGCAGGCACAACGGTAGCACCTTCTGGCTTCGAAAAATAATCTTCAGGAACCTCTACTACAAACGTAACATCACTGATATCAATTTTTGTAATGTATTCTCCCATCTCTTCATTTTTATCCAACCAATGTGTTTTTAAACCTGTTGGAAGAAGAATTCCGTTCGTTTCTTTTTGACCTACAATCTCCATAATTTTTTCTGGAGCATGACCTCCTTTTGGAAAGTACTGCGGGTACGATACAATGTACCTAGTAGCACTATTTATGTGCGTATCCTTATCAAAGTATAAAATATAAAAATCATCTGGCGCATCTCCTACATTTTCTCCGAAGGTAACTTTTACAACATCTTGTAATTTACCCTTGTATTCTTTCTCTGGTAATAGTTCTAAACTTACCCCTTCACCATCCAAAATAAATGGGTGTCCGGCGAGGTACAATGGTGTTAAGGCCCAAAATCTAGTATCATACTCAAAAGCAGTACTGTCTTTAGCTTTCACCCAAGCCTCTTTACCATCCCAACCAAAAATTGCCGTACTATCGGTATAACTGGTGTGCCTAGCCTTATTATTCCACGTATCGATGGTCTGATAAGAGTTTCTGCGGGTAGAACCATCTAACGGTTGGTAATCAAACCTAAAAGATAAATAACCATTAGAATACCATGTATCCAAACCACCATGAGCCTCCATTGCGCTCCAAACAATTTTACCTGCATCTGTAGCATTCAATCTTTCTTTTGCTTTTGCTACTCTATTGGCTACCCAAGTTTCTGGAATATGATAAGCAGGTTCCTGAACCTCTTCCGTTGCAACAGCTTCCATTTTTTTAGGCTGCTCTTTACATGATCCAATTAACAACAATAGTGCAACAAGTGCTATATTTAATCCTAATTTCATTGATGTATTTTAAAAGTTAAATTGGATAGTCGATTTTTTTATAAATTCCTTACATAAAAAAACCCAAGATTTTCATCTTGGGTTTATATTTAAAAGTATGCTTAAAATATTAAGCTATTTTGTTACGCTTACGTTCGTTTTCCGTTAAGTATATTTTTCTTAAACGAATATACTTAGGAGTTACCTCAACATATTCATCTTTTTGAATATACTCTAGAGCTTCTTCTAATGAAAACTTAATTGCAGGTACAATTTTTGCTTTATCATCTGCTCCAGAAGAACGTACGTTAGACATTTTTTTAGTTTTTGTAATGTTTACTGTCATATCATCACCTCTAGAATTTTCTCCGATAACTTGACCTTCGTAGATATCTTCTCCTGGCTCCACAAAAAACTTACCTCTATCTTGTAATTTATCAATAGAATAAGGAATAGATTTTCCCATTTCCATAGAAACTAGAGAACCATTTTGTCTTTGAGGAATATCACCTCTCATTGGTTGATACTCTAAGAAACGGTGTGACATAATAGCCTCACCAGCAGTTGCCGTTAATAATTGGTTTCTTAAACCGATAATACCACGAGAAGGAATTAAAAACTCACAAACCATACGGTTTCCTTTTGCTTCCATACTCGTCATTTCACCTTTACGCATAGATACCATTTCTACTGCTCTACCTGAAACTTCTTCTGGTAAATCAATTGTTAATTGCTCTACAGGCTCACATTTAACACCATCAATTTCCTTGATAATTACTTGTGGTTGACCAATTTGTAATTCATACCCTTCACGACGCATAGTTTCAATAAGTACTGATAAGTGTAATACACCTCTACCAAATACTAAAAATTTATCTGCACTATTAGTATCATTAACACGTAATGCTAAGTTTTTTTCTAACTCACGAGATAAACGATCTTTAATATGACGAGAAGTAACAAATTTACCATCCTTACCAAAGAATGGAGAATCGTTAATGGTAAACAACATACTCATTGTTGGTTCATCAATAGCAATTGTTTTTAACCCTTCAGGATTTTCAATATCAGCAACAGTATCACCAATTTCAAAACCTTCTAGACCTACAATGGCACAAATATCACCAGTTTTAACTTCTTCTACTCTAAGTCTTCCTAAACCTTCGAATGTATAAAGTTCTTTAATTTTTGTCTTTACAATAGAACCATCTCTTTTTACCAAAGAAACTTGTTGCCCTTCTTTTAAACCACCTCTTAACAATCTACCAATCGCAATACGACCTGTAAAAGAAGAGAAATCTAAAGATGTAATTAACATTTGAGTATTTCCTTCTTTTGGTTCAAAAGTTGGAACATGCTCTATAACCATATCTAACAATGGCTCTATATTTTCTGTTTGTTTTTTCCAATCTTCACTCATCCAGTTATTCTTAGCTGAACCGTAAACTGTAGGAAAATCTAGCTGCCATTCTTCTGCACCTAATTCAAACATTAAATCAAAAACTTTCTCATGAACTTCTTCAGGAGTACAGTTTTCTTTATCTACTTTATTAACCACCACGCAAGGCTTAAGACCTAAGTCAATTGCTTTCTGTAATACAAAACGTGTTTGTGGCATTGGGCCTTCAAAAGCATCTACCAACAATAAAACACCATCTGCCATGTTTAATACACGCTCTACTTCACCACCAAAATCGGCGTGACCAGGAGTGTCAATAATATTAATCTTAGTACCTTTATATACTACTGAAACGTTTTTAGAAGTAATGGTAATACCTCTTTCTCTTTCTAAATCGTTATTATCTAATATTAAATCACCTGTGTTTTGATTTTCTCTAAACAACTGACAGTGATACATAATCTTATCTACCAAGGTAGTCTTACCGTGATCGACATGGGCAATA
The DNA here is from genome assembly GCF_900102165.1 of Cellulophaga baltica. Lineage (GTDB taxonomy): Bacteria > Bacteroidota > Bacteroidia > Flavobacteriales > Flavobacteriaceae > Cellulophaga > Cellulophaga baltica. The sequence continues at coordinate 263,123 of NZ_FNBD01000002.1, forward strand.
ATGGCAATATTTTTTGTTGCTGACATAAATACTTTATTAAAGGAACTATTCCCTGCTAAATTTTGCGCAAAGGTACTGCTATTTTTTGAAGTGTAACTGAAAGTTGTGATTTTTTTATTTGACTGATTTTGAGCATGTTCTAGCTATAGTAATTCGACCTAAATTCTATTATCTTTGTAGTCTTAATTATATGTACCAATGAATCTAGATAAGATACCTCAAATAAAACACACTAATAGTGGTAATTTCTTCCTTTTATGTGGCCCCTGTGCTATTGAAGGCGAAGATATGGCGCTGCGTATTGCAGAGCGTATTGTTGAAGTTACAGATAAGCTTCAAATTCCTTATATTTTTAAGGGAAGCTTCAAAAAAGCGAACCGTAGCCGCGTAGATTCCTTCTCTGGAATTGGAGACGAAAAAGCACTGAAAATTTTGAGAAAAGTATCTGAGACTTTCAAAGTTCCTACCGTAACGGATATTCATGAGGTAACAGATGCTGCTATGGCTGCGGCATATGTAGACGTCTTACAAATCCCAGCTTTTTTAGTACGTCAAACAGATTTAGTAGTGGCTGCTGCAAATACAGGAAAAGTTGTAAATTTAAAAAAAGGGCAATTTATGAGTCCGGAAAGTATGCAACATGCAGTAACCAAGGTAACCGATTCTGGCAATGAGCAAGTGGTTATTACAGATCGTGGTACTATGTTTGGCTATAAAGATATGATTGTAGATTTTAGAGGTATTCCTACCATGAAAGCATACGCTCCTGTGGTTTTAGATGTTACCCATTCCTTACAACAACCTAATCAAACTAGCGGTGTTACCGGTGGCAGACCTGATATGATTGAGACAATAGCTCGTGCAGGTATCGTTACCGGTGCAGATGGTATTTTCATGGAAACGCATTATGACCCATCTATTGCAAAAAGTGATGGTGCCAACATGTTACATTTAGATCATTTAGAAAAACTTCTTACCAATTTGGTCGCTATTCGAAAAACAGTGAATGGCCTTAAATAAAACAATAGAGGGAAAACAAATTGTTTTCCCTCTATTAGTATTTGCTATTTGTAAAGTACTTTACTCACAAATTGAAACCGTAAAAGCACCTTCAAAAATACTTTCAGGAAACGCCTCTGAACCTTCTTTGTTGAGTTTCATCTTTCCTGAAATTTCGGTGTCAGATACAGCAGTAATCTCTACTATAGTTTCTGTTAAATTATTAAATGGTGTGTTGTTCCCATCTTGAGTTACAATGTTAACGTCTGTATATACCCCTACCATATTAGGAACAGAAGTATTCACCGTTAACGTATAATCAAAGATATCTGAATCGCAACCAAAATTTTCATTGGTTAGGTAAATGGTAATTTCTTCTGTACTCGTACTTGATCTAAAAAAAGCCTTACCTCCCTGTACCGTAAAAGCTTTCCCTTCTACTGTCCCAGTAAGGGTCTGATCACTGATATTATCCGTACTAGAATCATCTTTATCACTAGAACAACTCATGACTGTAAATACTAAAATAAGGGACCAAAATAATTTTTTCATTATGTAGTTTTTAAGTTTGTTATTAAAAACTCAAAATAATTTCATTTATTGCCTACTTCCTCCGTTACTCAACAATTGGAGAGATCAATAGCAAAGTGCAACAAAAATGAGGATTCTTCGTTTTTAACCTAAACTAGATTATACCGAAAATTGACAGAAATAATCCAACATATAAAAAAACATAGACGCTATAAAATCTTAGTGATCCTAACCATACTAGGTACGATAACATTACTTGGAAGAATAGTATATACGGGAACAATATTTTTTACTTTTCTACTTTGGAATCTATTTTTAGCTTTTCTACCCGTAGTTTTCTCTAAAACTTTACGATATAGTCAAAAAATAAGTACGTCTAAATTTCTTAGCGCACTTTTCATTATTCTTTGGCTTTTATTCATCCCGAATAGCCCCTACATTATTACCGACCTAAAACATGTCGATAATGATTATGGGATTCAGGTGTTTGATTTTCTACTCATATTAATTTTTGCCGTAAATGGCTTACTCATGGGTGTTATTTCTTTGTTAGATATATTTCATCTGCTAACTCATAAGTACAGCACCAAAATTACCCATTTTGTTATATTTAGCATTTGTCTACTAGGTGGATTCGGAATATTCCTAGGTAGATTCTTACGCTTTAATTCTTGGGATATTATTTCTAGACCTGATATTCTATTCTACGGCATCTTCCATACCCTATTCATGAAAGAAACATGGATGTGGACACTAATTTTCGGAGGTTTTATGTGGATTTCATTTGTAGCCATAAAGCCTTTATTGAAAAGAAAAACAATCTAAACTTCTCACTTCAATTATAATAAGCAGTAAAAATTCTAAAATAAACATAGGAAGATTAAAATATTTATAGTTACTTTGTATTTCAAAGTACTTTAAGATGGAATCAAAAAACTATTTAGACGACCTGCATGAAATCAAAAATTTGATGAATAAATCATCACGTTTTATTTCGCTTAGTGGTTTATCTGGAATATTAGCCGGAGTCTATTCTTTAATTGGTGCCTATTTTGCCCATAAAATTATTACAGACATTCAAAATACTTCTACCTATAGTCAGAGGCTGTTCTTAAGTATTGGTGCTCCCGAACAGTTAATGGTGATTGCCTTGATTGTAATGATCGCCTCCATCGTTACAGGAATAGTACTCACACGAAAAAAGTCAAAAAAGAGTGGAGAAAAAATATGGAACAGGACTTCTAAGCGTTTGCTTTTTAACTTTATGGTGCCGCTTATTACCGGAGGTCTTTTCTGCTTCATTTTACTACAAAATCAGACTATGGGGCTTATTGCTCCTGCTACCTTAATATTTTATGGTCTAGCTTGTTTAAATGCAAGTAAGTACACTTTGGGAGACGTGCGTTATTTAGGGCTAGCTAATATTACTATTGGCTTAATAGCTACACAATATATAGGTTATGGTTTGTATTTTTGGGCCTTAGGATTTGGATTTCTTCATATCCTTTACGGAATAGTTATGTATTACAAATACGATAGACACTAGATTTGGGACTTATAAATAACATAAATAAGACATTTGATCATCGCATCAGATTAGGCATGATGAGTATACTCATGGTGAATGAATATGCTGATTTTAATATGTTTAAAGAATTGCTTGATGTTACAGACGGAAATTTAGCCAGTCACGCCAAAGCTTTGGAAAAAGAAGATTATATCATGGTAGAGAAACGATTTATAGGAAGAAAGCCAAATACCAGATATTCTGCTACTGCTTTGGGAAAAGCAGCATTTAAAAAGCACATTGATGCACTAGAAATTTTAATCAAGAAATTCTAATCTATTTTTTTATCTATTTACTTTGAAATTCAAAGTACTTTTAATACCTGAATTATGAAAGCATTTATTTTTGAACAGCTTTATGAAATTAGCAAAAAACCATATCAGAAGTATTTTAAAAAAAATAAGCCATGGACGGTTACTGTGAAAGAATTAGTAGCCTTACCTCCCAGCTCTTTAGGTGCAGAATTGCACCACTTTTTAACCAAGCACGGCTTTGAATTACAACCTAAATTAGAAAGTCATGATATTTACCATGTACTAACAAACATAGGAACCACAGTTCCAGAAGAGATTAGTATGCAATATTTTTTATGGGGTAATGGAAAAAGGAGTTTATATCTTTTTTCCGTACTCACCATTGGCACCCTTTTTTACTGCTCTCATTACAAAAGGTTCCTCCATGAATACAAGAGAGGCAAGAGCTCCTCTAAGTTTTATCAAATAGATTTTCAAAAATTAGTACATCTACCAATTCACAACATCAGAACAGCCTTCTGTATACACTAAAAATTATATTATGAACATCCATATCAAATCAATTCTAGCCTCTTTAATGTTTAGTTTACTACTTTATAGCAAGACTATGGGAATTAACCTTGTGATTCTTTCTTTAGTAACTATCACTCTCGTGCTCCTTGAGCATAAAGGGCAAAAAGAAACTATAAAATATGCACTTGCCTATCTGTTTACTGCATTAATGGTCTTCCTAGATCCTACAAATTTCAAGATTTTTATTCATGCTCTAGCCTTTCTAATTTATATAGGAAAAACTATTGCTCCCAAAAACTCCTTGTATTTAAGTTGGTTCATAGGGCTCACCAACATGGTATTAGCTTCTATTCATCAATTAAATAGTTCTTTAAAAAAAGAGGGACATAAAAGTACTACCCTATCTTCTAAAACTAAAACTATCCTTAAAGCTCTGAGTATCACGATAGGATTAATTATACTATTCTCTTTATTATATCAAAAGTCTAATCCTGTTTTCAGAAGTCTTATTTCTGCAATAAATTTTGATTTCTTAAGCTTTCCATGGCTTCTATTTACGGTGTTTGGATACTTTATATTCTTACATATTTTAAGGCCTTATTACCCAGAGACCCTTATAACTTTAGATACCGAACAAGACAATTCACTGAAAAGGTCCACGCCAAGTTTCTCATTGGAACAAAGTAAAAAACTAGCCGAAGAGTACACCCTTGGCAGTATTATATTTATAGCATTAAATGGTCTACTTTTTATCTTTCTAATAACTGATTTCATCTATTTAATAGACGCTAACACCAGCACAAATTCTGAATATTCAAAATCTGTACATCAAGGAGTCTACGCCCTATTATTGTCAATTATCTGCGCTATTGCTATTATATTATATTTTTTTAGAGGTGATCTTAATTTTTACACTAAAAGCCAGAATATTAAGATTTTATGCTATAGCTGGATTGCCATGAACCTTATACTGATCTTATTTACGTGGTATAAAAATTACATGTACGTGGTCACTTTAGGATTAACGTATAAAAGAATTGGCGTTTTTGTATACTTACTATGTATCCTAGCAGGTTTATGTACTACCTACTTGAAAGTATCAAAAACCAAAAGTTTCATCTATTTAATACGATCAAACGTTGCTGTTATTTTTGCAGTGCTATTTGTAAGCGCCACAATTCCTTGGGATAAATCTATAACCTATTACAATTTAAAGAATATTGAAAATGTAGATATTCAATACCTTATTGACTTAGGCGACACCAACAGTATTCAATTAAAAAAGTATAGCGAAGAGAAAAAAGAAACGGCATTTGAAGCTAGCATTACTACTAAATATTCTCGCTTTATACAGCAAGAGAAAGAAAAAAGCTGGCAAGAATATTCCATTTACTCCTTAATCTACCATTAAAATGATGTCTTATTTCAACCTTAAAATTAATAGTACTGTAGTAAGAATCACCTACTATTCTTCTCTTATCAATACAATTTTATTTTTAATTAATTTGGCCGTGGACGCCATTTTAATGGTGAAAATTATTATTGCTGTAATTGCTGGTCTAATGAATGTAATTCTGTTAATCACTGCTTTTTTTAACACCCTAATAAATTACAAATATTACGAAGAAAACATTAGTACGCTTCTGATCATCATTATTAATTTGACAATAGGCATAATCTACCTCTACATCTAATTCATGCACGGTTTTTAATCCTCATTCCCCCGGTTCTCTATCTTGAAACAAAGACAATTTATTTCAACTATTTTTTTTAAAAAACAATTATAAAATAAGCGTCATGAAGTTCACTTTTAATAACATTCACTTTATTGCCTTTAGCACAATTTTAGCTCTTGAAATTGCTATTGCTTACTATTTAAAAACCGGTTTCATAAGACATACTGTGGGCGATTTTCTCGTGGTCATACTTATCTATTGTTTTCTCAGAAGCTTTATAAAAACCAATCCATTATCAATTGCCGTTATAACATTAGTTCTCTCTTATTCGGTTGAGTTTCTGCAACGCACCACATTTTTACAGCTTCTAAACTTAGATCAAAATAAATGGGCCAACTTAATTTTTGGCAATAGCTTTAGTATTCAGGATTTAGTAGCTTATACGTTGGGAGTACTTGCGGTAACTTTTATAGATATCAAAAAATCAAATGTATATAAAATGGGAGGTAAAAAAAATTAACTTTCTCCACCTCCCATTTTAAACAATAGCTATAAATTTTATCAGATACCGCTACTCTTTTCCATCTACATAATCTTGCAAATAGGCATAACGCTCTGTTAGCTTTCCATTTTGTGTCATTCTTGCACGCTCTAATACGCCATTTTTATCGTTGTTAAAAAATGCGGGAATAACATTTTTTAGAAAAGCATCTCCGAAACCTTCACTAGCATCTCTTGGCAATTCACACGGCAAATTATCTACCGCCATAACAGCAATAGCCTTTGTCGATTTAAAATCTACCTCCTTTTCCGTCAAAGGATCATACCCATATATTGGATCTGCAATGGTTGAAGGTCTGATGGTCGTTGCCACGGGTCCATCAATATCACAACTTACATCTGCCACAACCTTTATACTAAAATCTTCATGTTTTGCATCTTCTCTCGTAAAAAGATAAGGGGCCCCCGTACCATAAAAATGACCCGCAATGAAAAAATCAGTCACCTTTGTAAAACGAACAAAATTAGTTTGATACAGTTCAGGGTTCTTAAAAAACTCAGCCTTATTACCACGAACACCATCTTTTCGCTTATTATATTCTGAAGCGTCAATCTGACAGTATACAGGTTCTTCAAAAGAGGTAGACAAGTAATTTGCCACCGTTACTTTTTTAAGCCCCATAGCATCTAACATTTCTTTTGCTCCATTGCCTACTCTGCCTTTACCCGTTAAAAGTATTTTTATCGCTGGTAGTTTAATATTATTCAACGCATCAATTAATGCTTGTTGATCTATGAGTGTCTCTGCTTTGGGTAAATCGTACAAATCATACTTAAGTCCGTAGGCTCTAAAACCATTATACGCACCTACAATCCCGGCATACCTACCAAAAGCAACCAAACGTTGTCCCTTTTCATTGGTAATGACTTCATGGTCATACATTTCTATATTTTTATCTAAAAAAGCTCGTAACAGTTCTCTATTATAAGGTTGCTTTTTTATCGTATGGGAAAAGAAAAAGTATTTTTTATTCGGAATTAAATCTTCTATCGGCACTTCTTTAACCCCTAAAAGAACATCACACTCGTTCATATCTGCACTTAAACTAAGTCCCGCTTTTTCATAATCTTCATCTGCATACGTTCGGATAGCAGAAGATTCGACCGCTATCTCTGCCTCAGGATACTTTGTTCGTAATTTTTGACATGCGTCAGGAGATAGCACGACTCTTCTATCTGGCGGATTTTTACGTTCTCTAATGATTCCGAATTTCATAAATACAATTTTATAACTTATACCGATTCAATAGTTGTAAATGTAACATATGACAAGATGACAAGCAAAACTTTTTTTGGAATAGTTTTTGAACTACCTTTGCCATCCGCTAGAAAAAAGAAATTTCTTTTGAAAGCGGATTAGTTCATTGAAAATTTTCCAAGGGGCCGCCTGGTTTTGACAGCGAGACCAATTGGGATGTAAGCATGCCGAGCGCTGGGCTACAGCTCGTTAATCACATTTTCCACACTTTTAATTGGCGAAAATAATTACGCTCTTGCCGCTTAATCTGAATTATAGTAAGATTAGCCTCGTCTCTACTAGGTAGAGAAGCGAGATGTTCCGGAATAGCCCTTGTTGGCGGCGATTCTATTAGGAGCACCAGAAATGTCAACACAAGGGTACTATTGCTTTGGTAGTATCACAAAAATTTTAGAAGCTAAGTGTACAATAGGCGGTTTTCAGTCGGTTGTGCATCGAAAATCAATTGAAAACTAAGCATGAAGAAAGCATTGTAATTGCTTGTTTGGACGGGAGTTCGATTCTCCCCGGCTCCACTAGATTGATTCAATTAAAACTAAAAACCCTGTAATCATATGATTTACAGGGTTTTTCATTTTAAATAGTATTGTTAACCATTAAATAATACCATCTAAAAGGAGACTTAATCGGTGAGTATTAATTTATTATTTTTTACTCACCGATTTCCATGTAATCATCTGATTATATGTTAATTATATAAATATTATTTTTCTTTTATATATCTTTATTGGGAATTAAAAAGGTACTAAAAATGAGTAATTCTTTTTCACAACTATTTTACCTCAAAGGAAAACATCACGAAAAAGGCGTAAAAGTCCCAATATACTTGCGCTTAACGGTAAATGGAAAGAGGAGCGAATTAAGTATTTCACGCAAGATAGATCCTGAAAAATGGAGTGCTAAGACCTCAAAAATGCGCGGTACTGGAATGGATTCGATAACTTTAAATCAGTATTTGAATACTGTTCGCAATAAGGTAAATCGAATTTATAATATTTTAATTGAAGAAGGAAAACCATTTACAGCCGTAGACATTAAAAACATTTATCAAGGCAAGGATAGAGAGGTTAAAATGCTTTTAGTAGTTTTTGATGAGCATAATCGCCAAATGAAAAAATTAGTAGATAAAGAGTTTGCTATTGGCACATGGAAGCGTTATTTCACTACAAGAAACCATATTTCAGAATTTATAAGATCTGAATACAAAAAAGAGGACTTACCTATACAGGATATAGACTTAAAGTTTGTTACGCGTTTTGAATACTTTATGAAAATTATAAAAAACTGTAATCATAACAGTGCCTTAAAATATATCAACAACTTCAAAAAAATAATAAGATTGGGAGTTGCCAACGGCTGGATAGAAAGAGATCCTTTTTATAATTACAAGGTTAAGTTTAAATGGGTTGATCGTGAATTCCTAACTTCTGAAGAATTAAAAAGGTTGATTAATCTTGAAATTAACTGGCCACGGATTGATTTAGTTCGTGATATGTTCGTTTTCTGTTGCTATACAGGATTAGCTTATATCGATGTTCAGAAATTGAATCATGATAATTTAGTCAGAAACGTAGACGGTAATCTTTGGATTGAAGCAAAACGCACGAAAACCAATGCTAAATTTAGTATTCCGCTACTCCCAAATGCGCTTCATATTTTGGAAAAATATAAAGATCATCCAAAAGTAGTAAATAAGGAATGTGTCTTACCAGTCTTAAGTAATCAGAAGTCGAACGCTTATTTAAAAGAGATTGCTGACCTTTGCGGTATTACAAAAAATTTAACAACACATTTAGCTCGCCATACCTTTGCTACAACAGTGACACTTTCTAATGGCGTCCCTATTGAAACCGTAGGCAAAATGTTAGGGCATAAAAATTTGCGGACTACCCAACATTATGCACAAGTTATTAATTCTAAAATCAAAGAAGATATGGGTGTTTTAAGGAAAAAACTTGAAAATTTGGCTTAAAAAAACAGCCAGCCGTTGAGTAACTGATCTTTCTTTAATATCATATGTGGAATCCATTAACAATACTTTTTATTAATAAAGCTTCACCAATGACTATTGAACCATTGAATGTATTAACTGTCTTGTAATATAACTTTTTTGCGTAACGATATTGTTTGTTTAATTCTCTTCTAGATTGCATACAGAACAAAAATGTTGCATATTATCCACAATAATGGCAAATTTGCGGTAATTATACACTATTATGAACTCTAAAAAAGTAATTCTCCTACCGAAGTATCAGAAAGTATTTGAGCAGTTGGGCGAAAACATAAAGTTGGGGCGAAAGCGGAGAAAACTTACAACCAATACGGTTTCCGAGCGTGCTGGTATTAATAGGTCTACTCTTTACAGAATAGAAAAGGGTGACCCTACGGTTGCCATTGGTTCCTATTTTAATGTATTCAGAGTTCTGAATTTGGAAGATGATTTTAAAAAGCTTGCTGTGGATGATGAATTTGGAAGAAAACTACAAGACCTTGATTTATTATAAGAAAGATGGTGAAAATAAATTTGACATATTATGTATTTGCAGATTGGGCAGCTTTAAAAAAACCAACCTTTGTTAGTGTATTTTCGCTTAAGCGAAAGTGAAATGAAAACTATACTTTCTGAAGTTCTAGAGGTGGTCAAAAATTGGAAACATAACGAGGCAAAAATAGGTTTAAAAAGAAGTGAAATGGAATTGATGGATGGAGCATTTAGATGGGAATCAAATGCTACTTAAAATTAAAATGAAGTAAAAAAAGTGCGATGAACTCAGATATTCATATTTCTTCTAAAGAAGATTTGCATACAGCTATTCGAGAGTTAATGACTATCCTTTTCAAATATTCTTACTTAGGATTATTAATAAATCGATGCGATATTTTCAATTCAATATTGCGCTCGCCAACTTTTTCGTTCAATTCTAAAATTGCCCTACGCTCATTGGACAATGAAAATTTGGGCAACACGTAAACGAATCGTACTATTTCATTTTCTTTTACTTTACTAGGCAGATTGTGCGTGTAAATAGGTTCTTGATACAAGCGCTGCAGCGATTTCTTTTTTCCTTTTTGTCTTGTTTCGACTGAAAGGTTTAAGAAATTCAAATCGTAATCCAACGTAGAATTATTCTCAATCTGAATAACGAAGTAAAGTTCTTCTTTATCAAATACAATATTCTCAACACTTAGAATAACACCTTCGTTTTGATGATTAATCCGACCAATATGCTGCGTTCTGTCCAAAAGGTATGAGCAGAATTTTTGATAATAATATGTTCTGTTATCTATACTTTTTTTAGAGGTTTCAACCTGAATCGGATCGGTCACATTTGGCCTTTCGTTCCCAATACTATTTGATAAAGGAATGAAATAGTTCAACTTTGAAAGTTGTGCTTTATATCGTACGATATATGAAAAAATAGAACCATTATTATTGATTACCAATAGATTGCTTTCTTTTCCAGGCTTCGCTTGTAGCAGTCCAAAATACTGTTCTCTTTCTCGATTATAAGTAAAGACAAAATTATCCGAACCCGTTATTCCTTGTCGTATGGGTTCTGGAAAAAATAGGGCTACGTTTTTAGTATCGTTGGCGTAAATGGTATCGAGTGGCTGTTGCCCCATAATGTGGTTTGTACAAAAAGCCATTATGGCTATAATATAAGTTTTCATGATAGTATCTTTTAGTTATTGATGATTATCGGCTTTTAGAATAAGGCTGTAATTGTTTAGCACCGTCACTTTTACGTTTCGGTTATTACGTTTGAGTATTTTTGTAATTCCGCCAACTTGTGGAACACTTGGGATATTGATATCACCAATTAGCTCGTCAAGAACTTCATTAGTAGCTTCTGCCCGAAAGTTGTTTTCGATATAGATGCCTTCACTTCCATCCTGCAAATCGAATGCTTTTAACTTGGAAGGATTATGGCTGATATTTTCAATTTGGATCAAGACACGATTAGGCTGAAATCTTACAAAACCAAAAACAAAGGTATTCTTAGGTATCTTTTTATTGTTTATGGTTGCCGCTTTGGTCAGGCGCATTCGCAACCTCGAATTCGCTTTCACGGTCTGGTCGCCATCAACCACGGCATAAATGGTTTTATCTATAGTGCCAACATTGGAAATTTCATTGGATTTAGGAGAAGCTGCAAAGAACAACTGATGTTCTAGTCCCAATTCTTTCGCCTGAATTTTCTGTTCTCTCTGGATATCTAGGGAATCAATTTTCGGGATAATCTTAAGGGTTGTTTTCTTTTGTCCGAAGTTTTGGTATTTCTTTTCTGAATATTGAATTCTTCCTGCAGAATAAATACTGTCCACGATGCGCTCTTTTTCACGTTCCGGCAAATCTGGATCATAATACCCTAAGGAATCAATCAGTTTTTCATCATAAATGCTAGGTGCGTTATTCTCACGCACTTCTTTCAAATCATTGATGGCATCCAGTTTAGAATCATATTCCTTTTGATTTTCTTCTAAATCGGGTATCAGGGTCTGTTCAAGGTTTTCATTTTCACTTTCATCATCGCCCATTACCAACACGGAATATGAAATCAGGAATATGAAAATCACAGCCAATACTGCTGCAAATACTATTTTATTCTTTTCTATTTTCATCTGATGCTTTTTAATTGTTTTTTAATGGTCATATGTAATTCGCTTTTCAACTTTTAGATAGGTATCTAAAACCGTTTAAGCTCATTTCATAAGAGTGGGCTTTTAAATGCCCATTATGGGCTTTCATTGTTTAATTTTTTTAAAGTGTTCTCGAAGAAATCGGTAATCAATAGTCCATGTGGATTATTAGGAAAGTTTCGGTCTACCACAATTAGGCTACCTGAGGAAACCAATTCATAGGTGTCGATGACAGAACCTCTATTGATTTCAAATTGGGTAGTGGTTATAAAACTATACGAGCCATTAGTTTCATTTATTCTTGAATCGATACTTAATACCTTTTGAACTAAGGAATACTGTAATAATCGATTATAGACACCATCTGCTTTTTTCTGGCGATAGAGGTTGTCTACAGAACTATTGCCCAACCATAGCGCCTTTTCCAAGTTCCGTTCATAATTACTGGCGTCAATGTTATAGAAGTAGTTGTGAAAAAGGTCTAAATGCGCTAAAGCTTCTACCTTGAAATTCGCTTTTTGGGTGACCAATTTTAATGGAATAATGCTGCCATCGGTATTAATGGCAAATGCACTATTGAGCGCATTTTTATTCGTAGTAAAAGCCATCCATACTGAAAAAGTGCTGGATAACATTGCAAAAATGACAACTGCTAACACGATAAACCTGTTCAATTTTAAGACTGAATAAATATTTTTATAAGGTGTTTTCATTTTCATTGGAATTAGCTAGTAAACAATCTGAGCGTGAAAGATGTAGCGCGTTTATATAATTTGAATTTCAGAAAAACAATGAAACCAACCGACCCAAGCTGAACCACAGGTGCAAAAAATCCTTGGCCAAAGTCAGTACCAAAAAGGTTGATCCAGAAGTTGGTATTTATTTCAGTGTAGAGCGCATTTACAAATACATTTACTAAAAAGAAGGCCGGTACAAGCATATAAACTGCAGCATACAGCTTAAAGAAATTATAGGCCAGAGAACGGAACTTTTCAAAAACGGCTAAGCTTATAACCAACGGAAAGAAAGCTTGCATTATGCCCAATAAAAAGTAGCGTTCTGCAAGGAATAATGGGTAGATAAATAAATCCAAAATCCAAAGAAAGAGGCTTATGATAAATGCAAATATTTTGAATCCGTAAAGTGGTGTTACCAGAGCTTCGTATAATAGTGTCATAGCCGCTTGTGCTACTTCTATTATACTCACATCTTCTTCAATAGGAATATCTTGCATCTGTAAAGGCAATAAAGCAGGTGCTGTACCACGATATTGTGCTTCTATAGAAACCAAGATGCTATCGAAGAAGCCGAGTACTTGTGTCGAAAATATGACCAGAAGAACAACTACAAAATTCTTCGTGAGTTCCCCAGGACTTAATCCCCAAGTGTAACCGTCTTTGTCCGCAATACCTTCGTTATACTTTTTAAGAATATTGACCAGAAAGAACAATACAGCAAGCGTTTTCATTCCAGCAATAGTGTATTGCGAGAAGCTGCTGTTCTGTATGGTTTGAAACACCGCATCGATGTATTCCAGTCCAATCCCTAAAAATATGGTTGCTGTCATTTATTAATAATTTGTTTCGCGATTATTGATTTTATCTTGCATTTCTCTAAAAGAAATAATATCCCTGTAGCGCTTTGTTTTGGTAGTGATAATGGACACCATTTCTTTGGATTCCAATTCTTTTTCTTTCAATATTTCAGCACGCTCAGCATCCGTCATTTTTAAATAGTCACTCGATAAAATTTCATCAATGAAATCCATGGTGTCTAAAGAATTTTCAATGATGGCACTAAAGGATTCCGCAACTCGTGTGACTTCCTCTGGTTTGATGTAAGGCGAGTTTAAAATATCCTGTAAATCGTTTTGCATTACATTTATAAGGCGTTGATTATTTTGTGCAATTTCCTGAACCGCTCTAAGTTGTTGCACCACACTTGACACTTTCTCAATGCTTTCCTTTGCATCTTTTAAGAACTGCACTGACTTAATCATTTGAGCCGTCTGCTTTCCAGATTCTACAAGTTGTTTTATCAAACTGACAAAATTTGTATTGTCATAAGTGGGCATTCCCTGTGCTTTGATATTTAAGCTGAACAGTAATGCCATTGCGAGTACTAAGATTTTTGTTTTCATATTATTATGTTTTAGATGTGAATTGAATTATTGCTTTTTCCATATTATGATGCTCGTTGTAGAGCTTCATTATGTCTTCATTTTCCTGTCCATCGGTCAAGTAAGCTGCATAGACTTCCTTTGGAACTTCTAGCCTGAAAATGTTACTTTCTTTTCCTATTTTAATAAACATTTCGGTGTACTTACGTGGTCCAGAAAGGTTGTTTTTGATGGACTTTAATTGGTTCAAATCGTGGCTAGATAAGTTGAGTCTTTTGACTAATTCGTCATAGCCTTTTTCATTGTTTAGGCTATATATAACCTGTGTGTTTTCAAGAATACTCGCAGAAGTAGAATTGTTCGGAAGCTGATTTATGGATTGTAGAATAATCCCAATCGCACCGTTTTGTTTACGAATGGCTTGATAATAGAATTCCACACTTTCCAAAACATTATCAAACTTCAGTTGTTTGGCAAACTCATCGAACAGGATAATGCCTTTTTCAGCTCTGTTTTTCCAAATGGTTCTTTGGATAGCGGACTTAATCAGTTTCAACATCACAGACAGGATTTCCTTATTGTCCTTTACTTCATCCAGTTCAAAAACAATCAATCGTTTGTCCTCAATCTTATAGGTCTGGTCTTCGCTTACCTCAAACAAGAAGCTGTATAGACCATCGCCGACATATTCGGACATTACGTGCAAAAAGCTTGTGACGTTGAAGTAGTCGGGATGGATTTTTAGAGTGTTTAGAAGGTCTTTTTGGTTTATTTCTATAAAGCTGTAAAAACCATCCAATGAGTGATTTTCCGATGTACTATCGTAATAATGTTTCAGTATTTTCTTGACAGAAACAGACTGTGCCTTGGTCACTTTTAAATCTGAAGCGAACAGTTCAAATAGGAAAACGGACAAGTCTTCCAACCGTTCCGGTGTCAAATCTTTTACATCGCTGATGTAAAAAGGATTGATACCTAAGTTCTTTCCGCTTTCATAACGGAGTACGGTATATTTCTCAGGATATAGTTTTGCAAATTTGGTGTATGAACCACCCAAGTCGATGATGACCAAACGGACACCACTTTCAAAATATTGACGCAGAATATTGTTGGCCAAAAAGGATTTTCCCTCACCTGTTGGTGCGAAAATGGCAAAGTTTCGTGCCTTGATACGTTTCTTCCGTTCGTCCCAAACATCTTTTAAAACTGGAATATTATGTTCACGGTCATTAAAGATGATGCCGGTAGCATCCGATTTGTAATTGGTGTTATTGATAAACAAGCAAAGTGCGTGTTTTAAATCTGTCACATATAAATCGTTATTCGAGAAATTTGAAGAGAAGCAGTAGTAACTATTCAATATATAATTCTTACGTTCTTCCCCTCTAGGGTAATAGGGTATAATATCTAGCTCTTTAAATACAGTCTTTATTTTAGAAGTAATCTTTTCTAGTTCTCGGGCTTCCCGAGACCAATAGACAATGTTTAGATGACCACGGATTATTCGTGCATTATCATCTGCGTTGATTTGGTCGAGAATGTGCTGAATCTTCCCAAGTACCACTTTATTCTGTGAACCGAAATTGGAACTCTTGTTCAATTCCTCGATTTTCTTATCAAGCAGCTTGCGCCACTTTTGTTTGTCGTCTAGATATAGAATTTGATTGACTATGTGATTCTCATTAAGCGTAAGCCCTAAGCCATCAATAAACCCTTGATGAAACACAAAATCGTCAGATGTGAATTTCTCATTGGTCTTGCTACTCTGTACACTTTCGCCAAAGCACAGTTCGCTATTGATGGCAAGGGCATCAAAATGGTTTTCGCCAATAGTGACGCTTTTTTTATCTAGTATGATATCGGTATCAAACCCATCATTGAAGCCATTGAAATAGCTCTTGGTTAAATGTTGGATTTCCTTTGCATCCATCGGAAGGAATTCCATTTTACGACTGTTATTGATGAAGGAAACCGAATCGCTAACCGAGTTGACGAACCGTTGTACGTTATCATCTAGTTCCTGCACGATTCCTTTTGAAACGTTACGAAACGGATTCACATATTTTGAGTTGTTGAGTGCCTTGTTCTTTGTCAAAGTAAAAAACAGGTAACACTTATGTTCTATATGTCCGCGACCTTTAAAATGCTCGTGCGTGGCTTTTTCTAAAAAGGTACTATTTGGTAATTGTTCCGATGTGTAGGTTTTCTTCAGGTATATATCCTGTTTATGAACTACTGTACCAACTGGTAATGATTTTAAGGCTTGAAACCAAGCACCGTGCATATCCTCAAAATCATTTTCAGAAAGCGAATAGATTTCCGGTAGATTCCCTTTATAGCACAAAACCACATTGCCATTATTGGCAAACACAATATTATCCTGAATATCTGCTATAGGTTGATATGCTGAAAGGTTAATCTTGTTCATAATCGAAGCCAGAGTTTTGTTTATTACTTATAATTTGTGGGAATACTTTTGCCACCTGAAACAGTTGTGGATTATTGCTAATTCTCGTGAGCGCGATGTATAAAGCAGCGTTGAAAATGGCAACACCTATAATTATTCCAAAACTGAACGAGAAGATGATAACCATTAGCGAAGCGAGTATGGACATCATCATCAGGGCAAACAGGGAAATGGGCAGCCCAAAAATGACTGCCTTTTTCCTAATGTTTTTATAAGGCTCGAACTTTTTCATATTGTTTAGAAAATAAATCCCTCTTAGAGGGTTAGACTACGATTGAAATCAGATATGTAAATATGCCGACAACTGCACCTGCAATAAGGACGAAGACAAGAACCCTTGTTATCCCTTTTTTTAGGTCGGCATTCTCGCCAAAGAAATGTCCTGCATTAAAAAGGAAACCGATGAGGAAGATGACCCCGAGAATAATAGGGAAGATGGTTCTTATGGTATCCGAAACATCGTTAACGGAATCTTCGATACCTCCAATTTGAGCAAATAACGAAGATGAAACCAGTAAAAGGAAAGTGGCTAAATAGATTGATTTTTTCATAACGGAAAAGTTTAAAATTTTGATGTGTTTTCGTTATTCGAAATTTACATATATTTGTTCACAAATAATTGATTATCAAATAATTGTGAATAAAATATCATTTAATTCTGTTTGAATTTCTTTGCCACTATTTGATATCAAATTCTATGGGATTTTTGTATGAAGGTGTTAATAACTCAAAAATTGAAAATGAAAAATCTGCTCAAAAACGTCAGTTTTGTGATTTTGCTCTTGAAAATGTGTGTCATTTTTGGGCAAGAAATTGATGCTCAAAAACGAATCGTGATTGATGTTGGGCATGGAGGAAAAGATTCCGGTGCCATCGGCATAAATGGCATTAAGGAAAAAGATGTGGTATTGGATATTGCCTTGGAAATTTTAAGACTTAATAAAAATTCAGAAACACCATTGTATATTTACTTGACCCGTTATAGCGACACGCTTATTTCCTTATCGGATAGGACTAAACTGGCCAAGGCACTTAATGCTGATTTGTTTATTTCCTTGCACTGTAATCATTCTCATAATCCGAATGCTAGAGGGATTGAGGTATATGTTGGCAGGAACGAATCTAGAAATTCAAAGGAGTCTGTTTGGTTTGCCTATCAATTGCAGAACCAGATTAAAAAGCAATTAGGGTTTGAAAGTAGGGGTGTGAAGTTTGCGAATTTTCAGGTGTTGCGGGAAATTGTTGGTTATTGTCCTTTGGTATTGGTAGAATTGGGGTTTCTATCCAATGAAGATGAATCACGCTATTTAACTTATTCAAATCAGAATAAAATATTGGCTTACCTCATTAAACATCAATTACATCAAAAAAGATGAAAGAATTATTCAAAAAAGTTTTCATTATTATGAGGCGGCTCTTGCTTAGCCTTTTAAATGAATTGCTACTTTCCATTAAAAAAATATAGACTACAAAATTCTAGCCTAATAAAAGTGTTTTTTAATAATTGAACTCCTATTATGTTGGAACTCGATTGATGCCAACTCAGCGAAGTTTTTAATTTTGGCTTTATCGCTTTCGTCCATATCAATAAAGTTATCCTCGTTAAGCTGAACATCAATTCTATCATAGACAAAATTAGGATTGTCTTTTTCTCTTTTATCAATTCCCTGATACAGAAGACTAATATAGTTTGCAACGAGTTGAGATTGACTTTGCATAAATAAATCAATAAGCCTCTGGCGTTTATCTTTTCTCATCCAATAATAAAGCCCCCACTTTTTCCTAGAATTACCATCTGTAAATTTTTTATAGCCCGTACCCAAAGAGAGTATTTCCAGTTGTGACATCTCAACTTTAAAAGCCTTAGTAGCTTCTAATAAAGCAACCAATGTCGGATTATTGGCCATCACACCGCCATCAACTTTGTTTGAAAAATCTTTTTTGGTTCCATTCAAATCGATATAATCAGATGTGTAGGGGTCGAAATATGTAGGAGCGGCAGAAGTGGCCATTGCTGCTTGGTATGCAGGAATGTGATAATCCCGTTCAAATGCTGGATGATACTTAGTTTTAAGCACACTGGGATTACCTTGAATCAAATCGTATATAGGAATACAGATGTCAGTTTTACAGTCTTTTAACCTTGGGTCATTTCCACTGTTTACTTCTTTGAATTTATTACGAACTAACGTTTCAAGAAAATTCCGCTCGTGAGCCGAATTTCGGATTTGCCCAAAAAAGAAAGGTTTTTTATTGCCAAATATTTCTTTTGCATTGTCCAAATATAAATTATAGATTTCCTTTGCAGAAATGCCTAATGCCAAAGCAATAGCAATAATACCACCGGTAGATGTACCTGTTATCAGGTCAAAATGTTGATAGATTTTGGTTTTGCCATCCGAACGATTTTTTAGCTCGTCCTCTAAAAGCATCAAAAACATTGCTGGGAAGACTCCTTTTATCCCACCTCCGTCAATCGATAATATTTTAAACTTTTTCTTATTCATTTTTTAATATTTCTGTATTATCCTCATTGGGGTATTCATTGTGGCCGCCACCGTACCATTTGCCTTCAGATAGCCACAATTCATAATAGTAAAGCCACTCACTTGCCCAAGGAATGATTGTGTCTACAATGCAGCTAAATCCGTCCCATTCCTTTTTGCTGGGCGAGTACAAGCAAAGCTGTTGCTCCTTACTGTTATAAACGTGTGGTAGCTTTGACCTATTCGCGGCAATCCTTAATTCCTTATTCACCACAAAAACTTTAACCCATCTGTTTTGTTCATAGATAACCATAAGCTGATATTTTTCACTTATTGTCGTAGGTTGGAGTTCTAAAATAATTTGAAAGCTATTCCAAGTGTTTTTGACAACTCTAACTTCTGGAAAATCTACTTTGATCTTTTTAAGATGTTCGGAAGAGAGTAACCCTTTAAGAGTTCTTTTGCCATTCGACTTGAAATACCTACTACTCATTTTTTATTTATTACCCTCGAAGTTATGGTTGGGTATTGACTTACCGATACTCCCTAGCATTCCTGTCCCAACTGCCATTTTTCTTAGTCCATTCTCACGCAAAATCTTGTTTTTTTCGCCATACTCAGCAAACGCCTTATTGACGACCCTATTACCATATTGTGCCGATAATGATTCATTCAAACTGAAAAGACCTTTATTTTGACCATATTGAATTGTAGCTAGATCTTCTTCTAATTTATCCAACCAAGCATAGAAATATTCTTCTTTTTGAACTACATCAGTCCATTTATCAGCAAAATTTTCTTCGTTATTTATAGGGTTACTTACCCATCTTTCATATTTTCCAGTTTTAGCGTTGTACTTGGTTTCAATATAACTACGCATTTTACTTACAATATTGACATAAGCATCAACAATATTTTCGCTTTTATCGTATGCTCTACTTGCTAAAGTGGTAATTATAATGGAAATGGGTTTGTTTTCACTATCAAATTCGTCAGAAGAAAACATTATATCCCTATGTCGCTTTAAAAGTTGAACTACCCTTTGCAGTGGCATTTTCTCTTTTTGAAATGGTCGTACTGGATCAACGGATTCGCTAAGTGCGAACATTCGTTTTGAACTGTATATGGCCTTTTGAAAAAACCATTTGGCGTAGCCAAACGGATTGCATTTCCTCCACCATTCAGTATCGGTCATCAAGGAATAAAAAAGGTCTTCTTTATCTGTTATCCGGATTGCCAATTTATCGGTGTCTAGATTCTGATAATTATTGAAAGATTCACTAAGCAAAACAGTAAAGTTTTTATCGGAAATAGATGGTAGAACATCTAAATGATAGTTGGCTTCATCAGAATATTCGAGCGTCCAGCATCTTCTTCCCCCGTCTAGACTTTCCAGCATTTCTTTGTAGACTGAATGCTCTTTGAGCCTGTCACCAACTGCAACTTTCAAATGTTTTTGAGTCCAATGGGATGGCTTCCCATTCAATTTGCAAACGAGGTCGATGTCTATGTCGTCCTCGTCGTTTATAGGCCTAGTGATAGTGCCAAGCATAAACGATCCTTGGGGAATTATTCTTGGGGAGTATGGGTATAATATGGAACCTTCTTTAGAGAGCCAATTCCCAACAGCTTCATAACTTTTTACAGCGGCTTTGTATTGACTTTCAGAAATGTCCAGATTCTCTCCGAGAATTTCTAGTATCTCGTTGATTTCATTTTTGTACGATTCATTCATAATTTTTTATTTAAGAGTTTTAATAAATTTCTAAAGCCAACAACTACTTTTATTGTGCAAAAAAGTTGACTCATATTAATTATGGTGACTCAATCAATATAAAGCCACCATAATTACATTATCAGTTAGGTTGCTTCAAAATTGCAGCTATACCACCTATAACAATAATTGTTGCAAGCCCAAAAGCAATTGCTTTAGCCAAATTGCCCTTAATGTTCACACAATTATTCTTATGGCAAATACTTAACCCTCTGTCTGAAAGATTTATAGAATTCATAAAAGAATTTTAAATTATATAATGCCCCAACGTCAAGCCCTGGGGAGTGAGCTTATTTTTCTTTTCTTACGCCCTTGAAAGGAGTATTGCTAGAAGTCTTTCCGTCCATAAACCTACCAGTGTTGGAATCACGTTTTACCCAAGTGTCAGTTTTTGGGTTGTAGGTCTGGGAACGATCTCTAACAGCACCTTTTCTTGAATTGTCTTTTGGTGGATTTGTAGCCATCTTTTTTTACAATTTTGAGTTTAACAATCTCCATTCTGAGCTGTGGAGTTCCGCTCTTTACTTTCCTTTGCTGTCTTTTCTATTGCTTCTAATGTGTTCTTTGACGGTTATGGTTTTACCGTCAACTTTTCTTTTGTGTTCAGGTATTCTATTGAACTTTTTACCAGATGAATCTTTTGCCATAATTTTTATTTTTGTATGGTAAGGATTTTCGTTATATTTGAATCTCCCCATTAATTATTTACTAGCACTTTAATTTATTTAAACCGAGGTTTGTGTGTGCCATACACTCATATACCTTAATAGATATATCCGTTTTGGTATATAGATGAATACAGATACGAATCAAGAGATAGATTTTGAGAAAATGCCTAGCATTGAACTGCTGGAGTACATTTCTTTTAAAGAAGGATTTCCTACTGAAGCTCAATTGGCTTTTGTGCAATTCTGCTATCGTTTTGGTAAGGATTTAAAACGCAAGTCTGAGATTTACTGCAATAAATATGGATATAGTGAAGTGGTTGCTTTGGAAATAGCGAACTGTACTTTTGCTAGGGTATGGAAGTATCCCACATTTGATAAGGAGAAGTCCAATGCCAAAGATTTGGATAAAGGAATACTTCTATGGATGTATCGAATTTTATACACGCAAATAATAAAATATGGTGAACAGAATAGTTGTGCCGAGCCAACTGAGGAAGAAGATTTAAGCTTAGTCTCTAACGCTGATGAATTATTGGATAGGTTCGATACGCCAGATTCTGAGGCAAAGAGGGTCATTAACGAGAAACTGAAGACGATAGAAAGAGCTCTTACACAATTATCAGAGAAGCATCGAATTATTTACTTTACTTATAGGGCTTACATAAAGGAAGGTAAAAAGGTACCAAGACCAATCACCAAATTGTTGAGAGAAAAACTCTCTTTAACTCAAAAGTCTGTGAACACCTACTACGGAGATGCACACAGACACGTTACTAACTATTTAAACATTTTTTTGAATGGCCAAGTCTAAGAAAATAGAACTAATCGAGATTGCTCAATTGGACAGTTGGTTAGGTTCAACAGGTTTCCTATTTCCTAGTAATGAACTTGAACTTGATAGGTTCAATAAATTATTTGAAGATTATAACTATAAACTGGATGATAAATTGATTGATCCAATTGCCATAATTAATAATACGTTTCATAGAGAACCAAAGGTTATTACAATGTTTGGAAATGATGTTGAGGAGGAAATAGAAGGTCTAAGAATGGTCGCCAGAAAAGGGAATAATGATTTGCCACAAGATATTATTGATAAAATGAGAAAAAAGCACAACAAAGATTCTAGTGATTCGGAATAGACCAAGTATAAAGGAACTAGCAGAAAATATTGCATTGGAGTATCCAGAGAAGATTACGCCACTTGAGAAAATATTAGAGGACGAAGAATTGTCTGTATTTTATGATAGTTACGGCAAGAATAATTTTGATGGAATGACCTTTTACGACAATGGGAAGTTCTATATCCATATAAATACAGACTTAGGAAATAGACCTGATTCCGCAAGAGGACGGTTCACATTGGCTCACGAGCTTGGACACTACTATATAGACTCCCATAGAATTGGGTTGAAAAAGGGATTGTTAAAACCCCATCCATCAATAACAAACCAAAAGCAGTTTGATCAAATTGAGCGGGAAGCAGATTTTTTTGCATCTTGTTTGTTGATGCCCCAAGAAAGGTTTTCGAAAGACTTTTATCGCAAAAAGTTTAGTATTGGATTGATAGACTTTTTGAAAGATGAGTACAGCGTTAGCAGAACAGCTTGTGCATTTAGATTTGCTGATATTGGGAATCACGATATAATGATTATCTACGGGGAAAATGGTAAAATATGTTGGAAATATTGTAGTGAACAATTTCCTTATCAATACTTATTGTACGAAAACAAGGTAGCTCCAAATACAGTGATGGGAGAATATTTTTTAAATATTACCGATAGTCTATTTAAAAAAGAAGAAATTTGGGCTGTTGATATTTTCAATTATGTAAAGGATGACGACATACAAAGAAAGTTCTTTGAACACTGCATAACATATAAGGGAAAGGCTTTTAGCATTATTTGGGAAGAATAATTTACTACTTCCTTTTATCCCAAGCTTCTTTATCAAAAGCAATCAAATTAAACAGTTCTCGCATTCTACTACTGACACGATTGCCATATTGTTTTTCCAACTCATCAGCACTAAGATTAGTGGTGGCAAGTGTTTTTATTTTATGTTTGGATTGAATGTAAAGTTCATAGCGAGATAATAAAACTTCACCCATTACTTCTTTCAACTTTAATAAATCATCATGCTTAACTTGAATGTCGGGTATAATTCCAATATCCTCTCAAATACTTAGTAAAATGATTCTACGCCTTTATTGAGGAACACCGTAATTTTCGATTCTAATTCCGCAGCCAGAATCACTATTATAAACGGACAGCCCTTCATAATCCAACTCTATAGGGTATGAAGTAAGGGAATAAATTTTGTAGGTAAGTCGCCTTAGAAAATACTATTGAAGGGTCTCTTAGGTCTCTTTTATTAAGTCAAATATTTTTTCACCATATACTGTAGTGGTTAATAGTCCTTTTACATTCTCAATGATAAAAACTGCTGGACAATGAAAGATATTATCCTTATATTCTTTTATGAACATTGTTATCCATTTCTACAGATTAACCAATGTCGAATACGCGTCTTTTAGCAGAAGGAACATTTGAAAATTCCTCTCCTAATCCTCTCAGTCCCGCAAATAAGTCAATTACTGGTTTTGTCAATTCTAAATCTTATATTAATTTATTGAACTCTTTTCTTATTCCAGTTCTTATTTTTATTGGTATTTCCAACTCCTCTGCAAATCCATCCCAACTATTCATTACATTTTGCACATCCTTGACAATTCCTTTTGGGTTTTTTATTGCAAAGGTTTCTGCAATTATCATTATATCTTCTAAAGAAATATCTGCCCTTTTGTTATTGATAGATAAAGCCCTAGAAATGTTATTGTAATTAAAATTGATATTTAATGGATATGTTAAATCATAAGCTGGTGCTAAATTCCAAGAATCCGTTTCTTTTTTGTATATAAAGCTATGGTTCTTTAAATGGTCGTCTATATTAGCGAAGATGAGATTAAATACCATTCGCTTAAACATTTCTTGTAGATCCTTATGAGGAACTTTAAGGTCCAAAGCTAGCTTGAATAAATTTTCATAACTGGCATTATCTAGTTTTTTAAAATCCCAACCTGTTAAGCCAGATGCCGTCAATACATGCTGCTTTTCTCCATTTTGTCTATCGTAACGTAAGGTTGCAAAATGCTTGTTTTCTATCAACTTTGAAGGCATCATTTGGATTCCTAATTCTCGCGCCATTAAATAGTAAGCATATTCTACCTTTTCTTTGTTATAGCCCCAGTCTTCATTCAGACTTAATTTAACTAAATAGTGATTGTATAAATTAGAATATTCTATATCTCCAGGAATAATTTTACCAGTCTTTTTATGTTCAGAGATTAAAATTTTAGGGCGGGCGCCACCAGCAGAGGTTCCTATTTTGAAAATATTTAATAACGCTGCATCATTTAATGATTCTGCAGCTGTTTCATTTTTTAAATCCAGCACTTTATTTAATACCTCAACAATTTCGTTGATATTAATTGTTGATGACTTCGGTATTTCAGCTGTAGGATGATATTCCAACGCACCCATTCCACGATTTGACACATATGTAAGCTGCTCTAATGGTGTGATTTTTTTGAATTCTTTATTTTTAGATTCAAACCATTCCTTAAAGATGATATTCCCAAACATATCCGGTAAAGAATCGGCAATCATTGGTGGTAAACCTCTAAAGGTTTCTCCTTCAAATTTATTAAATACTTGTACTGCTTTTATTCGCTTAAAGATGTAGGGGAAAATCCTGATGTATTGGTTTGAATCTAAAAATTCAGGGTTGAATTGAAAAAAGGATGACCTTTTATCTATATCATAGCCCAGTTTTCCTATTTCTAAACCAAACAATATGACTTCTATGATATTATTTTTAGCCATCTTTTAGTATAATGAGTTTATATCGTTAGACTTTTCAATATCTTTTAAGGCTTGATATAAATTGTTCAATAAATCGAAATGATTTGCAATTTTTAATACGGTATCTAATGTTGCATTTTTACCATTCTCAAATTTTTGGATAGTATATCGAGAGATATCCAATACTTCAGCTAGATCTTCTTGAGATAATTCATAACTTCGTCTTTTCTGCTTGCAAAGCTCTCCTAATTGCAATTTGACATCCTTAATTGTAATAGCATCAATCATAATATTGTTTATTATAATACACAAATATAACAAAAAAGTTGTTATTGTGTATTATAATAAACATTTTTAAATTCTTTTATCCTCAGCCCCCTTATCAAAAGCCACCAAATTAAACAGTTCTCGCATTCTACTTCGTACACGATTCCCATATTGTTTTTCCAATTCATCGGCACTAAGATTAGTGGTAGCATGTGTTTTTATTTTATGTTTGGATTGAATGTAAAGTTCATATCGAGATAATAAAACTTCTCCCATCACATTGAGATTCTTGCCATAGAATCGACCAGGATGCTCAATGCCTAAATCATCAAAACAGAAAGATTTTGTGTTCCCATAATCCTCAATGGTTTTAAATCCAAGATGATTAAAACTGAAGGTGATATTTCTGCATGGAATAATATCGTAGGGGCGTTGTGTTGGCGCAATATGTCTCAAAAGTTTCATTAAGGTTGTTTTACCGCAACCTACAGGACCAGAAAGCAAAATGCCCTTGTCAGGGTCTATATCGTGCTTTTTACAATTTTCTAAATCTTTTATGAAATAGTGGCAAAGTTTACGAATGATCACTAGGTCTTCATCGTAGATTCTGAATTGCCGACCAAAAAGCATTCTTCCTTTTGCATTCAAATAAATCAGGATCTTTTCAAAATCATAGAATACGCTATTTCCATCAAACTCCCCAAGAGAATATTCCATTGCACCTTCGGTAATTTTAGAGGGGTTGTCCATAGTCTTTGCTTTTAGTGGTTCGCAAGTTGTCCTTGATTTGGGACAGTGCATTGTTGTTTGTTTTCTTTTCTTCGTTGAATACCGCAGCTCTTTCCATCCAATTGGTCGCTAACGAACGCCAATCTCGAATTTCTTTTCCATTGCTTGTTTGCCAATTCCGAGTTTCATAATATTCGAAGAATTTTTTTCCTTCATCAGCAGAAAAACTATTTTCAATAAAAAAATCAAAAACGGCCTGACAGCCCTTTGGTGTTTTATTATGTTTTAATTGTTTAGTATTGTTTATATAAGATACCAATGCTTGTCCACTGATGGGACGGTGTGAGTCCACTACTTGTTCCAATATGGGATGGTACTGTCCCGTTATCGGTTCATTTCCGGGACGGTACTGTTCCGCAACCTGTTCTAATTTGGGATTGTACCGTCCCGTAACCGGTTCATCACTTGTCTCAATAAGGGACATCTTTATTTTGCTTCCTTTATAGGGATTATTAGAAGGATAATAGGTAAGGTAATTCCAGGAATGCAGATCCGTAACACATCTATGGTAAGTAGATTTTGAGCCTATTTTAGAAGCTTGCATGATATCCCTTCGGCTTACAAAAAAATCATCAGCGAAACGGCTACTGTTCCATTCTTGAAATAAGGCCATATATAAGCTTATGTGAGAAGGATTTAGGCGATCATCAGAATAGAATTTTAAAAAAGCCGCGTTGAGTAGCTTTATATAATTCATGATTTACGAGTTTATGCTATTGTGCACGCGGTTAGCAGTCATTACTTTATGTATTTCTTCCGAGTCATAATATAAGATTCCACCTACTTTGGTATAGGGCAAAGTACCATTAATTCGAAGGGTTTGAAGCGTGCTTGGACTTACTTGCAGTATTTCCATGACTTCGGAAGATTTTAAATATTTTTTTAAACTTCCATTGGCTTGTTTTGAAAGCAGATTTTTAATGTCATCGAGTAATTCCATTTTAAATTCTCGAAGATCATCTGAGGTAATAATTGTTGTCGGCATAATTAAACGGGTTTTAAAAGAAAGAGACTATCGTTTTCCATTTTAATTGATAGCCTCTAACTTGATTTGACTTTCGTGAGACAAAATTGGAAAACACTTTCAAAACAAAATCCATAGTTCACCCCAAGTTGGGTGATTTTTTTATTCAAAATTAACATTGAAATTACTTTTCAAAGGATCAAATAAGGTATTATTTGCCTCAAATATAATTTTGAAATATGCTAAAAAGCCATGTTTTCGAAAGGCCCAACTTGGGTTCAGCTATGAATTACTCATCTAGTTCATGAAATCGGTGGTTTAGGCCTTCTTTTAATCGGTCTAAAAATTTGGTTTTACTTGATTTACGGGCACGGATCTCAGTAAAAGTATGGTAGTAATTGCCTAAATCTAAATGGAATATCTTTTCAAATAAGATTGCCATTTCTTTAATATCTGCATTACCACTATTAATTCTTCCACTACTTTGAAGCGCATAAATTAATTCTATTAGTTCCGTTTTATTTCCAGTCCAAGTTAATTTAGAATGATGATTTGAAAGTACTGATTTTGAAGCCTTACTAAGGCTTTCAAGTTTTTCGATTTCTTGCTCTAAATATACAATGAGCATTTCAAAGGCCATGATAGTAGAAACTGCGGAATCTCGAGAAGTTGAGAACTCCTGATCGGAAAAAAAATGAATTAGTTGTGTTGGAGATCTCATGTTAGATTTTCCACGAATAAAGTAATGTTCGTCTAGCGTGGTTGCTCCTCGTCGGTAGTAGTAATAGAATTCCAAATTCTCATTGAAGAATATCTGAAGTTTGTTTATTTGATGTTTTAAATACTTAATTTGATATTTAATGCCATTTCTTGGCCTTTTACTTTCAATATTATACAACTTTACATAATAAATAAGTTTACTAAAAAATTGAGGCTTTATATGTTTAAAAAATATGATTTCTTCCGCTTTTGAAAAAAACCCTTTCTCTAAAACCCTTTCTCTAAGAACTTTGATACATTTTTCCGTATGGGCAATACCTTTTTCTGCCTTGAATAAAACATGTTCATGACGAGCCTCCAAAGTTTTTAACTTTGTTTCAAAATCTAATATCAATTGTTGGAATTTCACTTTTAATGCATACTCAATTAACCCTTCTTTCTTATTCTAAAATATCCAAGAGTTCCAAAGTATAATTATCCCCAGTTTGTAGGTAGGCAAACTTTTCTTCAATGATAGCCCCTAGCTTTCTTTTTTCAAAAGATGCTGTCATTCCCAAATCAATTTTGGTCATTTTTAGTTCCAGGGCCCTCTTTATAGTTTGAAAAAGTAATTGGCGGTAGGTATGATATTTGTTTACATAGTCATAGTCCAATCCTACAAAGGCTGGAACATAGGTATGATTTCCATTTTTATAGCAAAACATTACACCTATTAGAAGATCATGAGCTTCTGATAAATGAACAGTAATAAATTCCCAACAAGAGTGCTCCGACATAGTTTGAAAGAGTTTTTTGGGAAATGTAAAAGTATTAAGTCCTATATTGTTTTGATGAACATTTAAAAATAACTGAGTCATTTGCTCCAGTTGCTTTTGAGAAGTGGATGTTTCAACTTTAACTTGTAATAAAGGCTGTACTGCTAGAATTTCTTTTCGAACATGTTGTCTGTTTCTTGATGATAATTTTGAGACATAATTGGCCATGGAATCCTGTGTAACTAAATCAATAGTACAGGCACTTGGCATTTGTATTCTTACAAAACCTTGACCTTGAAAATAGGTGTATGAAGGTTCATTTCTTTTAAAGTCTCGAAGCACGGTCATTTTAGTGCTGAACTCTTGTTCAAGCTGTTCAAGTTTTTGTACAAAAGCATCTAGAGCTTCTTTTCTTAAGGGATGCTTTTCGTTTACATATAGATGCTCTCCTTCCGTAAAAAGGGAACCCAAACTTAATACGTTCGTTGTAAGATAGTAAGGATTTGTTTTCCTTTTCTCTTCAATCCCCTTTGAGGCACTCTCTTTAGACAACATATCGTCCTTCCAAAGTGCTATAGTGAGATATGCCGCTACTATGGGATGCTGGTTATCATCATAAATGATAACATACTTGAAAATCCAATTATGCTCTATCTGCTGATTATTTATAAAGACTTCCTCTTGAAATTTAAGTCCGTCCCAATCAAAAACACCTTGATGCCTAAAACATTTATTCCATATACCCTTATCTATTTGCTGTATTGAATCTTTTATTTCAACATGGAAGGATTGTTGTTTTGGCTTTTCTAAAGGTCGGTTGATTTCTAATTTGAAAGCTTTAAAAACGCGAGTAGGATTGGTAAAAGTTTCCTCCAAAGCCTTTGGAAAATGATATTTCATAGCTTCTACTAAACCTTTAATTTCTTCCTTTTGGTTATGCATTGAAATGGTGATACGTACGCCTGTATTTTTAACAGGTACTGCAGGAAATAATCCTAAGTTTACGTAATATCCTTCCTCCATTATTCGATTGACAAAGTTGTAGCCTGTTTTTGGCATACCCGTTCCAATATAGAAAACAGGAGAATTATTTTTATCCACTAAGGGTAGCTCTGTTTCTTCTAGTAAGCTATTAAAGTATTGCGTTCTGCTTTCTAATTCATCTTGAAGTTCATATATTTCAGGTGATAAATGAATATCTGCTGAAGCGCTTGCTGCAGCAACTGAAGCAGGCTCCAACTGCGCTGAAAATGTTAAAGGACCACCAAATTTTTTAATTTTGTGGTACATTTTTTTATTAGAGCATGCCAAAACAGCACCACTTGCGCCAAACGTTTTACTTAGCGTTCCAAAGAGTAACACATTCTCTGAAAGCTCTTGAAGCTCGTTCAGCGCATATCCCGTTCCGTTTTTACCAATCCAGCTCATGCCATGAACATCATCGATATATAAATGTAGTTGAGGATACTTTGTACAAAGAGTTTTTAAATCATTCATGGGCGCATAATCTCCAAACATAGAATAAATACCATCTGCCATGTACCATATTTTTTTGTGCTTATCCAATTTTGATTTGATTTTATCTTCCAACATATTCAGATCATTATGTCGTATCATATCAATTGCTACGCTTCTATTCTTTAAAACTTTAGCTGCACTTTGCACGCTCCAATGCACCTGATGATCAAGTATAATAGCGTCTCGATCATCTACAGCACTAGGAATAACGCCCATATGTCCTAAGGTGCTGTTTTTGGTGATAATAATAGGGTTTTGATACATTGCAGTTACCTTTTCTTCCAATTGACGGTATAAGGGATTAGAAATGTAGGACTTAGATAAGGGAAATTGGGTGCCATACCTCATAATGGCCTCAACTGCAGCTTCTTTTAACCTTGAATCCTGTTCTAAACCCAAATATCCAGTCGTTCCAAAATGGAATAACTTCTTGTTTTTTACCCCAATAGTTCTTCCATTAAAACTATCCCCTTCAGCATATAAATGAAGAACTCCTTCCCTTTCTGCATCTGTAAATACCTCATTAACTGAGTCTAAAAAATTGTTGTGTTGAATTTTTGCCATGACTTATTAATTTTAGTCATATAATTTACCATCATTTGTAAGAATTTAATTAACATTCCTAATTCAAAATCCTTTAAAGTCAAGTTTTAATCCTAAATAGATAAGCAAATAACCATATATACATAGCTCTAAGCGTGCTTATGTTATTATACTATTGATTATTTTGTAAATTTATAAACCTTACCAGTTTTCTATTTTATGCGAAATTATTTTGAAAATGATTACACCTCTTTTAGATTTCATGATGATGTATTACACATTATATACCATCAAGGAACTAGTATTGATCTAAACGCTGCTATTCAAATTGTCAAAGACCGTTTGACTTTGCAAGAAGGACAATCCCTTCCCATACTGTGTGATGTCAGAGGTATTAAAGAAATAAACAAAGCGGCTAGATCATATTTAGCTCTGGAGGGATCAACGCTTATTAAGGCCTTAGCGGTAATAGTAGATCCTCCGGTTTCAAAAATAATGTGGGACTTCTATATTCGAACAAGCAACCCACCTATCCCAAATAAATCATGTGAAAGTATGGATGAAGCGCTAACATTTCTAAAAAAGTTTATTTGATTCGTCCTAGGGAAATTTCTAGTTATAAGTTTTAAAATAGTCATTGTGAGTCTGAGTAAAAAAGCAAGAATAAAAAATATTACCGCTATGCTATTAGAAATGGCGTCAGGTAATTTCTTTTATCGCTTGGAACGCTATGCTAAAAATGACAATTTGGAGGCTATCAGTATTTCGCTAAATATGTTGGCGGAAGAAATTCAAGAAACCATTCATCATCAAGGATTTGCAAATATAAATAGTCCTAGGATTAATATTGTTCAAATGAGTTTTATCTTGGATGAACATGGCTACATTGAAATGGCTAATCAACAATCCTGTAACCTTCTTTCTGTACTTATGAATGAAATTATTGGACAACAGTTTATCTATTTTTTGGATCATCAGTCGCAAGAAAAATGGAGGGATTTACAAGAAGAGCTGATCCGTAAAAAGTCATCAGATACTTCTATAGAGCTAAGGTTTAAGTCGAAGTCAGATTTGAAAATTCCGAAAACAGCTTATGTTTCCTCCTTTAAAGGTATACATGGTAAAACCTCTAAAATTCTTATCACTGTCATTCATAATTCCAATCAACAAGATACATCAGATAAAGAACTAAAAAAAAGTGTAACACAATATATTGATCAAGAAAATACAGAATCTAAAAAAGCAAAAATAAAATTGAGTTTTGAGGATATACGTAAAATTCGCAAAGGCCGTGATATCATACTCACTAACCTCGAATCTGACTTCCCTTCCTTAAGAGAATTTGCCCTACAACTTGGAACAAATGAATTTAAATTGAAATACGGATTCAGAGAATTATATGGAAACTCTGTACATCGTTTTTTAATGAACGAACGCTTTAGAAAAGCTCAAATGATGATTCAATTTACAGACCAATCTTTAAAATCCATAGCCCATCTAAATGGCTTTAAAAGTAGCTCTCATTTTTCAAGGGCGTTCAAAAAAAAATATGGATATGCTCCTAGTGAACTTCGAAAAAAATCAACTAATACAGAAGAATAATATTGAATTCATCCCTATTTATTAGATAATCCTTTTCAATCAATCACTTATCCCTAATAAATAAATTTTAGTAGTGAACTTTACCATATCAAATCAAAAGATATGGCTACTCCTATTTTTCGCTATCATATAGTACTAAAAATAATATGTTTTTTGTTCCTAGCGCTATGGGTGTATGCTGCTACAAGCAAACTACTTATTTATCAAGAGTTTGAAATTCAATTAAGTAAATCTCCTTTTGCGTCAAATTATTCTACCTTATTAGTATGGATGATTCCTTTGACGGAGTACATCCTAGCTGGTTTATTTCTTTTTCCAAAGTATATCTTAAGTGCTCTATACCTCAGCTTTTCAATGATGGTACTTTTTACGATTTATATCCTTGGAGTTCTAAACTTTAGCAATGCTATCCCCTGTGCTTGTGGGGGCGTTATAACTACCCTTAGCTGGAATGAGCATCTATTGTTTAATATTCTTTTTATAGGGCTTGCTATACTTGGAATATTACTTTTTAAAAAACAAAATACTATTGATTCTTAAAAAATTACTGTGCAGTATCAGGGGAAGACCGAAAACCTGTACATAGAGTAGGTCGTTAATTTTAAATTACAAAATCATGAAAAAATCATTTTTTAAAATCATTTTACCTGCTTTTGCCATTCTAATGGCCATAAGCCTATCCTTCGCTACGACATCAGAAGAAGTAGCTTCACCTGCCTATTACGATCATCCTGTTTTAGGAGCTCAACCTGTACCAGGAGGATCTGATTGTCCTCAGACAGGCACCATCGAATGTATGTACGGTGAATTTCCAATCTATGCCGATGAAGGTCTGAGTATTAAGTTGTTCATTAGAAATTAATCTCTCGAACGCTTTTCATCTAAAAAGGTGTCCAAAAAATGGACACCTTTTTTTGACTAATTCAACTATATTAAGTTTCAAAAAAAACCTACTTCTAAAACTCAAAATCTTCTAATAAAGTTGTCATAACCTTACTCTAGTTTGCTTAATGTTTTTAACAATAAGAGAAGGTGTCCTTTATTATTTTCCTGGATTTCTAATGTCTCAACAATTAATTGTTGTAACTCACCTAATTCATATCTAAAAATACTTTTAGTTTTCTGAGAATACACCGAACGTTTTGCATCGCCCATACTTTGCAATCCTTTATATTCTATTCCGAATAGCATACGTTCCAAATAAAATTGTTGAAGTTCTTGTCTTCTTCTTTCTATTTCCCTATTTCCTTCTTTTAATTCAGAAAATAAACCTGCCTGTATTTGTGATATCACCTTTTCGGAAAGCATTAGCTGTTGCAAATTTTCTTCGGTATACTCCAATCTTTTCATTCGCATGGCTGACAATAAGTCGGCAAGAAGATTTATTTGTAATTCTGTAAGTCTATCTGGATAAGTAGAATAATCAAGTCCAATTTTCCAATCAGGATATGCTAACCATTTAGGAGGATTAAAGGCATGAAGAAGAAAATAATCTAAGGCCTTATATTGCTCCTCTAATGGAATTGGTGTGTACATTGTACCATCTTGTGCCTGCACCTTATAGCGTATATCAAATCCCCCAATCAAGGATAACACTTGTCGCATTTGATTTTGCCATAGATCTAGCCCTTTATCATATAAGCGTTCTGCTAATTGATAATCATTTTGAAACTTATTGACTTTAGGGATTAGCGCCATTGTCCTTTCCAAGTTTTTCAAGGCTAAAGCTGTACTTCTTACAGGATCATTGCTCTCAACTACTTCATTGGTTGCACCGGGCCCTATTATTTCTGCGAAGGAAATACTACGTCTATACCACGGTACAGTATCCTGTTCTCTAATAATTCGCTCTAAAAAATCGCTATCATTCAAATCGATAGCTTTAGTCTCGAAGGGGGTATAGGCCCAACGAATACTATAGGAATCCGTTGGGCCTACTTTTTGAATGAATAAGGATGGGGGAATACCATCTTCTGGTTGCACCAAATTATTATGTCTTGCGTAAGTCATAATACTTGGCGTATGACCCATTAGTTGTAACCATTCCTTATTGCGCATATTTTCAAAGGGATATGCATATTCTCCATAATGACCATCTACAAGTCCAAAGGAATGACCTGCTTCATGCCCCACTAAAGACTGAAGTAGTTCCCCTATTAACTCATCAGAGAATGGATATTGCTGAGCTCTTGTATCGGAGGCTGCGCACCGAATAAAATAACTATCCATTAGATATTGTAAAGTTGAACCCATTAAAATATCAGATTTCAGAATTTCACCAGAGCGTTCATCAATAACGTAATTCACCGAGGCCCCGCCCCCACTCTCATAACCTCTCACATTTCTAAAATTTCCCCAATGCACTAAAGAGTGATTTACACTATTGAATTCAGTATTCAAAATGTTCTCCCTAGAAGGATTGTTAACGACTATTGCATTTTTAAATCCTGCTGCCTCAAAAGCAGGAAGCCATGCGAGAATGCCTTTTCGCAAATAAGGCCACCATTTTTCAGGGATCTCAGGAGACAAATTAAATACAATAGGTTTTATAGGTTCACTCAAGACTTTATCTGGATGTTTTTTTTCTAATCTCCATCTGGTAATGCTCGCAAGACTATTACTGGTTTTATTGCTCAAACCTCCTTCATAATTTTCTGTTCTAAATCCCATTCGATAATCAAATTTTCGTGAGGTCATAGTTTCTGGTAAGCGAAAAAAACTAAAATCAACAGGAATAGTTATTCTAGACTGCTCTTTAACCACACCCCAAATGGTTTGTATTAAAACTTCATTGGAAAGGTTTTTTACTTTTTTCACAAAAGTTAAATCATTTATAATAGACTCATGACTACTTCTGTACCAGTCAATTTGATCAGTCAATAGCAACCCTGAAATCTCGATCAGGGAAGTTTGGGGATCGGCCTTATCATTAATAATTGGAAATTTTGCCAAAATACTGCTCGTACTCGCTGGATTATTTGAGATTGGGATTTTTACACCACTCAAAGATGCTACACGTACTGTTTCCAATAAAATGTAATTTTGAAATTTAGTCCAAACAACATGCTTGGATACTACTTTATACCCATCATTGTGGCGAACAAGAAGCATTTGCTCATTTAACATGCCATCGGGAATTTGTAAAAATAACTTCGCTCCTTCCAGATATGTTTTTAAAAACGGTTGTTCTTGCAGGTGGGTACCTATTGTTGACATTCGATTGGAATGCACTTCTTGACTTACTATTCTCCCACCCCCTAGTATTTGAAATAGGATTAGAAAAATGTATCTATAGGCTCCTCTTTTGTAGCTCATAATTGATTTTTTTTCAAAGTCAAATGAGCTTCCATTAATAGCCCACATTTTGAGGTTTTAGATTGGGGTTTACCGCTATTTCTGCATCTGGAATAGGTAATAAAATATCCGTATTTTTCCAATTAGATTTTATGGTTGATAGTGTGTTTTCAGCTTCTCCCGTGCGCTTTAAATCAAACCAGCGATGACCTTGTTCTGTAAAAAATTCTAGAAAACGTTCTTGCAAAATAGCGCTTATGAGTTCCTCTTTAGTAGCAGCGACCGTATCGTCAAGCCCTGCCCTATTTCGTATCGTATTTAAATCTGTTTGACTCCCTAAAAGATTATTTAATTGAGCTTGTGCTTCTGCACGAATAAGGTATTGTTCTTCCAATCTAAAGAGAATGGAATACTCTAAAGATACCGTAGCATTAAATATGGATTTGTATTTGTTGGCATAGTGAAGCGTGGTAAGACCATCAGCACTTGTAGTACTCCCTACCCAATTCAAGCGTCTGAGATCACCAGGTTCAAAAGAACCTAAGAGTTCTTCATGTAGTGCAAAAGCTTGTCCAGGAATAAATCTTATCACAAATTGGTTAGCTTCATAAGTATTTAAAATAGAAATCCCATTAGGCTTAAATTGCCACAATGTACTCGCAGCAGATTTTAGAAATACCTTAGTAACATCCGGTTCTAACGAAAATGTATTTATCAAGATACTAGCAGTACTTTCCGCCATTTCCCAGTTTTCAGTATATAAATACATACGGGCTAACAACGCATTAGCAACTGCCTTATTGGGTATCACCTTTTCTCCTGTTACATCCTCATTTTTTAGGAGATTTACAGCTGCTTTCAAATCATTTATGATATTTTCATAAACCAGACCAATGGGGGTGCGTGACACCGTATTATTCTCTAAATAGTTTGTTGTTGTGATATAAGGAACATCTCCGTATAGCGATGCCAACAAGCTATGTATATATGCTCTAACAAAAAGGGCTTGACCATTAAATTCAGCTTTCTCATCGGCACTAAGTAACTTGGAATTTTCAACTTCTGTTATAATATCATTAGCTGCATATAAAATAGAGTAAGCATTAGTCCACCAGCTATTTGTTGTGCTATTAGATGCTAACACATTGTGCTGATACAATTGATTATTGGCGGTATCAAAAAGGTAGTAGTCTAATTCATCGGTATAAATACCCATTAAAGTACTTAACCCATTATTCCCAGAAACCAAACTTTCATCACGCATTTTTAAATAGATATTTGCCAATGCCGATTTTACAGTAGCGGCATCATCGAATACTGTTTTTGTACTCAAGTTGTTTTTTGGAGGATCCACCTCCACAAAATCGGTGCAAGAATAAAAGCTTAAACACAGGCCTAAAAAGCCCATCAATTTCCATCGAATAAATTCAGTATTTACACTACTCATGTTCCAAATATTGGATCTTGTTTGTTTTATTTTTTGTTTCATTTTTATAATTTTTTAGTTTTAAAATCCTATTTGAAGCCCTAAGGTAATTTGGCGAAGTGGAGGCAAAATAAGTAAGGAAGACTGTTCTGGATCAGGACCATCAAAATTTGTAATGGTAAGCAGATTCTGACCCTGTACATACATATTTATATTTAGTCCATGCGCATCATTTGTTGGAATGTTATAGGAAAGTGAAATGTTTCTCAATCGAATAAAGGAAGCATCTGAAACTGCGGCTGTACTAAATCTCTGATTCTCGCGCGAAGCAGCATTTGTAAAGTCTAGACTTGCAGTTGCTTTTGTTATACTAACCTCATCCCCTATTTCTTGCCACCTATCCAACAAATTCACAGAACCATTTCTCCGGGAACCAGGAGAAGTCTGAGTTGTGAAGCTATTAAAAGCCTTTTGCTTTTTAAATTGAAAAAATAAATCGAGTGTAAAATTTTTATAACTAAAGGTATTCCCTATCCCTCCAAAAAAATTAGGCGATAGATCTTCAATGGATTGCCTATCGTCTAAAGTGGTAATTACACCATCACCATTAACGTCCTCGAACTCATAAATTCCTGTATTGGGATTTACTCCTAAAGATTTAAATAATCGAATGATCGATATTGGCTCCCCAATGATGTAGCGGTTAGCGAAGGTAGAAGTCTCTAATTCAGGAAATTTTACCAATCGATTTTTGGGAAGTGTTATATTAAAATTAGTATCCCATTTAAAATTATCGTTTTTAATGTTTGTGCTTCGTAGGTCAAACTCAAACCCTGTATTCTCTACGGTAGCATCAAAATTGCCGGTAAGACTACTAAAGCCAGTAGTCGCAGCTAAAGGAATTCCGACAAGTTGATTGGAAGATCTGTTTTGATACCATGAGCTGTTGAATAAAAGTCTGTCCTTGAAGAACCCAAGTTCGATGGCTACTTCCAGCTTTTTGTTTGCTTCCCAACCAAAAAGTGGATTGAATATTCTAGAAGGTGCTATCGTAGTAACTCCATCATAATCGGAACCTGTAACACTATAGGTATTTAAATACTGATAATCTCCTATATTATCACTTCCTGTGGTACCATAACTACCTCGAAATTTACCAAAACTCAAAAACGAGCTTTGTTTAAATAATGATTCTTCTGAAAATAGCCATGCGAATCCCAGTGCTCCAAAATTTCCAAATTGCTTGCCTGGTCCAAATCGAGAAGAACCATCGCGCCGCCCTGTCAAATTGACGATGTATTTACCCTGCCAATTCAAATTAATTCGACCAAATAAGGCATGATATTTATAGTTACTATCGCTATCTTCAATCACTTCAATACGATTGGCTGCTGATAAATTTCTAATTAAACTGTTATTTGGAAATCCCGTTCCTCTGAGAACCAATTGATCTGATGCTTGATTTTGGAACGTGGTACCGAGCAATGCACTAATGGCAAACTTATTCCATTCTTGTTTCCAATGTAATTGCGGTTCTATGATCCACGACTGTCTTGAACCACTATTGGTACTAAGAGAAGAATAACTTTCTGGTGTAAAACCAAATCTAGGATTTCTTGCAGTACTGGGTAGTATTCGATCGGCATCGAGATCATAGGTCGTAAAACCCAAACTAGTCTTTAGCTCTATGTTTTTGAATAGCTTATAAGATAGAAGAGTATTTGCAATAAGCGTATTGATATCCACTTGATACTGTTCCGCTAATAAAGCAAGTGGATTGTCGAAGGTGTTATTTTCCCAATTTAGATTTCCATTTTCATCATATAATGAAGGCGCATTTGGCTCTAAGGTATAAGCCTTATTTGTCAGGTCAGTTCTTGGTAGGTTATTCGTTTCTCGAGAATATATCGAAGAAAAGTTAATTTTAAATCGGGTATCTTTAGACTGGTGGTTGATATTCGTATTTACCGTCACTTTTCCATAGGCTGCATCCCCAGGAAAAACTGTAGTTTCATTCTGATAAGCACTACTCATTAAAAATTGAGTCTGCTCACTTCCTCCTGATATAGCCAATTGGAGCTGATTTCGGTAGGAAGTTCCTCCAATTAATTCTTCTTGCCAGTCTGTATAGCGATTTTGATCCCAAGTTTTCACATCGGGCCAAACAAAATCAAAAGCAGCATTGTTTAAAAAGCTACCAAAGCCATCGTTAGTGATACCTTCTCTGCGCACTTCTAGGTATTGTTCCGTATTCATAAGATCTAAAAAACGTGATACCGCGCCGAGTGTAGAACTCATATTTACGCTGTATTTAGTCTTTCCTGCTTGTCCTTTCTTGGTAGTGATTAGCACTACACCATTAGCTGCACGCGATCCATAAATAGCCGTCGCATCGGCATCTTTCAATACTTCAATACTTTCAATATCATTGGGGTTCATAGCATTTAAGGGACTAATATTACCTCCGTTTATATCAACAGATAAACTTCCCGACGCCAATGATTCAGAACCATAAGGAACACCATCCACAATATATAGTGGTTCTGTTGCTCCATTAATAAAGTTACGCCCTCTGATTTCAATACTAATCCCTCCTCCAGGCACTCCGGTATTTTGAACAATATTGACTCCTGATAAATGACCTTGCATAGCCGATAAGGGATTATTCACGGGTTGCTTCTCAATAGTCTTAGCGCTTAATTTGGCTATATTTCCCGTACGCTCCTTTTCCTTTACGGTATAGTATCCAGCATTAAGTGTAATTCCCGCTAATTGAGTAACATCCTCAATTAATTGAACGCGCAGGACAGTTTGTTGCTGTATGACTATATTTTGGGAAACATAACCCAACGCAGAAAAAACTAAAACATCATTGGTATTGGTAGCAATACTGAAATTACCTTCTAAATTAGAGACGACTCCTGTCTGACTTCCTTTTACGAAGATGGCTACTCCAGCTAAGGGAACGCCATAAGTATCCGTAATTTCTCCTGTAACTGTTGTTTGTTGCCAAGTCTCTACTGCAGTTAAGTTATTCTTGAACGATATTGCAAAGGCAGAAATTGGTAAACCTCCTAAGAACATATAAAGCAAACATATCGTAGGAATTATACGCCTGGCCTTAAAAACTAATCTATTTTTCATATTTTTGAGTTATAATTGGTTAATAATTGAGTAATAACCTCCTAGAGACCCTGTGAAAGTTGGCTAGGAGGTTTTTAGATGTTTGTTTTTTTTTTGGTTTATACCATAGGCATTGAGGTGTTTAGTGTATATTTCTAAATTAGCTTTCATGCTTATGCTCCTTAAACCTGCTATTTGTTAGGAAAAATTGATTCCTTTAGCAAACAAGAAGTTTAGGGCTACAAGAGCAGTGAAGCCTTTAGCTTAGTGATAGATTTGTTCGGATTCAATTAAATCTGGAATCGTTGATTATGGGAGAAAAAGAGTATTACGTTATCCGAAAATTGGCTGTGCGTTACTCCCATAATAAAATGGTTATATCGGGTTTTTAGGCTTTTTCTTAAAAAGAATGTCGAACACAGTCAAGGACAGCCTATAGAAATAGGGAAATGAACCTCTTTGTAATGATGTACAAACCGTGTTTTGCATTCGCTTTTTTGCTTAAAAGTGATACATGCAATACTTCAAAAAACAATGCTGAGAAAATAGTGAGTATAAAACCTTTGAAAATTATAAAGGCATGGAACTCAGCTTACTGTATCAGAGGTACTGGTATACCGAGGAACAATAAGTGAGCCCACGCCCTAAGACGTGAGCATCTTACTCATCCTCTCGTTCCTATAAAATTACCAGTTTTCTGATACGAGATTCAAAGCGAATGCTTCAATATTTTATTTGAAGAATCGCAAATTTAATATTACTGGAGCTAATATAATAATAAAAAATGAATTGTGGGTTAATAAGCCCACAATATTTTTTTAGAATTTAACCAATTTGCTTATCTATGGTTAATCAAACAAACAAAGTTCAATTTCAACTTTTATTTGGTAAAAGAATTAAAGAGCTACGTAAAATGAGAAGCTTAAGTTTAAGGCAACTTTCTCAAAGATGTAATTTAGATTATAGTGATATTGCTAAATATGAAAAAGGAGAAGTTAATATTCAATTATCAACCATATATGAATTAGCAAAAGGATTCCAAATACCTCCTAGGGATTTATTTGATTTCAATTTTGAGATAGATAAAGATTTCTAAATACCTTTGGGATTTTCAATTTTGCTTACTTGAAAAGTATCAATAATCAAATATGTAGCTATATTACAATGGAATGGTTGCACTCTTGGCTAAAAGAAGGAAAGTCTCAAAACTCTTTCACTATTACGCATGATATTGATGAAAGTACAATTCGTAAAATTAAAGGAGAGAAAGAGTATCGTATTCCAGTGGAAACATTAATCAAAATCTGCGAAGCGAGAAATATAAAACTTTCCGAGTTTTTCAAATTAATTGGCTATTAATAGCACTCCAATATAGTTTTACTATCGAAATGCCATTATTTGCCAGCTTTAATTTGCCTGTTATCTTTCATGGCAATGACCGTCACTTTGTTCTTTTGAAGAATGTAATAAACGGTAGTGTTTGTATGAATAATAGCTTTTCTTAAATTATTTTGACTTTTAGATTCGGTATATAAGGTAGGAAAATTAGAAACTGCCATTTCAAATTGTCCAAGTACACTTTCAAAATTAGAAAGCTCTTTCTTTGAAAATTTTGACAATAAATACTTTTTAATGGCAATGGCGTTAAGCAAAGAACGCCTTGTCCATTCCACCTGATACGATTTATCCATTTGATAATTCATTCCAGAACTCACTGGACTTCATAGTTTCCCCTTGTTGATAATCTCTTATACCACTAAGAATATTGACTCTCTCACTTTCAGTGATTTCTTGCCACCAGTCCTTAGATTTTCCCTCACTTGATAATTTTAGGGAACTAAGTAATCCTAAAATCGAATCATCCTCCAAAGACTGAATCCAGCCTACCAGCTCCTTTTTAGTTTTATTTAATTCTGATGTACTCATGGTATTAGTTTAAAGCAAAATTACAAAAACTAGAAATGTTTTTTTACTATT
Source organism: Cellulophaga baltica (assembly GCF_900102165.1). Lineage (GTDB taxonomy): Bacteria > Bacteroidota > Bacteroidia > Flavobacteriales > Flavobacteriaceae > Cellulophaga > Cellulophaga baltica. The sequence goes on from NZ_FNBD01000002.1 coordinate 305,478, forward strand.
CACTTTAAATATGTGATTTTTTAAAATAGCATAACTTCTCTTATGACCCTTGTCCATTATATCCTTCTTTTTAGCGCATTACGCAGTGAATATTGACTTTGCTTCCTCATAAATTCGCTCAAAATTGGCTTCCAAATCCGCCCGGGAAAACTGCCTAATTTTATTAGGAAGCTCTCTTTTAATATTCTGTAACTTAAATTGTACCTTTTTATCCTTTCCATCGGCATAGGTAATAAACTCACCTTGCTTTAAGCGAAAGAACACATCAGCTCTAATCTTAGGAATCTCTTTTTCTCCAGTAGTTACCCGTGTATCAAAATCTAAATTGTATCCTCGACTCACGCTTTTAGTGGGGTCTTTGATAATCTCAAAAAATCGTTCATAATATTTAGCGGTGTCAGGGTCATTGACTTTTCCGAAAAACTGATAAGAAAGGTTGCTCAATATCGCCTTACTTGCTTTATCACCATACATCATATCGTTTTGAATCTTGTCTTGCATTACATAAATGGTTGCAATGACAGGCGAATACGAAGTTTCAAATTTCGGGTTGTTGACAATTGAAATTACCGTAGGATTGTCTTTATGATTGATGTTTAAAGGCACTTCATCTTCCGACAAAGCCATGAAGATTCGTTGTGTACTAATGCGTTTAAGCGCATTGGCCAAGGTACTCTTTACACCTGCCGTTTGTCGCTCAGAATCCTTTCCACTAATAAAAGCATCTGCCATAGCTCTTGAGGTCGTATTCGTTTCCAAAAACTGAATAAGGCTGTTCGTGTCCAAATATTGATAAATGGCTATTAAATGTGGCAAGGTACAGAACTGTGGATAGGTAGTTTTTAGTTTCCAAATCAAACCACCAATTAAACCTTCAGCAGCATCATTAAAAAATTTAGATGTTCCGGTTGTTCCAGATTCTCTTTGCTCTAAAAGGTTTTCAATCAATACCCGAGAAACCTCGTTTACACTCTCCTCGTTCTCTAAATACAGAGGAGCAATAGGATTTACTCGATGAATAATTTTATCGAAGGAAATGACCTTAAAAGGGATATCCCCATCTTTAAAAAGTGGATACGCCATTTCAGTCAATTCAAAATCTTTGTAATCATGAATAATGCCACAAAATCCTTCTTTCTGAAAGTGCTTCAAAAATCCATAAACTACGCTTTCGGTCTTGCCACTTCCTGCAGAACCTATGACCGATGCACCACGTTTAATGTTCTCCAATTTGAAGTTTCCTTTGGTCGTCGCAAAGTTGACCTGATATTTGGTATTGCCATTTTTTGGATTTTCGGTTTTATGCATAAAAACATACAGCCCAATATTTAATAGCATCAATGGACAACCCAAATAGAGTAATCGTAAAACTAACGCTGATTCCGTAGGTATATAAAAGACCAATAGGGCTAAAAGCATGGCGTTAATGGCGAAAGCATATTTCGTTATGCGAAACATTCCATAGAAAACCGTACTGGTCAAACCAATAATCAAAAGCACCGTTAAAAGATTGTCTAGTGGCATATTTCTAAATTAGATTCCGATGGAACTCGATTTTATGGCCACTTCCACTCCCCTTCTAAGCCTTTTTACTAATTTCATGGCCAGTTGTGCTTGTGTAACAGGTATACTCGGTACCATTGGAATGCCCGCTTTGCCCATTATTTTGAACGCCAAAGCTTTTTCATTGGTGGGTAATTTCATAAGGGATGTGAAATAGACTTTTGGATTTTTTATAAACTCCTTTCGCGCGGTATAGGTTTCCGCAAAGTTTCTTTGGTAGTCAAAAGTTTTATCAAAGGTTTTCTCTGCCTTCTCAAAAAATTGATCCCGATTAAAACCACGCTTTACGTTTTTACCATGCATCTCCACTTCTGAGGCTTTGTGTTTACTTCCTGGTGAAAGACTAAAGGTATTCGAAGCATCCTTCCGACTCACGATGATATGAATATGGCTCTGGTTACCTGCCTTTGGCATTCCTTGTACGATTCGTTTATTATTTTCCTGATGCGGTGCTTCCTTTTCTAATCTTTCAATTTGGATTTTCATTTCTTTAATATTTCCACCGCTTCTCCCCTCCTGGATATTTCGGATTTCGGATTTGAGTTGAAGGATTTTGGTGGCATAGGGTTGATTTTCTTTAACCTCTCTATCCGTGCCTTTGAAGGTTCGCTGGTGTTCTATTTTTGCATAGTATTTTATATCATTGATGTTCACTAGTCGTCCGTTGATTTCACGATTGAAAGACGCCACGTAATCCTTCATCAGCTCACGTGTGTACTTTTTTAAATCTTCACTGCTGTTCTGTAATCTGTTCAATTCATATTTAGAAGGACTCACGGTAATGGAATAAAACTTCGGTTCGGTTTTTTTGAGTTTTGCCCCATTTCCATCGATATCTTTTACCACTTCTTCGGCTGAAATTTCATCGCCATATTGGTTAAAAAAGTGTTCCATTTCTTCTTGTTCTAAGTTTTGATTTTCCTTCTCCAGATAGCCCACAAAATCTGCTGAACTTTGTGAATAGCTGCCGCCTAATTTTTGGGGTGTTATGGTGATGTACATAGCGCAAAAATTTAAACTTCAGGGTTGGGATTTTGCTTTTCTTGAAAGCGGACTGCCTTTTTTTCCTCTTGAAATTTCTTCTCTAGAATCAACGGTTTTTTTGTAAGTATCTCGGTTTGAAAAAGTGATTCTATCATGGCGACAGTTGGCTTGGTTTGGGTTTTCTCCATATCGCGCATAATGGCAATAACCGCATTGATTCTTTTCAAGAGTTTAGCTTCGATGGTTCGCCCTGTCGGACCTAATTTTTCCTTTGGTGAAATCTCGTTGTAGAAGAAAAAATCGAGCATTGTTGCCATTGCCTCGCTATGTGATTTGAAATGTGTTCTTGAAAATTGCTGGAAACGCTTGGCGGTTTCCTTTTTAAATCTAATTCCGATAAATGAGTCCATAATTCGCCGATTTGTCGCAAATTCTTTCCTAAAAATGGGCGTTTACAAGGCTTTTGTCGCAAATTGCAGCAGGGTAATAAATTACACTATTTTCAAACTACTGTTAATCAGTGTTTTAAAAACAAAAAGGAGCTCTAAACATCGCGTAGCGTGTTACCCTCTTGCTACTCCTTTTCGTTCGCCCCAGGCGAACAAAATTTCATACAATCTGGCTCAAAAGCCAATTGCCATTTTAGGAAAATAATTTTCCGATATGTTATTTTTCGATGGGTACGGTTATCGGCGAAAGTCGAAAAGTGGATAACCCTACTTTAATTTGTATGCTGAATTTCAGCGAAATAAAGATACGTTTTTTTATTGAACTGGAATTGAATATATAAAAAAACACCTCTAAAATTTAGAGGTGCTTGTTTCTTATTTCAAAAAAATTAAATATTGAAAATGAATTTATAAGAGTATAAATTTCGCATCGCCTCTTCTTCAATCATCGTTTCCAACAAGTGTAATTTTCAGTTACGTATTTTCGAAGACTATCGCCAAATTTTTGTTCCACATCTTTTTTAGAAGCTGTTAAAATTCGGTTTTAAGCTTCTTCGTTTAGGTCTGTAAAATTGAGATATACCATGACCAACTTTTTTAATATTCGCTAGGTAACATTAGTGTATCATTTACAAAAAATAAACGCAGTTCATCGAGTGGAAAATCAGTTGTGCTATATTGGTGTTTTTCTAAAATAGTATTGTTTCCATCGGTATAAATAATTTCAGCTTCATAACCCGAAATTTCTTGCTTTTCCTTTGACAATCTTTTAAAGTCTATGGTGATAAATTCACTTCTATTAATCAGACTTTTTGCAATTACTGATGTGTCCGTAATCAGCCAAAAACAATCTGCTACATTTGCGAGGTATTTCAATCCGTCAGTAAAACGTGTTCTTAATAATGGGATTTGGTAGAACATTTCAGTTCCATGAAAATGTTGTAATCCTTCTTTTATTTCGTTTCTTTGCTTTGTCATTGTTTACTGTTTATAGGGTTAATAATGAATATTAAAAAAGGGCGTATCCCCGAAAACTCGGGACGGGGTCGCCCTTTTAAATTCTAAGATAATTACTTGCCGTTTGCAGTGCCTAGTAAAAGTATTTCTCTAGCTTCCACTTCGGTCACATAGCGATTACTTCCTTCATCGGTAGTATAGTTTCGGGTTCTAAGTTTACCTGTAACGGCTAACTCTTTACCTTTAATTACAAATTTTTCGACGATTTCAGCAGTTTTACCCCAAGCTACAATGGTGTGCCAATCTGTAAAACTTCTGAAACTTAAACTTATCAAACCAATTGTATCGAGCACCTTAACATCGTTAATTGGTTCCAAACTTTGATAATCAAAGGAGATAAAATCCGGATAATTAATATATATGGCCGGTTTAGGGCTATTCCCAGAAATAACAAAAGAAATCTTCTCATTGCCCGTAATCGATTGGTAATCCTCCAAAGTCTGAACAATAGCATCCAAAGAAGTAGTTGCATCCGATTTTACATCTATCAATACTTGCAATGTTCTATCGAACATTAAACCGAGTTCCAATGATTCTTTAAGCGGATCTCGATACAAACGCTCAAGTGTACGTTCCTGCAAAATATGTTCCTTTTCACGAGCGACAATCAATTGACCATCAATCATAAAAAACGTTGGCCTCTACCATAGAGACCCCCGCAGAAAAAGCTTTCCAAAACGGTACCTCCTGCTCGTAATCATTGTGGGAATGCACTTTATATGATTGTGCATTAACTGTAAACATCCCTAGAATAAAAAGAAATAGACCCATACGAATTTTTGATTTCATAAAACAAGATAATTAAATATAACCTATGATGAACCTAAGCAAAGCTGGTGAGTACTCATTTATTAGAGTACAAATATTGAATCTAAAAGTCACAACCGTTTTTAATTAAGTTTAAATTGTTAGTATTATATTCATACATATCTTAAAAATCATTGCCAGATGAACAACTTTTTTTGTCTATTTTTGATTACGACTAAAACAACCATGATAGAGAACATTCGATCCATGTTCAGTAAAATGAACGATAAAACACGTCAAGAAGCCTTGGATTGCTTAATGGCTGAATTTAATCAGGAGAGTAACAAATTCCTTCGACAAAATTGGATCATTGGAGGTAGAATCCCAGAAGAATATCAAGAAAAAATAGTGCACATTTTTCAAAATCTTTTACGCACCCAAATCTACAGGGTCAATGAAATTAAAGTGAATTTCTAATTTACACCGATTTCTTATTTTCAAGAATATCCCCTATTTCAATCTTGAGGTCGACACCACTCAACTGTAAAGCGAAAGAGCGGTCGATTAAATACTTCAGCAAAGTTGACCCTTGTATGGCGCTCAATCCATCTGAATGTATGTTCGAGATACAATTACGGCGTTCATCCGTTAACCCAAGTTTAGGTTTATAGGTAGTATAGACACCCATACTTTCCGGTGAGGAAAGTCCGGGACGCTCCCCAAGTAATACAGCTACAAAATCGGCTCGATACAGTTCTGCCACCTCGTCACCAATAGCGACCCTACCTTGTTCTACCAAAGCAATCGCAACTTTATATTTTTTCGTTATACCTAATAAGATAATCCCTAAAACTTCAAAGGCATATTTGTTTACCGCCGTGGCCGAAAGTCCATCGGTTATTACAAAAACGATATCCGCCTTCCCAAAATCGATACTGTTGGAACTCAAATCCAAACGGCGACCTAAATCGGGGCGCTTCAAATACTCTAACCTATCATGGGCTTTACTTTTAAAAACCTGACAAGGAATATTTAATTCCTCACAGTTTTTTTTTAGGCCCTCGATATCCAATTTGGTGACTATCGCATCCTTTGCCAAGGCATGTGCATGTTTGAGAGCAAGCACTACGGTTAATGGTAAACCTGTACCCACATTCCCCAATGCTACCCTAGCTTTGGTAAATTGCTTTAGCTTATGCCATTGGTCCGGTAATTCAATTTTATCACTCATAAATTCGCTAAGAGTTTATGGTTTTCACCAATATTAAGTTTACTTCCCTTTTCATCCATAATACCCATTTTCAATAACCAGGCTTCAAACTCCGGTGCTGGTTTTTTACCCAATACCTTTCTCAAGTACAGGGCATCGTGGAAGGAGGTAGATTGATAATTCAACATAATATCGTCCGTTCCCGGCACACCCATAAAGAAATTGCATCCAGCAACGCCCAAAAGTGTAAGTAAATTATCCATATCATCTTGATCCGCATCGGCATGGTTGGTATAACAAACGTCCATTCCCATGGGTAGTCCCATCACCTTGGCGCAAAAATGGTCTTCCAATCCTGCACGCGTAATCTGCTTTCCATTGAATAAATATTCCGGACCTATAAAACCTACGACTGAATTTACCAATAAAGGATCGAACTGTCTGGCAACCGCATAAGCCCTGGCTTCCATCGTTTGCTGATCCACCCCATGATGTGAATTTGCCGATAAGGCCGAACCTTGTCCTGTTTCAAAGTACATACATTGATTACCTACTGTTCCTCGTCCCAATGCCAACGTAGCTTCATGCGCTTCCTTCAACATATTCAAATTGATACCGAAAGAGCTATTCGCCTTTTGTGATCCAGTAATGGACTGAAAAACCAAATCTACCGGGGCCTTTTCCATAATCTGAAGAGCAGAGGTTACATGGCACAGTACACAGCTTTGGGTAGGAATCTCGTATTTTAAACGCAAATCCTCCAACATATTGAGTAGATTGATGGTCACATCTGGACTATCCGTTGCGGGATTGATGCCAATAACCGCATCGCCACAGCCATATAATAAACCATCAATGGTGCTGGCCAAAATCCCCTTTAAATCGTCAGTAGGATGATTGGGCTGTAAACGTACCGATACATGTCCCTTTAAGCCTAAAGTATTTCTGAACTTAGTGACGACCTCAATTTTTGAGGTTACAGCAATCAAATCTTGGTTTCGCATTAATTTGGAAACTGCTGCTACCATTTCAGGCGTTAGCGCATTTTTGATTACGGCTATATTTTGACCTTCTGTTGCATCTTGTAAGAACCAATCCCTTAAATCGCCCACCGTAAAATGGGAGATTTGTTCAAAGGCTTTGGCATCGTGGGTGTTCAAAATCAATCGGGTGACCTCATCTATTTCGTAAGGAACTATGGCTTCGTTCAAAAAAACGGTTAGCGGTAATTCACTCAGTACATACTGGGCTGCTATGCGTTCTGCATTCGTAGATGCCGCCAAACCCGCCAAAACATCCCCGGATCGGTGCGAACTTGCTTTTGCCATGACGGACTTCAAATCATTAAAACGATAATTCTCGCCTCCCAATGTAAATCGATATGCCATTTTAGTTCCTTCGGATTAAGAATACATAGACCAAACTACAAGCAATGAAAATGATAAAAGCCTGAAATTGTAAATACGCAAATGCGCCTATACAAATCAGGGAAATTAAAACTGCCACACAGGCATTAAAGGCTGAAAAATTGGGATTAAAATCAGTGTGTCTGTATAAAAGATTTTCAGAAGTTGTTAATGTAATTACGGAATCCATTTTTCGTAATTTCAAAAGAGAAGCACTAACCACCAAATACATACACACTGCACCAAAAACAGAAACTTCTATTAAAAATCCGGTTTGGCTACTCCAGATGGCTATTAAGCTAAACAGAAAAACCAGACTGGAAGCTAGAACCCTTTTTGAAATCTTTTTATTCTTTACGACCGGCAACAAAGGTTCCAGTTGGGTCGTAGCCGCAAAAGCGATACCCTGCAAGGAGGCGATGAGCCCGAACAATCCAATAAACGTAAACAATTGCACCAAGAAATTTTCCTTGCCCAGTATCAAAGCCATGGAAGCCGGCATAGGGTGATTTTCTTCCAATATCCCTAAACTCTCTGGTAAACTCCAATCGATCCCGCCTGCAGCTAAAACAAGGACCAACAAGGCAAGTGTCAGTAACGTAAAAAAAGCCAAATTATAGCCTCGAGTTATAGTTTTCCGGAATCCTATTCGGTCTATATTGTTGGTCATTAGCGATATACCCTCAATGGCCAAAAACAACCATACCGCATAGGGAATTGCAGCAACAAAGCCTTGCAAGTCCAAACTTCCCACTCCTGAATTTGCAAAATTATCAAACTTAAAAGAGCTCAAAACAGCGCCCTGAAAAAGAAATAATTCCGCTATCGCCAATAAGGTCAATACCACTAAAAAACGCACTCCAATATGCATTTCAAAAAGATTGATGATAGAAAAAAACAACAGAAAACCTGTGGCTATCCAAGGCGACATAGGTAAATCGTATACTAAAAACCCGAGGTATTCCCCCAAAGAACTAGCTATTGCGGGTGTGGCGAACAAAAATTCAAACAGGATGGCCAAGCCTATAAAATTTCCCCATTTTTTACCAAAGGCCTTTTCAACATAGGTATGTGGCCCGGTAGCCATTGGATAAACACAAGCCAATTCGATTAAATTTTGAACCAATCCAAAATACATCAAAGCTGCAACCGCAACCGGCACAAAAAACCATAAGGGACCGGTTATGGCCCAACCTAAGTTCCACCCAAAGGATTCCCCAGAAATCACCATGCCAACGCCAATGGCCCAAATAGCAAAAACCCCTAATTTTTTTGAACTCATTTTTTCTTCTGTGACCTTCATACCTTTTTATTAAAGAGAATTACGAAAACCGAATCCTTAAAAATAAAATATATTACTTCTTATCCACTACGTTAACCGTTTATTTATAAGAAATTGACAAAGAAGTTCGAATTCATTAAAAATCAAGCTGTTTTTATTGTAACCATTTAATATTTAGGAAACTCTTAGGACATTTCAATAGTGGATAAAATGCAAAAAAATAACCGATACATGAGACAAAATGTACCGGTTATCCAACTAACTCAAACTATAGGCAAAGATGCGTTCATTTATTAAATTCAAGTTTAATTAAATATCAAGGAAACTTTAAATTCAAAGCTTTTCCGGGCATCGTTTTAGAGTCAGCTTTCAAATTCAATATTCCCATAATCGTAGGTGCAATTTGATTGGTATACAGTTGATCGTCGTTGGCCTCTCCCGTAGGTTTTACATCAGGACCTAAAATAGCGATCCAGGTTTGATTCGCTCCTGCTACATCGGTTCCGTGACCTGTCCATTTAGAACCTACTTCAGTCCCCTCACCTCTACCGTGATCGGTAGTAATAATAAAATAGGTATTATCCTTATAAAAAGAATCGTTCTGTACATAGTTCCATAAATCCTCGATCAAAGCATCTGTGTTACGCATTGATTTTGTGTAGAAATCAAATAGACCCCCATGAGCAAAATCATCAGTTTCCCCATAGGAGATATAGACCAATTCCGGATGGTTCTTTTTAATGAATTCCTTGGCAAAATGATGGGTAAATACATCTAACCGCACACTCTCCCAAATTACTGGTGCTTGACGTTGAATTTCGTTTAGAAACTGTTCTTTTTCATTTAAATCGCCTGTGGCATCCATATATCCTGCATTTACTGGAACGCCACTGCGCTTATCGTTTATGATGAAAGGAAAAACATCCCAACTACCAAAGGCGGCTACCTTACCTTTATACTCCTTGCTATTATTTGCAAGTTCCAACAAGGTGATATTCTTATTATAGATTTTGTCATTGCTATTGATGTTCACATCATCCGCTTTCCCCGTCAAAATCTCGTTATAGCCAGGATACGAAAAGGCCATGGTATTGGTCAAATTGACTTTACTTCCCCTATTTCTATTACCGTGTAATTGTCCTTCCTTGGCAATGGTATTCCAAAAGAAAGGCATTAATAAGGTTCTGTTCTCCTCCTCTGAATTGCCTACAAATTTTTCTTTTAGCAAATTTTTATCTTGTGCATAAGGACTGTTCAACAACACCGTGTCTATTCCCGTAAAAACGTCTTGCCACCTTACCCCGTCTAAAGTGATCAAAAATATTTTTGGTTTTTTGTCCTGTTGGGCCATTATAGCTGACGAAGTCAGCAATAGCATAAGAAGTGAAATTTTTAATACTGTTTTCATAGGTTCTAATTTTTAGTTTTAAATGTTTGTATGGTGGACCAATCGCTCCAGTTTAAATGTTGATCACGGTAGCGTACCCTCCAAAAATAGGTGGTATTGGGTTGTAATCTTTTAGTTGGCTCATCCGTTAGGTCATACCCCTTTTGACGGTTTTCTAGGTAATACCAGTTTTCAGACTGTTTCCAACTATCTTGAACTACGGCAGAGAAATCTTCAGTGGTGGAAATTTGCCAGTTGGAAGCCGCATGATAAGCATCATTAAATGTACTTTCAAACGGACTCGCCTTTAACAAAACTCCATCAAAATCAATAATCTCATTTATTGGAAAAATAGGCTTTGGCACTTCTGGAGAATGCTTATTCGCGTAAATGGTAATTTCATCTGTTTGTTCGTTCTCCCTGAAGATATCCTCATTACCACGGCTAATTCTTTTTATAGTGAATTTAGGATTTTGCTTGCTACCATCGACTTCGACCATTACAAAACCATATTCATCCTGTGTTACGGTAAACTCGTCATAATCCCTGCCTTCAAATTCACCCCAATTATCAATAGCGCCACCAGCGGTCGCTACATTGATCCATAAATGTTTATGATCTTTTGATTGCCCACGAGAATAGCCATGTGTATGTCCGAAGAAATGTAAACTGGGCTTTCCAGTCTCGGTCGTGAAATTTTCCAGCATTTTCACCACTTTTCCGGTAGATGCTTCCTCTCCAGGTATCCATAATTCCGATTTATGCGGATGATGCAATTGCGCGAAAACAAAATCGATATCCTCATTTTTGGCCGTTTCTTCCAAAACTTTCTCTAGCCAAACATATTGCTCCCCAATATCCCTGTACCCTTCGTTAGAATTTAATCCGATTATACGCGTATTCCCATAATCCTTATACCACCAATGCTCGGCATAAGCAGGTGTGCCGTTCTTTGGTAAACTGAAATACTTAAAATAAAAAGTGGAATTCCCCTCATGATTTCCTAGTACAGGATACACCGGAACTTCTGAAAATAATTGCTGGGCAGGGCTGAAAAAATCATTTTGCCACTGCTCGTAGGTAGAACCCCGCTGTACCAAATCTCCGGGAATCATGACCAAGGCTAAATCATCTGGCAGATTATTGCCGTATTCCTGTTTTAAATACGGGATGATTCCTTTATTTACAATTTCCATGAATTTATCGGGGTTTTGATTATCCTTCTGCATATCGCTCATCGCCAAAAGATTGAACGACTTATGATCGCTCGCAAAGGGAGGTGTTTTAAACTGAAAAATATCGGATACCAATTTCCCTGTCCGCACCCTATAATAGTAGTTCGTAAACCGTTTAAGACCGGTAAGATTTACCTCATGAATACGAGTATCCGTAAAATTGACATCTTCTGCCCTACCGTTTTGCTTTTTACCTAACGTAGTGGTTTCCCCATATTCTACTATACTTTCTTCACCCATGGTGGTTTCCCACATAATGGTCATTTCATTGGGATTGGCATTTTGTAAATACGGCTGTACCAAAAATAAGGTTTCCTTGTCTTGGGCTAAACCTAGTGTGGTGAGCATACTACTCAAAAAACTAAAAATAATTTTATTTCTCATTGGTTCTGTTTAATTACAGACATTGGCTATTGCCCTGTCTAAAATATTGACTGCTTGTTTTAATTCCTCTTTAGAAATAGTCAAGGTCGGGGCCAGTTGAAGCACATTACCTGCTGAAACCTTAAAACTTAATCCATTTCTTAAGCATTCGTACATGACTTTTTCTGCCTCATTAATTGCCTTTTCCTTCGTATTTCTGCTCGTTACCAATTCAATGCCCCATAGCAATCCTCTACCTCTAATATCACCTATAATTTCATACTTATCCCTAAGAACGGACATGTCCGAGCACATCTCTACAGAATCACTGGTTACTTTTTGAAGAATTTTTTCTTCTTCCAAAATCTCCAAAGTGGTTAATCCCGCCATTGCGCCTAAAGGACTTTTCTCATGGGTATAGTGGCCTAGGGAGATATCCGGGAATTTATTATAGCTGTCTCGTGTCACAATAGCTGCTTGTGGTATGATACCTCCACCCAATCCCTTTCCCAAACAAAGAATATCCGGTTCAATACCATAATGCTCAAAAGCAAACATTCTACCGGTACGGCCCAATGCAATAGGTATTTCATCTAAAATTAGAACTACGCCGTATTTGTCGCAAAGGGCACGGGCGGACACCCAAAATTGCTTAGAAGGTAATTGTACATCTGTATTACGGACTGTTTCTGCCATAAAAGCACCAATATCACCTTCTTTGGAAAACACATATTCCAAATGCTCCAAGCATTTGGCTTCGTTCCCTTCAAAAATTCCTCGATAGGTAACCGGCGGTGGTATGCGTTCCACACCAGGCATCATTGGCCCCATATATTCTCGAAATATCGCTTCCCCTCCAACACTTATGGCATCTAATGACGCTCCATGGAAAGAATCCCAAAAAGAAACTACCTTAAATTTACCGGTGATGGCGCGCGCCAATTTTAATGCGATACCAATGGCTGAACTACCGTTAGGGCTCATTAAAACCCGATTTAAATCAGACGGAAGTAAGGACGCCAATTTCTCCGCAAAGTTAATGGCGGTTTCATTGGTATATCGTCGGGTACTAAAGGTCAAACCCTGTAATTGTTCTGTTAAGCGTTGCACCAATTTTGGATGTGAAAACCCTAATTGATGCACGTTGTTACCATGAAAATCTAAATATTTCTTGCCAGATATATTTTCGATATAAGCTCCGTTGCAATCGCCCAACACATCTAAACAAGGAGTGGATAACGCTTGATGGAAGAAATAACGGGCATCTTTTTTAAGTAATTTTTTCGTTTTTGCATCAGTAATACCTGCTTCCCATTCCTGTCTGGCCGGAGTGCCATTGATATCGCCTTCTGTGCTTTTGTTCTGATTATGTCCTTTAAATGCGTCCTTATCTTGATTCATAGGGTCCATATTTAGCTTTAATTTCCCGTTCTTCGGATGCGTCATTCAATATATAAATCTCAAACGAGTCTCCCTTAGGATGCACACGTAAAACAATATGTCCGTTCTGACTTTTGTATTGATTTAAGCGACCACCAATTACATCCTTCAGTGGTTGTAGCATTACGGTAGAAAAAATATCCCGTTCTCCAGGATACAGTTTTTCAGAGGTTATTCTTCTAAGTACCTCTTCGCCGGGGTGATCGGACGACCAATTTTGTTGAATCCATACCCGTGGGCGAATTGTACGTACATAATCCAAATTTTGGGAATCACGATTCCCATGATGATTTAATGTAGCAACATCCACCGGACCTATGATAGGAGCAATTTGTGATTCTACAGAATTCATATCTGTACCTCCATATTCATCTATACCACTAATATCGCCACCCGTAAAGTAGTCAAACTCTCCATAACTTATTTTCAAACAAATGCTTAATGGGTTTTCTCCCGGATATTCCCCTGGCTTCAATAGTGCTAAGGTATCGGAATGAACTCCGGTCCAAACCGTGCCGCTTACGGCTATATTTTGTACTGAAAAATCCGGATAAGTCTGCGGATTATATACCAAGCTAATCTGATTTTTTTTACCAGAAATGACCTTTTCATGAACTAATCCGATTTTTTCGTGCTGATATTCCAAAAAGCTCCAGTAATTTTTTAGGGTAGGAATCATTCCATAAGCATCTCTTTTAAAACGGTCTTGGTTTTGGATAGTTTCACTTGTAAAGTCAATTGGATATGAAAAGCCACGATCGAGCATTTTTTTAATAGGAACAAAATGACCTACTTCCGTAATACCCGTCAGATAAAAGTCTCCTTCCATTGCTTTTGGCCTAAGACTGTCCAACTCCCCAAAATGATCATCATGGTAGTGCGTAATCAAGGCATAGTTCAATTCCTTATTATTTTCCTTCGGAAAAAATTGTTCAATATAATCCACAATCCAACCCGCCGCAGATTTACTAGCATTAGGCATTCGTTTTGCATTCCGAACAGATAAGGTCCGCGGATGAGTATCTGACATATCACCTGCATCGATCAACAAGGTAGTGCCATCGGGTAAAATGGCAAAAGCGGCATCTCCCCTACCGGTGTTGATGTGGTGAATATCCAACATACCAAGTTTCCATGGCGGTAACTGCTCGTCCGTTGTTTGCGAAAGACAAGCAGTCATCATACCAAGCAACAAAATTAAAATCAAACTGTTTATTATCTTCACGGTACTACATTCTTAATAAGTTCGTGGAAAGTATCTGTTTGGGCATTTTTTCACTTTGTACATACACATCTAACCATCCGTCTCCGCCACCATTAAACCAAAGCACCTCAACAAAGTGTTTTCCTTTAGACAATTCTATAGTACCACTTTTCTCCCGAACGCCATGGTCACCATCATTATCTACGACCAGCTCCCCGTCTATGAACAATTGACTACCATCATCTGATCTAGTTGAAAATTGATAGCTACCGTTTTCTTCAATCTGTAGACCACTTTTAAAACGGAATACCGTATTCGACTTTATCAATTCCTTGACTTCTTCAGAGGTTATTTCAAAGGTACTACGCTCAACATTTGCTTTTTTACTGCCCAATGCGGGTAGAAACGATAAATCATCCCTATAAAAGACCTCAACAGAAACGGGCTTTTCCAATGATTTTGATTTGATTCTAAAAAAGCCCTCGGCTACTCCACTACTCATTTTTCCATTACTAAAAATGGCACTATTCACCACTGTATTTTCAGTAATTGGGATTTCAGCTTCAAAAGTTTTGGATTCATTCGTAGGCAAAGTACCATCCAGAGTATATTTTAATACTCCCTCATTATTAGGGTTCTTCAAAATTAGTTCTACAGTATCATTAAACAATCCGCCTTGAGTCGCATAACCTTTTGAAGAAGGAACAAAAGTTGGTTTGTTCAATTGCACCAAAGTTGGATATGTATCTTCAACACTTGTGCCTTCAAATGCCTCTTTTACCGGTTTGCCAATCCAAGCCAGTGGTGTTTTGATATCCATGGCAAATGCAACCGTAGCTGCATTGTCATATTGATATACGGGATACTTGATATTATAATTTTTCTTTATGCCTTTACCCCAA
Organism: Cellulophaga baltica; assembly: GCF_900102165.1. Lineage (GTDB taxonomy): Bacteria > Bacteroidota > Bacteroidia > Flavobacteriales > Flavobacteriaceae > Cellulophaga > Cellulophaga baltica. The sequence goes on from NZ_FNBD01000002.1 coordinate 320,667, forward strand.
AGTATAAATGGAATTTCCACTTCCTGTAGCGACTCACCGCCATGGCCCTTACCAACGCCCCCGTGATCTGCACTTATAATCACCAAGGTATTTTCTGCCATTCTAGATTCACTTAGTGATTCCATTAACTCACCCAATAATGAATCGGCTTTCTCGACGGAGGCATAATATGCTAGAGATCCATGTCCATATTCATGACCTGCGTGATCTATGTGGTCAAAATGAATAAAGGTAAAATCGAGCCTTTTATCCGTAATATAATTCGATGCAATCACAGCGGTCTCCTCCTCGGTTATAGAATGTATATCGTAGTTCACGGCATCCTTCTCGAACAACCTACCAAATCCTCCCCAATGATAAATAGCGCCAACCTCTGCCGAATCCCGTTGATCGGCTACTAATTGAAAAATGGTAGGGAAAATAAATTGCTCACTTTGGGTAACCGCTGGTAGGGTAAGATTATCGCGATCCCAAGCATTCGATGTAATACCGTGCTGTTCTGGTCCTGCTCCCATAATCATGGATGCCCAATTTGGGCTGGAACTACTAGGCAAAACTGCACGGGCATGCATGGTTGAAGAGCCTTCTTTAATAAGCCTATCAAATGTTGGTGTATTTGCATTCTTTAATCCGTCTGGGCTTAAACCATCAAATCCTATGACAATAACATGATTTATATTAAGATCTGAGCTGTTCGCGTCTTTTCTGGCCATCGAACAAGAAGACCATAAGAGCATTGCTCCTATGGTCAACATGATACCAATTATTTTTTGTCGGTTAATCAACATCCCACCAAAGTTTGGTATTGATATTATCGGCTCCCATGCGCTGCACTGCTGCATTATAATTTTCGCTATTTGTAGACTTTACATCGTTAGGGTATTGAAAACGAACCGGAACTAAACCGTCATTAGCAGCATCTAGACCAGGAATTACCTCAGGCATATTAGTTCTTCTCCAATCTGACCAACCTTCAAAACCTGTGTAAAAAAGTGAAATCCATTTTTGAAGCGCAATTTTAGCCAGCCTTTCATCGTCAGTACCGGCATATGCTACTTTTTCTTGAGTAACATAAGCATCCAAATCAGTCGCTTGCATTGCATTAGCAATATCAGACCATCCGCCAGCAGCAACTCTTTCCGTATAATATACAAAGGAAGCTCTAATTCCATTTTCATAGTAAGTAGCTGCATCACCAGAAGAGATAAACCCTCTCTCTGCTGCTTCAGCTAAAATAAATTGCAATTCAGAATAACTCATAATAATGGTCTGTGAAGCTGTATCTGATGCCTCAGTAGTATTACAGGCATAACATGCTAATAATATACCTAATCTTGAAATAAAATTAGAACCAGATTCATCAGTATTCCCTGTTGGACTATATCCTAAGGCTGCTTCATCATCCAAGCCGTTTGGCATTCCTACATAATCATCAAAATCTTCAGAAAAAATACCCATTCCGGAATTGGTGGTCGGCTGTGCAAAAACATATAACCTATTATCTTCCAATTCTTTTAGTCTTGTTTCTAAGGTTAAGCTTAAACGAACCTCATCAAAACTACCACTACGTGTATCATATTTAGGTTGTGGGTTATCAGAATTCCATTGTACTAAAGCCATATCGTCATTACTTTCAAAAATAGGATACATAGAAGGGTTACTAGTAATTTGGGTCATACCAGCAACCGCTGTTGCATTATCAACATCACTTATTCGCATTAACAATCGCAGTCTAAGTGAATTTGCAAATTTTCTCCATTTCACAATATCGCCATCGTAAAAAATATCACCTGAAATATTATCGGCATTGGTCAAAACGGTGTTGGCTGTTTCTAAATCTGCCAACATACCTGTGTAAATAGCACTTTGAGCATCAAAAACAGGAGTCACATTTCCATCTTCAATACCATTTGTAGCTTCAGAATAAGGAACATCTCCATAAGCATCGGTAACATAAGAATAGATCCAAGATTTCATAACCAAGGCAACACCGTAGTAATTTTGAGCTTCTTCATTATCTATTGTTGCATTTATAATATTCTCTACATCACGTAAAGAAGCATAGGCATTATCATAAGGGTCATTTGTTGGAGACCAATTATAAGTATCTCCACTAGTAAATTGTAGTCTTGCCGCGTATTGTACTACGGTAAAACCTTCTTCCCAACCTTGGTCACCCCAATTGTAAGCCATTTCTCTTTGTACGCCTGGCAGTAGTAATTCTGGCTCAGCAGTAGTAGCATAGTTAGGATTTGTATTGACTGTTTCAAAATCCTCAGTACAGCTTAATGCTAGAACTAAGGAGCATATGATTAATAGTGTTTTCTTCATGATTTCTGAATTTTATAGTTTCTTCTCCTTTTAGAAATTAACCTGTAAATTGAAGGTAAATGAACGTGAACTTGGGTATGACATATTCTCTATACCCGGTTGTAATGTTCCTCCCGATACCCCTACCGTTTCTGGATCAAAATGAGGATTATCTGTCCATAAAATCAAGTTTCTACCGGTAATAGAAACACGTGCACTGGTAATAGGTAAATGTTGAATCATTTTCTCTGGAAAAGAATACCCTAATGAAACCTCACGTAATTTGGTGTAAGACGCATCATATTTTGCCGCCTCTACATTATCTCTTTGATAATATCCATAATTAAATGTTCTAGCATCAACATTTACTGTATTAGGAGTATACACCGGACTATCGGTTGTACCTGTATTTACAACACCTTCTGCAACAATTCCTGTTTCTCTACCTACTAATGTCTCTTGCAACTGACCAGAAGTACTACCTATAGTCTTGGTTCTAGAAACTACAATACCACCTTGTCTCGTATCAATTAAAAAACCTAAATCAACATTTTTATATTTAAAGGTATTTTGCATACCTAATGTAAAATCTGGAGCATAATCTCCTTGATACACCAAATCATCGGTCTCTTCTGGAATACCTTGACTATTTATAATCATTTGACCAAAATATTCGCTATCCTCATCTTCTACTCTTTGAAAACCTCTGCCGTAAATTGCACTGATAGATCCCCCTTCTCGAGCCTGAATATATGCCCCATTCGCTTCTGTTAAAGTAAATTGAATATCATCACCTAAATCGGTCACCACGCTCTTATTACTTGCAAAGTTGAAAGTTGAGCTCCATTTAAAATTATCTGTTAATACTGGCACAAAATTGGCTATAGCCTCAAAACCATAATTACGAACCTCTCCTGCATTAATTAACTGACTACTATACCCACTAGCAATGTCTGTACTAATATTAATAATTTGGTTTTTAGTAGCACTATCATAATACGTAAGATCTAGATTTACTCTACTTTGAAAGAAACGAAGGTCTAAGCCAAATTCATAAGAACCTGTAATTTCTGGTTTTAAATCTGCATTAGGTATCAAAGATGATTCAGTTAAAATGGGTATAGAACTATCAAAAGCAGTTTCATTTTCATAAAAACTACGTAACCTATAGGCGTCTGTATCGTTACCCACCTCTGCATAAGCAGCTCTTACTTTAGCAAAAGAAACCCATTCTGGCATTGTAAACATATCACTAGCAATTGCACTTAATGTTACCGATGGGTAGAAATAAGAATTGTTACCCTCTGGTAAAGTACTCGACCAGTCATTTCTACCAGTAACATCCATAAACAGTATATTATCATATGAAAATCTTGCATAGCCATACAAACTATTGATCCGTTTTTCGCTATTGTTAGAACTCACCAGAACTGACTGTCTACTATTATTAAACGAATACACGCCAGGGTTTATTAATTGTGGAGCTACACTTTTAGTGAAATCTTGACTTTGGCGTAATTGGTTTCCACCTCCAGATATATTAATATTGAATTTTTCTCCAAAATCTTTATCATAACTCAACAAGAAATCTGAGTTACTTTCCTCAAAGAATATATTATCTTCTTGATAGGTTCCAAAAGGGAATCGTTGCGTACTAAAAGCTCTTTTACGAACTCTAAAATCTCTATAAAAATCACGTCCACTACGTAATAACAACTTCCAATTCTCGTTAATGTCATACGTCAAGCTCACATTGCCGAACATACGGTCTTTGTCTTGAGCATTCGTATTCTCGTACATTGTAAAATATGGGTTATCGTGGTAGTTGTAGTTATAATTAAACTGCTGAACACCCTCTAAACCTGGTTGCCAATAATCTCTAAGATTATTTGTATTTAGTTGACGCCCATACCATATAAAAAGATACATGATACTTTCAGTACCATAACCAACAGCTGGTCTATTATCACTATCGGTCTTTACATAATTTATATTGGCGTTCACCTTTACTTTATCAGACACATTCATAGTACCCGAAAAACTTAATGTATTTCTTCTCAAATCTGTATTCGGAAGCGTACCCTCTTGATCTAAATTTTGAAAAGACAACCTCATATTACCCATATCTCCACTTTTAGAAATAGAAATACTATTTGTTTTAGTGATGCCCGTTTCAAAAAAATCTTTGGTATTATTAGGTTGAGATACCCAAGGAGTAGGAATGATATCGGCATCACTTATAAAAGTATCACCACCACGAGTACCGTCTGTTCTAGGAGAGTCAAATTGGGCAATCATAAGTCCGGTATCTAATCTTGGTCCCCAGCTTTCATCAACACCATCGGCAATACCTGATCCACTACCATCTACAAAAGAAAACTGTTGGTTATTACCTTGACCATATTCATTTTGCCAGTCTGGCAACATCATTACATTTTCGATAGTAATACCCGTATTAAACGATATACCAAGTTTACTACTTTGAGATTTACCTTTTTTCGTTGTAATAATAATAGCGCCATTTGCGGCCCTTGAACCATAGAGTGCGGCCGCTGCCGGACCCTTTAACACATTAATAGACTCAATATCTTGAGGATTGATTTCCGCTGCACCATTACCATAATCTACGTCTTGCGTTCCAGACCCATTAGAACCTACAATTTCGTTACTAATAGGTGTACCGTCTACAATAAACAATGGCGAGTTTCCATTAATGTTCAAAGAAGCATCACCACGTATCGAAACTCTTGCAGACCCACCTAAACCTGTAGGACTGTTTGTAATTTGCAGACCAGCAACTTTACCCGACATACTATTCAATAAGTTCGGTTCTCTTGCTTGAACAACCTCATCGTTATCCAATTCTTGAGAAGCATACCCTAAAGACTTTTTTTCCCTTTCAATACCTAAAGCCGTTACCACTACCTCGTCTAGTTGTTGAGAATCTGGCTGTAGAGATATAGTACCTTTAAGCTTGTTTGCAGTTTCAAACTCCTGCTTAATGTACCCAATATAAGATACCACTAAAATGTCATCTGAACTGTTTAGTTCAACACTGAAGTTACCATCAAAATCAGTGACAACCCCACTCTTTGTTCCCTTTACCATAACTGTTGCTCCAGGTAATGGAACTTCATTTTCATCGAGCACAGTTCCTGTAAAAACAGTTTGGGAATGTGCCAACAGACTTACTACAAAAGTAAGTAGCGTCATAAATAGTGTTTTTTTCATTTTTTCGTATTTGTAAACTTTGGTTCATTATTACGAAACAAATATCTAAATGAAAAGTTAATGTCTTGCACTATTTATATTAAGTAATCACTATCAATAGAGGGGTAAGGTTAGATAAAAGTTAGATTTTTATTATTGACAAATATGCAAATTGTTAGGTTTATGTTAACCATTTCAAAACTAGCTGTTAACCAAGGTATCATCGCTATTAAACGCACAAATTAATTTTGTGTTATGTTTGTAGGATAATTGATATTAATGGAAGATTACCTCATTGGAATAGGAAAGCGAATCAAGGAAATTCGTAAAAACGGAAGTTTAACTATTAGTGAAATTGCTACAAGAGCTAGTGTAACCGCAGGACTTATTTCCAGAATTGAAAACGGAAGAACCATTCCGTCCTTACCAGTTCTTCTAAAAATAATTAATTCGTTGGATGTAAAGGTAACCGATTTTTTTAGTGGTATGCCCCAAACAAACGGTTCTAATTATATAGTTTCGCGAAGTGAAGAAAATACGACGATTGAAAAAGAAGATGATGCCGTTGGTTTTTCTTACGCCTATATTTTTGGAAAACAGGTCAATTCTTTAGGTTTTGAAGCAGTGTTGTTAAAGGTACACCCAAATTCTAAAAGAGAAAAAGTCGTTACAGATGCCTTTGAATTTAAATACATGCTCTCCGGCGAATGTTATTACATTATAGATAATGAAGAAGTACTTTTAAAGGAGGGAGATTCCATCTTCTTCGACGGCCGAATACCCCATGTACCTATAAATAGAAGCACCAACATGGCGAAGATGTTGGTGCTGTACTTTTTTATTTAGACCATATTATACTACCGCAATCAAGTCTTTAAGTCTAGACAATTCATCCAGAACAAAAGTAGGTCTTGCGCTTGCCAATTGTTCAAAAGTTTGCGCACCTGTGGTCACCCCTACCGTAATTCCACATTTTGCATTTTTACCTTCTTCTATGTCGATAATAGAATCACCAGCTTTTAGAACCATTTCCGAATCCGTAACCCCAAGAAGCTCCATTGCTTTTAAAATCATATCCGGATGGGGTCTTCCCAAAGTAACATCATCTGAAGTTACTAATACATCATATTGACTTCCTAGCTCCCAGCCCATTTTTCCTAATAGCAAGTTTGCCGTATCAGTATCATATCCGGTATTCAAAGCTCGCTTTACCCCATTTTTCTTTAAATAATCCAATAATTCCTCAACACCACTATAACTAGTAACATGTAAGTTTTCATAGGCTTGATTTAGCAGTTTTTTGAAATTTTCAAAAATAGAAATAGAAAATTCAAGGTCCGTTTTATTGCCCTCAGCTTTTAGGATATCCTGTATGGCTTGATGTTTTTCTTTACCAGCACCATGTTCCAAAACATAATTCAACGAAATATCATATCCGCTTTCATTAATGGCCTTTTGTAAAGTTTTGTATACTATGTTATCTTCATTTACAACGGTTCCTGCCATATCAAATACGGCCAATGTAATTTTTTGCATTTTAAAAATTAAATATTTGGTTAATGTTATGTTTAGCAAAACCTGGACTACCAGTCATTCCTTTTCCTCCTATACCGGTAATAATATGAATATTCCTATCAATGGTAGCCTCAAAAATATCTGAGTTTTTACTCTGGGAATACATTCCGTACCAACGGTGTTCTATTTCATAAGTCGGTAAGTTAAATATCTCTTTGGATTTTTCTATTATAAAATTATCAATATCCATATTTAGGTCAAAACCTAACTGCTCACTGTTTTCAACATCTGCATATTCATGGGAATCTCCTAAGATAACACCTCCGTCCTTAGCTTGTTTAAACAATATATGCACTCCCCACTTTTTTTCGGGACTATCAATGGACTCCTTTGATTTGATGTTGATATAAGAAGGGCATTCTGCAAATGCCTCATACCGTCTTATAGAAAGTCCCGTAAGTATGGAACCCGCTATTTTATAATTTCCTTGTGGCTTGGTCTTCATCATTTGTAGTTTTGAAATTTCCAAATCACTCGAAGCGAAAAGCTTTGGATATAGAGTTTTAAAATCATTACCATTACAAATTATTACTTTTGAAGACATTAAAAGACGCCCATCTGCAATCTGGATTCCAACGCTACCAACCAAGGTGTTACACTCTAAGACCTTAGTATTATAAAAAATATCCATGCCTTTATTAATCAGGTATTTATGTAGCTTAACAATCATCGTACGAGGTTCAATGATTATTTCGTCTGGAAAAAATAAACCAGACCTTACATAGTTTTCATTCAAGCCAGGATAGCGTTTTAAACATTCTTTTTTAGTAAATAAGATAGAGGTGTAGGCATTATCTCGATTAATATTATGAAGCTCCTCTAACAATTGAGATTCCTCCTCGTTAGAAGCGAGGTAAATAGAGCCTTCCTGTCTAACTGTAATATCGTATTTAGAATGTATTTTTTTATATATCTGTAAACTTTTACGTCCGTAAGCCTGCCATTTGGTGTTCATCCCAGAGGGTACAACCTGACCAAAATTACGCACCGTAGCACTTTGGGGTACAACATCTTTTTCTAACAACGCAACTCTTAAACCCTTTTTTAAAGCGTGATAAGCATGGAACGTTCCCAAAACACCACCTCCTATAACAACCAGGTCATATTTCATTTCAGCCATTTATTACTGGGGTTTTAATTTCAAAACTAGAGTTGATAGTCCGATATTTTTTTCGAAAATAAAGCATAGACACCATAGAGATACCTAATCCTAAAATAGCAATACAGTAGGTTGAAACGATAAAGAATTGCAACCAAGAACTATTAGATTGTCCAAAATTCTTATAAAGTAAAACAACCATACTACCCAAATACCCAAACGAATCTGCAATATAAATCAAATAGCCTGCGTTACCCTCTATTTTAAAGGTTGCAATCATTCTATCGAAAAAAATACAATTAAAGGGCACGTAACAGGCATAAAGTCCAAAACCAATTAAAACCATCCACAAAATGGGCGATAGCAATCCTTGCTGAAATAATAGGGTTGAAAACCCGATCAGTATACTAGCTAAAATAAGAATATAATGAAATCCAATAAATGCCTTGTAATTACTTCTAATTATGCCAAAAAAACCTAAAATGAGTAAGACTAAAAAAGCAATTGGAAGTTCGGATAATGTATATATGGAAGCATCACCCTCATAACCAATACCGTCCCATAATTCTCTAGAAAAATTATCTCGAAAATCACGTAAAACTGTAAGAGCTGTATAGAAAATAACTAAAATAATAATAGGGAAAAGAAACTGAATTAATAGTTTTTTACGGTCACTCCCGGTCATAGGTTTACGCTCTTTACGCAACAATTGATCTTCCATTGTAGGAGTGGGTAATTTCCCTAAGAAGTACAAACAAACGAAAAATGGCCCTAAAAATATTCCACCTGTAACGGCAGGCATCCAGAATTCGGAAATTTCGTAAGTATTCATAAGCCATAAGCCAACAGATTTTACAGTACCACTAGACACTATAAAACTTGAGCATAAAATGATACTAAGAATTTCGGTCATTTTCCGTCCTTCCAAATAAGAGAAAACAATACCCCATATCATACCAAGAGAAAGACCGTTAAAAAAGAACAAAATAAAATTATATGGACTTGAATCTAGACCAAATAAAATAAGGGTAAGCTCTGCAAACAAAATCATAAAGGTTAAATAACCTGAGCGGTTCGCGGGCTTTAAACCAGACACCACCTTGATCCCTAAAAATTTAGAGAACATATACCCAATTACCTGAGCCAAAATCAGAACTATCTTATAATCTATCCCCAAAAAAAATAGCCCGTCAAAAGTAGCGACGGTAAAAGGTTTTCTAAATGCATACATGCAAAAGTAGAGGCCAAAAGATGCGAAAGCACCATTAAGGAAAAATCTAAGTTGAATTTTTGAAATGATAATTGACATTTGGGTTTTATTTACTCATAGTAAAAATATAAAGACAATATTCCTGAATATTTTACTATTTGTAACTTTTTGTATGTTATTAGTTCGTTAACAAAAGTGATTGATTTTGTTAAAAAAAACACTTTGAAAACTATGAGACTAGTTTAAGAAATATTTTTTCTGTTTGTTTAAATAAATAGTTACCTATTCGGTGAGCATGAAAAATCAACCCTCAGAAAACCCCTATCAATAGGCATTTTAAGAGCAAGGTTCGATTCTCCCCGGCTCCACAAAAAAAAAGCCCAGTAAATTTTAAATTTATTGGGCTTTTTACATTTAGATATGTTTAAAGTACATTGTCCATGATTTCTTGAACACATTCCGGATTTAGTAAAGTGCTTGTATCGCCCAAGTTACTAGTGTCTTTACCCGCTATTTTTCTTAGAATACGACGCATAATTTTTCCAGATCGGGTCTTAGGTAAACCATTTGTAAACTGAATTTTATCTAGTTTGGCAATGGGTCCTATTTGCTCTGTTATAATTTGATTTATTTCTTTTCTTAAATTATCATGATTCCTGCTTTCTCCTGTTTCTTTTAAGGTTACATATCCATATAATGCATTTCCTTTGATATCATGAGGAAATCCTACGATGGCGCTTTCAGAAACCGTAGGATGCTCATTTATAGCATCTTCTATAGGTGCTGTTCCTAAATTATGTCCTGAAACAATAATAACATCATCTACACGCCCTGTTATTCTATAATAACCGACCTCATCTCTGAGAGCTCCATCTCCCGTAAAATACATATTCTCATAGGCAGAAAAATAAGTGTCTTTATACCGCTGGTGATTGCCCCAAATAGTTCTTGCAATACTCGGCCAAGGAAATTTTATACACAAACGACCATCCGCCTGATCTCCTTTTATTTCTTTACCATTTTCATCCATGAGTGCTGGTTGAATTCCTATAAAGGGTAAGGTTGCGTAAGTTGGTTTGGTAGGCGTACAAAATGGAATTGGAGTAATCATAATACCTCCCGTTTCTGTTTGCCACCACGTATCTACAATTGGAGCCTTTCTTTTACCTACATTATCATCATACCAATGCCACGCCTCTTCATTTATAGGCTCTCCTACCGTACCTAATACTTTTAAGGAAGACAAATCATGCGTATCTATATAAGTCACCCCCTCTTTTGCCAAAGCCCTTATTGCTGTAGGAGCCGTATAGAATTGCGTAATTTTATGCTTTTCTACAATGTCCCAAAAGCGTCCATAATCAGGATAACTAGGTACTCCTTCAAACATTACCGTGGTTGCACCATTTGCTAAGGGTCCGTACACAATATAACTATGCCCTGTGATCCAGCCAATATCTGCTGTACACCAGTAAATATCATTCTCTCTATATTGAAAAACATTTTTAAAGGTATATGCCGTATACACCAAATATCCTCCAGTGCTATGCACCATTCCTTTTGGCATTCCTGTAGAACCTGAAGTATATAGGATAAATAAAGGATCTTCGGCATCCATAACAGTTGCCACAAGTTCATCGGAAGCATCGTCCAACAAAGGCTGAAGCCATTCATCACGCCCTGCTTTCATCATGATTTCAGACTTAGTACGTTTTACTACCAATACCTTATTAACCCCTTTACAATCTTCTAAAGCTTCATCTACAATCCCTTTTAAGTCAATAGATTTAGCACCACGGTACGACCCATCAGAGGTGATAACCATCTTACAATCCGCATCATTAATTCTTGTTGCTAAGGCTATAGACGAAAAGCCTGCAAAAACCACCGAGTGTATGGCGCCTATCCGTGCACAGGCCAATATAGCCACTGCTAATTCTGGAATCATAGGCAGGTAAACACAGACGCGATCTCCTTTTGTAACTCCTTTCGCCTTTAAAACATTAGCAAATTTATTGACCCGATGATACAAGTCTTTATACGTAATATGTTGTGCAGCTTCTTTTGGGTCATTGGGCTCAAATAGAATAGCTGTTTTATCTCCTCTCGTTGCTAGGTGCCTATCAATACAATTCTCGGTTATATTCAATTTAGCACCTTCAAACCATTTTACTTCTGGTTTCTTAAAATCCCAGCTTAGCACCGTATCCCATTTCTTACGCCATAAGAAATGTTCTTCTGCTATTTCTTCCCAAAAAGATTCCGGATTACGTACAGACTTTCGGTAAACTTGATAATACTCTTCTAAATGTTTTATATGATAATTACTCATGACGGATAAATTTTTAATTAAAATTCTAGAATTTAGAATTCTGGAAATTGATTTTATTTTGATAATAGGTGATGTCTAGTTCAACGCAACCTCCTTGACATAAAACAGCCTGAGCAGGCTTCATCACTAGATCTAAATAGATGATGGGGTAAACATTGTATTTTTTGACCATATAGCATTAGCAAATAAGCTATACAACTAACACATTCCCCCTAAAATTAGAGCTCTGATTTTTTAGGATTAAATAGGCCGAACCACTTGGGATTAAGGATCTTTAGTTTGATAAGAGACCAAGGCATAGCAATAAGGCATAGACCGATTACAAGAGATTGTAGTGCCGTTACGCCTGCTTCGTTTTCAAACTTTATTCTATAGAACAAAGTGATTACTACATAAATCGTAATAAGAATATCTGATGTATGTGGTTTTATTTGATACTTCACGTCTTAAAATTTTAGTTAAACATTGTTTGTTTGCACACAAAACCAACATTTAAAGAAGACCTATAAGACTGCTTTTAAGTTAAAAGTTGCAGAATTTCTGCGACTATTTTTTTTACTGAAAAAGGCTTAATTAAATATTTATCAGCTCCTAGATTTAATCCTTTTTCAATATCCGAAGCTTTATTTTTTGCTGTTAAGAAAACTACTTTTGTAGCTTCTAAACTAGCGGTACTTTTTATATGTTTTAACGTCTGATACCCATCTACATTTGGCATCATAATATCTAGCAACACAATATCTGGCGTGCTAAGTTTCAATAGTTCTAATGCTTCACTACCATCCCTAGCTATAAACACCTCAAAATCCTGCTTTTTAAAGGCATATTCTAGTGACATTACTATATTTGGTTCGTCATCGACGATTAAAATCTTGTACTTCATAAAATCTGTAACCAAGTTAACTAATTGGCAACGTAAAAACAAGTTCTGCACCTGTTTTTATATGTTTAGAGGCCCAAATTTTTCCACCGTGTTTTTCTATAATTTGTCGGGTAATCGCTAAGCCTAATCCACTGCCTTCTGGCTTAATAGTATTTTGATGTTGAGATTGATAAAATTTATCAAAAATAAAGTCGATATCTTCAAGAGGTATCCCCTTTCCATTGTCTCTTACCACAATCTCAAGCACTTCGTTGCCTAGCCTATAATCTATTTCAATGTGTCCAGATTCTGGCTCACAAAATTTCAAAGCATTTGAAAGCAAATTGTACAACACCTGAATAATTCTATCTTCATCACAATTCAAATAAAAACGATGTACATTTTTTATGTTTATTTTGATTCCTTTTTTAGCTGCAATATGTTGCGTGCGTTCTACTGCCGTTCTCATGGTTTGTTGAATATCCAGAGAACCTTTATTTAATTTAAGTCGCCCTGTCTCCATCTTTTCAAAATCCAGAATATTATTAATGAGTCGCCCTAGCCTATCTGAATCTTGAAGGATGTTATTCAGGAACTGTTTTTTAATTTCCTTTGGCATATCATCCTCTTCATCCATTAAAAGTTCTGTAGCAGCTCTAATACCTGTAATAGGCGTTTTTAACTCGTGTGCTACCGTATCTAAAAACTCATCTTTTTGCTTATCCTTAACTACAAGCTCTTCATTTACATCTTTTAATTTTGAAGATAATTGCGAGAGCTCGTCTGATTTTTCAAGAAGCATTTTATTACTTACGATATTCTTCTTAGATTCTTCTAAAATTTTTAGCACCTCTACTAAACTTATTTGCTCTTCTTTAACCACACTAGAAATTAATATTTTAGCAGAAGCACTACCTATACTTCCCGTCAAAAGTTTTTCTGAAAAATTGATCAGTCTAGCATCTGCTAATTGCGTATCTAATGGTAAATTATACTTTGTGAAAAATAATTTTAAGGCTCTAGCCGCTTTAGTTTCTCCTAAAAACCGAATAAGGACATTTTTTATATCTGCTACGTAGGCTTCTCCCTTCCAAACCAATGCACTGTCTTGTAAGGCGGTAAAATTGTTACTATCTACAAACATTTCCGCATAATTACGCTCTCGATAATTCCCTTTCGTCATAATTGAAAACACGAGATAGCAGAGTAAATTAACTAGCATGCTCCAAAAAAAAGCATGTGCTGGCGGACTCAAAAAATCAATTCCAAAAAGAGCATATGGCTTAAGGGCGCTAATACCAAATAATCCTAATTCTGTAAAATTCTCACGTCCCGTTGCTGATATCGTAAATGGAAGTATTAAGGTATATACGGTTATAAGAAAACCAACAATAATTCCTATTACAGCCCCTTTAGAAGAACCACGGTTCCAAAATAATCCAATAAAAAAAGAAGGCGCCAGTTGTCCTATAATTACAAATGAAATTAGCCCTATGGCGTACAACGATAATTCGCTCGAAAAAGAGACATAAAAGAAATACGCTATGATAATAATGGTAAAAATAGAAATCCGACGAATATTCTTAATATACTTCGCATTCCGTTCTGTTTGATTTCTAATGAATTTATCTAAAAAGCCATACGGAATAATTAAATTGTTGCTCACCATTGTGGAGAGTGCTAATGTAGAAACCACCACCATGAAAATGACTGCAGAGAATCCTCCAAGAAATACTAAAGTGGCTAGAAATGAATTGCCATTCTTTAAAGGTAAAAGTAAGGTGTAATATTCTGAATTCGCAGTGCCTCCAAAAGTTATCTCTCCCGCCCAAGCAATGAAAATTACGAATATGTTAAACAACAGCAGGTAAAGTGGAAATAACCAGATCGCTTTTTTTAAATATTTTTCTCTGGTATTTTCCAATACTGAAACCTGAAATTGTCTAGGCAATAAAAAGATGGCCATAAATGACAATCCAATCATAAAAAACCAATTAAACCCTTCTTCCAATCCTGAGAGACCGGTTAGTTCTTTAAAATTTGCTCTAGTCGCTATTTGCGTATAAATATCGGTGGTGCCATCAAATAAATAGAAGGTTACATAAACACCAATAACTAAGAAGAACACTAATTTTAATACCGATTCAAAAGTTACTGCCGCAATGATTCCAGTGTGTTTTTCTGACGCATCTGCTTTTTGTGTGCCAAAAAACGTTGCGAATATGGCTAAAAGTAGCGCCACATAAAAGGTAGAATCATTAAAAATATTTGTTGAAACATGCGGAAAATTATCGCCCATAATTTCAAAGGTTTCTGAAACTGCTTTTAGTTGTAACGAAATATATGGAATGGTACCAAAAAGACAAACCAAGGTAACTAGAGCTCCCAGAAACCTATTATTCCCATACCGCAGAGAAATGAAATCTGCTATGGAAGAGATTTTATTTTGCTTAGAAATTCGTATTACTTTACGAAGCACTACAATCCATAAAGGTGCAGCAATAACAGGACCTAAATAAATTGGCAGAAAATCAATTCCAGAATTGGCCGCAATCCCGATACTGCCATAGTACGTCCAAGCAGAACAATAAACAGCTAAAGACAAAGTGTACACATAGGGATTGTTTACCCATTTGCTTTTTTTCTTCTTTTCCGCCAAAAAAGCAATGAAAAACAGCACTGCTAAATACACAACGATAATAATGATTAACAAGTAATTATTCATAGTATCGCTTTAGAACAATTCCTGAAATTACAATAGAAAGTAACCAAATAGAAAACATTGAAAAGTAAAACGTAGGAATACCAAATAACGCCCCTTCAAAATTAAAAATTAAGACAAAGGGTACATTAAATAGTAGAAATAAAGCAATCGAGAGGACGACTAGTTTTTGTTCATGACGTTTCTTCATGTTTAGTTATTAGTTGATACACTAGGCTGTTTACCGTGTATAAAGTAGTGAAAAAAAATCATTTTATTACATCAATAAAAATCAGCATCACAAAAATTGCAATGCTGATTTTAGGTTAACTAACTAATTTTAATTTAATACCCTTCCGCTATTCAAACGATATCTCATGCATAAAAGAGTATTTATTTTTAATGTCCAGAAGCCTCTCCCGCCCCAGAAGGTATTCTAATATTTTCTACAATATCCTGAACATTTTCTGGTGGCGCAGGTGTCATTCTCGAGATCACAACAGAGAAGACAAAGTTTACGAACATAGCGACCGTACCAAATCCTTCAGGTGATATACCAAACCACCAACTAGATTTTAAACTATCAACAGCTTCTTTACCTCCATCAAAGATTCCAAATTTAAATTTCAGCATATAAAATAGCATTAAGCCCAAACCTATTACCATACCTGCAATGGCCCCTTCTTTATTCATACGTTTATCGAAGATTCCTAATACAATTGCCGGAAAGAATGAGGCGGCAGCAAGACCAAAGGCTAATGCGACGACAGCAGCAACAAATCCTGGAGGATTGATCCCAAAATAACCTGCAATTACTACTGCAACTGTAGCTGCAAGACGCGCAGCAATAAGCTCACCTTTTTCACTAATTGTTGGCATCAAAATTTTCTTGAATAAATCATGAGAAATAGAAGATGCTATTACTAATAATAAACCTGCCGCTGTAGATAATGCTGCAGCCAATCCTCCTGCTCCTACCAATGCAATTACCCAATTGGGTAATTTTGCTATCTCAGGATTTGCGAGTACCATTATATCACGGTCAATAGTAAGTTCATTTATATTCTTATCTGCCACATATTGAACTACACCATCATTATTTTTGTCCTCATATTTCAAGAGTCCCGTTTTCTCCCAATTTGCAAACCATTCTGGCAATCCGTCGTATGGCTTATTACTAACTGTTTCTATAAGATTAACTCTTGCAAACACCGCTACAGCCGGAATTGTAGTATACATGATTGCAATAAATAATAAAGCCCAACCTGCAGATTTCCGTGCATCTTTTACCCGAGGTACTGTAAAGAAACGGACAATAACATGAGGTAAACCAGCCGTACCCGCCATCAAGGCTAGTGTTATTGCAAACACATCTATCATAGATTTACTTCCTGTAGTATACTCACTAAAACCTAGTTCTGCATGTAAACCATCTAATTTGTCCAAAAGGTAAGCGCCATCATCACCTGTACCACCAAATCCTAATTGGGGAATAGCATTTCCCGTCATTTCAAACGAAATAAAAATTGCTGGAACCATAAACGCAAAAATAAGAACACAATATTGCGCTACTTGAGTATAGGTAATTCCTTTCATCCCACCAAGTACTGCATAGAAGAGTACGATAGTCATACCAATATAAACACCAGTCTCAATATCTACTTCTAAATATCTTGAAAAAACAATGCCCACCCCTCTCATTTGACCAGCAACATAGGTAAATGATACTATTAAAGCCGCAATGACAGCCACGATACGGGCTACATTAGAATAATACCGATCTCCAATAAAATCTGGTACTGTAAATTTTCCAAATTTCCTTAAATAAGGCGCGAGCAGCAAAGCTAAAAGCACATACCCACCGGTCCACCCCATGAGGTAAACAGAGCCATCATAGCCCCCGAAGGAGACTATACCTGCTAATGATATAAATGATGCTGCAGACATCCAATCGGCTGCAGTTGCCATACCATTGATAATTGGTGGCACACCACCTCCTGCAACGTAAAATTCTTTTGAAGATCCTGCTCTAGCCCAAATTGCAATCCCGATATAAAGTGCAAAAGTGATCCCTACGAGTATCCAGGTCCAAGTTAGTATTCCCATAATATATTTGTTTTTTTAGTTAGTTTATTCGTCAACACCGTATTTTTTATCCAACTTATTCATCAATCGTATATAGACGAATATGAGTACAACAAACACGTAAATAGACCCTTGTTGTGCAAACCAGAACCCTAGCTTGAAGCCTCCCATTTTTATCTCGTTTAATTGATCGACCATTAAGATTCCAAAAACGAAGGAAACTAAAAACCAAATGGATAATAGAATAGTTAGGTACCGCAGGTTTTCTTTCCAGTACGCTGTTGCGTTTTTTTGTTTATCAGACATAATTTTTATTTTTATAGGTAAATCATCGCTTGAAGCGATATAATATTAGAATCTACTGCGCCAAAACTTTGATTTTGATATTCTAAAGTTAATTTTGAGTTGTGACCACTCATAAAAGCATTTACTCCAATACCAAAGGTATTTCGGTTGTCCTCTACAGCATCATAACTATGGGTGCCATAGCTTAAATAAGGTTGGTACCTTGTCTTTGTAATGTCTCCTTTGAAAACGTAACCTACATGCCCGTAAAGCATATTCCCTGTGCCATAGGCACTGAATAAATAATCTTTTCCGTAATCACTAGATTGAAACATTGCATAAGCAGTTACCGCACTACCATCTTCGCCAATTGGCGCATCATAGAAAGCATCTGCCGCGAAAATTGAGACATCTTCTCCTACTAAATTAGGAGCGGCTATAGTACCATTGTCTATAACAGATCCCTTCGGATGTAGAAAGAAGCCCGCTCCTATATTGAACACTTTTTTACTTCCCACATACGTTCCTACTTTATAGGGCAAGAAGTTAGATTCTTGATCCAAAAAATGATAATCGAAGTATCCGGCATAGGCTTTACCAGCATCTTTAGACCCCAAAGTAGCACGCCCGTTATAAACCGCAGAACTATTTACCGCCGCAGTTCGTGAATCTAGAGAAGAGGCCGAAGCATCATTGATTGCCACCCGGTATTGCAACCGATCAAAATTTCCTTTGGCAAAAAATCCTAAATGACGTGCAAACTGATCTGATAACCCAATAGTTGCCCAAGCTTGACGATGGTTATCCATCGTCATCATGTTTAAGGTACTCTGATTATTTAATCTTGAAATACCATTAAAATAGTGCAAGCCTCCGCCTAGCGTTAGATCATCGCCTATAGTATATTGTGCCCAAACTCCGTGAAAAAATAGTTGAGAACCATCTCCTTTTCCTGTAGGACTTAGGGTAGTGCTTGTTAAACTATTGAGTCCAAAATGCGTTAAGATTAAAAAATCTTTATTGATTTGTGCAAACATTAATACACGTGCTCGTCGTAGATTGAAGTTTAGACGACTATTCTCATTACCATTGGCATCAAAAGTATCCTCCGTATTATAATTGGCTTGTACTTGTGCCCAGGAAATAACTCTCATATATTTTGAGCCATCCTCATTAAATTTAAATTTAAGACCTCCGGTATAATCAGGAGAGCCTTGGGCATTTATAATCTGAAAGGAGGCGAGAAATACCCCTATCCATATTAGTGTTTGTTTTCCCATTGTTACGTTGATTAATAAGTGAATAATTGGTTTTGTGTGCACCACTAATCTCCTAAAAACAATTTGTTAACAAAAAAATAATATATTATTTTGTTAAATAGCTATACTTAATCCTTAAAACGTTCCCATTTTATAAGCATAAATTTATCTCCTAACTCTGTTACTACGACTCCTGCCCCCTTAATATTTTCAGCATTTAGAAAGTACTTACCTAGCTCTATTGCATTTAATATTTTATAGGTAGGGTGGTAGCTAGAATTGTAAGGACGTTTAATATTATACTTCTTGATCCAGTTCATAATACTAACATGAGACACCCCAAGAATACGTTCTATCTCCCGATATGACAATCCCTCTAAATACAACTGAAGCGACTTGTTTATGTAATAATCATCTATCTTCTTTCCTATCTTATTTACAGAAAAGAAATAACTACATTGTTTACACTTATACCGCTGCCTATTATTGACAATTCCGCTTTTAATTTTATGGTCTGACCCACAATTAGGACATAGTTCAATTTTCATATATACCAAATTAGCATAAATATATTAATTTAGCACTATTAATTTTGAGACTCATATGTTATTTACCAGCATACAACTCCCTAATTAACATGTATTTATGTGCTAATCACTAGAAATCATACGAACTTCATCTGTAGTAACTTATAGTAAAACTGACGTAAATGGTGATAGATCTAGCCATAATAGCCTATAAAAAATCCCAGCAAACTTAAATTTACTGGGATTTTTTTATAGGAGTACCATAGGCTCACCTACTCATTATAATGAACATACTTTTTTAATATGGCATCCTCACAAATAAAGGAAAGGTTATCATTATAAATGCCCTTATATTCAGAATACACTTCTCCACAAGATTTCTCATTGTAATGATTAATAATCACCAATTTTCCCGCATTTAAAAAGCTTTGTGCTCCAGATTGATCCCACCAATTTTTTTCATCGGTATAAGATTCATACAGGACACCATCAAAATCGGCCGCATCTTCTACCCTGTTTTTCGCCATACATTTCATTCCTTTTGAATGCACATAAGCACATAACTCTTGGTAATAAACAATAGCTTCACTTTTTGATGCTGTTATTTTATAAGTGGTTCTAGCTTCATCATCAAAAGCCCAGTCCATATTATCAAACTCTACCCAGTCAAACCCCCAAGCAGCAATCTTATCTGTTCTCGCCTTCATTACTTCTAGTACTCCAGTTGTAGTTTCTTTTACAAAGAACTCATCGGGCCATTCACCCCAAGGAGTGGCTACTAAGTAAGGCTTTATTTGTTCATAGTCATCTCTATAAGTTTCACCCGTACCAATACTGATATAAGCGCCTACTTGGTTACCGTTTGCCTGTATCGCAGCTACATGATCCGTTACCTCTTCTTGAAAAGGATCTAATAAAACGTATCCATTTTTGGCATTGTCTAAAATAGTACTAATCTTATCTGCTTCAAAATTTTCTTGGTATGCTTGGTTGTAAATAGGAATAGCACTACTTATTAGCGGAGTGCCCGTGTCATCTTCAGGATCAGCAGATCTAGTGTTTTCTTCGCTGCTGCAGGAAAAAATTGATAATAAGAGACTTATAATTAAAAAATATTTCATTGTAATACCATTTATTGAGCAAAGTTTTTCTGTAAAATAGCTAATTTATAAATTAAGCTTTCTTTAATTTCCTTTAGATTAATTGTAGCATCTTTTAATCCATGAATATCTGTTTTGCAGGCTCTACAGCTTTCTCTTTCCAAATTATTTTCAGTGCCGCATTCACATTTCCAAACATCAATTTCTTTATCTGAAAACGATTCTTTAGATCTCATAAAGCTAGCTGTAACAGGAAATTTCTCCTCGAGCACCAAAATAGTTTCTTCTATCAATTTTAGATCAGATGTATAATAGGCCTTCTTATGCATTCCTGCAATGGAAGCGCCCAAAATATTTAAATACCGCTTCTTGCTCGTCAGTAGTTTTAAGTTTTTATCATAATCTACCATATGCAATTCTTGTATTACTTCAAGTACATACTCCAAATCTCTATCTTCATTGCGTTCTAAGAAATCAAAAATCTGGGTAATCGTGTCTTCTCTTTCAAGCGTATCAAAAAATAACTTAATATTTTCTTTGACATCAAACTGGCTTAAGTTATTGGTGAGCTTGGTCAAAAGAAAAGGAATTAATTCTGACACTTGATTTTCTATAATTTGATTCCACTTGTTTTCAGTTAAAATCAATTCGTCTTTCTCTGCACTTTACAGGAGTTGCGCTTTTAACGACAATTGTTCAAAAGCTTCTAAATTTATGGATGTTGAATTCTTTATGATATTCTTAGCCTTTCCGGCAACTCTTACCGCTGTACCCATTGCTGTAACCATCAACATTGATTTTCATTGCGCAGAAATCTCATCATTGTCAATACTGAGACCAATAACGTAATTGGCATTTAAATAATGGGCACGTCTTTTAAGTTCTATAATAGCTTCTTCATTAATCTTTTCTAATGATTTGGTATACGTATTAGACTTACCTCCAATAACATCCCGAAATCCTGTTAGTACATCTTCAAAGAAATTCATCCCAATAACGATAGTTACAGAAATAGGTTCCAAGTATTCTACTATTTCAACATTCTGCAGAGAAGAAGTTGTTGTTACTTTTATATGCTTAAAATTTTCCATTTTTTACAACTGTAGTGTTTAATTTAACTTAATCGGCGTTCTATAAAATTATCCCCTAATCGAAATAATTTTAGTGCTTTAGTACAACGCAAAAATGAGGATATATATTCTACCAGGAAAACAAACATACATTGTAACTTATAAATAAACGTCAATAGACTATTTCAATCACCTCTCTAAAAGTACTTAAACAAAGCTATAAAAGTGATTTGAGTTTTATTTTTTAGCATTTGAGTTCATTTAAAAAATAATCTATTATTAGTTTTATAGTTCTAAAAACATGTCAGTTGCATCCAAAATAAAACAAAATAAGTTATGGAATTATTTAACTACTATTATAGCGTAATTAATAAGCATACCGGAGAAGTAATACTATCAAATAGGACAAACATCAATCACTTAAAGCCTTATGTCTCTGATGCACTATTTGAATATCTAGAAACAGAATCTATAATTGGAAGATTAAATGCTTCACGATTAGCTGATGACGATATAATGTGTGTCATAAAAAAAACAGTTGGATCAAAAGCATCCTAAAAAACAAAAGCCTGTAAATTTCTTTACAGGCTTTTTCACGGCATTTAAACAATTTTTTAAGCGTTAATTCCAGCCGCCACCTAGTGCTTTATACATCGTGGTCTGTGCAATCAATTGATCTTTTTTAGTTTCAATAAGCTCAATAGTAGCCTCTAGCGCATCACGCTGCGTTAAAAGCACCTCCATATAATCTGCTCTAGCGGACTGAAACAAACGTATGGAAATATCAATAGACTCTGTTAACGCATCTACTTGGCCTACTTTTAAATCAAAACTTTTCTTTAAATTATCTATATTAGAAAGTTCATTTGAAACCTCTATATAGGCATTTAAGATTGCTTTTTCATATTCAAAAACTGCTTGTATCTGCTTGTCATTAGCATTTTTATATGCCGCTTTAATCGCATTTCTATTAATTAAAGGTCCTACAACATCACCCACAACAGAATACAAAAGAGATTCTGGAGTTGTATTTAAATACTTCGGTTTAAAAGCCTCTAAACCTAAACTTGCTGTTATATCAAATGAAGGATAGAAATTAGCTTTTGCTACGCTTATATTTAATTTAGCCGCCTCTAATTCTAATTCTGCTTGGCGAACATCGGTACGATTTAAAAGTAACTGAGAAGGTACACCTGCATACATAGCATCAACAGATGTCGTGACAAAATCTCCAGAACTACGAGCTACCGTTTGTGGCGATCTACCCATCAGAAAATTAATCTTATTTTCTATCGCTACGATCTCTTGCTTTAGTTCAAATCTATGGCTTCTATTTTTTAAAACTTCAGCCTCGAACTTTTTGACCGCCAACTCTGTGGCTCTTGCTGCTTGCTTTTGAAGCTTAACCATAGTAAGCGCATGTTCCTGAAGCTCTAAATTCTGATCAATTATGGCCAACTGACTATCAACGGCGAGTAACTCATAATAAGAATTAGCTATTTCTGAAACCAAACTCGTCACCATAAAATTCTTACCTTCTACAGTAGATAAATACTCAAAAACAGCAGATTTTTTAGCATTGCGCAACTTCTTCCATACATCAATTTCCCAAGAAGCTTTTAGACCAAAAGCATAGTTGGTCAACGGTTCTGGAAACTCCTCTCCCTCTCTAATATCAAGGTTTTTTTCGACAGCGCCATTACGCGTGTACTCCCCTACTTTTTCAACCTCAGCACCACCAAAATAATTGACAAAAGGCAAATACTCCCCTTTTCGCGCTTTTATTTCATTTTTAGACATATCTACGCGTTGAAGCATGATATTTAACTCTTGGTTATGCACCAATGCTGTGTCTATTAAAGAAATTAGATAAGGGTCTGAAAAAAATTCGCGCCATTTCATCTTAGCGGTATTTACAGTATCTATAGGTTGATTTGCATACTGTTCTGGAACGCTGGTATCCTCTTCTTTTAGCGTTCTCGTTGGTACACAAGCATAGACACTTACTAGTGCTAAAAGACCTACCAAAGAGGACCATCTATAGCCTATGAGCTTGCTTTTATTAAATTTCATCCTCATTTTTTTTGGTTAATTTTTTCAATAATTTTTTTACTTCTCGAAGTGTTGCTTTTGTCTTACCTCCGGCTTCACTCTCTCTAATAAATTCTTCTGAAACAGGCTCCGTAGCTTCTCCTTTAATTAAACTTCTTCCGTCTGCCATAGTTGCAAATATGTAATATAATCCTGGGATAATTAAAACGCCGATAAAAGTCCCCATTAACATACCTCCCATGGCAGAACCACCAATAGTTTTGTTTCCAATTGCACCCGCGCCATGCGCCACAACTAAAGGAATCAATCCTGCTATAAAAGCAAAAGAAGTCATTAAAATTGGTCTAAACCTTACTCTTGCTCCTTCAATGGCAGCCTCAAGAATTGTACTTCCTTGACGCCTTTTCTGAACTGCAAACTCCACAATAAGCACTCCGTTTTTCCCCAAAAGCCCAACTAACATAATAAGTCCAATTTGCGCATAGACATCATTGGCTAACCCCATAGTCTTCAATAATACAAATGAACCTAGAACACCAACAGGAAGTGATAAAATAATCGCAAAAGGAAGTAAAAAACTTTCATATTGAGCGGCAAGAACAAAGTATACAAAGATTAGAACTACCATGAAAATATAAAGTGATTCGTTCCCTCGCTGCGCCTCATCATACGACAAGCCCTCCCAAGCAATATCATAGCCTCTTGGCAGTGTTTCTTTGGCTACTTCTTTTATCGCAGTGATAGCATCGCCAGTGGTAAATCCGTTGGAAGGAAGTCCGTTTATTGATGCTGAGTTATATAAGTTATAACGTGTAATTTCATTTGGTCCCAAACGCTTTTCCATGGTCATAAATGCAGAATACGGAACCATTTCTCCCTCTTCATTCTTTACAAATAATTTTTCAAGGTCTGAGGGTAATGCTCTGTATTCTGGAGCTGCTTGTGTATACACTTTAAAAAATCTTCCGAAGCGGATAAACCCTTGTTCATAAGTACTACCTATCAAAATGTTTAAGTTCTCCATTGCTTTATCAATAGAAACCCCTTTTTGCATGGCAATTTTATTATTAATTTTTAACTCATACTGAGGGTAATTCGCGGAAAAGAAGGTAAACAAGCCTGTTAGTTCTTCCCGTTTAGCTAGCGCATCCATAAAATTCTTATTGATTTTATCAAACTCTTGATAATCCGTACCATTGGTTTTATCTAACAAACGCATTGAGAAGCCTCCTGAAGATCCAAAACCTGGTACAGCTGGTGGTTCAAAGTACTCAATGACTGCACCCAAATTTTTAGTTTCCTCTTCTAGCTCTTCCATGATTTCATGTACGGAATGCTCCCGGTCAGACCAAGGCTTAAGGTTAATCAAACAAGTACCTGCATTTGAACCACGCCCTTCTGTCATAATTTCATATCCTGCTAAAGAAGAGACAGATTCTACACCTGCTGTTTCCTCACATATCTTCTGTAATTTTCTAGCAATATCATTTGTTCGCTCTAGGGTAGATCCTGGTGGGGTTTGGATTATCGCATAAATCATCCCCTGATCTTCATTTGGAATAAAACCAGCGGGTAGTGCTTCGTTTGTAACAAATACCCCAACACAAAATGCTATTAAGATCCCAAAAGTCAAAACTCTTCTCGCAACAATTTTATTCAAAATGTTCACATACCTTCCCGTAAGCTTTTCAAAACCTCTATTGAACCAAGCAATAAATTTATCTATCGGTGATTTCTTCTTAGGTTTGCCATGATCATTTTTAAGAATCATTGCACAGAGAACCGGGGTTAATGTAAGCGCTACTACCGCAGATAAAATGATAGACCCAGCCATGGTTATGGAAAATTGTCTATAAAATACTCCAACAGGGCCCGACATAAATGCAATCGGAATAAAAACCGATACCATCACCAATGTTATCGCTATAATAGCACCTCCTATTTCATTTACGACTAGCTTTACGGCTTCAAAAGGACCTAAATGGGTTTCTTCCATTTTTGCATGTACGGCTTCTACAACAACAATAGCATCATCAACGACAATACCAATAGCTAGCACTAAAGCAAATAAGGTTATTAAATTAATTGACAAACCAAACAATTGCATAATAAAGAAGGCTCCAATCAATGAAACAGGCACTGCGATGATAGGAATTAAAGTAGACCTCCAATCTCCTAAAAATAGGAATACCACTATAGCTACCAGTATAAAAGCATCTCTAAGTGTATGAATAACTTGCTCTATAGACGCATTCAAAAAGTTAGAAACATCATAACTAATTCTGTACTCCATACCAGAAGGTAAATCCTCCTTCAACTCTTTTAATTTGTCCTTGACTTCTGCTATAACATCACTTGCATTGCTGCCAAAAGTTTGTTTTAAAACAATTGATGCTGAAGGCTTACCATCTAAATTGGAATAGATATCAAAAAACTCACTACCAAGCTCCACATCCGCTAGGTCTCCTAATTTTAAAATCTCCCCTTCCTCGTTGGCCTTGATGATAATATCTTCGTATTGCTCTGGTTCGTCATACCTATCTTGGTACATTAATACATACTCTAAAGATTGCGAAGTTTTACCTGAGCTCTGCCCTATTCTACCGGGTCTTGCCAAAATACTTTGCTCCTCCATTGCTTTTAATATTTCTTCTGCAGAAACATTATATGCGCGCATGCGATCTGGTTTCAGCCAAACACGAATAGCATACTTGCGACTCCCTAAGATCTGAGCACTCGCTATCCCATCAATTCGCTGAATTTCAGGGATCATCTTAGTATATGCATAATTGTAGAGAAATAATTCATGGTCATCCACATTATCACTATACAAGTTTACGTACATCAACATGCTTGGTTGTACTGGCGTAATAATTACCCCTTCACGCTGTACCAAGTCTGGCAATAAAGGCATAACCTGATCTACTCTTGTTTTTACCCGGACTACTGCCTGATTAGGGTCTGTACCCGGTTCAAAGATGATACGCAACGTCCCTTCCCCAGCACTTGTAGCATCTGACGCGATATAACGCATGCCTTGCACACCATTTATAGCCGTTTCTAAAGGTATTAATGTAGATTTAACCAATACATCTGCACTTGAACCAGGATAGGCTATAAAAATGTTTACGGTAGTTGGTGCAATCTCTGGAAATTGTGATATGGGTAATTGCTTTATAGAAAGCAGCCCCGTAAATACGATTATTACCGATATGACAATTGCCAATACCGGTCTTTTTATAAAATTACTGAACATGTCTTTTTTGGATTAGTTTTATTACTCAGCGTAAACCGCCAACTTAGAAATCACCTCATTAGGTTCCATAAATTCAGTGCTAATTTTCTCATTATTTTTCACCATACGGATACCATCTAACAAAAATTTATCTGAAGCCTTCAAACCTTTACTTATTACGTATAAATGGGGCAATTCTGCAGCGATAAAAATTTCAGTCTGTCTGACAATATTCTCCTGATCTACCACAAACACGTATTTTTTATCTAGAATTTCGAATGTTGCTTTCTGTGGTATAATTAATGCATCTTTATAAGGAGTGGTCATTAAAATACTCCCAGTTTCTCCGTGTCTTAATATTCTATCTGGGTTATTAAAGGTTGCTCTAAAAGCAATATTTCCAGTCTGATTATTAAAATCCGCCTCTATAGTTTCTACAATACCACTTTGATTAAATGGTTTGTTATTTGCCATTAGAAGCCTAACTTCTTTCTTTTCCTTCTTATCAAAGCTCATGATATAATCTAAGTATTCTGCTTCTGGAACATTAAAGTACACCCACATTTTACTATTATCAGAAAGTGTAGTTAATAATTCTCCTTCATCTAACAAGCTTCCTTCTCGTACATGTAAATGATCCATAATCCCATCAAAAGGTGCTGTGATATTTGTAAATCCTAAGTGGATTTTTGCTAGTGACACTTCAGCATTGGCTTTATCAAAATTAGCTTTAGCCATAGAAAGTTCATTTTCTGACACCACCTGACCATCAGCTAATAATTGTGTGTTTTTCAATTCAATTTCTGCAACTTTTGCTTCTGCAGCTGCTTTTTGTAAATCTGCTTGATACACATTAGGCATAATTTGGAACATCGCCTGTCCCTTTTTTACTGTTTGTCCTTCATCCACCGAAATGTTTTTAAGATATCCTCTTTCCAAAGCACGAACTTCTATATGCCTAATAGAATGAATTTGACTAACATAGTCTTTAGTTATTGAGGTGTCTTTTTTAATAGGACTGGTAACAAGAAATTTAGTTTCTTCATGTTTTTCCTCTTTTTTTGCTCCGCAGCTTGTAAGCATTAAGAATACAAGCAAGCCAATAAACATAGGAGTTTTACTCATAGTTTTACTAGTTTAAAATAAATGATTTTTTAAGTTTGAAATAGCGGCAAGCCTAAATTCTATTTGGATTAGAACTCACCTGTTTTGTTGTAAATAATTTAAAAAGAAATACTAAGTAGCACACGGAAGATGTTGGCTACCAAAGAATGTATCAGATACGATACACCTGAAAACGCACGTAGTGTTTAAAACAAACTGCAACGCATTTAGCTTCAAAAGAACGTATGTCTTTTAAAAGTTTGTAAGAAAGCTGTTTTACACTATCATGATCAAAAGAGTGATCAGAAAAAGTAAGGTTACTAATTTTTTCTTGAGAAGAAACGCGCTCTTCATTCTCTTCTTCAACATCTGAGATTTCGGCAAAATGTCTTTTATGCGCATTGAAATCTTGCGCTTCTACAAACTGAAGAATTGACGGATCGTCATTCAAATAGTTTCCGTAACGTTCTAAAGAATTAAAATTTTGAAATATAAAGGAGTCCCCAACATTGGAGTTACTGGCATTGCATCCGTTGGTGATTAGAATGCAAATTAGAAGTAAAAATTGCCCGAATGCCTTTTTCATCAAGGGACCAAAATTATACTATGAAACCGTAGTGGACAAACATATGGTTGTTAAAAATAGTTAAATTCCCTATTCTAAATACGTATTATTATTTCACTAAAAATAAGCGGTATTTACTGCTAATAGTGGCCATTTACAGTCCTAAAATAGAACTAAGTACAATTATTTAAACTTTCTTTTAAATAACAATTCGCAATAACTACCCCCTTAAAATAGGTTTACTATAATGTGTCATCACTATTTTTACAAACCCTTAATTTCAAGTCCACATTTTCTTATACTTTTTAGTATACCATTAAAAAAGCTTAAGTTTAGTACTGAGAACTAATTAATCTATCAAAACTTTAAACCAAAATGAAAAAAAGACTAACTCCCTACCTTCCTATGCTACTAAGCTTACTATTTTTTTCTTGCCAAGAGAAACCAAAAGAGGTTAAAGAAGTAGCTGAAGAAACTATAGAACAAAAGGCACAACGTATTCACCAGAATGTAATTACTATAGACACTCACAATGATATTAATGTAGCACATTTTACAGATAGCATAAATTACACACAACGCTTAGACACTCAAATAAATCTTCCTAAGATGGTAGAAGGTGGTTTAGATGTTTCTTGGTTAATTGTTTACACAGGACAAGATTCTTTAACTCCTGCAGGCTATAAAAAAGCAGAAATTAATGCCTTAGAAAAATTTGATGCCATACATCTTTTATGCGAAAAAATTGCTCCAGAGAAAATTGAATTAGCTCTTACATCTGATGAGGTACGAAGAATTCATAAAGCAGGAAAAAAAGTAGCAATGATTGGGGTGGAAAATGCCTACCCTATTGGAGAAAACCTTTCTAATTTCAAAAAATATTATGACTTAGGAGCTCGTTACATCTCCTTATCACATAATGGCCATAGTCAGTTTTCTGATTCTAATACAGGAGAAAATGATAGTATTTGGCTTCATAATGGGTTAAGTGATTTAGGCAAACAGGGAATTGTAGAAATGAATAAGCTCGGGGTTATGATTGATATTTCTCATCCATCTAAAGAAGCTATGAAGCAAATGATTGCTTTATCTAAAGCACCTATCATCGCCTCCCATTCTTCTGCACGTAAACTTTGTGATCACAGTAGAAATTTAGATGATGAACAACTTCTTTTATTAAAAGAAAACGGTGGTGTTATACAAACGGTAGCTTTTAGTTCTTATCTAAATACTGAAAAGCATGAGGCCAGAGCTGCTTACCTGAAAGGTATTTACACTAAAATAGCCGATTCTCTTGACCTTAAACTTTATGAGCGTTCCGAAATAGGAGCCCTTAGTGCTGATGAAAAGAAAGCTTTTTTTGCTGATTATACTAAAGTGAAAAAAATTGGAAAAGAACTAGTGGCGACAGATACAAACGCCCCTCCTGCCGTAAATGTATCTGATTTTATTGACCATGTAGATTACCTAGTAAAATTGATAGGTATTGATCATGTAGGCTTAAGTTCTGATTTTGACGGTGGTGGCGGAATTGAAGGTTGGGATGATGCCGCTGAAACCTATAATGTAACTTTAGAATTGGTAAAAAGGGGGTATTCTGAGGAAGATATTGCTAAACTTTGGGGAGGCAACTTACTTCGTGTTTTAGATAAAGTACAAGCAGTTGCTAAAACTCTATAAAAAGAGTAGGTAGAACTTAAGCTGTTCTACCTATTCTTTCATTCTCTATCTCCTTTAAAAGATGTTCGAATTTTATATCGGTAAGGGGTTTACTTATAAAGTCTTTTACAATACTATATTCTTTTGATTTTTCTATATCTCCAGAAAAAATAGAAGAACTTAAAATATACACTCTTGTTTTACTTTCTATATCTGGAATTTTACAGAATTCATCTAAAAAATCCCAACCATCCATAATTGGCATATTTAAATCTAAAAATATTACTTCTGGAAGTTCTTGATTAGACTTTAGCAATGCCTCCAAATCATCTAAGGCTTCTTGGCCATTCTCAAAAACCGTAATTGTAGAGCAGAATTTACCATTGCTATTTAAAATAACTTTTGTCCCGTATACAAATATTGGATCATCATCAATAATACAAACAGTGTCGATTTTCATAGCATTCAGAATCAAAGACGAACAACAAATGTAAGACAAATCCTATAACAACAAAAGAACTTCTGCTTTAATTTGATTTTAGCAACCATTCTTTTTCACCATTGCTCTCTTTTTTCGAAAATAAATGAAAACCATTTTTCTCATAAAATTGTTTTAGGCCTTCTTCTTCAATGGTCAACCAAAAAGAATTGCTCGGATACTCCTGCCGTATATTTTGCAACCATAGAGAGCCTAAATTCTCTCCTCTTCTAGCCTCTATAACCCATAAATATCCAATATAATAACTATTTGACGCTAATAGCTTTTCTGCTACTTCTTTAAACAATTGCATATCTGCAGTCATTTCTTTGAAAATAATTCCTCCTGCCAGAATAGCGCCCTCTTCCTTTAGAACAACAATTTCTGAAGTTCCGGATAATTTGCTCCAAACTACTTTTAGCGCATCTTGCCAATCTAAGGGTAGCATATCAATAAAAGTACCTGGAGGACCTACATATTTAGAAAAATCTAACGCCATACTTTTTTATAAGAGTCCCCAAGACCATAATTTATCCGAATCTTCAAACCAACGATCACCTATATCTGTACGATAATAACAATTGTTTATAATGACCGTATTAATACGATTATACATCATTTTTTGCGCATCTTTCATCGTCAAACCAGTTCCTGTTACTAACAAGGCTATCCCAGTATTTCCTGTAATGAGCCACTGATCGTTAACAATTTTTAAATGCATGGGATGTATCCCTTCCAAACTATCCTTTTTCAAAATTACTACCGCATCTTTTGAAAATAACTCAAAGGTTTTTTTATCCTCATACGGAAATGGTGGTACGACTACAAAAGCACCAACTTGGAAACCCTTTTTTACTTGGAGTTGAAATTTATGTCCAGAAGCTACTTTATATAACAGCTCACCAATGGGCTCTGTTATTCCTGCGCGTTGAATAAAAATTTGCGGAAAACCAAAACGAGAAGTAAACTCTAATGGGTAAATGCCATGTCCGTTTACAATACAGTTTAAATCTATATGTCCAAAAAAATTGTTTTTGGCAAGTATCGCTTCCATTTTTCTAAGCGTTTTATCAAAAATTGGAGAATCTTTGACCCAAAACATACTACTCCCCATTTCTCCTGTTGATACTCCCAGCTCCTTAGGGAATAATTTTTTATGCTCGAAGGTGATGTTTATCGGCGTTAAAAATTCAATACCATTAAAAAAAGCAGAAACAGATATCTCTACTCCCTTTACTTTTCGCTGCAGTTGAAAGGTACCAAAATCATCTCCCCAAGATTTCTCGTAAGCTTTCAATACTCGGACTACATCTTGCCCAGAGTCATCATTACCCACAAAAAGCAATTGCTTTAACTCTTGTGTTTCACCAGATGGTTTTATGACATAGGCATTAGGATTCCCTTCCACATACTTTATAGCCTCTTTAAAAGTCTCAAACTCTTTAAAAGGTAGAATATTAATCTTATGTCTTTTAAGCTCTTCTTGTCCAAAATTACGGTCTAGTTCTAAGGCATCTGTATATTCCGTACCTCCAAAAACCAATTTACCTTGCGCACGTAATTCTTGACATACTTTTCCGTTTCCGGTATAATCAAAAATTAGTACATCTGCCCAATCAACATGCTTTTTCCAGTCCTGTACTTTCTTTACAAAACCGTATCCAATTTCTTTAGACGCTTTGTCTTCTATGTAGAATTTTACTTCATTACCTTCTTGTAAGGTAGCATAAGCAATATCTAATGATTCTCCCCAGCGAGAGATAAATAAAAAATTCTTTTCAACCTGAATTATTTTTCGCAATTTATTATGCTGTTTAGGTATGTGATAAGAGGGTATAACCAAAAAGGCTATACCCACTTATCTATATATTTAATTTTTCTTAATTAGTTTTAAATCTGTAATCGTTAAAACTTCATACGTCTCGTTTTCTTCATCTAAAAACTCCTCAGATGTATAGGTAACTTCAAAGTCGATCCCTATTAATTTTCTATCGGCCATGTTGTATTTAGAACTAGCTGCATCTTCTATTTCTTTAAAAGCATAGGTATTAAAATCTTCTTCTGATGAGAAATAATACACCCCGTCATCTACACCTTCATAGGTTGCAGTAACTGTTAAAGTATCTTGATTTGTTTTTAGAAAAGAGGTTATTAATAGTAAAATGGAAATTGCTGCTATTTTCATATTTGTTATTGTTAATTAATTAGCATTATATTTTTTTGGTTGAATTAATAGACACTTACCCTTCATACCTGGTATGCCAGTGGTAATAATAACAGCTTTCTATGCTTTGCTCGTAATGGGTTTTAATAATAAAATACGAATAGTACGTTCATTTTTCACAGTCAAAAAATGAAATTCTTTAATAGATCTGAAGTAAGAAATCTGGCCTAATAATCGGTCTTCCAAACTATGGAATGCTTTTGAGAATGATTTCAAAATACTCAAAAACCCGAAATAAATATTTTTCTTCAAGGTGCCCTCCCTATTAGGGTAAACACAAAAATTATAGTACAAATGAAGTAAAAAAACAAACATGTTTTTCAAATATTTTCAAGAATATTTCATGCTTAAAAATACCGTAACTTTGCTACAAAAAAAGGGCTTTTGTATACAATTATAGATATTGAAACTACAGGAAATGGCATTGAAGGCAATAAAATTACAGAGATTTCTATTTTCAAATATGACGGATATGATGTCATAGATGAATTTACAACGCTTGTAAATCCAGAAGCCGAAATTCCATACTTTATTACGGGCCTCACAGGCATCGATAATAATATGGTGTGTAATGCCCCTAAATTTGCTGAAGTTGCTGATAAAATATTAGAAATTACGAAGGAAACCATCTTCGTTGCACACAATGTAAATTTCGATTACAATATCATAAAACACGAGTTTAAATCTATTGGGGTAGACTTTATTCGTAAAAAACTGTGCACCGTACGTTTGTCTAGAAAACTAATCCCAGGGTATAATAGCTACAGTTTAGGGAAATTATGTGCTGCCTTAGAGATACCGCTTACAGATAGACATAGGGCTAGAGGTGATGCCGAAGCAACCACTATTTTATTTGAAAAATTACTACGAGCGGAGGATGCTGACGAGGTATTTAAGTCGTTTTTAAATGCACGTTCTCAGGAAGCTACATTACCGCCCGGATTGCCAAAATCTGATTTTGATAAGTTACCTAATGAACCTGGTATTTACTTTTTTAAAAATGCCAAGGGTAAAATTATATATGTAGGGAAAGCTATAGATATAAAGAAAAGAGTGCTCAGCCATTTCTATGATAAATCTACTAAAGAGATTACGTTATGTCAAAATACCTCTGCCCTAGATTTTGAACTTTCAGGGAGTGAACTACTGGCATTGTTGATGGAATCTGATGCAATCAAACAGCACTATCCCGAATACAATAGAGCGCAGAAAAAAAAGATTCAACCTTTTGGAATATTTACGTATGAAGACCGTAACGGAGTAATGCATTTAGCTTGGAACACCCTGAAAATGGCTCCTAATGCTTTTCATATTTTATACTCAAAAACAGATTGCAGAAGTTTTTTACAGGAGCTTTGCAAAACCTACAAACTATGTCCTAAATTCTGCCATTTACAAGAAAATGTAACAGCATGTTCACATTATGATATCTTAGAGTGCGAAGGCATCTGCAGAGATACAGAGCCTATTGAAGCGTACAATACCAAAGTTAAAACTGCCATAAACGATATCCAGTCTAAAAATGTAAACTTTATCATTAGAGAAAAAGGAAGAACCCTAGATGAGTCTGGAGTCATCCTTATTCAAGATAATACCTATATGGGATATGGCTTTGTAGAAAATGAGATAGCGATTGAAAATATTGACGACCTAACACCGTTTATCACTCCGCAAAAAAATACTTTTGAAACAGAACGATTAATAGCCAATTATGTAATCAAAAATGAGGGTAATATTTATAGTGTGGCTACAAAATAACCCGCTATTATTTTTTCTTTTCACTATTGATAAATGCAATAATAATTAAAACTAAAGAAATACATACGGCTGCAAAAATTCCGATCATGACAATTCCGTTGTTCCAGTTTACTAAAGATATGGCTAGCATATTCATAATTTATTAGGTTTATTTAGCGTGTAAAATTAGTGCTACCCCCAACCAATAAAAATGATAAAAATCATAAAAGAGATAAAAAAGACCATCAACAAATTGCTGATGGTCTTTTTATAAAATTCTATTTTTTCTATAATGTTGTTGGGCAAACATACTCTGTTACTTCCGCTCCATCTGCTTTTAAGGCTGCAAAACCACCTGCTACATCTATTAAATTATGAATTCCTCTACTCTTTAAAATAGATGCTGCAATAACCGACCGGTATCCTCCTGCACAGTGCACAAAGAAAGTTTCTTTTTCAGGAAATTCTGCTAGATAATCATTTAAAGAACTTAAAGGCGTGTTTTCTGCACTTTTCACATGCTCTGATAAAAATTCTGTCTCTTTACGTACATCAAATACAGGAGTATGTTTTGCTGCTATGGTCTTCACGGCTTCAGAAGCTGGCACAGATGTAATCGTGTCATAATCTTTAGCTGCTTTCTTCCAAGCATCAAATCCACCTTTTAAGAAACCTATAGTCCCATCAAAACCAACCCGAGATAACCTAGTAATTGCCTCTTCCTCTTTGCCTTCTGGAGTTACAAGTAATAAAGATTGATCTACATCTGCAATCAATGCACCCACCCATGGAGCAAAATCACCATTTAATCCAATAAATATTGAGCGTGGTATGTGTCCTTTTACAAAATCATTTTGATGACGAACATCCAGTACTATAGCACCCGTTTCATTCGCCGCTACTTCAAAAGCATCTGGAGTTAAGGCTGTGGTTCCTCGTTCTAGAACCTCATCAAAATCCTCATAACCTTCTTTGTTCATTTTCACATTTAGAGGAAAATATTTCGGTGGCGGTAAAAGTCCGTCTGTCACCTCTTTAATAAACTCTTCTCGCGTCATATCTGCACGAAGAGCATAATTCATTTTCTTCTGATTCCCTAAGGTATCTACCGTTTCCTTCATCATGTTTTTACCACATGCAGATCCTGCACCATGAGCAGGATATACAATAACGTCATCTGCCAAAGGCATAATCTTATTACGTAGACTATCAAACAGTGTTCCTGCCAACTGTTCCTGCGTCATATCTGCTGCTTTTTGGGCTAAATCTGGTCTACCCACATCTCCTAAAAACAAGGTGTCTCCAGAGAAAATAGCGTGGTCTTTTCCATTTTCATCTTTTAGTAAAAACGTAGAGCTTTCCATAGTATGTCCTGGAGTATGTAATACCTTAATAGTGATATCTCCTACTGTAAACTCCTGACCATCGGTAGCAATGATAGCATCAAAAGAAGGGTTTGCATTAGGTCCGTAGATAATTGCAGCCCCTGTTTCTTTAGCTAAAGTAACATGACCGCTAACAAAATCTGCATGAAAATGAGTTTCAAAAATGTACTTTATTTTCGCCTTATCATTCGCTGCCCTTTTCATATAAGGACCTACTTCTCTTAGCGGATCAATAATAGCCACTTCTCCTTTACTTTCAATATAGTAAGCACCCTGTGCTAAGCATCCGGTATATATTTGTTTTATCTTCATATCTCTATTATTTTATCTTGATAAGCGCCATCATTTGAAATTTAATGAATACTAATCAATTTATATTAATTTATCTACTACTCCTTACTTCAAAAGTACATAAACTTACATACGTTGTCAGTAACATTAGTTACACTCTAAACTGATTTTGATACGCTACTCTCCCTTTTAAACTAGAGACAGAGCTAGGATCATCAAAACACGCCACGGCTTCTTTAATCTTTACAAATAAAAATTCTTTATGCAGCTCATTGATAATTCCACTATTAAAAATAATGTCTCTGGTAGGCCCTATAGCGCCGGCAATATAGAATTGCATATTTCTATCGTGAATCTCCCTAATTACTTTTGTCAAAGCTTGTGCTCCTGTAGAATCAATATAATTAATTGCCTCTGCATTTAGAATTACTCCTTTTAATTTAATGCCTTTTTTATCAATTTCTTTAAATAATTGGTTCTTAAAAAAACCTACATTTCCAAAGTATAATTGTGCGTCAAAACGAACTATAAGCAAATCTTCTCTATTGATTACCTCATCTGCAAACCGTGTAATATTTTTATAATAATCTGTATCCTTTATATTTCCTAGAACAGCAAAATGCGGATTTGAGGTTCTATATACCATCAATAAGAGAGAACTTAGTACGCCTATTAAAATTCCTTGAGGAATACCAATAAAAAGAGTTACAAAAAAGGTGATTAATAATACAACAAATTCATCTTTTCGTTTGTGCCATAATTGTTTAGCATACGCCACATCTATCAATCCAATTACAGAAACCATGATTATACTTGCTAAAGCAGCCTTAGGTAAATAATAAAAAACAGGGGTTAGAAAAAGTAAGGTTCCTATAACCATAACAACACTGAACAAGGCTGATAAATTGGTCTTTGCTCCTGCTTCACCGTTAATTGCTGATCTTGAAAAACTAGCTGTAGAGGAATAGGATTGAAAAAATGATCCTACAATATTCCCTAAGCCTAGGGCTACCAATTCTTGGTTGGCAACTATAGTTTCTTCTCCTGATTTTTCTTCCAATGCTTTCCCTATAGAAATAGTCTCTAAATATCCTACTAATGCCAAGGTTAAGGCTATGGGCCACAGGCTTAATACATTTTCCAAAGCTATTGTTGGCAGCGAAAAAATAGGCAGCCCAGTAGGAATTGCCCCTACTACGTGAACACCGTACTGCTCTAGATTAAGACCGTACACAGCTAAAATACCTAGAATTACTACAATCAAAATTGCTGGAATTTTTTTATTAATTTTCTTAAATACTAAAATGATTATAATCCCTGATAGGCCAATAGCGAAATCATACAAATTTGATTCTCCGAATTTATCAAATGCATTGATTACTAATTGATGAAATATTTTACTACTTTCTATTGGCGCTCCTAATAAATGTTTTAACTGACTAAAGATAATCACAAAAGCCGCGGCAGAAGTAAAACCACTGATAACAGGTCGTGACAAAAAATTTACTAAAAAACCCATTTTTAGCACCCCTAATAAAAACTGGATGACTCCTACCATAAAAGCCAATAGGATGGCCATGGCCACATAATTTTCTATACCAATAATGCTCAAGGCTCCTAAACCAGCCGCTACCAAAAGAGAGTCCATAGCTACTGGACCTACAGACACTTGCCGTGAAGTACCAAAAACCATATACATTAACACCGGAAAAAGTGCCGCATACAAACCAAATACAGGTGGTAAACCTGCAATCATAGCATAAGCCATACCCTGTGGAACCAAAATGATTCCTACGGTAAGACCTGCTATTAAATCTTTAGAAAGGTTGCGTTTATCATAGGTAGGCAACCACTTCAATATCGGAATGTATTTTTGCATTCGTCAAATTTATGCTTAATTTTTAGTTCTCTAAGTAACCTAGGTTACCCATGAAATACTGGAATTCAAATATTTAATTAGAAACAGAAATTGTCATTTTGTAAATGGCATCTTCTGAACCAAGTATGGAAAAGCCCTCCGCAAGATGCTCCTGTTTCACGGCATACGGATAAAAAGTAATAGGTTCAATACACACCATATTTTTTACTTCTGTCCAAAACATAAAATTCCCAAAACCTTCTGTCTTTATATGTATGGTATTTTTGTCTTTTAGGGTAATCTCTTTGCACTGCGCCACCTGTAAGGCTCTACTCCCTACGACTAAAACATCTTCTAGACTTATTTCCTTTGTCCCCACATGGATGGTTGGATTATCGGTTACTAAGTTAAAAGCGGGATGGTACCCTAACATATAAGGCATTCCTGAAACTCCTGAAATTACAAAACGCACTTCTAAACCTTCTTCCGAAAGTGTTATAATTTTTTTAAAGGTAAAATCATACGGCCATTGCAAGAATTCCTCCGTTGATTTTTCTGGATATTTAGAATTCTGAATCAAAGTTCCTGCCTTGTATTTTTTTTCAAATGTAGCATCGGTTATAGTTCTTGAAACTTCTTGATACTTCATTTCACGAAGTAAACCATGTTGATCTTGGACAGCCGGTCCTTTTGGTGTATCTACTCTAAAATTAGCATCTGCCGTAGGGCCGATGATAGGAAACATTTCCGTATCTGCGTTACGCCACCCTGGACTCCCTTTTTGATGAATATATTCTTGGCCCGCTACTTGATAACTTACCAATTCTCCTGCATCAATGTGTACCGTTTGGTTCTTATAAGAAAGTGTTGTCATAATTTTATTGATGTATTAATCTATAAATTAAAATTGCCGTTCTTTTCGTTAATGCTTCTATTGTATTTAGATTAACCGTTTCTTCTGGGGTATGTGCTCCTGTACCCATAGTTCCTAAACCATCTAATGCGTCTACATACGCAGCAACAAAAGAAGTATCTGCCGCACCTCTTTTACCTGGATCATAAGCGATAACTTCTCCTTGGTTTAAATCTAGACTTACTTGATTTAATTGTTTTAAAAGATTTAAATTACCAGCTGTAGGTCCCATTGCAGGATAGCTGTCTTCAAAAGATATTGTGGCAGAAGTATTGGGTAAATTATTCGCAACAATCTCACGCATTTTATTCCTAGCATTTTCTTTTTGCTCTTCAGACATAAATCGGAGTCCCCCTTTCACGAGTGCCGTTTGTGCCACCACATTGGTTTTGCCAAAAGCACTTCCTTTTCCTGTCTTTGTATCATAATCAATAAATGTACCTCCTAATAAAACTCCAGGATTAAAAGTCAAATACTCCGCTCCTTTTACATCTTCATAGAAACTGTTAAGAATTCTAGACATTTCAAAAATAGCACCAGCCCCCGTAGTTTCATTAAATATTCCGGAAGAATGAGCTCTTTTTCCCGTAACCTCAACTTCCCAACTAGAAGAACCACGGCGAGCAACTGTTGCATAGTTAAATCCTGTAGAAGTTTCAAATCCTAAAGCAATATCACTTTCTTTTGCTGCAGCTACTAAATCTTTTCTACTAATAGTCAAAGGCTTTCCTGTACTCTCTTCATCACCCGTGAAAGCAGCAATTATTTGAGCATTTTTTAATAATCCGTTATCATGCAAAGCTTTTAAAGCATACAGAATTATAACATTTCCCCCTTTCATATCGTTACCTCCAGGAGCATGTGCAACACTATCATTAATCATTTCAAACTTTTGAAATGGACTATCTTTTTCAAAAACAGTATCTAAGTGACCAATTAATAAAAGTTTTTTACCTTTTTTCCCTGAAGTTTCAGCAAACAGATGACCTGCTCTATTTAATTCCGCCGGCATTTCTATCCAATTCGTTTTGAAGTTAATAGCATCAAAGGCATCTTTAAAGACAATACCTACTTCTTTTACTCCTTCAAGATTTAAAGTTCCGCTATTTATATTGACTACTTTTTCTAAAAATTGCTTTGCTTCTGCATTATTTCTTTCAACACTTGCTATTATATTTTTTTCAGTTTTGGATAATTTCTGAGAAAATCCATTTAATGAAAGTGCTAGTAAACAAAGGAAGATGTAATGTTTTTTCATAGCGTTATTTTAAAAATTAATTAATCAAACTTAATAGCCTTCACTGGGGTAATTTTTGTAATGATATAGGAAGGTATAATTAGCATTAATAAGCATAAAATCATCACTCCTATATTTAATGCCACAATAGCCGTAACACTTATATGTACCGGAATGTACTCTATATAATATTCTTTAGGGTTTGGAAACTTAAACATTCTATACTTGTCCTGTGCCCAAATTATTCCTAAGCCAATAAAATTTCCTAAGAACAATCCAATACTAATGAGATAAGCAGCATTGTATAAAAATATTTTTCGAACGCTCCAATCATTGGCACCTAATGCTTTTAAAATACCGATCATTGTGGTACGCTCTAAGATTAGCACCAACAAAGCCGTAATCATATTAATACCCCCTACCAAAATCATAATTCCGATGATCAATGCCGTATTAAAGTCAAAAAGGTCTAACCATTGAAATATGAAGCTAAATTTATCTTTTATTGTAGTTGTTTGCAGTAGCGAAAAGGTTTTTCCACTTATTTCTAAACTTTTTTCATCGATAGCATCAAAATCGTCTATAAAGATTTCAAAATTTCCAATTTGATTATCTTCCCATTTATTCATACGCTGAATATGGCGAATATCCATAAATACATAGGTAGCATCAAACTCTTCAAAACCACTATCATAAATACCAACAATGGTAGATTTTTGCTGATTAGGCATTTTAGAAGGGTCATTATCTCGTAAAAAGATAGACATAAACGTGTCTCCTAATTTTAACTTTAACTTATTAGACAATAATCTAGAAATTAGGACCTCATCACTACGATCCTCCAAAAAATTAGGAACCCTACCTGCTACTATAAATTCTTCAAAAACGCTCCAATTATAATCTTGACCTACACCTTTGGCCAAAATACCTTCTACAGTCTCTTTTGTACGTACAATTCCGCCTTTACTAGCAACTGCCTGCACATGCTGTATACCTAAAACATTTTTAAATTCCGGATAGAAATCTTGCTCTAAGTAAATAGGAGACACAGAAACATCTGACCTGTTATTGTCAAAAGTGCTAATCTGAATATGCCCATTAAAAGCGGCTATTTTTTCTCTAATCTTTTTTTTGAGTCCGCCACCAGTAGCTATGGCAATTAACATCATTACAATACTTATTGTAATTGCTGCTATTGCTATTTTTATTATCGGAGCCGAAATACTATTTTTATGCCCTTTACCAGACGAAAGTCGTTTTGCAATAAAATATTCTAAATTCAATTTATGATGCTTTTTCCTTGTCTCAAAAATACATTTTTATTATTGGTTTTAGTGATTTCTTCTTGTGGAAAGACAAAGAAGACGACAATTAATACTGAAGAAAGCCTAAATATAAAAGCGATAAAAGCCATAGATACTCCCTTAGTTATCGCTGCTAATAAAACAGCTGCATATTTACCTCTCTTAAAAGGCAAAAACATTGCAATCGTTGCCAACCAGACTAGTGTAATTTTTAACACGACGGGCTACACACATATCGTAGACTCCTTAGCCACCTTAAATGTTTCTATTGCTAAGGTTTTTGCTCCTGAACATGGATTTAGAGGTGTTGTAGATGCTGGGGAACACGTAAAAGATGGGTTAGATAAAAAAACGGGACTGCCCCTTGTATCGCTCTATGGAAAAAATAGAAAACCTTCCAAAGAACAATTGAAGAATATTGATTTAGTATTATTTGATATTCAAGATGTTGGCGTTAGATTCTACACGTATATTGCCACACTACAACTTGTTATGGAAGCTTGTGCTGAACAAAATATTCCTGTACTTGTCTTAGATAGACCA
Source organism: Cellulophaga baltica (assembly GCF_900102165.1). Lineage (GTDB taxonomy): Bacteria > Bacteroidota > Bacteroidia > Flavobacteriales > Flavobacteriaceae > Cellulophaga > Cellulophaga baltica. The sequence goes on from NZ_FNBD01000002.1 coordinate 362,877, forward strand.
AACCCGAATGCACATTATGTAGACGGACCAACGATGGAAGCTGAACACACTAGTTTCCTAGGAATGACCCAAATACCTTTGGTATACGGGATGACTATTGGCGAGTATGCTCAAATGATAAATGAAGAAGGTTGGTTAGCCGATGGAGTGAAGGCCAACTTAACCGTAGTACCAATGGATCATTATAATCATGAATACTTTTATAGCTTACCGATTAGACCTTCTCCTAATTTACCCAATGACCTGTCCATAAAATTATATCCAAGCTTAGGGCTATTTGAAGGTACCGATGTCAATGCCGGGCGTGGTACCGAATTTCAGTTTCAACGTTACGGAGCTCCTTTTCTAGACCAGTCTCATTATAGCTTCTCCTACACTCCCATTGCTAATTTTGGTGCTAAATACCCAAAACACAAAGGTGAAGTTTGTTATGGAACAGACTTAACAAAAATAAACACCTCTGACTTAAAGAGCGTAGATCTTCAATGGATAGTTGATGCTTATACCCACACAAAAGATAAAAGCGTATTCTTTTTAACCAGCGGGTTTACAAAACATGCCGGAAAGAAGAAGCTGCAAAAACAAATTGAAGTCGGAATGAACGCTGCTGAAATAAGAGAAACTTGGCAAACCGATATAGTGAACTTCAAGAAAATTAGAGGGAAATATTTGATGTATAATTGAAGCCTAAATTTGATTTAGGTACTGTCATAAGGTTTTATTATAATTTTAAATACACCAACCTTTTAGCATTTAGTTATGCATCAGAAACCAAAACCCCATTTTCTAAATAACATCTTCAATTCAAATGACTTTAACAAAGAAGAATTAGAGGCTATACTCCCAAAATTTAAACAAAAAGCATTTAAAAAAAATTCATTTCTCCTAGAACAAGGTAAAGCAGCCAATGAGTATTGGTTTGTAGAAAGTGGTTTTATTCGTTCCTTTGTGTTAGATATTAAAGGGAATGATATTACTACCAATTTCTATTCTGTTGATGATATTGTTATTGATTGGCCTTCCTTTTTTTTGAGAAACCCTACTCGAGAAAATATTCAAGCACTTACGGACTGTGTTTGCTGGCAATTAGATTTTGATACGTTTCAGAAACTTTTTCATAGCATAGAAAGTTTCAGAGAACAAGGGCGTACTACGCTAGTGAAAAGCTATTTTAATTTAAAAAGTCATAATATCTCCATGATTGCAGATCAGGCAAAAGAGCGTTACGAGAATTTATTAAAAGAGAACCCTCTTATCATCCAAAATGTTTCTTTAAAACATATTGCGACTTATCTAGGCATTACGGATACTTCACTTAGTAGAATTCGCAAAGAAATTTCGAGCGAATAACTTTTCTTGTCCTATGGCAAGATTTATTCTTTTTTTGAGGCGCATCTTTGATTAATAATTAACCTCAATATGAATAAAATGATGATTGTCTCACTATTTGCCGCCACCCTAGTTGTGTTTGTTGTCTTTGGATTGTATAACGCAAGGCAACTAAAATACATCCAAATTACAAAATCTATAACTATTAATAATTCTATAGAAGAGGTATTTGATATGGTTCTATACCTGGATAATTTCCCCAAATGGTCTCCTTTTCTGGCACAAGATCCAAATCAGAAATATAAGATCACTGGCATTGATGGAACTATCGGCGCAAAATACCATTGGGAAGGCAACAAAGGTAAAGACCTTGGATTACAAGAAATTGTAAGCATCACAGAAAATAAATCTATTAAAATGATATGCGATATACAGAAACCATTTGCAGCCAAACCTATTTTTGATTATTCATTTAAAACAACCAAAGAAGGTATATTGGTAACGCAAAATTTTCAGCTCGAATCTGGATTAATGGATGCTTTTTTTATGTGGCTTTTTGGCGTGAAATCTAAAATGGAAAAAACCAACGAACAAGGTTTACAATTGCTCAAAAAATCTCTTGAAAACGTATAATGATTGAAATGGTCTTTATTACAATTACCCTTTTATCTTTACTACTGTTTTATTTAGGTACAGGTAAAATCAAAAAGGCTTTAATCATCAGTATCTTTTGGCTTAGTAGTATCGGTATATTATCCTTTTATGGTTATTTTGAAAACACAGCGAAAACTCCGCCGCGATTTTTCATTGTTCTGATTGGAAGTATTTTTTTTAGCATATACGTATTGAAAACACTTAAGGCAAAGAAAACCAATACTACAATGATTCTATTCTTGCACAGCTTAAGGCTACCCATAGAAATTTGCTTACTGCAACTATATTTTCAAAATCAAATCCCCAAACTCATGACTTTTCTTGGGTATAATTTTGATATTTTTATGGGGATATCTGCCTTAATCATCTTATTAATGTATTGTAGGAAGCCATTCCATAACAATAAAATTCTTTATTTTTGGAATGTTATTGGTATTATTTTTCTATCTATCATCGTGCTAATTGCCATTTTATCTGCACCATTACCTTTTCAACTATTTGCTTTTAAACAACCGAATATAGCGCTCACGAAATTTCCATTTGTATTCTTGCCTGCCTTTATTGTCCCTCTTATTTATACATCACATTTCTTAACACTTAGAAAGCTTAAGAATACGTCTTAGTATTTGACAATATTAATTACCGTCAAATCTAAAAGTCATAAAAATGTCGTTGGAATGACAGAAATACAGTGTAATTAATTGGTTAATTTTAATAAAAATTATACCTCGATATGAATTCAATTGCAAATAAAATTATTGAAACAAGAAAAATAAAAGGTTTATCTCAAGAAGAGCTTGCTGAACAATCTAAAATTAGTTTAAGAACACTTCAGCGTATTGAAAACAATGAGAATAATCCTCGTGGAAAAACACTGTCTTTAATATGCAACACACTAGAGTTAAATCTAGAAGAAATGTTAGCTACAAACCAAAATCAATCCCCAAACATAGCTACTAAATTTATCAATTTTTTCTTTTTTACAGTTGCGAATCTACTATTAGTCGCATTATTAGGTTTCATGACTATAGATTCACAGGCTAACTTTAACAGCCGGTTTGCCATGGTACTACTCAGTATACTCATCCCTTTATTCATTATCAATTTCACCCCGAATATGAGTTCCAATGAGCGCTTATTAAAATTTGGTTTTGGATATCTATTATACTTTATCGCGACACTCAGTATTGCTGGATTTGTAACTGGTTTTTTATCAGGATTATTTTTATGTATCCTAATTAATCTATCTATGTTGTATTTTGGCAGTCAATTAATAAATAAAAAATAAGAGCCAAGTAATGAAAATTATTAAAGCTACTATTGAACATAGCAAATTGCTATCGGAAATTGGAAAAGAAGCATTTTTACAAACCCATGGTAAAAGTGCCCCTGAAAAAGATATAGCTGCCTTTACAGCTAAGTATTATACGGAAACTGCTTTTTTTGATGAGCTAAATAATCCTGACAACATTTATTATTTAATCTATAGTAATGACCTTGTGGCTGGGTACTCTAAGATTGCGTTTAACCAAACGCACCCAAATATTCCTGAAAAACACATCACTAAATTGGACCGAATCTATCTGTTACAAGAATTTCATGGTCAAAATTTAGGAACTGCACTATTCAATCATAACGTTGAATTATCAAAAAAAGAAAACCAATTAGGTCTATGGCTTTATGTATGGACAGAAAATGAAAAAGCCATTCGCTTCTATAAAAAAAGTGGATTTAAAATTGTGGGATCTCATGATTATCAAATTTCGGAAACCCGTACAAATCCTAACCATATACTATTCTTAAAATATTAAATTACCTTTCTAGAGTAGTTGGCTTTCTATAGCTATGAAAAGGTTGCTTTAAGTGTGATTTTATAGTTCCGTTTTCCTCTTCATCAGGAAATGTATCTACACCGTACACAATAGCCTCCCGATCACAGGTCATAAAAGTGCCAAATATGCGATCCCAAATAGAAAATATATTTCCGTAATTAGCATCTGTATATGGCAACATATAATGATGGTGTACCTTATGCATGTCTGGCGATACCAAAACCCAACTTAAGACCTTATCCGCTTTTTTAGGTAATTTAATATTTGCATGGGTAAATTGCGTAGCTATCAATGAAACAGACTGATATAACATTACAATACCAATTGGCGCTCCTACTAACACAACACCAAATAATGTAAATGCAAAGCGTATAATACTTTCAAAAGGGTGATGTCTGTTTGCTGTAGTGGCATCTACATAATGATCTGTATGATGCACTAAATGTATCCTCCACAACCATTTTATTTTATGCTCTGTATAATGCGCTAAGTACGCACCAAAAAAATCTAATAATAACAAACCTAAAAGCACAAACGCCCAGTAAGGTAAAGGCAACCAATTAATAATTCCAAAATTAGCTTTTACCGTCCAATCACTAGTTTTTAATAACAGAAAGGCTAAGGCAAAATTTATGAGTACCGTTGTTCCTGTAAAGAACAGATTTGGTAAGGCATGCTTCCATTTTCTATACTTAAAAAATACCAAGGGGATAGCTCCTTCCAACAGCCAAAAAAAAGAGATCCCACCTACTAAAAGGAAGGATCGGTGCAAAGAAGGTATCGTTTCAAAGTAATGTATAAGTGCTTCCATCTGTTTAAATAAATAAAATTAAACCGAAAAGAACGCTAACATACACTTAGTCAATACGTTTCTTCATTTCTTCTACTATATTATATGCCGCTGGGCAAATGGCTACATTTTTGATCGTCAAATTACTTATTTGCTGAAACTTTTTACGATCCGTATGCGGGAATTCTCTGCAAGCTTTTGGGCGTACATCATAGATAGAACAATAATTATCCGTTCCTAAAAAAGTACACGGCACCTGTTGCAACACATAATCATTCTCATCATCTATGCGCAAATATTGATCTATAAATTGTTGTGGTTTTTGTCTAAAATGCTTTGATATACGCTCAACATCTGCGTTTGTAAATAACGGCCCCGTAGTTTTGCAGCAGTTAGCACACTCCAAACAATCTGTGCGCTCAAATTCGTTTTCATGCAATTCTTGCATGAGATAATCCAAATTTTTTGGTGTTTTCTTCTTTAGTTTAGCAAAGAATTTCTTATTCTCATTCTGCTTGTCCTTTGCAAGCTTAGGGAGTTGCGCTATAAATTCTTTCATTATTTTAACATGCTTAAAGCCGTTTCATACAGGTCTCTACTCCACCCCTCTGAAACCTTAGCAATTTCAGTTGCAAGAATGGGTTGCTTCTCTACAATTGTTTTACCAGTTTCAGAACCATAAAAGTCATTCACTTCTTTTTTCTGGTCTTCTGTCAATTTCTCTCCATCTGCAACTAATTGCTTACCTGCTTCTGACTGGTAGAAGGCATTCATTTTTTTTATTTCTTCGTGTGTAAAGTTCTTTACATACACAGGCTCTAACAGGCTCAATATTTCACTAACATGTTTTTCCTTGTTGGCTTCTAAATAATCCCAACCTGTGGTATTTTCTGTTGTCTTCGGGAATTGATTGCCTAACATTTTTAACAACTCATCATACGCATAGTTGTACTGCTTTGCTGTTCCATTACTCTTTAAATAGGTCATTACATCTTCTTGAAAAGTAGTTTCTTGTCCGCAACTAGATAATGTAATTAGTAAGAATAATGCCGAAATATTTTTTAATAGTTTCATCTGGTCGTGTTTTATTTTTGTTAATGGGTTAAAATGCTGAATTTTGCCGCAAATTACAAATTAAATGCAAACTGATATTTTAGGCGCAGCAGTTTTAGATTTTCAAAACGGAAACTATACTACCGATATAAAAACCTACTCCTCTTTAGAGGAAGAAGATATAATCCCCATTCCCTATTTATTTCGTTCGTATGCAGAAATGCCTCCCTTAGAAAAAAAAGCATTACAACTAGCAAAAGGTACTATTTTAGATATCGGTTGTGGAGCAGGAAGTCATAGTTTGTATTTGCAAGAAACCGGCAAAAATGTTACTGCTCTAGACAGTTCTAAAGGTGCTATTGAAGTATGTAACGCTAGAGGAATTACAAAAACAGTGTGTATGGATCTTTATGACTTTAAAGATCAAAAATTTGATACCCTACTTCTTTTAATGAATGGTATTGGTTTGGCAGGGAAACTAAATCAAATAAATAAATTTCTAATCCAATTAAAATCATTCTTAAACCCTGGCGGGCAAATACTTCTAGATTCAAGTGATATCTTATATATGTTTGATCCCGATGAGGATGGCGGATATTGGATTCCCGATGTTGAATACTACGGAGAAGTCTCTTTCGAAATGGAATATCAATCTAAAAAAAGTGAATCTTTCAATTGGTTATACTTAGACTACAACACGCTACAAAGAGCTGCAGTAGCTAATAATTTAGAATGTGAGCTTGTAAAAGAAGGCGAACATTTTGATTATTTAGCCAAACTTACCTTAAAACAACAATAGTTTTTTCGTAAATACGTTATTTTAGTTGATCTATGATCTAATTTGATACATGACGTTATGAAAAAAAGTTTCCCCGTTGTTCTTTTATTAGCCTTACTGGTATTTGTTAATTGCTCTAAAAGCACGAGTACAGACGCCGAAAGTTCTGGATCTACAGACCCAAATGTAACTATAAATAAAGTTCCTAATTTACAAGGCACGGGAGACTCTGCTAATGATTTTTTATCCAACACAAATTTTGATAAGCTTTTAATAGAAATAGGGTATGTAACTGGATTTAAACCAGATGAAACAGCTATTGATGATTTTATCGAATTTATCAAGGAAACTACGTTCAAAGAAACCGTTAAAATTCAATACTTAGAATTAAGTTCTTCAGGAAAAGAAAATCTATCGATAAATGAGGTAGATGAAATTATCCAAGAAGAAAGAACTGCCTACAATACAGACGATACTTTAGCACTTTTTATTTATTTTTCTGATGCTCCTTCTGATGAAGACGAGCCTGAAGAAGATTTGGTAACTTTAGGTGCTGCCTTTAGAAATACCTCATTGGTAATTTATGAATCTACGATTATAGATTTAGCCAACAAATCATTCCGTGTAGATGTGGCTACTGTAGAAACAGCTACCTTACATCATGAATTAGGACACTTACTTGGACTTGTAAATATTGGTACCGAAATGGTGAACGATCATGAAGGAACTTTTACGAATGAAGATGGTGTAGAAACACCGAGTCAACATTGTAACCAAGATGGCTGTTTAATGCGTGCAGAATTAGAGTTTGGAGCCGCTATGAAAGAAGCCATAACTGCTAAAAACGGACAAGTACCTGAATTGGATGTTGAATGCCTACGTGATCTAAAAGCTAACGGCGGAAGATAATTTAACGCCTTCTATTGGCTGTTATAGGCAACCCAAGCAATTAGAAATTTAAGGTATATTTAAATACTTATGGGTTTGTAAGGATACTTTCCATTTTGGATTTTTCATTACATAATCTACGATAAGTGGCACCATTTTGTCACGAACACTCCATTCTGGTTGTAAATATAAAATACAATCCTTATTGGTTTTTGCGGCTTGTTCTTCTGCAAAAATAAAGTCGTGCTTATTAAAAATGATCATTTTTAATTCATGGGCTTCATCATAGATTCTTCCTTCCGGTAATTTATTTTTCTTAGGTGATAGGCAAATCCAATCCCACTCACCAGAAAGCGGATACGCCCCAGAAGTTTCAATATGCGTTTGAAGATTTCTAGCTTTTAACCCTTTTGTTAAAGGCCCCATATCCCAGGTTAGTGGTTCTCCACCTGTAATTACAATAGTGTCAGAATATTTTGCTGCATTAGAAATAATGGTGTCTGTTGCTGTTGGAGGATGTGTATCTGCATTCCAGCTTTCTTTTACATCACACCAGTGGCATCCCACGTCACAACCACCTACTCGAATAAAATAAGCCGCAGTACCTTTATGGAAACCCTCTCCTTGGATCGTATAAAACTCTTCCATTAACGGCAACATTTCTCCTTTATTGACCAATGTCAAAACATCATTTTCTACCATGCTGCAAAGATACATTTTACTTATGAGTCTATCGCATAACAATTAAATTTGTCCTTACAAAAATCTAAGCGAGATTACATTTTTAAAGTTGCCTAAAAAACCCTTATTTTTATACAAAATTAACTTCAATGAGTACCAAAGACGAATTCCTCTCCTACATCGAAGAAGGCTATAAAACAAAAGGTGATTTCATCACTATGGGATCTGCTATTTTAGATGGCGAAACCGTAACAAATGCCTTTGTTAAAATACCTTTAAAAACATTAAACAGACATGGTTTAATTGCGGGAGCAACAGGTACAGGAAAAACCAAAACCCTACAGGTTCTTGCCGAAAATCTTTCTGAAAAAGGGATTCCTGTAATGCTGATGGATTTAAAAGGTGATTTAAGTGGTATTGCGCAACCAAGTCCAGGACACGCCAAGATTGATGAACGCCATGCTAAAATTGGCATTCCGTTTGAAGCTAAGGGTTTCCCTGTAGAAATTTTATCACTCTCGGAGCAAGATGGCGTAAAGCTAAGAGCGACAGTTTCTGAATTTGGACCTATTTTACTTTCCAGAATTTTAGATTTATCTGAAACGCAAGAAGGTATAGTTGCGGTAATTTTTAAATACTGTGATGATAATAAATTACCTCTTTTAGATCTAAAAGACTTTAAAAAAGTACTACAATACGCTACCGATGGCGGAAAAGAAGAATTCAAAGAAAATTACGGACGCATTAGCACTAGTTCTACAGGTACTATTCTTAGAAAAGTAATTGAATTAGAGCAACAAGGAGCCGAACTATTCTTTGGAGAAAAATCTTTTGATGTCAATGATTTAACACGCCTTGATGAAAACGGAAACGGCTACATCAATATATTACGTTTAACTGATATTCAAGACCGTCCTAAGTTATTCTCTACATTTATGCTGAGTTTGCTTGCGGAGATCTATAGTACTTTTCCTGAACAAGGAGATAGTGATAAGCCAGAATTAGTGTTGTTTATAGACGAAGCACATTTAATTTTTGATGAAGCTTCAAAAGCGCTTATTGATCAAATAGAGAACATTGTAAAACTTATTCGTTCAAAAGGAATTGGTGTCTATTTTGTTACTCAAAACCCTACCGATGTTCCTAATGATGTTTTGGCGCAATTAGGTTTGAAAGTACAACATGCATTACGTGCCTTTACTGCTAGAGATAGAAAATCAATTAAACTTACTGCCGAGAATTACCCTGATTCTGAGTATTACGATACCAAAGAGGTATTAACGTCTTTAGGTATTGGCGAAGCGTTAATTTCTGCACTAGATGAAAAAGGAAGACCTACGCCATTAGCAGCCACGATGCTTAGAGCCCCCATGAGTAGAATGGATGTTTTGACGGAAAGTGAATTAAGTACGCTGATTAAAAAATCTAAGCTGGTTAAAAAATATGAAGATATTATAGACAGAGAAAGTGCCTATGAACTTCTAAATGAAAAAATAGAAAAAGCAGAAGCGCAAGCAGAAAAGGAGAAAGAAAAACCAAAGACCACAAAATCTTCTTCTAGAAGCAGAACGAGTACACGACAAAACCCTATTATAAAAGTGTTAACCAGCGCTACCTTTATTCGTGGAGTTTTAGGTGTGTTAAAAAAAGTAATGCGTTAAAAAAATCATTTAAAAACTAAACTACCGAATGAAAAAAATATTATCTGTTGCCCTTGCCGCAACTTCTTTACTATTCTTAAACTGTGAATCTGCTGATAAAAAATTTAATATCAGTACTGGTGTTATTGGCCAACTTACAAAAGATACTAAGGTAATTGACCTAGAAACCATTTATGCTGAAGACTCTATAGTTGCTGAAAATGGTATTCCTAATTTAAATTTACAAGTAGGATTTAAAAATGAAGTTTTGAATGACACTAATACGGATACTACACGCATAATAAAATCTAATTTTATCTATAATAAGATTGATATCTACGAAAAAGGAGGCAAACAATTATTAAGCCTTACTCCTACTAGAGATAGTGTGCCAAAAATAGAAAATATTAGAATTTATGACCCACGCTATGTTACCGATAAAGGTGTTTCTATGACTAGCACCTTTAAAGATATTAAAGACAAATACACCATTAAAAAAATAATTACCTCGATGAATAATGTGGTAATTTTATTGAAAGATACTGGGCTATATTTTACCATAGATAAACAAGAATTACCTTCTAGCCTTAGATATGATTCTAGTGTAAATATCGAAGAAGTACAGATTCCAGATGCTGCAAAGATCAAATATATGATGCTTGCTTGGGAATAAATTTTAACTATTGTTTACTCTTAACCCAATGAAGAAATATACCATTCAAAAATCGCCTTTTATAGTTCCTACAACCGATGGTAAAACCATAGAAGAACATTTTGGCAAGGCTAGCACTCATGATGACCAAGTTAGTATTGCTCATATGATTGCACCACCAGGTTGGAGTGAACCTTTTCAAACTCCAGAGTTTGATGAGTACACATATATTATTAAAGGGAAAAAACAATTTACGATTGCTGATGAAACTATCATATTAGAAGCTGGGCAATCTATAAAAATAGAAAAGAATACGCGCGTACAATACGCTAATCCTTTTGATGAGGAATGTGAATATTTGGCCGTATGCTTACCTGCTTTTGATTTTACAAAAGTTCATAGAGAAGATGCCTGATGAAAAAAATACTCAATAAATACATTCCTTTGTTTTACGGAAGCTATTTTAACTCTTTAGCGTTGGTCTCTAAAGAAAAAGCGGCGCAGAAAGCATTTGATCTTTTTTGCACCCCTAGGAGTGGCAAAGTAAAACCGCACCAGAAAGAGTTTCTTGACAAGGCTAAAAATAACATTCTTACAGTAGATAAGATTCAGTTACAAACCTACAAATGGACAGGCACTAAAGGAACCGTACTTCTTCTGCACGGTTGGGAAAGTAATGTTTTTAGATGGCGCAATTTAATTGATGATTTGAAAAAAGAAGACTATACCATTATTGCATTTGATGCTCCTGGTCATGGGAATTCTTCTGGTCACATATTTAATGTTCCGCTGTATAACAAATGTGCAGAAAAAATTATTGAGACATACCTTCCTAAATATATCATAGGGCATTCTGTTGGTGGTATGACCAGCCTTTATAACCAATATAAAAATCCAATAAATTCTATTGAAAAGGTCATCTCTTTAGGTGCACCTTCAGAATTATCAGAAATAATGGCTAATTACCAAAAGATTTTGAAATTTAACGCCAAAGTTTTAACTGGTATTAACGAGTTATTTATACGGGAGTTTAAATTTACAATCAATGATTTTTCCGTATCACGAATGGCCAAGGACATTTCTAAAAAGGGACTTCTAATACACGATAAGTTTGATAAAATAGCACCTTACCACTCTTCTGAAAGCGTACATAAAAATTGGGAGGAGAGTCAGCTTATTACAACAGAAGGTTTAGGACACTCTTTGCATCAAGAAGTGGTAAATAAAGAAATTATTGCATTTTTAAAGTCATAATAAAAGATAAATTTTTAAACTAAAAAACATGTCAACCGTCACTCCTTTTCATATTGCCATCCCTGTACATAACCTAGCAGAATGTAGAACGTTTTATCGCGATGTATTAAATTGCGAAGAAGGTCGTAGCAGTGATCATTGGGTAGACTTTAATTTATTCGGGCATCAATTAGTAATTCATTACAAACCAAAATCTAACAAAGAAAACCTACATCACAATCCTGTAGACGGCCATGACGTTCCCGTACCACATTACGGAGTAGTATTGCCTTGGGATGTATTCCAACAATTTGCTGAAACCCTTAAAACAAAAGGGATTAAATTCGTTATTGAGCCTTATATTCGATTTGAAGGTTTGGTGGGCGAGCAAGCTACTATGTTCTTTTTAGATCCTGCTGGTAATGCTTTGGAGTTTAAATCATTTAAGGATATGAGTCAGCTATTTGCAAAATAAGGAATTTTGCTTTATTGAAAAGTAATGGTGAAAATTGCGCCTTGATTTACCGCACTTGACACTTCAATCTTGCCTCCCATTTCAGAAACATAATTGGAAATTAGATACAACCCTACTCCTTTGCTATCTTTTGTGGAATGAAAGCGTTGGTTAAGATTAAAAATCTTGCCTTCAACTGTACTCATATCAAATCCGAGGCCATTATCTGTATACACCAACACTTTTTTCCCGCCTACTACGGCGGTAGCAATATTTATTCTTGGTGAAACATCTGGCCTGGCATACTTGATAGAATTTGTAATCAAGTTTAAAAAGATACTCTCCATAAATGTTCTATTAAACAACAACATATCAAAAGCAAGAAAATCGCTCTTTATCTTTACCTGGGAATCATATATTAGAGCACTAATCGAAGATTGCACCACCTGCAAGACTTCTGAGAGTGAAATTTCCTCTTTAGAAGACTCAAGTTCTTCTGTCTGCGTTAAGGAGTCTACATAGCTATTTAAAGAATCCCTAAGCCCTTCTGTAGCATTTCTAATCAAGTTAAATACCTGCAGTGTTTCAGGATCTGTAATCTTATTTAAATCCAAAATATTACACAACGTAAGTAAGTTGTTCACCGGAGATCTTAAATCATGAGAGGTTTTAAAATTTAAATTCTTGAGGTTTTTATTCTTCTTATCCAAAGAAAGTAAATACACTGCACGCTCAGATTCTAATTTTTTCTTGTACGTAATGTTTTTCGCAATGGCGTAAATTAAGTTCTCCCCTGGCAGCGGTATAGAGGTCCAGTCTAACCAAATAATAGCGCCGGACTTACTCACATACCTATTTTCAAAATTCAATAAAGGAAGGCTCTTTTTTAGATTTTCTCTATTGGATGCCGTTCTTAAACGATCATCTTCATGAATAAAGTCACTTATTTCTCTTGAAAACAATTCTTCCTGTGAATATTCTAAAAGATGTATGAATGCCGGATTTACTTTTTTGAAATATCCATCATAACCCGCTATACAAAGCAGATCATGAGAATTTTCAAAGAAAGGTTCCAGACTATACGGCATGAATTCTGATCTATTAGAAAAAAAAATTGAGACTTAAATAATTAAGTCTCAATAGTCAACGAAATACGTTCTATATTATTTTCTGTTTCTATGACGATCACGTGCCAATAGTGTGTTTTTAAGAAGCATTGCAATAGTCATAGGTCCTACTCCACCTGGCACAGGTGTTATAAAACTAGCTTTTTTACTAACATTCTCAAAATCTACATCGCCTGTAATATAGTATCCTTTTTCATAAGAATCATCTGCAACTCTTGTGATACCTACATCTATAATTACCGCATCATCTTTAATCATTTCTGCTTTTAAGAATTTAGGCACTCCTAGTGCAGAAATTACGATATCTGCTTGAGAAATAATTTGAGTAATATTTTTAGTATGGCTATGAGTTAAGGTTACCGTAGAATTTCCTGGCCAGCCTTTTCTTCCCATTAAGATACTCATAGGTCTCCCTACTATATGACTTCTACCAATAACTACGGTATGCTTTCCTTTAGTATCTACATTATATCGTTCTAAAAGTTCTAAGATTCCAAAAGGCGTTGCAGGAATAAAAGTACTCATATCTAGCGCCATCTTTCCAAAATTCATAGGGTGAAAACCATCTACATCTTTATCTGGATCAACCGCTAGTAATACTTTTTGAGTATCTATTTGTGGAGGTAATGGTAATTGTACGATAAAACCATCTATATCCTCATTTTTATTTAATTCTTCAATCTTATTTAAAAGTTCTAATTCTGATGTAGTACTTGGCATTTTCACCAAAGTAGATTCAAAACCAACTTTCTCACAAGATCTCACCTTACTACCTACGTATGTTAAACTAGCCCCATCACTACCCACTAATATCGCTGCCAAGTGAGGAACTTTCTCCCCTTTTTCACGCATTTTTGCTACTTGAACAGCAATCTCTTGTTTAATTTCGTTAGATACTTTTTTCCCGTCTAATATTTCCATGGTATGGGTTGCTTCGTTTATTAAGTCGTTATTTTAGCTTGTCTCTACTTATTGCATGCCTTTCATTGCACCCATCATTTGCATCATCTTTTTGCCGCCACCGCCTTGCATCATTTTCATCATCTTACTCATCTGATCAAATTGTTTTAGCAATTGGTTTATTTCTTGGATAGATCTTCCACTACCTTTAGCAATACGTTTTTTTCTACTGGCATCTAATTTTGCGGGCGTAGCTCTTTCTAACGGAGTCATCGAATGAATAATAGCCTCTACATGTTTAAAGGCATCATCATCAATATCTAAACCTTTCAATGCCTTACCAGCACCAGGAATCATCCCCATAAGATCTTTGATGCTACCCATTTTCTTAATTTGCTGAATCTGACTTAAAAAGTCATCAAAACCAAATTGATTTTTAGCAATTTTCTTTTGAATTTTACGACTCTCCTCTTCATCAAACTGCTCTTGAGCTCTTTCTACAAGTGACACAACATCACCCATCCCTAAGATACGTTCTGCCATACGTGCAGGATAGAAGACATCAATAGCATCCATTTTTTCTCCTGTACCAATAAATTTAATTGGCTTATTTACAACAGATTTAATAGAGATTGCTGCTCCACCACGAGTATCACCATCTAATTTGGTAAGGATAACCCCGTCAAAATTTAAAATATCATTAAAGGCTTTTGCTGTATTTACAGCATCTTGCCCTGTCATAGCATCTACAACAAATAATGTTTCTTGAGGGTTAATTGCTTTATGAATGTTAGCAATTTCATTCATCATCTCTTCATCTACCGCCAAACGACCAGCAGTATCAATGATCACTACATTATGACCATTTGCTTTTGCATACGCAATACCTGCTTTTGAAATAGCTACAGGATCTGTATTGCCGCGGTCAGAGAAAACCTCAACTCCTATTTGATCACCAACTACATGTAACTGATCAACTGCCGCTGGGCGATAAACATCACAAGCTACTAATAATGGCTTTTTAGTTTTTTTAGTTTTTAGGTAACTAGCAAGTTTTCCAGAAAAAGTAGTTTTACCAGAACCTTGTAAACCAGACATTAACACTACAGAGGGGTCTCCAGATAAATTGATTCCTTCCACGTCTCCACCCATCAACTGGGTAAGCTCGTCTTTTACCAACTTCACCATTAACTGACCTGGCTGCAACGCTGTTAAAACGTCTTGACCTAGCGCTTTTTCTTTTACCGTATTGGTAAATTCTTTCGCTATTTTAAAATTGACATCGGCATCTAATAAAGCGCGTCGAACCTCTTTTAAAGTTTCTGCAACATTAATTTCTGTGATTTGACCATGCCCTTTTAGAACATGAAGTGCTTTATCTAACTTTTCGCTTAAATTATCAAACATAGTATTACCTTAATTATCAAGTGCTGCAAATTTAATAATAACAATGGGAAGTCCGAAGTTAGATTGCAAAAATATATGCACAAAAAAAAGGCAGCTTTTTTACAGCTGCCCTTTTTCAAATCTGAAACCTAAATTCTTAGTTACATGTTTTGGTTAAAAGGAGGACTTCTTCTCCTCTTTGTATTTTAAATAAATTATCGGCACATGCTATAACCGTCCATTCACCAACATAATTTGCTAAGGCCATAGAAAGATCATTAAACTTTAACACAGCACCGGATATTTCCCAATTACCCTCTTCAACTACTTCTTCATTGGCATTGTACACATGAATGTTCTCATTAGAGAAATCTATATCTAGCGCATCAAAGAAAGTACCATCAAGATTTGTGATCGTCCATCTGCAAGATTGAATGACATCATAAATATACGCCTCTTCACAAACGGTGCTAAGATCTTCACAATCTCTTAGCAACACATTCTCATAAATTAACTCGTTCTCGTTATAAATTTCAATACTTAATTGGGCATTAGAACTTCCAGTAATCTTCCATCTTTCAGCAATCAACTCTTGGTTTATATTGTAGAACACAATAGAATTATTAACTATGGCCCAAGTGGCATAGGTGTCTATCTCAAAAAATTCCCCATTGTCATCTACAAATTTTACAGCTCCATTTTCTAAAAACTTAATAGTATATAATCCAATACTTGAACTACTAGGAACAGCAAACTTCCATTTACATTGTTCTAGTACAACCTCTAGTTCCTCATTTGAATTGCCCTCTGGTACGTCACAATCTTTTTTAAGAATAATTCGATCTCCATCACTTTCAAAAAGCTTTATTCTCCCCGCTTCCAATTCGTATACAGACCATTCTAATGAAAAATCTACAAGCTCATAAATTTCTAAGTTCAATAAAACACCATCATCATTAGCACTTGTGCTCCAAGTACCTTCAAAAAGATTCCCTAAGCTGCTATACACTTTTACAGTACCATCTGCCTTAAAATTCATGGTATAAGAAAAATATTGTTCTGTTTGATATTGATTATATCTTTTAACTTCTTTTACTAAAAAGCCGCAGTCTATTAAATAAGCATCTAATTCTTCCTTGCTAAAATCATCATCATTGTAATCATCATCATCATCCTCATCACAAGAATCTTTCGCATTGTTTAAGGCCAGTGCTAACGCTTCGGTAGAATTTACTGTTATTATCGTTTCATCATATGATTTTAAGGAAACAGGGAAATTTAAACTTACCACATCGTTATCCCCTAAATCCTTGAAGAAAAATCTTAATTCTTTATCACTTTCTACAGCAACACTTCCTGTTTGCTGGCTATTTGTATCGTAGGTAAAAAAGGTTAATGGATACACAAAATCAATACATTCTATATCATCATCAGCACCATTCTCAATACAGTCTTTTGCTAATTCTTCTAAAGCAGCCGCATTTGAAATTTCAATTTCGGTATAATCTGATAAGATAATTTTTATAGGAAAAACAATAGTAAGTAGGTCACTATCATCTTCTAATTGATCAAAAATAGTTTCAATTAATTTTAAATCTTCTATAGAATCTATCCTTAGTTCTAAGCCATTCACTAAAACGCTATATGGAAATTGTACCGCTAAACAACTAGCGCCATCTACGATATTATCATAGGAACCATCGTTAGCAGACGCATCTATAATTAACTTAGCAGTGCTAGAACTTGCTGTAATTGTTGACTGTTCTTCCGAATCTGGAAGCTCTTCAAATTCTTCTTGACAAGAAGAAATAAATAATGCACTTATCAATAGGCCTATAAATGCAAAATTTTTAAACACATTTTTCATAATGATTTGGTTTTTTGTTATTATACCATTAAAACAACTCACGTTTTAAAAACCCTACCAAAACTTTTAATTATTTTTAAAATACCTTTGAAAAATACTTTTTGATAATTGATTGATGGATACACCAAAACAAAACGTTTGTGAGGAACAAGTTTATAATGAATTATTTAAAACCAATTCTAAAACGGTTTTTAACTACCTATATTATAAATACGGAAACGAAGAGAAAGCCTATGATGTTGTACAAGAAGCATTTATAAAACTTTGGGAAAATTGTAAGAAAGTTGCTCCAGAAAAAGCGAAGTCGTTCGTATATACGGTTGCTAATAATTTGTATTTAAATGTACTTAAGGCCGAAAAAGTGCGCTTTAAGCATGCTAAAGAAACGTTAGAAGTTACTCATGAGTCTCCTGAATTTCTTTTGGAAGAAAAACAATTTAAATTAAAATTAGAACAAGCCTTATCAGATTTACCAGAAAACCAACGTAGTACTTTTTTGTTGAATAGAATTGATGGAAAAAAATATAAAGAGATTGCGGAGCTGGAAGGAGTTAGTGTCAAAGCCATTGAAAAAAGAATGCATTTAGCATTGAAATCATTGCGGGAAAAAATTGACGGAATCTAAATTTGTCGAATGGTGGATTAATATTAATAAAAATAGTAGGGTTTTTGCCCTGCAGAGTGTTATAGCTATATAAAGCATAAATTATGCAAGAAAATTACTTAGCCAAATGGCTGAACAACGAATTAACGGATGCTGAACTCGAGGCTTTTAAAAAGTCTGACGAGTATGCTTCGTACAAAAAAATTGCTACTGTTTCTAGCTCCCTAGAAACGCCTGAATTTGATATTGAAAAGGCATTTGCTGAAAATAAACTAGCTCGTAAAACCACAAAAGGAAAAGTTGTAAAGCTTAACCCTTCAAAGATATTTACGCGTATAGCGGCGGCTATCGTGCTATTTATTGCCGGAGCTTATTTCTTTATGAATACCAATGAACATGTAGAAACAGCCCTAGCACAAACAGAACTTATTACTTTACCAGATGCTTCAGAAGTGGTTTTAAATGCAGATTCACAAATGGATTATAGCATCAAAAACTGGGACCAAAAAAGGCACCTTACCCTTAATGGGGAAGCTTATTTTAAAGTGGCCAAAGGGAAAAAATTCACAGTAGAAACTTCTTCCGGAACCATTCAAGTCTTAGGAACTCAATTTAATGTTACTAATAGGCCTAATTATTTTAAAGTTACCTGCTTTGAAGGCTTAGTTAGCGTTACGTATAAAAACAAGACACTGAAATTACCAGCAGGAACTTCATTCCTAGTTTTGAATGATAAAATTATTCCTACAGAAGCACCTAAAACAGATAAGCCTTCTTGGATCACCAACGAAAGTACCTTTACCAGTATTCCATTAAACTTTGTTTTAGCAGAACTAGAACGTCAATATAATGTTACAATAAGCTCTAGTTCTATAAATACGAACACCTTGTTCACAGGAACTTTCACCAATAAAAATATAGATTCGGCATTAAAAAGTATCTGTGTTCCAAATAACATAACATATACTTTAGAGGGGAATAAAGTGATTTTGCATGCTAAAAACGCTGAGTAGTATAGTAACTATATTTTTAATTGCCGTTATATTTCTCTCCTCCTTAAAAATCTCGGGGCAGGAAAATAGGGCTGCACAGGTTTCGCTTAGAACGTATTTAAATCAACTAGAAGAAACCTTTTCTGTAAAATTTTCATTCGCAGACAACACCATTAATGCCTTTTCTATTGTTCCTCAAGAATTCAATAAACTTGAAGCCGCCATACATTATATTGAAACAGAAATATCCTTAGATTTAAAAAAAATAGACAATAGATACTATACTATTTCCAAAAAGGTAATTTCTATTTGCGCGAAAGTTCTAGATAATTTTGAGCAAAACACCTTACACAATGCCACGATTAAAGTTTTAGAACAAGGTATAACTACCATTACAGATGACACTGGGGCTTTTTATTTAAGTAACATCCCTAAAAGCTCTATTCTTGAAATTAGACATGTAGGTTTTAAACCCCTGTTTATAAAAGCAGAAGAATTAGACCAGGAAGGGCCTTGTCAAATTATAGCATTAGCTCAAAATATTCAACAATTAGATGAAGTTATTATCTATAAGTTTTTAACTACTGGATTAGAAAAACAAGATGATGCCAGTATTGTATTACATACTGACAATTTTGGAATTCTCCCTGGTTTAATAGAACCCGATGTTCTACAAACCGTACAAGCACTACCCGGAATAAAAAGTATTGACGAAACCGTTTCTGATATTAATGTTCGTGGCGGTACCAATGACCAAAACTTGATACTCTGGGAGGGTATAAAAATGTATCAATCTGGACACTTCTTTGGCTTAATATCTGCATTCAACCCCTATTTAACGGATAAAGTCACTCTGATAAAAAATGGTTCAAGTGCCGCTTACGGAGATGGAGTTAGTAGTATTTTGGACATGCGAACAAAGAATACGATTACCGACGAATTATATGGTGGCGCAGGGATTAATTTATTAAGTGGTGATGTCTACGGTCAAATTCCGCTTAAAGAAAATCTGGCATTTCAATTTTCAGGAAGACGTTCTATCACAGATCTTTTAAACACTCCTACGTACAACCAGTTTTATGAAAGAGCTTTTCAGGATACTGAAATTAAAGGCAATGAACCTGAACAAGAAAATATAGCTAGAAGCGAAGACTTCTATTTTTATGATTTTACGGGTAAACTATTATATGATATTTCACAGAAACATAAAGCACGTGTAAGCTTTATTGCCATCAATAATTTATTAGAATATACCGTTTTAAATACCAACACTCAAGAAACAACCAATAGTAAACTAATGCAAACCAATTTTTCTATCGGCGGTTATTTAGAAAGCACATGGAATTCTAATTTCTCTACACAGCTAAATGCGTATTACACCTCTTACCATTTAGATTCTGAAAATTTCAATTCAGAAAACGATCAACAGTTACTTCAAAATAACGAAGTATTAGAAACTGCCATTCAACTCACATCTAACTACCATTTCTCTGAACAATTGGCTTGGAAAAATGGATATGATTTTAAAGAAGTGGGAATTATAAATTTTACGAATGTAACGCAACCCCCATTCCGAAGTAATATAAAAGGGGTTATTAGAACGCACGCCCTATTTTCAGAACTTACCTACGCCTCTGAAAATAAAAAACTTTGGGCCAGAGCGGGCTTACGCGCAAACTACGCAGAAAATTTAGGCACTTTTGAAAAGCTTATTTTAGAACCACGGCTAAACCTAAATTACAAATTAGCCCGCAACCTTAAGGTAGATTTACAAGGCGAATTTAAAAACCAGACCACCAACCAGGTTATTGATTTAAAACAAAATTTTCTAGGAATTGAAAAACGAAGATGGGTTTTAGCAAATGAAGAAGACCTACCAATTACCAGAAGCAAACAAGTTTCGTTGGGCGTCAATTACGATAAAAATAAAATCTATATTGGCATAGAAGGGTTTTATAAATATGTTAATGGTATTAGCACCACCACTCAAGGGTTTCAAAATGAAGATCAATTTAATGGTGAAATTGGAACCTACGCTGCTAGAGGAGTCGAATTCTTAATCAACCACAAAACAAAGAATCTAAGTAACTGGCTAACCTATACCTATAATAAAAATGATTATACGTTTGATTTATTGAACCCCAGTACATTTCCTAATAATTTAGACATTAGACATACCATCACTTTTGCGAGCACCTATACGTATGAACATCTAAAGTTAGGCCTTGGCCTTAACCATAGAACCGGAAGGCCCTATACCAAGCCTCAAGAAAATGGAAACGCCATAAATACCTTAGTTTTTCCGAATACTATAAATTACGAAGATGCCAATAATAGTAGATTACCAGCATACTTGCGCATAGATGCCTCTGCAATTTATAATTTTAAAATAAATCAAAATATAAAAGCATCTGTAGGCGCATCGCTGTTAAACATATTAGACCATAA
The DNA here is from genome assembly GCF_900102165.1 of Cellulophaga baltica. Taxonomy (GTDB): domain Bacteria; phylum Bacteroidota; class Bacteroidia; order Flavobacteriales; family Flavobacteriaceae; genus Cellulophaga; species Cellulophaga baltica. Next base: position 384,185 of record NZ_FNBD01000002.1, read on the forward strand.
AAACATCCTGAATAGATATTACCGCTTAAATGACCAAGATGAAATAGAAACTGTGGAGAGTGTTTCATTAGGAATTACTCCTAATTTTAGTTTCCGAATGTTCTTCTAATTAGACCTCAAAAGGTTTCTGGAAATCAAAATTCAGCATCTTTCTCAAAATCAAATATATTTCAGGAAACTCTTGCCTAAATTCTAAAGGAGTTTCTACATAATTTTCTACAGCAACAGCAAAAAACTCTTGAACATTTGTTTTACTATAGGCTCTAAAATAAGTGCTTTCTTCAAATTTTTGTTGAAATAAAGTAGAACTGTACACGGAGGCTAGTAGATCCATATGCTTTCTAAAATTCCTATTCTCAGGATTACGCTCTAACACAGCATTAAAGCTTAAAGCATGGGCAAACTCATGAACTCCTAGATTTTTATTATCATTAGGGATCTCAAACCCTTGCTTTACATGTTCTGCAGAAAAAACAATGGTTTTTAAACCTGGATTGTATTCGCCGATATGGTTCTGACGGTTAAGTTTAGAAAAATATTGATTTGGATAAATGATTACCCGCTCTATAGCGGGAATCTTATATCTTTTTAAGCCTAAGGTTAAAATAGTAGCCGTAGCACTTAAAAGCAACGCCATATCTTCTTGTCGCGGCGTTAAACCATGAAATACAAATTGCTTATCTCTTCTAAACCGAAGTAATCGATACTCAAATTTTTGCTTCTGATTATTTGATAGCTTTTTATAGACTGGAAAATTATTAAGAATAATTTTCTTTTCTGAAATGGTTAACGGGTCTAATTCCGTGAAATATATGCGATAAGCATAACGTAAAATATATAAGAAATATGCCGCTATTACAATGATAGCAAAAACAGGTACCCACATATTTCTTACTTTAATTTACATGCGTTGAGGAACTTCTATTCCTAATAATTTAAAAGAAGACTGTATAACATCACTCACCTTTTTAGACAATTGCACTCTAAATGCTTTCTTAGCCGCATCTTCCTCTCCTAAGATAGATACATTCTGGTAAAATGAGTTAAACTCTTTCACCAAATCATACGTATAATTAGCAACCAATGCTGGACTATAGTTAGCTGCTGCCAATTGAATGGTCTCTGGATACCCTTGTAATTGTTTAATTAATTCTTTTTCTTTTGCATGAAGTTCTTTCAAGCCATCAAAACCATTCAACTTTAATTCATCTGCCTTGCGTAGAATAGATTGTATTCTTGCATAGGTATACTGAATAAACGGACCTGTATTTCCTTGAAAATCTACGGATTCTTCCGGATTAAATAAGATGCGCTTTTTAGGATCTACCTTTAAAATGTAATATTTTAATGCCCCCAAGCCAATCATTTTATATAAATCTTGCTTTTCATCAGCAGAATAATCTTCGAGCTTTCCTAATTCTTGAGAAATTTCGCCCGCAGTAGTTGTCATATCTTGCATTAAATCATCTGCATCTACAACAGTACCCTCTCTACTTTTCATCTTTCCACTTGGCAAATCTACCATCCCATAACTCAAATGGAATAAATTCTCTGACCAAGAGAAACCTAATTTCTTTAAAATTAAAAACAACACTTTAAAATGATAATCTTGCTCATTCCCAACGGTATACACCATACCACTAACATCAGGATGGTCTTTTACACGTTGTATAGCCGTACCAATATCTTGAGTCATATAGACTGCCGTACCATCTGAACGCAATACAATCTTTTCATCAAGACCTTCGTCTGTCAAATCTATCCAAACACTACCATCTTCTTTTTTAAAGAAAACTCCTTTTTCTAAGCCAGCAGCAACAACATCTTTTCCTAGTAAATACGTGTCACTCTCATAATATAAGGTATCAAAATCTACTCCTAAATTCTTATAAGTAACTTCAAAACCCGCATACACCCATTGGTTCATAGTTTTCCAAAGCGCTACAACATCCTCATCTCCAGCTTCCCATTTTAGAAGCATTTGTTGTGCTTCTACTAAAATTGGCGCTTCTTTTTCTGCAACTTCTTTAGCCGTTCCATTAGCTATTAAAGTAGCAACCTCTTCCTTATAAGCTTTATCAAAGGCTACATAGTAGTTTCCCACCAACTTATCACCTTTTAATCCTGCACCTTCTGGTGTTTCTCCTTTACCAAATTTTTGCCAAGCCAACATACTTTTACAAATATGTATTCCTCGATCATTGATAATTTGAGTTTTATATACTTTTTTTCCTGATGCTTTTAATATTTCCGCAACAGAATAACCTAATAAATTATTTCTGATATGCCCTAAATGCAAGGGTTTATTTGTATTTGGTGAAGAATATTCTACCATAACAGCGTTTGCCGTATCTGGAGCTACATGACCAAAAGTTGTATTCGCATCAATCGTTTTAAAATCTGCCAAGTAATATGCGTCGCTAATTACCAGATTTAAGAATCCTTTGATTACATTAAACCCAATAATTTCCTCAACTTGCGCTACTAAATAAGCACCAATATCATTTCCTATCTGTACCGGATTACCTTTTACAACACGTAACATTGGGAATACAACGATCGTGATATCGCCCTCAAAATCTTTACGTGTTGGTTGAAATTCAACCGATGGTAATTCTGCTTTAAATAATGTTGAAACCGCTTCTTTTACCTTAGTTTCTAATACGTTCTGGATATTCATGATTATTTGACTTATCAATCTGCAAAACTAAACATTTTTTGTCCTTTTAATAGTATATTAAGACTTAAACAACTCCTAATTGCGTAACTTTATAAGAAAAATTGCATCATGGTAGATATACAAAAAGTAATTGCGCAACTAAGTTCTTCTCGTTTAAGGCAGATAGCAGTATCAATAGCTACTTTTTTCAATGAGATTATAGCATCATTTTGCAAAGACGACAACGATTCATCTGGTAAGAAAGTTCAATACATAGCGCAACGTGTTGATGGCAGAAAAGTTCCTGTAAACAGAAAACTCTAATCTATGCTTGTTAATGTATCCTACAATAACAAAGAAATTACCCGCAAAGTAGATAAACTAGTAGGTAAGCCTTTTACGCTAAAAGAGCGGTGGGCTATGAAAGGAATTGGCTCTCCTAAGCTATTTATTACGGAAACAAGCATTGAAATACGTAATCTATTACTTCTAGATAACAATACAGATTCTTGCAACGTAGAGTTGCGACCAAAGGGAATCATTGTTCGCTTTAGATCATTGTTAGAAACTTTTGCTTTAGTAATTCCATATTACAAACTCACCATTTACAAAGGAGATTTTGCGGTATATTCTATTTACAAAGATCATTATTTCATTAAAGTGAAATCTGACACCAAAGCAATCCAAAATTATTTTAAAAAAATCCTCGATTTTAAAATCGAAAATACCCCCACTTCTATAACAGATCTTTAAAACTACCCTATGAAAATACTTCTCACTGGCGCAAATGGCTATATTGGCATGCGATTATTGCCACAGCTTTTGGAGTTAGGTCATGAGGTAGTATGTGCTGTACGTAATGAGCGCCGCTTATCTGTAGATAAAGAAACTAGAGCACAAATAGAAGTTATAGAATTAGATTTACTAGAAGATTTTTCGTCTGGAAAAATACCAAAAGATATAGATATTGCTTACTTCTTAATACATTCTATGAGTTCTTCTACTCAAGATTTTGATAAACAAGAAGCCATAACAGCACACAATTTCAATGCTTATTTAGCAGAAACAACTGTGCAACAAGTAATTTACTTAAGCGGAATAGTTAATGACACAGAACTATCCAAACATTTAAGTTCTAGAAAAAATGTTGAAGACATTCTCTACCATGGGAATTTTAATCTTACCGTTTTAAGAGCCGGAATAATTGTTGGATCAGGGAGTTCCTCTTTTGAGATTATCCGTGATTTATGTGAGAAATTACCCTTTATGATTACTCCAAAATGGGTACTGACAAAAACACAACCTATTGCCATAAGAGATGTAATCTCCTACCTAACAGGCGTAATTGGTCATAAAGAAACGTATAACGATTCTTTCGATATTGCGGGCCCTGATGTACTCACCTATAAAGAAATGCTTCACCAGTACGCAAAAGCTAGAGGTTTTAAAAATTGGATTGTTACGGTACCAATCATGACTCCAAAACTATCTTCCTACTGGTTATATTTTGTTACGTCTACTTCTTACAAGCTTGCTATTAATCTTGTAGATAGTATGAAAATGGAAGTTGTTGCAAAAGATCAGCGTCTTCAAGACCTATTAGAAATAACTCCTTTCTCCTACATGGAGGCTATAGACATGGCGTTCAAAAAAATTGAACAGAATTTAGTAGTGAGTAGCTGGAAGGATAGTATGATTAGTGGGCGTTTCAGAAAAAATTTAGAAAAACATATACAAGTTCCCAAATACGGTGTCCTTACCGATAAAAAATCAATGAAAGTTGATGATCCTGAATTAGCATTGCAGAACATCTGGAAAATTGGCGGCGAAACAGGTTGGTACTATGCCAATTGGTTGTGGAAACTAAGGGGTTTTATGGACAAACTCTCTGGCGGTGTTGGGTTGCGCCGCGGAAGAACACATCCAGACAGGATTTATACGGGTGACGCCCTTGATTTTTGGCGCGTTTTACTTGCCGATAAAAAAAATAAACGCTTGCTTTTATTTGCAGAAATGCGCTTACCAGGAGAAGCTTGGTTAGAATTTGAAATTGACGAAAGTAATGTGTTGCACCAAACTGCGACATTTAGACCTCGCGGACTTCGCGGTAGGCTCTATTGGTATAGTGTGCTACCTTTTCACTTTTTTATTTTTGGAGGAATGCTTCGAGGAATTGCGACTAAAAATAACATCTAATTTGGCACCTAAAGCACGCACAAAAAACCCATTACTACCATTTTCTATTGGTATATTATTGCTATTATCCCTAATTGCTTTTTTCGCTACAGAAAGCAGCTATAATATCATCAGTGATTGGTCTTTATGGGTACGCACCTATTTTGGGTATTTCTATTTATACTTAGGCTTAGCCTGTGTCTTTTTCTTACTTATTATTGCTTTTTCTCCCATAGGCAAAATAAAATTGGGCAAAGAAGATGCAAAGCCAGAATATTCTTTATGGTCGTGGATAGCTATGCTGTATAGCGCAGGAATGGGCGCAGGAATCTTATTAAGAGCAGTACAGGAGCCTATTTATATGCAACAAAATCCACCGTACGCCTCAAATTTAGCTCCAGAAATTCTTGCCTTAGAATTCACATTTTACCAATGGGGTTTTACAGCATGGGCATTTTATGGTTTGTTTGCAATGGTCATAGCATATGCATTATTTGTCCGAAAGAAGAAGACCTTAATTAGCGAAACGGTTTCTAATACCTTACCTAACAAAAAACTGTTATACGGAATTGACATCCTGACCATACTCACCACCATTTTTGGATTAATTGCAGCGGTAGGTCTAGGAACCACCCAAATTAAAGGAGGTATCAATCATGTATTTAAGGGAGATTTTGATTTGAGTCTAACTATAGGCCTTACCACCATAATTGTTATTATAGCCGCCTATAGTGCCTGGATGGGTGTAAATAAAGGAATTAAGATGATATCAAAATTAAATATTATTACAGCCCTAAGTATTCTTGTATTTACGTTTGTTTTTAGTGATATACCATTAATTCTAAGTAACTTTTTCAGTGCCACCTATCACTATATACTAGATTTCATCCCTATGAGTTTAGCTTTGGGAAGTTATAACCCTGGAATGAATTTCTTATCTGATTGGACATTTTATTATTGGGCATTTTGGCTGGCATGGGCACCATTTACTGGAATATTTATTGCTAGAATATCAAAAGGAAGAACGCTTAGACAGCTTTTATTAGGGGTATTAATTATTCCTTCTTTAGGAACTTTTTTCTGGTTTGCGGTATTTGGATCCTCTGCTTTTGAACTTGTGGAAACATGGGGAAGTTATAACAATGAGTTTGGAAATGTTTTTTCTTCCATTTTCGTGTTTCTCGAAAATTATCCTTTTGCCTTTATGCTAAATATGGTGACTCTTTTTCTACTGGCTAGCTTTCTAGTAACCTCTGTAGATTCTGCGGTATTTGTATTGAGTATGTTTACGGATAGTGGCAAAAAGAACCCGAGTAAAAAACACAGATTATTATGGTCTGCAATTATTCTGATTGCCACTATAGCATTATTAGTTTTAGGGAATGTAAAACCTGAAATTGATGTACTTACCGCCGTTCAAAAACTATTAATTATTACCTCTTTGCCTTTTGCTTTTTTTAGCATTTTTATGGCACGGGTATTCTTAAAAGATATTTTGAAGAAAAAGTAATTCTTTATTTTTTAGGTAAAAACACTTCTGCCATCATACAACGTGCACTACCACCACCACAAGTTTCTATCGTATCTAAAGAACTGTGAATAATTTCACAATGTGCATTAATTGCTTTTAGTTGATCTGCTGTTAAACTAGTATAGGCCGCAGAACTCATGACCAAATAGCGCTTATTATCTCCTCCTAATACTTGAAGCATATTCCCTGCAAACTGGTGCATCTGTTGTTCTGTGATTCTTATAATCTCTTTGCCATCATTATGAAGGTGATCTAAAACACTTTTACGCTCTTTTTTATCATCAATAGTATCAGAACATATGATTGCGAACGTTTCCCCTAGAGCCATCATTACATTGGTATGATAGATAGGCATACGTTTACCGTCTACGGATTGATTGGCCGTGAAAATTACAGGGAAATAATCGAAATCTTCGCAGAACTCAATAAATAGCTCTTCATCTGCTCTGTCTGACAATGCACAGTAAGCTTTTTTATTTAATCGATCTAAACAGATACTACCGGTTCCTTCTAAAAAGAAATCATCGTCTTCTGCCGAAGTATAATCAACAATATCATTTATTTTAAAACCTTCTGCCTCTAAAATATCCAAGACATCTTCACGACGCTCGTTTCTTCTATTCTCTGCAAACATTGGATACAGACCAACGATACCTTCTTTATGAAATGAAATCCAATTATTTGGAAAGATAGAATCAGGAGTATCCGGACTCAAAGTATCGTCAACCACGACCACGTGTATCCCTTTATCTCTTAAAGCTACAACAAAAGCATCAAATTCTACTTGCGCTTTTTTATTAATTTCTACATTTTTAAGATCAAGATCTTCTTGAAAAAAATTATTTACAGCCGTCTGCTCATTCATACGAAAAGCGACAGGTCTAATCATTAAAATAGTGTTGGTAACTTGCATAAATTTCCTTAATATATCTTGTAAAATTATACTTTTAAGTGCATTTTCTTATTGAAATTCACTTAATTTATTCCCGAATTAAAGGCATCGTACTGCAGCGTAATAATCCCTCTTGTTTAGAAATCTCGGCATACGGTATTTCTTCTACCGTGAAGCCTTTTTCTCTTAACCAAGTATTTAATCTCGTAAAATTCTTTTCTGAAACTATGACCTCTTGAGAAATTGAAAATACATTGCTAAACATATTGTACATCTCATCGCTCGTAACTTCAAAAACGTTTTCTTTTCCAAAATAATCTAGCAACCACTGGTATTCTTCTTCTATTAGAAAACCATTTTTATGCAAGATGGCTTTGTCTTTTCCTATAGGTTGAAAACAACAATCTAGGTGTAATGCATTTTCTCTTGCATTGGTTGACTTTCTAAGCTCAAAAGCTTTTACGGTCTTATGAGGGAAAAGTTCCGTAATATGTTCTACCGCAATCTTATTTGTTCTTGCCGTAATATGATGCGAATAGTTTTCAGCGGTGTAGGTTCCTATAAAAATATAATCATTCCAAGGCATTACATCACCACCCTCAATATGGGCTTCTTCTGGAAGCTGAATTACTTTTGCTGGATCTATTTGAGAAATAACATCTCCTATAGCTAAATACTCTTCCTCTCTGTCTGGTAATATATTGGCCTTAAAGAAGAAGTCATCAATGACAAAGGCTATATCTCTTGAAAAGATTTGATTACAATCTTTCAAAATTTTTGGTCTAAAAACCTGAACATCGTGTTTTTTCAAAACGTGTTCAAAAGCATCCATTTCCAATATCATATCTGCTTCTACAGGATAAGTTTCTGCTAAGATATGTTCTAGTGATTTTGGATCGTAAGCTTCTTCTGGTTTTGGAGTAGGTCCACAACTTTTAGCAGTTCCTAAAATGACTGCCTTTAGTTTTGAAGTTTCATCCTTAATGTTCAAATCAAGCATAAAAAATATAAATTGAATAATTAATAATTATTGAGCGCAAAAATAAGAATCTAATAATAAAAAACTGCCTTTTTGTAAAAAACAAAAAGGCAGTTTAGAATTATATTATTTTAAGAAAATTTATCTCTTTTCTACCGGAACAAAAGATCTTAAGTTTTCTCCAACATATACTTGTCTTGGACGACCTATTGGCTCTCCATTTAATCTCATTTCTCTCCATTGAGCAATCCAACCCGGAAGTCTACCTAGAGCAAACATTACTGTAAACATTTCTGTTGGGATTCCTAATGCTCTGTAAATTATTCCTGAATAAAAATCTACATTAGGATATAGTTTTCTATCTACAAAATATTGATCTTCTAATGCTTCCTTCTCTAAACCTTGAGCAATAGATAAAATTGGATCTTCAATACCTAAATCACCTAAAACTTCATCCGCTGCTTTTTTGATGATTTTAGCACGAGGATCAAAGTTTTTATATACTCTATGACCAAAGCCCATCAATCTAAAAGGATCTTCTTTATCTTTTGCTTTAGCCATGTACTTCTTAGTATCACCACCATCAGCTTCAATTGCTTCTAACATTTCTAATACTGCTTGGTTAGCACCTCCATGAAGTGGTCCCCATAATGCAGAGATACCTGCAGATAATGATGCAAACAAACCAGCATGAGAAGAACCTACTATACGTACTGTAGAAGTAGAACAGTTTTGCTCGTGGTCTGCATGTAAGATTAGAAGCTTATCTAAGGCGTCAATAATAGTTTTATCTTTTTTATATTCTTGATTAGGCTTCTTGAACATCATTTTATGAATATTCTCAACATACCCTAAAGAGTCATCTCCGTAATCTAATGGCAATCCTTTTTTCTTACGTAAAGTCCAAGCTACTAAAACTGGGAATTTAGCCATAATACGAACTATTGCCCAATACATTTCTTTCTCAGAACTTACATTTACAGAACTTGGATTAAAAGCTATCAATGCACTTGTTAAAGAAGATAATACACCCATTGGATGTGCTGACTTAGGAAAACCATCTAAGATTTTTTTCATTTCCTCATCTACATGAGACTCAGATTTTATATCTGAATGAAATTTCTCTAGTTGTTCTTTATTAGGAAGTTCTCCGAATATTAGTAAATAAGCAACTTCTAAAAAGTCTGCTTTTTCTGCTAATTCTTCAATTGAATATCCACGGTAACGCAATATTCCTTTTTCACCATCAAGGAAGGTTATAGCACTTTCACAAGAGCCTGTATTTTTGTAGCCTGGATCAATTGTGATCATTCCAGTTACTGCTCTTAAACTTTTGATATCTATTGCTAATTCTTCCTCTGTACCTTTTATAACAGGGAATTCATAAGTATTCCCTTTGTATTCTAATATAGCTTTGTCTGACATGTGTTTTTTTAACTTTTAGTACTCCGTAAATTTAAGAAAAAGGCGTGCCATTAACAATTCAAAAAAAATCATTTATTGTATTATTAACAAATAAAGAATTCTTTTGCTTATTTTGAACAAATAGAGACCAAAGTCTACTATATCGTTATAGCATAAAGAAATTTATAATATTCATCGACGCTTTTATCCCAGGTAAAGCGCTCTTTTTTTGCATTCGCTTTAATTTTTTTCCATTGAGGTTTATCATTTAAGAAAATATCTAACACCAAATCAAAAGAATCTACCATGTTTCTAATTTTCTCATCGGTAGTTGTCCCATCAAAACTAAAGCCTGTTTTTAAATGTTGAACGGTATCTTTTAACCCTCCTGTGTGATGAACTAGACAAGGATGTCCATTTCTCATAGCGAGCATTTGACTTATTCCGCAAGGTTCAAATAGGCTAGGCATAAAGTAAAGATCGGACTCTAAATAGATGCTATCGATTAGATCTTCTGACTGGCCATTCGTGAAAATAAAATTCTTGTGCTTGTAGCTAATTTCGCGAAACATTTCCTCATATTCCGGAGCACCTGTTCCTAACAACATAAATACACCATTGACCTTCGCTAACTTTTCTAAGATCTTAATAAAAGCTTCTGGAGAATGTTTAATATAATAAAACTTCTGCTCTGTTAGTCTAGCTACACTAGACACAATAAAATCTGGCTTATGCTCTACATAGTCCATTATCTTCTCACCCGTATGCGCTAAAAAGTCATACTTATATTTCTTTGATTCTTCTTGTAACCAACCAAATAAAGCTCTTATAATATTACGATATAGCCTGCCTTTTTCAGCAGCCCTAATATTATTATAATTGGAGCCATTGAGAATACCAAATAACCGACCTTCTAAGTCCGCATTTTGCAAATCCGCCTCTAAACTCTCTCCTCCAATAAAATCTGGTGGATTACTTGGCACCAAAATATCCTCTTTATAAGACGGAGACACTGTATGCACCGCATCTGCAAGCCGTACCCCTACAGCCATTAGGTTGATGCAATCCCAATACCTATGGTCTCTTAAATTATCATAATCGATAGGAATTTCCGGAAAGAAGTTCTGAATAGACGAATAATTACCTCCAAAAGGTCTTATGCCTTGTATCGCCAAATTGTGAATGGTATACACAAAGCGTAATTGCTTAAGTTTTTCATAAGATGGATGGTATTTCCTTAAAAACAAAAGTAAGCTTGAATGCCAATCATGCAGATGAACAATATCTAAATCACCAAATGCGTTTTGGTTTACAGCTTCTGCTACAGCTGTACAGAATATAAAATATTTTACAGCATCATTGAAAAAAGGCTCCGTAGGATCATTATGATAAATATGCGCAATATCACCTGGTTGAATTTCAGGATGATGAATTACATAATGTGTTAAATTTTCAAAGTCCTTTTTAGGTTGAACTCTATACAATTCTGCCGTATAATCTTGCCCTCTTAATTGAAAATTTAAATGCATAAGGAAAACGCCATCCTTATGAAGCCTTGAATATGCGGGAACCACAATATGGGCACTATCACCCTTCCGTGAAATTTGACGCGGAACATCTCTGACCACATCACCCATTCCACCTGCTTTACATTTAGGTATAGCATCATTTTCAGCGGCAACAAAAAGAAAATTATTCATTTAGGAGGATATTGCATTAGAATCTATGTTCAAGATAATTATTTAATTCCTATAATAATTCATAGATTAAAATTTTCTCAAAAAAAAAGCCTTTCTAAATTAGAAAGGCTTTAAATAATTATAAAATTACTTCTTTAGCTTAAAAGCTTTATCCTTCGGATAGTAAGCAACACTACCTAACTCTTCTTCAATTCTTAACAATTGATTGTATTTTGCCATACGATCAGATCTCGAAGCAGAACCGGTCTTAATTTGACCTGTATTCAAGGCTACAGCCAAATCTGCAATTGTATTATCTTCTGTTTCTCCTGAACGGTGAGACATTACTGAAGTATAACCTGCATTTTTAGCCATATTTACTGCAGCAATTGTTTCTGTTAAGGTACCAATCTGGTTTACTTTAATCAAAATAGAATTTGCTATTCCATTTTCAATCCCTTTAGAAAGACGCTCTACATTAGTTACAAATAAATCATCACCCACTAATTGAACTTTATCGCCAATCTTTTCTGTTAAAGATTTCCAACCATCCCAGTCATTTTCATCCATACCATCTTCGATAGATATGATTGGGTATTTAGCCGCTAAATCTGCTAAGTATTGTGCTTGCTCTTCAGAAGTTCTAATAACCCCTGTATCACCTTCAAATTTAGTATAATCGTATTTTCCGTCTACATAAAACTCAGCTGCAGCACAATCTAAAGCGATCATTACGTCATCCCCAAGTTTGTATCCTGCTTTATCTACTGCTTTTGCAATAGTATCTAAAGCATCTTCTGTACCTCCGGCTAAATTTGGTGCAAAACCACCTTCATCACCAACCGCAGTACTTAAACCTCTGTCATGTAATACTTTTTTAAGATTATGGAAAATTTCAGTTCCCATTTGCATTGCATGAGAAAAACTTTCTGCCTTAACTGGCATTACCATAAATTCTTGAAATGCAATAGGAGCATCTGAGTGCGATCCACCGTTGATAATATTCATCATAGGAACTGGTAATGTATTAGCACTAACCCCACCAATATATCTATATAAAGGCATACCTAATTCTTCTGCCGCTGCTTTTGCAACCGCTAAAGAAACACCTAAAATAGCATTAGCACCCAATTTTGATTTATTTGGCGTTCCATCTAATTCAATCATTGTTTGATCGATAAGATTTTGCTCAAAAACAGACATTCCGATAATTTCTTCTGCTATATCAGTATTTACATTAGCAATAGCTTTTGTAACACCTTTACCCATAAAAGCTTTACCTCCATCACGAAGTTCAACAGCTTCATGTTCTCCAGTTGATGCTCCAGAAGGAACCGCAGCTCTTCCCATTACACCATTTTCAGTAAACACATCTACTTCTATAGTAGGGTTACCTCTTGAATCTAAAATCTGTCTTGCATGAATGCTAATTATGATACTCATATATTTTTATATTTTAATGTTGAAATACACAGCAAATATACAAAAGTAAGGTGTTAGAAAACGCCCTCAATCCCTTAAAAACTGTGACAAATAACCTTTATTTAAACTATAACGTTTTAGTTGGCTTTAACTTTAATCATATCAAAAAACTGATCAAATAAATATTCTGCATCATGAGGTCCAGGGCTCGCTTCTGGATGATATTGAACAGAAAATACATTCTTAGCATTCATTTTAATTCCTGCTACAGTTTTATCATTCAGATGTACATGGGTAATATCAATCGCTGTATTAGCCTCTGTTTCTTCTCTATTAATAGCGAAGCCATGATTCTGGGAAGTAATTTCCCCCTTACCTGTAATTAAATTCATAACGGGATGGTTAATTCCCCTATGACCATTATGCATTTTATAGGTTGAAATACCATTAGCCAAGGCAATAACTTGATGTCCTAGACATATTCCGAACAAAGTTTCATCATTTGCTATGATATCTTTAGCTGTTTGAATCGCGTCTGTTAGTGGCTCAGGATCACCTGGGCCATTAGAAATGAAATATCCGTCTGGTTCAAAATCTTGCATTTCTTTAAAAGAAGTATTGTATGGATATACTTTTATATAAGCACCTCTTTTAGCTAAGTTTCTAAGAATATTCTTTTTGATCCCAATATCTAAGGCTGATATTTTTACTGGGGCATTCTCATCACCATAGAAATAAGGTTCTTTAGTAGAAACTTTAGAAGCCAATTCTAAACCTTCCATACTAGGAATGTTTTTCAATTGCTCCTTTAGACCATCAATATTATCAACCTCTGTTGAGATAACTGCATTCTGTGCTCCGTTGTCACGAATATAACTCACAAGAGCTCGTGTATCAACGTCAGATATCGCAAACAATTTATTATTATCTAAAAATTCTTCTAAACTTAGGTCTGCTATAGCTCTAGAAAAAGTATAGCTAAAGTTTTTACAAATTAAACCAGATATTTTAACACTATCAGATTCAATTTCTTCAGAATTGGTTCCATAATTTCCAATATGGGCATTGGTTGTCACCATCAATTGACCAAAATAAGATGGATCCGTAAATATTTCTTGATACCCCGTCATTCCAGTGTTAAAACACACTTCCCCGAATGCTGTTCCTTCTTTATCACCTACTGCTTTACCATAAAAAATAGTTCCATCAGCTAATAAAATAAGAGCTTTTTTTCTAGTTTGATACTTCATTTTTAGGAATTATATTAAATATTTTACAAAATAACACAAAAAAAAGGATAAGCTTTTCAACTTATCCTTTTCTAATATTAATACTTATAAACCATCTTATTCTTCTGAACTTTCTGGTTGATTAGTTTCTTGAGAAGCCTCAGCCGCCGGAGCGTCCGATTTCTTAGCCTTTCCTCTTCTAGTAGTTTTCTTAGCTGGAGTTTTAGAAGCATTGTAAAGCTCATTAAAATCTACCAACTCGATCATCGCCATATCAGCGTTATCTCCTAAACGAGTACCTAACTTAATAATTCTAGTATAACCACCTGGACGGTCAGCTATTTTTTCTGCTACCGTACTGAATAACTCAGTTACAGCATATTTATCTCTAAGGTTCTTGAAAACAACACGTCTATTGTGTGTTCCTTTCTCAGTAGTCTGATTATTCTCAGTCTTAGCCTTAGTGATCAATGGCTCAACAAACTGCTTTAAAGCTTTAGCCTTTGCTACAGTTGTGTTTATTCTTTTGTGTTCGATAAGAGAACAAGCCATATTTGCAAGCATTGCAACTCTATGCGCCTTCTTTCTACCTAAGTGATTAACTTTTTTACCGTGTCTCATTACTTTATTCTATTTTCTTCCTTATCCGAGATTTTCTCTTCCAACAGAAGTAAAATTAATCTTTATCTAATTTATATTTTGACAGATCCATACCGAAACTTAAACCTTTATTGATTACAAGTTCTTCAAGCTCTGTTAATGACTTTTTACCGAAGTTTCTAAACTTCATTAAATCATTTTTATTAAAAGAAACTAAGTCTCCTAGAGTATCTACTTCCGCAGCTTTCAAACAATTTAGAGCACGAACCGAAAGATCCATATCTACTAATTTTGTTTTTAATAACTGACGCATGTGTAGGGACTCTTCGTCATAAGTTTCAGTTTGTGCAATTTCGTCAGCTTCTAAAGTGATACGCTCATCAGAGAATAACATAAAGTGGTGTATTAAAACCTTAGCACCTTCTGTTAAAGCATCCTTTGGAGCAATAGAACCATCAGATTCAATTTCGAAAACTAATTTTTCGTAATCGGTCTTTTGTTCTACACGGAAGTTTTCAATACTATATTTTACATTCTTAATAGGTGTAAAGATAGAATCAATAGCTATCGTACCAATTGGAGCACCAGACTTCTTATTTTCCTCTGCAGGAACATAACCTCTACCCTTTTCAATAACTAACTCCATATTGAAGTTAACTTTAGCATCCATATTACAGATTACTAGATCAGGATTAAGTACTTGAAATCCAGAAATAAATTTTTGAAAATCCCCTGCTGTAAGTTGGTTTTTACCACTTACCGAAACAGAAACAGTTTCAGAATCTACATCTTCAATTTGTCTTTTAAAACGAACTTGCTTAAGGTTTAGAATAATTTCAGTTACATCTTCTACGATACCAGATATAACAGAGAATTCATGCTCTACTTTATCTACGCGAATAGAGGTAATTGCAAAACCTTCTAAAGAAGATAGTAATACTCTTCTTAAAGCATTTCCAACAGTCAATCCATAACCAGGTTCCAAAGGGCGGAATTCAAACTTCCCTTCGAAATCTGTCGAATCAATCATTATAACTTTATCGGGTTTTTGAAAATTAAATAATGCCATAATTGGATCAGTGTTGTTTATTTAGAGTATAACTCGACGATTAATTGTTCTTTGATATTCTCTGGAATTTGAAGTCTTTCAGGAACAGCAACAAAAGTACCTTCCATTTTTTCAGTATTCCAAGTCATCCATTCGTAAACACTACTGTTAGCAGCTAACGAATCTTGTATTGTAGAAATTGATTTAGACTTTTCTCTAACACCAACAACATCACCTGCTTTTAAAGAATACGAAGGAATATTTACTAACTCTCCGTTAACAGTAATATGTCTGTGTGATACTAATTGTCTAGCTCCACTTCTAGAATTAGAAACTCCCATTCTGAAAACAACGTTATCTAAACGACATTCACATAATTGAAGTAAAATTTCACCAGTAACACCTTCTTTTCTCTTTGCAGTTGCGAAAATGTTTCTAAATTGTTTTTCTAATATACCGTAAGTGTACTTAGCTTTTTGCTTTTCCATTAACTGAACAGCATACTCAGATTTTTTTCCACGACGTCTAGCGTTTCCGTGTTGTCCTGGAGGGAAATTTCTTTTTTCAAAAGATTTATCATCTCCGAATATTGCTTCGCCAAATTTACGAGCAATTTTAGTTTTTGGTCCTATATATCTTGCCATCTTCTTGTTGTTTGAAAGTATGATTATGAATTAAGGCTTATCCTTCGATAATCGTATCAATACTTTCTGTGAAATATCCTATTTTAAAAGGACTATTAGTAATTATAATTAAACTCTTCTTCTTTTTGGTGGTCTACAACCATTATGTGGAATTGGTGTTACATCAATAATTTCTGTAACTTCAATACCAGCATTATGTAAAGAACGTATTGCAGATTCTCTACCATTTCCTGGTCCTTTAACGTAAACTTTCACTTTTCTTAATCCTGCTTCATGTGCTACTTTAGCACAATCTTCAGAAGCAACTTGAGCTGCATAAGGAGTGTTCTTCTTAGAACCTCTGAATCCCATTTTACCTGCAGACGACCAAGAAATTACGTCACCTTTTTTATTTGTCAAAGAAATAATAATGTTATTGAAAGATGCTGTTACGTGAGCTTCACCAACAGATTCTACAATAACCTTACGTTTCTTTGCAACTTTTGTATTTGACTTTGCCATATTTTTAAGTTTCTAGTTGTTAGTTCTGAGTTATTGGAATCCTAAACCTTTCGATTTCAAGCAGATTCTTCTAACGTCCAAATACTAATGACTACTGTCTAATTTTTATTTAGTTGCTTTTTTCTTGTTAGCAACAGTTTTTCTCTTACCTTTTCTAGTTCTAGAATTATTCTTCGTTCTCTGTCCTCTTAACGGAAGACCAGATCTATGACGAATACCTCTGTAACAACCAATGTCCATTAAACGTTTAATGTTTAATTGAGTCTCAGAACGAAGTTCACCCTCGATAGTGAAAGCAGAAACTGCCTCACGAATACGACTGATTTCATCATCGTTCCAATCAGACACCTTTGTATCTTCACTTACTTGGGCATTTGCTAAAATTTCTTTAGCCCTACTGTTACCTACTCCGAAGATATAAGTAAGAGCAATTACCCCTCTTTTCTGTTTTGGTATATCAACACCTGCAATTCTTGCCATAACTACCCTTGTCTTTGTTTAAATCTAGGATTCTTTTTGTTTATTACGTACAATCTACCTTTTCTGCGAACAATTTTGCAGTCGGCACTTCTTTTCTTTAATGATGCTCTAACTTTCATCCTATTATCTTAATATCTATATGTAATTCTTGCTTTACTCAAATCATAAGGACTCATTTCTAATTTTACCTTATCACCTGGAAGTAATTTTATATAATGCATACGCATCTTGCCTGAAATATGGGCTGTAACAACATGTCCATTTTCTAACTCTACACGAAACATTGCATTTGATAATGCTTCAATTATGCTACCGTCTTGCTCTATTGCTGATTGCTTAGCCATAACTTACGCTACCTTTCTATTTTTACCTGTCTTCATTAACCCATCATAATGACGATTTAACAAATACGAATTAACTTGTTGTACTGTATCTATTGCAACACCAACCATAATTAATAGTGATGTACCACCATAAAACATGGCCCAACCTGGTTGAACATCCATTAACTTAACTACAATTGCAGGCAATACAGCCAGCAAAGCTAAGAAAATAGATCCTGGTAACGTAATTAAAGACATAATCTTATCTAAAAAATCGCCAGTTTCTGCTCCAGGCCTAATTCCAGGGATAAAACCGCCGCTTCTTTTTAAGTCATCAGCCATTTTATTTGTCGGAACCGTGATTGCCGTATAAAAATATGTAAATACAATTATCAAAAATGCAAATAACAAATTGTAAGCCAATCCAAAAATATCTTGGAATTGAACTTCCATCCATTGCCCCCATGCTGTTTCATTAAATGTCTTTCCAATTAATCCAGGAGCAAACATAATTGCCTGTGCAAAGATAATTGGCATAACACCAGAAGCATTAAGCTTTAAAGGAATGTACTGTCTAGTTCCCATAGCATCTTTCTCATATCCACCAGAAGCAGATCTACGAGCGTATTGCACCGGTATTTGTCTAGTAGCCATTACCAATAAAACACTTAGTAGGATTACCACAAACCAGATAATAACTTCAATTAAAACTAACATTGGACCTCCTGTTCCTTCCCATCTCGAAATAGCTTCTTGAGCAAAGGCTTGAGGTAATGTAGCAATAATACCAATCATAATTAATAAAGAAATACCATTACCGATACCTCTATCCGTAATTTTCTCCCCTAACCACATTGCAAATACAGTTCCAGTTACTAAGATAATAACCGCAGGAATCATGAAATCAAGACCTTTACCAAGAACAAAAGCACTATCCGGCACACCAAACTGACTTAAACCTAATAAATAAGTTGGAGCCTGTAAGATACAGATACCGATAGTTAACCATCTTGTAATTTGATTGATAGTCTTTCTTCCACTTTCACCTTCTTTCTGAAGTTTCTGCAAGTAAGGAATAGCTATTCCCATTAATTGCACTACAATAGAAGCAGAGATATAAGGCATAATACCCAATGCAAAAACAGAGGCTTTTGCAAAAGCACCCCCTGTAAAAGCATTTAATATTCCAAAGATTCCGTTTTCTGTACCAGAAGTTAAGGCTCCTAGTTGCGCTGTATCAATACCCGGGAGCGCAATTTGCGCCCCGAATCTGTATACTAACAATAAACCAAGAGTAACAAGGATTCTTCCTTTTAACTCTTCAATCTTCCAAATATTAGATAATGTCTCGAAAAATTTCTTCATAGTGTATTTCTTATAAACTTATTGCTTCGCCACCAGCAGCTTCTATAGCCGCTTTAGCAGTAGCAGTAAATTTATGTGCTGATATTTTAAGAGACGCTTTTAATTCACCTCCACCTAATATTTTAACTAAATCAGATTTTCGGGCTAATCTATTTTGAACCAATACATCTAAATTAATAGCATCTTTAGCGATACCATTATCTACAAGTAATTGCAACTTATCTAAATTAATACCAGCGTATTCCTTTCTATTAATATTTGTAAAACCAAATTTAGGAACACGTCTTTGAAGTGGCATTTGCCCACCTTCAAAACCAATCTTTTTAGAATACCCAGATCTAGATTTAGCACCTTTGTGACCTCTAGTGGCAGTACCACCTTTTCCAGTACCTTGCCCACGTCCTACAATCTTACCTGCACGGTGAACAGCGCCTTCAGCTGGTTTTAAACTATTTAAATTCATCTTTATATTTTTTTAAGCTTCCTCAGTTGAAACTAAGTGATTAACTTTAGCTATCATACCCATAATACTAGGAGTATTCTCATGTTCTACAACTTGACCTAATTTTCTTAAACCAAGTGCTTCAAGAGTTTTTTTCTGTCTAAGAGGTTTTTTAATACCACTCTTAACTTGTGTAACTTTAACTTTTGCCATAATACCTTAATTTATCCCTTAAAAACTTTTTCAAGAGAAATTCCTCTTTGTGTAGCAACTGTCTTAGCATCTCTAATCTGCAATAATGCATCAAATGTAGCCTTAACAACGTTGTGTGGGTTTGAAGACCCTTGAGATTTTGATAATACATCATGAACCCCAACTGCTTCAAGTACCGCTCTCACAGCTCCACCAGCAATTACCCCGGTACCATGAGATGCAGGCTGAATATAAACTCTAGCTCCACCAAACTTACCTTTTTGTTCGTGAGGTATTGTTCCTTTAATTAAAGGAATTCTAATTAAATTTTTCTTAGCGTCATCAATAGCCTTAGAAATAGCAGTAGCAACTTCTTTAGACTTACCTAAACCTTGACCAACTACGCCATTTTCGTCACCAACAACAACGATAGCAGAGAAACCAAATGCTCTACCACCTTTTGTTACTTTAGTAACTCTTTGTACACCAACTAAACGATCTTTTAAATCAAGACCTCCTGGTTTTACAACTTCTACGTTTTTGTATTTCTGGTACATATATATTTAGAATTTAAGTCCTGCTTCTCTAGCTCCTTCAGCTAATGATTTTACTCTACCGTGATATAAACAACCACCTCTGTCAAAAGCTACTGTCTCAACACCAGCTTTCTTTGCTTTTTCCGCAATAGTTTTACCTACTAAGTTAGCTATTTCAGTCTTAGTTCCTTTAACATCAACTATCTCCTTATCTCTAGAAGATGCTGCAACTAAAGTTACCCCACTGTTATCATCTATAACTTGTACATAAATTTCTTTGTTACTTCTAAAAACCGATAATCTCGGTCTTGCAGCAGTACCAAAAGAAACTTTACGTATTCTTCTCTTAATTCGCTGTCTTCTTTCAGTCTTTGATAATCCCATAATTCTACTTATTATGCTGACTTACCAGCTTTTCTTCTTAATTGTTCTCCAACAAACTTAACACCTTTTCCTTTATACGGCTCTGGTCTACGGAAAGATCTTATTTTAGCAGCTACTTGACCTACTAATTGTTTGTCAAAAGACGTTAACTTAATAATTGGATTTTTTCCTTTTTCAGATACAGTTTCAATTGAAACCTCTGGAGCAAGATCTATAACTATATTATGAGAAAAACCTAAAGCCAAATCTAATCTTTGACCTTGGTTACTTGCTCTATAACCTACACCTACAAGTTCCAATTCTTTAGTCCATCCTTTTGATACACCATCGATCATATTGTTAACCAAAGATCTGTAAAGACCATGCTTAGCTTTATGCTCTTTAGTATCAGAAGATCTAGTTACAAAAACTTGATCATCTTCAACCTTTACTTCAACAGCGCTATATTCTTGAGTTAACTCACCCAACTTACCTTTTACAGTAATTAAATTATCTTTTATCTCAACGGTTACTCCCTGAGGTATCGCAACTGGATTATTACCTATTCTAGACATTTCTTAAATCTTTATAGTATTAATAAACGTAACATAATACTTCACCACCAACTTTTTCTAGCTTAGCTTGCTTACTCGTCATAACCCCATGTGAAGTTGAAACGATAGCAATACCCAATCCGTTAAGTACTCTTGGTAAATCAGTAGAACCAGCATACTTACGTAGACCTGGCTTACTTATACGCATAATTTTTTTTATCACAGGTTCTTTAGTTAGCTTATCATACTTCAAAGCTATTTTCACCGTGCCTTGAACCTTATTTGGTTCAAACTTATAACTTAAAATATATCCTTGTTCGAATAATATTTTAGTCATTTCTTTTTTCAAATTAGATGCAGGAATCTCGACAACTCTGTGCCCAGCGCTACTCGCATTTCTAATTCTTGTTAAGTAATCCGAAATTGGATCTGTTACCATATGTACTAATTTGCAGTATTGGTTTTTAGCAATGCGCTAAACCTGATACCAGTTAATATTTAAATTGACTACCAGCTAGCTTTTTTAACTCCTGGTATTAACCCTTCATTTGCCATTTCTCTGAAAGTTACACGCGAAACACCAAATGTTCTCATGTAACCTCTAGGTCTACCTGTAAGCTTACATCTATTATGTAAACGTACCGGATTAGCATTTCTAGGTAGTTTCTGTAACCCTTCGTAGTCTCCAGCTTCTTTCAAAGCTTTTCTCTTCTCAGCGTACTTTGCTACAGTTTTTTCTCTTTTAACCTCGCGGGCTTTCATCGATTCTTTAGCCATCTTAATTCTTTTTAAAAGGTAATCCCAATTGAGTTAATAATGATTTAGCCTCTTTATCTGTTTTTGCAGAAGTTACAAAGGTAATATCCATTCCGTTGATTCTATTGATTTTATCAATATTTATCTCAGGAAAAATAATTTGCTCTGTAACACCAAGATTATAATTACCACGTCCATCAAAGCCAGTAGCCTTAATTCCTTGGAAATCTCTAACTCTTGGAAGTGCACTAGTAACTAAACGATCAAGAAATTCAAACATTCTTTCACCTCTTAAAGTAACCTTACAACCGATTGGCATACCTTTTCTAAGCTTAAAAGAAGCAACATCCTTCTTAGAAATAGTAGCTACAGACTTCTGACCAGTAATTGTAGTTAATTCGTCAACCGCATGGTCTATTAACTTCTTATCTGCTACAGCTGCACCTACACCTCTACTAACAACTATCTTCTCTAGCTTAGGAACCTGCATAACGTTCTTATACCCAAACTCTTCTTTAAGAGCGCCAATAATGCGCTCATTGTATTCTGTTTTTAACCTTGTAACGTAAGCCATAACTATATTACTTCATTAGATTTTTTAGAGACTCTAACTTTTTTCCCATCTCTAACATCGTAACCTACTCTCGTAGTGCTACCAGATTTAGCATCAATCAATGCTAAATTAGATATGTGTAAAAGTGCCTCTTTCTTTACGATACCACCTTGAGGATTTTTAGCACTAGGCTTTTCATGCTTAGATACCATATTAGCACCTTCAACAATCGCCTTGTTCTTATCAAAATCAATCTTCATAATCTTACCTTCCACACCTTTATGGTCTCCAGCTACGATTCTTACGATATCTCCTACTTTTATTTTTAGCTTTTTCATCTGTTTCTAAATGTTATAGCACCTCTGGAGCTAATGATACAATTTTCATGAATTGCTTATCACGAAGTTCTCTAGCTACAGGTCCAAAAACACGTGTACCTCTCATTTCTCCAGTTGGATTTAAAAGAACACATGCGTTATCATCAAAACGAATGTAAGAACCATCTTGTCTTCTTACTTCCTTTTTAGTTCTAACTACAACCGCAGTAGAAACAGCACCTTTTTTAATAGTACCATTAGGAGTAGCTTCTTTAACCGCTACTACTATTTTATCTCCTACAGAAGCATATCTTCTTTTTGTACCACCTAACACTCTAATGGTCAAAACTTCTTTTGCCCCAGTATTGTCAGCTACCTTTAATCTTGATTCTTGCTGTAACATAATTATTTAGCTCTTTCAATGATTTCAACCAATCTCCAACACTTAGTTTTACTTAAAGGACGTGTTTCCATTATCCTTACTGTATCACCAATATTGCAATCATTTGCCTCATCGTGTGCAACATATTTTTTAGTTCTTAATACGAACTTTCCGTACATAGGGTGTTTTACTCGCTTAACTTCTGAAATCACAATTGATTTCTCCATTTTGTTGCTAGTAACAACTCCTACTCTCTCTTTTCTTAAGTTTCTTTTTTCCATAAAGCAGAACCAGTTATTGGTTATCCCTTTTAGTTAATTCTGTCGCTATTCTAGCCACTGTTCTTCTCGCTTTTCTTATTTGAAGCGGGTTTTCCAACGGAGTAACGCTATGCGCTATTTTCAAATCTGAATGTTGCTTCTTAGCCTCAGCTAATTTAGAGCCTAACTCCTCAACAGATAATTCCTTTACTTCTGATTGTTTCATAATTCCTTACAATTAAAAATTAAGCTGAATAATCTCTAGCAACAATAAACTTTGTTTTAACAGGTAATTTCTGCGCTGCAAGACGTAACGCCTCTTTAGCAATCTCCTGAGACACCCCAGCGATTTCGAACATAATCCTACCAGGTAAAACCACAGCAACAAAATATTCAGGAGCACCTTTACCTTTACCCATACGAACCTCTAGAGGTTTTTTGGTAATAGGCTTATCTGGAAATATTTTAATCCACATTTGCCCCTCTCTTTTCATATATCTAGTAGCAGCAATACGCGCTGCCTCTATCTGTCTTGATGTAATAAAACTTGTATCTAAAGATTTTATACCGAACATACCATTTGAAAGCTGATGACCTCTTCCAGAGATCCCTTTCATTCTACCCTTCTGTGTCTTACGAAACTTGGTTCTTTTAGGTTGTAACATTTTTCTACTTCTTTAAAAATTACTTTCTACGACGTGGTTTCTTGTTAC
Source organism: Cellulophaga baltica (assembly GCF_900102165.1). GTDB lineage: Bacteria > Bacteroidota > Bacteroidia > Flavobacteriales > Flavobacteriaceae > Cellulophaga > Cellulophaga baltica. The sequence continues at coordinate 408,184 of NZ_FNBD01000002.1, forward strand.
CATCTTGCTTCCCACCTTTAGCACCTTGGCTTTTTTCCATACCAACTAAAGGAGATAAATCTCTTTTACCATAAACCTCACCTTTCATAATCCACACTTTGATACCTAATCTTCCATAAGTAGTATGTGCTTCATGTAAAGCATAGTCGATATCTGCTCTAAAAGTCGATAATGGTATTCTTCCATCTTTATAAGATTCAGAACGAGCCATTTCCGCTCCATTTAAACGTCCAGAAATTTGAATTTTAATACCTTCAGCATTCATACGCATCGCTGCAGCAATTGCCATTTTAATTGCTCTTCTAAATGAAATTCTATTTTCAATTTGACGAGCAACACTAGCCGCTACAAGATTTGCATCTAACTCAGGTCTTTTAATTTCAAAAATATTAATCTGAACCTCTTTATCAGTAATTTTCTTAAGCTCCTCTTTCAACTTATCTACTTCCTGACCACCTTTACCGATAATAATACCAGGTCTTGCAGTTGTAATAGTAATAGTAATAAGTTTTAAAGTACGCTCAATAATAACTCTTGATACACTAGCTTTCGCTAAACGAGCATGAACATATTTTCTGATCTTGTTATCTTCGGCTAATTTATCACCGTAATCATTTCCACCATACCAGTTAGACTCCCATCCTCTAATGATGCCTAAACGAATTCCGATTGGATTTGTCTTTTGTCCCATACCTAGCTTTGTACATTATTGTTAGAATCCAACACTAATGTTACGTGATTGGAACGTTTTCTAATTCTGTGTGCTCTACCTTGAGGTGCCGGTCTAAGTCTTTTCAACATAGCGCCACCATCAACTCTTATCTCTTTAATAAAAAGGTCAGCATCTTCTATACTAGCATCCTCATTTTTAGCCTGCCAGTTTGCAATAGCTGATAAAAGCAATTTCTCTAATTTACGAGAAGCTTCTTTAGAATTGAATTTTAAAATTGCCAGTGCTTTCTCCACTTGAACCCCTCTTACCAAATCAGCTACTAAACGCATCTTTCTTGGTGAAGTTGGACAATTATTCAATTTCGCAAAAGCAATCTGCTTTTTCTCCGCCTTTATTCTTTCGGCCATTTGTTTTTTACGAACTCCCATAGCTTACTTTTTTCCTTTATTTTTCGAACCACCATGACCTCTAAAAGATCTAGTTGGTGAAAATTCTCCTAATTTATGACCAACCATATTCTCTGTAACATATACAGGAACAAATTGTCTACCATTATGAACAGCGATAGTTTGACCAACGAAATCTGGTGTTATCATTGAAGCTCTTGACCAAGTCTTAACTACAGTCTTTTTACCAGAATCTATATTCTGTTGAACTTTCTTTTCTAAACTAAAGTGAACGTAAGGTCCTTTTTTTAGTGAACGTGCCATTTCTTTCTACTTTTTATTTCTTTCTACGTTCTAATATATATCTATTTGTAGCCTTAGTCTTAGAACGAGTTCTATAACCTTTAGCAGGTATACCGTTCTTAGATCTTGGGTGACCACCTGAAGCTCTACCTTCACCACCACCCATTGGATGATCGACAGGGTTCATTGCAACCGGTCTTGTTCTTGGTCTTCTACCTAACCATCTACTTCTACCGGCTTTACCAGAAACAAGTAATTGATGATCAGAATTAGATACCGCCCCAATCGTAGCTAAACATAAAACTAGAATCAATCTAGTTTCACCTGAAGGAAGTTTTACCGTAGCAAACTTACCGTCTCTAGCCATTAATTGAGCAAATGTACCAGCACTTCTTGCCATAACAGCACCTTGTCCTGGACGTAGTTCTATACAAGAAATAATAGTACCTAAAGGAATAGCACTTAAAGGAAGTGCATTTCCAATTTCAGGAGTAGCATCTGCACCAGAAGAAATCTCCTGACCCACTTGCATTCCGTTTTGTGCTATTACATATCTTTTCTCTCCATCAGCATAATTCACTAAAGCTACGAATGCTGTTCTGTTAGGATCATACTGAATAGAATCAATGACACCAGCAACTCCTTGCTTGTCTCTTTTGAAATCTATCAAACGATACCTTCTCTTATGACCACCACCTCTGTGCTGGATAGTCATCTTTCCTTGACTGTTTCTACCTCCGGACTTTTTTAACGGAGCAAGCAAGCTCTTCTCCGGCTTATCAGTAGTAATCGCGTCGAATCCGTTTACTACTCTAAAACGCTGTCCTGGAGTGATTGGTTTTAATTTTCTAACTGACATTTTTTGTCTTTAGTCTTAATTATAGATTACTGTAATAATCGATTATATCCCCTTCAGAAACCTGTACTATTGCTTTCTTATAAGCATTAGATTTACCATGTTGCACTCCGGTTTTCGTATAACGAGTCTTTCTTGAAGGCCCGTAATTCATAGTTCTAACTTTCTCAACTGAAACCCCGTAAGTAGATTCAACAGCTTCTTTAATCTGAAGCTTATTCGCCTTAGGGTTCACAATGAAGCCATAACGATTGTACAACTCACTATCTGAAGTCATTTTTTCTGTTATAATTGGCTTTATCAACACACTCATGTTCTTATTGTTTAGTTAAGTTAGACTCAATTCCTTCTAAAGAACCTTCTAGAAGCACAATATTATTAGCATTTAAAATTTTATAAGTGCTTAAATCTGAGTTAGTTACAACTTCAGACCCTTTCAAATTGCGTGACGACAAATATACATTATTATTTGAATCACCCAACACAAATAGAGATTTTTTATTTTCCAAGCCTAATGACTTCAAAACATTCTTAAAATCCTTTGTTTTTGGAGCATCAAAATTAAAATCTTCAACTACTAAAATTGCTTTTTCATTTGACTTAATACTCAAAGCAGATTTTCTAGCTAAACGTTTTAAATTCTTATTTAATTTTTGCTTATAATCTTTAGGTCTTGGTCCAAATATACGACCACCACCTCTAAAAACTGGAGACTTAATACTACCCGCACGAGCAGTACCTGTACCCTTTTGTTTCTTTATTTTTCTTGTACTACCAGCTATCTCAGCTCTTTCTTTAGACTTATGCGTACCTTGTCTTTGGTGCGCTAAATATTGTTTAACATCTAAATAAACAGCATGTTTATTTGGCTCTATACCGTAAACAGCATCAGAAAGCTCTATGCTTCTACCTGTTTCTTTTCCTTTAATATCTAAAACTGCTACCTTCATTACTTCTCAATAGTTACGTAAGCGTTCTTATGACCAGGCACACAACCTTTTAAAACTAAAAGATTTTTTTCTGGAACTACTTTTAAAACCTTAAGGTTTTGAACAGTTACTTTATCAGTACCCATTCTTCCGGCCATCTTCATACCTTTGAATACTCTCGCAGGATAAGAAGCAGCACCTACAGAACCAGGAGCTCTTAGTCTGTTATGTTGACCGTGAGTTGCTTGTCCAACACCGGCAAAGCCATGTCTTTTAACAACACCTTGAAAACCTTTTCCTTTAGAGATACCAATAGCATCTACAAATTCACCTTCTACAAATAAATCAACACCAATAGTGTCTCCTAATTTGTAATCACCTTCAAAATCACGGAATTCAACGACTTTTTTCTTAGGAGAAACACCTGCTTTTTTAAAATGACCTGATTCAGCCTTATTAGCACGTTTTTCTGCCTTGTCATCGAAACCTAATTGAAGGGCACTATACCCGTCTACCTCTTCGGTTCTGACTTGGGTAACTACACATGGACCTAGCTCGATTACTGTACACGGAATGTTTTTTCCGTTTTCATCGAAAATACTAGTCATGCCTACTTTCTTTCCTATTAACCCAGACATATTTAATTTAATTAATTAGTATTTACTTTTATTAACTCTCAATTTTGAACTGAAAAAAAGGGTCAAAATAAATCGACCCTGATTTTATTTTTCCGTTTTTCCCTTGCGAAACGCTCAGGACATGTTACTCGCAATACAAATTGCTTACAAGTATAATTATACTTTTATCTCTACTTCAACACCACTTGGCAACTCTAATTTCATTAAAGCGTCAATTGTTTTTGAAGAAGAACTATAAATATCAAGAAGCCTCTTATAAGAACTTAATTGAAATTGCTCTCTCGACTTTTTATTAACGTGAGGAGAACGCAATACAGTAAATATTTTCTTATGTGTTGGTAATGGAATTGGACCAGTAACAACAGCTCCTGTAGTCTTTACAGTTTTAACTATTTTTTCAGCAGACTTATCCACTAAATTATAGTCGTATGATTTTAGTTTTATTCTAATTTTTTGACTCATTTTCGTAAAATTAAGCGGTTAAACCTTTTGCTGCTTTGATTACCTCTTCAGAAATATTTGAAGGTGTCTCCGCATAATGTGAAAATTCCATTGTTGATGTCGCTCTACCAGAAGACATTGTTCTTAACGCCGTAACGTAACCAAACATTTCCGATAATGGAACTTCACCTTTTATCACCTTAGCACCAGCTCTATCACTCATGTTAGTAATAGTTCCTCTTCTTCTGTTTAAATCTCCAACAATATCACCCATGTTTTCTTCAGGTGTTAAAGCTTCAATTTTCATAATAGGCTCCATAATTACGGCTCCAGCAGCTTTACCAGCAGCTTTATAACCCATTTTTGCAGCTAATTCAAAAGATAATGCATCAGAATCCACAGGGTGGAAAGATCCATCTGTCAAAACAACTTTCATACGATCCATTTCATAACCAGCTAAAGGACCCGCCTTCATTGCAGCTGTGAAACCTTTTTGAACCGAAGGAATAAATTCTTTAGGAATACGCCCACCTTTAATTTCATCTACGAACTGCAATCCAGTTCCCTCAAATGAATCATCAGCAGGCCCCATTTCGAATACAATATCCCCGAACTTACCACGTCCACCAGATTGTTTTTTATATGTTTCTCTATGAGAAGCCATTTTAGTTAAAGCCTCTTTGTACTCAACCTGAGGTTGACCTTGATTAACTTCAACTTTAAATTCACGTCTTAAACGATCCACAATAATATCTAAGTGAAGCTCACCCATACCTGATATAATTGTTTGACCAGAAGCTTCATCTGTTCTAGCTGTAAATGTAGGATCTTCCTCAGAAAGCTTAGCCAAAGCCATTCCTAATTTATCAACATCAGCCTTGGTTTTAGGCTCTACCGCAATACCAATAACTGGATCAGGGAAGTCCATACTCTCCAAAACAATAGGATGTTTCTCAGCAGATAATGTATCACCAGTTTTAATATCCTTAAAACCTACAGCAGCACCAATATCTCCAGCTTCTATATAATCAATTGCATTTTGCTTGTTAGCATGCATTTGGTATATTCTAGAAATACGCTCCTTATTGCCTGAACGATTGTTCAACACATAAGAACCAGCATCTAACCTACCAGAATACGCTCTAAAGAATGCTAAACGACCTACAAAAGGATCAGTTGCAATTTTAAAAGCTAAAGCAGCAAATGGCTCCTTTACGTCTGGCTTTCTAGTAATTGGCAATTCAGTATCAGGATCCGTACCTGTAATTGCTTCCTTATCCAATGGAGAAGGCAAGTAACGACAAACAGCATCTAACAAGAACTGAACACCTTTATTTTTAAATGATGAACCACAAATCATAGGTATGATACTCATATCCATAACCGCAGCTCTTAAAGCAGCATGTACTTCATCTTCAGTAATAGAATTCTCATCTTCGAAGAATTTCTCCATTAAAGTGTCATCATACTCAGCAACCGCTTCAATCAAGTTAGCTCTATATTCCCTAACTTCTGCCTTCATTTCTTCAGGGATATCAACTACATCAAAAGTTGCCCCAAAGTTATCTTCATGCCATATAATAGCTCTATTCTTAACCAAATCAACAACACCTCTAAAGTCCGCTTCATCACCTATTGGCAAAACTATTGGAACAGCATTAGATTTTAACATCTCTTTAATTTGCTTACAAACCATTAAGAAGTTAGAACCCTGTCTATCCATTTTATTCACAAAGCCCATTCTTGGAACCTTGTAATTATCAGCAAGTCTCCAGTTAGTTTCAGACTGAGGCTCTACACCATCAACTGCACTAAATAAGAAAACCAAACCATCAAGTACACGCAAAGAACGGTTTACTTCAACCGTAAAATCAACGTGGCCAGGAGTATCAATAATATTGAAGTGATACGGCTTAGTTTCATCAATTTTCTCCCCATTTTTCATCGGGAAATTCCACGTACACGTTGTAGCAGCAGAGGTAATAGTAATACCACGCTCTTGCTCCTGCTCCATCCAATCCATTGTAGCAGCACCATCATGCACTTCTCCAATTTTATGACTTACACCCGTATAAAATAATATACGTTCAGTAGTAGTTGTTTTCCCCGCATCAATATGAGCAGCAATACCTATATTTCTAGTAAATTTTAAATCTCTTGACATTTCTGATAATTAAAATCTAAAGTGAGAGAAAGCTTTATTAGCTTCTGCCATTTTGTGAGTATCTGTTCTTTTCTTGACTGCAGCACCCTCTTCTTTAGCAGCTGCTAATATTTCACCAGCTAATTTTTGTGACATAGCTTTCTCGTTTCTCTTACGAGCATAACTAATTAACCACTTCATAGCTGTTGATATTTTTCTATCTGGTCTAATCTGCATCGGAATTTGGAATGTAGCACCCCCAACTCTTCTACTTCTTACCTCTACGTGAGGCATTACATTAGAAAGAGCATCTTTCCAAATTTCTAGAGCCGTTTTTTCTTCGTCTGTTTTCTTTTCCTCTACGATATCAATAGCATCGTAAAATACTTTGTACGCTATAGACTTCTTACCATCCCACATCATCATGTTAACAAAACGCGTCACTAACTGATCATTAAATCTTGGATCTGGTAAAAGAGGTCTCTTTTTAGCCTGTTTTTTTCTCATTGTTTCTGTTTAAAGCTTGATTACTTCTTAGGTCTTTTAGCACCATACTTAGATCTACGTTGAGTTCTTCCAGCAACACCTGCTGTATCCAAAGCACCTCTAACGATATGATACCTAACACCTGGTAAATCCTTAACTCTTCCGCCCCTTACTAATACTATCGAGTGCTCTTGAAGATTATGTCCTTCACCAGGGATGTATGCATTTACCTCCTTACCATTTGTTAACCTAACTCTTGCTACTTTACGCATTGCAGAATTTGGTTTTTTAGGTGTAGTTGTGTAAACACGAGTACAAACCCCTCTTCTCTGAGGACAAGAATCCAAAGCAGCCGATTTACTCTTCTTAGTAATCGTGGCCCTTCCTTTTCTTACTAATTGTGAAATTGTTGGCATACTATAATTGTATCTATATATATAACTTACCCTTTTTTAAGGGTCGGCAAATGTAGCAATAAATCCCATTAATTCAAATAGTTAATCACTTTTATTTGATTTAATTATTTTCAACACAACAATACCCAAGGTAATTAGCCTACAATTTTAAAAAGAATGATGGTGTAAATTCACCCAAAAACCAAGATAAGCTAAAATCAAAGCTATTAATTGTACAGGAATTAACACCAAAGATTTATTTTCTTAAAAAATTATTAAATTCCTTAGGTTTATTAACATAAAATTATGACTTTTACGGTAACTAATTCAAATTTAAAAATAATGAAAACAAAAGGAAATGGAATCCTTACGCTTCTATTAGCGTTTGTTGTGCACTTAACATTTGCACAAGATAAGACGATTTCGGGTACAGTTACGGATCAAGACGGCGTTCCACTACCCGGTGTTAATATCGTAGCAATAGGAACAACTAATGGAACACAAACGGATTTTGATGGAAATTACGCTATCAAAACAAGCGTTGGAAAAACGTTATTGTTTACCTATGTAGGCCAGAAAGATGTTAAAATGCTTGTCGGAACTAGCTTAACTATTAACGCACAGATGACTGAAGATGCGCAAGCATTGGCTGAAGTAGTTGTAACCGCCCAAGGCATCAAATCAAACCCTAGAGCATTAAGCTACGCTGTACAATCCGTAGACTCAGACGATATTGAAAAATCTAGGGAGACTAATTTAGTTTCTGCACTAAGCGCTAAAGCCGCTGGTGTTCAAGTAACTACTTCATCTGGTTCAGTTGGAGCTTCCGCTAACATTAGAATAAGAGGTAATACCTCTATTACTAGATCGAATGGTCCACTTTTTGTTGTAGATGGAGTGCCAATTGACAACTCATCTTCCGCAGAAGACCCAACTCAAGGAGGCAACTCTAGTTTGTCAGGTAGTGATTTCTCAAATCGCGCCATTGATATTAATTCAAATGATATTGAATCCGTAAATATTCTTAAAGGTATTGCAGCTCAAACCCTTTATGGGCTTAGAGCAGCAAACGGAGTAGTCCTTATTACAACAAAAAAAGGAAGATCTGGTAAAACAAGAGTTACATTAAACACTTCAACTATCATTTCAAATTACAACAAGGGACCTGAATTACAACAGGTTTATTCACAAGGACGTCACTTCGAAGGTGCCCTACAATATCGAGGACCTGAGACTTTTGAAGGTGATTCTTGGGGTCCAAAAATTTCTGATTTGGAATATGATGGAGATTCAAGTTATCCATTTGACTCAAATGGTGCATTAGTACCAAAAGGCACAGGCAATGGAGTAGCTGCAAATGCTTACGATCCTTATGACTTTTTTAAAATTGGAGTTGCTACAGATATAAATCTGTCTGCTAGCGGTGGAAATGAAAACATCAATTATAGAGCTTCACTTGGCCGATTACGTCAAGAAGGAATTTCTCCGAATGAAGCATTTGAAAGAAAAACCTTTAGAGTAGATACACAAGCTAAGTTAAATGACAAATTGACATTTGACATGTCTGGTCAATATACTAATTCAGGAGGTAATAGAGTTCAAAGAGGATCTAATATATCTGGTATAATGTTAGGTTTATTAAGAAACACTCCAACTTTCGACATTGGTAACGGACTAACAGGTCAAGCAGCGGCTGATAGCCCATCATCTTACTTTTACACAATTCCAGGTTCAGAATTACCAGGCCAAAGAAGCTATAGAGATGGTATTTATAATAATCCATATTTTACAGTAGCTAGAAACAAAAACTTAGACAACGTTAATCGAACCATAGGAAAAATGGGATTGACATACGATGTTAATGAATGGCTTAACTTGAAATCCACAGCATCTATTGATAGATACACCGATGTAAGAAAAATAGGTTTCGACATAATTGATGCAAGCTTTGGTAATGGTAGAACCATAAATGATGTAATTTCAAATCAAGATGTCAACTGGAACTTCCTTGCAAATGCAACACACGATTTCAATGAAGACTTCGGGATTGTTGCAAGTATTGGATATGATGGATTTTACACAAAATTCAATAGACAGACTGTTCTTGGTGATGGTATGACAATTCCTGGCTTCTTTAATTTGAGTAACGTAGAAACTACCCAAGCAATAGAATCTTCTAATGCAAAAAAATTAATTGGCGCATTTGCAACAACAACGTTGAGCTACGATAATATGATTTTTATCACTCCAGCTTTCAGAAATGACTGGTCTTCTACTTTACCTAAAGGAGCTAATACGTTCCAATCATATTCAATAGGTGCAAGTTTTGTTTTTAGTGAATTATATAATGCAAACAACGATTCTTTTATTAATTACGGAAAATTAAGAGGTTCATGGGGTAAATCTGGAAATGATGCTCCTGTCTACGCTACTTTAACAAATTTTGGAGGCACATCAGTAGGTGGAGACGGCTTTATTCAAAGTGTAGATTTCCCTGCATATGACACCACATCTTACGAGAGATCTGCAACATCAGGAAACCCTAACCTAACACCTGAAATAACTAAAGAATTTGAAGTTGGTGTAGAATTATCTATGTTGAGTTCTCGTCTAAAATTAGACGTTGCTTACTATGACAAAGAGACTACAGATCAAATCCTACCTGTAGATGCAGCACCTTCATCAGGTTTCCTTAGTCGTTTTGAGAATGTTGGTAGAGTTTCAAATAAAGGTTACGAAGTTTCCTTAGGTGGTTCACCAGTAAGATCAGAAAACTTTTCGTGGAATATAGATATAAACTGGACAACTTACGAAAATGTAGTCGAAGAGTTAGTGGATGGAGTAGAAAGCATAACCTTAAACGGTTTCACTAGTACAAGCTCAAGAGCTGTTGCGGGTGAATCTTATGGAGCACTATTTGGATCAAGATTTGCACGCAATGATGATGGAGAGATATTGATTGATGATGACGGCTACCCATTACAAGCTTCAGAAGATGGCGTTGTAGGCGACCCAATTCCAGATTGGACTGCGGGTATTAGCAACTCATTCAGATACAAAAATTTCAACCTTTCTGTACTTTTTGACATTAGACAAGGTGGAGATGTATGGTGTGGAACTTGTGGAATCATTGATTACTTCGGAACATCATCTGCAACTCTTATTAGAGATCAAACTACAGTATTTCAAGGTATTGTTGAATCTACCGGAGCTGTTAACACTCAAGTCGTGGCGTATTCAGACCCAACTGTTAGTGAAAATAACAACTATTGGAGACGTTATGGATTTGGCGGATTATCAGAAACTGCAATATATGACGCTTCTTGGGTAAGACTAAGAGAGGTTACATTATCGTATGATTTTCCTGCGAAATGGCTAGAAAATACTTTTATAGAAGGTATATCGTTATCCGGTTTCGGTCGAAATTTATGGTTAAATACCGATTATCCTGGGGTTGATCCTGAAACTAACCTTTCTGGCGACAGTAATGGTATAGGGTTAGATTATTTCAACCAGCCGAACACCGAAAGTTATGGATTAAACCTAAAATTAAATTTCTAAAAAGATGAAAACTACAAAATTAATATTTATAGGACTCTTATTAACTCTTGGTATTTCTTGTGAAATTACAGACGTTAATGTTGATCCAGATAATCCTTCTGCTGAATTAGTTAATGCAGGAGCAATATACCCTGGTATGATTGCGCAAACGCATAGAAACTCTGTAGCCCTAGGGGGAAGGATAGCTGGAATTGTTACGCAACAATATGATGGTTTAGATGCGCAACAAATAGCTTATGGTCAATATAACATTGGTGAAACAGATTTAAGTAATTTATGGGATTCTGGTCTTTATGGAGCTGGTTCCATGAGAGATTGCTTTGTTATTATGCAAAATAATCCTGGTGAAATCGGGGCTTTAGCTAAATTATATATGGCAGCAAATTTAGGGCTAGCTACTAGTTCATTTGGTGACGTCCCTTATTCAGAGGCATTTCTAGGTGACACAGGGACTCAAACCCCTAAATATGATGATCAAGTTGAATTATATGCAGTAATACAAAGCCTTTTAGATGAATCTATTGCCGACGGAGTAGCGTCTGGAATTGGCGAATTCACAGGTGCTGGAGCAACTGGAAATATAAACTGGGAAGGAACTGCTCACGCATTAAAAGCAAGGTATTATATGCACTTAACTTCTGTAAATGGTGTTAGTGCTGCGCAAAATGCTTTGACTGAAGTTCAACAAGCAATTACCAGTACTGATCAACAACCAGATTTTATCTATAGTGCTCCTGCACAATTTTCAAATCCTCTAGCATTATTTGATAACGACAGACCTAGTACTTTAGGATTCGGAACATACCTTAATTCTATTATGACTGGGGATCCAAGATTGTCAATTTACACTACGGATGGAGAATCTTTTGCTGGCTTAGATGGTCTTTTCTGGGGACAGTTTGAATCACCTACCCCATTAATTTCATATTGGGAGGTGAAATTTATTGAGGCTGAAGCTATCGTTAGAACAGGAGGATCCGATACTGATGCTTTAAATGCTTTAAAAGACGCTATTTTAGCAAATATGCAATATATCGGAGTACCCACTGCAGACTCAAATACCTATGTAGATGCTTTATCGTTAGCAGGCTCTGAAAGCGATAAAATCGAAACAATTATCGTTGAAAAATACAAATCTCTATATGGCAATGCACCAATAGAATCATGGGTTGACTATAGAAGAACTGGGTTCCCTGTTCTAACTCCAAATCCTGACGCTGTTGCCGCTGTGAATCCTTCTAAAATTATTCCTAGAAGATTCCTATATCCTATTACGGAGCGTCAAACTAATTTAGAAAACTATAATGCCGCAATTTCTGCGCAAGGAGGTCATTTATTAGATGATGATTTGGCTATATTCCCAAATAACTAAATGTAATTATTTAATTTTAAATATAAACCACCTCAATCGAGGTGGTTTTTTTTGATATATACATCAAAGAACTCTAAAAGAAGCTATTAGTAAAAAACAAACCCATAGAAGCACAAAATATACGAATTAGTGCAGAGGGTCAATTTTCTATGAAAGAATTACTTAAAAATGAAAAAAGTTTACATTATTAATAATAAAATCAAATAATTTAACATTTAGCAAAATATAGTTGATATTTTGAATTATCAACAAAAACACGTGCTCGAGAAAGATACATCCATAGAAATTAATTATAATCATAAAATTATATTAATAAATTTAGAATAATTAACATGGAATTATCACTTTCGCCGCCAACTAATTCTAATAACATAATAATGAAAACAAAAGTAAATGGAATCTTTACGCTTCTTTTAGCGTTTGTTGTGCATTTAACATTTGCACAAGAAAAGACGATTTCAGGTACGGTGACAGACCAAGATGGTCTGCCATTACCTGGTGTTAACATCGTCGTAATTGGTACAACCAGTGGAACACAAACAGATTTTGATGGAAATTATTCTATCACGGCTAACACCGGTGAAACACTTTTATTCACCTATGTAGGACAAACAAATAAGAAAGTAGCCGTAGGTGCAAGTACTATAATTAACGTTCAAATGTCCGAAGATGCTGCCGCTCTTGACGAGGTTGTAGTTACCGCACTTGGTATTAAAAAATCCGAGAAATCAATTGGGTATGCTGTCCAAAATGTTGACGGTGATGATATCGCCGAATCACGCGAATCTAACTTAGTAAATGCCTTAAGCGGTAAAGTGGCAGGTGTTCAAATTACTAATAGTAGTGGTGCTGCTGGAGCGTCTTCCCGTATTGTATTAAGAGGAGCATCTTCTATTACAGGTAACAACCAACCTTTATTTATTATTGATGGTATTCCAATCGATAATAGTAACCAAGGTAATTCAAGCGCATTCGGAGGTATAGATTTACCAAACGGAGCTGCCGATATTAACCCTGATGACATCGCATCAATTTCTGTTTTAAAAGGTCCTAATGCAGCTGCTATATACGGATTAAGAGCTTCTAATGGGGTGATTGTAATTACTACGAAAAGAGGAGCAAAAGGGCAAGATATAGGCGTAACTATAAGTAGTTCAATAAGTTTTGAAAACCCGCTTATCTTACCAAGTTTTCAAAATTCTTATGGACAAGGTAATGTTACTAATAATTTTGACTGGGTAGATGGAACAAATGGAAACGGTGGTGTCGATGAAAGCTGGGGTCCACCAACAGATGTTGGATTAGAGTTTGTTCAATGGAATTCTTATACTGTAGATGGAGCTCCATTACCCTGGGTATCTCAGCCAGACAATGTTAAAGACTTTTATGAAACAGGTGTTAGTTTAAATAATAACGTTTCATTGAGTGGAGGTAGCGAGAAATCTTCTTTCAGACTTTCTTTTTCTGGTTTTGACCAAAAAGGAATGGTTCCTTTTACTGATTTCAATCGTTACACTGTTGGTGGTAATTTCACTCACGAACTTTCTTCTGCTATTAGAGCAGGTTTAAACGTAAGATATATAAAATCAGGAAGTGACAACGTAGTAACTCAAGGATATAGCAATGACAACCCTACACAGCAAATTAATGGTTTTGCAGGAAGAAACGTGGATTTTTCTGCCTTAAAAGACTGGCGTAATTTGCCACTTGCTGCAGTAGGCACAAATGCAGAAGGAACTCCAATAAACTGGAATACAGTTTACCAAAACAATGTTTACTGGCAATTAGAAACTAACACAAATGCTTTTAATAAAGATAGAGTTATTGGTGGAGCTGATGTTTCTATTGATCTAACGGATAAACTGACAGTAACTGGTAAAACTGGTATTGATTACTGGACATCTAATGTAACTGTTAAAAGAGCTCAAGGTAGTAATGCTGACCCTGAAGGTAGATTCAGTCTTGACACTCAATCAAGGTATGAAATTAACTCTGAAGTTTTATTCTCTTATAGCACTGAGATAAATAAGGATTTTGATTTATCTTTAAATGTTGGTGGAAATAGTTTAGTTCGTACATTTGATCGTTTACAAATGGAGGCTCCTCAGTTAGAACTTCCTGGAATATATAACATTAGTAACGTAAAATCAGGTATTACACCTGTAATTTCTAATTACACTAGTGAACAACGAATTAATAGTGTTTATGGTTTCGGACAATTAGGTTATAAAAACATGATGTTTTTAGATTTTACTGCCAGAAATGATTGGGCTAGTATTTTACCTGTTGAAAATAATTCATTCTTCTATCCTTCGGCAACACTTAGTGCGGTCATAAGTGATATCTTTAAAATGCCTAAAGACAAAGTATCTCTATTTAAACTTAGAGGTGGTTGGGCTCAAGTTGGTAGTACAGGAGCATTAAGCCCTTACCAATTACAACCAGTGTATGAATTTAGTGATTCACCTTTTGGAAGTACATCTTTAGCATTTTTCCCTAGCTCATTAAACAATCCAAAAATTGGACCTGAAACAACAACTAGTATCGAGGCTGGTATAGATTTAAGATTATTCCAAAATAGGCTAAGACTGGATGCCACTTATTACGATTCTACAAGTGAAGATTTAATTGTTAATGTTTTGGTTAGTGGATCAAGTGGTATTACTTCCACCATTCAAAATATTGGAGAAATGAATAATAAAGGTATTGAAATTCAATTAGGAGGTACTTTAGTAAGAACTGACAATTTATCTGTAGACTTAGATTTGAATTTTGGGAAAAATAATAACGAAGTTGTATCTCTTGGAGATAACTTAGAAACTTTAGTAATTGGTTCTCAATGGAATGTAAATACGGAAGCTAGGGTTGGCTTACCATACGGTACATTATATGGTCCTGCTTTTGAAAGAAGTCCAGATGGTGAAGTAGTTTACGTTAATGGTTTACCACAAATTGCAGATGAAAATAAAGTTTTAGGTGATATACAACCTGATTGGACTGGTGGTGCTAATTTAACTGTAAATTATAAAAATTTCAGTTTTGGCGCCCTTGTTGATGCTAAAATTGGTGGAGACATTTACTCTATTACGAATACATGGGGTAGATACGGTGGTATCTTAGAGGAGACACTAATTGGAAGAGAAACAGGTGTTGTTGGAGATGGTGTTAAGCTAAATTCAGAAGGCGTTTATGTACCTAATGATGTAGTTGTATCAGCTAAACAATATAATCAAAATTCATTTAGTAATGCAATAGCTGAAAGCTCTGTTTTCGATGCTTCCTATGTGAAATTAAGACAAGTATCAATTGGCTATAATATCCCGAGTAAACTACTTATAAATACACCTGTAAAATCATTAACATTTTCTGTTGTCGGCCGTAACTTAGCAATTTTACATAAAAATGCTCCACACATCGATCCTGAAAGTGCTTTCAGTGATTCAAACGCAAGTCAAGGACTAGAGTCAGGACAAATACCTTCTGCACGCAGCGTTGGTTTTAATATTAATGCTAAATTCTAAAAAATATTATGAAAAATAAAAGTATAATACTTGTAGTTCTTTGTACTCTACTCACATTCTTCGTAGGTTGTGATAGGGATTTTGAAGAAGTTAATTTAAATCCTAACGATCCGACAGAAGTTCCTGCAGATTTATTGTTAGGTAACTTATTGTTCAGTACCGCAAATGCCCTATACTCAGTTCAGGCATCAATTGACCAGGGCTCAGGATGGGCTCAGCACATGGCCAAAGTTCAATATAATGATGAAATGCGTTATATCCCAAGAGAAGGTACAATTCTAGGCGCTTGGAATAATTTTTACGTAATTACAGCTTCTGATGGTAGAAAAATGGCCGACTTAGCTATAGAACAAGACAATACCGCTATTCAAGGTGTAGCTTTGGTTATGCAAGCTTATGGTTTTCTAATGTTGACTGATTTATTTGGCGATATTCCTTTCACCGAAGCTTTATCAGCTGAGGCAGGTAATACGTTGGCAGCTTATGATGATCAAGAAGTTGTTTACGCTGGGTCAATAGCGTTTTTAGATCAAGCTATTTCGTTGCTTTCTTCTAGCACGGATGAAATTAGCTCAAGTCAAGATTTAATATTCTCCGGAGATAAATCTTCTTGGATTAAATTTGCATCGTCACTTAAATTTCGTGCATTAATGCGTGAATCTGGAGTAATAGATGTATCTGCACAACTACAACAATTAGTAGATGCAGGTAACCTATTTTCTTCAAGAGATGAAGAAGCTAAATTCCCTTATTTAGAAGCAGATCCAAATGCAAATCCTTTATTCGAAACGGTAGATTTTGGCGGTAGAGGTGAATACAAAATAAACCAAGTTTTGGTTGAATACATGGATGGCACCAATGCTATAACAGATGCTAGACTTGCTGTTTATGCAGAACTTAATGATGATGATGAATATAGAGGAAAACCTTCTGGATTATTAGATTTACCAAGTGATGAATTTGGCTATACGAATGTTTCTAGTATCGGTGCAAAATATTTAGCTCCAACGGCACCTGGTTACTTTGTTTCCTATACTGAATTACAATTTTTACTAGCAGAAGCTGCTAAAAAAGGATTTATTAGTGGAGGAGATGCTGCCGCTGAAACTTACTATTTAGCGGGTATAAGATCTTCTTTAGCAGAAAATGGTGTTGAAGATTCTTTTGATACTTATGTCGCTCAAGGTACGGTAGCGTATACTACAAACGCAGCTATTGAAAAAATTGCATTACAAAAATGGATAGCTCTTTACGGACAAGGAATGGAAACATGGATTGAATGGAGAAGAACAGGTATTCCTGAATTAACTCCAGCAATAGCAAGTACTTTAGGGTCTATACCAGTAAGGTTTACTTATCCTAATTTAGAATCGTCATTAAACGGAACTAATTATGATGCCGCAGTTTCAAGTCAAGGTCCAGATGCATTAACAACCCCAGTTTGGTGGGATAACAATTAAAAAAAACAGAAATGAAAAATATAAATTTTTTAACGTTAATTTTATTTCTAGCATGTTTCGCACAATCATGCGATAATGACTTAGAAAAAAATGAATCTATAGTTCCTGAAGCTGTTGGTGGTTTGTTAACTGTAAACAATCAGGCAATATCTTATGTTGCTGGCTCAGATGGAACTTATACTTCATCGGGAAGTGTATATCAAGGTGATGTATTCACCACAAAGATTGATGTTTACAAGTCATTTAATACAGTTGACGCTGTTACTAATGATGCACTAGTCAGTAATGAAGTTTTGTTAACTTCACTAGATATTGAGCAAAATAGTGGTGCTACAGTACCATACAGCTTTAACTTCACATATGAAGATTTAGCTAGTGATTTAACTGTAGAGGGTACTGCTTTACCAACAACAGATTCAACATTAAATATTGGAGATTTCTGGACACTTAAGTATGTTGCAACAACATCAGAAGGTACTGTCCATGAAAATTCAGTAATTACTAAGGTTGCTGTTGGAACTAGATACGCAGGTGTTTATACCGTAGTTGAAAGTGCTTATTGGAATTCTGGAAGTAATTTAGGAGGATGGAATGACAATGAAGTTATTATTGAATCTGTTGATGCCACGATTTATAGACATGTAGGTTTAGGAACTTTCGATGACCAGGAATACTACTTTACAGTAGATAGTGCTACAGGTGTGATAACTGTTCTTCCAACAGACCCTGAAGGAAATGCTGTTTTACTTAATACTTCACCAATTATGACATGTGCTGGATCTAGTGCTTTCGAAAGTCTTATTTGTGATAATAATACTAATCTAGCAACGCCTGATGATGTAAATGGTGAAGATCAATTACAACTAACTGTAGGATACTTTAGAGGAGTAGGAGCTACAAGAGAATTTTACGAGAAATTGGTGAAAAAGGTTGACTAATTAATATCCAAAAAATACAAAAATGAAAAATAAATTTTTAAAATATACTTTGGGCTTGGCAATTACAGCTTTTACGCTAGTAAGTTGCGATGATGACCAAAATGTAGACCAAAGTACATTGGTTCCTACTAATCCCACAGTGAGTGTAGCCTTGTCTTTTGATAATACTACTACTTTAGTAGAACAAAATGCAGATTACAACTTTACAGTTTCTTTGAGTGAACCACAAGTAGTTGATGTAAAAGTGTATTTAAGCCAAACCGGTGGTGATGCGACTCTTGGTGAAGATTATGACATGCCAGATAGTGTAATTATTCCAGCAAATGCAAATTCTGTCACAGGAGTTATTTCAATTTTAGAAGATGATACAATTGAAGATTTAGAAACTGTAATTATTACTATAGGTGCAGGTGTAAGAACAGCCAATGCCAATGTAAATGCTACAACTGTAACATTTAATATCGCTAATTTAACAACAGGTGATTTATTAGCAAACCTATCATGGGCAGCATCAGAATTAACAACTGATAATTCAGGCACAGAAATTGAAGCTACTGACCTAGCTGATATGCGCCTTTTAGTTACAGATGTACCTTATTCTACTATAATTAAAGAAGAAGATGGCGCTGCGTTTGAAACGATTACTTTAGATGCAACTACACCCGATGGAGAGTATTATATTGTTGCTGACTTTTTTGCTGCTTCAGAAATACCAGCTGACTTAGATATTACTATATCATTTGATCAAGTAGGTGTTATTAATGGAGAAACTTATACATTCCCTGCTGCTCTTAATACTGGATCTTCGTGTTCAGCTGTGTATGCAATACTCGCAAAAATAACTAAAACTGGTGATTCTTATGAAATTGAAGAAGTAGGTCAAACCGTTACTAGTATAGATATTAGCGCATTTGTTGGTACTTGGTCAGGTAAAGACTCTTTTGGATACGAAACACAAGTAGTAACATCTTTAGATATTAATGGACAACTTCAAATCACAGGAATGGGACTTGGATGGATGTTAGATTATTGGGAAGAAATAGTAACTAATCAAGAAGTATTACCTGTTACAGTGAATGTTGAAACTGGTGAATTTACTATCGATGAGGCTTATTATTTAACTACAACTTGGAATGGTGCTATTCAAGACGATTACAACTTAAGTGCAACGGGTACATTA
Organism: Cellulophaga baltica; assembly: GCF_900102165.1. Lineage (GTDB taxonomy): Bacteria > Bacteroidota > Bacteroidia > Flavobacteriales > Flavobacteriaceae > Cellulophaga > Cellulophaga baltica. The sequence continues at coordinate 427,466 of NZ_FNBD01000002.1, forward strand.
AACCCTTGTTCTGGAGAAATGTCTATTGTTTATGACTTTATTCAGGCTGGAACATCGTTTACTGAACAAGATTACGGACCAGGAGAGTTTTCTGAAAACATTACTCTTGATTAAAACAAAGAGTATTAAATAAAAGAAAGGCTAGTTAATTAACTAGCCTTTTTTTATACCTTTGCCCCAATGGAAAACAATACTCAGATTTACGGAATAAGAGCAATTATTGAGGCAATAAATGCAGATAAGGCAATTGATAAAGTCTTTATTCAAAAAGGTCTTAAAGGCGATTTATTCAAAGAATTTGAAACGCTTATCCGAAGAAATGGGATTAACTCCTCCTATGTTCCCATTGAAAAATTAAATAGGTTAACCAAGGGAAATCACCAAGGGGTTATTGCTACCATATCACCTATTAAATTTTTCACGATTGAAGAGTTAGTAGAGAACGTTTCTGCAAAAGAAACTACTCCCCTATTTCTATTGTTAGACCAACTATCCGATGTTCGTAACTTTGGTGCTATTATTAGAACTGCAGAATGCACCGGAGTAGACGGTATCATCATCCAGAAAAAAGGTGCTGCACCCGTCACTGCAGATACGATCAAAACTTCTGCTGGTGCTGCTTTTAAAGTGCCCATTGCAAAGGTAGATCATATTAAAGATGCTGTTTTTTATTTACAGGCTTCTGGAATTAAAACAATTGCTGCTACCGAAAAAACAGAAAGTTCTGTCTATGATATCTCCTTCAAAGAACCTTGTGCTATTATCATGGGGTCCGAAGATGTAGGAATATCTCCTTCCATCTTAAAAGTTGTAGATGATAAAGCTAAGCTTCCTTTACTAGGTGAAATAGGATCCTTAAACGTTTCTGTTGCTTGTGGTGTATTTCTATACGAAGCCGTGAGACAACGCAGTTTGTAATTCTCTGTTACCTATTCTGGTTTTTCATTTTCCTTATAGTGGTATGTAATTACAATTTCCTGATGGACTTCTAAATCCATTTCAGGCTCTGGCGTACGTTCTATAAAGTTTCCATTTTCATCAAAGTGTTGTAGAAATTCATCTTCTTCTTCCTTATAATCGTCCCGTTCCCAATCATATTTTTTCAATTCTGGAATTGGAGTTTTAAGATAGTATGCAAAGAAAAAACCAACTAAAAACCCAGACAGATGCCCTTCCCAAGAAATGTCATCCTGAATAGGAAAAATATACCAAAGCATACTGCCGTAGACAAAAACAACCATTAGTGACAATGCTACCAAACGGTAATATTTGGTAAAAATGCCCTTGAAGAAAATAAAACTTGCCAATACATAGATTAGGCCACTCGCTCCAATATGATAGGACTCTCTTCCTATTAACCACGTAAAAATACCCGATAGTAAAATTCCGTAAGCGAGAATATAAAATGCATTCTTTCTATAAAAGTAAAATAGAGAAGCCGTCAATACTGCCAATGGCACCGTATTATTATAGAGGTGCTGCGCAGAACCGTGAATAAAGGGGCTAAATACAATACCCCGAAGACCACTTATAGTCCTTGGGTACACTCCAAATTTGTTGAAATTAATTCCTAATCTAATTTCCACTAGAAACACCATCCAAATAGCAAGTACAAAAAATAGCGGCACTAGAAGTACGCTATTGGTAAATTGGAACTGTTTGGATGCTTGCATACAAGTAATTTATAAAATGGAAATCAAAAACACAACCAAAATCTACAAACATGATAAATTGTCATAAGTAGAATTTGTATTTTTGCACTATGAATGAACCTCTTGCAGAGCGCGTACGCCCGAAGACATTAGAAGATTACATTAGTCAGCTTCATTTAGTTGGTGACAATGGCTCTCTTACGCATCAAATTAAAAAAGGAATAATTCCTTCTTTGATTCTTTGGGGCCCTCCTGGCACCGGTAAAACCACTTTGGCAAATATTATAGCTACAGAAAGCGGCAGACCTTTCTATACCTTAAGTGCTATAAATAGTGGTGTAAAAGATATACGTGAGGTTATAGATAAAGCAAAACAAAGTGGTGGCTTATTCACAACCAAAAATCCGATACTATTTATTGATGAGATTCATAGGTTTAGCAAATCACAACAAGATTCCTTACTTGCTGCTGTAGAGAAAGGATGGGTAACCCTAATAGGTGCTACTACTGAAAATCCTAGTTTTGAAGTGATCCCCGCATTACTTTCTAGATGTCAAGTATACATTTTAAAAGAATTTGGGAAAGATGATTTAGTTGCTCTTTTAAAAAGAGCTATTGCTATAGATAAGCATTTAAAATCTAAAAACATACATCTAAAAGAAACCGATGCCCTATTGCGTTTATCGGGTGGGGACGGCAGAAAGCTTTTGAATATCTTTGAGCTTGTTATCAACTCTGAAAGCGGAGACACTATAGAAGTAACCAATAACTTGGTACTACAAAAGGTGCAAAAAAATACCGTGCGCTATGATAAAACCGGCGAGCAACATTATGACATTATTTCGGCGTTCATTAAATCTATCCGAGGTAGTGACCCTAATGCCGCAGTATATTGGTTAGCACGAATGATTGAAGGTGGCGAAGATGTTAAATTCATTGCACGTAGAATGCTCATCGCGGCTTCTGAAGATATTGGATTGGCTAATCCTACTGCACTTGTAATGGCTAACACTACATTCCAAGCAGTAACCACCATAGGTTATCCTGAAGCACGAATAATCTTAAGTCAATGTGCAATTTACCTAGCTACATCACCAAAAAGTAATGGAAGTTACATGGCCATCAATAGAGCACTTAAAACAGTGACAGATACCGGTGATCTGTCGGTGCCTATAGCCTTAAGAAATGCTCCAACAAAATTGATGAAAGATATAGGTTACGGTGCGGAATATAAATATGCACACGACTATCAGAATAATTTTGTTGAAGCAGAATTTTTGCCTGATGATATTTCAGGAACGTCTTTTTATAAGCCAAATAACAATCAGCGTGAAAATGCTATAAAGGAGTTTCTTAAAAATAGGTGGAAAGATAAATATTCCATCTAAAATTTAATATCCAAGGCTTTTACTTTCAATATATCACCGTCATAAAACTCAAAGTACCAAGCGCCATCTTTTGCGTACACCAAACCTTTGTTTCCTGAAATCTCTTCTCCTAAAAAGATAGTAGCCTGAGATGTCTTGAACATTTTCATAACTATTTTTGGAGAGCTGTCTACCAATTGATAGCCATTCAAAATATCTTGGGCATATAAGCCGCCGTTGGAAGTTGCTACTTTATTTGCTTCCAGTATTGGAGTTGCTTTTACTACCGATTTCTTTTGTACTTCTTCAGATGTCTCTACCACAGCAGTTGTAGTAGCCTCAGCAGGCGCTTGCTTTACCGCAGGTAAGCTTTTTGCATCATTTTGATAGGATACCTTTACCGGTTCTGTTGTTGTTCCAGCATAAGAATAGGTGTAGCTAGATAATGGCTTTAGGGCTGCTCTAATTGCTTCTGAGTATGAGGCATTGTATTCTTTTTGCTTACTGGTACCTTCTATAGATTTGTAGATTTCTTTACCAGAACAATCTTCAAGGACTAAAGTAGTTTTGGTGGTAAACATATTAGAACCATCAATAAGCTTTGCATATAGTGCCACACACCTATTTAGATTCAACTCTGATGGTAAGTCGTTACTATAAACAACATTCACATCACTTTCTGTAAGCAAAAATTTTACAAGTGTACTAGATTTATACTGGTTGGGACTTTTAAACGATTCAAATTGTGTAGGAACTACAACATACTTATACTCGTTAATTACTTCTTGTCCGTAGAAATTAGCACAAAATGCTAACATTAAAATGGGTACTATCTTTTTCATGAGGTCTCTTATTTCTTGCCCCAAGATATAATATTTAATCCAAATTGTACTGATGCATATTTGCTATTAGCCAAATTTGAATATCCGATTAGATTATCAGCCATTAAATACATATTTACAGGACCAGCTTGAAGACTAGCTCCTAGACCAATATTCGTATATGAAAACTTATCTATGGTGTACGTAGTTTTCAAACTCATTACATTGCCTAAGCGATGCTGATAAAATGCGCTTAATGCTGCTTGCGGCCCTCTTGGTCTATTAATGGCATACAATTGCGCGCCATAACTATTTTTATAAACGCGACCTCTATTGTTTCCACCGGAAGTACTCGTACAATAACAAGCCTCTTTTGATTCTATCTCTTTACCAAAATCTCGCCTTATAGATGTATAGAATTTTGTGGGCCTAAAAGTGATGTAATTATCACTACCCTCTTCATAAGGTACCAAATCTTCCAAATCATCCACAAAAGTTCTCCATTGGTCTTCTGTTGAATTAAGATCTTCTGGTAAACGAACTTCTAAACCTTCTGTACTCGCAAAACCTTTAACCGAATATGTTCTGACATCTTTGCTGTGATAAATAAAACCTACATCTATTAAACTACCTGTAAAGACCGTTCTTTCATCAATATTATAGGTAAAGCCTAAATCAAAACCAACACCCAAATTACCTCCTAGTAATGCTCTTTTCCCTAAAACACTAGAAATAGCAGCACCATTAGCTTGCGAGTCATCATCTATAATATCTTTTAACTCAAATACACCAGAAGTTTTAATTTCAACATCGGCTTCAAGCGTACTTTCTAATAAGTTATCATCTCCTTGTGTCGTGACAAAATAGCCTTTGTTCTTTGTAGACGTAAAATTTAGTAAACTAGAATAGACCTTAGCACGGAACCCCATGGTTAGCTCATTAGAAATCTTTTTATTGATTCCGAAATGGTAAACATTCAAAATTTCGCCTCTAGTTTTAAGGTGATTTAAATCAAACTTTTTATTTAAATTATTGGTATTTCCTTCATAAGCTAATAAGGCGTAATCTTTAAAGAAATAGCCAATAGCATCTCCTTCATTATAAGCACCAAAAGAATAAAAGATATCTTCATTATTTTTACTTCTAAAGCCAATGTTTAGCAATTCTACTTGGTAAGTACCACTTAGTTCATCACTAAAATCCATTCCATAAATGACCTTTTCTCTAAATTTGGTATTAAAATCTACGCCATCATTTGCAAAAAGATCGTTAGACTTTAAACCGCTACTTCCCGCTTGAAAAGAAAAGCCTGAAATTAATGGAACTCCTGCATACCACTTAAAAGAGGTCTTCATCCCTGGGTTTAATAATAGCGCTTGAGGCACTTCATTAAAATCATAAAGCAGCTGTTTATTTTGACTGTTCACAAAGAAACAACCAAATAATAGCACTATAATAAATATGTTTCTTAATCTCATTCTATAACCCTCAACTTAAAACTAGCGCTAGATCTAAAAATTAGTTTAGGATCAGGAAGAGATGATACACTTGTACTCCCGCTATTATTTGTAAAAATAACTTGTAAACTTGATGTGCTTTTTATAATATCTATGCTTTTGCCTGCGGCTGTGCCATAAAATATTTCTTCATCAATAATATCTATTGGTGGCGCTTCTGCTGTAGAAAAGTTCAGGACATCTAACGGAGAGCCCGCTTCATTCAAAAATATTACGCGAATATCTAGCTGTTTGCTAGTGCTATTTTCTATTTGAAATGTTAGGGATCCTGATATAACTCTATCAGAAAATAGTTCTGAATTAAAGCCATCAAAATTTATATTCTGTGATATTACTGGAGAAGCATTAATCAAATCTTCTGTAGACTCAAGATAAAGCACGGGACCAGTAGCATCTGTGATTACATCTAAATCTCTTGCTTGGTCAAAATCTTGCTCATCAGAACAAGCGCTGACCACTACCAAAAGTAAGAGTGGTATGAATAAATAGTTTATGATTTTTTTCATTGCAATTATTTCAATTCTAATATAAAGTGTTGATTAGAATTAATTAGTGTCTACAGCTTAGCAACGTCATAAGTACAATTTTATTTCACTTAAATCAGTAATCATATCACAATATTCGTGCTTTTGCTCATTATGTGCGTTAAAATGCAGGGCATTTAAACCTGCTGCTTGCGCGCCAAGTATATCTGCCTCAAGACTATCACCAATCATAAGTGCCTTTTCCGCTGGCACATTTGCCATCTCTAAAGCTAAGTCAAAAATGATAGGATTGGGCTTTTTAACACCTGCCATTTCCGAATTTATAACCTGATGGAAATACGGTGCTATGTTAGAATTTCTAATCTTTTTATTTTGCACCTCTTGAAATCCATTGGTGATGATGTGTAAATTATACTTAGGTTTCAAATAGTCTAAAATAGCAATAGCATTAGGGAACAAATGATTATAGGTAGCTAAGTTAGCTATATAAGCGTCAGACAAACTATTTATTACAGCATCACTAACCTCAAGACCTAAAGTGTCAAAGGTAGTTTTCAAACGCTGATACCTCAGCGCTGTTTTTGATATCTTCTCCTCCCGGAACAAACGCCAAAAGACAAGATTATTAGGTACATATACTTCTAGAAAATCTTCTAATGAAACAGGCACATCATGCGTCACCAATATTTTTTCAAAAGTGAGTGCGGAATTTTTTTCAAAATCCCAAAGGGTATGATCTAAATCAAAAAAAACATCGGTAACTATATTTTTAAACATGGTATTTTTTCACTACAAATTCATATAATTCTTTCCAGGACACTTTACTTTTCTCTCCGAATAATTCATTAGAAAAAATAGTTATAAAGCCACCATTTACTTTTTTAACTTGTGCATAAACACGATCCAATTTCTGTGTCATCTCATCTAAAGAAGCATATTTTACAAAGGTATAATCATGTACGGCAAATGGATGTATTTTAATAGGTTGCTGTACTTCTAAATTGATATCGTATAGATAAAAAGGTGTGCACGTACTTGCCCTAAATCCTATCTCGTGAGTATACCCCATCGTAAAATCATCTGTAAACTCTGCCTCTACCAGCCTTCTATACGTGGCCGGCACATCTACCCTATTGTATCTTAATCTAGAAGAGTTTATAGGTCTATTGATAACGTTAGACAAGTTTTTCTTTTCTTCTTTCAATAACTCTGTATCATTAAAAGAACCATAAGAAGCACATAAGGATACTGTACTATAATCTGAAATAGACTTGATTAAAAATTTGAATTTATTATTATTAACCGATATGTTTTTATCAAAAGTAGAATACTCCGCGAATTGAAAAAAGAACATGCAAAGAACTTTGTACTTTTTATGAAGTTCTATAAGCCAGTCATAATTATTATACGGATCTTTTTCTGGACGAAACCAAACCGAGACCCTTTCTGCCACGCGTTTAAATTTAAGAGAAGAAATATCTAAAAGCAAACCTGCTAAACTTCTAACAATACCTTTATGAGAATAGCAATGAGAAGAGCTTACATCTATGATCGATGTAAATTTATAGGCGCTCTTTTTAGATTCTAATTCCGGAAAGCGCTCTTGCAATTTTTCTAAAAATTTATATGCCCATAAATCTACCACAGGTAATTCTAGAAAATCATTCTTAAAAGCTAAACTCTCTTGTGGAGGAAACCTATTGTGTATATCTTTTACATGCGGAAGGTACTCTTCATACCTACTTAACAAATAAAAACTAGCAGAAAATACATCAAATGGTAAGTTACTGCGTTCACCTGCAGCAAAAAAACAAGGAATTCCTTCCCAATCCTGTACTTTTATTTGAAGGTCATTAATCCCTTGTTCAAACAAAAGATCATTACTCCTAATGAAAAATTCATTTTGTAAGGGTAATTTGGTATAGGTAATTTTTGGTCCTGAATGTTTAATAAAATCTTCTACTTTGGCCGTAAAACTAATTTCTACATTTAAAATACGGTCAAATATTTGCTTCATTACGAAACTAAATCTTGGAGTAATTTTATGAGTGTAAATTAGAAGCATAGGTATTCTCTTGTCAGAATATTAATTAAAAAAAAATAGTCATTAAAGAATATTTTCATCTGCAAAGCTAAAATATTCTGATTGAGTGATGATCAAATGATCTAAAACTTTTATATCTAGTCCTTCTGCAGCATTTTTTATTTTCTGAGTGATCTGTTTATCGGCCATACTAGGGTTTAGCGTACCAGAGGGGTGATTATGTGCTAAAATAATAGCAACAGCACTAAATTCTAGTGCCTCTTTCATTATTAACCGTACATCTACTAAGGTTCCTGTAATACTTCCCTTGCTCTGCTGAGAGCAATGCAACACTTTATTGGAATTATTAAGAAAAACTACCCAAAATTCTTCGTGTGGTAAATCTCCCATTTTAGGTTGTAGTAATTCAAATACACTTTTACTACTTGTAATTTTAGTGATTTTATGTGCATCTTCTCCCCTTCTACGTCTTCCTATTTCTAATGCTGCCGTAATACTCACTGCTTTTGCCTCGCCAATACCTTTAAACTGCATTAGCTTTTTTACCGATAATTTTCCTAACTCATTGATGTTGTTGTTTACCGATGCTAGAATTCTCTTAGAGAGTTCAACAGCACTTTCATTTCTGCTACCTGAACCAATTAAAATAGCAATAAGCTCAGCGTCTGAAAGGGCTGTTTTTCCTTTTGAAATTAGTTTCTCTCTAGGCTTATCATCATCTGCCCAATCTTTTATGGAAAGTGAGGTAGAATTTTCTTGCATTCGTTAAAGATAAGCAACTAATTATTTTATCGTAAATTTCACTTAAATATAAACCGAACTATAATGAAATCTATATTTGATGAAACTACGAAAAATGAGCTTGAAGAGCGTATTGCACTATTGAATGAAAACTCTGAACGCAAATGGGGTAAAATGACGGTAGGGCAAATGGCTTGGCATTGCCAATATCCTTTAAAACTAGCCATTGAGAACAAACCTACTTCTAAAAAAGGAAATCTTCTAGTACAGCTATTTTTTAAAAAATCTATGTATAATGATAAAACTTGGCGGAAAAATTTACCCACTGCTCCACAATTAAAAGCAAAAGAGCCTAAAAACTTTGATGATGAAGTAAAAGTTTTGCAGCAACTAATGCACGATACACATCAATTAAAAAATAGAGAAGAATGGAATCCACATCCATTTTTTGGTCGGTTCACCAAAGAACAATGGGGCCAAATGCAATACAAGCATTTAGATCATCATTTGACCCAATTCAGCGTATAATTAGTTATGCTCTAAATGATTCTTAAACGCTACTAAATCCAAGCCTCCGTAATTACCAGAACTCATAAATAATACTACGGTATTATTATAGTCTTGTGCATAAACATACGCTTTAAATGCTGAAGCATCTGTCATAATCGTTAAATCATCTCTCTGAAAAGCTTCAGAAATTTGATCTGCTGTCACAGGATTTAATTTTTTAATAGCTACAGATTCCGGTAGGTAAAAAACAACTGGTGTATCTGCAGGATCTAATGCTCCTTTATATTCTTTTAAAAACTCAGGATTAAAACTACTATACGTATGTAGTTCTAAAAAAGCAATTAATTTTTTATCAGGATATTGTTCTTTTACGGCTTTGGTCGTTGCCGCTACTTTACTTGGAGAATGTGCAAAATCTTTATAAACAATACACGTAGGGCTCTCTGCTATTTTCTCTAATCTTTTTGAAGCCCCCTTAAAGGTTCCTATTGCTTCATAGAAATCATCTTCATCAATACCCATATTTTGACAAATCCACTTAGCTCCTGCCAAATTACTTAAATTGTGTTTTCCAAAAACCTCTATAGGCATAGGACCCTCTGGGGTATCTAATAACGTTTGCCCATTTTCTACACTATATTCAGGAGTAAGGTAGGGTAATTTACGAATGGCATTTTCTGAAGCTTCTACCACTTTAACAACATTTTCGTCCTCCGCATTATACGTAATACTCCCTCCTTTTACAATGCTATCTACAAAAATCTGGAATTGCTCAACATACGTATCAAACGTAGGAAATACATTAATATGGTCCCAAGCAATTCCGCTTAATAACGCAATATTAGGTTTGTATAAATGAAATTTTGGGCGTCTATCTATTGGTGAAGACAAATACTCATCGCCCTCTAAAATGATAAAATCGTTCTCTTCCGTCAAATGCACCATACGATCAAAACCATCTAATTGTGCCCCTACCATATAATCTACATCACGATAATGATAATTTAGCACATGTAATATCATAGAGGTGATTGTTGTTTTCCCATGACTACCGCCAATTACAACTCTTGTTTTATTTTTTGACTGTTCATACAAAAACTCAGGATATGAAAAAATTTCTAGTCCTAATTCCTGCGCTTTTAGTAACTCTGGATTATCTGCTTTGGCGTGCATGCCTAAAATTACAGCATCAAGGTTTGAGGTGATCTTCTCTGAAAACCAACCAAAGGTTTTTGGCAACAACTCTTCTGCTGCTAAACGAGTCTTAGAAGGTTCAAAGATAACGTCATCACTACCGGTTACTATATATCCTTTATGGTTTAATGCTAATGCAAGATTATGCATGGCGCTACCGCCGATAGCAATAAAATGTATATTCATGAAAGTAAAATTATGCGGTAAAGATAGGAATAGCAATCGCTATTTTCAAACCCGATTCTATATAAGATTAGGATATATATGTCCGTTTAAATTGAAAATTTTCTAGTTTAAATGTCACTTAAACGGTATTTAGTAGACTATTTCTTACATTTTCACAACAATAATGGCCTTTCTTTAACAAGTATCAGATATTTTTGATGTTCACAACCTAACCACCGTTTATGACCAATCAAAACAAAATGGATCGTATTCCATTTTTTTTATTGTTTATTATTTTTTTTGGAGTGCATACTTTTTCTCAAGCCCAAACAGGCTGTGCAGGATCTGATGCTTTACTAACAATTTGCAATAAAGACCAAGATCCATCGCTTCAAAATTTCGATTTATTTGATGCCCTGAATGACACACCACTTACCGGAGGTATTTGGTCTACTTCAAATCCGGCAAATTTTTACGCTTTTGATAGAACTACAGGAATTGTAAACCTTTGGAAAATTTTAAACTCGGGCACCCATACTTTTACGTATACCAATGATGCTTGTGGAGAATCTGCCAATGTTACTATTAACTTAGGAGGCTATTCAGGAGAAGATAACATAGATGGTAGCGCCAATGCCTGTAGCAATGAAATAGAAGTAAATATGCATCGCTTCTTAGGAAGTGAAGTTGCAGACAAAATTCAAGATTTTAATGGACTATGGGAAGCGGTAACTCCTGAGGCCGTAAACTTTTTAGAAAGAAATATTTTCAATGCTTTTGGAGCGGGTCCTGGAGTATATGAATTTACATATACCGTAGCTGCTGTAGCTACTTGTCCATCAGAGCAATCTACCGTTATCTTAGAAGTACACCCTTCACCTAACCCAGGAACAGGATTATCGCTAGCTGTTTGCGTCACTGATGATTTATCGGCCTATAGAAATTTGAACTTAAACAGTTATCTCGCTGCAGAAGATGCTAACGGAACTTGGTCTGAATCTGGTACAGGCCAACTAACAGATCTTTCTGATAATACCATAAATGTAGAGGAGATCAGAGATAATTTTGGATATGGGATCTATAATTTCAATTACACCGTTTATCCTACGCACCCTGTATGTGACGAACAATTTTCTACAGTAGCAATTAGCATCCTTCCCACCTTATCTGGTAGCTTGGAAAGCCTTAACTATTGTATCGGGAGTCCATACACCATCGATATTACTTATGATAGTACGCTTCTACCCAATGGCAGATATCAAATGGGATATCTCGTAGATCCCGCTGATGGCCTCGTAAGAGCCGAAGACGTAATTATCACCCTAACTAATGGCGTAGGAAGCTTTGATGTAAATCCTTCGCTTGTTTCTACCAATGTATATAATACCGTAAGCATTAGCTCCATTACGGGCTTTTTACCCTTGCGCAGTGTTTGTACTACTATTGATGTTTCGGAGACCACCTTTCTTGTTTCTAATTCGCAAATACAAATTGCAGAAGCTTGCCAAGACACCACTATTCCTGTGCAAATTTTAAATATTCTTGACACTACAGCGAGCTTAACCAACAGTCCGCATACCATCACGTATACGCTTACAGCTCCCGATGGCGGAACAACTACAGAAACCATAGAAAACCTAGCTTTTTCTGCAGGGGCTGCTACTTTTGAAATTGCTGCTGAGCATGCAGGTCAGGATGGAGAACATGAAGTAATGGTTACTATAGATAATGTCCTAGATGTAACCTGTAATTTACAAACCTTATTTAATGTGATTGCCACTCCAGATGCAATTACACTAACCTTACAGGTAGATAATTCTTGTAATGCTACAGAAATAAATGTGCTGGTAGCTGCTCCTATTTTACCTGATGGCATTTATAATGTTACCTATGATGTAATTGAACAAAACACAGGAACTGTTGTTATTAATAATACCATTGCCTTTGCTGGTGGAACAGCTGATTATCAAGTTGATGTTGCCCCATTAGAGCAAGGTAATTATACCATAAGCGTACGAAGCATTCAAAATGACACTACGCCTTGTAGGACTATTTTTGAGTATGAAGAAACAGAAAATTTTGCCATAAAAGGCATACCAGATATCCCTATAGGAGAAAGCAATCAAACTTTTTGTATAAGCGAATACGATACCAACGGCCCTACGCTAGAGAACCTTGCTTTTACCGCCTCTGGAGACCCTCTGTTTTATGCTACGGAAACAAGTACTGATATTCTTAGTATTAGCACCCCACTGGCTCACAATGTCGCTTATTTTATAAGTACTATTAATAATGAAAATAATTGTGAAGGCACACAAAGATTACGTGTTTTAGTATCACTTACAGCACCTATAACCCCTACAACCAGCAATGCTACTCCATTTTTCTGTGGAGGAGATGCCGCAACCCTAGCTTCTGTAGATATTACCTTTAATGAAACAGCAATTGCTTGGTATGACGCCCCTGTAAATGGAAATTTATTGCCAGCTACTACGCTTTTAGAAGATGGCGTATCTTATTACGCGGCATCAGAGAATAGCCAAGGCTGTAGAAGCAGTGAACGACTGCTACTAACTCCAACCGTTTTTACGGTTACACCACTTTCTTTGACTAGTACTGAATTTGACATTTGTGGCCTTGACAAGCCTACCATTTCAGATTTAAACAACTTAGCGGCTTTTGAAAATTATGAAATTAGATGGTATGACTCTTTGGAAAGCACGTCTGCTATAAGTGAAACTGCGCTGCTAATACCTAATACGATGTACTATGCCGAAAATTATAATGAAGATACCGGATGTATAGCTCCAAATAGAACAGCCATTACCATAGATTTATCTGCATGTAATCCTGAAGATTATGACTTCTTTATTCCTGACGGGTTCTCACCTAATGGTGATGCTAGTAACGACCGTTATTTTATACCCAATATTGAAAAAATATTTCCGGCGTTTCAGTTAGAAATAAAAAATAGGTATGGCAGAACTCTTTTCATGGGGAATATTCAAAACCCTGCATGGGACGGTACCATTAAAGGGAATAGTATCGCGCCAAACGGAGTATATTTTTACATCATACATTATAACAAAGAAGGTTTTGAGCCTAAACAAGGGAGATTATACCTCAACCGATAAGCTATGCCAAATACCATTATAACCTTCAAAACCATTAGCATGAAAAAATACTCCTTATATCTACTCTTACTCTTACTGATACCCTTTTTAGGGATGAGTCAGCAAGATCCTCAATACACACAATACATGTATAACATGAGTGTTATTAACCCTGCCTATACTACTAATGATATAGGCTTAATTAATTTTGGGACCTTATATAGATCACAATGGAACTCTGTTGTCGGGGCCCCTAAAACGCTCACATTTTTTGCACATGCTGCTTTATCAGAAAAAATAGAAACAGGTATCTCATTTATATCTGATGATATTGGAGATGGTGCTGCCAAAGAAAATAATATCTATGCAGATTTTGCGTACAGCCTTAAACTCAATGAAAAAAGTGATCTTTCGCTAGGTTTAAAAGCAGGAATTACCAATTATGCCACAAATTTTAATGGGTTTAGACTTCCTGAACTACAAGACGATGCGGCCTTTGATGACCATATAAACAGTACATTTCCTAATATTGGTATAGGTGCTTTTTACCATAAAGATAAATTTTACTCGGGTATTTCTATTCCCAATCTACTGCACTCTAATCATATAGATAACAAAGATGGTATTAGCACTATCGGATCAGAAGAGGCGCATATTTTTATTACCGCAGGGTATGTATATGAACTTAACCCTTCTATAAAAATTAAACCATCAACCTTACTAAAAGCTGTAAATAACACGCCGCTGTCTGTAGATTTTTCTGTTAACGCGCTATTTAACGATAAGTTGGAAGCTGGCCTAGCATATCGCTTAGACGATGCTGTTAGTGCCATGTTTAACATTCAAATATTATCAGGCGTTAGAGCTGGTTACGCTTATGATTACACGTTATCAAATCTAGGAGAATTTAGTTCTGGATCTCATGAAATTTTCATTCTATTTAATTTGGACCTATTAGGCTTGAAAAAAGGCTATGATAAATCCCCTAGATTTTACTAAAAAGCTATGAAAAAAACGACACTACTTTTAGTAATTATAGTATTCTTCAATATATTTTCAGCTTCCGCTCAAGATCAATTGAAACGTGCTAATACTTATTTTGACCGAGCTTTTTATAGTGAAGCTATTCCGCTATACGAAGAAATTGCCGCTACAAATAAAACCGCTACCATTATAAAAAATCTTGCTGATAGCTATTACAATACCTATCAAATGCCACAAGCAGCAAAATGGTATGCCTATCTGACTTCAATTTATGGCGGGACACTGCATGAAACCTACTTTTTTAAATATAGCGAATCTTTAAAAGCTACAGGAGAACTAAATAAATCTTTTGAAGTACTAACGGAGTACTACCAAGCAAAAGAAAACGCGGAGCAAGTAGCGAAATTAAAGTCAGATTTTAATTATTTAGAAAACATACAAGCTATTGGACCGCGATTTTCAATTGAAAATTTAGCATTAAACACTACAAACTCTGAATTTGGAGCAGTACCAGTAGATGACCAAATTGTTTATACAGCATCGAAAAAAAAGGCGGCAAAAATTTACCGATGGAATAATCAGAACTATTTGGACTTATACCAACATTCTGTAAGTGAATTAATGTATGGCGATAGCATTAGTACAAGTTTTTCTACTGCCATAAATACCAAAATGCATGAAGGCACCTTTGCGATCACTAAAGATAGAAACACGCTCTATTTTACACGTAATAACTTTATTAAAGGGAAAAAGAAAACAGATGCTAAAAAAGTATCTAACCTAAAAATATACCGTGCTACACGTATAGATAGTGTATGGACCAATATTACAGCGCTACATTTTAATAGCGATGATTTTTCTAATGAACACCCAAGTCTTAGTAGTGATGAGAAAACCTTGTATTTTGCTTCAGACAGAAGTGGTGGTTTTGGTTCCTTTGATATTTATAAAGTAACTATTCAAGAAAATGATGTTTATACGGAACCCGAGAACCTTGGAAGTTTAATTAATACGGACAAAAAAGAACAGTTTCCTTTTGTCGATCAAAATGATAACCTATACTTTTCTTCAAACGGACATCCAGGATTTGGCCTACTTGATATTTTTATTTCAAAAAAAGACACCAATCAATTTCAGAAACCAGACAATATTGGGTATCCTGTGAATAGTAGTTATGATGATTTTAGCTATTTTCAAAACGAAGACAAAGGCTTCTTTGCCTCCAATAGACCAGAAGGAAAAGGTAGCGATGACATCTATTCCTTTACCATTACAAAACCTTTAAAAATTGAAGCTTGTGCGCAAGTTATTACTGGAGTGGTGACAGACAGAACTACCAAACAACTACTCCCTTTTAGTACGGTACGCCTTCTTGATATTGATCATCATGAAATAGCCAAGATAATTACCAAAGAAGATGCTTCTTTTTCATTTGCAGTAAACTGCGAGGAGCAGTACCGTATTGAAGCTAAAAAAGAGCAGTACGAAGATAATTTTAAAGTGCTAAGAACTACCAAAGAGCGGAACGCGAAAATTGATGCTTCACTAAGCTTGTATGCTACTGCTGAAAAAGAGAAAGTAGCCCGTATTGCTCTTCAAGAAAAAGAGAAGCAAACGCTAGAAAAAGCAAAAACAGCACAAGAGAAAAAATTAAAAGAAGAAAAAGAAGCTGCTGAAGCTTTAGCTGCGCAAGAGAAACAACATAAAGAAAAGGCAGAGAAAGAGAAGGCTGAGAATATTATCAAAACTATCAATACAGAAAAGGCAATCGTCAAAGAAAAAAATAGAACCGTTATTAAAACGGAAGCTATAAACTTTGATTACAGCATGTGGTACTTGCGTAGGGAAACCAGAGAACGTTTAGAAACTGTGGTAGCGACTATGAAAAATAACCCAAGTATCACCATTGAGATTGGTTCGCATACAGACCGCCGTGGAAATAACAATTATAATAAAGAACTGTCTCAAAAAAGAGCCAATAGTGTAAAAATATATTTACTAGAAAAAGGAATTGCAGCAGAAAGAATCATTGCAAAAGGCTACGGAGAATCACAACCTATTATAGCATGTGCTACAGATGATGCTTGTTCTGAAGAAGAGCATGAATTAAATAGAAGGTGTGAATTTGTAATCGTAAAATGGGAATAAAAAGGCGCTCTATTTAAAATTATAATCGATTGTTTCTTTTATCTTTAAGGTAAATTTTAAAGCAATGGATATAAAGTTAGCTGAAATTCCTACCAAAGAGATTATTCCCGGTTATCACGGTAAATTGGTCCATACTAAAAATATGAGCTTGGCTTTTTGGGAGGTAGAAAAAGGGGCTATAGTTCCTGAACACTCTCATGTAAATGAGCAAGTAATGCAGGTTTTAGAAGGCGAATTTGAGTTTACCCTCAACGGCAAGACTAAAGTATATACTCCCGGGGAATTAGTCGTAATTGGCTCTTATATTCCACATAGTGGCAAAGCTTTAACCGCTTGCAAATTAATGGATGTATTTAGTCCCACTAGAGAAGAGTATAAGTAAACCCTTGAACTCCCAAAAGGGAGAAACCCCTAAAACCGTAATACATGAATATTTCCCTAAAAGGTAAAAAAGCCCTCATTGGGGGCAGTAGTGATGGCATTGGTAAAGCAATAGCTATACAACTTGCGGCGAGTGGCGCCAGTGTAACTTTGGTTTCTAGAAGCGAAGCTAAATTAAAAAACATTATTGCCAATCTTCCTACAGCAGAAGGGCAAACACATCAATACCTGCTTGTAGATTATACTGATTTTGAAGCCTACGCACTTCAACTAGAAAGCTATTTTAACAGCAATACTATTGATATTCTCGTGAATAATACCCAAGGCCCCAGCGCAGGAAATACCTTGGAAAAGAATATAACAGATTATCAGGCTGCTTTTGATCTTCTGTTTAAAACCACAGTATTCACGACAGCGCTTGCGCTAAAAAACATGATGAAAAATAAATGGGGACGCATCATTAACATTGCTTCCGTTTCAGTAAAAGAACCCCTCTCCTATTTGGCACTTTCTAATACCATTAGAGCCGCTGTGGTTACCTGGGGAAAATCTTTAGCGACAGATGTTGGTCCTTATCAAATTACCGTTAATAATATATTGACTGGTTATTTTGACACCAACCGCATTGCTCAACTGAATGCCACAAAAGCAAAACAATTAAAAATTTCAGAGGAAGAAGTACGCAACCAAATGGAGGCAAAGGTATCTCTACAACGAATTGGAAAACCAGAAGAATATGGCTATTTGGTTGCTTTTTTAGCATCAGACAATGCGGCCTATATTACAGGAACTTCCATTCCTATTGATGGTGGTTTGTTAAAATCACTATAGGTTAAAACGCATACTGGAATTTTAATTGTTTACGTTTTAATAACCTTAACTCACTGAAAGCAGGGTTTCACTCAACGCTTATTGTACCTAAATTTACCAAGTGGCATATTTGCCATTCAACATTCATATTATGAAACAAGCAACAGTATTTGTATTGATTATTTTATTCTCACATATAGCAGAAGCGCAAGGGAACAAAAATTCGTTTGAAACGCTTTGGAAAAAGGTAGCACAATTAGAACAAGAGGGACTTACGAAATCTGCTCTTAGTGTAGTTAGTTCTATTTCCGAAAAGGCAAAGAAAGAAAGCAATAATGCTCAAGTGGTTAAATCGCTTTTATTTTCAAGCAAATATTCATTAACCTTAGAGGAAGATGCGCAACTAAAAATTATCTCGGAGTTTAAATCTGAAATTGAAAAAGCAACAACGCCTACTAAAAACATACTAGAAAGCTATTTAGCTAACCTCTACTGGCAGTATTACCAACAAAACAGGTATCAATTTTACAACCGTACAGAAACCGAAGCGAAAGTAGATACTACAGATTTTAGAACTTGGGATTTAAATACCCTATTTTATGAGATAGCAATTCATTTTGACGCTTCCTTAGAGAATAACGAAGCGCTCAAAGAAATTCCTGTATCCGAGTTTGAAGTACTCTTAAACTCTCAAGACGGTTCAGATAAACTTAGACCTACGTTATACGATCTGTTAGCGCATACTGCCTTAAATTTTTATAAGACCGATGAAAATAGCATTACAAGACCTGCCGATAAATTTGAAATAGATGATTCTGAGGTTTTATGTGAGAGTTATCAATTTATACATCATAAAATAAGTACTACTGATAAAACTTCACTGCAAGCAAAAGCATTACAACTTTATCAAGAGTTATTACAGTTTCATAGTACTGATAAAACATCAGATACCTATGTTACTATTGATATTGAACGCCTTCACTTCATAAAGAATAATGCTGTTTTCTCAAATGTTGGTGACTTTTACCTTAACATTTTACAGAATTCTGCTGAACATATTAAAGACCATGAGAATTGGAGTTTATATCAATATGAAATTGCTGCCTACTATGCTGAGTTAGCCAACACGTACCACGCGAAAACAAATGATGAACACCGCTGGAAAAATAAAGAGGCTTTAGCATTGTGTGATATACTTATAAAAAAGTATCCAAAAAACTTAGGTGCTCTTAAAAGTCAAAATCTTACAACAACCATTCTTAGCAAGCGTATACATTTAACCAATGAAGAATATATTCCTACAAATAAAACCTCTCGTCTATTAATTAATTATAAGAATATAGATGCCTTATCCGTAACGGCGTATAAAATAGATCGGGATCAGTTTCAGGCACTCGAAGATGCTTATAAAATTGAAGAAAAAGTAGCGATTATAAAAAAATTGAAGGCCGTTAAGAATTGGGACGCGAATCTTAAAAACGAAAACGACTACCAAAATCATGCTATAGAAATAGAAATTCCGACTTTAGCAAATGGTTATTACTTACTAGTGGCAAAGGATAATAAACTCGACCAAAATTCTTTTGCGTATAGCGCATTAAACGTGACCGATCTAGTGCTTAGCGAGAATCAATTGAACGGAAACAATAGTTTCCAAGTAATTAACAGAAACAACGGCGCACCTATTTCTAATGCACAAGTACGCTTTACGTACCGAATTAATTATGATAATAAATACCTAAATAAAACATACACTTCTGATGAAAACGGAAATATAACCTTTGAAAAATCTGAGGACTATTGGACAGATGTACGTATAAAAGTTACGGCAGATAATGAGGTTGCTTATTTTACCGGATTTTACATTAATCATAATTACTCTAGAAATAATGAAAAGCATACCTCTTACTCTACTTTTCTTTTCACTGATAGAAGTATTTATAGACCAGGACAACCTTTATTTTTTAAAGGAATAGCTGTAGCAGATTCTGACTCGGAAAAATCTATTATTGCAGCCACAGACGTTACGGTTAAATTGCTTGATGCAAATTACCAAGAAGTAAGTAGCCAGAATTTTAAAACCAATGAATATGGCTCTTTTTCTGGAGAATTTATTTTACCCTCTAATGGCTTAACAGGAAATTTTAGTCTTCAGACCAGTAATAGCACATATGGATTAAATGGCAGTACTAACTTTTCTGTAGAAGAATACAAACGTCCAAAATCTGAAGTACACTTTAACCCTATTACGGAAACGTATCGGGTAAATGATATGATTAAAGTACATGGAAAAGCAATGGCCTATGCAGGAAGTGCAATTTCAGATGCAAAAGTTACCTACCGTGTAAAACGTGCTGTATATTATCCTAGATGGTATTACTGGTACCGTTCTTACCAAAACTATACGCCACAAGAAATAGCTTTTGGTGAAACCACTACGGATGCCTCTGGTAATTTTGAATTTGATTTTAAAGCTATTGTAGACCACAGTACTTCTGCAAAAAATTTACCTACGTTTAGTTACGAAGTTACGGCAGACATTACAGATATTAATGGTGAAACACATAGTACCGCCACCACTGTAAATGTAGGCTACCATGCTTTAAACGCAACTATTGCTGTGGCTGCTAGACTAGATAAAAATGCCAGTGAAAACAAGCTAGCCTTATATACCACTAATCTTAATGGCAAAACGGTTGCATCTTCAGGGACTTTAAAAATATACAAGTTACAAGCACCTTCTGCCGTATTAAGACCTAGACCATGGGCTGCGCCGGACTATGATTATTTTGGAAAAGAAAAATTTAAGTCATTATATCCACATGATGCTTATGCTAGTGAATATGATGCGAATACATGGGAAAATGCTGACTTGCTGTGGGAAACTCAATTCAATACGAGCAAAACAAACGAAGTTAGTTTGCCTAACCTCAAAAAATGGCAATCTGGGAAGTACCGTATAGAATTAGCCACTACCGATAAATTTGGTCAACTAGTAGAAGAAAAAGTACAAACTACAGTCTATAGCTCTGATGATAAAAGCTTAGCAGATCAACAAATTTTTAGTATTGCTACAGACAAACCAAATTATGAAATTGGCGATAAGGCAAAAATCACTTTAAAAACTGCCGCCAAAGATTTGTATGTGACGCTGACCATTGAAAAAGAGTATAAGATAGTTGACACAAAAATTATTCATTTATCAGAAAATAAAAAATCATTTACAATACCAATTGATACGGAAGATTTAGGTGGTTTTGCCATCAATTATTCCTATGCGGCATTTAATTCTTATGCATCAGGAAATGTTATAGTTCCTGTACCTTATCCTATAACCGATTTACAAATTGAAACCGTAACGTTTAGAGATAAGATAAAACCTGGGACTGATGAAACGTGGTCGTTTAAAATAAAAGGACCTAAAGGAGATAAAGTAGCCGCAGAACTTTTAGCAAGTATGTATGATGCCTCTTTAGATGCATTTAGAGGTCACTCATGGGGTTTTAACCCACTGTACAAGCATAATTATTATGCTTACCAACGTAGTAATGCTAACCGTAGTTTTGGAGTCAAATCTTTTATGTCTTACTGGCAATTTGATACCAATTACGTTTCTGTTTCTCAGTATTACGATACCTTCAAATGGTTTGATTTAAACCTAGGATACAATAACCGTTCTGGAGCTTATTTATCTCGAAAAATGATGAGTAAATCTGCTCCGACCATGGAAATCATGAGTGAGATGGAAGATAGCGCTGGAGTTGCAGAAATGGCCATGGAATCAAACGCTGCACCAATAGAAAATAAAGAAAACGATGCTGTTCCTGGTCGTCCAAGCGCAGAACAGCCTGACTCCGAATTTGGGGAAGTTCAAATTCGTAAAAATTTACAAGAAACAGCCTTTTTCTTCCCACAATTACAAACAGATAAAGAAGGAAATGTCTCTTTTAGTTTTACCACACCAGAAGCATTAACACAATGGAAATTACAACTGCTTGCACATACTAAGAATCTAGAAACGGCCACAGCTCAATTTACTACGGTTACACAGAAAGAATTAATGGTACTGCCAAATGCTCCACGGTTTTTACGGGAAGGTGATCAAATCGTTGTGAGTTCTAAAATTTCTAATCTAACAGAGAAAAGTCTAACAGGGCAAGCAAAAATTGTCTTAATCGATGCCGTATCAAATGCTGATATTACTACAGATATTACAAAAGATGCACAGCAAGAATTTTCAGTAGACGCAACGGGAAACACACAAGTATCTTGGACCATAACTGTTCCTGAAGGATTGCAAGCCGTGTCTTATAAAATTCTAGCAAAAGCAGGAGATTTTAGTGATGGAGAACAAAATATGTGGCCTGTACTTTCTAATAGAATGTTGGTCACAGAATCTTTACCTATGTGGGTAAGAAGCAACCAAACAAAAACTTTTAGCTTAGACAAATTAAAGAACAATACTTCCAAAACACTACGTAATCATAAACTTACTTTAGAGATTACTTCAAACCCAGCCTGGTATGCGGTGCAAGCTTTGCCGTACTTAATGGAATACCCATATGAATGTAATGAACAAACATTTGCCCGTTATTATGCAAACACTTTAGCGAGTTACATTGCCAATAGCAATCCTAAAATTCAGGAGGTATTTAATCAATGGGCAAACGCGGATGCTTTGCTTAGTAATTTAGAAAAGAATGAAGAGTTAAAATCGCTCTTAATTCAAGAAACCCCTTGGTTACGTGATGCGCAATCAGAAACAGAGCAAAAGAAACGTATTGCATTGCTTTTTGATCTAAATAAAATGAGAGCATCTCAAGAAAGCGCATTTAGCAAATTAGCACAAAATCAAATGTCTAATGGCGCGTGGTCTTGGTTTGCTGGCGGTCGTGAAAACAGATACATCACACAGCACATCATTACAGGTCTTGGGCATTTAAATAAGCTTATCATTTCTTCTGAAACAGCGCAAGAACAAAGCACTATGATTAAAAAAGCAATCTCTTATTTAGACAATGCCTTTGTTGCTGAATATGAGTATATGAAAAATCACACCAAAGACATAAGCAAAGATCATCTGAGTCATTCTCAAGTACAGTACCTCTACATGCGTTCTTTCTTTAGTGACATAAAAACTTCTAAAAAAGTTGATGAGGTTACCGCTTATTACAAAGGACAAATTCAGAACTATTGGAAAAATAGGAATCTGTATAGCAAAGGAATGTTGGCTTTAATTATGCACCGAATGCAAGATAAGGCTACTGCCACCAAAATAATACGCCACTTAGAAGAGAATAGTATTACTAGTGATGAATTAGGAATGTATTGGAAAGAAAACACCAATTCATGGTATTGGTACCAGGCGCCTATTGAAACTCAAGCCCTATTAATTGAAGCTTTCTCTGAAATCCAGAATGATGTAACGACTATAGATAATTTAAAAATCTGGTTACTTAAGAACAAACAGACCAACCAGTGGAAAACGACCAAGGCAACTACAGAAGCTGTTTATGCGCTGCTACTACAAGGCAGTGATTGGATAGCAGTAACCAATGCAGTAGAAGTGCTTGTTGGTGGCGAAGAAATAGCTCCAGAAAAATTAGAAGGTGTAAGAGTAGAAGCGGGTACTGGCTACTATAAAACTTCATGGAACAAGTCTGAAATTACACCGAAAATGGCCGAAGTTCAAATTAGTAAAAAAGGAGCTGGAATTGCTTGGGGTGCCCTTTACTGGCAATATTTTGAAGACCTCGATAAAATTACATCAGCAGAAACACCCTTGAAATTAAAAAAGAAGTTGTTCTTAAAAAAGAATACAGCTACGGGAGAGAAGATTTCTGAAATTACAGCAAACACCAAATTAGCTGTGGGCGATTTAGTGCGCGTACGTATTGAATTACTCGCAGACCGAGATATGGAATTTATTCATATGAAAGATATGCGTGCCGCTGGTTTTGAACCCATCAATATATTTTCTCAATACAAATGGCAAGATGGTTTAGGATACTATGAAAGTACCAAAGATGCTAGCACTAATTTCTTTTTTGACTTTTTACCAAAAGGAGTGTATGTCTTTGAATATGATTTACGTGTAAATAATGCTGGAAATTTCAGTAATGGTATTACAACGATACA
Organism: Cellulophaga baltica; assembly: GCF_900102165.1. Classification (GTDB taxonomy): domain Bacteria; phylum Bacteroidota; class Bacteroidia; order Flavobacteriales; family Flavobacteriaceae; genus Cellulophaga; species Cellulophaga baltica. The sequence goes on from NZ_FNBD01000002.1 coordinate 451,536, forward strand.
AAGTATGTACGCGCCTGAATTTAGCAGTCATAGTGAAGGCGTACGCGTAACAATTGATGCCAACTAATTAGGATGAAAAAATGTAAACTCACCAAAAAGGTGGGTTTACGCATTCAATAGCTGTGTAGCCTCATTGTTGGTTTTATAGGCTTTAGTTTTCCTATACCTTAGAGGTATCTAATTAAAACCAAAGCCTATGAAAAATTCCATTAGCGTATCCGTAAAGAAACCATGTTCAGAGAAATTTAGTACCTTTAGTACCACCGATAAAGGCGGTTTTTGCGGCTCTTGCGAAAAGGAAGTAATCGATTTTACAACCATGTCTAAAAGCGAAATATTAAACTATTTATGTACTGCAACAAACAGCACTTGCGGCCGATTTAAAACCTCACAATTAAACGATTTACAAATGTCAGACTCAAACGTTTCCTCTTATAATTTTTTAACTAAAAGTATCGGCGCTATGAGCTTCTCATTATTATCATTATGTGCCATATCTAGCGTTAACGCACAAGATGAAGCATTAAACACTAGTGTACAAACAGAATTAGTTTCAAATCCGGGAGCTACTACCAATGCAACTCAAAGCAACAAATACAAGGTAAAAGGTCTTGTGGTAGATCAGGAAAATTTACCACTACCTGGTGTTTCTGTTGTTCTAAAAGGAACGAATGAAGGAGTGTCTACAGATTTTGATGGCAATTTTGAATTCAGCAGACGCTTATCTGAAGGTGATGTTCTTGATTTTAGCTATGTAGGGTATGATACTCAGCGTTACACCATCACCAAAAGTGAAACAGATACCATTGAAATTTCTATACTTTTTGATTCGGCAGATATAGAACTTATGGGAGATATTTCTATCGAAGGAGTATACCAGCCAAAAAGAAACATTGCTCAGAAAATTGGTTCTATTTTTAACTAATGAGGTATGCCTTTCTTATTTTTATTTTATGCGCAAGCATAAGCTATGGGCAACGCTCAGCATTTAATGCCATAGATTTTTCTAAAGCAGATAGTGTTGCCTATCAAAATAAAGGAGCTAGTTTAAAAAGTCTTCCTATACTTGTTCATAACCTAACTACAAATTTACACACAGACGTAGAGAAATTTAGAGCGATATATACTTGGATAAGTACCAATATTGAAAATGACTACAACTCATATGCAAAAACGAAAAGTAAGAGAAGTAAAATAGAAAAAGATCGCACCGCTTTCTTAGCATGGAATCAAGACTATACTCCTAAGGTCTTTGAACAGTTAATTCGCAACAAAAAAACAGCTTGCACGGGCTATGCATATTTAGTTCGTGAGATGGCTAGCTTAGCAGAAATACCTTGTGAGATTATTGATGGTCATAGCCGTACACCAACATTGCCATTAACGCTGGAAAGCCTCCCTAACCACTCTTGGAATAGCGTGCAATTGAATGGTAAATGGTATTTATGTGATGCCACTTGGTCTGCTGGACAAATAGTTTTTAAGGAAGGGTATCCTGAATTCCAATTTGAATATCACGATGGTTATTTCTTGGCAGAACCAAGTTTGTTTATACGAAACCATTATCCTTTAGAAAAAAAATGGTCTTTATTGGAAGACATGCCAAGCTTTGAACATTTTATTTCTGGTCCTATAGTGTATAAAAATGCATTTAACTTTTCCATCAATCCAGAATTCCCATTAGCACTAGAAACAGAAATTATCAAAAATGAACGTATTCACTTTAAATTTTCCAGTGCTGAAAGATTAGATCCAGCAGATCTAGTCCTAGAAATAGGAAATGGTTATGCCACGCAGACCATAGACACTACATTTTTTCAGCATGATTCTGACTATAGCATTTCTTATAAGTTTACGAAGGCGGGCTTATACGACGTTCACTTAAAATACAATGGTGCTATTATCGCCACCTATATTATACGGGTCAAAAGGAAGTAATCTTTTAAAACGTTAAGTATAAAAAACCCAGCACACTCATGTGCTGGGTTTTTCTGGCATCATACTATTTGAACAAGGCTATTTTAGAAGCCACATCAATGAGTTAATATCATCCCCGGAGGTAAACTGTCTATTAATAGCAGCTTTTAAACTTGCTGCATTATTTGTGGCTTCATTGGCAGGATACAACCACCTTTTGGGTATTCTACCCTCATTTAAGGTTCCACCACCATCTACATTAAATTCAGGATATCCTGTTCTTCGTTGCTCATAAAACATTTGCCATCCGGTATTTAAAAACAACGCTATATGCTTTTGTGTTGCAATACGTGCCATAGCAATAGCACTAGTTAATTGAACTTCGGACTTCGCTAAGTAAGCAGATACCTCTGAAATACCGTAAAAGTTCATTGACGCTTTTATACCTTCATTATAGTATGATGCCGCATCACCAGAAATCCAAGTTCTTGCTACCGCTTCTGCTAGAATAAATTGTAACTCTGAATAGCCAATTAACAGACTAGGCTCGTTTATAGGATCATTGTAAAACCGAGGAGCTATTCTAGAGGCATTCCCTGCAACCGCTTTAGCTGCATTATCACTAAAAATAGCACTTCCATATAAACCATCATAAGCATTAAAATCATCATCTGCTAAAGCAATAGCTGCAGGTGTTTTTTCAGCAAAAACAAACAACCTTGGATCTTCCAGATCTTTGAGCCTGTCTACAAAAGACTCTTCTAAATAATATGCAGTCTGTAACTCGTTATTATTAAACAGAGGATATCTGTTATCTTGAATGTTTACATATACCAATGCGCCATTGTCCTCATTAGAATCAAACAATGGATATTTAGTTGGGTTCTCTAAAATTTCCTGGAATCTTCCTATAACATTCAAAGAAGCTACGTCCGTTTTGTTAGACAACATTAACAATACTCTTAAATAGTACGTGTTAATTAATTTACGCCATTTTGTTTTATCACCATCATAAATCACATCTCCTAATATCAGCTCTTCGTTTGTTGCTAGCGCATTAGAGGCATCATTCAAATCATTTAAAACTTTCAGAAAAATAGCTTCTTGTGTATCATAAACAGGTGTATAATTTTCTTCTCCTGTAGCTAAAATCTCACTATAAGGAACTTCTCCGAAAACCATAGTTAGCTCCGTTATAAAATAAGAATTAAAGAATTTTGCTAAAATTGAATAGACTTCTGTTTCTGCTTTTTCACTTTCTTCAATCATTTTATGCACTTGCTTAATGTTGTCATAATTAGCAAATGAAGCTTGTTGCCAGTTGTAATATTGATTTTCATTAATACCGTCTGTAAATGTTAGATATCTACTAGCTAAAGCGCTATTTAAACTAACATTATTAAATGCTTTTGTTTCGATATTAGTTAATAATAAATCTGGACTAACAGAAGTTGCTCTATTAGGATCATCTTGTAAATCTTCTATTTTGGTACAACTTACCGTAAAGAAAAGTGCACATAAAATGTATATACTATAATTTTTCATTTTATTTTTTATTTAAAATTTTACGTTTAAGTTTAAACCTATATTTCTTGTAGATGGTGCTTGTAAAGCATCTACTCCTGAATCAGGATCTATGTTTGGCACCTTTGAATTCAACCAAAGATTACGACCAATTAATGACAAGCTAAACTCATGTATTGGGGTATTATCTAATACTTTTTTAGGAAAATTATACGTAAGTGTTACTTCTCTTAACTTTACAAATGACTCTTTGTAATAATGGTAATTTGTATTATGACCATTACTAGTGGTTTGCATAAAATTGATGTAATTAACAGCCACATCATTTGGCGCATAGGTTCTAGTATCACTAGTGATTGCACCATTCACATCATAAGAAACAGCACCACCAACTACTTTAACACCCGGTGCAACATAAGAACTTACGCCACTGTTAGCATCGTCTCTAAATTGATTCACTGTACCTTTATGTTTACCTCCCCACCACATTTTTTGATTGGTTGTAGAATAAATTAACCCCCCAATTCTACCATCAAATAAGAAGGATAAATTAAGATTTTTATAGCTCAAGGAATTGGAAATTCCATAAGTCCAATCTGGATCGTCTTCCCCTATATATCTTTGATAAGGATCATTTACAGGAAAACCATTTTCGAAAATAACTTCTCCTTCTGTGTTTGTTTGATACACATCTGCATAAATTTTATCTGTCCGATCACCAACTTTTATAAAACCTTCGGTCTGTTCTCTATCTCCATAAATTTCTTCTTGAAATCTTCTAAACTTACTTAAATTAAAGAGTATATTCCAGCTAAAGTTTGCTGTTTCAATTGGCTTCGCATCTAATACAAATTCAAGGCCTTTACGCTTAAATTCATCGCCATTTAGTAAAATACTTTCGTAGCCCGTAGCATCAGAAATCGGACTATAAATTAAATTATTATAATCAGTTGCCTCAAAATACGCTACATCTAAACCTACTCTATTGTTAAACCATCTAATATTAGCTCCCACTTCCCAAGTGTCTGAGGTTTCTGGTTCTAGACCTGGCGCTAATAAACTTGTACCAAAGGCTGCAGAAGTATTGCCATTCCAAGTAGTCCCTTTATCGTAGGCCTGAATGTAGGCATAAGGATCTGTTTCTTCTCCTATTTTCCCTTCAGATACCCTAGACCAAGAACCTCTTAACTTTGCAAAACTAATAGCGTTTGGCATTGTAAAAAGACTTGATAACACTAAGGATCCAGAGACCGATGGGTAAAAGAATGAATTATTTTCTTTTGGTAAGGTAGAGACCTTATCATTTCTACCGGTAATAGATACATAAAATGCATTGTAAAAAGACAAATCTATAAAACCATACACACTTTTTATGGCATCTTTTTCTTCTCTATTAGTAGCAATATAGCTTGCACCTGCATTATTTGCCAAATTATAAAAGCCAGGAATATTTAAACCATCTGTTTGTGTACTTGCTATAGTTGATTTACGAAAATAATTAGAGTAGGCTACCTCACTTTTCAGGCTAAAATTGTCAGAAAAACTCTTTTCGTACTTTAAGCCCAAATCGGATATAATATCAAAATAACGACTATCCGAATTTGTAAAATTACCTAATGATTTATTCCCGTAACCAATATAACTTTTTGGCTCTTTGTACGTTCTATTTAGACTATAAACATTTATTCCACTTGTACTTTTAATACTAAGCTCTGGTGTTATATTAAACTCAAAAGCAACATTCCCAAAGACATTGTCTTTATCATATCCGCGCTCGTATTCATACGCTTGAAAATAAGGATTGTTATAGTAAGATACATTAAAATGCCTTTGCTGATACCCTTCTTGACCTTCTCGCCAATAATTTCGTAAATCTTTTACATCTACATCTACACCTGTCCATAAAAGTAAGTTATATAAATAATTAGTGGGTCCATAACCAACTTCTGGAAAGTTATCTGTGTATTGCTTGTTATAAGTTAAGCTAGAACTAACTTTAAAATTATCCGAAGGATTTAAAGTGCCCCCTACTGTGAATGATGTATTTCCTAAATCTGTGTTTGGCACAATACCTTTTTGATAGACATTAGAAACAGACATTCTGTAACTAGCTTTATCATTACCCCAGTTTACACTTACATTATTAGTTTGTATTGACCCAGTTTGAAAAAAGTCTTTAATGTTGTTTTTTCCTCTTGAAGTAAACGGGATAGGAATTAAATTACCTGCTGCATCTGTTGGGCTATTATACTGAGTTGTCTCAAAAAACCCACTAGGTGTAGATGGGTCTAATTGATCTACTTTGGGGCCCCAGATCCATCCGCCACCTTCAGAACCACTACCTAATCCATTACTATAAGCATATTGCCCTTGATTTCCGTTTCCATAAACCGTTTGTACATCTGGAACTTTAGTGAAAGAAGGCTGAAAAAGTACGGAACTATTTATTGTTACTGTTAGCCTACCCTTTTCTCCTTTTTTAGTGGTAATCATGATGGCCCCATTTCTACCAACAGATCCATAGAGTGCAGATGCTGTAGCTCCTTTAAGTACACTAATGCTTTCTACATCATCAGAATTAACTTTCCAAATATCAGCAGATCTATCAGGAATACCATCAATAACCACTAAAGGTTTAGCGCCTCTTAAGCTAATTTCTGGACTCTGAAATAAATCTGTTGAGTTTTTAATATTTAAACCAGCAACTTTACCGGTTAAAGAGTTAATTAAATTAGGTTCTTTTGCTTTTTCTAAAGAAGTCCCCTTTACCTCTTGTACAGCATATCCAAGTGCTTTTTTTTCTCTCTTTATTCCTAAAGCTGTTATGACAACTTCTTCTAATGCCGCAGCATCTTCAACTAGGGTAACACGTACAATAGTTGCATCTGAAACCGTAACTTGCTCGGTTTTAAAACCCATGGAAGAAAATATAAGTACTTCCCCATTCGTGGCGCTAATCGTATAATTACCATCAAAATCTGTAGTTGTCCCGTTTGCCGAATTGGCTACTACAATACTTACCCCCATTAGAGGTATACTATTTTCATCTACAACCGTGCCTTTAATCAATTGTTGTCCATATCCAAAACAGGATGCAAGCAGTACTAGAACTAGCGTAATTTTAAAATTCATTTTCTTTTAATGTTTAGTTAAATTGGTTTTAGTTATTATTGATGTACCAAGTATTGAGTACATTATTCGGAGTTTCTAATACTATTTTTAACATCTTGCCTTTATGCTTTTTAAGCGATAGCGTAGTCTCTTCATTAGCCAAACTCACTCTAGCTACTTTTTTATAAGTATCTTTTTTACCCTCTTTAAATTCATTGGTGTTCGAAGTATAAAAGGTTCCTTTTTCTCCATTTTTAGTAGCGTTCTTCCAACGGAGGACAATGGTATCACTCTCTTTACTTGCCGTTAAATCAAAAGCATCTACAGGACCAATTAATGGTGTTCCATCAATTTCATAGCGTACCTCTTTTGATACCTTAATATTTAGAAAGCGCAACATCGTTGGATAGATATCTGTAATTGCAACAAGCTCATTTTTAAAAAAGTCGTTTGTATTTTTTTCATTCGTAACGATCCATGTTGCACGCTCTCGATCTGTTTGCCCTCCATGATGACGGCCATCTTTTGGGCTTCGACCATGATCTGTAGTTACAACGAGTAACCAATCTTCATTAAAGTTTGCTTCACGTTCTTTTACAGCATTCCATATTTTACCTACTAAGTTATCTTCATACGTAATAGCCAGATCTAATTGCGGACTATCGCCTAATCCATGGCCAACATCATCAGAATATTCCAAATACACCCACGATAAATCTGGCGCCTCTGTTTTAATGTATCTTGCCGCTTCTTCTGCTACAAGCTTATCAATGTTTTTTATATACTGACGTAAGGAATCATGGGGATACTTAATTGTATCTAGTTCAAACCCATCAAAAGCATAGTCCAGGGTTACATTTTTATCCGAACCAATACCTTCTATCAATTTTGTTCTATTGTCTAACCATGTAGAAAAAATTGCTGTTTTTTTATTTGGATATTGCGCTTTAAAAACCTGAAAAATTGTTGGATAATTATAATTTGGTGCCTTAATACTGTTACCATACACATTGTGCTTATTTACCCAAGTCCCCGTAAGCAAACTATTATAGCCAACTGCAGAAATAGTTGGGGTTTCTGAGTAGGCATCTTTTTTACCGCCTACATAGGCTTTGGAATAACTACCAACAACTGAAATACTATCTAAATAAGGAGTTGATGCTTTTTGAAGCATATCTGTAGCTATACCATCTACAATTACAAAAACAACTTTCTTATTCCTACCTGAATTTTCATGATGCTGCGCAGCTAGTATTTGTGTTACTAACAATGAAAAAAATAAAATGTATTTTACTTGTGGTCGCATTTTTTAGGTTTAATTGGTTACACTAAAATCTGCGTCAAAAGTATTTTTATAAATTATTAATTGAATGAACGTTCAATTAATAAAACTTTAATTAAATGTTAATTTGTAATGGACTACAGAAAGCCCTAATTATCTTAATATGTTACATTTGTCTAAATAAAAATCTTACATGGGAAGAAAAAGTGTGTCTGTAGCTAGACGAAAAGAAATAATAAAAGCATTCTATAAAGTAGCAAAAGAGATTGGCCTGGAAAATACCTCAATTGCCAAAGTTGCCGAGGATTTAAGCATAAGTAATGGCTTAATTATGCACTATTTCAAAACCAAGGACGAACTTCTAATTGGGTTGAATGAGTTTATACTGGAACAACATTTAAATATTGTTCAAAACGATGAAAATGGCATTATAGATACCAAACAAAAACTTCACAATCTAATAACCTCTCTTTTTTCAAGAAATTGGAATAAATATTTTGACGATGGTGTTTTTTACAGTTGTTACGCTTTAATTTATAGAAAAAAAGATTTTAACGACAGCTTTAAAAGCTATCTGCAAGCACTACATACCGTTTTAGCTACAAAACTTATTGAGGCAAAAGAGAACGGTATAATCTGCAACGAAGATATCCATGAAATCACAGAAATCATATTTGCTTTAATTGATGGTGCCTATTATTATTTAGGGACTTTTAACGAAAACACGGAAGATTACAAGAAAAAAGAACTGGTTTATATTAAGTATGCGTTAAATATTCTTGATTTTATGGATTAGCATGAAACTACTTAACAATTTTGATAACAGCATATACTCCTATTAACCCCCAAATTAGATTAACGACAATATTCGGAACATCTCGCAGCATAAAACCGTTTATAACCAAACAAATGGCGCCAAGTATATTTAAAGTATGATACACTTTAGACTTAGATGATAATCTACCTATACTTAGTAATAAGTATGACAAAATAAAAAGTACTGCACCGGCCCAACCAATTAGCATATTTCTTAATATGAAATTTTAAATGAATGTGTATTTTTTTGAAGTCAATACTTTTTATTCATTAGACTAATCTTTTATTGGCTCAGGAATCGTTAGTTCTACTTCTGGTGGTATACGTTTCGCTAAAAAAAGTATTTGACCTAAATGACTAGATTGATGTTCCATTACATGAAACCAACAATAGTGATTGCTTATATCTGAACTTGGTTGTATTTCTTCAAACCATTTATCATCTCTCTTTTTAAGTTCTGCAATTGTTTCTGCTCGTACTTCATTATAGATATCTAGGTAGTACTGCACTTCATGCCCTTTGTATTTATCTCGAGCGGCAGCTCCCAAATTTAAAGCATCCAACCAAATTTCATTTTCTTCTTCATTAAAACCGCGCCCTTCAAAAGTAAATACCTGATAATACTTTTCTGCTGCTGCTAAATGCATAATTAAAGCCCCTATTCTATTTGCCTTTTCATCGTGCAGATGATCTAGTTCATAGGTTGACATATTTTTTACTCTACTTTCTACCCTAGATTTTAAATCTTCTAACATAGAAATCATAGAACCGATTTGAGGAGACGCCCCTTCTAAATTGCCTATAGTAGCTACGGAAAGTTCTATCCCCGCTCCCACTAGCTTCAAAGATTTCTTACCTTTTGCTGCATCATCGCTTGAGCTTATTTCAAATTCTTTTACTTTGACTACTTTTCCTCTACCGATACCTTGACTCCATTTAGGAACTATACCATTAGATATGCCATTTTCAAAACTTGAATTATCTATAATTACAGGCGCCAAAACACCTTTAGAATTCTCTATAAACAACTGAAATTCATCAAAAAGATAAGTGCCATTTCCGTAACATAAGGCTCCAAAATTTAAGGTTCTAGCGTCTTTAGTTAAAACACCTTCAATGGTATAAGATTTCCATTCATTTAAGCGTATAGGCCGGTCTCCCATATTATCAAAGAAGCCTAATTCGCCACCTTCATTATCAACTCTTGTCCAAAGGGCAGCCATTGCCTTATCATCAACTAAATCTGCCTTTGCAAATCCTATTAGTTTAAATTTCGTATCCTTCTCTACCGTAACATCTAAAAACTGACTGATAGATATCCATTCTTGAGAAACTTCTTTACTATTTTGAGCGTTCGAAAGAAAACTCAGCAACATTAGTGATAGTAATACTATTTTATTTTTCATCGGTAAATGTTCATGGTTATTGTTTCTAAATGTAAGCATAAAACTATTAAAAGCTCACTTACACTTAAACCTGCAAATTTGAATTCAAATCTGTTGATTTTTGAGATTCCAGTTGGGTTTTTATTTTTTTCATTTCAGCGTAATTCAAAGGAATAATTGCGCCTAAAACTATTGGGACAACAATCATAGAAATAAAAAAGGTATTGTCTTCATTGGTCAATAAGCCATATACACAAAATAGAAAGAGAGCTCCCAGAACACCTATAAGTGCTCGTGTTATAACTTTCATTACTTTTAATTCTCCTTGGAGTTTTTCTGAAGTTTTTTCCGCTAAATTCATTTCTGGTCTTTTAAGTGGTCAATATTCGCTAGAACTTATAAATATAATTTTAGTGCTACTAAAAGCTCATACGGTCTTTAAAGATGTAAGATTGTCTTCTAGATACTTCCACCTCTTCTCCGTTATTCATGCTTAACTTTAGTTTACCATTAAACCAAGGCACCACATTTTTAATGTGATTCATATTGATAATCTGCTGTCGATTTACCCTAAAAAAGTTTTCTACAGGCAATTTTTCTTCTACTTGATTTAAAGATTTATAGAGCATTGGCTTTTGGTCTTGAAAATAAACGCGGGAATAATTCCCCACAATTTCTATCAATAAAATATCCCCTATTTTAACCAACCAGCATTTTTCGCCGTCTTTAATAAAAATCTGACTACTTTCTGTTAGTCGCTCTGTATTGGCTGGCACCTCTTCTGTACCTGATTTTTCTAATGTGGCTTTCACCTTATCCATAGCCTGAGAAAAACGCTTATCATTAATTGGTTTTAATAAATAATCTAAGGCGTTATATTCAAAAGATTTAATAGCGTACTCATCAAATGCTGTGGTAAACACGGTAATCGGAACCTCGTCTAACATCTCTAACAATTCAAAGCCATCTTTTTCTGGCATATTAATATCTAAGAGCAACAAGTCTGGTTTTGATGCATTGATTAATTCAAAACCTTCATCCACATTTTCTGCCTCTCCAATAAGTTCTAATTCCGGATGCTGCTTTAATAATTCTTTAATTTCATTCCGCGCCAAACGAGAATCTTCTACAATTACAGTTTTTATTTTTTTCATAGGGTCGGTATTTTTATAGTGGCAATAACTTCATTTTCAATTTCCTCTAAGGTAAATTGTCCTTTTGGACCATAAAGTAATCGTAGACGTTGTCGTATATTTTTTAATCCTAATTTAGTAGAGTTTTCACTGATACTTAGTTTTCCTGTATTTTTTACCACAATTTGCAATTCAGAAGCTGTAACTATAGTTTGTAAAAGAATTATACCTCCATTTTTTAAGTTAGAGATCCCATGTTTTGCTGCATTTTCAACCAATAATTGTATAATCATGGGAGGAATCATAATCGTTAAACTTTCTGCCGCTATTTCTTTTTCATAGTGCAGCCTGTCTTCCATTTGTATTTTGGCTAAGGCGATGTAATTATCTACCATATCTACCTCTTCTCTTAAAGCAATAGCATCAACAGTATTTTTAGACAGTGCATATTGAAGCATTTCAGAAAGCTTGGTAATCATCTCTCGAGATTTATTCACATCTTCTAACATTAAACCTCTAATATTATTAAGGCTATTGAACATAAAATGCGGATTTACCTGTCCCTTCAGCGTATTTAATTGTGCTTCCCGTAATGTGGCATTAAGCTCTAAACTTTCTAATCTATTTTTGTTAGCGTTTATTACAAATTTAATCGCAAAATAAATTATAGTCCACCCAAAAACAGTAATCATGGTATTAAATAATGCAGACAGAACACCTATATTTTCTTTAATCCATTTTATTTCCGTTGCCGTTCTTCCAATATACAGTTCATAAATTTCTTCTGTTGTAAACAATAAAAAATAATAAAGTAAACTACAGCCAAAAAAAGACACCACTAAATTTATAATACTCCTTTTTCCAAATACTTCAATGTCAATATTATTATTTAAATAATGTCTAAAAATTGAAGTACTTACAATACCTATTGCGCTTCCTACTATAAAGCTGTATAGCATGTAGGTCTTACTAAAACCAAAAGGAAAAATAAGAATAAGGGAACTCATTCCTACCCAACCTAAGATTTGTAAAATCCAAAAAAGCAGCTCTTTATTTGTCTTCGTTAATTTCATGGATTATACTTCTGTGATTTTTTCTTCGATGATGGGTAGCACTAATTCTAGTATCGTATGCCCCTCTTTAAAAGTTCTTGAGAAGTGCGCCTCCTCTTTATACAGCAATTTTAAGCGCTGCTGGATACTTTTCTCTAATACTTTCCTTTGTGATTTTGGACTAGACGCTCCGCTATGGGTTACCGTTAAAAAAAGTTGATCTTCTCTTCTTTCGGAATGAATGAAAATCTCCCCTTTTACGTTATGAAGTAATACTCCGTGTTTCGTCGCTAATTCTATCATATTAAGTAATAGCATTGGCGGAATTTCTAACTTTTTGGTGGCTTCATCTATATGACATTCAATAGTGGATGCTGTCTTGTTTTCAATAAAAACTAACTCTATAAAATTATAGACATACGCAATCTCTTCCTCCAATAAAACGGTATTGATATTGTTTTTAGTCAAAGAATACCGCAGCAACTCTGCGAGCTGTGTAAGTTTATTTCTAGAGTCTGAAACATCTTCCAACATTAACCCCTTGATATTATTTAAGGACGTAAACATGAACTCAGGATTTATATGCCCCTTTAAAATATTAAGCTGTTCTTGTTTTATTTTATCTCGCAACCGTAACCTATCAATACGTGATCTATTATAATCAATCAACATTTTTATACCATAATATAAAACGGTCCAAATTATAATTAGAAACAAGTTTAGGATGAAAACAAAAAGACCAATATTTGGTGAATCAAGAAAATTCTTTTTCACATGTAAATCAACAGAATCTACTAAAAGTCCTACCAAGTAACCAAAACAAAAATTCAATAAAAACCAAGAAATGGTTGTCAAAAATATACCTAAAAAAATGATTGCTATTTGTTTAATTCCAATCTTCTCTACGGAAACGAACTTTTTTAAATAGGCCCTTAAAAGTGAAGTGCTAAAAATTCCGACTATAAATATACTTCCAAATAAAAAAAATAAAGCCTGAATATTAGAACCTGATTTATTTGCAGAAGCCACAAACAAGCCGGAAACAAACCAGCCTATAATTTGTACAATCCAAAAAGGATTTTTGGTTAAAAATTTAATCATTAATTATTTCTTAGCGAATGAAATTACAAAACACTAGACGACGGCTAGTTGTTTAAAATTGTTTTTCTGGTTATTGCATAATAAACGACATACCCCCAACTTAGAACTGCATGCAGCATAGCTTTTGATATGGATTTGTTTTTCTCCCAGGATGCAGCTATAGCAATGAAACTACCCATTAAAAATCCGCTTTTCAGAATAAAATTAACCAATATTCCTAATCTTATCCCCAGTCTTTTACCAGCGTTATAGGCATCTATATTTCCTATCTCACTATGTCCTGATTCATGTGCTACAAAACTTACCACACCAATCACAGCAATAAAAAAAGCGATACCAATTAAGGTATATACTACGTATTTTAGATTTTTATTCTGTGTTTGTTTTTTCTTATTCATTCCTGATATATTCTCACTTGTAACGTGAATTTACACACTGTTTTTCTTAAAAAACAGTAATTATTAAAGCAAGATAAGATTAATAACTATTTCTATAATGTATTTTACTAAAGAGATCATAGTATTGGTTTTAAAGGTTATTGTATTTCTATACCCTAAAAATAAATCTATTCAAGGGGTTATCTAAGTGAATTATGCCAAACGGTAAATTAGAATAAGCGAACGGTATGCTATTTACAAATGGTTATAAATGCGGTAGGCATCCACCACAAGTTTATACCAAAAGCTACGGTTGTAATCTCATAGCCTTCACGTGATTTTCGATTCACGAATCGCTCTACATCTATTCTAAGTTGTTCTGTAGACCAGGACGAATCCATTTTTATAATGCTGTAATTTTTCATTTGATTTTATGGTATTTAATATTTAGTAGCCTAAATTATAGATCAGTTGTCCCAGCATATATCCTAATTTATAGAGCACAAAACTGCTAATAATAGTTGCAAAAATTAAGGTCTTTACTATTTCTTTTTGTTTGATACTCGTACTCGTAATGGAAACTTTTATATGGGTATACTTTAATGATTATCATTATTATCTGATATAAATTTACACTGATTATCGACCATTTAAAACTACATTATGACCAACGGTACATTCTCAAGAGCGAACGGAAAGTAGTATCTCGTGGTACTTAAATTCATAATATCATTCCCCAATGAAGCTAAAAAAAAGGGAGCCATTGGGCTCCCTTTTTTTTAGATGTTTTTGATTGATTGATGTTTTTTATTAATTCAATAGTACTGAAGCTGCGGTTGCTCCAGATAGTTCAGCATATTTTGAAGCCGTGAATCCTAGTTTTGAAACTGCTTCTTTGTCTGCGCCATTGTCCAATAACAATT